>CAVRHY010000011.1:0-1405849 GCA_963721105.1 uncultured Alphaproteobacteria bacterium | reverse complement strand
CGGTCGCGACGCGCCGGACCGGTGCTCGGCGACGCCATGGACCTGCCGCACATGGTCGATGCATCGCCGACGGCGCGCAGGGCTCAGACGTTTCCCCGGGCCGCCGAAGCCAGTGCCGCCGCGCAGCTCTGGGCGCTGGGGATGTTGAGCCGCAGCCCACGCCGCAGGTTGCGGCGCGCCAGGTGCCGCAGCACGCCTGGATCCTGGTTCACCATGTCCGACAGTGGGAGCGCGAGCTGCGTGTCGATCGGTCGAGCCGAGCGATCGGGCATGTCGTCGGGAACCGGCAGCGCGAACCGGCTCCACTCGACCGGCCATTGCGCCGGCAACTGCGGCGAGGAGCCGCCGCCGGGAAGCGGCATCGGGGCGGCTGCGTCGCCCGTGAACTCGAAAAGCTGGACGAAGGTCGCGCGGCGGCTGAGAGGCGCGCTGCCGTCGGCCGGGCGGCCGAAGAGCCGGTTCCAGTCATAGCTGGCCCGTGCCAACGAGTGACCGAAGCGGAATGCCGCGACCGAAAACTCGAGCGGCAGCGGCATCAGGTCCGGTCTGTGGTGGCCAACGCGCGCAAGGAAGCGCCAATATAGCGGCGCTCCGGCAGCTATCACGTCGCTGACGATCCCGGGATCACATATCGTCGGAAGATAGACGTGCAGCACGAGCCACTGGTAGTGCCACGTCACCATTCGGCGGGCCCAGGCGAAAACGGCCTCGCGGTTATGCGAGTCGGCCAGGTGCAGATGCGCCTCGTCGACGACCTTGTTGTGAAAGCGCACGAAGGCGAGATGGAGCTGCGCAACCGCGAGGTTCTCGTCGTTTCGCGCGTCGCCGATGATTGCGCGCTGGATCTTCAGAGAACCGTCCTTGTTGAAGAAGAGCCCGCGCAGCGGTTCAGGCAGCGCCCTCAGTTTTGCTTCGGTCAGCTGCGCGTCGGGCTCTCGCATGACGCGCCCGAGCCGCAGCAAGTCGCGTGCGGGATCGGCAGGGACGGGGATCTCCCCGAAGCCCGCATCGAACGCCTCCCCAACCCAAAGTTTGGCGCGGTCGCCTGGAAAACGGAGCACCGAGGCCAGCGTCCTGGCGAAAGCTCCCTGGTTGGGACCGCCGCCATAGAGGCTGTCCAGGTTCAGGGCACCGGCGCGCAGGTTGCCGAGGCCGCGGATCACCGTGTCGCGGTCGACGGGCATCACCTCGTCGACGTCGATGATCGATAACCCGGCCTCGCGATCGGTGTTCGCCGTAATGTCGTGGTCGATGAACTGGCCGAGATAGGTAAAGGCGGGCGGGATACGCGACGTCTCCGCGCCCGACGCGGTTTCCACCATCGCATCCGCAAGCGTATCGAGCAGTGCCGTGGCGCCGGTCGAATGGTGCACGGGAGGCGCGTCGGGGAAGAAGTAGTCGAACGGGCCGAACGCAACATCGCCGTAGTCCTCGTGGGTCCCGAAGCCACAGGCCTGCGAAGCCGGCATTACCTTCCGTCCGTCATACCGATCGGCCTCGCAGTCGGTGACCGCCATGTGACCATGTCTGTTCAGGAAGATCATTTCTCTGTCCCCGTACTTGGAGGCCGCCCTCTGAGGGCGCCTCTCGCAATTGCGGTGACAGCGATCTTCTCCGGGCCGCGTTAGCAGATGGTCAGTCGGCCGTCATTGGTCCGTCAAATCGCTACAAGGCTGCGGGAGAAAAGACGCTGCGAATGCGTCCCGCGCGAGTTCGACGTGCTCTCCGCGAGCGGGGCCTTTTCATCGCGCGTGGCGCCAGAACGTCGCCGGCGGGGAATCAGCCTTCGGCTTCTCCATCATCCAACACGCGAGCGCGCCTACGCCGTTCGTGTCCGGGGCCGGCCCTGGTCTCGGCGCAGCCAATCCGAAGTCGCCCCGCGGTGCATCTCGATGCCTGCCGGACATGGCGGTCGATCGCCTCTCTCAAGTCTCGCCGAGTGGCTCGAAAAGGTTAGATGTGGTTGTGCATCGGATCGAGCCAGTCCTCTGATTCAACCGCCCGCTCCGATCGATGCGACTGCCATGCCGACGATTTTTGCATGACCAACTGCGTCTGCCTGTGGCCGCATCGGTGTTAGATGTCCTCTTAGCCTTCTTTCCGTGCTATTCATGGGAGGGAGGAAGCGCCAATGGGACGAACATCGACAGCGGCTCAGCCGCGGAAGCGAGATGCCGGGACGAAGCTGGCCGAGAGCCGGCTGAGCGTGCTGGAGCTGGCGAAGGAGCTTGGCAATGTCGCCGAGGCGTGCCGGCAGCGCGGGCTCGACCGGACCAGTTTCTATGAGTGGAAGCGGCGGTTTCAGACGCAGGGCTTCGCGGGTCTGAAGGACCTGCCGCCGATCCACAAGTCACACCCGCAGACGACGCCGCCAGAGACGGTGGAGCGGATCAAGGCGCTGGCGCTGGAGCACCCGGCCTATGGCTGCAATCGGCACGAGGCGCTGCTGGCGCTCGAAGGCATCCGGGTCTCCTCGATCACCATCCAGAAGATCCTGAACGAGAACGGCTTGGGGACGAGGACCGACCGCTGGCTGGCGCTGGAGAAGCAGACCGCCGAGACGGCGATCGAGATCACGCCGGAGCAGGCAGCCTTCCTGGAGAAGCTCAACCCCTGCTTTCGGGAACGCCATGTCGAGAGTGCGGCGCCGGGCGAACTGCTCTCGGCCGGCACCTTCTTCGTGGGCTCCCTCACGGGCGTCGGCAAGGTCTACCTGCATGCTGTCGTCGACACCTACGGCTCGTATGCCTTCGGATTCCTGCACGTCTCGAAGCAGCCCGAGGCCGCCGTCGCCGTGCTGCACAACGACGTGCTGCCCTTCTACCGCAATCTCGACCTGCCGGTCGGCGCCGTCCTCACCGACAACGGGCGCGAGTTCTGCGGCACCGAGCGCCACCCCTACGAGCTCTACCTCGAGCTCAACGGCATCGAGCACCGGCGCACCAGGGTCCGCAGCCCGAGGACCAACGGCTTCGTCGAGCGCTTCAACGGCACCGTGCTCGACGAGTTCTTCCGGGTGAAGATGCGCGAGACCTTCTACGAGACCGTCGAGGCGCTGCAGGCCGACCTCGATGCCTGGCTCGTCCACTACAACACCGAGCGGCCGCATCTCGGATACCGCAACATGGGCCGACGGCCCATCGAGACGGTCATGTCATTCGTCAGCCAAGAAGATTAAGTGGACAGATGGAGATGTGGCTCTTGTAGCCGAACACCGGCACCGCGATCATCGGCAACGGCGTGCCATCCGGGCGATAGCGCACCTTCCCGCCGACCTTCAGTGTCCAGCGGGCATCGACGTCTTTCTGCGCCGCCTTGTTCGGCTCGTCCGGCCAGATCTCGCGGGCCGTCCTGCCCGCATTGATCGCCGCCTTCTCGCCCTCGGTGTTGCGCTGCTTCGGGGCCGGCACCAGGCTCGCATCGACGATCTGGCCGGCCATCGGGATGTATCCCTTCTTCTGCAGCTGCCAGTCGAAGGCCTTCATCACCCGCTTGAGAGTGCCCGTCTCCGTCAGCCGGTTGCGAAAGTGCCGGATGGTGTTCTCGTCCGGCGTCGGCGCGCCGAGATCGAAGCCGAGAAACCGCATCCACGAAAGCCGGTCGCGGATCATGAACTCCATCCGCGCGTCCGAGAGGTTGTGCTGTGCCTGAAGGATCAGCGCCTTGAACATCGAGACCGGGTCGAAGGGCGGGCGACCGCCCCTGGAGCCGTCGCCATAGCCGAGACCCTCGACCAGCCAGCCCCGGAAGTGCTCGAAGTCCACCGTCGCCTCCAGCACCTCGAGCGGATCGCCATGCCGGCTCAGCCGCTCCAGATGCTCCGTAAGCCCGAACAGTCCCGCCTGCCGCATGATGCCCCCCGATCCGATCGCCGGAGTGAATCACATCGGCGCTCAAGCCGGTAGGTTCTTGCGGGTGTCCAGCTCGTCCGCGACCATCTAACCGAGGCGATCACGTGCCCGAGAGGCCCAGAGGAGAGTCTTTGCCGGGCCGGGTTCGCCATCGACAATCTTTCGCTTCAGCAAATGCTCCTGAAGGCGAAAGCGGCGCACGGCTCGATGGTTCTCGATCTTGCGGCCGGGCGCGCGTGCCACGAACCAGAGGCAGTTCACAATCGGATCATTGCCGTGCAGATGCCCAGCCTGGCCACCTGGGCACCTCGAAGAAGCGGTCATTTCAGGGACGTGAGGCGGGCGTAGCCGAGCCTTGTATGCCGGGGTGCCGCTGAGGCCACAGGTCTCGGGCGTTGTTGCTTACTACCGGACGCGGGGTCGCCCCTTCGGCTTTGCTTTCGCCGTCAGGCGGACATTCCTCTCCGCTGGTGCCAGACGAAGCGCGTGAGATTGTATGCCAGATTGGCCATGCCGATCTTGGCCTCGGCCCGCACGATGCCGATGGTGCGGACGAACAGCGCCATCGGTCCCTTCTGGCGGGCGAAGACGTGCTCGACCGCCGAGCGAACCTTCGAGCGCCGGCCATTGGCGCGGGACGTCCTCTCGCTCATCGGCCGCCCCTTCGGCTTCTTGCGGTGGATGTCCGAGACGTAGCCGTTCTTCCCCAGCCATTCCTCGTTCTTCGCCGACCGGTAGGCAGTGTCCGCCCAGACCCTGGAGCCGGTGTTCGAGCGGTCGAGGACGTTGGCGAGCTGCGCCCCGTCATAGGAAGCGGCGCTCGTCACCGACCAGCCGCGGATGAAGCCGTGCTGGCGGTCGATGGCGGCGTGGTTCTTGTAGCCGAAGGTCGGCACCGCGATGTCCACCTGCTGCGGCCTGCCCGGCACTGCCGGCTTCGCCTTGGAGACCTTCACCGTCCAGCGCGCATCCCGGTCCTTCTGCCTCAGCCTGGCCGGCCTGGCTTTCCACTCCTCCGGCACCTCGCCGGCCTTGATCGCGGCCTTCTCCTCGTCGGTGTGCCTCTGCCTCGGCGCGGCGACGATCGTCGCGTCGACGATCTGCCCGCCCATGGCGAGATAGCCCGCCTCGGCGAGATGCTTGTCGAAGCTGGCGAAGAGCGTCTTGATCGCGCCCGCCTGCGCCAGGTGCTCGCGGAACAGCCAGATCGTCTTGGCATCCGGAACCCGATCGGCCAACCCAAGGTCCAGGAAGCGCATGAAGGACAGCCGATCCTGAATCTGGAATTCGGCCTGATCGTCCGAGAGATTGTAGAGCGCCTGCAGGACCAGCACCTTGAACATCAGCACGGCGTCGTAGGGTGGCCTGCCGCCCTTGCACCGTCCGAGCGCTTCAGCGCCTTCCCCAGCGGCTTGCGGAACACCTCCCACGGCACCAGCGCGGTGAGCTTCTCCAGCGGATCGCCGGCCTCACTCAGCCGCACATAGCGCTCGTCAATGTCCCAGAACCCCGACTGTCCACGCATCCGCGCCTCCACATCTCCTCCGAGACAAGAGAATCACGAAACCAGCGATCTGAGGAGGTTTTTCGAGGCGCCCAGGTGGGATCGTTCGGGTGCCGGTCTCGCCTTCTTCGCAATGTGGGGTCTCGAATACATCCTGAACCGAGCAGCTACGATTCTCCGGAAACTGGGTAAGCCACGCCCCCTGATCATCAATCTCAGCTATGGGGTCAGTGGCGGGGCCCGACATGGTGGCCATCCTCTTGAGAACTTCATCGCCGTCCGGATTGAACGTTTCCGGTCCGACCCTCATTTTTCGAATGTGCCGGTCGCGGTTGTGCTGCCTGCTGGCAACGGCTTTCAAGATCGCGGCCACGCCGTGTCGGCGGATGTCGCCCCGGGAGAATGTGCCGAGCTGACATTGCCGTGGCGGATCAGCGGCGGCGACCGGTCGTCGAGCTTCCTTGAGGTCTGGCTGCCGCTGGTCGAGGTCCTCGCGCGGTATATGGACATGGACTGGAGTGCCCCCGTTGAAGTGGTCCGCTTGGAGGGTTCTGATGAGCCCGTTTTCAGGAGGACCGGAGAATGGCAGGGAAACGACCGAGGCCGGAGGAGATCGTCTCGAAGCTTCGCCAGGTTGAGGTGCTGCAGGGGCAAGGAATGTCGATCGCGGATGCGGTCCGGCAGATCGGCGTGACGCAGCAGGACCTACTATCGGTGGCGGAAGCTCTACGGCGGGATGGGGCGGGAGCAGCTGAAGCGACTGAAAGAGCTTGAGAAGGAAAATCAGCGGCTGAGGCGGGCGGTCTCCGACCTGACGCTGGACAAGCTCATCCTGACGGAGGCGGCTCAGGGAAACTTCTGAGCCCTTCGCGCCGTCGGCGGTGCATCGACCACGTGCGGCAGGTTCACAGCGTCTCCGAACGCCGGGCCTGTCGCGCTCTTGGCCAGCACCGTTCGACCCAGCGCAAGATCCCGCAGGGCCAGCCCGATGAAGAGCGCCTGACCGAAGACATCATCGAGCTGGCGCGCGATTATGGTCGGTACGGCTACCGGATGATCACCGGCAGGCTCAACCAGTCGGGCTGGCACGTGAATCACAAGAGGGTCGAGCGGATCTGGCGCTGCGAAAGTCTGAAGGTTCCGCAGAAACAGCCGAAGAAAGGCCGCCTCTGGCTGACGAACGGCTCCTGCATCCGGCTTCGCCCGGAGCCTCCCAATCACGTCTGGTCCCATGATTTCGTCCAGGACCGCACCCATGACGGCCGGGCGTTCCGGACGTTCAACACCATCGACGAGTTCACCAGGGACGCCCTGATGACCCGCGCCGAACGCAAGCTCAACTCGGTCGCTGTGGTCGATGCCCTGACAGACCTCTTCATCCATCATGGTCCGGCCGACCACATCAGATCCGATAACGACCCCGAGTTCGTCGCCGAGAAGGTCCGGAGCTGGATCGATGCCGTCGGTGCCAGAAAAGCCTTCATCGAGCCGGGGTCCAGGTGGGAGAACGGATACTGCGAGGCATTCAACCCCCGCTTCCGCGACGAACTCCTGAACGCAGAGCTCTTCTACTCGATCCGCGAGGCACAGATCCTCATCGAACAGTGGCGCCGCCATTACGACACCGTCCGCCCGCACAGCGCTCTCGGCTACAGACCGCCCGCGCCTTAAAGCATCATCCCAATGGACCAAAGGCCGGTCATGCACTAACAATTTCGATGGACCACTCAGTGGGGCCTCTCCACCTCCCGCATATTGGCCCGGCTAGTCGTGCCGATTCGCCTTGATCAAAGCTGTTGCGATCTCGCGCTCCAGATCAGCAATCAGGAACTCGTAATCCGAGATCACAGCGGCATACCGCTCTGCGTCTTCGCGTTTTCTCAGGCGTGTCAGCGCTTCATGCGCAAGCGCGAAGTCCCCGCACAGGCTGCAAAATGTCTCGTCGATTTCGCAAAGCCGTCCCACCAGCGAAACCTGGCCGGGAAACCGTTCCGCCACCTGCGTCAGATCAATGTTCGGAGTCTCCGGGCCGGCCATGTTCCATTGTCGACAATCACGATGACGGCAGCGTTACCGGACCTGATGGCCGGCAGAAGTATGTTACAGTAAGATTGGAAGCCGGCTCCCGGTGGCGGCCTCGTCCGGATGGTGCAATCCGCCCGCGACGTGCCGGCCAACCTGGGGAGCGGGCGCGATGCTGCCATCTCGCGTCGGGGCGGGGATGACTTATATGCGGCAAGTCAATTCGGAGGAGGCGATCCGGGCAGCGCTGCAGCGAGTGCTCGCGTCGGCAGAGTTCGACGCGTCCGATCGTAACCGGCGGTTCCTGAAATACATCGTCGAGGAGACGCTTGCCGGGCGGGCGAACCGCATAAAGGCCTACGGCGTTGCCATCAGTGTCTTCGGCCGGGAGGAGACATTTGACCCGCAGATCGATCCGATCGTGCGGATAGAGGCAAGCCGGCTGCGGCGCTCGCTCGAGCGCTACCACCTGACTGAGGGCAGACTCGATGCCGTTCGGATCACGGTGCCGAAGGGAGGGTATGTGCCGGCCTTCGGGTCCCCTCCCGTGGACGAACTCTCCGACAACGATGCCGTGCACGAGGAGGCCATCGCGGTGCCGGCGGGAGCCGACCCGCCGGAGGCGATGGCCTTGCCCTTGCCTGCGCGCCCCGCTGCCATCCACCGTATCGTCCCCGCGATTGCCGCCGCCGGGATCGCGATCCTCGCTACGGTGCTGGTGCTGGGCGCATGGTCCGTCGCCTTCCGTCCGATGACACGCCCCGCGCCGGAGGGCACCGCCGCAGCGAGGAACGGGCCGTCCATCTTCGTCGTGCCGTTCGAGCAGGAGGGAGACACAGCCGCTTTTCGCGATTTCGGGAAGAGCTTCACGCGCGAGGTGATCCTGGCGCTGACCGGCTTCGAAAATCTCTTCGTCTTCGGACCGGAGACTGCATTCCGGTACGGAAACGGCGCAGACCTCGGGCGGGTCGCTTCCGATCTGGACGTCGATTTCCTCCTGACGGGCGCGACGGGGGTCTCCGGTGATCGCTTCACGACGGACGTCATTCTGGTCGACGCGCACTCGCGACAGGTCCTGTGGGGGGAGCGCTTCGGCGGCGCGCTCGGTGCGGCCGAGATTCTGGAGGCCCGTAACGAGGTCGCGAACCGCGTTGCCAGTGCGCTGGCGCAGCCATACGGCGTCATCTTCGAGAATCGCGTCAAGGACACGCAGGGGAAATCGCCCGAGACGCTAACCTCCTACGAATGTGTGATGCGGTTCTACCTCTATTGGAAATCCTACCGGCGCGAGGCGCATCCTGCGGTTCGCAGCTGTCTCGAGAAGGCGATCGTCTCGGACCCGTTCTATGCCGAGGCCTTCTCTGCGCTCTCGCTTGTCTATTCCGACGCAGACCGCTTCGGATTCGACCAGGGATCGATCCCGAAGGATCCTCGTGATACCGCGCGGCACCTCGCGCAGATGGCGCTGGAGCTCGCGCCCGGTTCGGCGCGCGCACACCAGGCGATGTCCACCGCGCTCTGGACCTCGAATGACGTAAAAGGCAGCCTGAAAGTCGCGGAAGCCGGGCTGTTACTCAACCCGAACGATACCGAGCTGATGGCGGAGCTGGGGATGCACTACGCCTGGCTGAACCAATGGCCGCGCGCCCTGCCCCTCCTGCACGAAGCGTTCACACGCAATCCGGGCCAGCCGAGCACCTATCGGCTGCCCATCTTCCTCAACGAGTATCTCCACGGCCGCTATGAGGCGGCGCTCTCGGAAGCGCGGCGGATCCAGGCGCCGGATGTGATCTACTCGCACGTGGCCGTCGCTATGGCCGCAGGCGCCCTCGGTCGCGAGGAGGACGCACGAATGGCGCTCGGCAGGGTGCTCGCAATGGATCCCGAGTTCGGAGACCACGTCGTCAACGACCTCGAAAGGCGGAACATTCACCCCGACCTGATCCGCATCGTCGTGGACGGCTTGTGCCGCGCGGGACTGTCCGTGCCGGAGAATCCGCAACCGGCACGGACCGACCGCGCCGGGATCACGGTCGGCCAGTCATCTCCGGACCGACGCTGCAACCGCACGTAACAGTAAATAACAGTCGCCCCCGTTGCCGCGGGCGACACGCAGGCGCAATCGATAGGCGCGACCTGGGGTGGCGGCGTCCGCCGGATGCCCATCCGCTACGCTGGAGCACCGCAATGAATCTCTCGCATGTCGGACATCGCCGCGGGATCGCCGCCGCGCTCCTCCTGTTCGCCGCCACGGCCGTGCCGGCACTCGGCGCGGAGATCGAGCCCGAGGCGGACCGCATCCTCCACGAGATGTCGGACTACCTCGCGGGGCTCGGTTCATTCTCGGTGACGACAGAGACCTCGACCGAGGTCATCCTCCACAACGGACAGAAGATCCAGCTCACCGCCTCGGGAAGCGGAGTGTTCGATCGCCAGCACGGATTTCATTTCCGGCGCCAGGGCCCGGCCGGCGGTGTCGAAGTCGTGTTCGACGGGCAGAATTCTGACGGTCTACGCCGCGGGACCGAAGCTCTACCGAACCGTTCTGGTGGAGGGAGGAGCAGATGCTGCCCTCGACGAGGTGCGGCAGGTCTTCGGAGTGGAGGCAGCCGGCGGCGTCGACCTCCTCTATTCGAACCCCTACGAAGGCCTGCTCTACGACGTCGAGAGCGGCACCTATATCGGCGAGAGTGTTGTCGGCGACGTGCGCGCGCATCACCTCGCCTACCGTGCGGCCGATGTGGACTGGCAGCTCTGGATACGTGCCGACGGCACGCCGCTGCCGCTCAAATACGTCATCACCAGCAAGTGGATGACCGGCGCGCCCCAGTTCAGCGTGGAGGTGCGCGACTGGACCACGGACGCGAAGGTCAGCGACGAGGAATTCACCTTCACTGCCCCCGACGGCGCACGCGCCATCGAGGGCAGCGACATCGATGCGCTCGGCCTCTTGCTCAAGGAGTGACGTCATGAACCGAAGAAGGCTGCTGGTCGGATCGCTCGGACTAGCGATCGTCGGGCTCGGAGTGTCGGTCGATCCCGACATGACGCGGTGGGACGCGCGGACCGGTCCGACCACGACGGCGGAGGCGCGGATCGGCCGTCCGCTGACGCCGATGAGTGTTGCCGGCGTAGCCCGGCGCACGACCAGGCGTGTCATCCGTCGCTCGACGATCTTCGTGCCTGCTCTGCCGCGTAGCTGCGTTGCGGTCACGCTCAACGGAGCAGGCTACTACCAGTGCGGCGCAACGTACTATCAGCCCTATCAGGGCCAGTACGTCGTCGTCTACGTCGAGTGAGGGCGCGCTGATGACGTCGATCCTGCACGCCCCTCGCGTGGCCACGACCTTCGCCGCTCTGATCGTCGCGGCATCCCTGTCCTCCGCCGGCGCCGGCGCGCAGGAGGTGCATGGCAGCGCCACGATCTACGGCTGGCTGCCCTGGATGGATGCGGACACAACCTCGAAGTCCGGAGCGGTCGCGGCGACGACGTCGCTCAGCGCCGGTGATGTCCTCGACGCTCTCGACTTCGCGTTCATGGCGGCGGGCGAGATCCATTACGGGCGCTTCGGCCTGCTGCAGGACGTGGTCTACGCGGACCTATCGAACAGCGGCAACCTCTCGGGGCAGTCGGCGTCGAAGGTGAATGTCGGCACCCAGATGCTGCTCTCGACGACCGCCTTCGGGTACCGCGTCTACGATCAGGACGGCTGGCAGATCGAGCCGTATGCCGGCGCGCGTTATGTCAGCCTCGAGACTGATGTGAAGGTCACGGGCGGCGGGCCGCTCGGCCGGGTCAGGGCCGCGGGTGTCGACCTGAACTGGTGGGACCCGATCATCGGTATCCGCGGGCGAGCTCCCATTACGCAGAAACTGAGCGCCAGCGGCTTCGCAGATATCGGCGGCTTTGGCGCTGGCTCGAAGTTCAGCTGGGAGATATTCGCCGGCCTCGATTATGCGGTGACACCGCGTATCAGCGCAGCCGCCGGCTTCCGCTATCTATCGATAGATTACGAGTCCGACAGAGCGGACCTGAAGCTCCACACCTACGGCCCGCTGCTCGGTGCAACCTTCCGGTTCTGAGGAGACGGGCGATGGCCGGCGCGCTTTCACGAGTGCTTCGCGAGCCGCTTCTGCATTTCCTCCTGATCGGGGCGGCGATGTTCGCGGCGTACGGCCTGATGGGCAGACCCGACGCGGCGGCCGACAGCAACAGGATCGTCGTGACGGCGGGGGATGTCGAGCGGCTGGCAAGCTTCTTCCAGACCCGACGGATGCGTGCCCCGACGCCCGAGGAGATGAATGGGCTGGTCGCCGATTTCGTGCACGAGGACGTCATCTATCGCGAAGCGATGGCGCTCGGCCTCGATCGCGACGACGCGGCGGTCCGCCGCCTGCTCGTGCAGAAATACGAGTTCCTGACGCAGGACCTTGCCGTCGACCGTGAGCCGGACAGGGCCGAGCTCGTCGCCTGGTATGACGCGAATCGCGACCGCTACGAAACGCCGCCCCGGCTCTCCTTCACCCAGGTCTATTTTGACCTCGACCGGCGTGGCAGCAGCGGCCAGCGCGACGCGCTGGTGACGCTGGCCAGCCTGCGCAAGGGCACCGCGACGCCGACGGTGGTCGGGGACGGACTGTTGCTCGACGCGACCTATCGCGACCGGAGCCAGGACGAAATTTCGGCGCTGTTCGGCCGGGACTTCAGCGAGGCTGTTTCGCGGCTCGAGCCGGGCGTCTGGGCGGGGCCGATAAAATCCGGATACGGCATTCATCTGGTCCGGCTGGACGCGCGCAACGCAGGCGGCGTCCGGTCGTTCGAGGAGGTCGCCGACCGGGTGCGCGCCGACTGGGGCTATGACCAGCGGAGCAAGGCCAACGATGCGATCTATCGCCGGCTGCTCGCGAAATACGAGGTCGTCGTCGAGCGCCCGAGCGGCCCGGCGGATCCCGCCTCCGGTGCCGAGGTCCGGCCGTGATGCTCCGCCTCTGCCTTGCGCTTGCCACCCTGCTGGTCATGGCGCTGCCGGCCAGCGCGCACGAGTTGCGCCCCGCCTATCTCGACCTGCGCGAGGTCGCCTCCGGCCGATACGAGATGCTCTGGAAGCGGCCGGCGCTCGGGGACCGAACGCTCGGCCTCTCCGTCCGTTGGCCGGATTCCTGCCATAACGCGGTGCCAGGCCGGGCGCAGTCCGTTCCCGGCGCGACGATCGAGCGGGGCCTGATCGACTGCGGCGTGGCCGGCCTGATCGGCGGGCGCATCGTGATCGACGGGCTTGCAGGAACGCTGACCGACACGCTCGTGCGGATCGAGTTCGGGGACGGCAGCGTCCAGACCGACCTCGTGAAGCCGTCGGTGCCCCATGTCGATGTCGCGGGACCGCGCCTGGCCCTGGCGGTCGCGGCGGACTATTTCGGCCTGGGCGTCGAGCATATCCTGCTCGGCGTCGATCACCTGCTCTTCGTGCTGGGCCTGACGCTGATCGTTCGCGGTACGGCTCTGCTGATCAAGACGATCACCGCCTTCACCGTCGCGCACAGCCTCACCCTGGCAGCAGCGACGCTGGGCTTGGTGCACGTGCCGCAGGCGCCGGTCGAGGCCGTGATTGCGCTCAGCATCCTGTTTCTGGCGAGCGAGCTCGCGCGGCGGCACCGCGGCGAGACCGGCCTGACTGCGCAAGCGCCCTGGCTGGTCGCCTTCACCTTCGGCCTGCTGCATGGCTTCGGCTTCGCCGGCGCGCTGGCCGAGGTGGGGTTGCCGGAAGCGGACATCCCGCTTGCGCTGCTGACCTTCAATCTGGGCGTCGAGACCGGGCAGCTCGCGTTCGTCGCCGCCGTGCTCATGACTGCCCGCGCCCTGCGCCGGGCGATTGCCGAGGCGCCGAGCTGGCTGGCGCCGGCGCCCGCCTACGCGATCGGGTCGCTCGCCGCCTTCTGGCTGATCGCGCGCGTGGCGGCATTCGCGTGAGCACGGCCGGCGAGCCCTGAAGACCATGTCCTGATGGAAGGGGAGAGACGAAAATGACTTCGCTGAAACTGCGCACTGCCATGCTTGCCACGACGGCGGTTGCCGGGTTGTGCTTCGGGGCCGCGGCGCAGGATGCGACCGGAACCGGCCTGAAAGTCGACAGCATGGACCAGGAGGCGCTGCAAAAGGTCTTCAAGACCCCGTCCTACTCGCCCTATGCGGGACGGAATTTCCCGACCCGTCCCCTGTTCGGTGATACGCACCTGCACACGGGCATGTCGATGGACGCGGGTGCGGCAGGGGCACGGCTGCTACCCGCGGACGCATACAGATTCGCGAAAGGCGAGGAGGTCGTGTCCTCCACCGGCCAGCACGTGAAGCTGTCCCGTCCTCTGGACTTCCTCGTCGTCGCCGATCACTCGGACAACATGGGGTTCTTCCCCAAGTTGCTCGTCGGCGATCCGGCCATGCTGTCGGATCCGACCGGGCGGAAATGGTACGATCTGATCAAGTCGGGCAAGGGCGCGGAGGCGGCGCTCGACATCATCCACCAGTTCTCGGTCGGGAAATTTCCGCAAAAGCTGCTGTCAACGCCAGGCACCCGTTCCTACGCCTCGGCCTGGGAGCAGGAGATCAAGGCTGCCGAGGAGGCGAACGAGCCAGGTCGATTCACGGCGTTCATCGGCTACGAGTGGACGTCGATGCCGGGCGGCAACAACATTCACCGCAACGTCATCTACCGCAATGACGGTACCTACGCGCGGCAGGTCGAGCCGATGGTGACGATGGCGCCCTGGGGCAGCCAGGACCCCCGCGATCTCTGGAAATGGATGGAGGCCTACGAGAAGAAGACGGGCGGCTACGTGCTGGCCATCGCCCATAATGGCAATCTCTCGAACGGCATCATGTTCCCCAAGATCGAGTCCTTCACCGGAAAGCCGATCGACGCCGCCTATGCCGAAGGCCGGGCGCGCTGGGAGCCGCTCATCGAGGTCACCCAGATGAAGGGCGACAGCGAAACCCACCCCTATCTTTCGCCGAACGACGAGTTCGCCGACTACGAGCGATGGGACAAGGGCAACCTCGCGCTGACGGCCGCGAAGAAGCCCGAGATGCTCGAGTTCGAATATGCCCGGTCGGCGCTGAAGAACGGGCTGGCAATGGAGACGGAGCTCGGCACGAACCCCTACAAGTTCGGCCTGGTCGGCTCGACGGACTCGCACACCGGCCTGGCCACCGCCGAGGAGGAGAATTTCTTCGGCAAGGTCAGCAGCATGGAGCCGAGCCCGGAGCGCACCTCCAGGGTGTTCATGAAGTTTGGCGATCTGACGGTGATGGAGTGGGAGGTTGCCGCCTCGGGCTACGCCGCCGTCTGGGCGACCGAGAACACGCGCGAGGCAATCTTCGACGCCATGGAGCGTCGTGAGACCTACGCGACGACCGGCCCACGGATGATCGTGCGCTTCTTCGGCGGCTGGGACTTCAAGGCGGAGGACGCCATGAGCCGTCTGCCGGCTGATATCGGCTACACCAAGGGCGTGCCGATGGGCGGCGATCTCTCCGCGGCGCCCGAGGGCAAGTCACCGACCTTCCTCGTCGCCGCGCTGAAGGACCCGATCGGCGCCAATCTCGACCGTATCCAGATCGTCAAGGGTTGGGTTGGCGAGGATGGCACCACACAGGAGAGGATCTATGACGTCGTCTGGGGCGATGCCGACAAGCGGCATCCCGGCGAAGGCGGCAAGCCGCCGGCGGTCGGGAACACGGTCGACCTCGCCGAGGCGACCTGGACCAACACCATCGGCAATCCCGAGCTGATTACCGTCTGGACCGACCCGGAGTTCGACCCGCGGCAGCGCGCGTTCTATTATGCCCGCGTCATCGAAATCCCCACGCCGCGCTGGACGGCCTACGACGCCCAGCGGTTCGGCCTGCACCTGCCGCCCGAGATCCCGGTGGTGACGCAGGAGCGCGCCTACACGTCGCCCATCTGGTACACGCCCGCCGGCTGACGGAAGCGCGGCCGGAATCTTAACAAAGGACCTGTGGGCGCCGCGATCATGTGCGCCGACCGGTTGGACAGGAGGATACCGAATGCATTTCAAGATGACACGCCGCCGGCTGATGACGGCCATCGCGGCGCTCGCAATGGTGGCGCCGCTGGCGCCGATCTACGCGGAAAGCGCGGCGAATCTCGACGCGGCCGCGAGTGCGACGCTGGCGCGCCTGAAGGCGACCGAACCGGTCACGGCAAAAATGATCGAGAAGGCCAAGGGCATCTTGATCTTCCCGGAGATAGTGAAGGCCGGGTTCATCGTCGGCGGCGCGACCGGCGAGGGCGTGCTTCGCGTGAAAGGAAAGAACGCCGGATACTTCCGGTCCACTTCCCTCTCGATCGGCTACCAGGCTGGGCTGACGAAGTTCGGCTACGTCATCTTTCTGATGGACGCTGCCGCGCTGCAGTTCGCCCGCGAGAGCGACGGTTGGGAGATCGGCTCGGCACCGAACCTGACGATCGCCGACAAGGGCTTCTCCAGGCGGCTCTCGACCACCACGATCCAGAACGGCATCTACGTCTTCTTCATCGACCAGAAGGGGCTGTTCGCAGGCGCGGGCCTCGAGGGGACGAAGATCTCGCGCATCGGGGACTAGCGGTGTCCGCCCTTGGCGATCATGCTGCGATCGGACTACTCGGCGGATGATTTGAGGGGGCTGGCGAAGGCCAGCCGGGATGCGAGGCAGACCCGTCGGCTTCTGGCGCTGGCGTCGATCTACGATGGCGGGAGCCGGACGGCGGCGGCGCGGATCGGTGGCGTCGGGCTACAGATCGTGCGGGACTGGGTGGTGCGGTTCAACGCCGACGGGCCGGGCGGGCTCCTTGACCGTAAGGCGCCGGGCCAAGCGCCGCGCCTGACGGCGGAGCAGTCGCAGCGCTTGCACAGGCGGTCGAAGTGGGACCGAAGCCCTATCTTGACGGGGTGGTGCGCTGGCGGTTGATCGACCTGGCGGCGTGGCTGCACGAGGAGTTCGGCGTCTCGGTGAGCGAGACGACGGTGAGCCGGGCGCTGAAGCGGCTGGGCTTCCGGGTGCTGACGGCGCGGCCGCAGGCGCACGGGCAGGACCCCGAGGCGATGGACGCCTTTAAAAAAGCTTTCCGGAAGCCATCGCCGAGATCCGCGGCCGGCGCGCTCGCGGCCGACGCATCGAGGTCTGGTTCCAGGATGAAGCCCGCGTGGGGCAGAAGAACCTGATCACGCGCCGCTGGGCGCGCCGCGGCACGCGGCCCCGCGCCCCGCACGACCAGCGCACGAAGTGGGCCTACATCTTCGGCGCCATCTGCCCGAAGCTCGGCAAGGGTGCGGCGCTCGTCATGCCGTTCGCCGACACCGAGGCTATGCAGGCTCACCTAGCGGAGATCAGTGCCGCGGTGGAGCCCGGCGCACACGCTGTGCTTGTCCTGGACCAGGCGGGATGGCACGTCTCCGGCCGCCTCGTGGTCCCCGACAACATCACCCTCCTGCCGCTGCCGCCGAGATCGCCCGAACTCAACCCCGTCGAGAACGTCTGGCAGTTCATGCGCCAGAACTGGCTCTCGAACCGGGTCTTCGACTCCTACGACGACATCGTCGCCCAGTGCTGCGAGGCGTGGACCAAGCTCACCGACCAGCCCGGGAGGTTGAAATGCGACATTCCGGTAGCTTGCGCGCACTGGCGCTGATAATCGCCCTGGCGGTCGGCGCCTGTGGGATTACGGCCCGGAACCCGCTCCCGGCAGACATGGTCGACAAGGCGGAGCCGCTCGGTCTCCCGGGCCTGCGCAGCTGGGGCGATGAGGTCGGGAAGGTCGAGATCGACCAGCTTATGAAGACCCGCGCCGCGGTGTTGAAAAAGACCTATGGCAGCGAGATCGCTGCCGGACGAAAACCGGTGCTGACATACTTGGGACTCTCCGGCGGCGGTCAGTGGGGCGCCTTCGGAGCCGGTGTCCTGCGCGCCTGGACGGAGAGCGGCACGCGACCCGAGTTCACGGGTGTCTCCGGCGTCTCGACCGGTGCGATCATCGCGCCCTTTGCCTTTCTCGGCCCGGATTACGATCCGGTGCTGGAGGAGATCTATACGAAGTACAGCACGAAGGACCTGCTCGAGAAGACGATCCTGTCAGGTATCGTCTCCGGCGACTTGCTCGCCGATACCTCGAAGCTCGAGAAGATCATCGCTGAGAAGATCACGCCGGATATCCTGGCAAAGATCGCCGCCGAGGATCGCAAGGGCCGGGTGCTGCTCGTTGGCACGACCGATCTCGACGCCGGCCGGCCGATGATCTGGAACATGGGCGCGATCGCTGCATCCGGTCATCCCGGCGCGCTGCACCTGTTCCGGCAAGTGATCCTCGCCTCCGCGTCGATCCCGGTCGCGTTCCCCCCGGCCATCATAAATGTGACGGGCCCGGACGGACGGATCTATGACGAAATGCATGTCGACGGGGGCGCGACCTCGCAGGTCACCTTCGTGTCGCCCCAGGTGCCGATCCGCAAGATGACCATCGACGCGCTCGGCCGGAACATCGACAGGCACCTCTACGTGATCATGAACAACGACCTGGCGCCGCCCTACGCCGCGGTCCGGCCACGGATCGCCGACGTCGGCGGTGCCGCGCTGAGCTCCCTGATCCGCGGCAGCGGGACGGGTGACCTTTACAAGCTCTACCTGATCGCGAGGCGCGACGATATCGCGTTCGACGTCGGCTGGATCCCCGCAGAAGTGCCTTGCGCGGACCCGACGGAAACCTTCGACCCGATCTTCATGAAGTGCCTCTACGGCGTCGGCGGCGATCTCTTCCGGTCGGGCAAGTTGTGGCGGAACCTGCCGCCGTATTACGTCCCCTGAACGCCGAGAGCGAGACACGGCAACGATTGAGTTGAGCGGGTAAATTGCCGTAACGTGCTCACGCACGAGCGTGCGCGATCGTAGTGTAAACCTCTCTGAGCGTCCATCGATGGGTTTGTCCAAATGTCAATCTTACCGTCCTCGTGAACCGCGGACGGAACTTGGAGAAGATGATGAACACGAGTCGCAATCTCTGCCGTACCGCCCGGATGCTGGCGATCGGCCTTGCCGCAACCATAGTCCTCGCCGGCTGCCAGCAACCGTCCGAGAAGACTGCACCGCCGCCCGATACGGCCGGCTTCATGCAGGTCACACCAACTTTCGACATGACGCAGGACGCAAGTCCGGAGGACATCTACGCTGCCCTCGCGCAGAACAAGCGCGTCGTGCTGCGTGGCAACGTCCTGTTCGCGACGGATAGCGCAATGCTGCAACCCTCCGGCCTCGATGCGGCCAGCCGGCTCGCGGCGGCACTGACGCAGGATCCGGATCTGAATGTCGCGGTCGTCGGCCACACCGACGACACCGGTCCATTCCGCTACAACCTGCAGCTTTCGCAGCAGCGGGCGCAGTCCTTCGCCAAAGCTCTGGTCAATGCCGGAGTCGCCGAGGACCGGATTGCGCCCGTGGGCGTCGGGCCGCTCTCGCCGGTCGCATCGAACGATACGCCCGAGGGGCAACAGATGAACCGGCGCGTCGAGGTGGTCGTCGCGCGCTGAACACATCTTGTTCGGCGGCCACATGCAGGGCGATGGGATCGGCACGTCCACAACGCGTATGGCCGCCGGCGCAGAAGGAAAGCGATCCGTCGATCCTTGATGGCTCGTGGGTCATTCCCCCGGCAAAGAAGGTCGGTTAAGTCGCCAAGGTCTCTGAACGTGCGCCAGACACCTCCGTCTGACGCCCGTTCAGGCTAGATCGGCTCTCCATGATCATCGGTTCAAGACATGGACCGCTCCTCCGACAATTGGGGCAACGACGCCTCGAAGACCCAAAAAACGGCCTGTGCCTCAAAAGGGTCGAATCTGGTCTGTTCGTTTGGACACCGCAGTGGGCTCTTCTTCACACCCCGGTAGGATAAATTGCCTGCTCCAGTTCGGCAGAGGCTCGATCCTGAGCCTTGCGGTCCTGTTTCTCACCCCGGCGATTTTATGGGCACAACAGCGGCCCGTTGCCACCGACGCCGAACGAAACCCGACCACGTCCTTACAGGCGTCGGCTGAAACTGAAGATGTTCTTCAGTACGCCGTATACACAGGCAGCCCCAGAGAGGTGCTCGCCAGTTTTCAGCGGCTGAGCGAACAGTTTGAGGGCGCCTTGAACAACTACAAGGAGACCCACGATCGCAAGCGAGCGGATCGGATCGCCCTTGTTGTGGAACAATGGCTCTCGCTGATAGACCTGTCGAAGGTCCCCCAAGCGACCCGCCGAGCGGTCGGTGCCGAGACTGCGACATACCTTCTGGACATCTTCAACCGCATCTCGCTCCCTGCGCTCGAAGATGTGCCCGATGCAACGGCCTTCAATCCAGACAGCCCTGCTTCGTTCCCGATACCAAACACGCCGTCCAAGATCGTTCGGATTGATAACGGGCCACGGCAGGACGAATTCTTGTTCAGTGCACACACAGTGCTGTCGGCCCCAACATTCCATGACACGGCCGAAAGTCTGCCGCTCAGATCATCCGGAAGAATTCGCAGCTGGATCTCGGAGTTCCGACAATTGACGGGGCCGATGGTGCCGGTTGCGCTCTCCAATGCGGTGCCTGAAACCCTCAAACAACCCGTCTTTGGGACACCGATCTGGAAAATCTTTGCTGTATTTGTAATGACGATAGTCACGGCGCTGCTCCTCCTTTTCTGGCACCGTGTGACGGCACATCCCGCCTCGGGCGGTCTGGTTGGGGTGCACGGGAGGCTTTTATTGAGCCCTTTGTCTGTCCTGCTCTCAGGCGTCGGCCTTCGCTATTTCTTTCCCAATCAGATTGTCGTTGCAGGCCAGTTCGCGGCAGCCACCTACGTCGGCCTGACCCTCGCGATCTTTCTGGCCCTGGCCTGGGCGTTCTGGGTCTTCATGCTGGCCATTTTCGCGACGGCAATTTCCCGGAGAACGCTTCCCGAGCAGAAATTTGACGCGAACATGCTGCGGTTGATCGCCAGGATTCTCGGCTTCATCGGTGGGATCCTGATCCTCGCCTATGGCGCGCAAGACATCGGCCTGCCTGTGTTCAGCCTGCTTGCGGGCCTCGGAATTGGCGGACTTGCCATCGCACTTGCAATCCGACCGACGCTCGAAAATCTGATCGACGGGTTCATTCTTTACCTCGACAGACCTATCCGTGTCGGAGACTTCTGCACCTTCGGTGACAGTAGCGGGACGGTCGACAGTATCGGCATCCGGTCTACTCAGATCCGGGGCCTCGACCGGACGCTGATCACGGTGCCCAACGCGCAGTTTGCGGATCTGCAGATCGTCAACTGGGCGCAGTGTGACCGCATGTTGATCCAGCAGACGATCGGGCTGCGCTACGAGACCGCTGAGGATCAACTGCGATATGTGATCGTGAAGCTTCGCGAGATGCTTATCGGTCATCCGCGGATCGACAGCGAGAGCGTGCGCGTGCGGTTCTCGGAATTCGGCGCCTCGTCGCTCGACGTTTCCGTTCGGGTGTATGCCATGACCCGGGAATGGAACGATTTCTTCGCGATCAAGGAGGATGTTCAATTCCGTATCATGACCATTGTCGAGCAGTCGGGAACCGGTTTCGCCTTCCCGTCACAGACGCTCTACATGAGGCGTGATGACGGCCTTGACCCCACTCTTGGTGAGAAAGCCAAGGCGGAGGTTTCGGCTTTGCGGCGCACTCATCAATTGCCGTTTCCGAAATTCCCCACGTCCCGACTTGAACAACTGGACGGCCGATTGCATTATCCACCGTTCGGGTCACCGGACTTCAACGCGACACCCGAGGAACTCAAGGATTCCGGGGGCGAGCCGCTTTCGGCAGAACGCCTTGAAGCCGAAAGCGAACCGCCCGACGTGGACATGGAAGCATCTGACGAGATCGGGAAAAAATAGGGGCCTTTCAGTGCTCGAGGGCGTTCTGGTGCGTCTTGTGAACGACAGCGGCTTTGCAGATCGCCGAACAGATGTCAGGCGCCGCTCCTTCTGGCGTCCGAGCGAGGTCGAACTCGTCAACTGACGATACGTTGCCAATCGGGGCGCACGGGTTTTACCCCCGCGCCCAGTTCAAAGCGGAGGATGCGATGACATACAAGCCGGAAAGTGCCCGGACACGTCCCTCTCGGCGACGGCTTCTGGCCGGTGGCGCAGGACTGGCAGCCGGATTGCTCGTCGCCGAGGGGGTCCGCGCACAGGACACCGCGCCCAATGCCGACTTCCTGTTCGTGCAGACCGCGGGCAGCATGGCCTTCGACGCCAGTCAGAACCGTCTGACGCTCCGTGGCGTGAGCCCGGTGACCCTGTTCTTCTCTGACCGCCCCGAGCGCATCGCCGGCAACATGAAGACCGAGGACTTCGTGCCGTTCTGGAGCAAGGGCAAGGACAGTTTTCTCTCCGACCCGCCCAATGCCGACATCTCGGTGCTCGAGAAAGGCAAGCTCCTGCAGACCGTCGTCGTCCTGCGCGACCCGGTGCTGGAGGGCAAGGACCTGCACTACACCGTGGAGATCGTCGGCGGCGACATGCCGGAACTCGGCGAGAACGTCTCGGTCTTCATCGACATCATCGGGATGCCGCTGACCCCGCTCTCCTTCGCGGGCGCGCGCCGCCGCGCCTTCAGACGTGCGGTGCTCTTCCGATGATCCCGCGCGGCGATCGCACGATCGCCGCGCAGTCGACGGGAGCTGATAGACGGACGATCGCCTCGGGCCGGTGGTTGAGCAGGTGCGGCCAGAGGAGGACGAGATCGTCGCCGTCGCGCGGCCTCGCGACGCCAGGACTGCTCGCCCGTCGTGCGGCGGCCGCTCGGGGCCGGTTCACGATCTCCATTCATTCTGCACGCTTCGCGCTGAACACCGCGTCCCGCGTGAACATCCGCCCAATAGACCACGAGCCCGTGATGCATTAACAATCTATAGGGGCGGCTCGATGGGGGCTCTCCAGGCTGTGAGGATACGACATTGCCGGATGCCGCCTTCCATCCGCTCGCGCGACACGACCGGTCGCCCTTCAGTGTCGGGCCGGGCGAGACGGCAGGCTGCCGTAAATGATGCTCGCGCTCCTGTTCGCCGCGATGGTCATGATAAAGGCAATGACCTGGACGCGGTGGCGCCGTGTCGCGCTGGCGGCGATGCTGCTCTGCGCCGGTCCGGGATTGGCCGTGCCAGCCATGGCGACGCCCGCTGCCTCGAATTCCTCCGCCATCGAACCGTTGATCGAGGCGGCGAAGTCGGAGGGACGCAGCGTCGTCGTTATCGGTCCGCCACCGCCTACGGCAGCGCAGGTCGAACCGCTTCCGTCCGGGGGCGCCATGCTCGCCTCGCTCGCCGGCAAGGTGACGAAGCAGATCCGCATGCTGGGATCGGCGGTCTCCACCCCGGGCTGGCCTGCGGCGGCCAGCGATCGTGTGAAGCCGTTCCTCAACGGCTTGCTCACAGTTGTCGGCCTCGGCGCAGGTCTCGTGGTAGTGCGCCGGGCGGATTTCCAGTACCGCGAGCGCCTCGGAGAGAGGCGACCGCATGGCACGCCGCCCGGCGCGCGCCCCGCACGTATCTTCCGGGCAGCGATCGGCGTGCTGATCGCCGCCGTGGCGGCGATGGTGCTCCCCTTCCTTGTCTACGGACCCGGTTCGAAGACGGTCGAACTTGTCGGCGCAATAACCGAGATGTTCCTGCGCTGCGCAGTTACCTTTCTGATCGCCGCACCGCTCCTCGAGCGAGCCCAAGAGCAGTTTGTCGCGACCGGCCGATGGTTCGATGCCGCGCGTGTCGTGCGGGACCTGCGTGCCACGCTGATCGCGATTTTCCTGTTCGCGAGTGCGGCGCTGACGCTGACCTTCATGTACCCCGACCCGGCGCTCGCCACGCTGGCGCGGATCGGCTTCGCGACGCTGGTCTGCGCCCTGGTGATCCTGCTCGCCTACTGGCACCGGGACGACCTCACCCTGCTGGCCGGCGCCGCCGGGAGGCTTCGCGCGATCGGCGCGTCCGCCTGGGCGCTGCTGGCCGGCTATGTCGTGCTGGCGTGGGTCATCGCCTGCGTGCGGCTCCTGCTGAGGATCCCCGACGCGATCGACATCGTGCTTGCCCCCGCCGCGGCGCTGCTGGGCGGGCTGGCCGTTTACCATCTGGCGCTCTGGCTCTTCGCGATCTTCCTGAAGCGAGATGTCGCGCCGGCTCCCCTGGCAGCAGGCTCGCCGACGGCCCACGACGTGCTGTGGCCGGCGCGCCTTGCGAAGGGGCTCGGCGTCGCGGCGGCGCTGGTGGTCGCATTCGAGCGGTTCGGCTTTCCGATGACGCGCCCCGACGGCGCGCTGGCCGCCGTACCGGCGACGGCGATGGTGCTCCTGCTCGCCTATGCCGTCTGGGCCTATGCGAGCGAGGCGATCGACCGCCGCATCGCCCTCGAGGCCGTCCCCGAGGAGCAGGACAGCGAGGCCGAGGGCGGCTCCGGCCGATCACGCTTGGCCACCCTGTTGCCGCTCTTCCGCAACGCCCTGCAGATCATGGTCATCTTCATCGCCGGGCTGATGCTGCTGCGCCAGGCCGGCATCAACACCACCCCGATCTTCGCCAGCGCGGGGATCGTCGGTCTGGCCCTCGGCTTCGGGGCGCAGAGCCTGGTCAAGGACATCATCTCGGGCCTGTTCTACCTGCTCGACGACGCCTTTCGCGTCGGCGAGTATATCGAGATCGGCGGCATCAAGGGTACGGTCGAGCGGATCTCGATCCGCTCCATGCAGCTTCGCCATCAGAACGGGCCGCTCAACACGATCGCCTTCGGCACGATCGAACACATGACCAACTACTCGCGCGACTGGGTCATCATGAAGCTGCCGATCGTTGTGACGCTCGACACAGATGTAGAGCGGGTCCGCAAGCTGGTGAAGAAAATCGGCCAAGAGCTTCTTGATGACCCCCAGTTCGGTCACAAGTTCATGGAACCGCTCAAGTCGCAGGGAGTCCTTTCAATAGATAACTTCGGCATCACGATCCGCGTAAAGTTCAAAACGCGACCCGGCGAACAATTTACCATACGGCGGATCGTCTACGCGAAGCTACATGAGATGTTCGACCACGAAGGGATCCACTTCGCGAGCCGCGATGTAAAGGTGAGCATCTCGTCGCCTGCCGGGGGCGCCAATATCGATCACGCTGCCGTCGCTGCAGCCGTCGGCACGCTTGACGGATGAGCCAAATCCCCTGAATGGCAATCACGTCTGAAGACCCAGTCTATCTGATGACACCGACGGGCTGTGTCTGCGGCGCGGCTTTGGTTGACCAAGCGGCGCCGGCGTATGGTTCATCCTTGATCGACCAGGCGGCCCCGTTGCAGGGTTGTTGACCCTGCCCCCTGAAACGCCCACGCTGTGAGGTTAGTCTGTCGCCAGCGAAGGAGACAGGCGCATGCGGAAGAGCAGGTTCAGCGACGAGCAGATCATTGGCATCCTGAAGGAGCACCAGGCGGGGCTGAGCGCCGCCGAGCTCTGCCGGAGGCACGGCATCAGCGACGCGACATGGACCCCTCGCGCGACTGGGAATGGCTCCGGGTGGCGCTGAACCGGCTGATCGCGAGCCAACCGCGGCGCGCTCCCACCGCCGGTCGGCCTGACGGCCGGCAGGATCTTCCGGTGGGGGCTGGATCGCATGGCGGAGGTCGAGGCGGACGCGACGCTCGATCTGCTCCGGCGAGCGATCCACCTCCGGCAGGCGCTCCTCATTGCCTTCCTGATCGCGCGGCCGGTGCGGCGGCGCGCGCTGCTCGCCATGCGCATCCACGATCACCTCGTGCCGCTCGGCGGCGGCTTCGACCTCCGGTTCGCAGCCGAGGACATGAAGAACGGCAGGGAGTGGTCATGTCCTCTGCCGGGAGAGCTGATCCAGCCAGTGAAGCGATACCTCAATGGGCATCGCGCAATCCTCCTCGGGCGCAAGAAGTCGCCCTTCCTCTGGCTCATACCAACCCGCGCTGATCCGGACTTACGGAAGGGATTCCCGAACGCGCCTGATCATGATTTATCGTGGAGAACAGAGGGAGGTTCTCCATGGCGGCGGCGATCAGGCTGCGATCGGATTACGCGGCGGATGATTTGAGGGGGCTGGCGAAGGCCAGCCGGGATGCGAGGCAGACCCGTCGGCTTCTGGCGCTGGCGTCGATCTACGATGGCGGGAGCCGGACGGCGGCGGCGCGGATCGGTGGCGTCGGGCTACAGATTGTGCGGGACTGGGTGGTGCGGTTCAACGCCGACGGGCCGGGCGGGCTCCTCGACCGTAAGGCGCCGGGCCAAGCGCCGCGCCTGACGGCGGAGCAGCTCGCAGCGCTTGCACAGGCGGTCGAAGTGGGACCGAAGCCCTATCTTGACGGGGTGGTGCGCTGGCGGTTGATCGACCTGGCGGCGTGGCTGCACGAGGAGTTCGGCGTCTCGGTGAGCGAGACGACGGTGAGCCGGGCGCTGAAGCGGCTGGGCTTCCGGGTGCTGACGGCGCGGCCGCAGGCGCACGGGCAGGATCCCGAGGCGGTGGGCGCCTTTAAAAAAGCTTTCCGGAAGCCATCGCCGAGATCCGCGGCCGGCGCGCTCGCGTCCGACGCATCGAGGTCTGGTTCCAGGATGAAGCCCGGGTGGGGCAGAAGAACCTGATCACGCGCCGCTGGGCGCGCCGCGGCACGCGGCCCCGCGCCCCGCACGACCAGCGCACGAAATGGGCCTACATCTTCGGCGCCATCTGCCCGAAGCTCGGCAAGGGTGCGGCGCTGGTCATGCCCTTCGCCGACACCGAAGCGATGCAGGCGCATCTCGTCGAGATCAGCGCCGCGGTGGCGCCCGGCGCACACGCTGTGCTTGTCCTGGACCAGGCGGGATGGCACGTCTCTGGCCGCCTCGTGGTCCCCGACAACATCATCCTCCTGCCGCTGCCGCCGAGATCGCCCGAACTCAACCCCGTCGAGAACGTCTGGCAGTTCATGCGCCAGAACTGGCTCTCGAACCGGGTCTTCGACTCCTACGACGACATCGTCGCCCACTCCTGCGAGGCGTGGACCAAGCTCACCGACCAGCCCTGGCGCATCATGTCCCTCGGTCTCCGGGAGTGGGCACATGGGTTCTGATCGGCGCGGGTTGGTATCAGCCAGTACGGCAAGCCCCTGACCGCGGACGGGTTCTCGCGCGAGCTGCCGAAGATCACGGAGCGTCACCTGGGCGTGGCACTCCGGCCGCATGCCTTCCGGCACATCGCGGCGACCTCGATCGCGGAGGCCGACCCGGAGCACGTGAACATCATCCGCGACCTGCTCGGGCACGCGACGCTCGACATTTCCGAGCGGCACTACAACCGCGCGACCGGCATCTCCAGTTGCACCCGGGTGCAATCGATAGTGGAAGTGACCCTGCCCCCTTTGTGCCCTCGCCTATAAGTTAGTCCTGTTCATGGTCTGGTCCGATCCGGACCGGGTTGCAAACTCCCTTGGCGTCAGGCCGCGGAGGCTGGTGTGTGGGCGTGCCGAGTTGTAATCGGCGCGCCAGCTTTCGATGATCCGGCGTGCCTCTCGGAGGCCGTGGAAGAGGTGCTCGTTCAGGCACTCGTCCCTGAGCCGGCCGTTGAAGCTCTCGACGAAGGCGTTCTGCATCGGCTCGCCCGGGGCGATGTAGTGCCATTCGATGCCGATCTCCCCGGACCAGGCGAGCACGGCGTTCGAGGTCAGCTCGGTGCCGTTGTCGCTGACGATCATGCAGGGCCGGCCGCGCAGCTCGGCGACCTTGCTGGGCTCGCGCACAACACGCGCGCCGGAGATCGACGTGTCGACCGTCAGCGCCAGGCATTCCCGGGTGAAGTCGTCGACGGCGGCGAAGATCCGGAATCGACGGCCGTCGGAGAGCACGTCGTGCAGGAAGTCCACCGACCAGCGCTGGTTCGGTCCCTGGGGCACGGCCATGGGCGCCCGCGTGCCGATCGCCCGCTTGCGGCCGCCGCGCCGGCGCACGGTCAGGCGCTCCTCGCGGTAGAGCTGGAAGAGCTTCTTGTGGTTGATCTCCACGCCTTCGCTCCTCAGCAGCAGGTTCATCCGCCGGTAGCCGAAGCGGCGGCGAGCGTTCGCCAACTCGCGCAGCCTGCTTCTCAGCATGCTGTCGTCCGGCCTGGCGGGGACATGGCGGTAGGTCTTCGGCGCCATGCCGACCAGCGCACAGGCGCGGCGCTGCGAATAGTCTCTTTCCTGGACCGCCCAGTTCACGGCATCTCTCCTCGAACCGGGCGTCAGAAGTTTTTTCCGAGCATCTCGCGCAGCGTCGAGACGTTGAGCATGGCGTCCGCCAGCAGCCGCTTCAGCTTGCCGTTCTCCTCCTCGAGCGCCCGCAGCCGCTTCGCGTCCGACACTTCCATCCCGCCGAACCGCGACCGCCACTTGTAAAAAGTCGCGTCGCTGATGCCGTGCCTCCGGCACAGCTCGGCGGCGCTCAGCCCCGCCTGGAGAGGTGGCTCGTTTTGTCTGAGCAGTAGCCGGGGCTGGTTAAGTGGATTTCCGCCTTGGTTATGCTGCCGCCGGGATTGGCTGCAGCCCGCTGAGATATGTTCGATCGGGTGTCCGCCCGCCAAGCGACGAATGGGGCCTCGTCCGATTGTAGAAGGTCAGGTAGCGCCCGATCGAGGCGCGGGCCTCGGAGACGCTGGCGTAGGCGCGGAGGTAGACCTCCTCGTATTTCACCGTTCGCCAGAGCCGCTCGACGAAGACGTTGTCTCGCCAGGCGCCCTTGCCGTCCATGCTGATGGCGATCCCGGCATTCTTCAGCACCCTGGTGAAGTCGACGGAGGTGAACTGGCTGCCCTGATCGGTGTTGAAGATCTCAGGCCGGCCGTGGCGGGCGAGCGCCTCGTCGAGAGCTTCGATGCAGAAGTCCGCGGAGAGCGTGATCGACAGCCGCCAGGCCAGGACCTTCCGGCTGAACCAGTCGATGATGGCGGCAAGGTAGACGAAGCCGCGCGCCAGCGGGACGGAGGTGATGTCCATCGCCCAGACCTGGTTCGGCCGCGTCACGGCGACCTTCCGGAGCAGGTATGGATAGATCCTGTGCCCCGGCGCCGGCGTCGATGTCCTCGGGCGTCGGTAAAGCGCCTCGATCGCCATCGTCTTCATCAGCGTCGAGACGTGCAGCCGGCCTGCCTCATGGCCTTCGGCCTTCAGCAGCCCCTGCAGCATCCGGCTGCCCGCGAACGGATACTCGAGATGCAGTTCGTCGATCCGGCGCATGAGCGCGAGATCTGCATTCGGGGCCGGCCGTGGCAGGTAATAGACGCTGCCCCGGCTGATCCCGAGTTCGCTGGCCTGCCGCGCGATCGGCAGCTCATGGGACCTGTCGATCATTTTCTTGCGCTCGGCAGCAGTCCGGCCTTGTCGAGCGCGCCCTCTAAAAAATCATTCGCCAGGGTCAGCTCGCCGATCTTCGCGTGCAGAACCTTCACGTCGATGGCCGGGGCCGCTTCGGCTTTCGCGGTGTCGCCGAAAACAGCCGTCGCCCCTTCCAGAAGCTGGGAACGCCACTGCGTGATCTGATTGGGGTGAACATCGAACTGCTGCGCAAGCTCGCTCAGCGTCTTCTCGCCCTTGATCGCAGCCACGGCCACCTTCGCCTTGAAGGCCGGGCTGTGGTTCCGGCGCGGTCGTCTCGCCATGGTCTCTCCTCGCTTTCGGCAATCATGCCGATGTCGCGCGGATCTTCCACTCATTGCCCCTGTGCAGATTCCCCGAGCCATCTCTGCCGGCGCGGGCTCGAAGGCCGCGTCCGCGCGGGCAAGTCGGCCGGCGGCATCTCCTATGGCTACGAGACCGTGCGGACGCTCGGGCCGGATGGCATCCCAACCACCGGCGACAGCCGCATCGTGCCGGAGGAGGCGGCGGAGGTGCGCCGCATGTTCGAGGCGTTCGCCGCCGGGCGCAGCCCGCGCGCGATCGCAATGGCGCTGAACGCGGAGAGCATCCCCGGACCGGCCGGTCGGGCGTGGGGACCCTCGACGATCTATGGCAACTGGCGGCGCGGCACCGGCATCCTGTGACGTGACCCCTTGTTTCTCCTCCACGAGCTGCTGGAATCCGGACCACAGGAGAGGGACCGGATATGAAGCGAAGCAGTTTCAGCGAAGAGCAGATCATCGGGGTGCTGCGCGAGCAGGAGGCCGGTGCGGCGGTCGCCGAGCTGTGCCGCAAGCACGGTATGTCGTCGGCGACGTTTTATGCCTGGAAGGCCAAATACGGCGGGATGGACGTCTCGGATGCGAGGCGGCTGAAGGCGCTCGAGGACGAGAACGCGAAGCTGAAGCGGCTCTATGCCGACGCGATGCTCGACAATGCCGGGCTGAAGGATCTGCTGACAAAAAAATGGTGACGCCCGCTGCCAGGCGGGAAGCCGTCGCGCATCTGAGGACGAGCCTCGAGGTGAGCGAGCGGCGGGCGTGCACCATGGGAGGGAGGAAGCGCCAATGGGACGAACATCGACAGCGGCTCAGCCGCGGAAGCGAGATGCCGGGACGAAGCTGGCCGAGAGCCGGCTGAGCGTGCTGGAGCTGGCGAAGGAGCTTGGCAATGTCGCCGAGGCGTGCCGGCAGCGCGGGCTCGACCGGACCAGTTTCTATGAGTGGAAGCGGCGGTTTCAGACGCAGGGCTTCGCGGGTCTGAAGGACCTGCCGCCGATCCACAAGTCACACCCGCAGACGACGCCGCCAGAGACGGTGGAGCGGATCAAGGCGCTGGCGCTGGAGCACCCGGCCTATGGCTGCAATCGGCACGAGGCGCTGCTGGCGCTCGAAGGCATCCGGGTCTCCTCGATCACCATCCAGAAGATCCTGAACGAGAACGGCTTGGGGACGAGGACCGACCGCTGGCTGGCGCTGGAGAAGCAGACCGCCGAGACGGCGATCGAGATCACGCCGGAGCAGGCAGCCTTCCTGGAGAAGCTCAACCCCTGCTTTCGGGAACGCCATGTCGAGAGTGCGGCGCCGGGCGAACTGCTCTCGGCCGGCACCTTCTTCGTGGGCTCCCTCACGGGCGTCGGCAAGGTCTACCTGCATGCTGTCGTCGACACCTACGGCTCGTATGCCTTCGGATTCCTGCACGTCTCGAAGCAGCCCGAGGCCGCCGTCGCCGTGCTGCACAACGACGTGCTGCCCTTCTACCGCAATCTCGACCTGCCGGTCGGCGCCGTCCTCACCGACAACGGGCGCGAGTTCTGCGGCACCGAGCGCCACCCCTACGAGCTCTACCTCGAGCTCAACGGCACCGAGCACCGGCGCACCAGGGTCCGCAGCCCGAGGACCAACGGCTTCGTCGAGCGCTTCAACGGCACCGTGCTCGACGAGTTCTTCCGGGTGAAGATGCGCGAGACCTTCTACGAGACCGTCGAGGCGCTGCAGGCCGACCTCGATGCCTGGCTCGTCCACTACAACACCGAGCGGCCGCATCTCGGATACCGCAACATGGGCCGACGGCCCATCGAGACGGTCATGTCATTCGTCAGCCAAGAAGGTTAAGTGGACAGCTATTGCGCGAAGCGTCCCGACGACGCGGCCCTGCGCGGGCGGCTGAGGGAGCTGGCCGATCGGCGGCGGCGGTTCGGGTATCGCCGCCTGCATGTCCTTCTCCGCGGCGAGGGCTGGACGATGAACCGCAAGAAGACCCAGCGGCTCTACGGCGAGGAGGGCCTGGCGGTGCGGCGGCGCAGGTCGCGCCGCCGGATCGCGGTCGCGCGCACGCCGATCCCCAAGCCGGATGGTCCCAACAGCCGCTGGTCGACGGACTTCGTTCACGACCAACTGGCCAACGGCCGTCGTTTCCGGGTGCTGACGATCATCGACGACGTGACCAAGGAGTGCCTCGCCGCCGTCCCGGACACATCCTTGTCCGGGAAACGGGTTGTGCGGGAGATGAAGGCGCTGATCGCCCGGCGCGGGCGGCCCGGCACGATCGTCAGCGACAATGGCACCGAGTTCACCTCCTCGGCGGTCCTGGCCTTCACCCAGGCGGCCGGCCTCGACTGGCGCTACATCGCGCCGGGCAAGCCGACCCAGAATGCATTCGCCGAGAGCTTTCAGGGGCGGATGCGGGACGAATGTTTCAACGAGCATCTGTTCTTCTCGATGAACCATGCCCGCGCCGTCGTCGCCGGCTGGGTCGAAGACTTCAACACCGCGCGGCCGCACTCGGCGATCGGCTACATGACGCCCGCCGTCTACGCCGAGATCCTGAACCCGCAACAGGCACCGGCGCTACGCCACTTGGAAAGCTCCGCACCGATGCCCGTTGCTACCGTCGCGCTCACGCGCAATTCTCAACCCACGATTCCAGTCGCCCGCGGATGAGCGACGGGGGTCACGTCACCTGAACTACGAGCTCTATGTCGGCCGGCTGGTCTGGAACCGGCGGCGCTTCGTCAAGGACCCGGCGACGGGCCGCCGGCAGGCGCGGCCGAACTCGCCCGAGGCGTGGGTCACGGAGGAAGTGCCCGATCTCCGGATCGTCGACGACGCGCTCTGGGAGCGCGTGAAGGTCCGGCAGGACGACCGCCGCGAGTCCGTGACGAGTGATGGCGCCAGTCCCCGGCCGGAGCGTGCGCGACGACCGCGCTACCTCTTCTCGGGCCTGCTTCGCTGCGGCGCATGCGGCAGCGGCTTCGTCCTCGTCGGCAAGCACCACTATGGCTGCGCTGCCGCGCGGAACCAGGCACCTGCACGAACCGGCTGACGATCCGCCGCGACCGGCTGGAGGACGCCGTGCTCGGGGGGCTGCGCGAGCAGCTCCTGCACCCGGACCTGCTCGCGGCGTTCGTCGAGGAGTACCGGCGCGAGCTCGCGCGGCTGACGGCCGTCGACCGTGCGTCGGAGACGTCGAAGCGCCGCGAGTTGGCCCGCGTCGAGAATGGAATCCGGCGGATCATCGAGGCCGTGAAGGAAGGCTTCGCCGTGCCGCAGATGCGGGATGAGCTGCACCAGCTCGAAGCCCGCAGGGTGGCGCTGACGGCCGAGATCGAGGCGAGGGCTGGGAACGACGACATGCCCGTGCTGCACCCCGGGCTGGCCGAGGTCTACTGGCGCAAGGTGGCGGAGCTGACGGACGCGCTGTCGGACGAGGGACGGAGCGCGGAAGCAGCGGAAGCGATCCGGACGCTGCTGCAGGAGATCAGGCTGGTGCCACAAGGGGATGGTCTGGCGATCGAGCTGGTCGGCGCACTGGCCGGGCTGCTGTCGCTCCAGAATGCGCGAAGCCCCGGAGAGGTGATCTCCGGGGCTCGGCAATTAACAGTGGTTGCGGGGGCAGGATTTTCTCAAGAACGTACACAGACTGAGTTCCGGATGGCAGTCTGATTTCTCCTATTGAGGCAAGGCAATTAATTTTGGTAGCCCACTGCTGGAGGGGACGGGACTGCCGCCGAACCTTCTCTCATTTGATTTCAATGCCTTAGCTGCTTCCTGTGCTGGACTTAAGAATGCCTGTTTGACGCCGAGACCCCCGATGAGCCAACGCGCTTCAGATGCGTCGCACTGCCTCGGCGAGCATCTCACGGACCTGTCCAGCAACGCGCGCGAGATCCGGGTTCTCGATCGCCTGCATGGATGCCACGGGATCTATGGCGCTGACTTCCCCCCATCGGGGACCTGTCGGACGATGACGTTGCAAGGCAGCATGGCGCCAACCCTCGGCTCAATGCCGATCGTCTTGTACGCCATCTTCGGATTGCAGGCGCTGCGCGCGATCGTACGATCGCCGCGCGGGATCATCGGAAGAGCACCGCACGTCTGAAGGCGCGCCGGCGCGCGCCCGCGAAGGAGAGCGGTGTCAGCGGCATCCCGATGATGTCAATGAAGACCGAGACGTTCTCGCCGAGTTCCGGCATGTCGCCGCCGACGATCTGGACGGTGTAGTGCAGGTCCTTGCCCTCCAGCACAGGGTCGCGGAGGACGACGACGGTCTGCAGCAGCTTGCCTTTCTCGAGCACAGAGATGTCGGCATTGGGCGGGTCGGAGAGAAAACTGTCCTTGCCCTTGCTCCAGAACGGCACGAAGTCCTCGGTCTTCATGTTGCCGGCGATGCGCTCGGGGCGGTCAGAGAAGAACAGGGTCACCGGGCTCACGCCATGGAGCGTCAGACGGTTCTGACTGGTGTCGAAGGCCATGCTGCCCGCGGTCTGCACGAACAGGAAGTCGGCATTGGGCGCGGAGTCCTGTGCGCGGACCCCATCGGCGACCAGCAATCCGGCCGCCAGTCCTGCGCCACCGGCCAGAAGCTGTCGCCGAGAGGGACCTGTCCGGGCGCTTTCCGGTTCGTATGTCATCGCATCCTCCTTTTTGAACCGGGCGCGCAGGCAAGACCCGCGCGGCCCGAGTGGCGGCGCATCGTCAGTTGACGAGTTCGACCTCGCTGGGCCGCCAGGACTTGTCGAAGAACGACGGCAGCGGGCTGTAGAGGCGCAGGATGGTGAACCAGCCCTTTTCCGGGTCGGTCTGGATCCAGTTGCCGCGATCCACCCCGTCGGGCTGTTCGGGGCTGAACCAGACCGTGGTGGAGCCGTCCTCCGCCGCCTTCGCCGCCGGCGAGGGATAGCTCTGGGACCCGGCGCGCGGGTATTTCTGGGGCGTCTGCAACATCGAGCGGGTCTGGTTGTCATAGACCGTGAAGGACCAGAACGCCTTGGCCGGGATGTCCTTGGGCAGCGTCACCTTGTAGGTCTTCGCGCCGTCGAACACGTCGCCGTTCGCATCGAGGAATCCCATCAGATACTGCGAGCCGACGCCGGGGATGTTCATGATCATGCCGGGGCTGTCGAGCGTGTAGCCGTAGTAGAAGGCCGTGCGCGAATCGAGCGTCCGCGCCCCGGTCGGCGGCAGCGGCTTGAACATGCCGTCCTCGAAGGCCGGCGGCGGGGTCTCGAAGAAGGCGCCGCCCTCCCAGAGCATGCTGCCCCACATCGAGCCGTCGTAATAGGCCCAGTCCGGATGGGCGCCGTAGGGGCGCCAGTTCAGCACCCGGCCGGCCGCCTGGCCGACGGCGGCGGCGTCGGTGAGGATCTTCTTCATCCGCTCGTCCGGCGCGAACTCCTTGCCCTTGACGATGCCGATGGCGGCGAGCTGCCCGGCGAGTTCCACGTCGTAGCTGGTGGCGGGCTCGGCCTGGACGTTCTCGTTGATCCACTCGAAGAAGCCGAAATCGCTGGGCGGGATGGTGTTGAGCGAGACATTGCTCCCCTCGACGAACTTCATCTCGGGGACCTTCGCGTTCTCCCCGAGGCGGACCGCTCCGGTCAGCGCCTCGGCGATGCTGGTGCCGTAGCCGCCCGCCGAATAGGGGTAGATCTTCAGGTTCGCCTTGATGTTCTCGACCGCCGGCTTGGGATCGCTGTTCACCAGGTAGGCGCGCGAGGCGTAGAGGATCCGGTTGGTCTTCGAGTGCGCGACGAAGTATCCGCCTTCCGGAAGCGGCCCGTCGTAGTCAGGGCCGACGATCAGGTACTTGCCGCCCCGACCGCGATCCGGCCCCGGACCGCCGACGTCGATGATCCACGAGAACCACATGTCGTTGATGGTGCCGACGCCGTCCGAGGGCTGTTCGATCACCATCGGCCCCTTCGAGAGGTCGATGACGGAGAGGTAGTAGACTGTATCGGCGTTGCCGGTCAGGAACAGCGAGGTCGAGTCCAGCAACTCGGAAGTGATGACAACGTCGTTGTAGTCGGCGCCGATGCTCTGGAAGCCTTTATGGAAGCCCAGGGCGGACGCGCCGCGAAAGCTGTTGTTGTAGACGTTGAGCGCGTTGGTGAAGTCGAGTGCGTCGAAGACCTTTTGCGCGGTCTCCGGCGCTCGGCGCGCCGTCCTTGAATTCAAGGTTTCCTATCGACGTCTCGAGCCTGTCAGGCGCGCCAAGCGCGTCAACCGTCTCTTTCGAAACGTCGGCGCGGGCGGGTCCGAGCGCGATCAGAAGGGCCAGGACGCTGACTGAGGCGAGGCGGATCGTACGGAGGCGGATCATACGTAGGTTCTCCCTTAATTAAAATGTGGCCGTCGGCGGTGCACGGAGCGGCGCAAGCGCGCATCCAGCCCTTTCGATTGTGGAAAGCTGCACTCATGAGCCACCCCCCGCGCCAGTCATGACGGGGCCTCTCCCATTGCTGCAGCCGGATTGCAGCGTACGCGAGGTTTGGAAGGTACGCGGAAGGGCAAGCAGTTCTGCCCATTTCGCGCCACACAATCAGTGGCGCGGGACTGGTCTCGTCATCCCCTTCCTGTACGCGCGGGGCGTGACGCCGGTCCACCGCGCGAATGCCCGCGCGAAGCTGCCAGGCGTACGGTATCCGAGAAGCGTGGCAATCTCCTGTACCGGAAGAGCGCTCGTTCTCAGCATGACCTGAGCCGCCTCGCTGCGAACGCTGTCGAGGAGTTCGGAGTAGGTCAGCCCGTGTCGGGCCAGATGCCTTTGCAACGAGCGCGAACTCACGCCCATTCTGACTGCGGCGTGCCGGAGCAACGGCGAGCCTGATCGGGCGCGCTGACCGATGATCGAGCGCAAACGAGTGATATCGAGTCTCTGATCGTCCGCGGGCGAAACCATGCGTGCTGCGCTTCCTGGACAGAGGAGCAATTCGCATCGCTCGAGCTTGATCCTCCGGATGCGGCCGTTCCGACCATTTCGCGCCCGGCCGTCATGCAACTGAAACAATCAGTGGTTACGGTTTGCATCGACAGTGGACTTTATCAGCGCTGCAATGCATCGTTGATGAACGCCGCAGTGCAGATCCGAAGAACAGTCTAAGAACACCTGGGCCGATGGAAATGCGCGGATGCCATGAACAACATCGCGATAGCACGAGCGGCTCACCTGATCCTCTATGTCGATGCGGCTCGTGAAATTGGGGCACCAATCGAGCGCCAACTGGCGCTGGCAAAGCTGCCGACGCTGATCGAAGAGACGCCGGACGCCTATTTCAGCGTTCCGCTGGCGCTCGACTTTGCCACCCGCTGCGCAAACCACGCCGATATCTCGGAACTGGCCTTCTCTGCCGCGCGGCGTTCCTCGCTGCGCGACCTCAGCAGCGAATGCCGGCTCGCCGTGCTCGGTGGCGTGAACGGGTTGGCGAGGATCGGCGGCCTGATGCGTATGGCCGCTCGCGAGGATACGGCGCTGGTCATTCGGGCAGTGCGAGAGGCGGCCGACGTCCGTGTGATCTGCGATTTCGACCAGTTCCGCGACGACCCGGGGGTCGTCGCCGCGGAATGGCTTCACCTCAATGTGGTGATCTCGATCGTGCGCAGCGTCGCAGGGCCGAACTGGTGCCCCTCGGAGATGACCTTCATGTCCCGCGACCGGGTCTGCGAGACCGCGCTCCGGGCCTTCGGCAACAGCCGAATGCTGACCGGCCAGCCAAACACCTCGATCCTCATTCCATGGGAACTGCTCGCCGCGCCGTGCTCGCGGCATTGCGTCGAGCCGGGAGAGGCGCCTTCCATTCCGGCGCCCCCGCTCGCGCTCGACGACAACTTCGTCGCAACTTTGCGGCTGGCGATACAGCCATATCTCGGCGACCGCTATCCGGATCTCGACCTCGCCGCGGAGATCGCCGGCCTCAGCCGGCGGACCTTCCAGCGCGAACTGGCCCGCCATGGCAGGACCTATTCCGGCGTGATTCGGGAGGCACGCTTCGATACGGCGTGCGCGTTGCTCGTCGACCCCGCCGTCAAGATAATCGAGGTGGCGTACGCTGCCGGCTACGAGAACCCACAGCACTTCTCGCGCGCTTTCCGGGGCATCGCCGGCATGAGCCCGCGCCACTACCGCAGGCACTTCGCCGGCGTGCAGTGATCGCCGGAAGCGGCCGCTGACCGTGGCGCGAAATGGTCAGAAGCCGGGCCTTGGACGCGCGTATCCTGAGAGCCGGCGTGCCTTCGTGAATGCCAAGCCGACGTGAATGCCAGACTATGCGCTCACCGAGCATATCAGCGCCGTTGCCCGCTTTCACTATATCTCGATCAACTACGAGGACGGCGGCACGGACCTGAAGATGGACACATATAGACCCGTCCTCGGGGCCACCTTGCTTTTCTGAAGATTCACTGTGCTTGCGCTGCGTTAAAACCAATGTGTGACAGGGAAAATGCCATGCGAACGCAACTCTTAACGACGACATTGATGGCCGCGCCGGCGGCGGCCTTCGCCGGAGGCGTGGACGGGGTTTGGAAGACGGAGCCGAACGATGCGGGCGGCTACCTCCAGGTCACGGTGACCGCTTGCGCATCGGATGCATCGAAGACCTGCGGAGTCGTCAGCAACGCCTTCAAGGCGGGCGCCGAGGACGCGGCCTATCCGTACCTCGGCAGGATCATCATCGACAACATGACGAATGATGGAGATGGCCGGTACTCCGGCGGCACGGTTTTTGACCCCGAGAACGGCAAGACCTACAAGTCCAAGATGTCTATTAAGGGAGATGCCCTTAATGTCGACGGATGCATTGGCTTCATCTGCGAAGCTAACGTGTGGAACCGCGTGAAATGAGACGCGGCCCCAAAGATTGCCTCGAACTTCGTTCTGCGGGCGGGCAACGCATGTACTCTATGACGCGCCGCAAACTGGCGCTCTCACGGTATTCGGGCCTCCTGTGCGCGGTTGCCCTGGGTCTCGGCGCCTATCCCGTCGCGGCGCAGTCCGGCAAATCCCTGCAGGAGGCGGCACAAAACCCGATCGCCAGCCTGATCAGCGTTCCCTTCCAGAACAACTTCAACTTCGGGACCGGCGAGCGCGACGTCACGCAGTTCGTGGTGAACGTCCAGCCGGTCTATCCGGCCACGCTGTCGCCGGACTGGAACCTGATCATCCGGCCGATCGTGCCGATCATCAACCAGCCGAAGCCTTTCGATGACCCGACCTTCTCGAGTGCATTCGGACTCGGCGACATCAATTTGCAACTCTTTCTTTCGCCCAACCGCACGGTCGAGACCCCGATCGGCAATGTGAGCTGGGGCGTCGGACCGACGCTGATTTTCCCCAGCGCGACCGACGATTCCCTCGGCAGCAGCAAGTGGTCGGCCGGGCCGGCCGCCGTCGCCTTCATCTCGAAGCAGCCCTTCACTTACGGTGCGCTCGTCAGCAACGTTTGGTCCTACGCAGGCGAAGACGATGCGCAGGACGTCAACCAGCTTCTGGTTCAGCCTTTCCTCAACTACAATCTCTCGAATGGCTGGTCGCTCGGCACGGCACCAATCATCACGGCCAACTGGGAGGCTGGTGATGGCGATCGATGGACGGTGCCGGTGGGCGGAGGCGTCGGCAAGCTGACGAAGCTCGGCAAGCTGCCGGTGCAGGCTAATTTGCGAGCCTACTACAATGTCGTCAGACCCGACTTCGGGGCAGACTGGCAATTGCAACTCCAGCTGGCCTTCCTGTTCCCGAGATGACTTGAAAGAGGTATTGAGATGCGCCGCGTCAGCGCACTGAACGGATGCAGCATCGCATCGCGAACAGCCTGCAGATCATTGCGTGCATCCTCCAGACCAAGGCGCGGGCCGTCGACTCCGAGGAAACGCGGGGGCACCTGCAGGATGCATACCAGCGCGTGATGTCGGTCGCTGCGCTCCAGGAGCAGCTGAAGGCATCCCGGTACGGCGATACGATCGCGGTTGGCCCGTACCTGCAGCGGCTCTGTGCAACCCTGGCGGCATCGATGATCTGTCCTTTTAGCCTTCTTTCCGTGCTATTCATGGGAGGGAGGAAGCGCCAATGGGACGAACATCGACAGCGGCTCAGCCGCGGAAGCGAGATGCCGGGACGAAGCTGGCCGAGAGCCGGCTGAGCGTGCTGGAGCTGGCGAAGGAGCTTGGCAATGTCGCCGAGGCGTGCCGGCAGCGCGGGCTCGACCGGACCAGTTTCTATGAGTGGAAGCGGCGGTTTCAGACGCAGGGCTTCGCGGGTCTGAAGGACCTGCCGCCGATCCACAAGTCACACCCGCAGACGACGCCGCCAGAGACGGTGGAGCGGATCAAGGCGCTGGCGCTGGAGCACCCGGCCTATGGCTGCAATCGGCACGAGGCGCTGCTGGCGCTCGAAGGCATCCGGGTCTCCTCGATCACCATCCAGAAGATCCTGAACGAGAACGGCTTGGGGACGAGGACCGACCGCTGGCTGGCGCTGGAGAAGCAGACCGCCGAGACGGCGATCGAGATCACGCCGGAGCAGGCAGCCTTCCTGGAGAAGCTCAACCCCTGCTTTCGGGAACGCCATGTCGAGAGTGCGGCGCCGGGCGAACTGCTCTCGGCCGGCACCTTCTTCGTGGGCTCCCTCACGGGCGTCGGCAAGGTCTACCTGCATGCTGTCGTCGACACCTACGGCTCGTATGCCTTCGGATTCCTGCACGTCTCGAAGCAGCCCGAGGCCGCCGTCGCCGTGCTGCACAACGACGTGCTGCCCTTCTACCGCAATCTCGACCTGCCGGTCGGCGCCGTCCTCACCGACAACGGGCGCGAGTTCTGCGGCACCGAGCGCCACCCCTACGAGCTCTACCTCGAGCTCAACGGCACCGAGCACCGGCGCACCAGGGTCCGCAGCCCGAGGACCAACGGCTTCGTCGAGCGCTTCAACGGCACCGTGCTCGACGAGTTCTTCCGGGTGAAGATGCGCGAGACCTTCTACGAGACCGTCGAGGCGCTGCAGGCCGACCTCGATGCCTGGCTCGTCCACTACAACACCGAGCGGCCGCATCTCGGATACCGCAACATGGGCCGACGGCCCATCGAGACGGTCATGTCATTCGTCAGCCAAGAAGATTAAGTGGACAGCTGATCAGCGGTGATAGGGCCATTTCCGTCACGGCCAGCGCGGCCGCGGGCGAACGTCCTGCCCGGGACGTGATGGGTTTCGGGCTCATCGTGACCGAGCTGCTGATCAGCGCGGTCAAATACGCATTTCCCGACCCCGCGACGTGCGGCAGGATCGCAGTCGAATACCGCGTTGGACCTGCCGGCTGGTCGCTGGCGGTCTCGGACGACGGCGTCGGTCTGGCGGCCACTGCCGACGCGGCTCCGAAAAGCAGCGTCGGGACGAGGATCGTTGCGGCGCTCGCCCGCAGACTTGGCGCCAGGATCGAATCCTCGAGATGCGAGACAGGGACGCGGATCTCGATCCGGCACTGGGCATCCATGCCCATTCACGTGATGGCGGATTGAGCGGCGGCTGGAGTCCCGGATCGCCTGCGCCTGGCTGCGTGAATAATCGAACTGGCACTCTCGAGCAGAGAGTGCTAAAGTGATCACATCCGACGGCCGTTCGTGAAGCGGCTGGTCCGGTGCCTTAAACAAAGCATGGTTTCCCTCAGGAGGGCTCGATGAGCTTCACGCCCCTGCACGACCGCGTGCTCGTCCGCCGGATCGACGCCGAGGCGAAGACCGCCGGCGGTCTCTTCATCCCCGACAGCGCCCAGGAGAAGCCCCAGGAGGGCGAGGTCATCGCGGTCGGCGAAGGCGCCCGTTCGAAATCCGGCGACCTGATCTCGATGTCGGTGAGGCCAGGCAACCGGATCCTCTTCGGCAAATGGTCCGGCTCGGAAATCAGGATGGACGGCGAAGATCTGATCGTCATGCACGAGAGCGACATTCTCGGCGTGATGGCCTGACGCGGCTCCACCTCTCACCTTCATACAGGATTATTCGACATGACCGCCAAAGACGTCAAATTCGGCGCGGACGCCCGGGACCGCATGATGAAAGGCGTCTTCGGCCTCGCCAACGCCGTGAAGGTGACGCTCGGCCCGAAGGGTCGGACTGTCCTCATCGACAAGAGCTATGGCGCGCCCCGCATCACCAAGGACGGCATTACCGTCGCCAAGGAGATCGAGTTCTCGGACAAGTTCGAGAACATGGGCGCACAGATGGTGCGCGAGGTTGCTCAACGGACCAATGACGAGGCGGGCGACGGCACCACCACCGCGACGGTCCTTGCACAGGCGATCGCCCGTGAGGGCATGAAGGCCGTCGCTGCCGGCATGAACCCGATGGACCTGAAGCGTGGCGTCGAACTGGCCGTCGCACGGGTCGTCGAGGAGGTCAGGGCAATGTCCCGCGAGGTGAAGGACACCACCGAGATCGCGCAGGTCGGCACCATCGCCGCCAACGGCGATGCCGAGATCGGCCGTCAGATCGCCGAGGCGATGCAGAAGGTGGGCAACGAGGGCGTCATCACGGTGGAGGAGAACAAGGGCTTCGTGACCGAGACCGAGGTCGTGGAAGGCATGCAGTTCGACCGCGGTTACCTCTCGCCCTATTTCATCACCAACGTCCAGAAGATGACCGTCGAGCTCGAGGACTGCCTCGTGCTCCTGCACGAGAAGAAGTTCTCGTCGCTGCAGCCGATCATCCCGCTTCTCGAAGGAGTGATCCAGTCCGGCAAGCCGCTTCTCGTCATCGCCGAGGATGTCGAGGGCGAGGCGCTCGCCACGCTCGTCGTCAACAAGCTGCGCGGTGGGCTGAAGGTGGCCGCGGTCAAGGCGCCCGGCTTCGGCGACCGCCGCAAGGCGATGCTCGAGGACATCGCCATCCTGACCGGCGGCCAGGTGATCTCCGAGGACCTTGGCATGAAGCTCGAGAATGTCGACATCGGGATGCTCGGCAAGGCCCGGCGCATCTCGATCACCAAGGACGACACGACCATCATCGACGGTGCCGGCGACAAGGCGGCGATCGCCTCGCGGATCGCGCAGCTCCGCACGCAGGTCGAGGAGACGACGTCCGACTACGACAAGGAAAAGCTGCAGGAGCGGCTGGCAAAGCTCGCCGGCGGCGTCGCGGTGATCCGCGTCGGCGGCGGCAGCGAGGTCGAGGTCAAGGAGCGCAAGGATCTGGTCGACGATGCGCTGAACGCCACCCGGGCGGCGGTGCAGGAGGGCGTGGTGCCGGGCGGCGGCGTCGCGCTCGTTCACGCCGGCAAGGCGCTGGCCGGGTTGACCGGCGCCAACCCGGACCAGACCGCGGGCGTCAGGATCGTCGCCCGCGCGATCCAGGCGCCGCTGCGCCAGATCGCCGAGAATGCCGGCGTCGACGGTGCGGTGGTCGCGGGCAAGGTGCTCGAGTCCTCCGACCGGAGCTTCGGTTTCAACGCCCAGACGGAAGCCTACGGCGAGATGGTCGCCATGGGGGTCATCGACCCGACGAAGGTCGTCCGCTACGCGCTCGAGGCCGCGGCTTCCGTCGCCGCCCTCCTGATCACGACCGAGGCGATGGTGGGCGCGAGGAGCGAAGGCGCCGGCTCCGGTGCCGGAATGGACGAAATGGCCGGCATGATGTGAAGCCCACCCCGGGATGAGGCTGGATCGCCGCCTCGTCCCGGATCGAAACAGAACCCGCAGGAGGAACGCAGATGTCCAAAGGCAACAAGCAGCGCGGGAACCGTGAGGCGAAGAAACCGAAGCAGGAAAAGCCGAAGCCTGTCGCGACGGCCGCGTTCGCGAATGCGTCGAAGTCGCCGGTGCTCGGCGCGAAAAAGGCCAAATAGCCGAGCCGAGGGTTTCCTGTATCTGCTTACCTTCAGGGATTTGATGGCGGGGCGCCGGCCGGCCGCGCAGATCAGGCATATGGACGGGAACCGCCGATGCTTTCTCGGACAACGACCAGAACAGTGACGTTCCTGATGCCGTTCAAGGTCGCGAACCGGGAGATTCCGGCGGGCGCCTATCTCGTCGAGACGGACGAGGAACTCATCCAGGAGCTTTCGTTTCCCGCCTACCGACGTGTTGCGATGTACCTTCGCATCCCGCAGGGCCGTGGGCCGTCCGGTCGGCTGCACTCCGTGCCGGTGGATCCTGAAGAACTCGAAGCGGCGCTGGCGAGGGACGTCGCCAGCTACAACGAAAAAGAATCGCAGCGCATACGCGCTGACGATGGGAGGAACGATACATGAAGAGCCCTGAGTGGCTGAAGCCGGCACTCTACGGTGCCGCGATCGGCGCCGCCGCCCTAGCAATTGTCGGCTTTTCCTGGGGCGGATGGGTGACAAAGAGCGCCGCGGAGACCATGTCTTCCGACCGGGCGCAGCAGGAGGTTGTCGCGGCCCTGCTTCCGATCTGTGTCGCGCAGTCCGCAGCCGATCCGCAGAACGGCGCCAAGCTCTCCGAGCTGAAGGAAACCCGAAGCTATCAGCGCGTCGATATCGTCATGAAAACCGGCTGGGCCACGATTCCAGGTTCGACGGATCCGAACCGGGCTTTGGCGAAGGCCTGCGCCGAGGCGCTTTCGCCGAAGCTCTGATCGAGGACCCCGGCCTGACATCCGGGCCCCTCTGTGCGGGGGCACTGCGCCCGCTCGGAAGGGCCGGGTCGGTCGGCGGGCCCGACGGCAATGACGGGTTGCAGGCCCGTAATCCGCCGTGGCCGCGGCGAACGCAGCGCCCAGCTTATGGAGAAGACGTATGGAAGACGATCCATTCGAGCTGGATTGCCGCCGCAGCAGCGCCGGGAAGATGGCCTCCGACATGCGGAGGCACGCGATACGGGATTCGGAAGCTGACCAGCAGTCGGCCCGCCTGCAGCAGCAGGAACTGGAAGCACAGCTCATACCAATCGGCGCTGAGGCTGACTCACGAAGCGGATTTCCTCGGGGGCCTGGTCGTGATTCATCATGGAGAACAGAGGGGGTTCTCCATGGCGGCAGCGATCGGGCTCAGGTCTGACTACTCGGCGGATGCGTTGAGAGGGCTGGCGAAGGCCAGCCGGGATGCGAAGCAGACCCGCCGGCTCCTGACGTTGGCCTCGATCTACGAGGGTGGGAGCCGGACGCAGGCGGCGCGGATCGGCGGTGTCGGGTTGCAGATCGTGCGGGACTGGGTGGTGCGGTTCAACGCCGATGGGCCGGCCGGGCTTGTGGACCGCAAGGCGCCGGGCCAGGCGGCGCGGCTGACGGCGGAGCAGTTGGCGGCACTCGCGCAGGCGGTGGAAGACGGACCGAAGCCGTATCTGCACGGGGTGGTGCGCTGGCGGCTCGGGGACCTGGCGGCGTGGCTCCGCGAGGAGTTCGGGGTCTCGGTCAGCGAGACGACGGTGAGCCGGGCGCTGAAGCGGCTGGGTTTCCGGGTGCTGACGGCGCGGCCGCAGGCGCACGGGCAGGATCCCGAGGCGGTGGGCGCCTTTAAAAAGCTTCCCGGCGGCCATCGCCGAGATCCGCGACCGGCACGCCCGCGGCAGGCGTATCGAGGTCTGGTTCCAGGATGAAGCGCGGGTGGGGCAGAAGAACCTGATCACGCGCCGCTGGGCGCGTCGCGGCACGCGGCCCCGCGCACCGCACGACCAGCGCACGAAATGGGCCTACATCTTCGGCGCGATCTGCCCGAAGATCGGCAAGGGTGCGGCGCTGGTCATGCCCTTCGCCGACACCGAAGCGATGCAGGCGCATCTCGTCGAGATCAGCGCCGCGGTGGCGCCTGACGTGACCCCCGTCGCTCATCCGCGGGCGACTGGAATTGTGGGTTGAGAATTGCGCGTGAGCGCGACGGTAGCAACGGGCATCGGTGCGGAGCTTTCCAAGTGGCGTAGCGCCGGTGCCTGTTGCGGGTTCAGGATCTCGGCGTAGACGGCGGGCGTCATGTAGCCGATCGCCGAGTGCGGCCGCGCGGTGTTGAAGTCTTCGACCCAGCCGGCGACGACGGCGCGGGCATGGTTCATCGAGAAGAACAGATGCTCGTTGAAACATTCGTCCCGCATCCGCCCCTGAAAGCTCTCGGCGAATGCATTCTGGGTCGGCTTGCCCGGCGCGATGTAGCGCCAGTCGAGGCCGGCCGCCTGGGTGAAGGCCAGGACCGCCGAGGAGGTGAACTCGGTGCCATTGTCGCTGACGATCGTGCCGGGCCGCCCGCGCCGGGCGATCAGCGCCTTCATCTCCCGCACAACCCGTTTCCCGGACAAGGATGTGTCCGGGACGGCGGCGAGGCACTCCTTGGTCACGTCGTCGATGATCGTCAGCACCCGGAAACGACGGCCGTTGGCCAGTTGGTCGTGAACGAAGTCCGTCGACCAGCGGCTGTTGGGACCATCCGGCTTGGGGATCGGCGTGCGCGCGACCGCGATCCGGCGGCGCGACCTGCGCCGCCGCACCGCCAGGCCCTCCTCGCCGTAGAGCCGCTGGGTCTTCTTGCGGTTCATCGTCCAGCCCTCGCCGCGGAGAAGGACATGCAGGCGGCGATACCCGAACCGCCGCCGCCGATCGGCCAGCTCCCTCAGCCGCCCGCGCAGGGCCGCGTCGTCGGGACGCTTCGCGCAATAGCGGACCGTGCTCCGGTCCGCGGCAATGATGGTGCACGCCCGCCGCTCGCTCACCTCGAGGCTCGTCCTCAGATGCGCGACGGCTTCCCGCCTGGCGTTCGCCATTGTCGCTCGGACCAATGGCGCGACAATGGCTCACCGTCACCATTTTTTTGTCAGCAGATCCTTCAGCCCGGCATTGTCGAGCATCGCGTCGGCATAGAGCCGCTTCAGCTTCGCGTTCTCGTCCTCGAGCGCCTTCAGCCGCCTGGCATCCGAGACGTCCATCCCGCCGTATTTGGCCTTCCAGGCATAAAACGTCGCCGACGACATACCGTGCTTGCGGCACAGCTCGGCGACCGCCGCACCGGCCTCCTGCTCGCGCAGCACCCCGATGATCTGCTCTTCGCTGAACCTGCTTCGCTTCATATCCGGTCCCTCTCCTGTGGTCCGGATTCCAGCAGCTCGTGGAGGAGAAACAAGGGGTCACGTCACTACATCTTCGGCGCGATCTGCCCGAAGATCGGCAAGGGTGCGGCGCTGGTCATGCCCTTCGCCGACACCGAAGCGATGCAGGCGCATCTCGTCGAGATCAGCGCCGCGGTGGCGCCCGGCGCACACGCCGTGCTTATCCTGGACCAGGCGGGATGGCACGTCTCCGGCCGCCTCCTCATCCCGCAGAACATCACGCTCCTGCCGCTGCCGCCGCGCTCGCCCGAGCTGAACCCCGTCGAGAACGTCTGGCAGTTCATGCGCCAGAACCGGCTGTCGAACCGGGTCTTCAACTCCTACGACGACATTGTCGCCCACTGCTGCGAGGCGTGGAACAAGCTCGCCGACCAGCCGTGGCGCATCATGTCCCTCGGACTGCGGGACTGGGCGCATGAGTTTTGATCAGCGCGGGTTGGTATCACTGCCGAGGAAGCCCGCACCTGGCCACAGGTTGCGGCGAAGGCCCAGTACTTGATCCGCCTGTACGCCCAGACGCCGGAGGCTCAGGACGCGCGGCGCAGCAAGCTCATCGAGCGCGCCCTCGCAGACATCGCCAGATTGCTCGAGGCGGGGGAGCAATGACCTTGCTCCAGGCCATTTGGCCAGGGCTTCATCGGAGAAGCAAATGACGACCGTAAAAGAACGGGGCATCTCCATGGCGGAGATCGTCTCGGAACTGATCCTTCTCGAGCGCGACGCGACCGCAGCCTATGTAAGAATCCTGCCGCGCCTCCAGAGCGGGCCGGCGAACGAGGAAATCAGCCGGTTCGTCGAAACCCGCCAGCGGCGGCTCTCCGAACTGACGAAGATGAGCTTCATGCTCCACTCCGCGGTGCCGGACGAGTCCGCAGCCACGCACTACCTCCCGACCGGCCGGATCACTATCGCCGGCCTGGATGGGGATGCAGCGATCCTGAAAGCGATGCGGGCGGGCGAAGACGAGACCGTCGCCGCCTATGAACGAGCCTGCGCGCATCCGGACGCTGCCCCGAAGTGCCGCGCCATACTTGAGCGGTTCCTCTGCGACGCACTTCAGCACCGCGCGTGGGCAGAAAATACTGCGTAGGCAGAGATGGCTCGGGGAATCTGCACAGGGGCAATGAGTGGAAGATCCGCGCGACATCGGCATGATTGCCGAAAGCGAGGAGAGACCATGGCGAGACGACCGCGCCGGAACCACAGCCCGGCCTTCAAGGCGAAGGTGGCCGTGGCTGCGATCAAGGGCGAGAAGACGCTGAGCGAGCTTGCGCAGCAGTTCGATGTTCACCCCAATCAGATCACGCAGTGGCGTTCCCAGCTGGACACCCGCAAGAACTCCATGAACTGAGCAGTTCGACGCGCGTCGAGCGGTTTTTCGGCGTGGTTCATGCGGGATTGGCATGATCCAGAGAGATCCGGATGGGCTGCTGGAGCAATTTCGGACGGAACTCACCCCATGGCGCGCCGACGCTCGTGGAAGACCAGGCGGTCGAAGTTGTAGGCGATGTTCGCCAGCGTCAGTTTCGCCTCGGCGCGGGCCAGGCCGATTGTGCGGATGAAGAGGCCGAAGCGGGTCTTCTGGTGGGCGAAGACGTGCTCGACGGCCGCGCGGATCGAGGACTTCTTGGCATTGGCCCGCGCGATGTGGCGGGGCATCGGCTTGCCCGCCGGCTTGCGGTGGTGGATGCGGCTGGTCAGCATCCTAGCTGCCAGCCACCTCTCGTTCGTCCGGCTGCGATACGCGCTGTCCGCCCAGATCTCGGAGCCCGTGTTCTCCGGGCTCACGAGGCGCCGGAGCTGCCGGCCATCGGCCGCTGACGCCGCGGTCACCATGCTCTCACGGATGAAGCCGAAGCGCCGGTCGATGGAGATGTGGCTCTTGTAGCCGAACACCGGCACCGCGATCATCGGCAACGGCGTGCCATCCGGGCGATAGCGCACCTTCCCGCCGACCTTCAGTGTCCAGCGGGCATCGACGTCTTTCTGCGCCGCCTTGTTCGGCTCGTCCGGCCAGATCTCGCGGGCCGTCCTGCCCGCATTGATCGCCGCCTTCTCGCCCTCGGTGTTGCGCTGCTTCGGGGCCGGCACCAGGCTCGCATCGACGATCTGGCCGGCCATCGGGATGTATCCCTTCTTCTGCAGCTGCCAGTCGAAGGCCTTCATCACCCGCTTGAGAGTGCCCGTCTCCGTCAGCCGGTTGCGAAAGTGCCGGATGGTGTTCTCGTCCGGCGTCGGCGCGCCGAGATCGAAGCCGAGAAACCGCATCCACGAAAGCCGGTCGCGGATCATGAACTCCATCCGCGCGTCCGAGAGGTTGTGCTGTGCCTGAAGGATCAGCGCCTTGAACATCGAGACCGGGTCGAAGGGCGGGCGACCGCCCCTGGAGCCGTCGCCATAGCCGAGACCCTCGACCAGCCAGCCCCGGAAGTGCTCGAAGTCCACCGTCGCCTCCAGCACCTCGAGCGGATCGCCATGCCGGCTCAGCCGCTCCAGATGCTCCGTAAGCCCGAACAGTCCCGCCTGCCGCATGATGCCCCCCGATCCGATCGCCGGAGTGAATCACATCGGCGCTCAAGCCGGTAGGTTCTTGCGGGTGTCCAGCTTCTGGAAGGGGCGACGGCTGTTTTCGGCGACACCGCGAAAGCCGAAGCGGCCCCGGCCATCGACGTGAAGGTTCTGCACGCGAAGATCGGCGAGCTGACCCTGGCGAATGATTTTTTAGAGGGCGCGCTCGACAAGGCCGGACTGCTGCCGAGCGCAAGAAAATGATCGACAGGTCCCATGAGCTGCCGATCGCGCGGCAGGCCAGCGAACTCGGGATCAGCCGGGGCAGCGTCTATTACCTGCCACGGCCGGCCCCGAATGCAGATCTCGCGCTCATGCGCCGGATCGACGAACTGCATCTCGAGTATCCGTTCGCGGGCAGCCGGATGCTGCAGGGGCTGCTGAAGGCCGAAGGCCATGAGGCAGGCCGGCTGCACGTCTCGACGCTGATGAAGAAGATGGCGATCGAGGCGCTTTACCGACGCCCGAGGACATCGACGCCGGCGCCGGGGCACAGGATCTATCCATACCTGCTCCGGAAGGTCGCCGTGACGCGGCCGAACCAGGTCTGGGCGATGGACATCACCTCCGTCCCGCTGGCGCGCGGCTTCGTCTACCTTGCCGCCATCATCGACTGGTTCAGCCGGAAGGTCCTGGCCTGGCGGCTGTCGATCACGCTCTCCGCGGACTTCTGCATCGAAGCTCTCGACGAGGCGCTCGCCCGCCACGGCCGGCCTGAGATCTTCAACACCGATCAGGGCAGCCAGTTCACCTCCGTCGACTTCACCAGGGTGCTGAAGAATGCCGGGATCGCCATCAGCATGGACGGCAAGGGCGCCTGGCGAGACAACGTCTTCGTCGAGCGGCTCTGGCGAACGGTGAAATACGAGGAGGTCTACCTCCGCGCCTACGCCAGCGTCTCCGAGGCCCGCGCCTCGATCGGGCGCTACCTGACCTTCTACAATCGGACGAGGCCCCATTCGTCGCTTGGCGGGCGGACACCCGATCGAACATATCTCAGCGGGCTGCAGCCAATCCCGGCGGCAGCATAACCAAGGCGGAAATCCACTTAACCAGCCCCCGGCTACTGCTCAGACAAAACGAGCCACCTCTGGCCCCCAAGGGGCTGTCGGCGAAGACCACGGCCAAGCACATCACCTTGCTGGCGGGGCTGTGGGCGTGGGCACGGCAGCGGCACGTGCTGGAACCCGATGCGGACCCGTGGAGGGCACCGAGGAGCGTCCCGAAGGCCAAGCCCGCCCGGGAGGACGGTCGGTCGCTGTTCACCCCCGAGCTGGTTACGAAGCTGCTTACCGCGTTCCCGCAGGGGGACCGCCTTGGGGTAAGGTGGTCCCCGTTTTCCGGACAGTTTTGCGGCGCTGCTAAGCTTGCCTGTTGATCATGCCGGAGCCTTCGGCTTCCGGTCGCAGTAGCCGTTGCGACAGGTCAGGGCGGCTATTCGCCGCGCTCGTAGCGCCCGGGCCCGACCAGGCCTCCGACGTCACGCCATCATCCTGCTTCTGCAGGAGCTCGATCAGGGGCATGCTGGACCTGGCCATCGGGGTCTCCACCGGCTCGTGGTTGCAGTCGGCAAACTCCACCATAGCCGATGCCCTCGACGGCCACCCCGGCCTACACCGCTATCGGGCGATCAATCTCCACCACGTCCTCGGCCTCGACGGGAACCGGCCGATGGCGGCCCAGAGGCCGTCGACGGTGCGTTCGGCGGCCTTGCGCAGCAACGCCTTCGGCTTCCTGAAGGCGCCATTTCGATGGGGTTGAAGTCTGGGCTGTAGGACACAGAAACGCCAAAGCGACCCGCCGCCGCCCGGCGGCTCATCCCAGCGTCAACCGCGGCCAACGCCCGTCTCCTCAAATCCATCGACAGTGGTTTGCCCATCTCGCTGCCCCGATAGATGCTCGGGAACAGAGAGCCAGAACCGGGCCGATTTTGGGATCCCCTCAGCAACTCATAGCGAAAGGGCGCTGCTCTAAAGCATGTTCCGCTTTAGCTGATTCACGGAGGGATTCCCAAGGTTGCCCTGATCCGATTCCCTGTCGGAAAACGGGGGCAGAGGCATGGGCAGGGCATATACCGCGGATCTCCGAGGGCGGGTGCTGGACGCGGTGCGAGCTGCGATCAGCGATCGCGCGGCTTCGATCGCGGCGGTGAGCCGGCGGTACGGCGATCAACGCGAAGACGGTGGCGAAGTGGCGCAAGCGGCGAGACCGTCGCCGATGCGCCGATGGGGCCGAAGGAACGCCGCTCGTCCGTTCTGCAGCAAGGAGGAGGAGGCGCTGGTCGTCACCTTCCGCCGCCACACGCTGCTGCCGCTCGACGACTGCCTCTACGCGCTTCAGGCGACGATCCCGCATCTGACGCGATTCTTCGCTGCACCGCTGCTTGCAGCGCCACGGCATCAGCCGACTGCCCGAGGTCGAGGGCCCGAAGCCGAAGACGGCGTTCAAGGCTATCCCATCGGCTTCTTCCATATCGACATCGCCGAGGTCCGGACCGAGGAGGGCAAGCTCTACCTGCTCGTCGCCATCGACCGGACCGCAGTTCGCCTTCGCCGAGCTGCATGAGACGGATGACGCGGCGCGTGGCCGCCGCCTTCCGCGCCGCCCGGCTCTCGGCAGCATCCCCTATCGGCATTGGCACCGTCTCACCGACAACGGCACCCTCTTCACCGGGCCCACGGCGACGGCTGGACGCGCCGATGGTGCTCGATGCGGCAATGAACGCCGGCGAGGCCTTCCGCTGCCTATTCCTCCGCGTGCCTGGCGCCGGTCTCGGCCCGGCGCATCGTCGTCACGGACAATCCGGCCCACAGGACGCCGCTGCCCGTCGCGGATCGAAGCCGCTCGGCGCCGAACCGTCCGCCGCTACCGCCTACAGCCCCGACTTCAACCGATCGAGCAGCGTCTCAGCAAGCTCAAGCGACCCTCCGAATTTCGCCAACACGCGACACGCTCTCGAAGCTGCCGCCATAGCCCTCGAGTTCTCGCCCGACGAGTGCGCCATCTACCGCACCGCCGCAGGCTTCAGCCAGACATCTATCCCGGGGAACATCTCAGCTCAACGATGCGGGCGTGGAGCGCGGCGGTCGTCGCGGTCCTCTCTGCGGCGCCCTGGCCGTGTGCGCGACCTCCTCAGACAGTCTCGTCGAACACCCGATCGACCGGGACCGGGGCGTTCGCGGCCGGCGCGTCAAGGGCGCGGGCATAGCGATGTCCGGCGAAGACGGCCGCCGCGATCAGCGCGGGCGCGTCGCAGTCGCCGATGCGCGCCACGCTCCGAGGCGCGCCCGGCGCGCCCGACGCGATGGCGTCGCGCACCGCGCCATAGAGCCCGTCGCGCGGCGCGCGCGCCGTGACCATGACGACAGAGGCGGCGGCGAGCCGTCGTTCGCGGCCGGTATATATGCAGGCCGCGGTCGCCTCGGCGCCGTCGAAGGCCGTCAGCGCGTGCGCGGCGACGATCCGCACGTCAAGCTCCAGCAGGCGGCGCTGCGTGCGCAGCTGCTCGGCGGTGTTGGTGCCCCAGACCGCGACCCTGTCCTCGGGAGTGACCAGAGTGACCTCGGCGCCCCCCTCGCGCAGTCGCTCGGCGACCACCGCGCCCATGTAGTAATGGTCGTCGTCGAACAGCACGACCGGCCCCTCGGGCTCGCGTCCCGCCATGATGTCGTCCGGCGTGTAGACGCGCTCCTCCGGCCCGGGCCGGGCGAGCCCGCCGGGATGAAAGCGCCCCAGCCCGTCGCGCCGCCATTCCGAGCCGGTGGCGATGGCGACGTGATCGCTGCCGACGGCGAGCACGTCATCGATGCCCAGTTCGCTCTCGAGGTAGATTTCGACATTGGCCATGCGCAGCAGCTGCTGCACCCGGTAGTCGCGCACCCGCGCCCACTCGCCGAGGCCCGGCAGGCGTGCCTCGGCGGCAACACGGCCGCCCAGCTCGCGCCCGGCCTCAGCCAGCTTCACGGCATAGCCGCGCTGGCCCAGAGCCCGCGCGCATTCCAGCCCCGCCGGACCGGCGCCGACGACCAGCACGGTGGCCTCGGAGCCCTTGGGCGCGATCTTCTCGGGGTGCCAGCCGCGCCGCCATTCCTCGCTGATGGTCGGGTTCTGCGTGCAGGTGATCGGCACGCCTCTGGCATCGCCCGCGTAGCAGACATTGCATCCGATGCACTCGCGGATCTCCTCGATCCGGCCCTCCTCGATCTTGCGCGGAAGGAACGGGTCGGCGATGGACGGCCGCGCCGCGCCGATCAGGTCGACGATGCCACGCCGCACCTGCGACGCCATCGTGTCGGGCGAAGTGAAGCGGCCGACCGTCACGACCGGTTTGCTGGTGGCCGATTTCACCCAGGTCATGTAGGGTTCCAGCGCCGCCTCCTTTACGAAGCGCGAGACGCCCATCTCGTAGCTGTAGTCCGCGATGTTGATGTCCCAGAGGTCGGGCAGTTCGGCCAGCATGGCGAAGATCTCGCGGCGGTCGCCCATGACCGGCGTGCCGTCCTCGCCGCCGCCCTCCTCGGCGGAAAAGCGCACGGCGACGGCGCAACGATCGCCAACCGCATCCTTGGTCTCCTCGATCAGCTCGCGGACCAGGCGCACGCGGTTCTCCAGGCTACCCCCGTACTCGTCTGTCCGCGGATTGGTCTCGCGTGAGAGGAACTGCGACAGCAGGTAGCCATGCGTCGCGTAGACGTAGACGATGTCGAAGTCCGCGGCCTTCGCCCGGAGCGCGGCATCGCGGTGCCATTTGCGGATCTGGCGGATGTCGTCCTTGTCGAGCGCGCGCGTCTGCACCGGGCTCCCCGCGAGGTTCGGCCCGCTGCCGAGCGCGACCGATACCTCGCGCGTCAGCAGGTTGCCCGTGCGGCTGCCCCCGTACCACAGCTCGACCCCCGCCAGCGCGCCGTGCTCGTGCACCTTGGCGGTCATCAGCGCGTTGGCGCGTATGTCCGTGTCGTCCCAGAGGCTGGCATAGGGGTGCGGCAGGTCGTCCGATGACGGATGGATCGAGCAGTACTCGGTGCAGACGACGCCCCAGCCTCCCTCGGCCTTCACCCCGCGCAGCGCCGCCAGCATGCGCGGGCGCAGCCAGCCCAGCCCCGTGCAGTGCGGCACCTGGTAGAAGCGGTTCCTGGCGGTGACGGGACCGATCCGCACGGGCTCGAACAGGATATCGTAGCGGGGATCGCGGGCCATGTCGGGGCTACTCCTCGGTCGCGGCGCCAGTCGGCGCGAAATGGTCGGGGAAGGCGCCCGCGAGATAGGAGAGGCAGATCTCGACCGCCCGGTCGCCCGCATAGACTTCAGGCTCGCAGAGCATGTTGAGCCAGACGCCGTCGATCTGCGCCTGCAGTCCGTGCGCGACGAGGGCCGGGTCCGTCCGTGAGTAGCCGCCATCCTCCGCGATCCGACGGCACAGGCGCTCGAAGGTCTCCAGTCGTTCGGCGTCCATGAGTCCGCAGATCTCGGCGTAGAGTGGGCGGCATTTCCGCTCGCCCCAGAAGGCGAACCACACCGACAGCCGCGCCTCGCTGCTTATGGCCGGGTCGAAGTCCGCGCCGATCATCGCCGCCAGCTGCTGCTCCGGCCGGGGGCCGGCGGCGTCGAGCGCCGAGCGCCAGTGCTCGCGGTGCTCCTCGGCCAGGAAGCGCAGCGTCTCGGAGAACAGGCGTTCCTTGCTCTGGAAGTGGAAATTGACGGTGCCGTGCGACAGGCCCGCCCGACCGGTCACCGTGGCCAGCGTCGTGTCCGTCAGGCCCAGTTCGGCAATCGATGCGATGGTCGCCTCGACGAGCTGCTGCCGGCGCGCCTCGCGGCTGGCGACCCGCGGTGCGCGGGCGTTCGCTTGGCTGGTCGGCCCCATCTTTCCTCCGCCGGCTAGGTTGCCCCGCTGCCAGGGCTCACCGCGCATCGAGCAGGACAACCGCATCGTCAGGCCACGATAGCCAGACGGGACTCGATCCGCCGGCGATCCCGCCAATCGCTGCGACCGGCTCCTGCGCCGCAACAGCCAGCGGCTCCTCGCGGCCGTCGACCGTGACGTAGAAGTGCCGCCGGTCCCCCAGATAGGCGGTATGACGCAGCACACCCTGCACGGCGTTGCCGCCTTCGCCCAGTGGCTCGCGCGACAGCGTCATCCGTTCGGGCCGGATCGCGACGACCAGGCGTGCGCCCGCGCGGACAAAACCGCCATCGGCCCTTGCGGCCATGCGGCCGAGACCCGCCGTCTCGACGATGGCGCGCCCATTCTCGAGCCCGACGACCGAGCCGTCCAGGAAGTTCATCTGGCCGAGAAAGTCGGCCACGGCGATGCTGGCGGGGCGCTGGTAGATCTCCTCTGGCGGCGCGACCTGCAGAACCTTTCCCGCCGCCATGACGGCGATCCGGTCGGAGAGGGTCATCGCCTCCTCCTGGTCGTGCGTGACGAAGACAAAGGTTATGCCCAGCGACTGCTGCAGTGTGCGCAGCTCGATCTGCATCTGCTCGCGCAGCTTCTTGTCCAGCGCGCCCAGCGGCTCGTCCAGCAGCAGCACCTTGGGCCGCCTGACCAGGGCGCGGGCGAGAGCGACGCGCTGGCGCTGCCCGCCCGACATCGCATCCGAGCGCCGGTCGCCATAGCCCGGCAGCTTGACCATCTCCAGCGCCGCCTCGACGCGGCGGTCCCTCTCGGCGCGCGACAGTCTCTCGGAGCGCAGCCCGTAGGCGACGTTTTTCCGGACATCGAGATGCGGAAAGATGGCATAGTTTTGAAACACCATGTTGGTCGGCCGGTGGTGCGGCGGCACGGCCGCCATCGGCGCGCCGTCGATGAAGATCTCGCCCTCCGTGGGCACCTCGAAGCCCGCCAGCATGCGCAACAGCGTTGTCTTGCCGCAGCCTGAAGCGCCGAGCAGCGAGAAGAACTCGCCGCCCCCGATGTCGAGGTCGACATGATCGACGGCGACCACGTCGCCGAAGCGCTTCGAGATCGCTTCGATCCGGATGTAGGCGTCGGAGGTGTTCATGAATCAATGCCCATCGCGTTGGGTGCCGGCCGGCCCGCGCCTTTGCAGCCACTGGGAGAAGAAGACGACGACGAAGGATACCACCAGGATGCACGAACCCAGTGCCAGCACGCCGGGCAGCTTCTGGGGGAACCTGAGCTGACCGTAGATGAAGATCGGCAGCGTCGGCTCGGTCCCTGCCAGGAAGAAGGCGATGATGAACTCGTCGAACGAGATGGTGAAGCACAGCAGCAGGCTGGCGACCACGCCGGGCATGACCAGCGGCAACGTGACCCGCCAGAATGTCCACCAGGCGTTGTCGCCCAGGTCCGCCGCGGCCTCCTCCATCGACCTGTCGAAGCCCTCGAAGCGGGCCATCAGCGTCGCCATGGCGAACGGCACGCAGATCAGGATGTGCCCGATCGAGACCGTGTAGAGCGAAAGCTGTCCGCCCAGACGGGTTATCAGGATCAGCAGCGCGACGCCCAGGATGATACCGGGAATGACCAGCGGCAGCATGATCACTCCGACCACGGGCCTCTTGCCCCTGATGCGGTAGCGGGTGACCGCCTTGGCGCCGAAGATGCCCAGCACCGTCGCGATCACCGAGACGGCGGCGCCGACCTTGAGGCTGTTGACGAGCGCCGCGCGCATCGGCTCGTCTGCCAGCATGCCGCGATACCACTGGGTCGTGAAGCCGGTGATCGGGAAGGCGATGTAGATGGAGTCGCTCAACGAGAAAAGCGGCAGGAACAGTACCGGGATGTACAGGAACGCCAGGTAGCTGATCGCGTAGATCTGCAGCGCCCGGCTGCCACGCGCCATGTACGAGGTGGCCTGCGCCTTCATGCAATCCGCTCCACGACCAGGCGCGAGAGCCAGATGTAGACCAGCGCGGCGACCGTCACGATCAGCATCATTGAGATGGCGAGCGCCGCGCCCATCGGCCAATCGTTGACCTTGCCGAAATACGCCCGGATCAGGTTCGCCATCATCATTCCGTCCGGCCCGCCCACCAGATCGGGCGTCACGTAGTCCCCGACGGTGGGGATGAAGATCAGCAGCATGGCGGCGATCACGCCCGGTAGCGAGAGCGGCAGCGTCACCCTGAAGAACCCCAACGCCGGCCCGTCGCCAAGGTCGGCCGCCGCCTCGAGAAGCGACTTGTCGATCTTTTCCAGCGAGACGTAGATCGGCAGGATCGCGAATGCCGCCCAGGCGTGAGCCAGCGTGATCACGACCGCGGTCGGGCTGTAGAGCAGGAACTCCAGCGGCTTGTCGATCAGGCCGACCGATATCAGCCCCGAGTTAATGGCGCCGTTGTATCCCAGGATGATCTTCCACGCGAAGACCCGCAGCAGGTAGCTGGTCCAGAAGGGCAGCGTCATCAGGATGATCCACAACAGCTTGCGCCGGTGAACGTGGAAGGCGACGTAATAGGCCATCGGGTACGAGATCAGCACCGTCGCGGCGGCGCATGTGCCCGAGATGATCAGCGAGCGCACCAGCAGCGCCTGGTAGACGCGGCCGTCGATTGCTCGCTCGTAGTTCGCCAGCGACAGGCTCGTGTCGAAGTCGAACCCCGTCTGCTTCCAGAAGCTCATCGCCACCATCATGGCCAGCGGCACGCACATGCCGCAGACCATGACCAGCAGCGTAGGCGACAGGAGCAGGTAGCCGCGGAGCGATTCGCTGCGGGACATGGCAAGCCGCAGCCACCCGAGGCGTGGCCGCCGGGCCGGACGCGCTGTGGCCGGCGGCGAGGTGGCGGCCTGTTCGCTCATGGGCCGACCTCCCGCTGCGACCGCCTCCGGGCGGATCGTCCGCGGAGCGTCGTCGGAATCATGTCGGGCAACACGACGCGCGCGAGATCAGAAACCCGCCTTGATCAGCTCGAACTCCTTGTTCATCTTCGTTTCCCACTCCTGCGTCTGAGGCACCTGGAACTTGCCCGCCTGCAGGACGTCCGCCGGGTTGCTGCTGAGGCCGAGCTTGGAGAGCTCCTCCTCGGTGAACAGGTCGAAGGACTTCTTGTTCGAGTGGCCATAACCGTTCTCGCCGATCAGCCACTTGCCGACCTCGGGGCTGAGCAGCGCGTTGACGAGGTCGTGCGCCTTGTCGGGATGCGGTGCATCCTTGTGCATCATCGCGCCACAGACCCAGGTCAACGCGCCCTCCTTCGGGTCTGCGAACTTCACCGGGACGCCCTGGTTCTTCAGAACGACGGCCGAGGAATCCCAAGTCATCGCGGCGACCAGCTCGCCCGATGCCAGCGCCTGCTCGAGTGTCGTCGTATCGTCGGTGTAAGTGCGGACCAGCGGGCGCTGCTGGCGCAGGTGCGCGGCGACCGCGTCGAAGCCGTCGTCCGTGGCGATGTCCTTGAAGTCGACGCCCGCGGCGATCGCGGCGCCCCACCATGCGTCGCCGCCCGAGGCGAACATGCCGATCCGCCCCTCGTAGCGAGGATCCCAAAGGATCTCCCACGACTCTCCTTGCCGTCCAGGTCGACGAGGTCCGTCCGGTAGGTGATCGAGGTTCGTCCCCAGTCAACCGGGGCCATGTAGGGCTCTCCGTTCTCGATGTTGCCCTCGAGCTGGTAGAGCTCGGGCATGATGTCCGGCCAGTTCGAGAGCTTGCTCGTGTCGAGGGTTCTGAACAACCCGGTGGTCACCCAGCGCGGCACGGCCTGGTTGCACGGGTGCGACACGTCGACGATGAAGCCCGCGCGCATCTTCGTCAGCGCTTCCTCCGATCCCCCGAACGTCACGAAATTGGGCGGCTCGCCATACTGGTCGATATATGGCTGCACCATCTCGGGCACGTCATAGCCGCCCCAGGTGAAATAGGTCGCCTGGTCGGCCGCCGCGGCGCGTGCGGCCCCGGAGAGCACCGGCATCGACACCATGCTGACGCCCAGCGCAGAGAGCGCTTTGTTGAATTCACGCCTGTTCAGGCGCGGATTCGCAGCGGCGCCCAACTTTCCGAACTTCTGCATCGCTCAGCCTCCCCGCTGGTGATTCAGGTTTCTGGTCCGTGTCTCCACGCCGGCTGCGGGCGACCGGCACCCGTGGCGCAGAAATAATTCTGACCGGTCAGTCAGAACGATTGTTCCCCGCGTGAAGCCTGTCAACCTGCAAATCTCGGATTTCCCTGGCAAGGAATCGGCCACGAGGCGCGGCGGAGGCTGCAGTCACGCCCGACGAAATGCTGCTGATCAAGGGGGGCGGCCTGGTCGCAGCACCACGGCACAGCGAAGCCTCCAGCCATGATGCCCGATCGGCGACAGCGAGCGCCTCGGCGACCGCTTCGCGATCCTCGACACGCCGGCGGAGGTCGATCCGCGTCTGCTTGATGACGGGTGGCGCACGCCTGCTCGTGACCCGGTTCTGCGAAGGCGTGCTGCCGAAGGCCGGCGACGGGCAGATGGGCGTGCAACCCGAGGGCGCGCGGCCGCCGGAGGCGATCGACGTCGCAGTCATGCTCTGTGCGCCGAGGGACCTCCGCGGCTGATGCGCGGTTGATCGCGGTCAAGGCGGCCGCTGCACCGCCGCGGCAATCTGCTATCGTCGTGAGCGCGGGGCTGACCGATCGGGGCCATGATACGAGCGATCTCCTTTGAACGACCGGTGCCCGCGAGGAGCGGCATCGAAGCCGACGCCGGGGCGGCGGCCGGCGCCCGCGACTGGCGCGGCCGTATGCGTCAGGTCGTGTGGGCCGGTGCAGCGGTGCGATCGCGAGTGTCCCGACCGCGCGGCCTGGCTGCCCGGACCGCCACGTGAGCGGCGGGCTCTGTGCCCTCGTGGCCGGCATACCGGTCGTGATGGCTCTGCTTTCCTGCCCGACGGAGACCGGCACGGTCGTCCAAGGCTATGTCGAAGGCGATTTCCTGCGGATCGGCCCGGAGGTCGCCGGTCGCATCCAGTCCGTCTCCGTTTCGCCCGGCGACGATGTCGCGCGCGGACAGCTGCTCTTCGCGCTGGACCCGGCCATGCTCCAGGCCGCGCGCGACCAGATGGCGGCCGAGCTCACGCGGGCCGAGGCCGTCGCGGCCGATCTGGCGACCGGGAGCCGGCCCGAGGAGCTGGAGGTACTGCGCGCCCGGCGCGACGCGGCCGCCGCCGCGCTCACCCTCTCGGAAGCCGAACTGACGCGGCAGCAGGTGCTGCTAACCAAGGGTAACACGCCAAAGAGCACGGTCGAAGCGGCACGTGCGGCGCGGGACCGCGACCGCGCGTCGCTGGCCGAGACCGATGCTGCACTTGCCGTGGGCGGGCTGGGCGGGCGCGCCGGGGCACGGCAGGCAGCGGCGGCTGCGGTCGGCGCGGCCCGCGCGGCGCTGGACGAGGCCGATCTCAAGTTGGCGCGCGCCCGCGTGCCGGCGCCGGAGTCGGGCCGGATCACCGACCACTTCCACGAGCCGGGCGAATGGGTAGCGGCCGGCGCGCCCGTGCTCGAACTCCTGCCGCCCGCAAACATCAAGGTCCGGTTCTTCGTTCCGGAGGCGCTGCTCTCCATGCTCCGGCTGGGGGCCCCCGTCACGATCACGTGCGACGGCTGCCCGGTGACGCCGGCGCAGGTCAGCTTCATCGCCTCACAGGCCGAATATACCCCGCCGGTGATCTACAGCCGCGAGATCCGTGCGAAGCTGGTCTTCGCGGCCGAGGCGCTGCCGGACGACCCGACCTCGGCCGGGCTGCACCCGGGACAGCCGGTCGATGTCCGGCTGGACCCGCAATGAGCGGCCCCGGGGACGGCCGGGCGGCGATCGAGGTGCATGGCCTCACCAAGTCCTTTGGCGGGCTCCAGGCAGTGGGCGGGCTGGACCTCCGCGTGCCGGCCGGCGGCATCATGGGTTTTCTGGGCGCCAACGGCAGCGGCAAGACGACAACGATACGAATGCTATGCGGCCTGCTGACGCCGGATGCCGGCAGCGGAACCTGCCTCGGTCTCGACGTCATCCGCGACGCGCGGGCGATCAAGCGCGAGGTCGGCTACATGCCGCAGCAGTTCGGGCTCTACGAGGACCTGACGGTGCGCGAGAACCTGGATTTCGTCGCCCGCCTCTACGCGGTGCGGCCGCGCCGGCAGCGGGTGGATGCGGCGCTGGAGCACCTGGGCCTCTCCGACCGGGCGCGACAGCTGGCCGGCACGCTGTCGGGCGGGTGGAAGCAACGCCTGGCGCTGGCCGCCTGCATGATCCACGAGCCGCGACTGCTGCTGCTGGACGAGCCGACGGCCGGCGTCGACCCGGAAGCGCGGCGGCGCTTCTGGGACGAGATCCACGCGCTGGCTGCAGGAGGCATCACCGTTCTGGTCAGCACCCACTACATGGACGAGGCCGAGCGATGCCGTGAGTTGGTCTATCTGGCTGAGGGGCGGCTGCTGTTCCGCGGCACGCCGCAGGAAATCGTGGCCCGCTCGCGGCTCGTGACCTTCTCGGTGGCCGACGCGCCGGGACGCGCCGACCGGCTGCGGACGCTGCGGGGCGTCGAGATGGTGGTCGCCTCGGGAGCCCTCCTGCACGTCAGCGGCACCGACGCCGGTCTGGTCGAGCGGGCGCTGTCGACCGTGCCCGGGCTGGCGCCTGCGCGCCAGCCACAGCCGCGCCTCGAGGACGTGTTCGTTCACATGATCCGGCAGGCCGCGGCGTGATCGCCGGGCGACGCGGCACCGGGCTTTCCCTCGGCCGCTTCTGGGCCATGCTGGTCAAGGAGTTCATCCAGATGCGGCGCGACCGGCTGACCTTCGCCATGATGGTCGGCCTGCCGGTGCTGCAACTGATGCTGTTCGGCTTTGCCATCAACACCGACCCGAAGGACTTGCCGACGGCGGTGCTGGATCTCGACGGCAGCGCGCTGTCGCGCACGCTGGTCGCCACCATCGGCAACACAGGGTATTTCGACATCGACCGGCGGCCGGCAAGCGAGGATGACGCCGCCGACATGCTGCGGCGCGGCGACGTGCAGTTTGTCCTGACGATCCCGTCGGGTTTCGCACGCGGCGTTCTGCGCGGCGAGCGGCCGGCCGTGCTGGTGCAGGCGGACGCGACCGACCCGGCCGCCACCGGCAACGGGCTGGCGGCGCTGGCGGCGATCAACATGACGGCGCTGGGACGCGATCTCGCCGGTGTCGTGCCGGACCCCCCGTCGCCGCCGTTCGAGATCCGGGTGCAGAAGCTTTACAACCCCGAGGGCCTGTCGCGGTACAACATCGTGCCCGGGCTGATCGGTACCATCCTGACCATGACGATGGTCGTGATCACCGCCGTCGCCATGACCCGCGAGCGCGAACGCGGCACGATGGAGGCGCTGCTGGCGACGCCGGTCCGCCCTCTGGAGGTGATGATCGGAAAGATCCTGCCCTTCGTGCTGGTCGGCTATATTCAGGTCCTGGTGGTCCTGGCCGTCGGTCGGGTGGTCTTCGGCGTGCCGGTGGAGGGGTCGCTGGTGCTGCTGTCGGCCGCGGTGATTGTTTTCATCGCGGCGAATCTGGCGGTCGGGTTCACCTTTTCGACGCTCGCCCGGACGCAGCTGCAGGCATCGCAGATGTCGCTCTTCTTCTTCCTGCCATCGATGCTGCTCTCGGGCTTCCTGTTTCCGTTCGCCGGGATGCCGGTCTGGGCGCAGCGCATCGGCGAGGCGCTGCCTTTGACTCACTTCCTCCGCATCGTGCGCAGCGTTCTGCTGAAGGGCAGCGGTGCCGAGGACGTCCTGCCGGAACTCTGGCCGATCGCACTGTTCGCGGTCGTCGCCGGTGCGATCGCGATCCAGCGCTCGCGGGAAACCCTGGACTGATGGCGGAGCGCGTCGCCCCGGCTTCGTGCTCCGGTTGCCGAGCATACCCACCGTTCTCGGCCCATTTTGGTAGACTTTTCTCGTTTCAAAGTGATCGGATCAGGCCCGGGATCCGCCGCAGACGCCGAGACCGCCCAGCAGGATCAAACTGATGGTGGCGGTCCGGCCGCGCCGATCGGAACTCAGCCGCACCAATCCGACCGGCAGCCAAATGCCACGCGACGATTGCAACGAAAGTCAGTCCGTAGAGATAGGGCACCCGTCAGGGCGGCATTACCCACATGGCGACGAGGCCGAGCGAGAGCAGCACAGAGGCGACGGAAGCGGCCAGCACGGTATATGCCAGAATGCCCGATGCGGGGAATCCGGCCAGCCAGGACAGCGGCAGTGCCGGCAGGCCGATCTGCAGCGCGGCCACGAGGCCTGTCATCAGTCATCTCCGGCCCTCGGGGACGGAAAGGAGACAGACGTCACGTCCGCGATGAAGAACGGGAAATAGCCGTCGGTGCCGAACTGATTGCCCGCCTCGACATGGGTCGGCAACCGAAACCCGCCAAACTCTCTGAACTCGGACAGAAAGCCTCCGAAGGGTTGCAGCCTGAACGTCTTGTGGGGGTTCGCATCGCTCCAGCGCTGGAACATGACCTTCACCGGACCGCCCTCGACATCGACGGTCACATCGACCGACTGCTCCATCCCTCGGTGGGCGACGGTGACGCGGGCGGTGGTGTCGTCGACATTCTCCCAGGCCACTCCAGGGCCGGGTAACAAGGCTGCGGGCGTCCAGAATACCGCCTCGGCCACGTAGCGCCCGAACGCCGATCGTCGGTGGTCATCCGTCCCGCTGATGCGTGCCACTGGGATCACGCCCATCAACCAGAACCTTGTCCAGCTCACTTCGTCCGCCGCGGCATCGGAGCCGGAGAGGCGCATCTTCCCGTTCGTGGCGGACATGCTCCAGACGAAGCCCTCTGGCGCGGCCAGAACCTGGTGAGCTGCCATCGCCATGTATCCTGGCGCTTCCCTGGTACCGAGACTGAACCGGCCGGTCATCTCGATCTCGGCGACAGTGTGGAGCAGCGTGCCCGGCTTGATCGCGAACCGGAAGTAGCGACGTGCCGGATCAGGCAGATCGGCAACCATTGCCGGATCGAAGCGGTGGGGATTGGCCGGCTGCCTGGCCGCAAGCATTGCGCCGATCCACCGGTCGGCCCGGTGGTCGAACATACGCCACAAGCGCAGAGAGGCGACGACGAGCGCGGCGCAAAGCCCAGTGAAAATGAACAGGCTTTTCATGAGTCACGGATCGTCGTCGGTGGTTGTCTCGGGTTCAGACCTGATCATTGCAAATCACATCCTGCAGGTCACGATGCGGGATCATCGGCTCGATCAACGCCACCGGCCCTCGGACAAATCGATCGGGTAAGCACGGCGCTTGCGTCGAGGCATCGGCGCACGTCTCGTGTCGGGGATGCAGACACCTCATGAACCACGCCTCGACGCCCACGGGACTCTGCCTTCCCGACCATGCTCCTAGGAAACGACGGGGCTGTCCGCGCTTGCAGTACTGCGGAGCCGCGCTTCCTCGTCACGCAGGCGCGCGAGACGGGAAAGAACGACCTCCGTTTCTTCCTGCGCCCGACGCAACAAGCGTTCGTCCCGTGCCGTGTCGATCAGGCGAATATACCCCTCGTAAAGTCGAGAAAGTCGCCGTTCCTCGTCGCGGACGAGTTGGAGCGCGTCTGCAGAGACGTGCGGAAGGTCGGGCCTGACCGTGCCGATTTCCCGGCCATGCGACCGCTCTTCGGCCTCAGCTGCGATCGCCTCTAGCAGGGAAGCGGTGCGCGCGGCTCCGGCCTCCTTTGCGTACCCGGCCTCGGCACGAAGACGCCGCGCGGACTCGCCCTCCACCTCCGCGACATATTCCGCGAGCGCGTCCGCGTCGGTGGCATCGGGAGCGCCAGCGGCCGGAAGCGCAGCCGCGTTCGCCGCGTGTTCGCCTTGCCATGCCCGCCGCCGCTCCATGCGCAGGAGAGCGACGTGCTCCAGCTCCTCCTCGGCCATCCGCTCGGCATAACGCCGCACATCGGCGTCGGGAGTCTTTGCCGCGACGTTGATGTAGAAGGCGAAGGCCCGCTCCTCGTTGTGAACGGCGATAACGAGCGCCTTCCAGGTGCCCATGCGGCTGCCGCCGGCCTCGGCGACCTCCTCCTCCATCGCCACCGCGGGGCTATCCCAATGGAACGCCAGCGTAGTCGCGGGCATGATGCCCTCGCGCACCGCCCAGGCACCGATGCCGTTCTCGTGGTCTGCCTCCTCGTCGCGCAGCCGGGCAAACAGATCTGCAAGCTCTGATTCACCCGCCGCCGCCGCGCGTGCGGCGAGTTCTCCGTACCGCCGCGCGGCTTCGCGCTCGATCGCGATCGCGACCGCGAACAGCACAGCGACGTCGGTAATCTCGGGCACGGTGTCGAAGGTGACGGTCGCCCCTTCGAGCAACCTCGCGCGGTTGGGGGGATGGACCATCTGCGGGCTCCTTTCGCTGTCGCCGGCACCGCCCGGAGCGCCCGCGTCGCGTCCGGGGGGCGGGCCTGTGGCTCAGTTCGAGGCGATGTCGCCTCAAGTCCCTTCCGGCGCACCGCTCTCCGGGGCGGGCAGTTCGACCTTTTTCTAACGAATATCCCGGTTACCGGCATCGAAATCAGAGAGGCGCGACCCCCGATCGTCGTGATCAGCATTCGGCGGCATCGCGACCGTGGCCGGCAACCCGATCCGGTTCGTGATGCTCATGCACTCTCCTCTTTTCCCTCTCGGCGAAAACCACTGATCTCAAGAGCAGGCTACCGGCAAAGTGCCTTTCCGCAGACGATGTCGATATTGAAAGAACAGTGAAAATCAGGCACGCACCTTGATGCAGATCAAGGCCGAGCGGGGGCACTTCGCCTCTAACCACCGGCGACCAGAACGGTAAATTCATGTCGACGATGCGACTCCCAGCCACCCGCCACTTTCCGTCCGCAACGGGTTCTCTCGCGGGCGTGGTGGTGCTGGCGCGCGACCTTGGCCCTGCTGATGCTGATTATTGCTGCTGCCGCTCCGGCGGCGGTCCGCGCCGACGGCCTGGCCGAATTCCTGAGCGGCGTTCCGGCGGACGAACTCGTCCCTGGTGCCGATCGGCTCGGGGACGCAGAGGGCGATCCGCCCGTAGTCCCCGCTTACGCGGGTGCGGACCTGACCGGCTACGTCTTCCTGAATTCCGATTTTGCAAACGCAGTCGGCTATTCCGGCAAGCCGATCCAGATCCTCGTCGGAATTACCAAGGAGGGCCGCGTCTCCGGCGCGAAGCTTATGAAGCACCACGAGCCGATCGTGCTGATCGGCATCCCGGAGGCGAAGATCCGGGGCTACCTCCAGGGCCTCGTCGGATGGGACGCAATCTCGCTGCAAACGACGGAGGAGGGTGGACAGCCCGACATCATCTCGGGCGCGACGGTCAGCGTTCTGGTGATGCAGGACAGCGTTCTGCGCTCGGCGGCGAAGGTTGTCCGTCAGCTCGGACTGGGTGGACTGCCGCCCACCGCCGAGCAGCAGACCACGCCATCGCGCGAGATCGCCGACACCGCCCCCGAGACACGCGGCTGGGACGACCTGCTCGGCGACGGAAGCGTACGCCGCCTCAGCCTTTCGGTCGCCGATGTCAACAAGGCCTTCGCCGAGAACGACAACGCGGAAGCGGCGAAGCGGCCGGAATCAGGCCCCCCGGAGGACACGTTCATTGACCTCTATGTCGCGCAGGTCAGCGTGCCGACGATCGGTCGCTCACTGCTCGGCGAGCGCGAGTACGCGAACCTGAAGCAGTGGCTGCAGCCGGGCGAGGACGCTGTTTTGATCATGGGCCAGGGGCGCTATTCCTTCAAGGGCTCGGGCTATGTCCGCGGCGGCATCTTCGACCGCATCCAGATGGTCCAGGGGCCCGTCAGTGTTCGCTTCCACGACCGCCAGCACCGGCGCATCCGCGCCGTCGCGGCCGAAGGAGCGCCCGAGTTCCCCGAGATTGGCCTCTACAAGATCCCGGCGGACAGCGAATTCCAGCCGGTAATTCCCTGGCGCCTGGAGCTGCTTGTCCAGCGTGCAACCGGGGCGCTGACGAAGGCCTTCCAGAGATTCACGGTCTCGTATGCCGTTCCCGAGCGCTACCTGACAGCACCCGAACCCGCGCCGCAGCCGAAGATCTCGGCCACCGGCGGCGCCGCCGGCGCGGCCAGTGCCGCCCTCCCGGGCACCGAGCCCCTGTGGAAGCGCATCTGGCGCGGCAAGATCCCGCAGATCGTCATCGTCTCCGTCGCCGTGCTGCTCCTGACGGCGCTCTTCTTCTTCCAGACCTGGCTGGTCGCACGGCCGAAGATGCTGAACGCTGTCCGCGTCGGCTTCCTGCTCTTCACGCTGTTCTGGCTCGGATGGTGGGCGAACGCGCAGCTCTCGGTGGTCAACGTGCTGACCTTCACCGACGCGTTGCGCACCGACTTCAGCTGGGAATATTTCCTCAAGGACCCGCTGATCTTCATCCTGTGGTTCGCGGTCGTCGGCGCGCTGCTGTTCTGGGGTCGCGGCCCCTTCTGCGGCTGGCTTTGCCCTTTCGGTGCGCTGCAGGAGTTCGCCGCGCGCATAGCCAAGCGGTTCGGCGTCCGCCAGATTCGGGTGCCCTGGGGGCTCAACGAGCGGCTCTGGCCGATCAAATACATGATCTTCCTCGGCCTATTCGCGTTCGCGCTCTATGATCTTGCGTTGGCCGAGCAGCTCTCGGAAGTCGAGCCTTTCAAGACTTCGATCATCCTAAAGTTCATCCGGCAGTGGTGGTTCGTGCTCTACGCCGTCCTGCTGTTGGGCGCCGGGCTGTTCATCGAGCGTTTTTTCTGCCGATACATCTGCCCATTGGGCGCTGCGCTGGCGATCCCCGGCCGGGTGCGAATGTTCGAGTGGCTCAAGCGCTGGCCCGAGTGCGGCACCTCCTGCCAGCGCTGCGCCAACGAGTGCCCCGTCCAGGCGATCCATCCCGAGGGCAACATCAATCCGCACGAGTGCATCTACTGCATGCACTGCCAGGAGCTCTACCTCGACGATTTCCGATGCCCGCACAACGTCACGCGCCGCCTGAAGAAGGAACGGCGGCGCCAGGGCGCGCGACGCTCCGCCCAAGAAATCCAGCCGGCGGGCAACAGCCCGTCGACCGGCGAGTCCGGGCAGCAGCCTGGCTGATCAAGAAGGAGAGGACGATGAAACTGACGAAGACCGCGAGAGACGGCCTGACCCGGCGGGCGCTGTTCAGCAACTCGGCGAAAGGCGCGCTGCTGGCCGGTCTGGCTGGGGCCGCCGGTCCTGGCGCCTTCCTGGCCGGCACTGCGGCCGGAACCCGCACGGCCAGCGCGGCCGAGGGCGAGGTGCTGGTCGGCCCAGGCCAGCTCGACGAGTATTACGGCATCTGGTCGGGCGGCCAGTCCGGCGAGATGCGCATCTTCGGCGTACCCTCGATGCGCGAGCTTATGCGCATCCCCTGCTTCAATATAGACAGCGCGACGGGCTGGGGCGTGACCGAGGAGAGCCGCCGCATCCTGACCGAGAACCTTCTGCCCGAGACCGCCGAGTTCCTGGAGAAGAAGGGCTTCAAAGGCATCTACCCGAACGGCGACCTGCACCACCCGCACATGTCGTTCACCGACGGAACCTATGACGGTCGGTATATCTTCGCCAACGACAAGGCGAACACGCGCTTGGTGCGCGTTCGCTGCGACGTGATGAAACCGGACAGGATCATCGAGGTTCCGAACGCTCACGATATTCACGGCATGCGGCCGCAGAAGTACCCGAAGACCGGTTACGTCTTTTGTAACGGCGAGCACGAGGCACCGCTGCCGAATGATGGACGCGACCTGACGGACGTGTCGAAGTACCTCACCGTCTTCACTGCCGTCGATGGCGAGAAGATGGAGGTTGCTTGGCAGGTGATCGTCGATGGAAACTTGGACAATGTAGACTGCGATTATCAGGGCAAGTACGCATTCTCGACCTGCTATAACTCGGAAATGGGAATGGATCTGGCAGAGATGACTGCCAGCGAGCAGGACTGGGCCGTCATCTTCGACATCGAACGGATCGAAGCGGGCGTGAAGGCCGGCGACTACACCGAGATGAAAGGTGTCCCGGTGCTGGACGGCCGCCACGGGTCGAAATACACGCGCTACGTGCCAATCTCGACCAGCCCGCACGGCATCAACACGGCGCCGGACGGCATCCATGTCTGCGTCAATGGCAAGCTGTCGCCGACGGTAACGGTGATGGACGTCCGTCGCTTCCCCGATCTCTTCGACGACAAGATCGAGCCGCGCGGGGTCGTCGTCGCCGAGCCCGAAGTGGGTCTCGGCCCGCTCCACACCGCCTTCGACGGCGACGGCAACTGCTTCACCACCGTGTTCATCGACAGCCAGGCGGTGAAGTGGAACATCCAGAAGGCACGCGACAAGTTCGACGGCAAGGACGTCGATCCGATCATCGAGAAGATCGACGTCCACTACCAGCCCGGTCACAACCACTCGACGATGGGTGAGACGAAGGAGGCGGACGGCCGGTTCCTGGTCAGCCTCAACAAGTTCTCGAAGGACCGCTTCCTGAATGTCGGCCCGCTGAAGCCGGAAAACGACCAGCTGATCGACATCCGCGACGGCAGGCCGATGCAGGTCATCCATGACGGCCCGACCTATGCCGAGCCGCACGACTGCATCATGGTGCGCGCCGACATCATGAACCCGCGGCAGACCTGGGACCGCGAGGACCCGATCTTCGCCCCGACGGTCGAGCTGGTGAAGAGCCTCGGCCTCGATCCGATGGAGGCGGCGGACGTGGTTCGGAAGGACGGGCGCGTCTATGTCGTGATGCACTCCTTCGCGCCGCAGTACTCCTTGAACGAGTTCACCGTGAAGCAGGGCGAAGACGTCACCGTCATCATCACGAATATCGACGATGTCGACGACCTGACGCACGGCTTCACGATCTCGAACTACGGGATCGCGATGGAGATCGCGCCGCAGGCGACCGCCTCGGTTCGGTTCACCGCGGACCGGCCGGGTGTGCACTGGTACTATTGCCAGTGGTTCTGCCACGCGCTGCACATGGAGATGCGCGGCCGCATGCTGGTCGAGCCTGCGTGATGGTCCGCCTGCGTCTCATCGCAGGATTGCTGTCGGCGGCCCTGGTGGCCGCTGGCACGGCGCGCGCGGACGGCCCGACGCTGGCCGAGCGCATTGCGGCGGCGCCGTCGGGAGCTGTCGTCCACATCGAGAAGGGCACCTGGCATGGCCCTGTCACCATCGATCGCCCGATGACGCTGGAGGGCGAGTCGGGCGCGGTGATCGACGCCGGCGGACAGGGCAGCGTCATCACCATCGATGCGCCCGACGTGACGGTGCGTGGGCTGACGATCACCGGCTCGGGCCTCAGCCTTTCGGACGAGGATTCCGGCGTCTATGTCCGCCAGACCGCCGCGCGGGCGCGCGTCGAGGAGAACCGGATCGAGGACAACTTGTTTGGCGTCTTCCTGAAGGGGCCGCACGACGCGCTTGTGCGCGGCAACACCATACTGGGCCGGCAGGACCTGCGCATGAGCGAGCGCGGCAATGGCGTGCATCTGTGGAACGCGCCGGGCTCGCAGGTGGTGGGAAACGACATCCGCTATGGCCGGGACGGCATATTCACGACGACGTCGACGAAGAACACCTTCGCCGAGAACAGCCTCCGCGACCTGCGGTTCGCAGTGCACTACATGTATACGAACGATGCGGTCATCCGGGACAATGTCTCCATCGGCAACCATGCCGGTTACGTGTTGATGTTCTCCAACCACATCGTGGCGACAGGCAATGTCAGCCGCGGCGATGCCGAGCACGGGTTCCTGTTCAATTTCGCCAACGACGCCGATGTCGAACGCAACCGCGTCGTCGAGGGCGGCAAGAAGTGCGTGTTCATCTACAACGCACACAAGAACGTTTTCCGCGAGAACCTCTTCCAGGGCTGCGAAATCGGCATCCAGTTCACGGCTGGTTCGGAGCGGAACGCGATCTCCCGCAACGCCTTCGTCGGCAACCGGACACAGGTGAAGTATGTCGGCACGCGCGACGTCGTCTGGGCCGAGGACGGGGTCGGCAACTACTGGTCGGACAACGCCGCCTTCGATCTCGACGGAGACGGCATTGCCGATGCCCCCTACCGGCCGAACGGCCTGGTGGACCAGCTTCTCTGGCGGGCGCCGGAGGCGAAATTGCTGATGGCGAGCCCTGCCTTCCAGGCGCTGAAATGGGCGCAGAGCGCCTTTCCCGCCCTGCTGCCCGGCGGCGTCGTCGACCCGGCGCCGCTGATGCAGCCGCCGCCCGAGACGCGGGCCGGAGACGGATCGTGAGCGCGATCTCGGTAGAGAACCTGACGAAGCGCTACGGCGCTCTGACGGCTCTCGACGGGCTGACGCTGGACGTGCGCGGGGGAGATATGCTGGCACTGCTTGGTCACAACGGCGCCGGCAAGACCACGCTGATGAAGCTTCTGCTGGGCCTCACGCGGCCGAGCAGCGGTCGGATCGAGCTGCTCGGCCGCGCGCCGGCAGCCAGTCGGCGGGCCGAAATCGGCTTCCTGCCCGAGAATATCTCGTTCACCGGCGGCATGAAGGGGCAAGAGATCCTGCGCTTCTACGCACGCCTGAAGGGTGCGCCGCCGCACCAGGCCGAACATCTATTGGATCGTGTCGGCCTGACGGAGGCAGCGAGCCGGCCGGTGCGCACATATTCGAAGGGCATGCGGCAGCGGCTCGGCCTTGCCCAGGCGCTGCTCGGGCGGCCGCGGCTGCTGGTGCTCGACGAACCGACGACCGGCCTCGATCCCATGCTGCGGCGCACCTTCTACGACATACTGCGCCAGATGCGCGACGAGGGCACGACCGTGCTGATCTCGTCGCACGCCCTGACCGAGCTCGAGCTGCGCGCCGACCGCATGGCCGTGTTAGCCAGGGGGCGGCTGGTCGCTTGCGGCACGCTGGACGACCTCAGGCGCCAGGCCGACCTGCCGGTGCAGATCCGCGCCATCAAAGACGGCGTGGAGCGGCGCCTCGACGTGCGGCCCGAGGACAAGATGGCGACGCTCCGCCGGCTGGCCGCGGAGCCGGTCGACGACATCGACATGGTGCCCCCCAGCCTCGAGGACATCTATGTGCATCTCAGCATGGCCGAACCGGCCGCCATGGCGGCCGCGGCGCCGCTGAGGGAGGCTGCAGAGTGAGCCGCGTGCTGATCATTGCCGGTCGCGAGATCCGCGAGGGGCTGCGCAACCGCTGGGTCGCAGCGGCCACGCTGCTGCTGGCACTGCTGGCGCTGGTTCTGGGCTTTCTCGGCGCCGCCCCGACCGGGGGTGTCGCGGCCGGCCGTCTGGCGGTGACGGTGGTCTCGCTCGCCTCGCTGGCAATCTACCTCCTGCCGCTGATCGCGCTGCTTCTCGCCTTCGACGCCATCGTTGGCGAGGCCGAGCAGGGCACGCTTCTGCTTCTGCTGGCCTACCCGGTCAGCCGTGGCCAGGTGATCGCGGGCAAGTTCCTGGGTCATGCCGCGATCCTAGCCTTTGCCACGATCGTCGGCTTCGGGCTGTCCGCGATCGCCCTCACGGCGTTCGAGGTTCCGACGGCAGCGGAATGGCGGGCCTTCGCGGCAATGCTCGGCGCCAGCGTGCTGCTCGGCTGGTGCTTCATCGCCATCGGCTATCTCGTCAGCGTTCTGGTGGCCGAGCGGGCAACGGCGGGCGGCGTCGCAGTCGGCGTCTGGCTGATCTTTGTCGTGCTCTATGACATGGGGCTGCTCGGAGCGCTGGTCGCCACGGGCGGTCAAGGCGTCATAGGCGACGTGCTCCCGGCGCTCCTGATGGCGAACCCTGCCGACGCCTACCGGCTGTTCACGCTGGTCGGGTTCGAGGCGGCGGCGAGCGTCGCCGGGCTCGGCACGGTGGCGGATTCCATCTCACCGCTGCTCGCGCTCGCCGCGCTGACCGCCTGGATCATCGTGCCACTGGGCGCCGCGACCCTCATCTTTGCGCGGAGGGAACTCTGATGCGCTGGCTGTTCCTCGTCTGCCTGCCCCTGTTGCTGGCCGCCTGCGACGAGCACGAGGACAAGGTGCCGCCGCCAGTGACGCCGGACCGCGAGGCCGTCACCTATTTCGGCGGCATGATCCTGGTCGATCACCTCGGTCCCAAGGCACAGGTACACCTGGAGAGCACGGACCAACCGCTCTGGTTTCCATCGGTCACCGACGCGAAGGCATTCACGCTGCTGCCCGGCGAGCCCAAGGACATCACCGCGATCTACGTCACCGACATGACGGAGGGCGAATGGGAACATCCCTCGGGGTGGCTGGCCGCCGATAAGGCAACCTACGTCATCGCGTCGGACGCGCGCGGCGGCATGGGCCAGCCGGAGGCGGTTCCCTTCTCGGACCAGGCCGCCGCCGAGAGTTTCGCCAAGGCTCATGGCGGCCGGCTTGTCGACTGGGAAGGGATTCCGGAGGACTATGTGATCGGCGAGAACGCCGGCTCGGCCCGGCCATGCCGCCGGGCATGGCGACGCCGCTCGATGCGAGCCAGACTGGATCGGGAGCCGTGACGCCGCAGGCATCGAACGCGACGGGCGATTCCGGCATCATGCGTCCCGGCATGTCGATGCCGACCGGATCACCGACGCAGACCGGCGCGACGCCGTCCGGAGAGAGCACCCAATGAGTTTGTCCCGCCGCCGTTTCCTGACCATCGCCGCCGGTTCCGCCGCGGTCGCCGCAGTTGCCGGCGTCGAGGGCGCGCGTGCCCAGGGTCTCTATCGCTGGCGGGGCAGCGCGCTGGGCGCCGAGGCAGAGATGCTGCTGCCCGTGCGCGGCGCGGGTCCGGCCATAGATGCCGCCTTGACCGAGATCGAGCGGCTCGAGGCGATCCTCAGCCTCTACCGCCCCAACTCTGCGCTCTCGCGCCTGAACCGTCACGGTCGGCTGGACGCTCCGCCGCCCGAGCTGGTCGAGGTGCTCGCGCACGGCGCCTCCGTCTCGCGGATCACCGGCGGCGTTTTCGACGTGACCGTCCAGCCGCTGTGGGAGCTCTATGCCGCCACGCCCGCGCCCGACCTGCGGACCGTTGCGGATGCGCTGGCACGAGTGAACTGGCGAGCCGTCGAGGTCTCGCCCGCTGCCATCCGCTTCCGGCGCGCGGGCATGAGGGCGACTCTGAACGGCATCGCACAAGGGTACGTCTCCGACCGGATCGCCGATCTGTTGCGCGCGCGCGGCTACGATCATGTTCTGGTCGATATCGGCGAGGTGCGGGCGCTCGGTCCACACCCGTCCGGTCGCCCCTGGCAGGTCTCGCCCGGCAGAGGGGTGGAACCGCTTGAGATCGCCGGTGGCGCACTGGCCACCTCCGCGCCGGTCGCTGGCGACGGGCTTCGGCATCTGTTCGATCCGGCCAGCGGTCGCAGAGGCGGCCAGTGGCGGAGCGTCACCGCCGCCGCCGCAACCGCCATGCACGCGGATGCGCTCTCGACCGCCCTGGCGCTCATGGACGGCGCCGCGGCTGCTTCGGCGTTCCAGCGCTCGCAGCTTCGCGCGGCCTGGCTCCGCCCCGCAGAGGGTGCGGCGATCATCATGCGCCACGGATGACCTTCAGCAACTCGTCGGTCTGGCGCTGGTGCTGTCCTCGGGAACCCAGGCCGCGCTACCCGGGTTCCGCCCCCGCAGACTCCGCCCCATGCGGGCACGTAGATCCGCCAAAAAGGAGCTTCCGATGATGCCCATCTTCAAGAGCGCGACACTCGCCATCATTGCCGTAGCCTTGGCAAGCCCCGCCCTTGCTGACTGTGACGCCGCTCACGGCGAGAAGGTGTTCGCCAAGTGCAAATCGTGCCACCAGATCGGCGAGAACGCGCGGAATCTGGTCGGCCCGGCGTTGACGGGCATCGTAGGTAACGAGGCAGCCTCGGTCGAAGGGTATAAATATTCCAAGGCGTTCATGCAGAAGAAAGAGGAAGGGCTGGTCTGGTCAAAAGAGGCGCTCGACGAGTACCTCAAGGGTCCCCGGGACATGATCAAGGGAACAAAAATGACCTTCCCCGGGCTGTCAGACGAGCACGACCGCGAGGATGTCATCTGCTACCTTGAGACGTTCGAATAGCATTGTTCCCTGCGGCAGCCACAGGTCTCGAAGATGCCGGTGTGAGTGGTTCAGCGCTCGAGCGGTTCAGCCCCGCTGGGGCATGATAGCTGCCGTCATCGCTGTCTCACGCCGGTTGGATGAACATGCGCTCGCTCTCTCCATCCTGGCGGTCACGACCCCGCAGGGCTCGATAGGCGTGCCAGGCGCCGTGGCCGAGCACCGGATAGACGATCACCAGCGCGACGAATCCGGTCATGATCGACAGAAGGATGAGGGCGAGGACGATGGCGCCCCAGGCGAGCATGACGCGCAGATTGTTCCAGACGATCGCCATGCTGATTCCCAGCGCCGACATCGCATCGGTCTGTTCCTCCAGAAGCATCGGCATGCCGAAGACGCTGATCGCAAAGGCAAAGGCGGCGAAGAGCGCGCCGACGGCGCCGCCGACGATCAGCAGGCCCCAGCCGGACGGGGTCGTCAGCAGCATCGGCAGGATCTCGTCAGTCCCCGGGAACGGAACGAGCCCGAAGAACAGCGCGTAGATCAGCACGGCTGCACGCATCCACAGCAGGAACAGTCCCAGCAGCAGGACGCCCATGAACAGCGCGGAATAGCGCGACCTCGGTTTTACGAAAATCATGGCCAGGAGCCCGGTGCGTTGACCGCTCTCCAACCGGCGACTTTTCTCATAAAGGCCGCTGGCGATGAGTGGGCCGATGATCATGAACCCGGCAAGCGCGGGAAACAGGACAAAGTCGAGCTCGAGCGCGAACAGGAACCAGATCACGAACGCGGAAAGCGCGAAGACCCCGATGCCGTACAGCAGGCTGGGCACCGGGTTCGTCCAGAGGTCGGCCCAGCCCGCCCGAAGCCAGTCGAACGCGGTGCGCCATGGCAGGTTGCGGGCGTGGGGGTTTTCGCGCGGCAGCGGCGGGACGACCTTGGGGATGACCCCGGCGTCGTGCGGGTTGTCGGGAGGGGGTGGGTCGGTTCGGTCGCTCAGCATGACGGCATCGCCGCGCGATAGGTCGCGGCGCCTTCTTCCGGGGCTTTGAGGTGCGGGACGCAGGCTGGCTGCGTCGACAGAGAGACGACTATCAGATGCGCGTTGGCGCCGACGAAGATCGCCACGACGATGGCCAACATGCCCAGGACGGCAAGCCGCGAGCGCGACCAGAACGGCGGTCGCGCCCTTGTGAGGCCGGTCATCGGTGCGTCCTCCTCGCCAGTTCGCCGAGGTAGAGCGTCAGGATCTTGCGGTCGGCAAGGCTTATCCGGCCTTCCCACGCCGGCATCCACCCCTGCCTGCCATTATAGACGGTCTGGAACAGCGAGTCCGCGTCGCCGCCGTAAAGCCAGAAGTTGTCCGTCAGGTCGGGCGCGCCGGTTTCCTGCATCCCCTTCGCATCTTCGCCGTGGCAGCCCGCGCAGTTCTCGGCAAAAATACCGGCGCCTGTCGCCTTCTGCTCCGGGTCGACGTCGCTGCCCGAGAGCGACATGACATAGGCCACGACCGCCCGTATCTGGTCACGCGTCAGGATGCCGTCTCGACCGAAGGCCAGCATCTGCGAGACGCGCGTCTCCGGGTGGGGCGCGTTCACCCCGACCCGGATCGTCTCCATGATGGTGTCATCCTCGGACCCCCACAGCCAGGCCCGGTCGGTCAGCCTGGGAAAGCCGTGACCGCCCTGCCCCTGCGCGCCGTGACACCCCGCGCAGTTGTCGGCGAACAGCACCGGGCCGGTCTTGGACACGATCTCCATAAGTCGCGGATCGGCCCTGATCTCGTCGAAGCTCCGCTGCTCGAACGCCTCGACCCAGTCGCGCCGGGAAAGGCGCATCTCGCGCACCTGCTCCTCGACACGCTGCTTCTGGTCGATGCCGAGGATGCCCTTTGCGTAGGTGTGGATCAGCGGCCAGGACGGCATCAGGATCCAGATCAGCACGGCCCAGACATGCGTGATCCCGATGAACCACCAGATGGCCCGGGGCACCCGCGTGTTCAGCTCGGTGATGCCATTCCATTCGTGACCGGTTGTCTCGTGCCCGGTCAGCGGGTCGCGCTCCCTTACCGACATGGCCCGTCCTCGTCGTCCAGCACGCTTCTGGCGGCGTGGTCGAAGCGTTTCCCGAGCGACGGCCAGAACGCGTACACCGTGACCGCGACAGACATCGCGATCAGGTAGAAAAGCCCGAAGTACTTGGCGAGCCCCACCAGTAGGTCATGCGTGATCTGCATCTGCTACTCCGTCATCGCTCGGGCGACAGGATCGATCGCGGGGATTTCCGTCAGCTGACCCAGGATCTGCAGGTATGCCACCAGTGCATCCATCTCGCTGACGCGATCCTCGATGCCGTCGAAGGCGCGAACGTTCGTGTCCTCGCCGTAGCGGTCGACGACCCCCTGGGCGCGAGAGCTGTTGGGTCGCGACTGGGCCGCCGCATCGGCGACGGCGTTCGCGATCATCTCGTCGGTATAGGGCACGCCCACCCGGCGCAGCGCCAACATCCGGCCCGGCAGGCTCTCGACATCAAGCGGTTCGTCCAGAAGGAAGGCGTAGGCCGGCATCACCGACTGCGGCACGAGATCGCGCGGGTTGGCCAGATGCTGGACGTGCCAGGTGTCGGAGTACTTGGCGCCGACCCGCGCCAGATCGGGTCCGGTGCGCTTCGAGCCCCACAGCATCGGGTGATCGTACTTGCTCTCGACCGCCAGCGAATAGTGACCGTAGCGATCCACGTCGTCGGCGAGGGTGCGGATCATCTGGCTGTGACAGGCATAGCAGCCTTCGCGGATGTAGATGTCGCGCCCGGCCTGCTCGAGCGGCGTGTAGACGCGCATGTCCGGCGCGTCCTCGACCGTCTCGTCGATCGTGAAGAGGGGCGCGATCTCGACGAAGCCTCCGACGCCGGCGGCGAGTATGATGCCGATCGTCAGACCCATCGAATAACGTTCGAGGCGGTAATGCGCAGCGGCATGGGCCTCGAAGAACCGGCGGAAGGGAGCCAGAAGGGACCGGAACATGGGCTACTCTCCAGCCGGCACGGCAGGTTCCGTCGTCTCGGACCCAGTGGGGTAATCGAGCGCGGGCGATCTGCCGGGCACCCGCCGGATCGTCATGAGAACGTTGTAGAGGGCGAGGATCGCGCCCAGCAGGAACAGCGCTCCGCCAAACGCGCGCGCGATATAATAGGGGTGCATCGCCACCAGCGTGTCGAGGAAGGAGTACCGCAACGTGCCGACATCGGTGTAGGTGCGCCACATCAACCCTTGCGTAATGCCAGAATTCCACATGGCGAATATGTAGATCACGGTCCCTGACAGGGCGAGCCAGAAGTGCACCTCGACCAGGCGCCAAGAGTACATCGTCTCACGGCGCCAGAGCAGCGGGGTGACCGCGTAGATCGACCCGAAACTGATCAGCGCGACCCACCCCATGGCGCCCGCATGAACGTGGCCCACCGTCCAGTCTGTGTAGTGCGAGAGCGCGTTCACCGGTCGGATCGCCAGGAACGACCCCTCGAAGGTGGCGAGGCCGTAGAAGATGGCGGCGAGCACCATGAAACGCAGCGTCGCGTCATCGCGCACCTTGTGCCAGGCGCCGTTCAGCGTCATCAGCGCGTTGCCGGCCGTCGCCCACGAGGGCACGAGCAGCATCACCGAGAACGTCATGCCCAGCGTCTGCACCCACTGCGGCAGCGCCGTGTAGTGCAGGTGATGCGATCCTACCCAGATGTAGAAGAAGGTGATGCCCCAGAAGCTGAGGATCGAGAGCCGGTAGGAATAGATCGGCCGCTCCGCCCGTTTCGGCAGGAAGTAGTAGAGCATCCCCAGGAACCCGGCGGTCAGGAAGAAGGCCACCGCATTGTGGCCGTACCACCATTCCGTCATCGCATCCTGAACGCCCGCGAAGGCAGAATAGCTTTTCGCGGCGGCGAACGAGGCCGGCAGGGCCAGGTTGTTGACGATGTGCAGCACCGCCATGACCAGGATGAAGGCCATGTAGTACCAGTTGGCGACGTAGATGTGCGGCTCGTTCCGGCGCGCCAGCGTCCGCATGTAGAGCACGAAATAGGTCACCCAGACGACCACCAGCCAGATGTCGGCATACCATTCCGGCTCGGCGTATTCCTTGGACTGGGTGACGCCCATGGGATAGCCGCTGATCGCAATAACGCAGAACAGGTTGTAGCCCAGCAGCACGAACCATGGGCTGATCTGGCCGGGCAGCCGGGCGCGGCTGGTGCGCTGCATGACGTGGAACGAGGTCGCGATCAGGGCATTGCCCGCGAAGCCGAAGATCACGCCCGAGGTATGCATGGGGCGCAGCCGGCCGAAGCTCGACCAGGCGCCGTCGAAACGCAGATCGGGCCAGGCGAGCTGCGCCGCCACCCAGACCCCCATTCCCATGCCGAAGACCGCCCAGCCGAGCGCCACGACGATGCCAACCCTGGTCGGATCGTCATAGTAGGAGGCGAGCCGATCCTCGGGCGGCTCCGGCTCGTCCAGCGCATTGCCGGCCATGAAGAACAACACCGCGCCGAATATCAGCACGATCCAGCCGTGGACGCCCATCGGATCGCTGTGCCCGACAACGGCCATCGTAAGCCCGACCAGCACCGCAAGGAGCGACATCACCATCGCGATGCGGCGTTCGGAGCCGGTAAGCTGAGCCATCACGTCGCGCTCTCCTTGCGTGTCGGAACCGAGGAATGCCTGGGCGGCAGCGGCTTGTCCTCGCCATCGAGGAGGACGCGCTCGGCATCGCCCGCCAGATCGTCGAACTGACCGTTCTGCAGGCTCCACCGGAACGCGATCAGCCCGACGACGCCCAGACTTAGAGAGACGGGAATGAGGACGATCAGAATGGTCATGCCCTGTTCCCTGCAGCTCGGCGTCCTGGCGCTGCGGCCTCCCCGAGTGGCGAGGAGACCTCCCCATACGGCGAATCCCGGCTGACGAGTGCAGGAGAGAGCGACATCGTCAGTGATCCATGCGCGCACGGCCGGGTCCCGGACCGTGTCACCACTCCGTTCAGAAGGCCTCGCGCTCCCGGCGGGTGCGCGATGCCGGCTGAACCAGATCGGCGATCTCCATACCTCATGGAATTGCCTCGATCGGCCTGCCCGCCAGTCCCGCCGGGCCTGGTCAACCTTCGGAGGAACCAAAGTCCTGCGTTTGTAGCGTCTGGCCCGGTCCGCGTCGATGACCGACCGGGAAGGTCGAGCGTGAGAGTACCTTTCCCTGCCCATCCACCGTGAGCCGAAGTGCCCTGTCCCGAGAAAAAAACGTCAGGCGAAAACGCCCCGCGTCCTCGTCGATTCCAGCCTCGAACCGGCTCGTGATCTCACCCGTCCGCATCCGCTTGGGCACCAATGATGGGTCGATGCCCAGCGCCGCACCGATGATCTCGGCCTCGACAACGAAACCACCATCCGTCGTGACCGTGACCTCTGTCATGCGGTGTCCTTCCAGAACCTGATTGCGGGGCATCAGCCGACCCGCTCGATCGCCCGACGCGGCAGGGCGATGTCCGCGAGCGTCGAGCGGTCCAGGGCCGCGAGAAAAGCCTCCTCGGCCGAGCGCAGGCGTGCCCTCAGCCGGCACGGTCCGGTGATCGTGCACTCGCCCCCGCCGGGCGCGAAGCACTCGACCAGCGCCTGCCCCTCCTCGAGCAGACGGATCACGGCGCCCAGCCTGATCTCCCCGACATCCCGCGCCAGGACCGCGCCGCCACCCGCGCCGCGGCGGGTCGTGACGATCCCGCCGGCGGCCAGTCGCTGCATGATCTTGGTGAGATGGTTGCGCGACAGACCGAACTCCGCCGCCAGCTCGGCCGTCGAGAAGGCGCGGTCGGGTTCGCCCGCCATGCGCATCAGCGCCCGCAGTCCAAAGTCGGTGAAGGAGGTGAGGCGCATGGTCGCCGTTCGTCTCTTGAATTGGTATTTACAATACCCATTAGCGGGACTACCAACCGGGCGCAACAGCCAATCCGGACGGACGTCGCCATGCCGCAGCCCACCCCCTTATCCATTCCTCTCCGCTCGGCCCGGCCTGCGATCACCGAAGAGCTGACGGTGGCGACCGGCCTGGACGAGGAGCGGCTCCACGCGCTTGTCCACCGCTTTTACGACAAGGCTCGCGCTGACCCACTGCTCGGACCGGTGTTCAAGACGAGGATCTCGGACTGGGCTCCGCATCTCGAGCGGATGGTGGCCTTCTGGTCCTCGGTCGCGCTGATGACCGGACGCTATCACGGTTCACCGGTTGCGAAGCACGCCTCCCTGCCTATCGGCTGGGAGCATTTCGAGCGCTGGCTTGCGCTCTTCCGCGAGACTGCGCACGAGACCTGCCCGCCCGCTGGCGCCACGCACATCATCGCGCGCGCCGAGCGCATCGCGCGCTCGTTGCACATGGCTGACGAGGACGCTGTGACCGCTCGCCAGGCAGCCGTGCCGCGACTTTGACCGCCAGCTGAGGAGCGTTCGATGACGGACATCCGGTTTCCAAAGGCGACACGCGCTCATGCCGACCGGCGCGCCCGACTTGCCCCGGGCCCGAATGATGCCTTTGCCGCGTTCTCCAAGGCCGTCTTCGCCGACGGTGCGCTGGACATCCGGATCAAGCAGCTGATCGCCGTGGCCATTGCGCACGTGACGCAGTGCCCCTGGTGCATCGAGGGCCACGTCAAGGCCGCGCGGCGGGCCGGGGCCAGCGCCGAGCAGATCATGGAGGCAGTCTGGGTCGCGACGGAGATGCGTGCGGGCGCCGCATTCGCCCACTCGGTCAAGACGCTCGACCTCCTCTCTGACGAGACGGAGTGACGACCGGGCAGCGCTCGGCATCCGACACAAGAGAGTTCTCCATGAGTGACGACAGGCACGAAGAATCCTCCCTGCCGGGATACGCCTCGCCTCCCCGTAGCGCGCACGAGGTTGATTTGGCCTGCTTCCGTTCGCTCGCCGTAGATCCGCAGCAGGCAGCGGACGTCGCGCGCTGGCGGAAGGCCGAGCGTGAAAGAGCTGCGCGCTGGACGCACCACGCTCTCGGTTGCGGCGCGGCAGGAGATCTCGGCGGCGATTGCCAGGACGCTGGGCAGCGTGATCCGCGAGTTGGTCGGCCCGGTCGCGGGGCGCGTCGTCTCGGGATACTGGCCGATCAAGGGCGAGCCGGATCTCAGGGGCTGGCTCTCCGAAATGCACGCTGAAGGCGCGACGACAGCGCTCCCTGTTGTCGAAAGCAAGGGCGCGCCGCTGATCTTTCGGCGTTGGTCCCCGCAGACGCGGATGGTTCGGGGTGACTGGAACATCCCCGTGCCGCCGCCCGAGGCGGAGGCGCTGATCCCGGAGATCGTGCTGGCGCCGCTGGTCGGCTGGGATACTGCCGGGTACCGTCTTGGCTATGGCGGTGGCTATTTCGACCGCACGCTGGCGGCGCTCGCCTCACGCCCGCTCACCATCGGGATCGGGTTCCAGTCCGCGCTGCTCGCCACGATCTTTCCTCAACTCCACGACATTCCGCTCGACGTCATCCTGACCGAAGCGGGCGCGCAGGTCATCCGGAAGGCTCCATGAGCAGCACCGCCCAGCAGATGCGCGCATGGGGCGGGCCCGCGCTCCTGAGCTACGGCTTCCGGCCGTTCTTCCTTGGCGCGGCGCTCTGGGCCGCGCTCGCGATGGCGCTCTGGCTGCCGATGCTCGCAGGACTGGTGAGGTTGCCCATCGCCTTCGATCCCGTCAGCTGGCACGCGCACGAATTCCTCTTCGGCTACCTCTCGGCCGTCATCGCGGGCTTCCTGCTGACGGCGGTGCCGAACTGGACCGGGCGGCTGCCCATCGTCGGCTGGCCGCTCGGAGGGCTCTTCGCACTCTGGCTCGCCGGGCGGATGGCCGTGTCGGTGTCGCTGCATCTGACGCCGCTTATCGTGGCGATTGCGGACCTCGCGCTCCCGATCGTCGTCGGGGCGGTAATCGCGCGCGAGATCGTGGCGGGCAAGAACTGGCGCAACCTGATGGTGCTGGGGATGCTTGCCGTCTTCACCCTCGGCAACGCGGTGTTCCACTGGGAGGCAGCGCACGGGGACTACGCCGCGCAGGGCTACGGCCTGCGCCTGGGACTCGGCGCGGCGTTGATGATGATTGCGGTCGTCGGCGGGCGGATCGTACCCTCATTCACCCGCAACTGGCTTGTCAAACGTGGCGGCGGGCGTCTGCCTGCGCCGCCGATGCAGCGCTTCGACAAGGCGGCGCTGGTTGTCCTGCTTGCCGCGCTCGGGGCCTGGATCGTCGCGCCGCACAGCGTGCCCGCAGCGGTTGCGCTGGGGCTCGCGAGCCTGCTCCACTTCGTCCGCCTCGCCCGCTGGGCCGGGGACCGCACGGCGGCGGAGCCGCTCGTCTGGGTGCTCCATCTGGGTTATGCTTTCCTGCCGCTCGGTGGGCTGGCCGTAGCTGGAGAGACGCTGCTGCCGGGTCTGCTCGGCGGCGCGGCGGCGCAGCACCTGTGGATGGCCGGTGCGGTCGGCCTGATGACCCTTGCGGTGATGACGCGCGCCACGCTCGGCCATGCCGGGCAGGCGCTGACTGCCGGTGCCGGCACGACGGCGCTCTATCTCGTCCTCGTCGTCGCGGTGTTCGGGCGTCTCGCCGCCGGGATCTGGCCGGAGGACGCGAACCTTCTGAAGGCCCTGTCGGGGCTGGCCTGGATTGCCGCCTTCTGCGGTTTCGCAGCGTTCTACGGCGCGCTGCTTCTGCGCCCGAAACGTCAGGACTGAGCGGTGTCCGCGGCCCCGCCCTGTCGGGGTCCACGGCACGGGCAACGCGCTGAATGACGCCCGCGCCGAGAGGATTGGTGAAGACGCCGAAGTTGAGCGAACCCGCCGTGTCCAGCGCGGCAAGCGCAACCGGGCCATCCGACAGGTTGAAGGGGCCGAGGTTCACGTTGGAGTTGACGTGGTCGTAACGCCACAGCCACCGCGCTCGCGACAACATTTCTCAGCAATACCCTCTCCTCGTCGATTCAAACGGATAGGCTTCCGCCTGCCGCGGAAACTTCACCGCCGCCTTCTTTCCTCATTTTAGCCAAATTTTTTTCGGGCGGGCCTTGTCTCGCAGTCGTGGGCGACCTGTCCGCCGCACGGCGCATCATATCTCTCCCAAGTCGGGCAGCCGTCTGCCCGCGGTCCGGGCAAGATGGCGAAATATAACAAGCAGTTGCGGGCTCTGGAAACGATCGCCGAGCTGCCGCTGCCAGCAGATGGCACCGGGTCCGACAGTCGTGGCGCCGTGCACCATCGGCCCGGCCAGAATGGCGAACGGCGCTCGTCGAGAGCCATGATTGCCCTTGTTATGACATTTTTCACGTTTCTTCTCGGCGCCGCTCCGCGTAGGGTATTCCGGGGCATCACTTGGCGAATGCTGCATTCGACAGATGCGCGGGCGTGATCCCGCTGCGCTGTCCGATGCGTCAACGCCGGATCCGGATGCCGGGGGGCTGTATTCGGAACGGCAAGAGCATGCATATACGTGGCGCGCGCGCAGCGGCCGGACGGGCGGGTGAAGTGCCGTCCAAACTCTCTGGAAGTGCAGGCGGGAAATCGACAGGAACGGGACCTCTCGGTCCTGGCCGGACGGCGGCGTTGATCCTGATCGGCGTCTGGCTCGGCGTCGCCCCGGCGGCGGCGCAACAGTCGGCGCCCGGCGACGTTCCGGCGAGTCGCGAGCGCCAGCAGGCGCTGTTCGCCGAGCTGCTCAAGCAGCCCGACGATCTCGACCTGATGCTGGACTACGCGCGTGTGTCGGTGGCGCTGGAGGATTACGAGGCGGCGATCACCACGCTCGAACGGATCCTGATCTACGTCCCCGACCTGACCAGCGTGAAGATCGAACTCGGCGCCGCCTACTTCCGGCTCGGCAGCGATGCCACCGCGAAGTACTATTTCGACGAAGCCCTGGCCGCGAACGACCTTACGGCCGAGGAGCGCGCCCAAATCGCCCGCTTCCAGGACGAGATCGACCGCCGCCTCGCCACGTCGCGGTTCTACGGCCAGGCGATGGTCGGCATTGCCGGCTCGACCAATGCCAACCTCGGCCCGGCGGATAACATCGTGCAGGTGAGCGGCATTCCGGTCATCCTGCCCTCCACCGTGAATCCCGACGCCGATGTCGGCGTCCGCGTCGTCCTCGACCTGACACACGACTACGATCTCGGTCAGCCGGACGGCGACGTCTGGCGCACCAACCTGTTCGGCTACGGCCTGCAGTATTTCCACGAGGACCAGGGGAACATCAACGACCTGCTGGTGCGCACCGGGCCGACGATCTCGATCGGAAAGGAATTCATACGGGCTACAGCTCAGGCCGTTCGCCGAGGCGGAACTGCTGCGGGCCGATGACCAGACGCTGTTCCGCGGATTTGGCGGCGGCATCGAGGCGAGCCTGCCGTTCAGCCCGAATCTGACGGGGGTCGCGTCGGTGCGGACGCAGGAGCGCCAGTTCTACGATGGGCGGGGCGATCTTGACGGCGTCTACAGCCGAGGCTTCGCCGGCGTGGCGTGGCAGGCGCAGGACCAGCTGGTTCTGCGCGGCTTCCTGACCGGCGAGCTGGCGTTCACCGACCGCGACTTCAACGATTATTATCAGGTCGGACTGCGTGGTTCGGCCACCTACTACTACGATCCCGGTCTGGACTGGATTCCCAGGAACTGGCGTGCGGACGGCTATGTAGACCTCGCTCGCCGGGTCTACGACGCGGCGGACCCGGTGGTGAATCCGAACAGCCGCCGCGTCGAGACCGAATTCCGCATCGGCGCCAGCAACACGTTTTTCCTGATCGACACGTTCTTCGTCCGTGCCGACGTCGATTTTGTCGACCGCAGCTCGAATTTGCCGAACTTCGACCTCAACAACCTTACCGGCACCCTGAGTTTCGGCAGCACCTTCTGATCGGGAGAGCGTCATGCGCAGAACCGCCAGCCTCGCCGCCCGCCTCGCCACCGTCCTGTTGGCGATGGCTGCCACGCCCGGCATGGCCACCGACATCGGCTCGGTCGCCGCGGTCAACACCGACGTCACCGGCACGCCGCCAACGGCGGCCAAGCGCTTCCTCAACATCACCGACGACGTCGTGCTGGACGAGCAGATCATCAGCTCCGAGACGGGGAACGCGCAGCTCCTGTTCCTGGACCAGACGTCGCTGACGGTCTCTCCGAAATCGGAGATCGTTCTCGACCGCTATGTCTACGATCCCGGTCAGGGCGCGGGAGATATCGCTGTCGGCATGACCAAGGGTGTCCTGCGCTTCATCGGCGGCCGCATCACGAAGAACTCCGAGGCGACGGTGCGGACGCCGATCACCACGATCGGCATCCGCGGCGGAATCATGCTGCTGGTGGTGTCGGACAACATGGTGCGAGTCGTTCACACGGCCGGGGACTACACGCGCGCCAGCTGCGATGAGGTCGACATCGTGCAAGGGGCGGCCGGTCACCGTTTCCCGCCCGAACGCGATCATCGAGATCCGTCCCGGCGAGGCGCCGCAGTATGCCGGAACCGCCTCGCCGCAACAGATCGCCGAAATCTACAACGCATTGCTGGGCGTCGGAGGCGGCGCAGGCGGTAGTCGAGCCGGCGGCGCAGCCGGTGGTTTCATTGACGGCACAGGCGGTGGTCGAGCCGGCGGTGCAGCCGGTGGTCGTGCCGGCGGTACAGCCGGTGGTCGAGCCGGCGGCGCAGGGGGCGGTTTAACCGACGCCACTGGCGGTGGCCGCGCCGGTGGTCGGGCCGGTGGCGCGCGCACTGTCGAAACGATTCTCGCCGCGCTCGGCCGCGGCGAGCAGGGCGGTGGCGTGATTCGCACCGGTGGCAATGCGCCTTACCAGAGCCCGATCTCGACCCGGGGAGAATCGAACATCGCCGTCGCGCCGCTCGATCTCGTGCTTGACGCGCTGACCAGCGATGTCGAGTTCCGGACGCTGGCCTTCTCCGATCCACGCTTCCTGACCAGCCTCGGCACGGGCGACTTCGTGGATGTCGGCGGGTCTGGCGAGATCCGGGGCCAGCTCATCTGGCACAACACCGCCGATCTCGACCTTCACCTTTTCCTGCCGGGCGAGGCCGGAGAGGTCGCCTTCTTCAGCACGTCCATTATTTTCAACGACGGCCAGGCGACGGCGACGCTCGATTTCGACAATCTCGGCGGAACGGTCAATGTGCCGCCCGATGTGCGCGTCGAGAACATCGTCGTGAACGGCACGGTCCCGAGCGGAACCTACGATTTCCTGGTCGACAACTTCTCTGACAATGGCAATCCGTCCACAGCTTTCGCGCTGACGCTGACGGGGGACGGCGGCCTGACGACGCAGACGATCACCGGCGCGCTCGGCCCCAATGAGCAGTCCGGACTGATTCCGCTCGTCGTCCCGCCGGCGACGCCGGGCGCTGGCTTGTAGGCGTACCAGCCGCAGCGACCGCACTGCCATGGCGGCCCGGGCGCGACCGCAGGCGGCGGTCGCTCCCCCGGCTCGCACCCGGCGGAAATTCCCGACAGAACAGACGGCCCGTGCGCGCGGGCCGTCTGCTTGACCGGTTCGCGCAGCCGGTGCGATAAGCGCGCCAATCGCCGGGTTCATCGCGTGCCGTAACGACGTGGCCGGCGCAAACTACCACAACCGGGAGAGCAATATGATCTTCAAGCGCCTGTTGCAGACGGTCGCCGTCGTGCTCGTCGCGACCCCCGTCATGGCCTTCGAGCCGCAGAACGTCGAGTGCATCGCGCCGGCCAACCCCGGCGGCGGCTGGGACTTCACCTGCCGCACCGTCGGACGGATCCTCGACGAAAAGGATCTCGTGCCTGGTGCGGTGCAGGTCACGAACATGCCGGGCGCCGTCGGCGCGGTCGCCTATGCCAACGTCGCCTCCAAGCGCAACGACGACCCGAACCTGATCGTCGCCGGCTCGACCGTCGGCATCACCCAGATCGCGCAGGGCAAGTACCCGGCCGGCGTCGACGCGATGCGCTGGCTGGCCATGCTGGGCGCCGATGTCGGCACGCTGATGGTGGGCAAGGATTCCAAGTACGACTCGCTGACGTCCCTGCTGGACGCCGTCAAGGCGGACCCGACCTCGGTCGTCGTCGGCGGCTCGTCCTCGATCGGCGGCTGGGACCACCTGCGCCTCCTGATGCTCGCGCAGGAGGCCGGCGTGCCCGAGGACCAGCTGAAGAGCATCCGCTGGGTGCAGTTCGAGGGCGGCGGCGACGCCGTCACGCAGCTGATGGGCGGCAAGCTGGACGCCGTGCTGGTCGACATCGGCGAGATCGGCGGCTTCATCAAGTCGGGCGACGTCAAGGCGCTGGCCGTCATGTCCGACAAGCGGCTGGACGCCTATCCGGACGTGCCGACCGCCATGGAGCAGGGCGTCAACGCCGAGGGCTACAACTGGCGCGGCTTCTACATGGGCGGCAACGTCCCCGACGACGCCTATCAGGGCTGGGTCGAGATCATGAAGACGCTCTACGACTCCGACGAGTGGAAGAAGGCCGCGACCGAGTCGGGCCTGACGCCGATCTGGCGCGGCGGCAAGGACTTCGAGGACTTCGTCCGCGAGTCCGAGGAGCGCGTGCGCGGCATCTCGAAGGCGATCGGCGTCATCCAGTAACGCCCCCGCCGGGACGCGGGCATGACTGCCCGCCTGAGCGACCGCATCGCGGGGGCCATCCTCCTGGCCCTCGCGATCTGGTATTTCATCCAGGCCGGCAGCTACACGGTCGGCTTCGGCGACCCGGCCGGCCCCAGCCTGTTCCCGCGCGTCGTGGCGGTGCCGGTCGGGCTGCTGTCGATCGTGCTGATCCTGCGGCCCGATCCCGACCCGGTCTGGTTCCGCTGGCCGCATGTGCTGGCTCAGGTCGCGCATGGTCGTCGTCCTGTTCGGCTACCCGGCGCTGATCGAGCCGATCGGCTTTCCGCTGGCCACGATCCTGGGGGCGGCGCTGCTTGCGCGCATTTTGGGCGGCAGCTGGCTGCAGTCCGTGCTCAGCGCGGTCCTGATCGGCTTCGGCCTGTTCTTCCTGTTCGACTACGTCTTCGGGCTGCCACTGCCGACCGGCCCGATCTTCGGCTGAGCGCAGGGGCACGGGAGGCATTGCGCGTGGAAACCCTGAACTACCTGCTGATCGGCTTTGCCGAGGCACTGACGCCGCTGAACATCGGGCTGGCGCTGATCGGCTGCTTCATCGGCACGATCGTCGGCGCCCTGCCGGGTCTCGGGCCCGTCAACGGCGTCGCCATCCTGATCCCGCTGGCCTTCTCGCTGGCGCTGCCTCCGGGGTCGGCGCTGATCCTGCTGGCCTGCGTCTATTACGGCTGCATGTATGGCGGGCGGATCTCCTCGATCATGCTGAACATTCCCGGCGACGAGCCGGCGATGATGACCTGCCTGGATGGCTATCCGATGGCGCAACAGGGCAAGGCGCCCGAGGCGCTGGCGATCTCGGGCATCGCGTCCTTCACCGGCGCCGTGGTGTCGACCATCGGCCTGATGCTGTTCGCGCCGGTGCTGGTGCGCTTTGCCATCCATTTCGGGCCGGCGGAGTATTTCGCGCTGTTCCTGCTGGCCTTCGTCACGATCGGCGGCGTGACCGGCGCGAACCCGGCGAAGAGCCTGCTGGCCGCCGGCCTGGGCCTGACGCTGGCCTGCGTCGGCATCGACCCGCAGAGCGGCGTGCCGCGCTTCACCTTCGGCAGCTTCCACCTCTACGACGGCTTCCATCCGATCATCGCCATCGTCGGGCTGTTCGCCATCTCCGAGGTGCTGATCCTCCTGGAAACGGCCGCCTCCGAGCGCCGGGGAGCCGTCGGCGTCAACCGCGCCTTCGCGCGCTGGAGCGACATTCGCCCGACCTTCGGCGCCATGCTGCGCGGGTCCGGCATCGGCTTCGTCGCGGGCGTGCTGCCGGGCGCCGGCGCGTCGCTGGGCTCGTTCCTGGCCTACACGTTCGAAAAGCGCATCTCTGACACCGGCGATTTCGGCAAGGGCGACCCGCGCGGCGTCGCCGCGCCCGAGGCCGGCAACAACGCCGCCGCCGGCGGCGCGCTGGTGCCGATGCTGGCGCTGGGGGTCCCGGGCTCGGGCACCACGGCAGTGCTGCTGGCGCTGCTGATCTCGCTCAACATCACGCCCGGGCCGCTGCTGTTCAAGGATCAGCCCGAGATCGTCTGGGGCCTCATTGCCTCGCTCTTCATGGCAAACCTGTTCCTGCTGGCGCTGAACCTGCCATTGGTCGGCCTCTTCACGCGGATGCTGTCGATCCCGCTCTGGGCGCTGATGCCCTTCGTGGTGATGCTGTCCTTCGTCGGCGTCTACTCGCTCAGCCACTCGCCCTTCGACCTGAGCGTGATGGTCGCCTTCGGTGTGCTGGGGTTCGTGCTCCGCAAGCTGGACATCTCGGTCGTGCCGGTCGTGCTGGGCCTGCTGCTGGGCGGCGAGATGGAGGCAAACCTGCGCCGCGCGCTGTCGATCTCAGGCGGCGATCCGTGGGTGCTGGTGGACAGCTGGATCAGCATCGGCTTCTACGTCGCCAGCGCCGCCTTCCTGCTGCTCGCGGTCTGGATCGCGGTCCGCCAGCGCCGGGCCGAACTCGCCACCGCCGGGCATCCCGAAGATTATGTCGGCGACTGAAGCGAACCCCCGCGCGTCCGACCGGGATGCGCCCGGGCGGGCCGTGCGGATCGTCGGCGGCGACGTGCTGGCGCCGGAGGGCATCGCCAGGCGGACGCTGTGCCTTGCCGACGGCGTGATCGTCGATGACGCGCCCGGGGCCGAGGAGGTCGATGCGCGCGGCCTGCTGGTCCTGCCTGGCATCGTCGATATCCACGGCGACGCCTTCGAGCGTCAGCTGATGCCGAGGCCGGGCGTCGATTTCGATGCCGGCCTGGCGCTGCTCGACACCGACCGGCAGCTGATCGCCAACGGGATCACGACCGCGTATCACAGCCTGACGGTCAGCTGGGAGCCGGGGCTGCGCAGCCTGGACGCCGCCCGCGCCTTCGTCGCCACGCTGCGCATGGTGCGCCCGCGGCTGGCCGCCGAGACGCTGCTGCACCTCCGATGGGAGACATTCGCCTCCGACGCGATGAAGGACGTGATCGGCTGGCTGGATGACGAGGCGCACGCCATCCTGGCCTTCAACGACCACCTGACCTCGATGATCGACGGCGGCTTCACGGCCCGCCGGATCGCCAAGGGCGCCGCGCGGTCGGGCATGACGGCAGAGGATTACCGCGGGCTGGCAGAAACGCTCTGGGCGCGGCGTGACACGATAGACGCGGATGTTGCGTCAATGGCCCGGCAGGCGCGCGCTGCCGGCGCCGTGTTGCTGGCGCATGACGAGACCTCGCCCGCCATGCGCGCCCGCTATCGCACGCTCGGCGTCCGCGCCTGCGAGTTTCCGATGAATCTGGAAACCGCGCGCGACGCTCGCGCGGATGGAGAGCACGTCGTGCTGGGCGCGCCCAACGTGCTGCGCGGCGGCAGCCATAACGGCGCGATCGGAGCGACCGAGGCGGTGTTGGCAGGCGACTGCACGGTGCTCGCCTCGGACTACTACTACCCTGCCCCGCTGCTGGCGCCTTTCGTGCTCGCGCGGCGGCACGGGGTGACGCTCGACCGCGCCTGGGCGCTGGTCTCGGCGCACCCGGCCGAGGCCGCAGGGCTGGCCGACCGTGGCCGGCTGGCGCCCGGCAGGCGGGCCGACGTGATCCTGGTCGATCCGCACGGCGACTGGCCCGAGGTGCGCGTCGTCTGGGTCGGGGGGCGCCTCGTGCTGCGCCGGGGCTGACACGCCCCGGTCAGCCCGCCGCGCGTCAGTCTTTCTGAAACGGGGCCCGCTCGATCAGCGCCCTCAGCACGGCCTCGAGCCTACGCTCGTCAATCGGCTTGGATAGCACGGGCCGGCAGCCATAGGCCGGGGGCATGTCGTCACTCGCATAACCCGTCAGGAAGGCGAACGGAATGCCGCTCGCCGCCAGCGCGTCGGCGACGGGGTAGCTGCTGTCGCCGCCGCCCAGGTTGACGTCCAGCAGCGCCGCGTCTATCGCCGTGCGACCGATCAGCTCGATCGCCGCGGCAGCCCGCATGGCCGTGCCGGCGAGCTCGCAACCAAGGTCCTGCAGGATGTCCTGGATCGTGAGCAGGATCAGCCCCTCGTCCTCGACGACCAGGATGCGCCGTCCTCGCAGCTCTGTCGTCATTTCGCCGTCTTCCCCCCGCAAAAGCCGCCGGATGGAGCGTGACTTGAAACCCTATCCGTTCCGTCGGGAAGGCGAAAGCGGCCTGTCCCGGGAACGATCGGCTGCCCGCAACGTTGGCAACGATCGGGGGATCCTCGGTGGCGTAATCTATTGAAGGCGCACGGGTGGACGGCAAGACCGGAGAACCGATCGTGATGCCGCGCGCCCGGCAGGCCGCGCCGCGCTCCGACGGGCGTCCTCCCCGGCGCGCCGAGGAGCTGGCGGTCCTCTTCCGGCTCACCGAGCGACTGTACCGGGCCTCCGGCGCCGACGACACCTACGACGCGGCGTTGGACGCGATCACCCACGCGCTCGGCTGCGAGCGTGCCTCGATCATGCTGTTCGATGAGGCCGGCGTCATGCGCTTCGTCGCCTGGCGCGGCCTTTCCGAGGGTTACCGCCGGGCGGTCGACGGACACTCGCACTGGAAGCCAGACGATCACGAGCCCGACCCGATCTTCGTGCGCGACATCGCCGAGACCGAGGAACCGGAGTGGCTCAAGCGGCGGATCGTGAGCGAGGGCATCCGCGGCCTCGCCTTCATTCCGCTGGTCGTCCAGAACGAGTGCATCGGTGAGTTCATGATCTGCCATGCCGAGCCGCACCCCTTCACTGACGCGGAGGGCGAGATCGCCGTCCACATCGCCCGCCAGCTGGGCTTCAGCCTGGAGCGCGCGCGCGCCGACGAGGGCCGCCGCCGCGCCGAGCAGGCGCTCCGCGAGACGGAGGACCGGTTCCGGACGATGTCCGAGCACGCGCCGGTGATGATCTGGGTCAGCAACCCCGACGGCAGCTGCCTGCACCTGAACAAGATGCTGCGCGAGTTCTGGGGGGTCGATGACGAGGACGTCGCCGACTTCGACTGGCGCACGTCGATGCACCCGGACGACGTCGAGCGCATCACGAACGAGATGGTCCAGGCGGCCACCACGCAGACCCCGGTTACCGTCGATGGCCGCTATCGCAACGCCGCCGGCGAGTACCGCACGCTCTCCACGCACGCCCGCCCGCGCATCGGCGAGGATGGCGCCTTCATGGGCATGATCGGCGTCAACATCGACACGACCGAGCGTACGCGCGCCGAGGCGCAGCGCGAGCTGCTGCTGGCCGAGCTGAGCCACCGCGTGAAAAACATGCTGGCTGTCGTCCAAGGGATCGCGCGTCAGACATTCAGGAACACCGAATCCGTGCCCGCGGCGCGTCAGACCTTTGAGGGCCGCCTGACGGCACTGGCGACCGCGCACGATTTGCTGACCCGCTCGAACTGGGAGACTGCCTCGCTGGCCGAGTTGGCACGTGGGACGCTGCCGGTGCGCGCCGACGGTCCGCAAGTCTCGATCTCGGGTCCGGACGTGATGCTGGATCCGAAGAAGACGCTGGCGCTCACCATGGCGCTGCACGAGCTGTTCACGAACGCCATAAAGTACGGCGCGCTGTCCACCGAGACCGGCAGCGTCGCGCTGGCGTGGAGTGTAGAGACCGGCCCGGACGGCTCCGCGCCGCGCCTGCGGCTGGAGTGGCGCGAAACCGGCGCGCCGAGCACGGCCCCGCCCGTTCGGGAGGGGTTCGGTACGCGTTTGATCCAACAGGTATTCCGCCACGACCTTTGCGGCGAGATCATGATGGAGTTCGCACCGTCCGGCTTGGTCTGCGTGGCCGACCTGTCGCTGGACTGAGCCGCCCGGAGCGCCCTGCCCCCGCGCCCTCCCCTGCCCCTGCCACCTGCGGACCGACCAGCCCCGCGCGGGGCAGAACGGCGGCGTCAGTCGGAGCCGTGGCGCAGCAAGCCGTTGGCGAACCAGACCGCGCCGGCCATGTAGACGAGGCCGCCGACCACCGCCATCAGTGCGCCGCCGAGCCACTGGTCGGTCAGCGCGTCCAGGCCGAACGCCCCACCGCAAAGCCCGGGCGCGTAGATCAGCCCCGGCGCGATCACCAGCAGCACGCCCAGCATCGTCATGTGCGTGAAGCTGGCAGCCAAGGCCAGCGCCCCGGCGGCCGCTCCGACCCGGGTGCGGTCAGCCAGCCCCGGCAGCCAGACCAGCAGGCCGGCGCCCAGAAAACTCGCCTGCTGCAACGCGAAGGCGCCCGGGCGCAGCGCCGCCATCGCGTGCAGCGCGGGCGCGTGCCAGGACCATACCGCGAGCATCTCGACCAGCGAGAACCCCAGCGCCACGCCGGGCCCGAACAGGACCCCGCTGAGCGCGCCGGCGCGTGCGAGCCCCAGCGCCAGCAGCGGCGCCGCCATCAGCACCAGCGCCAGGTGCAGCGCCATGTGCGCGGTGAACGAAACGCTCGAGAGCCGCACCAGCGGCCCGGACCACAGCGCTGCCAGCAGCCCGGCGGCGAGCAGGAGCGGCCAGTGGCGCAGCAGGTTCATGCGGGATCCGTCGTTCGCGGGGCGGGCGACGTGGGAAAGGACACTGTCCTACCGATCGCGCAGCAGGTTCTCGGCGTCAGCCTCGGGAATCGTGCCGTCGGCGATCGACTTCGGCAGCTTGGCCGTCTCGTTGCCCAGGCCGCCCTCGGCGGGCGTCGCCTCGGCTCCGGATTCGGCACGGGTCGCGGCGCGCGCCGGGGCCGCCGTCTCGGCGGCGGCCTCCGGCGCGTGCGCCGCCCCGCCCGGATAAATCAGTGGCACGCCGTGCGGGAAGATGATCTCGCGCGCCTCGTCCGGCATAGAGATGCCGTGCTCGACCAGCGCGCGCTTGATCAGCCGCAGGCAGGCCGAGCGAACCTTCAGAATCGAGAACGCCTGCCCGTTCGTCCAGAAATACACCCGCAGGTTTACCGTGGCCGCGCCGAGAGTTTCGACCAGCACCATGGGCGGCGGATCGGCCAGCACCGCCTCGTGGCCGCGCAGCACCTCGACGATGATGGCCTGCGTCTCGGCGACCGAGGCGTCGTAGCCGATGCCGACATCCGCCACGACCCGTCGCAACGGGGCGGCGGTGTAGTTGATGATGGTGTTCTTGAAGACCGTCGCGTTCGGGATCTGGATGTGGTTGCCCTCGGGCGACAGCAGGATGGTCGAGCGCGTGTTCATCGTCTGCACCAGCCCCTCATGGCCGTCGACCTCGATGTAGTCGTCGGCGCGGAACGGGCGTCGGATGCTCAGAAGCAGAGAGGCCAGGAAGTTCTCGGCGATGTCGCGGAAGGCGAAGCCGACGACGATGCCGATGACCCCGGCGCCGCCCAGCAGCGAGACGGCCAGCCCCGTCAGCCCCGCCACCTGCAGCACGATGTAGAGGCCCAGCAGGAAGACCGGGATCGCCACCGCCCGGGCAATGACGTCGCGCAGGAAGGAGGACTCGACGCGCCGGCCGAGCAGGCGGCGCACGAGGCCGGCGACGACGCCCGACAGCCACCACGCCACCGGCAGGATCAGCAGCGCCAACACGATCAGCGGCAGCGCGACGAAGAAGCGCCGCGCCAGCGACTCGATCTCGCCGAAGGCCGGCGCGAAGGACCAGCTCACCGCCTCGCGCACCTCGATGCGGTTGACGACGGCGACGACATCCTCGGTGCGTGCCGCGAGGTCGCGCGCCCAGCTGCGCTGGTCCGCCGTCGTGGCGACGCCGTCCAGGAAGACCACGCCCTGGTCGACGGAGACCCCGACCCCGCGATACCAGCCGGTCGCCTCGAGGATCCGCGTGATGCGCCGGTCGATCGCCTCGTCGCGGGCGACGGGCTCGACGGCGACCGACTGCTCGGGCGGGACGACCTCCTGCGTCGCGGGTGCCGTCGGCGCCTTGGGCTGAGCCGCGGCTTGACCGGCCAGCAGCACAGAAAGGGCGACGAGGGCCAGCGTCCGCATGGCACGGCCCATCGCGGTCAGCCGAGCAGCGGAAAGGCCGAGTGCACGTTCGGCGTGCAGACGAGCGGCGCACCGCGACGAACATGGTCCGGCGTCAGTTCCGAAAACCGGCTGACGCCCACCAGCCCCAGCGCCGAGCGCACCTCGTCCTCGAGGATCTCCAGCAGCCGGACGACGCCGGCCGGGCCGGCCGCGGCCAGCCCGTAGCAGTAGAGCCGCCCCAGTCCGACCGAATGCGCGCCCAGGGCCACGGCCTTGACGATGTCGGTGCCGCGGCAGAACCCGCCGTCGACGATCAGCTTCGTCCGGTCGCCGACCGCCGCCGCGATCTCGGGAAGCACGTCCATCGCGCCCATCCCGTGATCGAGTTGCCGGCCGCCATGGTTCGAGACATAGACCGCATCGACGCCGTGGTCGGCGGCGATCTTTGCGTCCTCGACTGTCATGACGCCCTTGAGGATCAACGGGATGTCGTATGCCTTGCGGATGCGCTCGACGTCGCTCCAGTTCAGCGCCGCCTGCGCGCGCACGGCCTCCTCGTCGACATAGCGCCGCCAGGGCTTGTCGAAGCGCCGGACGATATCGCGCTCGCGCCGCGAGTAGACCGCGACGTCGACGGTCAGGCAGAACGCGTCGAGCCCGGCCTCGATTGCGCCCTCGACCTGCTCCTCGATGAAGCGGCCGCCGCCACGGACGTAGAGCTGGAAGATGGCCGGCCCGGTTGTCGCGGCCCGGACCTCGGCCTTGCTGCGCTTCGAGACCGAACTCGTCATCACCGGCACGCCATAGCCGCCCGCGCCCTCGGCCGCCGAGACGGCACCCTCGGGGTCGAAGGTTTCCAGCCCGCCGACCGGCGCCAGCAGCACTGGCAGCCGGACGGGCCTGCCCAGGAAATCGGCCGAGGGGTCGATGTCCGAGACATCGACCAGAACCCGCGGGCGCAGCGCGATGGCATCCAGCGCGGCGCGGTTGCGCGCCAGCGTGGTCTCGGTCTCGGTGCCGCCGACCAGGTAGTCCCAGCCGTTCGGGTCGACCTTGTCGCGCGCGGCGGCGACGAACTCGTGCAGCGTCAGAAATTCGTTGGTCAGGTCGCGGGCCATGTCGTTTCGTTCTCGTCCGGGTGGTTGATCAGGGGCGGGTCAGGATGACGGCGAAGACCCGGTGCTCGACGACGAGCGGATCCTCGGGAAAGCGGTCGGCCAGCAGCGCGGCCAGCTCGGCGCGGAACGCGGCAAGGCGCTCGGCGTCCAGCACGGGGCCGACCTGCGCCGAGGCGGTGATGCGCCCGACCCAGCCTTCGTGCGAATAGGACAGGCGGGCGGTGAAGCCGAAAAGGTCGTGGTCAGCGAACCCCGCCTCGGCTAGCTCGATCAGCCAGTCGGGATAGCGGAAGGTCCAGCGCCGGTCGTCGGGCGGCGCCGAGCGGTCCCGGATCAGCGCGGAGGTCGCCTCGACCACGTTGCCCGGCCGGGGCTCCCAGTCGAGATGCGCGATGACCAGCCGCCCGCCCGGCGCGAGGAGCCGCAGGCACTCTGCGGCCGCGGCTGGCCGGTCGAACCAGTGCCAGCACTGCGCCGCGGTGACCACGTCGAACGCGCCTCCGGGCAGCCCGGTCGCCTCGGCCGGCGCCTGCACGTAACGGGTCGCCAGCCCCTCGGCCGCGTCCAGCCGGGCGGCCTCGCCCATCAGCTCTGACGAGCGGTCGAGCCCCGTGACGTCGCAGCCGCGCCGCGCCATCTCGCGCGCGACCAGTCCGGTGCCGGTGCCGATGTCGAGCACGCGCTGGCCGGGCAGCCCGACCCCATGCCCCGCCAGCCTGTCGTAGAAGACCGGCGGAAAGCCCTGACGCCAGAGGCCGTAGTCGCCGGCCGCGCGGCCGAAATCGGGCGCGGCGTTCACGCCACCTCGAACAGCCCGGCGGCGCCCATGCCGCCGCCGACGCACATGGTGCAGACGACGTATTTCGCACCGCGCCGCTTGCCCTCGATCAGCGCGTGCCCGACCATGCGCGCGCCTGACATGCCGTAGGGGTGGCCGATCGAGATGGCGCCGCCATCGACGTTCAGGATCTCGTCCGGGATGCCCAGCCGGTCACGGCAGTAGAGCACCTGTACGGCAAAGGCCTCGTTCAGCTCCCACAGCCCGATGTCGTCCATCGTCAGCCCGTGCGCCTCGAGCAACTTCGGCACGGCAAAGACCGGGCCGATGCCCATCTCGTCCGGATCGCAGCCGGCCACCGCCATGCCGCGGTACCAGCCCAGCGGCTGCAACCCGCGGCGCTCGGCCTCGCGCGCCTCCATGACCACCGACGCCGAGGCCCCGTCGGACAGCTGCGACGCGTTGCCGGCCGTGATGAACTTGCCCTCCCTGATGTGAAGGCCGTCCTTGAATACCGGCTGCAGCGACTGCAGCCCCTCCAGCGTCGTCGTCGGCCGGTTGCCCTCGTCGCGATCCAACGTGACGGTCTTGTCCGAGATCTCGCCCGATGCCTTGTCCTGCACCTTCATTGTCGACGGCAGCGGCACGATCTCGTCCTGGAAGCGCCCGGCCTGCTGGGCCGAGGCCGTGCGCTGCTGCGACTTCAACCCGTATTCATCCTGCGCCTCGCGGCCGATGCCATAGCGCTCGGCGACCGTCTCGGCGGTCTCGAGCATCGACATGTAGAGCTCGGGCAGGTGCTCGACCAGCCAGGGATCGCGCAGCCGGTCGGTGCGCATCTTCTGGTTCTGCACCAGGCTGATCGATTCGACGCCACCGCCGACGGCGATCGTCTGGCCGTCATGGATGACCTGCTTGGCGGCCGTGGCGATCGCCATCATGCCGCTGGCGCATTGCCGGTCGATGGACATGCCGGCGACGTTCGTCGGCAGCCCCGCCCGCATCGCCGCCTGCCGGCCGATGTTCGAGCCCGTCGAGCCCTGCTGCAGCGCGCAGCCGATCACAACGTCCTCGATCTCGCCCGGATCGACGCCGGCGCGCTCGACGGCGTTGCGGATGGCGTGGCCGGCCAGTTCCTGCGCCTGCGTGTCGTTGAAGGCACCCCTGTACGCCTTGCCGATCGGCGTGCGGGCGGTCGAGACGATGACGGCTTCTCTCATGGCGGGCTCCTCCGTGCTGGCCCTCTGTCCCACCGTCGCCGGGGGCTGTCAATTCGCGCACCTGCGCGGCCGGCAGGGCAACGCCCGCCTGGCAGGCACGACGCGGCAGCGAAAATCTGCTATGATGTTCCCGTTGGGCTTCTTCGGATCAAGCGAGTCCATCTTCGACCGCGCCGGAGGCTGCCCGGAAACAGCCGGACGCGGTCGTGATATCGCTCCGCACCTCGCGAGTTCGGGCCGCCCCGGCAATGGCAGGCGCATCGCGCCGCTGCATCGGGGGAGACGGATGACCGTCATCGCGATGACCCGCGAGTTGGGCACGCTCGGCCAGGATGTCGCCGCCCGGGTGGCGGGAGATCTCGGGATCGAGGTGGTGCACGACGATCTGATCGAACGCAATCTCGCCGAGCGCCTGCAACTCGACGACAGCGCCGTGCGGCGCTTTTTCACCGGCGAGGCGTCGCTCTGGGAGCGATGGAAGGTGGACGTCCGCCGCGTCTCGCAGTTCACGGCCGAGCAGGTCCTGCTGCTGGCGCAGAAAGGGGACGTGATCATCAGGGGATGGGGCGCCGCGCAGTTGCTGCGCGATGTCGACCACGTGATCTGCGTCCGAATCTGCGCGCCGATGTCTTTCCGCGTCTCCGAGATGAAGCGACGGCTGCCGCTCGAAGAGGAATCGAAGGCGCGGCGCGCGGTTGAGCGCAGCGACGACGCGCACGACCGGACGGTGAGTGCGATCCATAACGTCGACTGGCGCGATCCCACCGGCTACGCGCTGGTGCTCAACACCGGGCGGATCGGCGTCGACACGGCTAGCAAGTTGCTGCTGCACCTTGCGCATGCGCGGAGTGACGCCGAGACGCCCGAGAGCCGGCAGCGTCTGCAGGACAAGCTGCTGCAGGCCCGGATCCGCGAGGTGCTGATGAACGTCGGCGGGCACGCGCTGGAGGTCCGTGTCGTGAACGGCGCCGTGACAGTCTCGGGCGCGCTGGTGGCGGACGAATCCGTCGAGCGGGTGCTCGACGCGATCCGCACGATCGAGGGCGTGCAATCGGTCGAGAGCGACATGCACGTTCTGCCGATCAACTACGGGGCGTGAGCGCGCCCGGCCCCGCCTTCGTCAGGTCGGCACCGTGCCGATGGTGATGCCGCCGCAGACATAGAGCGTCTGGCCCGTGACGAAGCCCGAGCGCTCGTGCAGGAAATAGTCGACCGCGTGGGCGATGTCCTCGGGCGTGCCCAGCCGGCCGACCGGCATGCCCGAGAGGATCTGCTGCGTCACCGGGCTCTCGGGCGGGTTCACCCGGCGCCAAAGTTCGGTCTCGATCGGGCCGGGCCCGATGCAGTTGACGGTGATGCCGTGACCTGCCAGCTCCAGCGCCCAGACGCGGGTCGCGGAGATCAGCGCTCCTTTCGAGCCGGCATACGCCGTGCGCAGCCCTTTCCCCAGCGCCGCGCGGGAGGCGATGTTGAGGATCCGGCCGAAGCGGCGGGCCTTCATCGCCGGAAGGCAGGCCTGCACGATCAGCGCCGGGGCCAGCACGTTGATGGCCATCGTCGTCTCGAAGTCCGCGGCGTTCATGTCCTCCACGGCGCCCAGCAGCGCGACGCCGGCATTGTTGACGATCCGCGTGACGTCATGCCGGTCGGTCAGCGTGCCGAGCGCCTCGGCCAGCGCGGCGCGGTCCGACAGGTCGACCCGGACGCTCTCGCCCGGGGCGCCCGCGACGGGCTGATCGCGGTCGAAGCTGACGACCGTCTCGCCCAAGGCGGCGCGCGCCGCGACGATGGCTGCACCGATGCCGTGCGATCCGCCGGTGACGAGAGTGGCTTCGGGCTTCGGCATGGCTGTCCTGCTCCGCTGATCCGCTGCCGTTCAGTCTGTCGCTTTTCAGGCAGGCGCCGGGGACGCACAAGCGCCGTGGGGCGGCGCGCCGGCAATGATCACGAATGAATGCCGGCGATCGAGCCGGCGTCGGCACTCGATCCTGACAGTTGACGTCGCTGGCAGACCGGCGCGGCCCTTCTCACGCCTCCAGCTCGGCGTCCCAGTACAGGAAATCCATCCAGCTCTCGTGCAGGTGGTTCGGCGGGAACTTGCGGCCCTTGTTCTGCAGCTCGGCGCTGGTCGGGCGCTGCGCCAGGCGGTTCAGCGTCATGCCGGCCTGGCGCACCGTCAGGTTGCCCTTGCGCAGGTTGCAGCGCCCGCAGGCGGCGACGACGTTCTCCCAGACCGTCCGGCCGCCGCGCGAGCGCGGCAGCACGTGGTCGAAGGTCATCTCGCCCTTCGCCCCGCAGTACTGGCACGAGAACTCGTCGCGCAGAAAAAGATTGAAGCGCGTGAAGGCAGGATAGCGCGCCGGCTTGACGTAATCGCGCAGCACCACGACCGAGGGCAGCTTCATCGAGATCGACGGCGAGTGCACCTCGGTCTCGTACTCGGCGACGATCGAGACGCGGTCGAGGAAGGTTGCCTTGATGGCGTCCTGCCAGCTCCACAGCGAGAGCGGGAAGTAGCTGAGAGGTCTGTAGTCCGCGTTCAGCACCAGCGCGGGGTTGTCTCTCAGACAACCCGGCTGGCGCACGAACGCGGCGGCGAAATCCCCATCCATCACGGCGCCCTGCTGCCCGTCGTTACCTCGTCCTGCATGGCGGAGCGAAAACGAACGAAAAACTCGCCCCGGTTCAACTATATCTGGCGGCGGCTTTTCGGCAACCCTCTACATAGTGCAGGAAGCTGCGCTGGCGTCCACCAGTAGCAGCGCTCTGCGACAATCGGGCGACCGGTTTCCCACAGTTTTATCCCCCGGTCGTCCCGACAGTTTTCCCCAGGTGCGCCTGCAGGAACCGCAGCGCCAGCGTCAGCCCGTCAGGCGCGATGCCGTGGCCGATGCCGCGGCTGATATGGCTCGTCACGTCAAAGCCGGCCGCCCGCAGCGCGGTCTCGGCCGTCGAGAGTTCGGCCACGGGAATCATCTCGTCCATGTCGCCGTGCACCAGCAGCACCGGCGGGCGCACCTTCGTCGCTTTGCTCAGGTCCTCGTCGCCGACCAGCCGGCCCGAGAAGCCGACGATGCAGGCCAGCGCCTCGTCGCGCCGGGGCGCGACGTAGAGGCTCATCATCGTGCCCTGGCTGAAGCCGATCAGCGCCGTCTCTGACGCCGTCACCCCCTCCTCGTGCATCGCCTGCGAGATGTAGTCGTCCAGCAGCGTCACCGAGCGGCTGAACGATTCGTCACGCTCGGTCTCGCTCGACCCGTCAAGCCACGGGATTGGAAACCACTGGTAACCCATTGGATTGACGCGGCTCCGCTCCGGCGCGTTGGGCGCACGAAAGGCCGTGTCCGGCAGGTGCTCGGACAGCGGCGCGGCCAGCCCGAACAGGTCGTTGCCGTCGGCGCCATAGCCGTGCAGCAGGATGACGAGCGATCTTGTGGTCCCGGACCGCGCTGCCGCCCGCGGTCCGCTGAGGGTGCTCATGGTTGCTCCGAGATGCCTTCGCGCTGTTTCGCGACGCGGTAATAGGCCCAGAGGATACGCGCCGCAACCGCGCGCCAGGGCGACCACGGCGCCGCCAGCGCGCGCATCGCCTTGTCGTTCGGCCGTTCGTCCAGCCCGAACAGCAGCCGCGCCGATTCCTGCAGTGCAAGGTCTCCGGCCGCCAGAACGTCGCCGCGCTACCCACAGCGAACATGAGGTAGATTTCCGCGGTCCAGACGCCGATGCCCTTGATCGCGGTCAGCTTCGCGATGGCCTCGTCCTCGGGCAGCGCCGCCAGCGCATGATAGTCGATCTCCGCCTCGGCCAGCGCGCGGGCATAGCGGATCTTCTGGCCCGACAGGCCGCAGGCGCGCAGCGCCGTCTCGTCCATGGCCAGCAGGTTGCCGGGGACCGCGGCGCCCGCCGCCTCGAGCCGCCCCCACACCGCGTCGGCCGAGGCGACCGAGAGCTGCTGCGAGCAGATGGTCTTCAACAGCGCCGGATAGCCGCCCTCCCGGCGGCGCAGGGGCAGCGGCCCGGTCAGCGCCAGCGCCTCGGCAAAGCGCGGCTCGCGCGCCGCCAGCCAGGCGGCGCCCTCCTCGACGTCGCTGTCGCTTTCTATGATCCCGCCGGGCATGCGCCCGAAACTGGCCCGCGCCCCGACGCCGGTCAAGCGGCGCCGGGACGCGGGATCGGCTCAGTGCTTGAACGGCGCCAGCCCGTAGTGATCGGCCAGCCGCTGCAGCGCCAGTTTCAGCACGACCTTGCCCGAGCGGGCCGACCAGCCGAGCCGACGCTCGCATCCCTCGAGCCCCTCGAGGAAGCAGCACGTGCGTAGCGCGACGTCGGAGAGCCCCGGTCCCAGCACGCCCAGGGCCGTTGTCACCCGTTCGCGCGCCGCCCGCGGACCCTCGGCCGGCCCGGTTGGCCGCGGCGACCCCGAGAGCCGGTCACCCGGCGTCAGGAACTTGCGCCAGTCCTGCGCGACCGACGGACCGATCTGCGCCGCCTCGAAATCGGCGCGCAGCTTCTCGGCGGCGTCGACTTCCTCGGGGGCCAGGAACGGGCGGCCGTCCGGCCCCTTGCGCCGCGACAGCCATCCGATCGGACTCTCGCCCAGGTTAACCTCGATCGCGGTGGGCTCGCCGCTGGCCGGGTCGGCGAACAGCCGCTCTGCTGCCTCGCGGTGCTGGGCCGCGAAGGGTGTCGGCGCCTCGGCCATGCCGGTGCTGCGCCGCGTATCCTGCTCCTCGGCCAGTTCGCGCTTCAGGAAGCTGCGGCCCATTCCGGTGATCCGGTAGCGCACCGAGGCTGCGCCGCGCGAGGTCACGCGAATCCAGTCCTGGCGCAGGAACTCGACCGCGAGCGTGACGGGGAGCATGGCGATCGGGCGCCGGTGCTCATTGGCGGCGCAGAAGATGCCGGCCTTTTCGGCGCCCTCGGCGATAATCATGAAGGCGCCCGGCTCGGACAGCCGCCGGAGAAACCGCTTGGCGGCGCGGCGCAGCGCCTCGCCTGCAATCGGCCCCGTCGCGACTCCCTGCGACGATTCCCCCGACCCGCCGCCGTCGCCCGCCGCCCCTGGCGAGCCGTGCCCCGTCACCAGCCGGTCGAAAAGCGGATCGTCTCGCCGCCCCTCGACGCGGCGGATGGCGCGGCTGACCGTCGACGGATGGGTGCCGGAAGCGTCGGCCAATTCGCGGATGCCCGCGCCAAGCTCGGTATGCGCGAGATAAAGCGATGCGTCGCGCGCCGGTCCGCGGCGCGTGGCTCGCGGAAGGACGTCCCTGACCCGGGCGGCGCAGCTGTCGATGATGTCCTGAGTGCTGTCCACGTCGGTTCCCCTGAATGCAATCAATTTATGACAATACCTCTCTAAGGTTGAATGCTAAACTGTTGGTTAATCTGTGGATAATCCGTTTCCGTAGCGGAAATCAGAGTGTTGACGGATCATGAACAGATCGCGTCGAGCGCACGCTGGGCGGGAATTTTGCGCAACACCTCCGAACCTGCCCCATCATGGCGCCAGGTTTCCGCAGGAGGACGCGATGATTCCGACGATGACCCAGAACACCGCCGAGGCCGGGCTGATCCGCCAGACCTTCCCGTTGCTCCGGCCTCGAACGCTGGCCGCCTGCGCGGCCATCGGCGCCCGGCGCTATCGTCGCCAGCGCGACCTGCCCGGCGCGGTGCCAGGGCTGCTGGCCGGCGAAGAATCGGCCATCCTGCCCCGGCTGATCGCGGAGGAACAGCGCTGCGAGTCGGCCCGGCGCGCGCGCTCGGGTGGCTATCGCCCTGCCCAGCACGTGCAGATCCTGTCGGCGCTGCTGGCCGAAGCCGCCGCTGCCTGCCCGGACCTCGCCGCCGGCGCCGAATGCGCCGACGCGCCGCAGCCGGCAACGCCGAATGTCTCCACCGCATGCGGGACAAAGCTGCCCCGCCCGGAATTCGCCCGCCCGAGGCGTCTGCTCGCGCCGGCCCTCCGTCAGGCGAAGGCGTCGGGCTCCGAGCCCTTGCGCTCGGCCATGTAGGCCTGCAGCGCCTCGTCGACGGCCGGGTCGATCGGCGGCGCCTGGTACTCGGCCAGCATGCGCTGGGCGCGCAGATGGGCGAGCGTGGCGCTGTCGCGCCCGCCCTCGTCCGCCCAGGTCTCGAATGGCTTGTAGTCCAGCACGCCGGTCCGCCAGAAGGCCGACTTGAAATTGGCCTGCGTGTGGGCGCAGCCCAGGTAATGGCCGCCCGGGCCGACCTCGCGGATCGCGTCCATCGCCTGGGCGTCCTCGCTGACGTCGACGCCCTCGGCGATCGAGTGCAGGATGCCGAGCTGGTCGGCGTCCAGCACGAACTTCTCGATCGACGAGACCAGCCCGCCCTCCAGCCAGCCGCAGGCGTGCAGCATGAAGTTCACGCCCCCCAGCAGCGCGGCGTTCAGCGTGTTGGCCGTCTCGTAGGCCGCCTGCGCGTCCGGCAGCTTCGAGCCGCAAAGCCCGCCGCCCGACCGGAACGGCAGGTCAAGTCTCCGCGCCAACTGCCCGGCACCGTAGAGAATTTTCGACGCCTCCGGCGTGCCGAATGTTGGCGCGCCCGAGTTCATGTCGATCGACGTCACGAAAGCGCCGAAGATCACCGGCGCGCCCTTGCGGACAAGCTGCGAATACGCCACCCCCGCCAGCACCTCGGCCAGAACCTGCGTCAGGGTGCCAGCGACCGAGACCGGCGCCATGGCGCCGCCGACGATGAACGGCGAGACGATCGCCGCCTGGTTCGCCGCCGCGTAGACCTCGAGCGCGCCCATCATCGTCGCGTCGAAGGTCAGCGGCGAGTTGATGTTGACCAGCGAGGTCATCACCGTGTTGTCGCGAACGAACTCCTCGCCGAACAGGATCTCGCACATCTTGACCGAATCCTCGGCGCGGCGCCGCTCGGTCACCGAGCCCATGAACGGTTTGTCCGACCAGCGCATGTGCGCGTACAGCATGTCGAGATGGCGCTTGTTGACCGGCACGTCGGTCGGCTCGCAGACCGTCCCGCCCGAGTGGTGCAGCCATTTCGACAGGTAGCCGAGCTTCACGAACTTCTCGAAGTCGGCCATCGTCGCATAGCGCCGCCCGTCCTCAAGATCGCGCACGAAGGGCGGGCCGTAAACCGGTGCCAGAACCAAGGTTTTCCCGCCGATCTCGACCGACCGCTCGGGGTTCCTCGCGTGCTGCGTGTACCGGCTCGGCGCCGTCTTGCAGAGTTCGCGGGCGAGACCGCGCGGGATGTGCACCCGCTCGTCCTGCACGTCGGCCCCGGCCTGGCGCCACAGCTCCAGCGCAGCCGGGTTCTCGATGAAGTTGACGCCGATCTCCTCGAGCACCGTCTCGGCGTTGCGCTCGATGATCTCCAGCGCCTCCTCGTCGAGGATTTCGAAGTTCGGTATGCGCCGCTCGATGAAGCGCGCTGCCTCGAGCCGGGGCGCCGTGCGCTCGGCCCGCCGCGCCGCGCCGCCGCCGCCCGCGCGGCCCCGCCGCCGGCCCGGTTCGATCTGGTCGTTGTCGTTCATCGCACTATCCCGAAATCCGCCAAGCGCGCCCGCAGGTCCGTCCGCGTAGGGCCGTCCCGTCCCCTCCTAGCGGAAAGCGCCGCGCCCCTGCCGCCGATTTCGCCCCAACGGGTGGCGAATCCGACATGGTGACAGGCCGCGCGGCCGCTTCTATAGACGGGGCGACCCGCCGCCGCCCCTGCCGAGGCCAGCCGATGAGCGCAGCACCGCAGCACGAGACCTGCCTCATCGTCGATTTCGGCAGCCAGGTCACGCAGCTGATCGCCCGCCGGCTGCGCGAGAACCGCGTCTACTGCGAGATCCACCCCTTCGACAGGGTCGACGCCGCGCTGATCGAGCGCCTCGGCCCCACGCGCCGTCATTCTGTCCGGCGGCCCCGCCAGCGTCGAGGACGAGGGCTCGCCCCGCGCCGCAGACGCGGTTTTCTCGATCGGCGTGCCGGTGCTCGGCATCTGCTACGGCCAGATGGTCATGGTCCACCAGCTCGGCGGCCGCGCCGAGGGCGGCCATCACCGCGAGTTCGGCCGCGCCCGCCTGCGCCTCGACGTCGATTCCGAGCTCTTCAACGGCGTCGCCGCGCCGGGGGGCGAGGCCGAGGTCTGGATGAGCCACGGCGACCGGGTGACGCGCCTGCCGCAGGGCTTCGAGGTGCAGGGCGCCTCGCCGAACGCGCCCTACGCCGTCATCGCCGACCCGACGCGGCGCTTCTATGGAGTCATGTTCCACCCGGAGGTCGTGCACACGCCGCAGGGTGCTGCGATCCTGCGCAACTTCACGCACCGGATCGCCGGCTTCTCGGGCGACTGGACGATGGCCGCCTACAAGGACCAGGCGATTGCCGCCATCCGCAAGCAGGTCGGAACGGAGCGCGTCATCTGCGGTCTCTCGGGTGGTGTCGATTCCTCTGTCACCGCAGTGCTGATCCACGAGGCCATCGGCGACCAGCTGACCTGCGTCTTCGTCGACACCGGGATGATGCGTGCCGGCGAGGCCGCCGAGGTCGTCGGCCTGTTCCGGGACCACTACAACATCCCGCTGGTCCACGCCGACGAGACCGACCGCTTCCTGGGCGCGCTGGCCGGCGTCTCCGACCCGGAGGCCAAGCGCAAGACCATCGGTCGGCTGTTCATCAACGTGTTCGAGGCGCACGCGCGCGAGGCCGGTGGCGCGAAGTTCCTGGCCCAGGGAACGCTTTACCCGGACGTCATCGAATCGGTCTCGGTCTCCGGCGGCCCGTCGGTGACCATCAAGTCGCACCACAATGTCGGCGGCCTGCCCGAGCGCATGAACATGCGCTTGGTCGAGCCTCTCCGCGAGCTTTTCAAGGACGAGGTCCGCGCGCTCGGCCGCGAGTTGGGCCTGACCGAATCGTTCATCGGCCGCCACCCCTTCCCCGGCCCCGGGCTGGCGATTCGCTGCCCCGGCGAGGTGACGCGCGACAAGCTCGAGATCCTGCGTGCGGCCGACGCGATCTACCTCGACGAGATTCGCAAGGCCGGACTCTACGACGCGATCTGGCAGGCCTTCGCCGTCTTGTTGCCGGTGCAGACCGTCGGCGTCATGGGCGACGCGCGCACCTACGACTTCGTCTGCGCGCTCCGCGCCGTCACCTCGGTCGACGGCATGACGGCCGATTATTACCCCTTCCAGCACGACTTCCTCGGCCGCGCCGCGACGCGCATCATCAACGAGGTGCGCGGCATCAACCGCGTCGTCTACGATGTCACGTCGAAGCCGCCGGGCACCATCGAGTGGGAGTGAGGCGCTGGCTGCGCCGGCTGGTGCTGGCAGGCGGTTCGCTCCTTCTTCTCACGAGCGTCGGGGTGATTGCAGCCAGCCTGGCGATGCAGCAGCGGCACGGCGGCGGACGATCGGTCGCCGAGCCAGTCGACGCCGCCATCGTCCTCGGCTCCGGCGTCGATCCGGACATGATCCTGAACTATTCGACCCGTCGCCGGGTCGCGGCCGGCGTGGCGCTGGCGCGTGCCGGGCTGGCGGGCCGGCTGATCATGTCCGGCGGCAAGGTGCGATCCGGCAATATCTCCGCCGCCGGGCTGATGCGCGACTACGCGGTCTCGCTCGGGATGCCGCCCGAGGCGCTGCTGGTCGAGGCGGGATCGGACACCACCTTCGAGAACATCCGCTTCTCCCTGGCGGTCGCCGGAGAGGCCGGGCTCGATCGGCTGGCGCTGGTCACGGACGATTACCACCTTCTGCGGGCATCCTGGCTCGCCTGCTATTTCGGCGACTGCACCATCGACATGGTCGCCGTGCCGGTGATCGATTCGGCGCCGATGCCCGACGCCGTCCGCGATATCGGCCGCGAGTCGCTCGCCTGGTGGTACAATCTTGGCAAGGTCGCGCTCTGGAGCGCGCTCGGCGGCATTGGAATTCCCGAGGCCCGGCGCGAGCGCTTCATCCAGTGACACGGGCGGTCCAGGTCCGCGCCGATTGACTCAATGTTAGTAATTGCACACGACCAATTTGGGGAAACTTTGAGAGGCCCGCATGTGCAGCATCCTGATTGTCTGCGAAGATGCCTGTCTTTTGCACGCCCAGGCCGGCAGGCTGGACCGCGCGGGCCATCGCGTCGAACTGGCCCCCGACGTCTTCCGGGCGCGCGATCGCCTGTCGGGGGATCCCTGCGACGTCGTGGTGATCGACGTGCGCTCGCCGGACGGTGGCATGGGGCTGCTGATCGAGCAGGCGCGCGCCGCCTGGCCGGGCTGCGCGGTCATGGCCCTGGTCGAGCGGCCCGACGTCAAGCGGAGCAAGGTGCACGAGATGGGCCTATGGACGCCGGACGCGACGCTGGTCCACCCGGTCCCGGGCGAGCGGCTGGTGCGTGAGGTTGCGAAACTGTCGGGCCAGGCCCGCAGCGCCGGCGATCCGGCGGCGAAGGGATCGGTTCTCTGAGCGGCGGCACCGAGCACGGCCGCCAGCCCGGCGTGGACGACCCGGACCGCGCGCGCTCGGACCGCCTGGTGCACGACCGCGCGGCGGGCATCGGGCGACTGCTCGAGATCATGCGCCGGCTGCGCGCGCCGGACGGCTGCCCCTGGGACCGGGCCCAGACCTTCCGCACCATCGCCCCCTACACCATCGAGGAGGCCTGCGAGGTCGCCGATGTGATCGAGCGCGGCGCGCCGGGCATCCTGGCGGACGAACTCGCAGACGAGCTGGGCGACCTGCTGCTGCAGGTGATCTACCACGCCCGGATGGCCGAGGAGGAGGGCGCTTTCAGCTTCGACGACGTGGTGCGCGCCATATCCGACAAGATGGTGCGGCGCCACCCGCACGTCTTCGGCGAGCGCCCCGGCGGGCCGCTGGCCGACCCCGACGAGGTCGACTGGGAGGCGCTCAAGGCGGCAGAGCGGGCCGGCCGCGGCGAGGTCCGCGAGAGCGTTCTCGACGGTGTCCCGGTGACGCTGTCGGCGCTGACCCGCGCCGCGGCCCTGACGAAGCGCGCGGCCCGTGTCGGCTTTGACTGGACCGACCCCGCAGACGTGCTGGCCAAGGTGGCCGAGGAGGCCGCGGAACTGACCGCCGAAATCGACGCGGCCGATCAGGACCGTATCGAGGAGGAGTACGGAGACCTGATGTTCGTCATGGCGAACCTGGCGCGCCACCTGCGGGTCGACCCCGAGGCGGCGATGCGGCGCGCGAACGGCAAGTTCGACCGCCGCTTCCGCGCAATCGAGGCGGCTCTGCGCGCCGGGGGCCGTCGCCCCGAGGACGCAACGCTGGCCGAGATGGATGAACTCTGGAATGCCGCAAAGGCGACCGAGAAGGGGACGGAAAACACCGGCTGAACGCCGGGAGTTGCCCCCGGGCGGGAGGGAGCCCGACCGGGGGCGGGAGCGTCACCGCTCCTTCGAGCCGTGCCCGTCGCCCTTGGCTGCTTCCTTTACCTGATGGGCCGCGTCCTTGACGCTGCCCTTGGCCTTGTCGGCCTTGCCCTCGGCCTTGGTGCGGTCATCGCCGGTCATCTCGCCGATGCCTTCCTTGATCGAGCCCTTGGCCTTGTCTTTTTCGCCAGCCATCACTCACTCCGTTGGTTACTTACGCGGAGAAAACGGTCGCACGCGGTCATTTGTTCCCCAGGCCAGCCGGCGGCGCATCACGAGGTGGAGAGGAAACTCACGTCGCGCCCACCCGCGGGCAAACTGATAAGTCCCTGAAAACATGATGTTTCCGTTGAGTGTTTACGCCATCGGTCAAAGGCCCTGAACCGCGTGCGCCGCCGCCTTTGACGGCCGTCGCACGGCCAGCAGCAGCCGCGCCTCGTCCTGCCTGCCCTGCTTGAGCAGCGCCCCCAGCAGGGCGTATTCGACAAGGTCCCGCTGCGCCCGGCTGCCGCCGATGCGGGCGTGGTCCGAGGCCGCGCGCGTCAGGTGCGCGACCGCTTCGCCCCAGTCCGCGGCGGCCAGCGCGCGAAAGCCTTCGGCCAGTGCGCGCACGACCTCGCCGGCAGGCCCCGTCGCGCCTTCGACGATCGCCTCCAGCGCCTCGGCGTTGCCTCCCATCGCGTGCGCAAGCGCGGCGTGGACGTCGGCGAAGGCGAGACCGGGCTTCGGGAACATCCGCAGCGCGTAGTCGCTCACCCCCTTCCAGCGCTCGCGCGGCACCTCGACCCCGGCCAGTTGCGCACGGTAGAGAACCGCCGCCGTGTCGGTCATCACGTTCAGCGGCGGCCCCCAGGCGGCACCGGGCGCGACCGCCTCGTCGACGGTACGCCACATCGTCTCGATATCGCCCTGCTCCAGCGCCCAGATCGCGACGTGCCATGAGATGTGACAGTGCAGCATGCCCTCGCGCGGATAGTCGCGATACCAGTCGAACAGATAGGCGGATCCGGCATCCGTCTCGCCCGCCTCGTAGTGGATATGCCCCTTGATGTGCGCGGCATGGGCGTTGAGAGGGTTGCCGGCGAGCGAGCGTTCGATCGTCGCCGCAGCAGGCGCGACCTGCCCGGCCTCGACCTGGGAAAAGGCGTGCTGGCCGAGAAACCACCAGTCCTGGCCGTAATGCGGCAGCAGCGCAGAGGTGAAGGCAAGCTGCTCGGATTCGCGCCCCGGCTGGCCGGAAAACCCGATCAGCCCGAAAACGCCGGTGCAGGTCTGCACGATCATCGCGTCGCGGGGGTGATCGGCGACATGCGCGCGAACCGCCTTGTATGCCTCGCCCCCCTTGCCGCCGATCAGCAGGTCGAAGGCGCCAAGATGCGCCTGCTCGCGGTCCGTCAACCCGCCCGCCCCGGCTGCCGCCGCCCGCGCGGCATCCATCGCGTCCCGTGCCTCGGCGCCGCGGCCCTGCACCTGGCGCGTGCGCGCCAGCCCGGCATGCGCCAGCGCGAAGGACGGGTCGGCGTCAATCGCTCGCATGAAGGCATCGTCGGCGCCGCGATCGGCCGAGATGAAGCGGTCGACGCCGTCGACGTAGGCGTCGCGCGCCGCCGGCGAACCGGTCGAGACGCCGTTGCCGTAGCGATCCTGAAGCATCGCACCCTCCCCGAAAAACCGGGTGTGGAAATACCCGGAAACCGGGTGCCCTGTCACGCGCCGCCTCGTCCGCCCCATTGCCCCTCTGCCGCCTCCGCGCCCGATTCGGGGCAGGAAGCCGTACCGGCAGTCCGGCGCACGGCCGGTTTACCCCGCTCTCGCAATGACCTAAGGCTCGCCACGATCCGAGCCCCAAGCCCGAACCGCAAACGGAGCCCCCATGAGCGCCATCATCGACATCATCGGCCGCGAGATTCTCGACAGCCGCGGCAACCCGACCGTCGAGGTCGACGTCGTGCTCGAGGACGGCACGCTGGGCCGCGCCGCGGTGCCGTCGGGCGCGTCGACCGGCGCGCACGAGGCGGTGGAGCTGCGCGATGACGGCGGGCGCTACGGCGGCAAGGGCGTGCTGAAGGCGGTCGATTCCGTCAACGGCGAGATCCTGGGGGCGCTGGCCGGCTGCGACGCGACGCGGCAGCGCATGATCGACGACCAGATGTGCGAGCTGGACGGCACCGAAAACAAGTCGCGCCTCGGCGCCAATGCCATCCTGGGCGTGTCGCTGGCCTGTGCGAAGGCGGCGGCGGAGTCCGTCGGTCTGCCGCTCTATCGCTATGTCGGCGGTGTCGCGGCGCGCACGCTGCCGGTGCCGATGATGAACATTCTGAACGGCGGCCAGCACGCCGACAATCCGATCGACATCCAGGAATTCATGGTCATGCCGGTCGGCGCCGAGACTCTGCGCGACGCGGTGCAGATGGGCTCGGAGATCTTCCACACGCTGAAAGCCGGACTGAAGGCCGCCGGGCACAACACCAACGTCGGCGACGAGGGCGGCTTCGCGCCGAACATCGGCTCGGCGCGTGAGGCGCTCGACTTCATCATGGGCGCCGTCGAGAAGGCCGGCTACCGGCCCGGCGACGACGTCGTGCTGGCGCTCGATGCCGCCTCGACCGAGTTCTTCGAGGGCGGGAAATACCGGCTGGCCGGCGAGGGGTTCGACCTCGACAGCGCCGGCATGGCCGACTACCTGGCGCGGCTGGCCGAGGACTACCCGATCGCCTCGATCGAGGACGGCATGGCCGAGGACGACTGGGAGGGATGGAAGCTCCTGACCGATCGCCTCGGCGGCCGCTGCCAGCTCGTCGGCGACGACCTCTTCGTCACCAACCCGGTGCGCCTGGCCCGCGGCATCGAGCAGGGCTGCGGCAACGCCATCCTGGTCAAGGTCAACCAGATCGGCACGCTCAGCGAGACGCTAGACGCCGTGAACATGGCGCACATGGCCGCCTTCCGGGCCGTCATGTCGCACCGCTCGGGCGAGACCGAGGATGCGACCATCGCCGACCTCGCCGTCGCGACGAACTGCGGGCAGATCAAGACCGGCTCGCTCGCCCGCTCCGACCGGACGGCAAAATACAACCAGCTCATCCGCATCGAGGAGGAGCTGGGGCCCGAGGCCGTCTTTGCCGGGCGCGCCGCGCTGAGGTGACCCCGTCCGGTTGGGGTCCCCCACCTTGCCGCGCCGTCAGGGACACGGCATATTCCACAGCGACGACGACACCCCCCCCCGATACCACAGCAGGACTGACAGCATGAACGATGCACCCTACGAGCCCGCGACGGTCTGGACATGGCGGCAGGGCGAGAACGGCGGCCAGTTCGCCAGCATCAACCGACCGACCGCTGGCGCCCAGGCCGAGAAGGAGCTGCCGCGCGGCGAGCACCCGCTGCAGCTCTACTCGCTGGCGACGCCGAACGGCGTTAAGGTCACGATCATGCTGGAGGAGCTGCTGGCCACCGGCCACGCGGGCGCCGAATACGACGCCTGGCTGATCCGCATCCGCGACGGCGACCAGTTCGGCAGCGGTTTCGTCGCGATCAATCCGAACTCGAAGATTCCGGCGATGGTCGACTACTCCGAGCCAGCGCCCGTCCGCCTGTTCGAGTCCGGCTCGATCCTGCTCTACCTCGCCGACAAGTTCGGCGCGTTCATCCCCGAGGACCGCGCCGGCCGCGCCGAAACCCTCAACTGGCTGTTCTGGCAGATGGGCTCTGCCCCCTATCTCGGGGGCGGGTTCGGTCATTTCTACGCCTACGCGCCCGAGAAGTGGCAGTACCCGATCGACCGCTTCACCATGGAGGTCAAGCGCCAGCTCGACGTTCTGGACAAGCGGCTGGCCGAGACGCGCTTCATCGCCGGCGACGCGTACACCATCGCCGACATGGCCGTCTGGCCCTGGTATGGCGTGCTGACGATGCCGGGCGCGATCTACAACGACGCGGCCACCTTCCTCGATGCCCAGAGCTACACCAATGTCGTCCGCTGGCGTGACGAGATCGCGGCCCGGCCTGCTGTGCAGCGCGGGCGCAAGGTCAACCGCGTCAGCGGCCCCGAGCAGGACCAGCTGCACGAGCGCCACGCGGCCTCGGATTTTGACACGAAGACGCAGGACAAGATCGGCGGCGCGAGCTGACCCCTCACCCTGCAGAGGGGAAGGATCCATCCCCCCACCGCCCCCCATCCGTGCGCGTTGAGCAATCCGGGGGGATGAAACCTTGCCCTGCCCCCTTGTCCGTTCCCCCGCGTGATATCTGCGCTTCTGGGCCCGCTGCCCCTTGCGGCGCCACCCCGACTCGCCCCAAGCCAGTGCTGCAAGGCCGTCGACAGGAGGACCAGATGCCGGACGATCAATCGAACCCGCAGGGCGCGTGGCTGGACCGCGCGCGCCAGGTGCTGCCGGCCGGCGGCTTCGGCAATTTCGCGGCCGACATCGTCATCGCCCGCGGCGAGGGAAGCCGGGTCTGGGACGAGAACGGGCGTGATTATGTCGACCTGCTGATCGGCTCCGGCCCCATGCTGGTCGGGCACTCGCACCCAGAGGTCCTGGAGGCAGTTCGCGAGCAGCTGCCGCTCGGCCAGACCTTCTTTGCCATGAACGCCCGCGGCATCGAGCTGGCCGAGGCGATCTGCGACGCCGTCGCCTGCGCCGAGAAGGTGCGCTTCGTCTCGTCCGGCTCCGAGGCCGACATGTACGCCATGCGCCTCGCCCGCGCGCACACCGGCCGCGAGAAGATCCTCAAGTTCGAGGGCGGCTATCACGGCATGTCCGACAACAGCCTGATGAGCCTGGCACCGAAGCATCTGGCAAACTTCCCGGTGGCGGTGCCGGACTCGGCCGGCATCCTGCCGGCCGTGCGCGACGCCACCCTGGTCGCCCCCTTCAACGACGCCGAGGCCGTCAGCCGCCTGCTGGACGAGCACGAGGGCGAGGTCGCCGGAATCATCGTCGAGCCCTTCCAGCGCCTGATCCCGCCGGCGCCCGGCTTCCTGGAGCACCTGCGCGCGGAGACGCAGAAGCGCGGCATCGTGCTGATCTTCGACGAGGTCGTCACCGGCTTCCGCCTGGCCTATGGCGGGGCGCAGGAGTTCTACGGCGTCACGCCCGACCTCTGCACGCTGGGCAAGATCATCGGCGGCGGCTTCGCGCTGGCGGCCATCGCCGGGTCCGACGACATCATGGCGCATTTCGACCGCGAGCGCGTCGGCGACGAGGGCTTCACCTTCCAGATCGGCACGCTCAGCGGCAACCCGATCGCCGCCGTCGCTGGCCTCAAGACCATGGAGATCCTGCGGCGCCCGGGCGCCTACGACCGCATCCGGGCCAACGGCCAGCGCATGATGCGCACGGCGGCCGAGGCATTCGGCAAGGCCGGCATCCCGATCCAGATGCCGGGCGAGCCGGTGCTTTTCGACTTCGTCGTGGCCGACGGCCCGATCCGCAACTACCGCGAGTATTTCGCCGGCGACCGGGCGAAGGAGGCGCGGATCAACGCCGTCCTGCGCGAGCACGGCGTGCTCAAGCCGGCTGGCAAGGTCTATACCCACCTGGCGCTGACGGAGGATGATTTCGACCGCGTGGACGGCGCCCTGCACGCCGCCGCCGAAACGCTGGCCGCCGAGGGCTGACGTAGGGTCACTGCCCCGACAAGGGCCGGGACCAGGCGCCTCCGCACCACCAGACGCCTGGGCGCGAGTGCTCCCGTTTGACCTGAACAGGCATCCCGTGCCCGCGAGATGCCCGATCAGATCAGGCATAACGACAAGGCTCCGGCATTCAGGGGGGAGACCATGATCCCCGTGGCGCGTCGGGAGTGTCAGCCACCCGGCGCGGCGCAGCCGCGGATGTCGGCAGCAAAAAGGCCGTCCAGGACCGTCAGGCGCAGGTCGCGCCGGTCGATCCAGGCGTCAGCCTCCAGCATCTCGACCGTCGCCGAGATCGTCAGCTCGCCGCCCTTGGACGTCGCCTCGGTATCGCCGATCCAGGCCGTCTCGGGCCCCTCGACCAGCACGACCGGCGCGCTCAGCGAGTGTGCGAAGCTCAGCACCGCCTCCAGCCGACGCTGTGGCCCCGCGCCGACGACGCGGCAGCGCGCCGCGGTCAGACCGCTGGCGGCGGCATCGACCGGCACGACCGCCAGCGCGCGGGCAACCTGCTCGGCGCCGTCCGTCTCGCCGGGCCGGATCGTCTCGTCCAGCGTGAATTCCTCGAGCACGCAGATCTCGCGGCAGACGCCCAGATCGGCCTTCAGCCGCACCTGCATGGGGCGGGCGGGGTCCTCGGGCACCAGATGCAGCGGCAGCGTGACCTCGTGCGCGTAGCCGATCGTCGTGGATCCGAAGGCCTCGATCAGCTCGGGCCGCGGCCACAACACCTCGGCGGACTTCAGGTTGCGCGAGCCGGACCAGTCGAAGCTCGGCGGCACGCCGGTCTCGCCGGGGCTGCGCCAGTAGGTCTTCCAGCCATCGGCCAGCGTCAGCTCCAGCCCGGCCACGCGCCCGCCCCCCGGCGCCGGCGCGCCCGGCACCAAACGCGCCTTGACGAAGGACTGCCCGGTCGAAACGACTGCCTGCGCCTGCACCGCCGACGGCGCGAGAAAGGCCAGCAGCAGTGCGGGAATGAGGAACCGGATCGGCATGGAGGCCAGTTACGCGGACGGCGTGGCAACGCTCAACCCCTGTCGCGCATTCTTGATCGCACGGGGCTTCGGCGGCAGTATTCGGAAATGAAGACATTGACCTCGCCCGACGACACCAGCTTCCTCGACGGCCAGGTGCTGATCGCAATGCCGGGGATGCCGGACCCCCGCTTTGCGCGGGCGGTCGTCTATCTCTGCGCGCACTCGACCGAAGGCGCGATGGGCCTGATCCTCAACAAGCGCGCGGACGACCTGGTCTGGCGCGACCTGTTCAAGCGCCTGGGAATCCCGCTCGGCAGCGTCAACGCGCCCAGGCCCGTGCACTATGGGGGCCCTGTCGAGACCGGGCGCGGCTTCGTGCTGCACAGCTCCGACTACCATGCCGACGAGGCAACGATGAAGGTCGACGGCGCCATCTCGATGACGGCGACGCTGGACGTGCTGCAGGCGATGGCGCTGGGCCGCGGCCCCGACCGGGCCATCGTCGCGCTCGGCTATGCCGGCTGGGCGGCAGGGCAACTGGAAAGCGAGCTGCAGATGAACGGCTGGCTGCTCTGCAATGCCGACGACGAACTGCTGTTCGGCGAGGACGACGACGCGAAGTGGGATCGAGCGCTGAAGAAGATCGGCGTCGATCCCAGCATGCTGGGCGCCGGCGGCCACGCGTGAGCGCGACCCGGCCGCCGTCGTCCCCGTTCGCGCCGCTGTCCGGGCCGCCCTCGCCGCCGCCTGCCCCACCCGCCCGGCGGTTTGCCCTGATCGCCCTGGCCGTCTGCGTCCTCGGCTTCGCCGTCCTCTGCATCCTCGTCACGCAGGGCATGACCGCGGTGCCCGACCGCTGGCTGCTGGTCGCGCTGCGCACGCCCGGGACGCCGGGCGATCCGCTGGGGCCCGACTGGCTGGGCGAGTTCGTCCTGGACATCACCAACCTCGGCGGTCGGGCGGTGCTCGGGCTGTTGGGGCTGCTCGCCGCCGGCTACCTGACCGTGCTGCGCCGGTGGCGGGCGCTGGTCTTTCTCCTGGCCGCGTTGCTGGGCGGCATGGAGCTCGGCGATTTCTTCAAGGAGCTGTTCGCGCGGCCGCGACCGGATGTCGTCCCGCACCTGGCGCGGGAAAGCTCGTCGAGCTTTCCCAGCGGGCACGCCACCTACTCGGCGATCGCCTATGTCACCTTCGCCATCATGCTGCGCGGGCTGGCGCCCGGCGCCGCGGGGCGCGCCTACATCGCTGGGGCAGCGGCTTTCGTCGTGCTGCTCGTCGGCTTCAGTCGGGTCTACCTGGGCGTGCACTACCCCAGCGACGTGCTGGCCGGCTGGTGCCTCGGGACGGCCTGGGCGCTGGCCTGCTGGCTGGTCACCGGCCGGCTGGCCCGTCGATAGCCGGGCAGCAGCCAGCCGATCGCTACCGCGCCGCCGTCCAGCCCTCGCCGTCCCCGACCCGGCCGCGCCGGTCGGCGCGCAGCGCGGCATAGAGGACGTGGTTGCGCCAGCGGCCGTTGATCTGGAGGTAGGCCTGCGCGACGCCCTCGTACTTGAACTGGCAGCGTTCCAGCAGCCGGCGCGAAGCGGCGTTCTCCGGCAGGCAGGCGGCCTCCAGCCGCGACAGGTCCATCACGGCGAAGGCGTGCTCGCGCACCGCCGCCAGCGCCTCGGTCATGAAGCCCTGCCGCGCGAACCGCTCACCGACCCAGTAGCCCAGCGTCGCCGCCTGCGCCGGCTGGCGGCGGATGTTCGACAGCGTGATGCCGCCGACGATCTGTCCCGCCCCGACCTCGCCGTCGCGCTCGACAAGCAGCAGCGGCAGCCCGTCGCCCTGGCGGATGACGCGGTCGGACCAGGCGACGCGGTTGCGGAACGAGCGCGGGCCGAGATGATCGCGCGACCAGCTCGGCTCCCACGGCGTGAGGAAGGCGCGGCTCTCGCGGCGCAGGCGGACCCAGCCCTCGAAATCGCGCTGCTGCGGCGGCCGCAGGACCAGCCGCTCGGTGTCGATCTCGACCCGCGCGCGCGTGTAGCGGGCGAACATGCCGGAGACGGCGGGGCGCGTCAGGCGGCCAGCCGCGCGGCAAGCTGGTCGATGCCGCGGGCGCGGTCGACCGGCCCGTAGAGTGCGACCGCCGGCCGGCTGGACAACAGCCGCCCCAGCACGGCACGGGCGCGGGCGGCGTCGACCGCCTCGATTTTCTCGATCGTCTCCTCCAGCGGCACGACGCGGCCCCAGATCGACAGCAGCGCCGCCATCCGCTCGGCCCGCGACGAGGGGCTTTCAAGGCCCATCACCAGGCCGGCCTTGGTCTGGGCGCGGGCCCGGGCGATCTCGGCTTCGCCGAAGTCGCGGGCGGCGCGGTTCAGCTCGTCGGCCGTCAGGTCGACCAGCGCGCCGATCTCCTCGGCGCCGGTGCCGGCGTAGATGGTCATGATGCCGGTCTCGGACCAGGCCGAGCCCTGCGCGAAGATCGTGTAGCAGAGTCCGCGCTTCTCGCGGGCCTCCTGGAACAGGCGCGAGGACATGCCGCCGCCCAGCGCCACCGCGGCGATCTGGGCTGCGTGATAGTCGTCGTCGCGGTAGCCGGGGGACTCGAAGGCCAGCGCGAAGTGGGCCTGCTCCAGGTCCTTTTCGACGCGGTGCTCACCGCCGGCGTAGCGTGCCGCCTGCTCGACCGGGACGGGGGCGCGGGCCATGTCGCCGAAGAGGGTTTCGGCCAGGCGCATGATGGCGTCGTGATCGACGGCGCCGGCGGCCGACAGGATCATCCGGTCGGGCCGGTAATGCGCGCCGATGAAGCCGGAAAAATCATCGCGGGCATAGCCGCGAATGCGCTCGGGCGGGCCGAGAATGGCGCGGCCCATCGGCTGGTCGGGATAGGCGGTTTCCTGCAGCCAGTCGAAGATGACGTCGTCCGGCGTGTCGTGCGACTGGCCGATCTCCTGCAGGATGACGCCGCGCTCGACCTCGATCTCGCGCGCGTCCAGCGCCGAGTTGCGCAGGATATCGGCGATGATGTCCAGCGCCAGCGGCACGTCGGCCTCGAGCACGCGGGCGTAGTAGGCGGTGCGCTCGCGGCTGGTGTAGGCGTTCAGGTGGCCGCCAACGTCTTCGATCTGCTCGGCAATCTGCAGCGCACTGCGCCGGGCCGTGCCCTTGAAGGCCATGTGCTCGAGGAAATGCGCGATGCCGTTCTGGTCGGCGCGCTCGTGCCGGGCGCCGGCCTCGACCCAGACGCCGATCGAGGCCGAGGCGAGGCCCGGCATCCGCTCGGTGGCGACGCGGAAGCCGTTGGGAAGCGTGTCCACTCGGACGGTCATGGGCGGGCCTTTCGGATGTGGTCTTTCAGTGCCGCGATGTCATTGGCCAAGGTGGTGACGCGCTCGGGCCGGTCAAGCAAGTCCGCCATGCGCGGCGGCAGGGCCGGGCGGATGCCGCAGGCTTCCTCGACGGCGTCGGGAAACTTGGCGGCGTGCGCGGTGCCGAGCGTCACCATCGGCACCGACGGGTCGCCGCGCGCAGCCCGGGCGGCGGCGACGCCGATGGCGGTGTGCGGGTCCAGCACCTGGCCCTGCGCCGCGATCCGGCGGATCGTCGCCATCGTCGTCGCGCGGTCCGAGCGGGCGGAGGCGAAGTTTTCGCGGAGCCGCTGAAGCGCGCCCTGCGACAGGGCGAAGCCGCCGGAATCCCTGAGTTCCTGCATCAGCTGGCCGACCGCGCCGGGGTCGCTGTCGTAGAGCTCGAACAGCAGCCGCTCGAAGTTCGAGCTGACCTGGATGTCCATCGAAGGCGCTATGGTCGGCGTCACGCCCTGGCGGTCGTAGCGGCCGGTTTGCAGCGTCCGGTGCAGGATGTCGTTCTCGTTGACGGCGATGACCAGCCGGTCGATGGGCAGGCCCATGCGGCGCGCGGCATGACCGGCATAGACGTCGCCGAAATTGCCGGTGGGCACCGAGAAGGCGACCGGTCGATGCGGCGCGCCGAGCGCCACGGCGGCGGTGAAATAGTAGACGATCTGGGCCATGACGCGGGCCCAGTTGATGCTGTTGGCGGCGGCGAGATGCACCTCGTCGCGGAAGGCGTGGTCGGCGAACAGCTCCTTGACCGCGGCCTGGCAGTCGTCGAAATCTCCCTTAAAGGCAATGGCTTGCACGTTTGGCTCGGGCAGCGTCGTCATCTGGCGGCGCTGCACGTCCGAGACCCGGCCGGCCGGGTGCAGGAAGAAGACGTCGACGGCTTGCGAGCCGCGGAACGCCTCCATCGCCGCCGAGCCGGTGTCGCCCGAAGTCGCGCCGACGATGGTGACGCGCTCGCCGCGCCGCGCCAGCACGGCCTCGAGCATCTGGCCCATGAGCTGGAGTGCCACGTCCTTGAAGGCCAGCGTCGGGCCACGGTGCAGTTCAAGCAGCCAGTCATTGGCGTCGAGCTGCACCAGCGGGCAGCGGGCGGGGTGGTCGAAGCGTTCGTAAGCCTCTGAAATCAGACCGCGAAACTCATCATCGGCAAAGGTGTCGCCGATGAAGGGGCGCATGACGCGGAAAGCGGTCTCCTCATAGGAGAGGCCTGCCATCGCGGCGATTTCGGCCGGCGGGAACTGCGGCCAGCTCTCGGGCAGATAGAGACCGCCGTCGCGGGCGAGCCCGGCCAGCATGACCTCCTCGAAGGAGAGCGCGGGCGCGCGGCCGCGGGTCGAGATGTAGCGCATCGGGGCTCCTTTTCGCCGCCTGCCTTAGCAAGCGGCCGGCGGGTTCGGAAGCCCCCGAAGGGTTCGGCGAGACATGTCCGGGGTTCGGGGGAATCGCGCGGCAGGCGGGATCCTGCGTTCGGCGAAATGCCAGTGGACGATTGTCACCGAAAGATCGCCTAAGCGGCAATCGTCCCGGCGGCGGTGAGTCTTGCAAGAGAATCGTCCCTCCGGCGCGGGCAAGTCGCACGGGCAAGGCGGGAGTCGCGCACATTCGGTGAGCATTGCCCCCGAACCCTTCGGGGCATCGCGCGCGCAACCGCCGCCGCCGTGCCGCGTTTCGGCGGCGAAGAATACCGGCCGACGTCGCGGGCTTCCCGCCGCAGGGCGCGCGGCAGGGATGGTGGCCGCCGCTGTCTGTCTTTCGCAGCCTGCGCGATCGCACGCTTTATCACACGGTGGCCGGGAGCGGCTCGGAACGAAACGCCCTGAAGGCGATGCGCGGGGATTTCGAGCGGGTCGCCGGGGCCGGTGACAAGGCTTGCGCGGCGCCGGCGGCTGCCCGAAGGCGTGCGCTCTCGCTCGCCGCCGGGGCTGGTTGCGGGCCAGGCACCGGCGGCGCGTCAGGCGACGGGTGGGCGGCGGCCGCGGATCTCGGTCATGATCCAGAGGCCGGTCATGACGAGCCAGACGGCGGTTAGCGAGAACCAGGTGATGGCGTATTCCAGGTGGTTGTTCGGCAGATCCACGCCGGGCGGCTGCGGCCGGGGCCAGTCGCCGAGCGAATGCGCCTCGGCGACGATCAGCACGGGGTCGGTGTCGAGCGCCTTGGCCATCGCCTCGACGTCGCGGGCGAACCAGATGTTGCGGCCGAGATCGGGCTGGGGCGTGAAGCTGTCGGTCTCGTTCGGCCAGAGGAGAAGGCCGGTGACATGGACAGGCGCCTCCGGCGCCGATGGCGGCCGGGCGGCGGGGTCCTTCAGGTCCTCGGGCACGAAGCCGAGATCGACGAGGATGCGGCGGCCATCCTGCAGCGTCACCGGCACGATGACACGGTAGCCGACGCCGAACGGCTGGAGCGAGGCGAGGACGTCGAGCTCCTGCCCGCCGATGCCGCCCGTGGCGGTGACGCGCAGCAGGCGGTCGCGCTGTGGGTCGGGGTCGGCGGGGACAGGCACCGGGGCGGCGGCGAGGCGCGTCTGGATCTGCGCGATCAGCCCTTCCTTCCAGGCGAGGCGGTGGACCTGCCAGGTGCCAAGCCAGACCAGGATGACGGCGCCGACGAGGCCGAAGATTGCGGCGCCGACGATGCGGCCCGTGCGCGGTCGGTGCGGATCGGGCCTGGCGGGGGGCGCACCGCTCACCGGCGCGCCCTGCGGGACGGGTGCCGACGGGACAGGGCGAGGCCGGCGTGGTGTGGGTATCGGAAGGACGGGGGCACGAGCGGGAGCGTCTCGCCTGGCGCGTCCCTCCCCCCGAGGGGGAGGGTCGATGGGTGGGACCGCGGGCGCCCTGCCCGTTGCGCCGGGCCAGGGTGACCGGGTGCGGGCCGGACGGTCAGTGGGCGACGCCGCCCCAGACGGCGTGCGCCCAGATGTAGACGCAGGCGAACAGGAACAGCCAGACGACGTCGACGAAGTGCCAGTACCAGGCCGCCGCCTCGAAGCCGACATGCTGTTCGGGCGTGAAGTCGCCGGCCCGCGCGCGCAGAAGGCAGACCGTCAGGAAGATCGTCCCGATGATGACGTGGAAGCCGTGGAAGCCGGTCGCCATGAAGAAGACGCTGCCGAACTCGTCGGTGCCGAACGGGAAGCTGGCGTGGCTGTACTCGAAGGCCTGGAAGATCGTGAAGCAGGCGCCGAGGACGACCGTCGCCAGCAGGCCCCAGATCAGGCCGGAGCGCTTGCCCTCGATCAGGTCGTGGTGCGCCCAGGTCACCGTGCAGCCCGACAGCAGCAGGATCAGCGTGTTGATCAGCGGCAGGTCCCAGGGGTCGAACATGTGCCCGGTGTCCGGGCCGAATACGCCGAGCGGGCCGTTGTTGGTGACAACGTGCTGCAGCGAGACGTCCGGCATCGGGAAGATGGCGAACTTGAAGAACGCCCAGAACCAGGCGGCGAAGAACATCACCTCGGACATGATGAACATGATGAAGCCGAGGCGGAGCCCGATGCGCACGATGGCGTTGTGGTCGCCGGCGCGGCTTTCGAGCACGACGTCGCGCCACCAGACGAACATGGTGTAGAGCACCAGCAGCAGGCCGATGATCGCCAGGTAGGGCGTGATGTCGTGCATCCAGAGCACCAGCCCGGCCAGCATGGTGATGCCGCCGAGCGCGCCCATGAACGGCCAGGGGCTGGGGTCGATGATGTGGTACGGGTGGTGTTTCTCGTGCGCCATGGTCTCTCCCCCTGTCAGCCTTTCGGGCCGGGCCGCGTGGTCTCGAGCTCGGCGCTGTCGGCCGTCTCTTTTTCGAAGAATGTGTAGGCCAGCGTGATCGTGCCGATGGCGCGCGCCTCCGGGTCGTCCATGATCGAGGGATCGACGAAGAAGGTGACGGGCATCCGCTCGGACTGGCCGGGCTGCAGCGTCTGCTCGGTAAAGCAGAAGCAGTCGATCTTGACGAAGTAGCCGCCGACCGAGGGCGGCGAGACGTTGAACGTCGCCGTGCCGGTGATCGTCCGGTCCGACGTGTTGGTGGCGTCGAAGAAGGCCAGCGTCGTCTCGCCGATATGGACCGTCCTGCGCGTGTCCTCGGGCCGGAACGTCCACGGCATGCCGGCTGCGGTCGAGGCGTCGAAGCGCACCGTCACGGTCTGGTCGAGCACGCGGGAGGCGCCCGCGTCGGCGCGGAGCGGCGTGCCGCCGAAGCCGGTGACGCGGCAGAAGACGTTGTAGAGCGGCACCGCCGCCCAGGCCATGGCCGTCATGCCGGCGACGATCGAGACCAGCATCAGGACGGTGTAGCCCCGCCGGCGCGCGCTCATGGCCGCGTCCCGCCGGGAGCCGTGCCGGGCGCGCTGCCGGGCGCCGTGCCTTGCGCCGCCGGAGGAGTCATCGCCTGCTGTCGCGCCATTGGCCATTCCGGCCGCGCCTTCGTCGGGCGGCGGGCCGTGGTCGAGCCAGCGCACCAGCGTCTCGCCCCAGGTGGCGCCGCCGGTCGGGTTCATCGCGTTCCCGCCCAGCTTGACGATCGTCACGGCGAAGAGCAGCACGACCAACGCCAGCAGCGCCGCGAGGACGGCCAGGTTGCGGCCGCGCCGGCGGCCGTGCAGGTCGTGGTCCTTGCGCAATGCCATCATAGCCACACCGGCCACGCCAACGACACCGTCACCGGGTGCAGCGCCGCCTCGGCCATGAAAGCCGCGAAGACCAGGAAGAGGTAGAGTATCGAGTAGGCGAAGAGCCGCTTCTCGGTAGCATAGCGGTCGCGCCGCGCCGTCCCGGCCGTGCGGCGCGAGACCGCCCAGGCGTAGCGCAGGAAGACCGTGCCGGCGATGCCGGCGATGCCGAGGTAGACCGGGCCGCCGGCAACCGTGAAGGCCGGCAGCAGCGACACCACGACCAGCACCAGCGCGTAGAGCAGCACCTGCCGGCGCGTCGTGGGCTCGCCCATGACGGTGGGCATCATCGGCACCTCGGCGCGCGCGTAGTCGCCGTTGCGGTAGAGCGCCAGCGCCCAGAAATGCGGCGGTGTCCACAGGAAGATGACCAGGAACATCAGCACCGGCGCCCAGTCCATGCCACCGGTCGCGGCGGCCCAGCCGATCATCGGCGGGAAGGCCCCGGCGGCGCCGCCGATGACGATGTTCTGCGGCGTCGAGCGCTTGAGCAGCATCGTGTAGATGACGGCGTAGAAGAAGATCGTGAAGGCCAGCAGCCCGGCCGCCAGCGCGTTGGCGAAGAGCGCCAGCAGGCCGACCGACAGGATCGACAGGCCGAGGCCGAGGCCGAGCGCCTCGCCCCGGTCGACGCGGCCGGCCGGGATCGGCCGGCGGGCCGTGCGCGCCATGCGCCGGTCGATGTCGGAATCGTACCACATGTTCAGCGCGCCGGCGCCGCCGGCGCCGGCGGCGATGCAGATGATGTAGGCCAGCCCCAGCACCGGATGCAGCCCGCCCGGCGCCGCCATCATGCCGGCCAGCGCCGTGAAGACGACGAGCGACATGACGCGCGGCTTGAGCAGCCGGACGTAGTCGCCGAGGCCCGGCTCGCCGCCGGTGCGCGGCAGCGGGCCGTCGATCGCTGCGCTGAAGGCGGCGTCGGTCATGGTCGCGAGGTCCCCGTTCGTCCTGTCCGGCCCGTCACTCGGCCGCCGCCGAGGCGAGCGTCGGCCCGGTCGGCGCCGCGGCCGCCTCGGTCGCGGCCGGCTGCGCCGCCTGAGCGGAGGCCGGCGTCACGGCCGGCGTCTCGGCAAAGCGGGTCTTCGGCTGGACGTAGTCGTTCGAGGCCTGCATCTCCTTGACCCAGGCGTCGTATTCCGGCTGCTCGACGACCTCGACGACGATCGGCATGTACGAGTGGTTCAGGCCGCAGAGCTCGGAGCACTGGCCGAAATAGACGCCGGGCTCGGTCGCCTTGAACCAGGTCTCGTTCAGCCGGCCCGGCATGGCGTCGATCTTGGAGCCGAAGGACGGCACGGTCCACGAGTGGATCACGTCGCTGGCGGTCGTCAGCACGTGGACAACGGCGTTGACCGGCACGACGACGCGCGTGTCGGTGGCCAGCAGGTACTCGTCGGGCGTGTAGCCGTACTCCTGCAACTCGTCGGGCTGGAGCATGACGGAGGCGAAGTCGATCTGCTCGTCCGGGTACTCGTAGCTCCAGTACCACTGGTTGCCGGTCGCCTTGATGGTGACGTCCGGGTCGGGCACCTCGAGCTCGGCGAACAGCAGCTTGAGCGACGGGATGGCGATGACGATCAGGATGATGACGGGCGCGGCCGTCCACGCGACCTCGAGCAGCGCGTGGTGCGTGAAGGTCGCCGGCGTCGGGTTGGCCTTGCGGTTGTAGCGCACGATGATGATGGCGATCAGCACCAGCACCAGCGCGACCACCCCGGCCAGCACCAGGTGCATGAAGGTGTCGAGCCACACCAGGTCGTGCATCACCGGCGTCACCGGGCGCTGGAAGTTGAGGCCGGCCGGGATCGGCTTGCCGGCGACGTCCTCGTGCAGGCCCCATGTGTCGGGGTTGCCCGCCTCCTGCGCCAGCGCCGCGGCCGAGCCGAGTGTCGCCGTCGCCATCGTCGCCGCAGCCAGGGCCAGCATCTGCAGTCGCTTCATTCTCGTTTGCCTCTCGTCTGACGTCGGCCGCCGGCGCCGGGTGCCTGTCCCGAAACCGGGACACGACGGCGGAATCACGGCAGGGCCGGGCCGGCCCACCGCGCGCCCTTCTCTGACCATACAGGCGGGGTGCGCGCAAGGAAGGGTTTTGCGTCATGTCGCCGCTCTCGTATGGGAAATGGGATCGGTCGCGACCACCTGCGGAGGCGACCGGATCGCGCCCGGCAGCCGCCGGGGGCGCGCTCGCCCGACAGGAGTCGCCAGATGACCGAGTTCCAGCCCTTCCGCACGCACCTGGACCGCGACCGGGCGCTGGGCATCCTGCGCGAGGCGGTCGCCGGCGCCGAGGATGGCGAGCTGTTCCTCGAGCGCCGGCGCTCGGAGGTGCTGAGCTTCGACGACGGCAGGCTGCGCACCGCCTCGCTTGACAGCGCCGAGGGATTCGGGCTGCGCACCGTTCTGGGCGGCACGGCCGGTTATGCGCACTCGACCGAGCTGAGCGAGGCGGCGCTGGCGCGCGCGGCAGGAACGGCGCGCATGGCGGCACGGGCCGGCGGCGGCTCGCTGGCGGCGCCGCCGCAGGGCACGAACCGGCGGCTCTACGAGGCCGTCGACCCGGTGGGCGACGTGGCTGTGGCCGCGAAGATCGCCGTGCTGGCCGAGATCGACGCCTGGCTGCGCGAGCGCGACAGCCGCGTCGTACAGGTTTCGGCCTCGCTGACCGGCAGCGTGCAGGAGGTCGAGATCCTGCGCCCCGAGGGCGGGCACGTCACCGACCACCGGCCGCTGGCGCGGCTGGGCATCTCGGTCATCGTCGAGCGCGACGGGCGGCGCGAATCCGGCTCGGCAGGCGGCGGCGGCCGGTTCGGCATCGCGGCGCTGATGGACCCGGCGCACTGGCGCGCGCAGGCCGACGAGGCGCTGCGAATCGCGCTGGTGAACCTGGACGCGAAGGACGCGCCGGCCGGGGTGATGCAGGTGGCGCTGGGCCCCGGCTGGCCCGGCATCCTTCTGCACGAGGCGATCGGGCATGGGCTGGAAGGCGATTTCCACCGCAAGAAGACCAGCGCCTTCACCGAGCTGATGGGCGAGATGATCGCGGCGCCCGGCGTCACGGTCGTCGACGACGGCACGATCCCCGACCGGCGCGGCAGCCTGACGGTCGACGACGAGGGCACGCCGACCGGGCGCACCGTGCTGATCGAGGATGGCCGGCTGGTCGGGCTGATGCAGGACCGGCAGAACGCCCGGCTGATGGGCGTCGCCCCGACCGGCAACGGCCGCCGACAGAGCTTTGCCCACATCCCGATGCCGCGCATGACGAACACGGTGATGCTGGCCGGCGAGGCCGACCCGGCCGACATCGTCGCCGAGGTCGAGGACGGCATCTACGCGACGAATTTCGGCGGCGGCCAGGTCGACATCGCCAACGGCAAGTTCGTCTTCTCGTGCACCGAGGCCTACCGGGTGAAGAATGGAAAGATCCTGCACCCCGTGAAGGGCGCGACGCTGATCGGGGACGGGCCGAGCGCGCTGCGGAAGATCCGCGCCGTCGGCAACGACATGGCGATGGACCCCGGCGTCGGCACCTGCGGCAAGCAGGGACAGGGCGTGCCGGTCGGCGTCGGCCAGCCGACGCTGCTGATCGACGGGCTGACGGTCGGCGGCGCCGGCGGTGCGGGCGGCTGACGGCCGGCGCTGCGAGCGTGACGGAATGCGGGCTGGTCGCCCGCATGCGCCATGACCTCGGCCTGCCGCTCCGCTTTCGGCCGAGGCGCCGTGTTGTGCCCTCGGGCGCGGCAGGCGGCGGTGTGACGGGATGCGGGGGCGACAAGGAAGGGGGCTGGGGAAGGCCCGACCGGGTCGGGCCGGGCGCGAGCGTTCTGCGAGTCGCGGCGGGCGTCAAGGACGAGCCGGCTTCGCCGGTGCTGCGCATCCTTGCCCCCGCCCCGACTCGCGGAGTGGCCCCGGGGCGCGGCTCGCGCTGGCGTGAACCGGCCCGGGGTCGCCCTGCGCTATGATGCGCCGATGACAGCCTCCGTCGAAGCCGACCACCGCGCCCTGCTCGCCGGGCTGGCGCCCGCCAAGCGCCGGGCGCTCTGCGCGCAGGCGGACGGGCCGGCGGCGCGCCGGCTGGCGGTGCATCTGGGGCTGATCGGCGCGGGCGGCGCGTGGATCGCCACCGGGCTGCCGCTCTGGTGGGCGGTGATGCTGCCGCAGGGGATCGCGCTGGTCTTCCTGTTCACGGCGCTGCACGAGACGATCCACCGGACGGCCTTTCGCACGGACCGGCTGAACGACGGCGCGGCGGCGGTGCTGGGCTTTCTGGTGCTGCTCGGGCCGCGGCATTTCCGCTATTTCCACCTGGCGCACCACCGCTTCACGCACGATCCGGCGCACGACCCCGAGCTGGCGGCGCCCAAACCCGGGACGCTGCGCCAGTACGTTGTGCACCTGTCCGGCCTGCCCGACTGGCGCTGGCGCATCGGCACGCTGGTCGCAAATGCCAGGCGGCCGAACCGCGACCCCTTCGTGCCGCCGCGCGGCCGCGCGCGGGTCCGGCGCGAAGCGCAGGCCATGCTGGCTGGTTATGCCGCGCTGGCGGCGGCGAGTCTCGCTGTCGGCAGCGCGCTCCTGGTCTGGGCCTGGCTGCTGCCGCTGCTGCTGGGCGGGCCGTTTCTGCGCGGCTACCTGTTGGCCGAGCACGGGCGCTGCCCGCACGTCGCCGACATGCTGCGGAACTCGCGGACGACGGCGACGATCGCGCCGGTGCGCTGGCTGGCCTGGAACATGCCCTATCATGCCGAGCACCACGCCTGCCCGGCCGTGCCCTTCCACAAGCTGCCGCACCTGCACGGACTGGCCCGGGGCCAGCCGCGCGCCGCGCCCGGCTATGCCCGCTTCAACGCCGGCTATGCACGCGCTGCCGCAGCCGGCACGCTGCCGGAGACCCCCGGCCGGGGCTGACCGCCGCGCGAGCGCGGCGCCGGGCCCGACCGGCGCCCCCGGCGAGGGCGCGCGCCAATTGCCCGAGCCGACTCCGCCGTCGGGCAGCCGCCGCAAGCGCGCCGCGCCCGGGGTGGGTGGGCGTGCCGGAGCCCCTCCCCTGCCCGGCGTCTCCGGGGAGGGAGCGGCGTGCTTGCGGCGGCAGGGGAATCGCGCCAAGAGGTGGCGCATGCACCCGAACCCGGCATATCGCGAGGACGATCAGGCGCGCGCGCTGGCGGCGGCGCGTCAGCGCGGATTCGGCGTGCTGACGGTCGCCGCGCCCGCGGAGGCTGCCGGCGGGACGGCCGGCGGCGTGCTGGCCAGTCACGTGCCCTTCGTGCTGGACGCCACGACGGTCGCCGCCCACCTGTCGCGCGGCGGGGCGCTGGCGCGGCACCTGGCGCGCGGGCCGGCCGAGGCGCTGCTGATAGTCTCGGGGCCGGATGCCTACATCTCGCCGGACTGGTACGGGATGGACGACCAGGTGCCGACCTGGAACTACGTCGCCGTCCACCTGCGCGGCACGCTCCGCCTGCTGCCCGACGAGGCGCTGCGCCCGCACCTCGAGCGTCTCTCGGCCGAGCATGAGGCGCAGCTGGCGCCGAAGCGGCCCTGGACGATGGACAAGATGACGCCCGGCGTCGTCGAGCGCATGATGCGCCAGATCGTGCCGATCGAGATGGCCATCGCGAGCGTCGAGGCAACCTTCAAGCTGAACCAGAACAAGCCCGACGAGGCGCGCCTGTCCGCCGCAGAGGCCGTCGCCACCGCGGGCTACGGCCACGAGCCGGCAGCGCTGGCCGCGCTGATGCGCGCGCCGAAGGGGCGCTGAGGCGCGCCGCTCACGGCGACGATCACTCTCCGCTGTCAGCGTGGCGCCGTCAGGGCGCTGTGCTTGGGGCGCCCCCGTCCCGGGCCGCCGTCAGGGACCGGCCTCGCCGTCCAGGTTCTTGCGCATCGTTGCCATGTCGTTGCGCCGACCCAGCTCCTCGAAGCCGGCGCGCCGGTAGAGCCGCATTGCCGGCGCGTTGTCGGTCTCGGCCTTCAGCGTCATCGTCAGCGCGCCCAGGTCGCGCGCCGCCTGCTCGGCCAGCTCGGTCAGGCGCCTGCCCGCCCCGCCACGCGCCGCTTCCTCGACAAAGACGTAGACGAGGTGGCGCACCTCGGGCCCGATCCCGACGCGCAGCGCGAAGAATCCGACCTCGCGCCCCGTCCCGTCGACCAGGTAGTAGCTTGCGTCGTCTGGCTCGTTCAGCCATTTCTCCCGCCATTCCAGCGGGTCGAACGGGTGCTTGGCGCTGGGGTTGACGCGCGCCAGCTCCTCCGGGTCGGCCAGCAGGCGCGCCAGCGGGGCCAGGTCGAAGGGCTGCGTTCGGCCGGATGGAAAGATCCGTCATCGGGCCTCCTTCTTGCACCTCGCGGGGGCAACCGCTGGCGGCGGCCGCGGTTCCGCCCCACCGCGGCGCAGGCAAGCTCCAAAGGTCGATGACATCCGCGCGAGCGGCCGCCGCCGGAGGCTTGAATCCGTCTGCGCCGCACCGAAGTTCCTTGGCAGGACGCATGGCATGGAGGGGATCATGTTCTTCAATTTCGGCGGCATCGGCCGGGCGACGCGCCTTTTCCACACGGCCGGCATCGACGAGTTGATGGCTGAACCTCCGGTGGCGGGCGCCGCGCTTCCCTCCGCCCGGGACAAGTCGGAGCACGCGCCCCATCCCGCCACCACCGAGGCCGAGGAACGCCAACGCGCCGCGGAGTAAGGCACCTGCCGCAAGGGGCTTCTACAGCCCCTTGGCCTGGTAGGTCTCGGCGACGCGCGTGACGGCGATGATGTAGGCCGCGGTGCGCATGTCGGGCACGTCGGGGCGCGAGCGCCAGATCTCGGCGATGTTCTGGTAGGAAAGCCGCATCGTGTCGTCGAGTCCCGAGCGCACGAGCTCCAGCTCGTCGGCGCCCTTCAGGTAGCGCTCGCGGAAGTCGTCGGAGACCCTGTTGCCGGTCAGACGCTCCAGCTCGTCGACGACCAGCTGGTGGCGGGCCTCCTCCTGCCGGCGCTGCATCCGGCCGAAGCGGATATGGCTGAGGTTCTTCACCCACTCGAAATAGCTGACCGTCACGCCGCCGGCGTTCGCGTACATGTCGGGGATGATGACGATGTCGTTCTGGCAGAGGATCTGGTTGGCGCCGGCCGTCACCGGGCCGTTCGCCGCCTCGATGATCAGGGGTGCCCGGATACGCCGGGCGTTGCCGAGGTGGATGACGCCCTCGAGCGCCGCAGGCACCAGGATATCGCAGTCCTGCTCGAGCACCATGGCGCCCTGCTCGGCATAGTCGGCCCCGGGGAATCCCTTGACGCCGCCGTTCTCGGCCATGTGGGCGCGGATGTCCTCGACGTGCAGCCCGGCCGGGTTCATCAGCGCGCCGTCGCGCTCGCCGATGCCGATGATCGTGCAGCCGTCCTCCTCCTCGAGGAACTTGGCGGCGTGGTAGCCGACATTGCCGAGGCCCTGGACGATGACTCGCTTGCCTTCCAGCCCGCCCGAGAGGTTCGCGCGCGCGACGTCCTTGGGGTGGCGGAAGAACTCGCGGAGCGCGTACTGCACGCCGCGGCCCGTCGCCTCGACGCGGCCGGCGATGCCGCCACTGTTGCGCGGCTTGCCGGTGACGCAGGCGTTGCCGTCGATGTCGGTGGTGTGCATGCGCTTGTACTGGTCGGCGATCCACGCCATCTCGCGCTCGCCTGTGCCCATGTCGGGGGCGGGGACGTTCTGGCTGGGGTTGATCAGGTCGCGCTTGATCAGTTCGTAGGCGAAGCGGCGCGTGATGCGCTCGAGCTCGTCGGCCGACCATTCGCGCGGGTTGATCCGCAAGCCCCCCTTCGAGCCGCCGAAGGGCACCTCGACGACGGCGCACTTGTAGGTCATCAGCGCAGCCAGCGCCTCGACCTCGTCCTGGTGGACGTTCTCGGCATAGCGGATGCCGCCCTTGACCGGCTCCATGTGCTCGGAATGGACCGAGCGGTAGCCGGTGAAGGTGAAGATGCGGCCGCGCAGCTTGACGCCGAAGCGGACCGTGTAGGTCGAGTTGCAGACCCTTATCTTCTCCTCGAGCCCCTCGGGCATCTCGATCAGCTTCGCCGCCTGGGCGAACATCATGTCGACGCTGTCGCGGAAACTCGGCTCGCTGTGGCCCTGATGCACCGTCACGCTCATTGGCGTTCCTCCGATCGCTGCCGGCCTGACCCTGCGCCCGGCGGCCCCGTCAGGTCAACAGGCCGGGGGGGACGGAGCCGGTGCCCGGAGCGCCGTCGAGCGCGGTTTCGAGGGCCGTCGGTGGGGCGAGGGGTCGAGATGGATTGGCGGGGAAGGCGGCGGCCGCCTCTCGCATGCCTTCCCGGCCGCACGACCAGCTTTGTCTGGCCGGCCCGCTGACACGGCCAAGGCGACGGCGCCCAGCCTCAGTCCAGCACGCCCGGCCAGTTGCGCTCTCCGGCAGCGATGTTGGCAGCGCGGTCCTGCCGCCACTTCTCGCGCACGTCCTGCGAGTAGTTGAGGTAAAGCGTCCCCTCGACGATCTCCCAGGCGGACGGATCCGTCGGCGCCGTGGAGCCCTGCGACACGGCCCAGGCGCAGTAACCGCCGAAGGCGGGCGCGAAGCGCTCGGGATCGGCCACGAACGCATCGCGGTTGGCCGCCGAGGCGAACCGCCAGAGCGCGCCGTTCCAGCGCGCCGTGATCCCGGCCGAGCCGGGGACCGGGCGGCCCTCGCTGTGATAGGCGACCGGGTCGTAGCCGTTGATGGCGGTGCCGCCGGTCGAGAAGACCGGCAGCTCGCCGGCGCCGGCAGATCCGGCCAGCACGCCCGCCGCCAGCAGGAACGCCGGCAGCGCAATTGCATCGCGACGGGTGAGCATGAGTGCCTCCTCGGCTTGCTGCGCCGTGACAGCCTGCCACCGCGCGCCGCGGCGCGAAAGCCGCCGCCGCCCCGGCTGACGCGCACGTGAAGATGCGGCGCAGCGAGCCGGGCCCAGCCGCAGGCGTCGCGCGGGCGTCGCTTCCGGCCGGCACCCGCGGCGGCCGGCCGGATCGAAAGGGGCGGCCGCCGCCAAGCCCCATCGACATCTGCCCATCCCCGAGAGCACGCGCCTCACCCGCCGCGCGGCTTCGCCCTTCGGGTCGGCGCGGCCGTGGCGGGGTCCTCGGGCCAGGGGTGCTTCGGGTAACGCGCGCGCATGTCGCGGCAGACGTCGGCATAGCTCGACTCCCAGAAGCCCGGCAGGTCGGCCGTCATCTGCACCGGGCGCATGGCGGGCGACAGCAGCTCGATGGTCAGCGGCACCGGCGGGTCGCCGACCACCGGGTGCGTGGTGGTGCCGAACAGCTCCTGCACGCGGATCGAGACGGTCGGCCGCTCGCGCGTATAGTCGATCGGGGCGCTGCCGAGCGGGGTTTCGAAGCGGGCCGGGGCGCGGCGCTCGATCTCCTGCAGCGTCTCCCAGTCGAGCGTCGCGCGGAGGGCGGCGACCAGGTCGACGCGGATGTCCTCGATCCGCCGGAGGCCCGACAGGTGCGGGGTCAGCCAGTCGTCGAGCGTGCGCGAAAGGCCCTCGTCGGACCAGTCGGGCAGCCGGGCCGACAGCGCGCCCCCCTGCCCGCGCAGCCAGCCGGCACGGGCGCGGAGCGACAGCGCCGCCGCCGGCCAGTCTAGCCTGGCGATGCCGGTGGCGCGGATGCCCTCGGCCAGCGCGGCGCCCAGCCGGTCGGGCGGGGCGTCGCGCCACGGCTCGTCCGACAGCGCGATGGCGCCCAGCATCTCGCGCCGGCGCGCCTCGACGCGGCCGGTGCGCGGCGACCAGGCGACGGTTTCGCTACTGGCGATGCGATCGCCCAGCGCGGCGCGCAGTTCGGCCTCGGTCAGGGGGGCGGCCAGCCGGATGCGCGCCTCCGGCCCGTCCTCGAGGTCGACGGCGACCAGCAGCGGCTCGCCGGCCAACGGGTCGGCGGCGTCGAGGAACGGCTCCACGGCCGCTGGAGAGCAGGTAGCGGGGCTCGCCGCCCGGCCGGCGGAGCGCGATGCGGTCGGGATAGGCCTCGGCGGCGAGCGGGCCGGCCAGCGCCTCGGCGCGGCGGGCCGACATGCGTTCCGGGGCGCGTTCCTGGGGCGGGGCGCGTTCCGGGGTGCGTTCCGGGTCGCGGGTACCGCCGACGTCGCGGGCAGGGTTTGGCGGGGTGGAAGACCGTCCTGGCGGATCGTCGCGAGTTTTCGGCGGAGTGAAAACCCGCCCCGCGGGGTCAGGCGGTTCGTCCGTCGGAGGGCGGGGGGCCGCGCCGCCGCGCCGGTGCGCGCCGCGCGCGATCCGCGCCGCCTCGGCGCGCACGCGGGCGACGGTCGCGGCGTCCGCCGCCGGGTCGCGCCGGCCGGCGACCGCGCGCACGCGCTGGCGCAGGTCAGCGCCGTGGCCGCGGAGCGGGTCGCGCTCGGCCAGCAGGGCTGCCAGCAGGGCCGCCTCGGCGCCCTGCCCGCGCGCCCGGCCCCGCGCCAGCATGTGGGCGAGGCGCGGGTGCAGCGGCTCGGCCGCCATGGCGCGGCCGTGCGCGGTGATCCGGCCGTCGGCGTCCAGCGCGCCGAGATCGGCCAACAGGCCCCGCGCGGCGGCGAACGCGGCCTCGGGCGGCGGGTCGAGCCAGCGGAGCTCGCCCGGCGCGGCGCCCCAGAGCGCCAGCTCCAGCGCCAGCGGCGCCAGGTCCGCCTCGGTGATCTCGGGCGGCGCGAAGGGCGGCAGCCCGCCCTCCTCGCCCTTCGTCCACAGCCGATAGCAGGTGCCCGGCCCCAGCCGCCCGGCCCGGCCGCGGCGCTGGTCGGCCTCGGCCCGGCTGACCGGCACGGTGACCAGCCGCGACAGGCCGGTGCCCGGGTCGGTGCGCGCGCGGCGCGACAGCCCGGCATCGACGACGATGCGCACGCCCGGCACGGTCAGCGAGGTCTCGGCGATCGAGGTCGCCAGCACGACGCGGCGCGGGGCGCCGCCCTGCCCCGTCGCGCCGCGTTCGAGCACGGCGCGCTGCGCCGCGAAGGGCAGCGAGCCGTGCAGCTCGGCGATCTCGACGCCCGGCGCCTCGGCGCGCAGCCGGGCCGCGGCGCGGCCGATCTCGCCGGCGCCGGGCAGGAAGGCCAGCAAATCGCGCCATCGGGGCCGCCCGTTCCGCCGCCCGCCCGCCGGGGCCGCCGGTCTCGGCCAGTGCGCGGAGCACCAGCGCGACGGTGGCGTCGAGGTGCCGGCGGCGCGCCGCGCCTCCGGTTTCGCCCGGCCGGCGCCACGGCCGGTCCAGCCAGCGCGTCTCGACCGGCCAGGCGCGCCCGGCGCTCTCGATCGCCGGGGCGCCACCCAGCAGGCGCTGGAAGCCGGCGACGTCCAGTGTCGCCGACATGGCGAGCAGGCGGAGGCCGGGGCGGAGCGCCTCCTGCACCTCGAGCGCCAGCGCGAGGCCGAGGTCGGAGTGGATCGAGCGCTCGTGCACCTCGTCGAACAGCACGGCGCCGATGCCGGGCAGGTCGGGCGCGGACTGGAGCATCCGGGTTAGGATGCCCTCGGTGACGACCTTGATCCGGCTGCCCGGCCGCTGCTCGCCGCGGATGCGATAGCCGACGCGGCGCCCGACCGGCTCGCCGAGCTGCGCCGCCAGCCGCTCGGCCGCCGCGCGCGCCGCCACACGGCGCGGCTCGAGCATCAGCACGCGTCCCTCGAGCCAGGGCGCGTCCATTAGCGCCAGCGGCACGCGCGTTGTCTTGCCGGCGCCGGGCGGGGCCGAGAGCACGGCCGAAGGTCCGGCCGCGAGGGCGGCCAGCAGATCGGGAAGGACGGCGTCGACGGGCAGCTCCATGCAGCGCGGCTTAGGGCATCGGCGCCGCCGATTGAACCGCCGAGCGTGCCGGGGGCGCCAGGCGCGCGGCGCTTGCGCTCACTCGCGCAGCAGCACCACGGCCAGGCCCAGCATGCTGTCGCCTGCGCCCCGGACGGCGTGCATCAGCCCGTCCGGACGCTTCTCGAACCAGACGTTGAAGGTGATCTTTTCCTTCAGCTCCTTCTTCTTGTAGCCGGCGATCCGGCGATAGACGCCGGGGCAGCGGATGCGCACGCCGTCGGCCTCGGGCGCGCCGAGGTCGACGGCATAGCGCCGCCGGCCGTCGAAGATGTCGACCGTCTGCCGGCAGATCTCGCTGGCCGGCGCCGGCGCCAGCGCCGTCACCGCGGCCGAGACCGGGTCGAGCGTGCCCGCCTGCGCGCGCGGCTCGATCTGCCATGGCTTGGGCTTGAAGGGCGGGTCGGCGCGCACGCTGTCCGGCGTCCGGCCGGCATAGGTCACATCAACCGCCTGCCGGTCGCCGCCCGCGCCACTGTCGGCCGCGAAGTGCTGCGGCACCAGCCCGTCGGCACCGACGAGCCCCTGGGTCTCGGCCTGGAAGCTGGCGTCGTAGAAGGCGCCGAGCAGCCCGGCCGTGCGCATCGTCGAGATGGCGCGGTAACGGTCGCCGTCGACGGTGGAACGGACGGACAGCTCGCCGACCGGGATGCCGCCGAGGTAGAGGTCGTAGACCGTGCTGAGCGGCCGATGCAGCGTCGGCGCCGGCCGCGCGGGGGCGCCGCGGGGGCCGCGACAGGCGGCGCCACCGGCCCCGCCGCGCCCAGCAGCGACGCGCCCAGTAGCGCCGCGGCGAAGATCTTCGGTCTCATGCACGCCTCCGTCTGTCCCGTGTAGCCCGTCTGTCCCAACGCCCTGGCGGGTTGCGGCAGGCCGGCCGGCAGCCTACCAGATTACCGCCCGATCGCCCGGCCGTTTCACGAGTGCCATGCCGCAGCCCAGCCTCGACCCCGACGACCTCGCCCGCCGCATCCGCGCGGGAGAGCGCCGCGCCCTCGGCCGCGCCGTGACGCTGGTCGAATCGACCCGCGCCGACCACCGCGCCGCCGCCCGCGAGTTGCTGGAACGCCTGGGCACGCCCGGTTCCGTCGCCCGCCGGATCGGCCTTTCCGGCACGCCCGGGGTCGGCAAGTCGACCTTCATCGAGGCGCTCGGCATGACCCTGGCCGAAGCCGGGCACCGCGTCGCCGTGCTGGCGGTCGACCCGTCCTCGGCCCGCTCGGGCGGCTCGATCCTGGGCGACAAGACGCGCATGGAGCGCCTGTCGCGCCAGCCCGGCGTCTATGTCCGCCCCTCGCCCGCCAGCGGGGAGCTGGGCGGGGTAACGCGGCGGACGCGCGAAACGATCCGGCTGGTCGAGGCCGCCGGCTTCGACACCGTGCTGGTCGAGACCGTCGGCGTCGGCCAGTCCGAGACCATGGTGGCCGAGATGACCGACATCTTCCTGCTGCTTCTGGCGCCCGGCGGCGGCGACGAACTGCAGGGCGTCAAGCGCGGCATCATGGAGATCGCCGACCTGGTCGTCGTCAACAAGGCCGATGGCGAGCTGGTGGCGGTCGCCGAGGCGACGCGCGCCGAATACGCCTCGGCGCTTCGGCTGCTGCGCCGGCGCAGCGGCGACCCGGAGGGGTATCCCTGCGCGATGACGGTCTCGGCAAAGACGGGCAAGGGGCTGGATGCGCTGTGGCAGGCGGTCGAGCGCCTGTGGCGCTGGCGTGAGGCGGAGGGCGTGATCGCGCGCCGGCGCGGCGAGCAGGCGGTCTCGGCCATGCGCCGGGCGCTGGAGCGCAGCGCGCTGGAGGCGGTGCGCGCCCATCCCGCGGTCGCGCCGCGGCTGGACGCGCTGACCCGCGCCGTCGCCGCCGGCGAGGCCGAGCCGGAGGCGGCGGCCGAGGAGTTGGTCGGGCTGTTCCGGGGCGGGACCTGAGCGGGTTGCGGGCAGCGGACGGGGCGGGGGCTTAGCGCGTTGCGGGCAGCGGACGGGGCGCCTATCCTCGCGGCGAGACGCAACCGGCGAGACAGGAGGCGCCCATGCCCGTCACCCTGAAGGGCTCGTGCCGCTGCGGCGCGGTGCGGTTCTCGGTCGAGAGCCACACGCCCTATCCCTACCAACTCTGCTACTGCTCGATCTGCCGCAAGGTCGGGGGCGGCTTCTCGATCAACATCATGGGCTTGCACGAAACCCTGAAGATCGGAGGCAAGGACGAGATCGCCAGCTTTCGCGCGCCGATCACCGACGAGGGCGAGACGCACCTGGGCCCGGCCGAGCGGAATTTCTGCACGCGCTGCGGGACGATGCTGTGGGTCTATGACGAGGACTGGCCCGAGTTGGTCCACCCCTTCGCCGCCTGCATCGACACCGACCTGCCCGAGCCGCCCGAGCGGGTCCACCTGATGCTGGACTTCCGCCCCGACTGGGTGCCGTTCGCGCCCGGACCGAAGGACGAGTGCTTCGACCGCTATCCGCGCCAGTCGATCGAGGCCTGGCACCGCTCGCGCGGGTTGTGGGCTGAATGATCGTGGGAGGCGCCGTCAGCCTGCGTAGCCGTTGTCGACGTAGAGCGGAATCCGGTCGCAGCCCGACCTCCTGCTTGAGGTGGCCGACGAACGGAGCAATGTTCTCGGCCAGCGGCGGATCGTGACGATAAGACCCCAGGTCGGTGGCCCGACTTCAGAACAGCGAGCCCTGCTTGTCGTCCTTGCGAGCGGTCGTGGCACGCTTCGGGGCCGGTTCCGCTTGAGGCGCGGTCGCGGGTCGGCCGGCGACCGCGGTGACCCGACCGTCGTCGAACTCGATGTCGAGCGCCGCGCCGGCGGCCGATGCCGGCGGCGCGCGGCAGCACGTTTCCCTCGCCGTCGCGGACGATGGCGAAGCCGCGGGCCAGCACCTCGCGCGGCCCGAGCGAGCGGAGCGTGCGGGCGAGCGCTGCCAGCCTGTCGGTGCGGTCGCGACGGAGGCGCGCCTCGGCGGGGCGCAGGCGCTCGGCGCGGGTCGAGAGCCGCTCGGAGAGGCTTTCGAGCCGGTCGCGCAGGCGCCCGGGCGCGAGGCGACCGGCGGTGCGCGTCAGGCGCACGCGGGCGTCGCCGAGGGGGCGGCGGAGCGCCGGGGCGAGGCGGCCGGACAGCAGGCCAAGCGCGGCGCGGCGCTGCTCGATCAGGCGGTCCGGGCGGGCGAGGCGCGCGACGGCGAGGTCGAGGCGCTGGCGGCGCTCGGCCAGGATGGCGTCGGGGCGCGGCAGGGCGCGGCGGAGGTCGGTCAGGCGCTGGCGCCAGCGGGCCAGCATCGTCTCGAGCGCGCGCAGGCGACGGGTCTTCAAGGCCGGAGACGACCGTCACAAGCTCGCGCCGCACCGGCACGGCCATCTCGGCCGCGGCGCTGGGCGTCGGCGCGCGGCGGTCGGCGGCGTGGTCGATCAGGGTCGTGTCGGTCTCGTGCCCGACTGCCGAGATCAGCGGGATCGGGCAGTCGGCGACGGCGCGGACGACGATCTCCTCGTTGAACCCCCAGAGGTCCTCGACCGAGCCGCCGCCGCGCGCGACGATGATGACGTCCGGCTGCGGCGCGACGTTCGCGGGGATGCGGCAGAAGCCGCGGATCGCGGCGGCGACCTGGGGCGCGCAATCCTTGCCCTGCATGGCGCAAGGCCAGACCAGGACGTGGACGGGGAACCGCTCGGACAGCCGGTGCAGAATGTCTCGGATCACCGCGCCCGAGGGCGAGGTGACGACGCCGATCACGCGCGGCAGGTATGGCAGCGGCTTCTTGCGGCCGGCGTCGAACAGGCCCTCGGCGGCCAGCGCCTGCCGGCGCTTCTCCAGCATCGCCATCAGCGCGCCGACGCCGGCGGGCGCGATGTCCTCGATCACGATCTGGTATTTCGACTGGCCGGGGAAGGTCGTCAGCCGGCCGGTGGCGACGACCTCCATGCCCTCCTCGGGCTGGCAGGTCAGGCCGGCGACGCTGTTCCGCCAGATGACGCCCGAGAGCACCGCGCGGTCGTCCTTGAGGTCGAGATAGCAGTGGCCCGAGCGGTGCTCGCGTCACCCGGCCGAGCTCGCCCCGCACGCGGACATGGCCGAAGCCGGACTTCGATGGCCTGCTTGACCGCGCCGGAGATTTCCGAGACGGAGTATTCTGGCACGTTCATGCCGTCGGACGGCTCTTCGATCAGGCTCATGCAACGCGCTCCGGCTGACGCCGGCAAAATGGCCCACGCGGCCACGGCCCCGCAACCCCCCGCCGCAGGAGTCGGGATGGACCTGCAACTGACCGACAGGCGGTGCCTCGTGACAGGCGCCAGCGCCGGCATCGGCGAGGGCATCGCCCGCGTGATGGCGCGCGAGGGCGTGCGGCTGGCGATCCTCGCCCGCCGGCGCGACCGGCTGGACCGGCTGGCCGACGAGATCGAGGCGGAGACCGGACGGCGGCCCACCGTCATCGAGGCCGACCTGATGGCGCGCGAGGCGCCGAGCGCGGTGCGGGCGACGGTGGTCGAGGCGATGGGCGGGCTGGACATCCTGGTCAACAATGCGGGGCTGTCCAGCAAGCCCGACCCGATGGCGCCGGACGAGATCTGGAACGCCGGCTTCGACCTGAAGTTCACCACCGTCCGGCGGCTGACCAACGCCTTCCTGACCGGCATGCGCAAGCAGCGCTGGGGGCGGATCATCTCGATCACCGGCATCATCGAGCCGCCGGCGACCAGCGCCGCGCTGGCCGCCTGCGCCGCGGCGCACGCCTGGGCCAAGGGGCTGAGCCGCGACCTGGCGCGCGAGGGCATCACCGTCAACTGCGTGCCGCCCGGCCGGATCGACAGCGAGCAAATCCGCGAGCGCCTGCATCCGGACGCCGGGCAGAAGCAGCGCTACATCGAGGCCAACATTCCGATGGGCCGCTTCGGCGAGCCCGAGGAGCTGGCGAACCTGGTCGCGTTCCTCGCCTCGCCGCGCGCCGGCTACATCACCGGGACCGTCATTCCCGTCGACGGCGGCATGTCCCGCTTCGCGATGTGAGCATGAAGCCGATGATCGACGCACCCGCCCCCGATGGCCCGGCAATGCCGGGGCGCGGCTGATGCACGTCCTGATCCTCGGCGGCGGCGGGCGCGAGCACGCGCTGGCCTGGAAGATCGTGCAAAGCCCGCTTGTCGACCGCCTGACCGTCGCGCCCGGCAATGCCGGCATCGCGGCGGTGGCCGAGTGCATCGCCCTGCCCGTGCTCGACGGCGCGGCGGTGGCGGGCTGGGCGCGGGCGAACGGCGTCGACCTGGTCGTCGTCGGGCCCGAGGCGCCGCTGGCCGCCGGCGTCGCCGATGCGCTGGCGGCGGCCGGCATCGCGGTCTTCGGCCCCTCGGCCGCGGCGGCGCGGCTGGAGGCCTCGAAGGCCTTCACCAAGGAGATCTGCGACGCCTGCGGCGCGCCGACCGCCGCCTGGGCGCGGTTCTCGGACCGCGAGGCGGCGCTCGCCTACCTGCGCCGCGTCGGCGCGCCGGTCGTCGTCAAGGCAGACGGGCTGGCCGCCGGCAAGGGCGTCGTCGTCGCCGGCACGCTGGCCGAGGCCGAGGCGGCCGTCGGCGCCATGCTGGGCGGCGCCTTCGGCGAGGCCGGGGCCGAGGTGGTGATCGAGGAATTCATGGAGGGCGAGGAGGCATCGTTCTTCGTCCTGACGGATGGCGAGCGCGTGCTGCCGCTGGCCTCGGCACAGGACCACAAGCGCGCCTTCGACGGCGACACCGGGCCGAACACCGGCGGCATGGGCGCCTATTCGCCCGCGCCCGTCATGACCCCCGAGATCGAGCGCCGTGCGCTGGACGAGATCGTCCGCCCGACCATCGCCGAGATGGCGCGGCGCGGCACACCGTACCGGGGCGTGCTCTATGCCGGGCTGATGATCGGCGCCGAGGGGCCGCGGCTGATCGAGTACAACGTCCGCTTCGGCGACCCGGAGTGCCAGGCGCTGATGCTGCGGCTCGGCTCGGACTTCGTGCCGGCGCTGGCGGCGGTCGCCGGGATGGCCGGCGGCGACCTGTCCGGCGTGACGCTGGACTGGGACCCCTCGCCGTCGATCACCGTCGTCATGGCGGCGCGCGGCTATCCGGGCGACTACGAGAAGGGGCAGCCGATCCGCGGGCTCGACGCCGCCGCCGCGGTCGAGGGCGTCACCGTCTTTCACGCCGGCACCCGCGCCGGGCCAGAGGGGGTCGAGGCCGCCGGCGGCCGCGTGCTGAACGTCTCGGCCACCGGCCCGACTCTGGCCGAGGCCCGCGCCCGAGCCTATGCCGCGCTGGACCGCATCGACTGGGCCGGCGGCTTCTGCCGCCGCGACATCGGCTGGCGGGCGTTGCAATGATGGCGGGCGTCCGGCGGACGCTCCGGCGCGATCTCGGCCTTCGGCGAGGTCGAGCCGACGCTTGGTCCGGTCGATGTCCACCTGCATGCGCGCGATCGACGGCGCATAGCGCGTCATCTCGCCGTCCTGCGCGTGACGCGGAGACTCGCGATCTGCTGCACGATCTCCCGCTTTCCGGCCTTGAGATCCGCCAGATGCGCACGGATCGCCTGAAGGTCGTCTAGACCGACCTTTTCTGTCGTCATCGTCGTTATCTGGCCTTCATGCCGCGCAAGGTGACTTTCGGACCGGCGCTGCCCGGCGGCGCGCTCGTCCGCAGCCATATCACGTCGGTGGCGTGACTCGCGGCGGCCGGCGGCGCTAGAGTGTCAGGCTTGCTGCCCCATTCGCGGCGGCTGACGGACATCGGACATGAGCATGGCCATCGCCGAGCGCGACCGGACCCTCGTCGGCGTCGGCTGGATGCTGTCCGCCACCGGCTGCTTCGTCTGCGTCACCGGCATCGTGCGCCATCTCGGCTCGGACCTGCCGGCGGTCGAGGCGGCGTTCATCCGCTACGCCTTCGGCACGCTCCTGATGCTGCCGGCACTGATGCCCCTTCTCTCCCGCCCGCCGCGCGGGCTCCAGATGGGCCTCTACGGCGCCCGCGGCTTCGTCCACGCCTTCGGCGTGATGCTGTGGTTCTACGCCATGCAGCGCATCCCGATCGCCGAGGTGACGGCCATCGGCTACACCTCGCCGATCTTCGTCACCATCGGCGCGGCGCTGTTCCTGGGCGAGAAGCTGGCGCTGCGCCGCATCGGCGCCGTCATCGCCGCCTTCGTCGGCGCCGTCATCATCCTGCGGCCGGGCCTGCACGAGGTGTCGTCCGGCCAACTGGCGCAGCTTGGCGCCGCGCCGCTGTTCGCGGCGTCGTACCTGCTGGCCAAGAAGTTCACCTCGGCCGAGGATTCCAGCGTCATCGTCGGCATGCTGTCGCTGTGCGTCACGCTGACGCTGCTGCCGATGGCGGTCTACGCCTGGCGCACGCCCTCGGGCGACGAGCTGGGCTGGCTGGCGCTGACGGCCTGCTTTGCCACCGCCGGGCACTACGCCCTGACGCGCGCCTTCGAGGCGGCGCCGATCACGGTGACGCAGCCCGTGCAGTTCCTGCAGCTCGTCTGGGCGACGCTGCTGGGCATGGCGGCCTTCGGCGAGCCATTCGACCCCTGGGTGCTGGCCGGCGGCGGCATCATCGTCGGCTCGGCGACCTACATCTCGCACCGCGAGGCGGTGCTGGCGCGACGCCAGCGCACGCCGCCGGCAAGCGCGACGAAGCTGTAGCGGGGCGGCTGGCCAGCGGCGGGCCAGGGGCCCACCCTACGCAGGTGGCACGACCCGTCGGGGTGCACCCGGCCCAAGATGCGCCTTCACTGTCACGGTCCGCAGGGTGGCCCCCCGGCCCACCATGCTCGAGGCCGTCACGAGCCGCGCCGGGGACGCGTTGGTCCGGCCGTCACGTCTTGTCGTGGAAGGTGTTCGGCTTCTGGAAGAACCCAAGCACGAGGCAGCCCTCGGGCGAGCTGGCGACGTGGCGGCTGCCGGCCGGGCGCCAGACGAAGTTGCCGGCGGTGCAGTCGCCCTGCCCGTCCCGCAACGTGCCTTCCAGCACGTAGCTCTGCTCGATGCCGACATGGGTGTGGTCGGGCAGCACGGCGCCCGGCGCCAGCCGGGTCAGCGACGTGTGCATCCCCGTCTCCTCGTCGCGCATCAGGATCTTGATCTCGACGCCCGGAAACGGCGTCTTCTGCCAAGGCAGCGCGTCGACATCGACATAGCGCGAAGCCATCGGCCCCAGCCCGTCATGCGCTGCGTGCGGCGTCTCGAGCGGCATCGTCACCTCCTCGTCCAGGCGCCCGGCGGAGCGGGTCGCAGCGCCGATCATCGTCGATGTCCGGAAGCAGGACAAGCCACCCGCGCGGTGGAGGGTCAGCCCCTGTCGTCCACCGGGTGGTCGGGGGCGCGTTGGGCGCGAGCCTCCCAGGGGCGGGACAGGTCGATCAGCCGGGCGTCGATGCACTCGACCTCCAGCACGAGCTCGCCACCGCCGCCCAGCGCCAGAAGGATGCGGCCGCCGGGGCCCGCCGCGCCACCGGTTTCCCCGGCGCCCTCGCCGCCCGGCTCGCCGCCGCCCTCCACGTCGTCCGGCTGCCAGTCGATGCGGAGCAGCGACATCGGCGCCTGCCGCTGCGAGGGCTCGACCCCGCGCGCGCGCACGGCCAGCACGCTGTCGAACAACAGCGCCGCGCGGACGCGCTCGTAGGGCCGGCCCTCGCGCTCGGCGGCGGGCTGGTCCTCCCAGCGGAAGCGGTTGAGCAGGATCGCCAGCCGACGCCGGCGCGGCATCCAGGACACCTCACCGGCGCGCCCGACCGCGTCCTGCGCCAGCGCCGAGACGACGCCCAGATCGTCGGCCGTCTGCGCGACCAGCCGCAGCGGCTGGTCGGTGAACGCAGCGTCCCGATAGCTCGCGTCAGACATGGCCGGTCCAAGCCCCCAATCCGCTACTCCGCCACCCGCTCGATGTGCGCGCCGCAGGCGCCGAGCTTGGCCTCGACGCGCTCGTAGCCGCGGTCGAGGTGGTAGACCCGGCTGACGACGGTCTCGCCCTCGGCGGCCAGCGCCGCCAGGATCAGGCTGACCGAGGCGCGCAGGTCGGTGGCCATGACCGGCGCGCCGCGCAGGCCGTCGACGCCGTGGATCGTCGCCGTGCCGCCATGCACCTCGATACGCGCGCCCATGCGGGTCAGTTCCGGGACGTGCATGAAGCGGTTCTCGAATATCCGCTCGTGGATCGTGCTGGTGCCGGTCGCCAGCGACAACAGCGCCATCATCTGCGCCTGCAGGTCGGTCGGAAAGCCGGGGAAGGGCTCGGTCGAGATCTCGGCCGGCAGGACGACGCCGTTCTTCCGGCGCACCGTCAGCCCGCCGGGCACGTCCTCGACGGCGACGTCGCAGGCCTCGAGCGTGTCGGCGAGGGCGGCGACCAGCGCGCGGTCGCCGCCCCTGACGGTGATCTCGCCGCCGGCGATGGCGGGCGCGATCATGTAGGTGCCCATCTCGACGCGGTCGGCCAGCACGCGGTGCGTGGCGCCGCCCAGCCGGTCGACGCCCTCGATGGTGATCTCGGATGTGCCCGCGCCGTCGATGCGCGCGCCCATGGCCGTCAGGCAGCGGGCGAGGTCGACGATCTCGGGCTCGCGGGCGGCGTTCTTCAGCACCGTGGTGCCGCGGGCCAGCGTCGCCGCCATCAACAGGTTCTCGGTGGCGCCGACGGAGACCATCCGGAACTCGATCACGGCGCCGGAGAGGCCGCCGGGCGCGGTGGCGTTGACATAGCCGTCCGAGAGGTCGAGCTCGGCGCCCATCTTCTCGAGGCCGCCCAGGTGCAGGTCGACCGGGCGCGCGCCGATGGCGCAGCCGCCGGGCAGCGAGACGCGCCCGTGCCCCTCGCGCGCCAGCATCGGACCCAGCACCAGGATCGATGCGCGCATCTTGCGGACGATGTCGTAATGCGCCGTGTGGTTGGTGATCGCCTTGGCGGACATCGCCAGCACGTTGCCGTCCTGAAGCCGCGCCACCTCGACGCCCAGCGAGCCGAGCAGCGTCGTCATCGTGCGGATGTCTTCCAGCCTGGGCGCATTGGTCAGCGTCAGCGGCTGTTCGGTCAGCAGCGCCGCCGGCATCAGCGCCAGGCAAGCGTTCTTGGCGCCGGCGATCTCGATCGTGCCGTGCAATGGATGCCCGCCGGCCACCCGTATCCTGTCCATGGCCGCTCTGCCCTTCTGCTCAGTCGCGCGGGCCGTCTTCGGCGGCCTCGCCCTGCCCGGCCTGCCCCGGCCGGTTCCCAGACCCGTCGCAGGGCCGATTACCCGGCCCTGCCGGCTCCGGCTCCCGTCGTCTCCGGGCCTGCGCCTTGCGCCGCCGCAGGTTCTCCCGCAACGCCTCCGCCAGCCGGGCGGCCCGATCGTCGCCCTTCGCGTCGCTGTCGCCCCGGTCGCTCATCGGTCGGATTTACGGCATCGCCCGGGGCGGGTCCAGCGCGCATGGCGGCGCACTCCACTCTTGCAATCGCGGCGGGATCGGTTATCTCGCGGCCGTCCGGTCCGCTGCCGTAGCTCAGGGGTAGAGCACTCCCTTGGTAAGGGAGAGGCCGAGAGTTCAAATCTCTCCGGCAGCACCACCGGAAGCCCTATGCAGCATAGGGTTTCTCGCCGGACAGCCCATCTCCCCGGAACACCGCGTGAACGTGCGCCCGGTCGTGTCAAGAAATTGGCATCCCCACGCACATCAGACGAAAAAGGATGAGGATTGTCCACATGACAGGGGGAGGAGCGGCGCAGGGCTGCGCGCAGGATTTGTGAGGACGCGAACGCCATGCTTCGCCGCGCCAATGAAATCGATCCGCCCGCACCCGCCCCGGAGACGCCCCACGACTAACAGCGTGTCTGAGAAGGGGGATTCCCCTGTCGTCCTCGGTCTAATTCATGGGGTGTCGCCCCCCTGCCGACCGAGGACGACGCCCATGACCCTCCGCCATGCCTATCCGAGCGATCTGACCGACACCCAATGGAGCGTGATCGCGCCGATGATCCCGGACGCCGCGCCGGGCGGCAGACCGCGCAAGGCTCCCAAACGCGAGATCGTCGAAGCGATCCTCTACCTGCTGCGGGCTGGGTGCGCGTGGCGACTGCTGCCGCACGACTTCCCGCCGTGGCAGACCGTCTACCATCACTTCCGCCGCTGGCAGCATGACGGCGTGTGGGCGAGGATCCACCACGCGCTCGTCATGGCCGACCGGGAGCGGGAGGGACGCGAGGCCTCGCCCTCCGCAGCCGTGCTGGACAGCCAGTCCGTCCGGACGGCGGATCAAAAGGGGGGTTCAAAGGCTTCGACGCCGGCAAGAAGATCCACGGACGCAAGCGTCACATCATGACCGACACCGACGGCCGCCTGCTGGCGGTCGAGGTCCATGCCGCCGACCTTCAGGACCGCGACGGCGCCAAGGGCGTGCTGCGCCGCTCGCGGCGCGGCTTCCCCTTCGTGGCGACCGTCTTCGCCGACGGCGGCTATGCCGGCCGTTTGGTCGATTGGGCGCAGTCGAAGGCCCACGTCGCGCTCGAGATCGTCAGGCGCCCGCGTGGCGCCAAAGGCTTCGTCGTCATCCGACGCCGCTGGGTCGTCGAGCGCACTTTCGCCTGGATTATGAAGTGTCGCCGTCTCGTGCGCGACTATGAGCAGCTCACCGACGTCGCCGAGGCGCTCATCACCGTCGCGGCCATCGCCACCCTCGTCAGGAGGCTGGCGTAACCCTTCTCAAACACGCTCTAAGACGCAAGAGCTGACCAGCTATCGCCAGGAGCCGTATGGGGTGACTTTGTTGCCCCCATTTCCCGGCCGATGCGGTGAAAGCATCACGACGGCATTGAGCCCCCCTTCGAAGCACTGCCACGCCAGCGCTCCCGCAGCCCCGAGGAAGTGTTCTGCCGCCGTCATGCCCGGAAGCATGAAGCGAAAAATTCGACTTGAACCCCGGCGAAACTCTGACCTAGAACCGGCCATTGTCAGAAGAGCAGCCGAAGATGAACAAGCGCGTTAACGAACAGACCGGCGCGTTGCGCCAAGTAATTTCAGATGAAACTACCGGCCGGACCATGGTTGCCGCCGTCCTCGACGCGATGGTTGCCTGCGCACGGAAGTTGGGGTGGAGTCCTGACGACGCGGCGCAGTGGCGGGTTGTGGACGGCGATCCTGATGCCCGCGAGTGGCAGGCCCTTGAGGAAGGCCGTCGCTTTGAGTGACGCGGCGGAGAGGTTCCAGATCGACCCGCAATGGCGGCTTTAGACAATGCCTCATGGAGCCTGCCGATACGCCGAGCGCCCTTTACGAGGCACTTGACCAAGAGTGGAGGCGCCTGTTCGAGACGTTGCTGATGGCAGAGCGGCTGTCGCGGAAGGACCGCGCGCGGATGGCCGAGTTGGAGCGCGAGCTGAAGGCGCTGGCGCCGACGAGGGCGGACGGCCCCATGACTGACCCCCGGCGGGTCAACGTGTGCAAGCCGCCGAGCGAGAGGAAGCTTTTATCGCCCCTCCCCAAGAGCGATAAACCTTGCTCATGAACGCCTGTGATGGCGACAAGACTGCGACAATCGCAACCAGTTCTTCCGCGATCCTTCCGACTCCCGCCCCCTGACGCTGCTCGTTTCGGGCTTCGCCGTCGACTGGGCGGCGCGTCGCGATGGCCGTGCGCGGCCGCGGGCGATTGCGTCCAGTCTTGGCGCGCGCGAGGCGGACAGCACCCCTACCGCACCTCCGCCCCCAGATCCTTCGGCGGGATCGTCCGGGCGTAGCCGATGATCGTCTCGATCTCGGCCTTGGTCAGCTCGACCGGATGGATCGGCGAGGGGCGTTCGGGCGCAAAGGCGGGCGTCACGCCGGCGACCTGCGTGAAGGCGGGGTGCGGGTTCAGCGCGTAGAACGCGCGAATCCGGTCCTCCCAGTCCTCGGCCGTGCGCAGGGCGGCGAACGAGGGCGTCGAGCCGATGCCGCCGTGGCGGTTGCGGTCGTTGACGACATGGCAGCGCCCGCAGTGCAGCAGCGTCAGCTTCTCGCCGGGGGCATAGTCGTCGGCCCGGCCAACGCCTGCGCCCGGCGCGCCGGACGCCGCAAGGATGGCGAGGAGCAGCATCGTCCGGGTCATGCGAGCACGTTGCCACGGCGGCGCGCCGGCGTGCAACTCCCGACGCCGCGAACGGGGTCGCACGCGCGGCGCGGGCGCGAGCGCACGCGGGGCGATGGCGCGGCAGGCGAGCGGCGTCGCGCACGCTGCCGGGCCGGCCGTCACCCGGCGGGCAGCAGCCCGGCGAACAGCGCGTCGATCGGCGCCCAATCCTCGGGCTCCAGCCGGACCTGCACGGTGATGACCTCGGCGCGCAGCGCCTGCGGCAAGCGGACGGCGTCCTTCTCGGTCGTCACCAGCATCGCGTCGGCGCGCCGGGCGTCGGCGATCAGCCGCTTGAGGATGGACGGACGATAGACGTGGTGGTCGGGGAAGGGGTGCGTGGCGACCAGATCCGCCCCCATGCCGCGCAGCGTCTCGAAGAACTTCTCCGGCCGGCCGATGCCGGCGAATGCCACCACCCGTTCGCCGGCCAGCGGCATGCCGGTCGGCAGCGGCACCAGCTCGGCGCCCAGCGGAGCGATGCGCTCAAGCTCGGGCCAGCGCGCGACGGCCGCCAGCCGGGCCTCCGGCGCGCCGACCAGCACGACCAGGTCGGCCCGCGCCAGGCCTTGGCGCACCGGCTCGCGCAGCGGACCTGCCGGGATCAGCCGGCCGTTGCCAAAGCCCTGCCCGGCGTCGACCATGACGATCGAGCGGTCCTTGGCGACGCGCGGGTTCTGGTGGCCGTCGTCCAGCAGCACGATCTGCGCCCCCTCGACGGCCGCCGCATGCACGCCGGCGGCCCGGTCGCGCGAGACCCAGACGGTCCCCAGCGCGGCCAGCATCAGCGGCTCGTCGCCGACGTCGCGGACGTCGTGGCGCGACGGGACGACGCGGTAGGGGCCGCGCGTCAGCCCGCCATGGCCGCGGCTGACGACATGCACCGTGACGCCCTCGGCCGTCAGCCGCTGCATCAGCGCCGCGACCATCGGCGTCTTGCCGGCACCGCCGGCCGTGATGTTGCCGACGCAGACCACCGGCACTTCCCCCGGCTTCGTCCGCGCCGTCAGCCCGCGCGCCCAGGCGCCGGCACGCCAGACGACCGAGGCAGGACCCAGCGCGCGGGCCTGCCAGCCCGGACGGCGGGGCATGTTCGACCAGAAACGCGGCGCCCTCATGCAGCCTCCATCAGCGCGAGCAGCCCGTCCGTAACGGCGGCGAGGTCGGGCTTCAGCCCGTCATGGATCGCCCGGGCCTGCTCGCGCAAGGCCTCGGCCCGCCCCGGATCGGCGAACAGCCCCCGCACCGCCGCCGCCAGCGCGCCGGAATCGGCCACCGGCACCGCGCCGCCGCCCGCGTCGAGCGCCGCGTAGGCGGGGGCGAAGTTCGCGACATGCGGCCCGTGCAGCACGGCCGAGCGCAGCTGGACGGGCTCGAACGGCGTGTGCCCCCCGACTGGCACCAGCGAGCCGCCGACGAAGGCGAGCGGCGCCAGCCGGTACCAGAGGCCCATCTCGCCCAGCGTGTCGGCAAGCCAGACATCCGCCGCGCCCGGCAGCCCGCCAGCCGAGCGGCGGACGCAGGTCAGGCCGGCATCGGCGAGAAGGGCTGCGACCGCGTCGCCGCGCGCGGGATGGCGGGGCGCGAGGATCAGCAGCGGTGCGGCGTCGGAAGCCGGGCTGCGGCCGCCTGCACCGGACGTCGTCGCGTCCATCGTGGCGCCCCCACCCTGGCCCTCCCCCGGACGGGGAGGGAACGCCGGCGGCGAGGGCAGCCCGCCGTCCGGCCGGCTCGCAGCCTCGCAGGCATCGCCCCCCATCCCGGCGTCATCGCCTTCCCGCCCCACCGGCGGGGGAGGGGACGCGCGCGGCACCGTGACGCGCAGGCTTTTGTGGGCGGCGATGACGGCACGCTCCTCGCCGTCATGGGTCGAGGCGGCCAGCCAGACCGGACGGCCGCCCAGCGCCGCGCGGATGGCGGCCAGCTCGGCCGCGGCGCAGTCGGGCACCGTCACCAGCGCCTTCAGGTTGCCGGCAAAGCGCGCCTCGACGCCGAGCGCGCGAAGGCGCCCCACCGTCTCGCGGTCCTGCGCCAGGACCAGCCGGAAGCCGCCCAGCAGCGCCCTCGCCATCCCCGGCAGCCAGCCCCAGCGCTCCGCGCTCCGCGCCGAGAGCCGGGCGTTGACCAGCGCCATCGGGATGCCGCGCCGGGCGGTCTCGACGACCAGCCGCGGCCACAGCTCGCTCTCGATCCAGACCGCCAGGTCGGGGCGCCAGTGGTCCAGGAAACCGCGCACCGCCGGGGCCGTGTCGACCGGCGCGAACTGGTGGATGGCACCCTCGGGCAACACCGCCACCATCTGCCGCGCCGAGGTCACGGTGCCCGTCGTCACCAGCACGGAGAGGCCACGCGCGCGCAGCGCCGCGACCAGAGGCAGCGCCGAGTTGGCCTCGCCGACGCTGGCCGCGTGCAGCCAGGCCAGCCGCCCGTCAGGCCTGGCCCGCCCGGCCCGGCCCAGCCGCTCGCCCAGCCGGCCCCCGTCCTCCTTGCCGCGCGCCAGCCGGCGGCGCAGCAACGGCGTGGCGACCGGCCCGGCCAGCGCCGAGGCCGCCAGGTAGGCCGCGAGCGCCGGGCTCATGCCCGCCCGGCTTTCGGGTCACCGGCCTGCCCGGAGGGCGGCGCGGACTCCTTGTCGGACGATCCGGGCGGCGGCTCGACCGGCGGGCCGGGCATCACGGGCACGCGGCCGCAGATCTCGTCGGCGCGCACGGTGATGCCAGTCAGCGCTGCCTCGATCTCGTCCAGGAAGCGCAGCGCGGCCTCGGGATCGCCCGGCGCGGGGGGGTGCAGCGGCTCACCCCAGATCTGCACGCCCCGCCCGAATGGAAACGGCACGAGAAACCTGTCCCAGCTTCCCAGCAGCCTGCCCCACCGCGTCGAGAACGTCACCGGCTGCACCGGGCAGCGCGTGTCGATCGCCAGTTGCGCCGCGCCCGGCTGCGCCCGCATGCGCGGCCCGCGCGGCCCGTCCGGCGAGATGCCCAGGATGGCGTTCTCGCGCGCCAGCTCGCGCCGGGCGCCGACATAGGCGCGCAGCCCGCCCTTGTCGCGCGCCTTGGCGTGGTCATAACTCGATCCGCGCACCGTGCGGATGCCGAAGCGGTTGACGATGCCGGTGATCAGCTCGCCGTCCCGGTTCGCCGAGATCATCGCCACGGTGCGCCGGTTCATGTCGCCCCAGAAGGGCGACATGAACAGCCGCCCGTGCCACATGACGACAACGATGCCCGTGTCCAGCGCCAGCACCGCGTCGTACTGCGACCGCCCCTCGATCTGCCAGCGCGTCGTGGCGTTGACCAGCCGGACATACAACGCCCCCAGCGCCGAGCCGACCCGCAGACCCGTCGGCGAGTGGCGCAGCCACCGGGCCAGCCCGTCCAGAGCGCCAGCCATGCGTCAGGTTCTGAGCGCCCGGGGATCGGCGCTGCCCTCGCGCTCCTCGTCGACCAGCCGGTGCAGGTGGGCGATGAAATAGCGCATGTTGGCGTTGTCGACGGTGCGCTGCGCCGCCGCTTTCCAGGCGACCTGAGCCGTGGCGAAGCTGGGATAGATCCCGACGATGTCCAGGCTCTCCGGGTCGCGGAACTCGGTGCCCTGCGGGTCGACCAGCTCGCCGCCAAAGACCAGGTGCAGCATCGCTTTCGCCATTGGACGTCCTTCCCTGTTGCCGCGCCGCAGCATAGCGGCGGCGACGGCGGCGCGAAAGGCCGGGCGCGTCGGCGGCGCCCTCCGGCACGCGCCCCGGCACACCCCCGGATGCTCCCCCCGGTGCGCCCGCCAACGCGCTCCCCGGCGCGCCCCCGGCGGAATGTCCCGCGGCGAAACCTCCCGGGCCGGAGCGTCTTTCATCCGGCCACCGTCTGCAGGGGCCGGACCGGAAGCCACGCCCCGCCATCGGCGCACCGGGTCGAGGTGCAGCGGCAGCGACAGGCCTCGGCTTCCCGGCGCATGGCCTCGGCCGCGTAGCCGAGCACCAGCAGGGCGGCCCCGGGTCGCGCCGCCGCGCGGTCGGTCACCTCGACCGGAACCCGGCGTGCCCTTCAGGCCGTCCGGGATCGCGGCCGTGCGCATCACGCCGATGCGGGAAAAGACCACGGTGCAGACGGGGTCTAGCACCGGCCCGGACACGGCCGTGCCCTCGCGCCAGAGCCGCTCTTCCAGCGCCCATGCCTCGGCGACGACCATGGCCCTACTCCAGCGGTCCCCGCGGCGGCGCCCCGGCGTCCGCGAGGGCGCCCCGGCGGTGCTCCATGATTCGCCGGTGCAGCGCGTTCGGAGCCGCGATCACACCCGCCTGCATGGCCTCGGGGCTGTTGAAGCGCATCGCGCCGCCCGCCCCGTCCGTCACCAGCGCGCCGGCCTCGGCGGCGATCAGCGCGCCGGCGGCGATGTCCCACTCGAAGGCGCGGCGGAAGGTCAGCATCGAATTCGAACCGCCCCTCGGCGACCAGGCACATCCGCCAGGCGAGCGAGCTGCGGAAATGCCGCTGCAGGGCCGGCGACCCGCCGGGCCAGTGCTCGGGCGCCATCTGCTTTCGCGCCGTCAGCACGGTCGCCGTTTCAATCCGGTCGGCGGTCGAGGCGGCAATGCGCGTCCCGTCGCGGAACGCCCCCTGCCCTGCCGTGGCGCTGTAGGTCTCGCCGCGCGCCGGCAGGTGGATGGCGGCGGCGACCGGCCGGCCCTGCTCGACGACGGCCAGCGCCACGGCCCAGCCGGCATCGCCCGCGATGAAGCTGCGCGTGCCGTCGATCGGATCGACGATGAAGACCCGTCCGGCCGACAAACGCTCCGGGCCGTCCGCGCTCTCCTCCGACAGCCAGCCATAGCCCGGCCGCGCAGCGCCCAGCCGCGCGCGAAGCATGGCGTCGACCTCGAGGTCGGCATCCGTGACGGGTCCGAGCTCGCCCTTGTCGTAGACCGCGACCCCGGTGCGGAAATGCCGGTTGGCGATCTGCCCGGCAGCCAGGGCCGCGTCGAGCAGGAGGGCGGTATCGTCATCCGGATCAGGCACCGACCGTCAGCCCCCCGACCAGCAGCGACGGCACCGAGACGGCGCGGTTCGGGTCGGCGTCGTCGGCCGGCGCGATCGTGCGCAGCATGTCGGGCAGCGAGCCCGCGATCGTCACCTCGTTGACCGGGTAGGCGATGGCGCCGTTCTCGACCCAGAACCCGGCCGCGCCCCGGCTGTAGGCGCCCGTCGTCGGGTTGACGGACGAGCCGATCATCGAGGTCACCAGCAGCCCGGTCCCCATCTCGGCAATCAACTGCTCGCGCGTCCGCGTGCCTTGCGTCATCCGCACGTTCGTCGTGCCCGGGCTCGGCGGCGCCGAGGTGCCGCGCCGCGCGTTGCCGGTCGTCTCCAGCCCCAGCCGCCGGGCGCTGGCGAGGTCCAGCACCCAGCGCACCAGCCGCCCGCCCTCGACGATCGGCCGCGGGCGCGCGGCGATCCCCTCGGCGTCGAACGGGCGCGAGGCGGGGCCGCGCACGATCAGCGGGTCCTCCATGACGTCGATGCCGTCGGGCAGAACCAACGTCGCCCATCCGGCCCATCAGCCAGGACGAGCCGCGCGCCACCGATGCGCCGTTCGCCGCGCCCAGCAGGTGGCCGATCAGCGAGGCGGCGACGCGCTGGTCGAACAGCACCGGCACCGCGCCGACGGGCGGGCGGCGCGGCCCCAGACGCTCGGCAGCGCGGCGGCCGGCGCGCTCGCCCACCCACTCCGGCGTCGGCAGGTCGGCGCGCCGGCGGCGCGTCTCGCCGGCATGATCGCGCTCACGCGACAGCCCCTGGCCGGCGATCGCCGAGACGCCGATGCCAATGTCCGTGCGGGCATAGCCGCCGGAAAAGCCGTTCGTCGCGGCCAGCGCCACCCGGCTCTCGCTCCAGGACGCGCTCGCCTGCTCGACCTGGGCGACGCCCGCGACGGCCAGCGCCGCGGCAGCGCCGGCCGCGGCCATCCCCTCCAGTTCCTCAGGGCCCGGCGCCGGCTCGGGGTCGACCATCTCCAGCCCGTCCCCTGGGCCGGCCGCACCGGCGTCGCGCGCCAACTGCCCGGGCTCGGCCAGCCCGCAATACGGGTCCTCCGGCGCCTCGCGGGCGATCGCGACAGCGCGCTCGGCCAGCTCGCGCAGCGTCTCGGGGCGCAGATCCGACGACGCGACGCATGCCTGTCGGCGCCCGACCAGCACGCGCAGGCCCGCCTCGCGCGCCTCCGCGCGCTCGGCCTCCTCCAGCGCCCCGCCGCCGTCCACGCTGATCGAGACCGCGCTGTCGGCGACGACGATCGCGTCCGCCGCGTCTGCCCCGGCGCGGCGCGCCGCGTCCAGCAGGCACCCGGCGGTCTCCATGTCGCTCGCGGAAGCGCCGCTCATCGGGCCAGCGCCAGGCCGATCACGCCCAGCGCCGCCGGCCCGGTCGAGGCCAGCGTCAGCACCATCCCGATCGCGCGCAGCGCGAAGCCCGGGCGGTCCAGCACGAAGTGCAGCCCGTGCGCCACCCGGCCCGCCAGGAACGCGGCGCCGAGCAGCGCGACCAGCCAGCCGGGCGCGCCCAGCCCCTCGGCCAGCGCCAGCAGGATCAGGAAAACCGGGATGGTCTCGGCCGCGTTGCCATGCGCCCGGATCAGCCGCACCCCGTCCTCGAACCCGGCATCGCCCAGCGAGACCTGCCGGCGCCAGCGGAAGCGGATCACCTGCACCTGCAGGAAAATCAGCCAGAGCGCCATGAGGCCGGCGAAGACGGCAGTGACGGGCAGCGGCATGGAAACTCCGGAGCGACTGCAGGCTGCCCGACGAGATAGCTGCCCGACCCGGCGATTGAAAGGTCTGGCGCGAAGGCACGCCCTCTGCTGCGTCAGCCCGGCATGCTTGCCACGCACTGGGCAGGCGGTATCTGGCGGGTTGCACCGCACCCTGCGCTGCTGGATCAAGTAACAGGAAAATCGAGCACGACGCGCCTTGCCGCCGCCTTCGCCTTGACGGTCGGCTCGCCCTGCGACTACGCTTCGCAACTTGCTCGGCATGCCGGCGCCGGCCACGGGCGAGCCTTCCGCCCGCGCCCTCGAGCGCTGGACCACAAGCTGCAGTGGTTCCGGCGCCCCGACCGTTCGTAGACCGTGCCGGTTGTTGCGCCAGCGTACGGCAAGCGTGCACAATTTGCCAGCATTCACGCGATCGGCAGCGCCGGTCCGCTCCCTACCTCGCCGTTCCCGCCATCGCCCATCAGTCGCGCGCGTAGACGTCCTCGTAGCGCGTGATATCGTCCTCGCCCAGGTAGGCGCCGGACTGCACCTCGATCAGGTGCAACTCGACCTTGCCGGGGTTCTCCAGCCGGTGCACCGAGCCGACCGGCACGTAGACCGACTGGTTCTCGGTCAGCAGCCGCTGCTTGCCATCCAGCGTCACCCGGGCCGAGCCGGCGACCACGACCCAGTGCTCCGAGCGGTGGACGTGGCTCTGCAGCGACAGGATGCCGCCCGGCCTGACCATGATCTGCTTGACCTGAAAGCGCCCGCCCAAGGCCAGCGTCTCGTACCAGCCCCAGGGGCGATAGCAGCGCGGGAAATCGGTCGCCTGCGGCGCGCCGCGCGCCTTCAGCGCCTCGACGGCGCGGCGCACGTCCTGGCCGCGCTCCATGTCGGCGACCAGCACGGCGTCGCCCGTCGCCACCGCGACGATGCCCGTGAGGCCGATGCCGACGAGCTGCACGTCCGGGCTGTCCGAGCGCAGCAGCGTGTCGCGGCAGTCGATCGCCAGCGCGTTGTCGCCGGCCGCCACCTGCGCGTCGTCGCGCGGGCTCTCCTGCCAGACCGTCTTCCAGCTTCCGAGGTCGTTCCAGCCGCAGTCGACCGGCACGACCAGGCCCTCGACGCGCTCCATGATCGCGTAGTCGATCGAGATGTCCGGGCTCTGCGCGTACTCCGCCTCGCCGAGGCGCAGGAAGTCCAGGTCCTCGCGCGCCGCCGCCAGCGCCGCCTCGCATGCCGCGTCGACCTCGGGCGCATGCCGGGCGAAGGCGTCCAGGATCGCGCGGACGCCGAAGACGAACATGCCCGAGTTCCAGAGATAGCGCTCGGAGGCGACCATGTCGGCCGCGCTCGCCGCGTCAGGCTTCTCGACGAAGCGCCGGAAGGGCTGCGCCGCGGGCGCGGCGCCAGCCGCCACGGGCCCTGCCAGCTCGATATAGCCATAGCCCGTCTCGGGCCGGTCAGGCCTGATGCCGAAGGTCACTAGACTGCCGCCGCGCGCCGCCTCGGCAGCGGCGGCGACTGCCGCGTGGAAGGCGTCGGCGTCGGCCAGCAGGTGGTCCGAGGGCAGCACCAGCAGCACGCCGTCAGGATCGGTTTCGGCGACCATGCGCGCCGCGACGCAGACGGCCGGCGCGGTGTTGCGCCCGGCGGGCTCGATGACGATGCGCGCCGCCTCCGCGCCCGCGACCGCCGCCTGCTCGGCGACGATGAAGCGGAACTCCTGGTTCGTCAGCAGCAGCGGGTCGGCATGGCCGCGCCCGGCGATCCGCCGCAGCGTCCGCTGGAACAGCGAGCCGCCCGGGAACAGCTCGCCGAACTGCTTGGGATAGGACCGGCGCGATACTGGCCACAGCCGCGTCCCCGACCCGCCGCACATGATGACGGGGTGGATGTTCCCGGCCATTCCGTCTCCCTTCAGATCCGGCGCCAGGCGTCAGCACCGCGGCATCCCCTGCCCGGCCGGCGGGGCCCTCAGTGCGTCCAGGTGGTGCGGCGGTCGTGCGCGAAGTTGCCGCCATAGCCGCGCGGCCGGACGTTCTGCTTGCGCAGCGTCGGATCCTCGACCGTGTAGGTGATGCGGTGGCGCTCGGCATAGTCGATCGCCGCGGCCTTGCTGTCGAAGCGCAGGCGAACCTGCTGGTTGGTATCGGCCGAGCTCGTCCAGCCCATCAGCGGATCGACGGTGCGCGGCCGGTCGGCGATGAACTCGAGCGTCCACTTGCGCGTGTTCGCCTGGCCGGACGTCATGGCGCTGCGGGCGGGAAGATAGATGCGTGCCCTCACGGGAACTGCCTCCGGAACTGGATTGTCGGGGCGTCATATCGCGCGGCGTCTGCCACATGGCAAGCCCCGCCGATGCCAGGCGCGAGCCTGCGGCAATACAGTCCGGCGGCAGCCCGGGAGAGGTCAGTGTCCGGTCACGACCAGCCCGGCCCAGATCACCAGGCCCCAGATCACCAGGCCCACCACGGGCGCCAGCAGCATGACCAGCGCCGGCGGCTGCTCGACCGGGCGCGGCGCCGGGGCGGTGTCGGCCTGCGCGTCCAGCGGCGCGCGCCCCCGCCGGGCGCGATCCGGCCCGATGCGCGGGTGCCGGTCGGGATCGTGACGCGCCGGTTGCATGGACATCCTGCCGTTTCCTGCCCGCGAGCCCCTGACGCCCGCGCCACGAACGTAGGCGGCCAATGGTGAACATTCCGCTAACATCAGGCGATTGTGACTCGGCCCCGGATGCGCCATATCCCAAGGGACACCCGACAGGCCCCGCAGGACCGCCCGCGACAGGACATCCAATGAGCCCGCAAGCGCCCATCCTGAACACGCCCCGCCCGCGCGAGCGCAACGAGATCCGCGCCGACAAGCTCGAGGGCGGCCGGCGCCTCGTCATGCAGACGCCCTTCCAGCCCGCCGGCGACCAGCCGCGCGCCATCGACGAGATCGCCGAGGGCATCACCACCGGCGAGCAGGACCAGGTGCTGCTGGGCGCCACCGGCACCGGCAAGACCTTCACGATGGCCCGCGTCATCGAGGCGACGCAGCGCCCCGCCATCATCCTCGCGCCCAACAAGACGCTGGCCGCCCAGCTCTACGGCGAGTTCCGGGCATTCTTCCCCGACAACGCCGTCGAGTACTTCGTCAGCTACTACGACTACTACCAGCCCGAGGCCTACGTCCCGCGCAGCGACACCTACATAGAGAAGGAAGCGCAGATCAACGAGCAGATCGACCGGATGCGCCACTCGGCCACCCGGGCGCTGCTCGAGCGCGACGACGTCATCATCGTCGCCTCGGTCTCGTGCATCTACGGCATCGGCGCCGTCGAGACCTACGGCGCGATGACCCAGGACCTTGTCGCCGGCGAGAGCTACACCCAGCAGTCGATCCTGCGCGAGCTGGTCACCCAGCAGTACCGCCGCAACGACGCCGCCTTCGCCCGCGGGTGCTTCCGCGTGCGCGGCGATTCGCTCGAGATCTGGCCCGCCCACCTCGAAGACCGCGCCTGGAAGCTCAGCTTCTTCGGCGAGGAGCTGGAGCGCATCGACGAGTTCGACCCGCTGACCGGCCACAAGACCGGCCGGCTCGACCGCGTGCGCATCTACGCCAACTCGCACTACGTCACGCCGCGCCCGACGCTGAACCAGGCCGTGATCGGCATCCAGAACGAGCTGCAGATCCGCCTCAAGCAGCTCACCGACGAGGGCAAGCTGCTCGAGGCCCAGCGCCTGGAGCAGCGCACGAACTTCGACCTCGAGATGATCGAGGCCACCGGCGCCTGCAACGGCATCGAGAACTACAGCCGCTACCTGACCGGCCGCCAGCCCGGCGAGCCGCCGCCGACGCTGTTCGAGTACATCCCCGACAACGCCATCGTCTTCGCCGACGAGAGCCACGTCACCGTGCCGCAGCTCGGCGGCATGTACCGCGGCGACTATCGCCGCAAGTTCACGCTGGCCGAGCACGGCTTCCGCCTGCCCTCCTGCATGGACAACCGCCCGCTGAAGTTCGAGGAGTGGGACGCCATGCGCCCGCAATCGGTCTTCGTCTCGGCCACCCCCGGCCCCTGGGAGATGGAGCGCACCGGCGGCGTCTTCACCGAGCAGGTCATCCGCCCGACCGGCCTGATCGACCCGCCGGTCGAGATCCGCCCCGTCGCCTCCCAGGTCGACGACCTGATCGACGAGGTCCGCCGCACCGCGCAGGCCGGCTATCGCGCGCTGGTCACGACGCTGACCAAGCGCATGGCCGAGGACCTGACCGAGTACATGCACGAGCAGGGCATCCGGGTCCGCTACATGCACTCCGACATCGACACGCTGGAACGCATCGAGATCCTGCGCGACCTGCGGCTCGGCGCCTTCGACGTGCTGGTCGGCATCAACCTGCTGCGCGAGGGCCTCGACATCCCCGAATGCGCGCTGGTCGCCATCCTCGACGCCGACAAGGAAGGGTTCCTGCGCTCCGAGACCTCGCTGATCCAGACCATCGGGCGGGCGGCGCGCAACCTGGACGGCAAGGTCATCATGTACGCCGACCGCGTCACCGGCTCGATGGAGCGCGCCATCGCAGAGACGAACCGCCGCCGCGAGAAGCAGACCGCCTACAACATCGAGCACGACATCACCCCGGCGACGATCCGCAAGAACGTCGACGACGTCATGGAGGGCAAGTGGCAGGGCGACGCCGACATGGCCCGCGTCACCGCCCGCCTCGACAAGGGCATGAAGGGCAAGCTGGGCGGCAACCTGCAGACGGTGCTCGAGGGCCTCCGCAAGGACATGCTGAAGGCCGCCGAGAACCTCGAATTCGAGGAAGCCGCACGCCTCCGCGACGAGGTCAAGCGCCTGGAAGCGGTGGACCTGGCCGTCCACGACGACCCGATGGCGCGCCAGTCGGCCATCGAGGACGCCGTGGAGGAGAAGGGCGTGAGGGGCGGTCGATGAGCGGCCAGCCGGGACAGCGGGGCGGCAAGGCGAGGGGGCGGCGGAGGGGGCCGTGAGGGCCGGCCCCTTCCGCGATCAGCCGATCACCATCGAGTTGGTGAAGATGCCGAGGTCAAGAGCCAACGTGACGTCCTTATCGGGCGCATAGATCGTCTCGTAGCCCATGTCCTGCAGCGCGGCGATGGTCACGTCCGACAGGTAGTTGCCGCTGCCGTTGATGAAGCCGGTCATGATCTCGTTGCCGAAGCCGGCCTGGTCGTCGTCCGGCGAGCCATCAGGCTCGAACGCGCCATCGTTCCAGTGCCCCCCGCGCGTCCCCGCGCCGAAGTCGCTCTCGACCGGAACACCGTCGGCGGCCGTGGGATCACCGCTGGTGTCGAACGAGGCCAGGTATTCCAGCGTCGCGTTCTCGCCCGTGAAGCGCAGGTCCGAGCCGTCCGTCGACGCGTCAGTCACCAGCCCCATCAGGTCCCACATCGTCCCAAAGCCAACGCAGTGCATCATCTCGTGGAAAACGATGTCGTTGAACAGATTCTGGCCGTCGTAGTTCTCGGCATCGGCGACGTCGAACTCCATGATCGCCATCGCCGGCAGGAAGTCCGTCGTGCGGTATGCCGTCGGGCCGGCCTGGCCCAGGACGTTTCCGACGCCGTCGATCGCCGACAGCTTGGCCTCGATGCTGATGTCGTCGATGACCTTGCCGCGGTAGAAGATGTCCTGGATGTCGCCGATGATGATGTCGCTGATCAGCTCGGACGCCTTGACGAAGGAATCCTGCAGCGAGGCCGTCCAGTCTCCCGCGCCGAACTTGATGTCGATGTTGAAACCGCCCGGCGTGTCGCTGCCGGAGCGATAGGACGAGAGCAGCGTCTCGCCGCCGCCGCTTCCGCCGCCTCCGCCACCGCCACTGCCGCCGCCACCATTACCGCCGGGAGTGCCTCCCCTGCCAAAGGCGAAGGTGTCCAGGAACGCTAGTCCGGAGGAATGCACAAGGGCCGCGAAATCCCCGCCAGGCGACTGATCGGGCAGGTCCGGCAGGGACGGGACATCGCCCCGCGGCTGACCACTGTCCGCCGACACCGCCTCGGCCGCCCTGTCCAGCCCCTGCCCGGCAGCGAGCCCGACCGAGTCGTCGGGCACCGGAGGCCTGGTCGGGCGGGACCGCGTCCGGAAGGCCGACGTCGAAATCCAGGGCATCGATGAGCGCGATTCCAAAGGCATGCGCTGGCGTGGAAAGTGCCATGAATATCCCCCCGAGATGGAATTACCGTTCGATAATCAGGACAGGCTGTGCCTTCCGTCGCGGAAGGTCAATCGGAATGGCCGGATTACGACGATATTCACCCGGAATTTTTGGGACTCGGGCGTTTAGTTCGCAAAATGGGCAGAAACCGGCGGGCCAATTCGCAAATTGGACGCCGAGCGACCGGCTCGCGCCGACGGCAACCGCCGTGCGTGCGGTCGCCGTGGCTGCCCGGGATGGGACGCAGCACAACGGTCATCCCGGCGCGACCCGCAGCGGGATGCCGTCCCGGGGGCCGTGGCAGAACAGACCCTGCCCTGACCCGGCTGATCCGGCCGCGGCCGGCCGTCAGGCCGGCTCGGGCATCCTGAACTCCGGCCGGAAGCCCTCGTAGACGGGCCGCCCGTCCGTTCGGCTTCGGCTCGCCCTTCGAGGGGTCGTAGAAGGCGTGGTAGGTCGCCGGCATCGACGCCCCGTCCATGACCCATCAGGTTCGGCACGATGGCGCGGATGCGGTTCTGCTTGTCGTCCAGCATGATCGGCGAGCCGCAATCCTTGCAGGTGCAGAGCTCCAGCGCCCCGTCCGGGTTCTGCGCGTTGAAGGGCTGGCGGTTGAGCTTCTTGGCGTGGTCGACCGCCAGGTCGCCATGCCGGAAGAAGACGACGTGCGTCGTTGGCTGCCCCGTCACCGCCTTGCACACCGAGCAGTGGCAGGTGTGGCTGTCGATCGGATCGTGGTCCGCGTGGGTGTGAACGTGGTCGCAGCCGCCGTCGTAAGTGTGGCTCATGTCGTGCCTCCCCTGTGCGCCCAGTCGGCGCCGCGTCCCCTGCTGCCGCCCGATCGCGGCATCCCGCACGGCTGGGGCGCGCTCTCCCGCCGGGGGCGGACGAAGCACGCCTCCGCCGGCAACCGCCCTCGGCAGGGGTCCGCAGTCCGGGTCCCGAGGGCGGCACGGGGATCGCCGCTCATCGACGGAACCCCCGAAGACCCGACCTGTCAAGCCCGGCCCGGCGCATGCTCCCTGCCAGGCACACCGCGCGGCGCACGAAAAAGGGAAGCGGCCGAAGCCGCTCCCCGTCGTTCAGTGCCACCAGACGGTGACAGCCACAGTCGTCAGTTCTGGACCGGCTTCGTCGCGTCCGCCGGAACCGGCTCCGCCGGCACCACGGCCGTCGCGGGGGCGGTGTCAGGCGCGGGAACCGCCGCGGAGGTCGCGGCATCCATCCGCTTGGCCTCGTCGCGCTGGTCCGCGGCCGTGACGAACTCGGGCGCGGCCTTCAGCGCCTCCTTCGTCGTGTCGATGAAGAGCTGCGGATCGCCGTCCTTGTCCTTCTGGACACTGATCTGCTGCATCTCGACCGCGACCTTCTTCTCGCCGAGGCCCAGGAAGCCGCCGACGCCGATCACCACGCCGCTGATCGTGCCGTCCAGCGACAGGATCGCGTCGTCGATCTCGCCGATCTTCTCGGCCTGCGCGTTGTAGAGGTCGGCGCCGATCAGATCGCTCGTCAGGATCGAGTTGTCATCCTGCATCTGGATGGTGCCCTTGACCGGCTCGGGCGCCGCGTCCTTGGCCGCCATGTCGCCCTCGACGACCACGTTCGGGTCCTTCACGACCTTGACGTCGACCTCCTGGGCCGTATCGGTGGCTGCGCTGTCAACCGCCTGCGCGGTGTCCTTGGCCGCGTTGTCGACTGCCTGCGCGGTGTCCTTGGCGGCATCCTTCGTGGCGTCGGCCGCATTGTCGATGGCCTGGCCTGTTGACTGCGCGGTGTCCTTGGCGGCATCCTTCGTCGCGTCGGCCGCATTGTCGATGGCCTGGCCGGTTGCCTGCGCGGTGTCCTTGGCGGCGTCCTTCGTCGCGTCGGCGGCGTTCTCGATCTTGTTGCCCGCCGCGTCGACGGCCTCGCCGGCGGCGTTGACAGTCGCGCTGGCGGCTTCCTTCGTCTGCTGCGCGGCGTTGTCGACGGCCTGGTTGACCGTGGTGTCGGTCGCCTGCTGCGCACCTGCAATCATCGGCACGCCCGCCAGGGCCGCCGCCAGAGTGAGGGCGCTGGCCGTCTGCATGAACTTGGTCATCTCGTTCTCCCATTTTGTGACGCCCCCAATCCGGGGGGCGGGTATTGGTTCCGCCGCGTCAACGCAGGGAATCACAGCGCGTTCCCTGAAAATGGCCAAGTCAACGAGTTTGTCGGAAAAATGCACCAGGGGCGCGAGGCCGCGCGCAAGCCGCCCGAACCGCCGCCCCCCTCCGGCGACACGCGCTCCCTAGGCCAGCGCCCAGGCCAGCAGAACGTAGCGCGCCGTCTTGACCGGCGCGACAAGCGCCAGGAACAGCCACAGCGGCGTGCCCATCAGCCCGGCGATCACCGTGAACCCGTCGCCGAAGGGCGCCCAGCTGACCAGCAGCGTCCACACCCCCCAGCGCGCGTAGATCCGCTCGGCCCGCTGCATCTGGCGCTCGCTGGCCGGGAACCAGCGGCTGCCCTTCCAGCGCTCGACGAACAGCCCCATCCACCAGTTCAGCACCGAGCCCAGCGTGTTGCCGACGCTCGCCACCGCGACAATCACCCATAGCGGGATGTCGCTGGCCCGCTCGACCGCCGCGAAGACGATCTCGGACTGGAACGGCAGGATGGTCGCCGCGCCGAACGCGGTCGCAAACAGACCCCCCAGGGCCGAAAGCTCGGTCCAGTCCATCGCCGGACGCTGGCAGCAAACCGGCCCGGCAACAAGGGCCGCCCGACGGCGGACCCCTGCGCCGCGTCCTGCCCCGCGTCCTGCGCCGCGACCTGCGGCTCCACCCTCGCCACGGCACCCGGCGACGCCCCGGCATCCCGCGGCCACGCTCCTGCCATCCAACCGCACATCCGCGATGCTTCGCCCCTGCCCGCTCGCCGCGCTTGAATCGCGCGCGCCCCGAGGCAATGCTCCGGACGGGGCGCTGCTGCCCGATGGAGGGGACATGCGGATCACCGAGGCCGAGGTCGTCCGGCTGCGCGTGCCGTTCGAGGACGGAGGCAGGGGCGAGGGGCTGTTCCACAAGCGCTGGCGCAGCCTCGACTTCGTGCTGCTCAGGCTCGAGACCGACACCGGCCTCGTCGGCTGGGGCGAGGCCTTCAGCTATTCCTGCGGCAAGGCGGTGTCGTCGCTGCTGCGCTCGGCGGTCGTGCCGCTGCTGATGGACCAGAACCCGCGGGACCCCGAGCCGATCCTCGACGACATCAAGCGAAAGCTGCACATCACCGGCCGCTACGGCATTACCATGTTCTGCATCTCGGCCGCCGACATCGCGCTCTGGGACCTCGCGGCCAAGGCCGAGGGCGTCAGCCTGGCCGAGCGCATCGGCGGCCGCAGGCGCTCCGACGTGCCCGCCTACGCCTCGCTCGTCCGCTATGCCGACGAGCCGCTGATCGCGCGAGAAGACCGCGGAGGCGGTGGCGCAGGGCTACCGCACGATCAAGCTGCACGAGATCGAGTTGCCCCATATCCGCGCCGGCCGCCAGGCCGCCGGCCCGGATGTCGCGATCACCGTCGACGTCAACTGCAACTGGACGGCCGAGCACACGCTCTCGATCGCGCCCGAGTTGCGCGAGCTGGACCTGATGTGGCTCGAGGAACCCATCTTCCCGCCCGAGGACTTCGAGGGCCTGGCGCGGCTGCGGCGCGAGACCGGCATCCCGATCGCCAGCGGCGAGAACGCCTGCACCGAGTTCCAGTTCGCCGAGATGATGCGCGCCGGCGCCGTCGACTTCATCCAGCCCTCGGTGACCAAGATCGGCGGCATCTCCGAGACGCTCGCCACCCGCCGCCGCGCACGCGAGGCCGGCGTGAAGGTGGCGCAGCACTCGCCCTATTTCGGCCCGGGCTACCTGGCCTCGCTGCAGCTTCTGGCCGCCGCCGAGGACGAGGAGCTGTTCGAGTACCTCTACATCGACCGCGAGGACGAGGTGATCGCCGGCCTGCCGCTCCCGCAAGGCGGCCGCGTCGCCATCCCCGACGGCCCGGGCCTCGGCCTCGACCCCGACCCGGAGGTGCTGGAGCGCTACAGCATCTGACGCCCCCGGCGCCGCTCCGCAGAGCGGCCCGTCGCCTTCGCCAGAGAACGCGACCGTTCTGCCCCTCGGGGCGGCGGTGAAGGGTGCGCAGCACCGCCACAGGCAACCTGCCCTTTATGGCCGCCGCGACTCGCACTCGCTGGCCAAGGCACGGCCCCGGCGGGCCTTCCCCAGCAAACTTCTTCTTCCTTCGGCGCCGCCCCCGGCACCCCGCACCGCCGTCAGAAGACGCAGCCGTCCCGCCCCTCGGCCGCCAGCGTCTCGGCCCCCGCGCGGATCGCCCGGGCCCGGCGCCGCAGGGCGGCCGAGGGTTTCGCCGCGTTCCGCTCCTTCGGGTTCGGCAGCACCGCCGCCAGCCGCGCCGCCTGGTCCAGCGTCACCGCATCTGCGCCGCGGCCGAAATAGTGCTGCGCCGCCGCCTCGGCGCCGAAGACGCCGGGCGCGAACTCGACGGAGTTGAGGTAGACCTCGACGATGCGCCGCTTGGGCCAGAGCAGCTCGATCAGCCCGGTAAAGCCCGCCTCCAGCCCCTTCCGCACCCATGTGCGCCCATGCCAGAGGAAGACGTTCTTCGCCACCTGCTGGCTGATCGTCGAGGCGCCGCGCACGCGCCCGCCCCTGTCGTTCGCCTCCATCGCCGCCTGGATCGCCGCCCAGTCAAATCCCCAGTGGTCGCAGAACCGCGCGTCCTCGCCGGCCATGACGGCGCGGGCCATGTGCGGCGAGATCTCGTCCAGCGCCCGCCAGTCGTGCTCGATACCGCCCAGCCGGATCGCCTCGCGCGCCATGTAGACGCCGCCCGGCACCGGCACGAAGCGGTAGGCGCCGACCCACAGCACCGTCAGCACCGCCGTCCAGAAGACGATGCGCACCGGCCAGCGCAGCAACCGCCGCAGCCGCCCGCGGCGCGGCGCGGCGCCCGCCGCGCGCGCACCCTTCTTCGTCCGGCGCCGCTTCACGCCTGCCACATGCATCCCCCCGGCGAGTTTTCGCGCCGCGCCGGCCCGGCCGCGCCGCGACGGCGGTTCGCGAGCATGGTCAGAGCCATAGCCCGGCCCCGGCGCCAGCAGATACCCCATCCCGCGGCGCAAGGCGCCGAAAAATCGCCCGCCGTCCGCCCGAAAATCCCCGGCACTCGCGGGCGATGGCCGCCATCGCGGCACCCCGCCATGCCCGCTCCGGCACCTGCACCTGGGGGGCCTGCCTCGGGCGGGCGGCCGGACCCGCCCCCGCACCCGCCGGCCGCACCCGCCCCCGCACCCGCCCCCGGGGGCCGACCGGGGGCCGACCGGGGGCCCACGGCGCGATCCCGCCGCACCCGCTGCCCGATACCGGCCACCCCCTTGCAATCCCGGCGAGGATGCCGGACAGGGTGGCCGACACCGACGGAGCCCGCCAATGCCCTTCGACCGCACCGTGAAGATCGCGCCCTCGATCCTGTCCGCCGACTTTGCCGCCTTCGGCGCCGAGTGCCGCGCCATCCAGGACCAGGGCGCCGACTGGGTGCATGTCGACGTCATGGACGGGCATTTCGTGCCGAACATCACCTTCGGCCCGCCGCTGGTCAAAGCCATCCGGCCGCATGTCCGGACGACGCTCGACGTCCACCTGATGATCGCCCCGGTCGATCCCTACCTGCCCGCCTTTGCCGAGGCCGGCGCCGACATCCTGACCGTCCACCCCGAGGCCAGCGCGCATCTCGACCGCACGCTGCAGGCGATTCGCGACCTCGGCGCCCGGGCCGGCGTCGCGCTCAACCCCGCGACCCCGCCCGAGGCCATCGCCTGGGTGCTCGACCGCATCGACCTCGTCTGCGTCATGACGGTGAACCCCGGCTTCGGCGGCCAGAGCTTCATCCCCGCCATGCTGCCCAAGATCGCGCGCGTGCGCGAGCTGATCGGCGACCGCCCGATCCACCTGCAGGTCGACGGCGGCGTGACGCCCGAGACCGCGCCGCAGATCGTCGCCGCCGGCGCCGACGTGCTCGTCGCCGGCTCGGCCGTCTTCCGCGGCGGCTCGGTCGCCGACCCGGACCCCTACGGCGCCAACATCCGCGCCATCCGCGCAGGCGGCGGCGCAGGCCGGGCGCGCCGCATGACCGCGCTCGTCTTCGACCTCGACGGCACGCTGGTCGACAGCGCGCCCGACCTGCACGCCGCCGCCAACCGGATGCTGGCCGAGCTCGACTGCCCGGCCGCTGACGCTGCCGCAGGTCACCGGCTTCATCGGCAACGGCGTGCCGAAGCTGGTCGAGCGCTGCCTCGCCGCCAGCGGCAGCGTCGCCGACTTCGACGACGCGATGGCCCGCTTCCGCGCGCATTACGACGCGGCGCCCGCCGACCTGACGCGGCCCTGGCCGGGCGTGCTCGACGCCCTTGGCGCGCTGGCCGGCGCCGGCCACCCGCTCGGCATCTGCACCAACAAGCCCGAGCGCCCGGCGCGCACGCTCCTCTCGCTCCTCGGCATGGGCGGGCTGTTCGGCCCGGTTATCGGCGGCGACACGCTGCCCCAGCACAAGCCGCAGCCCGAGCCCCTGCTCCGCTGCATCGCCGATCTCGGCGGCGAGCCCTCCGACGCGCTCTATGTCGGCGACAGCGAGACCGACGCCGACACCGCCGCCAATGCCGACATCCCCTTCGCGCTCTTCACGCGCGGCTACCGCAAGCGCCCGGTCGACCAGTTCGACGCCGTTCTTCGTTTCGAGGATTGGTCCGACCTCTCCGCCTTCGTCGCCCGGCCGGCCGGGAAACGCATCGCGTCCTGACCTGTGCGCGCGGCGGGGCGGCGGGGTCGCCCGCCGTAACGGCAACCTGCGCAGGCTGGCGGGTGGCGCCTGCCCGACCACCAACGCATCGCGCAGCGCCGATCCAGGCCCGCGCCGGCCATGTCGGCGCCATGCGGATGGCGAAGTCGAGGCCGATGACCGCGCCGCTCAAAGAGCCGGTCCGGGCGATGACGCCGGCCAGCCGGGCATCTTCGTCGACCTCGCCGGGGCGTGGCGGGAACAGCACCTGAACGGCCGCGCGGCCTGAACCCTGCGCGCTCTGCCATCGTCGTCGAGCGCGGCTCCCCACCACCGCAACGGCCCCGGCGCGCGCCTCCCGGCTGTGCCGGCGCCCGGCGTCGCGCCCGGCGCCGAGGCATCGCTACTGTGTCGCGCCCTTTGACCCCGAGCCGACCTCGATCATCTCGGGCTTCACGTCGCCGCCGACGCCTTCGTTCAGGACGGTCGCGGCGCTCGTGGAGCCGCCGCGCGTGCCGCGCCCACCATCGGGACGCCGGTCCCGGCGCCCGCGCGATTTACCTGCGCCTCGTCCCCGTCGCCTGGTGCGTGCAGCACGAGTCCCGCCGTCACAGACCCGTTCGTCGCAGGCCCCGTCGTTGCAGGCCGGTCGTCGCAGGCCCCGAGACCGTGCCATCAAGCCGCGCGGCATCCGCGCCCAGGGGCACCGCGGAGATCCCGGTGATCGGTCCCGTCGCCGCGACGCCGCCCGCCGCGCCGCCGCTCGCCGCGCCACTGCCAACCGTGCCACTGCCAACCGGGCCCGCCGCGCTCAACCCGGCATCGGTGCCGGGATCGGCAACCACGTCGCTGCTCTGGGCGCCTGGCGCTTCATCATTGCTCGCGGCCACCGCGCCGGTCGACAGCACGCCCGCCCCGGCATCGGCCGAGCCGATCGCGCCGCCGCCAGCGCTTACGCCCGCGCTCGCGCCCGAACTAGCCCCTGAACTCGCCCCCGAACTCGCTCCGGTGCTCCCGGACTGTCCCGCGGTGAACGTCGGCTGGGCCATGACCGTGCCAGCCAGCAGGCTCGCCGTCAGCGTCAGAATCAGTCGCATGGTCCACTCCTTCACTACGCGTCCTCGCGATCACTCGGCCGTGCGGCGCGCCCACGCCACTCTCCGGCGCCGCCGGCGGGGGCTCAGCTGCCTCGCGTCACCAGCCCGGCGCCGCCGTGCGGCAGCCGGACGCAACCTGCGCGCGCCTCAGCGCGTCACCGCGGTGCTCATCCCGGGCTGCGCGCGGACATCGGTCGCAAAGTCGATCCTGCCGCCCCGCAAGGTCAGCACCGCGTGGGGTTCGTTCTCCAACGCCGGCGGCCGCGCGGGCGCGGCGGTATCGGTGATCGACGGCACGCTCAGCACCGCCGGCTGGCTCGCCAGCCTGGGTGCCGCGCCGCCGCCGGTCGTCAGCTTTCCCACCGCGTCGTTGACGGGCATCGACGGACGCATCGTCGTCGCCTCGCCATCCGTCACCATCGCCCCGGTCCCGGTCGCCGCAGCGGTGCCGGCCGTGGTCGTGGGCGTGCTTTCGGGATCAGGCCGTGTCCCCCGTAGCCGGTACCCGCGCCGCGCCGCTGCCGGCGGTGTCCTCCTCGGCCTGCCGAATGCCGAGCGGCGTGTCGGGGATCGCCATCTGGTCGGGGATGTCGGTCGCATTCCGGATCTGCATCGCGCTCGGCGCCTCGACTCCCTGCCCCGCCATGCGGGCGCCCGTCTGCTGGGCCAGCGCGGTGCCGGCCAGCAGAACGACAGCGGTCGTGCTCAGGAGAGATGTCGATTTCAGCGGTCCCATTTCCGGTCCTCCCGGCAATGTTCGGATTGCCCCGAAAACGGGCACAATCCTGATCCGTTCCTGTTCACGCACGGCGCCGCCCGACCTCGAAGGGGCGCCAAAGCCGCGTCGCAAGACTGAGTCTGGACGACCGTCACGGCCCAATCGGAAGGCCGTCACCACGGGTTCACGGCGTGGCGGTCTTGCCCGCACGGATCACTCTTGCAGGCGCTCCGACCGACATTTGCCCGCAACGGCCCCGCAGGCCGCACCGGGGCTAGCCGGCGGCCGCCTGCTCGACCGGCGGCGGCACGGCATCTTCCGGCACAAAGGGGCCGCTCGGCAGGTCGGAGATCGGCTCGGGCATCGGCTGCACCACGGGACGCGAGGGCGCGTCGGGATTGGCCGGCGTCCCGTCCTCCAGGCCAGGCTCCATGTCGAGTCCCGACCGGCCGGCGATGTCGGACGCCATGTCAGCCGCCAGCCGGTCCTCGCCCTGCGCCTCGACGAATGGAAAGGTTTGCATCCCGGCCCGGACACGCAGCGCCGCCGGACCGCCATCCGCGGCGGCCGCCTGACAGGCCAGTCCCCAGCCCGCGGCAAGAACGACCGCAACGCACACGCGAACACGCCTCATGTCAGGAACTCCAAGAGCAGTTCGATGAAACACCGATACCCCCGCCGGGGTTCCCTCACTGGTTCGCCTGGCGGGCGATCTCGCGCCGGTTGCGTCCCGCGCCGCGCCGGTGCAAACGTTGCCGCCGCGCGCGAGCCAGCCAGGGAGAGCGCCATGCAGAGTACCGGGATCCCGGCCGGCTCGGGCACCCCATGCCGGGCGCGCCGGCGCGCCCATACGGTAAGCCGCACGGACGGAGCCTCGAATGCCTGACACCCCGCGCGAACGCCTCTACCTGGTGACCCCGCCGCAGGTCGACGCCGCCTTCCTGCCGCTGCTCGAGCGCGCGCTGGCGACGATCCCGGTGGCGTGCCTGCGCGTCGATCTCGTCGCGGCGGACGAGGCCGACTGGCGGGCCGCCATCGACCTCGTGATGCCGCCCTGCCACGCCGCCGAGGTCGCGCTGATCGTCGCCGACCACTGGCGCCTGGTCGAGCCGCTCGGTCTCGACGGCGTGCACCTCGCCGACGGGCGCACGCCGCTCCGCGACGTCCGCCGGGCGCTCGGGGCCGACCGCATCATCGGCGCCCATGCCGGCACCTCGCGCCATCGCGGCATGGTGCTGGCCGAGGCCGGCGCCGACTACGTCGCCTTCGGCCCGGTCGGCGACTCCGGGCTGCTCGGCGACGACGAGCGCGCGCCGGACGAGCTGTTCCAGTGGTGGAGCGAGATGATCGAGACCCCCTCGGTCGCCGAGGGTGGCGTCAGCGAGGCCGACGCGCTCCGCCTGTCGGCCACCGCCGACTTCGTCACCCCCGACCGCCGGCTCTGGGACGACGACGACCCCGCCGCACGGCTCGCCGCCTACGCCCGGGCGCTGGCAGGATAGAGTCGCAGTCCCGCGTCCGGCCGGCCGGACGCCCGCGCACCCGGCCCCGCCGCCCCGCCCGAAAACCGGGTTTCCGACACCCCGCCCCGGGCGCGGCGCTCAGGGCGCGTTCCACACCGCCGCGGCGCTGCGCGACCCGCCCCGGCGGCCGTCGTCCCGGCCCCGATCTCGCCGAACCCTTCGACGAGAATTCTCGCCGAACTGCGTCGACTCCCGCTTTGGCCGTGCAACCTGCCCTCCCGAAAGGGACGATTCTCTTGCAAGAATCGCCTGCCCCGGGCGACTCGCCCACTTGCGCGACGGATTGGAGGGCATCTCGCCGAACCGGCGATTCGCCGGCGGCGCGAAAGCCCCCGAACGGTTCGGCGAGACCCGAGGGGGGCGCGGCTCAGACGTTCAGCAGCAGGTGCTCGCGCTCCCAAGGGCTGATGACGCGCATGAATTCCTCGTATTCCTGCTGCTTGACGGCGGCGTAGAGGCGCGAGAAGCGCTTGCCCAGCACCTCCTGCAGCGGCTCGCAGCCCTTCAGCTCCTCGATCGCCTCCAGCAGGCCGTAGGGCAGCTCGCGCGGGCGGTCATAGCTGTCCGACTGCACCGGCTCGCGCGGCCGGATCTTCTGCATCATCCCCAGGTATCCTGTGGCAAGGCAGGCCGCGATCGCAAGATATGGGTTTGCATCCGCCCCGACGACGCGGTTCTCGACGCGCCGCGCCTGGGGGTCCGAGATCGGCACGCGCAGCCCCGTCGTCCGGTTGTCCTGGCCCCAGTCCAGGTTGATCGGCGCCGTCAGGTGCGGCACCAGCCGCCGGTACGAGTTGACATAGGGCGCGACCAGCGACGCCGCCGCCCGGAAATAGGTCTGCTGCCCGCCCAGGAAGTGATAGAACGCGTCCGAGGGCTCGCCGTCCGCGACCACTGAATATGTTCTCTCCGGTGTCGATAGACACAACACTTTGATGGATGTGCATGGCCGAGCCCGGCTGCTCGGCCATCGGCTTGGCCATGAAGGTCGCATAGCTGCCGCAGCGCAGCGCCGCCTCGCGGATCAGCCGCTTGAACAGGAACACCTGGTCGGCCAGCTCCAGCGGCTTGCCGTGGTTCAGGTTGATCTCCAGCTGCGCCGCGCCGGCCTCCTGGATGATCGTGTCGATCTCCAGCCCCTGCGCCGCCGCATAGTCGTAGATGTGCTCGATGACCGTGTCGTATTCGTCGACGGCGCTGATCGAATAGGCTTGGCTCTTGGCCCCTATCCGACCCGACCGGCCGACCGGCGGTTCCAGCGGATAGTCCGGGTCCGTGTTCGGTTTCGTCAGGTAGAACTCGATCTCGGGCGCGACGACCGGATGCCAGCCCTGTTTTTCATAGAGCGCGATGATCCGGCGCAGCACCGAGCGCGGCGCGAATTCGACCAGTCGGCCGCGCCGGTCGCAGACGTCGTGGATCACCTGCACCGAGGGGTCGGCCGCCCAGGGCACGGCGCGACAGGTCGGCAGGTCCGGCCGCAGCATCAGATCGGCGTCGGTGTTGTAGCCGCGGAAGTTCTCCAGGTCCGGATAACCCCCTGTGATCGTGAGGAAAAACAGCGATGTCGGCAGAAAGACCGGCTGGAACTGGCAGAACTTGGCGGCCGGCATGACCTTTCCGCGCCCGACGCCGGCAAAGTCCGGCGTGACGCACTCGACCTCCTCGACGGCGTTCTCGCGCAGCCAGTCGGCCAGCGCCTCCGCCTCGGTGAACTCGACCTCGGGCGAGAGCGACAGTCCGATCTCGGGCGCGATTGGTCCGCGATCGCCGGCTGCCAGGTCGTTGGGCGTCATCATCGTCTCCGAATCCTCTCCGGCCCAGCCTAGCACGGCCCGGCGGCCGGACGATCCTCCGCGCTCGACAGGGGTCCAGAAGGCTGGCCGGGCCGCCGATCGGCGGGCGCGCCGGTCTCGCGGCCAGCGACGACCGCGGCGCGGCAATGCTCGGCCAGCGCCTTTCGGTCGGGGAACTCCGCCGCCGTCACCGGCGGGTGAAAGATCAGCTCGACCGTCCCGCCGCGCGACAGCGTCACCACGTTCCAGATGTTGCCCTCGAACGGCATGGTGCCCCACCAGCCGTAAAAGCTTTCGGGCAGGCCGGGCGCCGGGCGGTAGCGCAGGGTCACCGGCTGAATGGGCAGCCCGGTTCCCCGCCCTTCCGCGTAGAACGCTGAAAACAGTGAGCTTTTGAACGACAGCACGCGCTGCCCATCGGTCGAGGTGGCCTCCGGGAAGAAGCACAAAAGCTGGTCGTGCGCGATGCGCGAGCGCAGCAGCGCCTCCTGCCGCTTGGCCTCGGTGCGACGGCGGTCGATGAAGATCGTGCCGGTGACGCGGGTGACGAAGCCGATGCCCGGCCAGGTCGCGACCTCGGCCTTCGAGACGAAGTAGATCAGCCGCACGGCGCGCAGCGCCAGGATATCGAGCCAGCTCGAGTGGTTGGCGATCAGTGCCCCGGCGCGGATCGGCGCGCCGCGCACGCTCGGCCGCAACCCGGTCAGCCGCAGGCAGCCGATCGCCCACCAGCGCGCGACCTCGAAGTGAAAGGTCACGCGCTTGCCCAGCCAGCCGCGCAGCGTCCGCCCCAGCAGAAAGACGCCGACCGCCGACGCGGTCAGCGCGACGATGCCGGCCAGGCGCAGGGCGCCGCCGACCCGCGCCGCCAGCGACGGCGTCGGCAGGTCGGGCGGGGGCGCTTCATTCCACGGCTGCATGGCGGATCACGGTGGCGTGGGTGGGGTCAGCCGAGGATCCGGTCAACCGACCCGCCCCGTTTTCGCGAGTAGAACGAGCGATACCGCTGCACCATCCTCGACGTGTCCATCAGCAGGCAGACGTCGACGGTGTTGAATTCGTGGTCGACATAGGCCCCCTCGCCGACGAAGCCGCCGAGCCTCAGATACGCCTTGATCAGCGCCGGCGTCTGGCGCAGCGCCTCGACCTTGTCGACCTGATCGGGCGGCAGCATGTCCAGCTCGACATAGCGGTCGGCCACGGCGCGGACGCGCAGGTCGGGCGGCGCCAGATGGTTGTGGTGCAGATAGCTCAGCGCCTGGGCCAGCGGCACCGGGTCGGCGCCGTGAAAGCTGGCGACGCCGAACAGGATCGAGACGCCGTGCGTCGCAACATACTCCCCGAGCCCCGTCCAGAGCAGGTGCATGCCCGCCCCGCCGCGGTGTTCCAGATCGACGCAGGAGCGGCCGAGCTCCAGCGTTTCGCGCGGATAGTTCACCAGCAGCGACAGGTCGTATTCGCTGGCGCCGTAAAAACCGATGCCGGCACGCGCCCGGCTGCCGGTCATCAGCCGGTAGACGCCAACGACACCGCGCTCGACATGCGGGTCGGCGGATTCCCGGTCGATCAGCAGCAGGTGGTCGAAATACGGGTCGAAGCGGTCGCGCTCGCGCCGATCGGCGGCGTCCCCGGGGGCGGCGCTGGCGCCCATCTCCTCGACGAAGACGCGGTAACGCAGGCGTTGAGCGGCCGCCACGTCGGCGTCGCACTCGGCCAGTCGGACCATGAACCGTCCGGCTTCGATGTGCATGGCGCGCCTGTATCCTCCGGCTCCCGGCGCGAGGCGCGGACACCCGTCACGCGGCGCCTCGGCGGTCGGGCGGACACTAGGTCGATTGCCCGGATGGTGCAACCGCGAGCGGCGGCGGCACGGCCGCCGGGCCGCCGACACGCCCGCGCGGCGGGTCAGAGCGCCGCCACCTCGGGCTTCACGCCGAACGCCTTCGCAGCCTGGGCGAGGCGCTTCTCGACCTCCTCGCCCATCAGCGGCGCTGCCTCGCGCGCCGGCGACAGGCGCAGCGTCGCCTCGTCGACCACCACCGGGCACCAGGGCAGGAAACCGGGCGTCACGCCGGCGATCGTGCAGCCGAGCCGCATCAGCGCGCCGATGCGCCCGGCGCGCTCGCTGGCCTCGGCCGACAGCAGCGACAGGATCGGCGCGTGGCCCATTCCCCTGGCGCCGCGATAGCGGGCAAGCAGCGTCGCCGCCATGAAGGCGCGGCCGGGATGGCCGATGCCCGAGACGTTGGTGCGCGTCACGATCTCGATGCAGGCCGAGGCGCGATAGTCCGGGTGCGCCCGCCAGCTCACATCGGCCAGGTGGCAGATGGCGCGGATCAGCCGCTCCTCGGCGCCGTCCTGCGGGGGCATGGCGCCGAACAGCCAGTCGGCCAGCTCGACGCCGAAGCCGGGCGCGCGGGCGCGTGTGCGCTCGTGCCCGGCGCAGGTCGAGATCAGCGGGTCCTGGCGGCGGATATGCGCCGGCAGGTACTCGTAGCAGATCCCCTCGCGCAGCCCGAACCCCGACAGCATCAGGCCCTCGGGCGAGAAATGGTCGAGCAGCCCCTCCAGCAGCAGGGCCGCATGCGGCAGCGTCGGCACGCGATCGGTCGAGACGCCCGGCACGACGTCCAGCTCCTCCGGCTTCGCGGACAGGATCCAGCGCGCGGCCAGGTGCGCATCCTCGGGCGAGAAGCAGTGCTCGTGCAGCACCTGCAACGGGTAGCCCGAGAGGTGGATCTGCACGCGGCCGAGCGTCCGCCAGGCGCCGCCGACCAGGTGCAGGCGCTCGGGCGCCCGGCCGAACTGCGCGGCCAGCGGCGCCATCTCGCGGTCGATTATGGCGCGCGCCTTGTCGGTGCCCTTCGACAGGTCGCCGAGGCGCTGCGGACCCAGCGGCGTGGTGACGCCCTTGCCCGTCTTGGCGCGGCCGATCGGGCAGACCTCCAGCGACGCGCCGCCCAGGTCCACCACCAGCCCGCGCGCGGTCGGGTCGCCGAACAGCACGCCCTGCGCCGCCAGCCGCGCCTCGTCCTCGCCGCTGGCGATATGAAGGCGGACGCCGGTCTCGCGCGCCACCAGGTCGCGGAACTCGCGCCCGTCGGCGGCCTCTCGCACCGCGGCGGTGGCGACGCCGGCCAGCGCCCCGACGCGCAGGCCCGGCGCCAGCGCGACAAAGCGCGTCAGCGCGCGCAGCGCCCGCTCGCGACCCGAGGGCGACAGCCGGCCCGTCTCGGCCAGCTCGGCGCCGAGGCCGCACATGATCTTTTCGTTGAAGACCATGGCGGGGCAGCGCCGGCCGCCCTCGAAGATCACCATGCGTACCGAGTTCGATCCGACATCGACGACGCCGATCCGGCTCTCGTCGGCGCGCGGCAGGTGGAACGAGCGCGGATGCCCGGCGAACAGGTCGCCCTGCGGCCCGGCACCCCGTCCCGCACCCGCGGCATGCCAAGCAAGCGGCCCGGCGCCCTTCAGCCCTTGATCCGACAGCGTGAGCGCCCCTGGCCGTTCTGCGACCCGCCTATTCGGCGGCTTCCGAGACCCGTGTCAACCGCGGCGCGTCGTCGGCGCCGCTGCGGCCGCGGCCGCTGAGCGACGGGTGCTCCATGAAAAAGTCGTGCGCCGAGAACAGCGCCTCGCCCGGCAGCCCCTCGGCGCGCAGGTAGGTGCCGTCCGGCATCAGCACCCAGCTCTGCGCCTCGTCGTGCAGGTTGGCGGCCATGATCTGCTCGATGATCTGCGCGTGCACGGTCGGGTTGACGATCTCGACCAACGCCTCGACGCGGCGCGTGAGGTTGCGGTCCATCCAGTCGGCCGACGAGATGAACACCCGTGCCTCGGCCGATGGCAGCCCGTAGCCGTTGCCGAAGCAGACGATGCGGCCGTGCTCGAGGAAGCGGCCGATGATCGACTTGACGCGGATGTTGTCGCTGAGCCCCGGCAGGCCCGGCCGCAGCCCGCAGATGCCGCGCACGACCAGGTCGATCTTCACCCCCTCCTGGCTGGCGCGGTAGAGCGCGTCGATGACGTCGCCCTCGATCAGCGCGTTCAGCTTGACCCAGACATGCGCCGGCCGGCCGGCGCGGGCGTGCTCGATCTCGGCGTCGAGCAGCTCGAGGATCTTCTTCTTGAGGTAGAGCGGCGCGATGTGAACCAGTTGCAGCCCGCTCGGCTCGGCATAGCCGGTGATGTAGTTGAAGATCTTCGCGGCGTCCTGGCCGTATTCGCGCGTGCAGGTGAACAGCGACAGGTCGGTGTAGATGCGCGCCGTGATCGGGTGATAGTTGCCGGTGCCGAAATGCGAGTAGGTCACCAGCTCGCCGCCCTCGCGGCGCACGACCAGCGACATCTTGGCATGCGTCTTCCAGTCGACGAAGCCGAAGACCACCTGGGCGCCGGCCCGCTCGAGCTGGCGGGCCAGCTGGATGTTCGCCGCTTCGTCGAAGCGCGCCTTCAGCTCGACCAGCGCGGTGACGGACTTGCCGTCCTCCGCTGCCTCGCAGAGCGCGCGCACGATCGGGCTGTCCTTCGAGGTGCGGTAGAGCGTCTGCTTGATGGCGACGACGTTCGGGTCGCGCGCCGCCTGCTGCAGGAACTGCACCACCACCTCGAAGCTCTCGAACGGGTGGTGCAGCAGCATGTCCTTGCGGCGGATGGCGGCGAAGATGTCGCCGTCATGGTCGCGCACGCGCTCGGGCAGGCGCGGCTGGTAGGGCGCCCAGGCCAGGTCGGGCCGGTCCGCGGTCAGCAGCAAGCTGAGGTCGCCGATGCCGACGACGCCGTCGACCTCGATCAGCTCGTCGCGCCCGACCTCCAGCCGCTTGGCGATCAGGCGCTTCAGCTCGTCCGGCGCGTCGTCGTTCAGCTTCAGCCGGATGGCGCGGCCCTTGCGGCGGCGCTTCAGCGCCGTCTCGAACTCGCGCATCAGGTCCTCGGCCTCTTCCTCGACCTCCAGGTCGCTGTCGCGGAGCACGCGGAAGATGCACCGCCCCTGCGCCTCGTAGCCGGGGAAGAGCTGGTCCAGGTAGAGCTCCAGCAGCTCCTCCAGCGGCAGGAAGCGGATCTCGCCGTCCGGGCCGTTGGCGAGGCGCAGGTAGCGGTCGAGTTGCGGCGGGATCAGCAGCAGCGCGATCAGCGGCTCGCCGTCGCGCGTGCGCGTCATCTGCAGGCCCAGCGCCAGCCCCATGTTCGGGATGAACGGGAACGGGTGCGCCGGGTCGACCGCCATCGGCGTCAGCACCGGGAACACCTGGTCCATGAAGTGCGTGTCCAGCCCCGCCCGGTCCTCCTCCGTCAGGGCATCGCGCGTGATGACGAAGACGCCGTTCTCCTGCAGCAGCCCGTGCAGCTCCTTCCACGAGCGCTGCTGGGCGTGCTGCAGCTTCATCGATTCCTGGTCGACCAGCGCCAGCTGCTGCGCCGGCGTGCGGCCGTCCAGCGAGCGCATCTCGACCCCGGCGCGCACCTGCGCGCGCAGGCCGGCGACGCGGACGTTGTAGAACTCGTCGAGGTTGGACCCCGAGATCGACAGGAACCGCACCCGCTCGAACAGCGGGTTCAGAGGGTTGTCGGCCTCCTCCAGCACGCGCCAGTTGAATGCGAGCCAGCTCAGCTCGCGGTTGAAGAACCGCTCGGGCGTCGCGGCGTCGATGGCGACAAGGTGCTCCTCCGGAGTCGCCGTCACCGTTGTCTCGAGAAAATCGGCCCGCATCAGTCCGCCCGGTCCTTTTCCTGCACGGGCGCGCCCTCCGCTTCGCGCTCGGCCAGCAGCTCGGCGGCCAGCGGCCGGGTGATCCGCCGCCGTTCGGCCAGTGCCTTGCGGTCCAGCGCCGCCGCCAGCTCGCGCGCTGCGGCGAATGAGCGCTCCATGCGCAGCACGACGTAGTCGACGACCTCCTGGCTGACCGTCTGCTGCCGGTCACGGAACAGCTTGTGCAGGACGAGCGAGAGGATCGCGTCATCCGGCGGCGCGATGGCGACATGCGCCATGGCCGAAACCCGGCTGGCGAGATCCGGCATCTCGATCTGCCAGTAGCCCGGCCCCGCCCGCCCCGTGATCAGCAGCGGCTTGCCCTCGGCGCCGGTGAAGTTCACCAGGTGAAACAGCATCCGCTCGATCTGCCGCCGCGCCTCGTCGGGCAGCTGGGCGACGCGGTCGACGTTCTCGACCAGCACCGCGGGGGCCTCCATGAGCTGCTCCATCCGCGCCTCGGTCAGTTCGGCCGCGTGCAGCCGGGCGGCACCGCTGCGGCTCGCCCAGATCGAGGCGAGGTGCGTCTTGCCCAACTCGGCCGGGCCGGTCAGCGCCAGGCGCCTGTTCGGCCAGCGCTCCCAGTTCGCGATCGCCGTCCAGGCGTTCCGGTTGCACTCGGACACCAGAAAGTCCTCGGCGGCCAGATCCGGCCGGTAGTCGAGATCGAAGGCGCTCTGGCGTGGCCGGGTCATCGCTCGGGCTCCCCCGGCAGCGGCACCCGCGGCGTCCCGGAGGGCCGGGCGGCGCCATGGTAGAGCGACGTCGTCCGGTACTTCTCGAGCATGAACCGGCCGACGACGCCGATCGCCGCGGCGGCGGGCACCGCGACCAGCAGGCCGACGAAGCCGAAGACGACGCCGAAGGCGCTGAGCGCGAACATCAGCCAGACCGGGTGCAGCCCGACCTTGTCGCCGACCAGCTTGGGCGTCAGGAAGTTGCCCTCGATCGCCTGCCCGCCCACGAAGATGGCGGCGACGGCGCCGATCCAGACCCAGTCGCCCCAGAACTGCGCCAGCGCGACGCCGATCGACAGCGTGCCACCGACGATCGAGCCGACGAAGGGGATGAAGCTGATGAAGCCCGCGAGCAGCCCGATCAGCAGGCCGAAATTCAGCCCGACCAGCATCAGCGCCAAGGCATAGAAGGTGCCAAGCACGATGCAGACCGTCATCTGCCCGCGCACGAAGCCGGCCAGCACGCGGTCGAGATCGCGGGCGATCGCCAGGATGGTCGGCCGGTGCTGGCGCGGCAGGTTGTTGTCGACGCCGGCAACCAGATTGTCCCAGTCCATCAACAGGTAGAAGGCGACGACGGGCGTGACCAGAAGAACGCCCAGGAACCCCAGCACGGCGACGCCGCCGGCCCAGACGCGGCGCAGCAGGTCCAGGCTCCAGGCCTGCGCGCCGTCGCGCAGCTCGACAAAGGCGCGGTTCAGCACGGTGCCCTCGGTGCGCATCTCGGGCAGCCAGTCGCGCAGCGCCGCGCGGGCCTCGTCCGCCCAGACCGGCACGGCGGCGGTCAGGTCGCGCAACTGGTCGATCAGCAGCGGCACGACCAGCAGCACGCCGAGCGCCACGACCCCGAGCGACGCCAGCGTGATGACGACCGTCGCGCCCAGCCTGCTGAAGCCGTGCCGCTCGAGCCAGTCGGCCAGCGGGTCCGTCAGATAGGCGATCGCCGCGCCCAGCACGAAGGGGAACAACGCGTCGGACAGCAGCCACAACAGCACCACGAGAACGGCCAGGGCCGCTCCCCACCAACGCAACTGCTCGCCGACGCTCATCGCCGCGACGATCCTCCGTTCTCACGGGAAGAATCGTGCGCGCGGCAGGGCGTACACGTCAAGGTTTGCGAGAGATTCCGGCGCGTTCGCGCCGGTTTACACCGTAAATTGTTCGCGAAGCAGCCGCTCCTCCAGCTCGTGGCCGGGATCGTAGAGCAGCCGCAGCTCGATCTCGGGCGCCGAAGCAACGACGACATGGCTGACGTCGCGGACCTCGAAATGGTCGGCGGTGGCGGCGATCGGGCGCTTCTGCTGCTCGATGACCTGGAACTCCAGGTGGTTGTCGAGCATCATCAGCGCACCGCGCCAGCGCCGCGGCCGGAAGGGCGAGATCGGCGTCAGCGCCATCATCTTGGAGCGGATCGGCAGGATCGGCCCGTGCGCCGACAGGTTGTAGGCGGTCGAGCCGGCCGGCGTCGCGGCCAGGATGCCGTCGCAGATCAGCTCGTCCAGCATCACCTTGCCGTCGACCGTGATGCGGATCTTGGCGGCCTGGTGCGTCTGGCGGAACAGCGCCACCTCGTTGATGGCCAGCGCCGTGTGCTTGCGCTCCATCGCGTCGGTCGCGACCATGCGCAGCGGGTTGATGCGCGCCGTCTTGGCCGTCTCCAGCTTCTCGGGCAGGTCGTCGCCGGCATAGTCGTTCATCAGGAAGCCGACGCTGCCGCGGTTCATGCCGTAGACCGGCACGTTCAGGTCCATGAAGGCGTGCAACGTCTGCAGCATGAAGCCGTCGCCACCCAGCGCGACGATGATCTCGGCCTCGTCCGGCGGCACGTGGCCGTAGCGCCGGCGCAGGTCCTCGACGCCCTCCTGGGCCGCGGGCGACTGGCTGCCGAGCACACAGATCTTCTGCATCGGCGGTGTCCCCCTGCCCGCGCTTTGGCGGCGATCATAGCGACCGCCCGTGGTCAGGGCAAATGCCGCCGCGGGGCGGCGCGACCGTTGTCCGGCGCGGCGACGATGCCCCCGGTCCGTCGGCCCCTCCCCGTCTGCCCGGCCCCCTCCGCCTGGCCCACCGCCGTGCCCCCGGTCCGCCGGCGTCCACGCCGCCCGTCTTCACGATTCCGCTGCCCGAGGGCGCTCTCTCCTGTCCGCAGGTCGGATTCGTGCTAGGCAACCGGCCGCGAACGCGCGATCAGCCAGCGCACCGGCAGCCGGAGGACAGTGACATGGACGCCACCACGCGGGACCGCGGCTTCTTCACCGAGCACCTGGCCGAGCGCGACCCGGAACTGGCCGCGGCCGTCGCCGACGAGCTGCATCGCCAGCAGGACGAGATCGAGCTGATCGCCTCCGAGAACATCGTCAGCCGCGCGGTGCTCGAGGCGCAGGGCTCGGTCCTGACCAACAAGTATGCCGAGGGCTATCCCGGCCGCCGCTACTACGGCGGCTGCCGGTATGTCGACGTCGCCGAGCGGCTGGCGATCGAGCGCGCCTGCACGCTGTTCGACTGCCGCTTCGCCAACGTCCAGCCGCACTCGGGCGCGCAGGCCAACCAGGCCGTGCTGATGGCGCTGGCGCAGCCCGGCGACACCATCCTCGGCATGGAGCTGGCGTCCGGCGGCCACCTGACGCACGGCGCGAAGGTCAACCAGTCCGGCAAGTGGTTCCACGCCGTTCAGTACGGCGTGACGCAAGGACACCAACCGCATCGACTACGACCAGGTCGCGGCGCTGGCCGAGCAGCACCGGCCGAAGGTCATCATCGCCGGCGGCTCGGCCATCCCGCGCCAGATCGACTTCGCCCGCTTCCGCGAGATCGCCGACCAGGTCGGCGCGCTCTTCCACTGCGACATGGCGCACTTCGCCGGGCTGGTCGCCGGCGGCGCCCACCCGAACCCGCTGGAATGGTGCCACGTCGCGACGACGACGACGCACAAGACGCTGCGCGGCCCGCGCGGCGGCATGGTGCTGACGAACGACGAGGAGATCGCCAAGAAGATCAACTCGGCCGTCTTCCCGGCGCTGCAGGGCGGCCCCCTGATGCACGTCATCGCCGCCAAGGCCGTCGCCTTCGGCGAGGCGCTCCGCCCCGAGTTCCGCGCCTACGCGGCCGCCGTCGTCGAGAATGCCCGCGTGCTGGCCGAGACGCTGATCGCCGGCGGCCTCGCCTGCGTCACCGGCGGCACCGACACGCATGTCATCCTCGTCGACCTGCGCCCGAAGGGCGTCACCGGCGTCGCCGCCGAGCAGGCGCTCGGCCGCGCCCGCATCACCTGCAACAAGAACGGCATCCCGAACGACCCGGAAAAGCCGATGGTCACCTCCGGCATCCGCCTCGGCTCGCCCGCCGGCACGACGCGCGGCTTCGGCACCGAAGAGTTCGCCGAGATCGGCCGCCTGATCGTCGAGGTCATCGACGGCCTGGCCGCGAACGGCGCCGACGGCAACGCCGAGGTCGAGCGGAGCGTGGGCGAGCGGGTCGGCGCGCTGTGCGACCGCTTTCCGATCTATCGGGTGTAAGCTAACGACCGGGCGCGAACCGGGTTTGCAGGGCGGGGTTGAACCCCGCCACCCAAGCGGCGGGGTTCAACCCCGCCCTACGGCGCTTTCCTACCTGCCCAGGGCACGCCACACGCGGCAGATCTCTTTAACGATTTCCAACCGTGAGGATCCGTAACCTCCGGCGACGCCCCGACCTGCCGAAAGCTCCACCGTCATGCCGTGGAACTCCGGTCGCCGGCTCCATCTGGGCTAGGTCCAAAGCTCCACGCGCCAGCGTGCCGCCGGCGGCCATCACTCTCGCGGGATGAAACGCATCCCCAGCTCGCGCAGCTGCTCGTTGGCGGGCTCCGAGGGCGCGCCCATCATCAGGTCCTCGGCGCGCTGGTTCATCGGGAACATGATGACCTCGCGGATGTTCTCGGCACCGGCCAGCAGCATGACGATGCGGTCGATGCCGGGCGCGATGCCGCCATGCGGCGGGGCGCCGTATTTGAACGCGCTGATCATGCCGCCGAAATGGCTGTCGACGAACGCCCGGTCCTTGCCGGTGATCTCGAACGCCTTGTACATGATCTCGGGCTTGTGGTTCCGGATGGCGCCGGACGACAGCTCGATCCCGTTGCAGACGATGTCGTACTGATATCCCAGGACTTCCAGCGGCGTCCTGCGTCTCCAGCGCCTCCAGCCCGCCCTGCGGCATCGAGAACGGGTTGTGGCTGAAGTCGATGACCTTTCGCTCGTCGTCCCACTCGTACATCGGGAAGTCGACGATCCAGCAGAAGTCGAAGCGCTCCTCGTCCGTCAGCCCCAGCTCGCGCCCGATGACGTTCCGCGCCCGGCCCGCGACGTCGACGAAGGTCGACGGCTTGCCGGCCAGGAAGAACGCGGCGTCGCCCGGCTTGAGGTCAAGCTGCCGGCGCACCGCCTCGGTGCGCTCCTCGCCGATGTTCTTGGCCAGCGGCCCGGCGCCGACGACCTGGCCGCCCTCCTCGCGCCACATGATGTAGCCCATGCCGGGCAGGCCTTCCTTCTGCGCCCAGCTGTTCATGCGGTCGCAGAACGCGCGCGGCTGCCGCCGGTCGGCGCCGGGATCGCGCGGATCTCGGTGCCTTCCTGCTCGAGGATCCGGGCGAAGATCTTGAAGCCGCTGCCACGGAAATGGTCGCTGACGACCTGCATCCTGACGGGGTTGCGCAGGTCCGGCTTGTCGCTGCCATACCACAGCATCGCGTCGCGATAGGCGATGCGCGGGAACTTCGGCGTCACCGGTCGGCCGCCGCCGAACTCCTCGAAGACGCCGCGCATGACCGGCTCGATCGCCTCGAAGACGTCCTCCTGCTCGACGAAGCTCATCTCCATGTCCAGCTGGTAGAACTCGCCGGGAGACCGGTCCGCCCGCGGATCCTCGTCGCGGAAGCACGGCGCGATCTGGAAATAGCGATCGAAGCCCGCCACCATGATCAGCTGCTTGAACTGCTGCGGCGCCTGCGGCAGCGCGTAAACCTTTCCCGGATGCAGCCGGCTCGGGACGATGAAGTCGCGCGCGCCCTCGGGCGAGGACGCCGTCAGGATCGGCGTCTGGTACTCCATGAACCCCTGGTCGATCATCCGCTGCCGGATCGAGGTGATCACCTTCGAGCGCAGGACGATGTTGCGATGCAGGGCCTCGCGTCGGAGATCGAGGAAGCGATAGCGCAGCCGCGTCTCCTCCGGGTACTCGGCCTCGCCGAAGACCGGTAACGGCAGCTCCTCGGCGGCGCTCAGCACTTCCAGCTCGCGTACGAAAACCTCGATCTCGCCGGTCGGGATCTTCGGGTTCACCAGCTCGGCGTCACGTGCCTTCACGACGCCGTCGATGCGGATCACCCACTCGGCGCGCACGCGCTCGGCGTCGGCGAAGGCGCGCGAGTCCGGGTCGGCCAGCACCTGCGTGATACCGTAGTGGTCGCGCAGGTCGATGAACAGGATGCCGCCATGGTCGCGCACGCGGTGGACCCAGCCGGACAGGCGGACCTGTCTGCCGACATCGGCCTTTGTCAGCTGGGCGCAGTTATGCGTGCGGTAGTCATGCATAGGGAGGGCTCCGCGAGAGGCGGGTCGCCGGAGGGGCGCCCCGCGGGTCGCGCCCGCATAGACCGTCCGCGCCGTCCGCTGTCAAGGGTGCCCCCTGCGCGGCAGGGCAGGATGGGCCGGGATGGACGGCGATGTGCGGGGCGGTCAGAGCGGCCCGGTGCCGCCCGCGTAGAAATAGACGCCAAGGCCCGAGGTAAAGATCAGGCAGCCGGCGAGGCTGTGCAACACCCAGGTCAGCAGAACCGACCGCCCACGCGTCAGGTAGGCCCAACCGATCATCGCGCCGCCGAAGGCGGTCATCGCGACCGTGATCGAGTGCATGTAGAGCAGGTGCCCGAAGCCGAACGCCGCACCGTTGGCGGCGACCGCCGCAATCGTGCCGGGAAACAGCGCCCCGTAGCGCTCGAAGAACAGCGTGCGGTAGATCAACTCCTGCGGCAGCGCCGAGAACAGCGTGTAGATCGGCAGGAACAGCGCCCAGAGCGCCGTGTTCTTCAGCGGCAGGCTCAGGAAATGCCCCGGCAATACCGCGAAGACGGTCGCGGAGCAGACCGCCGCCGCCAGCAGCGTGCAGAACAGGATCAGCTTCCACTCGCGAAAGACCGGCCCCTGCAGGAGCTTGCGGAACGAGAAGCCAGGCGTGATCGCCAACAGCACCGCCGCCAACACGCCCAGCACGCCCAGAATCGCGATCAGCGAGAACGCCCCCAGCGCGCCCCAGGCGAGAATGTCATCGAAATAGGCCGCCAGAAGCAGCGGCAACCCGACGAACAGCACGACCAGCTCGGACCAGAGCTGCACGCGGCGCGGGCAGACCGAAATGGCGGTGTTCAGGAACCTTATGGTCTTGAGCCCCGCCCGGGTCGCCACCGCGGCGCTGGCCGGGACCGCGGCCGCCATCGCGGCCGGGGCGGGAGCGCGGCCGCCTGCGGCCGCGCTGAATGTCTCGTTCCTGCTCAACCCTGCGTCGCGGGCGTGATGAGAAGCTCGACCCGGCGGTTGGCCTGGCGACCCGACGGGGTGTCGTTCGACGCGACCGGCCGCGTCTCGCCCATACCATAGGCCTGGATGCGCGCCGGGCTGACGCCGCGGCTGATCAGGTACTGCGCGACGGAGTTGGCGCGCGCCTCGGACAGGCGCTGGTTGTACGCCGTCTCGCCGGTCGAATCGGTGTGGCCGACGACGTCGATATAGCTCTGCGGGTACTGCTGCAGCGTCTGGGCGACATTATTCAGCGCCGGGTAGAACTGCGGCTGAATCGTCGCCTGGTCCGTGGCGAAGGTCACCTGGCTCGGCAGCGTCACCAGGAGCTGGTCGCCCTGCCGGTCGACCTCGGCGCCGGTGCCGGCGAGGCTCGCCTCGAGATCGCGCTGCTGCTGGTCGAGGTACTGGCCGACGGCCGCGCCTGCCAGTAGGCCGATGCCCGCGCCGACCAGCGCGTTCCGCCGGTCGTTGCCACCGACCAGAGTGCCGAGCGCGGCCCCCGCGGCGGCGCCGACGCCCGCGCCGATGGCGGTGCGCTTGTTGTCCTGGAGCGTCTGCGGCGCGGTCTGGCAGCCCGCCATCGCCGTGACGCTGGTCGCGGCGATCGCGGCCATCATGGTCTTCTTCAGCTTGAGCATTGGTGTCTCCTCGTTTGTGCCCGCTTGCGGGGCTTCGGTTGCGCCGCCAGGCGCCGACCTGTCGCAGGCCGGTCGCGCCGCTTCGCGCCTGATTTGAACGCCTCGACCGCGAAACTCTGGCGGTCCCACTCGGAAATGCTTCTGATCACGCACCTCCAACACGGCTGGAACGAGGAAAGTTCCCGCGACAGAAGCGGCGCGCCCGGCGCGGACATCCGCAGGCGTGGCAGCGGCGCTGCAGCAACGACCCCGGCGTCACCCGATCTGAACTTTGGCGCGACAGCGGCAGAAAATGACGCTATTGCGCCCGGATGCATGTCGTTTCCGATTCCGCCGAGCTGGCCGAGGTCTGCGCCGCCTACGCCGAGGCCCCCTATATCACGGTCGACACCGAGTTCCTGCGCGAGCGGACCTACTGGTCGCAGCTCTGCCTGGTACAGATGGCGCGCCCGGGCACCGGCGCGGACGATGCCGTGCTGATCGATCCGCTGGCGGCGGGCATCGACCTCGCGCCGCTCTACGCGCTGATGGCAGACGAGCGCGTCGTCAAGGTCTTCCACGCGGCGCGCCAGGACGTCGAGATCTTCGCCAACATGGGCCGCATCATCCCGAGCCCGCTGTTCGACACGCAGGTCGCGGCGATGGTCTGCGGCTATGGTGAGCAGGTCGGCTACGAGACGCTGGCGCGCAAGATCGCCCGGGCGACGATCGACAAGTCCTCGCGCTTCACCGACTGGTCGCGCCGGCCGCTCAGCGCCAAGCAGCTCACCTACGCGGTGGCCGACGTCACGCATCTCCGCGACATCTACGAGAGCCTGCGCGACCGGCTCGCGGCCACCGGCCGCGCCGGCTGGGTCGCCGAGGAGATGGCGATCCTGACCGATCCGGCGACCTACTCGGTCGACCCCGACGAGGCCTGGCAACGGATCAAGGCGCGCTCGACCAGCCCGAAGTTCCTGGCCGTCGTCCGGGCGCTGGCGAAATGGCGCGAGATCACCGCGCAGGACCGCGACGTGCCGCGCTCGCGCGTGCTCAAGGACGACGCGCTGCTCGAGGTTGCGACCGCGGCGCCGAAGACGCCCGACGAGCTGTCGCGCATGCGGCTCTTGCAGCGCGACGCGCGCAAGCCCGAGAACGCGGCCGAGATCCTGGCCGCCGTCGCCGAAGGGCTGGCCTGTCCGTCCGACAGGATGCCGCGCCCCGCCGCCCCGCCGCGCCGGCGCGAGGGCTCGTCGGCGGTCGCCGACCTGCTGAAGGTTTTCCTCAAGGCGCGGGCCGACGAGATCGGCGTCGCCTCGCGCCTGATCGCGCCCGCCGCCGAGATCGAAGCGCTGGCCGGCGAGGACGCGATCGAGGAGCTGCCCGTGCTCAAGGGCTGGCGGCGCGAGGTGTTCGGCGCCGACGCGCTGCGGCTCAGGGACGGCGCCACGGGGCTGGTCGCCGGCCCGCAGGGCATCCGACTGGTGGACCTGCGCGAGATGGCGGACTGACGACGCCCGGCCGGCGCCCGGCCAGCCGTCAGCCGGCAGGGTCGAACAACGTCTCGAAACGGGTTCCCCGGACGGCGGCACGGCACTCGCCGAGGTTCTCGATCGTCTCCGCGCCCGAGCCCCTGATGATCTTGCGCATCCGGATCTCCGGCTCGATCTGCCGGACCCCGAGGAAGTGGAAGACGGCCTTGACCACCTCGGCGGTCCGGGCCGGCTCGGAAAACAGATCCTCGTAGCTGACGACGTGGACCCGCTCGGGCGGCAGCTCGTCCAGCATCTCCCGCAGCGTGCGGTTCTCGGCATCGATGACCTCGAGCGCGGGAAGGATCCGCTCGGGCTCGATGCGGATCCTGCGCGTCGCGGCCGTGTCCTCGGCCGCGACGGCCACGATCCCGGTCTGCTCGAGCATCATCGCCGAGATCAGCCGGTCCAGCACGTTCTCGCGGACCAGCCCGACGACCTTCAGGCCGGGGCGCTCGCGGACGTAGTTCCTCAGGCCATAACGCTCGAAGTTCAGCGAGAAATCCTTGAACCCGACACTGCGCAGGCCGCGAAAGCTTTTCACCTCGCGCCGTTTCCCCGCCGCGGTCTTCTTCAGATTGCGCATGAAGTTCAGGGCACGGACATTGCGATTTCTGAAGACGAGCCGGTCGAGATAGGCGTCATCGCTCAGGCGCGGCATGATCCGGCGCTGCCAGCGCCGGATGTCGTTCCATTCGCCCAGGAGCTCGCCGAGGTTCAGAACCTCGGGGTTCTGGTTCAGCACGTTCACCAGCGTGTTGCTGCCGCTGCGGCCCAGAGTCAGGACGAGGTGGCGATCCATGTCGTCGCGCTCCCTGCCCGGCTCAGGGGCGCGGCTGCTTCACCTGCGCGGGCGGGGCGAAGTCGAGCTGCGCGCCGCCGCTCACGCCCAGCACGCGGATGCCAGCCGCCCCGCGCAGTGCGCCGGCGCTCGACCGGCAGGTCGGCCCGCAGCGCCCGCGCCTGCGCGGTCCCTTCCGGCAGCCCGAAGCCTGCCGGCGGCTCGCTGGCGACGAAGTCGTACTCGATATAGCCATCGATCCCCGGCGCCCCGTCGCGCCGCGGCCGCAGCTCCGGCTGCGCGTAGCCGAGGCCCTGCGCGACGCCGTAGGCGGTGATCAGGAAGCCGTCGCGGGTGCGGCCGATCTCGATGCTGCGAACGGACTGCACCGGCACCTGCACCTCGGGGGCCGGGGCCGCGGGCGCGGGCTTCTTCTCGTCGCCATAGCCGGCCATCGAGCTGCAGCCGCCGAGAGGGACGAGCGACACGACCGCGATCAGCGGCAGGACCAGGCGCATGCAGGGCATCCGTATTTCCACTCCCCGTTTCGCCGCGGACCATACAAAGCCCGGGGCGGATTGGAAATCCCTGCTCTGGACCTGTGGGTCGCGAGCACCTAGATCGAGGCCGAGCGACATGGGGTGCCTGCCATGGCCGGCGACAGCTTCGACGAGATCGTCGAGAATTTCGAGCTCTTCGACGACTGGGAAGACCGCTACCGCTACGTCATCGACCTGGGCCGCGAGATGCCCGCGCTGCCCGAGGACCGCCGCTCCCCGGCAACCAAGGTCGAGGGCTGCGCCAGCCAGGTCTGGCTGGTGCCCGAGGTCCGCCCGTCGCCGGACGGCCCTCGGCTGCACTTCCAGGGCGACAGCGACGCGATGATCGTGCGCGGGCTGATTGCGGTCCTGACAGCGCTGATCTCTGGCCGGCGGCTGGACGATATCCGGGCCATGGACATCCGCGGCGAGTTGGCCCGGCTGCACCTCGACCAGGCACTTTCGGCGCAGCGCTCGAACGGGCTTCGCGCCATGGTGGCGCGGATCGAGGATATTGCCCGGGCCGCGCAGGCGGCATAATGCCGGCACGATCCGGAGACAGCACGGCCGGCACGCCGCCCGGCCAGGGGAACGCGATCGCATGACCGACCGACTGAGCGAGCTTCTGTCCAAGCGCGACTGGCTGATGCTGGACGGCGCGACGGGGACCAACCTGTTCGCCATGGGCCTGGAATCCGGCGAGGCGCCCGAACTCTGGAACATCTCCGCGCCGGACAAGATCCGCGCGCTCCACGACGGGTTCATCGAGGCCGGGTCGGACGTGATCCTGACCAACTCCTTCGGCGGCTCGCGCTACCGGCTGAAGCTGCACGAGGCGCAGAACCGCGTCGCCGAGCTGAACGGCGCCGCCGCCCGCATCGCGCGCGAGCGCGTCGACGCCGCCGGGCGGCCGGTCATCGTCGCCGGCTCCGTCGGCCCCACGGGCGAGATCCTTCAGCCGGTCGGCGCACTGTCGCAGGCCGACGCCGTCGACGCCTTCCGAGAGCAGATGCGCGCGCTGATCGACAACGGCGCCGACGTGGTCTGGGCCGAGACAATCAGCTCCGAGGAGGAGTTCCGCGCCGCCGCCGAGGCCGCCGACGCCGAGAATGCGCCTTTCTGCGGCACGCTCAGCTTCGACACCGCCGGGCGCACGATGATGGGCGTCACCTCCAGCGCCTTCGCCGGCATGACGCACGACCTGCCCGTCCGCCCGATCGCATTCGGCGCCAACTGCGGCACCGGCGCGCCGGACCTGCTCCGCACCGTGCTCGGCATCACCGAGGCCGACCCGACCGCAATCGTCATCGCCAAGGCGAACGCGGGCATCCCGCGATATGTCGACGGCCAGATCGAGTACGACGGCACCCCCGAGCTGATGGCGCGCTACGCCTGCCTGGCGCGCGACGCCGGGGCCCGGCTGATCGGCGGCTGCTGCGGCACCAAGCCCGAGCACCTGGTGGCGATGCGCGCCGCGCTGGAATCGCATGACCCGCGCGAGCGCCCGACGCTCGACCGCATCCGCAGCGAGATCGGCGAGTTCACCTCGGCCAGCGACGGCGCCGGCGAGGCCCGGCCAGAACGCACCGGCGGCCGCCGCGGCCGCCGCCGCGCCGGCTAGTAGCCGGCCCGCACGCCGGCCGCACGCGACTCCGGCCCGCACGGCGACCGTCCGGGCCGGCACCCTATCGCCGCTGCGGCCGCTGCCAGTGGGCCACCGCGACCCCGGCCAGCGCGCCGAAGACGTGCGCCTCCCACGAGACCGGTAGCCCCCGCTGCGGCAGCAGCCCCCAAACCATGCCGCCATAGACCGCGATCACAAGCACCGAGCCGGCGATCGCCCGCGCGCTCCGCTCGAGGAAGCCCAGCGCCAGCAGGTAGCCGAACCAGCCGAAGATCAGCCCGCTCGCCCCGACATGGACCGAGTGCGGCCGCCCGAGCAGCCAGACCGCCAGCCCCGAGCCGAGCACGATGGCGACCGTCGCCGCCGGAAAGCGCCGCGGCGCGACGACCATGCCGAGCCCGCCGAGGAAGATCACCGGCAGCGTGTTCGCCGCCAGGTGGCTGAAGCCCGAGTGCAGCAGCGGCATCAGCGGTATGCCGACCAGCCCGTGCACCGTGCGCGGCTCCAGCCCCAGCCACAGGTCCGGGCGATGCCCCAGGGCTGCGTTGGCCACCTCGATCGCCCACAGCAGGCCAACCAGCACCAGCACCGGCCGCAGCGATCGCAGCCCCTTCGATCTCATCGTTGTCACCTAGCCCCCCCGCCCCGCGCGTGCCCGGTAACGAGCGCCTCCACCGCGCGCGGTCAAGCGTCCGGCCGGCCAGCCCTGCCTGCCGCCCCCCGCCTGCCCGCCAATCCCGCCGAAGTCGGGAACCGGCTGGCAAACGCCGAATTTGTCGCTACGTTATGGCGGCAATGCGGATAACCGGTACCCCATTGCCGCGGTCGCCGAAGCACGGGGTAGGACATGGCCGAAGACGGGGACGACATCGTCCTGAACGATCTGGACGACGACGAGCTGGTCCAGCAGATGCACGACGACCTCTATGACGGTCTCAAGGAGGAGATCGAGCAGAGCGTCAACATCCTGCTGGAGCGCGGCTGGACGCCCTACGACGTGCTGACAAAGGCGCTGGTCGAGGGAATGCGGATCGTCGGCATCGACTTCCGCGACGGCATCCTGTTCGTGCCCGAGGTGCTGCTGGCCGCCAACGCGATGAAGGGCGGCATGTTCATCCTCCGCCCGCTGCTGGCCGAGACCGGCGCGCCCAAGCTGGGCACGATGGTCATCGGCACCGTCAAGGGCGACATCCACGACATCGGCAAGAACCTGGTCGGCATGATGATGGAGGGCGCCGGCTTCGACGTCTACGACCTCGGCATCAACAACGCGGTCGAGAAATATCTCGACGCGCTGGAAAAGCACCAGGCCGACATCCTGGGCATGTCGGCGCTGCTGACGACGACCATGCCCTACATGAAGGTCGTCATCGACGCGATGAAGGAAAAGGGCATCCGCGACGACCACGTCGTGCTGGTCGGCGGCGCTCCGCTGAACGAGGAGTTCGGCAAGGCAATCGGCGCCGACGCCTATTGCCGCGACGCGGCCGTGGCGGTCGAGACCGCCAAGCGGTACATGGACCGCAAGCACAACGTCCACGCCGCCGGCGGCTGAGGCGGGCGGCAAACGGCGGAGCGCACATGCCGCTCGAGCGCATCGCCCTCTGGCTGGTCGTCGCCGCCGCCCTCGCCTGGGTGGCGGCAGCGCTGGCGGGCGCGCTGTCGGCCGGTCCGGCGGGTCTCTTCGTGCTGCTGCCTCTCGGCCTCGCCGGCTATCTGCTGTGGCGCGTCATCGCCGAGCGGCGCAGCAATGCCGAGGACGACCGCTACGACCGGATCGAGAAATGAGCGCGACATGCTGATCTCCACCACCGAGTCCGTTCCAGACCACCGCGTCGTGGTGACGCTGGGACTGGTGCGCGGCAACACGATCCGCACGCGCCATATCGGCGCCGACATCGCCGCGGCGCTGCGCAACCTGGTAGGCGGCGAGCTGCCCGAATACACGCGCCTGATGGCCGGCGCGCGCGAGCAGGCGCTCGACCGCATGACCGAGGAGGCCGAGGCGCTGGGCGCCGACGCCGTCATCGGCATGCGCTTTGCCATCTCGGCGCTGAAGAACGCCACCGAGATCCTCGCCTACGGCACCGCCGTGCGACTCGCGCCGGCGTCGGCGTCGTCGTCGTCGGCGCAGCCATGATCGCGCTCGACGACCGGGCGCTCAGCGAGACGGGGCTCGAAGCGGCCGAGGCTCCCTCGCCGGCCGCCGCCCCCGACCGCGTGCTGCTGATCGCCTGCGGCGCGCTTGCCCGCGAGATCCTTGCGCTGTCCCAGGCGAACCGCTGGACGCATCTCGACCTCGCCTGCCTGCCGGCCAGGCTGCACAACCAGCCGCAGCACATCCCCGAGGCCGTGCGCCAGCGCATCCGCCGCGCCCGCTCCGACGGCTATGCCCGCGTCTTCGTCGTCTACGCCGATTGCGGCACCGGCGGCACTCCTCGACCGCGTCTGCGCCGAGGAGGGCGTCGAGCGCATCGAGGGGCCGCATTGCTACAGCTTCTTCGACGGCAACGAGGCCTTCGCCGGGCGCGCCGAGGCGGGCGAGATCACCGCCTTCTACCTCACCGACTTCCTCGCCCGGCAGTTCGACACGCTGGTCTGGAAGGGCATGGGGCTGGACCGCCACCCGGAGCTGAAGCCGATGATCTTCGGCAACTACGAGACGCTGGTTTACCTCGCCCAGACCGATGACCCGGCGCTGGAGGCGAAGGCGCGCGCCGCGGCCGACAAGCTGGGCCTGCGATTCGAGAAGCGCCGCACCGGCTATGGCGACCTCGCGCCCTTCCTGGCCCGCGCCGCCGCCGCACCCGCCGCACCCGCGGCCGAAAACGCCCCGACCCCTGCGCCGGCTGCCGGCCCCGGCCAGTCTACTTCTTGACCAGCCGCAGGTGAGCACCGCGGCGCCGGGGGCGGTCATTGCCGGACCCGTCGGCCGCCCGGCTGCCGCCTGCATCCCGCCCGCCGCCGTCGATCGCCTTGAAGCGCCGCGGCTCGGCCCCGCGCCCGTCGGCGCCCCCATCCGTACGTTCGGCGCCGCCCTTGGCGGCACCTTCCTCGGCGCGCGACAGGAACGGCCACGCCGCCTCGGCCAGCCCCGCGGCGTGTTCGCGCAGGGGGGTCTCGGGCATGCCCGCCGCAGGCCGCTCGATGCCGATCGGATCGACGCTCATGTGCTCGATGCGAAAGCGCAGCGGCGTCCCCGTCTCGCGCGCCGGCACGCCGGACAGCGGGTGCAGGCAGCCGATGACGCGGTCGATCACGCCGAAGTCGCTGCGCAACGGCAGCAGGTTGACCTCCCAGATGCCCGCCTCGTCGGCAGCGTTGCGCAGCCGGGCATAGCCGATGCCGGGCTCCTCCAGCGTCTCGGCGATCAGCGCCGTGAAGCTCTCGCGCGAGCCTGCCGCCATGATGGAACGGGCGTTCATGCCACGCAGCTCCATGCCGAACGAATCGACGATGGCGGTCCCGGCCAGGCGAAAGCGGATGTTCCCGCGGCCCAGGTTCTCCAGGATGAAGAGGTTGCGCGCATCGCAGGCCATGTCGCGCGGGTCTATGTCCGAGCGCAGCGGGGTCTTGCGCCCGGCCCGCAGCCTGTTCCAGTAGCTGTACAGCGCGCGCAGTTCCGAGTGAATCATGTCGGTCGTTCTGCTCAACCGGTACGCACTGAGGTCGATGCAACTATGTCTGGTTGCGTCGGTCGCGTCCATGGCCTTGACCTTTCGTTCACATCCTTGCCGGCGGCGATCGCGCCTGCCGCGCGGGAGATCACCTGCAGTCGGTTTGCCAAGGGGGAGTGCAAGCGATGTGCCAAAGAAGATCGGCCGTGCATGGCCAGCGACGGGAAGCGGCGTCGTGAGGCGGCGCGGCAGCGGCGAAACCGCCCGATGACCGGGGCAGTCGAGCGCAACGGCATCCTGATCGTGCTGTCCTCGCCATCCGGCGCGGGCAAGTCCACGATGACCCGCCGCCTGCTGGAGGCGCACCCAGACATCCGCCTGTCGGTGTCCGCCACGACACGTCCGCCGCGGCCCGGCGAGACCGAGGGGCACGACTATTTTTTCGTGACGCACGAACGGTTTGCGCAGATGGTCGACGGCGGCGAGCTGCTCGAGCACGCCGACGTCTTCGGCCACCGCTACGGCACCCCTCGCGGCGCCGTCGAGGCGTCGCTGGGTGGCGGTCACGACATGATCTTCGATGTCGACTGGCAGGGCGCGCAGCAGCTCCGCCTGTCGGCGATCGGCCGCTCGGTGGTGTCGATCTTCCTGCTGCCGCCGTCGATCGGCGCGCTCGAGGCGAGGCTGCGCGCCCGCGGCCAGGACAGCGACGAGGTCATCGCCGGCCGCATGGCCAAGGCCCGGGCCGAGATCAGCCACTGGGCGGAATACGATTATGTCCTGATAAACGACGATCTGGACCGCTGCTATGCCCAAATCGAGACAATTGTCTCGGCCGAGCGCCTGCGGCTCCGCCGCCAGCGCGGCATGCGCGCCGTGGTCGAGCGGCTGAACCACGACTTCGACGCAAGCCAGGGAGGGCGCTGATGCCGCTCTACGAACTCGACGGAATCGCGCCCACGCTGCCGGCCGACGGCTCGGCCTGGATCGCGCCCGGCGCGCAGGTCATCGGCCGCGTCGAGCTGGCCCCGGGCGTCAGCATCTGGTTCAACGCGGTGCTCCGCGGCGACAACGAGCCGATGGTGATCGGCCGCGACACGAACGTCCAGGACGGCTGCGTCTTCCACGTCGATCCCGGCTTTCCGCTGGTGATCGGCGCCGACGTCACCGTCGGCCACAAGGCGATCCTGCACGGTTGCACGGTCGGCGACGGGTGTCTCATCGGCATGGGCGCGGTCGTCATGAACGGCGCGACCATCGGCGAGAGCTGCCTTGTCGGCGCCAACGCGCTGGTGCCCGAGGGCAAGGAGATCCCGCCCCGCTCGCTGGTCCTCGGCCAGCCGGCCAAGGTCGTGCGTGCGCTCGACGACGCCACCGTCGCGCTGATCCGCGAGGCCTCGGTCCGCTATCGCGCCCGCCAGGACCAGTACCGCAAGGGCCTGCGCGTGGTTGGCTGAACCGGCCGTTCCGCCCGCTCAACCAGCCCCGGCGAATATCCGCGGCAGCCGCAGGAAGCCCAGCGCGATCGAGCCCAGCACCAGCAACAGCGCCAGCCCCTTCTGCCAGCTCGCCGGCTCACCCAGCAGCAGGATCGCCGAGCTGACGCCGACGAAGGGCGCCAGCAGCGTCGCGATCGCCGCCAGCGAGGCCGGCAGCCGCCCGACCAGCGACGTCCAGAGCGCGTAGCAGATGACCATCGGCATCAGCATGTGCCAGGCCCAGACGGCGGCGACCGGCCAGCTCAGCACCGGGTCCGCCCACCAGCCGGCCTCGAACGCCACGACCAGCGGCCACGAGGCCAGCCCCGACAGCCCCAGGAACCAGACGGTCAGCCCCATGGGCGCCAGCGTGAATCGCCCCGCCTTCATCGCCACCGTGCCCAGCGACCACGACAGCGCCGAGCCCAGCATCACCAGCGCGCCCGCCGGCGCGGCGATCACCGCACCGAAATCCTGGCTCAGCAGCACGACGATTCCCGCCATGCCCAGCCCCAGCGCCACCAGCCGCCGGCCCGACAGCCGCTCGCCCAGCAGCAGCGCCGAGAAGAACGCCGTCATTGCCGGCATGGTATAGGCGATGATCGCCGCCTTCGACGCCTCGGTCAGCGTCTGGCCGATGATCACCAGGATGTTGAAGCCGAAGATCGACAGCAGGCCGGTCAGCGCCATCCACGGCAGCTCGCGCACCGGCGGGACCAGCCGGTACCCCATCGCCCGGCAGATCGCCGCCAGCACCAGCGCCGCGCCGCTCAGCGCGACGGCGCGGATCGTGAAGGGCGGCACCTCGGTCAGCATGACCTTCATGGCCGGCCAGTTCAGCCCCCACAACACGCCGATCATGCCGATGGTGAACAGAATCCGCCCGTCTGCCCGCGCCGGCACGGGTGCCGCTGTCTCAGTCAATACCCGCCACCACCGCTTCGCCGAAGGCGCGCGTGCCCGCGCTGCCGCCCAGATCGCCCGTCCGCGTCGCCGGATCGGCGATGGCGCGGTCGACCGCGTCGCGGATCGCGCCGGCCGCCTCCGCCCAGTCGGCGCGTTCGTGGCGCTGGCCCAGCCAGGCCAGCAGCATCGCCGCCGACAGGATCATCGAGGCCGGGTTCGCCCGGTCCTGCCCGGCGATGTCCGGGGCCGCGCCGTGCTGCGCCTGCGCCGCCGCCTGCCGGTCGCCGACCAGCAGCCCGGCCGCCAGCCCCAGCGAGCCGGCGAGCTCGGACGCCAGGTCCGACAGAATGTCGCCATACATGTTCGTCGTCACGATCACGTCGAAGCGCGAGGGATCACGCACGACCAGCGCCGCCATGGCGTCGATGTGGAAATCGTCCAGCTCGACGCCCGGAAAATCGGCGGCCACGGCGCGCACGCAGTCCAGGAACAACCCGTCGCCCAGCTTCAGCACGTTGGCCTTGTGCACCGCCGTCACGCGCGGCGCGCCGCCCCGGTGCCCGCCGCGCGCGACCGCCAGCTCGAAGGCCCGCCGGGCGATCCGCTCGCAGGCGCGCCGCGTCACCTTGCGCAGCGAGATCACCATGTCCGGGTCGGGCATCAGCTCGGCATTGCCCACCGCCATGTTGCGGTCGGCGTAGAACCCCTCCGTCACCTCGCGCACGATCACTAGGTCGAAGGCCCCCGCCTTGCCCGGCAGCGCCGGCGGCGTCCGCGCCGGGCGCAGGTTGGCGTAGAGGTCATAGCGCGTCCGCACCAGCCCTGAGTAGTTCCACCCGCCCTCTTCGCGCGGCGGATAGGCCGCCCCGTCGTTCGGCCCCAGCAGCACGCCCTCGTAGCTGGTGAACCGGTCGGCCAGCTCGTCGCGGAAGGTCGAGCCGTGACGTTCCAGGCTCTCGAAACCGACGATGTCGTGCTCGAACTCCAGCCCCAGCCCGCGCGCGGCGTTAACGCGCTCCATGACGCCCATGGTCGCGGCCATGATTTCCGGGCCGATGCCGTCGCCCGGCAGAACGAGAATGCGCATGATTCGGCTCCGTCCGCTGCCGGTCCCGGGGCCGGAACGGCCGGCCGGCGCTTGACCGGACCCTATGCCGCCGTCCAGATCGGCTGCAACCGCCGCGACCGGAGCCGCCATCATGACCGTGATCGAAACCTTCGCCGCCTTCGCCGCCCCGCTCGACCCGCCCGCCGAGGCGACGGACGAGGCAAAGCGCTGCCTGCTCGACTGGCTGGGCTGCGCCATCCCCGGCGGCGTCGAGCCACCGGCGACGCTGCTCGCCCGCGCCCTGCCCGGCAATGGCGCCGCGCGGCTGATCCCCGACGGCGCGCCGGCGGATGCGCGCACGGCGGCGCTGATCAACGGCACGGCCTCGCACACGGTCGAGGTCGACGACATCTTCAGCCCCGGCCTCTACCACCCCGGCGTCGTCACCGTCCCGGCGGCGCTGGCGCTGGCCGAGTCGACGGGCGCCTCCGGCGCCACGCTGCTGCGCGCCATCGTGGCCGGCTACGAGATCGGCAACCGCATCGCCCGCGCAGTCAACCCGGCGCACTACCAGCACTGGCACACCACCGCGACCGTCGGCCATTTCGGCGCCACGGCCGCCGCGTCGGTCGTTCTGGGCCTGGACGCCGCGCGGACGGCGCACGCGCTGGCCACCGTCGCGACCATGGCCGCCGGCCTCCGCCACGCCTTCTCGTCCGACGCCATGTCGAAGCCGATCCATGCCGGCCGCGCCGCCGAGTCGGGCGTGCTCGCCGCGCTGGCCGCAGCCGAGGGCGTCACCGGCGTCCCCGACATGCTCGAGGGCCAGCGCGGCTTCGGCGCCTCGATGGCCGGCGAGGTCGACTGGGGCCCGGCGACCGCGACGCTCGGCTCCGAGTGGTTGATCCTGCGCACCACCCGCAAGGCGCACGCCTGCTGCGGGCACAACTTCCCCGCGCTCGACGCCATCCGCCTGCTGATGGATCAGCATGGGCTGACCCCCGACGATATCGACCGCCATCGAGGTCGGCGGCTACCGCGCCACCGCCGAGATCTGCGGCAACCCCGACCCGCGCACCGCCGCCGAGGGCCGCTTCAGCCTGCCTTACTGCGCCGCCGTGATTGCTCGCGAGGGCGCCGTCACGCCCGCCGCCTTCACCGACGCGGCGCTGGCCGACGCCGCCACCCGCACGCTCGCCGCCCGCGTCTCGGTCGCGGTCGACGCCGACGCCGAGCAGCGCTTCCCGGCCAAGCGCTCGGCCATCGTAACGATCCGCGCCACCGACGGCCGCGCCTTCGAGCACCGCCGCCCGACGCGGCGCGGCGACCCGGACGATCCGCTCGACGACGCCGAGATCCTGGCCAAGTTCCGCGCCCTCGCCGACCCCGTCATCGGCGCCCGCGAGGCGCAGGCCCTGGCCGACGCCGTCGCCCGCATCGAAACGCTCGACAGCCTCCGGTCGCTGCCGATCGGCCCGCGCGACCGCGCCCGGGGCGCCGCGTAGGCCCGCTCCTACCCCGCCGCAATCTGTCATCCCCGCAATAGGCGGGGATCTCCACGAAGCCTGAGCCGTCTTCTTGCGAAGGCCGGCATCTCCTTGAAATATTGGCCGTCTCCCGAGAACGGGTCTCCTTGATCTGCAAAGATTAACCGCCGGAATGACGGCTGCCCCAGCCCGGCAACCCGATCCGGCGCCCTGCCATCGGGCGCCTGGCCGCCGCCTCACCCGCCTCTCGCCGCCGCCGAGCAGCTCAGCGCCGCGTTGGCGAAGGCGTCGCGCATGAAGGCGACCAGCGCCGCGTCCGTGCCGTCTGCCTCGATCGGCGCCGGCATCGCAGGGTCGCTGCCGGGGTCGCGCTCGACGGTCACGGTGACGCCATGCCTGACGGCCAGCCCCTCGATGCCCCGGTCGTTCAGCACGCACGAGACTGGCCGCCCGCCCATCCGCCCCAGCAGGTAATGATCGGCCGACCCGTCATCCTGTGGGTCCTCGATGACCGCCTGCCCGTCGATCTCGATGACCCGGGCGCCGGCTTCGACCAACTCGCGCGGCGAATCGCCCTCGCCGACCCAGCGCTCCCAGCTCTCGACGAAGGCCATGAAGGCCGGCAACTCGCCCGCCGCCACCGAGTTCGTCGCGTCGAAGACCGGCCGTGGCGTCGTCAGGCAGCCGGCCAGCAGCAGGCACATCAGCAAGGGCATGATTCGCGCCATGCCCCATCCTACCCGACTTGACCCCGCGCCGCCCCCTGCGCGCCTTGCGACCGCCTCCCCTGCCGCATACATTCCGGGGTAACAGGAGGACCACGCATGTTCGGTATTCCAGGTCAGGATCCGGTGACGCTCACGCCCGCCGCCATCAGGCGCATCAACAAGCTGATGGGCTCGGGCGAGGTGAAGGGGTTGCGGATCGGCGTCAAGAAGGGCGGCTGTGCCGGCATGGAATACACCATGGAGCACGCCACCGAGATCGGCCAGCACGACGCCGTCGTCGAGAAGGAGGGCGCGCGCGTGATGATCGCGCCGATGGCGCAGATGTTCCTGATCGGCACCGAGATCGACTACCGGTCCTCGCTGCTGGAATCGGGCTTCGTCTTCAACAACCCGAACGTCAGCGAAGCCTGCGGCTGCGGCGAATCGATCAAGTTCCGCGACGCCGACACGCCGCCCGCCAGCCCGGCGGACGCGAACGCCTGACGCGCGCGGCCGCCGTGGCCCTCTCCGAGGAAACCCGCGAGCACATCCGCGACCTCTTCGCCGGGCTCGGCCCGGTCGAGGTGCGGCGCATGTTCGGCGGCGCCGGCATCTATCTGGGCGATGCCTGCTTTGCCCTGCTGGTGGACGACTGCATCTGGATGCGCGCCGACGAGGCGCTGGGCCGCGCCTATGCCGAGGCCGGCTCCGGGCAATGGGTCTACGAGGGCAGGCAGCGGGCGCCGGTCACCATGCCCTACTGGCAGCTGCCCGACCAGGCGATGGACGACCCCGACGAGGCCGCCGCCTGGGCGCGCCGCTCGCTGGTCCCGGCCGAGAACGCCGCCGCCGAAAAGCGCGCCGCGAAGGAACGCAAGGCGCGCCGCACCGCGCACCCGCGCTCGGCGCCGGCCGGCTCGGCAGGCAAGTCCCGAAAGCGAACAAGGTAAAGCATCTCAGGAAAAGTCGCGTTTTTCCAGTGGCTTGACATCTGTCTCACCCGTGAGTCCGCCCTTGCCGCGGGCAGCAATCGGCGGCTTGCCCCGGTGTCGCGTCCCCGTATGATCCCGCCCGACCCGCTCACGGAGACAACCATGCCCCGCAAGCTCGCCGCCGGAAACTGGAAGATGAACGGCCTCGCCGCCTCGATGGCCGAGCTCGACGCTCTGATCGCGGAAACCGCGGGCGCCGCCTGCGACGTCCTGATCTGCCCGCCGGCGACCCTGGTCGCGAAATTCGCGCGGCGGGCCAGGGACAGCGCCGTCGCCATCGGCGGCCAGGACTGCCACCCCGCCGAGAAGGGCGCCCACACCGGCGATGTCTCGGCCGAGATGCTGGCCGATGCCGGCGCCAGCGCCGTCATCGTCGGCCACTCCGAGCGCCGCGCCGACCACGGCGAGGACGACGCGCTCGTCCTTAGCAAGGCCCGGGCCGCGTGGCGCGCCGGCCTCACCGCCATCATCTGCGTCGGCGAGACCGAGGCCCAGAGCGACGCCGGCCGCACGCTCGACATCGTCGGCGACCAGCTCGCCGGCTCCGTCCCCGACGGCGCGATACCGGCCAACACCGTCGTCGCCTACGAGCCGGTCTGGGCCATCGGCACCGGCAAGACGCCGTCGTCCGACGACATCGCCGAGGTGCACGGCGCCATCCGCCGCCTGCTCGGCGAACGCTTCGGCCAGTCGGGGAATGATATCCGCCTGCTCTACGGCGGCTCGATGAAACCCGGCAACGCCGCGGAGATCATGGCTCTCGCCAATGTCGACGGCGGGCTGGTCGGCGGCGCCAGCCTGAAGGCGGCGGATTTTTCGCAGATCATCGCCGCCGCAGGGGGATCGGCAGCCTGAAGGCCGGGCCAACGCCCGGCCCCCAAGGCCAGTCGCGCCTACTTCTTCAGGCGCGACTTGGCCTGCCCGACCCAGTCGTCGCGGAAGCAGCGGCCCTTGAAGCTGGTCAGGTTGGCGTCGATCCACTCGAGGTCGGCATCCGACATCTTCGTGAGCTGCTCGAGTTTCCAGAGACCGAGCTCGTTGAGCTGCTTCTCCAGCCCCGGCCCGACGCCCTTGAGCATCTTCAGGTCGTCGGCGTCGTCCGGCCGCTTCGACAGCAGCCCCTTCGGCCGCGGCCCGTCGGCGACGGCCGCCTCGGGCTGGCCCTTGGTGGCCTGCGCCGTCTCCGGTGCGGTGGCGCGAGCCTCGGCCTTCTTCCCGGCCTCCCCGGCTGTCTTGTCGGCCGGCTTCCCAGCCGTGGCGGCAGCGCGCTTGTCGGTCTCGCCGGCAGGCGCCGCGCCGTTGCCTGGCTTCGCCGCCTTCGAGACGGTCTCGCTGGCCTTCGCCGCCGCCTCGGCCGGCTTGCCGGCGGTCGCGGAAGCCTGCTTCGGCGTCTCGGCCTTCAGCTCGGCCGCGGCCGCATTCCCGGCCCGCTTCTGCGCGGTCTCGGCAGCCGTGCCGCCGGCCTTCACCGTGGCTTCGACCGTCCGGGCGGCCGCCTTGCCGGTCTCGGCTGCGACGCGCGTCGCCTGCGTGGCGGCGTCGGCTGCGGCGCCGGCGGCCTTGGCGACCGGCCGCCCCTGGCGCTCATCGGCGGCGGCCGGCGAGGCGAGCTCGCCCGGCCGCGCCGCAACGCCCGCCGGGGTCGTGCCCGGGAACGGCATCACGAAGGCCGACTGCCCAGCCTGCAGGAACGGGTTCATCGTCGGGTCCGCCATCGGCCCGGCCATTTCGGCAAAGCGCCACTCGACGCCGAACAGCGGCGCCGTCGGGAAAAAGCTGATCCAGAAGTCGAAGGCGTCCTTGCCGGGTTTGGCAAAAGCCTCGAACGGGAACGGTGAGGTCATTGACGTCCTCCTGTCGTAACGTCAGTTGTGCGATTGCAGCATAAATGGGGTATTTGATTGTGCGTTGCAACATCGAGTCCCCGGTCATAGAGTCGCGGTCATGACCGCCTCTGATGACGCGGCCCCGCGCGCACCCGCTCACGTCGAGCGTTTCGCGCCCAGCCCGACCGGGCCGCTGCACCTGGGCCACGCTTATTCCGCCTGGATCGGCTGGCACGCGGCGCGGCAGGCTGGCGGGTGCTTCCTGCTGCGCATCGAGGACCTCGACCAGGGCCGCATCCGCCCGGACTGGGTCGACGGCATCACGCGCGACCTGGCCTGGCTCGGGATCACCTGGGACGGGCCGCTGCTGTTCCAGAGCCGCAGGATGGAGGCCTACCAAATCGCGCTCGACGACCTCGCCATGCGAGGGCTGACCTATGCCTGCACGTGCACAAGGCGCGACATCTCCGAGGCGCTCTCGGCCCCGCAGGAGGGTCAGGGGTCAGGCCGACAGCACGGCCCCGACGGCCCGGTCTACCCCGGCACCTGCAGGGGCCGCTTGCAACCGACCGACGGGCCGCACGCGGTCCGGCTGGACATGGCCGCCGCCATCGAGGCGCTGGGCGGCGCGGCCGCGGTCGACGCGCTGATGTTCAGCGAGATCGGCGCCGGCCCCGGTGGCGAAACCGGCACCATCCGCCTCTCGGCCGCGGACCTGATCGCCGGCGTCGGCGACGTCGTGCTGGTCCGCCGAGACGGCGCGCCGGCCTACCACCTCAGCGTCGTCGTCGACGACGCGCACCAGGGCGTCAGCCACGTCTCGCGCGGCCGCGACCTGTTTCCGGCGACGCAGATCCACCGCCTGCTGCAGGCGCTGCTGGGCCTGCCGACGCCAGTCTACAACCACCACAGGCTGGTGCGTGACGAGGCCGGCAAGCGGCTCGCAAAGCGCGACGACGCCCGCGCCATCGCCGCATACCGCGCGGCCGGGCTCTCCCCCTCCGAGGTGCTGCGGCTGGCCGGCGTCACCTGTTCTGCGGCCTGATGTTCTGGCGGAAATCCTCCGAGACCTCCGAGGTCGGCGCCGTGAAGATCTTGCGCAGGAAGCCCGGCGCCAGCATCGACAGCGGGTTGACGGTAAAGCGCGGGTCCTCGACCGGAGCCCGTCAGGCGGAAGGTCATCGCCAGCACGCCCTCGCCTTCGCCGCCCAGGATCTGGCCCAGCAGTGGCACCTCGTTCAGCGCCCCCGTCAGCCCGTAGGCCGGCGACAGAACGCCGACCAGGTCGACCATGTCGGTCCGCTCGTCGACCGTGCCGTTCACCTTCAGCCCCAGCGCCGGGCTGGCCGCGATGGCGTTCTTCAGCCGCAGCACCCCGTCGCGATAGGCGAACGGGATCGATACCTTGTGAAACCCGATGCCGTTCGACGCGACCTCCTGCTCTGCCGAGTCGAGCCCGCCCCTGCTCAGCATGGTGCGGAAGGTGGACTGCGAGCGCACGCGCATGTCCTGGATGCGCGCCTCGCCCGACAGCGCCGCGCCATCCGGCTGGCCGACCTGCGCGACGATGACCAGCGCGCCGCCCTCCGCGTCGCTGTAGAGGTCGGTCGCGCGCAGCACCCCGCCGGCATCGGGGCTTGTCAGCCGCACGGTTCCCGCGCCCGTGGCGGGAATGTCGAACACCAGCGTGACCGGCGCGGCGCCGAGCCGGCCCGCAACCTGCCCGCTCAGCGCGCCCGAGGCACTCTGCTCGACGGTGCCGCTGGCCGGGGCCAGGAGGATGCGCTTGCCCAGCCGCAGGCGGTCGATCGTCAGGCTCAGCCGAAGGGGCGTGGCCGTGCCATCGCTGCCATCGCGGCTGGAGCCGGCGTTTTCCACCCTCTCCGAAAGGTCGAGCCGCTGGCCCGAGAGGCCGATCTCCAGCACGCCATCGGGCGCGCGCCCCAGGGTCGCGGCAAAGGTGCCAAGCTCGGCCAGCCGGATCTGCGAAAAGGCCCCGCGCACCAGCCCGCCGTCGGCGTCGAGCCGCAGCGATCCCTGCGCGGCCAGCCCGGAACTGTCGAACGTCATCGCCTTGATGTCCAGCCCGCCGCCGTCCTCGACCCCCTCGGCGTGCAGCAGTGCCGGCACGTCGGCCGGTTTCGTCCAGTCAAGCCCGGGGATCTCGAGCCCCGTCGGTTGCAGGTCGGCGTCCAGCGTGAACGCGAGCGGGCTGCCGCCGGTCTGCCGCAGCTCGAGCTCGTATCCCGGTGAGCCGCGGATTGGCAGCCCGCCCCCGCCGACCGCGGCCAGCAGCTCCGGCGTCGCGGTGCCGGACAGCTTGATCGAGCGGTCGTCCCGGCCCTTGCCATAAGCCTCGTTCCAGTCGATGCCCACATCGGCGCCGTCGATCCGAGCGTCGCCGGAAAGGTGCAGGGCACCGGTGTCCGCGGCCAGCTCCATCTGCCCGCCGCGGACGTCAACCGTCCGCCCCGGCGAAATCGCGAACGGCATGGCGACGTCCGAGAGCGTCGCGCGCGCCTCCACGCTGACATCGGCGAGGAGCACGTCCTTGAGCAGCGGGATCGACAGTTTGGCCACGACGCTCGCCGTGCCGGAGCTCACGTCCAGCGGGCGCCCCAGGCGCCTTGTCAGGCGCAGCGGCGGCTGGTCGATCAGCGCCAGCGCGGCGTCGACCGGCCCGGTGGCCCGGATCGAGACGTCGGCCGTCGAGATGTCCCCCCAGAAATTCCGGATCGCCAGGCTGGATCCCGCCAGGTCGATCGGCGCGCCGGGCAGCGGTGCGCCATGGCCGTGTTCCATGTCCATGAACAGGTCATGCAGGCTGACATGGCCGGTGCCGCGTCCGTCCTCGACGGGGCTCATGCCGTCGATGTAGTCGATGCTGAGGGTCGAATAGGCGAAGTCGACCGAAACCAACGGCTCGGCCGGCCCCAGCCGCACCTGCGCCGTGGCGTTGTCGATCATGCCGGCGGTGACGTGCTTCTCGACCCAGTGCCGGGCATTGGCGGCAGACGACACCGGCCAGAGTGCCACCAGGTCCGCCGCCGTCATCCCCGCGGCCTGCGCGCGGAGATCCGTGGTCCAGCCGCCTTCGCCACGCTGCGCCTGGCCATCGAGGGTGACGGCGAGATCGCCGCGGACCAGCCGCGAATCGGTCACCTCGATCCGCTGCGCCGGCATTGACCAGCGCGCCGTCAGCCGACCGCCGTCGATATCCAGCGGCGCGGCGAACACATCTGGCATGTCGAGATGCAGCGAGCCGATGTCGAACTGCCCGGCCAGCCCCTGCACCGCGCCGCCGGCATCGCGGTCGAGCTCGGCATAGCCGCCCAGCTCCGCCGAGAGCGACGGCCCGCGCACCGTCAGGCGCCGGACGACCAGCCGGTCCTCGGCGGGGTCGGCGCGGAACCGCAGCTCGGCCGTGTCGACGGGCACCGGCGCGCCCGCGCCTCGGATCATGCCGCCTTCGGCGACGATCACGCCCTCGACTGCGCCCAGCCTGCCGTCGCGCTCCAGCGTCGCCGACGCCTCGCCGGCCACGGTGCCGCCGAGCAGGCGCAGCCAGTCGAGGTCGCCGACATCGCTGGCCACCTGCCCCGCCTCGAGCCCGCCTAACGTCAGCCGCAGAGCGGTGCGGCCCGACCCCGCAGCCCGGTCGGCGACGAGGCTGAGCGCCGCACTCCCGCCGCGCGGCGGCACGACGTCGAGCGAGGCACGCGCGCCGCCCGGATAGCGCCAGACCCGCAGATTGGCGTTCTCGGTCGACCAGTGCCCGCCGCCCTGCCGGTCGTCGAAGGTCAGGTTGGCACCGAGAATCTCGATGCGCTGCAGCTTCGCGAGTTCCGGCACTGGCGGCAGGTCGCCGACGGCGCCGTCGATCAGCCGCGCCAGCGCGGCCAACCCGTCCCCGCCGCCTCCATCCTGCAGCGAGACGCCGGTTCCAGGCCCAAGGCCAACGCGGACGCCGCCGTCCTCCGCCCGGATGATCTGGGTGTCCGGCTCGATCAGCGTGATGCGGACGGGCTGGACCCTGCCCTGCAGCAGGTCCGCGAGGTGGAAGCGCGCCCCGACGCGCCGCGCGGCCAGCAGCCGCTGGCCATCCGGCGCTCGCAGCTCGACATCGCGGAATTGCAGGCCCGAGGTCGCCGCGCCGTCGCCCAGCGTCAGCACGACATTGCCGATGTCCAGGCGAACACGGTCGCTTGCCTCGTTCACCTGCTCGGCCAGCATACGCGCCATGCCGGGCAGCGCGATCGGCCCCTGCTGCAGGCGCAGGTAGACGATGACGGCGGCCAGCACCGCCAGCGCGGCGACGCTCAGCGCCAGCCGCGCGGCGACCAGCAGGACAGCATGAGCAAGCCCCAATACGCGCGGAAGGACGCCCTGGCGCGCGCTACGCCGCGATCGCCTTCTGAATGCCATGCCCGAGCTGCCCCGCGCCGGTGCGGCCCCATGGCCGGTTGCCGGCGTTCTCCTTTCCGCTATCTTGGCTCAAGCGTCCGGTGATGCAAGCGCGCGTGACGCGCCCGTGTCCCGCCCGAACACGCCCCAAAATCCGCCCGACAGTCAGGAGCCGACCAGATGAGCCAGCCCGCGCCCGCCCAGACCGGCGCCCCCGCCCCTGCATTCAGCCTGCCGGCCGATGGCGGCCGGACCGTCTCGCTGGCGGGCCTGCGCGGCAAGACCGTGGTGCTCTACCTTTACCCGAAGGACGACACCTCGGGGTGCACGAAGGAGGCGATCGGCTTCTCTGAACGCCTGGCGGAGTTCGAGGCGGCCGGCGCCGTGGTGCTCGGCCTGTCGAAGGACTCGCCCGCCAGCCATGACAAGTTTGTCGCCAAGCACGGCCTGTCGGTAACGCTGCTGTCCGACGAGACCGGCGAGACGGTCGAGGCCTACGGCGCCTGGGTGGAGAAATCGATGTACGGGCGCACCTACATGGGAATCGACCGCTCGACCTTCCTGATCGACCGCGAGGGCGTGCTGCGCCGCGAATGGCGCAAGGTGAAGGTGCCCGGCCACGTCGACGAGGTGCTGGACGCGGTTCGCGCGCTGCAGGGCGCCTCTGCCGCAGGTTGACTTCCCGGCAAAAAACTCGCCCACGGTCACATTTTTGCCGCACCCCCGAAAAATAAGGTTGCAAGGGGAAAGGCGGGTGCCTAACAGTTGCAGAAAGAGCGCAGTTCAGAAAAATCCTCCACCAGAGAGGAACGGGCCGACGCTCGTGATGGGGAACAGAGGGGTCCCAGTAAAATGGCGGGCAGGACGTTCAACTCGGTCAACGAGGTGTTTAGCCGTGCCTTTCCGGATCGGCGCATCTACATACGCTCGGACGCACGGACGCGCTACTGGACCATAAGTCCGATCTCCCAGTGCGGCATGGCCTGTGTGCTGGCGGCAACGATCGGCTGGAGCGGCTTCACCTCGTTCGTCTACATCGACAAGGCGATGGACGGGCGCTCGGCGGAAAGCCGCCTCCAAGCGTCGCAGGACGCCCACGAAATTCAGCTCGCCGCAATGCGCGACCAGCAGCGCCTGCTCGAGGAGGAGCTGAACCGTTCGAACGAGCGCGGCGACGCCGTGACGCGCGAGCTCAGCGAAAAGCAGCGGCTGCTCGTCGACACGGCGACCCGCTACCAGACGGCGCAGGCCGAGCTGGATGGGCTGCGCGGCGAGTTCGAAACGCTGACCAGCAAGCGCCGCGACGAGCTGGCCGAGATCGACAGCCTGAACGAGCAGCTGGTCGAGTTGCGCCTGGGGCTTGCCGAGGCGGCCCGGCGTGACGCGACCATGAGCGACACGCTGGCCACATTCTCGGACAGCATCGCGAACGTCATCGCGGCGCGTGACAGCGCCACCCGACGGGCCGAGACGCTGAACACTCGCGTCGCCGAGCTCGAGGGCGAGGTGGGCGACTGGCAGAACCGGCAGGAGAGCCTGCTGGCGCAGATCGAGGACGCGACGCACACCAGCCTCGATTCGCTCGACAGTATCTTCGTCGACGCAAAGGTCGACATCGACGACATCCTGAACCAGGCGGCGCGCGACTACACCGGGCGCGGCGGCCTCTATGAGCCGGTGCTGGACGAGGGCGCGGACGGGAGGCGCTCCGCAATCGACCCGGCCGCGGTCCCGGCCGCCGCCGACGCCGAGGGCGAGGTGCGCGTCGCGGCGCTGATGAACGACCTCGAGCGGGTCAGCCTGATGCGCGTCGCCATCGACCGCCTGCCGTTCGGACTGCCGACCGAAGGCGCGCGGATAACATCGCCCTTTGGCGTTCGCAGCGATCCCTACCGGCACTCCAAGGCGATGCACGAAGGGCTCGACATGGCCGCGCCCTCGGGCACGCCGATCTTCTCGACCGCCCAGGGCGTCGTCACCTTCGCGGGCCGGCAGAGGGGCTATGGCAACGTCGTGAAGATTCGACATGCCTTCGGCTTCGAAACCGTTTATGCTCACCTCAGCAAGAGTCGGGTCCACGTGGGCCAGCGGGTCGACCGCGGGTCGCGCATCGCCGACATGGGCAGCACCGGGCGCAGCACGGGCAGCCACTTGCACTACGAAGTCCGTATCGACGGTCAACCGGTCAACCCGAGCAAGTTCATAAGGGCAGCACGGCATGTTCTCTAAGAGCAAGATCGAAACCACTCCGCCCGCCGGCACGGGCCGCGACGCTGGGCGCGACATGGGGCGGGACACGGGGCGCGGCGACGCGGGGTCTGCCACCCTGACGTCCTCGGCGCCGAAGCCGGACGACGGCACGGCGCAGTCCTCGGCTAACAAACCGAATTTCCAGGCCAAGCCAAAGCCGTCACCCTCGCTGCTGTCGAGCGACTTGACGATCAAGGGCAACGTCGCCTCGTCGGGCGATATCCAGATCGAAGGTACGATCGAGGGCGACGTCCGCGCGCACCTGCTGACGGTTGGAGAGAGCGCGACAATCCGCGGCGAGGTCATCGCCGACGATGTCGTCGTCAACGGCCGCGTCATCGGCCGCGTGCGCGGCCTGAAGGTGCGCCTGACCTCGTCGGCCAAGGTCGAGGGCGACATCGTCCACAAGACCATCGCCATCGAGAGCGGCGCGCATTTCGAAGGCTCGGTCCAGCGCCAGGAAGACCCGCTGAACGAGAGCAACGACCGCCGCCGCGGCGGTCCGACGCCCGTCAAGGTGGCCGAGGAAACCGCCGCCGAGTGAGCGCTTGGCTGGCGCGCCCGCGCCGGCCCTGCATCCATATTGCCATCACGCCGGGCACTGTGTGCCCGGCGTCTTCGTGTCTGCCCTTCGCCGATCCCGCCCGTCTGCCGCCGCTGCACGCATGCAATAATGTTTAGGCCATCGACAGGCCGACAAATTCACGATCCCGGAGTGTTCGTCAGGACAGCCCCCCGCCGGATCGGTCGCCATTCCCGCGCACGGGGGAACCTCGTTCCGCCTCGATGAGGCGCCCCGGATGCGCGGAGCCGCCGTCACGCCGATCGGCGGCTGCTGGCGGGGTGGAACCCCGGCTACCCTCGGCCCGGGGCTGGCATACGCAGACATGGTGGGGCGGAACCGTACCCTACGCCTCGCCGCTGGCGGCGCGTACCATTTTACCAGCTTAACCAATAATTTATGGCGCGGGCGAGCCGAGACGCGGGTCAGACGCGTCGGCTTCTGGCGCTGGCCGTCATTTATGACGGAGGGAGCCGGGCCGAGGCGGCCGAGACCGGCGGGGTCGGCCGACAGATCGTCCGGGACTGGGTGGTCCGCTTCAACGCCGAGGGGCCGGACGGGCTCGTGAGCCGCAAGCCGCCGGGCAATCCCTCGAAGCTCAGCGCTGCGCAGCGGGCCGAGCTCGTGCGCATCGTCGAGCGCGGCCCGATCCCGGCGGTGGACAACGTGGTGCGGTGGCGGCTGATCGATCTCGCCGCCTGGGTGTGGGACGAGTTCGGCATCTCGGTGAGCGAGGCGACGCTCAGCCGGGAACTCACGGCGCTCGGCTACTCGAAGCTGTCGGCCCGGCCGCGCCATCATGCGCAGAACGAGGAGCAGATCGCCGCTTTTAAAAAGACTTTCCCGCCCGCCTGGCGGAGGTCCGCGACACGCTCGCGCCCGGCACCGGGATAGAACTGTGGTTCGCCGACGAAGCCCGGGTGGGGCAGAAGAACATGCCGTTCTCGCATTTACGAGCGGCCGCGCGCGGGACTACCCTCGGCGGTCGGCCCGGCTGCCGGCGCCCTCGACCGTCTCGCCGAGGCGCGTTCGCACCCAGGCCTGGAAGGCGTGCAGCTCGTATTCCTCCTGCATCAGCACACCGGCCTCAAACGGCGCGGCCTCCAGCCCGCGTTGGTTCATCTCGCAGGCGGCTGCGTCCTCTGCGATGACGCGCTTTGCCAGCCCGGTCAGGCGGCCGAGGTCGAGCGAAGGATCGCCGACCCGGTCGGCAGGCACCAGCCATGTCGCCTCGACCCGCGTCCGCTCGGGTCCGAGCGGCACGAGCCGCATCGAGCGGGCATGGTCGACATGGCCGACAATGAACAGCGACGGCAATGCCACCGCGTAGGTCATGCCGCGCGCCACGTCCGCGGGCGTCAGCCCCGGCAGCACCGGCCCGACCGCGCGGCCGTCCGAGGTCCAGCTTTCGGCGCCGTCGCGCAGCCGGCCGGTGTGGCGCGGGTCGGCGCTCTCCTGCCGCGCCCGCCAGTCCGGGTCGTCCTCGGGCACCATGATGCCGCGACTATAGATCGGCACGAGGTCCGACAGGTCCGGATGGACGCCCGGACAGTGCAGGCACTCGTTGAAGTTCTCCCAGAAGATCTTCCAGTTGCAGGCAATCTCGATCGTCTCGCTGACCACCGGCCGCAGATCGCCCAGCGGCCAGTTGTCCAGCAGCGCGACCTCGCGGCCGAGCGCCGCGTCGAACTCCGGCTGGCCGCCCCCGGCGGCGTTGATGAACACCATCCCGCCCCACTCGGCGACGCCCAGCGGCACCAGCCCGTGCGCCGCGCGGTCGAAGCCATCGACCCTTCGCGCGTGCCCGGTCGCCAGCAGCCGGCCGGTCAGGTCGTAGGTCCAAGCGTGGTACTTGCAGGTCAGCAGCGGCCGCTCCAGCGTTCCGCCCCCTTCCTCGCAGATCTCGGCACCGCGGTGCCGGCAGACGTTGTGAAACGCCGCCAGCCGTCCCTCGCGGTCACGCACGACCAGCGCGTTGATGCCGGCGACGCGGCCCGCGACGTAGCCGGAGGCGGCAAGCGCGTCGGCGCGGCAGAACGCCAGCCACTCGCGTCGCCAGATCTGCTCCATCTCGCGGGCATGGTGCTGCGGGTCCGAGTACCAGCCGACCGGCAGCGACGGCACAGCCCGCGCCAGCCCGTGAAACCCTTCGGCAAACGCCCCTTCGGCCATGTCGACCTCCCTCGATCCGCTCCTCATCCCGCGACTGCGGGACGCTCGTCAATCTCCCGCGCGGCCCCGGCTTGTCGCGGTGGCGACGTGCCGGTATGCGCCGGCCCGTCACCATCGCCCGCAAGAACGGGGATCGCAGCGTCGGCGCGGCATCCCGCGCCGACGGAGGTCAGCCGCTCAGAAGCCCGCCTTGATCTTCTCGAACTCGGCGATCGCCTGCTCGCGCAGATCGGCCCCCATCGGCGCCTGCCAGAGCGTCGTTTCCTTGTACTTGTCAAGATTGTCGAAGCCCGTGCTCTTCAGCACCGCCGGGTCGATCTTGGCCATCCCTGCGGCGTTCGAGTGGCCGTAGCCCCAGGCGTTGACGATGTAGTCGGCCGTGCGTGGCTCGAGCCAGGCGTTGAGGAAGTCGTACATCTTCTGCTCGTCGCCCTCGCCACCGACCAGGTTGACGTAGCCGCAGACCCAGGTGGACGAGCCCTCCTTGGTGTCGCGGTTCATCTCGACCGGCTGGTCCTCGGCCTTCATCGTTGTCGCCGTCTCGTTCCACGCCCAGGCCAGCAGCACCTCGCCCGACCCCATCAGCTGCGCCAGCTGCGAGCTGTCCTGCCAATACGATCGCACGTTCTTGTGCGCCTTGCGCAGCCACTCGGAGGCCTTCTGGAGGTCCTCGTCCGTCGCCTTCGTCCAGTCCTTGACGCCGGTCGCCAGGAAGGCGAGCGCGTAGGCGTCGTCGACATTGTCGGGCAGCGAGGTGCGGCCCTCGTATTTCGGGTCGGTGAAGGATTGCAGCGTGTTGGCGTCCTCGGGCGGCACCTCGTCGGTGCGGTAGGTCAGTGCCGTCGCGCCCCAATCGAGCGGCACGACGTAGACCTGCCCATCCTTCGAGAAGCCGGGCATGTCCTTGAAGCCCTGCATCACGTTCTTCCACTCGGGGATTTTCGAGACGTCGATCGGCTCGATCAGCCCGGCCTCCTCCCACTTGACGACGGATTGCGAGCAGGGGTGCGCGAGGTCGGCCTTGAAGCCGGCACGCAGCTTCTGGAATGCCTCCTCCTCGTCGCCGAAAAAGGCGAATGTCGGGGCCTCACCGTATTTGTCGATGTAGCTCTTGTAGAATTCCGGGTCCTCGTAGCCGGCCCAGTCGAAGACGACGAGGCCAGGGTCGGCAGCCCGCGCCGGCAGTGCCGCCTGCGATGCCAGCAGCACCGCGGCGCAGGTCGAAAGCGTGAGGGGGGTCTTCATTATGGTCTCCCTGTTGGCGGCGGGCTTGACCACAGCGATCCTGCGGGTGCCGCCCGCTCAGCGTCCCTGGGGCCGGAGGCTAGGCATGCGGGCGCGCAGCCTCAAGGAAAAAGTTTGAGCGCTCATACAAATTTCTGGATGCCGCCCCGGAATGGTCGCTGACGGGGCGCTGCCGCAGGCGCAGACTGTCGCCAACCGAACGGGGGAGACGAGAATGGCCCAGGTTCATACCGGCGGCTGCCTGTGTGGCGCGATGCGGTTCGAGGCGCGCGGCGAGCCGGCGTTCACCGGCTACTGCCACTGCCGGATGTGCCAGCGTTCGTCGGGCGGGCCGGTGCAGGTATATGCCGGGTTCCCGGCCGACCGGGTGGTCTACGCCTCGCCGCCGGCGATCTACCAGTCGAGCCCCGGCGCCGAACGGCACTTCTGCTCGAAATGCGGATCGCAGCTCGCGTTCAGGGACGCCGGCGGCATGTCGATCAACGTGCCATGCCTGGATGACCCGGCCGCCATCCAGCCGCGCGAACATATCTGGGAGGAGAGCCGGATCCCGTGGTTTCACATCGCCGACGACCTGCCCCGCCACCCGCGCGACGCCGGGTAGGCACCGCGGCATCGTTGCGACGGTGGGTGCAGCAGAGCGCGCACCCTGCGGGCCAGCACTGGACAACCGGCTGAGAAGACACGACCGTTGATCCACAGTTCAGGGTCGGTTTCACGGGGAAATCTCAAGGTCTGCCGCCGCCGCCCGCCGCCTGTCGCGGTTCAACAGCCAGAGCGCGAGCCCGGTCAGCGCGCCAGCGACAAGCAGCGAGGGGCCGGGTCGCTCGCCGAAGACGATGACGCCGGCCAGCACGCCCGTGGCGATCGTCACGTAGCTCGCGAACGAGACGAACACCGCCCCGGCCCGGTCGAGCACCGCGAAATAGAGCCATGTTGCGGCCAGCGCCGTCGCCACCAGCCCGGTCGCCGGCCAGCCGGCACGCGCGGCCTCGGTCGCGATGTCGGCCGGTCCGACGCCGAAGGTGGCCGCCAACAGCACGGTCCAGCAGGACGCAACCACGCCCTCGCCCGCCGCGACCTGCGTCAGGTCCAGTTCGCGCGGCCAGCGGGCCTCGATGTAGACGTCGCCGCTGCCGTAGAGCAGCGGCACCACGAAGGCCAGCGCCACCCAGAGCGCAGGCCCGCCGCTGCCCGGCCCTCCCTCACCCTGCCATGCGGCGGGTCCCAGCAGGACCAACGCCGAGGCGCTGCCGGCCGCCAGCGCCGCCGCGAGCAGCGGTGTCAGTCGGTCCCGCCCGGCCGCCATCGCGATGCCGACCGTCGCCAGCGGCGTCGCACCCGCCACCAGCGCGAAGACGCTGGCGTCGATGCGGGGCGCGACCAACAGCTCGCCGAAGATCGGCCCCAGATAGCCCATCGCCGAGGAGATCGCGAAGTAGCGCAGCATCGATGCGGTCGGGCGGAACGCCTTGCCGCGCAACAGCGCCATCGCCACCAGCCCGGTCGCCGAGCACGCGACATACAGCACCAGCAGCGCCAGCGCCTGACGCGGACCGTCGGCGCCGATCGCCTTGGCGAGCCCGACGTGCAGCCCCCAGAGGCCGCCGAGCAGCAGCAGGAGCGAGAGCGTGACCGGCCCGGCGGCGCGCCGGACCGGCGCGGTGCCGGGCTGCATGGGCGCTACATCATCTCGGCTTCGACCTGGCCGATGGCCTTGTCGAGGATGTCGAACATGCGGTCGATCTGCGGGCGCGTTATGATGAGCGGCGGCGAGAACACGCACATGTTGATGAGCGGGCGGACGATCAATCCCATCTCCTCGCACTTGGCGTCGACCCGCTCGCCGAACTCGGCGTCGATCTTCAGCCGTTCGCGCTCGGACATGCCGGGCGCCGGGCGGCCCTCGACACAGCCGACCAGCCCCATGCCGCGGCAGTCGCCGAGGATCTTGTGGCGGTCCAGCTCGCGCAGCCGCGCCTGGAAGTGCGGCGCGATCTCGCGGACGTGCTCGAGCAGCCCCTCGGTCTCGATGATCTCGATGTTCTTCAGCGCGGTCGCGCAGCAGACCGGGTGGCCGGAATAGGTGTAGCCGTTCTTGAAGGCGACCGCCTCGCGATCGTCGCCGGTGATCTCGTCGAACAGCCGGTCCGAGATGATCGTCGCGCCGAGCGGCAGGTAGCCTGAGGTCAGCCCCTTGGCGCAGGTGATGATGTCGGGGACGATGTCGAACACGTCCTCGCTGGCGAACCAGTGGCCGAGGCGACCGAAGCCCGTCACCACCTCGTCCGAGATGAACAGGACGTCGTTCTGCCGGCAGATCTCGCGGACGCGCGGCAGATAGCCGGGCGGCGGCACGATGACGCCGCCCGAGGCCATGATCGGCTCGGAGAGATAGGCGGCGATGCGGTCGGCGCCCGTCTCGGCGATCAGGCGCTCGAGGTCGGCGACCTTGGCGTCGCACCAGTCCTCGACGCTCATGCCCTCGGGTCGGATGTAGGGGTTGATGTTGGGCAGGATGCGGACCAGCCGCTTCTCGACGTCCAGCACGCTGCCGTCGCGTTCCTTGCCGGAGACGCTGCCCGTCAGGTAGGTCGAGCCGTGATAGCTCTTCTCGCGCGATATGAAGATCTTCTTGTCCGGCAGCCCCCGCAGATTGTTGCGGAACTGCGCGAACCTCAGCGCGCTGTCGACGGCCGACGAGCCGCCGGTGGCGAAGAACACGGTGTTCAGGTCGCCCGGCGCGATCTCGGCCAGCTTGCGGGCCAGCTGCGCGGATGGCTCGGATGCGAAGCTCCAGGGCGAGTGGTAGGCCAGCCGCGACGCCTGGGCTGCCATGGCCTCGCCCAGCTCCTTGCGGCCATAGCCGACCTGCACGTTCCACATGCCGCCCGGCCCGTCGATGAAGCGCCGGCCCTGGCTGTCGATCAGATAGATGCCATCGCCCTCGGCGGCGATCATGCGCCCCTCGGCCTCCTCCGGGCCGACCGCCTCCCATGGATGCAGCAGGTGATCGCGATCCCAGCGCTCGACCGTCGCCGAGCTGGGCCGCTTCGGCTTGTTCGGCAGTTCCCGGTTCATGCTCGTATCCTCTGGCATTTCGTCCTCAAAACCGGCCCGGCGGGTTGGCGCGTGCGCGCGCCGGGCGAAACACGTTGCGCTTGGTGGGCACGGCGCGGGCCATGCGGCGCTCCCACTTGCCCTCCTTGTCGAGGTAGATATCGGCGGCCAGGCGCGCGTCGGCGGCCGCGGCATCGATCTCGGCAAAGGCGATGTTGCGCTTGGCGGTCGGCGCCCAGCAGGCGCTGGTGACGTGCCCGACCTCGCGCCAGCGGCCGAGCTGGCGACGATAGACAAACGCCCCGCAGGCGGCGCGCGAGCCCTCGACGTCCAGCATCACCAGCTTGCGGCGTGGCTCTTGCTGCGACAGGCGGACGAGCGCCCGGCGGCCGTTGAAGTGCGGCTTGTCCAGGTGGACCAGCCGGCCCATGCCCAGCTCGTAGGGCGTGCGGCCGCGCGTCGGGCGCAGCGCGTGGTGGATCGACTGGAACTCGGCCAGCGTCTGCGGAAAGCCCGCCTCGATGCGCGCGACGTCCAGCGCCTCCATGCCGGCGGGGCGCAGGCCGTACAGGCGCCCGGCCTCGACCAGCCGGTCCCAGAGCGGCAGCGCGTCCTCGGCGGATACCCACAACTCGTAGCCGAGGTCGCCAGTGAAGCCGGTGCGCGAGACCATCAGTCCAGGCTCGACCTCGGCCATGTCGAACGGCTTCAGCGCGGCGACGTCCAGTCCGGCCGCGTCGAGCACGGCGAACGATGTCGGTCCCTGCAAGGCAACAGCCGCCACCACCTCGGTCTCGTCCTGCGACCTCGGCATCGAAGCCCCAGGCGATATCGGTCAGCCAGCCGAGCATCCGCTCCTGGCAGCACAGGCGGAAGCTGTCGTCGGCCAGCCGGAACAGCGTGCCGTCGTCGATGACGAAGCCGTCCTCGTCGCACCACAGGCAATAGGCGACGCGGCCGACTGCCAGGTTCGCGACCTTGCGCGTGATCAGCCGGTCGGCGACGCGGGCGGCGTCCGGGCCGGTGATGCGGTACTTGCGCATCGGCGAAATGTCGATCAGCGCCGCGGTGTTGCGGATGGCGAAGTACTCCTGCGCCGCATCGTCCAGCGAGCGCGGCGCCAGCCAGCCGGCCCAGTCCTGCCAGTCCTCCGTGCGCGACAGCGCGCGCAGCCGCGGGCCAAAGGGTGTCGGCAGCAGGCCCCGGGGCGACGGCTCGCGGCGGTGGGTGCCGGCGTCCGGTCGCGGCGTCGAAGCGGGTCTGGCGGTTCATGCGTCAACTCCCGTCAGCGCGGCCAACGCGGCGTTGCGGCCCGGCAGCCCGGTCACGTCGCCCCCAGGATGCGCACCGGCGCCGCAGAGGAAAAGCCCTGGAAGCGCGGTCGCGTACTGCGCCTGCCCGTTGGCCGGCCGCAGGGTCAGCAACTGGTCCAGCGCGATCTCGCCATGATGCCAGTGCCCGCCCGGCGCGCCGGTGATGCGCTCGATGTCGACTGGCAGCAGGACGGTGGGCTCGCCCTCGGCCTTCAGCCCCGGCAGCGCGGCGGCCAGCGCCTCGATGACGGACCGGCCGAGCGCGGCGCGGTCGCACTCCCGCGGCACCCACTGGACGGTGGCCGAGAGCCGCGCGCCCTGCCCAGCCGGCGCCAGCGACGCCTCGACGACCGGCGTTCGGGACGGCTCGCCGTACTTCACCGGGTCGAACGCTCGCTCGACCGCGGCGACCGAGGGCGCCAGCATCAGCCGCGCGCCTTGCAGCGAGGCGTCGAGCCCCTCCGGCATCCCGCCGAGATCGACCGAAACATGCGCTGTCACGCCCTCGCTGCGAATCTGCCGGATGCGCCGGCAGGCCTCGGCGTCGAAGTGCGCGGGGCCGGCGAGGCGCAGCGTCGGCAGCGCGCCGAGGCTGGACAGAATGGACGCCGCAGACACCCGGCCGCCATCGGCCAGCCGCACGCCACAGACACGGTCGCCCTCGACCTCGACGGCCTCGACGGCCGCGCCGTAGCGGATCTCGACGCCCTGCCCCTCGGCCGCGCGCGCGAGGCGCTGGGCCAGGCCGGCCATGCCGCCCTCGGGGCGATGGATGCCGCCCTGCATCAGGCGGTAGAGCAGCGTCACGACGGTGCCCGGCGAGCGCGGCCCCATGCGGCAGCCCAGCACCGAGTTCGAGCGCCACCGCCCCGGCGGCCGGGCCGTCCGGCAGCGCGTCGGCCAGCAGGTCCGCGGCGTTCGACAGTGCGACGCGCAGGAACTCGCGCATCTCCGGCTTGCCGAGGCGGCGCAGGTCGATCCCCATGCGGCCGAGGCGCGACAACTGCGCCACACCGGCGCGCGACGCCCAGCCGCCGAGACGCGGCGGCGCGGTGACGAGCAGCGGCGCCAGCACGGCCGCGAAGCGCGCCAGCCGGTCGGACAGCGCGGCATATGCCGCCGCGTCCGGGTGCGCGCTGCCATCGGCAAAGCGCAGGCCCTCGGGTCCGAGGACGACGTGCCGCCCGTCCGGGGCCAGCGAGACGGTCGGCAGCGCCGGGCCGAGCCGCAGCGCGTCGCGCGACAGCCCAAGCTCGGCCAGCGCAGCGGCGTGCGGGCCGCGCACGAACTGCGCCAGCTCGACCGGGCCACCGGCGCCGGCGGCCATGCCGCCGGGCGCGTCGGCGCGCTCCAGCACGGTGACGGCGACGCCCTTGCGGGCCAGCGCGGCGGCCGCGGTCAGGCCGTTGATGCCGGCGCCGATGACGATGGCGCTGTCGGGTTTGCGGTCGAATGCCATGCGATACTCCTCAGGCCGCCCGGAAGGCGCGTTCGCCGGAGGACCGGGCGCGCCGGCCCGCCTTCAGGTCGCGCAGGATCTCGCGCGCCGCGTTGGCGCCGGGCGCGGCCATGACGCCGCCGCCCGGATGCGCAGACGAGCCGACCAGATAGAGCCCTTCGACCGGCGAGCGGTATTGCGCCCAGCCGGGCACCGGGCGGTTGAACAGAAGCTGGTCGAAGGTCAGCTCGCCCTGGAAGATGTTGCCCTCGGTCAGCCCGACCTCGCGCTCGAGGTCACGTGGGCTGCGGACCTCGGCATGGACGACGCGCTCGCGGAAGCCGGGCGAGACGCCCTCGATCTTGTCGAAGACCGCATCGCGCAGCGCGTCGCGGGCCGCGTCGTCCCAGTTATCGCCCGAGGCGATGCCATCCTTTTCAAGCGCATAGGGCGCGTACTGGATGAACAGCGTCACCATGTGCTGGCCCGGCGGCGCCATCGTCGGGTCGATCAGGCTGGGGATCAGCATGTCGAAATAGGGCTCGGAGGACCAACGGCCCTCCTTCCAGTCGTCATAGGCGCGCTCGAGCTCCAGCAGGCTTTCCGAGGCGTGCAGGTCGCCCACCAGGAAGCCCGCGCCCTCGGGCGCGGCGGGGAAGTCCGGCAGCGAGTCCAGCGACAGGTTGAGCTTGGCCGACGAGCCGCGGATGCGGAACCGGCGCACGCCCGACAGGAACTCGTCGGGCAGGTCGCCCGGGTCCATGCAGTCGAGGAAGGTGCGCTTGACGTCCATGTTCGAGGCGACCGTGCGGGCGCGGACCTCCTCGCCCGAGGCCAGCACCACGCCCTCGACCTTGCCATCGCGCACCAGGAAGCGCTCGATCTCGGCATCCGTCCGGATCTCGCCCCCCGCCTCCTGCAACGCACCGGCAAGCGCCCTGGTGATCGACCCCATGCCGCCGCGGGCGAAGCCCCATGAGCCGGTCGCGCCGTCGATGTCGCCCATGTAGTGGTGCAGCAGGACATAGGCCGTGCCCGGCGAGTAGACGCCGAGCCCGGTGCCGATGATGCCGCTGCCGGCCAGGTGCGCCTTGATCAGCGGGTGCTCGATGAAGCCGTCGAGATAGTCGGCGATCGACGCGGTCCAGAAGCGGATCGCCTCGCTCATCTCGCGCTCGCCGAGATTGTTGAAGCGCTTCAGAAGAAACAGCAATTCCGACACGTCGCGCGGGCGGGCGGCGACCGGATCGGGCGGCGTGCGCAGCAACAGCGGGCGGACGAAGCGGCACTGGCGCATGACGGCGCGCATGTAGCGCTCGTAGCCATCGACGTCGCGCGGGCTGAGGCGGGCGATCTCGCGCTCCAGCATGTGGTGGTCGCTGGCATAGGCGAAGTACTCGCCGTCGCGGGTGAAGCTGGCGCCGCCGGTGTAGGGGATGACCTGCAACCCGTGGCGCGGCAGGTCGAGGTCGCGGACGACCTCGGGCCGCAGCAGCGAGCAGACATAGGAGCAGTTCGAGTAGGTCCAGCCCGGGTTCAGCTCGCGGCTGACGGCGGCGCCGCCGACGATGTCGCTGCGCTCCAGAACCAGCACCTTCAGGCCGGCGCGGGCGAGATAGGCGCCCGTCGTCAGTCCGTTGTGGCCGCCGCCGGCGATGATGACGTCGTGCGATTCTGGCATCTCTGCGCTCCCGGTTTGAGGCCAACGATAACCCGGAGGGGACGCCGGCTTCAATAAGTTTGAGCGCTCAAATAAATTTTGCACGGCAACGGCCTTTCGGTATAGCCTTGGCCAGAGGCCCGGAACCACGGGCCGGGTGGGAGGCAAATGCCTGAAAAGCCGAGGAAACAGCGCGTCGAGAACGCCGCGCGGCGCAGCCTGCAGATGGTCGAGGCGACGCTGCGCTCGGTGGCGCGAAACGGGCTGAACGAGACGACGCTGGCCAGCGTCAGCCGCGAGGCGGGCCTCAGCCAGGGCGTCGCGGTCTTCTATTTCGAGAGCAAGAGCCGGCTGCTGGCAGCCGCCTTCCGGCACCATTACGAGGTCTACCGGCGCAACTGGCAGGCGGCGCTGGACGAGGCGGGCGAAGACCCGGAGGCGCGGTTGGCGGCAGCGATCCGGGCGGATTTCAGCCCCGTCGTCTTCAACCGCGAGGCGCTGGCGGTCTGGTACGCCTACTGGGGCGAGGCGACGGCCAGGCCGATTTATGCAGAGATTTCAGAGGAATTCGACAGCGAACGCGTCGACGTGGTGACGGCGATCTGCGCCCGGCTGGCGGGTGGCGACATGACCCAGGGGCGCGAGGTGGGGACGGCGCTCGAGGCGCTGACCGACGGGCTGTGGCTGCGCGCGCACCTGTCGCAGGGCTGGGCCGGCACGGCCGAGCCGCTGCGCGTGACCGCCGGCGCGGTGGCGCGAATGCTGCCGGGGCCGGGCGAGCGCGTCGCGCGGGCGCTGACGGAATGGGGCGAGGGGCCGAAAGGGGGACCACATGGGGCATGAAGGCGATCTCTACGACGACAGGGTCATCGCCTTTCTCGAGCGGCTGTGGGGCGAGGGATATCTCTCGCCCGGCGGCGCCGAGGAGGTTGGCCGTGTTCTTCACGACATTGACCTGAAAGGAAAAACAGTCGTGGACATTGGCTGCGGCTCGGGTGGCATCACGGTCGGGCTGGCGCGCGATTTCGGGGCCGGGCGGGTGATCGGGCTGGACGTCGAGGCGCCTGTCTGCGCCGCGGCGCGGCGGCGCGCCGAGGCTGCGGGCGTGGCCGACCGGGTCGAGATCAGGCAGGTTGCGCCGGGGCCGATGCCGTTGCCGGACGGGGCGGCCGACGTGGTATTCTCGAAGGATTCCATCGTCCACATCGCCGACAAGGACGCGCTGGCGCGCGACGCCTTCCGCGTGCTGAAGCCCGGCGGCTGGTTCGCTGCCTCGGACTGGCTGATCGGGCATGATGGCGAGCCCTCGCCCGAGATGGCGACGTATCTTGCCGAGGAGGATCTCGACTTTGGCATGGCGTCGCCGGAAGCCTACGCCAAGGCATTGAAATCGGCGGGCTTTGTCGATGTACGCCTGGTCAACCGCAACCCCTGGTACCGCGAGCAGGCGCGCCGGGAGCTGGCCCGGCTGGAGGGGCCCGAGCGGGCGGAGTTCGACGCCATCCTCGGGCCCGGCGGGACCGACGAACAGATCAGCACCTGGCGGGCGATGGTCGTCGTGCTCGACAGCGGCGAGCACTGCCCGCACCATCTTCGCGGCCGACGCCCGGCGTAGCAGCGCGGCGAGGCTTCGATCGGGCTTCGTTCCGGTCCGAAGAGTTCCGAGCGACCGTGGCAGCGCGCCCACTGAATCCGTTCGGGCGCATTGCTCGCGCCGACTCCCCCTAATCGGGACTCCGCCCTGCCGAGACGAGTCTTGAAAGAGAATCGTCCCTCCGGCGGGGGATGGCTCCCCTGTCGGTGCGGGAGTCAGGCACAATAAGGGGCAATACCCCGAAGTGTTCGGTGAGATCGCGGCGGCAGGTCCGGGTGCCGCGAAGCGCCGGGCCCGGCCCGGAAAACGGTGGCCGGCGACGGGCGCGGCGCGCCCGCCCCGGCTGGGCGTGGGCCGGACCTGTCGGCCGCTTACTTCGTCATCGGCTGGCCGTCGGGGCCACCAGCGTTGCGTACGGCCCTTCGAGCTTGCGCGCTTGCCGCGCCCCCGCGCTGAATCGCGACTCCGGGGGCGCCGGATCACGTCCCCGACGCCACGGGCGGCGCCCCGGGCACAGGGCGCCGGCGCGGGCGGCCGGCAGGCCGCGGGCATGGTCGGCACCGATCGCCTCGCCCGGTCGGGGCGCGGGATGGCGCGGGCGGCCTCGACCATCGGCCGGCAAGCCGCGTAACCGAGCCCTGGTCGCGCGCGCCGCCATGGCCGTCAGTTCGATCCGCCGCGCCGGCGCCGGCGCGCGAAACCGCGCGAGGCGCAGGTCCCGGCCTTCGACGGCCGCCGCCATTTCGGGCATCAGCATGATGCCCTGCCCGGACGCGACCAGCCGCGCCAGCGTGCCGAGGCTAGCCGCGCCCAGCCGCAGGCCCGCAGGGTCGCGGCGCAGGCGGCAGGCCTGCAGCGTCTGCTCGGACAGGCAATGCTCCTCGTCCAGCAGCAGCAGGCGCGCGACATCGATGTCCTCGGCCCGCTCCGGCGGCTGCATCCCGGCCAGGCCCGCCGGCGGCATCGCCAGCAGCAGGGGGTCCTCGGCGATCGGCAGCGCCGCAAAGCCGGACGGCGCCGGCAGCGCGATCACCGCCGCGTCCAGCGTGCCGGCGCCGAGATCGGCCACCAGGGTGGCCGTGACCGCCTCGCGGATCGAGAGGCGCGCGCCCACCGCGCCGGCCACCGACAGGAGCGGCGGAACGAGATAGGGCGCGACCGTCGGGATGACGCCGAGCCGAACGGAGACCTCGCCCTCGGCGGCGCGGCGCGCAGTCTCCTTCAGCGCGCGCACCCCGGCCAGCACGGCGCGGGCGTGCTCGAGCACCTCGCGCCCCAGCGGCGTCAGCGGCAGGCCCGGCGCGTCGCGCGCAATCAGCAGCCCGCCGAGCTGTGCCTCGAGCTCGCGAAGCTGCGTCGAGAGCGCAGGCTGGCTGACGCCCGCCCTGCCTGCCGCGCGGCCGAAATGGTGCGTCTCGGCGAAGGCGACCAGATAGCCCAGCTGGCGGAGGGTGAGGCTCATAAGCGCAGGTTATCGCGCCGATCTGAGAATGCAACTTTACATTATGGAAAGGAGCGGCCAGTTTTGGCATGCCCGCGAACGGGGCGCCCGCCCCATCCGCGATTCGAATGACAGCAAGGCAGGGAGAACAGGTATGGACGGCGACGCGAAATGTCCGGTGGCCGGCAGGGCCCGCAGGGTTAACCGGGACTGGTGGCCGAACCAGCTCGAGATCGGGCTGCTGCACCAGCACCACCCCAAATCCATCCCGATGGATGAGCACTTCGATTACGCGGCGGCGTTCGCCACGCTCGACCTCGAGGCGCTGCGCGAGGATGTCTTCACGCTGATGAAGACATCGCAGGACTGGTGGCCGGCGGATTACGGCCATTACGGGCCGCTCTTCATCCGCATGGCATGGCACAGCGCCGGCACCTACCGCATGGGCGACGGCCGCGGCGGCGCGGGCGCCGGCACGCAGCGCTTCGCGCCGCTGAACAGCTGGCCCGACAACGCCAACCTGGACAAGGCGCGGATGCTGCTGTGGCCGGTCAAGCAGAAGTACGGCAACAAGATCTCGTGGGCCGACCTGCTTGTCTTCGCCGGCAACTGCGCTCTCGAATCGATGGGCTTCAAGACCTTCGGATTCGCCGGCGGGCGGCGCGACGTGTTCGAGCCCGAGGGCGACATCTACTGGGGCTCGGAGGGCGAGTGGCTCGCCACGAGCGACAAGGAGAACAGCCGCTATTCGGGCGAGCGCCAGCTCGAGGATCCGCTGGCCGCCGTGCAGATGGGCCTGATCTACGTGAACCCCGAGGGGCCCGACGGCAATCCGGACCCGCTGGCCTCGGCCAGGGACATTCGCGAGACCTTCGCGCGCATGGCGATGAACGACGAGGAGACGGTGGCGCTGACCGCCGGCGGGCACACCTTTGGCAAGGCGCACGGCGCGGGCGACGCCGGCGCAGGTGGGGGCCGAGCCCGAGGGCGCCAGCATCGTAGAGCAGGGTCTCGGCTGGAAGTCGACGCATGGCAGCGGCTTCGGCGTCGACGCGATCACCAGCGGCATCGAGGGCGCCTGGACGCCGACGCCGACCGAGTGGGACATGAAGTATTTCGACGTCCTGTTCGGCTACGAGTGGGAGCTGACCAAGAGCCCCGCCGGCGCCCAGCAGTGGACGCCGAAAAACCTGGCCGACAATGACTTTGCGCCGACGGCTGACGGTCAAGGGCAAGGCCCCGATCATGATGACCACGGCCGACATGGCGATGCGGATGGACCCGGTCTACGAGAAGATCTCGCGGGACTATCACGCCAACCCGGAGAAGTTCGCCGACGCCTTTGCCCGGGCCTGGTTCAAGCTGACGCACCGCGACATGGGCCCGCGCCCCCGCTACCTGGGCCCCTGGGTGCCCGAGGAGGAGTTGATCTGGCAGGACCCGGTGCCGGCGGTCGACCACCCGCTGGTCAACGACCAGGACATCGCCGGGCTGAAGGAGAAGATCGCCGGGTCGGGCCTGTCGATCCCGGACATGGTTAAGACGGCCTGGGCGGCGGCGGTGACCTATCGCGGCTCGGACATGCGGGGCGGCGCGAACGGCGCGCGCATTCGCCTGAGCCCGCAGAAGGACTGGGAGGTCAACGAGCCCGAGAAGCTGGCCGCGGCGCTGGACAAGCTGGAGGGCATCCGGCTCGGCGTTCAACGACGCGCAGTCGGGCGGCAAGCAGGTCTCGCTGGCCGACCTGATCGTGCTGGCGGGCTGCGTCGGCGTCGAGAAGGCGGCCAAGGCGGCAGGCCATGACGTGACGGTGCCGTTCACGCCGGGCCGGACCGACGCCTCGGCCGAGCAGACCGACGTCGACTCGTTCGGCGTGCTCGAGCCGACGGCCGACGCCTTCCGCAACTACCTGCAGGCCGACAACGGCATCAGCCCCGAGGAGCGGATGCTGGACCGCGCGCAGCTCCTGACGCTGGGCGCCCCCGAGATGGCGGTGCTGCTGGGCGGCATGCGCGTGCTGAACGCCAACTACAAGGGGTCGCAGGACGGCGTCTTCACGAAGCGCCCCGAACAGCTGACGAACGACTTCTTCGTCAACCTGCTGGACCTCGGCACGAAGTGGGAGGCGACCTCGCCCGACGAGGCCGAGTTCGTCGGCCGCGACCGGAAGACGGGCCAGAAGACGTGGACGGCTCGGCGCGTCGACCTGGTCTGGGGCTCGAACTCGCAGCTGAGGGCGATCGCCGAGGTCTACGCCGCCGCCGACGCCGAGGCCAAGTTCGTGCGCGACTTCGTGAGCGCCTGGGACAAGGTGATGATGCTCGACCGCTTTGACCTGCCGGGCCACGAGTCGATGCCGATGGCGGCGGAGTGATCGCCCGAAATTGAAGAAGGGGCCCCGCGGGGCCCATTCTTCCTTGCCGGGATCGGCGCCCTCGACCCGGCGCGCGACGTCGGCACCTCACCTCACCACACGTCCCGGCCCTCGCACCTTAGGGACCGGCGAGGAGCCTTCCGGCCAGGCCGGAAGATGACGGGCTTGTGTTGGCGAGCAGCGAGCGGCGTTCTCAGCCAGTGTAGTTCGACGGGAACATCGCGCGCTTGGCCTCTTCGTCGAGGTCGGTCTTCCACGTATGGTCCTGGCCGATCCTGCGGGCGCGCTCGACGGCGGGGCGCGCGTTTACGCGCTCGTACCACGCCTTGAGGTTCGGGTAGGCGTCCAGCGCGTTCTCGCCCAGAACGCGCACGTAGCGGTCGATCCAGCCCCAGGCGGCGATGTCTGCGATCGAGTAGCCGTGGCCGACGATCCACTCGCGGCCCGACAGGTGATCGTCCAGCACCTTGTAGTGGCGCTCGACCTCGCGCACGTAGCGGTTGACGGCGTAGGGCGGCTTCTCGGGCGCCATGTGCTGGAAGTGCACCGCCTGGCCCGAGAACGGGCCGAGGCCCGAGGAAATCCACATGAGCCAGCTCAACAGCTCGCCTCGGTCCTCGGGCCGGCCGTGCAGCACGCCGATCTTGTCGGCAAGGTAGAGCAGGATGGCGTTCGAATCGAAGACGCGGTGGCCGTCGTACTCGATGGCCGGGACCTTGGCGTTCGGGTTGATCTTGCGGAACGCCTCGCTGTGCTGCTCCCCCTTCATCGTGTCGACGGGGATCGCGTCATAGGGCAGCCCCGTCTCCTCGAGGAACAGCGCCACCTTCATCGGGTTCGGCGCCTTGTTGTAGTAGAACTTCAGCATCGCGGCCTCCATCGTGCACGGATTGCGCCACGCTGGAGCATCGCCTCGCGCCGCGCAACCACATGCCGGCGGAGGACGGGCGGAAAGAGAGGGCCGGGCGGCCCTCTCTCCGGCGAGCGGGGGCCTAGGCCTTGCATTCGCCGCCGGCGCCGGCTCCGGCACCGCCAAGCCCGCCGCAGCCCACGCCGCCACCGACACCGGCGCCGACCCCGCCCGCGTCCGCACCGACACCGGCGCCAACCCCGCCCACGCCGCCGACGTCGGCCCCGGCACCTGCGCCGACCCCACCGGTGCCGGCTCCGGCCCCTGCTCCGGCACCCGCGCCGCCGATGCCGCCTGTGCCGGCGCCCACGCCGACGCCCACGCCGGCCCGGACGCCGGTTCCAGCGCCCACGCCAGCGCCCACGCCGACGCCGATTCCAGAACCGGTGCCGGTGCCGGTGCCGGTGCCGGTGCCGGTCGTCGCGGCCGGAGCCGCGACCCCGAGGGCGGGGCTTGCCGCGACGGCGGCAGGCGCGACCGCGGAATGCGCGGTCCCGCCCCGCGCGCCGGTCTCGGCGCAGGCACCGAGACCGAGGACGGCGGTGCACAGCAACAGGGAGGCGAGAGATGTCTTCCGGATATGCATGTCTGGCTCCTTTACGCGTCGCGTTTGCGCACGACGCAATGACAAACACAGTTTCGACCAAGCTCTGCGCCCGCCTTCTTTTCGCGATAGGCACCGCTGGAGATGGCCTTTGTCAAGATTTCGAGAGTCAAGACGGCAGGAGATTGGAAATTTCGTGCTGATTTATCCCAATTTATAAGCTTCAGGTTGTACGGAGTGGCAAATGAGAGACGAACTCTATTATAAACGAACGTGATGGAACATTTTGCGTCTTTGTTCGCCCTTGTCATCTTGCCTTGTCGCGCGGCCTTGAAGGAGGAGTGGCGCGGCCCGGTGACCGGGGCTTTCCCGAACCGGAGCGCGCCGCTAGGGTGCCGGCATGGGATTGCATTCACTTCTGCAGACGAGAGCGGCCGCGGGGCGGCCGGTGCGCGTCGGACTGATCGGGGCCGGAAAGTTCGGCACCATGTTCCTCAACCAGGTGCCGACGACGCCGGGGCTGGAGGTCGTCGCCATCGCCGACCTCTCGACCGACCGGATCGGCGAGCAACTGGGCGCGGCCGGCTGGGACGAGGCCGACCGCCGGCGCGTCGCGATCTTCGGTGACGGGCTGGACGTCGCGCACCACCCGGATGTCGAGGTCGTCATCGAGGCGACCGGCAGCCCCGAGGCCGGCACCTGCCACGCCCGCGCCGCCATCGCCGCCGGGCGGCACGTCGTCATGGTCACCGTCGAGGCCGACGCGCTGGCCGGCCCCCTGCTGGCCGAGGAGGCCGCCGAGGCGGGCGTCGTCTACACGATGGCCTATGGCGACCAGCCGGCGCTTGTGGCCGAAATGGTCGACTGGGCGCGGTCATGCGGCTTTCCGGTGATCGCCGCCGGCAAGGGCACGCGCTTCCTGCCGGGCTTTCACCAGTCGACGCCCGACACCGTCTGGCGCAACATGGGCTACGACCCCGACCAGGCCCGCGCCGAGCGGCTGAACCCGCAGATGTTCAACAGCTTCGTCGACGGCACGAAGTCGGCGATCGAGATGGCGGCCATCGCCAATGCCTGCGACCTGGCGGCGCCCTCGGCCGGGCTGTCATTCCCGCCCTGCGGGGTCGACGACCTGGCCTGGCTGCTGCGCCCCCGCGACGAGGGCGGGATGCTGGAAGGCAAGGGCATGGTCGAGACCATCGCCTGCGAGGAGCGCGACGGGCGGCCGGTGTTCCGCGACCTGCGCTGGGGCGTCTACATCGTATTCGAGGCGCCGAACGCCTATGCCGTCAACTCGCTGGCGCGCTATGGCGTCGGCATCGAGCGAACGGGGAAATACGCGGCGCTGTACCGTCCCTTCCACCTGATCGGGCTCGAGCTGAACGTCTCGATCCTGTCGGCGGCGCTGCGCGGCGAGGCGACGGGCGTGTCGCGCGCCTTCAACGCCGACGTCATGGCGACGGCCAAGCGCGACCTCGCCGAGGGCGAGGTGCTGGACGGCGAGGGCGGCTACTGCGTCTGGGGCAAGCTGGTGCCGGCCTCGGCCTCGCTGGCCGCTGGCGCCCTGCCGATCGGGCTGGCGCACGGCGTGCGGCTGAACCGCGCCGTCTCGGCAGGCGAGACCGTGCGCTGGGACGACGTCGAGGTCGACGAGTCCGGCGCCGCCGTGCAGGCGCGCCGCGCCATGGAACAGCGCTTCGGCCGCCGGGGGTAACGGGGCCGGGATCCAACCCCGCAACCGTGCCGCCCGCCCGCCCGCGAGTCGTGGGGGCGGTCAAGGGTGCGCAGCAACGCCGACAGGCGGCTTGCCCTTGACGGCCGCCGCGACTCGCAGAAGGCTCAGGCCCGGCCCGACCCTGTCGGGCCTTCCCCAGCACCCCTCCTCGCGCGCCTGTCAACCCGCCCGACCGCCCGGACCTCGCACCCGCCGGTTCAGCCGCGCGCCTTGCGACGCCGCCATGCGGCCGGACCGCGCAGCGCGCCGCGGACGCGACGCCGCCACGCGGCCGGCGCGGTCGCGGCGCCCTGACAGGCCGGGGCGCCCTTTGACGCCGGCGCGCGGGGCGGTATCAGGATCGCGCCGCAACCGCCGGGAGACACCATGTTCCACCCTTTCGCGCTCGAGCAGTTCATGTCGGAGAACGAGCCGGGCGTCACCTACCATTTCGCCGAAAGCGGCGTGCATCCTCTCAGCTTCGCCGAGTTGATGGAGGCGGCCGGCCGGTCGGCCGACGAGCTGGGCGACCTCCGCCTCGACTACCCGCAGGTGAACGGCACCACGCGGCTCCGCGAGCACATCGCGGCGCTCTATCCCGACACGCACCCCGACGAGGTGCTGGTGACGGTCGGCGCCTCCGAGGCGAACGCGCTGGTCGCCGCCACCATGCTGGCGGCCGGCGACAGGGTGGCGACGCTGTCACCGACCTACGGCCAGCTCGCTGGCCAGGCCCAGGCGCTCGGCGCGACGCTCCGCGAGGTGCCCCTGGTCGAGGCGGAAGGCTGGTCGCTCGACACCGACCGGCTGGCCGATGCAGCCGCGCCGGGCACGAAAATGATCGCCCTCGTCAACCCGAACAACCCGACGGGGCACATCCTGACCGAGGCCGAGATGGACGCGGTCACCGCCGCCGCCCGGCGCAGCGGCGCCTGGATCGTCGCCGACGAGGTCTATGCTGGCGCCGAGCGCGGCAACCGGCCGGCGACGCCCAGCTTCCGCGGCCGGCACGACCGCGTCATCGCCGTCAACTCGATGTCCAAGGCCTACGGCCTGCCCGGCCTGCGCATCGGCTGGGTCGTCGCCCCGCGCGAGATCATCGCCGAGCTCTGGCGACGGCACGAATACGCCACCATCTCGGCGGGGATGCTGGACATGGCGCTGGCCGAGCTCGCGCTGTCGCCCGATGTCCGGCCACTGCTGACCGGCCGGGCGCGGAGGCTGATCGACCGCGGCTTCGACCGGCTGACGGCATCGATGGAGACGGTTCCCGGCGTCTTCTCGGTCGTCCCGCCGCAGGCCAGCGCCATGTCCTTCGTGCGATTCGACCTGCCGACAGGCTCGCGCGACTTCGCGCTCCGCCTGCGGCGCGAGGAGGACGTGCTCGTCGTGCCCGGCGACTGCTTCGGCATGGACGACCACATCCGCGTCTCGTCGGCGCTGCCCGAGCGGCTGCTCGACGCCGGCCTTGCGCGCCTGACCGGCCTCGCCCGGCGCATCCGCGACGGCGGCTGAGGCGGGCCTGGCTCCGGCGGGCCGGGCCCGCCGTCGCGACGATAAGGAATTCTTCCGCCGATCCCTCGCGGCGCGGAACGCCTTTGGCGCGCGCCGGTTTAGCCCGGACCGATTACCCGGTAACGACGGAGAAGTACGATGGCAGTCAAGACCCTGGACGACCTGTTCCTGCACACGCTGAAGGACATTCTGTACGCCGAGCGGCAGATCCTGAAGGCGCTGCCCAAGATGGAGCGCAAGGCGACCTCGAACGAGCTGCGGAAGGGCTTTGCCCAGCACCGCGACGAGACCGAGGGCCATGTCGAGCGCCTCGAGAAGGTATTCGAGATGATCGGCAAGCCGGCCCGCGGAGCCAAGTGCGACGCCATTCTCGGCATCATCGAGGAGGCCGAGGACCTGATGGACGAGGTCACGGACGGGGACACGCTGGACGCGGCGATGATCGCGGCGGCGCAGGCCGTCGAGCACTACGAGATGACACGCTACGGCACGCTGATCGCCTGGGCCCGGCGGCTCGGTCACAACGAGGCGGTCCCGCTGCTCGAGGCGACGCTGAAGGAGGAGAAGTCGACCGACGAGAAGCTGACCAGGGTCGCCGAGCACGGCGTCAACAGGAAAGCGGCCTGAGCGCGCTCCTGTCGCGCGGAGGACGAGGTGACTGAACGGGGCACGGGGCGGCGCGGCCGCTGCGTGCCCTTTCCGGTCCACCGGCGGTTGCAATGCCCCGCCGGAGTGAGGCACTCCGGCGGGATGACGCACGCCCCGGCACAGCATCGCCCCGCCCTGCCCGCCGGGCTCGGACACGGGGACGGCGCGGGAAGGACCGCCGCGAGCGGCGCCGTCCCGGCGCCCCTCGGGCAACGACGGCCGGTCCCGTGCCCACGCGCCGGCCCGCCGCGCGCCGTCGCCGGACGTCCGGCTCCGTACCTCAGCGCCGCGCGCGCCGGAACGCCGCCCGCCGCCCGCCGCGCAGCGCCCGGGTGAGCTCGCCGGATCACCGGGACGGCGTGACCGGCAGCAGCGCCTGTGCCTCGGTCGTGGCCCGCGACGACCCGCACCTGCACGCGACCGCGCTCTTCGCGCCCGAGCCGGGGCGATCGCGGCTGATGGTGCTCTACGCCTTCGATGTCGAGCTCAGCCGGGCGGCGATGGCCTCGAGCGAGCCGCTGATCGCGCGGATGCGCCTGCAGTGGTGGCGCGACGTCGCCGCGGCGGCGCGGGCCGGTGCGCCGCCGCCGGCGCACGAAGTGGCGGGGCCGTTCGCCAGGCTCGCCGCGCGCGACCTGCCGGCCGGGCCGGCCGAGGCGCTGATCGGGGCGATGTTCGACGCCCGCGACGCCGAGCTGGCGGGCGGTATCGCCGAGGATGCCTCCGGGGCGCGCTTCGCCGACTGGGCGGACGGCCGCTTCGGCGCACTGACGGCGCTGGCCTCGGGGCTGCTGACCCGTGGAGACGCCGAGGCCGAGGCGGCGGCATCGGCGTTCGCCCGCCGCGCCGGGCCGATCCTGGGAACGGCATTCGCGCTGCGCCACGCGGCGGCGATGGCGGCAGCCGACCGCTTCCTTCTCCCGGGGCTGCCAGGGCTGGCAGCGGCAGACCGTTCGGCGCTGGCGCGTGGCGCACTGACGCCGGCCGGGCGCGAAACGGTACGCCAGCTCGCCGCATCGGCGCTGGCCGACCTCGCGGCGATGCGCGCCGCCCGCGGCGGAATCGACCGGCGGGCCACGCCGGCGCTTCTGCCGCTGGCGCGCGCCGGGCGGGTGCTGCGGTGGGCGGAACGGGTGGCGAGCGACCTCCGGGCCGGTGAGGACGATGCCGCCGATCGGCCCGGCCTCGCCGACCTCGGCGAGGCCGAACGGCCCTTCGAGGGGCTTCGGCTGGCCTGGGCGGCGGCGACAGGGGCATGGTGAGCCGGCGGTTGAGCAGCCGCGCTGCCGTATTCCTGCTCCCCCGGATCCCTCAGAGGCGGGTCGCGGTCCACGCGGGCGCGCAACCGGCGGGCGGTCGACCGCCCCGACCGGCATGGCGCGCGGCCCCATTCCAAGGCCCCTGACGACAGCCGCTCACCGGGGCTTGCGGCCGGCCCTCGGACGAGCCGTCAGGCCACGGGCCGGGCCGGGCGGTCCCCGGCCGGCCCGGGCACCGGGCGTCGCATCAGCACAAGCGCGTTGCCGGCCAGCGCCAGCGGCACGCCCAGCAGCGCCAGCGCCGGCCAGTGATAGCCCTCGGCCACCGTCGAGACGGCCAACGCCACCAGCGGGAACAGCACGGTGGCGTAGGACGCCCTCTCGGCCCCGATGCGCTCGACGACGGTGAAGTAGAGCGCGAAGACGGCGACCGAGCCGAACACCATCAGGTAGAGGAGCGAGGCCACGTAGGGCACCGAGAGCACGAACCCGAACCGCTCGCCCAGCGCTACGGTCAGCGCAGCCATGATCAGGGCGCCGTAGATCATCGACCAGCCGACGGTGGCAAAGCGCGGCATGCCGCCGGCCTGGTTGCGCGCCCCGACCAGGCTGCCGGCCGCGAACATCACAACCGACAGCGCGATCAGCAGCCCGGCCCGCACCTCCGGCCCGTCTAGCGCGACGTCGGCGATCTCTGGCCAGAACACAAGGCCGACGCCGGCGATGCCCAGCACGGCGCCAAGGAGCGCCCGCGGCCGGGGCAGCACGCGGGCCAGCCCGGCGCTCATCGCCATCGTCACGGCAGAGGTGCTCGAAAACATCAGCGCGATGATTCCGGTCGTCAGCGTGGCAGCAGCGGCATAGGTCAGCCAGTAGTTGAACGAGAACATCAGCGCGCCCTGGGCGACGCACCAAAGGTGCTCGCGCGCCGTCAGCCGCACGCGCTTGCCGGCCAGCCACGCGCCCGCCAGCAGCAGCAGCCCGGCACCGAAATAGCGGTAGGTCAGCGAGGCCGCCGGCGCCACCTCGCCCAATTGCCAGATCATGGCGAACCAGGTGGTGCCCCAGATCAGGACCGTCACGGCATAGAGCAGCAGCGTCATCATCGTCCCCGGAGCATCTCGCCGTGGCGGCCCGCCCGCCACCCGCCCGCCCGCGCGAAGCGCGTGGCGGTGCCGGGGGGCGGGGGTGGGGCCTGGTCGCGCGGCCCGGTGCGCCGCAAGGGCGCGGCGGGCCGGGTGAAACCTCTCGCAGCCTTCATCGGAGGACCGGCGCCGGTTTGCAAGCCGGACCTCTGCCCGGCTGGCGCGGTCCGCCAATCCTGGCAATCGGCGCGCACCGCCCGTGCGAAACGCCTGCGCGCCGCTGCGTCGTCGCTTCCGGCGCGCCCCGGCAGCGCAGGGCATCCGCGCCTGCCGTCAGGTCTCTGCCGTGGCGATCGGCTTGCGCAGCACGTAGACGGTCGCCGCCAGCCCGATGCCGGGCAGGTGGGGGCCGTGCTCGCGAAAGGCGAGTTCGGCCGCGCCCTCGGCGAGCAGCCGCTCGACGTGGCCCGGAAAGGCCGGCTCGGCCAGCGCGTGGTCGTTCAGCGAGAAGACGAAGCAGCCGCCCGGCGGCAGGATGGCCAGCACCGCGTCGATGGTCTCGGGCGGTGCGTGGCCGGGGTTGACGACGCCGATCGCGGCGGCGGCGGCGTAGGCGCCCGGCGCGACCGGCAGCGGATCGGCCGCGTCGCCCGGGAACACCCGGCGGTAGATGCCGCGCGCCGACGCCCGCGCGAGCATCTCGGCCGAGAGGTCGGTGCCGTCGAGCGTGACGAACCCCGCGGCGCGCAGCGCCAGCCCGCTCAGCCCGGTGCCGCAGCCGATGTCCAGCACCGGCGCTGCCCGGTCGGCTGTGCAGGCCGCCAGCGCCGCGGCACAGCGCGCAGGCGTGGCGTAGCCGTTCCCGGCGATCTCGGCATCGTAGGTCGCCGCCCAGTCGTCGTAGAAGCCGGCCGTCGCCTGCCGGTCCGCGCAGGTCGTAGGCCCGGTCGAGGAACTTTTCGCCCATCACCGTCCCGCGCTACGCCGGCGGCCCGCCGCGGGCGCGCGTCGGGCCGCGGCCGCGCCTGCCGCCGACGCCCGTGCGCCCGGCCAGCACGCCGGATTCCAGGATGATCTCCGAGACCTGGTGCTCGCGCCGGTAGGCCATGACGTGAACGCCGGAGACGCCCTTGATCTCGCGCACCTGCTGGATCAGCTCGATGCAGAGCTTCTTGCCCTCCTCGGCCGGCTTCTTCGCCCCCTCCAGCCGGTCGATGACCGCGTCCGGGATGTGGATGCCCGGCACGTTCGAGCGCATCCAGCGCGCCGCCTTGGCGGACGCCAGCGGCCCGACGCCGGCCAGGATGAAGACCCGCTTGTCCAGCCCCAGATCGCGCACGCGGGCCATGAAGCGCTCGAAGACCGGCACCTCGAAGATGTAGTTGGTCTGGATGAACTGGGCCCCGGCCTCGACCTTCTTGGCCAGCCGCTCGGGGCGCCAGTCCTGCGGCGGCACGCAGGGATTCTCCGCCGCGCCCAGGAACATGCGCGGCGGGCTCGTGATCGGCCGGCCCGAGAGGAACTTCCCCTCGTCGCGCATGGTCTTGATCGTCCTGAGCAGCGTCAGCGAGTCGAAGTCGAAGACCGGCTTCGCGCCCGGCTGGTCGCCGACGCCGACCCCGTCGCCGGTCAGGCACAGCACGTTGCGCACGCCCATCGCCGCGGCGCCCAGCACGTCGCCCTGGATGGCGATGCGATTCCGGTCGCGGCAGCTGATCTGGTACACCGTGCCATAGCCGGCCCGCGTCAGCAGCGCCGAGATGCCGATCGACGACATGTGGCAGTTGGCGCCGCTGGCATCCGTCGCGTTGATCGCGTCGCAGACCTCGCCGAGCGGCCGCGCCGCCTCGAAGACGTCGGCCGGGTCGGCGCTGTCGGGCGGGTTCAGCTCGGAGGTCACCGCGAACCGCCCGGCGCGCAGCACCTGCTCCAGCCGGCTGGAGGACGAATGGCCCGGCGGCGGCGTCTCGTAGGGGCGGACGATGTCCTCGTAGTCGCTCATCGCCGATCCTCGCGTCCGACCGCGGCGGCGGGCTCGGCCGAGAGCGGCGCGGCCGCCGGCTCGATCTCCCGGGCCTGCGCGAACGCCTCGGCGATGGTCGTGCGCCGCGCCTCGCGCGCCGCGCGCAGCGCCTCGGCCTTCTCGCGCGCCACCCGCAGCCAGGAGGACGAGCCCCAGAGCGAGCGGTCGACCGGCGGCAGCACGGTGGCGATCCGCGTGCCGCCCTCCATGCGCGCCGCGCCGTCCCAGGCCAGCACCCAGACGCAGGGCATCCACGGCTTGACCTCGCAGAACCCGCCCGGGCGGACGCCGCCGCAGGGACCGTTGCGCAGCTCCTTCGGGCAGTTCATCGGGCAGGACATGCCGGTCGAGGAGAGCACGCACTGGCCGCACATCCGGCAGTCGAAGAGCACGCCCTTGACCAGCGCCTCGACGGCGGCGACCGGCCGCTCGGCCCGGCCGTAGCCGACGCGGCGGAACAGCGGGTCCAGCGCCACCAGCGCGCGCTCGACGGCCTGGTAGATGCGCTCGAAGCCGCGCGCGTGTCGCACGGCGAACAGGCGGACTTGGTACACCGGCAGAACCTCCGCCCCTGACCCCGGTCGAGCATAGGCGCGGCATTCCGCAGCGTCAAACGGCCGGCCATGCCGCGATCGCACCCTCATCGCGGCCCTCGGGATTGCTCCGAGGGTTGCCATACCGCCACGCGAACCTAGGCTCCGGCATTGGACAGGCAGGAGAGAAGGACCCTCATGCGACCGAAATCCCGCGCCCGGCCGGGCGCCGCGCTGCTCCTGCTCCTGGCTGCCGGCCTGCCCGCCGGCGCCTCCGCGCAGGCGCCCTCGGGAACCTCCGACGAGACACCCACCACGACGCAGCCCGCCATCATCGCCCCGGCCGAGCCTGCCGCCACCCCGCCTGACACTGCGCCCGAGACAGCGCCCGATGCGGCTCGCGAACTGGTCGTCGCCACCAAGGTGGCGCCGCCCTTCGCCTTCCGCGGCCTGGACGGCGAGTGGACCGGCATCGCGATCGAGCTCTGGAAGCAGCTCGCCGACGAGCTCGACCTCAGCTACCGGCTGCAGGAGACGACGCTGGACGGCATGGTCGCGGGCACGGCCTCGGGCGAGTACGACGCCGCCGTCGCGGCGCTGACGACCACCGCCCAGCGCGAGGAGCAGGTCGACTTCACCTTCCCATTCTACTCCACCGGCCTCGGCATCGCCACCGACGCCCACGCCGTCGGCGGTTGGCTGCGCGTCGCGCGCAACTTCTTTACCTGGCAGTTCCTGACCGTCGTCGCCGGCCTCTCGGCCGTGCTGCTGGCAGCCGGCGCCGCCATCTGGCTGTTCGAGCGGCGGCGCAACGCCGACCAGTTCGACAGCCACGCGGCGAGCGGGCTCGGCTCGGGCTTCTGGTGGGCGGCGGTCACGATGACGACGGTCGGCTACGGCGACAAGGCGCCGGCGACGGTCGGCGGGCGCGTCGTCGCGCTGATCTGGATGTTCACCTCGATGATCATCGTCGCCAGCTTCACCGCCGCCATCACCGCGTCGCTGACGGTTGGCCAGCTCGGCGGCAGGGTGCAGTCTGTCTCGGACCTCGAGAGCGTGCGCGTCGGCGTCGTCAGAGGCTCGTCCGGCGCCGAGGAGCTCGGCGACCGCCAGATCCGGACCCGTGGATTCTCGGACGTCGACGCCGGGTTGCAGGCGGTCATGGACGGGAAGATCGACGCCTTCGTGCATGACCGGCCGCTGCTGCGCTACGCCGTGCGCCGCAAGTTCCAGGGAGACATCGACGTGCTGCCGAACGCGATCGGCCGCGAGGACTACGGCATCGCCCTGCCCCAGGACTCGGCGTTGCGCGAGCCGCTGAACCGCGCGCTGCTGGCCGCTGTGCGCAGCCCGCGCTGGGACGATCTGCTGTCGCGCTATCTGGGACACGAGGAATAGCCCGGCGTGCCCGGAACGGGCCGTCGCGCACCGGCGTCAGTACCCCGCGCGCCTGCGGCGCCGGTAAGCCGTGCGGACCGCAAGTACGGGCCGCCGGGGCGATCCGTCTGCCGCGTCAACGCCCGCCACGCCCTACTCGGCCGCGTGCGCCGCGCCCGCGCCCAGCCACGCCTCCAGCGAGGCCTTGGCCCGCATGGTGTAGGCGCGCTTGCGGTCCTGCTTGCCGCGCCGGCCGCCGCGGGCGTCCTCGACGGGCGGGAACAGGCCGAAATTGACGTTCATCGGCTGGAAGGTCTCGGCCTCGGCGCCCCCGGTGATATGCCCCAGCAGCGCGCCGAACGCCGTCTCGGCCGGCGGCGCCACGGGCGTCCGCCCCAGCCGCTCCAGAGCCGCGAAGCGGCCTGCCAGCATCCCCATGGCGCCTGACTCGACATAGCCCTCGACCCCGGTGATCTGCCCGGCAAAGCGCAACCGCGGGTCGGCCTTCAGCCGCATCAGCGGGTCCAGCAGCCGCGGCGAGTTCAGGAAGGTGTTGCGGTGGATGCCGCCCAGCCGCGCCCAGCGGGCGTTTTCCAGGCCGGGGATCAGCGAGAATACCTCGGCCTGCGCGCCATACTTCATCTTGGTCTGGAAGCCGACCAGGTTGTAGAGCGTGCCGAACCGGTTCTCGCGGCGCAGCTGCACCACGGCGTAGGGGCGCTCGGGCCGCTGCGGGTTGGTCAGGCCGACGGGCTTCAGCGGCCCGAAGCGCAGCGTCTCGCGGCCGCGCTCGGCCATGACCTCGATGGGCAGGCAGCCCTCGAAATACGGGGTCGCGGCCTCCCAGTCGTGGAATTCGGTCTTCGGGGCGGCCAGCAGGGCGTCGATGAACGCCTCGTACTGCTCCCGGTCCATCGCGCAGTTCAGGTAGGCGGTGCGCTCCTCCTCGGTCTCGCCCTTGTCGTAGCGCGACTGGAACCATGCCTTCGAGGGATCGACGCTGTCGGCGTAGACGATGGGCGCGATTGCATCGAAGAAGGCCAGCGACGTCTCGCCCGTCAGCTCGCGGATCGCTCCGAGCCAGCGCGTCCGAGGTCAGCGGGCCGGTGGCGACGATGACGCTGGACCAGTCGGCGGGCGGCAGGCCCGCGACCTCGCCCCGCTCGACGGTGATCAGCGGGTGCGCGGAGAGCCGCCGCGTGACCTCGGCCGAGAACACGTCGCGGTCGACGGCCAGCGCGCCGCCGGCCGGCACCTCGGCCTCGGCCGCGGCCGCCATCATCACGCTGCCGAGCCGCCGCATCTCCCAGTGCAGCAGGCCGACGGCGTTGGTCTCGTCATCGTCCGAGCGGAACGAGTTCGAGCAGACCAGCTCGGCCAGCCCGTCCGTCTGGTGCGCCTCGGTGCCGCGCTGGGGCCGCATCTCGTGGATGACGACGGGGACGCCCAGGCTGGCGGCCGCACAGGCGGCCTCGCAGCCGGCCATGCCGCCGCCGACGATGTGGATGGGCTCAATGTCGGGGGTGCTCATCGCTGGCAGATAGGTCCGCGCCGGGGCGGCGGTCAAGCCGCGTCCCGGCCCAGCGCCCTCACGCCGGGGTCACGCCGGCGCGCATCAGGCAGGTGACGATGGCGTCCTCCAGCGCCTGGAACGAGGCGTCGACGATGTTGGCCGAGACGCCGACCGTCGAAAACAGCCCGCCGGCCGCGTCGGTCGAGTCGATCAGCACGCGCGTCACCGCCTCGGTGCCGCCGTTCAGGATGCGCACCTTGAAGTCGACGAGCCTGAGTGCGTCGATCGCCTGCTGGTAGGGGCCGAGGTCCTTGAAGAGCGCGCGGCTGAGCGCGTTGACCGGCCCCTGGTCGGCGTTCGTCACCGGGTCGACGAACTCCGAGGCCGAGATCACGCGCTGATCACCGATGTTCACGACGACGATCGCCTCCGAGACCGTCACCGTCTCGCCGACGGCGTTCTCGCGCCGCTCGACGCTGACGCGGTAGCGCTCGACCTCGAAGAAACGGGGAAGCAGGTCCAGCGTCCGCCGCGCCAGCAGCTCGAAGCTGGCCCCGGCCGAGTCATAGCTGAACCCCTGCTCCTGGCGCTCCTTGACCAGCGTCAGCAGGGGCGCGAGCCGGGCGTCGTCCTTCGCGACCTCGATGCCCGCCTTGCCCAGCCGGTCGACCAGGTTCGACCGGCCCGCCTGGTTCGACATCGGGATGACGCGCTGGTTGCCGACCGCCTCGGGCGGCACGTGCTCGTAGGTCGAGGGATCCTTGACGATGGCGCTGGCGTGCAGCCCCGCCTTGTGGGCGAATGCGGCATTGCCGACATAGGCCGCGTGCCGGTTCGGCGGGCGGTTCAGGATCTCGTCCAGCATCAGGCTGGCGGCGCGCAGCCGCGGGAGGGCGTCCTCGGCGATGCCGGTCTCGAAGCGCTCGGCATAGCGCCGCTTCAGCACCAGCGTCGGGATGATCGAGGTGAGGTTGGCGTTGCCGCATCGCTCGCCGAGGCCGTTCAGGGTGCCCTGGATCTGCCGCGCGCCGGCCTCGACGGCAGTCAGCGAGCCGGCGACGGCCTGCTCGGTGTCGTTGTGGGTGTGGATGCCGATGCGGGCCTCCGGGCAGCGCGGCGCAGACATCCGCGACGATGTCGCCGATCTCGGCCGGCAGCGTGCCGCCATTGGTGTCGCAGAGCACGAGCCATTCCGCCCCGCCCTCGGCGGCCGCCTGCAGGCACTCCATGGCGTAGGGGCGGTTGGCCTTCCAGCCGTCGAAGAAGTGCTCGGCGTCGTAGAGCGCCTCGCGGCCGAGGTTGGCGAGATGGCGGAAGCTTTCCCGGATATTGACGAGGTTCTCGTCCAGCGGGATGCCCAGCGCCGCCTCGACGTGGAAATCGTGCGCCTTGCCGACCAGGCAGACCGTCTGCGTGCCGGCGTTGACGACCTCGGCCAGCACCTCGTCGTTTGCCGCCGAGCGGCCGGAGCGCTTGGTCATGCCGAAGGCGAGGAATTTGGCGTGGCTCAGCGCCGGCGCCTGGGCGAAGAAGTCGCTGTCGGTCGGGTTCGCCCCCGGCCAGCCGCCCTCGACATAGTCGATGCCCAGCTCGTCCAGCGCGCGGGCGATCTTGATCTTGTCGGCGACCGAGAAGTCGACGCCCTGCGTCTGCTGCCCGTCGCGCAGCGTGGTGTCGAACAGCCAGAGCCGCTCGCGCTGGCCCGTTTCGCGCTCGACCGACGTCGCGGCCGGCGCGGTGGTCAGCGACTTCGGATGCTCGTTCATGGCTGCGCCTCCAGCTTGGCGGGGTCGAAATGCGGGGTCAGTTCCCAGTCGGTCGGGGCGTTCGGGCGGTCCATGACGACGACGCCGGCGGCGTCCAGCGTCGCGCGGATGGCGTCGGCGCGGGCGAAGTCCTTGGACTGGCGGGCGGTCTGGCGATCGGCCAGCAGGCGCTCGATCGCCTCGGCAACGCCGGCGCCGACCTCGACCTTGTCCCAGCCGGCCAGCTCGTCCGTCAGCAGGCCGAGCAGCCCCGCCGAAGCCCGCAGCGCTGTCGCGTCGCCCTCGGCGGCAAGGCGGTGAAGCTCGGTGATCGCCTGCGGCGTGTTCAGCTCGTCGGCCAGCGCCTCGACCACCGTGGGGTGGGCATCGCCCTGCCCCGCGCCTTCCGCCGCCGCTGCGCCACTTGCGCAGCGTCCGCTCGGCCTCCTCGACCTTCTTCTCGGTCCAGTCCAGCGGCGCGCGGTAGTGCGTCGAGAGCAGGACGAAGCGGATGACCTCGCCGGGAATGCCCTTCGCCAGCAGGTCCTTGACGGTGAAGAAGTTGCCGAGGGACTTGGCCATCTTCTCGCCCTCGACCTGCAGGAACCCGTTGTGCATCCAGACCGTCGCCATGCGGTCGGTGCCGTGGGCGCAGCAGCTCTGGGCCAGCTCGTTCTCGTGGTGCGGGAAGGCCAGGTCGATGCCGCCGCCGTGGATGTCGAAGACCTCGCCCAGCAGAGCGCTTGGCCATGGCGCTGCACTCGATGTGCCAGCCGGGGCGGCCGCGGCCCCAGGGGCTGTCCCAGCCGGGCTGCTCGGGCGTCGAGGGCTTCCAGAGCACGAAGTCCATCGGGCTGCGCTTGTAGGGCGCGACCTCGACGCGGCTGCCGGCGATCATGTCGTCGGTCGAGCGCCCCGACAGCGCGCCGTAGCGGTCGAAGCTGTCGACGGCGAACAGCACGTGGCCCTCGGCCTCGTAGGCGTTGCCCCTGGCGATCAGCTCGGCGGTCATCTCGACCATCTGCGGGATGTATTCGGTGCAGCGCGGCTCGTGCGTCGGGCGCAGCGCGCCCAGCGCGTCCATGTCCTCGTGGTACCAGCCGATGGTCTCGTCGGTCAGGCGGCGGGTGGCGGCCTCCAGCGTCTCGCCCTCGCGCCTGCGTCTCCTGCGCCGCGCGCGATGATCTTGTCGTCGACGTCGGTGAAGTTGCGGACATAGGTGACGTGCTCGGCGCCGTAGGTCGTGGCGCAGCAGGCGGTAGAGCACGTCGAAGACGACGACGGGCGGGCGTTGCCGATATGCGCGCGGTCATAGACCGTCGGGCCGCAGACATACATGCGGACGTTCGCCGGGTCGATCGGCCGGAACGGCTCCTTGCGCCGTGTCCGCGTGTTGTGCAGGTGAATCATGCTCGGCCTCGGGTTGTTCCCCGCGGCGGGCACTGGTTTTGCAGAAAAACGGAAGGACCGCCGCGGACTTATGTCAGCGGATAATGCAGATCTCGCAGATCGGCGCGGTCATCATGGCGCCGCCGTGTGCGCCCGGCCACCGGCGATGTCAAGGTTTTTGCAGCAGCGGCATCAGCGCGGCCATGTCCGGCCCGCTGTCGCGCCCGGTCAGCGCGCGGCGAAGGGGCCGGTAGAGCGCCCTGCCCTTGCGGCCGGTCTCGGCCTTCACGGCGTCGGTCCACGCCTTCCACGTTCCCTCGTCCCAGGGGCGCGGCGGCAGCAGGGCCATTGCCTGCCGGACGAAATCCCGGTCGTCCTCGTCGACGACCGGCTGCGCGCCGTCCCGGCAGAGCGCCCACCACTCGCCGGCCTTGTCCATGCGCTCGAGGTTCGGCCCGACGGCAGCCCAGAAGCGGGGCGCGACCGCGTCGGGCACGCCCTGCTCGCGCAGCCGGTCGGCGACGGCCGCGTAGGGCAGCGCGCGCAGCGTGCGCGCCGAGTGCAGGCGCAGCTCGGCCGGGTCGAAGCGCGTCGGCGCCATGCCGAACTGGCCAAGCTCGAAGCTGCCGACCAGCGCGGCCGGGTCGGTGATCGTCTCGACCGGCAGCGACGACCCGAGGCGGGCCATGAACGAGAGCAGCGCCAGCGGCTCGACGCCCGCCTCGCGCAGCTCGGCGACCGACAGCGAGCCGAGCCGCTTGGAGAGGCCCGCCGCCCTCCTTGTCGACCAGCAGCGAATGGTGCGCGAAGGCCGGCGGCGCGGCGCCGAGCGCCTCGAAAATCTGCACCTGCACCGCCGTGTTGGTGACGTGGTCGGCGCCGCGGACGACCGTGGTGATGCCCATGTCGGCATCGTCCACCACCGAGGCGAGCGTGTAGAGGATCGCCCCGTCGCCGCGCACCAGCACCGGGTCGGAGAGCGAGGCCGCGTCGATCGACTGCGGGCCGCGGATGACGTCCTCCCACTCGACCGGCCGCCGTTCCAGCAGAAAGCGCCAGTGCGGGTTGCGCGTGCGGCGCAGCGCCTCCTTCTCGGCATTGGTCAGCATCAGCGCGGCGCGGTCATAGACCGGCGGCCTGCCGGCGGCGAGCTGGGCCTTGCGCTTCAGGTCCAGCTCGAGCGGCGTCTCGAAGCATTCGTAGAGCCGGCCGGCGGCGCGCAACCGGTCGGCCGCCTCGCGGTAGAGGTCGAGCCGCGCCGACTGGCGCGCCTCGCCGTCGCGATCCAGCCCCAGCCAGTCGAGATCGCGCCGGATGGCCTCGACGAACCGCTCCTGCGAGCGGGTCGGGTCGGTGTCGTCGATGCGGAGCACGAAGCGCCCGCCCGCCTGCCGCGCCGCCAGCCAGTTCAAGCACGGCGGTGCGGAGATTGCCGACATGCAGCAGGCCCGTCGGCGAGGGGGCGAAGCGGGTCACGGGACTGGTCATTGGCGCCGAGACGAATAGGGGGGAATCGCCCCGCCTGTCGACGCGCTATCGGACGATCTTCCCCTCGCGGTCGTCGAGCGCGCCGGCCTGTGTCTGAAATGCCTCCAGCACCTCCAGGATCGAGCCCTCGACGAAGGGGTGCAGCACGCAGAGCGACGGCCGCCCGTTGACGCGCGCCAGCCACATCTCCAGCCGCTCGTCCCAGGAGCGGTCGCGGAGGCGGCTCTCGTCCTTCAGCACGAAGCCGACCCAGCGCGGCGCGCGGCGCTTGATCAGCAGCATGAAGCCGGTCGGCTCCCAGTAGCGCCAGGCGCGCACCTCGTCCCAGGACACCTCGAGCCAGCCGCGAAAGCCGATCGCGATGCCGACGCCCTCCGGGCTGACGCGGATCGCCACGCCACGCCGGAAGCCGCGGCGCAGCAGGTACCAGGCGATGGCGGCGAAGGCGACGGCGCCCAGCAGCGCCAGCAGGCGGACAAGCGGCTTCGGCCCGTCGACGTACAGCTGGTGGACCATCAGCATCGCCGCGATCATGGCCGAGAGCGCGCCGCCGACCGGCCGCCAGCCGGGCACCCCGATGAACTCGGCCACCGTCGGCGGGGGGCGGAGCGCCTTCTTCGCCCGGCGGCTCACCGGCGCGCCTCCCACAGCGCCGTCAGCGCCTCGACCACTTCAGGAAGCGGCCGGTCAAACCTCAGCGACGACAGCCAGACGGACCGCCCGGCGTTGCCGGCGAACTGCCAGGGCCGGGTCCCCAGCCGGGCCAGCGTGGCGTCGGGGTTCACCAGGTCGAGGACCAGGCAGGATTGTCCGCGTATCCTGCCTGTCCCGATATGCGCGATCTCCGCCCAGCGGACCGGGCCCCAGCAGCCGCCGAACGCGCGGCCGATCGAAATGCCTTCCTCGGTTGCCACCGCGCTGGCGCCGCCGCGCACCACCTGGGTGACGATCATGACCAGGCAGACGCCGAAGAACAGGATCGTCGCCCAGCCAACCAGTGGCGAGCCCAGGTCGCGACCCGCGCCCGGCTCCCCCCAAGTCATCCAGATGCCGAGCAGCAGGAAGGCCAACGCCGCCAGGGCCAGCAGGGCGGCCCTGCCCCGGTGCGGACGGAACGCCAGCAGCGCGCCGGGGGTGCCGCTCACGACCGGTCGCGCCAGCGGTTGACGATGGGATATCGCCGGTCCAGCCAGAACGCCTTCTTCGTCAGCTTTGTCCCCGGCGCCGACTGGAAGCGCTTGTATTCCGAGCGGTAGAGCAGCGCCTGCACCTGCATCACCGTCTCGCGCTCGAAGCCGGCGGCGACGATCTCCTCGGTCGAGAGCTGGTCCTCGACCAGCCGGCGCAGGATCTCGTCCAGCACCGAATAGGGCGGCAGCGAGTCCTCGTCCTTCTGGTCGGGGCGCAGCTCGGCCGAGGGCGGCTTCTGCAGGATCGCCTGCGGGATGACCTCGCCGGCCGGGCCGCGCATCCAGCCGTGGTGCTCGGCGTTGCGCCAGCGGCAGCACTCGAAGACGCGCATCTTGTAGAGGTCCTTGATCGGGTTGTAGGCGCCGTTCATGTCGCCGTAGATCGTCGCGTAGCCGACCGCCATCTCGGACTTGTTGCCGGTCGTCAGCAACAGCTCGCCCAGCTTGTTCGACATCGCCATCAGGATCAGCCCGCGCAGGCGTGACTGGATGTTCTCCTCGGTCAGGTCCGGCTCGCGGCCCTCGAACAGCGGCGCCAGCGCCGCCTCGATCGTCTCGACCGGCCCGGCGATCGGCACGGTGTCCAGCTGCACGCCCAGACGGCGGGCCATCTCCTCGGCATCGTCCAGCGAGCCCTGCGACGAGTATTTCGACGGCAGCCGCACGCAGCGCACGTTCTCCGGCCCCAGCGCGTCGACGGCGACGGTGGCGACGATCGCCGAGTCGATGCCGCCCGACAGCCCCAGCAGCACCTTCTCGAACCCGGACTTCACGACGTAGTCGCGCGTCGCCTCGACCATGGCGCGATAGTCCAGCGCCCAGGGCTCGGGCACCGGGGCCAGGTCGGCCTGCGCGATGCGCCAGCCGTCCTCGGTGCGATGCACGTCCAGCACCGTCACGCAGGGATCGAAGAACGGGCACTGCGCCGCCAGCCTGCCGCCCGGGTTGATGGCGAAGGACCCGCCGTCGAACACCTGGTCGTCCTGCCCGCCGATCAGGTTGACGTAGATCAGCGGCAGCCCGGTCTCGACCGTGCGCGCGACCGCGTGGTGCATCCGCAGGTCGTACTTGCCGCGCTCGTAAGGGCTGCCGTTCGGCGAGATCAGGATCTCGGCCCCGGCCTCCTGCAGCGTCTCGGTGACGTCCGGGAACCAGATGTCCTCGCAGATCGGAAAGCCGACGCGGCAGCCGGCGATCTCGATCGGGCCGGGCGCCGGGCCCTCCAGGTAGAGGCGCTTCTCGTCGAAGACGCCATAGTTCGGCCGGTGGTGCTTGCGGAAGGTGGCGCGGATCTCGCCGTCCTGCAGCAGCATCAGCGCGTTGTAGGCGCCGGCATGGTCCTGGCCCGGCTCCACCGACGAGCCGGGGATCGGCGCGCCGACGGCCAGCGCCGGGCCGCGGTCCTTCGTCGCGCCGGCCAGCGTCTCCAGCGCCGCGCGGCAGTCGCGCAGGAAGGCCGGGCGCACCGACAGGTCGAGCAGCTGGTAGCCCGAGAGGAACATCTCGGGCAGCACGACCAGGTCGGCTCCCGCCTCCGTGCCGGCCTCCAGGGCCTCGCGGGCCAGCCGGCAGTTACCCTCGAGGTCGCCGGCGACCGGATTGGCCTGCACGAGGCAGACGCGCAGGCGGTCAGGCTGGGGCATCGCGGCACTCCTCCGGGTTCGCGGCGACCCTATGCGGGCCGGCGCCGTGCCGGCAAGGCCGGCGCGGTCATGCCGGCCATGCCTCGGGCAACCGGGGCGCCAGGCGCCCGCCGGGCGTCGTCCGTGTTGTCAGCCCCGGGCATCCTGCATACTCTGGCGCGGGAGGTCGCGGCTGGCCGGCGCCGGACAGGCGGCGCGGCGGCCGGGTGCCGCCAGGCGGGGAGTGGAAGGCATGATGCGACACGCAGCAGCGGCGCTCGGGTTCTGTGTCATCGCGGGCACCGCGCTCGCCCAGACGGCCGAGACGACGACGGCGACCAAGGAATACGATTCGGGCGCGGTCTACAAAGGCGAGTTCAAGGACGGCAAGCAGCACGGCCAGGGCACCTACACGACGCCGGACGGCTACGAGTACACCGGCCAGTGGGTCGAGGGCGTCATCCAGGGCACCGGGCGGGCCAAGTTCCCGAACGGCAGCGTCTACGAGGGCCAGTTCCAGGATGGCGTGCCGCACGGCCAGGGCAAGATCGTCTACGCCAACGGCGGCTCGTACGAGGGCGAGTGGGTCAACGGAGTCATCCAGGGCAAGGGCAAGGCGATCTACCCGAACGGCATGACCTACGAGGGCCAGTTCAAGAACTCGGCACATAACGGCCAGGGCGTGATGACGCGCGAGAACGGCTATCGTTACGAGGGCAACTGGGTCGACGGCGCCCAGCAGGGCCGCGGCAAGGTCACCTACCCCGACGGCGCCGTCTACGAAGGCGAGTTCATGAACGGGCTGCGCGAAGGCAAGGGCATCATCAAGCTGCCCGACGGCTTCACGTACACGGGCGAATGGAAGGGCGGCCAGATCACCGGAAAGGGCCACGCCACCTATGCCAACGGCGACACCTACGAGGGCAGCTTCGTCGACGGCAACCGCGAGGGCAAGGGCACCGCGGTCTACGCCTCGGGCGACCGCTACGAGGGCGAGTTCAAAGGCGGCGACCGGGATGGCCGGGGCAAGTTCACCGGCGCCGACGGCTATGTCTACGAAGGCGACTGGGTCGAGGGCCGCATCGAGGGCAAGGGCAAGGCCACCTACCCCGACGGCAGCGTCTACGAGGGCCAGTTCGTCAACGGCACGGCCGATGGCAAGGGCAAGATCACCTATGCCGATGGCGGTTTCTACGATGGCGACTGGAAGGAAGGCGTCATCACCGGCCAGGGCAAGGCGAAATACGCCGACGGCTCGATCTACGAGGGCGGTTTCCTCGACGCCAAGCACAACGGCACCGGCAAGATGGTCTACGCCGACGGCCACATCTACGAGGGCGACTGGGACAACGGCCAGCAGTCCGGCCAGGGCAAGATGGCCTACCCCGACGGCGCCGTCTACGAGGGCCAGTTCGTCGAGGGCAAGCGCGAGGGCAAGGGCACGCTGACGCTCAAGGACGGCTTCGTCTACCAGGGCGACTGGAAGAACGGCGAGATCGACGGCGAGGGCGAGGCCCGCTACGCCAATGGCGACGTCTACACCGGCGCCTTCCAGAAGGGCCGCCAGGACGGTTTCGGCGTCATGAAATACGCCTCGGGCGCCGAGTTCCGCGGCTACTGGGTCGACGGCCGCCGCGACGCCCGCGCCGACGGCGACACCCCGCAGGACACCGCGCCCACGAAGCCCGCCAACTGACCTGACCTTCCGGGCGCGCCGGGTCGGGCGCGGCCGGGCGTTCCGGGCTCACGGACCCCTCCCACACAGGGTCAGCGGCCAGCGCGTGTTCCCCCGCGACCCGTCCGGGCTCCCCCGCCCTGATCCCCCAGTTTGATCCTCTGGCTTCATCGCAGGGGCGGCGCCGACGGGAATTTTCGCTTCCTCGCCTCAGGCGGGAACCCCTCCAGCCCCGGCGGGTTGAACACGCATGCTCTCGCAGCAGCGTGGGTATGCTTGAGTTCTCCAGTTTAGCGTGGACGGTTGCTAGCGCCGTCTCCCGCGCCACCCAGACAGCATCATCCGGCCGCCCGGCATCGTCGGGGCGGCTCCGCGCCTGCCGTCGTCCGTCAGCCCGAAAAAAGCTGATCGCCCGGCCGCGTCCACCCGTGCGCCCGAGACGTGGCGCGGCGCCAGCCTTCGAGTCTACGAACCCCGCCGGACAGCGACGTGCCACCGCCAGCAGAATTCCTGATGATCCGAGTGGGATGGCCCCAAAAAGGTAGCGACCGGGGGGGGGACCCGGCCGCTGTGGGGTTGACCGCGGGAGGGGTTCTAGGGGGAGGTGCGGTCGGATTTGGAACGCGGAACTTCCCGGGCGGTTCCACGCGCCGCGAAAAATTTTGGGGGTATCCGCATTCCGTGTTGGTCAGCTTCGGATATTGGGAAAAAGGCGTATTACCGCTTCGCTTTTCCAGCGGAGGATGCCCTTGCTACACCACGACTTTGGGCGCGGCGCCGACCAGCCCCGATAGCGATCGACCAGGCGAGCACGCATGTCGGACAAACCAAGGCCCGGTCGCCGGCGAACGGCGACTATCCCGCAGACTACCGGCACGCTGCCAGGCTCGAATACAACCAGTTGGAGAAAATCGGCCCGCGCCTCAGGCCGGACGACGTGGAGATGCCCGACGCCTGACATTGACCCTTCGGTCCGATGCCCCTATCCCGCGTCCAGCCAACGACGGGCCGTACCATGACCGAGTCAGACATTCGCGCCGCCGCGCAGGATTCCCGCGCCTGGCCGTTCGAGGAGGCGCGCAAGCTGGTTGCGCGCTACCAGGATGCGCCGCCCGCCAAGGGCCACGTCCTGTTCGAGACCGGCTACGGCCCCTCGGGCCTGCCGCATATCGGCACCTTCGGCGAGGTCGCGCGCACGACCATGGTGCGCCGCGCCTTCGAAACGATCTCCGACATTCCGACGCGCCTGATCGTCTTCTCGGACGACATGGACGGCATGCGCAAGGTGCCGGACAACGTGCCCGACCAGGCGATGCTGCGCGAGCACCTGCAAAAGCCGCTGACCAGCGTGCCCGACCCGTTCGGCGAGTTCGCGAGCTTCGGCGACCACAACAACGCGATGCTGCGGCGCTTCCTCGACCATTTCGGCTTCGAGTACGAGTTCGCCTCGGCCACCGACTACTACCGCTCGGGCAAGCTGGACGAGGTGCTGCTCCGCGCCACCGAGCGCTATGACGAGATCATGCAGGTCATGCTGGCGAGCCTGCGCGAGGAGCGCCAGAAGACCTACAGCTGCTTCCTGCCGATCAGCCCGACCACCGGGCGCGTGCTCTACGTGCCGATGAAGGCGGTGAACGGCAGCGACGGCACGATCACCTTCGAGGACGAGGACGGCACCGACGTCACCCTGCCCGTCACCGGCGGCCGCGTGAAGCTGCAGTGGAAGCCCGATTTCGGTGCCCGATGGGCGGCGCTGGACGTCGATTTCGAGATGTACGGCAAGGATCACGGGCCGAACACGAAGATCTACGACTCGATCTGCCGCATCCTCGGCGGCACGCCGCCCGAGCACTTCGTCTACGAGATGTTCCTCGACGGCGAGGGCCAGAAGATCTCCAAGTCCAAGGGCAACGGCCTGACCATCGACGAGTGGCTGCGCTATGCCAGCCCCGAGAGCCTTCAGCTCTTCATGTTCCAGAAGCCGCGCTCGGCCAAGCGGCTGCACTGGGACGTCATCCCGCGCGCCGTCGACGACTATCACCAGCAGCTCCGCGCCTATCCCGACCAGCCGGTCGAGCAGCGCCTCACCAACCCCGCCTGGCACATCCACGGCCACAACACGCCGGCCAGCGACATGGTCGTGCCTTTCTCGATGCTGCTGAACCTCGCCTCGGCCGCCTCGGCCGAGAGACAAGGCGACGCTCTGGGGGTTCCTCCGCCGCTACGCGCCGGAGGCCAGCCCCGAGACGCATCCCGGCCTCGACGCCGCCTGCGGCCATGCGGTGCGCTACTTCCAGGACCACGTGAAGCCGACCAAGCGGTTCCGCGCGCCCACCGACACCGAGCGCGAGGCGCTCTCGGACCTGCGCGCCCGCCTCGACGCCTGGGACGGCGGCGCCGACCCGGAGGAGCTGCAGGCCATCGTCTACGAAACCGGCCGCGCGCACGGCTACGAGAACCTGCGCGACTGGTTCCGCGCGATCTACGAGGTGCTGCTCGGCTCGCCGCAGGGCCCGCGCTTCGGCGGCTTCATCGCGCTCTACGGCGTGCCCGAGACGGTCGTGCTGATCGACCGTGCGCTGGCCGGCGAACTCGTCGCCTGACCAGCCGCCGGCGGCACAGCTCGGTACGCGCTGGACTTGACCCTGCGCCGGGGTCCCCTCGCATCATCTGGCCAACCTCTGCGCGGGCGCGCCTCAGCCGGCCGGCGTCAGCGCGCCCGTGTCTCGGTCGGCCGGCAGCGGCGCGGCCCGCCTCACTGGGCCGGCGTCGGCTGGAAGCCCTTCGCCACGAGGTCGTCGCGCGCGCGCTTGACCGCCGCGCGGCACAGCGCCTCGGACGAGCGGCGCAGCATGGCCTGCGCCGATTCCAGCTCGGTCCGCGCCTCGGTGACGGCAATGCCCTGCTGCTCGGCGACCGACAGGTCGTCCTCCAGCCGCGTGATGCCCGTCTCGCAGGGCTCGTTGGCGTCCTCGGACGCGGCCTCTGGTCTCTGCTCGCGGCCTCGTCGAGCTCTGCTGGTCGCGGCCTGGTTCCGCGGCCTCGGTCGGTGCCCTCTGGCTCGCGGCCTCGGTCGAGCCCTGCTGGGTCGCAGCCTCGGTCGTGCCCTGCTGGGTCGCGGCCTCGGTCGTGCCCTGCTGGGTGGCAGCCTCGGTCGTGCCCTGCTGGGTGGCAGCCTCGGTCGTGCCCTGCTGGGTCGCGCCCGACGCCTCCTGGCCGGCGGTCGCGTCGCTGCCGGCGCTGCCACCGGCAGAGGCGTCGGCCGGCGCGACGGTCGAGTAGACCGGCGTGCTGTCTTTCGTGCCGGCCTGACCTGACGCCGGGGCCGAGCCGCCGGCGTTCGTCGCTTCGCCTGACTGCCCCGTCCCCTGCTGGCCGGCCCCCTGCTGGCCGGTCCCGGCGGGCAGGGCGCCGGCGCCCGACGTGTCGCCCACGCCGGAGTTCTGCATCCCCTCATCGGTGCGGGCCGGCGCGACGATCATCGATGCGCCGCTGCCGCTCGCGCCGCCATTGACGGCACCGGCGGTGAAGCCGGCGACAGGCGCGCCACTCGCCGCTCCACTGTTCACCGGCTCACCGGCCGCCGGGATGCGGTCGGACAAGTCGCGTACCTGCGTCTCGAGCCGCGCCACCGTGTTCTCCAGCTCCTTGCCGGGCTGGTTGTCCGCCAGCGTCTGCACCTGCGTCTTCAGTGACTCCACCGCCTGGCGCAGATCGTCTCCCGGCTTCTGCTGGGCAAGCTGCTGCACCTGGTCGCGCAGGTCGGCGAGCGCCTGCTGCACGTCCTCGCCCGGCTGCTGCTCGACCATTTTCTGCACCTGGTCGTGCAGCTCGGCGATCGACTGCTTGATGTCCTCGCCCGGCTCCTGCGCGGCGAGCTGCTGCACCTGGTCCTGCAGCCCGGCGATGGCCTGGCGGACATCCTCGCCCGGCCCCTGCTCGGACAGCGCCTGCAACATGCTGCTGCAGGTCCGAGATCGCCTCGCGCATCTTGTCGCCGCCGCCCTGCTGCGACGACAGTTCCTCGATCCGGTTGTCCAGCCTGTCCATGCGGTCCATCAGCATCGAGAGGTCGGCATTGTCGCCCGACCCGCCGGCCGGCACCGGAACGACGGCCAGGGTATTGGACTGCGATCCGCTGCTGCCTTCGGAGCCCGTTCCGCCCTGCGACGCGGCGGCCATCTGTCCGCTGCTCGCCTCGCTCGTCGCCGGGCCGCTGTCCGAGGCGGTTCCGGCCGCCGGCTGGTCCGACGAATCCGTCCCGCTGGTCGCCGTGTCGCTCCCGCCCGTCCCCGCCGCGGACGACGGCTCAGACGACGGCTCCGTCGTGGCGTCGGACTTGACGTCGGGCTGCTCAGCGCCCGATCCCTCCGTGCCGCCCGATCCCGTGCTGCCCGATCCCGTGGCGCCCGCAGCCGGCGCGGTCTCGACCTGCACGGGCGCGACAACGACGCCCGTCTCGCCACCCGGCTGACTGCGCGCCTCGGCACCCGCGACCGGCATCCCGGCACCGACGGCCATGCTGGCGATGTTGTCCTGCCAGTAGGGCTCGACGTTGTAGTAGCTGTGCATCGCCAGCAGCCATGACCGGCGCTGCTGCGCCGTCATGTCCTCTTCGTCATAGCGTGGGCCGTTCTCCAGCCGCTCCACGTCGACATCGAGCAGCAGCGAGTCGGCCCCCGGCGTGTAGGTCACGGCCCGCCACGGCACCGGGTACAGGTGATTGCCGATGCCCAGGAAGCCGCCATGATCGATCAGCAGGTAGGCAATGCGACCCGAGACCGGATCCAGCGTCACGCCCTCGACCTCGCCAAGCTTCTTGTCGGCCGCGTTCCTGACCTCCATGCCGTCGAGCTGCTCGGGGCTCAGCGCGCTGGGCGCGATCGCCGAGTCGAGCATGACCTTCGCCCGGCTGATCGCCTCGGCGCACATCTCCATCTTGCCGGCCTTGTAAAAATTCTCGGCCGTCGTCTGCAGCCCGAACAGCTCGGCCTGCTCCGAGGCCGACAGCGCGTCGCCCGTCGTCCCGGTGGTCAATCGCCTGATTGTAGTCGCGGGTGAAGGCGTCGATGTCCGCGGGGCACTCGGCCAGCGCCGGCCATGCCGCGCCCACCGCCAGCAGCGCCGCGGAACTCGTCATCAGGATCGACTTCATTAGCGTGACCTTTCGTGAAATGCGCCCAAGCGCGCGAGGCTTCCGCGCGACTCCCGCACCGGGAACGTCCCGCCTGACGCTCGGTTCCCTTGTTGACGCTGTGGAGCAGGCCCCAGGCAGGCGCCCCGCCGACATGACCGGATGACGCATTTCCGGGGGGCCGCGCCCCGTTACCGGACCGCTCCCGAGCCCACCCCAGCCGTCGCCCATCTGCCGCAAATCCAACCGGCCGGCGCTCCCGTGGCCGTGTCACCAGCCCGCCCCCCTCATGCCCGGCGCCCCGCGCCGGCGCCCACGCTGCCCGACGCCAAGCCCGAAGGCGTTGACGGTCACCGCCGCCGCGCCTATAGCCGGGCGACGTGGCGATTTGTCGGACCGGCTTGCGGGCCACGGAAAAGAAACCGCTAAAGAGGTCGTGGTTCTCCCGCCACGCTCGCGCCCGGTCCGTTGCAGGAGGCCGGGGTTCCGCCCGGAGCGACGCGATGAACGACACGGATTTCGACCATGGCGACCTCCGCCCGCGCACCCGGCTGGTTCACGGCTGGCACGCGGCGCAGCCAGTACGGCGAGACTTCCGAGGCGATCTACCTCACGCAGGGCTTCGTCTACCCCGACGCCGAGACCGCCGAGGCGCGGTTCAAGAACAAGGCCGAGGACGAGGACGCCTTCGTCTATGCCCGCTACGGCAACCCGACGGTGGCGATGTTCGAGGACCGCATCGCCGCGCTGGAAGGCGCCGAGGCGGCCTTCGCCACCGCCTCGGGCATGGCCGCCGTCAACGCCGCGCTGATGTGCCAGCTCAAGGCCGGCGACCACGTCGTCGCCTCGCGCGCGCTCTTCGGCTCGTGCCTCTACATCGTCGAGACCCTCTGCCCGCGCTTCGGCATCGAGGCGACGCTGGTCGACGGCACCGACCTCGACCAGTGGCGCGCCGCCTTTCGGCCCCAGACGAAGCTGGCATTCCTCGAAACCCCGTCGAACCCGACGCTCGAGATCATCGACGTCGCCGCGGTCGCCGAGCTGGCGCACGCCGTCGGCGCCCGGCTGGTGGTCGACAATGTCTTCGCCACCCCGATGTTCCAGCGCCCGCTGGCGCTGGGGGCCGACGTCGTCGTCTACTCGGCGACCAAGCACATCGACGGCCAGGGCCGCTGCCTCGGCGGCGTCGTGCTGGGCTCGCGCCGCTTCATCCGCGACGAGGTCGAGCCCTTCGTCAAGCATACCGGCCCGTCGATGAGCCCGTTCAACGCCTGGGTGATGCTGAAGGGGCTCGAGACGCTGCCGCTCCGCGCCCACGCCCAGACGGACGCCGCCGAGGCACTGGCCCGCTGGATCGAGGGCCAGGACAAGATCGCCCGCACGCTCTACCCGGGCCTGCCCAGCCACCCGCAGCACAACCTCGCGGCCAGCCAGATGGAGCGCCCCGGCACGATGCTGTCGTTCGAGATCGCCGACGGCCAGCCGGGCGCGTTCCGCTTCCTGAACAGGCTGCGGATCATCCGAATCTCGAACAATCTCGGCGACGCCAAGTCGCTGGTCACCCACCCGACGACGACGACGCACCAGCGCCTCTCGGAGGAAGCCCGCGCGCGGCTCGGCATCACGCCCGGCCTCGTCCGCCTGTCGGTCGGCCTAGAGGACCCCGAGGACCTCCGCGAGGATCTCGAGGCGGCGCTCGCCGCGGTCTGAACGCTGCGCCAGAGGCCCGCCGCGGCGGGGGAATTGTCTTTGCAGCGGCGCGGCCCGCCGGTAGCATCGCGTGCCCCGGCGAACGGGGATTTTACGGAGCGGCTCGAGGGGGACCGGCCAGTGAAGCTTTGCGGGATTGCGGTGGCGGCGTGCGTGGTTGCGGGGGCGACGATGACCGCCCGGGGGGCGGAGTACGCCCGCATGTGGACGCAGTGGCTGGGGTCCAGCCAGGTGCTCGACATCACCAATGGCGGCCAATACGACAACATGCCGGTGATGCGGCCCGCGGGGAACTATTCCGGCCAGAACTGGCGCTTCGTGCGCGAGGGCGACTGGTACCGGCTGACGACCGAGTTCCGCGGACGGGGGATGTGCCTCGACGTGGTCAATGGCGGGCCGCTCGACAACTTCACCATTCTCGCGCCGTGCGGGAACTACTCGGGCCAGCTGTGGCGGCTGCGGGACGAGGGCGGCTGGGAACGCCTGACGTCGCAATTTCGCGGGCCGGACATGTGCCTGGACATCGTGAACGGCGGGCCGCAGGGCGGCATGGCGCACCTGGCGCCTTGCGGCAACTACGCGGGCCAGCTCTGGACGATCAACTAGGGCTCGCGGGACGGCGCGGCCGCCGTCCCGATTCCCCCTTCCCATCCGCCGCCAACGGCGTATAGTCGCGCCCCATGCAGACGCGCGCGCCCCTCGCTGCCGCCTCTTTCCTGCCGATCGGCGGGCTGCTTCTTCTTATCGGCCTCTGAGGGCGCCGGGTCCGCGGCGCCGCCCTCGGAGGATACCCGAAAGCGCCGCCTGAAACCCGACCCGATAAGACGCTGACAGGACCCAGATCATGAATGCTGTGACCAATCCCGCGGTACAGGACCGCGTAAAGATCTTCGACACCACGATGCGCGACGGCGAGCAGTCGCCCGGCGCCTCTATGACCCTGGCCGAAAAGCTGCAGATCGCCCGCGTCCTCGACGAGATGGGCGTCGACATCATCGAGGCCGGTTTCCCGATCGCCTCCGAGGGCGATTTCGAGGCCGTGCGCGAGGTCTCGAAGGTCGTCGAGAGCTCCGTCGTCTGCGGCCTGTCCCGCTCGGGACTGGGCGATATCGACCGGGCGTGGGAGGCGCTGCAGCACGCGAAACACAAGCGTATCCATACGTTTATCGCGACCAGCGACCTGCACATGCAGTACAAGCTGAACATGACGCGCGACCAGGTGCTGGAGCAGATCGACCGCTCGGTCCGGCACGCGAAGTCGATGACCGAGGACGTCCAGTGGTCGCCCGAGGACGCCACCCGCACCGACCGCGACTTCCTGGTGACGGCGGTGCAGACCGCCGTCGAGGCGGGTGCCACGACCATCAACATCCCCGACACTGTCGGCTACACGGCGCCGCTGGAATCCGCCGACATCATCCGCATGCTGCGCGAGCGCGTGCAGGGCATCGAGAACGTTACGTTCTCGACGCACTGCCACAACGACCTCGGCATGGCGACGGCGAACTCGCTGGCCGCCGTGCTGGCCGGCGCCCGGCAGATCGAGTGCACGATCAACGGCCTGGGCGAGCGCGCCGGCAACACGGCGCTGGAGGAGGTCGTGATGGCCATGCGCGTGCGCAACGACATCATGCCCTACGCCACCGGCATCGACACGACGCGCATCATGCAGGCCTCGCGCCTCGTGTCGGGCGTCACCGGCTTCCCCGTGCAGTTCAACAAGGCCGTCGTCGGCAAGAACGCCTTCGCGCACGAGGCCGGCATCCACCAGGACGGGATGCTCAAGCACCACGGCACCTACGAGATCATGCGGCCCGAGGACGTCGGCCTGACCGCCTCGACGCTGGCGATGGGCAAGCATTCCGGCCGCCACGCGCTGAAGGACAAGCTGCGCCAGCTGGGCGTCGATGTCGGCGACAACCAGCTGAAGGAGCTGTTCGTCCGCTTCAAGGCGCTGGCCGACCGCAAGAAGGAGGTCTACGACGACGACATCCTGGCGCTGGTCGAGGAGCAGATCGCCGGCCGCGGCGCCGAGCGCATCAAGCTGAAGTTCCTGCGCGTCATCTGCGGCACCGAGGCGCCGCAATCGGCCGACATCGTGCTGGAGATCGACGGCAGTCGAGCACCGGCTACACCGCCGAGGGCGACGGGCCGGTCGACGCCGCCTTCAACGCCGTCAAGGCGCTGGTGCCGCACCGCGCCAGCCTGGATCTCTACCAGGTCCACGCCGTCACCGAGGGCACGGACGCCCAGGCGACCGTCAGCGTTCGGCTGAGCGAGGACGGCAAGATCGTCACGGCCCAGTCCTCGGACACCGATACGGTCGTGGCGAGCTGCCGGGCCTATGTCCACGCGCTCGACAAGCTGATGCTGCGCCGCCAGAAGTCCGCGCCGAAGAGCATCGCCGTCTGACCCGCCGGGCGGGCCGCCGGACGGCGGTCCGCCCTCTCCCCGACCCGGCGCAGCGCCTCTGTCGCTGTCGCGCTGCTCGCCCAGTCCTTCCGCCCGCGCGCAGCGGCGAGCCCCCGGTCACCGCCCGGCACCGCAGCGGGGTGCGCATCGTGCTGCCGCCGCAGCGCGCCCGGCCGCGCCGGATTTCCCCATCGGCCCCGTTGGATCGGGTGTCCCCAGGGAGATCGCCGCGCATGCGCAAAGCACTCGAGGCCATTCTGGCCGTCGCAATCCTCGTCGTCGGCGGCAGCGCCGCCATCGTGCTGACCGGCGCCCTGCCCCAGCCGATCGAGGCGCGCGCGCGCCAGGTCGTCGGCGCGCTGGGCGTCGGCGGCATCCTCGGCACGGACGAGAGCGCCTCCGCCGACCGCGGCGGGGGTGGCGGCCGCGCCGGCGCCCGCGCGGGCGGGGGCCGCGGCGGGCGAGGCGGCTTCGGCGACACGGTGGTGACGGCAGCCCCGGTCCGCGTCGAGCCGTTCGTCGACCGCATCCAGGCCATCGGCACCGGCCAGGCGGCCGAGAGCGTGATGGTTGCCAGCAGCGTCGCCGGGCCTGGTCGAGACCGTGCATTTCACCTCGAACGAGGTCGTCGCCGCCGGCGACCCGCTGATCACGCTCGACCGCGAGGCCGAGGCGATCGCGCTGGACGGCGCCAAGGCGCAGTACGCCCAGGCCAAGGCGGCGAACGAGCGATACCAGCAGGCGCGCAAGTCCGGCACCTTCTCGACGGCGCAGCTCGACGAGGTCTCGACCGCGCTGGCCGTCGCCGGCGCCGCGCTGAAGCAGGCGCAGTTCGAATACGACAGGCGCGTCATCCGGGCGCCGTTCGCCGGCCGGGTCGGACTGGACGACCTCGCGGTCGGCCAGCACCTGGCGGCAGGCGCGAACATCGTCCGGCTGGACGACACCAGCGCGCTGGAGGTCGAGTTTCTCGTGCCCGAGGACAAGGCCGCTGACGCGACCGTCGGCAAGACCGTGCGCGCCATGAGCCTGGCCCTGCCCGGCCAACCCTTCACGGGGCAGATTGCCGCCACCGACAACCATATCGACCCGGCGACCCGCACGCTGCGCGTCCGCGCGGTGATCCCGAACCCCGAGCAGGTGCTGACGCCGGGGACGACGTTCTCGATCCAGGTGCCTGTCGAGGGCAAGACCATGCCCGTCGTCCCGGCGCTGGCCGTCCAGTGGAGCCGCGAGGGCGCCTATGTCTGGCGCGTCCGCGAGCAGGACGTCGAGCGCGTGCCCGTCAGCATCGGCAAACGCGACGGTGACGACGTCTACGTCGACGCCCCGCTGGCCGATGGCGACCTGGTCGCCGTCGAGGGCGCGCAGAAGCTGAACGCCGGCTCGACGGTCAGCGTCGAGGCCGCGCCCGAGACCTCCGGCGCGCTGACCGTCGAGGTCCCGGCGCTGCGCACGCCGTCTGCGATCGCCGCCAGCGCGGTGCAGGTGACGCGATGAGCGACAGCCCCCGCGAGACCGGGGCGCCCGCCGCCGAGACCCCCGCGACGGGCCTCGGCCCGACGGCCATCTTCATCCGCCGGCCGGTGCTGGCGCTGGTCATCAACCTTCTGATCGTCGTCGCCGGCCTGGCGGCGCTCGGCGGGGTCGAGGTGCGCGAGTTGCCCGATGTCGACCGCGCCGTGATCTCGGTGCGCACGACCTATGACGGCGCCTCGGCCGAGACCATCGACTCGCAGGTCACCAGCCGGCTCGAGGACGCGCTCAGCCAGGTGCCGGGCGTCGTGTCGATCTCGTCCTCGTCCAGCTACGGCTCGAGTTCGGTGACGCTCGAGTTCTCGGACTCGACCGACCTGATCGAGGCGGCCAGCGACGTGCGCGACCAGGTCTCACGCGCGCGGCGCAACCTGCCCGAGGAGGTCGACGAACCGATCGTCAGCAAGGCCGGCTCAAACGGCGAGACCGTGCTGCGCCTGTCGCTGACGGGCGATGTCGGGCAGGACGAGCTGACCCGGCTGGCCGAGGACGTCGTCGCCGACGACCTGGCCACCGTCGAGGGCGTCGCCGAGGTCTCGGTCTATGGCGGCCGCAAGGACATCATGCGCGTCGCCGTCCACCCGACGGCGCTGGCCAGCCGCGGGCTGACGGTCGAGGATCTGCGCGCGGCTCTGGCCGACGCGGCGCTGGACGCGCCCTCCGGATCGGTCAAGACGGCGACGCAGTCGCTCGTCGTGCGCTCTACTGCGGCCGTCAGGACGGCCGAGGACATCGCCAACATCTACATCGACGGCAGCACCCGGATCGGCGATGTGGCCTTCGTCCAGCGCACCGGCGACGACGTCGCCTCGATGGTGCGGCAGAACGGGCTGCCTGCCATCGGTCTCGGCGTCGTGCGGCAGGCGCAGTCGAACACGCTCGAGATCAGCACCGCCGTGCGCGGCCGCCTGCCCGAGCTGCAGCGCCGCCTGCCGCAGGGCGTCCAGCTGCAGATCTCGTCCGACGACGGCGTCTTCATCGAGCGCTCGATCCGCGAGGTGGTCATGACGCTGCTGATCGCGACAGGCATCGTCGTCGCTGTCATCTTCGCCTTCCTCGGCTCGCTGCGCGCGACGCTGATCCCGGTCGTCACGATCCCGGTGGCGCTGGTCGGCACGGTGGCGGCGCTGTGGCTGGCGGGGTTCTCGATCAACACCATCACGCTGCTGGGGCTGGTGCTGGCGACGGGGCTGGTGGTCGACGACGCCATCGTCGTGCTCGAGAACATCGCCCGGCATCGGCGCGAGGGCATGGGCCGGCGCGCCGCCGCGGTGATCGGCTCGCGCGAGGTCGTGTTCGCCGTTCTGACGACGACGGCGACGCTGGCCGCCGTCTTCGTGCCGATCTCGTTCCTGCCCGGCCAGGCGGGCGGGCTGTTCTCGGAGTTCGGCTATCGTGCTGGCCTTCGCGGTCGCGCTGTCGTCGGTGACGGCGCTGACGCTCTGCCCGATGCTGGCGGCGAAGCTGGGCGTCGGCGCGAACCGGGCGCCGACCGAGGGCGGCGTGCTGACGAAGGGCTGGCGCCTGCTGGCAAGCGGGCTGTCGCGCGCCTGCTTCGCCGCCATCGAGGGGTGCCTGCGTGCGCCCTACGTCACGCTGGCGGCGGCGCTGGTCTTCGCGGTCTTCAGCTTCGGCCTCTACCGCAGCCTGCCGCAGGAGATCACGCCCAGCGAGGACCGCGGCGTCATCTTCGCCATGGCCTCGACGCCGGTCGGCGCCAGCCTCGCCTACACCGACGAGCAGGTGCGCAAGGTCGAGGCCGTGCTGGCGCCCTATCGCGAGAGCGGCGACGTCGCGACCGTGCTGTCGATCGTCGGCCGCGGCAGCTCGAACCGCGCTTTCGTCATCGCCCGCATGGCCGACTGGGACAGCGGCCGGCGCAGCCAGCAGGACGTTACCGCCGAGGTGAACCGGCAGTTGCAGAAGATCCCGGGCCTCAGCGTCTTCGCGCGCTCCGGCAACAGCCTGGGCATCCGCGGCGGCGGCCAGGGCCTGCAGTTCGCGCTGACCGGCGCCGAGTACGGCCCGCTGGCCGACAATGCCGACACGCTGGTCGCGGCGATGCAGCGCGACCCGCACTTCATCAACGCGCAGGTCAGCTACGACGTCACACAGCCGCAGCTGGCCATCGACATCGACCGCGAGCGCGCCTCGACGCTGGGCGTGCCTCTTTCGGCCGTGACGCAGACGATCCGCACCATGGTCGAGGGCCAGAAGGCGGCGGAGCTGTTCCTGGGCGACGACATCGTCGAGGTGAAGCTGATGCCCGGCGGCCGACCGGTCAACGACCAGACGGACCTCGAGAACCTGTTCGTGCGCACCAATGCCGGCGGCTTCGTGCCGCTGTCGTCGATCGTGACGATCCGCGAAGAGGCGACCGCCCCCTCGCTGTCGCGCGAGGAGCGGGCGCGCGCCGTCTCGGCCCAGACCAACCTGGCGCCGGGCGTCGACATGAAGGCGGGCGTCGAGGCGCTGCGCGCGCTGAAGCGCCAAGTGCTCGGCGACGACGCGACGCTGATCCTGCTGGGCGAGGCGGCGCAGCTGGACGAGAGCGAGACCGGCACGCTGATGGTCTTCGGCGTCGCGGCGCTGATCGTGCTGCTGGTGCTGGCGGCGCAGTTCGAAAGCCTGGTCAGCGCGATCGTCATCATGCTGACCGTCCCCTTCGGCCTCGGCGCCGCGCTGATGGCGATCCTGCTGACGGGCGGCTCGCTGAACGTCTACAGCCAGATCGGGCTGGTCATGCTGATCGGCATCATGGCCAAGAATGGCATCCTGGTGGTCGAGTTCGCCAACCAGTTGCGCGAGCGTGGGCAGGCGGTGCCCGAGGCGATCCGCAACGCCGTGCGCCTGCGCTTTCGCCCGGTGATGATGACGATGCTCTCGACGGTGCTGGGCGCCGTGCCGCTGATCATCTCGACCGGCGCCGGCGCCGAGGCGCGCGAGGCCATCGGCTGGGTGATCGCCGGCGGGCTCGGCTTCTCGACGGTGTTCACGCTGCTGCTGGTGCCGGTGCTCTACCTGCTGCTGGCGCCGCTGTCCAAGCCGCGCACGCACGAGGAGGCGCGGCTGCGCGAGGAGCTGGCGGCGGGCTGACCCGGGGCCGCGGAGGTCGCCAGCACCGGAACGATGTCATCCCCGCGGATGCGGGGATCTCCGGGCCGCCCCCCACGAGATGCCCGCATCCGCGGTCGTGACGCCTGCCAACGCCCCGGCGTCAGCCCGCCCCTTCGCTGCGGTCTGTGGCCGGAGCGGGTGTCGGCGACAGCGCGGTGATCCGGTCGTAGAGCTCCGGCGCCAGGTTGACGTCGAGCGCATCCAGTGCCGGCTGGAGTTGCTCGACCGAGCGGGCGCCGATGATCGGGCAGGTGACGCCCGGGTTCGCCTTGACCCAGCCGACCGCCAGCGTCACGGGGTTGGCGCCCTCGGCCCGCGCGAGCTCGGCGAAGGCGGCGGCGGTCTCGTGCGCCTGCGTCGCGCCATAGCGGCGGCCATACATCGGGTTGTCGACCAGCCGGCCGCTGTTGGCCTGCGTGCCGGCATACTTGCCCGTCAGCAGTCCGCCGCCGAGCGGCGAGTAGGTGATGACCCCCAACCCGCGATGCCGCGCCAGCGGCAATATTTCGACCTCGGCCTGGCGCTTGACCAGGTTGTACATCGGCTGGATCACGTCGATCGGCGACCAGCCGGCGCGGTCGGCGATGCCGAGCCCCAGCGCCGTCTGCCAGGCCGACCAGTTCGACACGCCGACATGCAGCACCTTGCCGGCGCGGACCAGGTCCTCGAGCGCGCGCAGCGTCTCCTCGACCGGCACCGTCTCCTCCCAGCGGTGCATGAACAGCACCTCGACGCGGTCGGTGCCGAGGCGGCGGAGCGACGCCTCGACGGCCGAGCGGATGTGCCGCCGCGACGCGCCGCGCATGTTGATGTCGTCGCCCATTGCGCCGTGGCACTTGGTCGTGACGATCAGCTGGTCGCGCTCGTGCGCCATCAGCCGGCCGAGGATCTGCTCGGCCCGGCCCTTCTGGTAGGCGTCGGCGCAGTCGAGAAAATTGATGCCCCGCTCGCGCACCGCCTTGTAGAGCGCAGCCGAGGCCGACTCGTCGGCATCGCCGCCGAAAGACATGGTGCCGAAGCAGAGCGGCGAGACGCGCAGCCCCGTCCGCCCGAGAATCCGATAATCCATCCGCCCCTCCTGCCTGCGTTCGCCCCCTGTTAACGGAAGCCGGGCGCCCGGCTCCACGATTTTGTCGTCGCGGAGTGGGTCAGCCCGCGCTGGCTGAGAAACGATCCGCCCGCTGGCGCGTTCTGCCCGATCAGGGCTGGGAGAACCGAGATGGCGCCGCGCCCCTACTGGAAGGGCTACCTGAAGCTCTCGCTCGTCACCTGCCCGGTGACGCTGTCGCCGGCGACGAGCGAGCGCGAGAAGCTGCGCTTTCACACCGTCAACGCCGAGACCGGCAACCGCGTCCGCAGCCGATATGTCGATGCCGAGACCGGCAAGCCCGTGCCCGACGAGAACGAGGTGCGCGGCTACGAGACCGCCGAGGGGCAGCACGTCGTGCTGGAGGACGACGAGCTCGAGGCGGTCGGGCTGGAGAGCACGCGCACCATCGACATCGACCAGTTCGTGCCGGCCGACTCGATCGAGTGGATCTGGCAGGACACGCCCTATTTCCTGATGCCCGACGACGAGGTCGCCGAGGAGGCCTTCGCCGTCATCCGCGAGGCCATGGCCGCCACCGACACGGTCGGCATCTCGCGCCTCGTGCTGTCACGCCGCGAACGTGCGGTGATGCTCGAGCCGCGCGGCAGGGGCATCATCCTGTGGACGCTGCGCTACGGCGACGAGGTGCGCGACCCGGCCGAGGTCTTTGGCGGGATCGAGGAGAAGAAGCCGGACGGCAAGCTGGTCAAGCTGGTCGAGACGCTGATCGGCGACCTGACGAAGCCCTGGAACAAAAAGATGGTCGGCGACCCCGTCCAGGAGAAGCTGAAGGAGATCATCGCGGCCAAGCAGAAAAAAAAGCCCAAGGGCAAGGCGAAGGCAAAGCCCGCGCCCGAACCCGAGACGCCGACCAACGTCGTCAACATCATGGACGCGCTCCGGAAATCGATCTCGCAGGAGAAGAAGAGCGGCGGTGGAAAGGGCGGGGGCAAGAAAAGCGGCTAGGCCAGACCCCCGTACCCCCCTGTCATTCCCGCGAACGCCTGAATCTCCGCGCGGATCGACCGGATCCCGCATCGGCGGAAAAAACTCCGAACTGTCAGACTGCCCCCGCTCCGACCGTCAGGCCGCCTTGCGCGCCTTTCCGCCCAGCGGCTTCGCCGCCCGCCAGAAGTCCGCCCACGGGTCCGCGTCGAGATTCTCCAGCCGGGCTGGCGCGTTCATGACGGTGAAGTGGTCAGGCCCGATCTCGTCGCCAAGCTCGCTCCAGTCGAGCGGCATCGAGACGGTGGCGCCCGGCCGGGCGCGCGTCGAGTAGGGCGCCACCGCCGTCGCCCCCCGACCGTTCCGCAGGTAGTCGATCAGCGTCTTGCCCTTGCGCTTGGACTTGGTCACGGTCGCGACGTAACGCTCGGGGCTGTCCGAGGCCATCGCCGTCGCGATCGACTTGGCGAAGGCCTTGACCTCGTCCCACTCGGCGCGCGGCTTCAGGGGCGCGACGACGTGCAGCCCCTTGCCGCCCGACGTCTTGACGAAGCTTTCGAGCCCGGCGGCGCGCAGCCGCTCGCGCACCTCGCGTGCCGCCTCGATCACGCCGGCCCAGCTGACGCCCGGGCCGGGGTCGAGGTCCATGTTGATGAAGTCCGGCCGCTCGAGGTCGCCGAACTGTGCGCCCCAGGGGTGAATTTCGAGTACGCCGCCCTGCACCAGCCCCAGCAGGCCCGGCAGGCCGTCGATGCCGATGATCGGCTCGTCCGCCTCGTCCTTCGGATCGTGCGCGCTGAGCACGTCCGACGACATGCCGCGCCAGGCGTGCTTCTGGAAGAAGCACTGGCCGCCGATCCCGCCCGGGCAGCGCACCAGCGCCAGCGGCCGGTTGGCGACAAACGGCCCCATGCGCGGCCAGACCTCGGCGTAATATTCGGCCAGCCCCTGCTTGGTGACGCCCGCATCCGGCCAGTACACCCGGTCCGGATGGGTCAGCCGAACGGGCGGCAGCGGCTTTGGCCGGTGGGCTTTTCGGGGGGCGTGGCGGCGGCGGCAGCGGACTCGCGTGTGATCTCCGCCGGCAGCTTGTCCTCGCGCAGGCCTCGGAACGAGGCGTGGCGCACGCTGCCCTCGGCGGTCCAGGCGCGGAACTCGACCTCGGCCACCAGTTCGGGCCGGACGAAGACGGCGCCCCGCGCCTCGTCGGCCGAGAGCTTGTCTGCGAAAGGACTTGCTGGCTGATGGAGCGGCTCCAGCCGGGCGAACAGCTCGGCGGCCACCTTGTGCGTGAAGCCGGTGCCGACGCGGCCGGCATGCACCAGCCTGCCGTCCTCGTGATAGCCGAGCAGCAGCGAGCCGATCATCTTCGGCGAAGTCGAGGAGGGCACGTAGCCCGCCACGACGAACTCCTGCCGCTCGGAGCACTTGGACTTGATCCACTCCCTGCCGCGGCCCGAGCGATAGGGCGCGTCGCGGTCCTTCGAGACGATCCCCTCGAGGCTGAGGCGGCAGGCATGGCGCAGGACCAGCTCGCCGTTCTCCTCGAAATGCGCGCTGTAGCGCAGCACGGGCGGCGCGTCGCGCAGCAGCGCCTCGAGCGCCGCCTTGCGCTCGACCAGCGGCGCCGGGCGGACGTCGCGGCCGTCGAGGTAGAGAAGGTCGAAGACAAAGAGGACGAGGCGATCCGTCCGGCCGGCGGACAGGTCCGCCTGCAGGGCGGAGAAGTCGGACGCGCCGCTCGGCCCCTCGACGACCAGCTCGCCGTCGATGATGGCGTCCTTCGCCGGCAGGGCGGCCAGCGCGTCGGTGATCGCGGTGCCGAACTTCGCCGTCCAGTCGAGCCCGCTGCGGGTGTAAAGCGCCGCCTTGCCGGCGCGGAGATGCGCCTGCAGGCGGTAGCCGTCGAACTTGATCTCGTGCAGCCACTTGCGGCCGGTCGGCGCCGAGGGTTTCAGCGTCGCCAGCGCCGGCTCGACAAAGCCCGGCCACGCGGCCTTCTTCGCCTTCTTCGGGACGGGCACCTCCGGCGCCGGCCCGGCATGTCGGTTGCGTCGGGCGCGTCGGGGGCGGGCGGCTCGATCCGGCCGGTCTTCGACGACCAGCCCGGTGCCTCGCCGGCGATCTCCTCGACCACCCTGCCCGTCTTCACCGATTCCGGACGCTCCTCCAGGATGTCCGGCTCGTCCTCGCCGCGGGCGAAACGCGTCGTCGCCCTTGATCAGCAGCCAGTTCTCGCGCTTCTCGCGCGGCTTCTTGGCCATGCGCACGAGGTGCCACCGCCCGCCCAGCTTCTCGCCGTGCAGCTCGAAGTCGAGATGCCCCTTGGCATAGCCCTTGCGTGCATCGCCGATCGGCGACCAGCGGCCCCGGTCCCAGAGGACGACCGTCCCGCCGCCGTACTCGCCCTTGGGGATGGTGCCCTCGAAGTCGCCATACTCCAGCGGATGGTCCTCGGTGTGGACCGCCAGCCGCTTCTCGCCGGCGACGAGGCTCGGCCCCTTGGCGACGGCCCAGCTTTTCAGGACGCCGTCCATCTCGAGGCGAAGGTCGTAGTGCAGCCGGCGCGCGGCGTGCTTCTGGATCAGGTAGCCGTCGCCGGAGGCCTTGCCCTTCCTGCCGCGCGGCTCGGAGGTCTTCCGGAAATCGCGCTTTCGCTTGTATTCCTCGAGCGCCATCAGCCGGCTTTGCGGCTGGGCGCCGGGGCCGCCTTCTTGCGCGACTGCGACGCGGACTTGCCGCGCGATCCGCCCGCCTTGCCGCCCTTGCCCGACGCCTTGGCACTCTCGCGAAGCGCGTCCATCAGGCTCGTGACCTTGGTATCCTTCGGCGGGGCCGCGCGCTTGATCTCGCGACCTTCGATCTTGGCCTTCACCAGCTCGGCAACGGCCTGATCATAGCGGTCGTCGAAGGCGCGCGGGTCGAAGGCGCCGGACTTGGTTGCGATGATGTGCTTGGCGAGCTCCAGCATTTCGCCCTGGATCTTCGTCTCCGGCAGCTCGTCGAATGCCTCGGCCGCCGAGCGGACCTCGTAGTCGAAGTTCAGCGTGTTCGCGACGAGGCCGGGCCCCTGCGCCCGCAACATCAGCGTTCGGACGCGCCGGAACAGCACCGCGCGGCCAAGTGCCGCCACCTTCTTGCGGCGCATCCCCTCACGCAGCACGGCGAAGGATTCGCCGAGGATGCCGTCCGGGGGCGCGATGAAGTAGGGCTTGTCGAAATACAGCGTGTCGACGTCGCGGCAGGCGAGGAACGCCTCGATCCGGATCGTCTTGTCGCTCTCGGGCACCGCCTCGGCGATCTCCTCGGGCTGCAGGATGACGACTTGCCCGTCGGCGGTCTCGTAGCCCTTGACCTGGTGCTCGCGGTCGACCGGCTCCTCGGTCTCCTCGTCGTAGTACTGGCGGTTGACGCGGTTGCCGGTCTTCCGGTTCAGGATGTGGAAGGATACGCGTGTCGAGGTCGTCGCCCCGGCATAGAGCGCGACCGGAAACGCCAGCTCGGCGAGCTTGAGGTGTCCCTTCCAGGTAGCTCTCGGCGCCATCGACGAACTCCCGCAGTTCTTTCGGCAACGCGCGCGGGGGCGGAGGTGTTCCGACCCTCCCTGCGGCCGGGGGTCATGGCTGGCCCTGGACCATCTTGCGGGGGGATCGCCCGGTTGCCCGCCGGCGGGGCGACCCTGCCGCGAGTTAGCCGGAGGGGCGAAGAAAGCCCAGGCTGTCGGGCATCCGCTCGGCAGGTGTCCAGCCGAACAGCCGGCCGAGCGGCTCGTTGCCTCGACGACCAGCGGGTCGAGCGCGGCCGCCACCGTATCGGCGCGCCCGGCGAGACGCCCCAGCGCCCGCGGCGCGCCGGGCGGGACCGCGATCTGCCGGACCGGGCGGCCAGACCCTGGGCCAGCACCCGGACAAGATCGGCGGTGGCGACCGGGGCGCCATCGGACGGCTCGAAGAACCAGCCTGCCGCGGCGTCCCAACTGGAGGTCGTCGGCCCGCGCGATGGCCCCCAGCAGATCGCAAAGGTTCGCCGCGAGAGATAGGCGCGGGGCGCGACCGCCCGCGGCGGGCGTCATCGAGGCGATCCCCGGCATCATCGGGCTCGCGCAGGTGCAGGGCATCGACATGTCCGATCCCGAGCGGCTTGCCGCGGTCGACCGGCAATACATCGAGACCCGCTCGAAGTTGCTGGATTTCACGCTCGTGCTGAAAACCCTGACCGGGGCCGGACAGGGCGATTCCGCGCAACGCGAACGGCGGACGCCTTGACCACCCGTTCATCTCCGGGCATCCCTCCTGCGCCGCCGGCGCCGGCCGCATGGCAGCCGGGAAACAGCCGGAATGCGCTTCCCGGCGCTGCGGCACCGCTCGCACCTGCGGCATGGCGATGCAGGGGCCGACCGGGATCGCGAACGTGAGCGTTGTGGTTGCCGAGTGTCTGATACCCGCCTACCCGCGGCGAGGGGCGCTGAGCAGGGAAAGGAACAGTCTCGATGCGTCGCTATTCATCCATCACGATCGCGATCCACTGGATCACCGCCGCGCTGGTGCTGGCCGCATATCTCACGGGCGAAGGCGGGTCGCGGATCAGGACCGATCCGCCCTATCTCCATTTCACCATCGGCTTTTCGATCCTGCTGCTGGTCGTCCCGCGGCTGCTGGCCCGCTGGCTGGGCGCCGCGCCGAGAGTCGAGGACCCGCAGGGCTATTGGCCGAACCTCGCCGCCAAGTTGGGCCACACCGTCCTCTACCTGCTCATCATCGCCCTGCCCCTGTCGGGCTGGTACGCGGCGTCGCGCCTGGGCGTGACCGTCGACTACTTCGGCCTCCAGCTCCCCTCCCTCGCCACACCGGTAAAGGGGGCGCCGGGGCTCATCGCCGATCTGCACGAGACGGGTGGGTCGGTGATCCTGGTGCTGGCCGGGCTGCACGCGCTGATCGCGATCTGGCATCAGTTCGTGCTGCGCGACGGCACACTCCGCCAGATGAGCCCGTTCTGAGCCCTCCGTCGCGCTGAAGAGGACAGGCATGGCCGCCGGCCGTGGTCGCGCTGCAGCACGCCAGCCGTCTCGCTCCTGCTGATCGCGGGACGGGCCGCGTTGCCGCTGGGCGTCCAGCCGGCCGACCGGGACGCTCGTCTGCTGATCAGCTTGCGGCGGGGCGGACGGCAAGCCAGATCGTATGGCGTGCCCCGCGCCCCGTCCGGCTGGCGCGAACCGTCCTGGCCTCGACACGGAAGCCGCCCTGGCGGAGCCGCCGGGTGAAGCCGTTGTCCGGCGCCACCGACCAGACGGCGAGAACGCCGCCGGGCGCCAGCGCTCGGCGGGCCTCGCCAAGCCCCCGATCGCCGTAGAGTGCGTCGTTTCCCGGGCGGGTGAGCAACTCCGGGCCGTTGTCGACATCCAGCAGGATCGCGTCCCACCGGCCCGACCGCTCGCGGACGATGTCGGCCACGTCCGCCGTCCGGATCTCCAGCCGCGGGTCGTCCAGGCTGTCGCCGAACAGCGGGGCCATCGGCCCGCGTGCCCAGCCCACCAGCTCGGCAACGATCTCCGCCACGACGAAGCGCGCACGCGCGCCGGCTGCGGCCTGAGCGGCGCGGAGCGTGAAGCCCATGCCCAGCCCGCCGATCAGCACGCGCGGCGCCGCGGTGCCGGAGATCTGCGCAAGCGCCAATGTCGCCAGCGCCTCCTCCGAGCCGCTCAGCCGGCTGCTCATCAGCTCGGCGCGGCCGACCCGGATCGAGAACTCATCGCCACGCCGCAACAGGCGCAGCTCGCCCCCGTCCGGGGTCGTGGCGGTCTCGAGGAGAACCCAGGGCAGCACGGGCGGCCTATCGCGCGCCGTCCCTTGGCTGCCGCCTGGGCCGGCCAGCGTTCTTCGCCGGCCGCCGGCGCGGCCTTTCGTCCCCGGGCCGGTCCGGCGTGCTCGCCTGCCTGTCGCGGGGGGCGCGCGGGGGCTGCCCGACCGGCGGGCCGTCGCGGCGCGTGACCGTGATGCCGTTCTCGAGGCTCCTCGCGGGGCCGAGCGCCGCGAAGAAGGCGTCGGCGTGCTCGGCGGCGATCTCGACATGCGTCACGGTCTGCTCCATGCGGATCGCACCGACAGCCCGGCGGTTCAACCCGCCGGCGCTGCAGATCATTGGCAGCAGCCAGCGCGGCTCGGCCTTCTGCTTGCGGCCGACGGAGAGGGTGAACCAGACGCTCGGCCCGAACGCCTCGCGCGGCGGACGCACGGTGTCCGGGCCGGCCTGGGCGACCAGTTCCTCGGGCGCGGCCATGCCGGCGCGCAGGCGGCGCAGGAAGGCGGCCGCCACGCGCTCGGCGCCGTGCCGCTCCAGAAGCGCGGCGACCAGCGCCTGCTCGTCGTCCGCCACCGGTTCGGTCAGCGCCGGGTCGGCGAGGATGCGCTCGTCGTCGCGGGCCAGGATCTCGGCCGGCGAGGGCGGCGGCGACCAGGTCGCGCCGATTCCGGCGGCAGCCAGCAGGGACTCGGCGCGGCGGCGGGCGCGGTGCGGCACGATCAGGGCGCTGATGCCCTTGCGCCCGGCGCGGCCGGTGCGCCCGCTCCGGTGCAGCAGCGTCTCGCGGTTGGTCGGCAGGTCGGCGTGGATCACCAGCTCCAGCGATGGCAGGTCGATGCCGCGCGCCGCAACGTCGGTGGCCACGCAGACACGCGCGCGGCCGTCGCGCATCGCCTGCAGCGCGTGCGTGCGCTCGCTCTGGCTCAGCTCTCCCGACAGGGCGACGACGGCGAAGCCGCGATTGGTGAACCGCGCCGCCAGGTGGCTGACCCCCGCCCGCGTCGCGCAGAAGACCAGCGCGCCCGGCGCGTCGTGGTAGCGCAGCAGGTTGTAGATCGCGTTCTCGCGGTCGCTCGGCGCGACAGGATAGGCCCGGTACTCGATATCGGCGTGCTGGGCGCGCTCGCCCGCCGCCACGATCCGCATCGCGTCGCGCTGGAAGCGCTCGGCCAGCGTCGCGATCGCCTTCGGCACCGTCGCCGAGAACATCAGCGTCCGCCGCTCGGCCGGGGCGGCGCCGAGGATGAACTCCAGGTCCTCGCGAAAGCCGAGGTCGAGCATCTCGTCGGCCTCGTCCAGCACCACCGCCCGCAGCGCCGTCATGTCCAGCGAGCCGCGCTCGATATGGTCGCGGAGCCGCCCCGGCGTGCCGATGACGACGTGCGCGCCATGCTCGAGCGCGCGCCGCTCGGCACGGGAATCCATACCGCCGACCGACGAGGCCATGACCGCCCCGGCCGGCGCATACAGCCATTCCAGCTCGCGCCGGACCTGCAGAGCCAGTTCGCGCGTCGGCGCGACAACCAGCGCGAGCGGCGCGTCCGCCCGCCCCATCCGCCCCGCATCGCCGAGCAGATTGCCGGCGATGGCGAGGCCGAAGGCCACCGTCTTGCCCGAGCCGGTCCGCGCCGAGACCAGCATGTCGCGCCCGGCCGCCTCTGGCGCCAGGACCGCCTCCTGCACCGGGGTGAGGTCGACGTATCCCCGGGCCGAGAGTGCCTGCGCGAGTGCGGGGACGACGCCCGGATACTCCATCTTGATCTTGCCTTTCGTTTTTCCGGGGCCCGCCGACGCCATGCCGTCCGCCCTGGCTTTCGCCACAGCCGACACCAGGGGCACGCGCGATGCGCTGCCCCTGCTCCGTGCGCCCGGGTATCTTCAACTAACGCGCGAACCGGCCGATCGAGCCGGGAAGCCGATCGAGGTCCTTACGCGACCGGGACGCTTTACGCGATCGTAAGAAGGCGCAAATCCCGGTCCAAGGTGGATTTCGCTAACCGTGGCCGCCCCGCGACCGCCGCCCCTGTGCCCTTCCACCTTACCGTAAACGTGACAGGAAGACAGTATGTCCCGCAGAGAAACCTTTGTCCCTGAAGGAAACGACACGCCGCCCCTCCGGCCCGGCACGGCCGCGCCCGCGCCCCAGTCCGGGCCGGGCATTGCCCGGCAAAGGAGGCACATCGCCGGCGGGCGGACGAACAAGGTCGCCGAGATCACGCTGGCCTTCTGGATCCTGAAGATCCTTGCCACCACGTTGGGAGAGACAACGGGCGATTTCTTCTCGATGACCCTCGGCCTCGGCTATTTCGCGAGCCTCGGGATCACATTCGGACTGCTGGCGGCGGTGCTCGCGGTGCAGGTCGGGCTGAGGACCTTCCACGCTTCAATCTTCTGGCTGGCCATCATCGGCACGACGACCTTCGGGACCGAGTTGTCGGACCTGCTCGACCGGCCGCTGGGCCTCGGCTACATCGGTGGCGCGGCGTTGCTGCTCGGCGGATTGCTGGCGACGATGGCGGCCTGGCACCGGCGCGAACGCGATCTCTCGGTCTATCCGATCGTCCGCGTCGATACCGAGATCATGTTCTGGGTCGCCGTGATCTTCTCGAACAGCCTCGGCACAGCCTTTGGCGATTTCCTCAGCGACAGCGCGGGACTGGGATACCTGACGGGCGCCTACATCACCGCCGGCGTGATTGCAGTCGTGCTGCTGCTGCACTACGCAACATCGCTTAACGGGGTGCTGCTGTTCTGGCTCGCGTTCATCTTCACGCGGCCGTTCGGTGCGACCTTCGGCGACCTGTTGACCAAGCCCTCGTCGCATGGCGGCATGGCGCTGCCGCGCAGCGCGGCCTCGGGCGCCGCGCTCGGGCTCATGGTGATCGTCCTCGCAATGTCGTATTGGTGGGCGTCACGGCAAGGCAGACCTACCGAGCCTGAAATCAGGTCGGCGTGACCGGCTGGCGCGGATCCGCGACCCCGGAGCCGCGCCGGCCCTCGTCCGGAGGCGCAGATGAAGATCCTTGTGATCGAGGACGATGCAGAGACCGCCGAATGGCTCGCCAATGGTCTCGCCCAGCATGGCCACGTCGTCGACCGGGCCCCGGACGGCCGTGACGGGCTGTTCCAGGCGGCCTCCGGGGTCTACGATGCGCTGATCGTCGACCGGATGCTGCCGGGCATCGACGGCCTGGCGCTCGTCAAGACGTTGCGCGGCGCCGACGTCCGGACGCCGGTGCTGTTCCTGACCGCGCTCGGCGGGATCGACGACCGGGTCGAAGGGCTGGACGCCGGCGGCGACGACTACCTGACCAAGCCCTTCGCCTTCGCCGAGCTGCTGGCGCGCGTGCATGCGCTGGCCCGCCGCCCGCCGATCACCGATGTCGAGACGGTTCTGCATGCCGGCGACCTCGAGATGGACCTGCTGAAGCGCACCGTGCGTCGCGCAGGCCGCCAGATCGCGCTGCAGCCGCAGGAGTTCCGGCTGCTCGAATATCTCCTGCGCAACGCCGAGCGCGTGGTGACGCGCACCATGCTGCTCGAGAACGTCTGGGATTTTCACTTCGACCCGCAGACCAGCGTCGTCGAGACGCATATCAGCCGGCTGCGCGGCAAGGTCGACAGGGGCTTCGGCGCCGAGCTGATCCACACCGTGCGCGGCGCGGGCTACGTGATCCGTGCGCCTCGCTAGGCACTTCCGGACCGCCGGCTTCCGGCTGGCGACGTTCTATGCGCTGCTGTTCGCGATTTCGGGGCTGGCGCTCTTCGCCGTTGTCCGCTGGAGCGTCGGCGCCGCGATCGACACGCAGCTCCGCCGCGAGGTCGAGACCGAGCTTGCCTCGCTGAGCGAACAGGAGAGCAGCGCGCCGTCGCTCGCGCCGACGGTCGAGGACCGCGAGGCGTGGCTGGGCCAGAACGGCTATCATTACCTGCTGCTCTCGCCGGACGGCAGGCGACTGGCCGGCACCCTGCCGGCGCAGCCGCCATCCGAAGGCTGGCAGCGGATCGTCCTGCCGGAGCAGGACAGCGACGATCCGCTGAACGGCGAGCACGTCGTCCGGGCGCTCGGCCGCGGGCTGCCGGATGGCAGCTTCCTCATGGTCGGCATCGACACCTACGACCTGGTCGAGCTGCAGGAGTCGATCACCTTCGCCTTCGGCGGCGCTGCGGCCGCCATCGTCATCCTCGCGGTCGGCGGCGGAATCCTCGCGAGCCACGGCTTCCTGGCGCGCATCGACGCGATCGAGCGGACCAGCCGCGCCATCATCGACGGGCACCTCTCCGACCGCATCCCCGTGCGCGGCACGGATGATGAGCTCGACAGGCTGTCGCGCAACCTGAACGGGATGCTGGACCGGATCGAGGCGCTGATGAGCGCCCTCCGGCAGGTCTCGAACGACATCGCGCACGATCTGCGGACACCGCTCGGACGGCTGCGCCAGAAGCTGGAGTCGGCCCGGACTACGCCGCCCGGCAGCGCCGAGCGCGACGCGCTGCTGGACGAGGCGATCGGGGATGCGGATTCGATCCTCGCCACCTTCTCCGCGCTGCTCCGGATCGCGCAGATCGAGTCCGGCAGCCGGCGGGCCGGTTTCCAGGCGGTCGACCTGTCGAGGCTCGTCTCGGACATCGCGTCCGCGTTCGCCGCGGTCGCCGAGGACGGCGGACGCTCGCTCGAGGCGAGTGTCGCGCCGGGCGTCTCGGTGCACGGCGACCGCGAGCTGCTCGCCCAGATGCTCGCCAACCTTGTCGAGAACGCCATCCGCCACACCTCGCCGGGGGCGCATATCCGGCTCGACCTCGAGCACGCGGGCCTGACGCCGTCGGTCGTCGTCGCAGATGACGGCCCGGGCATCCCGCCCGACGCCCGCGCGCGCGTCTTCGGGCGTTTCGAGCGGCTCGAGAAAAGCCGCTCGACGCCTGGCCACGGCCTCGGCCTCTCGCTGGTCGCCGCGGTCGCCGAGCTGCACGGGATCGCGATCGAGCTGCAGGACAACCGGCCCGGCCTGCGCTTCGTGATGCGCTTCCCGGCGGGCCGGGCCGGCGGCCGGGAGGTGCCGCCCTCCGGATCCAGGGCAGCGCCGCAGCGCGAGCTGTTGTAGAGCGGATCAGCCGGGCGGCGCCACCGCCGGCTCGTTCGCCACCCGTCGGCCGCGCGCGCGATCCGGCGCCGGCGGCGCCCCGCGAAGCCCGCGCGGAACCAGAGCATCCCGGCGATCGCCAGCCCGGTCGCCGGACCGACAGATCCCCGGAACGCTCCACCGTCCGCCAGTCCGGTTCCTGCGGGTCAGTCGTTGTCGCCGTCCTCGGCAGCTTCCGCGGATTCATCCTCCGCGCTCGCCAGCCGCGTGACCTTGCCGTCCGAGGCATCGACGATGAAGCTGGCGATCCGCCCCTCGCGGGCAATGTCGACATCGACGCCGAGCTTGCCCTGGGCGACAGCATAGCCGGCTTCGAGAGCCCGCCCGCCGGTCATCTGCTCGACCGACTCCACGGCGGTGGCGAGGTCGGTCTTTGCCGCCCCCGCCCGGTCGACCTCGGAAGCGGGAAGCCCGTCAGCTTGCAGGGCTCCCTTGTCCTGCGGCCTGGTGCTCAGCACCTTGCCCGACTGCGGGTCGACCTGAACCATCTGGAGGCCCTTGTCCGTAGAGACGGTGATCTCGTAGGCGTTGGTGGTCCCGTCGACCTCGTAGCCGAAGCTCAACGCGCGCCCCCCCGCGTTCTGCTGCGCGGTCCGGATGGCGTTCGCGGGTGCCACCCCGGCGATGCGGACGCCGCCGATCTCGGCCTGCTCGCTCTTGTCCACGGTCCCGGCGATGGCGAGGCCGGTCCCGCCGAGGATGGCGAGGCACGTCATCGCCGTTGTCAGGTACTTGCGATCGATCATGTCGGTCTCCTTTTTGCCGGCGCCGCGGTATTGCGCGCCGGCATGATTGTCAGGTGGGGCGCGGACATCGCCGGGTCCTGTCCTCGCGATTACCGTTCGCCAACCGTCGGACGGCGCGGCCGCCGCAACGCACGGTTTTCGCCCTGCCGCACGGTATCCGCGGTGCGGCACGGTTTACGCGGTGCGGCTCGGGCCGCTATGCCGGTCCCGCGCGCCCGCCGGCGGAGGGGCGTCGAACGCAGGTGCCGGACGGCGCGTGCCAAGCCCGGCAATCCCCGGCGTCGTCGTCGACGTCCGGCGAGCTGAACAAGGCGGCGCCGGCACCGCGCCGGGAAAGGGGCGGCGATGACCCGCATCGCGTGGCTTCTCGGCATGATCGGGCTCGCCGCGGGCATCGGGCTCGTCATCCGGAGCGGCGTCGGCGAGGTGGTGCAGGCGCTCCGGCAGGCTGGTCTCGGGATCGTCTGGACCAGCCTTGTGCACCTGCTGCCGCTGGCGATCGCGGCGCTCGGCTGGCAGGCGCTGGCGCCCGGGCACGGGGCCGGGCGCCGGGGTCCGGGCTTTTTCCTGCACATCTTGTGGATCAGGGCGGCGGTGAACGCCCTGCTGCCCGCCGCGCGGATCGGCGGAGAACTCGTCGCGATCCGCATCATGGTCGCGCGCGGCATGCGGCGGGCCAGCGCAGTCGCGATCACGGTCGCCGAGACGACGCTGTCGGCGCTGGCCCAGCTTGTCTTCGTGGCGCTGGGGATCGGGCTCCTGGCGCTGCGGGGCGGCGATGCCGGGCTGGCCCGCCATGCGGCGCTCGGAGTGCTGCTCGCGCTGCCTGCGATCGGCGCGCTGGTGGCGGCGCAGCGGCTGGGCGCGTTCGGGGTCGTCGCGCGGATGGCCGGCGCCGTGGCGAGCCGGGTCGGGCGCAGCACTGGCGAAGGGCAGTGGGCCGCCTTCGCAGGCGGCGCGACCCGCTTCGACCGCGCGCTCCGCGTCGTCTACCGGCGGCGCGGACGGGCCGCGCTCTGCGGCGCATTGCAGTTCGCGGCCTGGGCCGCGGCCAGCCTCGAGGTCTGGGTCGCCCTGGCCTTCCTCGGCCATCCGCTGCCCCTCTCGGACTGCCTGATCATCGAGGCCATCGTGCAGGCCGCCGGCAGCGCCGGCTTCGCCGTGCCGGGCGCGCTGGGCGTGCAGGAGGCGGCGTTCCTGCTCGTCGGCGGCGCGCTCGGCCTCGCGCCCGAGACCGCGGCGGCGCTGGCGCTGATGCGGCGCTGCCGCGACTTTCTGATCTATCTGCCGGCGCTCGTCGTCTGGCAGGTGGCGGAAGGACGCCGGCTCATCGCTGCGCCAGGAAGGCGATGATCGCCGCCGAGACCTCGTCCGGGTCCGTGCGGTCGAGCCTCGGATGGCGGACCGGCACCCAGCCGAAGCGCTGGTACCAGAGCGTACCGGGATGCGGCCGCTGGCTGTAGTCGCGCGCGGCAAGCGGCCGGAAGCATTCGCGCGCCGTGCCGACATAGCCGAGATTCGACCGCTCCGAGGCATAGGCGGCAAGCGCGGCCCGCTTGGCGGCGCTCTCGGCGGCCGACAGGCAAAGCGTCGTTTCATGGCCGTCGGGATCGGGAAAGCTCTGCGCGCGGGCGCGCCCGCCGGCGAAGTTGTATTCCGCGAATTCCAGGACGGGCGGGGGCGGCGCCCCCGTGGCACACGGCGTGGCATCGAGCGGCGCCCCAAGCCGGGACGCGAGCCGGTGGCCGACGGCGTTCAGCGCGTCATGGTCGGGGTTACCCCCCTCGAAGGCCGGCACCCAGAGTTGGTCGGCCCGGGTCGCGGCGATCGCCTCGGCAGCCTCGGCCGCGACCTCGGGCAGCGCGCGCCAGAGGCCCGCGGGCGGGTCGGCCGGCGAAGCCGACGACGGTGACGCCGAGCAGGCGCGCGACGGCCGCTGCCTCGGCCCCCCGTCGCGCCACGTGCGCGGCATGGCGGCAGCGATCCCACGGCCAGCGCGCGGCGCGCGGGATGCAGCCATGCGTCAGTTGGAGCACGAAGACCTCCGCCCCGGTCGCGCGCGCCCGCCCGATCGCGGCGGCAAAGCCGACGACCTCGTCGTCGGGATGCGCCGACAGCAGCAGGATGCGGCGGCCGAACGGCAGTCGGGGACCGTCTGGCCGGTCCCGGCCGCCCGGCCCGTCGCTCATTCAGCCGCCCAGTCCGACGGATGCCCGGCCGGCCGCGCGGGCGAAGGGTCGGACCCGACCGAGCCCCCGTCTCTGCCGTCCCGGCCACCGCCGTCCGCTCCCGCGCTCCCGCCGTCTGCCCTCCCACCGCCCGCTACCCTCCCACCGGCGCGCATGCCTGCCGCGGCGCGCCAGACGGGCAGCAGGTCCTCGGCCAGCACCTCGTCCCAGCCGGCGATCCGATCGCGCCCGTAGGCGAGTGCCGCCTCGCGCATCGCGGCGCGCGCCCCGGCATCGGCGGCGAGGCCGCGGATTGCGGTCGCCCAGGCATCTGCGCCGCCGGCGACGGTGCGAAGCGCCGGCGTGGCGTGGAACAGGCTGGCGATGCCGCTCCGCTCGGCAGCCAGCACGGGACAGCCCGAGGCCAGCGCCTCGACCGCCACCATGCTGCCCGTCTCGACCTCGGACGGCAGGGCGAGCAGGTCGGCGCTGGCGAACAGCGTCGCCAGCGCGTCCGGCTCGACGAAGCCCGGCAGGCTGACATGCGGCCCGAGGCGCGCGCGCATCACGTCCGCGAGCGGCCCCAGTCCGGCGGCGACGAGATGGACCGGCAGGTCCTCGGCGCCGAGGCGCTCCATCGCGGCGACGAGCGTCTGGATGTTCTTGCCGATGTCGAGCCGCCCGACGCACAGCACAATGACGCGGCCGGGCGCCACGCGGTGCGCTGCCTCGACGGCCGCCCGGTCGCGCCGGTGCGGGCCGAAGACCGACCGGTCGACGCCGAGGCGGAGGCCATGCACGCGATCGCCGCCGATGGCGGCGGAGGCCAGGCGGACATCCTCCTCGCGCGTCGCGAGGACGCGGCGGCAGCGGGCGAGGTGCGCCCGCAAGCGGGCGCGCATCCGCGCCTCCAGCCGCTCCGGCAGGCGGATCCGCCAGGTCAGCCAGCGCGCCAGCGCGGTGTCGCCGGCGAGCCTCGCGATCAACGGCCGGGTGAACAGGCGAGCATAGCGCGGCGTGTCCGTGTGGATCGAGCTGACCAGTGGCACGCCGCGCCGGCGGCTGACGGCCTCGGCCGTGCGGGCGAAGGCGAAAAAGCCGTCGGTCGTGTGGATCACGTCCTCGCCGCGCAGGCGCCGCGCGAGACGGGGGTGGTGCGGCGCAAGGTCGGTCCGGTCCGGGATGTCGCGCAGAAATCCCAGGCGCGCCGTGCTGAACAGCGGCGGAAGCTGGCGGACGCGCACGCCGGGCCCGAGCACCTCGTCGCCGCGCGGTCCCGAGAACCAGACGGTCAGCTCGAGAGGCAGGTCGCTGGCGGCGGCGGCCGCCGCCAGCCGCTCCCAGCACTTCACGTGGCCGCCCGCGCTGGCGCTCCGCGGCAGGTCGACCAGCACCGAGACGCGCAGCCGCCGCTGTGACCCCTTCGTCACGGCCGGTGCCCCCGCCACCGGCCGATGCCTCGCCAGTGCAGCAGCGCCGGGGTGACGGTAAACGTCATGCCGACGGCGGCGGCAATCGCGAGCGCCAGCAGGAAGCCCATGCTCGCGGTGCCGGGATGATCCGACAGGGCGAGCGTGCCGAAGGCGGCGACGGTCGTGAGCGCGCTGAAGAGGATGGCGCGGCCGGTCGCGCCATCCCCCGCCCGTTCCCTTCCCCACCGCTCCCGGCGCGTCGGACAGCGCGACATGCACGCCGCTGTCGATGCCGACGCCGATCAGCAGCGGCAGGACCAGCACGTTGGCATAGTTGAACGGCAGGCCCAGCAGGACGCCCGCGCCCGCCGTGGCGGCCCCCGCGAGGACGAGCGGCACAATGATCGCCGCGACCCGCCAGAGGTCGCGCAGCATCAGCGCCGCGAGCACCAGGCAGCCGGCGACGGCCAGCCCCGTCGCCTGCTCGATCGCGCGCGCCACCGCTCGGGCGGCGCCGATAATCTGGTCCGGCGCGCCGGCGGCGCCGGGCGCGACTGCGGCGACCGCGTCGACGAAGCGGCGCATCTCGTCGTGCTCGCTCATGTCGCCGGTCGGCGCGATCTGGACCCGCAGCCGGCCGTCCGCCGTCACGTACTGCGCGCGGAGCGGCGCCGGCAGGGACGCGACCGTCACCTCGTCGGCGGAGAGCTGAAGCCTCAGCTGGTCGATCAGCATCGGAAACCAGCGGAAGATCGCCGCGCCGAGCGCCGCGTCGGCAGCGCGCGTTCGCCGCCCGGCATAGGCACGGAGTTCGCGCGCCAGGGCCTGCGGCGCCGCACCCGACACCGCGTCCAGCCGGGCCGCGAGGCTTTCCGGCGTGACGGCCGCCGACGCCTCCGCGGGGTCGTCCGTAAGGTCGACGGCTTCGCCCGCGACCGCGTGCTCGATGGACGGCGCGGCCATGTCGATCAGGCCGAGCTTAGTCCGCCTGCTCCTTGGGCACGAAATCGCCGACCCAGGTCGTGCCGGCGACCTCGGGCAGCGGGTCGAGCCGCGCCGCAGCCTCCCGCGCCGCCGCGGCGTCCGGGACGATCAGGTTCAGCGTCAGCGGCGTCAGCTCCGGGTCGGCGGCGAGCCAGCGATAGGCGGCAACCGACGGCGCCGCCGGGTCGCGGAGCGACATCGGGTCGGCATCGAACCGGCTCCACGGCAGCAGCGCGATGCCGGCGACGCCGACCGCCAGCGCCGCCGGCAGGGCCAGCCGCCGCAGTGCCGCGGGCGGCCGGGCCAGCCGGTGCGACGCCGGGCCGCGGGCCAGCCGCGGCCAGAGCGAGACCGCGGCCGGGATGACCGTCAGCGTGACGACCAGCGCGATCAGCACGCCACCGCCGCCGATCAGCCCGAGCTGGCCCATGCCGATGAAGTCCGTCGTCGCGAAGGCGAGGAAGGCGAGCGCCGTCGTCAGCGCGCTCAGGCCCAGCGCCGGACCGAGCCCGCGCGCGGCCGCCGCCAATGCCGCCTGGCGGGCCGTCGCGTCGTACGCGGCGGCGCCATGCGTGTCGAAATGCAGGAGGAAATGGATCGCATAGTCGATGCCGAGCCCGACCATCAGCACCACGAAGGCCATCGAGACGAGGTTCAGCGTACCGACCGCGATCCCGGCCAGCCCCGCGGTCAGGACCAGCGTCACGAGCAGCGCGCAGAGCGCGAGGCCTGCCCGCCCGACCGAGCCGAGCCCGATCCGGAGCAGCCCCGCCACCAGCAGCAGCGACATGCCGAGCGAAAGGCCGAGCGTCCCCGTCGCGCTCTCCATCTCGTCGCCCTGCAAGGCGAGATCGCCGGTGACGGCGACGTCGACGCCGTCCGCGATCGCCGGGTCCAGCGCGGCGACAGCGTTGCTGATTGCCGTGCGCGCGGCGCCGGCCGGGTCGATCGTCGCGTAGTCGAGCTGCGGCTTCACGGTGACGACGCGCAGCACCGGCCGGGGTGCCTCGCCGGACAGCGCGGCGCTCCAGGCAAGCGGGCGCACCGCCCCCTGCCGGTCGGCCGCCAGCACCCGCGCCGCCTCGGCATAGAGCGGATCAAGGCCGCCGCCCGCGCCACCGCCGCCTGCGCGCTCCGCCCCTTGCGCCAGCCGGGTCGCCGCGTCGAGCGCGGAGAGGAACCCGTCGAGCGTCTGGTCGCCGCGCAGCCGGGCGATCAGGTTCGACGCCCCGCTGAGCCGCGAGAGCCGCGCGCCGAGCGTCTCGGGGTCAAGATAGAGCAGCCCGTGCGCCACCATCCAGGGATCGACCGCCGGCGCGAACACCTCGGGGAACAGCGCCGGCTCGGCTGTCAGCGCGCGCACCAGCGAGGCCGCGGCCGCGTCGGCTGCATCGGCCTCGCCCGCGCGGACGACGATGGCGAGCGTCCGGGCGTCGGTCGGGAACGCTGCGTCCAGCGTGTCCAGCCTCCGCTGGAACGCCAGCTCCGGCGAGAGCATCCGTGTGGTGTCGGTGTTTATCCGGAGCAGCGAGGCGCCGGCCAGCGCCGCCAGCCCGAGGACGCCGACGAGCGCCAGCACGAGACGCGGCCGCCGGGCGACAGCGGTGACCCAGGCCCCGGCGCAGCGCCCGAGCCAGCTCCCGGACAGCGCGTCGTCGCGCAATGGCCGACCATGATCGCCACCAGCGTCCAGTTTCGTCTCCCGCATGTCGGCGATTCCCGCCCGGTCGGCGGAGCCGCGGCACGGTGATCGGCCGAGGCCGGAGAAACAACTTACCGAAACGTAACCTTTCAGACAGCGCCCGCGCACCGTCCATGTGCAAGTCAGATCGGCGACGATGGCGCGGGTGCGCTCCTGCACCCCGTCGCGGCCACCGCGGCGCGACGGACGGCCCGTCGCCGGTTCTGCGGAGGATGCTGGCGTGACGATACTGGTGACAGGCGCGACGGGCTTCGTCGGGTCGGCGGTGGTCCGCCGCCTCGTCTCGAAGGGCCATGACGTGCGGGTGACGGTCCGGGCAGGCTCGGACCGACGCCAGCTCGCGGCCCTTCCGGTCGAGACGGTGCAGGCCGATCTGACCGCGCCCGAGACCTTCGCGGCGGCGGTGCGCGACTGCCACGCGCTGATCCACGTCGCCGCCGACTACCGGCTGTGGGTGCCCGGCCGGGCGGAGCGCGCGCGGATGTTCGCCACCAATGTCGAGGGCACGCGCCGGCTGATGCTGGCCGCCGCCGAGGCCGGGGTGCGGCGCATCGTCCACACCAGCAGCGTCGCGACGCTGGGGATCGTGCGGGACGGCGTCGCGGACGAGACGACGCCGGTCTCGCTCGACGACATGGTCGGCCCCTACAAGCGCTCGAAGTTCCTGGCCGAGGCGGCGGTGCGTGGCCTGTTCGAGGAGCGCGCCCTGCCGGTCGTCATCGTCAACCCCTCGACGCCGGTCGGCCCGTGCGACCTGCGCCCGACGCCGACGGGCAAGATGGTGCTGGACGCGGCGTCGGGGCGGATGCCCGCCTATGTCGACACCGGCCTGAACATCGTCCACGTCGACGACGTGGCCGAGGGCCATCTGCTGGCGCTGGAGCGCGGCGTGCCGGGCGAGCGCTACGTGCTCGGCGGCGAGAACCTGACGCTCCGCGAGATCCTGTGCCTGATCGCCCGGTTGTCCGGCCGGCACGCACCGCGCGTCCGGCTGCCGCACAACTCGGTACTGCCGATCGCCGAGCTTGCCGAGGTCTTCGGCCGGCTGACCGGCATCGAGCCCTTCGTGACGGTCGATGCCGTGCGGCTGGCGAAGAAGCGGATGTTCTTCAGCTCGGCCAGGGCGGAGGCGGCGCTGGGCTATCGCGCGCGGCCGGCGACCGAGGCGCTGGCCGACGCGGTCGACTGGTTCCGCCTGCAGGGCCGGCTTCCGCCTGCCCATGCGCGCCGCGTCGTCCTCCGGTCCCCGGCGCCGCGGACCGACCCGGCGCCGCTGGGCCTGGCGACACCGATGATCAGCCGGGCCGCCGGCTCGGCCCTCGCCGGACCGCGGCCCCGGAAGTCCCCGGGCTGACGCGGCGCCGTAGCACCTCCGTCGCGACCGAGCGGGCTTACGCATTCGTATGTCGCGGGAAAGCGGCCCGAACGGCAGGCCGAGATATGGGCTGGTGGACGTCGATCCGAGGTTCCGATGAAACAATTCGTTCTTGCGGCGGTGCTGATCCTGCTGCCGGTCATGGTGTTCGGCGCAGTCGAGATCTGGGTTCTCCCCGGAACGGGCGCCGTGCCTGGCCCGGGGTCCGGCTCGGCTCCGCTCGGCGACCTGGCGGACTACCAGGCGATCGTGACCGACACCCGGGACCGCGTCGTCGCCGGCGATCTCGTCGCGGCCGAGACCAGGATCACCGATTTCGAGACACGGTGGGACGACGCCGAACCGACGATGCGCCCGAAAGCGCCGGCGGCGTGGGGAACCGTCGACGCGGCGGCCGATGACGTCTTTACCGCGCTCCGCGCGCGCAATCCCGACCCGGCAAAGGCGAAGGAGGCGCTCGCAGCGCTATCCGCCGCGCTTTCCGATCCGTCCGGCGGCGGACAGTCGGGCGGCGTCCACTCCGTCGCGGGCATCGCCGTCACCGACGCGAATGGCCATCCGATCCCCTGCGAGTCGATGCTGGAGGAGCTTCGTTCGGCCCTGGCAGGCGGCACCGTCGCCTCGGCCGACAAGGCCAGACTGGCCGACCTGCAGGCGCAGGCCACGGAACGCTGCAACGCCGACGACGACGCGCACGCCGACGCCTTTGCGGCGCAGGCGCGCGCGCTGGTCGGGAAATGAGCCGGGATGGAGACGGAATGACCACCGCACCGATGAAAGAGCGCGACATCTCTCCCGAGCTGCGTCCCAATCGCGTGCCGCAGGTGACGTCGGGTTTCTGGCTCATCAAGCTGATGGCCGTGACGATGGGCGAAACCGCCGCCGACTATCTTGCCGTGAACCTTGGGCTCGGTCTCGCCACGACCTCGCTGATCATGACCGGGGTGCTGATCGTGGCGCTCGCGCTGCAGTTCTCGCGCAGGCGCTACGTGCCGTGGACCTACTGGCTGGCCGTCGTGCTGATCTCGATCGTCGGCACGCTGGTCACGGACAACCTCGTCGACAATCTTGGCGTCAGCCTGGTGACCTCGACCATTGGCTTCTCGGTGGCCCTCGCCGTCACCTTCCTGGTGTGGTTCAGCGTCGAACGCACGCTGTCGATCCACACGATCATCACGACCGGGCGCGAGGCGTTTTACTGGCTCGCCATCCTGTTCACCTTCGCGCTGGGCACCGCCGTGGGCGATCTCGTCGCCGAGCAGTTCGGGCTGGGTTACCTGGCGACCGGCATCCTGTTCGGGGCGATCATCCTGTCGCTTGCCATCGGTTATTTCCTGCTCGGGCTCGACGGGATCCTCGGCTTCTGGCTGGTTTACATTTTCACCCGGCCGCTCGGCGCGTCCTTCGGGGATCTGATGTCGCAGCCGGCGGCGTATGGCGGCCTGGGCTTCGGCACGATCGTCACCAGCCTGATTTTCCTCGGCGTCATCGCTGCGCTGGTCACGGGGATGACGTTGCGCTGGCAGGGGGCAGAGATGGTCGCGACGGACTAGCGGACCCGGTGGCCGGCGACGCGTCGCTTGACGACTGTCGCAGGACAAGACCCTGCCCCGAAGCAGAGGTGCGGAACCCGATCCGGCCATGAGCGCCAGCCTGCCGACGCGATGGCAATGGGCAGCCTTTCCGGACGCCGCGCTGTGAGCCGCCCGCCCGGCACCGGCAGGCGGCAGGCAGGCGCCGGTCTCGGCGCCAGGCAGTGCCGCCTTTGCCGCTGGCCGGCGGTGCCGATGGCATCGTCGGAGGGGCGTGCCTGAGGGGGGCGATCCAGCCCTGCCGGGCGCGCTGGTGGCAGGGACGCCACAGGGCACCGGACGGGCGCGGCTGCCGGTCAGATGTGCTCGACGCGGCATGGCTTTGCCATTAGGGTAACTGGCAAAACAGTGTCAAAGAGGCAGGAGGGGGACCGTGGGATCCTTGTTTTCGTGGACGGTTTCGATGCGGGCTGTGTTCCTGGGCTTTTGCCTGTCCTTCATCGGGATGGCCGCCCATGCGCAGGATAAGACGGTCGAGCCGTATGTGATCCACCCGGGCGATACCCTCGTCGTCAACGTGCTGGAGGACCCGCAGCTCGACGCGCAGGTCCTGGTCTTGCCGGACGGGCGGATATCTCTCCCGGTCGCGGGCACGCTGACGGCCGCAGGGTTGACGCCACAGCAGCTGAGCTCGACGGTCAAATCCCGCCTGCGCGGAAACTTCGTCCAGCCGCCGGACGTGACCGTCACGGTCAGTGCCCTCGCCGAGCAGTCTGCGGCGGACGAGCAGCTTCTCGAGGTCTACGTGCTCGGCGAGGTCGCCCGGCCGGGGCGCTACGCATACAAGACCGATGAGACGATCACCGTGGCAAAGGCGCTTTCGCTGGCCGGGGGGCTCGGCCCCTTCGCCGCCCGCGAGCGGATCCAGGTGCGCGAGCTCGTCGAGGATGCCGAGGTGATGCGGCTTTTCAACTACAAGGCCTTCGAAAAGGGCATGATCTCGAATTCCCGCGATCTCGCCGCGCTCTCGGACGGCGCGGTGGTCGTCGTTCCCGAGCGTGGGCTGTTCGAATAGGGTTCGGCCCGTGACATGCTGTGGCTTCCCGGTGGCTCGGACCGGCTGGGTTGCCCTGCCGGCCGTGCTGGGCGTTCTCGCGCTCGCTGCCTGCGCGCCGGGCGCTGGTCCTGCGACCGACTGGACGCACACCGCCCGCCTCTCGGAGAGCATCAGGGAAGATACCAATCCGGGGCTCGACAAGAACGGCCAGAATGTCGTGACCAACACGGTCGGCGCCGGGCTGGGTATTGCGGCCAGGACGAAGCGCGGGCTTTTCGGGGTCGATCTCGGCCTCGCGGCGCAGTATTTCTTCGGCGAGGACGAGCAGCTGGCCGGCACCGGCCGCGTCGATCCGACGGTCACCGCGAATGCCGCCTACCGTGGAAAGCGCTACAACGCCAGGGCCAGGGCCAGCGTCAGGACGCAGTCGACGGCCTTTTCCCGGATCGCCGAGCTGGACTCCACCGGCGCCGTCGTCGATCCCACGGACCCCGGCTCGGTCGTCGACGAGTTCGCCGTCGAAAACAAGGACGCCACGCAGATCAGCTCCAGCGCCGACACGGCGTTCACCCTCCTGATCGACCCGCGCAACCAGCTGACCTTCGGCATCGACGGCCAAGACACGGAGTTCTCGACGAATTCCTCGGGCCTGATACCGACCCATTCGATCAGGACGACGGCCGCCTGGCGCCGTCTGCTCAGCGAGACGACGACGGGAACGCTCACGACCGGGCTTCGTGCCTTCCAGTCCGATGATGGGACGCACAGCCAGACGCTGGAGGTCAAGGCGAACCTGACGACGCAGCGCACGCCGCGTCATACCTTCAGGATCGGCGCCGGCGTCGACGCGGTGCGAACAACTCAAGACCCGACGGGCGGCGATCCGCAGTTCGATCTCGGCTTTGTCGGCGATGCGGGCCTCGACTACCGGCTGAAGCGCCTGAATGTCAGTCTGAACCTGAGCCAGAGCATCGATCCGAGCTCGACAACGGGCGATTTGCAGAGCTTCACGCGCGCGTCGGGAACCTTGGGCTATTCCGTCAACCAGTACCAGAAGCTCCAGGCGTCACTCAACTACTCACGCCGCGCCCCTCTCTCGGGCAACGGCGGCAGCCAGCAACTGGTCAGCTTCGGACCAAGCTACAGCCTCGCGCTGGGAGCCGGCACCACGCTGACCGGCGGATACACGTTCCGGCAGCTTGAAGGCACGGCCACGAGCCATCAAGTTTTCCTGACACTCGCGCACGACCTCAGCTTTTAACATGGCTGCGAGTCGGGGGCGCTATCGCCGCTACATTGGTGGAGTTTTTTCGTTGCGCAGAATGTTCACGAATGTCCGTTGGCCAGCCAGCGGAATGTTATTTTTCGCGGCCCTGGTTCTGCTGCTTGCCTCCTGCGACAGCGCTGAGGAACGCATCGCCAAGCACTACGCCCGCGGCGAAGCGCTTCTCGAGCAGGGCGAGCCGGAAAAGGCCATGGTCGAATTCCGCAACGTCCTGCAACTGGACGACCAGCACGCGCCGTCGATCTACGCGATGGGAGAGATCTTCGAGCAGAAGGGCCAGTTCCAGCAGGCCTTCGCCCGGTTCCGCTCGGTCGTGGAAATCCAGCCGACGAACGTCGATGCCCGACTGAAGGTGGCGCGCTACTCCCTGCTCAGCGGCGGCTCCGAGAAGGCGCAGGAGCAGATGGCCGAGATCCTGAAGCTCGACCCGAACAGGGCGGATGTCCAGGCGCTCAATGCCAGCCTTCTCCTCCGGACGGGCGATCCCGAGGGTGCGCGCAAGGCGCTGGACCTGGCGGCATCGCTCGATCCCGGGAGCGTCGAAGTCGCCCTTGTCTCATCCGCCTACCTCATGCAGACGGCGACGCCTGCCGACGCCCTCGCGCGCCTCGACGAGGCGATCGACCAGCACCCCGACAACCTGCCGCTGCACGTCTCGAAGTTGCAGATCCTCCAGCAGCAGGGCGACAATGCCGGCATCGGCGCGGCGCTGGCGACGATCGTCAAGACGTTCCCGGACGAGCTGAAGTTCAAGCAGGCGCTCGCGCAGTGGGCGTACCACGCCGGGGACATGGATGTCGTCGAGACCGAGCTCCGCGCGCTCGTCGATGCGCAGCCGCGCAACATCGAAGCGATCACCAACCTCATCCGGTTCCAGCAGAAGCAGCACGACGTACCGACCGCCCGTGCCACGCTTGCCGAACTGGCGGCCCGGCCGGACGCCTCGTTCGACCTGCGGCTTCTTCTCGCCCGCTTCGACATCGAGACCGGCAACCGGCCCGACGCGATTTCGTACCTGCGCGATCTGGTCGAGAAAACCGAGGGAGAGCACCGGAGCGAGGCCCGCGTCGATCTGGCGAAGGCGCTCTTCGCCGAGAGCAAGACCGAGGAGGCGGATGCGCTGGTAGAGACGGTGCTCGCCGACGATCCGACCAATGTCGAGGCCCTGGTGATGAAGATCGCTCGGCTGCTCGAGCAGAACAAGCTGGCGGAGGCCCAGGCGGCTGCCCGTACCGCGCTCAACCAGGCGCCGGAGGATCCGCGACTTCTTCTGCTCGCGGGCCGGGCCGACGAGCTTTCGGGCAACATCGACATCGCCAGCGACCGGTTCGCGACGGCCGTCAGGGTGAGCGACTACAAGCCGGACACGGTCCAGAACTACGTCGAGTTTCTTCTCCGCGCCGGCCGCCAGACCGCTGCGGAGGTGGTGCTGTCCCGCGCCATAGCCAACAAGCCGGACCGCAAGGAATTCTACGACACGCTCGGCTTCATGCGGGTTCGGATGAAGGACTGGGACGGCGCCATGCAGGCTGCCGCGACCCTCGAGCAGCTCGACCCCGACCGGGCCCGGCAACTACGGGCCGCGATCCTGATCGGCCAGGAGCAATTCGACGAGGGCATCTCGCTGCTGCGCGATCTTCCGGCCGACGAGAACCAGCGGGCGGCATCGATCTCGGCCATCGTCCAGAGCTATGTGAGCGCGGGCAAGGTCGGCGAGGCCGAGGCGTACCTGAACGACCTTCTGGAGAAGGACCCGGAGAACCTGCAGGCACTCGGCGTCCGTGGGAACCTCTACGTCGCGACGGGAGACCTCGACGAGGCCGAGAAGAAGTACCGCGCCATCCTGAAGATCGATCCGACGAATGGCGGCGCGCATTCCGCCCTGGCACGGGTGTTCGCGATGAGGGGCGACAAGGACGCATCGGAAGCGGAACTCGTCTCCGGCCTCAAGGCCTCGCCGGACAACCTGGTCCTGCTTACCCGGCTCGCGGAACTACGCGAGAGCCAGGGGCAGTTCGACGAGGCGATCTCGCTCTACGACAGGCTCTACCGGCTGGTCCCGAACTCGATTGTCGTCGCAAACAACCTGGCCAGCCTTCTCTCCGATCACAAGGCCGACAACCCGGGCGAGGTCGATCGCGCCTACCAGATCGCCGGCCGGCTGCGCGACCTCGACACGCCGCAGTACAGGGACACCTTTGGCTGGACGCGGTATCTCACGGGCAAGCACGACGAGGCGCTCAAGGCGATCGCGCCCGCTGCCGCGGCGCTGCCGAACAACCCGTGGGTCCTTTATCACCTCGGCATGATCCAGGTCGCCCTGAAGAAGCCCGACGACGCGCGCACCTCCCTGGAGGCTGCGCTGGAAAAGAGTGCCGGGCTGCAATTCGCGCCGACCGAGAAAATCCAGCAGGCGCTCGACAAGTTGTAGAGCCGGCCGGGCGGCGCGGCCGGGTTCCTCCCGCTCGTCGCCTGGTCCCGACCAGGGCAAGCAGCCCTGGCCGCGTCTGCGGCGCCGGCCTGGTCTGCGGGCTTGATGCGCCAGGGTCTGGACGTCCGCCGCTGCCTCCGGTAACACAACATCTATGAGCTCTCCCATCGACGAAGACGACATGCAGGTCACGGCCGAGCCCCTCGCCCGGGCGCTGGGCGAGCGCTACCTGACCTATGCGCTGTCGACGATCATGCACCGTGCGCTGCCCGACGCGCGCGACGGTCTGAAACCCGTCCACCGGCGCATCCTGTTCGCGATGCGCCAGCTCGGCCTCGGCCCCACGTCGAAATTCCTGAAATCGGCGAAGATTTCAGGCGACACGATGGGCGACTACCACCCGCACGGCGATCAGGCGATCTACGACGCGATGGTGCGGCTGGCGCAGGATTTCAGCCAGCGCTACCCGCTGGTCGAGGGCCAGGGGAATTTCGGCAACATCGACGGCGACAACCCCGCTGCCGGCCGCTACACCGAGGCGCGCCTGACCGCCGTCGCCGAGGCCATGCTGGACGGGCTGGACGAGGACGCCGTCGACTTCCGGCCGAACTATGACGGCCGCAAGGAAGAGCCAGAGGTCCTGCCGGCGGCCTTCCCCAACCTGCTGGCGAACGGCTCCAGCGGCATCGCTGTCGGCATGGCGACTTCGATCCCTCCGCACAATGTCGGCGAGATCTGCGAGGCGCTCCTGCACCTGATCAAGACGCCGAACGCGCGCACCGAGACACTGGTCGGGTTCATCCCCGGCCCGGACTTCCCGACCGGCGGCGTGCTGATCGAGGGCCGCGACGCCATCCTGGAGGCCTACTCGACCGGCCGCGGCAGCTTTCGCCTGCGCGCCCGCTGGGACGTCGAGGACCAGGGCCGCGGCACCTACGTCATCGTCGTCACCGAGATCCCGTACGGCGTGCAGAAGTCCAAGCTGGTCGAGCGCATCGCCGACCTCCTGAACGCGCGCAAGGTGCCGATGCTGGCCGATGTCCGCGATGAATTGGCCGAGGACGTCCGCCTGGTTCTGGAGCCCCGCGCCCGCACCATCGACGCCGCCGTGCTGATGGAGACGCTGTTCCGCCACTCGGACCTCGAAGTCCGCATACCGCTGAACATGAACGTGCTGATCGACGGCCGCACGCCCAGGGTGTGCAGCCTGCCCGAGGTGCTGCGCGCCTTCCTCGACCACCGCCGCGAGGTGCTGCTGCGCCGCACCGCGCACCGGCTGGAGAAGATCGCGCACCGGCTCGAGGTGCTGGGCGGCTACATCATCGCCTACCTGAACCTCGACCGCGTCATCGAGATCATCCGCGGCGAGGACGAGCCGAAGCCCGCGCTGATGGCAGAGGACTGGGCGCGGGGTTACGGGGAAGGCGGCGTCCACCTGACCGACGTGCAGGCCGAGGCGATCCTCAACATGCGGCTCCGCAGCCTGCGACGGCTGGAGGAGATGGAGCTGCGCGCCGAGCGCGACAAGCTGCTGGCCGAGCAGGAGGAGCTGCGCGGCCTGCAGGGCGACGAGGACCGGCAATGGGGCCGCATCGCGGCGAGATCCGCGAGATCCGCGACCGCTTCGGCGCGCCGAACGGCCTCCGCGGCCACTGCCTCGATCGAGCAGATCGACGACGCCAAGTCGTCAGCACCAGCCCTACCCGCCCGGCGCCCGGCGGACGGGGCTGGCCGACGCCCCGCAGATCGCCGCAGTGCCGGTCGAGGCGACCATCGAGCGCGAGCCGATCACGGTGGTCTGCTCGGCCCAGGGCTGGATCCGTGCGCTGCGCGGCCACCAGCCGCTGGACGCCGAGCTGAAATACAAGGACGGCGACGCCGGGCGCTTCGTCTTCCATGCCGAGACGACCGACAAGGTGCTGCTGTTCGCCACCAACGGACGGTTCTACACGCTTGGCGCCGACAGGCTGCCCGGCGGGCGCGGCATGGGCGAGCCGGTGCGGCTGATGGTCGACCTGCCGAACGAGGCCGAGCTGGTGGCGCTGTTCGTGCACCGGCCGGGCGGCCGGCTGCTGGTCGCCTCGTCGGGCGGATACGGCTTCGTCGTGCCCGAGGACGAGGTGCTGGCCCAGACGCGCGCCGGCAAGCAGGTGCTGAATGTCGGAGACGGCGCGGCGCAGGTCTGCCGGCCGGTCGCAGGCGACCACGTCGCGGTCGTCGGCGCCAACCGCAAGCTGCTGGTCTTCCCACTCGCCGAACTGCCCGAGATGGTGCGCGGCAAGGGCAACAAGCTGCAGAGCTACAAGGACAAGGACGGCACGCTGGTCGACGCCATCACCTTCCCGATCGCGCAGGGGCTGAGCTGGAAGGAGTCGGGCGGCCGCACGCGCACCGTCGGCGAGGCCGACCTGCGCGAAGGCTACGTCCAGAAGCGGGCGACGGCCGGCCGGATGGCGCCGCGCGGGTTCCCGCGGGACAACCGGTTCACCTGAGGAGCAAGGGTGGGCGAGGCGCCCACCCTACGCCCAGGGCCGCGCCGGAGTGCTTGGTCTCACACGTGAGCCATGGTCAAGCCACTGGGATCGCTTGGTATTCTTCGCAACACCCCGAAATCAGCCGGGGTTATCGTCCGCTGTGGCGCATCACTCCGCCGCCAGCGCCCTGTCGCTCGCGTAGCCGTCGCGGGTCTGCGGCAGCTTGCGGCCCAGGATGGAGCTGGCGACCTGGGTGCGCAGCACCTGCGCCGTGCCGCCGCCGATGGTAAACATGCGTGCGTCGCGGACCATGCGCTCGAGTGGGCGGTCGCGCGAGTAGCCGGCGGCACCGTGCAGCTGCAGGGCGTCGTTCGTCACCTTCACGGCGGTCTCGGCGGCGAGGATCTTGGCCTGCGCCGCCAGCTGCATGTCGGGGAAGCCGTCGCGGTCGCTTGCCGCGGCCTTCCAGATCAGCGCCTGGCTCGCCGCCAGCCCGATCGCCATGTCGGCCAGCATCCATTGCAGGCCCTGGAACTCGGCAATCGGCCGGCCGAACTGCTCGCGCTCCTGCACATAGGCGACGGCGAGGTCGTAGGCGCCCTGCCCGATCCCCAGCGCCACGGTCGCCGCGCCGACGCGCTGCGAGTTGTAGGCGGTCATCAGCTTGGCGAAGCCGCGCCGGCCGTCGTCTCCGGGGATCAGCGCCATGTCGTCGGCGACGTGCATTTCCTCGAAGATGATCTCGGCCTCGGGGATGCCGCGGAGCCCCATCGTTGGCTCGCGCCGGCCGATCCTAAGCCCCTTCGTTTCGTCGCGGATGGCGAGAAACCCGCCGATGCCGAGGTCGCGGCCATCCTCGACCATCCGCGCGAAGACGAGGTGCAGGCGCGAGACGCCGCCGCCGGTGATCCAGTGCTTTCGCCCGTCCAGCACCCAGCCGCCGCTGACGCGGCGCGCCGTCGTCGTCATCTCGGTGGCGGCCGAGCCGGCACCCGGCTCGGTGATGCAGATGGCGGGCTTGTCGCCGTCCAGCACCATCTCCGCCGCCAGCCGTTTCTGCGCCTCGCTGCCATAGGCCATGATCGCCGAGACGCCGCCCATGTTCGTCTCGACGACGATGCGCGACGAGACGGCGCAGGCCTTGGCGATCTCCTCGATGACGATGGCGGCCTCGAGCCAGCCGAGGCCCTGCCCGCCGCGCTCGCGCGGCAGCGTCATGCCGAGGAATCCCGCCTCCTTCAGCGCGGCGACGTTCTCCCACGGGTACTGCTCGGTGCGGTCGATCTCGGCGGCGCGCGGGCGCAGGCTGTCGGCCAGCGCGCGGGCGCGGTCGCGGAGCGCGGTCTGGCTGTCGGTCAGCTGGAACATGGGGATCTCCCGGCCATCGATGGGGTTTGCCGAGACTTACACCCTGGCGATTCCGGACGCAAACGCGCCGCCGGGCGCAACCCAGTGCGGCGGAAGGCTGGCTCGGGTGCTGGTGCGGCCGGCGCGGGTGATGGCCCTCATGGGTGACGGGGCGCGGCGGCTGGCGTAGGGTGCGGCGCGAATCCACCTCCCGGAACGCATGATCCCCAGCCACCGCCCCCGCCAGTCACGCCGCCCTGCCCCGAACCGGCCGGGCCGGCGCCAGGGATGCGCGGCGTGAGCTGGCGCGGGTGGGCGCAGCTGCGGGCCGGGCTGTCGGCGCTCGCCGTCTTTTTGGTGCTGCTGCTGGGGCTGCGGCTGCGCAACTGGCTGCCTTTCGTGCTGGCCGGCGCCACCTATCTGGCCCTGCTCTGGCGCTGGCGCGGGGGGCAGCCGGCGCGTCGGCCGGTCGCGCTGCCCGATGGCGTCTCGCGCGCGGCGCATGACGAGGCGGTGGCGACGCTGGCCGCGGCCGAGCGCGAACTCGGCGCGCTGATCGCGCTGGCGCCGGACGGTGACGTCGCGATGATCCGCAACATGGCGGCGCTGGTCGGCTCGATCCGCGCGCATCACGAGGCCAATCCGGCGCACATCCTGCGCACGCGCCCCTTTGTGCGCCACACGCTGGGCCGGATGGTGGCGGCGGTCTCGGGCTATGTCGACCTGGCCGGGCGCACGGCGCCGGCGGGCGACGAGCGGCTGGCCGACATCTCGCGCCGGCTGCACGGCTTTGTCCCGGTGCTGTCGCGCATCGACCGGGCCTGCATAGAGAACGACCTGATGGCGCTGGAAATCTCGGTCGAGGTGCTGGACGAGCAGCTTGGCCGCGATCGCGAAATCTGAGGAGGAATTTATGGGCGACGACGCAGTGACCGACCGGGCATTCTCCGGCCACTCGCCGCACGGGCTGACCGACCAGGACACCTATTCCGGGGCGCTCAGCTTCCTGCGCCGGCCCTATTCCAAGGCCGTGGGCGACGCCGACGTCGTGGTGAACGGCGTGCCCTACGACCTGGCGGTGACGAACCGGCCGGGCACGCGGCTGGGGCCGCGAGCGATCCGGGCGGCCTCGGCGAGCCTTGCCTGGGGCGGGGGGCCGTGGCGCTGGCCCTTCGACCCGACCGAGGTGCTGAAGATCGTCGACTGGGGCGACATGGCGTACGACCACGGCCGGCCCGAGCGGTTTCCGGCAACGCTGGAGGCGCACATGGACGCGCTGGTCGCGACAGGCGCGAAGGTGCTGTCGCTGGGCGGCGACCACTTCATCACCTACCCGATCCTGAAGGCGCACGCGAAACGGCACGGACCCCTGGCGCTGGTGCAGTTCGACAGTCACTCGGACACCTGGGTCGACGATGGCGACCGCATCGACCACGGCACGATGTTCCTGCGCGGCGCCCGCGAGGGGGTGATCGACGCTGCGCACTCGGTGCAGATCGGCATCCGCTCGGGCAACCCCGAGACGCACGGCTTCACCATCATCGACGCCGACGAAACGATCGAGAGCCCGGTGGCCGATCTGGTGGCGAAGATCGAGCGGGTGACGGCTGGGCGGCCGGTCTATCTGAGCTTCGACATCGACTTCCTGGACCCCGCCTATGCGCCGGGGACGGGAACGCCGGTTTGCGGCGGGCCGTCGTCGCACCGGGCCGAGCGCATCCTGACAGGGCTGACCGGGCTCGACATCGTCGGCGCCGACGTCGTCGAGGTCTCGCCGCCCTTCGACAGCGCCGAGATCACGGCGCTGGCCGGCGCGACGGTGGCGATGAATATCCTTGGCCTCTGGGCGAACGGCAAGCGGGCAGCGGGCGGGTAAGATGGGATCGCGGGCCGTCGGGCGCGGGTCGCGCGGCGCTTCGTCGGCATCCGGCGTCCGGGGAGCGCGAGACGGTGCGTGTCACTCCACGTCGCGGGCGCGCCGCCCGGCGACCGCGATATCGGGGATGGGAAGCGCACTGGTCTCACGACGATGCGGTACGTACGAGCACGCGCCCTGGCGGGCATTGCCAGGGCGGGGATGGCGGGCGGACGCGCCGGGGCGCGGATCGCCCGGTTTCCGGGCGTCCGATCGTCGGCTGGCTCGTGCTGGGAGGGACGCGGGCGCCTGGGTGGCTCCTTGCCCCTTGTCTTTGCGTGCCCGGGGGCCGGCGCCAACGGGCGCTGAAGTCCGGGTCTCGCGAAGAAGTCACGGCCGGCCGGCCGTGGGTGCCCCTTGCGGAGCAGGGTGCGCTCCGGTGTGCCAATCACCGAGACGCGGTTTCGTGCGCACAGGGGGCGGACCGTCTGCTACCGGCCGCTTGCCCTATGCCGGGCGTGATAGGCCGGCAGGGTTAAGGTCGGGTGAACGCGCCCGGGGGCGGCGCCCTGCCCCGCCCCGCTGGACGGGCCGGGGCGCGGCGGCTATAGCGCGGGCGCCAAAGCAAGCAGAGGGAGTTGCTATGCGTCCTTCCGGCCGAGCGCCCGACGAGATGCGCCCCGTCACCATCGAGACGGGGTTCACGAAGCACGCCGAAGGGTCGTGCCTGATCCGCATGGGCGACACGCACGTCCTTTGCACCGCCAGCATCGACGAGAAGGCGCCCTCGTTCCTGCGCAACACCGGCCTCGGCTGGGTAACGGCCGAGTACGGCATGCTGCCGCGGGCCACCAACACGCGCAACCGCCGCGAGGCGGCGACCGGCCGCGTCGGCGGGCGCACACAGGAGATCCAGCGGCTGATCGGCCGGTCTCTCCGCGCCGGCACCGACCGCATGATCATGGGCGAGCGCCAGATCATCGTCGACTGCGACGTGCTGCAGGCCGATGGCGGCACGCGCACCGCCTCGATCACCGGCGGCTGGATCGCGCTGCGGCTGGCGGCCGAGAAGCTGGTCAAGGCCCGCGAGTGCGTCGAGAACCCGATCAGCCAGCACATCGCCGCCGTCTCGTGCGGCGTGCATGGCGGGCAGGTCGTGCTGGACCTCGACTATGCCGAGGACAGCGACGCCGGCACCGACGCCAACTTCGTCATGACCGGCAAGGGCGGGCTGGTCGAGCTGCAGTGCTCGGCCGAGGGCGCCGTCTTCAGCGAGGAGGAATTCCTCGCCATGATGCGGCTGGCCCGCAAGGGCGTGAGCGAGCTGGTCGAGGCGCAGAAGCGGGCACTGGGATGAGCCGCCGGCTGGGCGGGGGCCGGCTGGTCGTCGCCAGCCACAACGCCGGCAAGGTGCGCGAGATCGGCGAGCTGCTGCGGCCCTTCGGCGTCGACACGGTCTCGGCCGGCGAGCTGGCCCTGGCCGTCCCGGACGAGACCGAGGAGACCTTCGAGGGCAACGCGCGCATCAAGGCGCATGCCGCCGCCGGCGCCGCCGGGCTGCCGGCGCTGGCCGACGACAGCGGCATCGCCATCGAGGCGCTGGACGGGGCGCCGGGCGTGCGCACCGCCGACTGGGCCCAGACGCCCGAGGGCCGCGACTACATGCGGGCGATGCGCCGGGCCTGGGAGGCGCTGGAGGCCCGCGGAACGTCCGAGCCCCGGCGGGCGCGGTTCGTCTGCTGCCTCTGCCTCGCCTGGCCGGACGGGCATGACGAGGTGTTTCTCGGCACGGCGCCGGGCCGGCTGGTCTGGCCGCCGCGGGGCGACAACGGCTTTGGCTACGATCCGATGTTCGTGCCGAACGGCCACGCCCGTACCTTTGGCGAGATGCCGCCGACCGAGAAGCATGGCATCAGCCACCGGGCCGATGCCTTTCGCCAGCTCGTCGCCGCCTGCTTTGCCGGGGGCGGCGCATGACCGCGGTTGTCCGAAGCCCCGGCAGACCCGACATGCGGGCGACGTCCGGGCGCGGCGGCCGATGAGCCTGCCGCCGCGCGATCCGGACGGGCTGGCGCGCCGGTACTGGCCGGTGCTGCTGATCGTCTTCGGGGCGTGCGTGCTGTGGTACGAGTGGAACGGCAACATGCTGGCGGGAGCGACCGGGTTCGCGGGGTTCGGATGGCTGGCATGGACGCGCCTGATCAAGCCGCGGCTGTAGGGGCCGGGGGGCCGACGCCCCGCCCGGCCACCGGCCGTCATCCCCGCGAAGGCGGGGATCTCTCGCAGACCGAGCGGGAGACCCGCTTTCTCGGGCACGACGAGCGTCCCGGGGCGGCCACGCCCAGGCCCGCGCCCGACTGGCGGGCCGGGGGTTTCGGCGTCTATGTCCACTGGCCGTTCTGCCTGGCCAAGTGCCCCTATTGCGACTTCAACTCCCACGTCTCGCGCTCGGTCGATCAGGACGGGTTTCGCCGCGCGCTGGTCGCGGAGGCGCGCCACATGCGGGCGCTGACCGGGCCGCGCCCGGCCGACACCGTGTTCTTCGGCGGCGGCACGCCCAGCCTGATGGAGCCGGCGACCGTCGGCGCGGTGCTGGACGAGATCGACCGGCTGTGGGGCCTCGCCCCCGACGCCGAGGTGACGCTGGAGGCCAACCCGACCAGCGTCGAGGCCGGCCGCTTTCGCGGCTATGCCGCGGCGGGCGTCAATCGCGTCTCGCTGGGCGTGCAGGCGCTGGAGGACGCGGACCTCCGGGCGCTCGGCCGGATGCACTCGGTCGCCGAGGCGCGGGCGGCGTTCGACGTGGCGCGCGCACAGTTCGCGCGCGTCAGCTTCGACCTGATCTACGCCCGCACCGGCCAGACCGCCGCCGCCTGGGAGGCCGAGCTGGCGCGCGCGCTGGAGATGGCCGTCGACCACCTCTCGCTCTACCAGCTGACCATCGAGGCCGGCACGCGCTTCGGCGAGCTGCATGCCCGCGGCCGCCTCTCGGTGCCGCCCGACGACGCGGCGGCCGAGATGTACGCGATCACGCAAGGTCTGACCGAGGCGGCCGGGATGCCGGCCTACGAAATCTCGAACCATGCCCGGCCGGGCGCCGAGAGCCGGCACAACCTCGTCTACTGGCGCTATGGCGACTATGCCGGCATCGGCCCCGGCGCGCACGGCCGGGTGACGCGGCCGGACGGCGTGCGGCAGGCGACCGAGACGATCCGCGACCCATTCGCCTGGCTCCGCCGCGTTAACACCGAGGGCGACGCCGTCGAGCGCTTTGACCTGATCGCCCCGGACGAGCAGGCGACCGAGTACATGCTGATGGCGCTGAGGCTGTCCGAGGGCGCCGACCTCGACCGTTACGCCGCGCTGGCCGGCGCGCCGGTCGAGCCGGAGCGCGTCGGGCGGCTGGTCGCCTCGGGCCACCTGTTGCGGCGCGGCAGCCGCGTCGCCGCCACGCCCGATGGGCGCATCGTGCTGAACGCGCTGCTGGCCGCGCTGCTGGCCTGAGCCGGATTGCGCCCGGCTACTCATGCCAATGCTCGGTGAGGGAGACCCGGCGTGCCCGGCTCGAGCGGGCGTCTCCCTGCACGCGCGAGATGCCCGATCGGGTCGGGCATGACGGCAAGGTCCAGTCCATCCGACGTTGGTATCAGAGCCCCAGCTTGCGGAAGACGGCCGGCAGCTGCTCGGGCAGGTCCTCGGCGATCAGGCCGGGGCCGAAATGCAGGGCGCACTCGACATGCAGCCAGGCCGCCGCCTCGGCCGCCTCGAACGCCCCGAAGCCGCGCGCGAGCAGGCCGGTGATGAAGCCCGCCAGCACGTCGCCCGTGCCCGCCGTCGCCAGCCAGGGGGCCGAGCGCTCGTAGGCCGCCGAGTTGATCGCGCACCGCCCCGTCGGGTCGGCGATGACGGTGTCCGGCCCCTTGAACAGCACCGTGCAGCCCGCCCGCGCCGCCGCCTCGCGCGTCGCGTCGACCTTGGAATAGGCCGGGCCGGTAGTGGCCGGCGCCGTCAGCTTTTCCAGCAAGTCGGGGAACAGCCGGCCGAACTCGCCTTGGTGCGGCGTCAGCACGCAGCGGTCGTGCAGCATGGCGAAGAGCGCGAGCGGGTCTTTGGCGAATTCGCTGAGCGCGTCGGCATCGAGAACCACGCCCGTAGGGTGGGCGCCTCGCCCACCCGTCTCCGCCCCCGCCCCGAGCACCGCCGCCACGAACGCCCGCAACCGCTCGCCAGGCCCGAAGCCCGGCCCGATGCAGACGGCGTTGACCTTCCGCTCCGGCAGGAACGCCGCCAGCGCCTCCGCCTCGCCGAACGCACGCAGCATCACCGCGTCCAGCGCCGAGGCGTTCTCCTGCAAGGCCGCAGGCGGGCACCCCACCGTCACCAGCCCCGCCCCGATGCGCAGCGCCCCCCGCGCCGCCATCCGCGCCGCACCCCCCTTGCCGACGCCGCCAGAGAGCACGAGGGCGTGTCCGTAGCCGTATTTGTGCTCGTCATTGTGCTTGGCCAGCCAAGGATCGAGGTTCCACTCCCTCAGGTCGACGGCTTCGACAGGATCGCTCGCCAGCGACCGCAGTCTGCTCCGGTCACGAGGGAGACCAATCCCGCAGACCCGCACATTGTCCGAATGCTCCGGGCCGGCGGAAAGATAGTGCCCCACCTTCGCGGTGTGGAAGCTGACTGTCAGGTCAGTGGCGAGCACACCCGGGCCTAGCGGGCGACCACTGTCCATGCACACCCCGGAAGGCGCGTCCACCGCAACGATTGCGTCCGCATCCCGGCTGCGGAGATGGGAAACCAGCCTGAGGCAATCGCCAAGATCCTCGGAAAGCGGCCGGACCAGCCCCGTCCCGAACAGGGCGTCGATCCAGATCTTGGGCGGGTGGTCATCGAACCGGTCCAGCCGATCCGCCGACAGCGGCTCTATCTCTCCCATCTCCCGCCAGCGGCGCGCGTTCTCCGCCGCATCCGGGGGCAGCTTGTCGATCTCCGCCGGGTCTCGGCCGTACAGGAAGACCTCGACCTCCCACCCACGCTCCTTCAGCAGACGGGCGACGACGAACCCGTCGCCGCCGTTGTTGCCGGGGCCGCACAGCACCACCGCCCGGTGCGGCGCGGTCGCCAGCTCCGGCCGCCAGTCCAGCATCGCCTCGACGACGCCGCGGCCGGCGCGCTCCATCAGCTCCAGCCCCGTCACCTCGCCGGAGTTGATCGCCGCCTTTTCGATGGCGCGCATCTGGGCCGCGGTCAGCAGTTCGGTCATCGTGCGTCGTTCCTCCGATCCGCCCCTGAAGGTGCCGACCGACGGCGCCCGGTCAACCCCGCGCGGTTGCAGGGCGCGGCCGCGCACACGCATTCGGCAGCCTGCCTAGAAATTAATCATTCTGTACGACAATGCAGCCAGCGCACGATCGAGACGCGTGCGTTCTCAGTTACTTACGCGGCTGGCACACCCCGTGCATTGCAAGCGAGAAACCCGGCGCGCGGCCGGGCAACAGCCATGCGCGGCGCAAGGAGAGGCGAATGAAGAAGGTCGAGGCGATCATCAAGCCGTTCAAGCTCGACGAGGTGAAGGAGGCCCTGCAGGAAATCGGGATCCAGGGCCTCAGCGTGCTGGAAGCCAAGGGCTTCGGACGGCAGAAGGGGCATACCGAGCTGTATCGCGGCGCCGAGTACGTGGTCGACTTCCTGCCCAAGGTGAAGATCGAGGTCGTCGTCGACGAACTCGATGGTCGAGCAGGTGACCGACGCCATCGTCGCCGCCGCCAAGACCGGCAAGATCGGTGACGGCAAGATCTTCGTCACAAACGTGGAACAGGCCGTGCGCATCCGCACCGGCGAGGAAGGCCCCGACGCGCTGTAGGCGCCGATCGGGAGAGAAATGGGAGAGGGACTGATGAGTACACCCGCTGAAATCGTCAAGAAGATCAAGGACGAGGAGATCGCCTACGTCGATCTTCGCTTCACCGACCCGCGCGGCAAGCTGCAGCACGTCACCGCGATGTCGAACCTCGTCGACGAGGACTGGTTCACCGAGGGGTGGATGTTCGACGGCAGCTCGATCGCCGGCTGGAAGTCGATCGACAAGTCGGACATGAAACTGATGCCCGACGCGTCCTCGGCGCATGTCGACCCGTTCTACGCCGAGAAGACGCTGGCCGTCTTCTGCACCGTCGCCGAGCCGGACACTGGCGAGGCCTACGAGCGCGACCCGCGCGGCACGGCGCAGAATGCCGAGCGTTATCTGAAGGATAGCGGCATCGGCGACGAGTCGTTCTGGGGCCCGGAGGCAGAGTTCTTCCTGTTCGACGACGTCCGCTACAAGGTCGGCATCAACAAGGTCGGCTACGAGGTCGACGCCGACGACGCCAGCTGGAACACCGATGCCGAGTTCGAGATGGGCAACATGGGCCACCGGCCCGGCCTGAAGGGCGGCTATTTCCCCGTCAACCCGACCGACTCGGCGCAGGACATCCGCAGCGAGATGCTGTCGACGATGGCACGCATCGGCATGAAGGTCGACAAGCACCACCACGAAGTCGCCAGCTGCCAGCATGAGCTGGGCATGATCTTCGGCGGGCTGGTCGAGCAGGGCGACAACCTGCAGAAGTACAAGTACGTCATCCACAACGTCGCCCATGCCTACGGCAAGACCGCGACCTTCATGCCCAAGCCGATCAAGGGCGACAACGGGTCTGGCATGCACGTGAACCAGTCGATCTGGAAGGACGGCAAGCCGCTGTTCGCCGGCGACCAGTACGCCGACCTGTCGGAAGAGGCGTTGTTCTACATCGGTGGCATCCTCAAGCACGCCAAGTCGCTGAACGCCTTCACCAACCCGTCGACCAACAGCTACAAGCGGCTGATCCCGGGCTTCGAGGCGCCGGTGCTGCTGGCGTACTCGGCGCGCAACCGGTCGGCCTCGGTCCGCATCCCCTGGACCGAGAGCCCGAAGGCCAAGCGCGTCGAGACCCGGTTCCCGGACCCCTCGGCCAACCCGTACCTCTGCATGTCGGCGCTGCTGATGGCGGGGCTGGACGGCATCGAGAACCGCATCCATCCCGGCGAGGCCGCGGACAAGGACCTCTACGACCTGCCGCCCGAGGAACTGGCCGGCATCCCGACGGTTTGCGGCAGCTTGCGCGAGGCGATGGAGAGCCTGGAGGCGGACCACGACTATCTGGTCAAGGGCAACGTGTTCACCCGCGACCAGATCGAGGGCTACATGGCGCTGAAGTGGGAGGAGATCTACCAGTACGAGCACACGCCGCACCCGGTCGAGTTCCAGCTCTACTACTCCTGCTGAGGTCGGCCATCGCCCCCGCGCCAGCGGGGGCGACGAGGTTCCTGCCTCCGCGGGAACGACAAACCCGGCGAACACCCTCCCTTCCGGAGGGGGAAGGGCCCCGCGGCGCGCGCCGCGGGGCCCTTTCTTTTCGGATCATGGCGTGAAGTCCGCGCGTCGATTTGCCCGCCGCCGGAGACTTTGTGACCAATTTATGGCATTATTTCTGCTCGAAACACACCAGATCTGGGCCAGTTCATAATCGCTGCACCATTAAAATATTTTTAACGTAGTAAATATCTTTTCACGTATCATGGCGGTTATTTCATTGGCATTTTGGCAATGCGACGTCATCTGACTGACTATATTATATGATCTTTACTGCACGGTTGTGGATATATCCGCATCCTTGCCGCCGGGATACGCCAGATATAGGGGAACCAAAAAAGTTAACGGACGTTCACATAGCGCGGGATGGTGTTCCCCAACTCCCGCGCGGGACGTTTTGTAAGAAGGAATCAACATGAAGCTCACGTCACTCTTTGCCGCCGTGGCAGTGGCAACCTTGCCGCTCGGTGCCTCCGCTGCGGTGCTGAACCAGCTCGACATCACCGGCTCCGTCAATCCGTCGACTTCCGTCTACTCGCCGACGGGGCAGCGTCGATTTCCTCGGAAGCGGCACGGCGAAGATCGCGACCGGCCTGTTCTCCTCGGTCGTCACGATCGACGAAGCTCTCGCCGGGCCCGTCTTCAACCCGACCATCTTCGAGTCTGTTCGACATCAGCTTCGCCTCGCCGGGCGTCATCTACTCGGGCGGCGGGTTCACGTTCACGGCGACCTCGTTCAGTGATTTCGACAACACGTTCCCGGGCCGTGGCTTCGATGCGATCGGGACGATCAGCGGGGCTTCGGCAGCATTCCTGCCGTGCTCTCGCTCAGCTCGCAGGCGACGTCTCCGGATCAGGTTCGCGTGTCGTTCTCGTCCACGACGACCGCGTCGCCCGTCCCGCTGCCGGCATCTGCTCTGATGCTGCTGACGGCAATCGGCGGCCTGGGCGGCATGGGCTTCCTGTCGCTTCGCCGGAAGACGCTGGCTGCGTAAGTCGGCACGACCCTAAACCGCCGACGAGACGGCGGTCACTGACCGAGATGGCCCGCGGCGAACCACGGTTCGCCGCGGGCCATTTTCGTTTGCGGCCCGCGCCGGGCGGGGTCTGCCCGCCTGGGCAGGCGGGGCGGCGGCGGGCGGTCGCCCTCCGGCGGCACCGCCGCGTGGCCGCCACTTCGGTGACATGCCCCCGAACGATCTCGCCTAAGCGGGAGCCGTCCCTGTCGCGGCGATACTTGCAAGAGAATCGTCCCTCTGGAGAGGGCGGACTCCCCTGCCCGATGCGGGAGTCGACGCAGATAGGGGGCAGTTCTCGCCAAAGTGTTCGGGGGAGTCGGGCAGCCGGACGCTCGATCCGCTCCGCTATCGGCGAGGGTTATCAGAAGGTTTATACTGTCGCTGGACGATCTTTTACTTGCGCTCGCTGCTCCGCGGCCGGCGGCGCGGAGAGGCGCGCGACCGCCGGCGCGGCATCATGGACGGCGCGAGCGACGCCGCAGGTCACGGCCGGCGGCGTCGCTGCGGGCCGCGAGGCGTTTCCCCGCCTTGCCACGGTCGGACGGCTGGAAGGTCGTCGAGGGCGTTCCGCGCGGCGCTGACGGCCTCGGCCGACCGGCGCGGGCCGCGGCTGGACGCCGCCGCGGCACGAGATCGTCGTGCGGCCGTGCCTGGACATCGAGCGGCTGCTGGGGGTCGCGCCGGTGCTGCCGGGGGAGGACGCGCGGAAGTCGCGGGCGGGGTTCTGGCATCGGCAGTTGTGAGGGGGGGGGCGGCGCGGCGGCGCGCGGCCTCGTAGGGTGGCCCCCCTGGCCCACCGGGGCGGCACGGTGGGCCAGGGGCCCACCCTACGGGCGGCGTCATCCCCGCGCAGGCGGGGATCTTTCGGAGTGGCGGCGGGAGTGTCCCGCTTGCGTGCGGAAATGACGGCGCGCGGTGTGGCGGGGTGGAACCCCGCCCTACAGGAACGGAACGAATGGACGGAGCGCGTCCCAGATCGGCTGCACGCGCGAAAGGAGCCAGGTGACGGTTCCCCACTGCGCTTCCATGCCTGCCAAACTGCCCCCGACTGCTGCCAGCTCGAACGCATGGCGCTTCACGACGAGCGTGAAGCGGCCCACCGTGGCAATCGCCCGGGTCGCAAACCGCCGGAACAGGCGGGAGTTCGCATCCTCGGCGTCCATCGCCGCCAAGTGGGTCTGCCGCAACAGGTCCTGCCCGAGGCGGTCCAGGTCTTCGAAGGCGCTGCGCAGTTCATCGGTGACGAGGTTTTCCGCCTCGCTGAGCACGCCGCCCAGCGCTTGCAGCGGTTCGACGACGTCGGATACAGAGGGTTCGTTCGCAAGCTCGACATCCTCCGCGCGGCCTTCGACCGTGAGCACGGCAGGATAGAAGGATCACCAGCAGCGCGAAATGCGCCAGGCGGAAATCCTGCGCGATCTGCACGTCGCCGGGCGCGAGCCGGTCCTCGACATGCGCTGCATGTATCTCCGCCAGCAGCGCCCGGGCGACTGCGTGGAGCAGGCGGGCATTCAGTCGCGCCGCGGACAGCATCTCGATATAGCTGCCGCTGCGACGCGCGTCCTCCGGGCCGAGCTTGTTGCGCTCGGCCAGCCGCAACAGCTCGCCCGCTGCCCATGCCAGCGTCTCGAGCATATCGCGATGGCGGTCCGATTCGGCCGGGTTCCCCAAGGCATCTGTCGGGAAGGGCACCACCGTGAAGCGGTGCTCGATGCGGGCGAACTCGGTGATCGAGAGCGTCAGGAACTGCCCGTCGAGCGCAGCCTCGATGTCCACGACGGTCGTGGGGTCTGCCGGGCCGGTCGGAGGAGGCGGCGGTTTCGGGGTGTGCTCCTCGATCAGCCGGGCGATCTCGGCGTTCACGACGGCGGGGCCCTGCTTCCACACCTCGTCGGGGATCAGCGCCTTGGCGAGTTCGAGGTCGGGGTCCTGCGGGCTCTCCGCGCAGGATGGCGGCGTACCAGTCGGTCCAGACCTGCCAGCCTTCCTCCGCGGCGAGCAGGTGGTCGCGCAGCGTGGCCAATTCCGCCACTGCCCAGGTCGGGGGACCGTCGAGCCAGAGCGGGCCGGCGGCGACCGTCTCCGCGCTCTCGAGATCAAACGACATTGTAGTCGAGCGAGAGTGCCCGCCAGAAGGCGGTCGATGCGGCGAATGCCTCTGCAGTCGCAGCGTTCATGGCGGCGGCGTAGGCGGCGGCGGCGTTGGCGGCGTAGGCGGCGGCGTGGGCGGCGGCGGCGTTGGCGTCTGTGGCCGGCGGCGTAGGCGGCGGCGTGGGCGGCTTGTGGCGGCGGCGTAGGCGGCGTAGGCGGCGTAGGCGGCGGCGTCGGCGGCGTTGGCGGCGGCGTGGGGCGTTGGCGGCGGCGTGGGCGGCGTCGGCGTCGGCGGCGGCGGCGTCGGCGGCGTCGGCGCGGAGCTCTGTCGCCAGCCTTGGCCATTTGCCCGCAAGGCTGGCGACAGCCATAGCACGGAAGCATGGGAGCAGGATGGCCGCGCGGCGTTGCCTGCGCGTCCTGGCGGAGCGCGCTGCCGAGCAGCGGCAGGACACGCAAGGCTGCGCGGGCCGCGACGAGGACTGCGTCCTCTCGCGGGCGGGTCTTCAGCCATGCTTCCAGGCTTTTGCGGTCAGTGATGTCGGGCATTTTCCCCCTCTGCGGCCATGTTCCGAATGGGAGCGGACGGGTCAAGGGTGGGCGTCGTCGCCATGCGGGCGGGACGTGGCGAGGCGGAGCGAGATTCCCGCTTTCGCGGGAATGACGGGGCGTTGGCGGCTCTGGCGTCATCCCCGCGCAGGCGGGGATCTCTCGGAGAGGCGGCGGGGAGATTCCCGCTTTCGCGGGAATGACGGGGCGCGGGGCGGTTGGGGCGTCGTGGCGGGGTGGAACCCCGCCCTGCGGCGCGGGCGGGGGGTGGGTCAGGTTGGTTTCTGGCCGGCCTTCTGGCGGAACGGGGCCTGGGGGTAGACGCCCAGGACCTTGAAGTGCTTGGTGAAGAAGCCGAGTTCCTCGAAGGCGTGCTGGACGCCCTGCTCGTCGGGGTGGCCTTCGATTTCGGCGTAGAACTGGGTGGCCCAGAACGAGCCTTCCAGCATGTAGCTTTCCAGCTTGACCATGTTGATGCCATTCGTGGCGAACCCGCCCATCGCCTTGTAGAGGGCGGCGGGGACGTTGCGGACCTCGAAGACGAAGCTGGTCATCGCCTGGCCCTCGGTCGGGTCGGCCTCGACCTTCTGGCGCGACATCACCAGGAAGCGGGTCGTGTTGTGGGCGTTGTCCTCGATGTTCTCGGCCAGGGTGTCGAGGCCGTAGATCTCGCCGGCCAGCGCCGAGGCGATGGCGGCGCGGGACGGGTCGGCGCGCTCGGCGACCTCGGCGGCGCTGCCGGCGGTGTCGGCGCCGGTCGCCGCCCGGATGCCGAGCTTGGCGAGGAACGCCTTGCACTGGCCGAGCGCCACCGTGTGGCTCTGCGCCTCGCGCACGCCGTCGAGCGGCGCGCCGGGGACGCCGAGGAGCTGCAGGTGGACCGGCACGAAGTGCTCGCCGATGATGTAGAGGCCGGAGGTCGGCAAGAGGTGGTGCAGGTCGGCGACCCGGCCATAGGTCGAGTTCTCGATCGGCATCATTGCCAGGTCCGCCTCGCGCGTGCGGACAGCCTCGAGCGCCGCCTCGAAGGTGGCGCAGGGCATCGGGTCGAGCTCGGGGTAGACCTCGCGGCACGCCTGGTGCGAGTATGCGCCGGGCTCGCCCTGGAAGGCGATGCGGCGTGTCTGTCCAGTCACGGTCGGTCCGGTCACGAGGAAAATCCCATGGCGGCCCCTCCCCCGGACCCGCGGCTTGGCACGTTTGGTCGCGCCTTCTATCGCTTGCAGCCCGGGGACGGAAGGCGATATTGAGGCGCCGGGCCGGTTGGGGTCCGACGGGGAACGGAGCGGATGAACTCGATGGAATTCAACAAGATCGCGGCCGGCGTGATCGGCGCGCTGCTGGTGTTCCTGCTGCTGAACTTCTTCTCGTCGGAGATCTACGGCACGCGCGAATTCGCCGAGCACACCATCAACAAGGACGAGGAAGGCCCGGTGCTGGCCTATGCGGTTGCCATCGAGAGCAGCGGCGCGACCGAGGAGAAAGCGCCGCAGGTCGACCTGCTGGCGCTGTTCCAGAACCCGGACGCCGCCGCGGGCGAGAAGACCTTCCGCGCCTGCGGGGCCTGCCACTCGGCCGACAAGGGCGTGAACAAGGTCGGGCCGTCGCTGTACGACGTGGTCGGGCGCGACGTCGCGTCGATCGCCGACTTCTCGTATTCGGACGCGATGCAGGCGGTCGAGGGTGACTGGACGCCCGAGCACCTGTTCCATTTCCTCGAGAACCCGAAGGCCGTGGTGCCGGGCACCAAGATGAGCTTTGCCGGGCTGAAGGATCCGCAGGACCGGGTCAACGTGATCGCGTACCTGAACCAGCACGGCGACGCGCCGGTCGACCTGACCGCCGGCATCGAGCCGCTGGCGCCCCCGACGGGCGAGGGTGCGGGCGAGGCTGCGGGCGAGGGCGACCAGGGCGCGGCGGCCGGCGCCGGGTCCGAGAGCGGGACCGCGGCAACGACGCCGGCGATCGAGACCGTGACCGACGTGGCGACGGCTCGACCGAAGGCCAGGCCGGTGCCGCGGCTGGCGGCGCGGCGACGGGCGGGACGGCGACGGGCGGGGCGGCGACGGGCGAGACGGCGGTGCCGGTCGGCACGGCGCAGTCGACGGCCGAGACGACCTCGTCGTCGACGACCGGTGAGAAGGCCGTCACCGTGACCGGCGAGACGGTCGTGAACATGAACAAGGACGACGTCACGGTGAGCTCGACCACGCCGGTCGAGATCAAGCAGAAGGACGCGGCCGAGCCGCAGGCCGGCGAGCCGGTCGACAAGGCGGCGGCCGAGGCGCCGGCGGAGAGCAAGCCGGCGGGGACGGCGGCGGCCGAAGGGCAGCCGGCGGAGGCAGCGGCGACCGGCACCACCCAGGCGACGGGCGGGGGCGAGCAGGTGGCGGCCGCACCGGCCCCGGCCGCAGGGTCGGCGATGCCGGCGGGCGACGCCGCGTCGGGCGAGAAGATCTTTCGCCGCTGCGCGGCCTGCCACAAGATCGAGCCGGGCAAGAACTCCATCGGGCCGACGCTGTACGGCGTCGTCGGGCGGCCGGTCGCCTCGGTCGAGGGCTTCAATTACTCGAAGGCGATGCAGGAGCATGGCGGCGACTGGACGCCCGACCGGCTGGACACCTACCTGGCCGATCCCAAGGGCGTCGTGCCGGGCACCAAGATGGGGTTTGCCGGGCTGAAGAAGGAGCAGGACCGCCTCGACGTCATCACCTACATGCAGCAGGCCTCGCAGTAGGCGGGGCATCGGCCACGGACGGACGGGCGGCGGCGGCTTCGGCCGCCGTCTCCATGTCAGGCCTCCGGAATTTCACCCGTTCGTGCGTGCGGCTTGCATCCGGCAGCCGCCGCGAATACCCGTCTGGATGACTTTCGGGAGGAGCGTTTGATGTACCTCACTCGGCGTGCGTTCGTTTCCGCTGTCGCGATGTCGGCGCTGCTGGCCTGGCCGGCGGCGGGCCAGGCCCCTGCCCCGCAAGGCGGCGACACGGGCGGGCAATCCGGCGCGGCGGACGGCCAGCCGACGACGGTGTCGCACGGGGTCTCGGCCTTCGGCGACCTGAAGTACCCCCCGGACTTCCAGCATTTCGAGTACGCCAACCCGGACGCGCCGAAGGGCGGCACCTGGTCGACCGGCTATGGCGCCGTGACCTTCGACAGCTTCAACCCGTTCATCCTGAAGGGAAACGCCGCCGAGGGCGTCTCGGGGCTGGTGTTCGACAGCCTGATGGCGACCGCCGCTGACGAGCCGGATTCGATGTACGGGCTGATCGCCGAGACGGCCGAGCTGCCCGGGGACCGGTCGTGGGTCGCCTTCGACCTGCGGCCCGAGGCGGTCTTCCAGGACGGCAGCCCGATCACCGCCGACGACGTGGTCTTCAGCTTCGAGACGCTGCGCGACAAGGGCCACCCGACCTATCGCGTGCTGCTGGAGCCGGTGACCGGCGTCACCGCCGAGGGGCCGCGGCGCGTGCGCTACGAGTTCGCGGCTGACGCCGCCAAGCGCGACCTGCCGATGCTGGTCGCCGGGCTGCCGGTGTTCTCGAAGAAATACTACACCGAGCACGATTTCGCGGAGTCGAACCTGACCCCGCCGCTGGGCAGCGGCCCCTACCGGATCGGCAAGTGGCAGGCCGGCCAGAGCACCACCTTCGAGCGGGTCAGGGACTACTGGGCCGCCGAGCTGCCGGTGAACCGCGGGCGCTGGAACTTCGACGAGGTGCGGATCGAATACTACCGCGACCGCTCGGCGGCGTTCGAGGCGTTCAAGGCCGGGGCCTTCCGCTTCAACGAGGAGTTCTCGAGCCAGAGCTGGGCGACGCAGTACACGCCCGAGGCGTTCCCCGCGGTCGCCAGCGGCGCCGTCAAGGTCGAGGCGCTGCCCGACAACCGGCCGGCCGGCACGCAGGGCTTCTGGTTCAACCTGCGCCGGGCCAAGTTCCAGGACCCCCGCGTGCGCGAGGCGATGGCGCTGGCCTTCGACTTCGAGTGGTCGAACGGGACGCTGTTCTACGACCAGTACGAGCGCACCGACAGCTTCTTCGAGGGCGGGCCGATGCAGGCCGAGGGGCCGCCGACGCCGGGCGAGAAGGCGATCCTGGAGCGCTTTGCCGACAAGCTGCCGCCCGAGCTGCTGTCGGACGCGGCCTACGTGCCGCCGGTGACGGACGGTTCGGGGCGCAACCGGCAGAACCTGCACCGCGCCGGAGAGCTGCTGGAGGAGGCAGGCTGGACGGTCGTCAACGGCGTCCGCCAGAAGGACGGAAAGCCGCTGGAGGTCGAGTTCCTGCTGGGCAGCGACGGCTTCGAGCGGATCGTCGCGCCCTATGTCAAGAATCTGCAGAAGATCGGCGTGACAGCGACGATCCGGCAGGTGGATCCCTCGCAGTACCAGAAGCGAATGCAGGATTTCGATTATGACATCGTCGTCAGCCGCAAGTCGATGTCGCTGACGCCGGGGGTCGAGCTGCGCGACTATTTCGGATCGGCCAGCGTCGACTCGCCCGGCTCGCAGAACACGGCCGGCATCGCCGACCCGGTGGTCGACGGGCTGATCGACATCATCGAGCGCGCCGACAGCCGCGCGACGCTGACCGACGCCGTCAAGGCGCTGGACCGCGTGCTGCGCGCCAAGCACATCTGGGTGCCGCAATGGCACAAGGGGACGCACACCATCGCCTACTGGGACGTGTTCGACCGCCCGGCGATCAAGCCGCTCTACGACCGGGGCGTCACCGATCTCTGGTGGATCGACGCCGAGAAGCTGGCGGCCTTGCAGGCGGCGGGGACGATCAGGTGATGCACCGCCTGGGGGGCGCGGGCATCGCTCGGCAGCCGGGCGGGCGCGCAGCGCGCTGCGGGCTCGGTGCGCTGATGGGCGCCTATATCCTGCGCCGGCTGCTGCTGATCATCCCGACGCTGTTCGGCATCATGCTGCTGAACTTCATCGTCATCCAGTTCGCCCCCGGCGGCCCGGTCGAGCAGCTTCTGGCGCAGATCCGCGAGGGGCACGGCGTCGCCGGGGCCAGCGTCGGCGGCGGCGGTGGCAACGAGGTCGCCGCCAGCACGACGATCGGCAACGAGGGTCGCTATCGCGGCAGGCAGGGCATCGACCCCGACCTGATCGCCGACCTGGAGGCCCAGTTCGGCTTTGCCCGCATCGTCTGCGAGCCGGGCTATACCGGCGTGAAGACGGCGGCCGCGGCGGAGTGCAGACGCGAGCCGATCCCGATCTACGAGCGCTTCGGCATCATGCTGTGGAACTATGTCCGGCTGGATTTCGGCCAGAGCTTTCGCCGCTCGGCCGACGTGATCGACATCATCCTGGAGAAGATGCCCGTCTCGGTCTCGCTGGGGCTGTGGGCGACGATGATCTCGTATCTCATCTCGATCCCGCTGGGCATCCGCAAGGCGGTGAAGGACGGCTCGACCTTCGACACGACGACCTCGGGCGTCATCATCGCGGCCTATGCGCTGCCCGGCTTCCTGGTGCCTGTCGTGCTGCTGGTGCTGTTCGCCGGCGGGTCGTACTGGCAGTTGTTTCCGCTGCGCGGGCTGCACTCGGACAACTGGGCGATGATGAGCCTGGGCCAGAAGGTCCTCGACTATTTCTGGCACATCACGCTGCCGGTGACGGCCTACACGATCTCGGGCTTTGCCACGCTGACGCTGCTGACCAAGAACTCGTTCCTGGACGAGATCAGGAAGCAGTACGTGATGACGGCGCGGGCGAAGGGGCTGGGGCAGACGCGCGTGCTGTACGGACACGTCTTTCGCAACGCCATGCTGATCGTCATCGCCGGCTTTCCGGCGGCCTTCGTCAGCGTGTTCTTCGCCGGCTCGATCTTCGTCGAGACGGTGTTCTCGCTGGACGGGCTGGGCTTGCTGGGATTCGAGTCGGTGGTGACGCGCGACTATCCGGTCGTGCTGGGGACGCTGTTCATCTTCGGCCTGCTGGGGCTGGTCATCAAGCTGATCTCGGACCTGGTCTATGTCTGGATCGACCCGCGCATCGACTTCGAGCGGCGGGAAGGCTGACGCATGGCCCTGCTGTCCGAGCTGAACAGGCGCCGCTGGCGTAGCTTCAAGCGGAACCGGCGCGCCTGGTGGTCGATGTGGATCTTCCTGGCGCTGTTCGTGCTGTGCCTGTTCGCCGAGGTGATCGCCAACGACAAGCCGATCGTCGTCAGCTACAAGGGCGACCTCTACTGGCCGCTGTGGAACAGCTATGCCGAGACGACCTTCGGCGGCGATTTCCAGACCGAGGCGGATTTCCGCGACCCGGTGGTTCGCTGCCTGATCCGCTCGGGCGGCCAGGAGGCGTGCTTCGACACGCCGGACGAGATCGGCGGCGACGGCTGGGCGATCTGGCCGCTGATCGCCTTCAGCTACGACACCGTCAGCTATGCGGTTAAGCGCGCGCCGTCGCCGCCGGACTGGCACCTGCACCCGTTCTTCCATGTCGGCGATGTCGGCATCGGCGTGCCGGTGCCGGACGCCGATTTCCACCACGTCCTCGGCACCGACGACCAGGCGCGCGACGTGATGGCTCGGATCATCTACGGCTTTCGCCTGTCGGTGCTGTTCGGCTTCGCCGTGACCATGGTCTCGGCGGCGGTCGGCATCTTCGCCGGGGCGAGCCAGGGTTTCTTCGGCGGCTGGGTCGACCTGACCTTCCAGCGGGTCGAGGAGGTCTGGCAGTCGATGAACCTGCTCTACGTCATCCTGATCGTCGTCTCGGTGCTGACGCCGACGCTGTGGGTGATGTTCCTGGTCTTCATCGCCTTCGGCTGGGTGACGCTGATCGGCGTCGTGCGCGCCGAGTTCCTGCGGGCGCGGAACTTCGAATACGTGCAGGCGGCGCGCGCGCTGGGGGTGGGTGATTTCACCATCATGTTCCGCCATTTGCTGCCGAACGCGATGGTGGCAACGGTGACGATGCTACCCTTCATGCTGACCGGCTCGATCAGTCTGCTGGCGGGGCTGGACTTCCTGGGCTTCGGGCTGGGCTCGGCCTATCCCTCGCTGGGCGAGCTGGCGTTGCAGGGCAAGCAGCATCTGCAGGATTTGTGGCTGGCGCTGTCGGCGTTCTTCACCTTCGCCATCATGCTGAGCCTGATGGTCTTTGTCTTCGAGGGCGTGCGCGACGCCTTCGACGCGCGGAAGACGTTTCGATGAGCTGGCGGGGGGCCGGGCCGGCAAGTGCGCGCACGGGCGGGCCGCTGCTGGACATCCGCGACCTTTCGATCACCTTCCGGACCGAGGACGGGGTGGTCGAGGCGGTGCGGCGCGTCTCGCTGCAGGTGGCGCATGGCGAGACGCTGGCGCTGGTGGGCGAATCCGGCTCGGGCAAGTCGCTGACGGCGCTGTCGACGGTCTCGCTGCTGCCGGACTCGGCCGAGGTGACGGGGTCGGTGCGCTGGAAGGGCGCCGAGATGGTCGGCGCCTCCGAGCGCGTGCTGCAGGGCATGCGCGGCAACGAGGTGAGCTTCGTCTTCCAGGAGCCGATGACCTCGCTGAACCCGCTCCACACCGTCTCGCGCCAGATCGGCGAGAGCCTGCGCATCCACCAGGGGCTGACCGGCAAGGCGGCGCGCGCGCGCATCATCGAGCTGCTGGAGCGCGTCGGCATCCGCGACCCGGCGGAGCGGCTGGACGCCTGGCCGCACCAGCTCTCTGGCGGGCAGCGCCAGCGCGTGATGATCGCCATGGCGCTGGCCAACAAGCCCGAGCTCCTGGTCGCCGACGAGCCGACGACGGCGCTGGACGTCACCATCCAGGCGCAGATCCTGGAGCTGCTGGCCGAGCTGCAGCGCGAGGAAGGGCTGTCGATGCTGTTCATCACGCACGATCTGGGGATCGTGCGGCGCGTGGCGCAGCGCGTCGCCGTCATGCAGAACGGCGAGATCGTCGAGACCGGGCCGACGGCGCAGGTCTTCGACGCGCCCCAGCATCCGTACACGAAGATGCTGCTGGAAGCCGAACCGAAGGGCGAGCCCGAGCCGGTGCCGCAGGGCGCCGACGTGCTGATCGAGGGCGAGCAGGTGCGCGTCTGGTTCCCGGTCAAGCGCGGGCTGATGAAGCGCACCGTCGGCTACATCAAGGCCGTCACAGACGTCGATATCGGGCTGAAGGCCGGCGAGACGGTCGGCGTCGTCGGCGAGTCCGGCAGCGGCAAGACGACGCTGGCGCTGGCGCTGATGCGGCTGATCTCCTCGCAGGGCGAGATCCGGTTCCAGGGGCGCGACATCCAGCGGCTGCCGAAGCGCGACCTGCGGGCGCTGCGGCGCGACATGCAGATCGTCTTCCAGGACCCCTACGGCTCGCTGAGCCCGCGCATGTCGGTGGCCGAGATCGTCGCCGAGGGCCTGGGCGTGCACGGCTTTGGCGAGCGGGCGCTGTCGAAGCGCGACGCGGTGGCGCGCGCGCTGGAGGAGGTCGGGCTCAACGCCGACATGATGGACCGATACCCGCACGAGTTCTCGGGCGGGCAGCGCCAGCGCATCGCCATCGCGCGCGCCATGATCCTGAAGCCCAAGTTCGTCGTGCTGGACGAGCCGACGAGCGCGCTGGACATGACGGTTCAGAGCCAGATCGTCGACCTGCTGCGCGAACTGCAGCGGCGCTATCAGCTGGGCTATCTCTTCATCAGCCACGACCTGAAGGTGGTCCGCGCGCTGGCGCACCGGCTGATCATCCTGAGGAACGGCGAGGTCGTCGAGACCGGCCGCGCCGACCGGCTGTTCGAGCGGCCCTCCAGCGACTACGCCAAGGCCCTGATGGCCGCGGCCTTCGAGATGAAGGCGGTGGAGGGGGTCAGCGACTAGGGCCCCTCCGGTCGGCTCGACCGCTATGAGCCCGTTGCAGGCCCCAGGCGGGCAGCGCATCGCGATATCCGCTCGGCGCCACGAGCCGGCGGCCACGTTTCCCTCACCTCGGGACAAGTTTTCGTGTTATAATGTCATTTGAAGCGGTTGAAACGCCGCGCCCGAGGCCCGTGCGAGCAGAGTAGGCAGCAAGGGAAGCGCAATCAGATGACACGTCAGACGATGGCCGGCGCCGCCTTCGAGTTTGCCGCCGGAGGCGGGTTGCTGACCCGACGCCACCTGCTCAAGCGCGCAGTGGCCGGAACGGGCGCCGTCGCGGCGGGGCTTGCGTTGCCCCGAGGCGCCGCGGCAGAGGCCGACATTCCCGAATGGGCCACCGTCGCGGGCGAAAGGGCGCGCGGCTACGGCATGCCCGCCGAGGCCGAAGCGTCCGTCCAGCGCGCGATCATCGAGCCCTGGAAGGACGTGGCCCCGGCCTTCAGCCTTTCGGGAACCCCGCATCATCGCCTGCGCGGCACGATCACGCCGAGCGGACTGCACTTCGAGGTGCATCACGGGGGACGTCCTGATGTGGATCCGGCCCGGCACCGGCTGATGCTCCACGGGCTTGTAGACCGGCCGCTGAAGTTCGACCTCGGCGCCCTCGAGCGCTACCCGATGGTCACCTCGACCCACTTCCTGGAATGCGCCGGCAACAGCCTGTTCAACGCGATCATGCCCGACCCCATGCAGGCGGCTTGCGACATGCTCCACGGGCTTCTCTCCAACTCCGAATGGACCGGCATCCCCATGTCGGTCCTGATGGACGAAGCCGGGGTGCAACCGGAGGGACGCTGGGTCGTCGCGGTCGGCGGCGATGGTCCGAGCCTCGCCCGCTCCATCCCGATCGAAAAGATCATGGAGGACGGGATGCTGGCGCTCTACCAGAACGGCGAGCGGATCCGGCCCGAGCAGGGCTACCCGATGCGCCTCCTGCTGCCCGGCTTCGAGGGCAACATGAACGTGAAGTGGCTCACCAGCCTCTGGGTGACCGACGCTCCCGCTCACACCAAGCACGAATCCGGTGAATACACGGAGATTCTCGCCGATGGATCTTCGGTAAAATTCACCTTCGGGATGGGAGTGAAATCGTTCATCACCCATCCCTCGTCGACCATGACGATGAGCGGGCCGGGCCTCTACGAGATCTCCGGCCTCGGCTGGTCCGGGGCGGGACCGATCCGCCGGGTCGAGGTCTCGGCCGACGGCGGCCAGAGCTGGGCGGAGGCTGAACTCGTGGAGCCCGTGCTGCCCAGGGCGCTGACCCGCTTCCGCATGCCGTGGCGTTGGGATGGAGCACCGGCGGTCCTGATGAGCCGGGCCGAGGACGTTACCGGAGCGGTCCAGCCCACCCGGTCGGACTGGAAGGCGCGTTACGACGCATCGAACTTCCTGCACTACAACGCCATTCAGCCGTGGCAGATCACAGCAGAGGGGGCGGTCCAGAATGTCTATCTTTAAATTCCTGTTCGCCACCGTTCTCGTCACCAGTGCCGGCACGGCCTTCGCCGAAGGCCCGGGCCTCGGCCAGCCGCTGGCGGCCGACGAGATCCCGTTCTATGCGACCTATGTCATGCCGGACGGTCGCGGCCTCCCCGCCGGAAGCGGGACCGCAGCAAAGGGCGCCGAGATCTACGCGGCCCGATGCGCCGTATGCCACGGCGAGACCGGCACCGAAGGCCCGGTGATGCCGCCCGTGGGACCCAACGAGGTCTGGGCCAAGCCCGCGGGGAAGTATTGGCCGTACGCCACCACGCTCTTCGGTTATATCCGCCGCGCGATGCCGCTGGACGCTCCGAAATCGCTGTCCGATGACGAGGCATACGCTCTCGCGGCGTTCATCCTGGCCCGGAACGGCGTGATCGAAGACGACATGGCGATGACCGAGACGACCCTTCCCGCGGTCGTCATGCCGAACCGCGACAACTTCACCGACGTCTGGGCCACGCAGGGAGAGAAACCCTGGTGACGAAGGCCCGGCGCGGGTCGGGAGAGGTCGTCCGGGTGATATGCAGAATGTCGGCCCAGTCCCGCGAAGCTGACGCCCCGGCTTCTTCTCGGCCAGCCTCCGGAAGCGCCGACACAAGAGCCTCACCGCGGCGGGACCGGGCGGCTGGGGTCGTTGCGGCCGTCGGCGATGGGCACGGCGCGGCCGCGGCGGCGTTCTCGCCAGACGATCAGGAGACCGCCGGCGACAATGAGGAGCGCGCCGGGGAAGAGGTCGTCGATCGGCGCCTCGCCGAAGAAGGCCCAGCCGAGGATGAAGGCCAGCGGGATGCCGAAATAGTTGAAGGGCGCGAGGTTGCTCGGCTCGGTCATGCGGTAGGCGGCGACCAGGCAGAGGACCGCCGAGCCGCCGAGGGTGCCCATGAGGACGATCCAGGCAAGGTCGCCGGGCGCCGCGATTGCCGAGAAGCCGCCCGTCGACAACGCAAGGATCAGCGCGCCGACCGCCGCCGTGCCCGACGAGTAGAGGTTGACCAGCGGGCTGGGAACATCGTCGTCGATCACGCGCGCCGTAACGGCGGTCAGCGCATAGAGGACGGAGGCGCAGAGTGGCAGGAGGGCGTCCCACGAAAAGGTGCCGCGGCCGGGGCCCATCACCATGACGACGCCGACGAAGCCGACCAGAACGGCCGACCAGCGGACGAGGCCGACCTTCTCGGCCAGAAGGGGCACGGCGAGCGCGGTGGTGAAGAGCGCGGTCGAGTAGCTGATCGTCGTGGTCGTGGCGAACTCCATGCGGCCGAGCGAGAGGTAGAACGAGAGTTGCGCGAAGGTGACGGCCGCGCCGCGCAGGCACGCAAGGCGCCACTGGCGGATGCGGAGCCGCCGGCCGGCACGGTGCCAGGCGCGCGAGGTCCAGAGCGCGATGGCGCTGGGCACCAGGCCGACGAGGTTGCGGTAGGCCGAGAGTTCGGGCGCGCCGTAGGAGGACGAGAGCCGCTTGATGACCAGTCCCATCAGGTCGAACAGCAGGAGCGCGACGAGGCTGATCACGATCGCGAGGGCGACCGATGCGGGGGCGACGGGGCCCGGACGCTTCACGGCATTCCACCTGCGCGCTGACGCCGGGGCGGCACGCGCCGGCAGCGTCGGACGCTACCCGCCGGCCGCCGGGCTGTCCAGCGCGGGGCGGGCGCGGGCACGCACTCTCCGCTTGGCAAGCGTTCCTCCTTCGTTCTAGAATGACCCATGGCCCTCGCCGACATAGCCCCCGCCGCCGCCCCCGCCGCCGCCCCCGGTGCCGCCCCCGGTGCCGCCCCCGGTATCGTCATAGCGCGCGGCGTCTGCCGGATGCTGCTGGATGCCGGCTTCTCGCCGCTGACCGAGGTGCCGACGCGCTCCGGGCGCCGGATGGACGTCTGCGCGCTGGGGCCGGCGGGCGAGGTATGGTGCGTCGAGGTGAAGTCGTGCCGGGCCGACTTCGCGTCGGACGGCAAGTGGCCGGACTACCTGGACTGGTGCGACCGGCTGTATTTCGCGGTGCCCGAGGGCTTTCCGGACGAGCTGCTGCCGGCCGAGCACGGCTTGATCCGGGCCGATGGCTGGGGTGGCGAGGTGCTGCGCCACGGGATCGAGGCCAGGCTGCCGGGGGCCCGGCGCAAGGCGGTGACGCTGCGCTTCGCGCGGCTGGCGGCCGACCGTATCGCGCGCGGAGCGCTGCCGCCGTCGGGTGCCTGAGGGCGCGGCAGGGCCAGGCCCGCGTCGTCCCGCGCGGGCGGCGGATCGTTCCGGCCCGGGCCGCGTTGTCCCTGTGCCAGAAGGTGGCCCGCATCCGGGTCGGCGGCATTCCCGGGAGGTCGTCTTGTCGAAAGATCCCATCGTCACTCGAGCGGCGCATGCGTCGTTCGCGGTGACCGCATGACCGCGCACGCCGCCCTCTCGGCGAAGCCCGCGCCGCTGAACTCGCTGACCGACATTGCCGGCATCACTGTCGGCAACGCGCATGACGCGGCGCTGCGCTCGGGCGTGACGGTGGTCCGCTTCGAGGGCGGAATCCTGTGCACGGCGGATATCCGCGGCGGCGGGCCGGTCACGCGCGAGACGACCTCGGTCGCCCCGGATTCGACTCTGCGGGTGGCGCACGCCATCGTCTTTTCGGGCGGCTCGGTCTACGGGCTGGCCTCCGGGGACGCGGTGACGCACGCGCTGGCCGAGGAGGGCATCGGCAACGTCCCCGTCCCGGGCACGCCGCCGGTGCCGGTCGTGCCGGGCGCGGCGATCTACGACCTGGACAATGGCGGGCAGAAGACGGGCATCGTCTCGACCTATCCAGAGCTCGCCCGCGCCGCGCTGGCGGCCTGCGGCCGCGAGTTCGCTCTCGGCTCGGCCGGGGCCGGCTACGGTGCGGTCGCCGGCACCTGGCGCGGCGGGCTGGGCACCGCCTCGATCGACGTCGGCGACGGGGCGGTGGTTGCGGCGCTGGCGGTCGTGAACCCGGTCGGCTCGCCCGTCATGCCGGACGCAAGCTGCTTCTGGTCCTGGCCGTTCGAGATCGGGGCCGAGTTCGGCGGCGTCCGCCCCGCGGCCGATGGGCTGCCCGCCATCGGCCTGCCGCCGGACCTGAAGGGCTCGGGCACCCTCGCGACAACGCTGGTCGTCGTCGCCTGCTCGGTGCCGCTGGAGCGCGTGGCGCTGAAGCGTATGGCGGCGATGGCGCAGGACGGGCTGGCGCGCGCGATCCGGCCGATCCACGCGCCCTTCGACGGCGACTCGCTGTTCGCGGTCTGCCCGGACGGGCCAGTCGAGGTCGACCACCACCGCACGCTGGTGCTGGGCGCCGCCGCCGGCGACTGCGTGGCGCGGGCCATCGCGCGCGGCGTCTGGGAGGCGGATGGAGACTGGCCCGAGCATCCGTCGTTCCGGGCGCAAGTGACCGGCGTGCCCGCCAGGCGGACGCCGGCGACGACGATGTGATGAGCGGCGGCTCTGGCCGGGCTGGGGTCGGGGCTGGGCCGGGGCGGCCGCTCAGGCGGCAGCGCGCCGGCAGTAGCACGAGGCGCGCACGGGGACCGCGGCGCGCGCGACGGCGAGGCCGAGACGCTGGCGGACGAGGCGCGCCTCGCCCGTGTCGGCGTCGCCGGATTTGCTTTTTCGCTGCATGCATTCGGCCAGGCCGTGCAGGCTCCACAGGTTGTCGGGGTGCTGGCATGGCCTGGGCAGCGCCCCGTCGAGCCCCAGGTCGGAGCGGTAGACGGCCTCGGCCTCGTCGACGCGGCCCTGCTCCAGCAGCAGCGCCCCCAGCGCGTGGCGCGCGGGCTGCATCCAGCCCCAGGGCTCGTCATAGGGCAGGCCGTCGTCCAGCGCGCCGGCGCGGCGCAGATGCGCGAACGCGGCATCGTGCTCGCCCTTGTGGTAGGCCAGCTCGCCAGCCGCCATCGCCTCGGCGATCGTCAGGATGTCGCGGCAGGTGTTGTTGAAGAGCATCCGCGTCTCGGGCACCGCCTCGCGCGCCGCGTTGAACGCGGCAAACTCGACATCGGCCTCGGCCGTGCGCCCGGTGTTCGCCAGCGCGACCGTGCGGGCATAGCGCATCAGCGCCGTGGTCATCGCGTAGAGGCCGGCGTCCTGCGGCAGCGGCTGGGCCAGGATCTCGTCCCACATGCCGAAGCGGACCAGCACGTGCTGGCGCATCGGGATGAAGGCCTCGAACCAGTCGGCCATCGGGCGCAGGAAGGATTCGGGCAGCGTCGAGACCATCTCGTCGGCCGCGGCGAGCGCCGGGCCGGGCTGGCCAAGGAACATCGCGCCGTAGATCAGGAAGTGATAATTGTGGCAGCGGTAGACCGAGTAGAAGTTCTCGGGCCCGGCATGGGCGAGCCAGCGGCGGTCGGCCTCGATCGCGCGGGCGTTGCGCGCCACGACGTCGTGGTAGTTGCCGCACAGCACGTCGATATGCGTCGCCATGTGCAGCAGGTGGCCGGCGTCGGGCACGAGGGTCGACAGCCGGTCGCCATGGCGCAGCGCGCGCTCCGGCGTCGGCGACATCTCCATCAGGTGGACATACATGTGCAGCAGGCCGGGATGGTCCCATGCGTCCGGCCGATCGGCAAAGGCGCGCTCGAGCACGTCGATGGCCTCGGCGGTGTCGGCGCCCTCTGCCGGGCGGCCGGCGGCGATGTCCCAGAGCTGCCAGGGCGTGCGGTTCATGATCGCCTCGGCGAACAGCGCGGTGACGTCGAGCTCGTCGGGGTGCGCCCGGTGCACCGCGCGCATGGCGGCGGCGAAGGCATCGTTCCAGGGGGCGAAGTCCTCGCAGACGCCGCTGTCGGGGTAGCGTTTCGCGACCGCGCCGATCAGCGCACGCTCGACGGGGGTTGCGCCTTCGGCCAGCCGGGCGGCCGCGTCCAGCGCCTCGCGCGCCCGGTCGAGTGCCTGGGGCTTCTCGTCGTCCTCGAACGCCTCCCACGGCTTGTTGTAGTTGGGACCGATGGCGTAGGCGATGCCCCAGTGCGCCATGGCGAGCTGGTCGTCCGCCTCCAGCGCCCGCTCGAAGCAGGCGATCGCCTCCTCGTGGTGGTAGGCGTAGAGCCAGACGAGCCCGCGGTCGAACCAGGCCTGCGCCTCGTCCGAGCCGGTCGAGACGGCCCACCCATGCGTCCCGAGGTCGAAATAGGTCATGATCGTCCCCTCCGCGCTGTCGGGAGCCCAGGGTCACGGGCCGGATGCGGCGGGGACGCGATTCTAGCATGGCGGGCGATTCGTTCGTAACGACGGCGTAACGACGGGCCGCACGACCGTGCGGCCCGTCAGTCAGGCCTGGCGCTGCCGGTCAGCTGTGGCTGCGGCCGCGCACCATGCCGACGATCCAGAGCAGCAGGACCGCGCCGATGACGGCGACGATCAGCGACCCGATGAAGCCGCCGGCACCGATGCCGAGCAGGCTGAAGAGGAACGCGCCCAGATAGGCGCCGATCACGCCCACGACCAGGTTGGTCAGCAGCCCGTGGTCGCGGTGCATGATCTTTTCGGCGATCCAGCCGGCGAGAAGCCCGATGAAGAGAAAGACGATCCAGCCCATGACGGTTGTCCTTTCGAGAAATGTAACGTCGGGCGCCCCAACGCGCGCCAGAGAAGAACGATCCCGCCGCCGCAGTGATGCAAGCCGGAAGTGACCGAGCGGCAACGCGGGGGCGGCGACCCGGAGGGCGGTCCGGACGGCAACCCGGACGGCGGTGCGGCACGACCGCGCGGCGGCGCCGCCTCCGGACCGTCGCCATTTTGTCCTAGGCAAGCGACCACCACCGGGTCGGTCTGCTTTCCCTTTGCGCGAAGTTAACCTCGCGCCTATAACCGGAGGCAGAGAGGCGGACCCGAATCCGCCCGGATGGGGCACATCGGGCAGGCAAAAAGGCGGAACGCGATGATCGGCGGATTGTTCGGCGTCTTCTCGAACGACATGGCGATCGACCTGGGCACGGCTAACACGCTGGTCTACGTCAAGGGCAAGGGGATCGTCCTGAACGAGCCCTCTGTCGTCGCCTATCAGACAGTCAACGGCAAGAAACAGGTCAAGGCCGTCGGAGAGGACGCCAAGCTGATGCTTGGCCGAACACCCGGCAGCATCCAGGCGATCCGGCCGATGCGCGACGGCGTCATCGCCGACTTCGAGGTCGCCGAGGAGATGATCAAGCACTTCATCCGCAAGGTGCATTCCAGCGCCTGGATGGCCAAACCCGTGATCGTCGTCTGCGTTCCCTACGGCGCCACCGCGGTCGAGGAGCGCGCCATCCGCGACTCGGTCCTGTCGGCCGGCGCGCGCAAGGCGATCCTGATCCCGGAGCCGATCGCGGCCGCCATCGGCGCCGGCCTGCCGATAACGGAACCCACGGGCAGCATGATCGTCGACATCGGCGGCGGCACGACCGAGGTCGCGGTCCTGTCGCTCTCGGACATCGTCTACGCCCGCAGCGTGCGCGTCGGCGGCGACAAGATGGACGAGGCGATCATCAGCCATCTGCGCCGGCAGCACAACCTGCTGATCGGGGAGTCGACCGCCGAGAAGATCAAGAAGGCCATGGGCACCGCGCGCATCCCGACCGACGGGATCGGCGACCGCATGGTGATCCGCGGCCGCGACCTGCTGAACGGCGTGCCGAAGGAGCAGGAGATCACCCAGGGCCAGATCGCCGAGGCGCTGGCCGAGCCGGTGCAGCAGATCGTCGAGGCCGTGATGGTGGCGCTGGAGGCGACGCCGCCGGACCTGGCCGCCGACATCGTCGACAACGGCGTCATGCTCGCCGGCGGCGGCGCCCATCTGCGCGACCTGGACCTCAGCCTGCGCGAGCAGACGGGCCTCGCGATCTCGGTCGCCGAGGAGCCGTTGCACTGCGTGGCGCTCGGCACCGGCCGGGCGCTCGAGCACATGGACCGGCTGGGCCATGTCATGAAGGTCAGCGCGTGAGGCCGCAGCCGGGGGGCTGACTTATGCCACGAGCGGCGGAAAGCCAGGACCGTGCGCTGACCCGGACCGTCCACCGCCTGATGCTCGGCCTGATCGTCGTCGTATCGCTGGTGCTGCTGGTGCTGTGGCGGACGCACAATCCGCGGCTGGAGCGCGTGCGCATGTCGCTGATCGACAGCGTCGCGCCGTCGATGACGATGATCGACGGGCCGATCGACTTTGCCTGGCATGTCGGGCGCGACTATCGCGAGTTCATCGACGTCTACGACCAGAACCGGGCGCTGCGCCGCGAGATCCAGTCCCTGCGGAGCTGGCGCGAGCGCGCGCGGCTGCTGGAGGAGGAAAACGCGCAGCTGCGCGCGCTCAACAACGTCCGCCTGCCACCGCGCACCACCTTCGTCGCCGGTGACGTCATCGCCGACAGCGGCGGCCCGTTCCGCGAGGCGGTGCTGGTGAATGTCGGGCGCAGCGACCAGATCGAGGACGGCGCGGCCGCGGTCGACGGCAGCGGGCTGGTCGGGCGCGTCGTCGGCGTCGGCGAACGCGCCTCGCGCCTGCTGCTGCTGACCGATTTCTCGTCGCGCGTGCCGGTCGTCATCCAGCCCGGCGCGCGGCGCGCGGTGCTGTCCGGCGACGGCACGGCGGTGCCGCGGCTGGAATTCGTCGACGGCGTCGACCACATCCGGCCTGGCGACCTGATCGAGACCTCGGGCGATGGCGGCGTCTTCCCGCCCGACCTGCCGGTCGGCCATGTCGTCGCGACCCCGGGCGGCAGCTGGCGGGCCGTGCTGCTGGCCGATTACGCCCGGCTGGAGTTCGTCCGGCTGCTGCGCTACGCGCCCGAGACCGGCATCGACCAGCCCGGTGACCTTGTGCTGCCGCGCCCGGGGGCGATGACCAGCACCCTGCCCGGCCCCCTGCCCGGCCCCGGGGCCAACTCGGGCGCCGCCGTGCAGGCCGCCGAGCCGGACCTGGCCGGGACCGCGAGCAACTGATGGGCGAGGCGACGTATCCCGACCCGGCGCTGATCGCGCGCATGTGCCTGATGCTGGTGCTGGGAATGCTGGCGATCTACGTCGCCGCGGCGCCCCTGGGCATCGGGCCGGCGGCGCCGCCCTCGCCCGACCTCCTGCTCTGCGTCGTCGTCTACTGGACGGCGCGCCGGCCGGGCGCGACGCCGCTGGCGGCGGTCTTCGCCCTGGGGCTGGTGCGCGACCTGATGACCGACGTGCCGACCGGCGCCGGCGCGCTGGGGCTGGTGCTCGTCGCCGAGGGCGTGCGTCGCCTGCGCCACCGGCTGGCGCGCGCGTCGTTCATCCTGGAATGGCTGGTGCTGGCCGGCGCGGCGCTGGTCTCGGCGGCGCTGCTGTGGCTGCTGGTGGCGCTGACGCTGACGCAGCCGCCCTACGCGGCGGTGCTGTTTCACCAGGCGCTCTACACCGCCATGGCCTACCCGCTGGTCGCGCTGGTCTTCCGCTGGGGCCTGCGCATCACCTGGCGCGGGTCCGGGCGCAAGGGCGCAGGGGTGGCGTGATGGCGTTCGGCGCGGGCAAGGCGGCCGGGTTAGGCAAGGCGGGCGGGCCGCAGGGCAAGCTGCCGATCACGCGGCGCGGCGTGCTGCTGCTGGGCGTGCAGGCCGGGGTGGCCGGCACGCTGGCCTGGCGGATGCGCCAGCTGCAGCTGGTCGAGCATGACCGCTATCGCATGCTGGCCGAGGAGAACCGCATCAACATGCGGCTGATCGCGCCGGCGCGCGCGCAGCTTTTCGACCGCAACGGCGAGCCGCTGGCCGTGAACACGCAGAACTTCCGCGTCGTCATCGTGCGCGAGCAGGCCGGCGACGCCGAGGCGATGCTGGAGCGCCTGGCCGAGCTGATCGACATCCCCGAGCACCAGCGCCGCCGCGTGCTGAAGGAAATCATGCAGAAGCCGGCCTTCGTGCCGGTCGGCGTCGCCGAGCACCTGAGCTGGGAGGACTTCTCTCGCATCAACGTCAACGCGCCCGCGCTGCCCGGCATCGAGCCCGAGGTGGGCCTCAGCCGGCACTACCCGCACGGGCGCGAGACGGCGCATGTCATCGGCTATGTCGGCCGCGTGACCGAGCGCGACCTGCAGGACCCCGACACCGTCGACCCGATCATGCAGATCCCCGAGTTCCAGATCGGCAAGACCGGCATCGAGCGGGCGCTGGACGAAAATCTGCGCGGCCATGCCGGCACCAGCCAGTTCGAGGTCAACGCGGTCGGACGCGTCATCCGCGAGCTCGACCGGAACGAGGGGGTCGCCGGTAAGGACCTGCACCTGACGCTGGACCTGGAACTGCAGAAATACTGCCTGGAGAGGCTGGGCGACGAGAGCGCCGCGACGGTGCTGATGGACGCGCAGACCGGCGACGTCCTGGCCGCCGCCTCGACGCCCTCCTACGACCCCAACCCGTTCGTGCTTGGCATCAGCCAGGCCGAGTACGGCGCGCTGCTGAACAACAACCACCGGCCGCTGCACAACAAGTGGGCCTCGGGCATGTACCCGCCGGGATCGACCTTCAAGGTGGCGGTGGCGCTGGCGGCGCTGGAGGCCGGCATCGGCCCGGGCGAGACCGTCTACTGCCCGGGGTTCCTGGCGCTCGGCAAGCGGCGCTTTCACTGCTGGCGGCATGGCGGCCATGGCTGGCTGAACATGCGCCACTCGCTGGAGCAATCCTGCGACGTCTTCTTCTACGAGACGGCGCGCCGCGTCGGCATCGAGAAGATCGCCGAGATGGCGAACCGGCTGGGGGTGGGGATCGACCTGGACCTGCCGGTCGCCGCGATGCGCTCGGGCCTGATGCCGACCAAGGAGTGGAAGCGCGCCAGCAAGAACCAAGAGTGGCAGATCGGCGATACGCTGAACACCGGAATCGGCCAGGGCTTCGTGCTGGCAACGCCGCTGCAGCTCGCCGTCATGACCTCGCGCATCGCGTCGGGATCCGGCGTGCAGCCGCGGCTGATCCGGGCGCGCGCCGGCCAGCCCGTGCCCGTTCTGCCGACAGTCGACATGGGCATCGACCCGCGTCATTTCGCGCTGGTGCGCGGCGGCATGCACGACGTCGTCAACGGCAGCCGCGGAACGGCGCGCGGCTCGCGGATCAAGGAGGACGACTACCTGATGGCCGGCAAGACCGGCACCAGCCAGGTGCGCAACATCACCGCCGCCGAGCGCGCCCGCGGCGTCTTCCGCAACGAGGACCTGCCCTGGGAGCGGCGCGACCACGCGCTGTTCATCGGCTTCGCACCGGTCGACAACCCGCGCTTCGCCGTCTCGGTCGTCGTCGAGCACGGCGGCGGCGGCTCGCACACGGCGGCGCCGATCGCCCGCGACATCCTGCTGGCGGCGCGCGACGCGATGGCCCGCACCGCCAACGCGCCGGCCGGACAGGGCTGGGGCGGCGACGCGCCACGGCCCGACGCCCGGCCGGTGGACCGGGCATGAGGGCCCGGGGGTCGGGGCATGAGGGTCTGGCAATGAGCCTCTCCATGGCCCCGCTCGGCGGCAGGCCGGGCGGCTCCGCGAGCCTGCCGCGGAAAATCCTGCGCCTGAACTTCGCGCTGATCCTGCTGGTCTCCGCCGTCGCTGGCGCCGGCTTCCTGATGCTCTACTCGGTCGCCGGTGGGTCGCTGGAGCCCTGGGCCGGGCGGCAGATTCCGCGCTTCGGCGTCGGGATGGCGCTGATGCTGGTGGTGGCGCTGATCGACATCCGCTTCTGGCGCTGGTTCTCGCCGATCGCCTATGCCGGCGGCTTGGTCCTGCTGGTCGCCGTCGAGTTCATCGGCGAGACCGGCATGGGCGCGACGCGGTGGCTGGATATCGGGCCGCTGCAGCTGCAGCCCTCCGAGCTGATGAAGATCGGCCTGATCATGGCGCTGGCGCGCTACTACTCGGCGCTGGACCGCAACCGGGTCAGCCATCCGCTGTGGCTGCTGCCGGCGCTGGCGATGATCTTCGTGCCGGTGCTGCTGGTGCTGAAGCAGCCCGACCTCGGCACGGCGGTGCTGCTGTGCTTCGGCGGGTTCACCGTGATGTTCCTGGCCGGCGTCAGCCTGTGGTATTTCGGGACCGGCATCGCGCTGGGCGTGCTCGCCGTCTGGGCCGTGATGGCCTCGCACGGGACCGAGTACCAGTTCCTGAAGGACTACCAGTACAAGCGGATCGAGACCTTCCTCAATCCGGAGTCCGACCCGCTGGGGGCCGGCTATCACATCACCCAGTCGAAGATCGCCATGGGCTCGGGCGGGCTCGAGGGCCGCGGCTTCATGCAGGGCACGCAGAGCCGGCTGAACTTCCTGCCCGAGAAGCACACCGACTTCATCTTCACGACGCTGGCCGAGGAGTTCGGCTTTGTCGGCTCGGCCTCGCTGCTGGCGCTCTACACGCTGGTGCTGCTGTTCTGCTTTGCCTCGATGGCGTCGAACCGCGACCGCTACGGGGCGCTGCTGATCGGCGGGCTCAGCATGTCATTCTTCCTGTACTGGTCGGTCAACATGTCGATGGTGACGGGGCTGATACCGGTCGTCGGCGTGCCGCTGCCGCTGGTCAGCTACGGCGGCTCGGCGATGCTGGTGCTGTTGCTCTCGTTCGGCCTGATCCAGAGCGCGCACGTCCACAGACAATAACCGCCGGTCGTCGCGGCGAAAGGAGCTTCATGGAGCCGGAGAGCCGGATCATCGGCATCGCGCTGGACGCGGGCGAGGCCGCCGTCTTCCCGCAGGCGCTGGAGGCTGCGGTCGCGCGCTCGGGCCGCCGGCTGCGCGTCGTGCCGGACGCGCCGCCGTCGCAGGTCGACTACCTCGTCTACAACGTCGACAGCGGCGTCAGCGATTTCGCGCCCTACGCGCGGCTGCGCGCCATCCTGAACACATGGGCCGGCGTCGAGAAGGTCGTCGGGCGGATCACCTGGCCCCAGGACGTGCCCTTCGTGCGGATGGTCGAGCCGGGCATGAACGAGGGCATGGCCGAGTACTTCACGGCGCATGCGCTCCGCTATCACCTGGACATCGACCGGGCGCAGCGCCAGTCGGCCGCCGGCATCTGGGAGAAGTGGGAGCCGCCGCTCGCCCGCGACCGCATCGTCGGCGTGCTGGGCCTCGGCGCGCTGGGCACGGCGATCGTGGGGGCCCTGCGGGGGGTCGGGTTCCGGGTGACGGGCTGGTCGCGCTCGCCCAAGTCGGTGCCGGGCGTCGAGTGCCGGCACGGCGCGGAGGGGCTGCGCGCCGTGCTGTCGGAGGCCGAGATCCTGGCGGTGATCCTGCCACTGACGGCCGAGACGGAAAACATCCTGAATGCCGAGCGGCTGGGCTGGCTGCCGCGCGGCGCCTGCATCATCAATGCCGGGCGCGGGCCGCTGATCGACGACGACGCGCTGCTGGCGGCGCTGGCGAGCGGACAGGTGCGCCACGCCACGCTCGACGTCTTTCGCACCGAGCCTCTGCCGCCTGGCCACCCGTTCTGGCGTCATCCGGGCGTCACCGTGACGCCGCATATCGCCGCCATAACCCGGACGGCGAGCGCGTCCGAGGCGATCATCGAGCAGATCGGCCGCGACATGGACGGCCTCGCATTGCAGCATATTGTCGATCCGGCCCGCGGCTATTAGCTTCGACCGGGCCCCGGGGACGGAGAAACATGGCGAACGGCAGGAAGTCGCAGGCCCGCTCGCGGGCCCAGTTCCGCGTGCGGCGGCGCAGCATCGCCGCGGCGGTGCGCAATAATTTCCTGACAGGGCTGGTCGTCGTCGCCCCGGTGCTGATCACCTTCTACATCATCTGGGGCATCATCACCTTCGTCGACAGCCGCATCGTTCCCTGGGTGCCGCAGGTCTACAACCCCAGCACCTACATCGAATACGACGTGCCGGGGTTCGGCCTGTTCGTCTTCGTCGTGGTGACGTCGATCGTCGGCTACTTCACCAAGAACCTGTTCGGCCGGCAGATCGTGCGGACGATCGAGAGCTGGGTCGAGCGGATGCCGATCGTGCGCTCGATCTACAACGCTCTGAAGCAGATCGTCGAGACGATCCTCAGCCAGTCGGCCAGCTCGTTCCAGAAGGCCTGCCTGATCGAGTACCCGCGCAAGGGAATCTGGTCGATGGCCTTCGTCGCGACGCGCACGACCGGCGAGATCCCGCGCCGGGCCGGAGACCGCGAGCTGATCAGCGTCTTCCTGCCCTCGACGCCGAATCCGACGACCGGCTTTCTGCTGTTCGTTCCGGCCGAGGACGTCGTCCTGCTGGAAATGTCGATCGAGGAGGCGGCGAAGCTGATCATCTCGGCCGGGCTGGTCGTGCCGCCGACCCGCGAGGAGGTCGAGGCCGCCGCCCGCCGCGAGCGCGCGCGCAAGCAGGCGCTGGCCGCGGCCGCGGCGCCCAAGGGCTGATCGCGAACCGGTGCTGATCCCGTTCGCAACCGGCTTCGGCACAGGGTTTTCGCTCATCCTGGCGATCGGAGCGCAGAACGCCTTCGTGCTGCGGCAGGGGCTGCTGCGGCAGCACGTCCTGCCGATCTGCCTCGTGTGCGCCCTGTCGGACGCGGTGCTGATCACGGCCGGGATGGCAGGCATGGGAACCATCGCCACCGCCGCGCACTGGCTGATCGACGCGCTGACCTGGGCAGGCGCCGGGTTCCTCATTGCCTATGGCGCGCTGTCGCTGCGCCGCGCGCTGACGCCCGGAACGCTCAGGGCCGCGGAAGGCGGCGCGCAGTCGCTGCGCGCCGCGCTGGCAATGACGCTGGCCTTCACATGGCTGAACCCGCACGTATGGCTCGACCGTCGGCCTGGTCGGCGCGGTGTCGCTCGGCTTCCCTGGCGCGGAGGCCAAGGCGTCCTTCGCCGCGGGGGCGATCTCGGCCAGTTTCGTCTTCTTCTTCGGCCTCGGCTACGGGGCCCGACTGCTGGCGCCGGTCTTCGCCCGCCAGCGCGCCTGGGCGGTGCTGGACACCGTCATCGCGCTGGTCATGTGGGCGATCGCCGCCTCGCTGCTTATCGGCTGACCGGGGCCCGGCGCCCCCGAATGACGGGCGGGGAAGCGGACGGGCTCGACGTCGTCGTCGGGGTAGGGGTCGCTGTCGAACAACCCGGTATCCGTTGCCTCCAGCGCCTGGCGGACGGCGCTGTCCTGGTCCAGGACGTCTTCGCGGAAACGATCAAGGGTGTACATCGCAGCCTCCATCTGGCGACCAAGGGTCACCAGCATGGAATGCGCGATTCGCGCACGTCCATCTGTGAAGATCCTCACGTTTGGTTAAGATCGTGCCGCTATTCCTTCGTCCGCCACCAGAGCGCCGGACCGGCCCACCAGCCCCACCAGCCATAGAGGCTTTCGCGGTCCGGGTGGTCGAAGCCGGCCTTGTAGGCGACGCGGTCGGTCGGCAGCGCACCGAAGGGGATGACGTAGATGCCGGCGCTGAGTACGCGGTCCAGCGCGTGGACGGCGGCGCGGAAGTCCTCGCGATCGCCGGAGGCCAGCATCGCGTCGATGGCCGCGTCCACCGCCGGGTCGGCGACGCCCATGTAGTTGCGCGTCCCCGGCGTCTCGCGTCCCTCGGCGCCGAAATAGAGGCGCTGCTCGGTGCCCGGGCTCAGCGACATCGCCCAGCGGTTGACGATCATGTCGTAGTCGTAGGCGGTGCGCCGATGCTCGTACTGCGCCTCGTCGACCATGCGGACCGTCACCGGCACGCCGAGGCGCAGAAGCTGCTCGCGCCAGAGGCTGGCGAGCTGCTCGTCGCGGGCGTTGACCACCAGGATCTCGAAGCTCAGCGGCTCGTCGGCCGCGTTACGCCGCGTGCCGCCCTCGCCGACGGTCCAGCCGGCCTTGTCCAGCAGCGCGCCGGCGCGGCGCATGTTGCGCCGGTCGCGGCCCGTGCCGTCGCTCTCGGGCGGGCGCCAGCCCTGCTGCAGCGTGCCCTCGGGCAACGCGTCGGCGAACGGTTCGAGAATTTCCAGCTCGCGCCCCTCGGCCTCGCCGTCGAAGCCCAGCGGCGAGTTGTCGAAATAGCTCTCGATCCGGTCGTAGCCGCCGCGGAACAGGCGCTGGTTGACCCACTCCCAGTCGAAGCTGAGCGCCAGCGCCTGGCGGACGCGGCGGTCTGCGAAGACGGGCCGGCGCGTGTTGAAGACAAAGCCCTCCATCCCGGTCGGGCGCTGGTGGTTGATCTCGGTGCGTTTCAGCTCGCCGCTGGCGGCCGACGGGAAGTCGTATCCCTCGGCCCAGCGCACCGGGTCGTGGTCGGAGAAGATCGAGACCTCGCCGCCCTTCACCGCCTCCCAGAGCGCCGACTGGTTGCGGAAATAGTCGAAGCGGATGCGATCGAAGTTGTTCAAACCGCGGTTTACGCCGAGGTTCTCGCCCCACCAGTCAGGATTGCGCCGGAACTCGATGAAACGGCCGGGTTCGTGGCTGTCGACGAGGTACGGGCCGGAGCCGATCGGCAACTCGGATCCCGCACTTGCGAAATCCTTTCCTTCCCATTGTGCCATTTCGAGAATCGGCCTGAGGCCGAGAATCAGCGGTAACTCGCGATTCGGCTCGGCCAGGTCGATTCGCACCGTGCGCGGCCCGGTTTTCCTGATTCCGCGCGACGCCGCCCCATGCGTTGCGATAGCGGGGATGGCCCTGGAGGCCCAGCGTTTCAAAGGACCAGATCACGTCCTCGACCGTCACCGGGTTGCCGTCCGAAAACCGCGCCTCGGGACGCAGCGTGAACTCGACCCAGCTTCGGTCGGGCGGCGTTTCGACCGTTTCGGCGAGCAGTCCGTAGAGCGTGAACGGCTCGTCATAGCTGCGCGCCATCAGCGATTCGACGGTCAGCACCTGGATCGGCCAGGGCGCGTTGCCCTTGAGAATGTAGGGGTTTAGGCTGTCGAACGCGCCCAGTTCGCCGAACACCGCCCGTCCGCCCTGCGGCGCGTCGGGGTTGGCGTAGGGAAGATGCGGAAATCCTTCGGGCAGCGCCGGCTCGCCATACATGGCAATCCCGTGTTTCGGCACCGGACGCCGGCTCGGCTGCAACCCAGGCGGGAGCAGTCGCCAACGCAATCGCGGCAAAAATGTGCTGCGCGCCGGGCCGCAAGAGCGGTGCACAAGCCTGTGCAGAAGATGGTGAGAAGGGACTTGTCCCCGGCGCCGATTCTCCGTAGATTAACGGCACTGCTCGATAGGTTTCTTGCCTGTATGAAACCTGCCTCAACAACTAATGCGCCTCCTTCGGGAGGCGCTTTTTTTGTCCACATGCCACTTTTCCGCCACAGTGTGCGCAAGTCCGCACCAGTCCCGAACACCATGCGCTGAGATCGCCTCTCGCTATCTTGCGGTGCAGCAATTATAGCCGCTGCCACAGGGGCACCTAGCCCTGATGAGATGCGAAAGGGAAGGCTCATGTCGCTCGCGGGAAAGTGCGCCGTCGTCACGGGATCAACCTCGGGCATCGGCCTCGGCATCGCCGAAGCGCTGGCCTCGCGCGGGGCGAAGGTGATCGTCAACTCGTTCACCGACCGGCCCGAGGACCACGAGATCGCGAAGCAGATCGCGGCGAAGGGCGGCGAGGCGCGCTATGTCCAGGCCGACATGTCCGACCACGCCGCGTGCCGGGCGCTGATCGACGAAGCGGCCGGGATCTTCGGCAGCGTCGACATCGTCGTCAACAATGCCGGCATCCAGCATGTCGAGCCGATCGAGACCTTCCCGGTCGAGCAGTGGAACCGGATCATCGCCATCAACCTGAGCGCCGCCTTCCACACCACGGCGGTCGCCCTGCCGCTGATGCGCGGGGCGGGCTGGGGGCGCATCGTCAACATCGCCTCGGCGCACGGGCTGACGGCCTCGCCCTTCAAGTCGGCCTACATCGCCGCCAAGCACGGCATCGTCGGGCTGACCAAGACCACCGCGCTCGAGACCGCCGGCCAGTCGATCACCTGCAACGCCATCTGCCCGGGCTACGTGCTGACGCCGCTGGTCGAGGCGCAGATCGCCGACCAGATGAAGGTGCACAAGATGGACCGCGAGACGGTGCTGCGCGAGGTCATGCTGCAGCGCCAGCCCAGCGGCCAGTTCGCCACCGTCGAGCAGATCGGCGGCACGACCGCCTTCCTGTGCAGCGATGACGCGGCGCAGATCACCGGCACGACGATCAGCGTCGACGGCGGCTGGACGGCCATGTAGGCGCATGGCTGCCGTCCTCGAGCGCAAGAGCGTCAACCTGGCGCTGCAGGGCGGCGGCGCCCACGGCGCCTTCACCTGGGGCGTGCTGGACCGCCTGCTCGAGGAGGAGCGGCTGCATTTTGCCGGCATCTCCGGCACCTCGGCAGGCGCGATGAACGCGGCGATGCTGAAGACCGGCTGGATGGCCGGCGGACATGCCGGCGCGCGGGCGCAGCTCTCGGCCTTCTGGGGCGCGTTGCGGGCGCGGGCGAGCGGCAACATCAACCCCATGGTCGACTTCCTGGCGCTGTTCACGCAGGACCCCGCCAAGCTCGCCGCGGCCACCGCGATGAGCCCGCTCTACGCCGCGCAGGAGGCGTTCAGCCGGGCGTTCTCGCCCTATGACTGGAATCCGTTGAACTTCAATCCGTTGCGCGATCTCCTGGAGAGCATGATCGACTTCGGCGCGGTCTGCCGCGTGCACGAGCCGCACCTTTTCGTCTGCGCCACCAATGTCAGGACGGGCAAGATCAAGGTGTTCCCGAACGAGGAGATCTCGGTCGACGTGCTGATGGCCTCGGCCTGCCTGCCGCAGCTCTTCAAGGCGGTGCAGGTCGGCGACGATCATTACTGGGACGGTGGCTTCATGGGCAATCCGCCGCTCTACCCGCTGTTCTACAACACCGATGCGTCGGACGTGATCATCGTCCACGTCAACCCGATCGAGCGCCCGACCCTGCCCTACAGCGCGACCGAAATCCAGAACCGCGTCAACGAGATATCGTTCAATTCTTCTCTGCTGCGCGAGCTGCGGGCGGTTGCCTTCGTCAAGCGCCTGATCGCCGAGGGCCGCCTCGCGCCCGGCGAGATGAAGGACGTGCTGATCCACTCGATCCGCGACGACGTGACGATGGCGCGGCTGAACGCCGCCTCGAAGATGGCGCCCGAGCCGTCGCTTTTCGACTTCCTGTGCGCACAGGGGCGGCGGGTCGCCGACGAGTTCCTGCGCGACCACTGGGGCGATCTCGGCAATGCCGGCACGGTCGACCTGCACGCGGTGATGGACTGAGGCGGTCGGGCCGGGCGTCCTTGCGCAGTCAGGGCGGGGGTCCCGCCCTACCCGGGCGGCGGGGGCGGCGGGGCGAGACGTCGCCCTACTCAGCCCCCGCGGATGCCAGCGCAGTCGCGATCCGCGCCGGCTCAGTGGATGTCGGCGGCACCCTTCATCGCGTCGCGCAGCTTGGCGAAGTCGAAATCCGGCGATCGGGCTGCGGCCAGGATCACCGCCTCGCGCTTCGCGATCAGGGCGATGGCATCGGGCAGCTTCTCGACGGCGTCCTCGGGGATGACCACCGCTCCGTGCCGGTCGGCGTGGATGATGTCGCCGTCGCGCACGCTCATGCCGTGCACCTGCACCTGCCCGCCATAGTCGACGACGTGGACCCAGGCGTGGCTGGGGCCGACCTGGCCCGCAAGCGCCTGGAAGCCCGGCGCGCTGTCGACCAGGTCGCGGATCGAGCCGTTCGTCACGACGCCGAGCGCGCCCAGCCCCTTGTGGATCGCGGTATTGACCTCGCCCCAGAAGGCGCCGGTGCCCGGATAGGTGTCGAGGTCCTGCAGCACGACGACCGAGGGCTTTGGCCCGGTGTCGACGTATTCGTAGTACTTCAGGCGCATCTCCTGCGCCTCCTTCGCGCTGACGGCGGCCTGCACCGAGGCGCGGATCGTCGCCGTGCGGGCATAGCCGACAATGGGCTTCTGCTCGGGGCGGAGGCACGTGAAGGCCCGCGTCGTGTAGCCCGCCAGCCGCGAGGCCGGGTCGAGCAGCTCCAGCCCGTTGCAGATCGTGGGCGTGTCCCAGTCGGTCAGCCGCGACAGCGCGGCGGGGTCGATCGTCTTCTTGCTCATTGCACCTGCTCCCAGGGAGTTTCGCCGCGCTGGATCTCGGCCTCGGCCTCGGCGGCCAGCGCCTCGTAGTCGGGCGGGTTCTTCGCGCGCATCGCCGCCAGCGCGCGGCCGCGGGCCAGCGCGGTGACGACGCGGTTGGCCGGCACGTCCATCCCCATGGTCTCGGCCTCGCGCACCAGCCAGCCGTTCAGCGCCTCGATCTCGATCTGGCGCCCGGCCTCGACATGCTGCTGCATCGAGGGCCGGGTGAACTTGCGCCAAGTGTGCTGCTTCAGCTGCGGCACGGGGTCCGGATATTGCAGCGCAATGCCCTTGGCGCGGGCGATGCCCATCGCCTCGTCGATGACCTGCCAGCGGAGCGGGCCGAGGCCCGGCACGCGGCTGACCTCGCCCATGCGCAGCCCCGTGATCGCCGAGAGCGCGTTGATCCCGCAATTGTGGATGAACTTCGACCACAGCACGCCGACGACGTTGTCCGAGACGTCGGTCGGCATGCCGCCGGCGGTCAGCTTCTCGGCAAACCAGCGCGTGCGCGGCAGCGGCTCGGCCTCAAGCTCGCCGACGGTCGTCGGGTCGATCCGCGTCACGCGCGGGCAGCCCGGCGCCGGGCGGTCGGCGCTGACGCGCGTCGAGCCCATGAACACGCGCCCGGCGCCCAGCCCCGCTACCAGCGTCTCGGCGTTGCCGAGGCCGTTCTGCACCGAGACCGCGGCGCCCTGCGGCTTCAGCACGCGGGCGGCGGTCGCCGCGGCGTTCGCCGTCTCGTAGGCGGGTGTCATGACGACGGCCAGGTCCGCCCAGCCGGCCCGGTCGCAGGTCGTCATCGCCGGCACCTTCAGCGGCTCGCCATTGCCCAGCCCCTCGACGCGCAGGCCGTCGCGGTTGATGGCGTCGACATGCGCCTTGTCGGTGTCGATGATCGACAGCCGCACGCCGGCCCGCGCCAGCGCCCCGGCGATCACGCCGCCCATCGCGCCGGCGCCGATCATCACAACCTCGGCGTCGTTCTCCATTTCGCTCGGCCTCCGCATCTGCTTTGGTCCGGACCAGACCACATCCGCCGGGGGGAAGAAAGCATGGCAACCGAGACCACCGCACCCATCATCACCGTGAAGCGGAGCTGGCAGCGGCCGGACCCGGCGCTGCTGGAGGCATTCCGCGACCGGCCGACCGGCAACGTCTCGGACGCGGCCGGGCGCGGCGGCGCGCTGGCCCCCCACATCAAACCGGTGACGCCCGAGCGGCGCTTCGTCGGCAGCGCACTGACGATCGACTGCGGCCGGCACGACAACCTGGCCTTCTGGGCGGCGCTGGAGAGCGTGCAGCCCGGCGACGTGATGATGGTGGCGACGCACGACCATGTCGGCTGCGCCGTGGTCGGCGACCTGATCATCTCCTTCGCGCGCAACCGCGGCGCCGTGGCCGTGGTGACGGACGGCATGGTGCGCGACGCCGAGGCGCTGATCCAGATTGGCATCCCCGTCTTCGCAGCCGGCATCCGTCCCAGCGGCCCGACCAAGCGCGGCCCGGGCAGCGTCGGCCTGCCGGTCTGGATCGGCGGCCAGCGGGTCGAGTCGGGCGACATGGTCGTCGGCGACACCGACGGCGTCGTCGTCGTGCCGCGCGCCATGCTGGGGACCGCGGCGGCCGAGGTCGAGAAGATCGCCGCAAAGGAGGCAGGGATGGAAGAGGACGGCCGCGACGGCAAGCCCTACCCGCGCAACATCGACGCCTTCCTGGGCGGCGTCACCATCCAGCACGTGGACTGACGCGCGATGGCCGACCGGCTGCCCCCCCGGCTGCGCGAAGTGCGCGAGGAGGACGCCTCGCCCGAGGTGCGCGCGCTCTACGACGACATCAGGCGGGCCACGGGCACGCCGGGGGTGAACCTGATCCTGCGCCACCTGGCGCTCGAGCCGGCGGTGCTCGACTGGTGCTGGCGCACCATCGGGCCGGCCTATCGCGACGGCCGGATCGCGGCGGCGGCCGCACGGATGCACGACGGCCTGTCGGTCCCCCGGCACCCGCCGGTCTGGCAGGCGGCGGGCGCGGACGAGGCAGAGGCGATCCGCGCCGTGCTGGCTTTCTACGACCGGGGCAATTCCTCGAACCTGATCGGGCTGACGACGCTCTTGCGGGTCGCGCGCAGTCCGGCCGGTGCGGCGCGCGCCGCCGCAGCGTCGGCGGAGCCGCCGACCGGCAGCGACCGCGTGCCCGCGCCCGCCCCAGTGCCGTCATTGCCGCGGCAGGATGCGATCCCGCCCGAGATCATGGCGCTGATCACCGACCTGGCCGACCGCCAGGGCACCGCCGAGTTCGGCGTGCTGCCGAGCCTGTGGCTGCACCTGTCGCTCTGGCCGCGGGCGATGCGCCGCGCGCACGAAACCATCGTGCCGATCCTCGCCAGCCCGGAGTGGCCGCGCTCGGTCGAGGCGCTGCTCGCAACCGCCGGCGCGCTGGCCGACGAGCTGGCGGAGACGCTGGAGGCGCCCTCGCCCGCGCCGCCCGACGGGATGCTGCAAGGGTATCTGGACACGGTCGATCGCTTTGTCCGAACACCGATCCCGCAGATGGTGCTGGTCGGGCGAATTCTGTCCGGCGGCGAGGACCCTGCCCGGCCGCGCGCCTGACGATGCGGAACCACAGGCAGGGCTGAAGGACCGGCGTGGCCGAAGGCCCGGCGGGCCAGCGGTCGGACGCCCGTCGCCGAGTCACGGATGCCGGGCGGACGCGCCAAGGGGCGGCTCGCCCGGTTTCCGGGGGTCCGATCGTCGGCTGGTCTCGCGGAGGAGAGGGAGCTGAGCGCCTGGACGGCGCCTGCCCCCTGGTTTTGCGTGCCCGGAGGTCGGCGCCAGAGGCGGCGATCCGGTCCCGCGGAGAAGTCACGGCCGGCCGGCCGTGGGCGCCCCTTGCGGAGCGGGGTGCGAGCCGGCTTGCCATCACCGGGACGCGGTTTCGTGCGCGCACAGGGGCGACCGTCTGCGACCGGCCGCTTGCCCTATGCGCGGCGTGATACGCCGGCAAGGTTAACGTCGCGTGAACGCGGCATGGCCCGCGCTCAGGTGCCGCCGGTCAGCAGCCAGAACGCCGCCGTCAGCGTCAGCGCCGCCAGCGCCGAGAACGCCGCGTTCCAGCGATAGGTCAGCTCGGTCCCCGAATGCCCGGCGACGCGCGTCAGGATCAGCACCACCGAGGCGAAGGGCGAGCAGGTCATGCTGAGCGCCCAGCCGGTCGAGATCGCGAGCGCGGTCAGCGTCGGGCTGGCCGGCAGCTCGGGCAGCGCGCCGAGCAGCGTGCCGAAGAACACCGCCATCATGATCGGCGAGAGCGCAAGCTGCGACAGCGCCGCGACCGCGAGCGGGATCGCCGACAGGAACATCCAGCCGGGCATCGCGTCCAGCCCCAGCCAGTCGGCAACCGCCGCGGCAGGCACCAGCTCGGCCCCGGCCCGGCCGAGATAGCCCGAGCAGGCGAGCGTCACCGCGGCCGGCGCCGACAGCGGCAGCGAGTCCTGCGCGATCCGGGCGAGGCGCCCCAGCACCGGGCGCACCACCGGCCCCGGGCGCGCCGCCTGCTGCACCGCGAGCCAGCCGGCCAGCAGCAGCGGCGCCGCCGCCATCAGGCTGGGCGGCACGCCCTGCCCCGTCAGCAGCATGATCGCCCCCGTGAGCCCGCCGAACGACAGGCAGACCCCGGCAAAGCGCAGGAAGGCCGCGCCGGGAAAGGCCGCCGCCGGCGGCGGCGGCACGCCGCGCGCCTTTGCCGTGAAATTGCGCCAGCGCCAGCGGTCCTCGGCCCAGCCGACCGCCATCATCACGACGGCGAGGCCCATCCCGAGCGCGATCCAGCGCGGCCGGTCGATGCCCGGGATCAGCTGCATCACAGCCAGGGGCGCGACCGCCGTCGGCGACCAGACCACGCACCAGGCGAAGCCGCGCAGGATCGCCGAGAGCTGCCGGCGCTCGCGGATGGGCGTCAGCGGGTCGTCCGGCGCCTCCTCGGCGGCGCGGCGGACCAGCGGCGCGATCAGGCTGACGGTGCCGAGGTTGAACACGACCGCCATCAGGTTCGAGCCGGCATAGAGCACCAGGAAGCGCCGGCTGCCCGGCTGGCGCGCCATGAACGTGCCGCAGGCGAAGACGGAGGGCGAGCTGCGCGCCGCCTCCTGCACGATCGAGATCAGCAGGATGAAGGCCATCAGGAACGCAGCCTGGTCCAGCCCCGCCTGCGCCGCGGCGGCGGGATGCGGGTCGCGCACCCACAGCAGCCAGGTCAGCGCGGCGCAGAGCGTCAGCAGGTAGGCCTCGCGCAGGCCCAGGAGGCGGATCGACACTGGCACCAGCAGCAGCATGGCAACGTGCGCGCCCGTCGCGGCCCAGGCCGCGCCCGAGAACAGGCGGACCAGCTCGAGCCCCATCACGGCGAGCAGGGCGAGGGCGACGCCAGTGTTCGTGCCCCTCGCCGCCATCACGCCTCCGATTTCTCCCGCCGCCCCGACCGCGCGGCATCGCCGAGATTGCGCGGCCGGGACCGCTTCGCCTAGTCTGCCGGCCGGCACGCTGTCCACCCGTCCGGGGCGCGATGGCGCGCCGATCACAAGGGGGACCATGAAATCCGTCACACTCCTCGGCGATATGCACGCCGATGCGCTGGCGCTGCTGGCCAGGCGCCCTGACATCGCCGTCACGGTGATCTCCGAGCCGCATGCCCCGCGTGACGAGGTCGCCCGGGCGATCCGCGACACCAACGGCATCGCCGTCCGGACGCAGCGGCTGGACGCCGAGCTGCTGGCCGGCGCGCCGGGGCTGCAGGTCGTAAGCCGGCACGGCGTCGGCTGCGACTTGGTCGACGTCGCCTGGATGAGCGCGCGCGGCCTCCCGGTGACGATCGCCGCCGGCGCCAACGACCGCTCGGTCGCCGAGCACACGATGGGGATGCTGCTGGCGCTGGCGCACGACCTGATGCGCCAGACCGACGCGCTGCGCGGCGGCGACTGGTCGGTGCGCGCGCGACAGACGGGCTTCGAGGTCAATGGCAAGACGCTGCTGGTCATCGGCTATGGCCGCATCGGCCGGCGCGTCGCCGCGATGGCGCAGGCCTTTGGCATGAACGTCGTCGTGCGCGATCCCTACGTCACCGATTTCGCACCGGGGCTCACGGTCGCCGAGACGCTGGAGGCCGGTATTGCGGCGGCGGACATCGTCACCCTGCACACGCCACTCAACCCCGAGACGCGCCATCTGCTCGACGCGCGCGCACTGGCGGCGATGAAGCCCGGCGCGCTGCTGGTGAACTGCGCGCGCGGCGGCATTGCCGACGAGGGCGCGGTCGCCGAGGCGCTGCGCTCGGGACAACTGGGCGGCTATGGCGCGGACGTTTTCGAGGAGGAGCCGGTCGACCCGGCCAACCCGCTGCTGGGCATGGCGAATGTCGTGCTGACCCCGCACTCCGCGGCCAGCACGCCCGAGGGGATGCGGGCGATGGGCGTGCAGACCATCCGCAACATCCTCGACTGCTTCGACGGGCAGCTCGCGCCCGAGATGATCTTCAACCGCAAGGAGCTTGGGCTTTGACCGATATCCGCCTGGACCCGGACGGCACGGCCGAGGTTCTGACCCGCATCTTCGCCGCCGCCGGCGGCTCGGACGAGGAGGCGCGGCGCATCGCCGTCAACCTGGTCGAGGCCAACCTGGCCGGGCACGACAGCCACGGCATCGTCCGTACCCAGCGCTATTGCCTGTGGGTGCGCGAGGGCGGCGTCCGTTTCGACCAGCATGTCGAGGTGGTGACCGACGCGCCCTCCTTCGCGCTGCTCGACGGCGGGCACGGCTTTGGCCAGTCGATCGGCGCCGAGGCGGTGAGGATCGGCATCGACAAGGCGAAGGCCCAGGGCTTCGCCATCGTCGGCCTGCGCCGGTCGGGCCATCTGGGCCGCATCGGCGCCTGGGCGGAAGCGGCCTGCGCCGAGGGGCTGGTTTCGATGCACTTCGTCAACGTCGCGCACTCGCTGCTGGTCGCGCCCTTCGGCGCGGCCGAGCGGCGCATGGGCACCGACCCGGTCGCCATCGGCATCCCGTGCGAGGGCGGCGACTTCCTGCTGGACTTCGCCACCTCGACGGTCGCCGAGGGCAAGTGCCTGGTCGCCAAGCGCGGCGGCAAGCCCCTGCCGCACGACGCGCTGGTCGGGGCCGACGGCAAGCTGACCGGCGACCCGGACGCGCTCTACGGCGAGACGGCGCCCGGCGCCGTGCCCGACCCGCGCAAGGGGCCGGGCGCGCTGACCGCGATGGGCGCGCACAAGGGCTCGGGCCTGGCGATCGCCTGCGAGCTGCTGGCCGGCGCGCTGACCGGCTCGGGCACCTGCGGGCCGGGCGAGCAGATCCACAACGGCATGCTGTCGATCTACATCGACCCCGCGCGGATGAACGAGGGCTGGGCGGCCGAGGTCAGGGCCTATCTCGACTATGTGCGCTCTGCGCGCCCCACCGACCCGTCGCAGCCGGTGCTGACCCCCGGCGAGCCGGAACGCCTGCGTCGCGCCGACCGGAGCGCCAACGGCATGCCGCTGGCGCCCGCGGCCTGGGACTCGATCCTGTCGACCGCCGAGCACTACGGCATGAACCGGGCCGAGATGGCCGCCCTTGCGGAAAAGGAGACACGATGAAACCCGACGGCCTGCGCGCCCGCATCCAGGCCGGTCAGCGCCTGACCGGCACCTTCGTCAAGACGCCCTCCTACGACATCATCGAGGTGCTGGCGATGTCGGGGCTCGACTTCATCTGCATCGACAGCGAGCACGCGCCGCAGGACCGGCGCGCCACCGATGCGTGCCTGTCCATCGCCCGCGCGCTGGGCATGCCGGCGCTGGTCCGCGTGCCGGAGGGCACGCCGGCGCAGATCCTGACGGCACTGGACTCGGGTGCGGTCGGCGTCGTCGTGCCGCACGTCTTCAACACCGAACGCGCGGTGATCGCCTCCAGGGCCGCGCATTTCGGCCATGGGGGGCGCGGCTTCGCCGGCTCGACGCGCTGGGCCGGCATGGGCCGGCACTCGATGGCCGACGTTCTGGCGATGGACGACGAGACCGTCGTGCTGGTCCAGATCGAGGAGCCCGAGGGCGTAGACGCGGCAGCCGACATCGCCGCCGTGGAGGGCGTCGACGGCCTGTTCGTCGGCCCGGCCGACATGGCGGTCTGCCTCGGCAAGACGTCGGCCGACGACCCGGCGGTGCGCGACGTTATGCGCAAGGTCGCCGCGGCAGCCAGGGGCGCCGGCAAGGGCGCCGTCACCTTCACCGGCTCGGCCGCCTCGGTGCCCGAGCTGCGCGAGCTGGGCATGCACATGTTCTTCGTCGGGTCGGACCACGCCTTCATGCTGGCATCGGCCAGGAAGGTCGCAGCCGACCTGGCTGCCGGCGGCTAGGACGATGAGCGGCCTCGACAAGACGTTCGCGGGCTCGATCCCCGAGCTCTACGACCGCCATCTCGTCCCGCTGATCTTCGAGCCCTACGCCGCCGATCTCGCCCGGCGCATGGCGGCGCTGTCGCCGGGCGCGGTGCTCGAAACCGCCGCCGGCAGCGGCGTGCTGACCCGCGCCGCCGTCCCGCGCCTGACCGCCGGGGCGGACTACGTCGCCACCGACCTGAACCAGCCGATGCTGGACCACGCGCGCTCGCGCCAGCCGGACGCGGCAGTCGCCTGGCAGCAGGCCGACGCGCTGGCCCTGCCCTTCGGCGACGACCGGTTCGACGTTGTGCTGTGCCAGTTCGGCGTGATGTTCTTCCCCGACCGCGTCGCGGGCTTCGCCGAGGCGCGCCGCGTGCTGCGGCCCGGCGGCAGCTTCCTGTTCAACTCCTGGGACCGGATCGAGCACAACGAGTTCGCCGACGCGGTGACGCGCGCCGCGGCCGAGATGTTCCCCGACGACCCGCCGCGCTTCCTGGCGCGCACGCCGCACGGCTATCACGACGCCGACCGTATCGGCGCGGACTTGCAGGCCGCCGGCTTCACCGGCATCGAGGTCGAGACGGTGACCGAGACCAGCCGCGCCGCCGGCCCGCGCGACCCGGCCCTGGCCTACACGCAGGGCACGCCGCTGAGAAACGAGATCGAGGCGCGCGACGCCGCGCGGCTGGGCGAGGCGACCGACCGGGCCGAGGCGGCGATCCGCGCCCGCTTCGGCGACGGGCCGGTCGAGGGGCGGATACAGGCCTTCGTGATCACCGCCCGTGCCTGATGCGGATTGCACACAGTCCGCCGGTCGCGGACCATCGCTTCCCGCGAGCGTCCGCGGGGGAGGTCATGACGGTGCGCGACCCGCTGCTCAAGACGGGCAGCATCGACATCGTCGCCGCGCCCTGCTGCTTCACGCCCCTGCTCGCCTGGTTGTTCGCCGGGATGGGCCTCGCCTCGGCGGTCGGCTATCTCGACCTCGTCCTGCTCCCGGCGCCGGCCGGATTCCTCGCCATCACGGGATACGCATCATGGCGCCGCCGCCACTGACCCTGCGCTCCGCCATCACCTGTCCGGAATGCGGTCACGTCGAGACCGAGACGATGCCGACCGACGCCTGCCAGTGGTTCTACGACTGCAAGGGCTGCGCCGCCGTGCTGAAGCCGACGCCCGGCGACTGCTGCGTGTTCTGCTCCTACGGCACGGTGCCGTGCCCGCCGATCCAGCAGGGAGGATGCTGCACATGACCGCCTCGACCGTCCATATCGGCTGCGGTGCCGGCTTCATGGGCGACCGCTTCGACGCGTCGCTGCCCATCCTGGCGTCGATGGAGCGGCGCGAGGGGCCGCGCTACCTGATGTTCGAGGTGCTGGCCGAGCGCACGCTGGCCGTCGCCCAGAACGTCCGCCGCGACGATCCATCGAAAGGCTACTCGCCCTATCTCGACCACTACATCCGCCCCGCGCTGGCGCAGGCCAAGGCGCTGGGCGTCACCATCGTCTCGAACATGGGGGCCGCGAACCCGGCGGGCGGCGCGCGGCGCGTGCTCGAGATCGCCCGCGAGCTGGGGGTGAAAGGCGTGCGGGTCGCCGTCGTGCTGGGCGACGACCTGACCGACCTGATCCCGCGCGACGAGATCGCCGCGATGCCGACCATGGAGGGCATCGGGCTGGACGGCCGGCCGATCCTGGCCGCCAATGTCTACCTGGGCGCGCGCCCCGTCGCCGAGGCGGTCGCCACCGGCGCCGACGTGGTGCTGGTCGGGCGCACCACTGATTCGGCGCTGGCGCTAGGGCCGCTGGTGCACGAGTTCGGCTGGGCGGCGGACGACTGGGACCGGCTGGCGCAGGGCACCGTCACCGGCCACCTGCTGGAATGCGGCGGTCAGGTCACCGGCTGCTATTTCGCCGACCCCGGCTTCAAGGACGTGCCGGGCCTCGCCCGCGCAGGCTTTCCGATCACCGAGTGCCGCGACGATGGCAGCTTCGTGATCACCAAGCCCGAGGGCACGGGCGGGCTGGTCAGCAAGGCCACCGTGACCGAGCAGATCCTCTACGAGATGCACGATCCGGCCGCCTACCTCGTGCCGGACGTCGTGCTCGACTGCACCGGGCTGGAGCTGGCCGATGACGGCAAGGACCGCATTCGCGTCACCGGCGCACGCGGCCACCCGGCCCCGGCCACGCTGAAGGCAACGGTCAGCGTCGACGGCGGCTGGCTGGGCGAGGCGTTCATGACCTATTCCGGCCCGAACGCGCTGGCCCGCGCCGATCTTGCCGGCGAGATCGTGCGCGAACGGCTCTCGATGCGGGGCCTGAACGAGCCGTTCCGCATCGAGACGGTCGGCGCCATGGCCACGCATGACGGCGGTTCGGCCACCAGGCGCGCCGAGCGCCGGCTGCCGACCGACGGCGAATACACCGTGCGCGTCGCCACGCAGTCGGTCGACAAGGCGCGCGCGCAGATGGTCGTGGACGAGCTGATGATGCTCTACTGCTCGGGGCCTGCGGCCGGCGGCGGCTATCGCTGCTCGGTCACCAGCCAGATCCACACCGCCTCGGTGCTGATCCCGCGCGAGCGCGTCGAACCCAATGTCCGCGTCGAGGTGTTCGAATGATCCTGCCGCTGCACGCCATCGCGCACGGCCGAGCCGGCGACAAGGGCGACGTCTCGAACGTCTCGGTCATTGCCTACAAGCCGGAGGCATGGCCGCACCTGCTGGAGCAGGTGACGGCGGATCGGGTGCTGGCGACCTTCTCCCATCTCGGCGCCACCGCCTGCCGCCGCTACGAGCTGCCCAACCTGCGCGCGCTGAACTTCGTCATCGAGGGCGCGCTGCAGGGCGGCGTCAACGCCTCGCTGGGACTCGACCGGCACGGCAAGACGCTGTCATACCTGCTGCTGGGCGAGGTGACGGTCGACGTGCCCGAGGAGGCCGTCCCCGAGACCTCGCCCTACCTGGCCGAGCGGCGCCGGCAGGCGTCCACGCCCCCGCCCGGCGATGGCTGAAACCGGGCCGCCGCCCGCCGCCGCCGACCGACCGCCGAGAAGGAGACCACATGCCCGTCATCGACCGCATTGCCGGCTTTGCGCCCGAGCTGACCGAGATCCGGCGTGACTTTCACGCCCACCCGGAGATCGGCTTTCAGGAGGTCCGCACCTCGGGCATCGTTGCCAACCTGCTGACGCAGTGGGGAATCGAGACGCATACCGGGATCGGCAAGACCGGGGTGGTGGGCGTGCTGAAGGGCAAGGGCGCCGGCCGTACCATCGGGCTGCGGGCCGACATGGACGCGCTGCCGATCGACGAGCGGACGAACCTCGCCTACGCCTCGAAGTCGCCGGGCGTCATGCACGCCTGCGGCCACGACGCGCATACCACCATGCTGCTGGGCGCGGCGCGGTATCTCGCCGAGACGCGCGACTTCGACGGCACCGCGGTCTTCATCTTCCAGCCCGCCGAGGAGGGGTTGGGCGGGGCGCGCGCGATGCTGGCGGACAAGCTGTTCGAGCGGTTCCCCTGCGACGAGGTCTACGGCATGCACAACAACCCGATCGGCGCGCCCGGCCGGGTCGGCGTGAAGCCCGGCGAGGCGATGGCCGGCGCCGACTTCTTCGACTTCCATGTTCGCGGCGCCGGCTCGCACGGGGCGATGCCGCACCAGTCCAAGGACCCGATCGTCATCGCCTCGGCGCTGGTCGGGCAGCTGCAGACCATCGTCAGCCGCAACGTGCCCCCGACCGACCCGGTCGTCCTGTCGGTGACGCAGATCCACGCCGGCGCCGCCTACAACGTCATCCCGGCCGAGTGCACCGTCTCGGGCACCATGCGCTACTTCGACCCGGAACTGGCGGCGACGGTGCGCCAGCGGATGCGGGCGTTGGCGCAGGGCATGGCGGTCGCCTACGACGTCGAGATCGAGCTGGACCTGCGCGAGATCTTCGACGTGCTGGTGAACGACGAGCGGCTGAGCCACACCATGCTGGACATCGCGCGCGAGGTCGTCGGCGAGGACAACGTCGCCGTGACACCAAAGGTGCGGACGGGGTCGGAGGACTTCGCCGACATGCTGCGCGTGGTGCCGGGGGCCTACTGCACGCTGGGCCATGCCGGGACCTCGCCGCTGCACTCGGACCACTTCGTGCTGGATGACGACATGCTGCCCGTCGGCGCGTCGATCTACGCCCGGCTGGTCGAGAGGCGTACGGCGGCGTGACGCGGCGCCACGCGGCGGCCGCCGCATGGGTGGGCGAGGCGCCCACCCTACGGCAGACCCCGCCGCCGACCCGTAGGGTGGGCCCCCGGCCCACCCCCTCATCGCTTCGGAGGTACCCGATGGACGCCATCACGCCGCAGATCGACCTGACCGCCCTGCCCTTCGACGTCGACGCGATGCTCGACGGGCTGCGGCCCTGGATCGAATGCGAGAGCCCGACGCATGACGCCGCTGCCGTCGACCGCATGGTCGACCTCGCGACCTACGACCTGGCCGCATGCCGGCGCGGACATCGAGCGCATCCCGGGCCGCATGGGCCTCGGGCGGCTCGGTGCGGGCGACCTTCCCGCACGCGAAGGCCGGCGAGCCGGGCATCCTGATCATGGGCCATCTCGACACCGTCCACCCGGTCGGCACGCTGCGCTGTCTTGCCATTCCACCGCGAGGGCGAGCGCTGCTATGGCCCTGGCATCCAGGACATGAAGTCCGGCAACTACCTGTCGCTGGAGGCGATCCGCCAGCTTGCCCGCGCCGGCATCGAGACGCCGCTGCCCGTCACGGTCCTGTTCACCCCGGACGAGGAGATCGGCACGCCAGCGGCGCGCGGCCTGATCGAGGCGACCGCGGCACGCGCGAAATACGTGCTGGTGCCCGAGCCCGCCCGCGCCGATGGCGGCATCACGACGGGGCGTTACGCCATCGCGCGCTTCGACCTCGAGACCACCGGCAAGCCCAGCCATGCCGGCGTCGACCCGCGCCTCGGCCGCTCGGCGGTGCGCGAGATGGCACGGCGGATCATCCAGATCGAGGACATGACGACCGACGACTGCACCTTCTCGGTCGGCTGCGTCCGGGCGGCGCAGGCGCATGTGAACTGCGTGCCCTCGGGCTGCTCGGCGCAGGCGCTGAGCATGGCCAAGCGACAGGCGGATCTGGACGCCGGCGTCGAGAAGATGCTGGCGCTGAACGACAACGCCGCCGAGGTGCGCTTCAGCGTGCGCCGCGGCGTCACCCGGCCGGTCTGGGAGCCGGACGCGGCGACGCAGGCGCTGTTCGAGCACGCCCGCGAGATCGGCCGCACGCTGGGGCTGGAGCTGACGCAGGCGAGCGCCGGCGGCGGCTCGGACGGCAACTTCACCGGTGCGATGGGCATCGCGACGCTCGATTCGCTGGGCGTGCGCGGCGCCGGGCTGCACACGCTGACCGAGCACATCCTGGTCGACAGCCTGGCCGAGCGCGGCCGCCTGATGGCTGGGCTGCTGGCGTCGCTGGCCTGAGAGCGCCGGTGGGGAATGCAGTGGGGACACCACCGGGGACGGGCAAGGGGATTGGCGTGGGCATTGGGCCGGTCGAATTCCGCAACCTGTTCGGCAATGAGATCGGGAACAGGATCGGTGACGATCCTTCGCTAATCTGTTGCTAAAGAGATCCGATCGGTCGCCACTGGCGGTCCGAGCCAAGAGTCGCCGGGCGGCACCGCCGCCCCTCCCGCCTCGAGCGTTGGGTTCGGCAGAAGTCGGCCCGGCTGTCGACCGGCACGCGCGGGCGGAGTGCGAGCACGGTCCCGGGCGGGATCATCCGGCGCGTCGTCGCCAGGGTTCCGATAGCGGAACCCTGTTCGAGGGCATCCCTTACCCGATGATCGGAGGCGGGTGACACCGGCACCGGCCCCGCGACGAACCGGGCGACCCCTGGTCGGGACTCGATGCACCCGCCGCCACGGCCGGGCGAAGGCGGAGGCGGCGAAGGCCGTCTTCACGCGTGGTCAACGGGGGCGGAGACGCGCGTCGGCGCCTTCGCCGCGTCCCCTGCGAAGTCATCGCCGGAGCAGCCGGGGATGATACGATTCCATCGACCTGCGGCCGGGAGTCGGCGCTGGGTCCTTCAGCCACGGTGCGCGCCGGGTCGGCCTCGGGGCGCGGCACACGCCAGCTTGCCCGCGGCCGGCCGGAGGCGCGGGATCGGCCCAAGGCGGGCCGGCCATCGCCGCGGCATGACGCGCGGAGGCCGTCGGGAGCCCCGGCCGGCCGGGGCGTCAGGAGCGCGGGTCGTCCGGGGCGTCGTCGCCTTCCTTTTCCTCCGGCGGCGGCACGCCGTCATCCGAGGCGAGGCGCTGCGTCGGCTCGGCGGCGGGCGGCGCCTGCGGGCCTTGCGCAGGCGCCGCGGGGCGGACGGTGCGCATGGCCAGCGGCGCTTCGCCCTGCGTGCCCTCGCCGAGATAGAGCGTGCGGTGCGGGAACGGGATCTCGATGCCGCGCTCGTCGAAGATGCGCTTGAGGATGCCGTTGTAGAACCGGCCGACGCCCCACTGCTTGCCGGGCAGCGTCTTGATGCGGGCGCGCACGATGACCGCGCTGTCGCCGAACTCGTTGATGCCGAACCATTGCAGGTCGTCCAGGATGGTCGGCCCGTGCTCGGGGTTGTCGCGCAGCTCCTCGAAGGCGTCGAACATCGCCTGCTTGGCGACCTCGACGTCGACCCGGTAGGCGATGCCCATGTCGATCAGGGCAAAGGCGAACTCGCGCATGAAGTTCGACACCGTGTCGACCGACGAGAACGGGATGATGTGGTAGACGCCCGAGAAGTCGCGGAGCGAGACCGAGCGGATGGTCAGCCGCTCGACGACGCCCGAGATGCCGCCGGCCGTCACCACGTCGCCGACGTTGATGGCGTTCTCGAGCTGGATGAAGACGCCGGTGATGATGTCCTGCACCATCTTCTGCGCGCCGAAGCCGATGGCCAGGCCGACGATGCCGGCCGAGGCGATCAGCGGCGCGATGTCGATGCCGATGGCGCTGAGCACGAACATCACCGTGATCGCGACCAGCGCGATCGTCACGGCGTTGCGCATCAGCGTCAGCAGCGTGCTCTCGCGCGCCGTCGGGACCTTGCCGTAGTCCGGGTTCAGCCGGTAGTCGACCCAGCTGGTCATGGCGATCCAGATGGCGAACGACACCAGCAGCACCAGCGCGACGCTGAGCGCCGTGCCGGTCAGCCAGGCGCCGACCGCGCCGTTCAGCCAGCCATGCATGTCGTAGAGCCCCAGCACGTTCTCGGTGTAGCCGACGACCGCGAGCAGGATGACGAGGCGGAGCAGGAACAGCGTCTTGGGGACGAAGGCGTTCAGCCGCCGCTCGAGCAGCGGCAGGCGGCGGTTCAGCGCCGTCGGCAGGCGGATGCCGCTGGCGATGGCGCGGCCGAGCAGGCCGGCGATGGCCCAGCCGACGACGCTGGCGAGCAGGATGTGCGCCGAGGCGCTCAGCACCGGCAGCAGCACGTCGCCCGGCCGCGTCAGCACGATGACGAAGACCGCCGCCAGGTACGTCAGAACCGGGATCCACCACAGCCGCGCGGCGGCGCTGCCAGAAGCGGCTGCTCGGCGCCTTGCCCTCGTCATCGCCGGTCAGCCAGGTGGCCACCGCGCGGCGGTTGCGCAGGACCGCGAAGGCCAGGACCAGCAGCGCGACCAGCAGCAGCAACGCCGACACGCTGCGCGACGAGTAATAGCCGACCTGCTGGGCGACGATCGGCACGACCAGGAACTCGCCGTAGCCGATGATGCTGATGACGATGTTCAGCACGCGGTAGGTCCGCCGCGCGCCCCGGCATCGCCGATGTTGACGGGCCGGAGCTCGGCGCGCCGCCGGCGACAGCATGGCGCGGATGCCGACCTTGACCATCTCGACCGCCAGGAAGGCGTTCAGATACAGGCTCTGCCGGATCGCGATCTGGCCGAAATCGTTGAACACGGTGACCGCCAGCGCATAGGCCGCCGCCCAGGCGAGCAGCACGACGACCGCATCGACGGCGATCGAGGCGACATAGACGCTGGCCTTGCCCGCCACGCCCATCGCCTTCGTCCTGTTCCCCATCCAGCGGTAGAGCCGCTTGGCGAAGTGGCGCAGGACGACGAACAGGACGACGGTCGTGACGATGACCAGCGCCAGCTCGACCAGCGCGTCCAGCAGGAAGCCGGTGTCGACCCCGCCGAGCCCCGAGAAGACCTGTGGCGCCTCGCGCAACTTCACCCAGAGCGCGCCCACCCGGGTCGCCAGGTCCTGCGCGATCGCCTGCGTCTGCTGGGCGATCTGCCGACCGATCGAGCTTTCTATCCTGGCCGCGGTCGTTTCCTTGGCCGCGGGCGGGTCGGGCGGGTCGCGGCCCCGGCGGCAGCCGGGCGGTGGACGCGGTGGTGGGCTGGGCCGCGGTTGCCGCGGCCGTGTCGGCGCCCGCGGCCGGCGCTGCCGCGGAAGCGGCGGCGGAGCGTTCGGCCGCGAGCCGGTCGAGCTCGCCGATCAGCGCCTCGCGCGCCACCGGGTCGCGCAGCATGTCGGCGATCAGGCGCGTCTGCTCGGGCGTCAGGGTCGTCGCCTTGGCTGCGTCGGCCGGCGTCGCAGCCGACGCATCCGGCTGGTCGGCCGCCGGTTCCTCGGGCGCCGCCGGCGCGACAAGCTGCTTGAGGAAGGCCTGGGCAGGGGCGGTCTGCGGCGCGGCGACGACGGCCAAGGCGAGGAGGAGGGAGACCGTTCCGTGCCGGCAGAATGTGCCCAGTAATCTCACGCGCCGTCCTTCCCGGTCCTGTCGCATCGGCCCGACGATCTATCTCTCCGCCCCCCGTTCGGCAACCGCGAGGCGGACCCGGGCCTTCGCGGCCGCCGCCGGGAAGGTCGCTCATCGGCTGTCCGGGGCGGGCGCGGGCACGGGAAAAACCGGGCGGCGGTGAGGGTGCGGGCCGGGCTCCGACCGTGTTGCCCCGGCACGTTGCCCAGGCATTGCACCCGGTCCGCGCCCCGGCCATGCTGCGCCCGACCGCCAGAGCAGAGGCTGATCGTGAGCGACCCGAAATCCTTGCTGCGCGCGCTGTTCGACGCCGCCGTGCAGCGCCGCCGACCCGATGCTGCGCGTGCCGTCCTGCCTGCCGCCGCGCCCGGACCCGAGGGGTCGGGGCGGCTGCTGGTCGTGGGCGGCGGCAAGGCCTCGGCGCGGATGGCCGAGGCCGTCGAGGCGGCGTGGGGCCCCTGCGAGGGGCTGGTCGTCACCCGCTACGGCTATGAACGCCCCTGCCGTGGCATCGAGATCGTCCAGGCCGCCCACCCCGTGCCCGACGAGGCCGGGGTCGCGGCGACGCGGCGGATGCTGGAGATGCTGTCCGGCCTCGGCGAGGCGGACACCGTGCTGGCGCTGATCTCGGGCGGCGGCTCGGCGCTGCTCTGCGCGCCGGCCGAGGGGCTGACGCTGGCCGACAAGCAGGCGCTGGTGCGGGCGCTCCTGAACAGCGGCGCGCCGATCGGCGAGATCAACACCGTGCGCAAGCAGCTGAGCGCCGTGAAGGGCGGCCGGCTGGCCGCCGCCGCCTTTCCGGCGCGGATGGTCGTGCTGATGATCTCGGACGTGCCGGGCGACGACCCGGCCGACATCGCCAGCGGGCCGACCGTCGGCGACCCCGGCACGCCCGAGCGCGCGCTGGAGATCCTGCGCCGGCGTGGCGTCGAGCCGCCGCCGGCCGTGGCCGACTACCTGGCGCGCGGCGGCGACCCGGTGCGTCCGGACGACCCGCGGCTGGCCCGCACCGAGAACATCATCATCGCCGCCCCCGCCCGGTCGCTGGAGGCCGCCGCCGAGACCGCCCGCGCCGCCGGCGTCGAGCCGGTCATGCTGGGCGACGCCATCGAGGGCGAGGCGCAGGAGGTCGCCGCGCGGCACGCCGCCGAGGCGCTGCACCGCCAGTCGGCGCGCGCCCCGGGCGACCCGCCGCTGGTCCTTCTGAGCGGCGGCGAGCTGACGGTCACGCACCGGGGCACGGGGGTCGGCGGCTCGGGTATCGGCGGGCCGAACGCCGAGTACGTGCTGGCGGCGGCGCTGGCGCTGGACGGCCGGGCGGGCATCCATGTGCTGGCCTGCGACACCGACGGCGTCGACGGCGCGGCCGAGATCGCCGGCGCCATCGCCACGCCCGACACGCTGGCGCGCGCCCGCGCCGCCGGGCTGGACCCGGCGCGCGCGCTGGCCGAGCATGACAGCCACGGGTTCTTCCAGGCGCTGGGCGACAGCGTCGTCAGCGGCCCGACCCTGACCAACGTCAATGACTTTCGCGCGATCCTGATCGGGTAGGCAACCGCGCTCCGGGGCCGCGCGATCCGGGCCGGACGATCCCGGGCGCGGGCGGCTGGCAGCGGGTGCCGGCCTGGGCTATGGTGTCGCTCTGGCGTTGTGTGGCTTGGTCCGTCCTGCATCGCTTGAGCAGATCTGCACGCATCGGCCGACGGTCCCGACCGCGAGGGCCGGCACCAACAGGAGACTCCGCATGTCGCTCGAGATCATCGGCTCCGGCTTTGGCCGGACCGGCACCATGTCGACGAAGATGGCGCTCGAACAGCTCGGCCTCGGGCCGTGCCACCACATGATCGAGGTCATGCAGAACCCGGCGCAGCCGGCGCAGTGGAAGGCGATCGCCGCCGGCCAGCCGGTCGACTGGAACGAGGTCTTCGCGGGATACCGCTCGCAGGTCGACTGGCCCGGCGCGGCCGTCTGGCGGCAGACCGCCGCCGCCTTCCCGGAGGCGAAGGTCGTGCACAACGAGCGGCCCGAGGAAGCCTGGTGGAACAGCTTCAGCGTCACGATCGCGAAGTTCTTCGCATTGGCGCCGAGCATGGACCTGCCGCCGCCCGTCGCGGACATTTTCCGCACCATGTCGGGCTGGTTCATGGACGACACCTTCACCGACCCGCTGGACCGGGATTGCGCCATCGCCGCCTATCGCCGCAACAACGCCGCGGTGCGCGAGGCCATCCCGGCCGATCGCCTGCTGGTCTTCGACGTCAGCCAGGGATGGGAGCCGCTCTGCGGCTTCCTGGGCGTCCCGGTGCCGGACACGCCGTTTCCGCGAAGCCATCCGCGCGACGAGTTCTGGGCGCATTTCGGCGGCGAGCCGGCGGAGACCTGACCGGCCCGCCGGGGTGCGCCCCCCGCTGCGCCGTCCGGGCATCGCACGGCGCTTGGTTCCGCGGGCGCTGCTTGCTAATCAGGGCGCGTCACGCGGGCGTGGCGGAATTGGCAGACGCAACGGACTTGAAGACTGAGTGCGCCCGGGGAAACCCGGGACGTAGAACCGCTCAAATTCGGGGAACCCTTTGCTGGGAATCCCGAGCCAAGCCGGGGACCCGCGTGTCCCCGGAAGGTGTAGAGACTAGACGGGCGGCACCTGTGGACCCGAGCCTCGGCCGGGCTATGGTGAAGGGATAGTCCAGACCACAAACCCGACCCTCCGCGCAGGCGGGGCAAGGGGCGGCGAAAGCCGTAGCTGGTAAGAAAATCCGTTTCCCGTATGGGAGTGGGGGTTCGATCCCCCCCGCCCGCACGCCTTGGATCGGAGATCGGCGTGACTGCCTGAAGCCGGGCGGTCCGTTGCGGCGCTCGCGTCCGCGCCTGGCCCTGCAGGGGCGGGCCACGTCGAAGCGCAGGCCTCCGGCGTCCGGGCCGGTCGGGAAACCGACGAACGCGAACGCCGCCTGGTGCGCCGTTCGGGAGCTCTGGCGAACTGCGGGCCACCTCCTCTCGCGAGGCGGCCCGTGGCCTCAGGGGCGAAGCGCGGCGCCGTCCTGCGCGACACTGCCCCGGGCGCCGCTGCCTCTGACGCGCTTCGGACCCGTCCTGGCCGATTCGGTCTGCAGCGACACCCGGCGCTTGAGGCGGGCAAGATACTCCGGGTTCGACAGCAGCCGTTCGTGGCAGGCGTTCAGGTGATGGGTCGGCACTTGCGGAAACAGGTGATGAACGAGGTGAAAACAGTCGTTGCGCGGGAAAAACAGCAGGTTGAGGGGCTTGGGCAGCGGCAGGTTGCGCGAGGAATTCGAGCTCGTCCCCGGACCCGATCAGCCCCGCGTGGTCGATGCAGTCCGTCGCGTAGTTGATCGCCGTGAAGACCCAGAGATACGGCAGCCAGACCAGCAGGAGCGCCGGGATGGGATCCAGGATCAGGAACAGGGACGCCAGGGCGATCAGGCCGAGCTTCATGAACTGGAACGCCCGCCCGTCGCGCGCCGAGAGATTCGGGCTGAGATAGTACGGCAGATACCGTCCCGAGATGATCGTGAACACGTGCCGGGCCATCGTCCGCGGCGTCAGCGGCTCTTCCAGCCGGAGCGTGCGGATTCGCTGCATGTCCTGATCGTGGTCGTAATCTCCGACATGGGTGTGATGGGTCATGTGCTGGTCGCGATAATCCCTGAAGGACGCGAGGATCAGGGCTGCGCTGATCTTGCCGAGCAGGACGTTGTCTTCCCGACGTTCCGAGAAGGCGAAATGGGTGCACTCGTGGACGATGTTGTTGAAACCCCTCAGCCGAGTGCCGATGAACAGCATCAGAACGGCGATCGCGGCAGCAGTGTAGCCCGAAAACGGCAGCTGCAGGAGCCAGCAGCCCAGTCCGATGGCCGCGAGGACCTGAAGGAGATAAGATCCGACAGTGAGAGCAGCCACAAAACGCCTGTTCGGAGCCAACCGACGAAATTCCCCCACAAACTGGTTCCGGATGGCCGTCCCTGACATAATGTTCCCCCTTATGTGACGCTGCGGAATATTTTGACTATGCTGAAAATTTTACGGTTGCAACCTCGTCGCATAATGCAAAGTTTCTGCTCCAGGTTGGGACAGTCCGGGCGTTCTCCCGCACTGTTGCCCGGAGGTCGCCGTCCGGTCGCCATGATGGCGTCACGGTGCCGCGGTATTGCGGGCGGTCGAAAAACGATGATGATTCGCTACCAATGGCCGGCGCATTGACCGGAGGGGCTGAGATGCAATTCGAATACCCCCTGCTGGAAGCCCTCGCGGCCGTCGTCGGCGAGGGAAGCCTGGACGCCGCGGCGCGGTTGCTGAACCTCAGCCAGTCCGAGGTCGAGGAGAGAATCAGGCTTCTGGAGGATCGGACGGGCATGGTGCTGGTGGTCCGCGACCGACACTGCACGCCGACCGAATTCGGACAGCAGCTTTGCCGTCACCTCGACCAGGTGAGGCTGATGGAGCAGGACCTCAAACGCTCCCTCGCATCCGCAGATCACGAGGAGCCGGATGCTCCGTCGGTCATTCGGGTCGCGGTGAACGCTGACAGTCTTGCGACCTGGTTTCCCGAGATCGTCGAGTATGCCGCGACCAAGCTGAACCTGCACTTCGAGGTGATCCCGGACGATCAGGAGCACACGGCCGAAAGGATGCGGACCGGCGAGGCACTGGCGGCGATCACCTCCGAGTCGGACCCGCTGCCGGGTTGCCGCCGCTTTGCCCTCGGCGCCATCGAATACGTCGCGGTGGCCAGCGAGAGCTTCGTCGAGCAGCGCCTCAGCACCGGCGTCTCGGCCGAAACCCTGGCGGCAGCCACCTATCTCGTGTTCGACCGGAAGGACACGCTGCCGCTGCAGTGGTTCATCAGCGCCTTCGGCAAGGCGGCCCGGCTGCGCGGGCACTGGATACCCTCGTTCTCCGGATACCTCGAATGCTGCCTGAACGGCTCCGGCTGGGGGATGATGCCGCGGTTCTCGGTCGATCCCTATCTTCGGGACGGCACACTTCGCGAGCTCGTGCCCGGAACGCCCGTGATGGTTCCGCTCTACTGGCAGTCGAGCACGCCCAACAGCCAGATCATGATGGCGCTTTCGGCGATCGTCTCGCAGATCGCCGGGAAGCATCTGCTGCCGTTCGAGGTTCCGCTGGAGACCGGAACAGGGTGACGCGGTCGCGCCGCTAGAGCATTTTCCACTTATTCTGGCTCGTAGCCTGCGGCGGTGAAGTAGTTGGCGCACTCGTCGGGCGAGAACGCGTCGAGGGCTATGGCGACAGCGTTCCAGAGCGTGTCGCGTGTTCGGGCAGCGATTTTGCGGAGGATCGCCTTGAGCTTGGAGAACGCCTGCTCGATCGGGTTGAAGTCGGGGCTGCAAGGCGGCAGCAGGCGCAGTTCGGCGCCGGCGGCTTCGATCGCCGCGCGGGCAGCGGCGCTCCTGTGGCAGCCGAGATTGTCCATGACGACGATATCGCCGGGCCGCAGAACCGGCACCAGCACGCGGCGGACATAGGCGAGGAAGGCCTCGCCGTTCATTGCCCCATCGAGCACCATCGGCGCGTCCATGCCGCCGAGCCTGAGCCCGGCGACGAAGGTGGTCGTGCGCCAATGGCCGTGGGGGATGCTGGCGAAGAGCCGGTCGCCGCGGCGGCAGCGACCGCGCAGCCGCGCCATCTTCGTGTTCAGCCCAGTCTCGTCGATGAAGATCAGCCGTTCGGGATCGAGCTCCGGCTGGCCCTCGAACCAGGCCTCGCGCGCCTCGCGGACGTCGGCACGGTCCTGCTCGCTCGCATGCCCGGACTTTTTTTCACCGTCACGCCGCGGCGGTCGAAGAACCGCCAGAGCGTGCCGATCCCGGCCTGGACGCCGCGCTCGCCGGCAAGACGCGCCTGCATCTCGGCGAGCGTGATGTCGACCGTCTCCTCGACCAGCCCCAGCAGAAAGACCTCGTGCGGATCGAGCTTCGAGCGGATCGGAGGGCCCTGCCGCCGCGCCGTCCGCTCGCCCGTCTCCCGGTGCCGCCGCACCCACCGGATCGCCGTCGCCACACCGACACCGAACCGCGCCGCCGCCGATCGCGCCGAGCTGCCCGCCTCCACCGCGTCCAGCACCCGCCCTCGGAGATCCGCGGTATATGCCCTGCCCATGCCTCTGCCCCCGTTTTCCGACAGGGAATCAGATCAGGGCAACCTTGGGAATCCCTTCGTGAATCAGCTAAAGCGGAACATGCTTTAGAGCGTTCTCACGACAAGCGACGCGGCGAGCCCGAACATGACCAGGGCAATCGCGATGTCCATGAACACCCAGGCCCTCGGCCGCGAGAAGGCCGGGGCGAGCAGCTGCGCACCGTAGCCCAGCCCGAAGAAGAAGACGAAACTGGCCGCAACGGCGCCGCCGCCGAACGCCGTCTTGTCGACCGTTGCCGTGAACCCGGTCGACATCGCGCCGATCAGCCCGACGGTGTCGACATAGACGTGCGGGTTCAGCCATGTCAGCGCGAGACATGTGAGCAAGGCTCCGCCCAGCGCCTGCGGCCCGCGCTCGGATGCGAGGAGGCGTCCGGGCGAGGACGCCCGCCACGCCGCCATGGCCCCGTAGATCGTCAGGAAGGCCGCGCTCCCCCAGGCGACCCAGTGCATCGGCCAGTCCGTCCGGGCGCCGATTCGCCCGGCGAGCACCACCCCCGCCGATATGAGCACCGCATCCGAGAGCGCGCAGAGCAGGCAGACCCAGAAGACGTGCGTGCGCAGAAGCCCCTGGCGCAGCACGAACGCATTCTGCGCCCCGATCGCCAGAATCAGCGAGAAACCGGTCGCGAAGCCCGTCGCAGACGCGACCAACACTTCATCAATTTTATCAATCATCGATCAGGCAAGATCCGTGAATAAACAGATGGCCTTCAAGAAAGGAGGTGCCTGGATTTTCATTTGCTTTTCACTTCACTGATCCGCCGGCTTCGAATTCCAATCGAGGAACTCATGATCCTAGGAACGCCGGCCACAATCAAGAGCAGGTGATCCGATGACCGATAATTCCGCCCTGCCGGGCCGGGGCGCACATCCCGGCGCGCGAGCGATGAAGGCGGTTCGCATCCCGACCGTGTACGGCCCGGCGGCATCGCGATTCGGCATCGAGTTGCCGCGGCGGCGCTGCAGAATGGCGGTCTGGTCGCCGGGCGGGGACGCCGGAGGTGGTCTACTCGGCGGCGACCTGGAAACTGTTGGCCGGCCGGACGCCGGCCGGGAACAGCGCCGAGAAGGTCGAGCCGTGGCCGGGTTCGCTGTCGATCAGCAGCTTCCCGCCGTGCAGCCTGAGCAGTTCGGAGACGATGGGAATCCCGAGGCCGACGCCGTCGATCTTGTGGTTCACCGCATAGGCCCCGCGCCCGAAGGGCATCGCGATCCGTTCCAGCTCCGGCCCCGGAATGCCCGGTCCCTCGTCGATGACGTGCAGCGTCATCTCGGAGGCGGACCTCGTCACGGCGATCCGCACCTTGCTCTGAGGCGGCGAGAACTTCACGGCGTTGGTCGCCAGGTTGATGATGATCTGCCGGAACGCGCGCTGGTCCAGATGCCACCGGAAATCCGGCGGACAGATCTGCTCGACGACGACCTGCTTCTTGTGCGCGATCGGAACGAGCGTGATGAGGGCGGCGTTCAGCTCGGCCGCAACGTCGATCTCGGTCGGATTGAGAGACCAGGTGCCGGCCTCCAGCCGCGACAGGTCGAGCAGGTCCTCGACCAGGCTCAGCAGGTGCGTGCCGCTCCGGTGAATGTGCTCGCAGAACTTGCGGACCTCGGCGCCCGGGACGTTGCGGTCGGACGCCGTGTGACGCAGCATTTCGCTGAGGCCGATGATTCCGTTGAGCGGGGTCCGGAGCTCGTGGTTCATCTTCGCGACGAAACCGGACCGCGCGCTGTTTGCATCGCGCGCGACCTCCAGCGCGGCCGACAGCGCCTCGTTGGATCGCATCAACGCAAGTTCAGCGGTCTTTCTCTCGGAAATGTCGCGGAAGATCGCCATGACGCAGGGTCGGCCATTCAACACCGACGCGGCGCCGTTCGCCTCGATCCAGACCGTGCCTCCCGCGGGGCTCGTCGCCTCGAGGTGGCAGGTGAACGTGCCGAGGCGGACTGTCTCGTTGCAGAAGTGGTGGGCTGCCCTGTCGTTCTTCAGGTCCAGCACATCCGCGAGCCGATGGCCGACAACCTCCTCGACCGCGGCCCGACCGAGAAGCCGCGGCAGCGCCTGGTTGCCGTCCAGGATCGTCGTGTCGCTGGCAATCGCCACGGTGGCAGTGTTCGTCCGAATCATCAGGTCTTCGGCACGACGCATGCTGTCGGTGACGGGCGGCCCGGCGGTACTTCGGGCACCGGTTTCCGTTTCGGGCCCACGACCGGTGGCCGTCGACCCGGCAAACGGGGCGCCGTCCCCGGCATCCGCCGCTCCTCCGATTTCGGCGAGCGGCGCGGCGGGGCTCATCATCTGCTGACGCTCGATGCCGCCTCGCCAACCCTCCATGGAGCGCAGAAGGATGGCGGCGACCAGGATGGCATCGCAGGCGAGATGCACCGCCAGGACACCAGACGCGACAATCGTCACGCCCCCACCCTGGATGGTTGCCACCGCATCGGGGAGGGTGATTGCCGCGATGATGAGAATCACGACCAGGGCAAAGTGCTTGTGGGCGGTGAGCCCCTGGATCGTCGCCCGTGACTCTCGAATCCCCGAAAACGGCGAAGATTTTTGCCGGATTCGGCTGAGACCGGTCCGCTTGATTTCTGACGTAGCTCGCATCAACGCGCCCGCTGATCAATCCGCGGTGCAATGATGCGAATGATTTGCGGCAATGACGTGGCCATCGGACGCTCGACTCTGGCCGAATTCCGATCAGATGGCAGCTCTCGAAGACCGGGGGCGGCATGGTCACGCCGGCTGTCTTAGCCCGACCCGAAATCACGATCCCGGAGCCTCGGGCGTTTGGAGAGAATCGTCCCTGATAGCTGGCCGGATTGCAGGGATTCCGAACTTTCTCTCCATCGATTTGCCGCAGGAGTGACCTCCGCCCACGTCAATGCTGCGCCGCAAAACGAACGCAGCCGGGCAACCGGCGACGGCGATGTTCTCGCGACCGGAAGCACGCGAACACCCGCGAACCGAGCCCCCTCAAGCAGTCTGCTGCCGGCAATTCAACGCCTCGTATCTGCCATCCGTGCGCCGGAATCTTAACACGTTCGAGCTTCATCTTTCGTTCCGGCGGGCAATCCGCGGCAGCCCAGAGCACGCCGCGAACAACGACCTGCACGGAAGGGAGTAACGATGGCCGAGACGCCGACGATCAATCACCACCTGGCGTGGTACGAATTCCGGTGGCTGGCCGTGGTCGGGATGTTCACATTCCTGATCGCCTACGCCGCCGGGTCGCTCGTCGTGGCATTGGCCGGCATGATGATCTGGGCGGCTTTCAACGTGCTCGCCCGCCGGTTCCTGTACCAGGGCAACGATCAATCGACGCGGACCAACGTGAACGAGCGACCGCGGCGACATGCCGAGACGGCGCCGCTAAAGGAGCGGGTTTCCGTGCGGTAGGCGGGCGCGGCAGCGGCGATCGGACTCTCCGCCGGTTCAACCGAGGACGGGGCGGGCGCCTGGCGAGGCGCCGTGCTTGCCGAGCGGCCATGGCGGATGCCTGAATGGCGGAGGTTTCCCTCCTGCAGGGCAAGCGTCCGGAACCCCTTGCCTCGAACCGGCCGGTCCATGGCATTCTGCCTGCCCGGAAATCCCGCCCTTCCGTTGACGCCGACCGGCTCGACAGGGCTGCGTCGGCGGCCTATGGCTCGAGGCGATGACGGCGCGGGCATGGCAGAGGATGCTTTCGGGGCGCAGGCTGGACCTGCTTGACCCCTCGCCACTCGACATCGAGATCGAGGACATCGCGCACGGGCTGGCGCGGGTGGCGCGCTGGAACGGGCAGACGCTGGGACCGCATCCCTACACCGTGGCCGAGCACTCGTTGCTGGTCGAGCGGCTGGTCATGCGGCTGAAACCCGCGGCGACACGCGCAGACCGGCTGGAAGCGCTGCTGCACGATGCGCCGGAATACGTGATCGGCGACATGATCTCGCCCTTCAAGGCAGCGCTGGGATATGACTACAAGGCGTTCGAGGAGCGGCTGGCGCGCGCTGTCAGGATGCGATTCGGCCTCGGCGAGCCGGACGCGGCGCTGGGCAAGCTGGTCAAGCGCGCCGACCGCGCGAGCGCGTTCTTCGAGGCGGTGCAACTGGCGGGGTTCGAGCAGGCCGAGGCGGCGCGGATCTTCGGGCGGCCGCGTTTTCGCGGGGCAGCCGAGATCCGCCTGGCGCCGCGGCCGATCTCTACCGTGCAGGCGGCGTTCCTGGCGCGTTTCGCGGCGCTCGCTGAGGGCTGAAGGCTGAACGCGCCGGGCGGGGCCCGGCGCGCTCGCATCAGTCTCCGTCAGTCTTCGTGGGTCGGACGGATCAGCTCTTGAGCTCGAAGCTCTCGATGCCGAGCGACGCGCCGATGCCCTCGATTCCCTCGACGCTGACCGGCTGCAGCGTGAACGACTGCTCGCCCCCGCCGACGAGCACGTGCGCACCCGCGCCGAGACCGAGCGACGCATCCGCCGAGGCGCCGACATAGGTGCCCGACAGCGCGTTCGGCTGGTAGGTCGTGTCGCTCGGCGCGACGACGGCCCAGACCAGCGTGACGTCGTTCTTGATCGACAGGTCGACGCCGATCTTGCTGACGTCGCCGGTGTAATGCTCGGTCACTTCGCCATTGACGCCGTCATATTCGCAGTCGAACTTTGTCTGGCTGAAGACGATGACATTCGTGATGTCGGTGGCCTTGCAGGTCAGGGTGCCGATCTTGACGCTGGCGTTGTCCGCCGCGGACGCCGAACCGGCCGCCAGCGCCAGGGCCAGCGACGTACCGATAAGAACCGCTTTCATAACTTCCTCACACGTTTTCTGCTGTGCGCTCGTAATCGCGCAACTGGTCGGAAACGCGGGCCGCGCGCCAGCCGTTCCACCCTGCTCCGGTGCCGTCCTGGTCCGCGCGTGTCCGCGCGTGCGCGAAATCCGCGCAGCCCCGCCGCGGCCGATGTCTTGCGCCGGCCGCGTATCCGCCATATGCGGTGGCGCGATGCAGGACACGGACGCCAGCGACGCCGAAGATGGCAACGCCCAGCAGGGGCCGCACGGGCGCCCCCTGCCCGGCTATCTGACCGAGCGCTACCGCGGCTGGCTGGTCAACCGCTTCGAGGAGAACCGCGCCTGGTACGCCCGCCTGGCGGCAAGCGGCCAGCATCCGCGCGCCATGGTCATTCAGTGCTGCGACAGCCGGATCAACGTCGCCGAGATGTTCGGCGCCGAGCCGGGCGACCTGTTCATCGTGCGCAACATCGCCAACCTGGTGCCCCCCTTCGGCCCGGACCATAACCACCATGGCACCTCGGCTGCGGTCGAGTTCGCCGTCAACGCGCTGAACGTCGCGCACATCGTCGTCGTCGGGCACTCGATGTGCGGCGGCGTCCAGGCCTGCCACGACATGTGCGCCGGCAAGGCGCCCGAGCTGGAGGAATCGACCAGCTTCATCGGCCGCTGGATGGACATCCTTCGGCCGGGCTACGAGCGTGTCGTCGCCCGCGTTCAGGGAGAGGCCGCGCAGAAGGAGGAGCTGGAGCGCGAGGCGGTGCTGGTCTCGCTTGGCGAACCTGGAGACCTTCCCCTTCGTCGCCGAGGCCCAGCGCGCCGGGGTGCTGACGCTGCACGGCGCCTGGTTCGACATCGGCACCGGCCAACTGCATGTCTGGCAGCGCGAGAGCGGCTTCGCGCCCGTGTGAACGGGCATGCGCCGGCGGCGCCTTGCCGTTGCGTTTTCGGGAAAGGTCATTTCCACTGGCCGCAGGGTTTACAGCCTTGCCCCGGGCAGCCAATGCTTGCGCGGGGTTCAGAACCGGTAAATCTGGAGAGGACAGCCATGACCATTTCCCGGAACGTCATCCGCGGACTCGCGACCGCCGGCGCGGTGGCGCTGCTCGCCAACGCCGCCGCTGCCCAGGATCAGAAGGCGCTGGATCGTGCCCTGAAGGCGCGCCAGGGACTGATGAATCTCCATGTCATCGAGGCCGGCCCGCTGTTCGCGATGGCCAAGGGCGACATGCCCTATGACGCCGCGAAGGCCGGCGAGCATGCGAAAATGCTGCACGCGCTGACCGGCTATGACGAGACGCGGCTGTTCCCCGCCGGATCGTCCAATGCCGACATGCCGGGCAAGACCGCGGCGCTGCCTGCGATCTGGGAGAAGCCGGACGAGTTCCACCAGGCTTTCGAGACCCTGCGCACCGCAATCGCAAAGGTCGACGCCAGCGCCGGCGAGGGCCAGGAGGCGCTGGCCGCGGCGGTCGGACAGATGGGCAAGGCCTGCGGCGACTGCCACGAGAAGTTCCGCGAAAAGAATTGACCGCCGTGCACGGCGACGGGACGGTGAGGCGTTAACCGCGCCTCGCCGCGACCGATACCCGGGGCTGACCGGAGGCCCATGCGCCTGTTCAAGTTCCTCGTCGGCGTCCTGGCCGTGCTCTGCCTCGCGGCGGGAATCGCCTTCTGGCTGCTGACCGCGCCGGTGACCTTTGCCGCCGACGACCTGCCGGCGCACCGGGCGGATCCCGAGCACGGCCGCTGGGTCTTTCACGCCGCCGGCTGCAACGGGTGCCACGCAGCGCCCAAGGCCAAAGGCGATGACCGATACCGGCTGGGCGGTGGCCTGGCGCTGAAGACCGCCTTCGGCACCTTCCACACACCGAACATCTCGCCCGACCCGGAGGCGGGGATCGGCGGCTGGTCGGATCTGGATTTCGTCAACGCCGTGCTGCGCGGCGTCTCGCCCGCGGGGCGGCACTACTATCCGGCGTTCCCCTATACCTCGTACCAGCACATGACGCTGGAGGACGCGCTGGACCTGAAGGCGTTCCTCGACACGCTGCCGCCGGTCCCCGATGCCTCGGTCCCGCACGACCTGCCCCTGCTGTTCCGGTTCCGCCGCGGGCTGGGGCTGTGGAAGGACCTTTACATGGACGACGAGCCCTTCCGTCCGAACCCGGCGGCCAGCGAGCAGGTGAACCACGGCGCCTACCTGGTGCAGGCGCTCGGCCACTGCGGCGAGTGCCACACGCCGCGCGACCGGCTGGGCGGGCGGATAGAGGCGCGCGCGCTGGCCGGCGGCCCTTCGCCCGAGGGCGAAAAAAAGAAGATCCCGAACATCACGCCCTCTGCAGACGGCATCGGCGACTGGTCGGTGAAGGACATCACGGACGCGCTGCGCACCGGCTTCCTGCCCGGCTTCGAGAACTTCGGCGGCGCCATGGTCGAGGTGCAGGAGAACCTGGCCGAGTTGACCGACGCGGATCGCGAAGCCATCGCCCTCTACCTCAAGTCGGTGCCGCCTCTGCCGGACATGCCGGCGAAATAGGGAGGAGAGGCTCGCCGCCCCTCGCGGCTTGGCGGTTGCGGGTGCGGGGGATGGCGCGCGGCCTGTCGCGAGGACGCCTCCGCCGCCTGCAACTGGCGCGCGGCGCGCCGTCCTGGGGGTCGTCATTGCCCGTCGCGCTTCAATGACGAGGGATATGAATGTACCCTTGTCCCCGAGCTTCGCGAGTCGCTGGGGCCGGCGGTGAATCGACATGCCCGAGCCGAAATCCAAGGAAGTGCTCGACGCTGGCAGCGCAAACAGTGACCGCGGCCTTTCAGAAAAAATTCTTTCGGCTTCCTTCACGCTTCTGGGAATATCGATCGGTTTCTACGGTATTATCTACGTGGCGATCGACGAAGCCGGACCCTGGCGGGACGAGAGGGCAGAGATCCTGCCCTTCCTGGTCCTCACCGCCGCGATCGTGGTCTTCAATTGCCTGCTCGCCATCCTCGCAATCCTTGACCTGTCCGGATATGTGCGCGCGCGATCCGTAATGATCTGGGCGACCTGCCTGATGCTCCTGCTGATATCGCTGTTCGTCGTCGCAAGATCACTTCTGTTGTTCATATAGGGAGGAAAGGCATGGGCTGTCGCGGTGGACAACTCAGCGGAAGCGAGGTCGATATCCTCACGAGCAACGATGTGATCTGCAATCACTTGCAGGAAAACTGGCGCTACTACACGGACTGGGCAGACCGGGCGGTCAGTTTCGGCGTCGACAACCAGGGCCAGGCCATCCAGAGCGCCGACATCATCGGGATGATCGAGCGCGCCGTTCGTGCGACGGCCGCAAACACGAACCTGAACCGCACGATCCGCGAATTCCACGCTGGATGCGGATCAGGTCATCTACCTCATCGCCCGAACCGTCTACGACTCGTCGCAGGCGTGCTCGCGGACGGTCCTGCAAAGGCTCAACGACTGCCGGGGGAGGTGAGCGATGACAACCATCTCCAGACGGGAGGCGTTGCGGGCCACGGCGATCATGCTCGCCACGCCCGCTGTTGTCGCCGCAGGCGGGGCGCAAGCCGCCGGCGGGGCCGCGGTGCTCGTGGCGCCGTACGGCAAGCTGGATCCGGACATCAGGGATCTTGCGGGAATGCGGATCTGCACAGGGGGAGTCGGCTCATCGGGCGACCGGTTCCTCCGCGAGCGCGGGGCGCTCGCGATCAACGTTCCGCTCGCCGAGCGCTACGGGGCGCTCCAGCGCGGGATATGCGAAGCAATGGTCTTCGTCTCGGACGAGAAGAGCGCCGAAGAGCTGACGCAGGAGATCAGGGTGTTCATGCCGTTTCTCGACGAGTTCGAGTTCAGGCCGCTGGATCTGGACTGAGCGCCACCGGACCGGCACCCGATCTCCGATTCCGCGGCCCGACCCGGCCTGTCCGGGATTCCGCCCTTGAGGGGGCATGCTGCACTGCCGTATAAGCCGGCCGGGACAGCGGCCAGCGGGCCGCGCCGGGAGGGTTTCAATGAAGAAGGTGTACGGCTCCGCCGCCGAGGCGCTGGACGGGCTGCTGTTCGACGGCATGAGCATCGCCGCCGGCGGCTTCGGCCTGTGCGGCATCCCCGAGAACCTGATCGCCGCCATCCGCGACTTGGGTGTCACGGGCCTGACGGTCGCCTCGAACAATGCCGGCGTGGACGATTTCGGCCTGGGCCTGCTGCTTCAGGGAAAGCAGGTCGCCAAGATGATCAGCTCGTATGTCGGCGAGAACGACCTCTTCATGCAGCAGTACCTGTCGGGTGAACTCGAGATCGAGTTCAACCCCCAGGGCACGCTGGCCGAGCGGATGCGTGCCGGCGGCGCCGGCATTCCCGGCTTCTACACCAAGACCGGCGTCGGCACGCAGATCGCCGAGGGCAAGGAGCACAAGGAGTTCGACGGCGAGACCTACATCCTCGAGCGCGGAATTGTCACCGACCTGTCGATCGTCAAGGCCTGGAAGGGCGACCACCAAGGCAACCTGATCTACCGGAAGACCGCGCGTAACTTCAATCCGGTCTGCGCCACTTGCGGGCGGGTGACGGTGGCCGAGGTCGAGGAGCTGGTGCCGACGGGGGAACTCGACCCCGACCTGATCCACACGCCCGGCATCTTCGTGCAGCGAATCCTGCAGGGCCGGCACGAGAAGCGCGTCGAGCAGCGGACGCTGCGGCGCGTTGCTTAGCGCAGTCTCGGGTAAAGGGGGCGTGCAGTGGCCGGCATGATGAAGGACGTCAAGGAGGCGCTGGTCGAGGCCCGCGACGTGCCGGCGGCGACGCTTTCGCGCCTGCCGCTCGCCGTCATGCTGACCAACCCGCGGCTGGGCGACAACCCGATCGTCTACGCCAACGAGGCGTTTGAGGAGCTGACCGGCTATCGCCGCAAGGACGTAGTCGGCCGCAATCCCCGCTTCCTGCAGGGCGAGGCGACGGAGCCCGAGCGCGTGGCCGAGTTGCGCCGGGCGATCGAGGAGAACACCGAGACGACGGTCGAGCTGACGAACTACCGCGCCGACGGCACGGCCTTCCGCAACCGCATCTCGATCTCGCCGGTCATCGACGAGAACGGTGAGACCGCGCTCTATCTCGGCATGAACCGCGATGTCGGCGAGGAGGAAGGGGCGGATCTGCTCGAGCGGCTTGCCGAGATCCAGCACCGGGTGAAGAACCACCTGGCGATGATCATCGGCCTGATCCGGCTGCAGGCCGGCGCCGATGGCGCAACCGCCGACTACGGCGCGCTGGCCCGCCGGGTCGAGGCGCTGCACCTGCTCTACGAGGAGTTGAGCGCCGGCGGCGTCGTCACGGCGGCCAGCCCCGAGGTGCCGCTCGGCGCCTATGTCAGCCGCATCGCGGCCGCCATCGGCCATCTCGATGGCCGCCAGGGCGTTCGCGTCAACGTCTGTGCCGAGGAGGTCGTCGTCTCGGCCGAGATCGCCGGCCGCGTCGGCCTGCTGCTGTCCGAGGCGCTGACCAACGCGTTCCGCCACGCCTTCGATGGCCGGGACAGCGGTCTGGTCGAGACGAGGCTGCAGAAGCTTTCGCACGAGATCGTGCGGCTGCAGGTCGTCGATGACGGCGTGGGAATGCCCGACGGGCACGAATGGCCCGAGACCGACAGCCTGGGCGGGCGCATCGTGCTGTCGCTGCTGCGCGGGCTGAAGGCGCGGCACTCGGTCGACAGCTCGGCTACGGGAACGACCGTGACAATCGACATCCCGCTGCACGAGGACTGACCGGCCGTCACCGCGCCGGGCCCCGAGCCGCCCCCCGAACTGGAGAACAGCATGCCCTGGGACAGAGATCAGATGGCGGCCCGCGCCGCGCAGGAGGTCGAGGACGGGTTCTACGTGAACCTCGGCATCGGCATCCCGACGCTCGTGTCGAACTATATCCCCGACGGTGTCGACGTGACGCTGCAATCCGAAAACGGAATGCTGGGCATGGGTCCGTTCCCAACCGAGGACCAGCTTGACCCGGACCTGATCAACGCCGGCAAGCAGACGATAACCGAGCTCGACCGGACGAGTTATTTCTCCTCCGCCGACAGTTTCGCGATGATCCGCGGCGGGCACATCAACCTGGCGATCCTTGGCGCCATGGAGGTTGCCGAGAACGGCGACCTCGCGAACTGGATGGTGCCCGGCAAGCTGGTGAAGGGCATGGGCGGTGCCATGGACCTGGTCGCCGGCGTCGGCCGGGTCGTCGTCATCATGGAGCACACGAACAAAGCCGGCCAGTCAAAGCTGCTGAAAAGCTGCACGTTGCCGCTGACCGGCGCTGGCGTGGTCGACCGCATCATCACGAATCTCGGCGTGTTCGACGTGCTCGATGGCGGCCTTAGGATCGTGGAACTCGCCCCGGGGGTGAGTGAGGACGAGGTGCGCCAGAAGACCGAGGCGACCATCGCCGGCTGACCGGCCGCACGCCGGCGCTTGGCCGCCTGTCCCGCCACGACCCGTCGTTGCCCGAGAGCGTTTTCCGATCGAAACCAGTCGGGTGGGTCGTGACATCATTCCTGCGAAAGCGGGGATCTCTCCGCAATGTCAAACAAATTCCCCGCCCTTTTGCGGGGATGACGGCAACCGCGGACATGGGAGAACCTGGGATCGGACTCCGATCCTGACCCCGGTCGTCGAGATCGGCTGACACGGGGCGTCACCCCGGCGCCGGGGCCGAAAGGACGCGCATCAGCGTCGCCGGCCCAGCCTCGACCCGCCGCTGGTCCCCGTGGTGCAGCGCCGCTCAAGCTGCGGCTTGCCGACGAAGACGAAGTGGCACTCCTGCTCGTAGCGCTGCTCTACCGAGCCTGAACCGCTCTCGTTTTTGGCGGCTTCGACCGGCTGCGTCGGCGGGGCAACAACGGCGCCGGCGCGGCGACGACGGGCGCGGCGACGGGCGCGCTCCGCACCGCCGTGGCCGCGGACGCGCGGGCGGCAGCGCTTTCCGCCTGGGCCGCGCGCCGCAATGCCGCGGCACGCTCGGCCGCCGCACGGCGCGCCTCGGCTTCTCGGCGCTGCCGGTCGATATAGGCCGCGTACTCCGCCTCCGTGCTCCGCTCGAGCCGGGCCAGCACTTCGACATCCAGGTAGCCGGTCGCCTCGATGCCCTCAGCCATCTGCCAGGCGGACAGCGCCGCCCGCGTGCCCGGCCCGAAGACGCCGTCGATGCCATGCGGGTCGTGCCCGGCGACCAGCAACCGCGCCTGCACGGCCCTGCGCTCTTCGGCGCCCAGCCCCAGCGCCGCCTCGACCGCCTCCGGTGATGCCGCCGGTAACGGTCGGTTGCCCTCCGCGCCCTCGCCCGGAGCGGGGATCGCGACCGGCGCGTCGCCCGGGGCGCCGAGCGTGCCCGCCGTATCCGGCCCATCGCCACCCTGACCGGTCCTCGGTATGGGCGGCAAAGCATCGCCGGCACCCTGCCCGGCATCGGGAGCCGCGGCAATCGCTTCGCCTTCCCCGCCATTGTCCGGCGCGGCCGGAGGGCCAGCGTCGGCCGGCGTGGAACCCGTCCGCGGACCAAAGAACTTGTCGGGTCCGTCGGCCTCGGCCGGTCCGGCGCCGCCCTGCGCGGTTCTCTGGGTCTGCAGCGCCGCCAGCCGGTTGCGCGCCAGGCGAGCGAAGATACCGTCCGGGTACTGGCGCAGGTATTCCTTGTAGTCGCCCTCGGTGCCGCCCGCCTGCGCCGCGTCCCAGAGCGCCAGCTCGATCGTCCTCGGGTCCAGCCCGCTCTGCGGCGGCGCCGGGGCGGGCGCGGCAGGCGCCGCATGTGGCGTCATCATCGCCTGCACGACCGGCGGCGGCTCGGGTGTCTCGGGCGCCAAGTAGACCTCGCCGATCAACGAGGTCTCGGTCCAGGGCCGCTGGCGCTGCCCGGTCGCCGCGTAGACGTCGGCGCGCACGCGGGCCAGCATCGTGTTGATCTCGACTCCGGGGGTCTCGACGTTTTTCAGCAGCGCTGCGGTGAACGGGCTGTGCGGGCCATCGCCGTCGGCCGCCACGTCGCCCGGATCGGTGGCATAAGTCAGCAGCGTGCCACCCGACGCCTCGATCGGCGCAAGCCCGCGGCTGACGGCGCCGCTGCGGCTCGGCTCCAGCGACCGCTTCAACGCGGTGGCGAAGGGGTTGTCCCGGCAGGCGTCCAGCATGACGATCTTGACGGCCGGCCAGCGCTCCATCTGCGCCAGCACCAACCGGGCCGGCACCGCCGCGAAGTCCAGGTCGGCCTCGCTCTCCAGGGCGGCATCAACCGGCAGCAGATAGTTCTGCCCATGCACCTGCAACCCGTGCCCGGCATAGAAGAACAGCGCCATGTCGGCGCCCTGCAGCTTGCGCGAAAAGTCCTGAACGGCCCGGCGCATCCCGGCCAGATCCAGGTCGACACCCAGCTCGACGTCGAAGCCCAGCCGCTCCAGCGCAGCCGCCATCGCCTCGGCATCGGCCCGCGGGTTGGCGAGCGTCGGGACTTGCCGATAGGCGCCGTTGCCCATCACCAGCGCGACCCGCTGTCCGGATTGACCCGCCAGCACACCCTGCGCCGGAACGGCGAGCAGCGAGATCAGCACCAGGATTGCCGCGATCGGTCGCATGGGTTGCACCTGGACTTCCGACGGTTTCAGGTCGCCGACATCCTAACCCGGCGTCAGCCCACAAGGAACCGGCGTTTGTTACACTCGGTTGATCAGCGGATCGGCAGCCCGAGGGAGGCATCCCGGGCCGGCAATCCGCGTCGACCTCCAGAACTCGCGTGACCTCAGGCCGAGTCGGGCGGCATGATTTCCATCATGTGCACCGCCAGGCGCACCGTCCCGCCGGTAAAGCTGCCGCCTGTCGCCGTCAGTACCAGCGCCGTCCCGCCGTAGTAGGCCTGTGGCTGCCCGGTCACACCATGCGCCAACGATCCCGCCCCGGTGCCATAGCCCGAGCCGTACCGGTCCGGGCTGCCGGCCACGCCCAAGCTCCACGACGCCGCCCCGCCGACCGCCTCGATCACCCTGCCGGTGACCCCGAGCACCACCGCCTTGTCCGGGATGACCGACGCCGTCGTCGTCGATGCGCCCGACAGAACCTGGTCGATCTCGACCACGCGGCCCAGCGTCGCCGCGCCCCCGGCCGCGCCGGCCGCGCGCCCGGCGATCCAGCTGCCGCCATCATAGGTCGCGCGGACGCGCTCGGCGGCAACCCAGAACGCGGCCCCCTCCCAGGGCGCGACGAACGCCCAGCCGCCGTTCAGGAACAAAGCCAGCGCTCCATCCTGCCCGGCCCAGTCGTCCGTCGCGCCCGCGCCGACGATGAACACGTCGCCGTCCGCCGGCGCGGCAGGCGGCGAGCTCAGGTCGCGCCGCTCGACCCGCCCGGCGGCGAGCGCATCCGCCCGCGCCAGCGCCTCGTTAACCGTCACGTGCTTCTGCGCCTGCGCCGCGTCCAGCAGCGGCATCGCGTATCTCGGCGTCTCAGACATCCGTCGTCCTCTCCAATCCGTAGCCATAACTTTCCGAGAGCTGCGCCACGCCGATGGTCAGCGAGCCTACCGCCCCGTCCACGCGCCTGCATGGCGGCGGTGTAAGTGAAGGCCGGCGCCGTCACATTCGTGGTGCGCAGCACCGCGCCGGCCTGACGGATCGTCACGCGCCAAGCCGCGCGCGCCTCGCCCAGCGGCACCTCGAACGCGGCGAAGTCGCCGCCGCCGATCCGCGTCGTCCTGATCCACTCTACCGCGATGTCGCTGCCGACACGCCGCGCCTGCAGATGCGCCGGCGCGAAGGGCCGCAGGCCGGCCCCTGCGAAGGCGGCCGTGACCTCGACATAGCTCGGATCCGACGGGTCCTTCGTCGCCGGACCCACCCGCCACCTCCGCTCCAGACCGCGCTCGGCGGCGTCCAGCGGCAACGCCACGAGGGAATCGTCCAGCACGACGACGCGCGCCCCGGCCATGATCGGCGCCGTCGAAAGCACGTCGGTCCCCCGCTGCCCGCGCAGCAGCATCCCCAGGCGGTAGGAATCCGTTCCAACCAGCTCGGCGTCGCGAAACTGGACGATCTCCCATTCGCCGGAGGGCAGCGCGACCGCCAATCGGTTGGCGCCGTTCAACACCGCCAGCCGCGACGCCGAGGCCGCCGCGCCGGCCGGCAGCACGACATCCCACGCGACCCGCTGCCAGCGGCCAGGCTCTCCCGGCGGCAGCACGCCCGCCGAGACGCCGATCAATGCCGGCTTGGCGACCGTAGCCGCCAGGTCAAAGCCCTCGCCATCGGCCGAGACATAGACGGCCGCCTCGCCCGGCCACGGCTCGGCGCTGACGGCCAGCCGTGGCTGCCAGTCGCGTTCTGTCCCTTCGGCCAGCGGCAGGTCCATCAGCACGGCCGTGACCGGTCCGGGCGGCACCGACAGCGCCGGCTCTCCGCTTCGCTCGGGCGCCCGCGTCGGCAGGTAGAGCGTCGGCTCGACGCGCACCGCCTCGACCTCGCGCGGCCCCGAGTTCGAGGATCCGGTCGATCCGATAGTCTTCGACCCGACCTGCACCGGCCAGCCGCACGACGTCGCCGGGCTCGCGCGCCAGCGCCGAGGGCGGCAGCCGAAAGCGTGCCCTATCCTGCGCCCGCAGGCTCTCGGCCAGCCAGCGATCCGCCACCTGCTGCGCCCGCGAGCCGGCCATGGCCAGTTCCAGCGAGGTCTCGGCAACGCGCAGCAGGTCGCCGCCCGGCAATCGCGCCTCGGCCGCGCCGACTCGGTAGTCCTGCTCCGACTGAAGATAGCTCAGGCGCACCGCGTCCGGCGCCACGGTCATCCGCGACGTCTCGCGCGTCACCGCGGCGTCGTCCGAGCCCTTGCCAGCGACCACGCCCGCCGGATCGATCTCCATCGAAGCGGCGCCCTGCCGGGTCGCGAACACGACCTTGCCGCCGCTCTCGAAGACGTCAAAGCCGAAAGCCTGCATCAGCGGCTGCAGCGCCTCGCGGGCGCTGCCGGTGCGTTCGACCAGGAACCCCTCGACCGTTCCCCACAGCCGCGAGACGTCGATGTCGTCCTTGCCCAGGCCGGACCGTGCGCAGATCTCCGTGACGATCGCCGCCAGCGCGCCGCCGCTGACCCGCCCGGAAATCCAGTGACCCAGCCTGTGCTGCGGGCCGTCAGCCCAGACGCTCTCGCGCACCGGAAAGTCTGGCCAGGGCCGCGCGTCCCAGGTCCAGACGAGAATCTCCGGGATCATGGATCCGCCATAGATCGGGCTGACCGGGTTCACTCCCGGCTCGGCCCAGTACCCCAGCTTGGCCTGCAGAAACCGCCGCTGCATCTCGTCGTCGCGGGCCCCGCGCGATCCATAGGGCAGAGCGCTCTCGCTCGACTTCGGGTCGAAGAAAACGTTCGGCCGAGTGGCACCCAGGTCGACCGCCGGGCAGCCGGTCTCGGTCAGCCAGACCGGCTTCGACATCGGCGCCCAGGCCGTCGGCTCGGCTTGCCGCACGCCGCCGACGCGGTCGAAATGCTCGTTCTCCCACCAGCTCCGGATATCCTTGGGCCGGAAGACCCAGGGCTCGCCATGCGCCCCGTCCGTGATCGGCGTACGGATCTGCGCCGCCCGGTCGGCCTCGCTGGCATAGTACCAGTCGTAGAACTCGCCGCCCTCGACGCCATCCTTGAGATAGGGCAGCGAATAGACCGAGGCCGCCCCTCCATCCAGATGGCTGGACGTGTAGCGCCAGTCTGACAGCGGCGTGTAGTCGTCGATCCCGACCATATCGATGTTCGCGTCCGCCCAGAGCGCGTCCAGGTGGAAAAGCACGTCGCCCGACCCGTCGGCCGGCTGGTGCCCGAAATATTCCGACCAGTCGGCGGCGTAGGTTATCTTCGCCTCCGGCAGCAGCGCCCGGACCTCTGCCGCCAGAGCGATAAGCTGCTGCACGGCCGGAAATTCTGCCGGCCCAGCGCGCAGCGTCGTGATCCCGCGCATCTCGCTCCCGATGCAGAAAGCCTCCACGCCGCCTGCCGCCGCGGCCAGCGCCGCCATGTGCAGCACGAAGCGCCGCCAGCTCCACTCGTCCGGCCCGGCATAGCTGACCGACCCCGATGCGACCGTGAAATCCGCCGCCGAGGCGGTGCCGAAGAAAGTCGCGACGTCATCCGCCGCCACGGCCGTCCTGTCGGCAGAGCCCGGCAGCCCGGGCGCCACGTCCAGCGTTATCCGCCCGCGCCAGGGAAACGCGCCCTGCTCGCCGTCGGCATAGGGATCCGGCAGCCCGTTGCCAGCCGGAATGTCCATCAGCAGGAACGGATTGAGGAGAACCTTCATGCCACGCCCGGCGAGGTCCTGAATCGCCCGGATCACCGACCGGTCCGAGGGCGTCCCGCCATAGTTCGGCCGCCCGCTCGCCCCTCGCGAGACCAGCGGCGCATCCGCCGTCGTCAGCCCGGCCACGCGCCACGGCTCGGGCGAGGTCGCCCGGCCACGTTCCTCTATCCGCGGCTCGACCCGGCATTGCCCGACACGAAGGTCGTTGCCAAACCACGAGACGACCAGCGAAACCGTGTCGCATGCCGGCAGTTCGGCCTGCAGTTGGTCAAGCGCGACCGCCCAGTCGGCCCGGCCCTGCCCGTTGTTGACGTTCGCGTAGCGCCCGCCGCCCGCGGGCTGCACGATCTGCACCGGCTCGGGGTCCAGCGCGAACTCGCCCGAGCCGGGCGAGATCGCAACGCCGCGAACCAGCTCGGTCAGCGGCCGCCCGGCCTCCTCGCCCTCCAGTGTTGCGGCGGGCGCGCGGAAGACCTCGACATTGATCTGGGGGATGCGGTTCCCGAACGGCCCGACGTCGAGGTCCTCGAAGACCATGTACGCCAGTCCGCGATAGGCCGGCACGTTCCCGGCGCCCTCGACCGCCTCGATCTTCGGATCCGGCAGCTGTGTCTCGTCGCCGACGTAAACCCGCCAGTTGACCCCCGACAGGTCCATCGGATTGCCATCGGCCCAGACCCGCCCGACGCGCACGATCGGCCCCTCGCCAAGCCCGATCGCGAACGAGATCGTGTAGGAATACTCCCGCACCCGCTGGCCACCACCAGTCGACTTGCCGCCGCGTGTGCTGCTGCGAACGTTCTCCAGGAACCGCGTCGCCCAGATGACCTGCCCGGCGATGCGCATCCGCCCCCAGACGGTCGGCAGCGGCGCGCCCTCGGTCGACGCCATCAGCCGCAGCGAGCGCGCCCGGCCGACATCGACCGGCGCGCTGCCCTGGCCCAGGATCGCCTGGTCGATCAGTGATCCGGCAACCGCGCCGGCGGCCTGGCCCAGCGTCGCCGCGCTCATCCCCAGCACCGAGCCGCCGATCGAGCTGCCCAGCGCCGACCCGGCGGTGGAGAGAAGAACTGTCGCCATCGAGCGCCTCGTCTCTTGATCTTCAATGGACGGATCGCCGGGCGGCGTCCGACGATCCCACCTCCGCCCGCAAGGCTGCGACCGGGGAGCTCTGGCCCCGCAAACCGCTGCCGGCTCGACGGCGCCGCCGCTTACCTGCGCTCAGGCTCCGGAAACCGGAAAACACCCGCCAGCCGCCGCAGCCAAGGGTCGCCGATCCGCGTCTCGCAGACCGAGTGGCCCGAATAGGCGTGCACGATGCTTCCTTTCGCCACCGACTCCGAAACCAGGATTGCCGCGTGCTTGGCCGGCCCGCGATCGACCATGCGGAACAGCAGCACGTCACCCGCGCCTGCCTCACCCGTTACGCGCACCAGATGGCGTGCGGCGGCCAGCATCATCCGCTCCTCGCCGGTCGCCTCGGCCCAGTCGGGCGTATAGGCGGGCGGCCGCTCGGGCTCACTGCCCATCACCTCGCGCCAGACACCGCGAACCAGGCCCAGGCAGTCGCAGCCGACGCCGCGGCAGCTCGCCTGGTGGCGATAGGGCGTCCCCAGCCAGCCACGCGCCGCGGCGACGACAAGCGCACCGACCCCGCCCTTCGAGGGCGGAGCCGCGTCACCCGCGGAATAGCGATCCGCCGTCATGCACGCCTCCCGTGCTCGGGTAGTTCGCCACCGCGTCGTCGCCGGGCATGTGCGGGAAGCCGCGATAGTTCAGCAGGTTGCCGAACTTCACCGCGCAGGTTGCGGCCGTCTTGTCGCATCCGGCGGTGATGTCGAACCCGTCTCCCGACGCGACGTCCATCGGCGGCGAGAGCCACAACTCGACCACCGCCTCGCTGCCCGTCACCGGGTGGGCCTTGACATGCCCCGACGACCCGGCATTTGCGCCCGACGTCCAGACCAGGCGCCCGCCGGTGAACCAGTCCCGCTCATACGCCTCCAGCCCGGCCACCGAGAACAGTTGCGTTCCGTTGATCGCCAGCACGGTCCCCGCTCCGCCAAGCGCCGGGTCGCCCAGGTCGGCCCCGCAAGCGCCATCCCCCAACCGCGCCGAGCATCCCGTCAGGTAGCCGCGCCCGAAGGGTTGCCCCAGCCGGTCACTCAACCCGGTGACCTCGGCTTGAAACAGGCCCTCTCCGCGCTGTATCTCGCCGATCAGCCCGCGCGAGACGAGCAGGCGCACCGACGGGTCCGTCCAGTCGACAAGGTGAGCCACGACCTCGGCTCCGTCGTAAAGACCGCGTGCGATGTCCGCCGGGTCTATCCGCTCGCTCGACAGCGCGCCCGCCACCTCGTGCGTGTCCGCGCTCAGCCCTGTCGTCTGCTCGACGACGCTCGGTCCGAAGCCGGAGTTCTGGCTCGTAGTCCAGCCCGTCGAAGGCCAGCCCCCCGTCGTGGTCCGTGAAGCCCATCACCACGCCGTCGCGCCGCGTCACGCGCCAGCATCGCGCCAGTGTCGTCGCGCCGCCGTCAAGCGCCGCCTGCAGGTCCGCCGGGATCTCGCGCATCAGAGCCTCACCTCGATGATCGGGATCGACGGGATCTCGCCCGCCTGAAAGGCCGCCAGGTTCACCTCGATCACGTCCGTGTCGAAGCGCACCGGCACGTCGAACTCGAAGCCGGCGGTGACCGCCGCGCCCAACGCCGGCGCGACCGCCATCTCGACATCGCCCGACACCGGGTCGACGACGAAATCGTTGCCCTGCGAGAGCTCGACGCCGTCGACGGCGACGCGCACGCTCGCGACCACGGGGCGAACGATCGGCCTTTCATAGCTTCCGGCCATGTCGAAATAGGTCTTCGTCAGCTTCCAGCGCGTCGTCGGCAGGCTGGTGGCCAGCAGCTTCTGGTCCGTCGGGGCCGGGACGCCCGACGGCGCGCAGGACTTGTGGTCCAGCCAGTCCTTCCAGCGAAATCCGTAGAGTTGCCCGCGCCGCGCCTCGAAGAAGGCCAGCACCGCGTCCAGGTCGTCCAGCGAGCGCACCCCCAGCCCGGCGTCGTAGCGCCGGCGCGAATGCGCCCATGGGCTGTTCCGCTCCTCATAGCCGCTGACCAGCTCGACGATCTCCGTCCGCCGCTCGATCCCGCCCGAGGAGCCGAACGAGATCGATGCCGGAAACCGCACGTCGTGAAAATTCGCCATCACGTGCCCCTCACAACCGTCCCTGCCCGCGCCGCACGGCGCGCGCCAACTGCGCCGAAACCTGCCCACGCGAGGCGCGGAAGCCCGCGACGTCCGGCGTGTGGATGTTCACTATGACGGGCGCCGCACCCCGGCCGCCGCGCGCCGCGATCCCCAGCCGGCCATCCGGCCCGCGCTGCAGCGGCATGATCGCCTCGGGCCCCGCCTCGCCCATAAGGCCCGCGCCACCCCGCATGGCGAAGGGCGTAGGGCTGCTGACGACGCCGCCCTGTGCGAATGCCCGCACGCGCCCGGCCGAGAACGCCCCGCCATCGGCAAAGCCGAAGGCCGAGCCGACCGCACCCGTCAGCCCGCCCGTCAATCCGCCCAGCAGGCTGCCGAATCCGCTGGTCAGCGCGCTCGTCACTGGCCGCAGCGCGGCATCCAGCACCTTGCCGGCCACCGAGGACGCCAGGTCGCGGAACACGTCCGTCAGCTTCTCGCCGCCGAAAACCGCCTTGTCGAAGGCCGAGCGCAGCGAGGACGACAGCGAGCGCGACAGCCGCCGCGCCTCGCCGTCCATCTCGCGCATCGCCTTCGAGGCCCCCGCCAGCTCGCCGGCGAACCCGGAGGCCATCCCGCGCATGTCGCTCAGGGCGCCACCCAGCGCCCCCGGATCGGTTCCGCCGCCAAAAGAATCCTGCGCCATCCCGCTCCCCTGTCTTCGATTGCTGAAACGGGCGATCCGCCCGCCATCCCGCGCCTCGACGCAAGCGCCTGCCCCATCGCCTCCGGCGCGGCGCATCGATCGCCAGGCGATCCCGGAGGGCCCGCCTGATCCTGGCCCCGCCCGACCGCCTTACCCGGGGCTCCGCTTACCCGGCAGGCCGCCCGGCCCCGCCAGCCTCGGCCTGCCCCGGCGCAGGGCGGCCGCCACGCCCGCCGCCGGCCGCCCGCTGGGCGTCCGGAAACGCCGCCATCAGCTCGGCCATCCGCTCGCGGCCCATCGGCGCCGCGCCGCCGACCGGCAGCACGCCCGCGCCTTCCAGCGCCAGGCGCAACTCGGCCGGCGTCATCGACCAGAACGCCTCCGGCGCCAGCCGCAGCGTCCCCAGCCCAAGCCGCATCAGCCCCGGCCAGTCGACCGGCTCACCCGGCATCGGCCGGACGGAACGCGCGCGAGAGCAGCGCCATCCCGGCGCGCATCGCGCCGACTGCGCCGCCCTCGATCTCGGCTGCGGCCAGCTCGGCCTCCTCGATAACCTCGCCGGCCCCGGACAGCCCGGCCGCCAGCAATGCCAGCAGGTCACCCGTCGAGACGCGCCCGTCCTCGAACCGCTCGGCCAACCCCATCAGCGAGCCGGCCTGCAGCTTCGCCTCGAGCGTCGCCAGCGCGCCCAGCGTCAGCCGCATGGTGCGCGCCCGCCCGTCGACGGTGATCGAAATCTCTCCACGATGCGGATTGGTCATGGTTTCTCCTCGAACAGCATCTCCCCCGCGAGCCGCGCGGGGGTGGAACGGGCAGCGGTGCGGTGCCGTGGCCCGCTAAGCCGCCGTGAAGACCAGCGCCCCGGCCGAGGCCAGCGAGACCTCGAAGGTCGCCTCGCCGTCATGAGTTCCTGCATATTCCAGCGCCGTCACCTGGAACGGCCCCGCGACGGTGCCGAAATCCGGGATGACGACCTCGAAGGCCGGCGCGACCCCGTCGAAGAACACGCGCTGCAGCGCCGAGTTGCTGGCTGCGTCCTTGAAGACGCCCGAGCCGGACACGGCGGCGTTGCGGACGCCGGCACCGACCAGCAGCTCGCGCCACTGACCGGCGCTGTCGGCGGTCGTCACGTCCACGGCTTCGGCGTTGAAGCTGATGCGGCTGGCGCGGATGCCCGCGACGGTCACAAAACCCGTCCCGTCCTCGTCCAGCTTCAGCAGAATGTCCTTGCCTCTCTGGGCACCCATGGGTCTCTCCTCTCGGTTCGGCAGGGGTCCAAGGCCCTACTCGGTGTCTTCCAGCGTGATCGCGAAGCGCATCTCGACCTGGCGCAGCGCGTCGCCCTCCGCGCGCCGTGTCCGCGCACCGACAAACTCGGCGGTGACGATGCGCCCGCGCGCGGGCGCCAGCGGCCCGTCCAGCACGACCGCCGCCACTGCGGCTGCCGCCTGCTTCGCCTCGGCGAACCCGCGCCGCGGCGCGTGCACGGTCAGCGCCACCTGGTGACGCGCGCCGCGGTCGCTCGCGGTGCTCCAGTCGGCAACCGTCTCGTCGCCCAGCGTCAGGTACAGCCCCTCGGTGCCCGGCTCGGGCCCGAGGGGCGGCGCCGCATCGTAGACGCGGTCGCCGAGGAAACCGGCGCAGGCCCCATCGGCGCGGATCGCGTCGAACAGCGCCTGCTGCAGGGGCCAGGAGAATGCGCAGCTCATGCGAACGGCCCCTCCGCGGCCCAGACGGTCAGGTAGGCGGCGCGCCGGTCCATCGGCGCCACGCCGCGGATGGCAAAGACCCGCTCGCCCCGGCGGAACCGACAGTCGGCTCGCGGCCGCCGCGGCGAGCCCGGCGGCGCGTTGCGCATGGTGATCCGGTGGGTGACGGTCGAGGCATCGCGCCCGCCGGCGACCCCCTCGCGCGCCGAGACTCTGGCGATCTCGGCCCAGACGGTGCCCAGCGCCTGCCACTCGAGGCTGGCGCCGCCGCCACCATCGGCCACCTCGACGGGCGCCTCCAGCACCAGCTCGGTGTTCAGTACTGGAACCATCACCATCTCCTCACAGCCTCGCCAGACGGTGCGGCGCCAGCAACGCCCCGACCGCCGGCGGCAGCCCGCGATGCTTCGCCTCGCCATGCCGGCTCTCGTGGTAGTGCGCAGCCAGCAGCAGCACGGCCTGGCGCAGGTCACCGGGCACCGCCTCCCAGTCGACGCCGTGCCCGGCGGTGAATTCCAGCTCGGCGATCGCGCCCTTCGGCACCGGCGGCAGCGCCTCGCCGCCCGGGCCGGTCAGTCGCTGGCGGGCGTTGCCGGGTTCGAGCGCCCACTGAGCCGGGTCCAACGTCACCGCCCCGTCCGAGCGGACAAATCGGATCACGTCGACCGCCGCCACCGGCCCGACCGGCAGCACGAGGTATCCGCGCGCGTCCCACCCGGTGACTTGCAGCACGAAAGCCCGCGCGATCAGCGCCTGGCCCGAGCGCGCCTCGACGGCTGCAACGGCGCTCCGCAGATAGCCTTCCAGCAGCGCATCCTCGGCCCCGTCATCGGCGAAGCCGAACCCCAGGCGCAGGTGCCCGGCGAACTCCGTCATCGGCATCGACGCCGCCGGCGCCGCCTCTTTCAGCAGCATCTCGTTCTCCCTCTCGGCTACCGTCCGGCGCGCGCGACCCGTGGCCGTCCGCGCCTGCCGCCGGCGCAGGGCGGACCGGGACAGGCGCACCCGAATGAAAACGGCCGTCGCCCCCGGGACGCCGGCCTTTCGCTTGGCCCTACGGCCTCGCGCACGCCGCGCCCCCGTTCGGAGGCGCGACGCCGCATCACGCTCAGCTGATGCCGAACTTCAGCGTCTTGATCGCGGCAAAGTCGGTGACGTCGCCGCCGACCCGCTTGGTCGCGTAGAACATCACGTTCGGCTTGGCCGAGTAGGGATCGCGCAGGATGCGCAGGTCCGGCCGCTCGGCGACCGTGTACCCCTTCTCGAAGTTGCCGAAGGCGATGGCGTGCGCGTCGGCGGCGATGTCGGGCATGTCCTCGGCGATCATGACCGGATAGCCGACCAGCAGCGGCGGCTGCGCCGACTGCAGGCCCTCGATCCAAAGGAACCGGCCCTGGCCGTCCTTCATCTTGCGGACCTCCCCGGCGGTCTTCGAGTTCATCACGAAGGCCGCCCCGGCGCGGTACTCGGCCGGCAGCGCGTAGACCAGGTCCACCAGGCAGTCGCCCGGCTGGTTCGGGTCGAAATCGCCCGAGGTGCCGGTGGCGACATAGCCGATGTTGCCCCAGCCCCAGCTGTCGTTCGCCACCTTGCCCTTGGTCAGGAACCCGACAGGCTTGTTGACCCCGTCGCCGTTGACGAAGGCCGCGGCCTCGGCACGCAGGAACCGCTCGGCGATGCGCTCGGCCAGCCAGCCCTCGACGTCGAACGCGGTGTCATCCAGGATGCGCTGCGAGGCGGTCGGCGCCGCCGACAGCTCGTGCAGCTGGATCGAGATACGGTCGACCGCCGGGGCCGAAGTCTCGCCGGCCAAGGCCAGTTCGTCCAGCCAGCCCGCGCCCAGGTCGGTGTGGTCGACCAGCACGTCGTAGGAACCGGCCTCGACCTGCACGACCCGCGACAGCGCCCGGATCGAGGCGCCCGAGCGCAGCACGTTGCCGATCATCTCGGCGGTCTTCGGGTCGACCAGGTACCCGCCCTCGGCGGCGACCGCGGTGTTCATGCCCTTGGCCTCGACCTGCAGCGCGCGCAGGCCCTCGTCCTCGCCGCGCCGGACATAGGCCGAGATCGCCTTGACGTGCGGCGGGGTCGCCTCGGCGCCCGTCGCCAGGGCCGGCCGGCGCAGCTCGGCGCCCTTGCGGTCCAGGGCATCGATGCGGCTGCCCATCTCGTTGACCTTGCGGCCCATCTCGTCCCGGAAGGTCCGGAAGCTCGCCAGGAACTCGGTCGCCGCCGACTTCGCCTCGGTCGCGATGCTCACATCCGTCTCGTTCATGTCAGTTTCCTTGCAGGTTGGGGTGAGTTTCGGGTGCCCGAGGCTACCCGGCCAGCGCCGCGACCAGGGCCGCCGCGATGTCGTCATCCGCCTTCACCAGGCGGTCGGAACCGGCGGCGCGCTCGGGTCGCTCGACATTCGCCCGCGCCGTCGGCAGCATCGGGAAGGTAACCAGCGACACCTCCCACAGATCGATCTCGGTCAGGGTGCGCCCGCCGGTGGCGCGGTTGCGCTCGGAGCGGACGACCCGATAACCGATCGACAGCCCGTCGACCGCGCCCGCCTCCATCAGGATCGAGGCCTCGCGGCCCAGCGCCAGGTCGGTCAGCACCTCGCCCTGCACCCAGAGGCCGGTCTTGTTCTCGGCGATCTGCCGCCATACGCCGATCGGCCTGGCCGGATCGTGCTGCCACAGCATCTTGACCGAGCGCCCGGCCGCCTTCAGCCGCTCCAGCGCCGCGCCAAATGCACCCGGGGCGACCACGTCGCCGGACTGGTCCGCCTCGCCAAACCGCGAGGCGTAGCCCTTGATGCGCCCCCTGGCGCCGGTCTCGGTCAGCGCAGAGAGCGCGGTGTATTTCGTCTCGAGCCCGAAGGGCTCGGCCATGTGGAATGTCATCGGTTCCTCCCGAATGGCTCGCGACAGCCGGAACTGCCGGTGGGGTGCGCCCGGGCGCACCGTCTCCCGCGATCGTCAGGTTCGCGGCGCCAGTCCCAGCAGCGCGCGCTTCTCGGCCTCGTCCAGGAAATCGGCCTCGCTGACCCGCTTCCACAGCGCGTCGCGCTCGGCGGCCAGCGCCGGCACCGCGTCGAGATCAGGGTCGATCTTCAGGCCGGCGTCCGCGCCCAGCCACCCCGACAGCGCCGCCGAGGTCTTGCGCACCAGCGGCAGCACCGTCTGGCGATAGAACGCCCGGTTCGCCTCCTGGTAGTTCGCATAGGTGTTGTCGCCCGGCAGGCCCAGCAGCATGGGCGGCACGCCGAAGGCCAGCGAGATCTCGCGCGCCGCGGCGTTCCGCGTCTCCAGGAACTCCATGTCGGCGGGACTATAGCCCATCGGCCGCCAGTCCAGCCCGCCCTCCAGCAGCATCGGCCGCCCGGCATTGCGGGCGCCGGCGTGGTTCTCCTCGATCTCCCGGACGACGCGCCGGTATTGCTCCTCGGTCATCGTCTCGCCGTCCCTGGCGCCGAAGACGATGGCGCCCGAGGGCCGCGCCGCGTTGTCCAGCAGCGCCTTCGCCCAGGCCGCCGCCGCGTTGTGGATGTCGACCGAGCCGCGCCGCCGCCTCCATCGGGCTCATGCCGTAATGGTCGTTTAGCGGGTGGAAGGCCTTCAGGTGCAGGATCGGCTTCAGATCCCCCTCCATCGACCAGCGGTGCTTCGACGCGCCAACCGTGTATTCATAGGCCATCGGCCAGCCGTCCGGCCCCGGCACCACCCGCATCCGGTCGGGCCGCAGCGCGTGCAGCTCGCGCGGCCAGCCGCGGCTGTCCCAGGCCGCCGCCTCGACATAGGCATTCCCGGAAAGCTGCAGGTGTCCGTAGACCGACTCGAGAAAGCTCCGCCCGTCCGTGCCCGGGTTCGGCCGCGCCAGCAGCGCGCTGACCGGGTGCTCGGCCATCCGCGCGCCGCCCTCCGCGACGCCCAGCGGCACCGCCGCCGCGGCCTCGGCGACCATGCGCACGGCGCGAAAGCCGATGACGTTGCGCTCGTAGCCGTTCCTCGCCAGGCTGACCTGGTCGCGCGGTGACCAGACGGCGCGGCCGGTGCCGTGCAGCGCCATCAGCGGCGCCGCGGCGGACGCCTTCACCTCCTCCGGCCGGGCAGCCCGGCGGAACAGTCGCAATGCCATCTCTGTCTCCAGTCTGCCTGAGCCGTCTGCCGGGTGGTGTCCCGGCCGGTCTGCAGCGCGAGCAGGCAGACCGCCGGCACGCCAGGTGCCGGAGCCGCTCTGTCCGTCGCTGTCGGGATTGGGAGAGGGGCAAGCGCCCCTCTCCCGGTTCGTGGGTGGGCTCGCGCCCACCCTGCCGGCGTCCCGGGTCCGCGCCCGGCCGGCAATTCCGTCCCCTCGGCTCCGTGGGCCGGTTCTCGACCCCGACAAGGGGGAGAATGCTCCGCGCCCGGACCCTGCCTTCTGCCGATGCGGTCACCGAACCGCGGCGGAATTGCGGAACCAACGGGCTCCCGGCCGCCCCGTTCCATGCAACCTGCCGCGGCGGCAACCTGCATGTTGCACGAATACCGCACTCGCCAGGGACCATCTCCCGGTAACCGTACGTCATGCCTACGGCTACGATTGGAAGCCCGCCTGGGCGGAAGGCGATGCCTACAGCATCCGCACCCGCGGCCCTTCCTTCGTCGCGGGTGCCGCAATGATCAACTCGGTCAGCGCCCAGACCAGTGCATCCAGCCGGTCGGGGCTCGGCCCCTTGCCGGCGACGAAGCTGCACATCTGGTCCTCCAGCTCGGCGAACGGCTCGGCGTGATGCACCCGGCCCTGCTCGTAGAGCGCCGCGACCGGCTCGGCCCGCGCCCGCTTCCCCAGCCGGGCGTTGACGCCGGTAAAGGCGATGTGCGGCGCCACCGTGCGGACCACCTCCTCGACCATGTTGCCGCCCTGGTTCGTCTCGGCGACCAGCCGGTCCGCCCGGAACTCGTCATAGGCGGCGACCGCCCGCTCGGCCCAGCCCTTGGGGCTCAGCCCGCGGCAGGACCAGTCGGCCAGCACCCAGGCCCGCCAGCCGCGCGGCGGCCCCTCGGCCACCACCCCGGCGACCACGATGCCGCACTCGTCGGCCTTCGCGCCGCTCGAGGCCGGCGGGTCCACCGCCACCACGATGCGCGAGAAGCTCTCGGGCGCGGGCTGCCGGCCGTCGTCGATCATGGCGCGCGTCCAGAGCGCGCCCTCGACGTCCCGGATCAGCTCGCCGTCCAGCTCCTGCCGGCCCATCCGCGTGCCGCCATAGCGGGCCTGCAACCGCTCGATGAAGCCCGGCGCCAGGTTGATCCGGTTCGCCTCGGTACCCGCATGGCTGACCACCGTTCCCGGCTCTCCCAGGATCTCGAGCAACACCGGCACGTCCTTCGGCGTCGTCGTCACCAGCTGGCGCGGATCGTTGCCGAGCCGCAGCGTGAACTGCAGCATGTCCCACGCCTCGCCGCCGTGGCGCCACTTGGCCAGCTCGTCCGACCATGCCGTGTCGAACTGCGGGCCTCTCAGCCCCTCGTAGCTGGTGGCCGAGTGCAGGAACGCCTCCGCCCCGTTCGGCCAGACCAGCTTGTGCTGGCTGGCGATCAGCTTCGGCCGCCGGTCGGGAGGCGAGGACGCCAGCAGGCCGCTGTCGCCCTCGACCATCACGCCGCGCGCCTGCTCCAGGGTCTCGCCGACCAGCGCCACCCGGCGGGCGACGCCGCCGGTCAGCGGCGTCGCCCCCTCGACGCGGCTGCGGATCCACTCGGCGCCGGCGCGGGTCTTGCCCGCGCCGCGGCCACCCAGGATGACCCAGGTGGTCCAATCGCCCCGGGGCGCCCGCTGGTGCAGCGGGTTCGCCCAGACCTCCCACAGCCACGGCATCGAGGCCAGCGCGTTCGCGGACAGGCTGTCCAGGAACGCGCGGCGCTTGTCGTCAGGCAGCCGCGCGACAGATGCGGTCAAATCGCTCGAGGATTTCTTCACGCGCCGCCTCCAGGTCCAGCTGCTGCCCGGATTCGAGCGGGCTCAGCCCGTACTTCACCTCGATGTCCAGCACGGTCTGCATCGCCCTCTGGGTCTGCTTGATCAGCTTTACCACCTCGTCGAGGTGGGCCTTCTCGTCATCCTCCAGCTCCGTCTTGAAGAACTTCTCGTTCTCCAGCTCGAGCAGAGCCATCGTGTCGGCCAGAAGCCGACGCGCCCGATTGAGGGTATTCTCGAGTTCCTCAACCGAATACGCGCCCCCCCGCCGACCGACCTTCGCGTCGATCGTCGTTCCCACGGCTACGTCCTTCGATTTCTCGGATCGCGGATGCCGCGGCCAGCGCCGGAGTTTCCCCCGCGCCACGACCTCGGCGATCCCGGTTGCGAAAAAGGCCAGCCCCCCGGCCGGCCCGTTTTGCGGACCCTCGGGCACCGCCCCGGTCCGCCGCCACTTTTGGTAGCGTGCCGAAAGAGGTACCCTGGAGCGCGCGTCCGGTCAAGCAAATTTTCCGCAAAACTCCTGCGATTGCAATGCTTTACGTTTACGTTCCGTTTACCTTTAGCGGCCGGCGCCAACCATCTCTTTACCCGTTCGCCCGGTGTTCATGGTCCGCCCCGCACTCCGTTCCGCACCAGCCCGCCGCCGGGCCTCGCACCACCGGATGCACATTTTTTGCCCCACGCGCCGCGAACGCTTCGCCCGGTCGCGGAAACGACGCGCGACAGGCGCCCGGACCCGGTTCTCCAACGTGCGATCCACCCGCTCCGGCGAATCGCGTCAGGCCGATTCCCTCCGGAACCGGGCCGCGAAGAACCCGTCCACCCCGCCGCGATCGACCCACTGGTCCGGCCGCGTTCGCAACCAGCCGCCGGATACGAACTCGGCCGGCACCTCGTCCGCGCCGACCGGCATGGCGACCGCGCCCGCGGCCCGCGCCGCGAACTCCGCCGCCTGCGCCTCGCCCTCGGCCTTGAACAGCGAGCAGGTGCAGAACATCAGCACGCCCCCCGGCGCCACACAGCCCCAGGCGCGGTCCAGCAGCCGGCGCTGCAGCTCAACCAGCGCCGGCAGCCCGCGCCCATCCGCCCGGTAGGGCAGCTCCGGATGCCGCCGTATCGTCCCCGTCGCCGTGCAGGGCGCGTCCAGCAGAACCGCGTCGAACGGCGCCTCCGCCTGCCAGTGCAGCGCATCTGCAACCACCGTCTCGGCCTCCAGCCCCGTGCGGCCCAGGTTCTCGCGCAACCGCCCCATGCGCGGCGCGGAGGCGTCGAGCGCCGTCACCCGCGCGCCCGCCGCCGCCAGCTGCATCGTCTTGCCCCCGGGGGCGGCGCAGAGGTCCAGCACGCGCTTGCCCTCCGGCGAGGGCACCAGCCGCGCCGGCAGCGCCGCGGCGGCGTCCTGCACCCACCAGGCGCCCGCCGAAAACCCTGGCAGCGCCGTCAGCTGCGGCCGCCCCGGCAGCCGCAGGCTGCCCGTCGGCAACGCGCGCGCGTCCAGCTCCTGCGCCAGCGCCGTCGGCATCGCCGGGCACCTTCGGCGTCAGATCATGCGGCGCCCCGACCAGATGCCCCTCGGCGATCGCCCGCGCCACGTCGGCGCCCCAGTCGCGCGCCAGCGCCCGCGCCAGCCAGGCCGGCATGTTCAGCGCCGCGGCGTCCTGTTCGGCCACCAGCCCGTCCGCCGCCGCCAGCTTGCGCCCGACCGCGTTGACCAGCCCGGCCAGCCGGGCCGTCCGCTTCTCGCCCTGCGCCAGCCGCACGCCCAGGTCGACCGCCGCGTGCGGCGGCGTCCCGGCGAACAGCAGCTCTGCCGCCATCAGCCGCAGGATCTGCCGCCCCGTCCCGGCCGGCACCCGCTCGACAAAGCGCCCCAGCGCGTCGTCGACCTGCCCCAGACGGCGCAGAGTCAGCTCGGCCAGCCCGCGCGCCTCGGCCCGCTCGGCACCGCTGCCGCCGCCCGAGCCGACCGGGGCCTCCTCCAGCATCGCTCCCTGGAAAACCCCGTCCAGCAGTCGCAGCGCGGCCCGCCTCGCCGGCAGCCCCGCAACATCGGCCGGGCGACCCCGGCCGCGCACCGCCCCCCCGGGACGCGCCATCACGAGCGGGTCCGCCCCGTCGTCGGAGGCCGCGCCCAGCCGCCGCCCGCGCCGCCGGCCCCTCGCCCGCGTCACCGCCGGGCCGCGCCGTCCGGCCCATCTCGGTGGCAAGCTGGCGCAGCGCCGCGATGCGGTTCTCGGTGCTCGGGTGGGTCGAGAACAGGTTGTCCATCCGCGCCCCCGACAGCGGGTTGACGATGAAGAGGTGCGCCGAGGCCGGGTTGCGCTCGGCCGAGGGCATCTCGATCCGGTGCGCCGCGCCGGAAATCTTGTTCAACGCCGAGGCCAGCGCCAGCGGGTTGCCCGAGATCTCGCCGCCGAATCGGTCGGCCGAGTACTCGCGCGTCCGGCTGATCATCATCTGGATCAGCATCGCCGCCAGAGGCGCCAGGATGACCGACAGCAGCACCCCGATGATCCCGAACCCGTTCCGGTCGCGCCCGCCCATGCCGCCGAAGAAGAACCCGAACTGCGCCAGCATCGAGATCGCGCCCGCGACCGTCGCCGCCACCGTCATGATCAGCGTGTCGCGGTTCTTCACGTGCCCCAGCTCGTGCGCCAGCACGCCGGCCAGTTCGTCGCGGCTCAGCATCCGGATGATGCCCGTCGTCGCCGCCACCGCCGCCTTGTCGGGGCTGCGCCCGGTGGCGAAGGCGTTCGGCTGCTCGCTGTCGATGACATAGACCGCCGGCACCGGGATCTCGGCACGCCGCGCCAGCTCCTCGACCAGCCCGACCAGCTCGGGCGCGCTGGCCCGCGTCACCGGGCGCGCCTTGTGCATCCGCAGCGCCAGCTTGTCCGAGTTCCACCAGGCGTAGGCGTTCGTGCCGACCGCGAAAACTAGCGCGATCAGCATGCCCCCCGTGCCGCCGATCAGGTAGCCGACGCCCAGGAACAGCGCCGTCATCGCGGCCAGCAGCATCCCGGTCTTGACGATGTTCATCTTTCCCTGCCTTGCGGTAGAAACCCCGTGCGATATCTCAGGATGCACGGGCCCGCGGAGGATATATGTCGGACGACAAACAGGTTGAAGGTCTCCCCCCGGCAGCGCTACGCGCCCTGGCCGAGGCCGAGGAACGCCGCCGCCTGCGCAAAGCCCCTCGCCCTGCCCCCCGAGCACGGCGGCCGCAAGGATGGCCTGGAGCCCGTGCGCTACGGCGACTGGGAGAGGAAGGGCATTGCGGTAGATTTCTGAGATGGCGTGCCGGCCTGCGTCACTCCCCGCCCCTGAACGCCCCTACTGCTGGAAACACCAGAGCCTGTGCAGGCGCGCGCAACCGACGCGGGCGATGCGGCTCGACCAGATGCTGTCCTTGCGCTCCGTCCTCCCGCCCATCCCGTTGAAGTTCACGAGCGGGTCGGCTTTCCAACCGTCGCAGGAGAGCCAATCGCCGGCTGACGTGCCGTCCGACTTCGTTCCTGTCCATGTGTACTGGGTTCCGACAGATACTCCGCTGGGCTCCATGTCGATCTGATGGACGAGCGATCCGTCCGTAAGATCCGAATAATTCTTCGCGATCATCGTCGCCATCGGGCAAGACATACGGAACGGTCGCCTTGGCGAAGCGCGTGTCGGGGCTTTCCATGGCATCGGAAAGCCAAGCCAGGTAAGTGGCGTGCGGAACGATCGACGAAGCGCCGTCCGCTTCCTCCTGACAGATCCTGTCCGCTTCCGCGATCCCGCCGAAATTCCCGGAATGCGCGGAGTGCGTGACAAAAACCGTCTTGGTCTGGTCGTCCGCAAACGCCGCCGGAGCGGCGACTGTGAGGGCGATCAGGACCAGAACAGCTGTTCGACCCTTGACCACATGCGCCTCCATCGGCAGCCGCGCCGATCATCATAGCACCCGGGCGGGCAGGCGCCATGCGTCTTCCCGCGCACCGGCCGGACGGCGTCCACGAGGAAGCCGGCCAGTCGGGCCGGACGCGGCTTCGCGCACCCGCACGCGCCACCCGGCCGCGAACCACAGTAACCCCGGTTAAAATCCGATGAATGCCAAAACGGAAACCGAGATCTTCAATGACATGGCAAAGTGCTCACGCGTGAGCAGGCCCGCACACGTCCCTACTCCGCCCCGCGTCCCCCCCCATCACCCACGTGACACTCCGCCCCCCTCCCGCCGCCTTGGGCTTGCAAATCCCCCCACTATGTTCCAACAGCACGCGGCGGGCAGACCGAGGTTTCGAGACATGGCAGACGGCGGAAAGATGAGCACGACAGAGCGGCCGACGGTGGACGTCTCCGTGCGCGATGCGTTCGGGATCGACAGCGACATGACGGTCAAGGGCTTTGCCGAGCCCTCGGACCGCGTGCCGACGCTCGACAACGCCTACCGCTTCGACCGCGACACCACGCTCGCCATCCTCGCCGGCTTCGCCCACAACCGCCGCGTGATGATCCAAGGCTATCACGGCACCGGAAAGTCGACGCATATCGAGCAGGTCGCCGCCCGCCTCAACTGGCAGTGCGTGCGCGTCAACCTCGACAGCCACATCAGCCGCATCGACCTGATCGGCAAGGACGCCATCAAGCTGAAGGACGGCGTGCAGGTTACCGAGTTCCAGGAGGGCATCCTGCCCTGGGCGCTGCGCACGCCGACCGCCATCGTCTTCGACGAGTACGACGCCGGCCGGCCGGACGTCATGTTCGTCATTCAGCGCGTGCTCGAGGTCGACGGCAAGCTGACGCTGCTCGACCAGAACCAGGTGATCCACCCGCACCCGTCCTTCCGCCTGTTCGCCACCGCGAACACGGTCGGCCTCGGCGACACGACGGGCCTCTACCACGGCACGCAGCAGATCAACCAGGGCCAGATGGACCGCTGGTCGATCGTCACCACGCTGAACTACCTGCCGCACGCCGCCGAGACCGAGATCGTGCTGGCCAAGTGCCCCGAGTACCGCAACGGCCGCGAGAAGATCATCAAGCAGATGGTCACGGTGGCCGAGCTCAGTCGCAACGCCTTCATGAACGGCGACATCTCGACCGTCATGTCGCCCCGCACGGTGATCACCTGGGCGCAGAACGCGGCGATCTTCGGCAACGACTATGGCTTCGCCTTCCGCCTGACCTTCCTCAACAAGTGCGACGAGCTGGAGCGCGAGACGGTGGCCGAGCTTTACCAGAAGTGCTTCGGCGAGGAGCTTCCGGAAAGCGCCGCCAGCGTCAGCCTGGGATAGGCCGCCCGCGGATGACCGGGGCGCGCCGCTCGCGCCCGGCTTCCGCACCCGCACTTTCCATCCGCCTGACGGATCGAATCCCGCCGCCCGGGGTTGAAGCACCCGGCGAAGCAAGGCCGAGGCGGGCATGTCAGACACCGAAGCCACCGCTGGGCGGCTGGGTCCAATCCTTTATTTCCGAGGCCATTCCCCGGGCCGCTTGCGGCTTTCGGTGCTTTTCGTGCGGCCCGACGCCGAGACGCCCGGCGAGCTTACCACCGAGAACGCCACCGCCTCGCCCGAGCGCCTGGCCGGAATCTGCGGCAGCATCGCCTGGCGCTACCGCTTCGAGCTGCCGACGCGGGCCGACGCCTGGTACGAGCTCGAGGGTGAGCGCTACGCGGTCAACGCCGCCTGCGAGGGCGACCTCAGCATCGCCTACGTCTCGTGCGACGGCATGGAGGAGGGCGACCTCGACCGCCCGCCCGAGCAGCGCAACTGCATGTGGCGACGGCTCGCCGACCGCCACGCCGCGGCGCCGCTGAACCTGCTGCTGCACGGCGGCGACCAGATCTATGCCGACGAGGCGGTGAACGCCCATCCCGCATCGAAGGGCTGGCCCGACGACATCGAGCGTGGCCTCAGCGATGCCTGCACCGCCGAGCTCCGCGAGGCGCTCCGCGCCGCGTTCTTCAAGCGATACCTCTTCGAGTTCTCGCAGACCGAGATCGCCTGGCTGGCCGCCCGCGTGCCCTCGCTGGCGATGTGGGACGACCACGACATCTGCAACGGCTGGGGCTCGCTGGACGAGGCGGCGCTCGACTCCGCGGTCGGCCGGACCCTCTTCACGGCCGCGCGCGAGTTCTTCCTGCTGTTCCAGCAATGCACGCCGCCCGGCGAGCTGCCCGAGGCGTGCCTCGACCAGACCGGCGACAGCCTCACCTGGGCGGTGACGCTGCCCGGTCTGCACGTCGTCGCGCCCGACCTGCGCTCCGAGCGGCGGCCGCGGCGCGTGATCGGCGCGCGCGGCTGGGAGGCGCTGCAGGCCGCGCTGTCCCCGATCAAGGACGGCAAGGTGCTTCTGCTCTCCAGCGTCCCGGCGCTGGGGCCGCGGCTCTCGATCCTCGAGCGGCTGATGATGGTGACACCCGGCGCGCAGGCCTACGAATCCGACCTCAAGGACCAGTGGCAGAGCCGCCGCCACCGCCAGGAATGGCGCCGCTTCCTGCGTGAGCTCGTCGGCGTCCACGAGCGTCCGGGGGTCACCGTCACCGTGCTCTCCGGCGAGATCCACCTCGCCACGCGCGCCACGATGCAGACGTCGAACGGAGAGCTGCACCAGCTGATCGCCTCGGGCATCACCAACACGCCGCCGCCGAAGCTCTATGCGCGAACGCTGGGCGCGCTGGCGCAGCTCGGCGAGGCGCCGCTGAAGTCCAACCCGATCGCCATGCACCCGCTGCCTGGCAGGCCGCACGTCTACACGACCGACCGCAACTTCCTGGTGCTCGACCGGACCGACGGCCGCTGGTCGGCGGTCTGGGAGCTGGAGGGAGCGGGCGCCACCCCGGCGCTGGAGATCTGACCGGCGCGGCGTCGCGCCACCCCGTTCGGGCATCCCCAGCGGGCGCCGGCCGAAAGCAACGGGTCGGGGCGGCGGGGCGGCGCCCCGTCTTTCCCTTCTGCCGTCAGCCCGTGCGCGTGCCGACCGCGCCCGCGCCGGTCAGCCGCTCGATCTCGTCCGCCGTCAGCCCGAGAACCTCGCGCAACACCTCGGCGGAGTGCTCTCCGGCAGCGGGCGGATAGCTGCTGCGCGCGCGCCGCGACTCCTGCATGAACAGCGGGTCGCCCATGACGCGGACCCGCCGGCCGTCATTGGCGTTCAATTCGACCACCATGCCGCGATGGCGGATCTGCGGATCGGCGGCGACGCGGTCGATGGTGTTGACGGTGCCCGAGGGCACGCCCTCGCGCTTCCAGAGCCGCGACCCATTCCTCGGCGGGGCGGGCCAGGAACGCCGACCTCCAGCGCCGCGCGCACGGCCTCCTTGTTGGCGTGCCGCGCCGCCGGGGTGCTGAAGCGGTCATCCTCGGGCAGGTCCGGGCGGCCGACGACGCGGCAGAGCCTGACCCACATGCCCTGGGTCATTGCCGCGACGACAACCTCGATGCCGTCGCCCGCCGCGTAGGTGCCGTAGGAGGCGACCGAATCGTGCCCCCTGCCCTGCCGGCCGGGCACCTTGCCCGAATGCAGGTAGTTCGCCGCCTGGTAGCACAGCATCGCCGCCTGGCAGTCCAGCATCGAGACGTCGATGGTCTCGCCGCGCCCGGTCTCGCGCACCCGGTGCAGCGCCGCCAGGATGCCGATGGCGGCGTAGAGCCCGGCGGCGAGGTCGGCGATCGGGATGCCGGCGCGGACGTTCTTGCCGTCGGGCTCGCCGGTCAGGCTCATGCCGCCGGACAGCGCCTGCACGATCAGGTCATAGGCCTGCCGGTCGCGATAGGGGCCGTCCTGGCCAAAGCCGCTGACCGAGCACCAGATCAGCCTCGGGTTCTCGCGCCGCGCCTCGTCGGCCGGGATGCCCAGCCGCGCCAGCACGCCGGGGCGGAAGTTCTCGATGACGACGTCGCTGGCGGCGACCAGCTCGCGCGCCAGCCGCAGCCCCTCGGGCTGCTTCAGGTCCAGCACGACCGAGCGCTTGTTGCGGTTGATCGACAGGTAATAGACGCTCGAGTCGGCGACGAAGTTCGGCGGCATGGTGCGCGCGACATCGCCCTGCGGGCTCTCGATCTTGATCACGTCGGCACCGAGGTCCGCCAGCACCTGCGTGCAGAACGGGCCGGACAGGACCTGCGTGAAATCGATGATCCGCACGCCCGCCAGGGCGCCGCGGCGGTCAGTGCCGGGTTCGGTTTCGCTCTCGGGTGTCATTCGCCGGCCGCCGCTGCTCGTCGCCACGCATCGCCAGCGGGCCGCCGCTTGTCAATCCCGGCCGGCGGCCGTCGGCGGACAGGGACAGAAAAGACCCGAGGGGAGACCGCCGTCCGGCACGCCGGTTTCACGGTGAAACCGGGCGCAAGCCATCGGAAATCAATTCTCGAAATCGCCCGGCACCGCCGGGCGATTTCCTGGCGCCACCCGCCCCGGGCAGGCCGGAGCATGGCGGCGGCCGGTCAGTTCCCCGTGCCGACGCTCTCGACCAGCTTCTTGTAGGTCTCGTGCTCGTCGTTCAGCACCTTTGCCGCCTCCTCGGGGCCGCGGAAGGTCATGTCCATGAACCGCTTCTGGCCGACGTTCTGCGCCATGTCGCCCTCGACGCCCGCCTTGGCCGCGTCGGCGATCTTGTCGACGATCTCCTTCGGCGTGCCAGCCGGGGCGTAGAGCGGGATGAAGGCCGTGGTGCCGAAGTCGAAGCCCAGGTCCTTCATCGTCACCAGGTCGGGCGCCATCTTCAGCCGGTTGTACGAGGCGGCGAACAGCGCCTTGGCGTCACCCGCCGCGACGATCGGCGCCCACGAGCCGCCCGAGAAGGCGACGTCGACATCGCCCGACATCACCGCCTGCACCGAGCCGCTGCCGCCCTGCACTGGCACGGGCACGTATTCGACGCCGCGCTGCTTGGCGATGTACTGCATCACCAGCCGGTCCAGCGCCAGCTGGCTGGCGCCCTTGATCGGCCGGCCCTCCTTCTTGGCGAAGGCGACCAGCTCGTCGAGGGTGTTGTAGGGGGCGTTCGGGCCGGTGAAATAGGCGTTCTGGAACTCGCCCAGCAGCGCCACCGGCACGAAGCTGTCCATGTCGTAGGGCGCCTGCTGGATCATCGGCGCCAGCGTCACCGAGGTCGAGTTCGTGGCCAGCAGCGTGTAGCCGTCCGGGTCGGCCTTGGCGACCTGCGCCGCCGCGACCCCGCCGCCCGCGCCGCCGACGTTCTGCACCAGGATCGGCTGGCCCAGCTTCTCGCTCATGATCTGGGTCATGGCGCGAACCGTCGTGTCGGTGCCGCCGCCGGCCGGGTAGGCGACGACGATCGTGATCGGCTTGGCCGGCCAGTCGTCGGCCAGCGCCGGCGCCGCAACGGCGGCCACGCCGACGGCGGCGATCAGCGCCGCGACGGCGCGCCGGGTGAATGTGGTCTCGGTCATGTCGTTCTCCTTGCTGGTCAGGTCTTCTTGGTCTTCTCGAGTGCGTCCGGCCCCCCGGCATGCGCCGAGCGCGCCCCGCCGATGGCGAAGCGCCAGATCGACAGCACGGTCAGGACCAGGAACAGGACGGCGATGGGGTGGCTGATCAGCGCCTTCGGGCTGCCGTCCGAGATGATCATCGCCTGGCGGATCGTCAGCTCGGCCATCGGCCCCAGCACGTAGCCGACGACGAAGGTCACGAACGAGTAGTCGAACTTCTTCATGAAGTAGCCGATGAAGCCGAAGATCAGCATCAGGTAGACGCCGAACATGCCGCCGCCTTCCATGTAGGCGCCGGCGACGCACAGGAAGATGATGATCGAGAAGATGACGGTCTGGCGGATGCGGATCGCCGCGCTGAAGATGCGCTGGCCGAACATGCCGACGCCGATAAGCGCGACCGAGGCGAATATCATGCCCAGGTAGATCGTGAAGACGACGTCGCCGCTCTCCTTGAACAGGAACGGCCCCGGTGTCAGCCCGTGCATCATGAAGGCGCCCATCAGCAGCGCCGTCGACAGGCTGCCCGGTACGCCGATGGCGAAGACCGGGATCAGGGCTGCCGGCACCGTGGCGTTGTCGGCCAATTCCGAGGCGGCGACGCCTTCCGGCATGCCGGTCCCGAACTTCTCGGGCGTCTTCGAGCTGTTGCGCACCCACGTATAGGCCAGGAACGATGCCAGCGTCGCGCCCAGCCCCGGCAGGATGCCGATGACCGTGCCGACCAGCGAGCCCTTCAGGATCGCCGGCGTGACCTTCCCCAGCTCGCGCAGCGACAGGGCCGAATCCGCCGCGCTGCCTGCCTCGTTGGCCGGCGGCGGATAGCGGTGGTCGCCGCGCCAGCCCTCGTCCATCTGGACCAGGATCTCCGAGAAGGCCAGCGTGCCGATGGCGACCGCCAGCAGCGGGATGCCGTCGTAGAGTTCCAGGAAGCCGAAGGTCAGCCGCGGCATCGCCGTCTCGCTGTCCAGCCCCGGCGCCGACAGCAGCAGGCCGAAGAACCCGGCGATCAGCGCCTTGAAGAACGAGTTGCCCGAGACGGCGGCGATGAAGGTGATCGAGAAGATCAGGATCGAGGCCAGCTCGATCGGCCCCAGCCCGATGGCGAAGCGCGCGATCGGGCGGGCCAGCAGGATCAGCACGAAGGTCGCCAGCACGTCGCCGATCACCGAGGCGATCAGGGCGATCTTCAGCGCCTTCTGCGCCTTGCCCTGCCTGGTCATCGGATAGCCGTCATAGGTGGTGACGACGGCCGAGGGCTCTCCCGGCACGTTCAGCAGGATGGCCGAGACGGCGGCGCCCGCGGCGCCCCCCTTGTTGATGCCGATCAGGAACGACAGCGCGACCGCCGGCGGCATCGAGAAGGTGAACGGGATCGCCAGCGCGATCGCGGTCGTGCGGTTCATGCCCGGCAGCGCGCCGACGACATAGCCGATCAGCACGCCCACCACGATGTAGGTTATTGTGATCGGCGTGAAGATCTCGCCGGCCGCGATCAGGAGGTTGTCCGGGATCATTACGGCAGCGGCGCGAACAGGACGTAGCGCGCCAGCAGGTAGACCGCCGCCACCGGGATCGTCGCCGTCAGGACCAGCCGCAGCGGGTTGCGCTCGCCCATGAACAGCATGAAGGCCGCGATCAGCGCCGGGCCGCCCCAGAGGATGCCGAGATGGTCGATGGCAATGACGCCGGCGATGGCGATGGCCGCGGCCAGCAGGAACATCAGCACGTTCCATCCCGTCACCGGCGCCGGCGGCCCCTTGTCGCCCGTGGCCCGCCCCCGCGCCCGCTTTCGCAGCGACTGCAGCACCAGGCCGACGGCACTGGCGGTCAGCCCGGTCGCCATGACGATGGGAAAGAAGGTCGGCGGCAGGCCGTAATACATGCCGCTGGCCGTGTTCTCCGGGATGATCACGAAGATCAGCAGCAGCCCGACAAGGGTGATCCCGACGCCGCCGATCAGGTCGGCCCTGTTCATCCCGCGTCTCTCCCCGCTGCGCCGCGCCTGGTGCTCCGGGGTGCACGCCCCTCGGCTTGCGTCGGTTGCAGAGGCATCCTATGGAGGGATGAGCCTAAGTCAATCATTCGAGAACATTGTCCGACATTTTCGTCGAGACAGGCAGAGGGAGGGGGCCGATGAACAATCCGGCGGAAGGATCGCACCGGACCGCGATCGTCACCGGCGCCAGCCGCGGCCTGGGCCGCGCGATCGCGCTGGAACTGGCCGGCGAGGGCTGCGCCGTCGTGCTGGCCGCCCGCGACGCCGCGTTGCTGGAGCGCGTCGCCGACGAGGCGCGCAAGGCCGGCGCCCCCGACGCGCTGGCCGTCGCCGGCGACCTCAGCGAGCCGGAGCAGCCCGCCCGCGTCGTCGAGGCCGCCGTGGAGCGCTTTGGCGGGATCGACATCCTGGTCAACAATGCCGGGGCGACGAAGCGCGGCGACTTCCTGGACCTGCCGGACGAGGACCACCTGGCCGGGTTCGCGCTGAAATACCATGCCACCGTGCGCTTCTGCCGGGCCGCATGGCCGCATCTGGAGCGGGCGCAGGGCGTCATCGTCAACATCTCGGGCGTCGGCGCGCAGACGCCCGAACCCGCCTTCACCATCGGCGGGCCGGTCAACGCGGCGCTCCTGAACTTCACCAAGGCGCTGTCCAAGCGCGCGACCGGCAACATGCGCGTCAACGCGCTCTGCCCCGGCCACATCGTCACCGACCGGCTGCACCAGCGCATCGAGGCGCACGCCAAGGCGCACGGAACCGGCCTTGACGAGGCGCGCGAGGCGATGCGCCGGGCAGCTCGGCATCCGCCGCTTCGGCGAGCCGATCGACATCGCCGCGACCGTTGCCTTCATGTGCTCGGACGCCGCCGCCTACATGCACGGCACCACCGTCATTGTCGACGGCGGCGCGACGCCGGGGATCTGAGAGTGGACGACGCCAACCCCGAGCAACGGCTTGCCGGCTTTGCCGCCGGCCTTGCCGCCGCCGACATTCCCGACGCGGTGCTGCACGAGGCGAAGCGCTCGCTGCTGAACGTCTTCGCCACTGCGCTGGCCGGCAGCCGCGAGCCCGCCGTCGAGATCGCGCTCGCGACCATGCTGCCGTTCTCGGGCGCGGCGGCGTGCAGCCTGGTGGGGCGTCCCGAGCGAACCGACGCGGCGCTCGCCGCCTTCGTCAACGCGATGGCCGCCAACATCTTCGACTTCGACGACACGCACGAGGCGACGATCATCCACCCCGCCTCGATCCTGCTGGGGGCGCTTTTCGCCCAAGCCGAGGCGGCGCCCTGCCCCGGCACCGACTTGCTCCGCGCCTTCGTCATCGGCGGCGAGGTCGAGTGCCGGATGGGCAACGCGCTGACGCCCTGGCACTATGCGCGCGGCTGGCACGTCACCTCGACCTGCGGCATCTTCGGCGCGGCCGCGGGCGTCGGCGCGCTGCTGCGGCTGGACGCCGGGCGGATGCTGCACGCGCTCGGCACGGCGGCGGTCCAGACCGCCGGCCTCGTCGAGGCGCTGGGCACGATGGCCAAGAGCGTCAGCGTCGGCAACGCGGCACGGAACGGCCTCATCTCGGCGCTGCTGGCGGCGCGCGGTTTCACCGGGCCGGACGCGCCGCTGACCGGCGCGCGCGGCTGGCTGCGGGTCCACGCCGACGCGCCGGACATCGCGGCCCTGACCGAAGGCCTTGGCGCCGAGTGGGAGATCGCCAAGAACACCTACAAGCCCTACCCGGTCGGCGTCGTGCTGAACCCCGTGCTGGACGCCTGCCTGGACCTGCGTGAGGCCGAGGGGCTGCGGCTGGAGGACGTCGCCGGGATCACGCTGACCGGCCATCCGCTGCTGCAAGCGCGCACCGACCGCGCCGACGTTCGCACGGGCCGCCAGTCGCAGGTCAGCGCCCAGCACGCCGTTGCCATCGTGCTGCTGCGCGGCCGCGCCGGTCTGGACGAGTTCGGCGATGCGGCGGTGGCCGAGACGCTGCGCGCCGGCCGGCCCGAGATCGCCTTCGAGGACCAGGAGCGCCGCGACGTCGCCTCGGTCGACATGCTCGTGCGCACCCGCGACGGGCGCGAACTGCGCCGCACGGTCGACGCCGCGCGCGGCTCGCGCGGCCGGCCGCTGACGGATGCCGAGCTCGAGGCCAAGCTCGAGACGCTGGCGGCGCGCGTCGGCTTTGCCGGCGCCCGGCCACTGATCGACGCGGTCTGGGCGCTCGACCGCACAGACGATGCCGGCGAGGTCATGCGCCTCGCCCGCGCCGGCTGAGGGGAAGACGAATGACCGAACGCTGCGCACTCGTCACCGGCTCGGTCGCCGGCCTCGGCTATGCGATGGCCGAGGGGCTGGCGAAATCCGGCGCCAATGTCGTGCTGAACGGCCTCTGCCAGCCCGGCGAGGGCGAGGCCGCCGCCAGGCGGCTGGCCTCCGCGCACGGCGTCGAGGCCGCTTTCGACCCTGCCGACCTGCGCCAGCCGGCAGAGATCGAGCGCATGATCCGCGGCGCCGAGGACCGCTTCGGCGGCGTCGACATCCTCGTCAACTCGGCCGTCGTCCGCCACTTCGCGCCGATCGAGGCGTTCGACCCGGCCGCCTGGGACCAGTCGATCAATGTCAACCTGACCGCCGCCTTCCACGCCATCCGCCTCGCCCTGCCGGGGATGAAGCGCAAGGGCTGGGGGCGGATCGTCAACCTGTCGTCCTATTACGGCTCGCGCGGGGCCGAGAACCGCATCGACTACGTCACGACCAAGACGGCGCTGATCGGCATGACCCGCGCGGTCGCCATCGAGGCGGCGAAGACCGGCGTCACCTGCAACGCCATCTGCCCCGGCACCGTGCTGACGCCGGCGATCGAGGACCGTATCGCCGGCATCGCCCGCGACAGCGGCCGGGCGCCCGACGAGGTGGCGACGGAATACGCCGCCGCCCGCAACCCGATGGGCCGCTTCGTCCGCATGGAGAGCATCGGCGCGCTGCTCGCCTTCCTCTGCAGCCCGGCCGGCGACGACATCTCGGGCACCGTCCTGCCGGTCGACGGCGGCTGGCTGGCGGCGTGAGGAGGACGCCATGAGCGATCCTGACGCTATCTTCCGCGTCGAGAAGGTGGCGGCGCCGCTGCGCCAGAGCGTCACCGAGAGTATCCGCAACGCCATCGCCCTCGGCCGCTTCAGGGCCGGCGACCGGCTGCCCGAGCGCGAGCTCTGCGAGCTGACCGGCGTCAGCCGAACGCTGGTCCGCGAGGCGCTCCGCCAGCTCGAATCCGAGGGGCTTGTGGTCGTCGAGCCGAACCGAGGCCCGTTCGTTGCGCGCCTGACGCGCGAGCAGGCCGAGGGCGTCTACCAGGTCCGCGGCGAGCTTGAGGGGCTGGCCTGCCGGTTGTTCGCCGAGAACGCCGGCGAGGCGCAGCGCCGGGCGCTCGCCGACGCCTTCGAGGAGCTCAAGGCCGCCGTCCGCGGCACCGACGCGCAGGCGCCGCTGCGCGCCAAGAACCGCTTTTACGCCTGCCTCTGCGAGGGCACGGGCAACGAGGCGCTGGGCAACTGCCTGCGCCTGCTGAACTCGCGCATCACGCTGCTGCGCGCCACGTCGATGCGCGCCCCCGGCCGCATCGAGCGGAGCATCGCCGAGCTGACCGAGCTGATGGACGCGCTCATCTCCGGCGACGGCCCACGCGCCCGCGAGCTGGGCCAGCGCCACGTCCGCCTGGCCGGCGAGGCGGCGCTCGGGCTGATGCAGGCGGACAACGCGGACTGAGGCGGGCGCGGACCGAGGCGGGCGCGGACCGAGGCGGGTGCGCCGAGTCATGGCCAGACAGCGCGCCGCCGGCCCCGACGCGCAGGCCCGGGGACGTCGCGGCTGATGCCACCCCCGGACCGGCCCTGCCGATTGCCTCCGACCCCGCCCGCCCCGGCGCGCACCCGTTACCCCCGGTCGGGGCCGCCGGTCGGCGCCACCTTGTCCGCCCGCTGCCGCGCCGGGCCCGCGGCCCTCGCGAGGTTATGCGCGGTGTTGATCAGGCCGATATGCGAGAACGCCTGCGGGAAATTGCCGACGAAGCGCCGCCCGGCGGGATCGTATTCCTCGGCCAGCAGGCCCAGCTGGTTGCAGATGCCGAGCAGCCGCTCGAACAGCGCCCGCGCATCCTCCATCCGGCCGATCAGCACATAGGCATCGACCAGCCAGAAGCTGCAGGCGAGGAACGCGCCCTCGTCGCCGCCGACGCCGTCATCGGTGCTCTCGGGCGAATAGCGCATGACGAAGCCGTCGCGCAGCAGCTCGCGCTCGATCGCCTCGACCGTGCCGACGACGCGCGGGTCGTCAGTCGGCAGAAAGCCGACCTGCGGCATCAGCAGCAGCGATGCGTCCAGCGTCGTCCCCCCGTAGTACTGCACGAAGCTGTTCTTCTCGCGGTCGAAGCCGTTCGTGCAGACGTCGTCGTGGATCGCGGCGCGGATCTCGCGCCAGCGCTCGACCGGCCCGTCGAGGTCGTGGCGCTCGACAGTGGTGACGGCCCGGTCGAAGGCGACCCAGCACATCACGCGCGAATGGGTGAAGGCGCGCTCGGGGCCGCGCACCTCCCAGATGCCGCGGCCGAGCCCCTGCCACGCGCCCTCGAGACGGTTGAGGAGCACCTTCTGCAGCCGCCACGCCTCGGCCTGCGGCTGCAGCTCGGCCTCGCGCGCGGCGTGCAGCGTGTCGATCAGCTCGCCGAAGACGTCGAGCTGCACCTGGTCGGCGGCGGCGTTGCCGATCCGCACCGGCGGGCTGCCCTCGTAGCCGGCGAGCCAGGGCACCTCGGATTCCGGCAGCCAGCGCTCGCCGCTGATGCCGTACATGATCTGAAGCTGCCCGGGATGGCCGGCGACGGCACGCAGCAACCACTGGCGCCACGCCTCCGCCTCCTCGCGATAGCCGGCGTTCAGGAGCGCATAGAGCGTCAGCGCCGAATCCCTGATCCAGCAGTAGCGGTAGTCCCAGTTCCGCGCGCCCCCGATCGCCTCGGGCAGAGAGGTCGTCGGCGCCGCGACGATGCCGCCGGTCGGCTTGAACGTCAGCAGCTTCAGCGTGATCAGCGAGCGCATCACGTGTTCGCGCCAGATGTCCGGCAACCCCTCGTAATTGCCGCGCTTGACCCATTCCTGCCACCAGACGACGGTGCGCTCTAGGCTCTCGCGGCGGTCCGGGACGAAGTGCGGCGGCTTGTTCGACGGGTGGTAGGACAGCGTCATCGGCACGCTCTCGCCCTGGCGCACGGTGAAGGTCGAGACGGTCGTCATGCCCTTGCCCTCGAGCGGCAGGCTGGTGTGGAGTTCGACTGCGTCGGGGCCGGCCAGCGCGCTGAGGCCATAGTCGCGGTGGCGGACCCAGGGGATCGCCTGGCCGTGCCCGAAGCGCAGCGCCAGGTCCATGGACATCTCGACGCTGCCCTCCTCGCCCCTGACGATGCGGACGATGTCGACGTTTTCCTCGTTCTCCGAGAGCGGCATGAAGTCCGTGACCGTGGCGGCGCCGGTTGCCGTCTCGAAGCGTGTCTCCAGCACCGCCGTGCAGGGCAGGTAACGCCGCGAGCTGGCGGTGATGGCGCCCGTCGGCGCGATGCGCCAGCGGCCGTTGTCCGGTGTCCCCACCAGCGCGGCGAAGCAGGCGGGGGAATCGAAGCGCGGCAGGCACAGCCAGTCGATCGACCCGTCGCGGCCGACCAGCGCCGCCGACAGCATGTTTCCGATCAGCCCGTAATCCTCGATGCGAAGGCCGGACGCGCCGCCGGACCCGGGGGTGTCATCCGCCATGCGCGAACTCGGGGTAATCGGTCATGCCGCCATCGACGAAGACCGTGGTGCCCGTCATGTAGCCAGCGATGTCCGAGGCCAGCACGATCGCCATCCCGGCGATGTCCTCGGGTGTGCCGACACGGCCAAGCGGGATCTTGCTCAGCAGGTCGCGATGGCCTTCCGGATCCTCCCGGACGTTCTGGTTGATCGCGGTCTGGATAGCGCCGGGCGCGATGCAGAGCACGCGAACGCCGTGCGGCGCCGCCTCCTGCGCCAGCGACTTCGCCATCATCGACAGCCCGGCCTTGCTGGCGGTGTAGGCGCTGTAGCCGGTCCAGGCGATGATCTCATGCACGCTGCTGGTGTTGAGGACGACACCCGACTTTTGCGGCACCATGCGCTTCAGCGCCTGGCGGGCACAGAGGAACGCACCCTTCAGGTTGACGTCGACGATCTTCATCCAGTCCGCGATCTCGACCTCCCAGCCGAGCGCCGGCCGCCCGTCGATGCCGGCATTGTTGACGAGGATGTCTATGCCGCCCCAGCGCTCGTCCATCGCCGCGAACATCGCCTCGACGGCCTCCGGGTCGCTGATGTCGGCGAGCAGGCTCAGCGCCTCGCCGCCCGCCGTCTCGAACGCCTTGACCAGCCGGTCGGTGTCCTCGGGACGGACGAGGTAGTTGATCGCGACGCGCGCTCCCTCGGCCGCGAAGGCGCGTGACATCGCCTCGCCCAGGCCGGAGTTTCCGCCGGTCACGAGCACCCGCTTTCCGCTCAGGTCGACCTGCATTCGTGTTCCTCGATTCCTGAACGCCGCCCGCTCCCGACCGCCCCACCGCTTCAGGAACCGCCTTTCCTCGCGGCGGGTTCCGGCACGGACCCGCACGGAAACGCGATCGCGCCGCCGCGACCGTACAGGTCCGGTCGGGCAGCCCCGGGCCGCCCCGCCGACCTCAGGTGTTCCGCCCCTCGACCGCGGCGAGCACCGCGTCCGTTACCTCGCGCGTCCCCGCGCTGCCGCCGAGGTCGCGCGGACGAACCCGGCCGGCACCGGTTACCTGCTCGATGGCCGTCAACAGCGCCTGCGCCGCCGCGGGTTCGCCCAGGTGCTCCAGCATCATCGCGCCCGACCAGAAGCTGCCGATCGGGTTCGCGATGCCCTGCCCCATGATGTCGAAGGCCGACCCGTGGATCGGCTCGAACATGCTGGGGAATGCGCGCTCCGGGTTCAGGTTGCCCGTCGGCGCCAGCCCCAGCGAGCCGGTCAGCGCCGCCGCGAGGTCGCTGAGGATGTCGGCGTGCAGGTTGGTCGCCACCACGACGTCGATGGCCTGCGGCTTCAGCACCATGCGCGTCGTCATCGCGTCGACCAGCACCTTGTCCGTCTCGACGTCCGGGTAGTCGTCGCGGATGGCGCGGAAGACGTCGTCCCACATCACCATGCCGTGGCGCTGCGCGTTCGACTTCGTGACCAGCGTCAGGTGCTTGCGCGGGCGGCCGCGCGCCAGCTCGAAGGCGAAGCGCTGGATGCGCTCGACGCCCTTGCGCGTGAAGACCGCGACATCCATGCCCGACCTCGTGGTCGAAGCCCTGGTGGGCCCGCCCGCCGGCGCCGGCATACTCGCCCTCGGAGTTCTCGCGCACGATCACCCAGTCGAGATCGCCGGGGCCGACATTGCGGAGCGGGCTCTCGATGCCCGGCAGCACGCGGGCCGGGCGCACGTTGGCGTACTGGTCGAAGGGCTGGCAGATTGCCAGCCGCAGCCCCCAGAGCGAGACATGGTCCGGCACCCGCGGATCGCCGGCCGAGCCGAAATAGATCGCGTCATAGGACTTCAGCTGCTCCAGCCCGTCGGCCGGCATCATCGCGCCGGTGGCGAGATAGCGCTCCGAGCCCCAGTCGAAGTGCCCGACCTCCAGCCGGAAGCCCGCGCGCGCGGCGACTGCCTCCAGTACCTCCAGCCCCGCGGCGATCACTTCCGTGCCGATCCCGTCGCCGGGGATCGCGGCGATCCGGTACTGCTTCATTGCCTCTCCTGTCGCGACGCTGACCGGCCGGTTGCCTAGCACGCCCCCGCGCCGGGCGTCACCTGCGTTGCGCCGCCGGCAACGGAGCTTTGTCGCGCCGCCGGGCGGAACCACGGGGTTGCGCACGCTATGTGCAGCGGGATGGCAACCCCCGAGGAGGTTTCGATGGCGAAGGTTCTGGTGCTCTATTATTCGAGCTTCGGCCACATGGAGGCGATGGCCAAGGCCGCCGCAGAGGGCGCGCGCGCCGCGGGCGCCGAGGTGACGATCAGGCGCGTGGCCGAGCTGGTGCCCGACGAGGTGGCGAAACGGCAGGGCTACAAGACCGACCAGGAGGCGCCGGTCATCACCGACGCGGCCGAGCTCGCGGATTATGACGGGTTCGTCTTCGGCGTGCCGACGCGCTTCGGCAACATGCCGGCGCAGATGAAGAATTTCCTCGACCGTACCGGCGGTCTCTGGGCGAAGGGCGCGCTGATCGACAAGGTCGCGACCGTGATGGTCTCGACGGGCACCCAGCACGGCGGCCAGGAAGCGACGGTGCTGACGACGCAGGTCGTCCTGCAGCACCACGGCATGCTGATCGTGCCCCTCAGCTATGCCTATGCGGGCCAGAGCGGCACCGACAAGCTGCGCGGCGGCTCGCCCTATGGCATGACGGTGGCGACCGGCTCCGACGGCTCGCGCTGGCCCGACGAGGACGACCTCGCCGGCGCCCGCTTCCAGGGCGAGCGGCTGGCGAAGATCGCAATCAGGATGCACGGCTGAGGACGCCTGCCCCCTCTACGATGGGGGCCGCCCACCGTCATCGTCTGCACGCAACGGCGGGCGAGTCGGCGGGCGGGTCAAGGATGCGAAGCACCAGCGAAGCCGGCCCGTCCTTGACGCGCCCGCCGACTCGCCGATGCTCGCGCCCGGCCGGACGCCCGCGTCCGGCCTTCCCCAGCACCCCTTCCGTACCCTCTCCACCCGCGCTCACGCCAGATGCGGAGCCCAACGGGGCCCCAGCGCGCGCGGATGCGCGGGCTGGGGGCTCTCTTCGCGCGCCCCGGCGCGCGGCCGCCAGGCTCGCCCGCGTCAGCAGCCCAGCGCGTCGGCGATGCCGCCGATCTCGTCGGTGACGATGTCGAAGGTCCCGGTCGCCTCGAAATCCTTGGTCTGGTCCGGCCCGTACTCGTAGGGCCGGTTGATATAGGCCGTGCGCATGCCGTGGCTCTGCGCCGCCTCGAGGTCGTCGTTGTGCGCCGCGCACATCATCACCTGGCGCGTCTCCAGCCCCAGCGCCGCGCAGCAGTTCAGGTAGGCGGCCGGGTCGCGCTTGTAGGCGCGCACGATCGACGAGGACATGATGAAGTCCCACGGGATGCCGCGCCCGCTTGGCCATCGAGGCCAGCAGCACCGTCGAGCCGTTCGACAGCGGCCCGATCAGGAACCGCCGTCCCAGCCGCCGGAGCCCCGGCACGGAATCCGGCCAGGGGTCGAGCTGGTGCCACCACAGCACCATCTCTGCCGCGCTCATCCTCGCCGAACTGCCCGGCGATCCCGAATTCGCCCAGGATCTCGTCCAGCCGCTCGCGATGGATCACGTCGATCGGCGTGAACGGCCGCTCGCCCGAGATGACGCGCTGCAGCCCGGGCCGATAGCCGGCCCGCCAGGCCCGCGCGAAGGCGTCGCCGTCGACCTCGCACCCCCTTGGCCTTCGCCGCCCGTTCGATCCGCCGCGTGATCGAGCCGCGCCAGTCGACCACCGTGCCGAAGGTGTCGAAGACCAGCGCCTTCACATCGTCCATGATTATCCCCTGTGGCCCGATCAGGCCGGTTGTGTCGCCAGTCGGCGGGCCAAGTCTTCCAGTTGCGCGATCGCCGCGCCCCAGCCGGGCTCGAAGCCCATTTCCTCGTGCTTCTGCCGGTCCTCGGCGGTCGCATGCAGCACCCGGCCGGCATAGAGGGTGCCGCCGGCGTCATCGCTCATCGTGATGATGGCCGTCATCGGCAGGTCGCAGCGCTGGCCGCTGCCCGTCCGCGGCCGCCAGCCCGGCCCCGAGAGCGCTGGTGAAGACGACCCGCTCGCCCGGCACGACCTCCAGGAAGCAGCCGTCGCCCTCGTCCATGCGCTCGCCATCGGGACCGTGCATGACGGTGCCGAAGGCGCCGCCGGGGCGCAGGTCGAAGGCACGGACCTCGGCCCGCCAGGGCCTGGGGCAGAACCATTCCTCCAGCCGCCGCGGGTCGGCCCAGGCCGCCCAGACGGCGGATCGCGGGGCGTCGATGCGGCGCGAAATCGACAACTCGGTGTCGCTCATGGTCCGTCCTCCAGCCAGACCCAGGGCCGCTCGGCCCGGTCCTTCTGCTGCCAGTCGCCGACCGCCGGGGCATAGTCAGCCGTCAGACCCAGGTCGTCGACGCCCTTCATCAGCGCGCGCCGGCGCAGCGCGTCGATCTCGAAGGGCACCGGCGCGCCGTTCGGCGGCACCACCACCTGGCGCTCGAGGTCGACGGTGAAGGGCGCGTCGGGCTGCGTGCGGGCGATCTCGGCGAAGCGCCTCGATGGTCTCGGCCGGCAGCACGACCGGCAGCGTGCCGTTCTGATAGCAGTTGTTGCGGAAGATGCCGCCGAAGCTCGGCGCGATGACGACGCGCACGCCGATGGCGTTCAGCGCCCAGACCGCCCCCTCGCGCGACGAGCCGCAGCCGAAGTTCGGCCCCGCCAGCAGCACCGGCGCGCCGCGCCATTCCGGCCGGTTCAGCACGAAGTCCGGCCGCTCGCGGCCGTCATCGTCATACCGCCACGCCTCGAAGGCATAGGGCTCCAGCGCGTCGCGGTCGAAATCCGACAGCCGCTCGATCCGGACAATGACGTCCGTGTCGACATTCGCCGCCATCAGCGGCGCGGCGGGGCCGGATACGGTGGTGAGCGGTTTCACGACATCAGCCTCCGCACATCGGTGATCCGCCCCGTCACCGCCGCGGCGGCGGCCATTGCCGGCGAGGCCAGGTGCGTGCGCGCCCGCGGCCCCTGCCGGCCGACGAAGTTGCGGTTGGTCGTCGAGACCGCGCGCTTGCCCGGCGCCACGACCTCGCCGTTCGCCGCCACGCATTGCGAGCAGCCCGGCTCGCGCCACTCGAAGCCGGCGGCGCGGAAGCGGGCGTCCAGCCCCTCGGCCTCGGCCGCGCGCTTGACCGACTGGCTGCCCGGCACGCACCAGGCGGTGACGCCCTCGGCGACCCTGCGCCCGTCCAGCACGGCCGCCGCGGCGCGGAGGTCGGACAGGCGCGCATTGGTGCAGGAGCCGATGAAGACGTGGTCGACCGTCGACCTCCTCCAGCGGCGTCCCCGGCGTCAGCCCCATGTAGTCGAGCGCCTTGGCCCAGCCCTCGCGCCGACCGGCATCCGGCGCGTCGGCCGGGTCCGGCACGCGGTCGGTGACGGCGGCGACGTGCTCGGGGCTGGTGCCCCAGGTGATCTGCGGCGCGACGCCGGTCATGTCGATCGCGACCTCGCGGTCGAAGGCCGCGCCCTCGTCCGAGGGCAGCCCGCGCCAGTGCGCCATCGCCGCGTCCCAGACGGCCCCCTTGGGCGCGAACGGCCGGCCCGCGAGATATTCGTAGGTCGTGTCGTCGGGCGCGATCATGCCCATCTTGGCGCCGCATTCGATCGACATGTTGCAGATCGTCAGCCGCCCCTCGACGTCCAGCGCGCGGATCGCCGGGCCGGCGTACTCGACGGCGTAGCCGTCGCCGCCGGCCGGCGCCGATCGTGCCGATCAGGTGCAGGATCATGTCCTTGGGCGCGACGCCCGGGCCCCGCTGCCCCTCGAAGGTGACGCGCATGGTGCGCGGCCGCTTCTGCACCACGGTCTGCGTCGCCAGCACGTGCGCGACCTCGGTCGAGCCGACGCCGAAGGCGATGGCGCCGAGCGCGCCATGCGTCGAGGTGTGGCTGTCGCCGCAGGTGATCAGCAGCCCCGGCAGCGTCAGGCCAAGCTCGGGCCCGATGACGTGGACGATGCCCTGCTCGGGCGCGTTGACGTCGAAGTGGCGGATGCCGGCGGCCTCGGCGCGCGCTTGAGCATCGGCGCCAGCCGGGCGCTGATCTCGGTCGACCCCGCCGTCCGCCCCGGCGCCGACGAGACCGCGTGGTCCGGCACGGCGAAGTTCAGCGCCGGCGTGCGCACCGCCAGCCCGCGCCGCTCGATCTCGGCCAGCGCCTTGCCGCCGGAGAGGTCGTGCAGAAGGTTGCGGTCGACATGCAGCAGCTCGTAGCCGTCGCCGATATCGGCGACGACGTGGCTGAGCCCAGATCTTCTCGAACAGGGTCCGTCCGGTCATAGCGCCGCATCCGCAGCCGAAGGTCGTTCCGGTGAGGGCGGACCTCTGCGGACGGCAGAGCGAGACCCCTGCCCGCGCGGGGGTGACGCCCACGCGCCGCCGCCAGGCCGGCGCCATTCCCGCGAAGGCGGGACTCTCCCACCGCCCTCCCGAAAATCCCGCCTGCGCGGGGATGATGGCAGGCGCGGCCCAGTGGGCGAGCATCAGAAGCCGCTCTCCCGCGCCCGGATGACGCGGGTGACGAAGGTGTTGGTCGGCACCGACAGGCGGAACTCGGCCGCCTCGCGCGGGATGGCGCCGTTGATGGCGTCGATCTCGCAGCGCCGGCGGGCGGCGTGGTCCTGCGCCATCGAGGGGCGCGAGTCCGGCATCTTCGCGCCGAAGGCACGGATATGGGCGACCGGGTCGTCGATCTCGACCTTGATGCCCTTGGCCTGCGCGACCTCCCAGGCCTCCAGCGCACAGCCGGCGCTGATCGACGAGGCGTCCGGGTCGGCCAGCACCTGGCCGATCGTCAGGCCCAGGATCGCGCAGGGGCCGTTATAGGCGCAGTTGACGATCAGCTTTTCCCAGACGGTCTTCTCGATGTCGTCGACGGTCAGCACCTTGAAGCCGGACGAGCGCCAGATCTCGGCGATCCGCTCGGTGCGCTCGGTCAGCCCGCCCTGGAATTCGCCGATGCGGACGGACTCCATGCCGTTGTGGTGCGCGTGCCCCGGCCCCTTCATCGAGGCGCCGAAGCCGCCGACGACGCCGACGGCGACGCGCTCCGGCCCCAGGACCCCGGCCACGCGGTCCGGCCCGCCGAGGCCGTTCTGGATCGACAGCACGGCCGTGTCCGGGCTTCGAGGATCGGCTTCACCGCCTCGGCCGCCGCCTGCACGCCGTCCAGCTTGGTGGCGATGACGACCAGGTCGGCCTCGCCGACCTCGGCGACGTCCGTCGTGGCGTTCACCTTCACCGTCCGGTCGCCGGAGAAGCCCTCGACGCGCAGGCCCTTCTCGCGCATGGCGGCGACGTGGTCGGCCCACTGGTCGACGGCCCAGACGTCGTGCCCGGCATCGGCCATCAGCGCCGCGTAGACGCTGCCCATAGCCCCGGTCCCGACGATCGCGACGCGCGCCCGGTTCTGCATGACCGTTCCTCCCGATTTTCGGGCACTCTGCACCTCGGTGCGGCCGGCATCAAGCGGCGCTGAGGGTGGACCGGGCGGCTGCGTCATGTATCCTGAGTGCGATGTCCGGCAGCGAAGGGGACCGCCATGCCCACGTTCATCTACTGCCCGGTGATGACGGGCGAGATGGCGCACCTCGCGGCCGCGTGGAACCAGGGGCGCATCGCAAAGGGCAAGGCCCCGTACACGATCATCGGCGCCGGCGACACGGGCATCGGCAAGGGGATCCGGCGCATCTTCGGCGGCCATCTGTCGGATGTCGGCGGGGGCGACAAGCTATACGTGCTGGCGCACGGCCGGATGCTGCCGGGAGAGCACGGCGCGCTGATCATCGGCGTCAAGCGCGGCGCGTTCGTGCTCGGCGGCTCGCTGCAGGGCTACACCGTGCAGGGCGGGCACTGGAAGAGCTACACCCCGCCGGTGCTGGCGCGCCACTTCGAGAAGGAAGGGCTGACCAAGGGCATCGTCGACCTGCGGCTGTTCTGCTGCGGCGCGGAACTCGCGACCCAGCAGAACGGCGTCGCCGTGCAGCCCTTCGCGCAGCGGCTGAAGGCAGCCATGGTGGCGCGCGGCTACAACGCCGTCACCGTAACGGGCTATCTGGGCGACCTCAGTCCACAACATCAGGATTACTTCGCACCAGGCACGATGCAGGCGCAGAATTCGCTGGGGGTCGGCAAGGGCGTGACGTTGCCGGGCGACACCTACCGCTCCCGCGCCAGGGACCACCGCGTGCATTTCTGAGCCGGACAGGGGCCGGGGCGGACCCACCCGCCCGTCCCGATCACAACCGGGATTGCACCGCGCCCGGCCGTCGCTAGTGTGCCCGCCATGAACGAGCCCCTGCACGCCCCGCCCGACCGCCACCTCTCGCTGGCCGAGCTGCGCGCGCTGGTCGGGCAGGAAACCGGCGTCTCCGACTGGCTGCCCGTCACGCAGGAGCGCATCGACGCCTTCGCCGACCTCTGCGGCGACCACCAGTTCATCCATGTCGACCCCGAGCGCGCCGCGCAGACGCCGATGGGCGGCACGATCGCGCACGGGTTTCTCTCGCTGTCGCTGCTGACCTATCTGGCCGCCGGCGCCCGGCCGCGCGTCGCGGGCGTGCGCCACTCGGTCAACTACGGCTTCGACCGCGTCCGCTTCGTCTCGCCGGTGCCGGCCGGCGCTCGCATCCGCGCGCGCTTCACGCTGGCAGCGCTCGACGAGCCGAAGCCCGGCGAGGTCCGCTTCGAGTGGGACGTCGCCGTCGAGGTCGAAGGCAACGAGATCGCCACGGGCGGCCGCCCGACGGTCATCGCCCGCTGGCTGACCCGCAGCTATCTGGAGGCATGATGCGCGCCCTTGTCATCGAGCAATACGGCCCATGGGACAGCCACGCGCTGAAGGACTGGCCGGACCCCACGCCCGGCCCGGGCCAGGTGCTGATCGAGACGCGCGCCATGTCGATCAACTTTCCCGACGTGCTGATGGTCGAGGGCGGCTATCAGCACAAGCCGACGCCACCCGTCGTCGCCGGATTCGACGCCGCGGGCGTCGTCACGGCGGTCGGCGAGGGCGTCACGCGCGCGGTCGTCGGCGACCGCGTGCTGGCCTATGTCAAGGACGGCGCCTTCGCCGAGAAGCTCGCCGCCCCCGAGGGCTCCGTCTGGAAGATGCCCGACGACATGCCCTTCGAGCACGGCGCCGCCTTCGGCCTCGTCTACCTGACCGCGCACATCTCGATGGTCGAGAACTGCAAGGCGCAACCCGGCGAGTGGGTGCTGGTCACCGGCGCCTCGGGCGGCGTCGGGCTGGCCATGGTGCAGTACGGGCGCGCGCTGGGGCTGCGCATCATCGCCGGCGTGACCTCGCCCGAGAAGGCCGCGCTGGCCCGCGAGAACGGCGCCGAGGCGACCGTCGACCTCTCCGCGCCGGATCTTCACGATTCGCTCCGCGCTCAGGTGCAAGACATCGTGCCCGAGGGCGTGGACCTGGTGATGGACCAGGTCGGCGGCGACGTCTTCGACGCGGCGCTGCGCGCCATCCGCCCCTGCGGGCGCATCGCGATCGTTGGCTTCGCCGGCGGCAAGATCAACCCGATCAAGCCGACCTACCTGCTGAACAAGCAGATCACCGTCATCGGCTCGCCGCTGGGCAAGATCCGTCCCGACTGGCAGGCCGTGAAGGACCGCGCCATGGCTGCGCTGCTGGAGCAGTACCGCGCCGGCCGGCTGCGCCCGCTGATCTCCGCCAGCTACCCGCTTGCCGAGTGGAAGGAGGCGTTCGGCCGCTTCAAGCGCCGCGAGGTCACGGGCAAGATCGTCATGGTCCCGTGAGCGCGCCCGGATGAGCGCGGTTGGCGAGCGCGTCGACCTCGACACCTTCCTCGCCGACATCGACGAGGTGCCCGCCGCCGAGGCCCGCGTCGCCGCCGCCGAGATCGACCGGCTGGCCCGCGTCGGCGACGCCATGCAGGGGATCGAGCGCCGCTTCGCGCCTTGGGCGGCCGTCGGCGCGGGCCTGTTCATCGTCGGCCTATGGCTGCTGTTCCATCCCGGGTTTCACACCGGCTGGTGGATCGCCGTCATGCTGGCGGTCCTGCCCGGCGTCGCCATCGCCTATGCGATCCGTGTCGCGCCGCGCACCCGCGCCGACAACCGGGCCGAGGCGCTGAACCGCCGGCATTTCCTGCCGCATGGCGGCCTCTACTTCCCGCCCGGCGCGCGCGCCGCCGCCGTCGTCCGCGTCGCCTGGACCGCGCCCGAGCCGGAGCCGCCGATCTCGAAGGTGCCCCGCGACCCCCGCAAGCAAAATCCGCGCCCGGGCCGGATATGGTGAGCGCGCTCCCTTGCCGGGCCCCGGCCCGATGCGCCCTTTGCGCCAGCGGCCTTCGCCCTGTCGCCGGGCGTGTCCCGAGGCGGGCGCGATCCCCGCGGCCCGCCCGTCGCGACGCCGGATCGCGTCCGGGATCGCGCCAGACCGGCCTCCTTCCGCCCTGGCCCAGTGAGGTAATCCAATGAAAGCCGTCTACTTCCCCGGCAACCGCACCACCGAGCTGCGCGAGGCCGCCGACCCGACGCCCGGACCGGATGAGGTCGTGCTGGAGATCCGCGCATCGGGCATGTGCGGCTCGGACCTGCACACCTACCGCTCGGAGGCCGGCTCGCCCTGCATTATCGGGCACGAGCCCTGCGGCGTCGTCGTCGCGCGCGGCAGCGCCGTCGACCAGCGTTTCGCCCCGGACGGCGCGCGCATGATGGTGCACCATTACGACGGCTGCCGGACCTGCCGCGAATGCGTCAGCGGCTGGACCCAGCTCTGCGAGCACGGCTCGATCGTCTACGGCCGCACGGGCGACGGCGCGCACGCCCGCTGGATGAAGATCCCGGCGCGCACGCTGGTCCCCCTGCCCGAGGCCCTGTCTTTCATCGAGGGCGCCGCCGTCTCGTGCGGCACCGGCACCGCCTATGGCGCGCTGAAGCGCATGGGGCTGCAGGGCGGCGAGACGCTGGCGGTCTTTGGCCAGGGCCCGGTCGGCCAGTCGGGAACGATGATCGGTGCCGCGATGGGCGCGCGCGTCATCGCCGTCGACGTCGATCCCGGGCGGCTGGAGCAGGCCCGCGCCTTCGGCGCGGCCGAGACGGTCGACGCCTCGGCCGGCGACGCCGCCGCGCGCGTCCGCGAGCTGACCGCCGGCCGCGGCGCGGCGTTCACGCTGGAATGCTCCGGCAACGCCGACGGCATCAACGAGGCGCTGCGCGCCACGCGCCGCTGGGGGACGGTCTGCCTGGTCGGCATGGGCGGGCGGCCGACGGTCAACGTCACCGACGACGTCATCCGGATGCAGCTGACGGTTCTGGGCTCGTGGACGTTCTCGACCGTCGGGCAGGCCGACTGCGCCGAGTTCTGCGCCCGGCACGCGCTGCCCGTCGAAAAGCTGTTCACCCACCGCTTTGCGCTGGAGGACGCCGCCGAAGCCTACCGCATGTTCGACAACCGCGAGACCGGCAAGGCCGTCATCCTGCCGAACTGATGGCTGGCGGGGTTGAACCCCGCCCTGCTTGCTGACCCGCCGGGGGCGCATCCCGCCCCGCTCGCGCATCTCCCGTAGGGCGGGGTTCCACCCCGCCGAACCACATCTCAGCTCAAGGAGGCCCGCCCATGCCAACCGTCCTCGTCCAGGGCCGCATCGCCGCCCCGAAGGTCGACCTGATGCGCCGCTTCGCCCCCGAGGGATGGACCGTCACGGTCTGGGACCCGGCCGAGGACGCGCCTGACGCCTTTCCCGCGCTGGCCGAGGCAGCCGACGTCATCGTCGGCGGCGGCATCCCAACCGACTGGCCGCCGGTGCCGAGGCTGAAGCTCTTCCAGATCCCCTGGACCGGCTTCGACTTCACCAGCCCCGAGCGGATGCCCGCGGGCGTCCCCGTCGCCAACACCTACGAGCACGAGACGACCATCGCCGAATACGTGCTCGCCGGGATGCTGGAATGGCAGATCGGCCTGCGCGCCATGGACGCCGAGTTCCGCGCGCATGGCTGGGGCGGCAAGATGCCCGGCGGCGGGCCGCTGCATGGCGAGCTGCGCGGCGCGACGGTCGGCGTCTTCGGCTACGGCCATATCGGCCACGAGGTGGCGACCCGCGCCTGCGCCTTCGGCATGCGTACGCTGGGCATCCGCCGCTCGGCGCAGCCATGTCCGCCCCAGCTCGACTGGCTTGGCCAGCCCGACCAGCTCGACCGGATGCTGGGCGAGTCGGACTTCGTCGTCATCGCCGCCGACATGAACGACGAGACGCGCGGCCTGATCGACGCCGGCCGCCTGGCCGCCATGAAGCCGACCGGCGTGCTGATCAACGTCGCCCGCGGCCGGATCGTCGACGAGGACGCGCTGTGGGAGGCGCTGTCGAACCGGCGCATCGGCGGCGCGATCCTGGACGTCTGGTACAGCTACAACGAGCCCGGCAAGCCCGAGGTCCGCCCCTCGCGCCACCCTTTCGAGACGCTCGACAACACCATCCTGTCGGGCCATCGCAGCGCGCTGAGCGAGCAGATGCACGAGCGGCGCTGGCGCTTCGTCGCCGAGAACTGCGCCCGCATCGGCCGCGGCGAGGAACCGCTGAACATTGTCTTCACCGGCACCGGCGGCGCCTGACCTCGCGCCCCGCGGCCCACACGCGCGTCGTTCCCGCGCAGGCGGGAATCCCTCTCCAATCCGCGCGAGGCCCCCGCCTTCGCGGGGGCGACGGAAGGGGCGTGGCGCGAGACGCTGGCGCGTGCCCGGCGGGCCGCCGCCTCAGCCGCAGCTCGCCGCCACCTGCATCGGCACGGGCTCGACGCCCAGCGCGCGGCAGACCTGCCAAGGCAGGTCCGGCTTGTTCATCGTGTAGAGGTGCAGGTGCTCGACGCCGTTCGCCAGAAGGTCGTCGCACTGCTCGGTCGCGATGGCGACCGAGAGCAGGTCGTGCTCCTCCTCGCTCTGCGCGTTGCCGTAGGCCCGGACCATCCAGTCCGGCACCCCGGCGCCGCAGCGCTCGGCGAAGTTGCGCATTCGGCCGAAGTTCTCGACCGGCAGGATGCCCGGGCGGATCGGCGCGGTGATTCCGGCCTTCGCGCAGGCGTCGCGGAAGCGGTAGAAGGTCTCGTTCTCGAAGAAGAACTGCGTGATGCCGCCCGTCGCGCCCGCGTCGATCTTGCGCTTCAGGTGCTCGACGTCCGAGCCGGCGTGCGCGGCCTCGGGGTGCGGCTCGGGATAGGCGCCGACCCAGATCTGGAAGCGGCCCTCGCGCGCCAGCGCGTCGACCAGCTCGACCGAGCTGGCAAAGCCTTCCGGGTGCGCCGAGAAGCCGCCCGCCTCCTTCGGCGGATCGCCGCGCAGCGCGACGATGCGGCGGCAGCCCAGCTTGGCATAGGCGCGGGCGACGTCCAGCACGTCCGCGCGGCTCGCGCCGACGCAGGTCAGGTGGCCGGCCACGTCCAGCCGCGCCCGCTCGCGGATCGCCAGGATGGCGGCCAGCGTGCGGTCGTGCGTCGTGCCGCCCGCGCCATAGGTGACCGAGACGAACTCCGGCCCCAGCGGCGCCAGCCGCTCGACGGCCTGCCACAGCGCCGCGCTGGCCGCGGGCGTCTTCGGCGGAAAGAATTCGAACGAGATCTTCGGAAGCGCACGCGCGCCGGGAGCACGAGTCATCGCACCATCCTCTACAAGGCTGTTGCGCCCGCCCCGACGTATACGAGTCCCGGCCAGTGACGTGCCGGCTGAATATCGCAGACCGGACGCGACCGTTCAAGAGCCGAATGCGACGCCAGTGCCATTGGCTGGCGCTAACCCGCCGTAATAACGCGTAACTTCGGATCGGCCGATGTCGTAACCAGAGTCCGCGAAGTCGAAATCCGGCGATGATTCGGGTGCCGCGGCCCTGTACTCCCCGCCGACCGAAGCCGATGGGGCCGACGATGCCGAACCTGACCATCGTCTACTGGCGCGACATCCCGGCCCAGGTGATCGTCGGCAAGGGCCGCGGCGCCGCCAAGGCCCCGCTGCCCGAGCGCTTCGAGCAGGCCATCGACCGCTGCGCCATGAAGATCGGCGCCAAGGGCGACGACGCCTACATGGCCGAATGGCGCAAGGTCGACATGGGCGAGGTCGAGGGCGACCCCGCCAAGCCGCGGCGCGCGACATGGCCGACCGGCTCGACACCGACTACGACCAGGGCCGCGTCAAGGCCCTGATCGCCAATGACGGCTGGGCGCCCGAAACCGCCTCCCGCCTCGAATAGCGCCACCAGCGACGCAATCGCGAACCCCCGGAGACCGGCATGGGCAACGTCATCAACTTCTTCGGCCGCAAGGCCGCGCCCGCGCCGGCGGATGCCGGCATCGCGGCCTTCCTCGACGGCTTCTCGATCGAGGTGATGCCGCGCACGGCCGCGAAGGTCGAGAGCTTCCGCGACATCCTGCCGGCCGGCACGCGCGTCTACATCGCGCATATCGAGGGCACGCCGATCGACGAGATGGTCGCGACCGCCCGACGCATCGCCGACGAGGGCTTTCCCGTCATGCCGCACTTCCCGGCGCGCGGCATCGCCGACCGCGCCCAGCTCGCCGACTGGATCGCCCGCTATCGCGGCGAGGCCGGCGTCGACCAGGCGCTGCTGCTGGCCGGCGGCTACGACCGGCCGACCGGCGCGTTCGAGCACTCTATGGCGCTGATGCAGACCGGCCTCTTCGACGGCTTCCGCCGCCTGCACGTCGCCGGCCACCCCGAGGGCAACCGCGACATCGACCCCGACGGCAGCGACCGGGCAGTGATGGACGGCGCTGCGCTGGAAGCAGCGCTTCGCCGACAGCACCGACGCCGAGATGGCGATCGCCACGCAGTTCTGCTTCGAGGCCGCGCCGGTCATCGCCTGGGCCGACAGGCTGGCCGCCGAGGGCATCCGCCTGCCGATCCACATCGGCGTCGCCGGGCCGGCCAAGCTGCAGACGATGATCAAGTTCGCCATGGCCTGCGGCGTCGGCCCGTCACTGCGCGTCCTGCAGCGCCGCGCGGCGGACGTGACCAGGCTGCTGCTGCCCTTCACGCCCGACGAGTTCCTGCGCGACCTGGCCGCCCACAAGGCCGCGAACCCGGGCTTCGGCATCGAGCAGGTGCACTTCTTCCCGCTGGGAGGCATCACCCAGACCGCCGGATTCTGCGACGAGTTCGGGCGCGTCCACGCCGGCGCCGCGGCCGCCTCGGCCTGAGCCTTCCTTGACTTGACGGCCGGTCCGGGCGACGAACCGCCCCAACCGATCACGCCTATCGCCGATCACGCCTGCCGCGAGGAGCCCCGGCCATGACCCGCACCGTTCTCGAGTTCGAAGACGCGTACCGTCGTCATCGGCTTCGACCAGCCCTTCTGCGTCATCGGCGAGCGCATCAACCCGACCGGCCGCAAGAAGCTGGCGGCCGAGCTGGAGGCCGACGACTTCTCGACCGTCGAGAGGGACGCCGTCGACCAGGTCGCCTGCGGCGCCGCCGTGCTGGACATCAACGCGGGCGCCGTCTTCTCGAACAAGATGGCCGAGGATCCGCGCTACGCCGACAACAACTTCGTCGAGCCGCCGCTGATGAAGGAGCTGGTGACCCGGGTGCAGGCGCTGGTCGACGTGCCGCTTTGCATCGACTCCTCGGTGCCCGGCGCGCTGCAGTCGGGGCTGGAGGCCGCGCAAGGCCGGCCGCTGCTGAACTCGGTGACGGGCGAGGAGGAGCGCATGGAGCTTGTCCTGCCGCTGGTCAAGAAGTACAATGTGCCCGTCGTCGCGATCTCGAACGACGACACCGGCATTTCCGAGAACCCGGACGTGCGCTTTGCGGTGGCGAAGAAGATCGTCGAGCGGGCTGCGGATTTCGGCATTTCCGCACATGACATCGTCGTCGATCCGCTGGTCATGCCGGTCGGCGCGATGGCGACCGCCGGGCTGCAGGTTTTCGCGCTCGTCCGGCGGCTGCGCGAGGAGCTGGGCGTCAACACGACCTGCGGCGCGTCGAACATCTCGTTCGGCCTGCCGAACCGGCACGGCATCAACAATTCGTTCCTGCCGATGGCGGCGGCGCACGGCATGACCTCGGCCATCATGAACCCCTACCAGGCGGGTGCGACGAGCAAGAAGATCGCCGAGCGCATCGCCGAGCTGGAAGCGCTGGGCGTGGTCTTCCCCGAGGGCGTCGACCCGGCCGCGCTGGCGCCGCTGATCGGCCTCGGCTCGACCTCGGCCTCGCCGTCGAAGGAGATCGAGGCGATCAAGGCGGCCGACTTCCTGATGAACAACGACCCCTCGGGCGCGAACTGGATCCGCTTCAACAAGGTCGCCGGCGCCCCCGCCGAGGGCGCCCGCGCCGGTCGCGAGGGTAGGCGGAGCCGCCGCAGGGCCTGAAGCCGGCTTTCCCTGACAGCCTCGTCGGCTGCGATTCCCGATGGCCCCGGCGCATGACAGGGGCCGGGGCGGCGACCGCGGCGGTCAGGCTTGGTAGGTGAAGGGCGCCGTGAAGGCGTTCTTGCCGGCGACGTCCACGTCGATGCCGTGGTCGTGCACGCGGAAATGTCCCGACCGGCCAACCGTGAACGCGACGCCCGGGACGGGGGCCAGCGGATGGCCCTGCACCTCGACGGTGCCGCCGCCCTGACCCTCGATCAGCTCGTATCCGGCGGAGGCCACGTCGTCGACCCCGAGCGAGAATCGCTTGCCCTCGGTCTTGAGATCGATGCGGGCGGGCCGCGCCCCCATGACCTCGCCGATCAACGGCAGCAAGTTGGCGAGGTGGCCACCGGCCTGCCCCGAGAAGATGGCGCCGAGCGCCTGTCCCTGCGCGTCATCGGCGCCGGCGTCCGTGTAGAGCGCGACGCGCCAGTTGCCATCCTGCATGTTCCCGGGCGCCGTCGCCAGCATGGCGACTTTCAGCCCGGCAAGGTCGGTGCCGTCGTGCTGGCCGGCCTCGATATTCCAGCCCAGCACGGCGACGCACATGCCCTCGGTCGGCGGCGAAAACACGATGCAGGGGCAGATCGCCTCGCAGTTGCAGACCTCGAAATAGCGTCCGGAAACCTTCCAGCCGGCCATCGATTCCTCCCTGCATCGCCGAGAATCCCCAAATCCTACGCCCATGACGGCCCGCCGGCAACCACGCCCGGCCAGCCGGGCGTCGTCAGCAGTCGGGGACGATGTCCTCCGGGTCCTCCGGCGCGTCCATGCCCATCAGTTGGTTCATCGAATGGCTTGGTCGGGCGCAGCCGGCCTCGCCGACGATCCTGGCCGGCACGCCGGCCACCGTCTTGCAGGGCGGCACGTCCTTCAGCACGACCGAGCCGGCCGCGATGCGCGAGCAGTTGCCGACGCGGATGTTGCCCAGCACCTTGGCCCCGGCGCCGATCAGCACGCCGTCGCCGATCTTGGGGTGGCGGTCGCCGCCCTCCTTGCCGGTGCCGCCCAGCGTCACCGAGTGCAGCATCGAGACGTCGTCGCCGACCACCGCCGTCTCGCCGATTACGATGGCGTGCGCGTGGTCGATCATGATGCCCCGGCCGATCCGCGCCGCCGGGTTGATGTCGATCGAGAACAGCTCGGAGCAGCGCATCTGGATGAACATGGCGAGATCCCGCCGGCCGTTCTCCCACAGCCAGTGGCCCACCCGATAGGCTTCCAGCGCGACGAAGCCCTTGAAGTACATCATCGGTTGCAGGTAACGGTCGCAGAACGGGTCCCGCTCGTACCAGGCGATGACATCGGCGCGAACCGCGACGCCGATCTCGGGCCGATCGTCGAAGGCCATCTGGCAGAGCTCGCGCACCAGCAGCGCCGGCATCTCGGGCGAGGCGAGCTTTTCGGCGATGCGATAGCTCAGCGCGTCTTCCAGCGTGCGGTGGTTCAGGATGACGGCGTGAACGACGCTGGCCATCAGCGGCTCGTCGGCCGCCAGCCGGGCCGCCTCGTCGCGGATCGTGCTCCAGACCGGGTCTACCCGCGGCTCCTCGGCGCGTCTCGGGTCGATCGCCATGGCGTCCTCCTGGGGTCGTGACGGTTGAGACATAATGCCCTGCGACCCAGATACCACGGATGGATGACGCTCTCCGCACGAAATTCCTTGAACGCTTGCATCAGGAAATATTGACCCTGCGCGCAGCCGAAACCGCCACCGCGGCCGATCGCGCGCCGGTCGAACTGGACCAGACCTCGGTCGGCCGGCTCAGTCGCATGGACGCGATGCAGCAGCAGGCAATGGCCGCAGCGCAGGCGCGCCGCCGCGCCGCCCGCCTGCGCGCGCTCGAGGCCGCAACCCGGCGCATCGAGACCGACGAGTTCGGCTGGTGCGAGGACTGCGGCGAGGAGATCCCCGAGGGGAGGCTGGAAATAGACCCGACGACCGTGCGCTGCGTCGGTTGCGCGGGCGGTGGGCGATGAGCCCGGTCTTGTCAGCGCGGCCACCCGGCCGCAAAGCTGGACCGGAGGCTCCGGGGCGAGGCGTCGATGCATATCGGCCTGATCGGCGCGATCGGATCGACCTGTTCCCGGCCTTCGACGGGCCGCAGCCGGGATTTCCCGATCGCACGGCGCCGATGCGCGGCCGGGAGCTGGCGCTCGAGGCGGCGGAATGACCCCAGGCCGCGCGCCCGGTGCGCGGCGCCGGCAGAAAGGCTGAGGATGAACAAGCAATTCACCGACTACCTCTCCGCCGAGCTCGACGGCCTGCGCGACGCCGGGCTCTACAAGGCCGAGCGCGTCATCGCCTCGAAGCAGTCGGGCGAGATCGCCGTGCTGTCGGGGGAGCGCGTGCTGAACTTCTGCGCCAACAACTACCTGGGGCTGGCCGACAACCCCGAGCTGATCGAGACCGCGCAGGCGGCGCTCGACCGCTACGGCTACGGCATGGCGTCTGTCCGCTTCATCTGCGGCACGCAGGAGGAGCACAGGCAGCTCGAGCAGCGCATCGCCGCCTTCCTCGGCACCGGGGACGCCATCCTCTACTCGTCCTGCTTCGACGCCAACACGGGGCTTTTCGAGACGATCCTGCGCGAGGAGGACGCGATCATCTCGGACGCGCTGAACCATGCCTCGATCATCGACGGGGTGCGGCTGTGCAAGGCGCGGCGATACCGCTATGCCAACAACGACATGGCCGAGCTGGAGCGCTGCCTGGAGGAGGCCGCCGACGCCCGGTTCCGGCTGATCGCGACCGACGGCGTGTTCTCGATGGACGGGATCATCGCCAACCTGCCCGGCATCTGCGCGCTGGCGGAGAAGCACGACGCCATGGTGATGGTCGACGACAGCCACGCCGTCGGCTTCGTCGGCCCGGGCGGGCGCGGCACGCCGGCGGCCTGCGGCGTGGCCGACCGGGTCGACATCGTCACCGGCACGCTGGGCAAGGCGCTGGGCGGCGCCTCGGGCGGCTACACCGCGGCGCGCTGCCCCGGTGGTCGAGTGGCTGCGCCAGCGCTCGCGGCCCTACCTGTTCTCGAACACGCTGGCGCCGGTGATCGCCGCGACCTCGCTGCGCGTGTTCTCGATGATCGAGGCCGGCGACGCGCTGCGCGAGCGGCTCTATGCCAACGCCCGGCAGTTCCGCGAAGGCATGACGGCGCTGGGCTTCACCTTGGCCGGCGCCGACCACCCGATCATCCCGGTCATGCTGGGCGACGCGGCGCTGGCCGGCCGGATGGCCGACATGATGCTGGAGCGCGGCGTCTACGTGACCGGCTTCTCGTTCCCCGTCGTGCCCAAGGGGCAGGCGCGCATCCGCACGCAGATGTCGGCGGCGCACTCGCCCGAGGAAGTTGCTCGCTGCATCGACACCTTCGCCGAGGTCGGACGCGAGCTGGGGGTCATCCAGTGACGACGATGCTGTTCTACACCGAGGAGAACGGCCTGGTCATGGTCGTCCCCGAGGTCGACCCCGGCGAGGACGAGATCGGCGGCACGTTCTGGCCGGTGTTCCACGGCGGCGCCTTCTGCGGGCTGACCTATGACGAGCTGCGGGGCGCCGGCAAGGGCAGCCTCGCCGTCGACGGGAACGGGACCGCGAGGATCCGGAAATGACCAACGGGATGAAGGCGCTGGTCAAGGCCCGCCGCGAGCCGGGCCTCTGGATGGAGACGGTGCCGGTACCCGAGCCCGGCCCGACGGAGGTGCTGATCCGGGTGCGGAAATCGGCGATCTGCGGCACCGACGTCCACATCTGGAACTGGGACGACTGGGCCGCCAAGACCGTGCCCGTACCGATGGTCGTCGGCCACGAGTTCATGGGCGAAATCGCCGACACCGGCTCGGCGGCCGTGCGCTACCCGCGGGGCATGCGCGTCTCGGCCGAAGGGCACGTCACGTGTGGTGTCTGCCGCAACTGCCGGGCGGGCCGCGGCCATCTCTGCCGGAACACGATGGGCATCGGCGTCAACCGGCCCGGCGCCTTCGCCGAATACGTCTCGGTGCCCGAGGCGAACGTCGTGCCGATCCCCGACGACGTGCCGGACGAGATGGCGGCGATCTTCGACCCGTTCGGCAACGCGGTCCACACGGCGCTGAGCTTCGACCTGGTCGGCGAGGACGTGCTGGTCACCGGCGCCGGGCCGATCGGCATCATGGGCGCCATGGTGGCCAGGCGGGCGGGGGCGCGGAAGGTCGTCATCACCGACATCAACCCCGTCCGGCTGGAGCTGGCGCGGAAGATCGGCATCGAGCACGTCGTCGACATCCGCTCCGAGACGCTGCGCGACGTCATGCCCCGCATCGGCATGCGCGAGGGCTTCGACGTCGGGCTGGAGATGTCGGGCGCCGCGCCGGCCTTTCGCGACATGATCGACGTGATGAACAATGGCGGGAAGGTCGCGATCCTGGGCATCTCGCCGACGGCCTTCGAGATCGACTGGAACAAGGTGATCTTCAAGATGCTGACGCTGAAGGGCATCTACGGCCGCGAGATCTTCGAAACCTGGTACAAGATGATCGCCTTCGTGCAGGGCGGGCTGGACGTCTCGCCCGTCATCACCCACCGCCTGCCGATCGACCGCTTCGAGGACGGATTCGCGGCGATGCGGTCGGGCAACTCGGGCAAGGTGGTGCTGGACTGGGCATACGGTGACCGCGAGCCCCGCGAGGGCGGGCATTTCCCAAAACTTCCCGGCTCGTCCGGCGCCTCCGAGCCTCTTGCGGCGCGGTTGACAGCATCGTATTTAATCGTATCGTTAATTAACGAATTGGTTTACCACGATGGCGACGGACCCGCTCTCCCTGACGCTCGCGCACTGGCCGACCCGACACGGCGGGCAATGCTCGCCCGGCTGAGCGCGGGCGAGGCGACGGTCGGCGAACTGGCCAGCCCTCGCGATGACGCTGCCGGCCGTTCGCGCCACCTCAAGGTGCTCGGCCAGAGATGCATGCGGATATTGTCCGCCGTGTAGCCGCGCGTCGCGTCGATGCGGTCGATGCTGGGGGCGAATGGGCGGGGCGCTCGTCCGTGCCCCATCCGGTCCAGCCGGAGGACCGACGCCGCTGATCGCGCAGCGATAGCGTTGCGCCTCCAGTGTCGCGAGGGCCCAGCCGATGATGTCCTCGTGGCATTCGAGGCCTCGGCGGCGGGCCCGCGCCTGCGCCCCGGCCGCCGACATGGCAAGGTGCGTCTCCAGCGCGGTCAGGCGCTTTTCGTGGCGTTCGAGCCGGGTGCGGTAGGCTTTCTCGGCGATGGCGCGGAGGCCCTCGGCACCATATTTCTCCCGCTTGGTCCGGGCGGCCGCGTTCGCCGGGGCCGAGTCGCTGGCGTTGCCGGCGTGTCCATTCCGGCATGGTAGCCGCAGAGGAGGCGGCCAGTCGACCTTGCGGAGCGAAGCCTACCCCCGCCGCCGTCTTCGCCTGCGCGCCCTCGCCCTCGCCGGGAGTCTCGGCGGCGGGCGTGTCGGGGATGGTGACGTGGCCGGCGAGGTTCGGGTAGGTCGCCGTCTTGTGCGGGATGGCGATGGCCTCGACGAAGTGCTGCTGGAACTTCGGCTCGACGGCGGTCTCGACCTTCTCGACGGTGCGCACGATGTGCTCGATCTCGCGCCGCGCCGCCGAGTTCAGCAGCGCGATGCGCGCGCCCGTGCCGGCGGCGTTGCCGGCGGACGCGACCTTGTCCAGCGGGCAGTCGGGGATCATGCCCAGCACCATGGCGTGCAGGGGAGAGATGTGCGCGCCGAAGGCGCCGGCCAGCACGATGCGCTCGACCGTCTCGACGCCCATCCGGTCCATCAGCAGCCGCGCGCCGGCGTAGAGCGCCGCCTTGGCGAGCTGGATGGCGCGCACGTCGGCCTGCGTGACGGTGATCAGCGGCCCGCCCTTGGCCCGGCCGTCATGCAGGACGTAGGACCACGTCCGGCCCTCCTCGACGACGCGCTCGGAGCCGGTGGCGGCGCGCGGCAGGATGACGCCGTCCTCGTTCACCAGGCCGGCGAGGCGCATCTCGGCGATCACCTCGATGATGCCCGAGCCGCAGATGCCGGTGACCCCGCGCGCGCTCTCGGCGCCGAAGGCCGGGTCGTTCGACCAGAGGTCCGAGCCGATGACGCGGAAGCGCGGCTCGCGCGTCGCCGGGTCGATGCGGACGCGCTCGATGGCGCCCGGCGCGGCGCGCTGGCCGCTGGAGATCTGCGCGCCCTCGAAGGCGGGTCCCGTCGGCGACGAGCAGGCAAGCACGCGCTCGCGGTTGCCAAGCACGATCTCGGCGTTGGTGCCGACGTCGACGACCAGCATCATCTCGTCCTGCCGGTGCGGCGCCTCGGACAGCATCACGGCGGCGGCGTCGGCGCCGACATGGCCGGCGATGCAGGGCAGCACGTAGATGCGCGCGTCCGGGTGCATCCGCAGGTCGATCTCGGACGCCCAGAGCGTCAGGCTGTCCGAGGAGGCGAGCGCGAAGGGCGCCCAGCCCAGTTCCTTGGGATCGATGCCGAGGAACAGGTGGTGCATGACCGGGTTGCCGACCAGCACGCCCTCCAGCACCTCGGTGCGGTCGATGCGCGCCTCGGCGGCGACCTGGCCGATCAGCGCGTTCAGCGCCTCTCGCACGGCGCGGGTCATCTCGGCGGCGCCGGTCGGATTCATCATCGAGTAGCTGACCCGGCTCATCAGGTCCTCGCCGAAGCGGATCTGCGGGTTCATGATGCCGGCGGACGCCTTCACCTCGCCCGAAACGAGATCGCAGAGGTGGCAGGCGATGGTGGTCGAGCCGACATCCACGGCGACGCCGTAGATGTGCCCTTCGTAGAAGCCCGGCCAGACCTGGACGATCCGCGCCTCGGCCCGCCCGCGGCCGACATAGACGGCGCAGGTGACCTTCCAGTTCCCCTCGCGCAGCGCCGGCTGGAGCATCCTGCAGCGTGCGCAGGTCGCCGATGACGTTGGCAAGCTGCCACTGGTCCCAGAGCGCGTCGAGCAGGCGCTCGAGGTCGCCCTTGGGGTTCGCCATGTCGGGCTCGGTCACCTCGACGTAGTAGAGCCGCGTCGCCGGGTCCATGACGATCTCGCGCGCCTCGGCGCGCTTGCGGACCAGCTGCTTGTGAACCTGGCTTTCCGGCGGCACGTCGATCAGCACGTCGTGCTGGATCGTCGCCTGGCAGCCGAGGCGGCGGCCCTCGATCAGGCCGCGCTTGGACTTGTAGCGCTCCTCGACCGCGTTCCACTCGCTCAGCGCGTCCGGCGCCACGGTCACCCCGTGCTTGGGGAACTCGCCATAGGCCGGCGTGATCTGGCAGCGCGAGCAGATGCCCCGCCCGCCGCAGACCGAGTCGAGGTCGACGCCCAGCTGGCGCGCCGCGGTCAGCACGGGCGTGCCGGCCGGCACGCGGCCGCGCTTGCCCGAGGGCGTGAAGATGACCAGCGGGTCGTTCGAGCTCATCCGATGTTCCATCTGCCTGTCATGGTCCGAGGCATATATGATGCCAGCGCGCGTGAATGTGCCGGAGCCGACGCGCCAGGTGCCGAGACGCGACATCCTGCCCCACCGACGCGCCGGCGGGCGGAGCCGGCGCGTCAGATCTCGAGCACCGGCAGCGCGGTCGTCTCCTTGATCTCCTCCATCACGAAGCTGGCCGAGATGTCCTTGAGCGGCACCTTGCGGATCAGCTTCTGGTAGAGCCGGTCATAGGCCGCGACGTCGGCGACCCGGGCGCGCAGCAGGTAGTCGAGATCGCCCGCCGTCCTGTAGGCGCCGAGGATCTCGGGCATCGTCGCCATGGCGCGGGTGAACTGGTCGAGCCAGTCGGGATCGTGCCGGTCGGTCCTGACCGCGATGAAGACCGTCAGCCCCAGCCCCAGCGCCCCGGCATCGCAGAGCGCGACGCGGGCGCGGATGACGCCGGTCTCCTCCAGCCGCTTGATGCGCCGCCAGCAGGCATTGCGCGACAGCCCGATCTCCTCACCCAGCGACTCGATCGAGCGCCCGGCATCGCGTTGCAGGGCGGCGAGGATTTGCCGGTCGATGGGATCGATGTCGATCATTTGCCCATGGATACGGGAGAACTTCCCGGAATCAACCGATCCTGCCCCGAAACAGGGAACTTCTTTCGCGCGAACCGCAGCATGATGTCCGCGAATTCGATGCAGCACGCCCCGATGGAGCGCCCCATGACCACCTTCCTGAACCGCCTCTTCCTGACCCACCCCCGCGCCGTCGACGAGAGCTACCTCGAGCATTTCCGCTTCGCGCTCTCGTTCTCGGGCCAGCTCGCGCTTGGCCGCGGCGGCGGCGCTCTGCCACGCGGTGCTGCCATTCACCTACGAGCGCACCGCGTCGACAATCGTTGCGCGGCTCTACGCCCGGACCCATAATCGCGGCCGCTGATCCCGGCCGACGGTCGGCCGGGCCGGAGGGTCACCCGCATGTGCCGCTGGGCCGCCTATGTCGGGGAACCGATCTACCTCGAGGAGCTGATCTCGTCGCCCGGCCAATCGCTGATGCGCCAGTCACTGCGCGCCCGCGAGTCGAAGTCCGAGACTAACGGCGACGGCTTCGGGCTCGCCTGGTACGGCGAGCGCGAGGTGCCGGGCCTCTACCGCGACGTGCTGCCGGCCTGGTCGGACCCGAACCTGCGCAGCCTCGCGCACCAGGTCCGGTCGCACCTGTTCCTCGCCCATGTCCGCGCCTCGACCGGCACCGCCACCAGCCGCACAAACTGCCACCCCTTCACGGTCGGCCGCTGGAGCTTCATGCACAACGGCCAGGCCGGCGGCTACGACCGCTTCCGCCGCGCCGTCGACATGCTGATCCCCGAGACTTGCTACGGCCACCGGCACGGCACGACCGATTCCGAAGCGATATTCCTGATGGCGCTGGGCGACGGGATCGAGGACGACCCGAAGGCCGCGCTCGAGCGGGCGACCGGCCGGCTCGAGCGGCTCAGCCGCGACTCGGGCATCACGCCGCACATGCGCATGACCGTGGCGATGACCGACGGCGACCGGCTCTACGCGGCGCGCTATGCCTCCGACCAGCACGCGCCCACCCTCTACCATCGCCGGGCCCGGGCCGGGGCCGGCTGGGCGGTGGTCTCCGAGCCGCTGGAGACCGGCGAGGACGGCTGGATCGCCATCCCGCCCGGCAGCTTCGCGACGGTGACGCCCGAGGGCGTCGCGATCGAGCCCTTCCTGCCCGCCTGCTGAGACCGATCCGCCGCGGGCCGCGCCACCTCTGTGACATGGCGGCACCTTGCGCCCCTCTCCCGGCTCGGGGCAGGATGCCGGCCCGGTCGAAAGGGGCTTTCCATGATCGCCGAGCTTGGACATTTCGCGCTGGCGCTGGCCTTCGCGGTGGCGCTGGTCCAGATGACCGTGCCGCTGGTCGGAGCCGCGCGCGGCTGGTCGGACTGGATGCGCGTGGCGACGCCCGCGGCGCTGTTGCAGTTCCTGCTGGTCGGGCTGGCCTTCGCGGCGCTGGTGCATGCCTTCGTCACCTCGGACTTCTCGGTGCTGCTGGTCGCCGAGCATTCGAACTCGATGATGCCGCCGCTCTACAAGTTCACGGCGACCTGGGGGAACCACGAGGGCTCGATGCTCCTCTGGGTGCTGATCCTGACGTTCTTCGGGGCGCTGGTGGCGGGCTTCGGGCGCGAGCTGCCGCTGGGGCTGAAGGCCCGCGCGCTGGCCGTGCAATCGATGATCGGGGCGGCGTTCTTCGCCTTCATCCTGTTCACCTCGAACCCGTTCGAGCGGCTGCTGCCGGCCGCGCCCGACGGCAACGACCTGAACCCGCTGCTGCAGGACATCGGTTTGGCGGTGCATCCGCCGTTCCTGTATCTGGGCTATGTGGGCTTGAGCATGGCGTTCTCGTTCGCCTGCGCCGCGCTGATCGAGGGCCGGGTCGACGCCGCCTGGGCACGCTGGGTGCGGCCCTGGACGCTGGCCGCCTGGATCGCGCTGACCATCGGCATCGCGCTGGGGTCATACTGGGCCTACTACGAGCTCGGCTGGGGCGGCTGGTGGTTCTGGGACCCGGTCGAGAACGCCTCCTTCATGCCCTGGCTGATCGCCGGCGCGCTCTTGCACTCGGCCATCGTCGTCGAGAAGCGCTCGGCGCTTAAGGCGTGGACGATCCTGCTGGCGATCTTCGCCTTCTCGCTGTCGCTGATCGGCACGTTCCTGGTGCGCTCGGGCGTGATCACCTCGGTGCACGCCTTTGCCAACGACCCGGAACGCGGCATCTTCATCCTGGCGATCCTGTGCGGCGCGATCATCGGGCCGCTGGGACTGTTCGCGTGGCGCGCCTCGGCGATGCGCTCGGAGGGCGTGTTCCAGCCGATAAGCCGCGAGGGTGCGTTGATCCTGAACAACCTGCTGCTGGTGGTCGCCTGCGCCGTCGTCTTCACCGGCACGCTGGCGCCCCTGGTGCGCGAGTTCTTCGACGGGGCGAAGATCTCGGTCGGCAAGCCGTTCTTCGACCTGACCTTCACGCCCTTCATGGTGCTGCTGTTCATCGCGCTGCCGATCGGCGCGCTGTTGCCGTGGAAGCGGGGCGACGCGGCCAAGGTGATGACGCGGCTCTGGTGGGCGGCGGGCGGCGCGCTGGCCGTCGGCGGCATCGTCCTCGGCCTGCAGACGGGCATGGCGCTGCTGGCGCCGGTCGGCATCGCGCTGGCGGCCTGGCTGATCCTCGGCTCGCTGGTCGACCTGGCCGAGCGCGCCGGGTTCGGCCGCGTGCCGGCCGGGCAGATCCCCGGCCGGCTGGCCGGGCTGCCGCGCGCCGACTGGGGCAAGTTCCTGGCGCATTCGGGGCTCGGCCTCAGCGTCATGGGAATCGCTGCGGTCAGCGCCTGGCAGGTCGAGGACATCCGGCTGGCGGAGCCCGGCGACACGATCGCCATCGGCGGCTACGAGATCGTCTTCGATGCGGTCGACCGGCTTCCTGTCGGCGCCGATTTCGGCGCGGTTAACTGCGGCAGCCCTTCGCTCGAGGCGGTCATCAAGGGCGATCGGCGAAACTTCGAGACGATCTTCGGCCGCTTCCGGCTGATGAAGGACGGGCGGATGGTCTCGAACATGTGCCCTGAGAAGCGCATCTACCCGGTGCAGCGGATGCCGACCACCGAGGCGGCCATCGACACCACGCTCGGCCGCGACGTCTACCTGGTGCTGGGCGACCAGAACGCCGCGGGCGCCTGGGCCGTGCGCACCTACGTCAAGCCGCTGGCACCCTGGATCTGGCTGGGCGCGCTGGTCATGGCGCTGGGCGGGCTGGTCAGCCTGACCGACAGGCGCTATCGCGTCGGCGCCGCGGCGCGCCGGGCGGCGGCGGTGCCGGCGGAATGAGCGCCGCAGGGGGCGATCTCACGCGCGCGACCGGCGCTATGTCACTGATGGTAAATCGCTTTCAGGTAGCGTTGACGCTCGTTGCCCTTCTGTTGACGCTACTGGTGCCGCTGCGGGCCGCGGCCGTGCAGCCAGACGAGATGCTGTCCGACCCGGCGCTGGAGGCGCGCGCCCGCGACATCTCGAAGGAGCTGCGCTGCCTGGTCTGCCGCAACGAGTCGATCGACGATTCTCACGCCGACCTGGCGCACGACCTCCGCGTGCTGGTGCGCGAGCGGCTGGTCGCCGGCGACACGGACGCCGAGGTCAAGCAGTTCATGGTCGACCGCTATGGCGAGTTCGTGCTGCTGAAGCCCTCTTTCTCGGCCGCCAACGCGCTGTTGTGGCTGGCGGGACCGCTGGTCTTTCTGGTCGGGCTGGTCATCGCGATCCTCTATCTCCGACGCAGTCGGCCCGAGCCGTCGGCGCAGCTTTCCGCCGAGGAGAAGGCAGCGCTCGGGCGGGCGCTGGACGGGCGATGACCCGGGCGACTGCCGCCTTTCAGCCGCACTGATGATGGATCCGGTCGGCAGATCGTTCATTCCTTGATTTCAGGGCCTTACCCGAAAGAGAGACGCCGGATGGCAGGCCGGTAGCGCGCCGCCGGGGTCCATGACGGTCTCGCTCGGCATCGAGCGATTGCCTGCTCGGAGAAACGAGGCAAGGCACTGTCCGGGCCGCCGCTCTCGGCGTTGGTTCGGCGAATTGCCCGACCGATGCGTCGGCGCATCTCAGTCGGGCGATCCGCCTGGATCGGGGTGGTCGTCCCAGCGCGAATCGAGGACCCTGACGCTGTCGCCTTCCGGATCGTCATACTGCCCCGCCCGGAGGCTCCAGACGAATGCCACCAGCCCGACGAGGCCCAGGAAGATCGAGACCGGCATCAGCACGACCAGCACGTTCATCGCCTACCCCCGCATGGAATTGAGGGTGACGGTCAGCGAGGACATCGACATCGCCAGCGCAGCCACCAGCGGCGAGGCGAGCCCGGCGAAGGCCACTGGCACGGCGACGACGTTGTAGCCGATCGCCAGGGCGACGTTCTGCCGAACCAGCCGGCGCGCCCGCCGCGCCACGGTGAGCGCGGTGACCACGGTGGTCAACCCGTCCGACAGCATCACGACGTCCGACACCGTCCGTGCTGCGTCCGCCGCGCGGGCCGGCGCCATCGACGCATGAGCCGCGGCAAGCGCCCCGGTGTCGTTGAGACCGTCTCCGATCATCAGGCACTTCCGTCCCGCGGCCGACATCCGCGCCAGCGCCGCGTGCTTCTCTTCCGGCGACAGCCCACCCGCGGCGTCCTCGAGGCCGAGGCGCGCGGCGACCTGCGCGACACTCTCCGCGGCATCGCCCGACAGAAGCCCGACCCGGTAGCCCAGGCCTTCCAGCCGCGCGACGCAGTCCCGCGCATCCGGGCGCGGCACCTCGTCGAACCGGAAGCCGATCCCCGAGCCGGGCCGGCAACCGGCCCGCGGCCGGTCCCGTCATCGAGCACGACGGAGCCACTTGCCTCGCCTGCCCAGCCCGGGCGGCCCAGGCGCACCCGGCGGCCGTCATGGATGCCCTCGACACCGCGCCCGGCGATCTCGCGCAGCGCCTCGACCTTGAGCGGCGAGATCCCTGCCGCCTCGGCCGCGGCGGCGATGGCGCGCGAGAGCGGATGCGACGAGCCGCGCGCAAGCCCGGCGGCGAGGGCAAGCGTCTCGTGGTCGCCGCCCTCCCCGCCGGGGCGCAGCCGCAGCTCGCCCGTGGTCAGCGTACCGGTCTTGTCGAAGATCACCGTGTCGACCTCGGCCAGCCGTTCCAGCGCGGTCGCCGACTTGACCAGCAGACCGGCGCGGAACAGCCGTGCCGTGCTGACGGTCGAGACAGCGGGCACCGCCAGCCCCAGCGCGCAGGGGCAGGTGATGATCAGGACCGAAATCGCCACGTCGAGCGCCCGGAGCGCATCGCCATTGGTCGCCCACCACGCCACGAAGGCGAGGGCCCCGAGGATGTGGACCGTCGGCGCATAGGCCCGGGCCACGCGGTCGGCAAAGCCGGAATAGCGCGACCGCTGCATCTCGGCGGTCGCCACGATCGCGGCCAGTCGGCTGAGCCCGGTCTCCGCCCCGGCGCGGGCGACGCGCAGGGTGAGTGGTCCGGTCAGGTTCATCTCGCCCGCCGCCACCTCGGTCCCCGGAGCGACGGGTTCAGGCAGGCTCTCGCCGGTCAGCATCGAGCGATCGAGGTCGCTCTCGCCCTCGGTCAGGGTGCCGTCGGCGGGGATGCGGTTGCCGGGCCGGACGAGGACGAGATCACCGACCGCGAGATCGCGGGCCGCGACGATGCGCTCTCTGCCGGCCTCAAGGCGGATCGCCTGCGGCACCTCCAGCGCCGCCAGCTCGGCGGCGGCCGAGCGGGCGGCCTGCCGGCCGGACAGGTCGAGGTAACGGCCGACAAGCAGGAAGAAGGTCAGCGTCAGCGCGGCGTCGAACCAGCCGGGGCGATCCGAGGCGCCGAGCGCGACGCTGAGCGAGACCAGCGAGGCGAGCAGGATCGCCACCGCGATCGGCACGTCCATGTTCAGCCGGCGGGCGCCGAGCGCCCGGACCGCCGAGGCGAAGAACGGCTGCCCGGCCCAGGCCACCGCAGGCAGCGCGATCGCCGCCGAAACGAGGTGGAACATCTGCGCGGTGACGTCGGTGGCGCCCGACCAGACCGCGACCGACAGCAACATCACGTTCATCGCGGCGAAGCCCGCCACGCCGATGCGCATCACGAGGTCCCGCATCTCGGGGCTTTGCCCGGTGCGCACACCGGACTCGAAGCCCTGGGCCCGGTGGCCGGCCTCGGCGAGCCTTGCGATCAGCGCGTCGGCCCCGACGGTGCCGTCGGTCGCCACCATTGCCCGGCGGAGCGTCAGGTTCACCCGCGCGTTCCTGACGCCGGGCATGGCTGCGAGCGTGCTCTCGACCGAGGCGATGCAGCCGGCGCAGTGGATGTCGGGCAGGTGCAGGACAAGGTCCGCCTCCGGCGCCGCCGTGGCCGACGATGCGGGCGCCGCGACGCATCCCGGGCAGGCGACGACGGCAGTCATCTCGGGACGCTGAGAAGCAGGCGCTTTCGGAACAGCGTGCCGTCGGGCGCGGTGGCGGCGACGTCGAGGCGCCAGCGACCGGGCCGCAAATCGACCGCCGCGACGAGATCGCGGTCGAACGTCGCGGTCAGGTCGTCGGCCTCTTCCGTCGGGCGGCCGAGGCGGACGCCCAGATCGGCGGGACGGAGCGGCGCGCCGTCACGGTCCAGCAGCGAAAGGCGCAGGCGGCCCGGCGCGTAGCTGGCCGAGACGGTCCAGCCCAGCCGCTGTTGCGCGGCGCGGCGGGCGTCGAAAACCTGGCTGGCGACATAGCTGTTCGCGACCTCGAGGCCCGGGAAGGTGCGCACCGCGCTGACCGCCAGGGCGACGTTCACCGCAATGATGATGCCGAAGCCGGTCGCGAAGATGGCGAAGACGGCGCGGCCGGTCAGCGGCCTCCCGCCGGGCTGAGCAGTCATTGGGAGCCCTTTCCGTTGAAGACGGTGCCGACCGTCGCGGTCTCGCCGCTTTGGTGTCGGTGACGACGAGGTCGACATCGGTCAACGCGGCCTCGGCAGCGTCGCTGCCGGCCGCGGCCGTGAGATAGAGGCGGACCTGAACCTGGCTGTCGGCCGGCACCTCGACCTCCGTCCCGGCGGTGCCCTCGACGGCGAGGTCGAGCGCGGCGTCGGTGGTGAGCGCGAACTGGCGCGGCTCGGCAGCCTTGTTGCGCAGCCGGATGTCGTAGGTGTCACGGATCGTGCCGTCCGACAGCGTCACGAAGGTCGGATTGCGGACCGGGTGCACCGTCATCTCGATGCCCGGCCTCAGCGCGAGGGCCGCGAGAAGCCCGAGGCCGATCGCGCCCCAGAGCAGGAGATAGACGAAATTCCGCGGGCGCAGGAGGTGTCGGGCCAGCGGCTTCGGCGCGCCGCCTGACCGCTCGCGCGGGGCGTCGGACAGGGCGAGATAGTCGATGAGTCCGCGCGGTTGACCGGTCTTGGCCATCACCTCGTCACAGGCGTCGATGCAGAGCGCGCAGGTGATGCAGGCGAGTTGCTGTCCATCGCGGATGTCGATGCCCATCGGGCAGACGTTGACGCAGGCGTTGCAGTCGATGCAGTCGCCAGGCGTTGCGGCGGGGTCGGACGCACCGGTCCGCGCGGTGACCGCCGCGGCACCCCGAACCTGCATCGGGATCACCGGGGAGCGGCCGCCGAGCCGGGGGCCGGCGGCGCGGACCTGGGCCTCGGCAGCCTTGGCGGCGGCGGCGCGCCTGCGGAGGCCCTTGCCGCGCGGCTCGCCGCGCCAGTCGCGGTAGGCGACGGTCAGCGTGTCCTCGTCCATCATCGCGCCCTGGATGCGGGGCCAGGGGCACATGTAGATGCAGATCTGCTCGCGCATGAAGCCGCCGAAGACGAAGGTGGTGGCGGTGAGGATGGCGATTGTCGCCCAGGCGATGGGATGGGCGTTCAGTGTGACGAGGTCGTGGGCCAGCGTCGGCGCGTCGGTGAAATAGAACACCCAGGCGCCGCCGGTGCCGACGGCGATCAGCAGCCAGATCGCCCATTTCGTCAGCCGCAGACGCCATTTGCGGGCGCTCCAGGGCGCATGATGCAGGCGCATCCGCGCATTGCGGTCGCCCTCGACCCAGCGCTCGACGAGGATGAACAGGTCCGTCCAGACGGTCTGCGGGCAGGCATAGCCGCACCAGACCCGGCCGAGCGCCGAGGTGAAGAGGAAGAGGCCGAGGCCCGCCATCACGAGGAGGCCGGCGACGAAGTAGAACTCGTGGCTCCAGATCTCGATGCCGAACAGGTAGAAGCGGCGATGCGCGAGATCGACCAGCACGGCCTGGTCGGGACGACCGGGGCCGCGGCTCCAGCGGAGCCAGGGGTGAGGTAGTAGATGCCGAGCGTCACGGCCATGATCTGCCACTTGAGGCGGCGAAAGGGGCCGGAGACTCGGCGTGGGAAGATCGGCTCGCGCGGGGCATAGAGGGAGGAGGCGTCGGCGGTCATGGCGGGTCCTTTTTGGCGCCTTCTCCTGCCCGATCCGCGGCGGGGATCATTGACATGGATCAACGGTCCCGACCGGGGAGTGCGCGCTCGGGACATCTGAAGACTCATCCAGGTTTCCGGGGCGGTCCCCGGCAATTGTCAACCGGAGCTGCCGGGTGCGGCCGCTTCCGAGGGCATCGGCTCGCCGCCGCCAAGCTGGTGGACATAGACCGCCAGGGCACGCACCTCGGCCTCGCCCAGCCGCTTGCCCCAGGCCGGCATCACGCCGAAGGGCCCGCGGGCGATGGTGCGGGCGATAGTCGCCTCGTCGCCGCCATAGAGCCAGATCGCATCGGTGAGGTTCGGCGCCCCCATCTCGCGATTGCCCTTCCCGTCGTCGCCGTGACACGCGGCGCAGTTGTCGGCGAAGAGCGTGCCGCCCGGCCCGGCGAGCGGATCGCCGCCCTCCGAGAGGCCCTTTACGTGGGCTGCGAGCGTGGCGATCTCGCGCGCTGTCGAGGATCTCGCCGAACGCCGGCATCTGCGAGTAGCGCGCATCGGGGTCGTCCTCGTTGCGGATGCCATGGCGGATCGTCGTGGCGATGTCCTCGATCGACCCGCCCCAGAGCCAGTCGTCGTCGAGCAGGTTCGGATAGCCCTTCGCGCCTGCCGCGCCCGAGCCGTGGCATTGCGCGCAGTTGGTCCGGAACAGCGCCGCGCCGGCATGGACGGCGAAGCCCTCGAGCTCCGGATTCTGCCCGAGCCTGGCGAGGTCCACCTTTTCGAGCGCGGCCATCCGCGGCGCCTGGAGGGCATCGACCGCTGCAATCTCGGCCGCCACGTCGCCCCGCGTGCTCCAGCCCAGAACGCCCCGAGGTCGCCCCCGACACGAGCGGCCAGGCCGGATACAGGATGGTGTAGACGAGAGCCCAGACGACGGTGCCGTAGAAGGTCCAGAGCCACCAGCGGGGCAGCGGATTGTTCAGTTCCTCGATGCCGTCCCAGCTATGGCCGGTGGTGCCGACGTCGTGGGACTCGTTCTTGTCACTGTCGCTCACTGGAACGCCCCCCCGGTGGTGCTGGCGCGGTTGGCGCCATCGCTGTTGGCGAAATCGCCGGTGCCGCCGTCGTGCCGGCGCGCGGCGCCGGGCTCAGCTCGGCATCGGTGAAGATGGCGGAAGCGGCCTCGGCCTGGGCGGCGCGGCTGCCGGGGCGGAAGGCGAACGCGATGGCGCCGACGAAGAAGCCGAACATCATCAGCAGGACCCAGCTGTCGGCGATCTGTCGGAACAGGGTGTAGGTGTCCATTTCGACCTCAGCGGCTGGAGTCGGAGACGAAGGTCGAGAAATCGACGAGCGTACCGAGCATCTGCAGGTAGGCGATCAACGCATCCATCTGGGAGATGCCGGGCTGGCCGTCGAAATTGCGCACCTGGGCACCGGGGTAGCGGGCAAGCAGGCCTTCGGTGTCGCCGAGGGGTCGATCTGGGTGCGCAGGTCCGTGGCGGCGTTGCGGATCATCTCGTCGGTGTAGGGCACGCCGACAAGTCGGTTGCGTCCGCATCAGCTCGGTGACATGTGCACCGTCGAGGCGACTGCGTTCGAGAAAATCGTATTTCGGCATCACGCTTTCGGGCACCACCGACTGCGGGTCCTTCAGGTGATCGACGTGCCATTCGTCCGAGTAGCGGCCGCCGACGCGGGCGAGGTCCGGCCCGGTGCGCTTCGAGCCCCACTGGAACGGGTGGTCGTACATCGACTCGGCGGCCAGCGAGTAGTGGCCGTAGCGCTCGACCTCGTCGCGCATCGGCCGGATCATCTGGCTGTGGCAGACGTAGCAGCCTTCGCGCAGGTAGACTTCGCGCCCCTCGAGCTCGAGCGGCGAATAGGGGCGGACGCCCTCGACCTTCTCGATGGTGTTCTCGAGCCAGAACAGGGGCGCGATCTCGACGATGCCGCCGATGGTGACGACAAGGAACGAGAAGACCAGGAGAAGCGTCGCGTTGCGTTCCAGCACCTTGTGGCGGTCGATCAGCGAGGTCTCGGGCGGCAATTCGTTCGGGATCTCGCCCTTGGCGGCGTCCTTCAGCGTCGACACGTTCGGGTCGTCCTCGGGCGCGGGGATGTCATCGTTGTGGGTCATGTGGTCACTCCGCGGGAATGGGTTGGCGGGCGGCGGAGGCGGCCGGGGCGCGGATGGTCATCCACATGTTCCAGGCCATGATCAGCGCGCCGGAGAGGTACAACACGCCACCGAGCGCTCGCACCACGTACATCGGGTACTTGGCGGCCACGGTGTCGGCGAAGGCGTTGACGAGGAAGCCGTCGGGATCGACCTCGCGCCACATCAGGCCCTCCATCAGGCCCGAGACCCACATCGAGGCCGCGTAGAGCACGATCCCGATGGTGGCGAGCCAGAAATGCCAGTTGATCGCGGGCACCGAATACATCCGCTCGCGGCCCCAGAGCCGAGGGGTCAGGAAGTAGAGGCAGCCGAAGGTGATAAGCCCGTTCCAGCCGAGCGCGCCGGAGTGCACGTGGCCGATCGTCCAGTCGGTGTAGTGCGACAGCGAATTGACCGCGCGGATCGACATCATCGGCCCCTCGAAGGTCGACATGCCATAGAAGGCCAGCGAGGCGACGAACATGCGGATGATCGGGTCGGTGCGGATCTTGTCCCAGGCGCCTTCCAGCGTCATCAGGCCGTTGATCATGCCCCCCCAGGACGGCATCCACAGCATGATCGAGAACACCATGCCCAGCGTCGAGGCCCAGTCGGGCAGCGCGGTGTAGTGCAGGTGGTGCGGGCCAGCCCAGATGTAGAGGAAGATCAGCGCCCAGAAGTGGATGATCGAGAGCTTGTAGGAGTAGATCGGGCGGCCGGCCTGCTTTGGCACGAAGTAGTACATCATGCCGAGGAAACCCGCCGTCAGGAAGAAGCCCACCGCGTTATGGCCGTACCACCACTGGGTCATCGCGTCCTGCACGCCGGCGAAGACCTGCACCGACTTCGAGCCGAAGACCGAGACCGGGATCGAGATGTTGTTGACGACGTGCAGCATCGCCACGGTGACGATGAAGGCGAGGTAGAACCAGTTGGCGACATAGATATGCCGCTCGCGCCGGTTCAGGATGGTGCCGAGATAGACCGCGAGATAGGCGAGCCAGACGACGGTCAGCCAGATGTCGACGTACCATTCCGGCTCGGCGTATTCCTTGCCCTGGGTCGAGCCGAGCACGTAGCCGGTGGCCGCGAGCACGATGAAGAGCTGGTAGCCCCAGAACACGAACCAGGCGAGGTTGCCGCCCCAGAGCCGGGCCGCGCTGGTGCGCTGGACGACGTAGAACGAGGTCGCGATCAGCGCGTTGCCGCCGAAGGCGAAGATCACAGCCGAGGTGTGCAGCGGGCGCAGGCGGCCGAAGTTCAGATAGCCTTCCGACCAGTCGAAGTTCAGCACGGGGAAGGCGAGCTGGGAAGCGATGAAGACGCCGACGAGAAAGCCGGCGAGCCCCCAGAAGGCGGTGGCGATCACGCCGGCGCGGATCGGGCCGTCGAGATAGACCGAGCGGTCCGGCGCTGGCCGCGGCTCTCCCGCGCTCCGGAAATGCCAGAGGAACAGCCCGCCTGCGATCAGCATGACGATAACGGCATGGGTGGTGTAGGCGAGGTCCTGGCCCCAGTTCGCCGCAATGGCGGCAAGAAGGGCGACAAGCCCAAGTACAGACAGTTTCACCGCGTCGAGCATTCTCGTCCCCCCGTCGATTCGCGCGACGGCGCCGGCCGACTGGCTGTCGCGGCTTCGTCGCGCTTCCGATGTCACGGTAGTGCATCGCCGTTCATTGACACAGATCAATGAGACGCCGGCTGCGCTACGCGACCGTCCCCGCTTCCGAACCCGAGCCCCTGGAGGCCCCGATGTCCTACCGCAGCCTGATCGCCTTCGTCGCCCAGCCCTCCGACCTGGGGACCCTCGACGCCGCGGCGGCCCTGGCGCGGGACTGGAACGCGCACATCGATGCACTCTGCCTCGGCGAAATCGTGATGGACATGCCCGATGCAGTCGGCTTCGCCGGCACCGCCGGCGTCTACCTCCCGGTCGTCGAGGAGATCGGCGCTGCTCTCGAGGAAACCAAGGCGCTCGCCGCAGCACGCCTCGAGAAGTCGGACCTGAGCTGGAGCTGCGAATCGATCCTCGGCGAGACGGCGATGCTGACCCGGGGCAGCACCCGCGCCGCGCGGTTCGCCGATCTCTCCATCCTGACCGGGCCGGTCACCGACCATCCGTCCCGCGAGGCAGTGTTCGCGGCGCTGCTCTTCGATACCGGGACCCCGGTCTTGCTGCTGCCTGATGCCAGCCCCCCGCAGCTCGGCAGGGTGATGGTTTCATGGGATGGCAGCCTTCAGGCGTTGGCGGCGACCCGCGCTGCACTGCCGCTTCTGCAGGCGGCGGAGCGGGTCGAGATCGTCTCGGTCGATCCTCCGCGGCGGCAGACGGACGAGAACGATGCGGGCGAGTCACTCGCTCTGATGCTGTCCCGCCACGACGTGCGCTGCGAGCTGACGGCTCTCCCCGGCACCCTGCCGCGGATCGCAGATACGCTGGAGCGCCGCGCGCGCGACACGGGGGCCGGGCTGGTTGTCATGGGCGGCTACGGTCATTCGAGAATGCGCGAGGCGCTGCTGGGCGGCGTCACCCGAGACATGGTCCGTCGCGCCGAACTGCCACTGTTCCTGGCCCATTGACCCTGCGATCGAAGACCCTGCGATCGGGAACCCTGCGACGACGGGTCAGACGATCGGCCCGCCGTCGTCGTCCTCGCCGGCTTCCAGCGCCAGAAGCTGGAACTTCGGAATCACGATGCCGCGGCCGGTCGTGATTTCGATCAGGCCTTCCTTCTTCAGCGCGGTGAACTGGCGGCTCGCTGTCTCGATCGCCAGCCCCAGGTAGTCCGCGATCTGCTCCCGCGACAGCGGCAGTTCCAGCGCCACCCGCTGGGTCGGCGCGATGGCACCGTCGAGTGACGCCAGCCGCCGGGCGAGGCTGACAAGGAACGCCGCCACCTTCTCGCGCGCGGTCATGCGACCAAGAATGACCGCCAGGTCGCGGGCGGCGTCCAACTCGTCCAGCGTCATCGCCAGCATGCGGGTGGCGATGTGCGGGGTCTGGCGCACGAGCTGTTCGAAGGTCTGCCGTTCGAACCGGCAGAGCGTCACCTCGGTCAGCGTCTCGATGTCATAGGCGGAGGTCGCCCGCCCGGGCCGGCCGATGAAGTCCGAAGGGAGCAGCAGGCCGACGGTCTGCCGCCGCCCGTCCTCGAGAACGCGGGACATCGTGGCGCAGCCCGAAACGATCGAAGACAGGTGCGTCAGAGGCTCGCCCGATGAGGCAATCCCCGCGCCGGCGGGATAGGTCCGGTAACTCTTGGCCATCTCGAGCACGGCCATTTCGTCGGCGTCGCATTCGGCGCAGACGGCACGATGCCGGATCGGGCACGCGGAGCAGCTGGAAATCGGGGCAAGTGCAACCATGGAGTGTAGCAATGCACAGTCCATTGACCTGCATCAATGCGACTCTCTGATGCCCCGCCCAAATCTCGGCTCTATGTCACAGGAACTGCTCCGCGCCGCGCTCCTCCGCTCCCGCGTGCCCCGGTACACGAGTTATCCGCCAGCCAACCGCTTCGGACCCGCCGTCGGGCCCGCAGAGACCGCCGCGTGGCTCGGGTCCGTACCGGAAGGCGCGGCGGTGTCGCTCTACGTCCACGTGCCGTTCTGCCGTCGGCTCTGCTGGTTCTGCGCCTGCCGCACCCAGGGCACCCGAAGCGAGGCGCCGCTTCACCGCTACCTCGACCACCTCGAAACCGAGATCGGCCTCGTGCGGAAGGCCATCCCGGCCGGCATCGCGGTGTCGACTTTCCATCTGGGCGGCGGCACACCGACGCTGCTTTCGCCCGACCTGCTGCGGAGGATGCACCGCATGATGGCGGTCTTCCCGCTGGACCGCGCGGCCGAGGTGTCGGTCGAGATCGACCCCTGCGACTTCGACGCGGCACGCCTCGACGCGCTGCTGGACATGGGCCTGACGCGAGGATCGCTCGGTGTGCAGGACTTCGATCCCGTCGTGCAGGCAGCCATCGGCCGGAAGCAGAGCTTCGCCGCGACCGCCGAGGCCGTGCGGCTGCTGCGCGCGGGCGGCATCGACAGCGTTAACATGGACCTGCTCTACGGACTGCCGCACCAGACCGCCGGCCGGCTGTCAGCGACCATCGATCAGGTTCTGGACCTCGCGCCGGACCGAATTGCGCTCTACGGCTACGCGCATGTCCCCTGGATGGCGCGACGACAGGGTCTGATTGCCGAGGAGCACCTGCCGGACGCCGAGGCTCGACTGGGCCTCGAGGCGCTTGCCCGCGCGCGGCTGGTCAGCGCCGGCTACCTGCCGGTCGGCATCGATCATTATGCCCTTCCTGGCGACTTTATGGCCCGCGCCGCGGAGAGCGGTCGGCTGAGGCGCAACTTTCAGGGCTACACCACGGATACGGCCGAGGTGCTGATCGGGCTGGGCGCCTCGGCAATCTCGCGATTCCCGCAAGGCTACGCGCAGAACGCTGCCGCCACCAGCGACTGGCAGGCAGCCCTTGAAGACGGGCACCTGGCGACAAGGCGGGGTTATGCGCTGGAACCGGAAACGCGGGTCATCGGATCGATCATCGAACGGCTGATGTGCGACGCGCAGGCCGATGTCATCCGACCCTGCCGGGCGGCCGGCGTTGATCCGCAACAGATCCTTGCGCGGACCGGCAAGGCGCTCGACGGGCTGCCGGGGGCCGCGGTGCTCGATGACGGAGTGATCAGGCTCAGCTCGTTCGCCTACGCCCGGTTGATCGCCGCGGGCATCGAGGACGAGCCCTCGACGACCGCCAAGTTCAGCCCGGCGGTCTGAAAGACGCGGCGCGCACCTGACGGCGCGTGGCGGCATACTGCGCCAGATGCGCGCGGTCTGAGCACCCGCGCTCGACGGGCCGGCCAAACCCGCCACGCTCTTCCATGATCTTCCCCATGCTTTGTTGGGTTTCGTCCGCGGCGGCTTCGGTGTAGATCGACGTATCTGTTTCCGTTGCTGCCTCGTCAGCAGGAGGAAGTCTGTTCGTGGGCCGGCTGGCGGGACAAGAAGCCCGGCCCTGAACACGCCTCCCGCAGATCCGGCCGGCCACTCCGAGGCGGCGGAGACGGGCAAAGGCCGTGCTACACTGCAGCATCCTTGGACCGGAGACCGGGACGCCGGGGAACAATGAGGAAATCCGGTTCAGTGAATGCCACGCGAGACCAGTCCGGATCTGCCCCTCCCGCAATGAAAACCAGCGCGAACGAATCGTCGCGTCTAAGCGTGGCGCCGATGATGGACTGGACGGACCGGCACTGCCGGGTGTTCCACCGCCGGCTCTCGCGCCGCGCGCTGCTCTACACCGAGATGGTGACGGCGCGGGCGCTGCTGCATGGCGACCCGGACCATCTGCTCCGCCATGACGCGATCGAGCACCCGCTGGCGCTGCAGCTCGGCGGCTCGGTGCCGGCGGAGCTGGCCGAGGCCCTGCGGATCGCCCGCGGGCGCGGCTTCTGCGAGGTGAACCTGAATGTCGGCTGCCCCTCGGACCGCGTGCAGGACGGGGCGTTCGGCGCCTGCCTGATGCGTGACCCCGGGCTGGTCGCCGACTGCGCCGCGGCAATGCTGGAAGCGGCCATGCCAGACTCGGGGGCAGCCGGGCCGAAAATCACCGTCAAGTGCCGCATCGGCGTCGACGATCAGGACCCGGAGATCGCCCTGCCCGCGCTGATCGACGCCTGTGCGGCGGCGGGCGTGCGATCCTTCGCCGTCCATGCGCGCAAGGCGTGGCTGGACGGGCTGAGCCCGAAGGAGAACCGGACCGTGCCGCCGCTGGACTACGACCTGGTGCGCCGGGTGCGGGACGCGCGCCCCGGCCTGGAGATCGTGCTGAACGGCGGCATCGGCTCGCTGGACGAGGCGGTCGGGCACCTGGCGACGTTCGACGGGGCGATGGTCGGGCGGGCGGCCTATCACGACCCGGTCGGCGTGCTTGCGGCGGCCGACCGGCGCGTCTTTGGCGCGGCGGGGCCGGATGCCGACCCCGTCGACGCGGTGCGCGCGATGTACGGCTATATCGAGGACGAGCTGGCGGCAGGGACGCGCCTCAACCAGATCACGCGGCACATGCTGGGCGCCTTTGCGGGGCGGCCCGGCGCCCGGCGCTGGCGCCGGGTGCTGAGCGAGGGCGCGCACCGGCCCGGTGCCGGCGTCGCACTGGTCGAGAGCGCGCTTTCGGAAATCCTGCCGCTGGCCGCGTGATCGGTCGGCCCGCCCACCGGTAGCGGGCCGTTCGGCCGTCTGCGCCGCCGTCTGCATTCCTGCCCGCAACTTCCGGCGGCCTGCACCAAGTTGTGAGATGGCGCCCCGCGAGCGGCGCCGCCTTGCCGCCTCGCCGCGCGCATTCTAAGACTGACGCCGGGCGTACAGGAGGCGAAGGGTGCCGGGCGACGGCGGCGAGAGGACGGGCGAGGCGGCGGGCTGGCGGCGGCGGACACGTCCCGGCCCGTACGGCCGAAGGCCGGCGCCCGACGCGCCGATCGCCGCGCTCGACCTCGGCACCAACAACTGCCGACTGCTGGTGGCAAAGCCCGACGGCAACGGCTTCGCGGTCGTCGACGCGTTCTCGCGCGCCGTGCGCCTCGGCGAGGGCGTCGAGGGCTCGAACATCCTGAGCGACGCGGCGCAGGACCGGGCGATCAAGGCGCTACGCATCTGCGCTGGCAAGATCCGCCACCACCACGTCAGCGACGTGCGCATCGTCGCCACCGAGGCCTGCCGCCGGGCGCTGAACGGGCGCAACTTCGTCCGCCGCGTCGTGCGCGAGACCGGGCTGATGATGGACATCATCACCGCCGAGGAGGAGGCGCGGCTGGCCGTCGCCGGCTGCGCGCCGCTGATCGACACGGAGGCCGAGCAGCTGCTGGTCTTCGACATCGGCGGCGGCTCGACCGAGCTGATCTGGATCGACATGTCGGGCACGCCCGCCAGCCGGCGCGAGAGCCTGATCCGCGCCATGGCGCCCTTGCGCCACGAAACCGCGACGGCGCGCGCCGCGGCGGCGCACATCGCCGACTGGATCTCGATCCCGATGGGCGTCTCGACGCTGCACGACCGATTTGCCGACATCCGGAACGACGCCGAGCGCTTCACGATGATGAGCTCGCATTTCGAGGAGCGGCTGGCGCCCTTTGGTCCCTACGACGCCACCGGCCCGGCCGGGCTGACCGAGAAGCTGCAGATCATCGGCGTCTCGGGCACGGCGACGACCTTCGGCGCGCTGGACCTGGGGCTGCGCGCCTATGACCGGACGCAGGTGGACGGGCTGTGGCTGGCGGCCGAAAAGGCGGCCGGCATCGCCAGCCGGCTGCTCGGGATGGGCACGGGCGAGCGCGCAGTGCATCCGGGCATCGGCCGGGGGCGGTCCGAGCTGGTCATCTCCGGCTCGGCGATCCTGATGACGATCCTGCGCCTCTGGCCGGTAGCGCGGTTCCGCATCGCCGACCGCGGGCTGCGCGAGGGCATCCTGTACGGCCTGCTCCAGGCCCGCAGGGATCGCACGCAATGAGCCGCAAGGGGCCGCGCAAGGGCGTCGGCGCTGCGGGCCGCGGCGGCGGCCGCGGCGCCGGACCGGAAGCGCCGGGGCGCTCGGGACCGGGCCGCGGCGCGCGCGAGCTGGCGCAGCGAGTTCGCACGGCCAAGGGGCGGAAGCTCTCGTCGACGCTTTGGCTCCAGCGCCAGATCAACGACCCGTTCGTCACGGCGGCGAAGCGCGAGGGCTATCGCAGCCGCGCCGCCTACAAGCTGGTCGGCATCGATGACAGGGAGCGGTTCCTGAAACCCGGCGCCCGCGTCGTCGACCTGGGCGCAGCGCCGGGCGGCTGGTGCCAGGTGGCGGTCGCGCGGGTCAACGCGCTGGGCGAAGGCCGGGGGCCGCAGGGCCGCGTGCTGGGCGTCGACCTGCAGGCGATCGACCCGATCCCCGGCGCCGAGCTGATGCTGCTCGACTTTCTCGAGGAGGGCGCCGACGACGCCGTCCGTGCCGCCCTGGGCGGCCAGGCCGATGTCGTGCTGTCGGACATGGCGGCCCCATCCAGCGGCCACCGCCAGACCGATCACATCCGCATCATGGCGCTGGCCGAGGCGGCGGTCCAGTTCGCCATCGAGGTGCTGGCCCCCGGCGGCACCTTCGCCGCCAAGGTGCTGCAGGGCGGCACCGAGGCGACGCTGCTGACCCGCCTGAAGCAGGGCTTCGCGCGCGTCGTCCACATCAAGCCGCCGGCCAGCCGCGCCGACAGCGCCGAGATCTACGTCGTCGCGACCGGATTCCGCGGTGGCACGCCGGGCGTGGGCTGAGCGGTGCCTGCCCTGCAGCAGCTCGCGCGTGCCGGCCCGCTTCGCGCCGGCGGGAAAGCCGGCCCATGAGGCAGATCGAGGATTACGGCTTCATCGGCAACATGCTGTCCTGCGCGCTGGTCGCCAAGGACGGCTCGATCGACTGGTACTGCGTGCCGCGCACCGATTCCGACGCCTGCTTCGCGGCGCTGCTGGGCACGGCCGAGAACGGGCGCTGGTGGATCGGGCCGGCCGCGCGCGTCCGCGAGGTGCACCGGCGCTATCGCCCGGGCACGCCGATCCTCGAGACGACGATCGAGACCGACGACGGCGCCGTCACGCTGATCGATTTCATGCCGCTGGCCGAGGACGAGGAGCATGTCGACCTCCTGCGCATCGTCCGCGGCGAGCGCGGGCGGGTCGAGATGGGGCTGGAGCTGGTGCTGCGCTTCGACTACGGCCGCACCGCGCCCTGGGTCACGCACACCGACTATGGCATACGGGCGGTCGCCGGCCCGGACGCGGTCGAGCTGCGCACGCCGGTCGAGCTGGTGGGCCGCGACATGCGGACCTATGCGACCTTCAGCGTCGGCGCGGGCGCCGACGTGCCGTTCGCGCTGACCTGGCACCCGTCCTACCTGCCGCCGACGCGGCGCTGGGACCCGGCCGAGCGGCTGGCCGAGACCGAGGCGTGGTGGCGCGACTGGTCGGATCGCTGCGTCTTTCCCGAGCACGGGGCGAGGCACTGGCGCGATAGCGTCACGCGCTCGATGGTGACGCTGAAAGCGCTGAGCTTCCAGCCGACCGGCGCGATCCTGGCGGCCGCGACCACCTCGCTGCCCGAGCAGATCGGCGGCGAGCGGAATTGGGACTATCGATATTGCTGGATCCGCGACGCCACGCTGACGCTGCTGGCACTGCTGACCTCGGGCTATCGCGACGAGGCGAGGGCATGGCGCGAGTGGCTGCTGCGCGCCGCCGCCGGGCACCCAAAGCAGCTGCAAATCATGTATGCAGCCGCCGGCGAGCGCTGGCTGCCCGAGCTGGAACTCGACTGGCTGCCCGGCTACGAGGGCTCGCGACCGGTGCGCGTCGGCAACGCGGCACACCACCAGCTGCAGCTGGACGTCTATGGCGAGCTCATGGACGCGCTGCACGTCGGGCGGAAGTCGATGCTGGACCCTTCGGGCCAGGCCTGGCAGTTCCAGCGCGTGCTGCTGGAGGACCTGGAGGAGAAGTGGCGCGTGCCTGACGAGGGCCTCTGGGAGGTGCGCGGCGGCCGCCGGCACTTCACGCATTCCAAGCTGATGGCCTGGGTCGCCTTCGACAGAGGCGTCAAGGCGGTCGAGGATTTCGGACTGTCCGGCCCGGTCGGGACCTGGAGGGCGATCCGCGAGGAGATCCGCGCTGACATCCTGGCGAACGGCTGGAGCGAGGCGCGCGGCAGCTTCGTGCAGTCCTACGGGGGCGAGGCGCTGGACGCCTCGCTGCTGCTGATCCCCTCGATGGGGTTCCTGCCGCCCAACGACCCGCGCGTGATCGCGACCGTCGAGGCGATCCAGCGCGAGCTGGTCGAGGACGGGCTGGTGCTGCGGTATCGGCCCGAGCAGACGCAGGACGGCCTGGCGGGCAGCGAGGGCACCTTCCTTGTTTGCAGCTTCTGGCTGGTCGACGCGCTGACCATGATCGGCCGGCTGGACGAGGCCGAGGCGCTCTTCGAGCACCTGCTGAGCCTGCGCAACGATTTGGGCCTGCTGGCCGAGCAGTACGACCCGGCGGCGCGGCGGCAGCTCGGCAACTTTCCTCAGGCGTTCAGCCATGTCGGGCTCGTGAACTCGGCCAACAACCTGGTGCGGGCGCGCGGCCCGGCCGAGCTGCGCGCCGAGACGGCTCCGGAGACCGGGGCGGCCGGCGAGTAGGGTGGAGGTCCCACCGCGGCACGCCCTGCCCGGCTCGCCGACGCGGCGAATTGGGCGATTTCCCGGCGCATGGCGGGTATGCCACCGCACCGCCTTTCCTTTTGCGCGCGGGCGTGAGATAGCGCGGCGCCAACACCGGTTTCTCGGGAGAGGCGAATGGAAATCCGCGAAGCGCTGACCTTCGACGACGTGCTGCTGGTGCCGGCCGCCTCCGAGGTGCTGCCGGCGCAGGCCGACACGCGGACGCGGGTGACGAAGGGCATAGAGCTCAACATCCCGCTGATCTCGAGCGCGATGGACACCGTCACCGAGGCCGAGATGGCGATCGCCATGGCGCAGGCCGGCGGCATGGGCGTCATCCACCGCAACCTCGACATCGCCGAGCAGGCCCGCCAGGTGCGCCGCGTCAAGCGCTTCGAGAGCGGCATTGTCTACAACCCGGTGACGATGACCCCCGACCAGACGGTCGCGGACGCCGAGCGGCTGCAGCAGCAGCACGGCATCACCGGCTTTCCGGTCGTCGACCGCGACCGCCGGCTGGTCGGCATCCTGACCAACCGCGACATGCGCTTTGCCGAGGACCCGGCGACCCCGGTCAGCGCGCTGATGACCGCGTCGAACCTGGCAACGGTGCGCGAGCCCGTCGACCTCGACGCCGCGCGAAAGCTGTTGCAGAGCCGGCGGATCGAGAAGCTGCTGGTCGTCAACGACCGGGGCGAGTGCACTGGCCTGCTGACGGTCAAGGACCTGCAGAAGGCGGTGCTGAACCCGCACGCCTGCAAGGATCAGCTCGGCCGGCTGCGCGTCGCCGCTGCGACGACCGTCGGCGACAAGGGCTATGACCGCAGCCAGGCGCTGATCGAGGCCGGCGTCGATCTCATCGTCATCGACACGGCGCACGGGCACTCGATCTCGGTCGCGCGCGCGGTCGAGCGGGTGAAGTCCTGGTCGAACTCGGTGCAGGTGGTGGCCGGTAACGTCGCCACCGCCGAGGCGACGCGGGCGCTGATCGACGCCGGCGCCGACGCGGTGAAGGTCGGCATCGGGCCGGGCTCGATCTGCACGACGCGGGTCGTCGCCGGCGTCGGCGTGCCGCAGTTGACGGCGATCCTCGACTGCGCCGGCGAGGCGGCGAAGACCGGGCACCCGGTCATCGCCGATGGCGGCATCAAGTTCTCGGGCGACATGGCCAAGGCGATCGCCGCCGGCGCAAACTGTGCCATGATCGGCTCGATGCTGGCGGGCACCGACGAGGCGCCGGGCGAGGTGTTCCTCTACCAGGGCCGCAGCTACAAGAGCTATCGCGGCATGGGCAGCGTCAGCGCCATGGCGCGCGGCTCGGCCGACCGTTATTTCCAGGAGGAGATGGCAGGCTCGCACAAGCTGGTCCCCGAGGGGATCGAGGGCCAGGTGCCTTACAAGGGGCCGGCCGGCAACGTCATCCACCAGCTCGTCGGCGGACTGCGCGCCGCGATGGGCTATACCGGCAACCGCACGATCGAGGAGATGCGCACGCAGAGCCGCTTCGTGCGCATCACCGGCGCCGGGCTGAAGGAGAGCCACGTCCACGACGTGCAGATCGTCCGCGAGGCGCCGAACTACCGGGGCGGCTGATGCCCTACTCCTCGGGCTTGGGGTCGACCGCCGGCGTCGGCTTCGGCGAGGTGGGCCGGGAGCCAATCACGACGTTCTACAGGCCCGGAATTTCCCTTCGTGGCTGCGGAAGGGTAACGGGGGCAATTTCCGGCTTCGATCGTCGCACCACCGATACAGAATTGCTCCATCTCCTTGGCCGTCGTGAAATACTTCACGTACCCGAGGATGCGGCGCCCGTCCCGGAGATGAAAGGTTGCCGATTGCCACTGCTGCTCGCGCAGGACATGCTCCCGGACACTGCCGAGCGCGAACTCCTCCGTGAGCACGAGTTTGTAGAGCGACCGACGCAGCCAGGCACTCTGGATGATGACGCCGAAGACGATGCCGATCGCGGTAGCGACGGCACTTGCGAAAACGAAGTAGCCCGTCACCGCGAAGGCCTGCAGGTTGCGGTCGGTGATGTCCTTCAGGCCAAGCACGGCCACGCCGAAGAGCATGGCGATCGGGTTCGCGAGCAGGCTGATGAGAACGGCCAGGATGGCAAGGTTGATCGCCGAGAGCGGCTCGTTGCGCAAATAGCTCGTGACGCCGGCACCGATGAACCCCGGCATCAGGAAAATGATGAGCCCAAGAGCCTCGGTCGTGGTCGGCATCGCGCTGCCCGTCACATGCGGCGCACAGCTTGCGCGAGAACCCCGGGGCAGAGATGGGCTCGTCCGGCATGACCCCCGGTGCGCGGATCGCGGCGGCGATCGAGATCGTCGACACCTGGGCCGCGGGCACGGAGGGGCTGGACCGGGTGCTGACTGGCTGGGGCCGGGCGCACCGCTTCGCCGGCTCGGGCGACCGGCGCGCCATTGCCGATCTCGTCTACGACGCGGTGCGGCGGATGCGCTCGGCCGCCTGGGTGGCGGGCGCGGGCGACCTGCCTGGCGAGCCAGCGGGGGAGTCCGGGGACAAGCCGGCGGACGGCCAGCCGGACGGGGCAAGCGGAACAGCCGGCGGCCGCGCACTGCTGCGCGGCAGCCTGATGCTCGACGGAATCGACCCGGCCGCGCTGTTCACCGGAGAGGGCCACGCGCCGGCGCCGCTGGCCGGGGCCGAGCGCCGACCTGCCCGGCCGCCGGCCGAAGCGCCCCGGCCGGTGCGGCTGGATTTCCCCGACTGGTTGGCCGGCGAGCTGGCGGGGCACGCCCGACGCCATGCTGGAGGCGCTGCGCGCCCGCGCGCCGCTGGATCTGCGCGTCAACCTGCTGAAGGCGACGCCCGCCGAGGCGGTCGCCGCGCTTGCCGGGGACGGAATCGAAGCCGGGCCCGTGCCGCTCGCGCCGACCGCGCTCCGCGTGCTCGATGGGGCGCGCCGGGTCGCCGGGTCAAGCGCCTACGCGCAAGGCCTGGTCGAGATCCAGGACACCGCCAGCCAGGCCGTCGCCGATCTGGCCGATGCGCGGCCCGGCGAGACGGTGCTGGACCTCTGCGCCGGCGGCGGCGGCAAAACGCTGGCACTGGCCGCTTCCATGCAAAACGTCGGACGCCTGCTCGCGCATGACATCGCGCCGCAGCGGATCGCCGGGCTGCCGGATCGCGCGGCGCGCGCCGGTGCCCGGGTCGAGATCGTGCCGACGGCGGCGCTGGACGGGCTGGCCGGCGCCTGCGACCTGGTGTTCGTCGACGCGCCCTGCTCGGGCTCGGGCGCCTGGCGGCGCAACCCGGACGCGAAATGGCGGCTGACGCCTGCCGCCCTCGACCGGCTGGCGGCAACGCAGGACGCGCTGCTCGACCAGGCCGCGCGACTCGCGGCACCGGGCGGGCGCATCCTCTATGCCACCTGCTCGATCCTGCCGCGCGAGAACGCGGACCGGGTCGGGGCCTTTCTCGCCCGCGCGCCGGGCTGGAGACTGGCCGAAAGCCGCGCGCCGGCGCCCCCCGCCGGCGACGGGTTCCACGCCGCGTTGCTCGACAATAGCGACAACCCGAGCGAAAATTGATCTTCTGTTTACGAATTGTGTCTAGCCGGGTGCTAGATCCGGACCGAAACGAGGCAGGGAACGATGGCACCTCCGCGGCTGCTCCTTCCGATTGCGCTCGCCGCCCTCGGCTGGGCGGCCGACGCGCAGGCGATGGGGCGCGCCACCGCCTGCGTGGGCTGGGCCTGCGGGGCGTGGACGGTGCTGCCCGTCATCATCGCAGTGGGCGCGGCTGTCGCCGCCGCGGCGGTGCTCTACGTCGTCTGGCGCCGCATCTCGCCGCCCGAATCCGAGCACACGCGCGTGCGTATCGATGATCGCGACTGGCCCGTCTTCGTCACGCTCCGCGACGGCCGCGTTATCGTCGCCAACGCCGCCGTGCGCGCGGTCACGGCAAGCTTGAGCTCGGCGGCCGAGATCCTCGAGCCACTACTCGGCGTCACCCCGGCCGAGGTCTACCGGCTGTCGCGCATCGCGGTGCAGGACGGGCTGGCGGTCGAGCGCTTCGGCGCCTCCGACAGGCTCGCCGGCAGCGGCGCGGGCGTCATGCTGGCCGTGTCGCTGGCCGGTCGCAACCGGCTGGTCTGGCAGCTTATGCCGGGGGCGCGCCTCGGCCAGCTCCGTCCCGGGGGCCAGGGGCGCGACTGCGACGCGCTGCCCTTCGGGTATCTGAGGATCAGCCCCGGCGACGGCGTGCTGGCGAACGACGTCTTCCGCCGCATCTTTGCCGACGAGGCGATCGACATCCTGCGCGAGCAGGTCGACGCCGGCGTCTTCGTCGCCGGCCGCGTCCTGCTGCCGGGCACCGACGGACGCGAGCGGCTGGCGCTGACGGCGATCGTCACCGAACGCAACGCGGGGCGACCTGCAGGCAACAACGGCGCGGGGCACAACGGGGCGGGGCACAACGGAACGGGGCGCAGCGGCGCGGGCGTCACGCACGAGATCTACCTCTTCGTCCCCGATTCCGAGACCGCCAGCCAGGTCAGCGCAGCCGAGACGCTGGAGGCGATCCCGGTCTCGCTGGTGCAGCTCGACCTCGAGGGGCGTGTGCTCTGGGGCAACGCGCAGGCGCGCGAGATGCTGGGCGAGCGCTTCGACGCCGGTATGATGCTGGACGAGCTGGTCCAGCCACTCGGCCGCTCGCTCGACGGCATGCTGAACGAGGTGCGGTCCGGCCGCGAGGACGGCGGCGGCGAGATGGTGCGCCTGAGCCACGCCAGCTACGACGTGTTCGCCCAGGTCTCGCTGACGCGCATGGTGCTGCAGGGCCAGCCCTGCCTGATCGCCGTGCTGAACGACGCCTCCGAGCTGCGCCTTCTGGAGGACAAGTTCGCGCAGAGCCAGAAGATGGAGGCGGTCGGCAAGCTCGCCGGCGGCGTTGCGCATGACTTCAACAACGTCCTGACGGCGATCAGCGGGCACTGCGACCTGCTGCTGCTGCGCAAGGACGCCAGCCATCCGGACTTCTCGGACCTGACGCAGATCCGACAGAACGCCAATCGTGCGGCGACGCTGGTGCGCCAGCTCCTGGCTTTCTCGCGCAAGCAGACGCTGCAGCCGAAGCTGCTGAGCGTGCAGGACGTCGTCACCGACACGCTCTACCTGCTCGACCGGCTGATCGGCGAGACGATCTCACTGAACCTCGCGCACGGACGCGATCTCGGCTCGGTGCGCGCCGACAACCAGCAGCTCGAGCAGGCGCTGATGAACCTCGTCGTCAACGCCCGCGACGCCATGCCCGATGGCGGCGTCGTGACGATCGCCACGCGCAACGTCACCATCGCCGTCGAGGTAAAGCGGCCCGGCGTCTCCATCCCGGCCGGCGAGTATGTCGAGATCGCCGTCTCGGACCAGGGCCACGGCGTAGAGCCGCACCTGATCGACCGCGTCTTCGACCCGTTCTTCACGACCAAGCCCAAGGGCGAGGGAACCGGGCTGGGCCTGTCGACCGTCTACGGGATCGTCAAACAGTCGGGCGGTTACATCTATGTGGAGAACCTGGTCGACAGCGGTGCCCGCTTCACCATCCTGCTACCGCGCGCCTGGCCTCGCGAAGAGGAAATGGCGCCCCCGCAGGCAGAGGCGCCGCCCCTGCCGCCGCCGGACCTGACAGGTCAGGGCGCCGTCATGCTGGTCGAGGACGAGGCGCCGGTTCGCTCCTTCGCCTCGCGCGCGCTCAAGCTGCGCGGCTATCGCGTCGTCGAGGCCGAGTTGGCCGAGGACGCGATGGCCCTGCTGTCCGAGACGCACGAGAATGTCGATGTGCTGGTCTCGGACGTCGTCATGCCCGGCATGGACGGGCCGACGTTTGCTGCCAAGGCGCGCCGGCTGCGCCCCGACCTACGCGTCATCTTCATCTCGGGCTACGCTGAGGATTCTTTCCGGCGCAATATGGTCGGCTCCGACTTCCTGTTCCTGCCCAAGCCGTTCTCGCTGAACGACCTGACCGCCAAGGTGAAGCTGGCAATGGATTCGCGACCGCCATCAGGTGCCGCTCCGGGCGACACCCAGTCGGCGCCCGTCTAGCCCGTGCGTCGACGTCGCCCCCCGGCGCCTCGCGGGGCCTCCCGGCGCTAAACTGCCGGAGCAGTTAACCTTTCGTAAACCGTGATGGCCTCAACTGGCGGATGTTGGAGTCGATTTTGTTCTTTCTTTGTGCTGCGGCTTGTGAGAACATCATGTGAACATACGACTGTTTGCGCCCCCGCGCAAAAGGGCCCCGGGAGTGGTCTTTGCGGCGGGGGCGGGGATGTGACAAGAAGGAGCCGTCCGCATGACCGGGACCCTGTTGAAGCTCGAAAGGCGCACGATGGACAAGCAGAAGGCACTCGAATCCGCGCTGGCGCAGATCGAGCGGAATTTCGGCAAGGGCTCGATCATGAAGCTCGGCCAGAACGATCCGGCCATGGACATCGAGGCGACGTCAACCGGCTCGCTGGGGCTCGACATAGCGCTCGGCATCGGCGGCCTGCCCAAGGGACGGATCATCGAGATCTACGGGCCGGAAAGCTCGGGCAAGACGACGCTGGCGCTGCACTGCGTCGCCGAGGAGCAGAAGAAGGGAGGCATCTGCGCCTTCGTTGACGCCGAGCACGCGCTCGATCCCGGCTATGCGCGCAAGCTGGGCGTGAACGTCGACGAGTTGCTGATCAGCCAGCCCGACGCCGGCGAGCAGGCGCTCGAGATCACCGACACTCTGGTGCGCTCGGGCGCGGTCGCGGTCGTCGTCGTCGATTCGGTAGCGGCCCTGACGCCGCGCGCCGAGCTGGAAGGCGACATGGGCGACGCCCAGGTCGGGCTGCAGGCCAGGCTGATGAGCCAGGCGATGCGAAAGCTGACCGGGTCGATCTCGCGCTCGAAGTGCATGGTCATCTTCATCAACCAGATCCGCATGAAGATCGGCGTGATGTTCGGCAGCCCCGAGACGACGACCGGCGGCAACGCGCTCAAGTTCTACGCCTCGGTGCGCCTCGACATCCGCCGCATCGGCGCCATCAAGGACCGCGACGAGGTCGTCGGCAACGCGACGCGCGTCAAGGTCGTGAAGAACAAGGTCGCGCCGCCGTTCAAGCAGGTCGAGTTCGACATCATGTACGGCGAGGGCATCTCGAAGATGGGCGAACTGATCGACCTTGGCGTCAAGGCCGGCGTGGTCGAGAAGTCGGGCTCGTGGTTCTCGTTCGGCGACGAGCGCATCGGTCAGGGCCGCGAGAACGCCAAGCAGTTCCTGCGTGAGAACCCGCAGATCGCCATGACCATCGAAGACAAGATCCGGGCCGCGCACGGTTTGGAATTCACCCTCATCCCCGGCGCCGAAGATGTCGACGACGAGGCCGTAGAGGCATGACGATGCAGGGTGGGTCGCACCCACCCTGCATCACCATGTCAGTCGGCCTTCGGCAGCGCCATCGCCGGGCTCGCGGCGAAGCTCAGCTCGCGCGCGACCGCCGCCCAACCGGCCAGCTCGGGCTTCAGGGTCGACAGCGTGTGATCCGCGGGCGCCGAGAATTCGACCGAGACCGGCGTCGCGCCGCAGATCTCGGCGGCGAAGAGGTACTGCGTGACGGGCATGCCGTCGGCCCCGACGGGAACGCTCGGGTAGTTCAGCGACCCCCGCGCGGGGCCGCACGCGTCATCGGGGAACTCGACCATGGCCGTGATCACCTCCTCGCCGCCGACCGACGTCGTCGCGCTCGCGGACGTGCCGTTAATCGTCACCGCGGTCTCGCCCGCTTCGGCGCGGTAGCCGAGCCGCTCCATCTTGCCCAGATGGCTGGTGCCGGCGATCCACAGGATGTAACGTCCCTTGTTGCCGGTGATCGAATCAAAGCCCACAAGGTCGACCCAGACATAGCAGCGATCGTAGGGGTCGACGCCCTCGCCGCCAGTTGACGTGTAGAGGTTGACCCCGCCGGTCATGCCCTCCGCCGGCTCGAGTCCCTCGGGCAACGCCGCACGCACTGCCTCCTCGTCGAGCGTGACCCCGATCAGGATGTGCTGGTTGCCGGTGACGACGTAGGGGATATCCTCGGCAGCCTGCGCCGCGGGACCCGCCGCCGCGACAAGCCCCAGCGCCACCGACGCCGCGAGCATCGTACCGCGATATCGTGCCATGCCGTCCTCCTGTTATGGTTGTTTGTGGTGGCCGAGAACGCACCTCGCAGACGGGCGTAGCGCGAGCGCCGATGATGGACCGCGCGAGTGGACACCGCAGGGTCCGGGCGATAAGAGGCGCGCGAAGCTGGAATTTTCCTGATGAGGGCGCGTGATGGCCTCGCTGAACGACATCCGGTCGACCTTCCTCGATTACTTCAAGGACCACGGCCACGCGGTCGTGCCGTCGTCGCCGCTCGTGCCACGGAACGACCCGACATTGATGTTCACGAACGCCGGCATGGTGCAGTTCAAGAACGTTTTCACCGGGCTCGAGCACCGCGACTACGATCGCGCCGCGACCAGCCAGAAGTGCGTGCGCGCCGGCGGCAAGCACAACGACCTCGACAATGTCGGCTACACCGCCCGCCACCATACCTTCTTCGAGATGCTAGGAAATTTCAGCTTCGGCGACTACTTCAAGGAGCTGGCGATCCCGCTGGCCTGGGACCTGATTACCAGGGAGTACGGGCTGCCGGCCGACAGGCTGCTGGTCACGATCTTCCACGACGACGACGAGGCGGCGACGATCTGGAAGAAGCACGCCGGCCTGCCCGACGAGCGCATCATCCGCATCCCGACCAGCGACAATTTCTGGTCGATGGGCCCGACCGGCCCCTGCGGCCCGTGCTCGGAGATCTTCTACGACCACGGCCCCGACATCCCCGGCGGCCCCCCGGGCAGCCCGGACGAGGACGGCGACCGGTTCATCGAGATCTGGAACCTGGTCTTCATGCAGTTCGAGCAGTTCGAGGACGGTCGCCGGGAAAACCTGCCCCGCCCCTCGATCGACACCGGCATGGGGCTCGAGCGCATCGGCGCCGTGCTGCAGGGCAAGCACGACAACTACGACACCGACCTGATGCGCGCGCTGATCGTCGCCTCGGCGAACGCCACCGGCACCGAGCCGGACGCGCCGGCGACGCGCATCCACCACCGCGTCATCGCCGACCATTTGCGCGCCGTCAGCTTCCTGATCGCCGACGGGGTGCTGCCCTCGAACGAGGGCCGGGGCTACGTTCTGCGCCGCATCATGCGCCGCGCCATGCGCCACGCTCATCAGCTCGGCACCGATGCGCCGGTCATGCACCGGCTGGTCCCGGCGCTGGTCGGCCAGATGGGCCAAGCCTACCCCGAGCTCGGCCGCGCCCAGCCGCTGATCCGCGAGACGCTCGAGCTGGAGGAGACGCGCTTTCGCCAGACGCTCGACCGCGGCCTTCACCTGCTGGAGACCGAGGTCAACGCACTCCCCTCGGACGCCCCTCTGCCGGGCGAGGTGGCCTTTCGGCTCTACGACACCTACGGCTTCCCCGTCGACCTGACGCAGGATGCGCTGCGCGAAGTCGGGCGCACGGTCGAGATGACCGGCTTCGAGTCCGCGATGGCCGAGCAGAAGGCGCGCGCCCGCGCCGCCTGGAAGGGCTCGGGCGAGGCTGCCGACGAATCCGTCTGGTTCGACATCGCCGATCGGCATGGCGGCAGCGAGTTCCTGGGCTACGACACCGAGGACGCCGAGGGCCAGGTCATGGCGCTGGTCGCCAACGGCGCCGAGACCGACAAGGCGGATGGCGAGGTCGCCATTGTCCTGAACCAGACGCCGTTCTACGCCGAGGCCGGCGGCCAGGTCGGCGACCGGGGCGTGATCCGCACGCCCACCGGCCGCGCCCGGGTCACCGACACGCGGCGCAAGGCCGGCCGCATCCACGTCCACCTCGCCACCGTCGAGGAGGGCCATGTCGAGCGCGGCCAGGCGGCGCAACTGACCGTCGACCACGCGCGGCGAACGGCGATCCGCGCCAACCACTCGGCAACGCACCTGCTGCACGAGGCGCTTCGCGGCCACCTGGGCGAGCACGTCGCCCAGCGCGGCAGCCTGGTTGCGCCGGACCGGCTGCGCTTCGACTTCGCCCACCAGAAGGCGATGAGCCCCGACGAGATCGCGACCGTCGAGCGCGAGGTCAACGCCTACATCCGCCAGAACGCCCCCGTGGAAACCCGGCTGATGACGCCCGACGAGGCGCAGGGCATGGGCGCGCGGGCGCTCTTCGGCGAGAAATACGGCGACGAGGTCCGCGTCGTCTCGATGGGCGAGCGCATGGCCGGCACCGGCCCGGCCGGCAAGACCTACTCGCTGGAGCTCTGCGGCGGAACGCATGTCCGGCGCACCGGCGACATCGGCCTGATGGTCATCACCGGCGAGGGCGCATCCGCCGCCGGCATCCGACGCGTCGAGGCGCTGACCGGCGAGGCGGCCTATGCCCACCTGACCGCGCAGGAGCGCCGGCTGGCCGAGGCCGCGGCCGCCCTGAAGGCGCGGCCCGACGAGGTCCCGGCGCGGCTCTCGGCGCTGCTCGACGACCGGCGCCGGCTCGAGGCTGAGGTGGCCGAGCTCCGCCGGCACGTGGCGCTGGGCGGCGACGGCCCGGCCGCGGGGCCGGAGCCGGTCGAGGTAAACGGCATCCGCTTTCTGGCCCAGGTCCTGCCCGGCGTCAGCCCGAAGGACCTGCGCGGCCTGGTCGACGAGCACAAGAAGCGCCTCGGCTCCGGCGCCGTGCTGCTGATCGCCGACACCGACGGCAAGGCGGCGGTGGCGGCTGGTGTGACCGACGACCTGACGGCGCGGCTGTCGGCCGTCGACCTGGTCCGCGCCGCGGTCGAGCAATTGGGCGGCAAGGGCGGCGGCGGCCGGCCCGACATGGCTCAGGGCGGCGGCCCAAACCCCTCGGGCGCGGGGGCAGCGCTCGACGCGGCCCGCGCGGCGCTGGAATCGGTACCCGCCTGAGGCAGCGCACCGGACGGCTGGCAGGGGCGGGACGCCGTGGCCGTGTCGTTTCGGACTGCCTGCCCGCGCAGCTTTCCGGTTCGGGCGGAAGCTCGAACGCTCGTGATCAGCGGCGACCCGCGCGCCACGAACGGACGGTTCAACGCGATGCCGGCAATGACGGCGCCCGCTTCCGGACACGCCGCATGACAGCGATTTAACCCGCGGCGGCAACGGACCGCTTCGCGGCTCGCGTTCCACCTGCATCTCAGGAATTTGGAGCGAGAGTATGAAAAAGATCCTTGCAGCCACCGTCGCCGTCATAGCGCTCGCGGCAGCCGTGCCGCTCGTCGCCAGCGCCGGCAGCGACTGGCAGTCCGAGCGGAGCGGCGACAATGACGGCATGATGAGCGCCGGAATGATGGGCGCCGGCATGATGGACGATGAAGACGACATGGACCGTGGTCATGGCGATTGGCACCATGGCGGCCGGGATCATGGCGACATGCATCGCGGCATGATGGGCCATCATGGAATGGGCGGGCACGGCATGGACCGGGACGGCGGTGGTCACCGCCACGGCGTCAAGGCGAAGATCCGCATTCAGGAGTTCCTCGACACCTATGACACCAACGGCGACGGCCAGGTGACGCAGGACGAGGTCGACCAGTGGCGCGCCGACCGGCTGGCGAAGTTCGATGCCGACGGCAACGGCCAGCTCTCGCTCGACGAGTACCAGCAGCTCTGGCTGGACGCCATGCACGAGCGGATGGTCAGGCAGTTCCAGTCGCATGACGCCGACGGCGACGGCCAGGTCACGACCGACGAGTTCGGCAAGCGTACCGCGCACATGGTCATGATGGGCGACCGCAACGACGACGGCGCGATCAGCCTTGACGACCTGGGCCGCCGCCATGGCGATCGCGACCACGGCGCGATGAAGTCGGACAATGCCGAGCCGCAGGCCGGCCAGCCGGGCGACGCCTCCGGCCAGCCGCCGATGCTGCCGAATAGCGGCACCGGCACGTTGACCGTGAAGCCGTAAGCCGACGCCGGCGCGCAGCCACGCGGGCCGGCTCGACCGGCCCGCGCCTCTGCCTGGCCCTTATCGCCCAATTCGCCGTTCAGTTCGGCCGGGCAACTGGTCTCGCGCCGATCGGGCCGGACCACCGTGCGCGTTCCAGAGCAACGCCCGGTAACCCAGACCCGCGTCGTGCCCGGACCCGGTCGAGGCATCGCCCTGCAGCCGACCGTCTGATCCGGTCCGGCCGGGCGGGCGGAGAACCGCCCCCCGTCAGAGGACGCGCCGGCCCGCCTCGTCGATCAGCAGTTGCCCGTCCTCTTTGCGGAACGGGCCGGGCGGCAGGCGGTCGAGCAGATCGAGCACCGTCTCGCTGGGCCGGCAGAGGCGCACGCCGCGCGGCGTGCAGACGATCGGCCGGTTGACCAGGATCGGCTGCGTCGACCATTGCGTCGAGCAGCGTCTCGTCATCGACGCCGGGCGCCAGCAGGCCCAACTCCTCGGCCGGCGACTTCGTCTCGCGCAGCGCGGTGCGCGGCGTCAGGCCGGCGGCGGCGAACAGGCCGAGAAGCTGCGGGCGCGTCCAGCCGGTCTTCAGGTATTCGATGACGGTCGGGCGATAGCCGGCGGCCCGCACGATTGCCAGCACGCTGCGCGACGTGCCGCAGTCCGGGTTATGGTGGATGACGACGCTTTCCGGGGCGCTCACCGGCCCGGCTCCGCCACCGCCACGGTCGGCGATCGCCCATCGAACCAGTGCTGCGTGCGATTGGCGAAGGCAACCAGCGACAGCATCACCGGCACCTCGACGAGAACGCCGACGACGGTGGCCAGCGCCGCGCCCGAGTTCAGCCCGAACAGGCTGATGGCGACCGCCACCGCCAGCTCGAAGAAATTCGAGGTGCCGATCATCGCGCAAGGCGCGGCGACGCGAAACGGCACGCGCAGCCCCCAGGCGGCGGCGTATGCCAGCGCGAAGATTCCGTAGGACTGGATCAGCAGCGGCACGGCGATCAGCGCGATCACCATCGGCTGCGCCAGGATCACGCCGCCCTGAAATCCGAACAGCAGCACGACCGTCGCCAGCAGGCCGACAATCGAGAGCGGCTTGAGGCGCGCGGTAAACCGCTCCACCGCGGCGGCCCCGCCCTGCCCGACCAGCCGGCGGCGCGTCAGGATGCCTGCGGCCAGCGGCACGACGACGTAGAGCACGACCGAAAGCAGCAGCGTCTGCCACGGCACCGGGATGTCGGTCACACCCAGCAGCAGCGCGACGATCGGCGCATAGGCAAAGACCATGATCACGTCGTTCACGCTGACCTGGACCAGCGTGTAGGTGGCGTCGCCGCGCGTCAGCTGCGACCAGACGAAGACCATCGCCGTGCAGGGCGCCGCACCCAGCAGGATCAGCCCGGCGATGTAGCCCTGCGCGTCGGCGGGCGGGATCAGCCCGGCAAAGACGTGCTGGAAGAACACGACGCCCAGCGCCGCCATGCTGAACGGCTTTATCAGCCAATTGACGACCAGCGTGACTATGAGGCCGCGCGGCTGCTCGGCGACCCGGCCGAGGCTGCCGAAGTCGACGGCGATCATCATCGGGTAGACCATCGCCCATATCAGCACGGCAACGACCAGGTTGACGTGCGCGACCTCCAGCGCCGCCAGCCCTGCGAAGACGCCCGGCACGGCCTGCCCCAGCGCCACGCCGGCGACGAGGCAGAGGCCCACCCAGAGGCTGAGATAGCGTTCGAAGACGGACATGGCGCGCTACTCCCTCAATGCGGGCGGGACGGCGGCCGCGACGGCCGCCAGGAAGGCCGCCAGCGGCAGCGGCCGCGGCGGGGTCGAGCGAGTAGCAGACCCGCGGCGGCTCGATGCGGCCGACGACCAGGCCGGCCTGCTTCAGGATGCGCAGGTGCTCGGAGGTCGTCGAGGCGGCCAGCCCGATCTCCTCGACGATATCGCAGCCGATGCAGGTCCGGCGGCCCAGCAGCGTGCGGACGATCTGCACGCGCGCCGGATGCGCCAGCGCCTTTGCGATGCGGGCAATCTGCGCGAGGTCGTGCGGGTCGGCAGGCGGGTCAGCCGGCCGGCTGGACGGCAGGGCGGTCATCCGGAGCATCCGTTCGCTGTTCGTCGAACGACGAATAGAGCGGTGCGGGACGCGACGCAACGACTTTCCGACGGTCGAGGGCAGGCGTTCGCCGGTGAGACGCCGGGCGGGCGCGACGCCCGCCCGGTCTGTGGTGAGCCGGCGCGAGGCCCTGCCTGGATCGTGCGGCCGGCCCGGCGTCAGACCAGCATCATCATCGGGTTTTCCAGGTTCGCCCGGATGGCCTCGAGAAACTGCGCGCCCAGCGCGCCGTCGATCACCCGGTGGTCGACCGACAGCGTTACCGACATGACCGTCGCGATCGCCGACCGAGCCGTCTGTCACCACCGGCTTCTCGACGCCTGCCCCGACCGCCAGGATCGAGGCGTGCGGCGGGTTGATGACGGCGTCGAAGTTGTCGATGCCGAACATGCCCAGGTTCGAGACGGCGAAGCTGCCGCCCTGGTACTCCTGCGGTTGCAGCTTGCGCTCGCGGGCGCGCGCGGCGAGGTCCTTCATTTCGGTGGAGATCTGCGCCAGCCCCTTGGCGTGCGCGTCCTTGATGACCGGGGTCAGCAGCCCGCCCTCGATGGCCACCGCGACGGCCACGTCGGCCGCCTCGAACTCCAGCACGCGGTCGCCGGCCCAGACGGCGTTCGCGCCCTTGACGCGCATCAGCGCCATGGCGCTGGCCTTGATGACGAAGTCGTTGACCGACAGCTTGACGCCCGAGGCGCCGAGTTGCTCGTTCAGCGTCTTGCGCAGCGCCCAGCAGCGTGTCGAGCCGGATGTCGCGGCGCAGGTAGAAATGCGGGATCGTCTGCTTGGCCTGGGTCAGCCGGGTCGCGATGGTCTTGCGCATGCCGTCCAGCGTGACCTCGCTGTAGGCGCGCCCCTCGTACATCTTGCGCACCTGGTCGGTCGTGAAGGCCGAGACGGGCATCGCCGCGCCGGCCGGCGCCGCGGCGGGCGCGGCGCCAGGAGCAGCGGCCTGCGGGCAGGGCGGCCTTCGACGGCTCGAAGCCCTCGATGTCGGCCTTGACGATGCGTCCCTTCGGCCCCGACCCGTTCACCTGGCCGAGATCGATCCCCTTCTCCTTCGCGATCCGCCGCGCCAGCGGCGAGGCGAAGATGCGCTCGCCCTCGTTGCGCGCCGGCGGCCGCGCGGCGCGGCGGGCCGCCTTGCCGTTGCCGCCCGCCGGCTGCGGCCTGCTGCGGCGTCTCCGGCGCCTCGCCCCGGCCATATCCCTTCTGCGGCTCCTCGGCCTTGGCCTCGGCCGGGCGCCGGGCTGTCGTCCTTCGGCCTTCGGCGGCTTCTTCGCGCCGCCATCGGCCTTCGGCGCCTGGATATCGCCGGCGTCCTCGCCTTCCTCCAGCAGGACGGCGATGACGGCGTTGACCTTCACGCCCTCGGTGCCCTCGGCGACGACCAGCTTGCCGACGGTGCCCTCGTCGACGGCTTCCACTTCCATCGTCGCCTTGTCGGTCTCGATCTCGGCGATGATGTCGCCGGCGGAGACCGTATCGCCCTCCTTGACCATCCACTTGGCCAGCGTGCCCTCCTCCATGGTGGGCGAGAGCGCCGGCATGGTCATCTCGATCGGCATGGCTAGTCCCTTCTCGACCTGGAGCGACGCAAATTCGGCGGGACGGAAATCGAGCGTCCATCACGGCGGACCGTACGGCTTCCTCAAACTTTCCCTTGTGATCGCGCAACGCTTCGAGAACGTGAGCTTCAGATGGGTTTTCGCCCGGAGTAAGATCTGCAACGTATCTCGCTCGAGACTCTTACCCGGACCGGCTGACCCTCATAGCGCACGATAATCTGTCCAGCGGCCACCCTCTGCCAAGCAGCGCCCAATCTCCATCGAAGCCCCCTCAGCGGTAGCAGACGGCGCGGGCCGCCTCGACGACCTCGCGCGTCGTGGTCAGCGCCAGCTTTTCCAGGTTGGCGGCATAGGGCATCGGCACGTCCTTGCCGGTGCAGTTCAGCACCGGCGCGTCCAGATAGTCGAACGCCTCGGTCATCAGGAAGGCCGAGATGTGGTTGCCGATCGAGCAGACCGGGAAGCCCTCCTCGACGGTGACGCAGCGGTTGGTGCGCTTGACCGACTCGATGACGGTCTTGCGGTCCATCGGGCGCAGCGTGCGCAGGTCGATGACCTCGGCCTCGATGCCGTCCTCGGCCAGCGCGGCGGCGGCCTCGAGCGTGTAGGTCATGCCGATGCCGAAGCTGACCAGCGTCACGTCGCGGCCCTTGCGAACGATCTTGGCCTTGCCGAGCGGGATGGTGAAGTCGTCCATCTCCGGCACCTCGAAGGACTTGCCGTAGAGGATCTCGTTCTCGAGGAAGATCACCGGGTTCGGGTCGCGGATCGCCGATTTCAGCAGCCCCTTGGCGTCGGCCGCCGAGTAGGGCTGGATCACCTTCAGCCCGGGGATGTGGCTGTACCACGCCGCGTAGTCCTGGCTGTGCTGCGCGCCGACGCGCGCCGCGGCGCCGTTCGGGCCGCGGAAGACGATGGGACAGCCCATCTGGCCGCCCGACATGTACAGCGTCTTGGCCGCCGAATTGATGATCTGGTCAATGGCCTGCATGGCGAAGTTGAAGGTCATGAACTCGACGATCGGCCGCAGGCCCGCGAACGCCGCGCCGACGCCGACGCCGGCAAAGCCGTGCTCGGTGATTGGCGTGTCGATGACGCGCTTCGGCCCGAACTCGTCCAGCAGGCCCTGGCTGATCTTGTAGGCGCCCTGGTACTCGGCGACCTCCTCGCCCATCAGCAGGACATCGCCGTCGCGGCGCATCTCCTCGGCCATGGCATCGCGCAGCGCCTCGCGCACCGTCTTGGTGACCATCGCCGTGCCGTCCGGCCAGTCGGGCGCCAGCCCGGCCGGGTCGGGCAGCTCGGCGCCGACCTGGGCGGCGATCGGCTTGTGGTCGGCCATCCCCTCGCCCGATTCGGACTTGGCGGATTCCGGCTTGTCGGACCTCGCCTTCTCGGGCTGCGGCTCCGGCGCCGGCACCTTTTCGGACTTGCCGGCCTTGTCCCCCTTGCCGCCGGCATCCGCCAGCGCCGAGTTGTCCTCGCCCTCTTCCAGAAGAATGGCGATCAACTCGTTGACCTTCACGCCTTCCGTGCCCTCGGCGACGACCAGCTTCCCGACGGTTCCCTCGTCCACCGCCTCCACTTCCATCGTTGCCTTGTCGGTCTCGATCTCGGCGATGATGTCGCCCGCCGTGACGGAGTCGCCCTCCTTCACGGTCCACTTGGCAAGCGTGCCCTCTTCCATGGTGGGGGACAGCGCCGGCATCAGGATCTGGATGGTCATGTTTGTCCCTCAGGCCGCGTAGACATCGGTCCAGAGCTCGCTCTCGTCGGGCTCCGGGCTTTCCTGCGCGAACTGCGCCGCCTCGTTGATGGTGCTCCGGACCTCCTTGTCGATCTCCTTGATCGCATCCTCCTCGGCGGCCTTGTTCTCGATGATCAGCTTGCGCAGCCCGTCGATCGGGTCGTGCTCCTCGCGCATCTTCGAGACCTCCTCGCGCGTCCGGTACTTGGCCGGATCGCTCATCGAATGGCCGCGATAGCGGTAGGTCTTCATCTCCAGGATGTAGGGCCCCTCGCCGCTGCGGCAGTGCGCCGCCGCCTTCTCGCCGGCCGCCTTGACGGCGAGGACATCCATGCCGTCGACCTCCTGACCCGGGATGCCGAACGCCTCGCCGCGCGTGTGCAGCGCCGGGGTCGAGGTCGAGCGCCGCTGCGCCGTGCCCATCGCGTACTGGTTGTTCTCGATGACGAAGATCGCCGGCAGCTTCCACAGCGCCGCCATGTTGAAGGTCTCGTAGACCTGGCCCTGGTTCGCCGCGCCATCGCCGAAATAGGTGAAGCAGATGTTGTCGTTGCCGCGGTACTTGTTGGCGAAGGCGAGTCCGGCGCCCAGCGGCACGTTGGCGCCGACGATGCCATGGCCGCCGTAGAAATCCTTCTCCTTCGAGAACATGTGCATCGAGCCGCCCTTGCCCCTCGAATAGCCACCCTCGCGCCCGGTCAGCTCTGCCATCACGCCCTTGGGGTCCATGCCGCAGGCCAGCATGTGACCGTGGTCGCGATAGGTGGTGATGCGCTGGTCGCCCTCCTTCGCCGTCGCCTCCAGACCGACGACGACGGCCTCCTGGCCGATGTAGAGGTGGCAGAAGCCGCCGATCAGCCCCATGCCGTAAAGCTGGCCGGCCTTCTCCTCGAAGCGCCGGATCGTCAGCATGTCGCGGTAGTAGCGGAGCAGCTCATCGCCATCCGGCAGCGTGGCCGCCTTCCCCCCGCTCGCGCCCTTGCTCGAGCCTTTTCTGGCCGCGCTCGTCGACCTCGCCATGGCGGGTTCTCCCGGGTTGACCGTTTGGACGGCATCCTAGACTGGCACGTGGCGGACGCAAGCCCCGCCGGTAAGCGGCGAAGGGAGGCGCGCCCTGCCCGCCCATCGCAGGCCCCGCCGCCCGCCCGCTCCGCCCGTTTGACCGAGTCGGATCATCCGCCTAGCCTCGCCGGCGGGGCGCCCCGCCGCGCCCACCCACCCGGAGGTTCCCATGTCACAGATCACCCGACTTCTGATCCCGGCCGCGCTGGCCGGCTGCCTGCTCGCCGGCCCCGCCGTCGCGGCCGACATGTCGCTTGCCGACGCCTACGCCGTGCTCTCCAGCCACAAGAAGGTCGACCTGACGCACAGCTTCAGCCCGACGACGCCGGTCTGGTCGGGTTTTGGCCAGGCGACCATGACCGCCGCCGCCGACCCCGAAACGCACGCGCCCTACACGATCCCGCAGAACGGCTTCCGCACGACCTTCTACTCGATGGTCGGCCAATACGGCACGCATGTCGACCCGCCGGCGCACTTCGCCGAGGACGGCACGACCATGGACAAAATCCCGCTCGACCAGATGATCCTGCCGCTGGTCGTCTTCGACGAGACGCCGATGCTGAAGGACGACCCGAACCACGCGCTGTCGGTCGACGACATCAAGGCGTGGGAGAAGGACAACGGCGAGGTGCCGAAGGGCGCGTTCGCGGCGCTCCGCACCGACATGTACAAGGACTGGGACAGCGACCCGGAGACGTTCAAGCGCTACCCGTTCCCGGCATGGTCGCTCGAGGCCATCAAGTTCCTGATCGACGAGCGTGGCGTCACGGCGATCGGCCACGAGGCGCTGGACACCGACACGACCGAGACGATGGATTCCGAGACCTGGCTGCTGAAGAACGGCCACTACCAGATCGAGGTGATGGCGAATCTCGACGAGGTGCCGCCGACCGGCGCGATCATTGTCGCGAGCTGGCCCAAGGTGAAGAACGGCTTCGGCTTCCCGGCCCGCGTCTTCGCCGTCCTGCCCGAATAAACGCAGAGGGGGCGCGCTTGCCGGCCCGCCCCCCGAAGCTTCGCCCCCCGACCCGCCAGCCCCTGCTCGTCTCAGCGTCGGCCCGCAAGCGGGCCGTCAGCGCACGACCAACTCGTCCTCGCGGACCAAGCCCAAGACGGCGCGAGCGCGCTCGTCCAGGAGGTCCAGGTCCAGGTAGCGGTCGCTCAGGCGCAGCACCCGGTTGTCCAGCACGGCGCGGTCACGGCGGAGTTGCTCCAGCTCGGCCGCGAGCCGGTGCTCCTCGGTTTCGGCCTCGCGAAAGGCCGCCAGCCCGTGCTCGCCCTCCAGCCCGGAATGCGCGAAGATCGCGATGGCCCCCACCAACGCGACATAGGCCACCGAAACGGCGATCTGTCTCAGACCCGAGCGGTCCATGGATACTCGCTGCCCCTACGCCTGCGGGACCGTCTGGCGCGGTCCTTCAATGACTTGATGGACGAGTCGCATCCCGAATGCAAAGCCTGTGCTCGGCCTGCGGCGCGGCGAAGCAGGGTCTAAGTCTTTTCGGCAACGACCCTCTCGCTGCCGTCTGCACCCCTGTCTCCGGCGCCCGTGCCGGCGACGCCCCGCACCCCCTTCGCGCGCCGCGGAGGCGTGCTATACGGCCCACGCAAAACCCTAGGAGGCCGGATGCCGGAAGAGGTTGGAACAGTCGTCATCGGGGCCGGCGTCGTCGGCCTCGCCATCGCGCGGGCGCTGGCGCTCTCTGGGCGCGAGGTGCTGCTGCTGGAACGCGAAGGCGCCTTCGGCACGATCACCAGCGCGCGCAATTCCGAGGTGATACACGCCGGCATCTATTACCCGAAGGACAGCCTGAAGGCGCGCCTCTGCGTCGCCGGCCGGCACGCGCTTTACGCCTACGCGGCGGCGCACGGCATCCCGCACCGGCGCTGCGGCAAGTTCATCGTCGCCTGCGACCCCGAGGAGGTCGGCCAGCTCTCCGGCATCGCCTCCCGCGCCCGCGCCAATGGCGTCGACGACATCGCCGAGCTGACGGCCGCCGAGGCCCGCGCGATGGAGCCGGCGCTCGCCTGCCACGGCGCGCTGCACTCGCCCTCGACGGGCATCGTCGACAGCCACGCCCTGATGCTGACGCTGCTCGGCGAGGCCGAGAACGCCGGCGCCATGCTGGTGATGAACACCGACGTCACCGGCCTCGCCGCCGCGCCCCAGGGCTACCTGGTCCGGACCGGCGGCGACGAGCCGATGGAGCTGATCGCCCGCGAGCTGGTCAACTCGGCCGGCCTAGGCGCCCCGGCGCTGGCGCAGGCGATGGACGGCCTGCCCGACGAGGCGATCCCGCAGCAGTGGATCGCCAAGGGCAACTACTTCTCGCTGGCGACCAAGGCGCCGTTCTCCCGGCTGATCTACCCGGCCCCGGTGGCCGGCGGGCTCGGCATCCACCTGACGCTCGACCTCGCCGGCCGCGGCCGGTTCGGCCCGGACGTGCAGTGGATCGAGGAAGACGACTACAGCGTCGACCCGGCGCGCGGCGCGCTTTTCTACGATGCGATCCGCCGCTACTGGCCCGAGCTTCCCGACGGCGTGCTGGCGGCCGACTATGCCGGCATCCGGCCAAAGCTCTCGCGCGCCGGCAACCCGGACTTCCGCATCGACGGCGCGGAGATGCACGGCCTGCCCGGCCATGTCGGCCTCTACGGCATCGAATCGCCCGGCCTGACCAGTTCGCTCGCCATCGCCGAGATGGTGCGCGAGATGCTCGACGCCGACCGCCGTTGACGCGCCCCGCCCGGCGCTCCAACCTCGCCCCAGCCACGGAGGCCGCCATGAACAAGCCCGACATCCGCGTCACGCCTTTCGCCACGCACTGGGGCACCTACTATGCCGAGGTCGAGGGCGGCCGCCTGACCGGCATCCGCGACTACGCGCTGGACCCGGACCCGGCCGTCATCGGCCCCGGCATCCTCGACATGGTCGACCACCCGACGCGCATCCGCCGCCCGGCGATCCGGCGCGACTACCTGCGCCACGGCCCCGACGGCGACCGCACCGGCCGCGGGCGGGAGCCCTTCGTCGAGGTCCCCTGGGACGAGGCGCTCGACATCGCCGCGGCCCAGCTCGACCGCGTGCGCCGCGAGCACGGGCCGCAGGCGATCTTCGGCGGCAGCTATGGCTGGGCCAGCGCCGGGCGCTTTCACCACGCGCAGAGCCACATCCACCGCTTCCTCAACTGCGCCGGCGGCTACACGGCGTCGATCGCCAACTACTCCTACGCCGCCGCCTTTGCCATCGCGCCGCACGTCGTCGGGCCGTTCGCGTCTGTCGTGCTGGACACCGCCACCTCCTGGCCCGTCATCGCCGAGCACACGAAGCTGGTCGTCGCCTTCGGCGGCCTCGCCCAGAAGAACAGCCAGGTCACGTCCGGCGGCGTCGGCCGGCACACCATGCGCGAGGGCGTGCTGGCCGCCCGCGCCAATGGTTGCGAGTTCGTCAGCGTCTCGCCGCTGCGCTCGGACATGATCGACCGGCTGGGGGCGACATGGCTGCCCGCCCGCCCGAACACCGATGTCGCCCTGATGCTCGGCCTCGCCCACACGCTGGTGGCCGAGGGCCTGCACGACCGCGACTTCCTCGCGCGCTACTGCACCGGCTGGGAGACGTTCGAGCCCTACCTGCGCGGCACCGCCGACGGCATTCCAAAGGACGCCGACTGGGCCGCCGCCATCACCGAGATCCCCGCCGACACCATCCGCGCGCTCGCCCGCCGCATGGCGTCGGAGCGCACGATGATCACCGTCTCGTGGTCGATCCAGCGCGCCGACCATGGCGAGCAACCGATCTGGATGGCCGTCGTGCTGGCCGCGATGCTGGGTCAGATCGGCCTGCCGGGCGGCGGTTTCGGCATCGGCTATTCCTCCGAGAACGGCATCGGCAACCCGGTGCTGCCCTTCCAGCTTCCCGGCCGTGCCGCAGGGCGCCAACCCGGTTACGACGCACATCCCGGTCGCGCGCATCTCGGACATGCTGCTGAACCCCGGGCGCGACGTACGATTTCGACGGCGCAGCGCCGCACCTATCCCGACACGCGCATCGTCTACTGGACCGGCGGCAACCCGTTCCACCACCACCAGGACCTGCACCGCCTCGTGCAGGCCCTGCACCGGCCCGAGACGGTGATCGTCAACGAGATCTGGTGGACCCCGATGGCCCGCCACGCCGACATCGTCTTCCCCGCGACCACGGCGCTGGAGCGCGAGGACATCGCCATGACCCATTGGGAGCCGCTGATCGTCGCCATGCGCCAGGCCGTCGATCCGGTGGGCGAGGCGCGCAGCGACTACGAGATCTTCTCCGGCCTCGCCCGGCGCATGGGGCTGGAGGCCGACCTATACCGAGGGCCGTACGCCCGAGGACTGGATCCGCCATCTCTGGGACCAGGCGCGCCAGCGCGCCGGCGAGGCCGGCTTCTCGCCTGCCGACGCTGGAGGAGCTGCGCGAGAACGGCACGGCCGAGCTGCCTCCCAATCCGGCCGAGCCGGTCATGCTCGTCGGCTTTCCGCGACGACCCGGAGGCCCATCCGCTGGCCACCCCGTCGGGCCGCATCGAGATCTTCTCGGAGCGCATCGCCGGCTTCGAGCTATGCCGACTGCCCCGGCCATCCGGCCTGGATCGAGCCATCCGAATGGCTGGGCGCCGCCCGCCCCGGCCAGCTCCACCTGATCTCGAACCAGCCGCGCACGCGCCTGCACAGCCAGTTCGACCCCGGCCGCGTCTCGAAGGGATCCAAGATCGCCGACCGCGAGCCGATCACGATCAACCCTGCCGACGCCGCGGCCCGCGGCATCGCTGCGGGCGATGTCGTCCGCGTCTGGAACCAGCGCGGCGCCTGCCTCGCCGGCGCGATCCTCTCCGACGCCGTCCGGCCGGGCGTCGTCCAGCTTTCCACAGGCGCCTGGTTCGACCCGGCCGAGCCGGGCACGCCCGGCACGCTCTGCAAGCACGGCAACCCGAACGTGCTGACCGCCGACCACGGCACCTCGCGGCTCGGCCAGGGCCCCTCGGCGCACACCGCGCTGGTCGAGATCGAGCGCTACGAGGGCACCCCGCCCCCCGTGACCGCGCACGAGCCCCCGGAGATCGTCGGGCGCGACACAACCGGCTGAGCCACCGCCCGGACCCAGCCGCCGCCCCGGTCGCCCGCTGATCGCGCGCGCCAGCCTCTTGACGCCGCGACGCGGCCCGCCTTTCCTGCGGCCAATCAAGGGAAGGACGCCGCATGCCCGACACTCCGACCGTCGCCGAGTGGATCGCCCGATTTCTGCAGGGCCGCGGTGTCGACCGCATCTTCGGCCTGCAGGGCGGGCATATCCAGCCAATCTGGGACTGGCTCGGCCAGCTCGGCGTCCGCATCTTCGACGTCCGCGACGAGGGCGCCGCCGTCCACATGGCGCAGGCGCACGCCGAACTCACCGGCGGCTTCGCTGTCGCCATGGCGACCGCCGGTCCGGGCGTGACGAATTGCGTCACCGCGATGGCCAACGCCGACCTCAGCCGCGCGCCGGTGCTCCTCATCGGCGGCTGCCCGCCGCGCCCGCAGGTCAACATGGGGCCGCTGCAGGACATCGACCACGCCGGTATCCTGCGCCCCGTCACCCGCCTGTCGCGCACGCTCCGCGTGCCCGAGCAGGTGATCCGCGAGATGGATGCGGCCGTCTCGCTGATGCTGGGCGACGGCGGCATGCCCGGCCCGGCCTACCTCGAGATCCCGACCGATGTGCTGCGCGTCGAAGTCGGCGCCAATCTCGTCCTCGACGAGTGGATGGCGCCGAAACCACCCCGCCGGCCCGCCCCCGACGCCGACCTGGTCGCCGAGGCCGTCGAGGCGATCTGGGGCGCGAAAAAACCCGCCGTGATCACCGGCCTCGGCGCCCGCGGCGCCGCGACGGAGCTTCGCGCCCTGCTGGACGCCACCGGCGCCGTCTACCTCGACACGCAGGAGAGCCGCGGCCTCGTCCCCGCCGACCACCCCTCGGTCGTCGGCGCCATGCGCGGGCAGGTGATGGCCGAGACCGACCTCGTCGTGCTGGTCGGCCGCCGGCTCGACTACCAGCTCGGCTACGGCTCGCCTGCCGTCTTCCCGAACGCCCGCTTCGTCCGCATCGCGCCCACGCCGGGAGAGCTGGTCGACAACCGCCGCGGCCAGCCAGAGCTGATGGCCGACCCGGCGCAGGCGCTCGCCGCCATCGTCCAGGCCGCCGGCAACCGCGCCGCGGAGACCGATCTCGCCTGGGCCGGGGCGCTCCGCAGAAAGCATACCGAGCGCGCCGAAAAGGCGGCCAGGATGCCGCTGCCGAACACTCGCGACGGGAAGATCCACCCGATGGCGATCTTCCGCGCGCTGGCCGAGACCGCCGACCCGGACCACCTCGGCATCGCCGATGGCGGCGACCTGCTCAGCTTTGCCCGCGTCGGGCTGGCCAGCCGGCACTACATGGATTCGGGCACCTTCGGCTGCCTCGGCGTCGGCGTTCCCTACGCCATCGCCGCGGCGCTGCACGACCCGTCGCGCCAGGTGATCGTCACGACAGGCGACGGCGCCTTCGGCTTCAACGCGATGGAGATCGACACCGCCGTCCGGCACGGCGCAAAGATCGTCGTCATCGTCTCGAACAACGCCGCCTGGAACATCGAGCGCTACGACCAGGAGGTGAACTATGGCGGCCGCGTCATCGGCACGACGCTGGGCGACGCCGACTACGCCGCGATGGCCCGCGCGCTCGGCGCGCATGGCGAGCGCGTTACCGACCCCGCCGACCTGCCCGCCGCGATCCGCCGCGCGATCGACAACGCGCCCGCCGTGGTCGATGTCGTCACCTCGCAGGACGCGGTCTCGTCGGACGCCACCAAGGGCCTCGGCTTCGTGCCCGACTACCAGGCGCTGACGCCATGGAACGACGCCGAGCTGGAGAGACGACGTTGACGGGGGCGGTGATGGACTACGGCGACCCGGCCACCTACGGCACCCTCTACGACACGTTCCGCAAGACCGTGGCCCGCTGGGGCGACAACCCCGCCTATGCCGTGCCGGCCATGGCCAAACGACACTATCACCCGAAGGGCAAATCCTACACCTGGAACGAGGTCGCTTCAGGCGCCGAGGAGATGCGCCGCCGCTACGCCGCCGCCGGCTACGGCCCCGGCCACCGCGTCGTCATCCTGTTCCACCAGCGGCCCGAGTTCTTCTTCCACTGGTATGCGCTCAACGCGCTGGGCGTCTCGGTCGTCCCCGTGAACCCGGACTACAAGCCCGACGAGATTCGCTACCTGGTCGAGCACTCCGAGGCCGGGCTTGCGCTGGCCATCGACAGCCGGCTCGACGACTTCCGCGCCGTGCAACATGCCTCGGACCACGCCTTCTCGCTCGTCTCCTTCGACGACCTGCCCGACCCCATGCCCGAGGCCCGCACGCCCCGGGCTCGCGAGACACCCGGCCCCGGCACCGAGGCGGCACTGCTCTACACCTCGGGGACCACGGGCCGCCCCAAGGGCTGCATCCTGACCAACGAATACTTCCACAGCTTCGCCACGTTCTATCTCTCGCGGGGCGGCCTCTACGCGATGTCCGAGGGTGTCGAGCGGATGTACAACCCCCTGCCGCTGCACCACGCCAACTGCCTGTCGATCTCGACCCAGGCTATGCTGCTGACCGGCGGCTGCCTTGTCTTCCCCGACCGCTTCCATGCCTCGACCTGGTGGCAGGACCTCGTCGAGACCGAGGCCACCTGCTGCCACATGCAGGGCATCATCCCGAACGTGCTGCTGAAGATCGCGGAAGGTCCCTACGACCGCGCCCACAGGGTGCGCTTCGCCAACTGTGCCGGCATCGAACCGGTCCACCACCGCCCGTTCGAGGAGCGTTTCGGCTTCCCCGTCGTCGAGATGTGGTCGATGTCCGAAGTCGGCCGCCTTCTCTGCGACAACCACGAGCCACGCCGCATCGACGAGCGCGCCTTCGGCCGCGCCGTCCCCGGCTGCGACGCGATGGTCGTCGGCCCCGACATGGCCGAGATGCCCGACGGCGCGCCGGGCGAGTTCGTCGTCCGGCACTCTGCCGAGACCCCGCGCAAGGGCTTCTTCTCCGGCTACCTCAAGGACGAGCGCGCCACCGACGAGGCATGGACGGGCGGCTGGTTCCACACCGGCGACGTCGCCCGGCGCGACGCCGACGGCGTGTTCGTCTTCGTCGATCGCCTCAAGCACATCATCCGCCGAAGCGGCGAGAACATCGCCGCCGCCGAGGTCGAGGAGTGCGTCACCGCCCATCCGAAGGTCCGCCAGGTCGCCGTCATCCCCGTCGCCGACGCCATGCGCGACGAGGAGATCATGGCCGTCGTCGTCCCGCAGGACGGCGCCAAGCCCGGCGAGGCGCTGGCGCGCGAGTTGCTGGCCTGGGCGACCGAACGCATGGCCTATTTCAAGGCGCCCGCCTGGTACATCTTCATGGAGGCCCTGCCGCTCGGCACCTCGGCCAAGCTGGTCAAGCGCGCCATCTTCCCAGACCACCCCGACCCGCGCGAGCACCCCGGCGCCATCGACCTGCGCGCCCGGAAAAAGCCCCCCGCCTGAGGCTGTCGCCAACGCTGCTTCGGGCGCCACCTGCGGCCCGTCCCCGCCCGGCAGCCTCCGGCAGCGGAGAGCCTCGTACCGGCCCACGGGCCGGGATTTGATGAAATGCCGACCGATCGGGCATCTCGCGCGTGGACGCCCGCCCCGATCCTGCATGACGCGGCCCCTTAGCGGGATACGCGCGTCACCCCGGATACCCGCCCGTCTGGTGCCACGCCCAGGCATCGGCGACGATCGTCGCCAGGTCCGAGCGCGCCGGCCGCCAGCCCAGCACCCGCTCGGCCAGCGCCGAGCCGCTGACCAGCCGCGCCGGGTCGCCGGGCCGCCGCGCGCCATCGACCACCGGCACCGCGCTGCCCGTCACCCGGCGCGCCGTCTCGATCACCGCGCGCACCGAATGCCCGGTCCCCGAGCCGAGGTTCAGCGCCAGCGGCTCGCCGCCGCCCAGCAGCCAGTCCAGCCCCAGCACGTGTGCCGCCGCCAGGTCGGCGACGTGGACATAGTCGCGGATGCAGGTGCCGTCCGGCGTCGGATAGTCGCTGCCGAAGACCGTGATCGCGTCCCGCCGGCCCGAGGCCGCGTCCAGCACCAGCGGCACCAGGTGCGTCTCGGGCCGGTGGTCCTCGCCGATCTCGTGGTCCGGGTCGGCACCGGCGGCGTTGAAATAGCGGAAGATCACCGACCGCAGCCCGAAGGCGGCGTGAAAGTCGCCCAGCATCCGTTCGACGGCCAGCTTGCTTGCGCCATAGGGGTTGACCGGCGCCTGCGGGTCTGACTCGCTCAGCGTCTCGCCCGCCTCGCCGTAGGTCGCGCAGGTCGACGAGAAGACGAGCGCGCCGACGCCATGCGCCCGCGCCGCGTCGGCCAGGTTGATCGAGCCCGAGACGTTGTTGCGCCAGTAGAGGTCCGGTCGCGCCACCGACTCGCCGACATTGCTCAAGGCCGCGAAGTGCATCACCGCCTCGGGCGCGTGCGCCGCGAAGGCCGCGTCCAGCGCCGCCCGGTCGGCCAGGTCGCCCTCGACCAGCGGGCCCCAGCGCACCGCGGCGCGCCAGCCCGTCGACAGGTTGTCGAAGACCACGGGCGCGTGGCCGGCGGCCGCCAGCGCCTTGCAGGCATGGCTGCCGACATAGCCGGCGCCGCCCGTCACCAGGACAACCGCCACGGCGCTATTCGGCCGCCAGCCGCCCGAGGTCCAGCCCGCGCAGGAAGTCGCGGAACTCGGGCCCGACATCCGGGCGCGCCAGGGCGTAGGCGATGGTCGCCTGCAGGAGCCCGACCTTCGAGCCGCAGTCGTAGCGCTCGCCCTCGAAGCGGTAGCCGTAGACCGGATCGGGGCCGCCGATCTGCTCGGCAATGGCGTCGGTCAGCTGGATCTCGCCGCCGGCGCCGGTCTTCTTCTTGTTCAGCGCGCGCAGCACGGCTGGCGTCAGGATGTAGCGGCCGATGACGGCCAGATTGGAGGGCGCGTCCTCGGGCTTCGGCTTCTCGACCATGCCCTGCACGGTGACCAGCCGACCCTGCTCGCCACCGGTGGCGATCACGCCATAGGACTTGGTCTGCTCGTGCGGCACCTCCATGGTGGCGACCATGCAGCCGCCGCCGCTCTCGGCATAGGCCTCGACCATCTGCGTCAGGCAACCGCGCTCGGCGGCGATGACGTCGTCGGGCAGGATCACGGCGAACGGTTCGTCGCCGATCAGCCGGCGGGCGCACCAGACGGCGTGGCCCAGGCCCAGCGCCTCCTGCTGGCGGATATAGGCGATGGCGCCCGAGGGCATGGTCGCCTTGTTCACCTCGTCCAGCAGCTCGTCCTTGCCCGAGTCGGCCAGCGCCCGCTCCAGCGTCGGGGCGGCGTCGAAATAATCCTCGAGCGCGGATTTCCCCTTGGCGGTGACGAAGATGAAGTCGGTGATGCCGGCGGCGCGCGCCTCGTCGATGCCGTACTGGATCAGCGGGCGGTCGACCAGCGGCAGCATCTCCTTGGGGATCGACTTGGTCGCCGGCAGGAAGCGCGTGCCCATCCCGGCGACCGGAAAGACGGCTGTGGTGACCTTGTTCGACAAAGCAAAGACTCCTGCTTCTTCTGCCCGCGGCGCGCCGGGCGCGCCGCCGGGGACTTTAGCCGATCCTACGCGCGGGCACGATGCCGGGTTGCCGCGCCCGCGCCAAGCCCCGTCGCGCGCCCCGCCCCGCCTCGCGCCCCGCCCCTTCACGCCATGCCCCGCTCGGCCAGCACGGCCTCGATCCTCGGCGTGTCCTCGGGATTGTTCAGCTCCCAGAACCGTGCGCCGCGGTCCGCGACCTCGACGCAGGTGACGGGTACGCCATGCTCCATGAAGCGCAGCTGCTCCAGCCCCTCGCAGCGCTCCAGCGGCCCCGCCTCCATCGCCAGGTAGGCGGCCAGGGTCACCGGCCGGTAGGCGTAAACGCCGACATGGTGGAAGACCGGGCAGACACCGTCAAGCAGCCGCGACGGCCCGGTGTAGGGCACGACCTCCTTGGAGAAATAGAGCGCGCGGCCGACTGTGTCGAAGACCGCCGTGGTCGCGCCGACCCGCCCGGCCCGCCGGTCGGCCAGCAGCGCCTCGACCGTCCCCGCGTCGCAGCGCAGCACCGGCGTCGCCACCTGGATCTCCGGGTCGGCGCGCATCGCCGCGACCAGGTCCTCGATGAACCAGGGCGGCGTCAGCGGCGCGTCGCCCTGCAGGTTGACGACGATCTCGGGGGCCGGGTGCATGCCGCGGATCGCCTCGGCGCAGCGCTCGGTGCCGTTGGCGCAATCGGGCGAGGTCATCGCCACCTGCCCGCCAAAGCGCGCCACCTCGTCCGCGATTCGCTGATCGTCGGTCGCGACGACGCGGTGGTCGACGCCGCCAACGGCAAGCGCCGCCTCCCAGCTCCGCTCGATCAGCGTCTTGTCGATCCCCGTGGCGCCCCGCAGCGGCGCCAGCGGTTTGCCGGGAAAGCGCGACGAGGCGTGGCGGGCGGGGATGACGATGGCGACGGTCAAGGCGCGCTCTCCGGTCGTTGGGCGTCAGGCTCTCACAGGTCGACGCCCGGCGCCATGGCCAGGAAGAACGGGTTCTCCCAGCCGGGCTTGCCATAGCGCAGCTCGCTCCGGTCGTCGACGCGCAGGACGACGCCGCCCGCGGCCAGCAGCACGGCGTGCCCGGCGGCGGTGTCCCACTCCATCGTCCGGCCGAGGCGGGGGTAGAAGTCGGCCTCGCCGGCGGCCAGCAGGCAGAACTTCAGCGAAGACCCGGCGCTGGTGAAGCGAGCCACCTCGAAGCCGGCGATGTAGTCGTCCGTCGCCTTGTCGCGGTGCGACGCGGAGGCGACGACGATCAGCCCGGCATTGTCCGGCACGCGTACGCGGATCGCCCGCTCCGAGCCCGGCACCAGCGCGTGCTCGCCGCCAGCCGCGTCATTCCCCGCGTCGACCGCCGCCTCGACCGCGCCGCCTCCCGCCCCAGCCCGCGTCGCGAACAGCCGCCCCCGGGCCGGCGCATAGACGACGCCGGCGACCGGCCGGCCGTCCTCGATCAGTGCGATGTTGACGGTGAAGTCGCCCCGGCGCTGCACGAACTCCTTGGTGCCGTCCAGCGGGTCGACCAGGAAGAACCGCCGGTGCCCAGTCTCGGCATGGCTCGCCGCGCTCTCCTCGGTGACGGCGGGGATGTCGGGGAAGGCGCGTGCCAGCCCGGCGGCGATCACCTTGTCGGCGGCCAGGTCGGCGGCCGTCACCGGGCTCGCATCGGCCTTGGCCTCGACCTCCATCTCGCCCGAGCAGTAGACGTCCATGATCCGCGCACCCGCCTCCAGGGCCAGCGCGGTGATCGTCGCTTCCAGCGCGGCGTCGACGCCCGCATGCCCGTCCGTGCCCGTCTCCGTGCCCCCCTGCCCGCCCGCGGCGCCCCCCTCACGTCCCATGCTGCGACCCCGCCCCGTTGCCTGCCGCCGGCATCGCCGGCCATGTCCCGCTGGCGCCCGAACGGCGCCGCAGGGCGGTCTTAGCCGCACCGGACCGCCGGCGACAACGCCCGAATGCGCACACCGGCCACTGGGCGCCGGCAAACCTGCCCAACGACCCCCTCCCCCGGGCACATCGCCCCGGGCACGCTGCCCCTCCCTGCGACCCGCTGCCGGCCCGGGCACAGGAACCCCCGCCCGTGCACGACGTTGCCACTGCTGGCGCACCGCGCCGCCGGGTCGAAAGGGCCGGTCACCAGTCCCCCGGGCAGGAGTACCGCAGCATGGCATCCCGCAAGAAGAGCAAGACCGAGGGCGGCGTCCGCGGCAACGCGGGCGAGACGCACCAGCTCGCCGGCGGCGACGCCGCGCAGATGACGACCCAGCAGGGCACCATCGTCCCGGACGACCAGAACTCGCTCCGCGTCGGCGCGCGCGGGCCGCTCCTGATGGAGGACCAGCTCTTCCGCGAGAAGATCTTCCACTTCGACCACGAGCGCATCCCCGAGCGCGTCGTCCACGCCCGCGGCTACGGCGCGCACGGCTTCTTCGAGACGACCGACCCGATCCCCGAACTCAGCCGCGCCGACATCTTCCAGCGCAAGGGCGAGAAGACCGAGGCCTTCGTGCGCTTCTCGACGGTGGCGGGCTCGAAGGGCTCGGCGGACCTCGCCCGCGACGTCCGCGGCTTCGCCGTCAAGCTCTACACCAAGGAGGGAAACTGGGACATCGTCGGCAACAACATCCCGGTCTTCTTCATCCAGGACGCCATCAAGTTCCCCGACCTGATCCACTCGGTGAAGCCGGCGCCCGACCGCGACTTCCCGCAGGCGCAGAGCGCGCACGACAATTTCTGGGACTTCATCGGCCTGATGCCCGAGGCGATGCACATGATCATGTGGGTCATGTCCGACCGCGCCATCCCGCGAAGCTTCCGCTTCATGGAGGGCTTTGGCGTCCACACCTTCAGGCTGGTCAATGCCGAGGGCAAGTCGCACTTCGTCAAGTTCCACTGGAAGCCCAAGCAGGGCCTGCAGTCGGTCGTCTGGAACGAGGCGCTGAAGATCAACGGTGCCGATCCCGACTTCCACCGCCGCGACCTCTGGGACGCGATCACCGCCGGCGACTATCCGGAATGGGAGCTCGGGCTGCAGGTCTTCGACGACAAGTTCGCCGACAGCTTCGAATTCGACGTGCTCGACGCCACCAAGCTCATCCCCGAGGAGCTTGTGCCGATCCGCAGGATCGGCCGGCTGGTGCTGGACCGCGTGGTCGACAACTTCTTCGCCGAAACCGAGCAGGTCGCCTTCCAGACCGGCAACGTCGTGCCCGGCATCGACTTCAGCAACGACCCGCTGCTGCAAGGCCGGAACTTCTCCTATCTCGACACGCAGCTCAAAAGGCTCGGCAGCCCGAACTTCAACCACCTGCCGGTCAACGCGCCGCGCTGCCCGTTCCACCACTTCCAGCAGGACGGCCACATGGCCATGCACAACCCGACGGGCCGGGCGAACTACGAGCCGAACTCGTGGAGCGCCGCGGCGGGCGCCGATGGCGGCCCGCGCGAGGACCCGATGGCCGGCTTCCAGACCGTGCCCGTCACCGAGACCGGCGAGAAGCGGCGCATCCGCTCCGAGAGCTTCGCCGACCACTACAGCCAGGCGCGCCAGTTCTACATCAGCCAGACCCCGGTCGAGCAGGCGCACATCGGCGACGCGATCACCTTCGAGCTGTCGAAATGCGACCGGCCGGACGTGCGCGAGCGCATCGTCTCGCACCTGCTGACCATCCATGACGACCTTGCCGGCCATGTCGCCGAGGGGCTGGGCCTGAAGAAGATGCCCACCCCGGCCGAGCCCGCCGCCCCGGTCAACACCTCGCTGCCGCCTTCGGACGCGCTCTCGATCCTGAAGAACGGCCCGACCAGCTTTGCCGGCCGCAAGGTCGGCGCGCTCGTCACCGACGGCGTCGAGATGGCCGTGCTGTCGGCGCTTCGGAAGGCGCTCGAATCCGAGGGCGCCATGCTGAAGATCGTCGCGCCGCACATCTTCGGCGTCACCGCCGACGACGGCTCGACGGTCGAGGCGGACGAGAAGATCGACGGCGGCCCCTCGGTCGTCTTCGACGCGGTCGCCGTGCTGCCCTCGGCCGAGGGCGCGGCGATGCTGGCCACCATGCCGGCCGCGAAGGACTTCGTGACCGACGCCTTCGCGCACTACAAGATCGTCGCGCACAACGCGCACGCCGCGGCGCTGTTCGACGCCGCCGGCGTGGCGCCCGATGGCGGCTTCGTGGCGCTCGACGGCGGCAAGGCCGACGCCTTCGTCAAGGCCTGCCGGGCATTGCGGTTCTGGGACCGCGCGGGCGCCTGATCCGCCGGCGCACCCTCCTCGCCGGCGCGCTGGCGGCGGGCGCCGCCTCGCTCGCCGGCTGCGCCGGCTATTCGCGTCGCGATATCCGGGCGCTCTGGCCGCCGATCGGCCGGATCATCGAGGTCGACGGCCTGCCGGTGCACTACTGGGAGCGGGGCCCGGCGGACCCGGCGGCGACGCCGGTCGTGCTCGTCCACGGCGCCAGCGGCAATTTGCGCGACTGGACCTTCGACGCCGCGCCCCTGCTGGCGCGGGACTATCGCGTGATCGCCTTCGACCGGCCGGGCTTCGGCTACTCGGCCCGGTTGCCCCGGCGCGGCTGGGACCCGGCCGCACAGGCCGCTCACCTGCGCGCCGCCGCCGACCTGCTGGGCGCCACCCGCCCGATCGTCGTCGGCCACAGCTGGGGCGGCGCGCTTGCGATGGCCTGGGGGCTGCTCGACGCGGACGCCGCGCGCGGGCTGGTCAGCGTCTCGGGCGCAACCATGCCGTTCGAGGGGGGCGTCGGCACGCTCTACGAGATCGCCGCCTCGCCGCTCGGCCCGCTGGTCGCGCAGGGCGGTCTCGGCCTTCGCGACGCGCGCGCTGGTCGCCCGGCGCGCCGCGACCGTGTTCGACCCGCAGCCCGTGCCGCCGGGCTATCTCGACTATGTCGGCTGGCCGCTGTCGACACGCGCCGGAACCGTTCTCGGCAACGCCCGCGACCTCGACCACCTGCAGTCACAGCTGACCGTGCAGTCGCGCCGCTACCCGGCGCTGGAAGTGCCCGTCGAGATCGTGCACGGCCTCGCCGACGACACCGTCTGGCCCGCCGTCCACGCGATCCCTATGCACGCACTGCTGCCCTCGAGCACCCTCACGCTGCTCGAGGGCATGGGCCACATGCCGCACCATTTCGCGCACGCGACCCTCGCCGCCGCGATCGGCCGGCTGGCCGCGGCCTGACACCTGCGCTCGGGGCGCCGGTCGCCGGCTTGAAGATCGCGCCCCGGCCGCGCGCGGACGCCCGCGCCGCGCCACCGCTGCGCCCGGCCCGCACCCGACCTGCTCGCGACCCCTTCAATCCGGCCGCCCCACTCGCCATCTCTCGCGCCATGACATACGTTAACCACATGTCCGCGCCCGACCCGGTCCTCGACGCCCAGTTCTATGACGGCGTGCCGACGCGCCGCTTCGCCGCGTTCTGCATCGACGCGGCCATCGCCCTCGCGCTCTGGCTGGCGGTGCTGATTGTCGGCCTCTTCTTCACGCTGATCACGCTCGGCGCCGGCGCACCGCTCCTGGCCTTCGCGCTGTCCGCCACCGACTTCATCTACCGCTGGATGACGCTGGCCAACCGCTCGGCCACCATCGGAATGAGCCTGACCGGCATCGAGATCCGCGACGCCGCCGGCCGCCGGCTCGACCCGGTCACGGCATTCCTGCATGTTGCCGGCTTCTACCTCACGCTGGTCTTTTTGCCGCTGATGGTCGTTGGCTGGGTGCTGATGGCAGCCTCGCCGCACCGGCGCCTCCTGCACGACATGGCGCTCGGCACCGTGGCCATCAATCGCCCCGCCTGACACGGGGGCGATCGCAGCCCCGCGCGGATCCCGGCGCAACGGCGTCGCAGGCTCGTGACAACCGGAATTTATTCGCTATCGTGGTCTTGAACGCTTGCCCACGAGGCAGTTCCCGACGAGGGCTGGAATGAGCCACCATGAATCCTCGCTGAAGGCGCAGTTCTACCTCACAGCGCCACAGCCCTGCGCCTATCTGGAGGGGCGCGAGGAGCGCAAGGTCTTCACCACGCTGACCGGCAACGCGGCCGTCAGCGTGAACAACACCCTCAGCCACAAGGGGTTCCGCCGCAGCCAGTCGGTCATCTACCGCCCGGCCTGCGTCGGCTGCTCGGCCTGCATGTCGATCCGCATCCCGGTGCGCGCCTTCCGCCCCAGCCGCGCCCAGCGCCGCATCCTGCGCCGCAACGACACCCTCGGCCGCCGCCCCTGCGAGGCCTGGGCGACCGAGACGCAGTTCGCGCTCTTCCGCCGCTACCTCAACGACCGGCACGCCGATGGCGGCATGGCCGACATGGACGCCTTCGACTACGCCTCGATGGTCGACGAGACGCCGGTCAACACCATGGTCGTCGAGTACACCGAGAGCGACGGCTCGCTGGTCGCCGCCTGCCTGTCGGACGTGCTCGGCGACGGGCTGTCGATGGTCTACTCGTTCTTCGAGCCTGGCTTGTCGGACCGCAGCCTCGGCGCCTTCATGATCCTCGACCACATCGCCATGGCGCGCGAGATGGGGCTCAGCCACGTCTATCTCGGCTACTGGGTCGCCGGCTCGCGCAAGATGGACTACAAGACGGCCTACCGCCCGTTCGAGCTCTGCGACGGCTCGACATGGCGGCGCTTCAATGCACGCGAGGAGGTCGAGACATGGCAGGCACAGCGCTTCCGCGTGATCCAGGACCGGCTGCTCGGCTGAACTCCGCGCACGCCCGGGCCACTGCCGCGCACCCCCTGCGCCGGCCGCCCGACCACCGCCTCATCGTCGCCCTCGACGTCCCCGACGCCGACCGCGCCCGTGCGCTCGTCGAGACGCTGGGCGACGCGGTCGGCTTCTACAAGGTGGGCCTCGGCATGCTGGCCGGCGGCGGCCTGGATCTCGCCCGCGAGCTGAAAGCCGCTGGCAGGCGCGTCTTCCTCGACCTCAAGCTCTTCGATATCGGCGCCACCGTCGAGGCGGCGGTGCGCGGCCTGGCCGGGCTCGGCACCGACTTCCTGACCGTGCATGGCGACCCGCAGGTCGTCGCCGCGGCCGCGAGCGGCCGCGGCGACGCCCCCCTTCGCATCCTCGCCGTCACCGTCCTGACCTCGCTCGACCGCGCCGACCTCGACGCCATGCTGATCGCGCCCGGCGACCTCGCCGCGCTGACCGTCGAGCGCGCCCGCCGCGCGCTCGACGCCGGCGCCGACGGCGTCATCGCATCCCCGCATGAGGCCGCCGCCATCCGCGCCCTGCCCGAGGCGCAGGGCCGCCTCATCGTCACCCCCGGCGTCCGCCCGGCCGGAGCCGCCGCTGGCGACCAGAAGCGCGTCGCGACGCCGGCCGAGGCCATCCGCGCCGGTGCCGACCACATCGTCGTCGGTCGCCCAGTCTGGTCCGCCCCTGACCCTGCCGCCGCCGCCCGCGCCGTGCTCGCCGAGCTGCCCTGACCCCGCCTTCCGCACCCCGCAATCGATAGCCGACCGTCTGATCTCCATGGTCTAGAGCATTTTCCACTTATTCTGGCTCGTAGCCTGCGGCGGTGAAGTAGTTGGCGCACTCGTCGGGCGAGAACGCGTCGAGGGCTATGGCGACAGCGTTCCAGAGCGTGTCGCGTGTTCGGGCAGCGATTTTGCGGAGGATCGCCTTGAGCTTGGAGAACGCCTGCTCGATCGGGTTGAAGTCGGGGCTGTAAGGCGGCAGCAGGCGCAGTTCGGCGCCGGCGGCTTCGATCGCCGCGCGGGCAGCGGCGCTCCTGTGGCAGCCGAGATTGTCCATGACGACGATATCGCCGGGCCGCAGAACCGGCACCAGCAGCGGCGGACATAGGCGAGGAAGGCCTCGCCGTTCATTGCCCCATCGAGCACCATCGGCGCGTCCATGCCGCCGAGCCTGAGCCCGGCGACGAAGGTGGTCGTGCGCCAATGGCCGTGGGGGATGCTGGGAAGAGCCGGTCGCCGCGGCGGCAGCGACCGCGCAGCCGCGCCATCTTCGTGTTCAGCCCAGTCTCATCGATGAAGATCAGCCGTTCGGGATCGAGCTCCGGCTGGCCCTCGAACCAGGCCTCGCGCGCCTCGCGGACGTCGGCACGGTCCTCCTCGCTCGCATGCCCGGACTTTTTTTCACCGTCACGCCGCGGCGGTCGAAGAACCGCCAGAGCGTGCCGATCCCGGCCTGGACGCCGCGCTCGCCGGCAAGACGCGCCTGCATCTCGGCGAGCGTGATGTCGACCGTCTCCTCGACCAGCCCCAGCAGAAAGACCTCGTGCGGATCGAGCTTCCAGCGGATCGGAGGGCCCTGCCGCCGCGCCGTCCGCTCGCCCGTCTCCCGGTGCCGCCGCACCCACCGGATCGCCGTCGCCACACCGACACCGAACCGCGCCGCCGCCGATCGCGCCGAGCTGCCCGCCTCCACCGCGTCCAGCACCCGCCCTCGGAGATCCGCGGTATATGCCCTGCCCATGCCTCTGCCCCCGTTTTCCGACAGGAAATCAGATCAGGGCAACCTTGGGAATCCCTTCGTGAATCAGCTAAAGCGGAACATGCTTTAGGACAACGAAATCAGGGCCGAACTCTCGCCCTGGGATCGCGGCGGGAACGCCTGCCAGCCGGTGCGCGAGGGCGTCTTTCCGAATGTCGAGGACCCAAAGCTGTTCCCGGCGGCGAACAAGGCAAAGCGCTGGCGCGTCCGCTGCCTCGCCCAAGTCGTCGACGAGCTCGACGATCGCTGTCCGCCGACATGTCCCTTCCGCGTCGCCTCAGACATCGGCGGACCAAATGGCTGTGTTGGAGATGCGCCATCGGCCGACGTGGCCCATGAGATCACAAACGTCGGCTGTGCAAGATTTTCCGGATCTTCGTCAATTTACGACTTACGACGAGGGTCTGCTGTTGATCCGATGCGGATAGCCAGGACGCGGCTGCCACGGATCACTCGAACTGCCCCACGGATCAGTGGAGATGGTGCCCCGTCGCGACGGCAAAGTCTTTCGGGCGTGTGGTTTCGGATGGCTCGTCGTTTGCATGGCCCTCGCGGAAAGATCACTCGGGATATCCGATCTCCAGCAGCACCTCCCGCATCGGGCGCCACAGCTTCTCGTCGGTTTCACGGTGTTCCTGACGATGCCGACATACGGGCCGACACGGAAGTTCGGCACCAGTTCGTCATGGCGCCGGCGGGCCTTGGCCGCCTCGTCGAGGCGGCCGAGCCTGAACAACGCGATCATCCGGTAGCGGACGAAAAGCGACGCCCGCGGACTCAGCCGCAGGCCGCTCGCGGCATGGTCGAGAGCACGCTCGAAGTCGCCATTCATGAAGTGGGCGAGGCTGAGCGAGAGATCGGCCCGATAGGCCAACGGATCCCGGGGGCTCAACCGCAGCCCGGTCTCGGCCCGCTCGATCGCCTCGTCCGGGCGGCCGAGATAGACGCAGATGAGACTTCCGGCGATCCAGGCCCAGGCGAAGCTCGGGCAGCGTGCCGTCGCCTCGTCGACGCGGTACAGTCCCTCCTCGTGCGCCCCGGTCAGAAACGACAGGCTGTAACCGGCATAGGCGCTCACCTCGGCATCGGCTGGCGCGACCTCAAGTGCGTGCCGCGCGAGCCGCAGGCCCGTCTCGCACTCCTCGGGCGATGCAGGCACGCCGAACTGATGACTGACTGTGCTCAGCCAGGCACGCACGCCAAGCGCCGTTCCGAAGTCCGGAGCAGCGGCAATGGCCCTGTCCAGCCACTCGACGGCCTCGCCCAGCCGCCCGTGATTGAACGCGTCCAGCCCGCGCAGGAAGAAGCCGTAGGCATCGAGATTGTCGGGCCGCGCGCGCCTTGCCCGCTCGACCTCGGCAAGCCGGATCTCCGGCGCTATCGCCGCCACGACGCTCTGGGCGATCCGGTCCTGCAGGTCGAACAGATCCTCCATCGTCGAGTCGAACCTTTCCGACCAGATCGCCCTGCCATTCTCGGCATCGATCAGCTGCGCGGCGACCCGGAGGCGTTGCCCGCTGCGCTGGACGCTGCCATCCAGCACGTACCTGACACCCAGCTCGGCACCGATGCGGCGCACGTCGACATTCAGGCCCTTGTAGGTGAACGAGGAGTTCCGGGCGATCACGAAGATCCACGGCACGTGGGCCAGGACCGAGATGATCTCGTCGGCCAGCCCGTCGGCAAACCAGTCGTCATCGCCGCCCGTGGCCATGTTCGCGAAAGCCAGAACGGCAACCGACGGCTTGTCGGGAAGCGCCAGCGTCGCCACCGTCTCGACCGCAGCGGCCGGGCGCACCCCGTAGACCCGCACCGGGCGGGCGATGTTCTTCAGGTCGCGAAGCCCCATGTCCTCGAAGGCGAGATCGAGCTTGCCCAGGACATCGTCGTGCACCCGCGCCGAGACGGCCACGCCGCCAGGCTGGGCCTGCCCCTCCAGACGGACGGCGATGTTGACCCCGTCGCCCAGGACATCCTCGCCATCGACCACGATGTCGCCGACATGAACCCCCATCCTGAAGTCGAGCCGCGACGACTCGCTCTGCGCCGCGTTCCGCTCGGCCATCGTCTTCTGCATGGCGTCCGCGCACGAGACGGCATCGACGACCGAGCCGAATTCGGCCAGGAACCCGTCGCCCGTGGATTTGACGATCCGCCCGGAGTGCAGGCCGATCATCGGCTCCATCGCGCCGACATGGCCCTTCAGGGCGCGCAACGCGGCTGTCTCGTCGCGCGCCGCGAAGGCACTGAACGCCACGGCATCGACAGCGAGGATCGCGGCAAGGCGGCGTTTCATTGCGACGTTCCTGCTGGCGGCGTAACCGACCCTAGACATACACGGTGTGCACACCAAAAAATATTTGTCTCGGCAGGCTTCATGCGCATCTGAAACAAGAAATTCACCGGTTCGCGCCTGCCAATCTCGAAAGCCCGCTTCCGCCGCATCGCGGGCGGACAGGCGCCATCGGAGTTCGATCCGCTTCGCGCTCGGAACCGGCGACCGCATCTTCTGACGAAATGGCCGCCTCGGGTCAGCAGACGACGTTGCACTTGCTCGCGCCGAAGCCCCGTCTCGACGCGAGATCGGCGCCGCCGCCGGGGCGCCGTACCGGTTAACGCTGGCAAAAACTACCGTAAGCCTTTCAGGTTTCTTACTTCATTTCAATGGCTTGTGATGCTCGGCGTGAGACCACCGAATCCCGGCTCGTTCCCTCAAAACCCCGCCGGGTCCGCCGGCCGGGTCCGATCACAGATATTCCCCAGCGCGATCCAGTCCCGGTCGCGCAGCGCCGGGCGGAACGGGGCATTTCCGATGGTGTCGGCCGCCGCCACGGCGCGGGCGCGGGCCGGGCTCCACGGGTGGCGCGAGAGGTATCGGGCCGGCCCCGCGCCCGAGGCCAGCCGGCCTGACAGGTCGGCATAGGCCTCGGTCGGCAGCCCGGCCTCGGCCAGCATCGCCCAGGCGGCGGCGTCGGCTCGCCCCTCGGCCCCGGCCGGATAGCGCGCCTCCAGCGCCGCGGCGGCGTCGGCCAGCACCGTCTTGCCGGTGATGTCGCCGACCAGCACCGCCGCCATCGCCCCCGCCCCCGCCTGGTCCAGCACCGCCCGCAGCGGGTCGCGGGCGCGGGCGTGGCCGATCGCGTGGGCCAGCACGGAGGCCACCTCCTCGGGCGTGCGGGCGGCGTCCAGCAGCCCGCGAAAGACCACGATCCGCCCACCCGGCAGGGCCAGCGCGTCGACGCCCGCGTCGTCCAGCACCGTGACCCGCAGCGGCCCGTCCAGCCCGCCCCCGGCGGACAACCGATCCGTCAGGGCGCGCAGCGCCGCCACCCCCTCCTCCGACACGCAGAGGCCGGGCGGCGAGCCCGCGGCCAGCAGCGCCGGCACGCGCGCCGCGACCGCCTCGCCCAGCGCCGCCTCGCGCTCCGGCGGCACCAGGTCCAGCAGGCTGCCCGGCAGCATCGGCCACACCGCCAGCCCCGCCGCCCCCAGAAGCAGCGCCGCCGCCCCCGCCGCCAGCACCCGGCCGGGCCACCGCCGGCGCGGCGCCGGCGCGGCGTGCAGGTTGGGGCAGACCTCGCGGATCGCCGACGCCATCTCGCTGTCGTCCAGCAGCAGCCGCTCGTCCGAGGTCGGGTCCGGCACGAGCCCGACCGGGTGCTCCTCCGGCCGCCCCTCCGCCCGCAGGCTGGCCAGCGGCCAGTGCGCGATCGGCTTGTCGTCCAGCCCCATGATGATCAGCGAGCGCTCGCCGAAGCTGACAACCACCTCGCGCGGCGGCACGGCGGTGCCGTCGAGATAGCGGGCGACCGCCTCGAGCTTGGCGTATCGTTCCAGCGCCGTCATGGCGCCCCGGCCGGGCAAGGCAGGGCTTTGACGACGAGTAAGGGGGCGCACCGCCCGGCAGGAACCCCGCTCATGTCCCCGCTTCTACCCCTCGCGCCCGGCCGCCGACGGCCCGCGGCCGCCCTCGGCGCCATTCTGCCGGGTTCCGCTGCCAAAGTCACCACCACCCGGCGCGCCCCGTTCTGGTGGCGCCGACGGGCGCCGCCTATATCGGCGTTGAAGGCATGCCGCCACCGCCGAGCAGCAGCCAGGAGTCCGCCGTCATGTCCCGTCTGGTTTCCGCCCTCGCCGCCCCGCTCGCGATCGCCGTCGTGGCGCTGGTGGCGGGCTGCACCACAGTGCCGCCCGAGCAGCGCGCCGCCGCCTGCGCCTCGACCGACTGGCAGCGCTACGGCATCAATGACGGCAAGCTCGGCGTGCCGGCCAGCGAGCGCGTCGACAGGTTCCAGGACTGCGCAGAACTCGGCCACCCGGTCGACACCGCCGCCTACCAGGCCGGCCGGGCCGAGGGGCTGAGGGAGTACTGCACGGTCGAGAACGGCTACGATGTCGGATACCAGGGCCGGCGCTACGACGACGTCTGCCCGCCCGAGCTCGCACCCGACTTCCTGCAGGGGCTGGCCCAGGGGCGCGAGGCGCGGCCGAGCTATTCGCTCTACCCGGGGCTCGGCATCGGCATCGGCTCGGGCGGGGTGCGCACAGGCATCGGCATCGGCGTCGGGGTCGGCGGCTTCTACGACGACGATTACTATTACCGCGACCGCTACCTGCGCGACCCGTTCCCGAGTAGCTGGCGCCGGCATCGGTTCGGCGGAGGCGCCTTCGGCTGCGGTCCCGTTCGGCCGCTACGCCTGCTGGTGACAGGCGCCGGCGGCCCGCATCGCCCGCCGACCCGCCCCGCTATTCCGCCGCCGCTGCCGGGCGGGCGGCGTTGGCGGCCAGCCAGCGCTCGGCATCCAGCGCCGCCATGCAGCCCATGCCGGCCGAGGTGACCGCCTGCCGGTAGACATGGTCGGTCACGTCGCCGGCGGCGAAGACGCCTGGGATCGAGGTCGCGGTCGAGCCGGCGCTGACGACGACGTAGCCGCCCATATGCGTCTCGAGCTGGTCGCGGACCAGCTCGGAGGCCGGCTTGTGGCCGATCGCGACGAAGATGCCCGAGACCGGCACGTCGCGCGTCTCGCCGGTGCGGACGTGAACCAGGCGGCCGGCGGTGACGCCGGCCTTGTCGTCGCCCAGCACCTCCTGCAGCGTGTGATCCCAGATGATCTCGACCTTCGGGTGATCGAACAGGCGCTTCTGCAGGATCGCCTCGGCCCGGAAAGCGTCGCGGCGGTGGACGATGGTCACCTTGCTGGCGAGGTTGGCGAGGTAGAGGGCCTCTTCCACGGCGGTGTTGCCGCCGCCGATCACCAGCACCTCCTTGCCGCGGTAGAAGAAGCCGTCGCAGGTGGCGCAAGCCGAGACGCCGAAGCCCTTGAACTTCTCCTCGGACGGCAGGCCCAGCCAGCGTGCCTGCGCGCCGGTCGCCAGGATCACCGCGTCGGCGTGCCAGGTAGTGCCGCTGTCGGTCTCGGCGATGAAGGGGCGGCGCGAGAGGTCGAGCCGATTGACGAGGTCCGAGACGATCTCGGTCCCGACGGCGCGGGCGTGCGCCTCCATCCGCACCATGAGGTCGGGACCCTGCACCATCTCGTCGCCGGGCCAGTTCTCGACATCCGTGGTGATGGTGAGCTGGCCGCCGGGCTGGATGCCCTGGATCAGCACGGGTTCCAGCAGCGCGCGGGAGGCGTAGACCGCGGCCGTGTAGCCGGCCGGCCCCGAGCCGATTATGAGGACGCGGGCCTCGCGGGTATCGGAGCGGGTTTCGGCCATTGACGGTCTCCTGGGCGCTGTCGGCCCCTAGATACGCACTCGGCCGCGCGACTCAAAGGTGCAGATCAGCGCATCCGGGCGCTCCCCCTCCGCCACGGAGGGAGGGGGGAGCGCCCGGGGGGCGGCGTGGCGCCCGATCGGGGCGCCCTTCGGCGCTCAGGCGTGCGCCGTGTCCGACCCGCGCGGCTCGGACATCAGGCCGCGGACCAGGGCGTAGCAGGCGAGCAGCAGGACGATCGCGAACGGGAAGCCCGTCGAGACCGCCGCTGCCTGCAGCGCCGCCAGACCACCGCCGAGCAGCAGGGCGATCGCCACCAGCCCCTCGAAGCAGGCCCAGAAGACACGTTGCGCGACGGGCGCGTCGACCTTGCCGCCGGCGGTGATCGTGTCGATCACCAGCGAGCCGGAATCGGACGAGGTGACGAAGAAGACGATCACCAGGACGATGCCGACGAACGACGTGATCGAGGTCAGCGGCAGTTGCTGGAGCATCGCGAACAGCTTGAGCTCGAGCGCCGAGTCCGAGACCGAGGCGAAGCCCTGCCCGATCAGCGTGATTGCCGTGCCGCCGAAGCTGGTCATCCACAGCACCGAGACGACCGAGGGGATCAGCAGGACCGCGACGATGAACTCGCGCACCGTTCGGCCGCGGCTGACGCGGGCGATGAACATGCCCGACGAAGGGCGACCACGAGATCCACCAGGCCCAGTAGAAGGCCGTCCAGCCCTGGCTGAAGTTGGCGTCGGCGCGGCCGAACGGGTTCGAGAGCTGCGGCAGGTAGTAGCCGTAGGCTCCGAGGTTCTTGAAGAACCCGGTGAGGATGCCCAGCGTCGGCCCGACGGCGATGACGAACAGCAGCAGCACCGCCGCAAGAACCATGTTGATCTCGGAGAGCCGCTTCACGCCCGCGTCCAGCCCGGCGACGACCGAGGTCAGCGCGATCGCCGTGATGCCGATGATCAGCAGCACCTTCGTCGTGTCGGTCTGCGGCACGCCGAACAGGAAGCCGAGCCCGGCGCTCGCCTGCTGGGCGCCGAAGCCGAGCGAGGTGGCGAGGCCGAACAGCGTCGCGAAGACCGCCAGGATGTCGATGACGTGGCCCGTCCAGCCCCAGACGCGCTCGCCGAAGATCGGGTAGAACATCGATCGGACCGTCAGCGGCAGGCCCTTGTTGAAGGCGAAGAGCGCCAGCGACAGCCCGACGATGGCGTAGATCGCCCAGGGGTGCAGGCCCCAGTGGAAGATCGTGGCGGCCATGGCCAGCCGGCGCGCCTCGCCCGCGTCGCCAGCGGCGCCGCCCAGCGGCGCCCAGTCGGTTCGCACCCCGTCCTCGAGCGTCGTGCCGGCGATCGATGTGTCGTAGTGCGTGATCGGCTCGGCGACGCCGTAGAACATCAGCCCGATGCCCATTCCGGCCGCGAACAGCATCGCGAACCAGCCGGAATAGCCGTAGTCCGGCGTCGCGTCGCGCCCGCCCAGGCGCACCGAGCCCCAGGGCGAGACGACGAGGACCAGGCAGAGGACGACGAAGACGTCGCCCGCGATCAGGAAGAACCAGTCGAGGTTGCCGGTCAGCCAGTCGCGCACGCCCTCGAAGACGGTGTCGGCCTGCTCCTGCAGCGCCAGCGTGATGATGACGAAGGCGACGATCACCAGGCTGGAGATGGTGAAGACCGGCTGGTGGATGTCGAAGGTCAGCGGGCCGATGCGATGGGCCAGGTTGTTCTGTCCGACCTCGTAGTCCGTCTCGATGACGCCGGTCGGGCCTTCAGGCGCCGGGATGCCGGCATCGGTGGTGTCGGTCATCGGAGTTCTCCCTGTTCTTGTTCATCTCGCCTGGCCGGCAGCGCGTTCCCGGCCGGGCCGCCGGATCAACGCACGACCAGGACCGACGCCTTCGCGTGCGAGGCGAGCCGGCCGCCATGCGACGGCCAGATGGCGTCGGCGATCCCCGGTATGTGCGAGGCGACAACGACCAGGTCGGCGCCGGACTCGTCGACGGCGTCCAGCAGCTTGTGGTCCAGGTCGACGGCCGGGTCGTGGCTGACCACCGCCTTCGAGGTCGCACGATGGCCGTGCCGCCCGGCCTGGGCCTGGGCGAAAGCCTCGAGCTTGCGTGCGTACTCCTCGGGCGTGTGCGCCAACCGGCCGGGGGTGTTGGCCGTGACGCCGACATAGCAGGCGGTCGCGTCATAGTGCGCGGCCAGGTCGGCGGCGACGCCCAGCGCCTTTTCCAGCAGCGCGGCATGCTCGAGATCGACGGGAACCATGATGGTCTGGAACACTTTTCCCTCCTCCTGCATGTCATGGGTTATACAGCCTCAGCCCGCGAGGGCCACCCCACGGCGGGAAATTCGCCGGGTTTTCGGGCGGGATTCGCCCCCGATCCGGCGGGCGCTTGCCAATTCAGGCCGGCTGTGCCACGCCCTGCCGGCCATGCCCGCCCAGCTCGATTATCCGACCATTCGCGAAGCCTTCCGCCGCTTTGCCGAGCGCGAGCCAGAGCCGCGCGGCGAGCTGGAGCACCTCAACGCCTACACCCTGCTGGTCGCCGTCGCGCTGTCGGCGCAGGCGACCGACAAGGGCGTGAACCGGGCGACCCGGGCGCTGTTCGAGGTGGTCGACACGCCGCAGAAGATGCTGGATCTCGGCGAGGAGGGGCTGGTCGAACACATCCGAACGATCGGCCTCTACCGCAACAAGGCGAAGAACGTTCTCAAGCTCAGCCGCATCCTGGTCGAGCAGTATGACGGCGAGGTGCCGTCTTCGCGCGCTGCGCTGGCCTCGCTGCCGGGCGTCGGGCGCAAGACGGCGAATGTCGTCCTGAACATGTGGTTCCGCTTTCCGGCGCAGGCGGTCGACACGCACGTCTTTCGCGTCGCCAACCGGACCGGTATCGCGCCCGGCCGCGACGTGCTGGCCGTCGAGCGCGCCCTCGAGGACAGTGTGCCAGCCGAGTACCAGCTGCACGCGCACCACTGGCTGATCCTGCACGGGCGCTATCTCTGCGTCGCGCGCAAGCCGAAATGCCCGGAATGCCTGATCCGGGATCTCTGCCTTTACCCGGAGAAGACAGCTTGACCGACAGACTGGACGTGGTGGCGATCGGCAATGCCATCGTCGATGTGATTGCGACCGTAGATGACGGCTTCCTGGCCGCGAACGGCGTTGAGAAGGGGATCATGACGCTGGTCGACCAGGACCGCTCGGCGGCGCTTTACGACGCCATGCCGGCAGGGCGCGAGATCTCGGGCGGCTCGGCGGCGAACACCGCGGCGGGGCTTGGCGCCATCGGGGCGCGGACGGGGTTCATCGGCAAGGTGCGGGACGATCAGCTCGGCCGCATTTTCCGGCACGACATCCGCGCGCTGGGTGTGCACTACGACGGCCCGGTCGCGCCGGCCGAGAGCGCGGCCGAGACCTCGCGATGCCTTGTGCTGGTCTCTCCGGATGGCGAGCGGTCGATGAGCACATTCCTCGGCGCCTCGACCGAGCTGAAGGCGAGCGAAGTCGACGAGGCGCTGCTGGGGCGCGCCGACTGGCTGTACCTGGAAGGCTACCTGTTCGACACGCCCGAGGCGAAGGAGGCCTATGCCCGCGCCATCCGGACGGTGAAGACCGGCGGCGGGCGGGCCTCGCTGACAGTCTCGGACCCATTCTGCATCGACCGACACCGGGGTGATTTCCGCCGGCTGCTGGGCGATCTGGACCTTTTGTTCGCCAATCGGGCGGAGCTTCTGTCGCTTTACGAGACCGACGACATCGAGACGGCGCTGGCGGCGGTCGGGCGTGACGTGCCGCTGGCGGCCATAACGCTGTCGGGCGAGGGCGCCGTCGTCGTGCGCGGCGCCACGCGCACGGCGGTCCCGGCGACGCGCGTCCGTGTCGTCGACACGACGGGCGCGGGCGACCTGTTCGCCGCCGGCTTCCTGGCTGGCCTCGCGTCCGGAGCCGACGACGCCGCCTGTGCCCGCATGGGCTGCGCCGCGGCGGGCGAGGTGATCGGCCACATTGGCGCCCGGCCCGAGGCCGATCTGGCCGCCATCGTCGCCGCGGCCTGACCCCCGCGACGCCCGATGCCCCGCCGACGGGCGGGCTGTCGGCGCCGGGATCAGTAAGGAACCGAACGCGACCGCTGCGCGTTCGATCCTTTCGGCCTTCACACCCCCCGCGCAAGTATGTATGTTTACCCCCGGTTAGGGGGTCGTCCGGCATCTGCGTCGTTACCGGGGACAGCCGCCAGGGCGCTGACGGGGGGCGAGTTGGCACGAGATTCGGGAAGCCGTTTGCTCGCGGCGGTTCTGGTGGCGATCGGTCTCGCAGGACCGGCCGGCGCGCAGACGCAGATGGGCAATGTCCACAACGGCGCCGCCAGTTGCGCGCAGACCGGCTGCCACGAGTTGGCCTCGCCGGCGGCCGGCGCGGAAATCGACCGCAACGAGCACGCCGTCTGGTCCGAGGGGCCGCACGCGCAGGCCTACCGGGCCCTGCTGACGGACCAGGCAAAGCGGATCGCGCGGAACCTGGGGCTCGGCGCGCCCGAACAGGCCGGCTACTGCCTTGACTGCCACTCGACCAACGTGCCGAAGGCGCTCCAGGGGACGCATTTCGACCTGGCCGAGGGTGTGAGCTGCGAAGCCTGCCATGGCGGGTCGGGCAAGTGGATCGAGACGCACACCAATCTCGACTACACGCTGCAGGATCTCGAGGCGCAGGGGCTCTACCCGACCTGGGACCCGGTCAAGCGGGCCGAGATGTGCCTCGACTGCCATTTCGGGGCGAAGGGCCAGTTCGCCGGCCACAAGCTGATGGGCGCGGGCCACCCGCGCGTCAGCTTCGAACTGGACAGCTATACCGAGATCAACGCCCACCACACGGTCGATGCGGACTACAAAGAGCGCAAGACCTACGTCGACGGCATGCGCACCTGGGCGATCGGCCAGGGCGTGTCGATCGCGCGCAAGATGGACCTGCTGGCCGACAGCCAGACGGGGACCATCGGCTTCTTCCCAGAGTTCGTGTTCTTCGACTGCCGCGGCTGCCACCAGTTGATGAGCCAGCAGCGGCACAACCTCGGTAACGGCCGGGGCCAGCCGCGACTTGATGATTCGCACATCCGCATGCTGCGCATCGCCGCCGAGCAGGCCGACCCGGCGCTGGCCCGGCGGATCGACGCCGACCTGGCCGCGCTGCACCGGGCGGCAACGCGGGGCCGCGGCCCGCTGGTCGGTGCGGCGGTAAAGATGCGCGACACGGCGAACGCCGCCGTCGCCGAGATCGCCGGCCACGAGTTCTCGGGCCAGCAGATGCGGGCGATCATGCGCCAGCTGGCCGCCGACGGCGCCGGCGGCAAGTTCTCGGACTACGCCTCGGCCGAGCAGGTGGCGCTGGCGCTCGATTCGACGCTGGCGGCGATGAGCGCCCAGGGCTCGATCGACGACGACGCCTACAACCGGATGAGCAACGCTCTCGGACCCGTCTTCACGACCGTCGACAACGACGAGACCTACAGCCCGCTGAAGTTCGCCTCGGCAATGCAGGCGTTCAGTGCGGCCATCGAATAGTGAAAACTGCATTGGGATCCGCGCTGCTGCGTGCAGTCGTCCTTTTTAGAGAGGCGTAGGTGTCCAGGTACAAGGTAGCCATCGTCGGGTCCGGACCCGCCGGCACCAGCGCAGCGGCACGCGCCGCCGCACTGGGCCTGAGCCATATCCTGCTCGAGCGCGCGCCCCAGCTCTCGAACACGATCTTCAAGTACCAGAAGGGCAAGTACATCATGGCGACGCCGGACCGCCTGCCGCTACGGTCCGAGCTGAAATTCGAGGCGGACAGCCGCGAGAACATCCTTCAGAACTGGACCGGGCGCATCGGCGAACTGGGCGTCAACGTGCGCTATGGCGCCGAGGTGGCGGGGATCGACGGCGAACAGGGCGCCTTCACCGTCAGGCTGGCAAATGGCGACACGGTCGAGGCCGAGACCGTCGTCATCGCAATCGGCCTGCAGGGCAACCTGCGCAAGATGGGCGTGCCCGGCGAGGATAACGGGCTGACCGACTACCAGCTCGACGACCCCAAGGACTACTGGGACAAGGACGTCGTCGTCATCGGCGCCGGAGATGCGGCCATCGAGAACGCGGTCGCGCTGGCGCAGAACGAGAACCGCGTCACGATCGTCAACCGCAAGCGCGAGTTCGCCCGCTGCAAGCCGGGCAACCTGTCGCTGATCATGGCGGCGATCAAGGACGAGGTGATCGAGTGCGTCTACAACGCCTCGCCCGCCCGGGTCGAGCCGAACGCCATCGTGCTGAAGACGACCGAGGGCGAGCGCATCGTCCGCGCCGATCGGGTCATCGCGCGGCTGGGCGCCATCGCGCCGCGCAAGTTCGTCGAGGACATCGGTGGCGTGTTCGAGGAAGGCGCCGATTTCCCGCGCGTCAACGAACGCTATGAATCCGACCGGCCGGGCGTCTACTACATCGGCGCGCTGGCCGGTTATCCGCTGATCAAGCACTGCATCAACCAGGGCTACGAGGTCATCCAGACCATCGCCGGCCAGCCGGTCGACGGCGCCGACATCCCGCTGCTGGCCGAGAAGTTCCAGGGCATCGCCAACGGACGCTCGATCCAGGACATGCTGGTCGAGGTGCGCGACACGGTCGCGCTGTTCCGCGGCCTGACGATCCTGCAGCTGCGCGAGTTCCTGCTGGACGCCGAGATCGAGACGAAGAAGCCGGGCGAGCTGATCATCCGCCGCGGAGACCATGGCGACAGCATGTTCATGGTGCTGCGCGGCAGCGTCGACATCCCGATCGGCGCCGACAAGACCTTCAGCATCCGCCAGGGGAGCTTCTTCGGCGAGATGGCGCTGGTCATGGGCCGGCGGCGCAGCTCTGACGCCGTTGCCGGCGAGGGCGGCGCCGTCCTCATCGAGGTGCCGCGCACGGCGGCGTTGAAGCTGCTCGCCTCGTCGGCGACTGCGCGAAAGATGATGAACGACCTGATCGTGCTGCGGAAGCTGCAGAGCTTCCTGTCGCCCGACCTCGACATCCGCGACCTGGCCGAGATCCTCGAGACCTATGAGGTCGTGCAGTTCTCGCGCGGCGACATCCTGATGAAGGAGGGAGACGACGCCGACGCCGTCTTCATCATCCAGTCGGGCTCGTGCGCCATCACCAAGCAGATCGAGGGCAAGGACGTTGTCATCAACTACGTGCCGGCCGGCAACCTGCTGGGCGAGATCGCGCTGTTGAACAACGCGCCGCGAACCGCGACGGTGCGCGCGGCGATCGGCGTCGAGGCGATCAGGATCGACGCACACCTGTTCAAGCAGCTGCTCGAGCGCAAGCAGAAGCTGCGCGCGGTCGTGCAGCGGCTGGCCGACGAGCGGGCGGCCAGCGCCGGCGCGCGCACCACCGCCAGCGACTCGAAAAGCCGCGTCGTCGACTTCCTGATGCAGAACGGCATCGGCGAGGCGACCAACGCCATCGCCATCGACACCAAGCTCTGCGTGCGCTGCGACTTCTGCGAGAAGGCCTGTGCCGAGACGCATGACGGCATCCCGCGTCTGGACCGCGAGGCCGGGCCGACATTCGCCGAGATCCACATCCCGATCAGCTGCCGGCACTGCGAGCATCCGCACTGCATGTCGGACTGCCCGCCGAACGCGCTGTACCGCACGCTCGAGGGCGCCGTTGCGGTCAATGATAGCTGCATCGGCTGCGGCAACTGCGCACGCAACTGCCCGTATGACGCCATCCGTCTGTCGGCCAAGCCGAAGAAGCGCGGCTTCCTGCTAACCTGGCTGCTGTTCGGCTTTGGCGACGCGCCCGGCGAGCGCAGGCCGGCGAAGAAGTCCAAGGACAACAAGGAATTGGCGCGCAAATGCGACCTCTGCGAGGGGGTAAAGGGGGGGCCGGCCTGCGTCCGCGCCTGCCCGACCGGCGCGCTGATCCGCATCGGCCCGGAGGGGCTGATCGAGAAGATTCAGGAATCGGTGTGAGGGGGGCGGCCTGAATGGAGCTGCAGCGCGGCTTTCTGGACAGCCGACTCTGGCTGACGATCGGCCTGGTGATCAGCGCCACGGCCGTCGCGACCTATTTCGCCTCCCACCCCATCGGAGGGCGCGACGGGTCGACCGCGGTCGGATACGGGCTGGGCGGCCTGTCCGCGTTCCTGGTGCTGTACCTGGCGCTGCTCGGCATCCGAAAGCGCCGCTTCCGCTCGTCGAAGGGCCGGCGGCGCGACGTCGTCTCGGCGCATGTCTATCTCGGGCTCGCGCTGATCTTCACCGCGACGCTGCACACCGGGTTCGAGTTCTCGTGGTCCATCCACACGCTGACCTACGCGCTGCTGCTGTTGGTGATCGCGTCGGGCATCTTCGGCATCTGGATGTACGCCACCCTGCCCGACGTGATCTCGCGCAACCTGTCGAACCTGATCATCGAGAAGAAGCGCTTCGACGCCTCGAACCTCGAGCAGCTCGAGATGGACATCGAGGAGGTCGACCGCCGGCTCGAGCGCGCCATGCAGTTCCTGCCCGACGTCTTCCGGCCGCCTGTGAAGGAGTCGCTGGAGAACACGCGGCTGGGCGGCGGGCTGATCCGCATCCTGTCTGGCAGCTCGCGGCGCTGCGCCACGGCCCGGGCACTGGCCCAGGTGCGCGACCTGGTCGAGCGCGGCCATTTCTCGGACGAGGAGCGACGCCGGCTGATGGAGGTTATGCGCGATCTCGCCCGCAAGCGCGAGCTTGCCGCCGGGCTGCGCCGAGACGGGCGCTACCGCGCGCTGCTGCGGATCTGGCTGTGGGTGCACGTGCCGTTGACATCGGCGCTGCTTGTCACGCTGATCTCGCACGTCGTGCTCGTGTTCTTCTACTGGTGAGCGGCGCATGAAGATCCTGCTCGTCACCCTCCGCAGGCGCGCCGGCTCGGAGGAAGTCTCGCGCCGCGAGACGCTGCTTGACGCCGAGCGAATCCGCGTCGGCCGCGGCGTGTCGATGGAGATCAACCTTCCTGATCTCGACGTCGACTTCCACCACGCCGACCTCGTGCTGTCGGACGGGCACCTTGCCCTGAAATCCGTCGCCGATGGCGGGCTGAAGGTCGGCCGCCGCAAGCGCAACGAGGCCGTCCTGAGCGCCGGCGACGATGTCCGGATCGGTCGCTTCCAGTTCCGCGCCGAGCCCGGCCGCGACGAGGCGGCCGCCGTGCTGGTCATGGAGGAGGTGCCGGAGGAGAAGACCGGCCGGCGCTTCCAGGCTGGCGGCGGCCGGCGCCGCGTCGAGGATGTGCTGCCAAGCCGGCGCAAGCTGTCCTGGGCGCTGGTGCTGCTGATCCTGGGCCTGTTCGTCGCCTGGCCGATGACCGAGGTCCTGACGCGCGAGCCGCCCAACGACGACGCGGTCGTCGCCGACGGGATGCTTCGCACCGACATACCCGACCCGTCGCCGATGGAGATCGCCTGGACCTCCGGCCCGATCTCGGAAAGCCACGCGATGATTCAGGACGACTGCGGCGCCTGCCACATGCGGCCGTTCGAAATGGTCAGCAACAACGCCTGCCTGGCGTGCCACGCGACGATCGAGAACCACACGGACGTGGACAAGCATCCCGCGCTGGCGCTCGGCTCGCTGCGCTGCGCGCACTGCCACAAGGAACACAACGGGGGCCCGTCGCCGACCGAGACCGCCTCGACCGCCTGCGCGACCTGCCACGCCGACATCAAGGCGATCGCGCCGGACAGCAAGATGGCCGACATCCACGGCTTTGCCACGGACCACACTCCGTTCAAGCTGGCGCTGGTCGTCGGCGTAGGCCGGGGCGAGAACGGCACCCTGGTGCCGGAGGTAGAGCGCGTGCCCTTCGACCCGGCGAACCCGCCCTCGGAGGGATCGGGGTTGAAGTTCCCGCACACCAAGCACCTGGCCGCGGGCGGCGTTCTGTCGCCGAACGGCAAGGTCGAGCTGGACTGCGCCAGTTGCCACCAGCCGGACGCCAGCGGCGACCTGATGACGCCGGTCAGCTTCGAGGACGACTGCGCCGGCTGCCACAAGATGACCTTTAACGCCGCAGGCACCGAGCGCGAGCTGCCGCACGCCAAGGAGGACGAGGTCGCCCGGATCGTCACCGACTACTTCATCTCCGCGGCGCTGGAGGGCGGCGTGACGACCGAAAGCGCGCCCGAGGTTGTCAAGCGCAAGCGCCGCCGCATCGCCGGCGAGAACACCGCCGCGGTGCGCGAGGCGCAGCTCTCGGACAGCGACCGCGGCGTCGCCATCGAGTGGGCCAAGCAGGAGGCCGTGCAGCAGATGGACACGATCTTCGGCACGCGGCTTTGCGGCACCTGCCACGAAGCGCGCAAATTCGACGACCAGACCGGGACTGGCCGCTGGCAGGTCATGCCGGCAATCCTGCAGCGCCACTGGATGCCGCGGGCACACTTCAACCACGAGCCGCACAAGGTGATGGACTGCACCACCTGCCACGACGCGCCAGAGTCGACGCGCGCCTCGGACGTGCTGATGCCCGGGATCAAGCTTTGCCAGGGCTGCCACCAGGGCCAGGGCAAGGAGGACGGGGCGCGCTCGGAATGTGTGGATTGCCACGACTTCCACATTCCGGGGCGCACGCCGATGTCGCCGGTGCATGCAGGAATCTTCCAGGCCCGCGCCGAGGCACGCCAGCACTCCAAGCCGGTGCAGAAATGAAAACTGGGATCATGAGAACGTGCTTTCCGGGTCACGGCCGACCGGGCGCTGTCGCCGGGACCGCCGCGGGTGCGCTCGACATTACCCACAATTCGCGCAATAGTAGTGGGGCTGGTGCTTCAGGGGGGGCTGGTATGCGGCTGGCGATTGCGGCCTTTGCGCTGGCACTCGGCGTCACCGGGGCGGCGTCGGCGGACACCGTCAAGGCGCTGGGCGCGACCGCCTGCGGTCAGTCGACGTGCCACAGCGCGACGACACCCTGGCCGAACTCGTCCGTCACGCAGCGCGAATACGTCACCTGGCACGACAAGGACCCGCACGCGCAGGCCTACCACACGCTGCAGTCGAAGCAGGCCCGGTCGATCGCGCGCAACCTGGGATACAGGTCGGCGACCTCGGCCAAGCTGTGCCTCGATTGCCACTCGCTGAACGTGCCGACGTCGAAGCAGGAGGCGACCTTCGACCAGACCGAGGGCGTGACCTGCGAGGCCTGCCACGGGCTGGCTTCGAGCTGGATCGGCGTGCACCAGACGGGGCTGTACTTCTACCAGCGCAACCTCGACGAGGGGATGTACCCGACGACCGATCCGACGGCGCGGGCCGAGCTGTGCCTCAGTTGCCACATGGGCACGCACGACAAGTTCGTCAGCCATCGCATGTTCGTCGCCGGCCATCCGCGCCTGCCATTCGAGCTGGGCTTCTACACCTGGTTTGCCGAGCCGAGGCCGGGCCAGGTCGCCGGCTACGCGCATTTCCAGGTTGATGACGACTACCTGCAGCGCAAGCCGTGGCCGTTCGGCGTCAAGGTCTGGTCGATCGGTCAGGCCGTGCAGATGCGCAAGCTGATGCAGCTGATGGCCGACCCCAAGGTTGGCCAGGCCGGGCTGTTCCCCGAGTTCGCCTTCTTCGACTGCCATTCCTGCCACAACGCCTCACTGAGCGGAAAGCAGGCCGACAGCCGGACCGGGGTGCCGCGCATCAATGACGCGCACGCCTATTTCGTCGAGCTTTCGGCCAGCCTGGTCGACAAGCGGCTGGCGGCGCAACTGCGCGACGACATTGCGCGCGTTCGCGGCGCCGCGAACGGCTCTTGGGACGGCATGCGTGCCGCGGCCAGAACGCTCGAGGGACATCTCGGCCAGCTGATCGCGCGGCTCCAGGCGACGAAGTTCGACCAGGCCGACACGCGCCGGGCGCTCAGGGCCATTGCATCGGCGGCCGATCGTGGCGTCTTCAGCGAATACTACGAGGCCGAGCAGGCCGTGCTGGCCGCCGGCTCGCTTGTCGACGAGCTCGACAAGCTCGAGGCGATGGGGCCCGGCAAAGCGGTCGCGGCACAGGCGGCGATCCGCAAGGGCTTGGGCGCCTTCGTGTCGGTGGACACCTTCCGGCCCGGTCAGGTGCGCGCGGCGCTGGACGAGGCCGCGCGGCTGGCGGCGGACTGATCTGGGGATGGACATGGCGAAGCTGCGTAGATTGTGGGCAGGCGCCGCGGCGGGGGCCGCGGCCGTGTCGGTCGCGACCGTCGCGCTGGCGCAAACCGGCGCCGCCTGGGACAAGCCGGCCTACGTGACCGAGGGCACTCTCTCGGTCGCCGAGCAGTCCGAACTGGTCGCGCCGCGCGACCCGCATGCCGCCGCATTCAAGGACAACCCCTTCCCGTCGGCTGTCCAGTGCGCCGAATGTCACCAGAAGATCTTCTGGGAATGGGCCTCGTCGAACCACGCCTACGCGTCGATCTCGCCGATGTTCCACAAGTTCGAGCAGCGCCTGAACGATCTTGCATCGGGCACGGTCAACACCTTCTGCGTTCGCTGCCACCAGCAGATCGGCACGCAGCTGAACGAGCCGCGCTGGCAGGCGCTGTGGGAGCGCAGCCAGATCGCCCGCGAGGGCATCTCCTGCGTCACGTGCCACCGCGTCGACGAGGAGTTCAACAAGGTCAACGGCCAGCGCCACGTCCAGCCCGGCACGATCTACGAGCCGGTCTACAACGCCGGCAACGCCGAGGGCGTCAAGCAGGTGCTCGCCGATCCGGAACGCTACCACGTCTCCGTGACGCCCGACATGCCGGGCAGCCCGATCCACGCGGGCGCCATCGAGTTCTCGCAGATCGCGCGGTCGGACTTCTGCGTCTCGTGCCACCAGGTCGCGGTGCATCCCGGCATCAAGCTCGAGGTCGTCTGGGAGCAGTACCGCGCCTCGCCGGCCGCCGCGGAGGGCATCACCTGCCAGCAGTGCCACATGGGCAGCCGGCCCGGGATCCCGTCCTACGAGGGACTGCCGGCGAGCGACCCGAACGCCTACGGCAAGTGGCCGGTGGCCATCGTCAATGGCCGGCCGGTCGGCGACATGCAGGCCGACCACCACAACCACGCCTTCTACGGCCCCGGCTACCCGATCGCCCACCCGGGCCTCTTCCCGTTCAACCCGCGCGCGCTGCGCTGGCCGATCACGACCTGGCTGAAGTTCAACCACCGCGCGCCCTGGGGCGTGCCCGAGTGGGAGGACAAGGTCGCCAAGGGGATCGTCAAGGCCGACTTCCCAGCCGAGTGGGCCGACCGGCAGGAGCGCGAGACTGCGCGCTACGTCATCGACCAGAACGTGCGCCTGCTCGAGATGAAGCGCCAGGACCGCATCCAGGTTCTGGAGAACGGCAGCCGCATCGACGGCCCGTTCTTCGACGGCGACAAGCCGCGCGTCGGCGAGTCGCTGAGCGTGCGCTACCGCATGACCAACACGGATGCGGGGCACAACCTGCCATCCGGCTCGCTGGGCGCCCAGCCCGAGATCTGGTTCGACGTTTCGCTGACCGACCCGGACGGTGAGGTGGTCTGGGAATCGGGCTATGTCGACAAGTATGGCGACATGGCCGACCTGCACTCGATCGAGCTCGCCGAGGGGACGATTCACCACGACGGCCAGCTCGTGAACCTGCAGAGCAAGTTCATCGTGACCGGCGTCAAAGGGCCGGACCGCGAGCAGTACCTGCCGGTCAACTTCGACATCGACCAGATCCCGCATATCCGGCCTTCCGGCGTGCCCTCGAGCGTGCTGAACCACCCGCCGTTCATCCGGATGGAGATGCGCTCGATCCCGCCGCTCGGCTACAAGGACGCGCGCTACTCGATCCCGGGCAGCGCCTTCACCAAGCCCGGCCGCTACCGGCTGCAGAGCCGGCTGCGCTCGCGCGCAGAGCCGATCTACTTCATGAAGTTCGTCTTCGCGACGGACGAAATGATCCGCACCATGAACGAGTGGATGATCGACATTCATCCCTCGGCCGTGGAGTTCGACGTGCAGTAACGACGGTCCGGAGGGGGACACCATGAGGGGGAGCATTCTGCCGCTCGCCATCGCAGGGTCGATGGCGGGCGTGTCGCCGGCCTTGGCGGCCGAGCAGTGGACGCCCGTTGCGCGCGACCCCTCCGTACAGGAGGTGCCGTTCGATTCGGAGTTGTTCAAGGCCGATCCGGACTATGCGGTCACCTATGACCCGGAGTCCCAGATCGAGGTCTATGGCGGCAAGCATCCGATCGACAATCCGAAGCCGCCGATCGAGATCGGCCGCGGGCTGTACGATCCGGGCGTCATCGGCGATGGCATCAAAATCTTCGGGCCGAAGAACCGGGTCTTCCCGCAGTTCTCCGTCTTCGGCGACATCCGCACCGCCGTCGCCTTCAACGACAACGGCAACAAGGAGACGGCGGTCGTCGCGGCACGCGCCAACCTCGACTTCGATCTCCAGCTGACCGGCACCGAGCGCCTCCACATGCTGTGGCAGCCGCTGCAGCAGAACAACCAGTTCACCCACTGCGATTTCGGCGGAGACGATCAGAGCGACTGCATCGGCGAGCCTGGCAAGGAGCCGACGACGCTGTTCTTCGAGGGCGACCTTGGCGCGATCGTCACCTCGATCACCAACGAGTACCAGTCCTTCGACCTGCCCTTCGCCGTCGGCCTCGTGCCTTTGCTGTTCCAGAACGGCGTCTGGTATGACGATGCGGTCCTGGGCGGCGCCTTCACCATCCCGGCGCGCAACTCGGCAACGCTGGACATCTCGAACTTCGACCTGACCTTCTTCTTCAGCGTCGACGAACTGACCTCGAACGCCATCACCAACGCCAAGGGCAAGCGCGCCGAGCACAGCGCCGACATCTATGGCGTCGCCGGCTTCTTCGACGTCGCCGGCGGCTACCTCGAGGCCGGCTACGCCTACATCAACGACACCCAGGAGGATTCGGGCTCGAACCAGAGCTACAACAACTTCACCGTCGCCTTCTCGCGGCGCTGGTTCGACTTCGTATCGAACGGCACGCGGCTGATCGCGAACTTCGGCCAGGACGAGCCGGTTGGCGGCGGCGCAAAGACGGCCAGCGGCGCCATGCTGATATCGGAGAACTCGTTCGTCACGAACTCGATCACGCTGATCCCCTACGCCAACTTCTTCATCGGCATCGATTCGCCGCAGAAGGCGGCGGGCACGGACGGGCTGCTCAAGAATGTCGGCCTCAGCTTCGAGACCGACGCGCTGACCGGCTTCCCGCGGCTTGACGACACGGGCCATGACGCGATGGGCGGCGCGCTCGGCGTCGAGTACCTGTTCGGCTTCGACCAGCAGCTCGTCGGCGAGGTCGCGTTCCAGACGCCGTGGGACAACGAGCAGGGCATCAAGGCGCCGCAGATCGGCCTTGCGATGCGCTACCAGCGGCCGCTGACCAACCGCCTGATCTTCCGGGCCGACGCGATGTACGGCTTGCTGTTCGAGCTACCCGACATCGCTGGCGTCCGGGCAGAGTTGCGCCTGAAACTGTAACCCTTTGCCGGAAGGCACGAATATCATGTTGGACGAAGGACGCGGAATGGTCGATCAGGTCGATTTCAACGACTTCATGAACTGGGTGGTCGAGCGGAACCCGGGTGAAGAGGTCTTTCACCAGGCGGTGCACGAGGTCGCCGAGGCGGTCATTCCCTTCATCAATGCCAACCCGGTTTACGCAAAGATCAAGGTGCTGCACCGGATGGCCGAGCCCGACCGGATCATCAGCTTTCGCGTAACCTGGGCCGACGACAACCACGAGGTTCAGGTCAACCGCGGCTACCGGGTGCAGTTCAACAACTCGATCGGCCCGTACAAGGGCGGCATCCGCTTTCACCCCTCGGTCAACCAGGGCGTGCTCAAGTTCCTGGGCTTCGAGCAGACCTTCAAGAACTCGCTGACCGGGCTGCCGATGGGTGGCGGGAAGGGCGGGGCGGACTTCAACCCCAAGGGCCGCAGCCAGCACGAGATCATGAACTTCTGCCAGTCGTTCATGACCGAGCTCTACCGGCATATCGGCCCGAACATCGACGTGCCGGCCGGCGATATCGGCGTCGGCTCCAAGGAAATCGGCTACATGTTCGGCGCCTACAAGCGCTTCACGAACAGTTTCGAGGGCGTGCTGACCGGCAAGGGCATGGAGTATGGCGGCAGCCTGATGCGCCCCGAGGCGACCGGCTATGGCGCGGTCTACTTCCTCGAGGACATGCTGCATCACAAGGGCGACTCGATCGAGGGCAAGGTCGCGGTCGTCTCCGGCTCGGGCAACGTCGCGACGCACGCCGCCGAGAAGCTCGTGCCATCGCGGCGGCAAGGTCGTGACGCTGAGCGACTCGGAGGGATTCATCCACGACCCGGACGGGATCACCGAGGAAAAGATCAACTGGGTCAAGGAGCACAAGAAGCAGCGTGGCAACCGCATCTCGGCTTATGTCGACCACTTCCCCGGCGTCGACCTTCCACGCCGACGCGCGGCCCTGGGGCGTCAAGTGCGACGTCGCCCTGCCCTGCGCGACGCAGAACGAGCTGAACGAGCAGGAGGCCAAGGACCTGCTGGCCAACGGCTGCATTGCTGTCAGCGAGGGCGCCAACATGCCCTGCACGGCCGAAGCGGTGCATCACTTCCAGCAGGCGCGCATCTGCTACGCGCCGGGCAAGGCGTCGAATGCCGGCGGCGTCGCGATGTCGGGGCTGGAGATGAGCCAGAACTCGGCCCGGCTGCACCGCTCGGAGGAAGACCTGCGCAACGCGCTGCGCAAGATCATGGACGACATCCACACCGCCTGCGTGCGCTACGGCGAGGGCGAGGGCGGCTATGTCGACTACGTCAAGGGCGCGAACCTGGCCGGCTTCAAGAAGGTCGCCGACGCGATGCTGGCCTTCGGCGTCGTCTGACGCCGCCGGGGCGTCCGCCACCCGCCTTCCCCCGTCGCGGGGGAGGGCGCCTGCCCCGCCCGGTCATCCCCGCCGCATTCTCGAACCTCGGTCCCGAGCGCCCTGATGCTGGGCGCCCTGATCTTGGGCGCCACGTCAATGCGGCGGGCGAATGTGCCCAAGCCAGACATCGGAACGAGGCCGCCCTTCCGTGTCGCCGGGATCGGCAATCAGTTAGGCAATCCTTTCGGAAACCTGTTCCGAAATCCCTTCGGCAACGATCCTTTGCTAACGTCTCGCTAGAGCATTTTCCACTTATTCTGGCTCGTAGCCTGCGGCGGTGAAGTAGTTGGCGCACTCGTCGGGCGAGAACGCGTCGAGGGCTATGGCGACAGCGTTCCAGAGCGTGTCGCGTGTTCGGGCAGCGATTTTGCGGAGGATCGCCTTGAGCTTGGAGAACGCCTGCTCGATCGGGTTGAAGTCGGGGCTGCAAGGCGGCAGCAGGCGCAGTTCGGCGCCGGCGGCTTCGATCGCCGCGCGGGCAGCGGCGCTCCTGTGGCAGCCGAGATTGTCCATGACGACGATATCGCCGGGCCGCAGAACCGGCACCAGCACGCGGCGGACATAGGCGAGGAAGGCCTCGCCGTTCATTGCCCCATCGAGCACCATCGGCGCGTCCATGCCGCCGAGCCTGAGCCCGGCGACGAAGGTGGTCGTGCGCCAATGGCCGTGGGGGATGCTGGCGAAGAGCCGGTCGCCGCGGCGGCAGCGACCGCGCAGCCGCGCCATCTTCGTGTTCAGCCCAGTCTCGTCGATGAAGATCAGCCGTTCGGGATCGAGCTCCGGCTGGCCCTCGAACCAGGCCTCGCGCGCCTCGCGGACGTCGGCACGGTCCTGCTCGCTCGCATGCCCGGACTTTTTTTCACCGTCACGCCGCGGCGGTCGAAGAACCGCCAGAGCGTGCCGATCCCGGCCTGGACGCCGCGCTCGCCGGCAAGACGCGCCTGCATCTCGGCGAGCGTGATGTCGACCGTCTCCTCGACCAGCCCCAGCAGAAAGACCTCGTGCGGATCGAGCTTCCAGCGGATCGGAGGGCCCTGCCGCCGCGCCGTCCGCTCGCCCGTCTCCCGGTGCCGCCGCACCCACCGGATCGCCGTCGCCACACCGACACCGAACCGCGCCGCCGCCGATCGCGCCGAGCTGCCCGCCTCCACCGCGTCCAGCACCCGCCCTCGGAGATCCGCGGTATATGCCCTGCCCATGCCTCTGCCCCCGTTTTCCGACAGGGAATCAGATCAGGGCAACCTTGGGAATCCCTTCGTGAATCAGCTAATACCAGGTTGCGGTAGCGCCGACTCGCGAAGGGGATTCCCACGGCCGCAGATCTCTGACTCACTGTCCAAAACGGCAGGGGGCAGGCATGGGACGGGCGCTGACGCTTCGGGAAGACTTCAGTGCGGCGCATCTGAAGCGGCTGGCGCGGGCGAGCCGAGACGCGGGTCAGACGCGTCGGCTTCTGGCGCTGGCCGTCATTTATGACGGAGGGAGCCGGGCCGAGGCGGCCGAGACCGGCGGGGTCGGCCGACAGATCGTCCGGGACTGGGTGGTCCGCTTCAACGCCGAGGGGCCGGACGGGCTCGTGAGCCGCAAGCCGCCGGGCAATCCCTCGAAGCTCAGCGCTGCGCAGCGGGCCGAGCTCGTGCGCATCGTCGAGCGCGGCCCGATCCCGGCGGTGGACAACGTGGTGCGGTGGCGGCTGATCGATCTCGCCGCCTGGGTGTGGGACGAGTTCGGCATCTCGGTGAGCGAGGCGACGCTCAGCCGGGAACTCACGGCGCTCGGCTACTCGAAGCTGTCGGCCCGGCCGCGCCATCATGCGCAGAACGAGGAGCAGATCGCCGCTTTTAAAAAGACTTTCCCGCCCGCCTGGCGGAGGTCCGCGACACGCTCGCGCCCGGCACCGGGATAGAACTGTGGTTCGCCGACGAAGCCCGGGTGGGGCAGAAGAACAAAATCACCCGCCGATGGGCGAAGCGCGGCACGCGCCCCTCCGCCCCGCACGACCAGCGCACGCAATCCGCCTACATCTTCGGGGCGATCTGCCCGAGGAAGGGCAAGGGCGCCGGCCTCGTCATGCCCCGGTGCGACACGCAGGCGATGACCATCCACCTCGCCGAGATCAGCGCCGCCGTCGAGCCGGGCGCTCACGCCGTGCTCATCCTGGACCGGGCCGGCTGGCATATCTCGAAGGCGCTCGTCGTCCCGGACAACATCACCCTCATGCCGTTGCCGCCGCGATCTCCCGAACTGAACCCGGTCGAGAACGTCTGGCAGTACATCCGCGACAACTGGCTCTCGAACCGGGTCTTCGACAGCTACGACGATATCGTCGCGCTCAGCTGCGAGGCATGGAACCGGCTTATCGACCGCCCTTGGAAGATCATGACCATCGGCCTCCGCGACTGGGCTCATGGGTCATGATCACCGCAAGCTGGTATAAAGCGGAACATGCTTTAATACCAACCCGCGCTGATCAAAACTCATGCGCCCAGTCCCGCAGTCCGAGGGACATGATGCGCCACGGCTGGTCGGCGAGCTTGTTCCACGCCTCGCAGCAGTGGGCGACAATGTCGTCGTAGGAGTCGAAGACCCGGTTCGGCAGCCAGTTCTGGCGCATGAACTGCGAGACGTTCTCGACGGGGTTCAGCTCGGGCGAGCGCGGCGGCAGCGGCAGGAGCGTGATGTTCTGCGGGATGAGGAGGCGGCCGGAGACGTGCCATCCCGCCTGGTCCGGGATAAGCACGGCGTGTGCGCCGGGCGCCACCGCGGCGCTGATCTCGACAAGATGCGCCTGCATCGCTTCGGTGTCGGCGAAGGGCATGACCAGCGCCGCACCCTTGCCGAGCTTCGGGCAGATGGCGCCGAAGATGTAGGCCCATTTCGTGCGCTGGTCGTGCGGGGCGCGGGGCCGCGTGCCGCGGCGCGCCCAGCGGCGCGTGATCAGGTTCTTCTGCCCCACGCGGGCTTCATCCTGGAACCAGACCTCGATGCGTCGGACGCGAGCGCGCCGGCCGCGGATCTCGGCGATGGCCGCCGGGAAGCTTTTTAAAGGCGCCCACCGCCTCGGGATCCTGCCCGTGCGCCTGCGGCCGCGTCGTCAGCACCCGGAAGCCCAGCCGCTTCAGCGCCCGGCTCACCGTCGTCTCGCTGACCGAGACCCCGAACTCCTCACGGAGCCACGCCGCCAGGTCCCCGAGCCGCCAGCGCACCACCCCGTGCAGATACGGCTTCGGTCCGTCTTCCACTGCCTGCGCGAGTGCCGCCAACTGCTCCGCCGTCAGCCGCGCCGCCTGGCCCGGCGCCTTGCGGTCCACAAGCCCGGCCGGCCCATCGGCTTTGAACCGCACCACCCAGTCCCGCACGATCTGCAACCCGACACCGCCGATCCGCGCCGCCTGCGTCCGCCTCCCACCCTCGTAGATCGAGGCCAACGTCAGGAGCCGGCGGGTCTGCTTCGCATCCCGGCTGGCCTTCGCCAGCCCTCTCAACGCATCCGCCGAGTAGTCAGACCTGAGCCCGATCGCTGCCGCCATGGAGAACCCCCTCTGTTCTCCATGATGAATCACGACCAGGCTCCCGAGGGAATCCCCTTCGTGAGTCAGCCTCAGCGCCGATTGGTATAATCCGATATGGCGCCCGGCCGGACGTCCCGGCGGCGCGCCGCCATCAGGTCGGGAAGAACGCCCGGAAGAAGGCCGAGGCGGCCCAGCCGGCGGCCAGCGCCAGCGCCAGCGAGGCGGTGCCGTAAAGCGCCGCGTGGTCCTGCGCCGCCATGTAGACGAAGCGGCCGAGCGCCGCGCGGCGCACCTCGATCGTGTCGGAGTAGACGTCCAGCACGCGCTTGTCGCGGATCAGGAAGACGCGCGCGTGGTAGTCGCCCTCGACCAGGTTGGCCGGCAGCTCGATGCGCGTCTCGAAAAGCGTGTTGTCGATCACCTTTACCGAGTTCGGCAGGATCGAGTACAGCCCCTCGGCCTCGCGCACGCGGGCGACGGCGACCCGGTAGTCCTCGCGGTCCTTTACCCAGACCGGCGCGTCGATCAGCTTGATCGCGTATTCCAGGCCGATGCCATAGCGCAGATCGTCCGTCCACGTCACCGTGTCGCGAAAGTTGCCGCTGGAGGCGACGACGTAGAAGCTGGGCGCCGCGTCGATCATCACGCCCGGCCCGTTCGTCCAGATGCCGAAGTGCCGTTCCTTCCGGCGCACCTCGACCGGTGTCGCGGGGCCGGTGATGGTGATGGCGATGTTCAGCGGCTCGATCGGCTCGGGCCGCGCGTCGGTGCGGCGCACCGCGCCGTAGACGAAAAGCTCGGACCCCGAGAACCCGGTGGTCAGCGAGACGTTGTGCTGGCTGAGCCCGGCGACGACCAGCTCGGCCGCCCCCGCCCGCAGGACAAGCCCCAGCGCCAGGACCGAAGCGATTGCCGCGACGGCCAGGGCAGCGCCCCGCCGGGTCACTTCCCTTCCCCGGTGACCAGGACGAACAGCTCGTCGGGCGTGGCGACCAGATCGTAGCCGAGCTTGATGCAGACGGCGACGACCAGCAGGGCGAGCAGGACGCGCAGCTGCTCGGCACGCAGCCGCGGGGCGACACGGACGCCGATCTGCGTGCCGACGACGCCGCCGACCAGCAGGATCACCGCCAGCAGCGCATCGACCGTGTGGTTGGCGATCGCATGCATCAGCGTCGTCGCGGCGGTGACGAACATGATCTGGAACAGCGAGGTGCCGACGACGACAGTCGTCGACATGCCCAGCAGGTAGATCATCGCCGGCACCATGATGAAGCCGCCGCCGACGCCCATGATGGCGGCCAGCGCGCCGACCAGCAGGCCGACCGCGAAGGGCGGGATGGCGCTGATGTAGAGGTTCGAGGCGCGGAAGCGCATCTTGAATGGCAGCCCGTGCACCCAGTGATGGCGCCGGCGCACGGGCCGGCGCGCGCCGCGGCGCGCCCGGCGCAGCGACGAGAGGCTCTCGATCAGCATCAGCATGCCGATGCCGCCGAGAAACACGACGTAGCAGAGGCCGACGACCAGCTCGACCTGGCCGATCTCGCGCAGCTTCGTGAAGATCTGGACGCCGAACGCCGAGCCGACCAGGCCGCCGGCCAGCAGCACGAGCCCCATCTTGATGTCGACCGTCTTGCGCCGCCAATGCGCCAGCACGCCCGAGAACGAGGCGGCGCAGATCTGGTTCGAGCCCGTCGCCACGGCGACCCCCGGGGGGATGCCGACAAGGATCAGCAGCGGCGTCATCAGGAAGCCGCCACCGACGCCGAAGATGCCGGACAGGAAGCCGATCCCGCCGCCGATTCCCAGCAACAGTAGCGTGTTGACCGAGACCTCGGCGATCGGCAGGTAGATGTGCATTCGGCGCGTCCCTCGGGCCACCGACAGGTCTACAGGAAGGGTCGCGCCGGTTCCAGTGCTGCACTGCACTGGACCGAAGATAACCGCTTTTTTGGCGCAGCTTACGCCGGCTTCATGGACACCCGGCTGCGGTCCACGCTGCCAGCGCCGCCTCCAGCCGGTCGGGCGGCACGGGATCGGCCAGGTGCAGGTATCCGGTCTGGCGCAGATAGGCCGAGACCTCGTCCGGCGCGAGCGCGCCGAGCCGGATCGCCGACAACCGGTCGGCGACCGATGCGGTCACCGCGCCCGTCTTGCACTCGGCCTCGGCCCGCCCGGACCAGGCCTCGCCGAAATCCGGCTGAGCGGCGATCACGGCCGCATAGTCGGCGGCGGCGGCGGCAAAGTGACCGACGGCCAGACGCACGCCGGCGCGGTTGTAGTAGGCGTTGGTGTAACCGGGGTCGATTGCGATCGCCCGGTCGAACTCCTCGAGCGCCCGGTCATATTCGCGGAACTCGGCATGGGTGTTGCCCTTGTTGTTGTGGGCGCTGGCGTTCTCGGGATCGAGCTCGACCGCCTTCTCGTGGTCGTCGAAGGCGGCGAGCGAGTTGCCGAGCGCCGCCTCGGCGACGGCCCTGTTCGACCACGCCCAGGACGCGGCGCGGCCCTCCCACCTGCCGCTATCGATCGCCGCGGTGCAGGCGCGCACGCGCAGCCACCAGTCGTCGGTCTGCGTGCAGTCCGACAGCATGTCGGCAGCCGCGGCGCCCGGCACCAGGGCGAACAGCACCGGGACGACCGCGACGAGGACGGGCAGGCGCATCACGAGACATATACGGCCGCGGCCTGCCGGGGCCGCAGCGCCGCCGACCTTCCGGTGTCGTCCCCGCCGATCAGAGAAAATGCGTCACCGGCGCGTCGGGGCAGCCGGCGGAGGTCCATGCGCGCGGCGCGTCCTCCAAGGCCGGGCTCCGGATGCCGTCTGCCGGACCGCAACCGGTCCTGCCCAGGCCCCGCCGCGCCGCCCCGGACTGGACGCGCCGGGCATGGAACGCCTGGGCCTGGTCGACGACCGAGCCGTCGCCCTCGCCTGCCAGGCAGCGGACGGTGGCGCGGTTGTTCCACAGGTCGCCCGTCTCGGCGCCAACCCGACCCATCACCGTTAGCGCCGCGTCGAAATCGCCGATCACCGCCGCAGTGCTCCGCCGCAAGGCCCGGACCGGCCTGCGCCTGCGCGCAGGCCTGGAGGCGGCCTCTGCCCTGGCCTCGGCCATGCACGTGTCAGAGGCGTCCGTCTCGGCGCCGGCCTCGGCCGCTCCGCCGGTCACGGCGGCGGCCCGGCCTCCCGGCCGGAAGGGCATGTCGTGCGCGCATTGCGGTCTCCCCTGCAGCAAAAGACTAGCACGCGGCCGGGCGGCGCACCACGCGAACCTCGCCACTCGCGGCAGGCATCGCCCGGCCGCAGCCCGAGCCGCCCGCAGGCACGCCACGCGATTCCTCCTTCACTCGCGCGCCGGCTGCGCTATGCATGGGCTCCATCGCTGCCCGGCCGAGGAGGAGAACACCATGACCCGGACGACATACGGCTTCGACACGCTGCAACTGCATGCCGGTGCGCGGCCGGACCCGGCCACGGGCGCCCGCCAGACGCCGATCTACCAGACGACCGCCTACTGCTTCCGCGACGCCGACCACGCGGCGGCGCTGTTCAACCTGCAGGAGGTCGGATTCATCTACTCGCGCCTGACCAACCCGACCGTCGCCGTGCTGCAGGAGCGCGTGGCGACGCTGGAGGGCGGCGCGGGCGCCGTCTGCTGCTCCTCCGGTCACGCGGCGCAGATCATGGCGCTGTTCCCGCTGATGACCCCGGGCGCCAACGTCGTCGTCTCGAACCGGCTCTATGGCGGGTCGATCACCCAGTTCAGCCACACCATCAAGCGCTTCGGCTGGCAGGCCAGGTTCGTCGACATCGACAAGGCGGGCGACATCCAGTCGGCAATCGACGGCGACACCAAGGCGATCTTCTGCGAATTGATCGCCAACCCCGGCGGCCACGTCGCCGACCTGCCGAAGCTGGGCGAGATCGCCGCGAAGAACGGGATTCCGCTGATCGTCGACAACACCTCGGCCACCCCGTATCTGTGCCGGCCGATCGAGCACGGCGCGACGCTGGTCGTGCACTCGATGACCAAGTACCTGACCGGCAACGGCACGGTGACGGGCGGCGCGGTCGTCGATTCCGGCAAGTTCGACTGGTCGGCCAGCGACAGGTTCCCCAGCCTCAGCGCGCCCGAGCCGGCCTATCACGGCCTGCGCTTCCACGAGACCTTCGGGCCGATGGCCTTCACCTTCCACGGGATCGCGGTGGGCTTGCGTGACCTCGGCATGACACTGAACCCGCAGGCCGCGCACTACACGCTGATGGGCGTCGAGACGCTGAGCCTGCGCATGGAGCGTCACGTCGCCAATGCCGAGAAGATCGCCGGCTGGCTCGAGGACCACAAGCACGTCAAGGCCGTGACCTATGCCGGGCTGAAGTCCTCGCCCTACTACCGGCGCGGGAAAAAGCTGATGCCGAAGGGCGCCGGCGCGCTGTTCACGATCCAGCTCAAGGGCGGCTACGACGCGTGCACCCGCTTCGTCGACAGCCTGAACATCTTCAGCCATGTCGCGAACCTCGGCGACACGCGCTCGCTGGTCATCCACCCGGCCTCGACGACGCACCGGCAGTTGAGCGACGAGCAGCGCGAGGCCTCCGGCGCCGGCAACGACGTGGTCCGGCTGTCGATCGGCATCGAGGACGCCGACGACCTGATGGCCGATCTCGACCAGGCGCTCGAGGCGGCGCATTCCAAGGCGAAGAAGGCCGCCTGAGCCGAGACCCGGCCGGGGTGGATCTCGACGCCTTCGATTTCGTCCTGCCGGAGGCGCTGATCGCCCTCCGGCCAGCCCGCCCGCGCAGCGCGGCGCGGCTGCTGGTGGCGCAGGGCGGCGCGACGCGGGATTCGCGCGTCGTCGACCTGCCTGACTGGCTGCGCCCCGGCGACATGCTGGTCTTCAACGACACGAAGGTGCTGCCCGCCCGGCTGACGGGCGAGCGGCGCCGGCCCAGCGCCGACGGCAGCGGCGTCGCCAGGATCGAGGCGACGCTGATCCGCCGCGAGGGCCCGGCCGAATGGCTGGCGCTGGCGCGGCCGGGCCGCCGGCTGCGGCCGCGCGACCGCATCGACTTCGGCGGCGTGACGGCCGAGGTCGCGGCGCGCGATGACGCCGAGGTTCGGCTGGTCTTCGACCGTGCCGGCGCCGATCTCGACGCCGCCATCGCCGCGGCGGGCGCCATGCCGCTGCCCCCCTACATCGCCGGCCGCCGCCCGGCCGACGCGCAGGACATGGCCGACTATCAGACGGTCTTTGCCGAGAAGCCCGGCGCCGTCGCCGCGCCGACCGCGAGCCTGCATTTCGACGAAGCGCTCGTCGCCCGGCTCGCCGCACGCGGCGTGCTGTCGGCCCGGCTGACGCTGCATGTCGGCGCCGGCACCTTCCTGCCGGTCACGGCGACGCAGATCGAGAACCACCGGATGCACGCCGAGTGGGGCGAGATCGGCACCGACACCGCCGACGCCGTCAACGCCGCGCGCGCCGCCGGAGGACGGGTCATCCCCGTCGGCACGACGGCGCTGCGCCTGCTGGAATTGGCGGCGGACGAGGCCGGGCGGCTGCACGCCTTCGCCGGCGAGACCGACATCTTCATCACGCCCGGCTACCGCTTCCGCGCCACCGACGGGCTGATGACGAACTTCCATTTGCCGCGCTCGACGCTGTTCATGCTGGTTTCGGCGCTGATGGGGGTCGAGCGGATGCGCGCCCTCTACGCGCACGCCATCGCGGCGCGCTACCGCTTCTATTCCTACGGCGACAGCTCGCTCCTGCTGCCGCGCGGCTGACCTCGCCGGCACGGCCGGCGGGAGTCGGCATCAGACCGGTCGCGCCCGGGTCGTTGCTGCGCCGATGGCGTCGCGGGCGGCGGGAGCGTCCCTGCCCGCCGGCCGATGGGGCACGTCCTCCCGACAGACGGTCGGACCGCCCATCGCCGGAGCGTCGAAGTACCGCCTCTGCAGCTCTTGCCGGATGTCGGCGCGGGAGAGTCCCCGCGCCCTCAGCGTATCTTCGGTCAGCGCGCTCAGCCGTCGGTACTCGATGGCCGCGCGCCAGCCGGCCGACAGCGCGCTGGCGGTCGTGCGAAGCGTCCTGCGGAGGTCGCTGGTCAGGCCGCTCTTTCCTTCTCGGGTCCAGTCGCCGGTGATCGACATTCGACTAGTCCTTCCGCAACGATGCGCGGGACGCGCGCGATATGCGCCGCCGCAGAGTGCCCGAGCGGCATCGTTGCCGCTCGCCCATTGCCGGCGAAGAGCTTTCCTCGCCCGGTTCCGTACAGAAATTGTAAACGTTGCAATCATTGGTATTGGTGGAGTCTCGGTGGAGTTGTGGTATCGTTGTCTTGCGTAAAGGTCGTTTCGGCTTGGAACGGCCTGCTTTTTGGGTGGGTGTGCCATGGAGCATTTCGGCCACGCCAGGTTTCACCTCGATTTCACCGAGGAGCGTCTTTGGAAGGACGGCACTCCCGTCAGGCTCTCGCGCAAGACCTTCGAGCTGCTGCGGTTCCTCACGCAGAACCCGAACCGGCTGCTCACCAACGACGAGATCCGCGAGGCTCTGTGGAGCGGCATCCACGTCACGGGCGGGCTGGTGAAGGAGTACATCCACGACCTGCGCGTCGCGCTGGGGGACGATCCGCGCGCGCCGAGGTTCATCGAAACGGTCCGCGGACGCGGCTATCGGTTCATCGGCGACATCCGCGCGACGGGCGACGAGGCCCGGCAGGACCGGGCCGATGTTCCCGACGCCACCCCCTCCCTTGCCGTGCTGCCGCTCGACAACCTCACCGGCGACGAACACTGGAGCGATTTCTGCCACGGGATCCGCGACGATCTGGTCACCGACCTCGCCCGGATGCCGGAAGCCGTCGTTTTCTTCGGGAGGAGCGCGTCTTCATCTGACCGCGACCAGATGGCGGACGGCAGCGATCCCGAGCCGCGGGCGAGCTACATGCTGGGGGGCAGCCTGCAGAGTTTCGAGGCGTTCCTGCGGATCAACCTGCACCTGTCCCGCACGCGGGACTGCCGCGTCGTCTGGGCGCACCGGTACGAGCGGGCAACCGGCGAACTCTCGATGATCCGCGACGACATCGCGCCGCGGCTCGTCTCCGCCCTGCAGGCGGTCTTGCGCGGCAGCCCGGGGCCGGACGGCCGCTCCCCGGATCGTGGCGCGGCGCCGGATCGACAGTAATCGGGCCGCATTCCGGTCAGGTTCATTGACATTTCGGGGTCCAGCGCGCATATGCGGCGCATACGTAAAGGCGCCAATCCGGGCGCCGGGGTCGCGCTGACGATGCGGCCGCTCTCCAGGCCGTAAATCAGTGAAAGGGCCTCAATGCATTTCTCCGACCTCGGACTTGATCCGCAGATCATCAAGGCTGTCGAAGAGTCCGGCTACACGACGCCGACTCCGATCCAGGAGCAGGCGATCCCGCAGGCGCTTCAGGGCCGCGACGTACTCGGCATCGCGCAGACCGGCACGGGAAAGACCGCCGGCTTCACGCTGCCGATGATCCACATACTGGCCAAGGGCCGGGCGCGGGCGCGCATGCCGCGCTCGCTGATCCTCTGCCCGACGCGCGAACTTGCGGCACAGGTCGCCGAGAACTTCGAGAAATACGGCAAGTACCACAAGCTGACGATGGCGCTGTTGATCGGCGGCGTGAACTTCAAGCCCCAGGAGCAGCTGATCGACCGCGGCGTCGACGTTCTGATCGCCACCCCGGGCCGGCTGATCGACCATTTCGAGCGCGGCAAGCTGATGCTGACCGGCATCCAGATCATGGTGGTCGACGAGGCCGACCGGATGCTGGACATGGGCTTCATCCCGGACATCGAGAAGATCTTCAACCTGACGCCGTTCACGCGCCAGACGCTGTTCTTCTCGGCGACCATGCCGCCCGAGATCACGCGGCTGACGCAGACCTTCCTGTCGAACCCCGTGCGCGTCGAGGTCGCGCGCCAGGCGACGGCAGCCGAGTCGGTGACGCAGCGCGTCGTCCAACTGACGCCGAGCCGCAAGGAAGGCGCCGACCGCGAGAAGCGCGACAGCCTGCGCGCGCTGATCGAGGCCGAGGGCGACGCGTTCCGCAACTGCATCATCTTCTGCAACCGCAAGCGCGACATCGGCGTCGTCTTCAAGTCGCTGGAAAAGCACGGCTACAATGCCGGCGCCTTGCACGGCGACCTCGACCAGTCGGTGCGCACGGCAACGCTGAACGCCTTCCGCGACGGGAAGATCAAGCTGCTGGTAGCGTCCGATGTCGCGGCGCGCGGGCTCGACATCCCGAATGTCAGCCACATCTTCAACTACGACGTGCCGACGCATGCCGAGGACTATGTCCACCGCATCGGCCGGACGGGCCGCGCCGGGAAATCCGGCACGGCGATCACGCTGGCGATGCCGGGCGACAAGAAGTACATCGACGCGATCGAGAAGATGATCGAGACCGAGATCCCGCGCGCCGATGCGCCGACCGCCAGTGGGGACAGCCCCCGGGACGAAACGCGTGACGAGAGCCGTGACGCAGCGCGTCCCGAGAAGCGCACGCGCCGCCGCCGCGGCAAGGCCGAGGACCAGGTGGAGACCGCGGCAGAGGTGACCGCTACCGAGCCGTCTGCCGCCGCCGAGCCGGTCGAGGCCGCGCAGCCCGAGAGCGAGTCCAGGCCTGCCCGCGAGCGCTCGCACGGCGGCCGCGACAAGGCAGCCCGCGCCCAGCCGGCGCAGGGCCAGTCGAGCCGTCGACCAGTCTGGCAACGACCAGTCGAACCGGGGCGGCGGCAAGGGCGGCCGCGACAGCGTCGTCGGCATGGGCGACCATGTCCCGGCTTTCCTTCTGCGCCCCGTCCCGGCGCGCCGGCCGGTTCGCGAGGCCGACGACCAGGAAGCCGACGCCGCCGCGTAAGCTGGCGCTCCGCGCTGAAGGACAGGCAATCGAGCACGGCCGGGCCCCCTGCCCGGCCGTTTCGCTTTACGCCCGGTTTCGCCCACCTACCCATTCGCCCGCCAGCAAACGCTCTGCAGACAATGAGGGCCGGCGGCTCCCATCAAACCTTGCGCGCCAGGCTGCCGACCGGCCCATGCCGCGATGGCTGCAGAAAAAGGCGCAATCGCGCAGGCGCGTCAGCGCGCGTCCGCCTCGCGCTTGCGGTCGAGCCAGCCCAGCAGCTCCGAGAGCGGCCGGCGCTCGCGCCTGCGCTGCAGCTCGAAATGGCCGAGAGGCGTCCAGCCGGCCAGCGTCGTCTCGACCGGGTCGCGGCGGAAGGCCGATTTCAGCGCGTCCTCGACGCGCTTGCGCTCGGTCTTCTTCAGCGGTGCGAGGTCGATCGCGACCTGGCCGCCCAGCCCGCGCAACCGCAGCTGGCGCGGCAGCTCGCGCGCCGTCTCGATGTTGGCGGTGATGCCGGAGCCGGCCGAGAACTCGGCGCCGGTGTTGACGTCGACCGTGACCATGGCCCGCGTCGCCTCGACGGCCATCCAGCCGCCGGAGGGCAGGTCGACGCGCGCCTCGCGCAGCCGCTCCAGCTCGTCCCATATGCCCAGCACGTCGAGCGGATCCTCTCGCATGCGCTCGATGCGGTCTGCGACCGGCGAGCGGCGGGCCTGCTCGAGCATCGGCAGCGTGTCGAAATCGCCGGCGCCGAGCACGACGCGGCCGATCCGGCCACCCCATTCGCGCAGCGCATAGTCGCGCGGCAGCGGCGCCATCTGCACCACGCCGAGCGGCGTCTCCGGGTCGGCAAGCGCGTCCTCGAGATCCAGCCGAGCCGCCACGGCGAGGTCGAGGTCGGCGACGATGCGCTCGTCCGGCTGGCCCTCGGCCGCCGTGCGCAGAATGGCGCCACTCGTCCGGTGCGCCCCGACGACGCGGCGGACCCGGGCGACGTCGTCCGGGTCGCGCACGTCGCCCATGCGGGCCAGCCAATCCTCCATCGAGGCGATGTGCGCCTCGACGATGCCGGTCAGCCGCGCGCGCTCGGCCTCGTCGGCGATGCCGCGCGCGACGTTGATCCCCTTCGCGCCGGGCGTGTGGATGGCGTAGCGCTGGCGGTGCAGCACGCGCGGGCTGACGGGGACGGCCTTGCCGGGCTCCGGGATGCTGGTGGCCTCGACCAGCACCACCGCGCCGGGCTTCACGCCCTTCGCGTCGCGCAGATAGCCCTGCCCCGCCTCGCCGAGGCTGACGAAGACGGCGCCGGCGCCCGGGACCTGGCGGTCGACCCGCGCCTTGTAGACCGTCTCGGGCAAGGCGCCGCGCGACGGCCCCCAGATCCAGTCGGTGACTCGGCCGTTCTCGACCAGCGCCGCCATCTCCGGGCCGCGGAGCAGTTGCGCGACGACGAGCGTGCCGCTCACGGCGCGGGCTCGTAGGGCACGCGGAGGCCCATGCCGGCCAGCAGCGCCGCGGTTTCGGCCAGCGGCAGGCCGACGACGTTGGTGTAGCTGCCGGTGATCTCGGGGATGAAGGCGCCGAACAGCCCCTGGATGGCATAGCCGCCGGCCTTGCCCCGCCACTCGCCCGAGCGGATGTAGGCCGAGAGCTCGGCGTCCGACAGGCGCTTTACCTTGACGCTGGTCTCGACCGTGCGCCCGGCCGTCCGCGCGCCGTGGCGCAGGCAGACGGCGGTGGTGACGCGGTGGCGCCGGCCCGAGAGCAGCAGCAGGAACTGCGCTGCCTCGGTCGCATCGGCCGGCTTGCCGAGGATGCGCCGCCCGACGCTGACCACCGTGTCGGCGGTCAGGATGAACGGGGGCACGCCGGCAGCCGTGCCGCACTCGTCGGCCTCTCTGCGCAGCCCCGGCCCGGAAGGCGCGGCGAGGCTGGCGGCGACGGCGGCACATTTCTCGGCCGCCATGCGCCGTGCATAGGCGCGGGGCAGCTCGGCCTTGCGGGGCGTCTCGTCGATATCGGCGGGCATCACGCCGTCCGGCACGATGCCGATCTGCGCCAGCAGCGCCTGGCGGCGCGGCGAAGCCGAGCCGAGGATCAGCGGCGCACGGGCCTCGGAGTCCGGGACACCGGCCTCTCCGGGCTCGTCCCGCCGCGCGGCGGAAACAGCCGTGACGTCGCCGGGCTCACCGGCAGCCATTGGGCTACTTGAAGCGATAGATGATGCGGCCCTTGGTCAGGTCGTAGGGCGTCATCTCGACCTGCACCTTGTCGCCCGCCAGCACGCGGATGCGGTTCTTGCGCATCTTGCCGGCGGTGTGGGCAATGATTTCATGGCCGTTCTCGAGCTTCACCCGGAATGTCGCGTTCGGCAGCAGCTCGACAACGGCCCCGGGGAACTCGAGGGTTTCTTCCTTGGCCATGCGGGGTCCGTTAATGATTTCGCGCGCGCGGACCATGGTGCGAATGCGCCGGGATTGCAAGCGCCAGTTGCCTGCCCACCCGGCCTGCGCCTAGGCTGGCGCCGGCCGGCGCGTACGGGATCGATTGCAACCCGTTCCCATCTGGCGGACGCCTCTCCCGGCGTCCATGATCGCACCGACGCCCTAAGATGGAGAGGAATCGATGAGACACCACCTTGCCGCACTCGCGCTCGTCCTGGCGGCTGCCGCCGCGTCGCCCGTCGGCGCGATCGGCATGCTCGACGAGCTCGGGCGGATAGGCCTGAACAACGAGGATTTCACCTTGGTCTCGGAAGCGGCGAAGCGGCTCTACACGGCCGAGGACGTCAAGGCGGGGGCGCACACGACCTGGGAAAATCCCAACACGGGCGCGCATGGCGAGATCGAAATCCTCGAAGTCGAGGGGCGCTGCGTGTTGATCAAGCATCTGCTGCAGAGCAGCAAGCAGGGGCCGGTCCGGCGGATCGACGTGCGGCGCTGCCGCGGCGATGACGGGGTCTGGCGCATCTCCGGCTGATCGCCGACCGGCACCTCAGGTCTTGGTGCCGTAGCCGAGATGCGGCGGCTCGTCGCCCGCGCCGCTGACCCCGACCTCGTCCGGGAAGTGCTTCATCGCCAGCATGATCGGGTTCGGTGCCGCCTGGCCGAGGCCGCAGATCGAGGCGTCGGTCATGGCCTGGCAGAGGTCGCGCAGCAGGTGCTCGTCCCAGCGATCCGCCTGCATCAGCTTGACCGCCTTCTCGCAGCCGACGCGGCAGGGCGTGCACTGGCCGCAGCTCTCGTCCTCGAAGAAGCGCAGCATGTTCAGCGCCGCGTCCTTCGCGCTGTCCCGGTCGGACAGGATGACGACGGCGTGGCTGCCGATGAAGCTGCCATGCGGCTGCAGCATGTCGAAGTCGAGCGGCACGTCGTTCAGCGAGGCCGGAAGGATGCCCGAGGATGGTCCGCCCGGCTGGTAGGCCTTGAACGCGTGCCCCTCTAGCATCCCGCCCGACGCCTCGATGATGTCCATGATCGTCGAGCCGGCCGGCAGAACCTTCACGCCCGGCTCCTTCACCCGGCCCGAGACCGAGTACGAGCGCAGGCCCTTGCGGCCGTTCTTCTCGACCGAGGACAGAACTTCCGGCCCCTCATGCGCGATGCGGGCGACCCACCACAGCGTCTCGACATTGTGCACCAGCGTCGGCCGGTCGAAGACGCCGACCTGGGCGACATAGGGCGGGCGATGGCGCGGCATGCCGCGCTTGCCCTCGATCGACTCGATCATCGCCGATTCCTCGCCGCAGATATAGGCGCCGGCGCCGCGGCGAAGGTCGATATAGCCGGGTTTCGCGATCCCGGCACGCTCCAGCGCGGCGACCTCGCGGCGCAGGATTTCCAGCACGGCCGGGTACTCGTCGCGCATGTAGATGAAGCACTTCTCGGCCTCGACGGCCCAGGCGGCGATCAGCATGCCCTCGAGGAACAGGTGCGGCTCGCGTTCCAGGTGATAGCGATCCTTGAACGTGCCCGGCTCGCCCTCGTCGCCGTTCACGGCGAGGTAGCGCGGCCCGGCCTCGGCGCGGACGAAGGACCATTTCCGGCCCGTCGGAAAGCCGGCGCCGCCAAGCCCGCGCAGGCCCGCGGCAAGCATCTCGTCCTGCACCTGCTCGGGCGTCTTCGCCCCGTCGCGCAGCGACTTCAGCGCGCCATAGCCACGTTCGGCCATGTAGGCGTCGAAACCCTGGTAGTCCGGAATCTCCGGGTGGAAATGGCCCGAGGCGATGACGTCGGCCACCTTCTCCGGCGTCGCATTGTCGACATGGCGGTGGCCGATCTCCAGCGCCGGCGCGGTGTCGCAGCGGCCCATGCAGGGCGCGCGCAGCACGCGCACCTCGGCAGGGTCGTGGCCATCGCCCAGCGCCCGCATCAGCGCCTGCGCGCCGGCCAGCTCGCACGAGAGCGAGTCGCAGACGCGGATGGTGATGGCCGGCGGCGGCGCCTCGCCCTCCTTCACCACGTCGAAATGCGCGTAGAAGGTCGCGACCTCGTAGACCGCCGCCATCGGCAGCTTCAGCTCCTCGCCGAGTGCCCGCAGATGCGCGGCCGAGAGGTGGCCGTGCGCGTCCTGGATCTTGTGCAACGCCTCGATCAGCAGGTCCCTGCGGCGCGGCATATCGCCCAGCAGGCGGCGCACCTCGACCAGCGCCTCGTCGTCGAGCTGACGGCCCTTGGGCGTGCGCCGGCCCTTGCCGCGGCCGGACTTCCAGACGCCGCGGCCGTCGCCCGGGCCGGCACCATTCTTGTCGTCGAGCGGGCTCATGCAGGCACTCCCCTTCTGGTATACCAGATGCATAACCGGCCCGCAGGGGCGCCGTCCAGACGCGATTTCGCGCCGGTCAACGGGCTTCAGCGGGCGACGACGGCGATGATCCGGCGCGTGTCGGCGTCGATGCGCAGCACGTCGCCATCGACGCGGGCGTAGATCTGGCCGTCCGGCGGCTGCGGCAGGCTATAGGCGGCGGGGTCGAGCGCGACATGCGGCAGATCGGCCGGCAGAACGTCGCCCAGCACCCACTCGCGTGTATGCTCCGCGCCCCGTGCCGACAGGGTGCGGGCGCGACCGCGCGGGTCGAGCGGCCGGGGCGGCGGGCCTGGCACCTCGGCGACGGGGGCCGGCGGCGTCGTGACAGTCTCGCGCACGATCACGCGCTCCCGCGGCGCTGCATACGGGACCACCAGCAGCGGCCGGCGCCGGTGGCCGTATCGGTCGCGGCGGTTCCAGCGATGCCAGCGATGCCGGGGCCCGGCGGCGTCACCCCGGCGGGGCCACTCGCCGATCCGCGCGTCCAGCCCGACCGCGGCGTCGCCCAGGTGCAGCCGACCGGTGACCGAGACGCCGGGGCCGGCCGCGGCGTGTTGAGGCCAGAGGTAGACAACGGCGAAAACCGCCGCGGCGATCAGCGCGATCATGATGGCGAGGTTGCGCGACATAGCTCAGGGGTAGCATGATTCGCGCCCGGGACCGAATGACGCCACGGCGAGGCGCCCCCAGGACCACCGGCGCCATCACCCGCCGCGCCGCGGCCGGCCAGCCCGCGGATCGACTCGTCATTGCCGCGAAGCCGGGACTTTCTCCGGGGACGGACCTCCGCCTCCTCGCGGATGACGGAAGGGGCAATCGAATTCGACCGGACCGGACTCCGCGCTATAGGCGCAGCGTGCCCTGCATCAGGACGACGCCGGTGCCGCCGACGCGGACGCCCTCGATGGCATCGGGCGGCCCCAGCACCTCGACCTCGGCGCGGCCGGGGCGGCCCATCCAGTGCCCCTGCTCGGCAACGAAGCGCGGAGCCTCGATCAGGCCGTGGTGCCAGAGATAGGCCGCCATGCAGCCGGTCGCCGAGCCGGTGAACGGATCCTCGGCCGGCATCGGCGGCGGCAGCAGCAGGCGCGCGAAGGTGTCGCCCGCCTCGGCGCCGCCCAGCGCGACGAGGAAGGGTTCGATGAATCCGGTCTCGCCGGTGCCACGCTGCCAGGCCGCCAGCGCCTCCGGGTCCAGCCGCGCCCGGCGCATCGCGTCGTGGTCGCGGAGCGGCGTGACGCAGAACGACGTGCCCGTCGAGACGATCTGCGGCGGGTGGACCAGGTGGTCGGCCGACAGGCCATAGATCGCGGCGACCTCGTCCGCGTCCTGCACGGCGCCGAACTCGGGCCGACGTTGCGTCATGGTGATCAGCGGCCGGCGGCCGTCCCGCGCGATCACCTCGATCGGCAGCACGCCGGCGCCGACCTCCAGCGTGAAGGCGGCGCGGCCACTGGACAGGTCTACCAGCCCGCGATGCAACAGCGACGTGACTGTGGCGATGGTCGGATGCCCGGCCATGAGGATCTCGCGACCGGCCAGGTAATAGCGGGCGCCGAAATCGGCGCGCTCCGAGGCGACGACATAGGCGCATTCGCTCAGCGATGTCTCGCGCACCAGCGCCGTGCGCGCCCCGACCGGAAGCTCGTCGGCGCCGTGCACGACGACGCAGGCGTTGCCGCCGAATGGAGTCTCGGTGAAGGCGTCCACCCAGTCGAAATCATAGCCGGCCATTGCTGCCTCCCGCTCGGGCCCCCGTCGACTGTCGCCGGGCGGCGCCTGCAAGGCAAATTCGCAATCGTTGCGACGCCGATCGCACGGTGTGATCAGATGCGCGAGCTTCCCTGCCCCCGGCGGTCGGGCAGCGTCGCTCGCGAGCCCCGCCGCGGCGACGACAGGAAGTTTCACCGGAACGACCGCCATGCACGACCGTTGGGTTTCCGGTGAGCGACCGGCAGGGGTCCACCCGGTGTTCTTCACGGCAGTGGCCGTCAATGGCCGCCCTGGCGGATCGGCTGACCACGGGGCGCGCGGGCAACCTCGCGTCGGCACCGTGCAGGAAGAGTGTGCTGGAATGCCCGGGAAGGGTGATGACTGATCAAGACGAGCGTCTCGCCACCCCGACGGGCAAGCCGAACGCGCTGCTGCTCGGCGTCTGTGGCTGGGTCGGCATCGCGGGCGTGGTTGCCGTCGCGATTTCCAATCTCGTCGGCAGCGCGGTCGTTCCGAATTACGCCTGGGTCGCGGACACAATCAGCAACCTCGCCGCGGGCAAGTACGAGATCATCCAGGACGTCGGGCTCTATGCCTTCGCCGGGTCGCTGATCGCCTGTTCGGTCGGCGCGTCCCATGCCCATCCGGGCAGCGACCGCTGGACCCTCTCGGTGATTGCGCTGTCGCTTATGGCGGGGCTGGTCGCCGTGATCGCGGCGCGGAACGAGTACGGGGACAACGATCCGAACGCGACCTGGGGCGTCCACTTGGGTCTGGTCTACGTGCTGATGCTGCTGTTCCTGCTCTCCACCGTGCTGATGGCTCGCGAGCTCGGCATGGTGCGGCCGCGCTACCGGATCGGGTCGCTGCTCTCCGCGGGGCTCTTCGTCGTCAGCGCGGGCGCCTACTTCTTCGCGCCGAACGGCTATGACGGGCTGGTGGAGCGCGCCGTGGCGCTTGTCGCCCTCGGCTGGGTCGCGATGGTGTCGAGGATCCTGCTGGAGCTACGCGGCAGGCCGGTCCGCTGAGGACGGGGCGAGACCGCGAAAATCGACGGTCCCCCGCGACTGCCAACGCCTCAAGGCCGTGCTCACGCGCCCGCGGCCTCAGTTGCTGACCGGCCCCTCGGCGGCGGCAGAGACCGCGGCCGGCGTCTTTGCCGCGGACGGACCGTCGGGCTCCCAGTGGCCTTGCGCCTTCAGCGCGTCGGCAACCTCGCGCGGCATGTATTTCTCGTCGTGCTTGGCCAGCACCTCAGTCGCCTCGAAGGTGCCGTTGCGCCAATAGCCCTGCGCGACCACGCCCTGCCCCTCGCGGAACAGGTCGGGCAGCACGCCGGTATAGGCCACGGCGATCGTGCTGCCGCCGTCTGTGACCTCGAAATGGTGCGTAGGCCCCTCGTCGGTCTTCGACCCCTCGACAACCAGCCCGCCGACGCGCAGCAACTGGTCGGGCGAGAACGCCTCGGCCGTCAGCTCGCTCGGCGATTTGAAGAAGGCGATGGCGTCCTGAGCGAGGAAACCAACCAGCCCCGCGGCGCCCGCCAGCAGGAGGCCGCCGAAGACCAGCATCTGGATACGCCGCGCCTTTTTCGTCCGCGCCATTCTCGAACCCCGTAAGAACCCGCCCGGTCATCAAGATAAGCGACCCGCAGCCGAATTGCGACAGATCAAGCCCGCGCGCCGTCCGGTCAGCCGGAAATCTCCGCTGCCGCCCGTCTTCCCGGCGCATGCGGGGATCCGGGGCTTCAATGCACCTCGGGCGGCGCCATCCGCTTGGACCGCCGGGCGCCGCGCCGGGCCAGCTCCTCGCGGTTGATGATGGCGTTGATCTCGGCGCCCAGGATGACGATGGCGCCCGAGAAGTACATGAACAACAGCGCGATCACGACCCCGGCCAGCGTGCCGTAGGTCAGCGTGTAGTAGGGCGTGAAGCTGAGGTAGAGCGAAAATACCGAGGCCGCCACTGTCCAGAGCAGCATGCTGGACAGGATGCCGGGCCATATGCGCAGCCCGCGCATCCGGCGCGACGGCAGCACCCAGTGCATACCCCAGAGCGTCAGGGCCAGGACGGTGAAGCCGATGCCGTAGCGGATCAGGTCGGCCTCGCGCGGGATGTGGGTGCCGGACCACCGCTCGAACAGCGAGAATACAATGGGCGCCATGATGAACAGCATGGCCAGCAGGATGAACATTGCGAAGCCGACGATGACGATCGCCACCGAGATCAGCCACGACCAGGCGATGTGCCGGTAGGCCTCGACGTCGTAGGCGCGGTCGAAGCCGACGCGCAGCGCCTCGATGCCGTTCGAGGCGGCGTAGATCGCGCCGAAGGCCGAGACGGTCAGCAGCCCGCCCGGCGGCTGGCTGGATACCTCGACGATGACCGGCTCCAGCGTCTTCGCGACATAGTCCGGGATCGTGTAGAAAAGCTGGTCCAGCACCGCCTGCCCGCCCTCGGGCCCGATCACCAGCCCGGTCAGCGCGGTTGCGAAGATCAGGAACGGGATCAGCGCCAGCATCCCCGAAAAGGCCAGGTGGCCGGACAGCACCCAGCCCTCGTCATCGATGAAGCGGTGGCCGACGGCGAACAGGAACGGCCAGGCCGTGTGCCGCAGCCAGGCCCATGCTTTCACCGGGACGACCTCACGGGAACAGCGGCGCCGCCATCAGCCCGGCGGTCTCGTCGAGGCCGAGCATCAGGTTGGCGTTCTGCACCGCCTGCCCCGACGATCCCTTGCAGAGGTTGTCGAGCGCCGAGAAGATGATCGCCCGCCCCGGCACCCGGTCGGCGGCGACGCCGATATGGCAGAAGTTCGAGCCGCGGACATGCCGCGTCGCCGGCGCCTCGCCATAGGGCAGGACGACGATGAACGGCTCGTCGGCATAGCGCGCGCCCAGTGCGCCGTGCATCGCGTGCGCGTCGCCCCTGACGTAGATCGTCGCCAGGATGCCGCGGTTCTGCGGCAGCAGATGCGCGGTGAAGCTGCAGGTCACCGGGCGGCCGGCGGCCCTGGAGAACTCCTGGTCGAACTCGGCCATGTGCCGGTGGCGCGCAATGTTGTAGGCGTTGAAGCCCTCGGCGACCTCGGCGTAGAGCATCGACTCCTTGGCCGACCGGCCGGCGCCCGAGACGCCGGTCGCCAGGTCGATGATGATCTCGTCGGGGTCGATCAGTCCGGCCTGCAGCAGCGGCAGCACGGCGAAGAGGCCGGTCGCCGAGTTGCAGCCGGTGCCGGCAACCAGCCGCGCCCGGACGATGTCGTCGCGGTAGAACTCGGTCAGACCGTAGACGGCCTCTTCCTGCAGGTCGGTCGCGCGGTGCTCGTGGCCGTACCACTCGGCATAGACGGCCGGGTCGCGCAGCCGGAAATCGGCGGAGAGGTCGACGATCTTCAGGTCGCGCGGCAGGGCCGAGACGACCTCCTGCGTGGTCGCGTGCGGCAGCGCGCAGAAGCAGAGGTCGATGCCGGAGAAATCGATGTCCTCGATCCGGCAGAGCGTCGGCAGGTCGAGATGGCGGAGATGCGGAAAGACCGAGGCCATCTTCTCGCCGGCCTTGCGGTCGGCGGACATGGCGGCGACGCGCATGCCGGGATGCGTCGCCAGCAGGCGCACGAGCTCGGCGCCCGTGTAGCCACTCGCACCCAGGATCGCCACCTGCATCATCGCGCTTCCTCCGGCCCCTCCAGCGAGCCACGCCGCCGCGCCGCCTAGCGCATTCGGGACCAACGCGCAATCGGGCGGGGGGATGCGCGCGCGTGGGCGCGAACGTGAAAAAGGGGGCCGAAGCCCCCTTTTCGAAACCGTGGCAGCCCGGCCGTCAGCGCTTCGAGAACTGGAAGCTGCGGCGGGCCTTGGCGCGGCCGTACTTCTTGCGCTCGACAACGCGCGCGTCGCGGGTCAGGAAGCCCGCGGCCTTGAGTGCCGGGCGCATCCCGGGGTCCCAGAGGCTCAGCGCCTTCGAGATGCCGTGCTTGACGGCACCCGCCTGGCCCGACAGGCCGCCGCCCTTGACGGTGGCCATGACGTCGAACTCGCCGGCCACGTTGGCGACCGTGAACGGCTGGCCGATCATCATCTGCAGCACGGGACGGGCGAAGTAGGCCACCATCTCCTTGCCGTTGACGGTGATCTTGCCGTTGCCCGGCTTGACCCAGACGCGCGCGATGGATTCCTTGCGCTTGCCGGTGGCGTACGAGCGGTTCAGCTTGTCGCGGATGGGCTCGCGCGGGGCGCGGTTCGCGTCCTCGGCGTCCGGCAGGCTGTCGCCCGCCGCCTCGCCCAGCTCGTCGAGCGATCTGATCGTCGTGTCGGTCATATCAGGCGCTCCGCGTGTTCTTGGGGTTCAGGGGTCGCAGGTCCAGCGACTCGGGCTGCTGCGCCTCGTGCGGGTGCTCGGAGCCGGCATAGACTTTCAGGTTGGTCATCTGGCGGCGCGACAGCGGGCCGCCCGGCAGCATGCGCTCGACGGCCTTCTGGACGACGCGTTCGGGGTGCTTGCCCTCGAGGATCTGCGCCGCCGTGCGGCTCTTGATGCCGCCGGGGTAGCCGGTGTGCCAGTAGTACTTCTTCTTGGCGCGCTTGTTGCCCGTCATCTGCACCTTGTCGGCGTTGACGACGATCACGTTGTCGCCCATGTCCATGTGTGGCGTGAAGGTGGGCTTGTGCTTGCCGCGCAACCGCATCGCGATGATCGAGGCGAGCCGGCCCAGCACGATGCCCTGCGCATCGATGATGACCCACTTCTTCTCGATCTCCGCCGGCCTGGCAGAGTAGGTTTTCATGCTTCCGATCCCGCGTTGGAATGCCCGTTGGGGTGGCGCCCGGGCTGGCCCCGGGCTCGCGCGGCTATTTACGGGTTTCGCACGCGAAGTCAACCGGCCTGTGCCGGAATTCCCGCCGTGAAATCAGTGGCCTGCGTGAGCGGTAAAAGAATACCCCAAGCTCACGGACCGCTGCACCCCGGCCAACCGATGGCCGGATCGTCACCCGTCGCGCGCCGAGGGGATCGCGTAGGTGCAGGTGGCGTGCGCCACCGGGCCGTCGACGCCCTCCGAGAACAGCGTCACGTCGCCGGTGGCCAGCAGGCGGCCGAGCTTGAGGATGCGCGCCTCGGCGCGCAGGTCGGCTGCCGGGGGCTTCCGCAGAAAGTTGATGGTCAGCGTCGTCGTGACCGTCAGCGCCTCGCGGCCGATCATCGCCAGCACGGCGACGTAGAAGGCGCAGTCGGCCAGCGCGAACATGGTCGGCCCGCTGACCGTGCCGCCGGGGCGCAGATGGCGCTCGTCGATCGCCTGCGTCAGCACGGCGGCGTTCGGCGACACCGAGGCGACCCGGTAGACGCCAACCTGCTGCGGAAAGACCTCGTCGATGAAGGCAGAGACCTGCTCCGCCGTCAGCCTGGGCTGGCGCACTGTTGACCCCTCAATCGCTGTTGCCCATTCTCTAGGCGCGCGGGCCCCTTTCCGACAAGCCCGGAGAGGGGTACGCGAAACTGGCCCCGAAGCGGGCCCCGAGACGGACCCGGAGACCCGCATGGACGTTCTGTTGCGCGAGGACGCCGACGGCGTCGCCACGCTGACCCTGAACCGGCCGGACAGCCTGAACGCGCTCAGCGACGGGCTGATCGCGGCCCTGCAGGCGACCTTCGACCGCCTGTCCGCCGACCGCACAGTCAGGGCGATCGTGCTGCGCGGCGCGGGCCGCGCCTTCTGCGCCGGGCACGACCTGCGCGAGATGCAGGGCAAGCGGCAGGCGCCGGATGGCGGGCGCGAGGCGTTCCAGTCGCTGTTCGCAAGCTGCTCGCGCATGATGACGACGATCCCGCGCCTGCCCCAGCCGGTCATCGCCGAGGTGCACGGCGTCGCCGCCGCGGCGGGCTGCCAGCTCGTCGCCTCGTGCGACATGGCGGTGGCGGCCGCGACCGCGCGGTTCGGCGTCAACGGCGTCAACATCGGCCTTTTCTGCTCGACGCCGATGGTGGCGCTCAGCCGCAACATCCCGCGCAAGCACGCGTTCGAGCTGCTGACGACGGGCGACATGCTGGACGCGCCCCGCGCCCGCGAGCTGGGGCTGGTCAACCGCGTCGTGCCCGAGGACCGGCTGGCCGACGAGACGCGCGCGCTGGCGCGGACGGTCGCGGCCAAGCTCGCCTCGGCCGTGCGCGTCGGCAAGCGCGCCTATTACGAGCAGCTCGAGATGCCGCTGGACGCCGCCTACGCCCACACCGGCCGCGTGATCGCCGAGAACATGATGCACCCCGACACCGACGAGGGCATCCGCGCTTTCATCGAGAAGCGCCCCCCGAACTGGCCCGACTGACCTGGCCGACAACCGCGACCCGTCCCGCCCGCCCCGCCCCGCCGAGGGCCAGAGACCGCCGCGACGCTCGTGGCGGGTGGGTGAAGAAGATCACAGACTGTAACGCCGATTTACCATCATGTCAGTGCCCGGCCAGACCGGATTGGCAACCTTACGCCCTGTCGGGGCGTTGCGCCGGCCGATTGGAACAGATCAGGGGTGTTTGTCATGCGGCGCTTTTTCATTACGACCACTGCGGTAATCCTCGGCGCCAGCGCCGTCGCGGCGGCCACACCCAACTACCAGGGCCACGTCTCCTGGGGCGACAGCACCCAGGCCGACCGGGAACTGACCCCCGTTCTCGAAGGCTGGGTGCGCGACACCGTGCGCGACGCCACGCATGAGGCGGACGAGATGGCGGCCGTCGCCCAGGAGCAGGGCATCCCCTTCCAGCCCGTCCGGCACGACATCGACCACCGCGTGATTTTCGAATCGCCCGAGATCGTCTCGGTGCTGCGCGAGGACTGGGCCTACGAGGGCGGAGCCAGTGGCTCGCTGTGGCTGATCCCGGTGAACTGGGACTCGCGTGCCGACGCGCTGATCCCGATCGAGTCGGTGCTCGGCGAGCCGTCCGAGAGCCAGGAGGCCTATGCCCGCGTCGCCGCGTTGCTGCGCGAGGCGACCATCCGGCAGGTCTGGGGCGGCCATCCGGCCGACTGGGAAGGCGCCATCGAGGCCGCCGTCCAGCCGGACCCGATGTATCTCTCGACCTTCACCTTCGTGCCCTCGACGGTGCCCGGGCGGATCGGCGGCATCTCCTGGCACTTCGAGCCCTACGTCGTCGCTCCCGGCTCGGAAGGCGTGATCAGCGTCATCATCCCGCAGGAGCAGCTGCGCGGCCTGGTGGCGCCCGAGTGGCGCGGCATGCTCGCCGGCCAGCCAGCCCAGATCGTCAACGCCCGCTACGTCGCCCCCGACGACGCGCGCCTGCAGGCGGTGCTGACCCACTTCTGACGCCGCCCCGCCCGATCACTCCCCGCGCAAGCGGGAGCCCCTTCGGTGCCCTCGCCCCGTCACCCGCGCAACAGGGCCCCTTCTCTCGGCGACGCCCTGTCATACCAATCGGCGCTGAGGCTGACTCACGAAGGGGATTCCCTCGGGGGCCTGGTCGTGATTCATCATGGAGAACAGAGGGGGTTCTCCATGGCGGCAGCGATCGGGCTCAGGTCTGACTACTCGGCGGATGCGTTGAGAGGGCTGGCGAAGGCCAGCCGGGATGCGAAGCAGACCCGCCGGCTCCTGACGTTGGCCTCGATCTACGAGGGTGGGAGCCGGACGCAGGCGGCGCGGATCGGCGGTGTCGGGTTGCAGATCGTGCGGGACTGGGTGGTGCGGTTCAACGCCGATGGGCCGGCCGGGCTTGTGGACCGCAAGGCGCCGGGCCAGGCGGCGCGGCTGACGGCGGAGCAGTTGGCGGCACTCGCGCAGGCAGTGGAAGACGGACCGAAGCCGTATCTGCACGGGGTGGTGCGCTGGCGGCTCGGGGACCTGGCGGCGTGGCTCCGTGAGGAGTTCGGGGTCTCGGTCAGCGAGACGACGGTGAGCCGGGCGCTGAAGCGGCTGGGTTTCCGGGTGCTGACGGCGCGGCCGCAGGCGCACGGGCAGGATCCCGAGGCGGTGGGCGCCTTTAAAAAGCTTCCCGGCGGCCATCGCCGAGATCCGCGGCCGGCGCGCTCGCGTCCGACGCATCGAGGTCTGGTTCCAGGATGAAGCGCGGGTGGGGCAGAAGAACCTGATCACGCGCCGCTGGGCGCGCCGCGGCACGCGGCCCCGCGCCCCGCACGACCAGCGCACGAAATGGGCCTACATCTTCGGCGCCATCTGCCCGAAGCTCGGCAAGGGTGCGGCGCTGGTCATGCCCTTCGCCGACACCGAAGCGATGCAGGCGCATCTCGTCGAGATCAGCGCCGCGGTGGCGCCTGACGTGACCCCCGTCGCTCATCCGCGGGCGACTGGAATCGTGGGTTGAGAATTGCGCGTGAGCGCGACGGTAGCAACGGGCATCGGTGCGGAGCTTTCCAAGTGGCGTAGCGCCGGTGCCTGTTGCGGGTTCAGGATCTCGGCGTAGACGGCGGGCGTCATGTAGCCGATCGCCGAGTGCGGCCGCGCGGTGTTGAAGTCTTCGACCCAGCCGGCGACGACGGCGCGGGCATGGTTCATCGAGAAGAACAGATGCTCGTTGAAACATTCGTCCCGCATCCGCCCCTGAAAGCTCTCGGCGAATGCATTCTGGGTCGGCTTGCCCGGCGCGATGTAGCGCCAGTCGAGGCCGGCCGCCTGGGTGAAGGCCAGGACCGCCGAGGAGGTGAACTCGGTGCCATTGTCGCTGACGATCGTGCCGGGCCGCCCGCGCCGGGCGATCAGCGCCTTCATCTCCCGCACAACCCGTTTCCCGGACAAGGATGTGTCCGGGACGGCGGCGAGGCACTCCTTGGTCACGTCGTCGATGATCGTCAGCACCCGGAAACGACGGCCGTTGGCCAGTTGGTCGTGAACGAAGTCCGTCGACCAGCGGCTGTTGGGACCATCCGGCTTCGGCATCGGCGTGCGCGCGACCGCGATCCGGCGGCGCGACCTGCGCCGCCGCACCGCCAGGCCCTCCTCGCCGTAGAGCCGCTGGGTCTTCTTGCGGTTCATCGTCCAGCCCTCGCCGCGGAGAAGGACATGCAGGCGGCGATACCCGAACCGCCGCCGCCGATCGGCCAGCTCCCTCAGCCGCCCGCGCAGGGCCGCGTCGTCGGGACGCTTCGCGCAATAGCGGACCGTGCTCCGGTCCGCGGCAATGATGGTGCACGCCCGCCGCTCGCTCACCTCGAGGCTCGTCCTCAGATGCGCGACGGCTTCCCGCCTGGCGTTCGCCATTGTCGCTCGGACCAATGGCGCGACAATGGCTCACCGTCACCATTTTTTTGTCAGCAGATCCTTCAGCCCGGCATTGTCGAGCATCGCGTCGGCATAGAGCCGCTTCAGCTTCGCGTTCTCGTCCTCGAGCGCCTTCAGCCGCCTCGCATCCGAGACGTCCATCCCGCCGTATTTGGCCTTCCAGGCATAAAACGTCGCCGACGACATACCGTGCTTGCGGCACAGCTCGGCGACCGCCGCTCCGGCCTCCTGCTCGCGCAGCACCCCGATGATCTGCTCTTCGCTGAACCTGCTTCGCTTCATATCCGGTCCCTCTCCTGTGGTCCGGATTCCAGCAGCTCGTGGAGGAGAAACAAGGGGTCACGTCACGCCCGGCGCACACGCCGTGCTTATCCTGGACCAGGCGGGATGGCACGTCTCCGGCCGCCTCCTCATCCCGCAGAACATCACGCTCCTGCCGCTGCCGCCGCGCTCGCCCGAGCTGAACCCCGTCGAGAACGTCTGGCAGTTCATGCGCCAGAACTGGCTGTCGAACCGGGTCTTCGACTCCTACGACGACATTGTCGCCCACTGCTGCGAGGCGTGGAACAAGCTCGCCGACCAGCCGTGGCGCATCATGTCCCTCGGACTGCGGGACTGGGCGCATGAGTTTTGGTCAGCGCGGGTTGGTATGATACCCGCGGTTTCGGGACTCTCCCGTCGCCGTCCCGCGGCGCCTCCCGCTCCGTCAGCCCTTCGCGCAACGGAGCCATCGTGACGCCCCGCCCGCGAAAGCGGGGATTTTTTCGCACCGTCGAGAGATTCCCGCCGCCGCGCGGACGACGGCCGGGTCCCGCCGACCCCCGTTAAACCCGCTCGATCCGCTGCTCGACCGGGTAGCCGGCGGCAAAGCGCGTCCGCAGGATCACGAAGATCACCACCAGCGCGCCCGCCTGGTGCAGCAGCGAGAGGCCCAGCGGCGCCGCGTGCATCACGGTGGCGATGCCGATCAGCGCCTGCGCCAGGATAGCGACGCCGACAATGCCGACCCAGCGGCGCACGTCGCGGTGCCGGGTGCGCAGCCCCTGCAAGGTGAAGACCGCCGTCGCCGCCAGCAGCAGGTAGGCGACGATCCGGTGGTCGAACTGCACCAGCGCCGGGTTCTCGAACGCGTTCGCCCATGCCGGCGACAGGTCGAAGGATTCCGGCGGGATCCAGTTCCCCTCCATCAGCGGCCAGTCGACATAGCCGCGTCCGGCGTCCAGCCCAGCGACCAGCGCGCCCAGCAGGATCTGCACAAAGGCCAGTGCGCCCAGCCAGCCGGTCCAGCGCATCACGCGCCCGATCCGCCGGCGGCGCGCCGCCAGCGTCGCCACCTCGTCCAGCCGGACGCGGAGCGCCAGCCAGACCAGCAGCGCGAAGATCGCGAACGCGATGCCGAGGTGCAGCATCAGCCGGTAGGGCGCGACGTCCAGCCGTCCGCTCAGCCCCGAGGCGACCATCCACCAGCCGACCGCGCCCTGCACCGCGCCGAGCACGCCCGGCAGCGCCAGCCGCCCGGCCCAGCCCGACGGCACCCGCCGCGCGACCAGGAAACCCGCATAGCCGACCAGCCAGACGACGCCGATGGCGCGCCCCAGAAAGCGGTGCGTCCACTCCCACCAGAAGATGGGCCGGAAATCCGCCAGCGTCATCCAGGCGTTCTGCTCCTGGAACTCGGTCGTACCCTTGTAGGCGTCGAAGGCCGACTGCCAGTCGGCGTCCGACAGCGGCGGCACCGCGCCCATGACCGGCGCCCACTCGGTGATCGACAGCCCGGAATCCGTCAGCCGCGTCGAGCCGCCGACCAGCACCATGGCGACCACCATCGCCGCCAGCAGCCACAGCCAGGCGGCGATGCCGGCGCGCGCCGGGGCGCGGGCGGGCCTCGCCACCGGCGCCGCGCGCCGCTCGCCGACCTCCTCGAACACCGATCGCTTCGCCATGCCCGTCTCCGCCTGTCTCCCGGCTGCCGCCGGACACCTAGCGGCGGAACGGGGGAGGAACAAGCGGCAAGAGGCGGGATTGCCCCCGGATCAAGTTGCCGGACCCGGTGAACCCCCGTGGGAAAAAATCGGGATTTCTTGTGTCCCCGGTCGCTCGTCCGGTACCAGACGCCACCGGCCCAGCCTCAAATCTGCCAAGTGAGCGCGCGAGCAATTTCAGACCTTTAAGAAGGAGAGAGATTTTTTCACCCGCTGCTCCATCGAATAGCGCGATCTCGTAAGTTCTTTGTAAGGATATGGCGTCGACGGCTTGTCGAGCAGTTTGCCGGTCGGCTTCAGAATCCCTTTCGCCTCGGCGCTGACAACCCACCATTTGGAGGGGCCGCTCACGTGAATGCACTTGAGCCGGTGCAACGGCTCTAGACGGAGGACCCACTCCCCATTCAGGCCTGCCGCAACGAGATAGCGCTTCACGTAACCGCGCTCCCAGCAGCGCCAGATTGAAGGATCGAGGTGCCCCCCGCCACATCGCATCGCGAGAGCCGACCAGACGATTGCTTCGATATGCATGAATCTGGTGAATTCGTCGGTTCCTATCCGCTCGATCAACCAGTTCAGCCAATCCAGGTCCACGGCATCACACCTGAGCTGAGCGACGCCGATGTCGACGTGATTTGCGAGCGGAACCCCGAGGTCCAGGACGCGCCACACGGCTTTCGGAGGAAGGAGGCAATTCGGACCCTGGCGCATGAGGGCGATACCGGATGATCGAGCTGGCTCGAACGTAAACCGATTGGGAAAATACAGGTCCGGGTCAAGGATGATCGCCTCATCTTCCGGACGGCTTAAAAGTATGGGTTCAGTGATCTTCCGCCAGCAGGGGTGACCTTCCCTGAAGCGTGAAAGCGCCGGGTAGTTGGCAAACTTCGTAGCGGCAATTTCATCGCAATCGGATTTGGTGACAATCCGCAGGTCATGGTTCCGGGCGTCGATACCCTGGAAAATTTCATCGAACGCGACCCGGTCCTCTTCTTCATCCGTTACAAGGGTAAGGTCGATATCCTCCAGGGAATTGGCAAGCAAGGTTCGCAGGCACACGCTTGCGTAGGCGATTGAGCGCCTCGACAGAATTACAAAAACGCGGCGCTTGGCCGTCTCAATGGACAATTTACCACCTCAAGCGAATTTCTGTTGCAAAGGACAATATCTGCCCGCCGCGGACCGGAACCGGGCGGACAAACTGGCGCAATCGTTCTGACCGCGCAACCACCCATCGCGCTGTTCCGCCGCGCGCGGTGTTCCAGCGCGCCCCGCGGCGGGCGCGCCCCCACGTCATCGCCGCCTCGGCCCCTCGGCGAGCGCCCGCACGACGCCGCGCAGCGTGCGGATCTCGGCGTCGGTCAGCGGCGCGCGGCGGAACAGGTTGTGCAGGTTGGCCAGCATCGCCGGGCGCTTCTGCGCGGGGTAGAAGAACCCGGCGGCGTCCAGCTCGGCCTCCAGGTGGTCGAGCAGCCGCCCGACATCGGCGCTGTCGGCGCGCTCGGGCTCGTCGGACTGCGCGCTGCCGGCCAGCGCCTCGCCCTGCCGGCGCCACTCGTAGGCGGTCAGCAGCACGCATTGCGCGAGATTCAGCGAGCCGAAGGCCGGGTTGACGGGCACGCTGACGATGGTGTCGGCCAGCACCACGTCCTCGTTGGCCAGCCCCGCCCGCTCGGGGCCGAACAGCACTGCCACCCTGCCGCCGGCGGCGGTGATGCCGCGCGCCTCGGCCATCGCCGCCTCGGGCGTCAGCACGCGCTTGGTCATCTCGCGCGGGCGCGCGGTCGTGGCGTAGACCGTGCCGCAGTCGGCCACCGCCTCGGCGGTCGTCGGGAAAAGCTGCGCGTCGTCCAGAAGCCCGCCGGCGCCGCTCGCCATCGCCACCGCGGCCGGGTTCGGCCAGCCGTCGCGAGGCGCGACCAGCCGCATCCGGCGCAGGCCGAAGTTCCACATCGCCCGCGCCGCCGCGCCGATGTTCTCGCCCATCTGGGGTTGCACCAGCACGAAGGCAGGGCCATGCGGCGACGCCTCCGGGGTGCGGCCTCGATCCGTTCCCGCCATGCGCCGCGCTCTAGCGGCTCGGCCGCGCGCGGGCAAGCCGCGCCGGGCGCCCGGCCGCGGCGCCCCCCGCCACCGTCAGAGCGCGCCCAGTTCGTCCAGTCCCAGCAGGGCGCCGGCCGGCATGGGCGCCGGCGGCGTGCCGTCGGCCAGCCCGAAGGCGTCGCCCTCGGCGCGCCCGGCGACCAGCCCCTCGTAGTCGGCCAGCAGCGCGCAGTTCCAGTCGCCGCCCTCGGCGCGCCGCAGGATGCGCCCGGCGGCGTCGCGGTACTGGAAGCAGACGCCCCACTCGGTCTCGAGCTCCTGCACCGGGTAGTTGATGCCGGCCGCGCCCTGGTAGGTCGTCGCCGCCCCCGTCGCCAGCGCATCAAAGCGCCAATTGCCCCGCTGCACCGCCGGGCTGGCCGAGGACCACAGGAACAGCTCGCCATCCGGCGCCATGTAGACGGCCTGCGTGCCCAGCCCCTCGACATGCGTGACCAGCGTCTTGCCGACATTTCGCTCTGTGAAGCCCGCGCGCGGGTCCGGCCCGGAGGCGATGGCGCACCCGGCGGCGAGCAATGGTATGAAGAGCGTCAGGCGCATGGCCGGCAGCCTACGCGGCCCGTGCCCGCCGTCAACCGGGAGCGGCCAACAGGTGGGCGACCAACAGGCGGCGGGGCGCGCATCAGCGCCCGCCCGTCATGGCGCACAGCAGCTCGAACATCACCGTCGCGCCATTCAGCGCCGTGATGCCGCCGACGTCGAAGGGCGGCGAGACCTCGACCATGTCGGCCCCCGCGATGTCCAGCCCGGAGAGTCGTCGGATCATCCCCTGCGCCTCGCGCATCGTGATGCCGCCGGCCTCGGGCGTGCCGGTCCCCGGCGCGAAGGCGGGGTCGAGCGAGTCGATGTCGAACGATACATAGACCGGCCCGTCGCCGACGATGCCGACGGCCTCGTCGATGCAGGCGCGCCAGCCGCGCTCCTCGACCTCCTCGACCATCATGACGCGCATGCCGCTGTCAAAGCTGAACTTCCACATCTCGCGCATGTAGAGGCTGCCTCGGATGCCGATCTGCACCACCCGCTTCGGGTCCAGCAGCCCCTCGTCGACGGCGATCTTGAACGGCGCGCCGTGGTGGAACCGGCTGCCGCCGTAATTGTCGCCGGTGTCGCAATGCGCGTCGATGTGGATCATGCCGAGCGGCCGGTCACCCGCAATCGCGCGCAGGATCGGCAGGCTGACCGAATGGTCGCCGCCGCAGGCGAGCGTCCGGATGCCGGCACGGTGCGCCCGCTCGAAGAAGTCCTGGATCTCGCGGTGCGCGCCTTCCAGCTCGAAGGGCCTCGATACCCAAGCGTCGCCGATATCGGCGACGCGCGCCGCCTGGAAGGGGCTGGCGCCCGTCGCCTGGTTGATCCGGCGCATCATGCTCGACTGGTTGCGCACCTCGCGGGGCGCGTGCCGCGGCCCCGGCCGGTTCGTCACGCCGCCGTCATAGGGCACGCCGCAGACGCCGATCTGCGGCGGGTCGCGCTCGAAATCCTCGGCCCAGGGCAGACGGAAAAACGTCGCGAGCCCGGTGAACCGGGGCCGCTGCATCGGGTCGTCCAGGGCAAGCGCCTCGCTGTCCGCCATCGGGTCCTCCTCTGCTCCCGGCCATCAAGCATGCCCGACCCGCCGCGGGCAATCCGTTCCGTGCCGCCCCTTGCGCCCGCCGCAAGGCGCCTATGCGCCGGGCGTTGGTTGCAAAACCGGTCAACAAGGCTGACCTTACTCGGCGAGGAAGCGCGGATGGGTGAACCTCTGACCAACAAGGAGAGACACCATGAGTGCGACATACGAGCAGACGACCTACGACCACAGGGCGACCCGCCGGCATCCCGGCGTCTACCCCAAGCGGACCGCCTCCGGCATCGGCGCCGCCATCCTGAACTGGCTGGGTCGCGTCGGCGAGAATTCGGGCCCGGGGCGCGCGGCAGCCGCCTACCAGCGCCTGAACGCGAAGAGCGATGCCGAGCTGGCGGCTCTGGGCGTACGGCAGGGAAGAACTGGTGACCCGCTGCTTCGGCGCTCGCGGCCTGTACTGACCACGCATCGCGGCGGGCCGATCACCGTCAGGCCGCTGGCAGCCCTGCCGGCGGATGGATAGGATCGGGGCAGCGTGCCCCGACCCTTCGCCCGTTCTTTACGGTGGCAGAACGAGACGCGGGCAGAGCATCACCGGCCCCGCTCGTACAATGCCACGCCGAACATCTTGACGGCCTTGCCCGGCTCCGTACTGAGATGCGCCAGCGCCAGCACGATCAGGAGCGCCGCCGGCAGCAGCGCGAGCAGGTAAGGCCGCGGCAGGTCGCGCATCAAGTCCCAAGGCGTACTTCCGGCTTGACCGGCCCGCTTCGCGCCGCCCTTCTCCTGCGCAGCCGCCGGCGCGCCCGTCGTCCACAGGCGCGCGTCGCTGGTCAGGAAAAGGATCGCCGATCCCAGCGTCTGGTAGTCGATCGGCTTGTAGGTCTTCTGCATCGCCAGCGCGCCGCGCGCCGTCGCCTGAAGCATCAGCTCCCGTTGCTCGTGGAAGTTCTGCGAGAACGCGATCACCGGCAGACCGGAGGTCCGCGGCGACAGAAGGTCGATCAACTGGAACCCGACATTGCTGCGCCTGCCATGCGGCAGGTCGCCGTCCCCCGACCAGGACAGGTCGATGACAGCGATGTCGAAGTCCGGCTCGGCGCTGGCCGCCCGCAATCTGGCCCGCTCGAAAGAGGCCTCGCGGATCACCTCGAAGCCGAAGTCGTTCTCGAGGCACTGGATCAGCCCGGCGAACCAGGCGCGGTCCTGGTCCCAGGCGGCGCGCGGGTCCTTCCCTGCCGCCCTTAACGCTTCTCCCTTCTCACGCTCGATCTCGGCCAGCACCCGCTCGTCTCGGGCAGGATCGTCCCACGGGACCTGGTCATCGGCCAGCAGAACTCGCACCGGCATCGTGATCGCTCCCTCGGCGCAGCCGGCCCGGCTGCCCGACGCTGCGCCCGGCCCTCGCCTGGGCCGGGCCACCGCGAGTATACACAATGGACCGTGCCATGACACCGCGGGTGGCAGCCGCGGTCGCGGATGACCTCGGCGCTGGCGGCCCGGCAGTCGGGCGGATACGATCGCGGCGCATGCCCCGATTCATTCACCTCCGCGTCCATTCCGCCTGCTCGCTGCTGGAGGGCGCGATCCCGATGAAGGCGCTGCCCGGCCTCGTCGCCGGCGCCGGCTATCCGGCGGTCGCCGTCACCGACACGAACAATCTCTTTGGCGCGCTCGAGTTCTCCGAGGGCGCGGCCAAGGCGGGCGTGCAGCCGATCATCGGCCTGCAACTGGCGCTGACCTACCTCGACGCCGAGCCCGGCAAGAAGCCGCCCGAGCCGGCGCCGCTGGCGCTCTACGCGCAGGACGAGACGGGTTATCGCAACCTGATGGCGCTCAGCAGCGCCGCCTACCTGGAAACCGACACGACGCGCACGCCGCAGGTCGGGCTCGACCGGCTGGCCGCGCCACGCCGAGGGCGTGATCTGCCTGACCGGCGGCCCGCGCGGGCCGCTCGGCGCGCTGATCGCCAACGGCCGCGATGCGCACCCGCTGGCCGAGCGGCTGGCCGGCATCTTCCCCGGCCGGCTCTATGTCGAGATCCAGCGCCACGGCACCGGCGGCCGGCCGCGCACCGACCGCGAGGACGCGACCGAGCCGGGGCTGGTGCGGCTGGCCTACGCGCTCGACCTGCCGCTGGTCGGCACGGCCGAGGTCTTCTACGCGACGCCCGACATGCACGAGGCGCACGACGCCTTCCGCTGCATCGGCCAGGGTGCCTACCTGAACCAGTCGGGCCGCGACCGCCTGACACCCGAGCACTGGCTGAAGCCCGAGGCCGAGATGGTCGCCCTCTTCGCCGACATGCCCGAGGCCGCCGCCAACGCGGTCGAGATCGCCATGCGCTGCGCCTTCCGGCCCGCGCACGCACGCGCCGATCCTGCCCCGCTTCGCCGACGACGAGGTCGACGAACTGCGCCGCCAGGCGCGCGAGGGTCTCGCCGCCCGGCTGGCCGTCATCCCGCACGCGGCGGCGGTCGAGGACTACGAGAAGCGCCTCGACTTCGAGCTCGGCGTCATCGAGTCGATGGGCTTCCCCGGTTACTTCCTGATCGTCGCCGACTTCATCAAGTGGGCCAAGGCGCACGACATCCCCGTCGGCCCCGGCCGCGGCTCGGGCGCCGGCTCGCTGGTCGCCTACGCGCTGACTATCACGGACCTCGACCCGCTGCGCTACGGCCTGCTCTTCGAGCGCTTCCTGAACCCCGAGCGCGTCTCGATGCCGGATTTCGACATCGACTTCTGCCAGGACCGGCGCGAGGAGGTCATCACCTACGTTCAGCAGAAATACGGCCGCGACCGCGTCGCGCAGATCATCACCTTCGGCGCGCTCCTGTCCAAGATGGCCGTGCGCGACGTCGGCCGCGTCCTGCAGATGTCCTATGGCCACTGCGACCGCATCGCCAAGCTGATCCCCGTCGAGGGCGTCAAGCCCATGTCGATCAAGCGCAGCCGCAAGGAGGAGCCACGGCTGGAGGAGGAGGCCCGGCGCGAGGAAGTCGTCGCCACCCTGCTGGACTACGCGGAAAAGCTCGAAGGCCTCTACCGCAACGCCTCGACGCACGCTGCCGGCGTCGTCATCGGCGACCGGCCGCTGGTCGAGCTGGTGCCGCTCTACCGCGACCCGCGCTCGGACATGCCGGCGACGCAGTTCAACATGAAGTGGGTCGAGCCGGCCGGGCTGGTGAAGTTCGACTTCCTCGGCCTCAAGACCCTGACGGTCATCCAGAACTGTCTCGACCTGCTGAAACTCCGCGACATCCAGATCGACATCAGCACCATCCCGCTGGACGACCCGAAAGCCTACGAGCTCTACGCCCGGGCCGACACGGTCGGGGTCTTCCAGGTTGAAAGCCAGGGGATGCGCGACGCGCTCCGCCAGATGCGCCCGACCTGCATCGAGGACATCGTCGCCCTCGTTGCGCTCTACCGACCCGGCCCGATGGAGAACATCCCCAAGTTCTGCAACGTCAAGAACGGCCGCGAGCCGCGCGAGTCGATCCACCCGCTGATCGACCCGATCCTCGACGAGACGCAGGGCATCATCGTCTACCAGGAGCAGGTGATGGAGATCGCCCGCAAGATGGCGGGCTACTCGCTCGGCGGCGCCGACATGCTGCGGCGCGCCATGGGCAAGAAGATCCAGGCGGCGATGGACGCCGAGCGGCCCAAGTTCCTCGAGGGCGCAGCGAAGAACGGCGTCGACGAGAAGAAGGCGCTGGAAGTCTGGAACCTCCTCGACAAGTTCGCGAACTACGGCTTCAACAAGTCGCACGCCGCCGCCTACGCGGTCGTCAGCTACCAGACCGCCTGGCTGAAGGCGAACCACCCGGTCGAGTTCCTGGCGGCGGTGATGAACCTCGACCTGCACCTTACCGACAAGCTGAACGTCTACGTGCAGGAGGCGCGCCGCACCGGGATCGAGGTTGCGCCGCCCTGCGTGAACCGCTCCGAGGCGACGTTCACGGTCAGCGACGGCAAGATCCTCTACGCCCTCGGCGCCCTCAAGAATGTCGGCGTCGAGGCGATGCGCGCCATCGTCGCCACGCGCGACGGTGCAGACGGCGGCGCGGACGGCGGGCCGTTCGCCGACCTCTTCGACCTCGCGCGCCGCGTCGACCTCAAGATGGTCGGAAAGCGCCCGCTCGAGAACCTCGCGCGCGCCGGCGCCTTCGACGCGCTCCATCCGAACCGAAACGGCGTCCTGCAGTCGCTGGACGCGCTGGTCGACTACTCGGCGACCGCGCACGCCGAGAAATCATCGGCGCAGGTCTCGCTGTTCGGCGGCGCCGACGACGCCCTGCCGCCGCCGCGGCTGGCGGCGGTGCAGGACTGGTTGCCGACGCAGCGGCTGGCCGAGGAGCTGGGCGCCGTCGGCTTCTACCTCTCGGGTCACCCGCTCGACGACTACCTGCCGGCGCTCAGGCGCAAGAAGGTGCTGACCGGGGCCGAGTTCATGGCCGGCGCCGGCCGCCACGGGGGCGCCGGACGCATCGCCGGCACGCTGGCCGGACGGCGCGACCGCAAGTCGGCGCGCGGCAACCGCTATGCCTTCATCCAGTTCTCGGACCCGAACGGCCTCTGGGAGGTCTCGGCCTTCTCCGACGTGCTCGCCGACAACGACGACCTGCTGCAGCCCGGCCGCAACCTCGTCTGCCACGTCCAGGCCGAGGTGACCGACGAGCAGACCCGCCTGACGCTCCGCGCTGTCCAGCCGGTCGAGCAGGTCGCCGAGGACGCCGCCGCCATCGGCCTCGAGGTCCACGTCTCGGACGCCGGCGCCTACGAATCGATCCGAAACCGGCTGGAACTCGTCTCGACCGCCGCCCGCCGCCGCCGTGGCGAAGGCCCGGTCAAGCTGGTGATCCCCCTCCCCGAACTCGGCCAGGAGGTCGAGATCGACCTGCCCGGCCAATACGCTGTCTCGATGGAGATCAGGGGCGCGCTGAAGTCCGCCCCCGGCGTGCAGGAGGTGCGGACGTTCTGAGCGCCGCCGGCGCCTCCGGCAGGTCAGGCGAGGGCGACCCAGCGCCTCGGCCCTGCTACGGGTTACGTCGCCCGACCGGTCCGGCGCCCCTGCACGCAGCCCTGGTCCCGTCGCCACCATGGCGCGGCGCTTGGAACAACACCGTCATCCCCGCGAAGGCGGGGATCTCCCTCGGCAGGGGTTCCCGATCGCGGACTTGACCATGCAGGTGGAGCGCTCAGAGATGCCCGCCTTCGCGGGAATGACGTCAGGCTCGGCGTCTCATTAAAAAATAATCCGGCTCGTGCCAGAGGCCGACGCACCCGAGAGCCCTCACCCTGCCTCGCCCCCGCAGGCGCAGACTCCCCCCTTCCCGCCCCGCGGCCGCCACCGCGTAGGGCGGGGTTCCACCCCGCCACCAACGGCACCTCCGGCCGCTCAGGCCAGCGGCAGCCCGAACAGCCGCCCGAACCCCGGCACCGCGTCGTCCACCCCGGCCAGCCGCAGGCAATGCCAGATCGTCGCGTGGTTCGAGGATGTCACCGGCAGTCCAAGCTCGGCCTCGATACCGGCCGCCGCCTCGACCAGCCGCAGCGAGGTGCAGGCGACGAACAGCGCGTCGATCTCGGCCGCCTCGGCCACCACCCGCGCCGCCCTCCGCACCGAGTCGGGCGTGATGGCGGCGACGGTCGGGTCGTGCGGCTCGTTGAAGCTGCCGAAGACCGCGATCTCGAACCCCGCCGCCTCGACATAGCGCTGCATGGCGGCGTTGACGTCGGCGCCATAGGGCGTCAGCACGCCGATCCGCCGCGCGCCGAAGGCGCGGAGCGCCGCGAAGGCGGCGGTGATCGGCGTCGTCGCCCGCGTGCCCGGCTTGGCCTGGCGGATCAGCTCGAAGACCCGCTCCTCGCCCAGCACCATCGAGGCCGAGGTGCAGCCGAAGGCGACGACGTCCAGCGGCTCGTCCGGCAGCACCATCTCGGCCGCCGGGACGATCCGCCCCTCCATCGCGGCCAGCGTCGCGGGCGTGATCGCCGCGTCGTTGAACAACCGCGCCGCGTACATCGCTACGCCCGGCAGGTGAGCCAGAACGGCGCGGAACTCGTGCTCGATCGTGTGGTCCGAGGCCAGCACCAGCAGCCCCATCCGGGCGCGCGCGCCGATGCCGGGATCGGTCTCGAAGGGGATGTGCTCGATCAGCCGCGTCGCCGCGCCCGCCGCCGCAACCGCCGCCCCGATCACCGCCTCCGCCTCGGCCGCATCGCCCGCCGCCGCACCCGTCGCCGACTGAATGTTCATGCCGCCCTCCGTCCGGGGCTTGCGGCCGGCGTCTCGCCGACCATCATGCCGCCGGTGTCGATCTCGGGCTGCCTGCCGGCGATCAGGTCGGCGACGATCCTGGCCGAGCCCGCCCCCATCGTCCAGCCCATGTGGCCCTGGCCGGTGTCCAGCCACAGGTTCTTCAACCGCCCGCGCCCGTAGATCGGCAGGCCCGAGGGCGTCATCGGCCTCAGCCCCGCCCAGCGCTCGGCCCGGTCCCAGTCGGCGCCGTCGGGGAAGACCTCGCGCACCACGGCGTCGAGGTGCGCGGAAATCCGCCTCGCGCCAGCTCGTCGCATAGCCGGCGAACTCGGCCGTCGCCGTGACGCGCACCCGGTCGCCATAGCGCGCCCAGGCGATCAGGTTCTCCTCGTCGATGCCGCCGAGCGTCGGCGGGTTGTTCCGCCCCGCGACCGGCGCCGTGATCGAGTAGCCCTTGACCGGATAGATCGGCAGCTCGACCCCGGCCACGCGCCCGAACGTCGGCGAGGCGACCCCCAGCGACAGCACCACGGCATCCGCCTCGATCACGCCCCGGTCGGTGACGACGCGGCGCGCCCGGTCGCCCTCGGCCTCGATCCGCTGCACAGTCGTGCCGAAGCGCACGTCGGCGCCGCGCCCCGCCAGGTGCGCCGCCAGCCGCTGCACGAAGGTCCGGCAGTCGCCCGTCTCGTCGCCCGGCGTGAAGAGCGCGCCGGCGAAGCGCTCGCGCGCCCCCTCCAGCGCCGGATCCAGCGCCGCGGCACGGTCCATGTCGATGGTCTCGACCTCGACGCCCTGGTCGATCAGGATGCGCGCCTTCCGCGCCCCGGCCTCCAGCGCGGCCGGGCTGCGGAACAGATAGAGGCAGCCCTTCTTCAGGTGGTCGAAGCCGATGCCTGTCTCCTCGGCGATCAGGTTCAGTCGCGCCTTGGAATAGACGCAGAGCCCGACCTTGCGCGCGGTGTTGAAGGCCGCCCGCTCGGCGTTGCACTGGCCCAGGAACTTCACCATCCAGCGCCACAGCGCCGGGTCGAGCGAGGGCTTGAAGCGCAGAGCCTGGTCGTTGCGCCACAGCGACTTCAGCAGGATGCCCGGCGCCTTCGGGCTGGCCCAGGCATAGGCGTGGCCCGGCGAGATGAACCCGGCATTGCCGAAGGAGGTACCCAGCGCCGCGTCGTTCTCCTTCTCGACCAGCACCACCTCGTGCCCGTCGCGCATCAGCTCGTAGGCGCAGGTCGTCCCGACGACGCCCGCGCCCAGCACCGCGATCTTCATGGCCGACCCTCCCGGTTAACGCGACCGAGATTACCGCCGCGACCCGCCCGCGATCAATCTTGCCCCGCGATCATTCTTCCAGAGTGATGCCGTACTCGGCCAGCACCTCGGCGGTGTGCTGGCCCAGACCGGCGCCGGGCCGCGCACGCCGCCGGGCGTCGCGCCGAACTTGACCGGCAGCCCGATGGTCTCGACATGGCCGGCGACGGGGTGCTCGGTCGCCACCACCATGTCGCGCGCGCGGGTCTGCGGGTCGGCGTGCATCTGGCTGATCGACAGCACCGGCCCGGCCGGAAAGCCGCCCTTCTCCAGCACCGCCATCCACTCGTCGGTCGTGCGCGTCGAGAAGATCGCGTTCAGCTCGCCCTCCAGCTCCAGGCGATTGGCCATCCGCCCGTCATTGTTGGCAAAGCGCGGGTCGGCGGCCAGCTCCTCGTGGCCGAGGATGCCGAGCAGCCGCTCCCAGTTACGCTGGTTCGCGGCGCCGATGTTGATCCAGCCGTCCGCCGTGCGGAAGCGCCTGGTAGGGCGCGTTCAGCGGGTGGGCGCTGCCCATCGGCCCCGGGTCCTCGCCGGTGGCGAAGGCGATCGCCGACTGCCAGTAGGTGTGCGTGATCGCCGCCTCGAACAGCGAGGTCTCGACGACCTGCCCCTCGCCGGTCTCGCGCCGGCGCGCCAGCGCGGCGCAGATGCCCATGGCCAGCAGGATGCCGGCGGTGATGTCGCTGACCGGCGGCCCGACCTTGCAGGGCGGCCGGCCCGGCCCCTCGCCGGTGATCGACATCAGCCCCGACATGCCCTGCGCGATCAGGTCGAACCCCGGCCGCTCGGCATAAGGCCCCGTCCGCCCGAAGCCCGAGATCGACGCGTAGATCAGCCGCGGGTTCTCGGCCTTCAGCGCCTCGTAGCCGACGCCCAGCTTCTCCATCGTGCCCTTGCGGTAGTTCTCGATCAGCACGTCGGCCGTCGCGCAGCATCTCGCGCAGCGCCGCCAGGTGGTCGGGCCGCTTCAGGTCCAGCAGCACGCCCCGCTTGTTGCGGTTCATCATCAGGAAGGCCGCCGGCTCGCCCTCGATCTCGGGGCCCGAGCCGCGCGTGTCGTCGCCGCCCGGCTTCTCGACCTTGATGACGTCGGCGCCCATGTCGGCCAGCATCAGCCCGGCCACCGGCCCCGCCATCACATGCGCCAGCTCGATGACGCGCACACCCTGCAACGGCCCGCTCATGGCCTGCCCTCCCGTCCTGCCCATACCCTGCCCGTCCCTGCCTACCCGGGGGCCCCGGCTCGCTCAGCGTCCCTTGAAGGCCGGCTTGCGCTTGCCCAGGAACGCCTCCATCCCCTCGCGGAAATCCTCGCTCATATAGGCCGTCTCGATCAGGTCGCGGTCGTTCGCGCCCGCGCCCTCGACGCGCAGCCGGCGCAGCCCCTCCTTGGTCACGCGCATGGTCAGCGGCGCGTGGCCCTTCAGCCGCTCGGCCATCTCGCGCGCGCGCTGGCCACGGGGTCGTCGGCGATCTCCGCGACCAGCCCGGCCGCCAGCGCCTCCTCCGCGCCGACCAGCCGCGCGGTGAAGATGATCTCGCGCACCCGCCCCTGCCCGATCAGCGCCGACAGCCGCGCCAGCGAGCTGATCGACAGGCAGTTCCCCAGCGTCCGCGCGATCGGAAAGCCGAACTTGAGGTTCGCCGTCGCAGATCGCGCAGGTCGCAGCAGGCGGCGATGGCAGCGCCCGCCGCCCGTGCAGGCGCCGTTGATGGCGGCGATGGTCGGCACCGGGCAGCGCTCGATCGTGTCGAGCGTCCGGTCCATCTTGTCCTCGTACTCCCAGGCGTCCTCGGGCTTCGAGAAGGCGCGGAACTGGCTCATGTCCGTGCCGGCGGCGAAGGCGCCCCCGGCCCCGCTGACGATCAGCGCGCGGATGTCGCCGGGATCGGCGCAGATCTCGGCCAGGCGCGCGTACATGGCGAAGGTCAGCGCGTTCCTCTGCGCCGGCCGGTTGAAGGTGACGTGGCCGATGCCGTCGGCGATCTCGTAGAGCAGGTCGTTCGCCTGTGCGGTGCCGTCTTTCGCCATGAGATCGAATCCTGTCGGAATGGTCAGATGACAGACGTCGATCAGAGGGACGATGTCTGTCGGGCTCGAAGTCCGCGTCCAACTCGGCCATCTTCTCGAAGTAGGGCGACGGCGGTCGAGACGAGGTCGACCCAGGGGTCACAGATCACGCAGCTCGCTCCATAGCTTGCAGGCTCGTCTGCGATCGCGTCCTCGGCCATGTCGAGCGCGACACAGATGTGATTGTTGTACGCGACCGAGGTCGCCCTTCACCAGTCGGATCCGGTCCTGCGACGACGCCCTGCCGCGTCAACCGCGCGATCACCAGAGCGGAGTACTCGCCGACAATTTCCGACCCGGTGATCGCATGACGGCGCCGCGCCGAGCATCCGCATAGTAGTTGCCGTAGCTCGGCTCACCCATCGTCACGGACCGCTCGCGAGCATCCTTGGACATCGCCAGATACTTCGTCTGCTGCTCCTTGAACCAGCCTTATCGTTCTCCGACCGGGTCGAGGGTCATTTATCGCCTGCGCAGCCGCGTAGCGGCAGTTCGTCCCAGTTCTGCGGCAGAGGGATGATGACGTGCGTGGACCTCGCGATTGATCCTCGCGCAGAGCTTCAAGTGTCGAGCCACCAGCCATTTCGACGCCGCCGCGCGCCTGGTCGCCGCGTACGGATCACAGGAATATGCCGCACGACCAAGCGCCCCGTACAGCATCGCACCCCCTCCCTTTCGTCATGAAGTGGTGGCAACCATGAAAGCGTGACGTGAATTCCCTGACCTACATGCCCCGGCTCGTCGTGGGAACCTGCCCGCGGGTTCGACGGCGCCTCATGCCGTTTCTCGAGCACCCGCATCGCGGCGTCGCAGCCGCCCTTCTGGTGCGGCACGCCGGCCAGGCCCAGGCCCATCTCGACGCCCGACAGCGTGCCCATCAGCATCAGGTCGTTGAAGTCGCCGAGGTGGCCGATGCGGAACACCTTGTCGGCCAGCTTGTTCAGCCCGGCGCCCAGCGACATGTCGAATTTCTCGAGGATGACCTTCCGCAGCGCGTCGGCCGAGTGCCCCTCGGGCATCAGCACGGCGGTCAGGCTGGACGAATGGTGCCGCTCGTCGGCGCACAGCACCTCCAGCCCCCAGCCCTGCACCGCCGCCCGCGTCGCCGCGGCGTGCCGGTCGTGGCGGGCGAAGACCTTGTCCAGCCCCTCCTCCTCCAGCATGTCGATGGCCTCGGCCAGTCCGTACAGCAGGTTGGTCGCCGGCGTGTAGGGGAAGTAGCCCCTGGCGCCCGCCGCCAGCATCTCGGACCAGTCCCAGTAGGCGCGCGGCAGCGTCGCGCCCTCATGCGCCGCCAGAGCCTTCTTCGATATGCCGTTGAAGGACAGGCCCGGCGGCAGCATCAGCCCCTTCTGGCTGCCGGCCACGACGACGTCGACGCCCCACTCGTCCATCCGCATGTCGATCGAGGCCAGCGACGAGATCGTGTCGACCATCAACAGCGCCGGGTGCCCGGCATCGTCGATCGCCTTGCGCACCTCGTCGACCCGCGTCGCGCAGCCGGTCGAGGTCTCGTTCTGCACGACGCAGACCGCCTTGATGGCGTGTCCGGTGTCCTCGCGCAGCGCCTTGCCGATGGCCTCCGGGTCCGCCCCGCGCCGCCAGTCCGACCCGATCACCTGCGGCTCCAGCCCCAGCTTCGTCGCCAGCCGGTGCCACAGCCAGGCGAAGTGCCCGGTCTCGAACATCAGCACCTTGTCGCCGGGCGACAGCGTGTTGACCAGCGCCGCCTCCCACGCCCCGGTGCCGCTGGCGGGATAGATCACCACCTCGCCCGAGGTGCGGAAGATCCGCTTCATCCCCTCCAGGCACTTCCTGCCCAGCACCGCGAAATCCGGCCCGCGATGGTCGATCGTCGGCGCGTCGATGGCGCGCAGCACGCGGTCGGGCACGTTGGTCGGCCCGGGGATCTGCAGGAAATGCCGTCCGGCCATGGGGGGTCCTCCCGATGCGGGGCTGCGCCCGCTTGTCGTTGCATCGGGCCGCATCTAGTAAGGTCCGGGGCGGCGAAGGCAAGGCAAATGGACTGGCGGAAACTCGCACGCGACATCGAGGGCGAGGTGCTGACCGGCGCCTTCGACCGTGGCCGCTACGCCACCGATGCCAGCATCTACCAGGTCGTGCCCGCCGGCGTCGTCGTGCCGCGCCGCTTCTCCGACGTCGAGGCCGTGCTTTCCGCCGCCCGCGAGGCCGGGCTGCCGCTGACCGCGCGCGGCGGCGGCACCAGCCAGGCCGGCCAGACCGTCAACACCGGCGTCGTCGTCGACTTCTCGCGCCACCTGAACGGGCTGGTCGAGCTCGACGTCGCGAACCGCCGCGCCGTTGTCGAACCCGGCATCGTGCTGGACGAGCTGAACCGCCGCCTCAAGCCCGCACGGCCTCTGGTTCCCGTCGACGTCTCGACGGCGTCGCGCGCCACCATCGGCGGCATGGCGGCGAACAATTCCTGCGGCTCGCGCTCGATCCGCTACGGCACGATGCGCGACAACACGCTCGCCATCGACGGGCCTGCTCGCCGACGGCGGCCGCCGCCGCTTCGAGGCGACGCCGCGCGACAGCAACGACGCGCTGGTGCAGGACCTGCTCGCGCTCGGCGCCCGCGAGGCCGACGAGATCGCGGCCCGCTTCCCGGCGCTGCAGCGCCGCGTCGGCGGCTACAACATCGACGCGCTGGTCCCCGGCGACGGCCCGGTGCGGCTGCAGGACATCGCTCGTCGGCTCCGAGGGCACGCTGGCCGTCAGCGAGCGCGTCGAGATCCGCCTCTCGCCCGTCCTGACGACGAAGGCCGCTCGGCGTCTGCCACTTCCCGACCTTCCGCGCCGCGATGGAGGCGGCGCAGCACCTCGTCGACGCTCGACCCCGTCGCGGTCGAGCTGGTCGACGAGACGATGATCCGCCTCGGCCGCGACATCCCGCAGTTCCGCCCGGTGGTCGAGGAGTTCGTCCGCGGCGACCCCGCCGCGCTGCTGCTGGTCGAGTTCGCCGAGCCGGACGCCGAGGAGAACCGCCGCCGCCTCGCCGCGCTCCACGACGTCATGGCCGATCTCGGCCATGCGGGGGCCGGTGGCGTCGTCGACGCCGTCGACCCCGCCTTCCAGGCGCGCATCTGGGACGTCCGCACCCAGGGCCTCAACATCATGATGTCGATGCGCGAGGCCGGCAAACCCGTCAGCTTCGTCGAGGACTGCGCCGTCGCGCTGCCCGATCTGCCCGACTTCACCGAGCGCCTGACGGACGTGTTTCGGAAACACGGCACCGACGGCACCTGGTACGCGCACGCCTCGGTCGGCCTGCTGCACGTCCGCCCGGTCCTGAACCTCAAGCAGGAGACCGGCGCCAAGGCCCTCCGCGCCATCGCCGAGGAAGCCTTCGCGATCGTCGCCGAGTACAAGGGCAGCCACTCCGGCGAGCACGGCGACGGCATCGTCCGCAGCGAATTCCACGAGCGCATGTTCGGCCCGCGCATCGTCCGCGCCTTCGAGGCGGTCAAGGACCGCTTCGACCCCGGCGCGGCGCTGAACCCCGGCCGCATCACCCGCGCGCCGCGCATGGACGACCGCAACCTCTTCCGCTATCCGCCCGATTACGCTCACGATTCGACGCATGCGCAGTTCGACTGGTCGGCCTGGCCCGGCGGCCTGCACGGCGCCGTCGAGATGTGCAACAACAACGGCGCCTGCCGAAAGCTCGCCGGCGGCACCATGTGCCCCAGCTACCGCGCCACCCTGAACGAGCGCGACCTGACCCGCGGCCGCGCCAACTGCCTCCGCCTCGCGCTGACCGGCCAGCTCGGCCCCGACGCGCTCGCCTCGGACGAAATGGCCGAGACGATGAAGCTCTGCGTCGGCTGCAAGGGCTGCAAGCGCGAGTGTCCCGATGTCGGTCGACATGGCCAAGATGAAGATCGAGGCCGCCGCCGCCCGCGCCGCCATCCGCGGCGTCCCGCTCCGCGAGCGCATCATCGCCCACCTGCCGCGCTACGCACCCTGGGCCGGCCTCGTGCCCTTCGCGCTGAACCTGCGCGACCAGGTGCCCGGGATCGCCGCCCTTTCCCAGCGCGCCACCGGCCTCTCGGCCCGCCGCACGCTGCCCAGATGGCGCCGGCCGTGGCGCGCGCCGGTGGACCGGCCGCACAGCCCCGACGTCCTCCTCTTCGCCGACACCTTCAACCGCTCCTTCGAGCCGCGGAACCTCTCGGCCGCCTGGCGCGTGCTGGTCGCCGCCGGCCTCCGCCCGGCCGAGGCCCGCGCCGAGGCGCCGCGCCCGCTCTGCTGCGGCCGCACCTATCTCGCGGCCGGCATGGTGGCCGAGGCCAAGGCCGAGATGCGCCGCACGGTCAACGCGATCCGCCCCTCCCTCGACGCCGGCATCCCGGTCGTCGGCCTCGAACCCTCCTGCATCCTGACCTTCCGCGACGAGGCCCCGCGCCTGCTGCCCGACTGGACCGAGGCCGACGGCCGCATGGTCATGCTGCTCGAGGAGTACCTCGCCGACGGCGCCGCCGACCTGCCCCTGAAACCCCTGCCCCGCCGCGCCCTGCTGCACGGCCACTGCCACCAGAAGGCCGAGAACGTCATGGGCCCGGTCGAGCGCACGCTCCGCCGCGTGCCGGAACTCGAGGTCGAGACGATCCCCAGCACCTGCTGCGGCATGGCCGGCGCCTTCGGCTACCAGGCGGAGACCGTCGACGTCTCCTTCGCCATCGGCGAGCTCGACCTGCTGCCGGCCGTCCGCGCCGCCGACGCCGGCGCGCTGATCGTCGCCGACGGCACGTCCTGCCGCCATCAGATCGCGGATGGAGCCGGCCGCGAGGCGCTGCACGTCGCGCGCGTCCTTGAGATGGCGCTGGACGGGCGCTAGAGCAGGCGCTGACCGGATCGCGGCAGCGCCGCAGCCGTCGTCCCCGCGGGTGCGGGACCGTGCAGCCGCCACCCCCCGCCGGGCGGGATCGCGCGCAGCCGCACCCCCCGCCCAAGGCGGGATCGCGCGCAGCCGTCATCCCCGCGAAGGCGGGGATCTAGCTGGCGCAGCACCAACGTCCCGCGGTCGCGGGAATGACGAGGGGGCCTCGCCGGCCCGACGCATCGAGACAGGCGCCCCGACGGGCGCAACCGCCGGAGAGCAGGATGCCGAACGCCAACCTCTACGCCCGCCTCTCGCAGCGCTTCCCGGCCGACCCGGCAGCCCCCTTCGCCGCGCTGCCCGACGGCCGCAGCTACAGCTATGGCGACCTGGCGCAGGTCACCGCCCGCTTCGCCGCGGCGCTGGACGGCATGGGCGTCACAGCCCGGCGACCGCGTCGCCGTGCAGGTCGACAAGTCGATCGAAGCCTTCATGCTCTACCTCGCCACCGTGCGCGCCGGCGGCGTCTTCCTGCCGCTGAACACCGCCTACACCCCGGCCGAGGTCGAGTATTTCCTGACCGACGCCAGGCCCGCGCTCTTCGTCTGCGCGCCGGAAAAGGCCGAGGGCCTGCGCCCCCGCGCCGACAAGGCCGGCGCCCGGCTCGAGACCATGGGCGTCTGGCGCGCCGATGCGGACGCGGCCAGAAACGGCAGCTTCTTCGCCCAGGTGCCGGACCAGCGCCGACTTCCAGACCGTCGAGCGCGCGCCCGACGACCTGGTGACGATCCTCTACACCTCGGGCACGACCGGGCGCTCCAAGGGCGCGATGACGACGCAGGAGAACCTGTATTCCAACGCCGTAACACTCTGCGACTACTGGCGTTTCACGGCCGACGACGTTCTGCTGCACGTCCTGCCGATATTCCACACGCACGGGCTCTTCACGTCCTGCAACACGGTGCTGGCCTCCGGCTCGTCGATGATCTGGCTGCCGCGCTTCGACGCCGACGAGGTGATCCGCCGCCTGCCGGATGCCACCTGCATGATGGGCGTGCCGACCTTCTACACCCGGCTCCTCGACCACCCGGGCTTCACGCGCGAGATCACCGCACACATGCGGCTCTTCACCAGCGGCTCGGCGCCGCTGCTGGCAGAAACACACCAGCGATTCCGAGATCTTACCGGCCACGCGATCCTCGAGCGCTACGGCATGACCGAGACGCAGATGAACACCTCGAACCCCTACGAGGGCGACCGCCGGCCGGGCACGGTCGGCTTTCCCCTGCCGGGCGTCGAGCTGCGCATCACCGCCCCCGACAACGGGCCCTCGACGGCGCGCACGCTGCCGCAGGGCGAGGTCGGCATGATCGAGGTGCGTGGCCCGAACGTCTTCAAGGGCTACTGGCAGATGCCCGACAAGACCGCCGAGGAATTGCGCGCCGACGGCTTCTTCATCACCGGCGATCTCGGCAAGATCGACGCCGACGGCTACGTCCACATCGTCGGCCGGTCCAAGGACCTCGTGATCTCGGGCGGCTACAACGTCTACCCGAAGGAGGTCGAGGAGGCGATCGACGCCCTGCCCGGCGTGCGCGAAAGCGCCGTGATCGGCGTGCCCCACCCGGATTTCGGCGAGGCCGTCGTCGCCGTCGTGGTGCCAGAGCCTGGCGCCGCCCTGACCGAGGACGCCGTCGTCGGCGGCCTCAAGGACGCGCTCGCCCGCTTCAAGCAGCCGAAGCGCGTCTTCTTCGCCGAGGCGCTGCCCAGGAACACCATGGGCAAGGTCCAGAAAAAGGACCTGCGCGATGTGCACGCTAGGCTGTTCACCAAGCTGGACGACTAGGACCTGCCCACCCGCAGGCCCGGACGCGCCATTGCCCTGCATGCCCGGAACCGACCGAACCGGGCAATTGCTTGGCGCATCCGGGCATGAGATCGTCGCTGGCTTGGCGGCTGGCTGTGGGGAGGGGAAATGTCAAAGGATGCCCTGGAGCGACTCTCGGATACGGCTTCCTTCGTTCGACGAAGGATCGGGCGGCCGGGATTCCCGATCAGCGTATACGAGGATGTCATCGAGGCTCTCGGTTCTCGACTCAACGCGATGTCACCGCCGAAGAAGGTCACGCTCAGCGGCTTCCTTTCGCTTGAAAAGGCCGGCAGATTTCGGCCGAAGGACGAAAACGAGCGCAGGATCGTGCGTGCGGCCATCCTGCTGGACCTGGCACTCGTTTTCCCGGAAAGCGGCTGGGCACAGCAGGCCAAGGATCAGATCAACCTCGGCAGCCAGGGTGCATGGGGAGCCTTCGATGCCGCGCTCGGCCGGGCGCGAGACGCCGTATATTCCGAGCCGGGCTTCCTGGACGTCATGCTCAGCGAGCTGCGCGCGCATCCGCTGCGCGTTCTGCGCAAGCACCTCATCACGCTGGACGGCGGCAACAAGGACGGCAATCCCCTGACTTACCGCGTCTGGTACCAGGGCGGCGGCTACCGGCTGAGCTGCTATGGCACCGGTAACGGCTATACCCTCAAAGCGCTGAACGTGAAGGCGACGGCCTACAAGGACGTGAAGGACGCGCCGGGCGCGCTCGACCCCGTGAACTCGGCGGATGGCGGCGGCGCCGACCTGCTGTTCACGACGCAGTTCACCGGCTGCTCGTTCTGCTTCATGAAGAACGGCGACGGCACGAACATCCGTGCCGCGCATATCGATCCCGGCAAGGGCGAGGACGCCCCGTCGGGCGCCGAACTGAGCAAGACAATGCGCGAGGGCGGTGGCTTCAGCGACGGCAATGGCGGCGACTTCAAGGTCTATGGCCGCGTGCCGGACAAGTCGGGTTTGCCCGGCTATCCGGAATCGGCAGGGTCGATGACGATCGTCGGCGTGCGCAAGGGGACCGAGTGGCGGCTTTACAGCCAGATCAAGGGGCTCGACGGCTCGATCGTCTCGGCGCAGCGGATAGACACGATCGCGAACGCCGCCGAGTTCAGGTAACCGCAGGTCAGCCGGCGCGGGCGGCCTCGTAGGCCTGCAGGTTGACCCAGGCGACGTCCAGAATCGGCGTCTCGACCCCGTGCGCGGCGGCGCGGCGGATCAGGTCGCCGACGACGTGATCGGCCTCGGTCGGCCCGCCGCCTGCCATGTCGCGCAGCATCGACGCGGTGAAGCCGGACGTGCGGTCGGTCAGCGCCTTGCGCGTGGTCTGGAGCCGGCTGTCTGCGGGACGGTGACCTTCGGCCTCGGCGATGGCGGTGCATTCGTCCAGCAGGTCGGCCATCAGCCGCTCGCCGCTGTCGGTCGAGACGATGCGGCCCACCGGCTGGCGGATCAGCGTCGTGCCGGCGGCAAGCGCCGCCAGGAACACCCACTTGTCCCACAGCTCCTGGATGATGTCGGCGCTGAGCCGCGCGTCAAAGCCGGCGCGCTTGCCGGCCTCGACAAAGCGCTCGGCCAGCAGCAGCGTCCCGTCATCGCCGCGCGGGCCGACGGTCAGCCGGTGCAAGTCGTTGAGATGCTTGACGGTTCCGTCCGGTCCCAGCGTCGCGCCGATATGCGCGACGCCGCCCCAGACATAGGCCTCCGAGAACCGGCTGGCCAGCAGTGGCACGTGGTTGAGCCCGTTCAGCACCGGCAGCAGGACGGTCTCGGAGCGGATGTGCGGCGCGATCGCCTCCATGGCGTCCGACAGGCCGTAGGACTTGCAGGCCAGCATGATGATGTCGGGCTGCGGCGCGTCCTGCCCGGCGGTCACGGTGCGGACCGGCACCGTCGCGTCGCCGAAGCGGCTCTCGATCCGCAGCCCGCCGGTCAGCTGCCCGGCGCGCCGCTCGCGCACCAGGAAGGTGACGTCCTCGCCGGCGGCGGCCAGCCTGCCGCCAAAGTAGCCGCCGACCGCGCCGGCGCCCAACACCATGATCTTCATCGGTTTTCCCCCGGGGGCCGGCCGCTCAGCGACCCTTGAAGTCCGGCAGGCGCCGGTCCGCGGTGGCGGCGACGCCCTCCTTGAAGTCGTCGGTCTTGCGCAGCCAGGTCTGCTCGACCAGCTCGCGATCAGTCGCGTCCTTGACCGCCTCGGCGAGCCCCAGGCGCAGCGTGGCGCGCGTCGACTGCACGCCCAGCGGCGAGTTGACGGCGATCTCGCGCGCCAGCCCCCAGGCGTGGGCGCGCACCTTGTCGACCGTCGTGCAGCCGTCGAGCAGGCCCCACTCCAGCGCCTCCTCGCCCTTGACGCGGCGCGAGGTCAGGAACATCAGCGAGGCCTTCTGCTGGCCGATGACCCGCGGCAGCGTGACGGTCAGACCAAAACCCGGGTGGAAGCCGAGGCGCGTGAAGTTGGCGGCAAAGCGCGTCTCCGGGCAGCCGACGCGGAAATCGGTCGACAACGCCAGGCCCAGCCCGCCGCCGATGGCCGCGCCCTGGATGGCGCCGACGACCGGCTTCTTGCAGCGGAAGATGCGGACCGCCTCGACATAGAGGTGGTCGATGCCGATCTTGTTGACCGACCCCTCGACCGAGCCGTCCGCCTGCACCTGGCTGCCATCGCCGAAATTCGCGCCGGCGCAGAAGGATTTACCCTCCGAGCAGAGCACGATGGCGCGGCAGTCCGTGTCCGCGTCCAGCGCCTCGTAGGTGTCGGCGATCTGCTTGATCAGGGTGAAGTCGAAGAAGTTATGTGGCGGGCGTTTGATCTCGACGGTGGCGACGTGGTCGCGGATGTCGATGCCAAGCTCGGGGGCGTCATAGGGCATTGTGTTCTCCCTTGCGTATGGCGGGTCGGCACCCACCCTACCGGTTGTTTCCAGGGTGGGTGACACCCACCGATTGCGTTCTCAGCGCATCCCCAGCCCGCGGGCAATGATGCCGCGCAGGATCTCGGTGGTGCCGCCCTGGATGGTCAGCTTCGGCGCCACCAGCGTGGCGAACTCGATCAGGTCCTCGAAATCCTGCTCGTTCCCGGTCTGCGAGGCGGCTTCCGGCGGCAGAAGGGCGCCCAGCCGGCGCGCCTCGTCGGGCAGTCGCTGCTCCCAGACCGTGCCGACGTCCTTGACGATCGAGGATTCCAGCACCGGCTCCTTGCCCTCGTGCAGCATGCCTGCGACCGAGACCGACATGCGCCTGAGCGTGTGCAGCTGCGCGACGAGCCGGCCGAGCCCCTCGGCGCCCCGGGCGTCCGGCTCGGGCCCCAGCCGCTCGGCCAGGGCCAGGAGGACGTAGAAGGTCTCGAGGAACCGCTCGGGGCCGGAGCGCTCATAGGCCAGCTCGGCCGTCGCCTGCTTCCAGGCGCCATCCAGCTCGCCCAGCCGGTTGCCATCGGGGACGACGACGTTCTCGAACAGCACCTCGTTGAAATCCGTCATCCCCGGCATGGCGGCGATCGGGTTCACCGAGATGCCGGGCGTGTCGATCTTGACAAGGAACTGCGTCAGGCCGTGCCGGCGGTTCTCCTTCGTCGGCGGCGAGGTGCGCAAAAGCGCGATCATGTAGTCGGCGCGGTGCGCGTTCGACGTCCAGATCTTCCGGCCGTTGACGATCCAGTCGTCCCCGTCGCGCACAGCCCGGGTCGAGGCGGCGAAGAGGTCCGAGCCCGAGTTCGGCTCGGACATGCCGATGGCGAAGCAGAGCTCGCCGCGGCAGATCGCCGGCAGGACCTCCGCCTTGATCGCGTCCGAGCCGTATTTCAGGATGACGGGGCCCGACTGGCGGTCGGCGACGAAATGCGACCAGGTCGGCGCGGTGACGGCGCGCATCTCCTCGGTGACGACGTAGCGGTCGAGATAGCTGCGCTCGTGGCCGCCATACTGCCGGGGCCAAGTCATGCCGATCCACCCCTTGGCACCGACGCGGCGCGAGAACTCGCGGTCGAACGAGGTCTGCTTCAGCCCGAGCTTCGGATCGAACGTGCCGCGCCTGACCTCGTCGGCCAGGAAGTCGCGGACCTCGGCGCGCAGCGCCTCGGTCTCGGGCGGCAGGCGTTTCTGGTCGAAGCGGATGGCGGTCTGCATGGTGCCTCCCTGAAGCATGGTGGGCCAGGGGCCCACCCTACGGGGCCGCGTGTAGGGTGGGCCCCCGGCCCACCTCGGTCAACGTCTCAGCGCGTGGTCAGCATGGGCCAGATCTGCTCCGCGCCCTGGGCAGCGACGTGGCCGCCGAGCCGGACGGCCCACTCGGCCTCGGTGCCGAAATCGTCGCGCCAACCCCACATGCGGCGCGTAAAGCGCTGCAGCGTGTGCTCCTGTGTCCAGCCGATGGCGCCGTGCGCCTGGTGGGCGATGGCGGCGCCGGTCTCGACGGCCTCGCCGACGCGGATCTTCGCCGCCGCGACCTCGAGGAAGGCCGCCTCGCCGCCATGCGGGTGGGTCGCCAGCGTGTCGGCGGCCGAGCCCGAGGCGGTCAGCGCGGCGGCGACCTCGCCGGCCAGCACGGCCAGGCTTTGCTGGACTGCCTGGAACTTGCCGATCTTGCGGCCGAACGCCTCGCGCTCCTGCGTGTAGCCGGTGGTGATGGCCAGCGCGGTTTCCAGCGCGCCGGCCATCTGGCAGGCGCGCGCAGTGGCGCCCATGCGCATCAGCGCCTCGCCGCCGCCAGGAAAGTCGGCCATCGCCTGCGGCGCGGCGGCGTCCAGGCGCACATCGGCGCGCTCGCCGCCCATATCGGTCGGGCGCGCCGTCGTGGTGTAGCTGTCCGGCGGGAAGGTCAGGAGCTGGTCGTGCAGGACCAGGACCAGTAGCGACGCGCCGGCGGCGTGCGGCACACTGCGGGCGGTGCCGGTGACGGCGCCCCGCTCGTCCAGCGACAGGCGGTCATGGGCGCGCGTCGGGGCGACGGCGATGACGCCCTCGGGGATGTCCAGCCCGGCCTCGGCCATCGCCCAGCCAGCCAGCAGCGTCTCGGCCAGCGCCACGGGGCAGGCGTACTGGCCGGCGATGCGGAGCACCTCGAAGCCGTCGGCCGGCGTCGCCCCTGCCCCGCCGCGCTCCTCGGCGATCCAGGCGCGGGTCAGGCCGGTCTCCTCCAGCGCCTGCCAGAGCGGCGCGCGCCACGCGTCGTCGCGCGCGGCGTTGATCGCCTGCGGGTCGGCGAGGTCGGCGAAGATGCGCGCCGTCGCCTCGGCGATGGGGTTGTCGGACATGGTGCCTCCCTTGGAGCGCGAATAAGCCGGTTGGCCCGGCGGGTCAAAGCGGGGCGACATTGCCGGGGGCAGCTATCACAGGGACGATTGCCGGCGGCACGCCGCCCGGCCAAGGTGACGTCCGCCTGGCGCGAGGCGCGACGGGAGGGGATCATGCGAGCGCTGTGGATCGCCGTGCTGCCGCTGGCGGTGGCCGAGACGCTGGTCTGGGCGGCGTTCTACTACTCGTTCCCGGCGCTGCTGCCGGCCTGGGAGGCCGATCTCGGCTGGGGCCGGGCCGGGATCTCGGGCGCGTTCACGGGTGCGCTGATCCTGACCGGGCTGCTGGCGCCGCGCGCCGGGCGGGTGATCGACCGGGGCGCCGGCGGCGCCATGTTCCTGGGCGCGATCGTCGCCGGGGCCGCGCTGCTGGTGGCGCTGTCGGCGGTGCAGACGCTGTGGCAGTTCTGGGCAGTCTGGCTGGCGCTGGGCGTCGTCAACGCCTTCTGCCTGTACGAGGCGACCTTCGCCATCATCACGACGACCATCGGCACGGCGGCGCGTCGCGCGATCACGCAGGTGACGCTGGTGGCCGGGTTCGCCGGGTCGGTGTCGTTCCCGGCCGCCTGGTGGCTGGCCGAGCGCCTGGGTTGGCGCGGGGCGCTGCTGGTTTTCGCGGCGGTCGTGGTTGTCGTCGCGCTGCCGCTGGCGTGGCTGGGGTTGCGGCTGCTGGCCGGCCATGCCGAGGACCCGGCCACGAAGCCGCAGTCGACCGGCCGCGAGGGGCACCAGGCGATGCTGAAGCCCGCCTTCTGGTTCATCGGCTTCGGTTTCGCCGTCGTCGGGCTCACGCACGGCATGCTGATCACGCATATCCGGCCGATCATGGACTCGCGCGGCGTCGCCGAGGGGATCGGCGTGCTGGTCGCCAGCATGGTCGGGCCGATGCAGGTGCTGGGGCGTGTCATCATGGTCTCGGCGCAGCGCCGCGTTGATATCCACGGGGCAGCGGCAGGGTGCTATGTCGGCATGGCGCTGGGGGCGGTGCTGCTGCTGTTCGCGACCGGCTCGCCGGTGTTGGCGGTGGCCTTCGTTGTGCCCTACGGGGCGGCCTATGGCGTGATATCGATCGTCCGGCCGGTGGTGACGGCCGAGCTGCTGGGGCGCGCCGGGTTCGGGACGATCTCGGGGATGCTGGCTGTGCCCTACATGCTGGGCAGCGCGGCGGCGCCCTCGATCGCGGCGCTGATCTGGCAGGCGAGCGGCTACAACACCGTCATCATGCTCGGGATCGGGCTGCTGATGGCCGGGCTGATCTCGGTGCGGCTGGCGAAGCGGAGCGCGCGGGCGGGCTGAGGAGAGCGCCGGAGCGCCTGGAAGTGCTGGTATCCGACGAGGCTCTCGTTGATGCCTGCTGCGACTCCTGGACGCGCCTCGTTGCCGGAGCCACATGCCCCGGAACTCTCTTCGAGAATCCTTGATCAGGATGATCTCGTCGGAAGAGGCGAAATCGGAGACGCCAGCGACCTGTGCTGTTGCGCCGTCCGGGCATCCGCTTGACATCCCGCCCGGGCATCGCGATAACGCGCGTCTCGCGGCGCCCGGGTGGGCGCGGCGCAGCTGCATCACGCCCGCAAGGCGCGCTGTCCGAGGCTGGCTTCGGCCGCAAGCGTCCCCATATGGGGACCGCCGCAGGACGCGGACAAGAAGGAAGACACGCATGTTCGCTGTCGTGAAGACAGGTGGCAAGCAGTATAAGGTCGCGCACAACGACGTGCTGACGATCGAGAAACTGGCAGCCGAGGTCGGCGAGACCGTACAGTTCAATGAAATTCTCATGCTCGGCGGCGACGACGTCACCGTCGGCAATCCGCTGGTCGGCGGCGCCGCCGTGCAGGCCGAGGTCCTCGAGCAGAAGCGCGGCCCGAAGACGCTGAACCTCAAGCGGCGCCGGCGAAAGCACGGCTCGCGCCGGCTCAAGGGCCACCGGCAGTCGCTGACGACGGTGCGGATCAAGGAGATTCTGGCCTCGGGCGGCGACTCGACCGGGGTCAAGGCGGCGACCGGCAGGCCCGCTGCAACCGAACAGCCGGCGGTTGCCGGCGCGGCCGAGTAAGGAGGCGACGCGATGGCGCACAAGAAGGCAGGCGGCTCGTCACGCAACGGACGCGACAGCGCCGGGCGTCGGCTGGGCATCAAGAAGTTCGGCGGCGAGGCCGTGATCCCCGGCAACATCATCTGCCGCCAGCGCGGCACGCAGTGGTGGCCGGGCGAGAACGTCGGCCTGGGCCGCGACCACACGATCTTCGCCAAGACCGAGGGTCATGTTCGCTTCAGCAAGGGGATCAAGGGCCGAACCGTCATCTCGGTCCTGCCGGCGACGGAAGCGGCCGAGTAACACCAGGCGCGCTACCGCGAACGGATCACGTTTGACGACGGGGGATCGGCGGATGCGCCGGTCCCCCGTTTGCGCTTTGGAGGCCCCCATGGGCGTCGAGACGAGGACCGAAAGGCTGCTTTTGCGTCCGCTGGAGACGGCTGGCGCTCCGCACACACGAGCACTCTGCGGCGATCTTGCCGGCTCGCGCTGGCTGGCGTGCGTGCCGAGTTCCTTCCCTGACGGGGCGGTCGACCGTTTCATCGACATCAGCCTCGCCGACGGCGCCCTGGAGCTCGACCGGTCGTCCTCGAGCATCGTCGAGGGCAAGGGGGCCACGCTGCGAATTTCGGGAAGGCCCGGGCTCGAGGTTCCTGGCCGCAGGATGCTGCGCTGCCTCGCGCGCGGCACCGAGCGGACGCATATCGACACCGCCCTGCCCCGTGCCGACCGGGAGGCGCGGGCATGAAGTTCCAGGATCTCGCAAAGGTCTACATCCGCTCGGGTAGCGGCGGGCCGGGCAGCATCAGCTTCCGGCGCGAGAAGTTCATCGAGTTCGGCGGCCCGGATGGTGGCGATGGGGGGCGGGGCGGTGACGTCTGGGCGGAAGCCGTCGATGGTCTGAACACGCTGATCGACTTTCGCTACCAGCAGCATTTCAAGGCCCAAAACGGCGAACATGGCATGGGCCAGCAGCGCACCGGCAAGGGCGGCGAAGACGTTGTGCTCCGCGTGCCGGTGGGGACGGAAATCCTGGACGAGGACCAGGAGACCGTCATCGCCGACCTCGCCCGCACCGGCGACCGCGTGCTGCTGGCGCAGGGCGGCAATGGCGGCTGGGGCAACCTGCATTTCAAATCCTCGACCAACCGGGCGCCGCGCCGCGCCAACCCCGGCCAGGCGGGGGTCGAGCGCACGATCTGGCTGCGATTGAAACTGATTGCCGATGCCGGGCTGGTCGGGCTGCCGAATGCCGGCAAGTCGACCTTCCTGGCCGCGACCTCGAACGCGCGACCGAAGATTGCCGACTATCCGTTCACCACGCTGCACCCGAACCTGGGCGTAGTCGGGATCGACGCGGCCGAGATCGTGATGGCCGATATCCCCGGCCTGATCGAGGGCGCGCACGAGGGACGCGGCATCGGCCACCGGTTCCTGGCACATGTCGAGCGCTGCGCCGTCCTGCTGCACCTGATCGACGCGACAAGCGACGACGTGCTGGGCGACTGGCAGACCATCGAGCGGGAGCTCGCCGCCTACGGGCACGGGCTGGTCGACAAGCCGCGCATCGTCGTGCTGAGCAAGTGCGACGCAATCGGCGAGCAGGCGGCGCACGATCTGCAGGCGCTGCTGCGCGAGGAAGGCGTGCCCGTCGCACACCGCATCTCGGCCGTGACGGGCGAGGGCGTGCCCGGCGCGCTGCGGGCGTTGCGCGCACACATCGTCGCGGCGCGCACCGCGCCGGCCGAGGACAGGGGCGCGGCATGGACACCCTGAGCGCCGGCGCACCCGCGACAGCCGCGGCGACCCGGCTGACCTCGGCCCGCCGCGTCGTCGTCAAGGTCGGCTCGGCCCTGCTGGTCGATCCCATCAGCGGCCGCTTCCGAGCCGAGTGGGTTTCGGCGCTCGCCGCCGACCTCGCCCGCCTGCGCGCACGCGGGCAGGAGGCGCTGCTGGTCTCGTCCGGCGCAATCGCGCTCGGCCGGCAGGTGCTTGCGCTGACGCCGGGCGCGCTCTCGCTGGAGGAGGCGCAGGCCGCTGCCGCCGTCGGCCAGACCCGGCTGGTCCGCGCCTGGGAGGAGGCGTTCGCCGCCCACAGGATCACGACGGCGCAGGTGCTGCTGACGCTCGAGGACACGCAGCAGAGGCGGCGCTACCTGAACGGCCGGGCGACGCTGGCGGCGCTCTTGTCCTTCGGCGCGCTGCCGGTGATCAACGAGAACGATACCGTGGCTACCGACGAGATCCGATATGGCGACAACGACCGGCTGGCGGCGCGGGTCGCGCTGATGGCCGGCGCCGACCTGCTGGTGCTGCTGTCGGACGTGGACGGGCTCTACACCGCCGACCCGCGCAGCGACCCGGCGGCGAGCAGGCTGGACGAAGTGCTCGAGATCACGCCCGAGATCGAGGCGATGGCCAGCGGCACCGGCACGGCATCGGCGCGCGGCGGCATGCGCACCAAGCTTCTGGCGGCCAAGACGGCGATGCAGGGTGGCTGCGCAATGGCCCTGACGCGGGGCGACACCATGCGCCCGCTCTCGGCGTTGGAAAACGGCGCGCCCGCCACCTGGTTCCCGGCTTCCGCCGGCCCGGCCGCGGCGCGCAAGCAGTGGATCGCCGGCATGAAGCCGATGGGGCAGATCGTTGTCGACGCCGGCGCCGCCGCGGCGCTCGGGCGCGGCAAGTCACTGCTGCCCGCCGGCGTGCGCGCAGTCGAGGGCACGTTCCAGCGCGGCGACCCGGTGGCGATCGTCGATGCGCAGGGCCGCGCACTGGGGGCGGCGCTGGCCGGCTACGGCGCCGAGGATGCGCGCGCGATCGCCGGGTTGCGCTCGAGCCGGATCGCCGAGGTGCTCGGTTATCCCGGCCGCGCGGCGATGGCGCACCGCGACGACATGGTGGTGTGGGGCAGCTGATGGGGAAGTTGAAGGACCTCGAGGACGGTCAGGCCACCGACATCCCGGCGATGATTCGCGAGATCGGCGGCCGGGCGCGCGCCGCCGGGGCCGAACTTGCCTTCGCGGCCTCCGCCGACAAGGACCGGGCGCTGACCGCGGCGGCCGCCGCCATGACGGATCGCCGCGCCGAGATCGCCGAGGCGAACGCGCGCGACATGGCGGCGGCCCGCGAACGCGGTCTTTCAGCCGCCATGCTCGACCGGCTTCTGCTGACCGATGATCGAATTCGCAGTACGGCCGAGGGCCTGCGCGCCATCGCGGCCCAGCCCGACCCCGTCGGCGCCGTCATCGCCGACTGGACCGTTCCATCGGGACTACGCATCCGCCGCGTGCGCACGCCGCTGGGTGTCGTCGGCGTGATCTACGAAAGCCGGCCGAACGTCACCGCGGATGCCGGCGGCCTCTGCCTCAAGGCAGGCAACGCCGCCATCCTGCGTTGCGGTTCGGAATCCTTTCACTCGTCGCGCGCCATCCACACCTGCCTGGCCGACGGCCTGCGCACCGCCGGCCTGCCGGAAAACGCCATCCAGGTGATCCCGACGCGCGACCGCGCGGCGGTCGCCGAGATGTTGCGCGCGGTGGACTTCATCGACGTCATCGTGCCGCGCGGCGGCAAGGGTCTGGTAGCGCTGGTCCAGGCCGAGGCGCGCGTGCCGGTCTTCGCCCACCTCGAGGGCATTTGCCACGTATATGTCGACGCGTCCGCCGATGCCAGGAAGGCACGGCGCATCGTTTTGAACGCCAAGACGCGGCGCACCGGCATCTGCGGCGCTGCCGAGTGTCTGCTGATCGACCGCGCCGTCGCTGGAACGCTGGGGCGCGAGATCGTCGGCGACCTGCTGGACGCCGGCGTCCGAGTGCATGGCGACGACGCTGTGCAGGCGCTCGACGCCGGGGTGACGCCGGCGACGGCAGAGGACTGGGGCCGCGAGTATCTGGACATGGACATCGCCGCCCGCGTTGTCGACGGCGTAGACGGGGCGATTGCGCATATTCGCCGCTATGGCTCCAGCCACACCGAGAGCGTCGTTGCCGAGGACGACGCGGTGGCCGATCGATTCTTCGCCCGGCTGGACAGCGCCATCCTGATGCGAAACGCGTCGACTCAGTTCGCCGATGGCGGCGAGTTCGGGATGGGGGCCGAGATCGGCATCGCGACAGGCAAGATGCACGCGCGCGGCCCGGTCGGGGCCGAGCAGTTGACCAGCTTCAAGTATCTCGTCGAGGGCGACGGGACCGTTCGGGCCTGACGACCTTCCGCAAAGTCGGTTTCGGGGCGGCCTGGTCGCCCCGGTGGTCAGCTACTTACGCGCCCCACTGGCGGATCGGGCCGCAGTCGACATGCGTGAACTGCGACTTCGTGTACTTGCCGACACCGCCAGCGCCCAGCGACTTTGCCGCCGCCGCGACCTGGAAGACCTCACGCGACTTCAGCGACAAGTCACACGCCATAGCCTTGATGTGGTACGAGTTCTTGGCAACCTTCTTGCTGCGCCCGCGCAGCAGGGCATTCGTGCGCGGAGTGCGATAGCCGGACACGACATGGAAGGGCTCGCTGCAGTCCAGCAGGCAATGCGTCGCCGCCATGATATCCAGCGTCTTGGGATCGATCGGCTTGATCTTGTTCTCGCGCCAGTCGCGCATGAAGTAGTTGAACGCCTCCAGCGCCTCGGGGACGTATTTCCCGTCGATCCAGTAGGCGCAGTTCAGCCTCTCCGAGGTGTGGCTGTTGATCAGGTTGAGCGCGCGGAAGTCCCCCGCGCCCTTCAGGACGGCTGGCGCCGCCGCCGCGAAGACCGGCGAGGCCGCTGTCAGTCCGACTGCCATGCCGCCGATGAACGCACGACGAGACATGACCGTCTTGGTCGATTCGAATCTGCTCACGAAACTGCCCTCGTTTTTTTTGCTGTGACTTCCGTCACTTGCCCCAGACCCTTTCCCCGCAATCTTTGTGCCACAGGGCGATTCTCTTGCCAAGTTGCAACCTTGCAACGAGCCTTGGGCGGGAACCGCGACCTTGCCATACGCGTTCGCTGACACCTACCTGCATTCGCTGACACCTACCTGCAATTGTGTGGCAGGATCTCCATGGAGCACTCTAATTGTGGCCAGCATCCGGCACGCAGGCGGCTCAATCCGCCCCATCATGCTATGTTCGGTGACGGAAGAGGGGCTATGACGTTTTTCGGCAACATTGGTGACATGATGATCACGGACCGTTTTTTCGCACTTTCCGCCGCGGCGGTGCTGATCGGGCTCGGATTTGGGGCCGGGCCAGCATCGGGCCAGGTTGCCGCGGCGCAGCCGTCCGTGGCCGAAACCAGACTGTCGCCAGCGGCGGCGAAGATGCGCGACGCGCTGGCCCGTCGGCTGGGCAACGAACCGGCCGCCATGGCTGCTTACTCGGCGCGGGGTTATCAACCGATCTGGCTCGACAAGGACGGCAGGACGACGGATGCCGCGCTGATCCTGGTCGACTTCCTGCGCCACGCCGACGAACAGGCGCTGCCCGACTCGAAATATGGCGGCGACGCGCTCGCTGGGCGGCTGGGCCAGCCCGGCAACATGACGCTCGAGGCCGACCTGACCGCGGCGTTCCTGGCCTATGCCGATGACATCGAGTTGGGCGTGCTCGTCCCGTCCGAAATCGACAAGGACTTCGACATCACCGTCCATCACTCCGATCCGGGCGCGCTGGTGACGGGCGCCGCCTCGGCCGCCAACATGGCCGCCTACCTGGATTCGCTGGCGCCGCAGAGTCCGCTCTACCGACGACTCGTCGAGCGCTACCGCGCCTTCCGATCGGTTGCCGGCGGCGATATCTGGGGCCCGACGGTCGGCTCCGGCCGGACGCTGCGGCCCGGCGACCGCAGCCCGCGCGTCGCCCAGGCGCGCGCCCGGCTGACGGCGATGGGCGATCTCGATCCGAACGTCTATGGCCGCCAGGCCGCCGGCCAGACGGACGGCGTGCTGGTCGCCACCGCCGACACCTCGTCGGACCTGCCTGCCGCCGGTTATGACCCCGAGGATTTCGACCAGCCGCTCGAGGACGCCTTGAAGCGCTTCCAGGCCCGGCACGGGCTGAATCAGGACGGGCTGATCGGCCCGGCGACGCTGGCGCAACTTAACGTCTCGGCGCGCGAGCGGGCCGATCAGATCGCTGTCAACCTCGAGCGCCAGCGCTGGCTGAACCACCAGCTCGATGGCCGGTACATCCTGGTCAATCTCGCCGGCTTCGAGATGTGGGTCATGGACAACGGCCGCCCGGTTTTCGACTCGCGCGTCATCAACGGCCAGGCGAACGACTGGGAGACGCCCGAGTTCTCCGAGACGATGACCCACATCGTCATCAATCCGACCTGGTACGTGCCGATGTCGATCGCGCGCAACGAGATCCTGCCGAAGCTGAAGCGCGACCCAAGTTATCTCGCCCGGCAGGGAATGCGCCTCGTCGGGACCGACAGAGAGGCCGAGCAGATCGACTGGTCGACCGTCACGCCGTCGACCTTTCCGGGGCGGGTCACGCAGCTCCCGGGCGACTCGAACGCGCTCGGCAACGTGAAATTCATGTTCCCGAACGCGCATTCTGTCTACCTGCACGACACGCCGTCAAAGAACCTGTTCGGGAAAGATGTCCGCGACTTCAGCCACGGCTGCATCCGGGTCGAGAAACCGCACGAGCTGGCCGAGTATCTCCTGAGCGGCCAGTCGCGTGATCCGGCCAGCTATTTCGACGGGCTGCTGGCCGACGGACGCGAGCACCGCGTCGACCTCGAACGCCCGCTGCCGGTGTTCCTGACCTACCGAACCGCGTGGATTGACGAGAACGGTGTCGAGCAGTTCCGGGGCGATATTTACAGCCGCGACCGCGAGGTCGCGCAGGCGCTGAAAGCCGCCGGCGTTCGCATCCTGAACTAGACCAGTCCCAAACCGGGCCGGCGTCAAGGCCCCCAACCGGACCCACTGTCGGCGGGGGCCGCGACGCCTCCGCCGGTTGCGTTAGCCGCCATGCCGCCTGTAGAAGAGCGGCCGAACCTGCACAGGCGCATCCCGATGAGCCAAACTGTCGACGCGATCGCACGCGCGACCGGGCTGAGCCTGCTCGGCGACGGCTCCGTCGTGGTCAGTCGCCCCGCCGAGCCCGCCGCCGCCGCCGAGGACGAGCTGGCGATGGCGATGACGCCCGCCTACGAGAAGGCGTTGCGCGCCTCCCGCGCCAAGGCGGCCGTCGTCTGGGAGGGGGCGGACTGGCAGGCGCTGGGCCTGGCAGCCGCGCTCGTCGCACCACGGCCGCGCGTCGCGCTGGCCGCCATCACCGCGGAATTCCAGCACCCGCCCGACGTCGTACCCGGCGTCCATCCGACCGCCGTGGTCGAACCCGGCGCCGAGCTGGGCGACGGCGCCGCCGTCGGGGCCTTTGCCATCATCGCCGCCGGCGCGCGGGTCGGGCTCGGCGCCGTCATCGGCCCGCACGCCAGCGTCGGCGCGGGCGCTGTGCTGGGGCCGCAGGCCCTGCTGCACGCCGGTGTCCGCATCGGCGCGCGCTGCACGATCGGCGCGCGCTTCGTCGCCCAGCCGAACGCCGTGGTCGGCGCCGACGGCTTCTCGTTCGAACCGGCCAGCCGAGGCATCCGCGAGAGCGCCGCTGAAGCTTCCCGGGCAGCGCCCCGCCCAAGCGCCAGCACAGGCACCGACACGAGCGCCGGCGACCGGCCGCACGAGGGCTACCTGCGTATCCATTCGCTGGCCGGCGTCGAGATCGGCGACGATGTCGAGATCGGCGCCGGCACCTGCATCGATCGCGGCACCATCGCGCCGACCCGGATCGGCAGCGGCAGCAAGATCGACAACCAGGTGCAGATCGGCCACAACGTCCAGGTAGGGCGCACCTGCCTGATCTGCGCTCAGGTCGGCATCGCCGGCTCGACCGTCGTCGGCGATCGCGTCGTCATCGGCGGCAAGGTGGGCATCCAGGACCATGTGCGTATCGGCTCGGACGTGATGATCGCCGCCGGCTCGCTGCTGGCCGGCAACGTCCCCGATCGCTCGATCTACATGGGCATCCCGGCCATCCCCCGGGGCGAGGCGCTGCGCCAGATGTCGGCGCTTCGCCGCCTGCCTCGCATGGTCGAGCAGCTCGCCGAAATTCGCCAGAAGCTGGGACTGTAAGGTTCCGGCCCATATGTTAGAGAAAAGCCGGTGGGCCTGATGGAGGTCAGTATGGACGCGGTCAGCGAGAAGGTCGTGGCGACCATCGCCGAACAGGCGATGGTCGATCCCGCCGACATATCGACCGGGACCACGCCCGAGGAACTCGGACTGGACTCGCTTGCCCTCGTCGAGGTCGTCTTCGGCATCGAGGAGGCCTTCGACATCTCGGTTCCCTACAACGCCAACGACCCGGCGGACTCGCAGTTCGACCTCTCGAACGTCGGTGCGATCATCGCCGCCGTGAAGCAGCTGATCGCCGAGAAGGAGCGGGCGTGAGCCCCACGCGCCGCGTAGCCGTCACCGGCGTCGGCGTCGTCTCGGCCCTCGGTACCGGCTATGATGAGCACACCAGCGGGCTTCGCGAGGGCCGCTGCGGCATCGCCCCGATCACCCGGTTCGACCCCGAGCGGCTGATGGTCAAGATCGCCGCCGAGGCGAAACAGTTCGAGGGAGAGGACCACTTCACGAAGAGCGAGCTCGCCCTCCTCGATCGCGTCAGTCAGATGGCGCTGGTCGCGGCGGACGAGGCGGTCGGCCAGTCCGGCATGGATTTCGGAGGCGCGCTCGGCCCGCGCACGGCGACCATCATCGGCACCGCGATGGGCGGGCTGCAGACCCTCGACGAAAACTACTATGCGGTCTACCATGAGATGAAGAACCGCGTGCACCCGTTCATCGTCCCGCGCCTGATGGCGAACGCGCCGGTCAGCCAGGTCTCGATGAAATTCGGCCTTCAGGGGCCAGCTTTTTCGGTCTCGACTGCCTGCTCGTCGTCGAACCACGCAATGGGTCAGGCCTTCCACCTTATCCGAGGCGGCACGGTCGATGCGGCCGTTACTGGCGGCGCCGAATCCCTCCTCTGTTTCGGCGGCATGAAGGCGTGGGAGGGGCTGCGCGTGATGTCGAAGGACGCCTGCCGCCCGTTTTCCAGGACGCGCAACGGCATGGTGCTGGGCGAGGGCGCGGCGATCCTGGTGCTGGAGGAGCTCGAACACGCCCGGGCACGCGGCGCGACCATCCTGGGCGAGATCGTCGGATTCGGGATGACGGCAGATGCCGGTGACATCGTGCAGCCGGCGCTGGAAGGCGCGGCGCGGGCGATGCGCATGGCACTTGCCGATGGCGAGATCGCGCCCGACGAGATCGACTACGTCAACGCGCACGGCACGGCGACGGCGATGAACGATCGCGTCGAGGCGGCGGCCATCAAGTCGGTGCTGGGCGACCACGCCGCCGATGTGCTGGTCTCGTCGACCAAGTCGATGCACGGCCACCCTATCGGTGCCGCCGGCGCGCTCGAGGCGGTCGCCGTGCTGATGGCGCTGGGCGAGGGCGTGATCCCGCCGACAATCGGCTTCGAGGAGACGGACCCCGAGATCGGCCTCGACGTCGTCCCGAACCAGGCGCGCGAGGCCCGGGTCGACGCGGCGCTGTCGAACTCCTTCGCGTTCGGCGGGCTGAACGCCGTGCTCGCCTTTCGCCGCTGGCAGGCCTGATCTCGCGACCAAAGGCGCTGGAGCTGTGCTCGCGTCCGGTTCGGCCAGACGGCTGGGCCGCACGCAACAAACAGATCAATCCCGTCGAGCGCCGTCTCGGCCGGCTGTGGCCGCGCGCAGCGCCAGGCGGCGCTCGGCAAAGACCAGGTCGTCCGGCCTGTCGACATCGTGCGCAGCATCCGGGTGATCGATGGCGACCAGTTCCGCAGTGCAGCCGGCGGCGTTGCCGAGGGCGCGGGCCGCGGCGGCGCGGTCCAGACGGCCGGCGAGATATTGCGCCAGCACGCTGGGGCCGACGCGCCAGGCCATGCGCCATGGGCGCTTGCGCTCGGCCTCGACCAGGCCCCAGAACTCGATTGCCCCGCGCGCTTTCGCCGAGGTCAGCGCAAACAGGTTGGCGCCGCTGAAATCGCCGTCGGAGAAGTGCAGCCAGGTCCGTCGCGCCGGGTTGCCGGCCGACTCGACCGTGGAGCGCGGGCAGACGCCCGCCAGAACGTCGGCCCCGGAGCCCTCGGCGGCGTGCAGAAGCTCGGCGACCATGCCGGGCGTCAGCAGCGGATGGTCAGCCGTCGTCACCAGCAGGGGCGGGCCGAGGCGGTCGAAGGCGGACAGCGTGCTGGCCGCCGGGCCCAACGCGGCGTCCAGCCGCTCGACGCCCTCGGGCAGCGCGGGCGCCTGCGGCGAGATCGACGCGGCGATGCCGTCGATCGCGGGAACCGCGCGCAACGCCGCGACGACATGCTCGATCATCGGCCGGCCGGCGACAGGCGCGAACGCCTTGTGGGCGACGCCAGCGGCCTGCGCGACGGCATCCGACCGCCCGCGCGAGCCGGCCAGGATCAGGGCGCGCCAGCGGGTCACGCCAGGTCCTTGCCATAGATCCGCCACGTCTTGTAGTGCTCGCAGCCGATCGCCTCGACCAGCCGGCGCATCGGCCAGTTGTCTTCCAGCAGCCAGCTCAGCTCGATCTCGCGGATGCCGCGCGCCCGCACGGCGGGTTCGAGCGCATAGATCAGGCGCAGCGGCAGGTTCTTGCCCAGCACCGTTCCCGCCACGTCGCGCCGGACACCCATCAGCGGCACCCGGGCGGTGCGCACGCCCGCGACCTTCAGCCGCCAGAGCAGCCGCGCCCAGCCGGTCGGCAACAGCCGGCCATGCAACCCGCGTAGCGCCTCATTGACATTCGGCACCAGCACGATGAAGGCCACCGGGCGCCCGTTAACCTCGGCGATCTGCACGAAGTCGGGCGGCAGGATCGGACGCAGCTCCGCGGCCATCGCGGCGGTCTCCGCCTCGGTCAGCGGTACGAAGCCCCAGTTCTCCGCCCAGGCATCGTTGAAGATCGACGTGACGGTGGCGATCTCCTCGGCGAAGCGCCGCGGGTCCAGCGGACGCAGCGTCGCTTCGCCGGTGGCGCGCTGCCAGATCCGGCGCAGCCGCTCGGGCAGGCCGTTCGCGGCGGTCAGCCGGTACGCCACGACATCGGCCGCCTTGGCATATCCCTGACGCTCGATGGCCGGGCCGAGCCAGGGGTCGTTGTGCTCCATCATCAGGCTGGGCGGCGAATCGAACCCCCATGTCAGCACGCCCGAGCTCTGGTTGATCGACAGGTTGAACGGGCCGCGCACGTGGTCGAATTCCGCGTTCCGCCAGCCAGCCCTCGGCCGTTCCGAACAGCCGCGCCAGAACCTCGTCCTCGCGCGCATCGACCATGCCGAAGTAGCCGAGCGGCCGGTCGGGAGTGCCGGGCGCCAGCCGGTCGACCTGGGCGCTGATCCGGCCGACCGCGCGACCATTACGGCGCGCCAGCCACAGGCCGATCTCGGCATGGTCGAACACCGGGTTGTGGGCCGGCGAGAGGAATCGGCGGCGCTCGAAGCGCAGCGGCTCGATCCAGTGCAAGTCGCCCACGGCCAGCTGCCCGGGCAGCCGGAGGAACGCCTCGCGGTCGGCGCGCGTCGCGACCTGCCGGATCACGATCTCGCCTGCGGCCTGCGCCATTTTACTCCTCGCGCAACAGGAGGACCCAGCCGGCGGCAATGCCGAACAGCGCCGCCGGCATCCACGCCGCCACCCAGGCGGCGACCAGCCCGACCTGGCCGAACGAGCCGAACAGCCCGTCGATCATGACAAAACCCAGCCCGAGAACGGCGCCCGTCGCCGCGAGGCTCAGCCCGCCCGGCCCGCGCGAGCTCTTGAAGCTGGCGAATGCGGCGCACAACAGCATCACTCCCGGCACGAGCAAGGCCGACCATGCCCGGGCCAGCCGGGTCCGGTAGTACGACGTGCTGCGCGTGGCGACCACCATGCCGGATAGGGCCTCCGAGGCCTCGCGGGCCGTCGCGGTCGCCGCGCCGCTGGCCAGCGCGCGCACGACGCCGGGGTCGAGCCGCGTCGGCCAGAGCAGGTCGGGTGCCGCGGTGTCGGGCGTGACCCCGACGCGGCGCACGCCGTCGAGGCGCCAGCCCCCCTCACCCCCCTCTTCCGAGTCGTACCAGTAGGCGCGGGCGGCCTGGATCCGGCCCGTCACCTGCCCGTCGTCATCCAGTGCATAGACCGTCAGCGGGGCCAGCTCGGCGCCGCCGGGCGTCATCAGCTCGCCGATGATCACCGCGTCGCCGACGCGCCCGGTCACGCGCGATCCCGCCTGCACCAAGGGGGTCTCGGCGATGCCGGAGAAGGCTTCGGCCAGCGCCCGCTCGCTCCAGGCGGTGCCCTCGTCGACCAGCAGGTGCTGAACCGCTCCCAGCAGGATCGCGAGCGGCGCCAGCTTTACCAGCAACCGGAACACCGATTGCCCGGCCGCGCGCATCACCGTCAGCTCGGAGCGCCGGGCAAGCGCCAGGAATGCCAGCAGCGCGCCGACCAGCACACCCAACGGCAGGATCTGCGCCCCCATCGCCGGCGCCCGCAGCAGCGCATAGTGCAGCAGCGCCCAGGCGCCGCCGACCTCTACCAGCTCGTCGGCAGCCTTGATCAGATCGAGACTGAGCCCCAGCGCCAGCAGCACCAGCGTCGCCGCGACGATGCGCCCGCCCAACACCCGCGAGAGATAGAGCCCCAGCGTCACGGCAGTTCTCCAGGCGCCGCCGTCTCGGGCCGCGGACCGCGGTCGAGCCAGCGCAGGAAGCGGCGCAGCGGGCTCTGCGCCCCCTGCCCCGGATGCGCGATGTAGAGCCAGAGCGAGCCACCGTTGAAAAGGACAGCCAGCCCCCAAAGCCCCAGCGCCGGGTTGACCTCGCCCAGTTCGCCGAGGCCGGAGACGAATTTTATCAGGTTGTCGAAGACCGTCAGCACGATGATCGCCAGCACGATGCGCGGCCAGCCGGGCGAGCGCTTACGCGCCACCGCCAGCGGCACGGACAGCAGCGCGATGCCCAGAAGCGAGACAGCGCGGACCAGCCGCTCGTTGAACTCGACGGCAAATCGGCGCGCCTCGTCGCCGGTCGCGCTGCCCATGGCCGCCCAGATCTCGCCCTGCGTCAGCTCGCGGGCGTTCTCGCCGCGGGCGCGGAAGGGGCCGGTGTCCATGTCGAAGTGGCGCGGCACGACCAGCCGGTCAAAGTCCAGCCGACGCCCGTCCGGCAGCAGCGTGCGGCCGTTCTCCAGCACCAGGCGCACGCTGTGGGTCTCCGGCTCGGGGATCACCAGCCCGCGCTCGGCGGTGACGGCGACGGGGCCCTCCTCCTCCTGACGCTGCATGAAGACGCGGTAGAGCACGCGCCCACCCGCATCCACGTTAGCGGCCGACAAAACCAACTCGCCGCCGAGGTCCAGGAAGACGCCGCCCTGCAGCCGCCCGTCCCAGCCGGCGGTCAGCACCTGGTTGCGGATCTCGTAATAGGCATAGCGGCTGTAAGGCTGCACGTAGCCGAACAGCATCAGGCTGATCGCCGAGAGCACCACGGCGCAGCCGATGAACGGCGCCCCTATGCGGCGCAGCGACCAGCCGGCGGCCTCGAGCGCATCGACCTCGCTGTCCTGCGACAGCCGCGACAGCGCACCCAGCACGCCGACGCAGAACGCCGCCGGCAGCGCCAGCCCGAGATAGTGCGGCAGCAGGTTGGCGGCCATACTCAGCACCGGCCCGGGCGGCGCGCCCTGCTGGGTGACAAAGTCGAACAGCCGCAGAAGCCGGTCCAGCACCAGCGCCGCCAGCGTGATCGCCAGCGCCGCCGCCATCCGCGGCAGCATCAGCCGCATAAGGTACCGGTCCGCCCGGCAGAACGGACGGAACCGACGCCCCTGCATCACGCCTCAGCTTGTCCAGTGTGCCGCGAGATGGCGGACCATCGCCGCGATCTCGGCTGGCGTCAGCTTGCGGGCGTCTGCCAGCCGGGGCGGCCCCGGCCAGCCGGGGTCCGGCAAAGCGATGCCAACGGCCTCGCGCTCGCCGGAATAGCGCGGCAGCACGTGAAAATGGACGTCCGAATCGACCATCATCAGCATGAGGTAATTTACTTTTTCGTAGGCGATGGCGGCCTTCAGCATCGCTTCGACCCCGGCCGTGGCGGTGGCCAGGTCCGCCATGCCCGCGGTGCCGACGTCGCCGAACGCGGTCACCGGCAGCTTGCAGCCCAGCACCAGCGCGCCCAGCGTCGGCTGCTCGGGGCGCAGCATGATGCCCCAGTGCTCGGTCTCGGCGATACGCGTCTCTGGCCAGCCGAACTTGGCGAATGTCTCGTTCATGCGTGGCCGTCCTGCTGTTTCCTGTCGGAACAGTAAGGTTCCGGCGGCGCGCCGCAAGCCCCGCCCGGTCCCGGTGCGGTTTCGTCGCTTGACGTTCGCCGGCGATCCACGCCCGGCTGTCGGGCTGGTCGCGCGGCGCGCCGGGTGCCAATGCGGATAATCCCCCGCCGCCGTGCCCGGACCGCCGTATCCCTTCCGAACCTCAATCCCCTCCCTCCCCTCCGCCGGTCGAGTGTGGCGCTCCGGTCGGGGCACGGCAGTTCACCCGGGCCGCTTCTTGCTCTAAGGACGGCCGACCTCGGGAACGGACACCGGAATGACACACGAGACGCCGCGCATCACCGCCTGCATCCTGGACGGCAGCGGAATTGCGCCGTTCGGTCTGGACGGCTGCGCCCGGCTCCAGCGCCAGCTCGACCGGCTGGGCATCCCGCTGGCGCAGCCCGAGACGGCGGATGTCCTGCTCTCCGGCGGGTGCCTGTTCGGCTCCTCGGTGCTGCGGGCGCTGGCGGACGCCCAGCCGGGCACGCTGCTGGTCGACGATTGCGGGCGGCTGGCCGGAATGCGCGGCCCGGCCGGGGCGCAGGACGCGGCAGCCGTGGCCGAGGGGCGCGCGACGGCCGGTGGCCTGACCGGCGCCGGCCTGGCCGGGACCTATGACGCAAAGCTGCGCAAGCGCGCCGACCCGATGGTGATGCGCCTCCACGACCGGGCGGCGGCCGAGCGGGCGTTGTTCGACGCCTCCTACAAGGGTGTGACCGACCTGGTGACAAAGCACGCCTGGCCCGCGCCCGCCCTGATCGTCACGCGCTGGTGTGCGCGCGCGCGGATCACGCCGAACCAGGTGACCTGGGCCAGCGCCGTCCTGATGCTGGGTGCCTTCTGGCTGTTCTGGGACGGCGCCTGGGCGGCCGGACTGGCGCTCGCCTGGGCGATGACGTTCCTCGACACGGTGGACGGCAAGCTGGCGCGGGTGACGCTTGCCAGCTCACGCTTCGGCGACGCGCTGGATCATGGCATCGACCTGCTCCACCCTCCGTTCTGGTGGTGGGCCTGGGCCGTCGGCTGCGCCGCCGTCGGCCAGCCGTTGCAGGATGGCGGCCTCGTCATCGGCGCCATCGTCGCCGGCTACATCCTGCAACGCGTAGAGGAAGGCATCTTCATCGCGCGTTTCGGCATCGAGATGCACGTCTGGCGGCGCTTCGACAGCCTGTTCCGGCTGGTCACGGCGCGGCGCAATCCCAACCTCCTGATCCTGACGCTCGCCGCGGCGGCGAACGCCCCGCGGGCCGGGCTTGTGGCTGTCGCCGTCTGGACGGTTCTGTGCCTGGTCATCCACGCCGTCCGCCTTGCACAGGCCTTCGCCGCTGCGCGACGGGGGCCGCTGGTCCCCTGGCTGGCCGAGCGCTGATGCGCCTCGGCATCCTGCGCAACCCGGCCAGCACCGGCAATCTCGGCCGGCCCGCCCTGGCGCTGCCGGCCGAGGCTGTGCTGGCCGAGACAGCGGGACCGCGCGACTGCGCCGAGGCGCTGGCGCGGCTGCATGCCAGAGGTGTTGATCTGGTCGTGGTCGACGGCGGCGACGGCACGGTGCGCGACGCGATCTCGCGCTTTCCCGCGATCTTCGGCCCCGACTGGCCGCCGGTCGCCGTGCTGGCGAACGGCAACACCAACCTGGTCGCCCGCCGTATGGGGGCGCTGCGGCCCGAGGATTTGCCGCGCCTTGCCATCCTGCGCCCGGCCGACCTCTCGCAGCACCTGCGGCCCGCGCCCGTGCTGCGCATCGACATTCCCGACCGCGGCACGCTGCGCGGCTTCATCGCCGGCTGGGGCGCCTACGCCACCGCGACCCGCATCGGTCACGAGGAAATCGCCGCCCGCCACGGCGCGCAGGTCGCCGGCGCGGTTCTGGCGACGCTGCGCCGCGCCCTGGTCGGCGGCGAGGCGGCGGCGCTGCGCCGGGGCGTTGCCGGCACGCTCTCGGCCGACGGCCACCCGGTCGCCGAGGGCCGGCGCTTCATCGGCATCGCCACAACGCTGCCCGGCCGGCTGATCGGCCCGCTCCAGCCATTCTGGGGCGATGGCGAGGGCGCCGTTCGGTGGCTCGATATCCTCGCCCCGCCGCGCGGGCTGGCTCTGGCCGCGCCCTTGGTCGCCATCGGCAGGCCGACGGGCGCGATGCGCCGGGGCGGCTATCACTCGGGCCGCAGCCCCCACGTTTCGCTTACCCTGGCACCCGGCAGCGGCGGCATCGTCCTGGACGGCGAGACGGTCCCGGGCGACGGCGGCCTGACAGCCACGATCACGGCCGGCGAGTCGGTGCGCTGGCTGGGGACGTGGCCCGCGGGCGCACTCGACATCGCGAGGCCCGAAGCGGTAAACGAGGCGGCATGAACGCGATGAACGAGACACGTCCGGCGCGCCCGGAGCGGCTGAACCACCCCATCCGCAAGCGCGTGAAGCGCTGGGGCAAGCGGCTGACCCGCCGCATGGCGCGCCACCAGGCACGGGCCAGCCTGGTGCCGGACACGCCGTTCCTCGACCCCGCGCTGTTCCCGGACCTGGAGCCCGTCCGCGCCCGCTGGCGCGAGATCGAGGCCGAGACGCGCGGCGTGCTGCGCTATCGCGACGCCATTCCGGGTTTCGAGGAGATCTCGCCCGACCAGTACCGCATCGCCAAGGAGCGGAGCTGGAAGACCTTCGTGCTCTACGGTTTCGGCGAGCGGCTGGAGGCGCAGTGCGCGCAGATGCCGGTGACGGCCGAGGTGCTGTCGCGCGTGCCGAACCTGCGCGTCGCGTGGCTGTCGATCCTGGCGCCCGGCTATCACATCCCGGCGCATAGCGGCGTCACCAAGGGCATCCTGCGCGCCCATCTGGGCCTGATCGTGCCGACCGAGCGCGAGAAGTGCCGCATCCGCGTCGGCGACGAGATCCGCCCCTGGGCGCCCGGCGAGCTGCTGGTGCTCGACGACACCTACGAGCACGAGGTCTGGAACGACACCGACGAGGAGCGGGTGATCCTGCTGTTCGACTTCGACCGCCCGATGCGCTGGTCCGGCCGGCTGATGAACCGCGCCTTCCTGTCGCTGATCCGCTTCTCGGCCTTCTACCGCGACCCGCTGAAGAACAGCCGCGACGCCGAGAAGCGCTTCGAGGAAGCCATCCGCCGCGCCGATGCGGCCATCGAGGGGATGAGCGACCCGTCGTGACCGGGGAGTCGCCGGGCGCCGCTGACGGGCTGCCCGCCCTCATCGCCCGCATGCTCGACCGGCCGGTGCCGCCAGAGATCGCCGCGCTGGCTCGCCAGGTCGCGGCACGCCCCGGCGTCGCGGCGGTTCTGTTCTACGGCAACATGCTGCGCGACCCGGCGGCGGGCGGCCTCGCCGACCTCTACGCGCTGACCGACAGCGACCGCGCCTGGCACGGCGCGGGGCCGGGGGCCGTGGCCAACCGGCTGCTGCCGCCGAATGTCTATCATGTGCGGCTGGACCCCGATCCCTCGCATGCCACGTCTCGGCCAGTGTCCGGCCGGAGGGAACGACCTGCCGCCACTGTGGAAGATGCCGAGTTCGAGCAGGACAAGGACGGCAGCGTGGCCGATGCTCCGGCCAGGCCGGAGGACCGCGACGGAACTCGAGACTTGCCTGTTCGGCCGAGGCACGGTGGAGGCGCGGCGGCGGCCGGGCCCGTCGCTGACGGCGCGAAGCTGGCCGTGATGCGGCTCGCCGCCTTTCGCCACCGAATGCGCCGCGACAGCTGGGACACGACGCTCTGGGCGCGCTTCGCGCAGCCCGCGGCGCTGCTCTACGCCCGCGACGAGGCCGCGCGGGCGGCAGTGGTCGATGCCCTCGCCACCGCCTGGCGCACCGCGGCGCACTGGGCCGACCGCCTGTCGGACGGGCCGGAGCGCTGGGCCGGACTGTTCGCCGCGACCTATGCCGCCGAACTGCGCCCCGAGGGTGCCGGCCGCCCCTCGACCATCGGCGAGGCAGCGCCCGGGCTTTACGCCGAAATCGACCGGCTGCTGCCGCGAGAACAGGTGTCGGAGGCCCAGCGCCGCGCCGCCCGTCGCGCCTGGCGGCGTCGCTGCCGCACCGGCCGCGCGCTGAACGCCGCGCGGCTGGTCAAGGCGGCGGCGACATTTCGCGGCGGGGCGGCCTATGCGCTCTCGAAGATCGAGCGCCACGCCGGGCCGAAGGCGCTCAGCCCTTGGGAGAAACGCCTTCCGTGGCTCGCCGCCCCGGTCGTGCTGCTGCGCCTTCTGTGGCGCGGGGGCCTCCGTTGACGCGCATCTCGGCCGCCGGCCGGGGGGCGCGGCGCGGCGCGGGCGACACGACGCCGAGCTCGACTCCGACCGCGGCCATCGCCTCCAGCGCGCGGTCGATCTGCTCCTCGCTGTGCGCGGCCGAGACCGACACGCGCAGCAGCGACAGCCCGTTCGGCGTCGCCGGCGGGATAGCGATGTTCGTGTAGATCCCCTCGTCGATCAGCCGGTTCCAGAACCGGACGGCGATCTCGGGCTCGGGCAGCGTGACGGCGACGATCGGGCTCGGCACGGGCCCGGTCCCCAACCCCATGCCGCGCACTCCGCCCGACAGGTGCTCGACGTTGCGCCAAAGCTTGCGGCGCAATTCCGGCCGCTCGGCCATCAGGCCGAAGGCGGCGCGCGCCGTCGCAACCGCGCCCGGCGTCATCGAGGCGGTGAACATGTACGGCCGCGACAGCATGCGCAGCCGGTCGAAGCCCTCGACATCCGAGACGCAGAACCCGCCCGTCGTCCCGACACTCTTCGAGAAGGTGCCGACGATGAAGTCGCAGTCGGCCTCGACCCCCTCCGCCTCGCACTGGCCACGGCCGTTTGCCCCCAGGACGCCCAGCGAGTGCGCCTCGTCGACCAGCAGGTAGACGCCCTCGCCGGCCTCGCGCGTCACGGCGGCGAACTCGGCCAGCGGCGCCGTGTCGCCCAGCATCGAGTAGATGCCCTCGACGATCACCAGCTTGTCGCCCGGGTCGTCCCTCAGCCGGGCCAGCCGGCGCGCCAGGTTTTCCGGGTCGTTGTGGCGAAAGCGGATGCTCTGCGCCTCGCTCATCCGGCAGCCATCATAGATCGAGGCGTGGCTGTCGGCGTCGATCAGCAGGTAGTCGCCCTTGCCGGCCACGGCCGCGATGACGCCGAGGTTCGCGACGTAGCCCGTCGAGAACACGATGGCGCCCTTCTTGCCGTAGAAGGCGGCGATCTCCTCCTCCAGCGCCCGGTGGCTGCCATAGCTGCCATTGGCGATGCGCGATCCCGTGGTGCCCGATCCCTCCGACCGGCTCGCCGTGACGGCGGCCTCGATGCAGGCGGGATCGAAGGTCAGCCCGAGGTAGTTGTTGGTGCCGAACAGCGTCACCGGCCGTCCGTCCAGCCGGGCCTCGGTCGGAGAGGTCACGGAGCCGAAATGCAGCTCGCTCGGGTCCCGGCCCAGCGCCTTCAAGGCCCCGTATGCCCGGTCGACCGCGGCAATCTTGTGCTTCAGTACCACAACCTGCTCCGTTCCTGGTTCACCCGCGCGACTACTGCGCGCTTTCGGCGACGATCGAGCGAACCTCGCCGGAGATGTCCGCGACGGTGCGGATGTCGGCCAGGCGATCCAATGGGATCGTGATGTCGAAGGTTTCTTCCAGATCGAGGACGAAATCCATGACCGCGACGGAATCCATCCCGGCATCGGCGATGATGTCGGTGTCGGGGACGGGGCGGATACCGTTTCGCGCATGCTGCGCCACAAGCTCCAGTACCCTGCCCTGGATCGTATCCTCGGTCATCGGCGCGTCACCCTGCCCTGCACGGCCAGGACCGGCTCCGCGGCCCCGCTGAATTCGTCGGTCCATTCGAAATCCGCGATGCGGGCGGTGGCGATCGCCAGGTCGTGGGGATAGTCGACCTCGGCCCAGGGCAGCCCCTCGATCGACACCGTCTCGACGACGCCCTCGCCGGCGAGCGCATCGATGACCGAGAGATACCAGCGCGACAGCGCCGCCGGGTCGCGAAGCGCCTCCTCCAGCGCGCCAGAGAAACGCTCGCCCCCCGTGCCGCGAAAGCGCAGCATGCCGATCGACTCGCCGTCGATCGGATCGGCGATCGTCTTGCCGATGTGCCGCAGGCGGCTGCCGTCCAGTTGCACCTTCATGTCATCGACGTCGTAAGCCGCCTTGCGGTCGATCGTGACCGTGACCGGCGCCGTCGCCTCGGCCAGCACGCGCGAGACGATGCGCGGATCGGCCAGCGTGTCGCCGTTGATCAACAGCGTGTCGGCGCCGAAGAGGGCGCGCGCCACCCAGCAGCTGCCGATGTTGTCGGCGACCGCGAAGAACGGATTGTGCAGGCACGTCACCGGGATCGGCGGCGCCATCAGGGCCAGGGCCGTCTCGACCGCGGCGGCGCCAAAGCCGGTCACGACCGTCGCCTCGGCGACGCCGGCCTCTGCCAGCGCGCGCAACTGCCATTCCAGCAGCGACCGCCCTGCTACCTCGACCAGGCACTTCGGCCGGCTGTCGGTGAGCGGTGAAAGCCGGCGTCCCTGACCGGCGCCAAGCAGCACAGCGTTCGTCACATCGCCTCCAGTCCCAGGAATCCACTGCGCCTGCAGGCTGACCGCGCTGATTTTGAACGGAAATATCCGCAACAGCGCTCCAAGCGCCACACGGGACACTCAGGTTGCCGATTCCTCATGCTGCTGTCCGCAGCCACGACCTGCTCGTCGGTGCGAGCCAGCCAGCTTCCTGGTACCATGCAATGGTCTCGGCGAAACCGGAGGCGATGTCGCGTGTCGGGCGCCATGCCGTCGCCGGCGGCTGCGCCTCGGCCCGCGAGCCCCAGTCGCGATGCAGGATCTCGCGCGCCTTGCCGACGCCCAGCATCGGCGCCGCGCCGGCCAGCCGCGCCGCCTCGCCACCCAGTGCCGCGAGGCGCAGCGCCGCCGCCGGCACCCGCACCGGTCGCGCAGCCCGGCCGCCGGCCCGCGCCGCGGCAGCGACGATCTCGGCCCAGGAATAGCCGTCGCGGCGGGCGTCGGTCAGCTCCCATGTCCCGCAGGGCAGGCGTCCCTCGGCTGCGGCCAGCACCGCTTCCGCGACGTCGGCTGCGTGGATCAGCGCGACGCGCGCCACTGGCCCGTTCAGCATCGGCTGCACCGGCCAGCCGGCGGCGCGGAACAGGCCCAGCGTCGCCCGGTCGCCGGGCCCGTAGACGGCCGAGGGGCGCAGCACGACGACATCCCCCGGGCCGTGATCCCCCGGGCCGTGCAGCTCGGCCTCGCCGGCCGCCTTCGAGGCGGCGTAGTCCGATATCGCTGGCTCTCGCGCCGCCATCGACGAGAGCGCGACGAACCGCGCCCCGGGCGCGCGCGCGCGCCAGGCGGCGGCCAGCGCCGCCGTGCCGTCGCGGTTCGCCGCCATGAAAGCGGCCCGTCCGCGCGCCCTGACGAGCCCCGCGAGGTGGACGACCGCGTCCGCGCCGTCGACCAGCGCCTCCAGCGCCCCCCGGTCGGAAAGCGATCCGAGAACGGCCTCTGCAGAACCCGGCCCGCCAGAGACCCTTGCCGGCAACTGCCCGCCGCCGCGCGTCAGCAGCCGCAGCCGCCATCCGGCCGCCGCCAGGGCCGCGGTGACGTGCCGGCCCAGAAACCCCGTGCCCCCCGTGACGGCGGCCAGCCGGCTCACCGTCCGAAACACCCGGCCAGGTGCATGGCGCGCGCCTGCACCCGGCTCAGCTTGCCCGACGAGGTGCGCGGAAGCGCGCCCGGAGGGCTGAAAGCGATCTCGGGCGTCAGCCCGAAGCCCTGCCGGACGAGCTGGTCGGCTTCGTCGCGCAGCCGCCGGCGCTCGTCGGGATCGCTGCCGCGATGCTCCAGGACGATGGCCAGCCCTTCCTCGGCGCCGGTGTCCGCAGTGTCGACGCCAAAGACGGCGATCGCGCCCTCGCGGATGCCGCTCAGCCGGCGCTCGAGCGCCCACTCGATGTCCTGCGGCCAGATGTTGCGGCCGTTGATGATGATCAGGTCCTTCGAGCGGCCCGTGACGACCAGCTCGCCCTCCTCGGTGACATAGCCCCGATCGCCGGTCTCGAGCCAGCCGTCCGGCGACAGCACCGCGTCGGTGGCGTCGGGGTCGGCGAAATAGCCCTGCATCACGCTCGGCCCGCGGGCGTGAATGTCGCCGACCCGCCGGCTGCCCAGCACCTGGCCGTGGCCGTCCCGCACCTGCATCTCGTGGCCCGGAAGCGGCCGGCCGCAGATCGCGAAGGCGCGGGCGCCATTCGACCCGGTGGCCGGTTCGCCGCGCGTCGGCAGCGCCTCGCCGCGCTCCAGGGCGACCGCGTCCAGCACCTCGGACCGGCATCCCGCGCCAGTCCGGGCGAAGGTGAAGCCCAAAGCCAGCTCGGCCATGCCATAGCTCGGCAGGAAGCTGTTCGCCGAAAACCCGTGCGGCTCGTAGACCCCCGCGAACTCATCGAGGTTGCCCGTCTTGATCATGTCGCCGCCGATCCCGGCGATGCGCCAGCTCGAGAGGTCGACCGGCTCGGACAGGCGCGAGCGCTGCGCCGCCAGCCGGTAGCCAAAGGACGGCGCGTATGAAAGCGTCGCCCGGTTCCGGGAGATCATCGACGGCCACAGGCCCGGGCGACGGACGAAGTCGCGCGTCGCCAGATAGTCGATCGACATCTGCGTCGCCAGCGGCAGCAGCATGCACCCGACCAGCCCCATGTCGTGGTAGAAGGGCAGCCAGCTCATGCCGCGGTCCGATGGACCCAGCTCCAGCGCGTGCGCCATGCCTTCGACGTTGGCCATCAGGGCGCGGTGCGTCACCGCGATGCCGCGCGGCGTCCGTGTCGTGCCGGACGAGAACTGCAAATAGGCCAGCGTCTCGGGCGCAGGCCGCGCAGGCAGCGGCGCCGGGGCGGCGTCGATGGCGCCGAGCGAGCCGAGATGGCGGAACTGCCGATCGTCCAGCGCGTCTGCGACGAGCGCCCTGTAGGGCTCGGCCAGGATCACCGCCGCGATGTCGGCCACGGCAGCGATGCGGCGGAGCTGGTCGGCATACTCGGCCCGCTCACCAAAGGCCGTCGGCAGCGGCATCGGGCACGGCACCAGCCCGGCCAGCACTGCCGCCATGAAGCCGCGCACGAAGTCGGCGTCGGCATCTGCCACCAACCCGACACGGTCGCCGGGCACCAGTCCCAGGCCAAGCAGCCTGCCGGCGTGGTGGCGCGCCTCACCGGCCAGCCGGGCATAGCCCAGCGCCTCGGCCAGCTCGCCCCGCGGGCCGTGAAAATTCATGCCCGTCCTGGCCTCGGCGGCGTAGTCCAGCGCCTCGACCAGCGTATCGAACCGCCCACGGCACAGCGGGACGCCCCTCCCGGTGGGGGTTGGCGTCAGCGCCGCGCGGTACTCTCGCTTGAGGGTGTGGATCGACATGGGCCCGATCTGGAGAGAAGCGATTCAACCTGATTACGGAACAGTAAGGTCCGAGACAACCGCCATGCGCGTCGGCAGGTTCCGGGCAGTCCCCCACGCCGAGTTCCGCGTCGGAAACGTGACCTTCATTACAGGACGGTAATATATTCGAGGATTGGCAAGCCCGGCCGGCCGGCTCCAACCGGTGCGTGACCCGCCACCGGGAAGGCCCCGCAGACGCCAGAAAGACCGGCCCGGGGTCGCCTTTGACGCATCGCGAAATCGTCGTATAAGCACGCCCAGTCTGCCGAAAGGGCCGCTCGGCCCGAAGAGCAAGCAGTGCCGTGCATGGCGGCCGAGAGGCGGAGAGGCGGGGCGATGAGCAATGGAATCGAGCAGGATGTTGCCTTCATCCAGGCGCTGGCGCAGCTCATCAGGGACTCGGACCTGACCGAGATCGAGGTCGAACGCGAATACGGCGAGGACGACGAGCTGAAGGTGCGCCTGTCGCGTGCCCCGGTGGCTGCAGCCCCGGTTCATGTGACCGGCCAGCCGGGCGGCCACCAGATGCAGGCCGCGCCGATGCAGCACCAGCCGCAGCCGACGCATCAGCAACCGGCCCAGCCCGCCAAGGCCGAGGGCCCGGACCTGACGAACGCCGTCACCTCGCCGATGGTCGGCACCGCCTACCTGGCGGCCGAGCCCGGCTCGGACCCGTTCGTCGGCGTCGGCGACCAGGTGACCGAGGGCCAGACGATCCTGATCATCGAGGCGATGAAGACGATGAACCAGATCCCGGCGCCGCGCGCCGGCCGCGTTCGGGCGATCCTGGTCGAGAACGCCGAGCCGGTCGAGTTCGGCGAGCCGCTGATGATCATCGAATAGACGCCGCGCGCGATGTTCCAGAAAATCCTGATCGCCAATCGCGGCGAGATCGCGCTGCGGGTCATCCGCGCGGCGCGCGAGATGGGCATCGAGTTGGTCGCCATCCACTCGACCGCCGACACCGACGCCATGCACGTTCGCCTGGCCGACCAGAGCGTCTGCGTCGGGCCGCCCTCCTCGACGCTGAGCTACCTGAACCAGCCGGCGATCCTGGCCGCCTGCGAGATCACCGGCGCCGAGGCCATCCACCCCGGCTACGGTTTCCTGTCCGAGAACGCGGGATTCGCGCAGATCGTCGAGGAGTCGGGCCTCGCCTTCATCGGCCCGACCGCCGAGCACATCAGGCTGATGGGCGACAAGATCGCCGCCAAGGAGACGATGCGCGCCCTCGGCGTGCCCTGCGTGCCGGGCTCCGAGGGCGGCGTCGCCACCATCGCCGAGGCGCGCGAGGTCGCCGAGGGCATCGGCTACCCGGTGCTGGTCAAGGCGGCGGCCGGCGGCGGCGGGCGCGGCATGAAGGTGGCACGCACGCCCGAGCAACTCGCCAACGCCTGGTCATCGGCCCGCGCCGAGGCCAAGGCTGCCTTCGGCGACGATGCGGTCTACCTCGAGAAATACCTGTCGACCCCGCGCCACATCGAGGTGCAGGTGATCGGCGACAGCCACGGCAACGCCTGCCACCTGGGCGAGCGCGACTGCTCGCTGCAGCGCCGCCACCAGAAGGTGCTCGAGGAAGCCCCCTCGCCCGTCATCGACGCCGAGACGCGCGCCCGCATCGGCAAGACCTGCGCCGACGCGATCCGCGAGATGGGCTATCGCGGCGTCGGCACGATCGAGTTCCTGTTCGAGGACGGCGAATTCTACTTCATCGAGATGAACACGCGCCTGCAGGTCGAGCACCCGGTCACCGAGACGATCTTCGGCGTCGACCTGGTGCAGGAGCAGATCCGCATCGCCGCCGGCCTGCCGCTCAGCTTCACGCAGGACGAGCTGGTGCCGCACGGGCACGCCATCGAGTGCCGGATCAACGCCGAGCGCGTGCCGCAGTTCACGCCTTCGCCCGGCATGGTCGACACCTACCACGCGCCGGGCGGGCTGGGCGTACGCATGGACTCGCACCTCTACGCCGGCTACCGCGTGCCGCCGAACTACGACAGCCTGATCGGCAAGCTGATCGTGCACGGCGAGGACCGGCCGGCCTGCCTGATGCGGCTGCGCCGCGCGCTCGGCGAGACCATCGTCGGCGGCATCGACACGACGCTGCCACTTTTCCAGCGCCTCTTGCAGAACCCGGACATCCTGTCCGGCGACTACAACATCCACTGGCTGGAACAGTGGTTGGCAGACCAACCCGAGTAGATCATCCTCGCCGACGATGAAGGACGCGGAATCAGACGAGCTGGAGCTCACACCCGAGCTCGTGTTGCGGGCATACGGTGCCGGCGTATTCCCGATGGCCGATCATGCCGAGGCCCAGGACGTCTACTGGGTCGACCCGCGCAAGCGCGGAATCCTGCCGCTGAATGGCTTCCGGCTCTCGCGCAGCCTGCGCAAGACGCTGCTGAAGGGCCGGCACAGCGTCCGCGTCGACACCGCCTTCGAGGAGGTGCTCGACGCCTGCGCCGACCGGCCCGAGACCTGGATCAACCCGACGATCCGCTCGCTGTTCATCGAGCTGCACCGGATGGGCCACGCACATTCCGTCGAGGTCTGGCAGGACGGCCGCCTCGCCGGCGGCCTCTACGGCCTGGCGCTGGGCGCGGCGTTCTTCGGCGAGAGCATGTTCAGCCGGATGCGCGACGGCTCGAAGATCGCGCTGGCCCACCTGGTGGCGCGGCTGCGCGCCGGCGGCTTCACGCTGCTGGACACGCAGTTCACCACGCCGCACCTGGAATTGCTCGGCGCCCGCGCCGTGCCGCGGACGCATTACCATGACCTGCTGGCGCGCGCGCTGGCGCGCCGCGGCGATTTCTACTTGCTGGGGGACGCCGCGGCGACCGACGAGGTCGTGCAGCTGATCACCCACAAATCGTAGCGCGGATGGTCCAGCGCCGAGAGCGACGGGCTCTCGGCGAACATCCAGCCCGAGAAAGCCTCCTCGTCCGGCGTTCGGATGTCCCAGACCTTGAGGAACGCCATTGCGCCGTGCGTATCGTTGCCCTGCGGCGAGCGGCAGGCGTCCAGCCGGACCTTCAGCCGGTCGATCTGGCGCGTCTCGCCGACGGCCAGCTCGAAGGTCTCGGTCTGGCCGGTCATCTTGTCCAGCTCGCGCAGGCGCACGCCCTGGCGCAGCTCGGTCGGCGCGGCATCGATCGGGATGGCCGGGCCGGTCGGGCGGGACAGCCGCGCCACGTCCTGCGGCGGCGACTTGAAGCGGCTGGCGCGGGCCGCGGCGCGGCCGTTCGTGTCGCCCTCGATCAGCGCGGCATCGTTCGGGCCCCGCGGCGTCAGCCCGTCCGGCTGCTCCTGGATGACCGTCACGCCGGCACCCGCGTCGCCGTTCGCGCCGGATTCTGCCGGCGGCGCCAGCGGCGACACCTCGATGCCGCCCGTGCCCGGCGCCCGCACGAAGCGCGGCTGCGGCACGCTCTCGGCCTGCGCCTCGGCCTGGAAGCCGGGCTGCTCGACCGTCCCGGTCTGCGCCGGCTGATCAATCGGCACGGACTGGCCCGGCACTGCCGGAACCGGCTGCCCGTCGACCTGCGCCGGCGGGACACGTGCCTGCTGGGCCTCTGCCGGGCCGAACGCCACAGCGGCCGTCAGGGCGGCGCACAGCGACAGGACCGCCCGGGACATCATCCGCCGCCCCCCTGGATCGCCTTGCCGACAAGGTCGATCAGGTTCACCGAACCCTGTGTGTGCTCGATCGACGCCCCGGGCTCGAGCATGAAGTCCGAGGCGCCCGGATCGATGGAGACGAAGTTGCCGCCCAGCAGCCCGTCCGAGGCGATCTTGGCAATCGAGTCCTCGGGCAGCTTCACGTCCTCGTCCAGCGCCAGGCCAACCACGGCGAAGTAGTTCTGCCGGTTCAGCGTGATCGATGTGACCGAGCCGACCTTGACGCCGGACAGCCGGACGTCGCTGCCGGGGTCCAGCCCGTCGGCGGCGCGAAACTCCGCGGTCAGTGGATAGCCGCCGCTGATCGACATGTCGGCGGTGTTCGCGGCAAACAGCAGGAATCCGCCGGCGACCGCCAGCACGATCGCCCCGATCAGCGTCTCGGTCGCCTGGTTGGCCATCGCGCTACTCCGGCGTCCACGCTTCGTAATCGCCGGTGCCGCGCGCCCGCTGGTCCGGCAGGACGATGCTGCCCGGCGGATGGTAGGCGCCCGTGGTGCCGGTCATGTTCGCCCGGTGATCGCGTTCCCATGGCTTGCGCGGCAAGTGGCCGTCCTCGGGGGGCTCCGCGAAGGTGTGGTGCAGCCAGCCGTGCCAGTCGGGCGAGACCTGGCTCGCCTCGGCCTCGCCGGCATAGATCACCCAGCGGCGCTTTCCGTCGGCGGTGCGATAGAAGCTGTTGCCCTGGTCGTCGACGCCGACCGCCACGCCGCGGCGCGCCGTCCACAGCCGCGTTCCCAGCGTCGCACCGTTCCACCAGGTGAAGATCAGCTTGAGCAGATTCATTCGCGACTCGTCCCTTCGACAGGCGCGCGCACTATGGCGACTCGGCCCCGCCCCGTCCAGCCTGCGCCCGGCGACACGCCACCTGCGGCAAACTCGCAGCACATTTCCCGAAAATCGACAACGTCGGATGGAACGTCGCCCGTCGCGCGGCGAGTTGGGATCAGGCTGGCCGGACAAAAAAACTGACGGGAGGGTGACATGACAGCAGCAGCCGGACGCATTTCGGCCGTTGCCCTGACGGCGGCGATCGCCGCGACGGCAGGACAGGCATCGGCGGGCGGCTTCGCGCTCAAGGAGCGGTCTGCCCGCGCCCAGGGCGTCTCGTTCGCCGGCGTCTCGGCAGGCTCGGGCGGCATCGCTTCGATGGGCTTCAACCCGGCCGCCATCGGCGTCGTCGACCAGGGCGGCGCGGTCGCCGGCGGCGTTTCGCTGGTCATGCCGATCGCGGACGGCAAGGTATTCGACGCGGCCGGCGCGCCGACCGGCGAAAGCGTCGACGCCGACCGTGCAGGCGCGCTCGCCAACGGCTATTTCGGCTACCGCTTCGCCCCCGACCTGCTGTTCGGCGCGGCAATCTACACGCCCTTCGGGCTGGCGACCGGCTACGAGCCGACCTTCAGCGGGGGCGCCGACGCGCTGACCTCGAACCTGCAGACCTTCGTCTTCGCTCCGACCATCGCCTGGGAGCCGGTGCCCGAGTTGACGCTCGCCGCCTCGTTAAACGTCTTCTATGCGAACGGCCGGCTGACCCGCGGGACCAACCAGGGGGCCGGCGTGCTGGGGCTGAACCTCGACGGCGACGATACCACGGCCGGGTTCTCGGTCGGCGCGCTGTGGCAGCCGGTCGACGGCACCTCGATCGGCCTCGCCTACCAGCACGGCTACGGCCTCGATCTGAGCGGCTTCGCCCAGACGCCGGTGGTTGCCGGCGTCAACCTGCCGGTGACGGCAAAGATCCGCCTGCCCGCCACCGCCTCGCTGGGTATCGTGCAGCAGATCACCGATCGCGTCCGCGTCATGGGCGAGGTCCAGTGGCAGAACTGGTCGGTGTTCGACGCCATCGACATCAGCATCCCGGCGCTGGGCCAGGCCGGCACCGCTCGCGATCCTCAGAACTACAAGGACGCGTTCTTCGTCGCGCTTGGCGGCGAATTCGACGTCACCGACGCGCTGACGGTGCGCGCCGGCGCCGCCTGGGACCAGACGCCGACGCAGGACTCGAACTTCGCCGCCGGCTTCTTCGGCCGCACCGTGCGCGTCCCCGACGAGGACCGCATCTGGCTCTCGCTCGGCGCCAGCTACGACCTGACCGACTCGGTCTCGTTCGACGCCGGCTATTCGTACCTGTTCGCGATCGACGACCCGGTCGTGGCGCTGCGCACCGTGCCGGGATCGACCGTCAGGTACGACGCCGGGGCGCACATCTTCTCGGTGGGCGCCTCGATGCGCTTCTGAGCGATCACAGCCGCTCGATGTCGCCCGCGGCACGGGCGGCATCGAAGGCGGCGACGAACTCGCCCAGCCGGCCGGCGGCGATGGCGTTCCGCAGCCCCGCCATCAGCTGCTGATAGTAGTGCAGGTTGTGCCATGTCAGCAGCATGGACGAGAGGATCTCGCCCGCGCGAAACACGTGGTGCAGGTAGGCGCGGCTGTAGCCCTGGCAGGCCGGGCACAGGCAGTGCTCGTCGAGCGGCCGCGGGTCGTCGCGGTGCCGGGCGTTGTCGATGTTGACGGCGCCCCGCCGCGTGAAGGCCTGCCCGGTGCGCCCGCTCCGCGTCGGCAGCACGCAGTCGAACATGTCGACCCCGCGCACGACCGCGCCGACGATGTCGTCCGGCTTGCCGACCCCCATCAGGTAGCGCGGCCGGTCGTCCGGCAACTGGCCCGGCGCATAGTCGAGCACGCCGAACATCGCCGCCTGCCCCTCGCCGACCGCCAGCCCGCCGATGGCGTAGCCGTGAAAGCCGATCGCCGTCAGCGCCTCGGCGCTCTCGGCCCGCAGGTCGCGGTGGACGCTGCCCTGCTGGATACCGAACAGCGCGTGCCCCGGCCGCTCGACGAAGGCCTCGCGCGAGCGTCGCGCCCATCGCATGGATCGGCGCATCGACTCCGCCGCGACCGCCTGGTCCGCCGGGAAGGGCGTGCATTCGTCGAAGGCCATCGTGATGTCCGAGCCGAGCCGCCGCTGGATCTCCATCGAGGTCTCGGGGCTCAGCATGTGCCGGCTGCCGTCGATATGGCTGGCGAACTCGACGCCGTCCTCGGTCATCTTGCGCAACTCGGTCAGGCTCATCACCTGGAACCCGCCCGAGTCCGTCAGGATCGGCCCGTCCCAGTTCATGAACCGGTGCAGCCCGCCCAGCCGCTCGACCCGCTCGGCGCCGGGCCGCAGCATCAGGTGATAGGTGTTGCCAAGCAGGATATCGGCGCCGGTGGCCCGAACGCTCTCGGGCAGCATTGCCTTGACCGTTGCGGCGGTGCCGACCGGCATGAAGGCAGGCGTGCGGATCTCGCCATGCGCCGTCTGCACGACGCCGGTTCGCGCCGCGCCGTCGCTGGCATGCACCTTGAAGGAAAACTCGCTCATCCGGCGCGTTCTAGCCGGGCCGCGCCGCGGTGGCGAGGCCCGGCCACGCGAACTTTTTCTCCACGACCCCGTTTCCTTACCGGATCACTCGGATTATATCGGATCCAAATCGGAAGAGCGGAACGACGCCATGAACGACCAGACCCAGACGCCCGCCGAGGGCGAGCCGCTGATCAAGCCGTCGACTGAGGATCACCCCCTCTACGACCAGGTTGTCGCCGCCTGCCGCACCGTGCACGATCCCGAGATCCCGGTGAACATCTACGATCTTGGCCTCGTCTACTCGATCCGCATCGATCCCGAGAACCAGGTACAGGTCGACATGACGCTGACGGCGCCCGGTTGCCCCGTCGCCGGCGAGATGCCGGGCTGGGTCGCCGACGCCATCGAGCCGATTCCGGGCGTCAAGACCGTCGACGTCGAACTGGTCTGGGACCCGCCCTGGGGCATGGAGAATCTCTCCGACGAGGCGCGCCTCGAACTCGGCCTGATCTGATCCGCCGGCCGGGCGACGGCCCGGATCAGGTGGACGATTTCGGCCCGCGGGCCCCTTGGAACGGCCGCATCGCTCGCTCAGGTAGGACATGGCGGTGCGCGTCCGGCCGCCGGACAGCCGGGGCGCCGCTTGCCAGACGACCTGCATGACGTTCCCGCGTTGCCGCCGGACGGCTACCGCGCCCGCTGGGCGGCCATGCCCGACAACATTCGCGGCGGGCTGCTGTTCATGCTGGCAGCGGCGCTGCTCTCGATCATGGCCGGGCTGATCAAGCTGGCCGGCCAGCACCTGCACGTCACGCAGATCCTGTTCTTCCGACAACTGACCATCGCCTCGATCGCGCTGCCCTCGGTCATACACGGATGGCCGGGCAGCCTGCGCTCCGCCCGGCCGGGCATGCAGCTGGCCCGCGTCGGCCTCGCCTTCACGGCGATGACGCTGGGCTTCTCGGCGATCATACACCTGCCGCTGGCCGAGGCGACCGTCATCTCGTTCTCGCGCTCGTTCTTCGTCACGCTGCTGGCGATCTTCCTGCTGGGCGAGGTCGTGCGACTGCCGCGCTGGACGGGGCTCGCCGTCGGCTTCGCCGGGGTCGTCATCATCGTCTGGCCGCAGCCGGGCGAGGCGCCCGGCATATGGCACCTCGCAGCCCTCTGCAGCGCGCTCTGCGTCTCGACGGTGCGGATCCTCATCCGCATCCTGGCTCGCATCGACCGGCCGATCACCATCCTGTCCTTCCAGGCGGTCGGCGTCGGCCTCCTGATGGTGCCGCCGACGATCTGGTTCTGGCGCACGCCCGAGCCGTGGGAGTGGGGCCTGCTGGTCGCCATCGGCGTCGTCTCGGCGGGGGCGCAGTACCTCAACATCCTGGCCATGCGCGTCGGCGAGGCAAGCGCGCTGGCGCCGCTCGAGTTCACGCGCCTGCTGTTCGCGACCGTGCTCGGCCTCTACCTCTTCGACGAATTCCCCGAGCCGCGCGTCTGGTTCGGCGCCGCCGTCATCGTCGCGGCCGCCATGTTCGTCCTCTACCGCGAGCGCCGCGCCGCGATGCGCCGCCGGGACGCTTCCTGACGGCCCGGTCCCGCCGGCCGGCGCGGCCTCCCGTGCAACCGGGAAAGCCCGGCGCTTCGGCAGCCGTCGCTCAGGCCAGGATCAGGTCCGCCGCCTTCTCGCCGATCATCAGCGTCGGGGCATTGGTGTTGGCCGAGGTGATCTTCGGCATGACCGAGGCATCGGCGACGTACAGGCCCTCGACCCCGTGCACCGCCAGCGACGGGCTGACCACCGCGTCCGCATCGATGCCCATCCGGCAGGTGCCGACCGGGTGATAGACCGTCGATCCGGTGCCGCGCGCGAACTCCAGCGCGTCGGCATCGGTGCGGACCTCCGGTCCCGGCACGATCTCGGCGTCGCAGAGAGTGCTGAACGGCGGCCGGGCGTGGATCTCGCGGGCGATGCGAAAGCCCTCGACGATCACCTTCCGGTCGTGCTCGTGGCCCAGGTAGTTCGGCCGGATGCGCGGCGCCTCCGCCGGATCGGCCGAGCGGATCTCCAGCGTCCCGCGCGATTCCGGGTGACACTGCCAGACAACCGTCGTGAAGCCCGAATAGCGGTGCAGCGGGTCGCCCGGCTTGTCGAGCGACAGCGGCATGGCCAGCAACTGGATGTCCGGCCGTCCGTCGGGCGAGTGGCTGGTCGCCACCGCCCCGCCGATCTGCCCCGCCCCCACCGTCAGCGGCCCGCGCGAGCGCACCAGCCATTGCAGCGCCATGTTGGCCAGGTGCAGCGGGTTGCGGGTCTCGTCGTTCAGCGAGACCTTGCGGTTCAGCCGGGTGATGATGCGCACCTGGTAGTGGTCCTGCAGGTTGCCGCCGACGCCTGGCGCGTCGTGCACCACGTCGATGCCGTGCGCGCGCAGCAGGTCCGCCGGCCCGACGCCCGAGAGCTGGAGAAGCTGCGGCGACTGCAGCGCCCCGGCGCTCAGCACGACGCGGCCGGCATGGGCCGTCCGCTCGCCCGCCTTGTCGCGCCACGTGATGCCGACCGCGCGGCGCCCCTCGAAGACGACCTTCTCGACCAGCGCGCCGGTGACGACCGTCAGGTTCGGCCGCGCCCGGGCCGGGCGCAGGTAGGCGCGCGCCGCGCTCGAGCGCCAGCGGCCGTCCAGCGTCAGGTTGTACTTGCCGGCGCCCTCGGTCGTCTCGCCGTTGAAGTCGGGGTTCGGCGGCATCCCCCAGTCCTCGGCGGCGTCCAGCCAGGCCGCGCAGGCCTCGTTCTCGCAGCGGAGCGTGTCGACCTGGATCGGCCCAAGTCCCCCGCGCCATTGGCTTTCTCCGCCGCGCCAGGTCTCGAGCCTGCGGAAATAGGGCAGCACCTCGCGGAACGACCAGCCCTCCGCGCCGAGCCGCTGCCAGTCGTCGAAATCGGCGTGCTGGCCGCGGATGAAGATCAGCCCGTTGATCGAGCTCGACCCGCCCAGCATCCGCCCGCGCGGCCAGCGGATCGAGCGCCCGGCGGTGCCTTCCTCGGGCTCGGTCTCGAACATCCGGGCGAAATCGGGCCGGGTCTGCAGGCGGTAATAGCCGATGGGCAGGCGGCTCCAGAACCGCGCGTCGGTGCCGCCGGCCTCGACCAGCAGGACGCGGTGCGCGGGATCGGCCGACAGCCGGTTCGCCAGGATGCACCCGGCCGAGCCGGCGCCGACGATGATGAAGTCATAGGTCTCGGCCAAGGCGCTCTCCCCTGTTTTCCGGCGAGCATTCCGCGGCCGGCGGGACGGGGTCAACTTCCTTACGGATTTGCGCCGCCACCGAGGTCAAGGAAAGTCACGGATCGGAATGCGTAACTGGATCTTTACCGGGAACCCGTCGGAGCGCCGTCAGCGAAAGAGGTAGACCGGGCTGGTCCAGGCGCGCGTGCCGTCCTCCTGCGTCAGGCGGATATAGAGGGCGTTGTCACCGCTGTCGCGCAGCCGGACGGCGCGGCGAAAGGCGAGCACCCGGTGCGGGTTGGCATCCGGCAGCCGGAAGACGCGGATGAACCGCGGCAGCGCGCCCGAGGCGTCGTGGACGCGATCCTCCAGCCCGATCTCGCCGATATCCAGGTCGACCGAGACCAGCGGCGTCTCGACATGCAGCCGCCCGGCGCGCGGCTCGGCCAGCATGGCGTCGAAGCCGCCGTAATTGCCCGTCGTCAGCGCCCGCCAGGACAGCCGGTCGCCGTCGCGCTCCAGCACCTTGTCGCGGTTCAGGAAGTTGACCGGGCGGGCGTCGACCAGCCGGTTGCCCTCGACGCGGGCGCTGCCGTCCCAGACGACCTCGCGGAATCGGCCGCGGTACTCGGCGCCCTCCCAGAGCACGCGGATGCGCGAACCGAGATCGGCCTCGGCAAAGGGGCGGACGGTTTCGACCAGCTCGCGGCCGTTGAAGATGTCGACGCGCTCGATGGGCGCGCTGGCGGTGATCGAGACCTCCAGCTCGACCTCGCCCTCGGGCATGTGGACGATGTCGCCCATCAGCGCGCGCTCGGCCGGCCGGCCCTCGGCCGGGCCCAGCGCCGGGTCGTCGTGGTAGAGCGTCGCCGCGCCCGAGAGATGCGCCACGAGGTCGATCACCGGCCGGCCGCCCGGGCCCCCGGTCGTGCCGTAGTGGCGGCGCTTCCTCAGGCAGTCGAGCAGCGTCTCGCGGTCGAGTTGCTCCATCAGGTAGCAGGTCAGCCCGCCGATGGCGCCGAACTTGCCGGCGCCGGGATAGCTCGCCCCCGGCCGCCCCTTGTGCCCGTCCGAGTTGGCGACGACGCCGACGCGGTGGCCGAGGCGGAGCGCGTCGTCGAGCAGCCACTCGAAGGTGCCCCACGAGGAATGCACCTCGACCGAGCGCTCGAAGCGGCCGTCATGCGCCATCTCGATGTCGGCATAGCGCCCGCCGCAATGGGCGAAGCAGACGGTGTCGAACTCGCCCGCCTCGGCCAGCGCCTCGAAGAGCGCGCCCGCCGTCAGGCAGTCGAGATGCGCCGTCGCCCGGTCCTCGATCAGCGCGTGCGACGAGCGGCGGATCTTGCGGCCTTCCTCCGGGAAGAACACGTTCCGGTCGCCGCCCAGCGCCGTGTTGCCCGACCACTCGTAGCCCGGCAGCGCGACGAAGCGGCCGGGCCGATCGAACTCGGCCGTGATGCGACCCAGTTCCTCCCAGAACGCATCGGTGATCTGGAAGTCGTTGCCCTGGTGGGCGCAGGCGTCGACGAACGCCCTGTCCCGCGCGAAGGCGAAATACTGCCGCGCGCTGCCGGTGCCGATGGTCTCCTCGGACTGGCCGTGGATGTCGCCCCAGTAGTGGACGAGGGGCGTGTCCTCGACGACCAGTGGGTTGGTTTCGGCGACCACCGCGCCGGTGTCGTCCAGCAGGCTGACCGACACGGTTCCCGGCCCGGCCACCGACAGCCCGTCGATCTCGACGGCAAACCGGCCGGGCTCGAACGTCACGGTTTCGGGCAGGCCGTCGATGGCGGCCGAGGCGCTGAGCGCGACCGTGCCCTCGCAGCGGTCGGACGGGTTGCCCCAGCGGTCCTCGCCCTTCAGCTTCAGCGTGAATGACTCGCCCGGCCGGCGGCGCGTCGGCAGCACGGCGACGTATCGCTCGGGCGCGCCCCGGCACGATGGCGATCATCGGCTGCACCGGCAGCGGCTGGAAGTTGAAGGTGGCGATCGGGTCGGCCAGCACGCGGAACTCGAACGTGTCCTCGGCGAAGGTCTGCAGCCGCATCCCCGGCCCGCCATGGTCGGTGACGCCAAACCGGATGGTGATCCGGTCGCCTTCCTCCAGGTAGCCGCGCACCACCTTGATCCACAGCGTGCGGTCCCAGGGCCGGATGTTGCCCTTCGGGTCCCAGCGCAGTTGCAGCACGGCGCCGTTCGACGCCTCGACCGTGCAGTAGTTCGCGCCCTTCGGATCGTCGAACTGCGGGTTGCCCTGGTCGCTGGCGAAGCGGAAGCAGACGCGCAGGCTGCCGCTGTCGTCGATGCCGTAGACGCCGGCCGTGTAGGTCAGCGTGAACGAGGCCCAGGAGCCCGCCTCGAACCGGCCGGCCGGCTCGATCACCGCCGTGCCCAGCATCCGGGGCGGGATCGCCTCGCGGATCGCGCCGCTGTCGATGGCCTGCCCCGCGGCGACCTCCGCTTTGTCGTTCATGCCGCTCCCCTGTTCCTGCCGGCGGCACCCAATCACACGGGGCGCCGCGCGCCAAGCTGCAGAATGGCGCCGAAATGCCGCCCGCCTCAGTCGATGAACTTGGGCATGACCAGGCGCGGCAGGATCAGGATGGCGTCGGGGACCAGGATGACGAACAGCAGCACCAGGATCATCGGCACCAGGATGATCGCCACGTCGCGCAGCGCATCGACCAGCCGGATCTCGCCGATCGCCGCGGCGATCAGCAGGCAGAGGCCGTAGGGCGGCGTGACAAGGCCGAAGGCCAGGCTGATGACACCGATGATCGCGAAGTGGATCGGGTGCATCCCGACATGCTGCGTCACCGGGTAGAGCACGGTGCCGAGGATGATGATCGCCGGGATCGCGTCGATGAACATGCCGATCAGCAGGAACGCCGCCGCCACCATGATGCCCGTTCCCGTCAGGCCAAGCCCCATCACCTCGATCTGGTGCACCAGGGCTGCCGGGATCTTGAAATAGGCCAGGCACCAGCCGAAGGCCGAGGCCGTGCCGATGCAGAACAGCGAAATGGATGCGAACCGCGCGCTGTCGTAGAGGATGCGCGGCAGGGCCGCCAGCGAGACGGTGCGGTAGACCGCCACGCCAATCACCAGCGAGTAGACCACCGCCACCACCGACGCCTCGGTCGGCGTGAACATGCCGCCGACGATGCCGCCGACGATGATCAGCGGCGTCATCAGCGCCAGCGAGGCGCTGCCGGCGGCGACCAGCAGCTCGAGCAGCGTCGAGCGGGCGTAGATCGGATAGCCGCGCCGCTTGGCGTAGATGTAGACGGTCAGCATCTGCGACCCGGCGATCAGGATGCCCGGCAGCACGCCCGCCAGGAACAGCCCGCCGATCGAGATCGACATCAGCCCGCCCCAGACGACCATCAGGATCGAGGGCGGGATGATCACGCCCATCACCGACGAGCAGGCCGTGATCGCCACCGCGAAGGACGCGTCGTAGCCCTGGTTCTTCATCTGCGGGATCAGGAGCGAGCCGATCCCGGCCGCGTCCGCCGTCGACGAGCCCGAGATGCCGGCGAACAGCATCGAGACGACGACGTTGACGTGGCCGAGGCCGCCCGGCAGGTGCCCGACCAGCGATCGCGCCAGCCGGATCAGCCGGTCGGTGATGCCGGCGGCGTTCATCAGGTTGGCGGCCAGCAGGAAGAACGGCACCGCCAGCAGGACGAAGGCATTGTAGCTCTTGAACATCTCGCGCAGCAGCAGCACGGGCGTCAGCCGGTCCTCGATGAAGAAGACCGGCACGACCGCCAGCGCCAGCGCGAAGGCGACCGGCACCCGCAGGATCACCAGGACCGCGAAGACCCCGAACAGGATCGCGGCGACCTCACCCGGCCCCATGTACGCCCCCCCTGCGATAGGTCGCGACGGCGTCCCAGACCCGCTCGGCGACGAAGACGATCCAGGACGCTCCCGCGACCGGCCAGGCGATGTAGATCGACAGCATCGGCAGGCCCGATATCTCGGATTGCTGGCGCGAGCCCAGCACCGCGAAGTCCCAGCCGTACCACAGGAAGGTCACGGCGACCGTCAGGATCGCCAGGTTGGTCAGAAGCACCATCACCAGCTCGAAGAGCGGGATGCCCGAGCGCGGGATCAGGTCGACGTCGAAATGCGCGCCGTCGCGAACGGCGATCATCGAGCCGATCAGGATGATCCAGACAAAGCAGAACCGGGCGATTTCCTCGGTCCAGATGAAGCGCGGGATGATGCCGGTGTAGCGGCTGATGATCTGCATGGCGACGGGGACGATCAGCACCGCCATCAGCAGTGTCAGCAGCAGCCTCAGCAGACGGTAATAGCCGTCCAGCAGCCTGCGCATGAAAGGTCCCCAAAGGCCGGAAAGACGGATGCCGGCGAGACCTGTCGCCTCGCCGGCGGACTCGCGGGGCGCTGCCGGGCAGGTTGCCCGGCTGCTTGCCCGGCTGCTTGCCCGGCTACTTGATCGCCTCGATGGCGTCGAGCACGTCGGTCGCGCCCAGCTCCTCGGCATAGGCGCGCTTCACGGGGGCGGCGAGCTCCAGCAGCTGGTCCCGGTCCTTGAACTCGTAGGTCTTCAAGAGGCCGGCATCCTCCATCGCCTTCAGCTTGGCGGCGTCCTGGCCCGATTCGAGGTCGCGGCCATACTTGCCGGCGGCCTTGCCGGCCTTCAGCACGCAGTCCTGCTCCTCGGGCGTCAGGCGCTGGAAGGTCGCCTCCGAGAACGCGAGCGGGCGCACGGTGATGGCGTGCTGCGTCAGCGAGATGTCCGGCCCGACCTCGTAGAACTTCATCTGCTCGATGCCGGCCGCCTCGTTCTCGGCGGCGTCGATCACGCCGGTCTGGATGGCGTTGTAGACCTCGTCATAGGCGATGACCGAGGGCGCGGCGTGGATGGCCTCGAAGATGCGCGTCTGGATCGGTGCGCCCATGACGCGCATCGGCAGCCCCTGCAGCTCCTCCATGTTCGTCACCGGGTGGTTGACGATCAGCTGGCGCGTGCCACCGCCGGCATAGCCGATCAGGCGCACGTTCGCCTGCTTCAGCACGTCCTCGGCCAGCGGCGCCAGCGCGTCGGCCTCCATCACCTTGTTCCAGTGGTCGAGGTCGCGGAACAGGAAAGGCATGTCCATCAGCGGCGCCTTCTGGCTGAAGGTGCTCATGTGCGACGGGCTGACGATCGCGTAGTCGACCGCGATCCCCTGGCTCATGTTCTCGAAGTAGTCCTTCTCGAGCCCCAGCTCGGAATTCTTGTGCAGGTCGAACTTGAGCGAGCCGTTCGAGCAGGCGCCGGCCTCCTCGGCGAACTTCTGCAGCGCCTTGGTGAACGCGTGATCGTCGCCAAACTGCACGGCGCCGACCAGAGTCGTCTCGGCCCGGACCGGCACGGTCGCCAGCGCGACCAGCGCGCAGCCCAGCGCAATCGACTTGATGAAAGCCATTCCATTCCTCCCTTGTGTCTTTGCGGCCGGCGCTTCTCTTGGCGCGTCCCCACCGCGCGATAGTCGCCATATCGACCGGCTTCTGTCCAGCAAAGATGTCGGCCGTCTCCACCCCGGCCGCGTCTGCCCCGGCCGCGTCCACCCCGGCCGTCTCCACCCCGGCCGCGTCTGCCCCGGCCGCGTCCGGCCGGACGCAGCCCTGGCCACGCCGCCTCCGTTCGCCTTTGCCGAGCTACCCCCCGGTCGCTACGCTGCGCCCGGAACCACGCGCGAGGAGACCATGACCGTCGAGACCACCAGGGACGGCCCCGTCTGGATCATCACCAACAACCGGCCCGAGGCGCGCAACGCCGTCGACCCGGAAACCGCCGATGCCCTGCATGCAGCCTTCCAGGCCTTCAACGCCGCCCCGGAAGCGCTGGTCGGCGTCTTCCACGGCGCCGGCGGAGCGTTCTGCGGCGGCTGGGACCTGAAATACGCCTCCACCCTGACCGACCGCGACGCCTTCGACGCCGCCATCCGCCGCGGCCTGGAGTTTCCCATCGGCGCCGCCCCCGCCCCGCGCGGGCCCATGGGGCCGAGCCGCATGGAGTTCGACAAGCCGCTCATCGCCGCCGTCGAGGGCCCCGCCGTCGCCGGCGGCATGGAGCTGGCGCTGCTCGCCGACTGCCGCGTCATGGCCGAGACGGCCTATTTCGGCGTCTACTGCCGCCGCTGGGGCATCCCGCTGATCGACGGCGGCACCGTCCGCCTGCCCCGCCTCGTCGGCCAGGGCCGGGCGCTGGAGATCGCCATGACCGGCCGCAAGGTCCCGGCCAAGGAGTGCCTGCGCATCGGCCTCTGCGAACGGGTCGTCCCCGAGGGCCGCGCGCTGGAGGCCGCGCTGGAAATGGCGCACGAGATCGCCCGCTTCCCGCAGGAAGCCATGCTGGCCGACCGCCGCTCGATCATCGAGAACCACGGCGCGCCGGTGCGCGATGGCCTGCGCCGCGAATGGGCGAACGGCATCGATTCCGCGATCAACCAGGGAACGACCGGCGCCGGCCGCTTTGCGGTCGGCAAGGGCCGGCACGGCGACTACGACGAGATCTGATGGCCCGGCTGCTCCCTTGCGTCGTCGCGCTCGCGGCCCTGCTGCCCGTCGGCAAAACACGCCCCGCCCAAGCCAGGCCCCCGGCCGGGCCCCGTCGGGCCTTCCCCGGCAACCCCCGCGACCTCACCGCCAGGCACACCGCCTGCTCATCAAGCCCTTGCGCCCCCCTGCGCAGGGTGGGTGGCTCGCCCACCGGGCGTGGGCCAGGCCCCCGCGCTACACCAGCTCTGCGCTCCGCACGATGCCGACCCCGGCCGCGCGCATCTCGCTCATCATCCGGGCAAGCGATCCGTCCAGGTCGATCGCCCGGCAGGCGTCCTCGACCACCTGCACGGCGAAGCCCAGCCGCGCCGCGTCCAGCGCCGAGTAGGCCACGCAGAAATCGGTGGCCAGCCCGGCCAGCGTGACCGCGCCGATGTCCGCGCTCGCGCAGGTATCCGGCCAGCCCGGTCACGGTCTGCCGGTCGTTCTCGAAGAACGCCGAGTAGCTGTCGATCTCCGGCCGGAAACCCTTCCGGATCAGCAGCTCCGCCCGGTCCGTCTCCAGCCCGGGATGCAGCGCCGCGCCCTCGGTCCCCTGCACGCAGTGGTCGGGCCACAGCACCTGCTCGCCATAGGGCATGGCTGTTGTCGAGAACGGCGCGGCGCCATGCTGCGAGGCGAAGGACCTGTGGCCGGCCGGGTGCCAGTCCTGCGTCAGCACCACGGTCTCGAAACCTGACTGCAGCCGATTGATGACGGGCACGACCGCGTCGCCCTCCGGCACCGCCAGCGCGCCGCCGGGGCAGAAATCGTTCTGCACGTCGATGACGACCAGCGCCCCGATCATCGCGCGCCCCGCTCATCCCAGCTTCCTCAGCAGCCGCAGCAGCGTGGAGCGCTCGCCCGGCGCCAGCGGTGCCAGCGTCGCGACGGTGATCGCCTTCGCCCGCGCCGCGAGCCCGTCGAACAGCCGCGCGCCCTCGTCGGTCAGCCGCACCAGCACGCGCCGGCGGTCGTCGCCGCAGGGCGCGGTGGCCAGCAGGCCGCGCGCCTCCAGCCGGTCGATCACGCCCTTGATGGTCGCCGCATCCATCGCCGTCGCGCGCCCCAGCTCGGCCTGGCTGGCCTGGCCGAGCTCGAACGCCTTGGCCATGGCGGCGAACTGCGTCGGCGTCAGCTCGGGGATCTCGCGGGCAAAGATCGACAGGTGGCGCTGCTGCGCGCGGCGGAGCAGAAAGCCGACCTGGTCGTCCAGCCGGTACTCCACGGGCTCCGCACCCGCGCCGCCTGGGGCCGGCCCGGTCTCGGCTAGATCCTTCATCGCGCGCGCCCCGCGTCCCTGGCGCCCGGAATCCGTCTGGTGACCCGGTTGCGCCCGTGATATTCCTTCGCATACAAACAATTCCGGCGCCCGGCTGTCAACGCCGCAGCGCCGTGGCGACGCCGCGAGACGACCGGAGGGCGATGGCCTACGCGCGACCGAGCGGGCTGGACGAGGCGCTGCGGCTGATGGCCGGCGGGGCGTGGACCGTGCTGGCCGGCGGCACCGACCTCTACCCGGCGACGACGGCGCAGACGCTGGCCGGCGACGTGCTCGACATCGGCGCGCTCGACCCGCTCCGCGGCATCGCACGGACGCCGACGCACTGGCGCATCGGCGGCCGCACCACCTGGACCGACCTGCTGCGCGCCGAGCTGCCGCCCGCCTTCGACGCGCTGAAGCTGGCGGCGCGCGAGGTCGGCTCGGTGCAGATCCAGAACGCCGGCACGGTGGCCGGCAACCTCTGCAACGCCTCGCCCGCTGCCGACGGCGTGCCGGCACTGCTGGTGCTGGACGCCGAGGTCGAGCTGACCTCCGCCGCCGGCACCCGCACACTGCCGCTGGCCGCCTTCCTGACCGGCCCGCGCCGCACCGGCCGCCGCCCGGACGAGCTGCTGACGGCCGTGCTGCGTCCCGCCGGCCTCGGCCGAGGGCCGCTCCGGCTTCGTGAAGCTCGGCGCCCGGCGATATCTCGTGATCTCCATCGCCATGGCCGCCGTCCGCCTGGCCGTCGCGGACGGCCGCGTCGCGCAGGCCGCCGTCGCCGTCGGCGCCTGCTCGGCCACCGCGCAGCGCCTCCCCGCCGTCGAGGCGGCGCTCGCCGGCCGCCCCGCCGACGCGACCCTGCCGCAGGCCGTCCGCGAGGCCGACATCGCCGCGCAGCTCGCGCCCATCGACGACGTCCGCGGCACCGCCGCCTACCGCGCGCAGGCCGCGGCCGAGCTGGTCCGCCGCACGGTCGCGCAGGTGGCGCGCGCGGTGCAGGTGACGCCGTGAGCTTCGACGACCCGACGCCGCGCCTGACGGTCAACGGCGCCGAGGCCGCCCTGCCCTGCGACCCGACGCGCCGCCTCTCGGACGCGCTCCGCGAGGTGCTGCGCCTGCCCGGCACCAAGGTCGGCTGCGACGCCGGCGACTGCGGCGCCTGCACCGTGCTGCTGGACGGACAGCCGGTCTGCGCCTGCCTGACGCCGGCCGCCGCCGCCATCGGCCGCAACGTCACCACCGTCGAGGGCCTCGCCCCCGACGGGCTGAACCGCCTGCAGCGCGCCTTCCTGCGCCACGGCGCCGCCCAGTGCGGCATCTGCACGCCGGGGATGCTGATGGCCGCCACCGCGCTGCTGGAACAGAAACCCCGCCCGAGCCGCGCCGAGGCCGAGGAAGCGCTTGGCGGCGTGCTCTGCCGCTGCACCGGCTACGCGAAGATCCTCGACGCCGTCTGCGACGCCTGGCGCGACGCGCCGCCGCCGGTCGAGGTTGCCAGCGGCCGCGCCGTCGGCGCCTCGCCGGAACGCCTGGACGGCGGGCCAAAGGTGCGCGGCACCGACGTCTTCGGCGCCGACCTCTGGCCGCCGGATGGAGACTGGCTGGCCGTCCGCGCCGTCCGCTCGCCGCACCACCACGCGGGCTTCGCCTTCGGCGACCTCGAAGGCTGGCGCGCCGCGCACGGCCTCGACATCGTGCTGACCGCCGCCGACATCCCCGGCCGCAACCGCTTCGGCGTCATCCCGGACTTCGCCGACCAGCCGGCGCTGGCCGAGGGCACCGCCCGCTTTCGCGGCGAGGCCATCGCGCTCGTCGCCGGCCCGCCCGAGATCGTCGCCGCGCTCGACCTCGAGGCCTTCCCCGTCGACTGGCGTCCCCTGCCCGCCCTGCTGGACCCGGCCGAGGCCGAAGCCCCCGGCGCCGCCCTGCTGCACGCCGACCGCCCCGGCAACCTGCTGACAAGCGGCCTCGTCCGTCGCGGCCACGCCGATGCCGCCCTCTGCCGCGCCGAGCACGTCGCCGAGGCCACAATCCGGACCGCCTTCGTCGAGCACGCCTATATCGAGCCCGAGGCCGGCGCCGCGTGGCTCGCGCCCGGCGAGGACGGCGACATCCTGACCATCCACGCCTGCACGCAGGCGCCCGGCATGGACCGCGCCGACACCGCCGCCGTGCTGGGCCTGCCGCCCGAGCGCGTGCGCATCCTGCCGTCCGCCACCGGCGGCGGCTTCGGCTCGAAGCTCGACCTCTCGCTGCAACCGCTGATCGGCCTCGTGGCGCTGAAGACCGGCCGCCCGGCCCGCATGGTCTACACGCGGCGCGAGTCGATGCAGTCGACGACCAAGCGCCACCCGGCCGAGATGCACGCCCGCGCCGGCTGCGACGCCGAGGGCCGGCTGACCGCGCTGGCCTTCACCGGCACCTTCGACACCGGCGCCTACGCCTCATGGGGGCCGACGGTCGCCAACCGCGTCCCCGTCCACGCCTCGGGCCCCTACCGCGTGCCGAACTACAGCGCCGAGGGCCGCGCCATCCACACGCACAACCCCGTCTCGGGCGCCTTCCGCGGCTTCGGCGTGCCGCAGGCCACGATCCTGACCGAGGCGCTGATGGACGATCTGGCCGAGAAATCCGGCCTCGACCGCCTGGAATTCCGCCTCGCGAACGCCTTCCGCGACGGCGACACCACCGCCACCGGGCAGCTGCTGAAGGGCGGCGTCGGCATCGCCGAGTGCCTCGAAGCCCTCCGCCCGCACTGGCGGGACGCGCTGGCCCGCGCGCGGCCCGGCCGCCCCGACAATTCCTCGGGCCTGCTGCACGGCGTCGGCATCGCCACCTGCTGGTACGGCTGCGGCAACACCGCGCTGCCGAACCCCTCGACGATCCGTATCGGCATCACGGCCGAGGGCGAGGTCACGCTCCACCAGGGCGCGCAGGACATCGGCCAGGGCTCGAACACCGTCATCGCCCAGATCTGCCGCCGACGCCGCCGGCCTGCCGCTCTCGGCCGTCCGCCTGGTCGGCCCCGACACCGCGCGGACGCCCGACGCCGGCAAGACCTCGGCCTCGCGCCAGACCTACGTCTCGGGCAAGGCGGCGGAACTGGCCGGCCGCAGCCTGCGCGCCGCCATCCTGCGCCACGCCAATGCCGGCGAGGACGCCGCCATCATGCCCGTCGCCGGCCGCCTCGCCATCCGCGACGCCGCGGGCGAACGCAGCATCGACCTCGCGACCCTCGCCCCCGACGCCAACGGCTACGTCTTCGCCGCCGAGGAGACCTACGACCCGCCGACCACGCCGCTCGACGAGAACGGCCAGGGCATCCCCTACGCCGTCTACGGCTGGGGCGCGCAGATGGTCGAGCTGACCGTCGACCCCGCCCTCGGCACCGTGCGCCTGCTGAAGATCACCGCCGCGCACGACGTCGGCCGCGCCATCAACCCGGTGCTCGCCACCGGCCAGATCGAGGGCGGCATCGCGCAGGGCATCGGCATGGCGCTGATGGAGGAATACATCCCCGGCCGCACCGAGAACCTGCACGACTACCTGATCCCGACCACCGGCGACGTGCCCCCCATCGAGACCATCCTGATCGAGAAACCCGACCCCGAGGGCCCCTTCGGCGCCAAGGGCCTGGGCGAGCACGCCCTGATCCCGACCGCCCCCGCCATCCTCGGCGCCATCCGCCACGCCACCGGCGCCCGCATCACCCGCCTGCCCGCGCTGCCGCACCGCATCGCGGAAGCGATGGCCCCCACCGGCGCCGGCCGGCAGCCGGGCGGGATGGCCTCCGCGGCGGATATTCCGGCATGAGCGGCTATCCGACCCCTTCGCCGGGCGGCGAGGGCGAGCCGCGCAGCACGCCCCCCCGCGACCGCCCCGAGAAGATCCGCTGCGACGCCTGCCCCGTCATGTGCTACGTCGCCGAGGGCCAGGCCGGCGCCTGCGACCGCTACGCCAATCAGGACGGCCGGATCGTCCGCGTCGACCCGCTGACCATCCTCGAGCAGACCGTCGAGCAGGGCGGCGACGTCGTCCGCTTCCTCGAAGGCGACACGGCCCGGAACACCGGCTGGGACGGCAATCCCGTCACCCAGCCCGGCCGCTTCGTCACCGGCATCGGCTCGGGCACCACCTACCCGGACTACAAGCCCGCCCCCTTCATCGTCAGCCGACAGGTCGCCGGCGCGGATCTGGTCACCGTCGTCACCGAGGGCATCTTCTCCTACTGCGGCGTCAAGGTGAAAATAGATACCGACCGCCATCTCGGCCCGGAACAGGCCACCGTCCGCGTCGACGGCCAGCCCGATCGGCCACGTCACCACCGCCGAGTACGGCTCCCAGATGCTCAGCCTCGGCGGCGTCCGCCACCTCACCGCCGAAAAGGCCGAGGGCCGCGTCACCTGCGCCGCGCTGCTGGCGCTCTGCAACCGCGAGCCGGTCGAGATGCAGATCGATGGCGGCCACGCCGTCACCGTCCAGGCCGGCCGGCCGCCCATTGTCGACGGCACGCCCGAGACCCGGATGCGCGTCGGCTGCGGCTCGGCCGCCATCGGCATGTTCGCCGCGCAATGGCACGGCCTCGTCGACGAGGTCGTCGTCGTCGACGACCACATCACCGGCGTCGTCTCCGAGCACCAGGCCGGCAAGGTTCTGGACTGGCCGGATACCGGCATCAGGATCAAGGGCCGCAAGTCGACGCCCGGCCGCTACTTCCGCGTCGCCGAACCCGGCCAGGGCTGGGGCGGCGCCGCCATCGACGACCCGCTTCAGATCCTCGGGCCCTGGCTGGCGAAGAAGGGCGCTCGGCCCGGCCTGACCATGCTGATGGTCTCGACCACCGGCGAGCAGTCGGCCTACTACGTCCTCGACGAGGACCTCGTGCCGCAGCCCGCGCCCCTGCCCGACGCGCTCCGCCGCTCGGTCGAGCTGATCGACCAGAACTGCGAGCCGGCGCTCTGCACCGTGCTCTTCATGGGCGGCGCCGGCGGGTCGCTCAGGGCCGGCGTCACGCAGAACCCGGTCGAGCTGACCCGCTCGGTCCACGCGCTCACCACGCATGTCACCGTCGGCGGCGCGCCGGCCTATGTCTGGCCGGGCGGCGGCATCACGCTGATGGTCGACGTGACGCGCTGCCCCGACCGCGCCTTCGGCTACGTCCCCACACCCGCGCTGGTCGCCCCCATCGAGTTCACGATGCGCCGCGAGACCTACCGCGCGCTGGGCGGGCATGACGACAAGGTGCGGACCTTGGAGGACATCCTCGCCACCGGCGGCGAATACGGCGCGGCCACCGAGCTGATCCCGGCGCCCCGTACCGGGACGGCCCCCGGCGCGGAATGAGCGGCCCCGCGGCGGCCCGGCTTTCCGATGGCCGCCTGCACTTCCAGCACGGCCCCATCGACCTGATCCTCGAAGCGATCGGCGCCGAAGACGAGGTGACGGCCGCCTACCGCCAGGCCTGGGTGGCCTTCCGCCCGGTGCTGGACGACCTCGCCGCCGTCCTGCCACTGCTGCGCAAGCCGGTGGCCGACCTCGATCTCGGCGAAGCGGTGGGCCGGGGACCCACCCTACGCGCCATCCGTAGGGTGGGCCCCCGGACCACCCTGTCGACGCCCACCATCGACCCCGCCTCTCCCGCCGCCGCCATGATCGCCGCCGCCGCCCGGCACCTGCCCGCCTTCGTCACCCCGATGGCCGCAGTCGCCGGCGCCGTCGCCGACCACGTGCTGGCCGCCACGACCGCCGGCCGCCGGCTCGACCGCGCCTGGGTCAACAACGGCGGCGATGCGGCCTTCTGGCTGGCGTCGGGCGAGCAGATCACCGCCGCCGGCGGCCCGGACCTTTCCGACCGCATCCGCGTCACGGCCGACAGCCCGGTGCGCGGCATCGCCACCTCGGGCTGGCGCGGCCGCAGCCACTCGCTCGGCATCGCCGACGCCGTCACCGTGCTCGCCCGCAGCGCGGCCGAGGCCGACGTCGCGGCGACGCTGATCGCCAACGCCGTCGACCTGCCCGGCCATGCCGCTATCACCCGCCGCCCGGCCCGCGCGCTCGCGCCCGACAGCGACCTCGGCGACCGTCCGGTGACGACCGGCGTCGGCCCGCTCTCGCCCGCAGAGACCGCGCGGGCCCTCGCCGCCGGCCACGATGCCGCCGCGCGCATGATCGAGGCAGGGCTGATCGAGGGCGCCGCCCTCTGGCTCGGCGGCGACTGCCGGACGCTGTCCTGCGCGCCGCTCGCCTGACACGGCCGGCAGGCGCTTGCCGGCTCTTGCGGCGGCAGCGGGCGCGCACCGGACATGCCCTGCCGGATGGTCCCAGCGGCCATGGTCAGGCCCGTCCCGTCGCCGCCGCGCGGCAAATCCAGTTAGCGACAAGTGAATGCCCCTTCGCTCCACGCGGCGCCGGCCGGAAGCATGGAGCGCGCTCCACCCGCCGTTAACCACTGCCGGAGCTTCAGGGCGCGGCGATCCCGCCAGAGGGCAGATCGCATTAGCGATAAATGAATGCCCTTTCTCTCCACCCGTCGCCATCCGGATTGGTGGAGCCCGCTCCACCCGCCGTTAACCCCTGCCGGAGCCTCTCAGGGCGCGACGATCGGCTGCGCCGCCAGCTCCGGCTCGCGGACCGCGACGCTCCCGAAGACCGTCCCCTCCTCGAACCAGCTTCGCGGCGCGGGCGCGCCCCAGAGCGTCTGGCGCTGCGGGTCCTTCAGGTCCCAGTGGATCGGCTCGTGGTCCGGGTCGACGGTCTGGTAGTCCGAGCAGTAGAGCTCGATCCGGTGCCCGTCCGGGTCGCGCACGTACAGGAAGAACGCGTTGGAAATCCCGTGCCTTCCGGGCCCCCGCTCTATGTTCGCGACATAGCCCGAGGTCGCCATCAGGTCGAGCAGGTCGATGATCGCCAGCGGCGTCGGCACCCAGAACGCGACATGGTGCAGCCGCGGCCCGCGCCCGTTGGTAAAGGCGATGTCGTGCACGCCCCCCTTGCGGTGCATCCAGGCCGCCCACAACCGCCCGGTCGTTGCGTCCTCGGTGTACTCCGTGACGCGAAAACCCATTGCGTTCCAAAAGCTTACAGCCGCATCGACGTTCGGCGAGAAGCAGTTGAAATGGTCGATCCGCAGCGGCCGCACGCCGCGGTACAACCCATAGCGCTGGTGGACATGCGGCAGCCGGTCCATCCGCGCGTAGAACTCCAGCGGCACCCCCTGCGGGTCGCTGACCGCCAGCGTCCGCCCCTGGTGCGGCCGCTCGACCCAGTTCGGCGCCAGCCCCTGCCCGGCGAACCACTCCGCCGCCCGCTCGAGGTCGGCCTCGGACCAGACCTTGAACGCCAGCGCCCCGCAGCGCGGACCGTCTGACTGGCGCAGCATCAGGCAGTGGTGCCCGCGCTCCTCCAGCCCGCGCAGGCACAGGATTTCGCCCGTCTTTTCGGTGACCTGCAGGCCAAGCATGCCGACATGGAAGGCCTCGGACGCATCCAGGTCGGTGACGTCCAGCACCGTGTGGCTCAGCCGGACGATGTTGAAGGGCGGGTCCAGGACCGGATCGGGCAAGGGCATGGGCGGAACCTCCGCCCCCTGTCTAGGCCGCCCGGCGCCGCCCCCGCAAGCCAGCCGGCGACCGCGTGCCCGGGGGCGCTAGCGACCCTTCCAGACCGGCTCGCGCTTCTCGGCAAATGCGCGCGCGCCTTCCAGCTGGTCCTCGGAGGAGTAGAGCCGGTCGACGGTGCGCAGCTGGCGCTTGTTGATGCGGCTCAGCATGTCCTGGAACCGCATGTCCTCGGCCTCGCGGACGATCTCCTTGATGGCGGCCATGACCAGCGGCGGGCCGTCCTCGATCAGGCGGGCCAGCTCCCAGGCCTTGTCCATCAGCTGCCCGGCCGGCACGACCTCGCGCACCAGGCCCCAGCGCAGCGCCTCGCCGGCGTCCATCCAGCGCCCCGTCAGCAGCAGGTCCATGGCGACGTGGTAGGGAATGCGCTTCGGCAGCTTGATCGAGGCGGCGTCGGCGACCGTGCCCGAGCGGATCTCGGGCAGCGCAAAGCTCGCGTGCTCGGCCGCGACCAGCAGGTCGCAGGAGAGCGCCAGCTCCATGCCGCCGCCGCAGCAGATGCCGTTGACAGCGCAGATCACCGGTTTATCGAGAAAACCCAGCTCCTGCAGCCCGCCGAAGCCGCCGATGCCATAGTCGCCGTCGACCGCGTCGCCGTCGGCCGCCGCCTTCAGGTCCCAGCCCGGGCAGAAGAACTTCTCGCCCGCCCCGGTCACGATCGCGACCCGCAGGTCGGCGTCGTCGCGGAACTCGCGAAAGATCTCGCCCATCAGGCGCGAGGTCTTCAGGTCGATGGCGTTGGCCTTGGGCCGATCCAGCGTGACCTCCAGCACCCTGCCCTCGCGCCGCGTCCGGACGGGTCCCTCGGTTCTGTCGGTCATGCTGCCCTCGCCATTGCCCCGCCCGGTTTCGCGCGGGCGCGGCAGGGCGTCAACCCACCCCCCCGAACAGCGCCATCGGCGCGCGGCGCGCGGCATCCGGGTCGCGCGCGAAGGCGGCCAGCACGGCCGGGTAGAGCCGGTGCTCCATCGCCAGCACGCGCCCGCCAAGCGAGCCGGGCGTGTCGCCCGGCAGCACCGGCACGGCCGCCTGGCCGAGGATGCGGCCGGCGTCGAGCTCGGGCACGACTTCGTGGACCGTGCAGCCGTGGATCGCCATGCCGGCCTCCAGCGCCCGCGCATGCGTGTCGAGGCCCCGGAACAGCGGCAGCAGCGAGGGGTGGATGTTCAGCATCCGCCCCTCCCAGGCCTGGACCAGCCCTTCCGTCATGATGCGCATGTAGCCGGCGCAGCAGACCAGGCTCGGCGCCGGCCTCGCGCAGCGCCCGGTCGACCTCGGCGTCGAAGGCCGCCCGGTCGCGGCCAAAACGGCGGTGGTCGACCGCCGCGGTCGGCACGCCCAGCGCCTGCGCCCTGGCCAGCCCCGGTGCGGCAGGGTCGTTCGAGAAGACCAGCACCGGCTCGGCGGGATGGTCCGCCGCCTGCATCGCGCGGACCAGCGCGACCATGTTCGAGCCGGTGCCGGAGATCAGGATCGCGACGCGCCGCCGGCTCACCCCAGCGCGCCACGATAGCTGACGCCGCGGCCGCCGGTGACGGTGCCGATGCGGTGGACGACCTCGCCCGCCGCGGCCAGCCCGGCGGCGATGTCGTCGGCGGCCTCCGGCGCCGCGATGACGACCATGCCGATGCCGCAGTTGAAGGTTCGCAGCGCCTCCGCCTGCTCCAGCCCGCCCTCGCGGATCAGCCAGCCGAAGACCGGCGGCAGGGCCCAGGCGCCGAGGTCGATCTCGATGCCCAGCCCGTCAGGCAGCACGCGCGGCACGTTCTCGGTCAGCCCGCCGCCGGTGATGTGCGCCAGCCCGCGGACGCTGCCGCCCGCTGATCCACTTCGGATCGCCGCCAGCGCCGGGCGGACATAGATGCGCGTCGGCGCCAGCAACGCCTCGGCCAGCGTGCCCTCGCCGAACGGCGCCGGCGCGTCCCAGCCGAGCCCGGTCGCGTCGACGATGCGGCGGACCAGCGAGTAGCCGTTCGAGTGGACGCCGGAGGACGCCAGCCCCAGCGCCACGTCGCCCTCGGCGACGCCGCGGGGCAGCGCCGTCCCGCGCTCCAGCGCGCCGACGGCGAAGCCCGGCCAGGTCGAAATCGCCGGCGGCGTAGAGGCCCGGCATCTCTGCCGTCTCGCCGCCGATCAGCGCGGCCCCCGCCTCGCGGCAGCCGGCGGCGACGCCCTGTATGACGCGCGCCGCCTCGTCGACCGACAGCTTGCCGGTGGCGAAGTAGTCGAGGAAGAACAGCGGCTCGGCGCCCTGGCAGACCAGGTCGTTGACGCACATGGCCACGAGGTCGATGCCGACGGTGTCGAGCCGCCCGGAATCGATGGCGACCCGCAGCTTCGTCCCGACCCCGTCGGTCGAGGCGACCAGCACCGGGTCGGCGAAACCGGCCGCGCGCGTGTCGAACAGCGCGCCGAACCCGCCCAGAGCGTCCATCACGCCGGGCCGCGCGGTGCCCGCGGCCATCGGCTTGATGCGGTCGACCAGCGCGTTGCCGGCGGCGATGTCGACGCCCGCGTCGGCGTAGGTCAGTCGGTTCGGTCGATCGCTCATGCGGCTCCCCCGGTCGGCGCCCCTGAATAGCCGCGCCGCGCCGGGCCGTCGAGTTGGGCTCTCGCCCCGCCCGTTGACCGGCAGGCCGCCGCTCAGTAATTGGGACGCGGCCGGGCCCGTAGCTCAATCGGTCAGAGCAGGCCGCTCATAACGGCTTGGTTGGGGGTTCGAGTCCCTCCGGGCCTACCAGTCAGTCCTGCGCAGTGCGGTTGAATTTGGCGCTTGGGAGTTTTCCCAGCAGTTTTGACGACCAAACCGGGCAGTTGCCGTTAAGGCCTCGGAAATCCAGGCAGAGAGCAGGAATCCACGGCGAGGCTGAGGCTTTCTTTGCAACCTGCCCAAGTGAAGTCCAAAAAAATGTTGTCGTCCATGCACCGCGGCCCAGCTCGACGCCATCCAACGCGCGGGCAAGCAGGCAAATCCCCCAAAATTCGTCCTCAAATTGCGACGTGCTCAGCGCGGGGGGATGGGAATGCTCAAAGGGGACGCCGAATTGCGCCAGCCGCATGAAGCATATCAGACCCGAGCAATAGCGGGGCACGTCGCCGGCAAAGGGACCAGCTTTCGCCTGAGCCGCTGCATGCCTTTAAAACGAATGCTATCGCGCGCACCTGCCGCACATTCTCTGCTCGATCAGTAGCGCGGCGATATCCGCGGATGTCCGTCGTCGCGACGGTGCAGGATCTGGCCGGCCTCGACGCGGCAGCGCCGCCGCGGCGTGCCGGGCAGCGGGCTCTCGACTTCGACCCTCGGTCGGGTGGCGATCCGGCCCCGAGAGGGTCGCGGGTGGTCAGATCCTGTCCGCACCGCCGAGCGTGAAGGCGCCGTAGACCGAGGGCGGCAGGCCATCGTCGCGAAGCGCGTTGCGGGCCTTCAGCCACGCGGCACCGAGGTCGCCGTTCCGGGCGGCGGCGTGGAAGACCTCCATGAACCGCTGCGTCGGCTTGTCGTGGACCGGCCACAGGCTGTTCAGTACGGCCCGCGTCCCGCTCAGGTAGAACGAGCGGGCGAGGCCCAGAAAGTCCTCGCCGGCGCTGACCTGACCCAGCCCGGTCTCGCAGGCGCTGAGCACGACCAGCGCCGCCGGCAGGGGCTGCTCGAACAGGTCGGCGGCGGTCAGCCGCGCGGTCTTGCCGCCCTCGCTCATCAGGATGGCGGACTGCAACGGGTCGCGGGCATTGAAGACGCCATGCGTCGCCAGGTGCAGCACACGCACGCCGCCGCTGACCGCGCTGCGCAGGCTGTCGATGGTGGCCGCCGACCCTGTCACCGGCGCGACCCGGTAGACGGCGGCGATCTTCTGCGCCTCCTCGCGCGCGCCGGGCAGCGTGTCCCAGGCGGTGCCCAGCGCCGGGTCGCCGATCACCGCGGCCGAGCCGGCCGCGATCCGCGCGGGCGCGCGCGTCAGCCAGCCGCCGGTCGGCAGCACAACCACGGGCACGTCCAGCGGCAGCGCGCCCCAGGGCATGAAGTAGACGCTCTGCGCCGGCACGACGTAGAGTGTGCCGGCGCCCGTGTGCGATCGCAGTTTCAGCCCCTCGGCGATGCCGTGCGCCGCGGCCTTCTGCGCCTCTGCCGCGCGCAGCGGATCGTCGCTGGTGAAGGGCGCCAGCATCGCGTCCAGCGCACCATGTCCGAGATCGGTCGTCACGACCTCGGTGCCGTCGCGGCGGATGGCGAGGAAGCGGATTGGCTCGTCGCGGTTTGCGGTAGGCAGAGTGTATAGCAGCGTGTCGCCACGTCCCAGCCGCCGCTGCACCTCGCGCAGGCTGCGCGTCGAGATGGACAGCGCGTCCGCCAGTTCCGGGTCGCGCCCACGCAGCCGCTCGACCAGCGCCGCGCGCCGGGTCTCCAGCCCGCGCCCCCCGGCCGCCGCGCCCCCGTGGCTGCCAGGTGCCGCCGCACGGATGCGTGCCGCCCTGATCTCGGCGTCCAACTCGCGGATCTCGCGGACCAGCGGGCCGTTGCTGCCGGCCGCGACCTGGATGCTGCCCAGCATGTCGACGAAGGCCCGCGCGCGGCCGTTCTCGAGGTCCGCGAAGGCGCGGCCATGATCGCGGCGCTCCAGGTCGTAGGCGACCAGCCGGCGCGTCAGCTCCTCCTTGCCGATGCCGAACTGGCGCTTCGAGCTGTCGGTCGCCAGCGAGCCCGAGACCGCCGCAATCGCCGACTGCGCGGCACGCAACGCCTCTTCCGCCGGGCCATGCTGGCCCAGCGCCGCGAGCGCGGCCCCGCGCAGCGCCTGGAGCTGCCACAGCAGATCCGCCTGCCCGCGCTCGGCCGCGAACGTCGCGGCCCTCGTAGCGACTTCGACTGCCCGCGCGGCGCGACCCGCGTCCAGCAGCGAGCGGGCCCAGATCGCCTCGATGACCGGCAGGCCGGCCTCGTAGTCCATCGAGCGCAGATAGGCCCTGGCCGACTGCATCAGCCGCTCGGCATCCGCCTCCGCGTTGTCCAGCACCAGCCGCGCGCCAGCCATCACCGCGAGGTTCACGCCGCGCGCGTAGAACAGGTCGGCGTGCAGCTTCAGATACTGGCGATAGAGCTGGTGCTGCCAGGTGTAGTGTGCCTCCTCCAGCAACTGCTCGGCCGCATCGGCCCAAGGCTGGGCGCGGGCGTAATCGCCCTCGAACATCAGCGAGCGCGCGATGCCCAGATAGGCTTGGAACTGCGCGCGGTTCAGCAGCGCAAGCTCGGGCACCTGCGGCTTGAAAAGCAGCAGCGCGGGCGCGCGGAAATCGCCGAGAGCATCGACCACCTGCAGGAAGTCGCGAACCGCGCCGTCATTGTCCCCCAACCAGAACTTCGCCTCGCCACGCAGGGCGCGGGCGCCGATGTTCGTGCCGAAATACGCCTCCTCCAACACTTCCAGCGCCGGGATCCGCTCGATCGCCTCGGCCGAGCGTCCCGCCAGGATCCGCGCCTGCACCGCCTGCGCCGCGGCGTGCCAGCGGCGCAGCGGATCGGTCTCGCCCGCCGCGATCCGGTCGAACTGCCCCGCGGCTCGCGCGTATTCGCCCTCGAGAAACGCCGCGTTGGCGGCGGCGAGATCGGGTCCGACGATAAAGCCGTAGGCGTTCTTCTTGCCCTCGCCGGGCAACTGGATCGAGCCGGGCTCGGGCACCGGCAGCTCGATGCCCTCGCGCACCTGCAGGTTCTCGGGCCTGAAGCGGACCAGCGTCTCGAGTCGCTCGTCGGTGGTCAGCGGCGGGTCGCCGAGCGGGCCGATGCGCGCGGGCTCCTGCGGCTTCAGCCCGGTGTCGTAGAGCACGTAGTCGATGATCGAGTTCGACCAGCTCGTCGCCCCATTTGTACTGCGCCTGGCGGAAGAAATCCTTGGCCAGGTTGACCAGGTACCGGTTGGCCTCGAGGTCGTGGCTGACGCCGATCCGCGCCGCAGCATAGCAGGCCAGCATCCAGGCCTCGCCCTCGTACATGTAGGTCGTCGTCTTGATGAAGATGCCGTAGAGCGGGTTGTGGCCTATGCCGACCACGTCCTCGGTCATCTCCAGGCCCGCCTTGCCCCACGCCATCGCTGTTTCGTAGTCATGCAGCACGATATGCTCGCAGGTCAGCCCGATATGCGCACGCATTAACGCGCCGGCGATCCGCTTGGCGTCGATGATGTTCTGCGGCTTGGCGTAATAGAAGGTCGGCAGCCACCAGTCGCCGACCGCATCGACCACCGCCGCGTCGTAGGCGATCGCCTGCTGGGAATTGTTCAGCCAGTTGTTCAGCTGACCGTACTGCGAGGTCGTCTCGATGATGTTGCCGAACATGGCGCGCTCGAGTTCCTCCAGCCGGAGCAGTTCGCGGCGCACCTCCTCGACCCGTCCGGAGTGCATCATCGCCCGCAGCCGCTGCGCGCTAAGCAGAAAGGCGACCTCGTTCGTGTCCGGCATGGACGCCCGGGCTTCCTCGAACTTCTCCTCCCAGGTGGTCCAGTCCTTGTGGTTGGTCGCCGTCCACAGCACCTCGGCCTCGGGCGTCATCGTGACGCCATAGCCCAGGTCATCGCCAGCGTGCAGGATGTCGACCGATGCGCGGGGCGTGGGGTGGCTCTCGTAACCCGTGCCATCGCCGATGACCGGCGGCGTGATCCGCTCCAGCACGGCGGCCAGCCTGTCCATCGGCACCGGCTCGGGACGGTCCATCAGCTTGGACGGCGTCTCGACGTACTGCGTGCAGCCGGGCGCCAGAAGAAGCGCGAGGAGGCAGAATCGAAACGGGGTGCAGTGGAAAAGTTTTTCGATGCAATGCTTCATGGTTCAGCACGTTAGCGTGGGCTAACGTGCGTACCTAAAGCGGGCGGTAGGAAGGGGAAGAACTCTGTCGCGGACTGTAACGTCGAGGACACATTCTGTCGCGTCGCCATCCCTCGGCGCGCTCGGCATCGCCGGCCTGCCGGCGCGCCGCATGCTGGCATATGCGGCCTGCGTGCTGGTCGCGGCCCTGGTCGCGATGATCGCCGTCCGGCTGGTCGGGCCGCTCGCCGCGCTCGAGGTCGAGATGTCGGACCGCGTGCGCATCGCGATGACGCCGGCACCCCAGGCGCAGGATGCGCGAGTATCGATCGTCGCCATCGACGAGGCCAGCATGGCCAAGCTGCCCTACCGCTCGCCGGTCGACCGGGGGTTCCTGGCCGAGGTCGTCGACGCGCTCGACACGGCCGGCGCGGCTGCGATCGGACTGGACATTCTGCTGGACCAGCCGACCGAGCCCGAAAAGGACGCCCAGCTGGCGCAGGCGATCCGCGCCTTCGACGGGCCGGTGGTGCTCGCCTGGGCCGATGCGCGCTCGGGCATGACCCAGGCGCAGAGCGAATGGTTGGCGGGTTTCATCCGCCGCTCGGGCGCCGTGCCCGGCTTCGCCAACCTGATCCACGACCGCGACGGCATCGTGCGCCGCCACGCACACGCGCTGCCGGGCACCGCGGTGCCCGGCTTCGCCGGCGCGCTTGCCGGCAGGCCTTCGCCCTCGCTGGCCGGGCAGCGCTGGGTGATCGACTGGCGCAAGCCGGCCGACGCAACCGCGCCTGCCTTCCAGACGACGCCCGCGCACATCCTGCCGCTGATGGCGGCGAACCCCGCCATCCTCGAGACATGGTTCGCCGGTCGCACGGTGATCGTCGGCGCCGACCTGCCGCAGCAGGACCGGCACGTGACGCCGCTGTCCATGGTGCTGGGCGGCCCGGCGACGGCAGGCGCCGAGATCCACGCGCACCTGGTCTCGCAGATCCTCGACGACCGCTTCGTGCCCGAGCTTTCCGCCGCCCCCCGCGCGGTCATCGCCGCGGCGCTGGCGCTGCTGGCCTGCCTGATCGCGCTGTCGCCACTGTCCTTCCCGGTCAGGCTGGTGCTGCTGGCCGCCTGCCTCGCCACCTATCTGGCGGGCATGGTCGGGCTGGCCAGCCTGGGCGCCCCCGTGCTGCCCGTCGTCCCGGCGGTGATCTCACTGGTGCTGGCCGCCGGCGGCACGATGGGGCTGGACGCTCTGCTTGCCCATCGCGACCGACGCTTCGTCCGCTCGGCGTTCTCGCACTACCTCGCGCCCGAGCTCGTCGATCACCTGATCCGCAACCCCTCCGCCTTGCGGCTGGGCGGCGAGCGGCGGCGCATGACGTTCCTGTTCACTGACATCGCCGGCTTCACCAGCATGAGCGAGCGCATGGAGGCCGACGCGCTGGGCCGGCTGCTGAACGACTATCTCGACGGCGTGGGCGAGATCGTCATGCGCCATCACGGCGTCATCGACAAGTATATCGGCGACGCGGTGGTCGCGCTGTTCGGGGTCCCCGCCGAGGACCCCGCCCACGCCGCCCGCGCCGATCCGCTGCGCCGGCGAGATCGACGCCTTCGCCGAGCAATTCCGGGCCGACCATCCCGGCGTCGGCCTCGGCGTCACCCGCATCGGCGTCAACACCGGCGAGGCGGCGGTCGGCAATTTCGGCGGCAAGACCCGATTCGACTACACCGCGATCGGCGACGCCATGAACATCGCCGCCCGACTGGAAGGTTCGAACAAGGCTTTCGGCACGCGCATCGCCATCAGCGGCGACTGCATCGAGGCCGCGATGGCGCATTTCGACGAGCCGCCGCGTCTCTACCAGATCGGCGACGTCATCCTGAAGGGCAAGATCGAGCCGATTCCGCTGTTCACGATGAATGGCACAAAGACAACGGAATGGCTGGAAGCCTATCGCGCCGCTTTCGCCGAGCTTGACGCATCGTCCGCCCGCGCGCGAAAACAATTCGACAGCCTGCGGCCCGACCCTGTCGTGTCATTTCATCTCGACCGGATCGAGCAGGGAATTGCCGGGCGGCTGATCGAATTGAAGGAGAAGTGATTTGACCCTGGCCAGGCTGTTTCTTCGCTGCGCTGTTCTGTCGGTTGCCGGCCTGCTGGCGTTGCCGCTGCGGGCCGAGCCGGTCGTCGTGCTGTCGGGGCAGGTCGGCGATCTCGGTCCCGGCTCGGTGGTCGACTCCGCGACGCCCGTCGACCTGCCGGCCGGCGCGGTGCTGGTCGTCAACGACGCCACCGGGCAGACCCGCACCATCGCCGGTCCTTATGCCGGCCCGATCGGCAACAGCGCATCTGCGGGCGGCGACGGAGGACTCGTCGCCAGCCTCGGCCAGCTCGTCGCCTCGCGCGATGCCGAGCAGTCGACGCTCGGCGCCATCCGCTCGGCGCCCGGCCAGACAACTCGCGACCCGCAGGTCTTGACGGTCACCAACTCCTCGGTGCAATGCGCCCCGGCGGACGGCGCCATACGCCTGTGGCGGCCCGGAACGATGGACGTCGACAGCAGGCTGGCGATCACCGACATGGCCACGAACGCGCGGACCGAGGTTATCTGGCATGCCGGCGACGCGGCGCTCGCCTGGCCCGCCGGCTTGCCTGCGACCGATGGCGGACGCTACCGCATCGAGCTGGACGTGGCGCCGCGCGCCATCGAGCTTGAACTGCACTTCGTCCCCACGGGGCTGGACGCCACCGACCGACTGGCTGCGTGGATGAGCGGCGTCGGCTGCCGCCGCCAGGCGCTGCTGTTGCTCGGCACGATCGGCAGCTGACGCCCATGACCGACAGCGTGGCCGCTCTGCTCCGGCGGCGAAGAATGGCCGGCGCCCGCGCGCCGTTCGACGATGGCGCGAGAATCGCGCTGGTCGCGGAGGGCGGCGCGATGCGCGGCGTCATCGCCGGCGGCATGGTGTCGGGCATCGAGGCGGAAGGCATGGCCGGCTGCTTCGACCTGATGATCGGCACCTCGGCCGGTGCCTGCGCGCTGGCATATCTGCGCGCGGGCCAGGCGCGCTTCGGCACGCGCATGTTCTACGAGGACCTCAACAACCGCCGCTTCATCTCCCCCGGCCGCGCGCTGTTCGGCGGGCCGCTGGTCGACATCGACCACCTCGTCGACACGGTTTTCACGACGATCAAGCCGCTCGACCTCGCAACGCTCTCCAACCCCGGTCCCGCGCTCTTCGCGACGGCGACCGACATCGACAGGGGCGAGGTCGTCGAGCTCAACGGGTTCGACGTGCCGGGGCGTCCGTTGGAGATCCTGCGCGCCACCGCGCGGATGCCGCTGCTCGCCGGCCCCCCGGTGCTGCTGGACGGCCGTCGGCTGATGGATGGCGGGCTGGCCTCGCCGCTGCCGATCCGGCTCGCGATCGCGCGCGGCGCCACGCATATCCTCGCCATCCTGACGCGCTCGCCTGACGCACCCGGGGTCAGGCGACTTCCGTGGACCGACCGGGCGCTGGGCGAGCGGATGCTGAATCGCGCCTTCGGCGCCCATGTCGGCGGCCTGCTGGTGTCGAAGGCGCTAGACTACTGCAGCCTCTACGCGCAGCTTTGCACCGGCGAGGATACCGAGATCGACGGCGTGCGCGTCCGCGCCGTCTCACCCGCGCCAGGCTATGCCGCGATCGGTCGCACGACAAAGTCCACGAAGCGCCTGGTGGCCGCGGCCGCGCACGCGGAAGCCCGGATGCGCATGGTCCTGACGCAGGAAGACGGGGCACTTTCGCCGCCGGCCCCGCGCGACCGGACCGGCGCCATTGTCGTGGGGTCCGTCGCCTAGAGCGGTCATGCGCTTCGATCCGTCGTGCCGTCGCGGGGCCTTGCGTCCCAAGATCGCACTGCTCGGTGGTGTTCATCCGCTTGTCGCCGAGCATCCGGCCGACATCGTTCAGATGCTCCGGTCTCCTCTCTGTGACGATCTTCGCGATGATGTGCGAGAAGACAGGAGCCGAGAACCCGGTGTGAGCATGTCGCCTTAGCGATCGGCTGACCACAATCGTGATTGGCGTTGCGGATCTGGGGGCGCCTGGGGGGCCGGAAAAAGAGCCAGTCGCTCTCCAGGGCGGGCAGGATCACCCGCGCTCAGCCGCCATGCGTCGCCGAGATAATCGCCTCCGCGTCGCCGAGGCAGCCGAACTCGGCGATTTCCTGCGGCGAGAAGACGATCTCGAACACCTCCTCGATTTCGGTGATCAGCGACATGTGCGCGAACGAGTCCCAGCCGGGCGTGTTGAAGGGCGAGGACGCGGCGTCGAGCGATTCCACCGGCAGGTCCAGGCAGCGTGCGGCGACGTCATATACGGTGAGGGGCCGCTCGGTGGGACCGGACGCACGGGGTTGCACGGATCCGGCGAGCTCGGAAACCAGGACCTTGCCCGCCGCAGAGCGCGGCAGGACGTCGAGCAGCCGGATCTCGTGCGGCATCCGCTCGGCCGAGATCCGCTCGCCGCAGAATGCCCGGACCTCGGCGATCCCGATCCCGCTACCGGGGACCGGCACGACGGCGGCAACCAGGCGCTCGCCACGATCGGGGTCGGACAGGCCGAAGGCATGGGCCTCCAGAACACCGGGCATCTGCGCCAGGACGGCCGTCGTGCCTTCCGGATGGATGGTGACCCCGCTCGATACGATCGCGGTCTTGCGCCGCCCGATGAACTCGAAGAGCCCGTCCGGGCGGATCCGCACCAGGTCACCGGTACGAAGCGCGCCGTCGCGCAGAGCCTCGTCCGTCAGCTCCGGTGCCTCGAAATAACCCCGCATCACGGTCGGGCCGGCCAGAACGAGCTCGCCGACCTCGCCCGCAGGCACCCGCTCCCCCTGCGCGTCGACGACCGAGGCTGTCACGCCGACGGGGCGCCCGATGGTGCCGGGAACCCGATCCTCTGCCGACGGACCGGCGAACAGAGCGTCGCAGACCACTTCGCTCAACCCGTAGGCATTGACGACCGGGATCCCGAACCGGCTCTCGAAACAAGTCCATAGCGCGGCGTCGAGAACGTCGGCGCTGCTGACGACGAAACGGAACTCCACCGTGCGGAAGGCGGCCGGTCTGTCCCGGCCGGCGCGCAGCAAGATTCGCAGAAGCGCCGGCACCGCGACGAGATGGGTGATCCGCTCGGGCGCGATCATTTCCAGCAGCGCCGGCACCTTCTGGACCGAGAACCGGAACGGCCTCACGAGTACTCCGCCGAACCACAACGCCGCGACGGGCCCGCGCGTCAGCCCGTCGGTGTGGTGAAGCGGTAGCAGGTTGAGAAGCCGCGTTTCTCGGCAAAAGCCGTAGACATCGGCGAAGATATCAAGTTGGGCGAGGAGATTGCCGTAGCTCAGCGCGACCGCCTTTGCCGTCGAGGTCGTGCCCGAGGTGAAGATCATCATCGCGAGATCGGGCCGCCCCTCGAGGCGGTCCGCCACCGGTCGAATTGCCGCGCCGTCGTCGAAGCCATGCCACCGCGCGCCGCCCGGAAGATCGGGCTCGGGGACATGCCTGTCGGCGAACACGGCGGCCGGCCGGCATGTGGTTATGAGCTCGCGAACCTCGGAGTCCGTCGAATCAGGATCGCCAACGACGAAGCAAACTCCCGCTCGCAGCGCGGCGATCACGTGGAGGATCAGCGTCCGGTCGTCGCGACAGAACAGGGCGATCCGGTCGCCGGCACACAGACCCGCGGCGCTGAACCGGCCGATCAGCCCGTTGCTCTCGCGAAGCGCGTCAGCCCGCGTGAGGATGCCCTCGGCGAGCACCGCCAGCGGCGCCGCGCCGTTTTCATTCAGGACCGTGTCGATCCCGGCACTTAGGCGGTCATGGGCAGTCGCGCCCGGCGACGAGACATCAGATTGCATCGCTGCCTTCCCTGACCGTGGCGAACGCCGCCGACATCATCGCGGCGATCGCCGCCACGCAGGCGGGATCGCGCAAGAGCCCGAGGTGATCTGTCTCGACTGTCCGGACCTCGCATGCGGGAGCGACCAGACGCCAACCGAGGTCGTCGGGCACGCCGCGAGCACCATTCCGGTCTGCGGCCCGGATCAGGATCACGCGGCCGTCCTTCCACGGGGTCAGACGGAAGGGGCCGAGGGCATTGTACAGCATCCGGATGATCTGACGGTGTCCCTCGGGGTGGCGGGACAGGTTCATCCGTATCTGCCCGTAGCGATGGAGAATGTCCGGGGCGGGCTGCCCGCCGAGGATGCGGCGGCGGTTCCTTACCGCGAACCTAATTGCATAGGCGATCTCGTGGGGCGAGAGATACGTCCAGAGCGGACGGCGGATCTTGTGAAACGCTGTGCTGTCGAACAGCCATACCGTCTCGGGCGCCGCGCCACCGGCCGCGAGCTGGCGTGCGGTCTCGAAGGCGAGCAGGCCCGCGAAGGAGAACCCGGCAAGATGGATCGGCCGTGGCAGGTCGGCTGCGTGAATGTCTGCAGCAAAGCGCGCGCAGAGCTCGGTCAGATCGAATGCGCCGGTCCGGGTAACGAGATCGCGGTCGAGCTTCGTCCCGATGCAGGTCGCCACCCCGCTCAGATGTGCCACCAGCGGCCGCGCGTAGAACACGCTCCCGCCGAAGTCGGGAAAGAAGACGATCGTGCCGCCGGACCCGGCGCTAGCAATCCGGAACAGCGTCCGCGGAAGGAGTGGCACCCGGTCGACCCTCTTCACCGCGCGAGCTCGACCGTCGCGCGGCGGTCCGCGAAGGGCAGCTTCGCGTTTGCGCCAGTGCGCTCAGTCGCTGCTGCTTGGCGGCGGCGCGCGCAGGACCCCTCTGCGATCGCCTGGAACGGTGCGCTTCTGAACCAGAGAGCGTAGGGGGCCGGCACCATCTCGATCCCGCGATAGACCTTGTGCAGCCCTCTGAAGCCGAAATCCGCTTCGGGCCGGCCCACCTCTATGTTGCGCTCGATCTGCAGGTAGAACATCTCGAAAAGAAGACGCTGATTGTTTTCGGACTGGCCCCAGTGCTGGACGCACACGATGCTGGGAGAGGCGAGACTCAGCAGACCCGCAACCCACTCCCCTCCCCGCTTTGCGACCAGAAGCTCGATGGCGCCCGGCATTTCCCGGAAGAGCGACTCGAAATACGCGCGATCGAGCGTCGGCCTGGCGCCGTAGCGCTTGTAGGTCGCGAGGTAGAAGTCGAGGAACCTCGGGACCAGGCCGGGGTCGATGCTGCTTCCCGTCAGCCACTCGAACTCCAGTCCGAGCGCGGCCACGCTCTCCCGATCCTTCCTCAGGTTGTATCGCGACTTTGCGCGCATCGCGGCGACGAAGTCATCGAAGCCGGCCTCTCCGCGGCTGCGCCAGAAGAAGGTATTGTCCGCGCCACAGGCGAATCCGGCTGCGGTGGCGGCGGCGTGATCCTCGTCGGTCATGAAGGCGATCTGGACCGAGGACGCCTCCAGCCGCTCCGCCTCCCGGCGGAGGCCCGTGAGAAGCGCAGCCCGGACCCGGGCGCCGTCCTCGCCCCGCCGCACCATGAGCCTCGGACCGAGCGAAGGCAGCCGCGGCACCTCGACCTGCAGCTTCGGATAGTACGGCCCGACGGCCCGTGCGTGGGCGAGCGGCAGGCCGAGATCCCAGCCGAGCTCGTGATGGGAATCGGTCTTCAGATAGCAGGGCGCGACCCCCACCACCCTGCCGCTTCCATCGCGGAGGACGAGGTGATGCGGCGAGGACCCGGACGCCGAAGCCGAGCCGGCGGACGCTTCGAGGATGACGATGTGCCGATGCTCCACAAGCGGGTTGCCACCGGGGTTGCAGTCGTCCCATTCGGCCGCGTCGATGCCGATGATCGAGTCGATGACGCTCGCTTCCAGACCGTCGACTCTCCCGACCACGGTCACTGCGCGGCGCTCCGGCCCGAAAGGCGCCCGGCGAAGGTGCCCCCCGGCCGCCTCGGATCGCCGTATGCCTGTGGCGACCGGCCGCGCCGGGTGTCGACAAGGCCGAGCGACGGTCGCGCGATGCCCTGCGTCGGCCCCCGCACGGCGTTGTGCCCTCTGCAGGACAGCTCATCCACGATGGCCTGCTCCGCCTCCTCCTCGACCAGGATCTGGCCCGGAAAGCAGTAGTGCGGGTCGTTCGATCCCGGCACGCTTTGCGTGAAGACCCGAGGCGCCGCGAGCGCCCGCTCAAGGGTTTCGCCCCGGAACAGATGCCGAGCCAGAACCTGGACGGCCGCCTGCAGCTGCAGGTCGGCGCCCGGCCCCCCGCCGATGATCCAGTCGCCGGCCGCGGAACGGAAGGCGAAGGGACAGGCAGTGACCCGTGGACGCTTTCCCGGGGCGACGCAGGCAGGATGCTCGTGCGCGGCGTGGCTCTGCCCGCCCCGGGTCGAGATGACGAAGCCAAGGCCCGGGACGGCAGGCGCTTCGTGCGATGCATCGCTCGGCGTGCAGGCGAAAAGATTGCCGTGTCGGTCGCAGACAAGGGCGTAGGAGGTGTCGGGAGTGGAAAAGCGATGTGACGGCGGCCGACTGATTGCCACTGGCGGCTCCGCGGCCTCCGGCAGCCCTGGCATCGCCCGTTCCGGATCGATCAGGCGGGCCCGCTCCCGGGCGTGCTCCGGCGACAGGAGGGCATCGACGTTGCAGTCGACGAAATCGGGATCGCCGTAGAACGCCTCCCGGTCCGCCAATGCCAGCTTCATCGCCTCCAGGAGCGTATGCAGAAAATCGGCTTCGCTCCCGGCGCGCCCGTCGGCGACGGCATACCCGACGATCTGGAGCGCCTGGGCGAGAGCCGGTCCCTGGCTCCACGGGCCGCAGAGATACAGCTCTCCACACGAAAGCCGCGCACGCGTTGCCTCGACGACGGGCGTCACGTGGGCCGCCAGATCTTCGAGAGACAGCCAGCCCCCCTCGGAGCTGACGTGGTCGATCATCCGTCGCGCAAGGCTCCCCCGGTAAAATTCGGACCGCACCGCCTGCAGCCCCGCCTCCCGCCCGCCTGCCGCGCAGCCCGCCCGATCCGCTTCGATCAAGGTATCCAGCGCACGAGCGAGCCCTGGCTGGCGGAAGGCGGCGCCTTCCCGGATCGGCTCCCCGTTCGACAGCCAGATCCCGGCGTTCTCGGGGTATCGAGAGAAGGCCCGTGCGAACTGCGCTGAACAGGCGGCGAGGTCCGCGTGCGCCGGAAAGCCGACTTCAGCGAGCCGACGCGCCGGCTCGGCCAGCTCTGCGAAGCGCTTGGTTCCGAAGCGCGACAGGGCAGCGATCCAGGCGTCCGGCGCGGCCGGCACGACCGAGCGGAGAATCCCCCGCGGCACGCGCCCCCGATACCTGGTCTCGAAAACGCACGGATCGGTCGCCGCTGGCCAGCGTCCCGCCCCCTCCACGACATGAGTCCGATCCTCGGCCGCAGCGTAGATCAGCATGACGGCCACGCCCCCGAGCTGCACCTGCTCGGACTTGAGGACCGTGAGCGCGATCGAGGCGGCAACACCGGCGTCGACGGCGTTCCCCCCCGCCTCGAGCACGTCACGGGCGATCTCCGCAGCCGTCGGGTGGCCGGACGACACCGCGCCGTATGCGCCACTCGACACTTCCTTCGCCTTCTCCACGATCCGCAGTTACCGCCCCATCCCGAATTGTTCACTATGAGGAAATTGTGTAAAGAAATTGACACTATCTGTTAAGAGGTCGTCCGTGATCTCGTCAGGCCCTCTCGGCCTTTATCCCGCCCCCGTTGTGCCGTCGCTCATATGGCGTGCCCCCCGTCGCTCGTCCCCTGTTACGCGGGCAAACCAAGCAGTGGGTTGCTGCCCGTCGTTGGGCCACCCGGCCGGGCATTTTCCAGCGTTCCTCGGTCGGCGCGGGGCATGAGCCGCTGACCGATCCGTGAGCTCGTCGGGGGGGTGTTGCCGATCGCGCCGGTCGGGCGAACCTCATTTTCGTCTCCAGGGCAAGCCTCGCATTTCCGGACGGCGTCGTCGAGGCTGTCGGGGTCACCATTGGGAGCGCCATTGGCCCGAGCGACAATGGCGACGGACGTTCATGCACTCCGCCCTGAACTTGCCCTTCAGGCTCTCGATGAAGGCATTGTCCGTGGGCTTCCCAGGCCGGGAGAAGTCGAGTGTGACGGTTCGCCTGCAGGCCCGGAAATCGAGGTCGCGCGACACGAACTCGCTGCCTTGATCGGCGCGGATCGCCTACGGGAAGCTGTCCGTCCGCGCCGACCCGCTCGCGCACCTCGATCACGTCGGGCGCGCGAAAAGCCGAACCGTCGCACGATCGCCGGAGGGCCCTGCTCGCGACGCCAGCCGGCAGACAGCCAGCACGAACGGGAAACCGGGCGCGTGGCGAATTTTTCCCTTCCCTCAATATCTTACGAACCGATTGGCGACAGCAACGGAGCACTTGCAGGGCGGCGGAGAATCTGCAATACACCGCCCACCCCACGGACGCGGGCGTAGCTCAGGGGTAGAGCATTACCTTGCCAAGGTAAGGGTCGTGAGTTCGAATCTCATCGCCCGCTCCAATTTCTCTCGCTGATGACAGATCGGGCGGCGCAGCCGGTTAGGGTGCGCCACCGTTCTGGCGTCGGGCGTGCATCATCCGGCTCGCGCACGAAGGCCGATCCGTTCGGCCACGAATTCGGCAATCTCCTTGGCGACGCTCGGCATGCCCGAGAAAGCGACGGCGCGCTCACCTAACAGCGGCCGTCGCGCGAAGCAGGGAGAATCCCGGCGACCACCGCCGACGTTCATTGAAGCAGGACGACATGACTTCGCGCCCCTGCTCGCCCGGTCCACCCGCGCCACCGGGACCCGATCCCCAACCCGTGCCCAGGAAAGCCGCCCTTATGCCGGCGGGTTCGAATCTACCAATATTTTCGTATGTTTGATCATTGCAGCGCGCGTGAACCCCGATCCCCGGCAAGCTCAGTGGCCCGGTCCTAACGGCGCTCTCTCAGCGCCAGCCGCGTTTCCCGTCGGAACCGCAGCACTCCCTCGTGCGTCATTCCCGGTGTCAGCGCGTTCGTGCTGCGCGCCACCCGCGTTCCCTGATTTCTGACCGGGAGAAACCGGATGCCCGATCGTGCCCCTGCCTGGGTCGTGCCCGTCATGCGCGCCGGCTACACCGCGCGCGGCATTGTCTACATTCTGGTCGGCGCGCTGGCGATGCTTGCTGCCTGGCATGGCGGACAGGCCGAAGGCACCAAGGGCGCGCTGTCCAGCCTGACCGGCAAGACATGGGGCATGGCGCTGCTCTGGGTCATCGGCATCGGCTTCTTCTGCTACGCCGCCTGGCGGGTGATCGCCGCCTGGATGGACCTCGAGCGCCACGGAACGGAGGCAAAGGGCATCGTCGCGCGCCTCGGGATGCTGGCGACCGCCGTGATCCACGCAGCACTGGGCATCTACGTCATACAGCTCGTGATGGGCAGCGGCGGCGGCACCGACGACAGCCAGAGCCAGGAGGACTGGACCGCCTGGCTGCTCTCTCAACCCTTCGGCCGCTGGATCGTCATGGCCATCGGCCTCGTGGTCATCGGCGCCGGCATCTACTACGCCTACAAGGGCGTCGCCGAGAAGTACAAGGAGCACTTGCGCTGGACCGAGACCGTGGAACGCCTCGACCCGCTCTGCAAGCTCGGCTTCGTCGCCTATGGTCTCGTCATTGCCATGATCGGCGGCTTCCTGCTCTGGGCCGGATGGACCTCGGACCCGTCCGAGGCGGGCGGCCTGGACCAGGCCTTCGCGACCGTCCGTCAGGCGGCATTCGGGCGAGTGCTGCTGGGCGTGCTCGGCCTCGGCGTGATCGGCTTCGCCATCGAGAACTTCATCGAGGCCGTCTATCGGGTCGTTCCGGCGCGCGCCGGTGCCGACGTTACCACCCTGGCCACCCGAGCCCGTATGGGCGCGGCCCGGCAGCGGGCGCGAAGCTGACACCGACCTTGCCGAGCGCGCCAGTCGCCACATCTTCCTGCGGGCGACGCGGGGCGGGGCGAAACCGGAACGCCCGACGCTTGTCCTGTGACGCAGCCTACGGGAGGGGTCGATGACATATCCTGCACCGGCCTGGGTCGTGCCCGCGATGCGGGCCGGGTACCTGGCCCGCGCGCTCGTCTACGGCCTGATCGGCTATCTGGCGCTGCGCGCCGCCTGGCTCGGCGGCTATGCGGAGGGCGCCGAGGAGGCGCTCGAAGGCCTGACGCGCCAGGAGTTCGGCACGCCCCTGCTCTGGGTGATCTCCGGTGGCGCCTTCGGCTTCGCCGCCTGGGGGATGCTGGCGGCGTCGATGGACCTCGACTGCCGCGGAAGCGACGCGAAGGGCATCTTCGCCCGGCTCGACTTCGCCGCAACGGGGCTGCTCTACGCCCTGATCGGCATTTTCGTCGCGCATCTGGCCTACACGGGCTACAGCAGCGGCGACGGCGACAGCCGCGAGCGCTGGACCGCCTGGGTGCTGGGCCTCCCCGCCGGCGGCTGGATCGTCGTCGCCATCGGCCTGGGGTTCATCGCGGCCGGCATCTGGTACGGCTACAAGGCATTCGCCGAGAAGTACAAGGAGCGCCTGCGCGACACCCCTGTCGTCGAGCGGCTGGCCCCTGTCTGCAAGTTCGGCTGGACGGCCTATGGCGTCGTGATCGTCATTCTCGGCTGCTTCCTCGTCTGGGCGGGCTGGACGCTCGACCCGTCGCACGCCGGCGGCATCGCCGAGGCGTTCGCCGCCGTCCGCAAGGCGGTGTTCGGTCGGCTGCTGCTGGGCCTTCTCGCCTTCGGCTTCATCGCCTTCGCCGTCGAGTGCCTGGTCGAGGCCGCCTACCGGATCGTGCCGGCGCGCGACGGCGCCGAGGTGGCGACGCTCTCCACGCGTCAGCGGGCAGGAGTCATTCCCGTGCCCGGGCCGCAACCCCGCCTTCCCTGACCGCGGACGTCAGGCGGCGTCGCCCAGCGTCACCCTGTTTCGTCCGGCGTTCTTGGAGGCGTACAGCGCCTCGTCCGCACGCTTGATCAGCTCCAGCACGCTCTCGCGCTGCCTCAGGACGGCATAGCCGATCGAGACGGTGACCGGCCGGGTCTCGCCCTTCTCGCCGACCGCGAAGGGCGGCTCGGCCGTGGCCGACCTGATGCGCTCGGCGATCTCGGCCGCCGAATGCGGGCCAGCCTCCGGCATGATGACCATGAACTCCTCGCCGCCCATCCGCGCCACCAGGTCGACGCCGCGGACATTTGCCTGCAGCCGCCTCGAGAACTCGCGCAACACCATGTCCCCCGCGGCATGACCGTAGCGGTCGTTGATCGACTTGAACCGGTCGAGATCCAGCATCATGATCGTCAGTTCGTCGCCCCGCTGGCGGCTGCGGTCGAGGATGGCGTCCAGGTGCGCGTTGGCATAGCGCCGGTTGTAGAGGCCGGTCAGCGGATCGGTGACGGCATGCACCATGCTGGTCCGCACCGTCTCGCGCAGCCGGTCCGAATAGCGCTTGCGCCGCAACTGCAGCCGCACCCTGGCGACCAGCTCGACCGGGTCTACGGGGCTGGAAATGTAGTCGTTGAAGCCGATCTCCAGCGCCTTGGCGGCAAGGTCTGCATCGCCCCGCGGGACGACCAGCAGGGTCGCCGCCTGCCGGGTCTCGGGCCGCGCGCGCACCAGCGAGCCCAATCGCAGCGGATCGGCGCCGGCCAGCTCGCTGTCGAACAGCACGGCGTCGAAGGGCGTGCCGCCGATCAGCGCCCTGGCGTCGCCCTGTGGCGTGCGGCTCTCGACCATGCAGCCGATCGCGCGCGTCAACGCCTCGCCCAGCCGCCCGGCACGCCTCCCGCTCGTCGCCCTCGCGACCGTCGCTGACGATCAGCACACGGCTGTCGGGGAAGATCATCGTGCCGGCGACCTCTCCGATCGGCGAGAGGCCGATGCCGCCCGCCGTCTCGCCGCGCAGCGCGAGCTCGTCGACCATCATCTTCATGCGCGTCAGCGAGGCGACGCGGCTGAGCAACGCCAGGTCGTCGAACGGCTTGGTGAGAAAATCGTCCGCGCCGATCTCGAGTCCGCGCACCCGGTCCTCGCGACCGTCCAGCGCGGTGAGCATGACGACCGGGATGTACGCCGTCGCGCTGTCGTTCTTGAGCCGGCGGCAGACCTCGTAGCCATCGATGCCCGGCATCATCACGTCCAGCAGCACCAGATCGGGGTGCTCGGTATTCGCCAGCTCGAGCGCCGCCTCGCCGTCCTTCGCCTCGATCACGTCGTAATAGGCAGCGGACAGCCGCAGCCGGATCAGCTTGCGGTTCACCGCGCTGTCCTCGACGACCAGGACCCGACCGGGCATCAGGCCCTCCCCCGCCGGCTGCGGGGTGCGGGAACGCGGCTGACGGACAGGCGCATGATAGGCGAGGGAATCGCAATGCCAGACAATCGGCCCCCTGTCTGCGGCACCCGACAACCCGCCGGAATGGCGGCGGTATCCCGACGCGGCGGGCGCCCGATGCTCACGTGTTGTTTTGACACCGCGAGTTTTCGTGAGAAGGGTTAAGGGAAGGTGTTTGCGCCCCATCCGGCGACGCCCAGCGACGGGAGATGAGTCCTGAATACCGACAGTCGTTCGATCCCGCTGCCGCGCGAGGCTGCCGAGCTGACCGGCCTCGCGGCGCTGGGCTGGATTGCCGGCCAGCAAGAGCTCGCCGGCCGCTTCCTCGACGCCGCCGGCGCCAGCCCGGACGAGCTGCGCAGTCGCGCCGGCGACCCCGAGTTCCTGGGCTTCGTGCTGGACTTCCTGCTCTCCGACGAGGCGACGCTGATGGCCTTCGCGCAGGATGCCGGCGTCTCGCCTGACCGCCCGCTTCGCGCCCGTGCCGCCCTGCCGGGCGGCGAGCTGCCGCACTGGACCTGAGATGAACGACAAGCCCGCGGATCATGGCGTCGCACCGGCGACGATGGCCCAGCTTCGGACGCTGGAGATCGAGCGCGGGCGCCCGCTGGTCGTCGTCGACGTCGACGACTGCCTTGCCATCTACGTCGAGCACCTCGACCGCTTCATGCAGGGCATCGGCTACGACCTTCGCCTCGAGAGCTACGAGCTGGAAGGCTCGATGTTCCGCACCGGCTCGGACGAGCCGCTGCCGTTCAACGAGTGTCTCGAGATCATCTTCCGCTTCTTCCGCGAGGAATGCCTGCACCAGCAGCTGATGCCCGGCGCATCGCAGGCGCTGCACAGCCTGGCGGGCGACGCGCAGATCGTCATCCTTACCAATGTCCCCGAGATCGCCGGAGAGGCGCGGCGGCAGAACATGGCCGGGCACGGCATTCCGTGGCCGGTCGTCGTCAACACCGGCGGCAAGGGTCGCGCGATGGCGTGGCTGGCCGAGGCTGCCGGCGCTCCGACCGCCTTCGTGGACGATTCGGTGCGCCAGATCGAGAGCGTGGCGAACTACGCGCCCGACGTTATCCGCCTGCATTTCGCCGGCGCCGAGACCGTACGCCGCCTGTCGCCCGACTGCGCCGCCGCGACCTGCCAGGTCCGGGACTGGGCAGAGGCCGAGACGGTGCTGCGCGAGCGGCTGGGCCTCGGCGATCCGGATCGCGCGCAGGACGCGGCCACGGCTTGAACCGCGCGGGCTCCGGCATCTGGGGCGTCGGCTCCGTCTACGGGGCGCGCTCAGCAGTGCAGGATCGGGCTCCACCCGGCCGGAGTGCCGGATCAGGCGTTCACGCCGTCTCCAGCGCTGAGGCCAGGCTGCGGAACACGCCCTGCCCGTCCGTGCCGCCCAGCGCGGCGTCGGCCAGCCGCTCGGGGTGCGGCATCATGCCCAGCACGCGCCGGTTGGCGCTCAGCACCCCGGCGATGTCGTCGGTCGAGCCGTTCGGGTTGTCGCCCGCCGTCCCGTCTGGCCGGCAATAGCGGAAGGCGATCCGGTTACCGTCGCGCAGCGCAGCCAGCGTCCGCTCGTCGGCGATGTAGTTGCCGTCGTGGTGCGCTACCGGCACCCGGATCACTGTCCCGGCATTGTAGGCGTTGGTGAACGGACTGTCCGAGGTCTCGACGCGCAGGTGCACGTCGCGGCAGACGAATTTCAGCCCGGCGTTCCTTATGAGCGCGCCCGGCAGCAGCCCGGCCTCGATCAGCACCTGAAAGCCGTTGCAGATGCCCAGCACGATTCCGCCCCGCTGCGCGAACTCGGCCACCGCCCGCATGATCGGCGCCCGCGCCGCGATGGCGCCGCAGCGCAGGTAGTCGCCGAAGGAGAACCCGCCCGGGATCGCCACCGCGTCGATGCCCGCCGGCAGCGCGGTTTCCTTGTGCCAGACCATCGCCGCCGGCTCTCCGGCGGCCGCGCCCAGCGCAACGGCGATGTCCCGGTCGCAGTTCGATCCGGGATAGACGATAACGGCCGTCTTCATGGCTTGACCCCGAGCACGTCAGGAAATTTCGATCCGGTAGTCCTCGATGACGGTGTTCGCGAGCAGCTTCTCGCACATCTCGGCGACCCGCGCCTTCGCCGCTTCCGCGTCGGTCTCGGCCAGATCGAGGTCGATGACCTTGCCCTGGCGGACGCCCTCGACGCCGTCGAAGCCCATCGCCGACAGAGCGTGCCTGATCGCCTCGCCCTGCGGATCGAGGACACTGGGGCGCAAGGTGACGTGGACGCGCGCGTGCATGGGGCCTCCGGAGTTTCGCACTAGTTATGCGATGCGCCGGCGCCCGGCAAGCCGCCGTGCCGAACCACGGCCACGATCAGCGTTCCCAGCACGAAGGCGTTGAGGACGTGCCACAGGAAATGGGTGCCGGCGGGCCAAGCCCCGCAGAGCGGCAGGTCCAGCGTCCGCGCCGCCAGCGAGACGGCGAACACCCCCGCCGCCGCCAGCAGCCACGCCCCGGCCGCGTGCCGCCGCCCGCGCAGCCACAGCCCGACGCCGAGCACCGCGACGAGCGCCGGCACATAGCCCTGCGACCCGTGCAGAAGCCCGCCCGCCGTAATCCGTAACACCCACGACAGCGCCGCCATTGCACCCAGGAAGCCCAGCGTCAGCAACACCGCATGACTCCACCGGACACTGGCAAAGCGGTTCATCGCTACGGTGAAATAGCCGAGGATGAAGAGTGCGATCGGCCCCGTATCGGCCAGCGCCGCCCAGGCGGTTGCGAAGGTGTGGAACAGGAACGAGCCCGCGCCGATCGCCGCCAGCACGCCGATCAGGCAGATGACCGGCCCGTCCAGGCGCGCCGCCCGCCACGCCAGCACCAGCGCGACCAGCGCGGCGATCAGGAAGGCGGCGTTCGTCGATGCGTTCAGCGGCTCGGCCCAGAAATCCGGGCCGGCCCGCTCGCAATAGCCGTCGAGCTGCCGCGTCCAGTTCACGCCGCCGGCTATCCGCGCGACATGAAAACCAGCGCCCCGACCAGCGCCACGCCGAACACGCCTGCGAAGATGCCCACCGTGATCGTCGGCCACCAGATCGACATCGCGCCGGGCGCCGCGCGGAAGACGTGGGGGTCGTCGGTCCGGTAGAGCACCGGCACGGCACGGCCCGGAACGTTCAGCATCTCGAAGGGCACGGTCTCGGGCTCTCCCTCGATCTCGTTGCCCCGCCGGTCGGCGAAGCGCAGCACCGGCGGGTCGGTCGACGACTGCATCGGCGCGACGATCACGGCCTCGGCAGGTTCGCTGTTGCGCCAGAACTCGAAGGTGCCCGAGGCCAGCACGCCCGTCATGTAGGTCAGCCCGAACGGCGCGATCAGGGTCGTGGCGACCACCCAGAGCGGCAGGGGCTCGGCCTGCATCACCGTCTCGACCGCACCGGAGCGCGCCGCCCGGGCGTTCACGCTCCGCAGCCAGAAGAAGAACGCGCCGAAGGCCGTGCCGACCGCCAGCAGGCCGAGCGGGATGCCCCAGATGGTCGCCCAGCGGTCGACCTGCACCAACTCAGGGTCGTCCCGGCGATAGCGCACGTCGATCCGGTCACCGACGGCGGCGTCGAAGCCGTTGAGGAACCCCATCACCTCGTTCTCGTAGGCGACGCCGGTGATCGTGCGGTAGCGCACGGTCGGGTAGAAGACCTCGCTGCAGGTGTTCCGCTCGCGCCAGCGGGTGCCGGAGCCGCTCGGCACCGTCGAGTTGCTGGAGCAGTCGAAGGTCGAGCGGACGGCCGTGACCTCGGCCGGCACGACCTCGCTGGCGCGGACGAAGTCGCGCGCCTGCCAGGCAAGCGGGAGCCCGAAGCCGAGCGCCAGCACCATGACAAGCGCCGGAAAGCCCATCATGAAGCTCGGGATGGGACGTGCGGGACGTGTCGCCGGCATCGCCCCCTCGCGCGCCGCTGCAGTCTCCCGCAGCCTACCCGCGCGAGGCCGGCCGGTCCACCGGCGTCAGTGCACCAGCTTGGGGCCGGAGCGCGCCCGCCCGCCCTCGGGCAGGATGCCGAGGCGCCGGGCGACCTCGGTATAGGCGTCCGCCAGGCTGCCAAGGTCGCGCCGGAAGACGTCCTTGTCCAGCTTCTGGCCGGTCTTGGTATCCCATAAGCGGCAGGAATCGGGGCTGATCTCGTCGGCGACGATCACGCGCTGGTAGTCGCCCTCCCAGATCCGGCCGCACTCGATCTTGAAGTCGACCAGCTTGATGCCCACGCCCATGAAAAGGCCGCTGAGGAAATCGTTCACGCGCAGCGCCAGCGCGATGATGTCGTCGATGTCCTGCTGGCCGGCCCAGTTGAAGGCGATGATGTGCTCTTCCGTGACCATCGGGTCTTCCAGCGCGTCGTCCTTCAGGTAGAACTCGATGATCGGCCGCGGCAGCGCCGTGCCCTCGTCGATGCCCAGCCGCTTGGACAGCGAGCCGGCGGCGACATTGCGCACCACGATCTCCAGCGGAATGATCTCGACCGCGCGGATAAGCTGCTCGCGCATGTTCAGGCGCTTGATGAAGTGGTTCGGCACGCCGATCGCCGTCAGCGCTATCATGATGTGCTCGGAGATGCGGTTATTCAGCACGCCCTTGCCGTCGATCACGTCCTTCTTCTGGGCGTTGAAGGCCGTCGCGTCGTCCTTGAAATGCTGGATCAGGGTTCCGGGCTCGGGACCCTCGTAGAGAATTTTTGCCTTGCCCTCGTAGACGAGCCTGCGCCGCGCCATCGGCGTTCTCCGCAATAGCAGCGCGGGACGCACCCGCCGCTTTCCGCCCAGCTATATGGGCTGCGCAGATGATTGCCAAGGGTTGCCACCGGACGGAGATCCGCCCTCGCACAGCGAACCCTCGCGGGAACATGCGCCGACGCCGCATTGCGTGCGCTTGCGATCTTTCTAAATTTCGTGTCAGGGAAGGCGGGAACAACCGGAGCGCAGCACGCCATGTCGACATTCGAGGACCGCGAGAAGGGGTTCGAGCGCAAGTTCGCCCATGACGAGGAAATGCAGTTCAAGGCCCAGGCCCGCCGCAACCGGCTGCTGGGCCTTTGGGCTGCCGGGCGCATGGGGATTACCGACCCCGACGAGGCGCGTGCCTATGCGCAGCAGGTCGTCACCGCCGACTTCAAGGAGAAGGGCGACAACGACGTGTTCGAGAAGGTCTGGGCCGATCTGCAGGCCAAGAAGGTCGCGGTGACCGAGCAGGAATTGCGCCAGCAGATGGACGGCCTGCTGGCCGAGGCCAAGACGCAGATCATGCAGGACGTCGAGGAGACGCGCTGAGGGCTGCCCACACGAGGCGGGGTCGGGCGGCTTTCAGGCGCGCGGCGCCGCCAGCCGGCCGACCAGCACGCGGAACGGCACCAGCGCGATCATCGCCAGCGCGATCTTCACCAGGAAGTCGGCGGCGCCCAGGCTGACCCACAGCGGCACCGCCGGCCCGGCGCCCAGCAGCGGCACGGCCTGGTTCGCCCAGCCGACATCGACGGTCGGCTCGATCCAGGCCAGCGCCGCCGAGAAGGCGATCGAGAAAAACAGCGCCGTGTCGACCGCCGAGCCCACCAGCGACGACAGCAGCGGCGCGCGCCACCACTGCCCCAGCCGCAGCCGGTCGAAGACGGCGATGTCCAGCAGCTGCGCGCTGAGAAAGGCGGTGCCCGACCCGGCCGCGATGCGCCAGGTCACCAGCGGCCCGAACGCGCCCTCGATCTGCGTGCCGACCACCGAGCAGGCCAGCCCCGCGACGAAGCCCGCGACGACCACCCGGCGCGCTGCCGCCGGGCCGTGCAGCCTGTTCGTCAGGTCCGTCACCAGGAAGGCGAAGGGATAGCTCAGCGCGCCCCAGGTCAGCCAGTCGCCCAGCCGGAACTGCACCAGCACGTTCGACGCCATGACGATCGCGGCCATGGCGAGGATGCCGGGCAGGGTCTTCGACATGGGCGAACCTCCGGTGGCGGCCGGGGCCGCGATCGGCGCCAGCTAATCGTGAACGCTTTGGCATGCAAGCGCTGCGGCAGAGCTGCCGTCCGCCGTCAGCTGCCGAGCAGCGCCTCGATCGCCTGCCGGATTTCCGGCGCGTCCGGCTCGGTCCGGGTCGGGAATGCCGCGACCATCCGGCCATCGGGCCCGACCAGCAGCTTGTGGAAGTTCCAGCGCGGCTCCGCCTCGGGCCCCATCGTTCCGGCCGCCCAGGAGTAGAACGAGTGCGCCTTGGCCCCGCTGACATGGGTGATCGCCGTCATCGGGAAGTCGATCGAGAAGTTGGCCTCGCAGAAGTGCTTGACCTCCGACTCGGTTGCCAGCTCCTGCCGGAAATCGTCGGAGGGCACGCCCACGACCACGAGGCCGCGCTCGCGATAGCGGTCATAGAGCGCCTGCAGCGCGTCGTACTGGTAGGTATAGCCGCAGCGCGACGCAGTGTTGACGATCAGCACCGGCCGCCCGGCGAAGGCGGAGAGGTCGAGCCGGCCGCCGTCGATGTCCTCGAAGGTGAAGTCGTATGCGCTGGCGGCACGCGCGGACAGCGGAACGATCGCCAATCCGGCAGTCGCGGCGAAAAGGGCGATGACACGGCGTCGGTTCATGGCAGGGATCCTCCCGGTTTGCAAGATATGGCCGGCGCGGCCGCACGGCCAGCGGCGAGGGCCCGTTGCTCAGGCGCGCCTGGCGGCGCCGCGCCGCCGTCGCCATGGCACCCGGCAAAGCCCCGCGGCCACGATGACGGCCAGCCCGGCCGCCGTCCAGCCATCCGGCCGGTCGCCGAAGACCGCCCAGCCCAGTGCTGTCGCGGCGGCGATCTGGAGATAGACGACCGGCGCCAGCATCGCCGCGCCGGCATGGCGTACCGCCAGGATCTGCAGCAGGTTGGCCGCACCCGAGGCCAGCGCCATCGCCAGCAGCCAGCCGGGCGCCTCGATGCCCAGCCGCAGCAGGTCGCCGATGCCCAGCGGCGCCAGGAAGGCGAAGCCGAAGAACAGCTGCCCGGCAAGCTGCGCCAGCGGCGGCGCGGAACCGGCGGCCCAGCGCGTCGCGACCAGAAACCCGCCAAAGCTCATGCCCGCGCCCAGCGCCCACAGCAGGCCCGGCGTCAGCGCGCCGGTCGGCCGCACGATCAGCAGCACGCCGGCGAACCCCAGCAGCACGGCGACCCACTCGGCCAGCCGCACCCGCTCGCCCAGCAGCAGCCGCGCCATGACGATCGCCGCTGTCGGCCCGACGAAGAAGGCGCCGTAGACATCGGCCAGCGGCGCCGTCTTGACCGCGTTGATGACGCACATGATAGCCGAGGCGACCAGCCCGCCGCGCAGCGCCTGGCGCAGCAGGAACCCAGCCCCCAGCCCGCGCAGCTGGCCGTTGCCGGCGGCCACCGGCGCAATCAGCGCCAGGCCGACGACAAAGCGCGACCAGGCGAGGAAGCCGGCGCCGTAGGCGGTGATTGCCGTCAGGTGCTTGGCGATGGCGTCGCCGGCCGGCAGCAGCAGCATGGCCACCGCCATCAGCGCGAGACCGACGGCGGGCGAGGTCATCGCGACCGGACGGCCGGGGCTCGGCCTCGGGTCACGCGGATCACCCTCTGCCGCGCCGACCTCCGCCGGGGATGCTATTCGTCCGGGCTTCACTCGCTGCCGCCGAAGACCCGCTCGAAGATCGTGTCGACGTGCTGCGTGTGATGCTCCATGTCGAACAGCGCCTCGAGCCGCCCGTCGTCCAGCGCCGCCGTCACCTCGGCGTCGGCCTTCAACGCCTCGAGCAGGTCGCCGCCCTGCTGCCAGACCTGCATCGCGTTGCGCTGGACCAGCCGGTAGGCGTCCTCGCGGCTGATGCCCGCCTGCGTCAGCGCCAGCAGCACGCGCCCCGACTGGTAGAGCCCGCGCGTGCGCTCCAGGTTCTCGCGCATCCGCTCGGGGTAGACGACCAGCTTCTCGACGATGCCGGTCAGCCGGGCCAGCGCGAAGTCCAGCGTCACGGTCGCGTCCGGCCCGATGTTGCGCTCGACCGACGAGTGCGAGATGTCGCGCTCGTGCCACAGCGCCACGTTCTCCATCGCCGGGACGGCATAGGCGCGCACCAGCCGGGCCAGCCCGGTCAGGTTCTCGCTCAGCACCGGGTTGCGCTTGTGCGGCATGGCGCTCGAGCCCTTCTGGCCCGGCGAGAAATACTCTTCCGCCTCGCCGACCTCGGTGCGCTGCAGGTGCCGGATCTCGGTCGCCAGCCGCTCGACGGAGGACGCGACGACCCCCAGCACGGCGAAGAAATAGGCGTGCCGGTCGCGCGGGATAACCTGCGTCGAGACCGGCTCCGGGTCCAGCCCCATCTGCGCCGCGACATGCGCCTCGACGCGCGGGTCGATGCTGGCGAAGGTGCCGACGGCGCCCGAGATCGCGCAGGTCGCGATGTCGTGCCGCGCCGCCAGCAGGCGCTCGCGGTTCCGCGCGAACTCGGCATGGGCCTGCGCCAGCTTCAGGCCAAAGGTCGTCGGCTCGGCATGGATGCCGTGGCTGCGCCCGATGCAGAGGGTGTCCTTGTGCTCGATCGCGCGGACCTTCAGCGCGGCCAGCAGCTTCGCGATGTCGTCCAGCAGGATGTCCGACGCCCGCACAAGCTGCACCGACAGGCAGGTGTCCAGCACGTCCGACGAGGTCAGCCCCTGGTGGACGAAGCGCGCCTCCGGCCCGACATGCTCGGCCAGGTGGGTGAGGAAGGCGATGACGTCGTGCTTCACCTCACGCTCGATCTCGTCGATGCGGGCGACGTCGAACTCGACGTCGCGGGCCTTCCAGACCGCCTCGGCAGCCGAGGCCGGCACGACGCCGAGATCGGCCATCGCGTCGAGCGCGTGCGCCTCGATCTCGAACCAGATGCGAAACCGGGTTTCCGGCGCCCAGATCGCCGCCATCTCGGGCCGGGAATAGCGGGGGATCATGCGGGCGCCCTGCGGTTGTCTCGGTTCGGCCGGCGGGGTAGCAGAGCCGCATGATCCGTGCAACGCAGGACTATTTCCGGGGCGACTGGCGGCTGGTCCGGATCATCGAGAACGTGCCCGAGGGCATCATCGGCGAGGTATGGGGAGAGGCGACATTCGCCAGTGACGCCAATGCCCTCACCTGCCGCGAGCAAGGCGTCATGCGGTTTCAGGGCGCGGATTTCCACACCGAACGGACCTCGCTCTGGCGCTTCCCCGAGCCGGGCCGGGTCGAGGTGCTGTACGAGGACGGCCGCCCCTTCCACGACTTCCTGACGCGCGACCCGATCGCCCTGACGATCGAGGACGATGCCCGCTACGAGATCGTCTACGACTTCGAGCCCGGCACCTGGATCAGCCGCTGGCAACTGCTGGGGCCGGGGCGGAACTACATGATGACGACGCGCTACCGGCGGTGAACCGGCCGGACCGGGCGTCCCGCCAACGGGTGGCTCCGCACAGCAGGCGTAAGGCTCGCGTGTTGCGACCGAATTGGTCAGGCCTTGGCCGGCGAGCGGGGCGCCATCGTAACATCAATTGATCGGTCGCGCCCTCGTGGGCGGGCGGACGGCCGCTTGCCGGCCGCGCGGCGTCGCAGTATATCTCACACTGCGCGTGCCGGTCTCTCGACCCGTCCGGTGTGCCGGCCGCCCGACGCCAAGGCTTCCCACGCCCCATACGATCGCGACCGACTGTTTCGGCAGCCGATCCCGCAGGGTCGTGGAGTTAGGATCATGGAAATCATCTACGGCGCCGCCATTCTGGTGGTCGCGATCAGCTTGCTCGGGTTCGCCCGCTTTGCCGTCGCGAACTGGGAAGGCTCGCGCATGGTCACCCGTTTCGCCGCCACCGAGATCGTGGCGATGCTGATCACCACGCTCTCGGCCTTCGGGCTCGCCTTCCTGGCCGCCGGTGTCGCCGGCGACAACTCTGGCTTTGGCCTGGCCGAGGTCGGCGCCGCGTTCGGCGTCGTTCTCGTTGTCTTCATCGCCGTCATCCGGATGACGGGCCGCCGGTCCCCGTCGGTTCGCCCGGTCCCCGCGACGCCGGCTGCCCTGCACCCAGCCACGACCTGAGCTCGGCGTTCTCGGCCTCCAGCGCGGCGATGCGATGCGTCAGGCGGTCCGTCGCAAGGCGGACCGTCTGTTCGTCATAGAGCGCCGGGATGTGCTGCGGGCAGTTCGAATCCCATGCCTCGACGGCGATGACGATGACGCGCTCGGGCCGGCCGCGATAGCCGGGCTCGACCAACCGGTCGAGGAGCGCCGGGTCGTCGTCGACGACGCGCGCGCGGCCCCACAGCTTGATGCGCTGCTGCGCGGCGTAGTCCATGAGGAACAGGTGGACGCGGTCGTTGCCGGCCAGGTTGCCGAGCGAGATATACTGCCTGTTGCCGGCGAAATCGGCAAAGGCGAGCGTCCGCTCGTCCAGCACCTTCAGGAAGCCGCGCGGGCCGCCGCGATGCTGGATGTAGGGATGCCCCTCGGACGAGACGGTCGCCATGTAGAAGCTGACGCGCGTCGCCAGCCAGGCCCCGAGGTCGGGCGTGACGCGGTCGTTCCAGTCGCGTTTCGCCAGCTTGCTCTCGTAGGCTTCGCGCGAGCCGCGGCGGGACTGCTCGGACTTGACGGCCCCGGTGAAGGCGATGTCGCTGACCTGTCTGTCCATGCCGCACGATCCGCCGCGCCGCGGCAGGCGTCAAGCGCGCCGCGCCGCCGCGCGGGGGCGTGCCCGGGCGCACCCGCGCATCGTTCCGTTTGAGGCAGGTCAATGCGCATGGGCAAGGTTCGTGCGATCGGCCGCAAACGCCGCGATCCTCGCGAACGCGGTGCATCGAAACGCCCATGAAGGCGCTTGCCGAACCGTTGCATAAACACCACATCCCTGCCGGAGCACGCCGCAACGGGTGCTCCGGGACGCGCCGGTCGTCGAGCCGGCGCGCGGACAACAAGGCGATCTCCGGTGGCCCGAAGGGGGCGGGACGGTCGTGCTGAAAAGGAGACGAGGATGAACCTGGAGAAATTCACCGACCGCGCGCGCGAGATGGTGCAGCAGGCCCAGACGCTCGCGCTGCGCGCCGGCCACCAGCGGCTGACGCCCGAGCACCTGCTGAAGGCGCTGCTGGACGACGAGCAGGCGCTGTCGACCAACCTGATCAAGGCCGCCGGCGGCGATCCGGTCGCGGCGAAGACCGGCGTCGACGCGGCTCTGGCAAAGCAGCCCAAGGTCAGCGGCGGCGACGGGCAGATCTACATGGACGCGGCGCTGGCGCGCCTGATGGACGAGGCCGGGCGCATCGCCGAGAAGGCCGGCGACAGCTATGTCTCGGCCGAGCGGCTGCTGATGGCCGTCGCCATGGCGAAGGGCACCGAGGCGGCGAAGATCCTCGAATCGGCCGGCGTCCGCCCGCAGACGCTGAACGGCGCGATCGAGGACCTGCGCAAGGGCCGCACCGCCGACACGGCCAGTGCCGAGGAGGGCTACGAGGCGCTGAAGAAGTACGCCCGCGACCTGACCCAGGCGGCGCGCGACGGCAAGATCGACCCGGTGATCGGCCGCGACGAGGAAATCCGCCGCTGCATCCAGGTCCTCAGCCGCCGCACCAAGAACAACCCCGTCCTGATCGGCGAGCCGGGCGTCGGCAAGACCGCCATCGCCGAGGGGCTGGCCATCCGCATCGTCAACAAGGACGTGCCGGAAAGCCTGCAGGACAAGCAGCTGATGGCGCTGGACATGGGCGCGCTGATCGCCGGCGCGAAGTACCGCGGCGAGTTCGAGGAGCGGCTGAAGGCCGTGCTGAACGAGGTGACCTCGGCTGCCGGCCGCGTCATCCTGTTCATCGACGAGATGCACACGCTGGTCGGCGCCGGCAAGGCCGAGGGCGCGATGGATGCCTCGAACCTGCTGAAGCCGGCGCTGGCGCGCGGCGAGCTGCACTGCATCGGCGCGACGACGCTGGACGAGTACCGCAAGCACGTCGAGAAGGACGCGGCGCTTGCCCGGCGCTTCCAGCCCGTCTTCATCTCCGAGCCGACGGTCGAGGACACGATCTCGATCCTGCGCGGCATCAAGGAGAAGTACGAGGTGCACCACGGCGTGCGCATCGCCGACAGCGCGCTGGTCGCGGCGGCGACGCTCTCGCAGCGCTACATCGCCGACCGCTTCCTGCCCGACAAGGCGATCGACCTGATGGACGAGGCGGCGAGCCGCCTGCGCATGGAGGTCGACTCGAAGCCCGAGGAACTCGACGCGCTCGACCGCGAGATCCTGCAGAAGCAGATCGAGGCCGAGGCGCTGAAGAAGGAGACCGACCAGGCCTCGAAGGAGCGGCTGGAGAAGCTGGAGCACGAGCTGAGCGAGCTGCAGCAGCAGTCGGCCGAGCTGACCGCGCGCTGGCAGGCCGAGAAGGACAAGCTGGGCGCCGCCCGCGTGCTCAAGGAGCAGCTGGACGAGGCGCGCAACCAGCTCGACATCGCCAAGCGGCAGGGCGACCTGGCCAAGGCCGGCGAGCTGGCCTATGGCCGCATCCCCGAGCTCGAGCGCCAGCTGACCGCGGCCGAGGAGGCCGAGGAGAGCGATGTCATGGTCGAGGAGGCCGTGCTGCCCGAGCATGTCGCCTCGGTCGTCAGCCGCTGGACCGGCATCCCGGTCGACAAGATGCTTGAGGGCGAGCGCGAGAAGCTGCTCCACATGGAGGAGAAGCTGAACGAGCGCGTCATCGGCCAGGACGACGCAGTCGCGGCTGTCGCGAACGCCGTCAGGCGCTCGCGCGCCGGGCTGTCCGACCCGGGCCGGCCGATGGGCTCGTTCCTGTTCCTCGGCCCGACCGGCGTCGGCAAGACCGAGCTGACCAAGGCGCTGGCCGAGTTCCTGTTCGACGACGACCAGGCGATGGCCCGGATCGACATGTCCGAGTTCATGGAGAAGCACAGCGTCAGCCGCCTGATCGGCGCCCCTCCGGGCTATGTCGGCTATGACGAGGGCGGCGTGCTGACCGAGGCCGTGCGGCGCCGGCCCTACCAGGTCGTGCTGTTCGACGAGGTCGAGAAGGCGCACCCGGACGTCTTCAACGTGCTGTTGCAGGTGCTCGACGAGGGCCGGCTGACGGATGGCCAGGGGCGGACGGTGGACTTCCGCAACACCATCATCATCCTGACCTCGAACCTCGGCAGCGAGTACCTGGCCGGGCTGCCCGAGGGCGGCCGCGCCCGCGACGTGCAGGCCCAGGTGATGGAGGTGGTGCGCGGCGCCTTCCGGCCCGAGTTCCTGAACCGGCTGGACGAGATCGTGCTGTTCGATCGGCTGAGCCGGGCGAACATGGACGGCATCGTGCGCATCCAGCTCCACTTCCTGGAGCAGCGGCTGGAGCCGCGGAAGATCGTGCTCGATCTCTCGGACGCGGCGCGGACCTGGCTGGCCGACAAGGGCTACGATCCGGTCTACGGCGCGCGGCCGCTGAAGCGGGTGATCCAGAAGGCGATTCAGGACCCGCTGGCCGAGCTGCTGCTGGCCGGCACGATCAAGGACGGCGAGACGGTGCATATCGGCGCCGACAGCGAAGGCCTGATCATCGGCGACCGCGCACGCGGCGCCACGGCGGGGGCGACCGCGACCGTCCACTGACGGGCGGCCGAGAGGCCCGCTTGCGACCCGAGGCGCCGGCCACCCTGGCCGGCGCCATTTCGCTGCGGGGGGCGCTTGACCAGGCTCCCCGAAGCACGCTCGATCACGCCGGAACCGGCCGGCCACGCTGCCTACCACGCCGAGTTTTCGCGCAACCAGTCCTGATTTTTCGAGAGAAGATTCGGAAACCGCAGCGCAGTCAATGGCTTGGCCATGGCCTCACGCGAAAGACCATGACCTCTTCTTCAGTCGCCGGTGTCGTAGGTGCCGAACTCGCGCACCTTGATCCACAGATGGTCGGCATAGCGGACGGCCGGGCGATCGGGCGCGCCGGGAATCGGCCGGATTTCGGCGTCGAGCAGCGGCTCGAAGAAGAACGGGATCGAGTGCCGGTCCCGGGCCTGCGCGACCACCCGGTGCGGCGTCGCCGGCACGCGACCGCCGGTCCACGAAGACAGCATGTCGCCGAAGTTGACGTTCAGCCCGCGCGGCACCACCGGCGCGTCCAGCCAGCGCCCGTCGGGTGCCTGCGCCTGCAGCCCGCCGGGCTGCCAGAGCAGCGTCAGTATGCCGGAATCGCGATGCGCCCGCGTGCCGATCCGGCGGGGCCGGCCGTCGATCTGCCGTCGCGGCGGGGTCGGCGGCGGGCGTGTCCTCCGGCGCGCCGGGCGCGAACAGGTAGCGCGAGGTCGACGGACCGGCCATCGGCGCCCCGAAGAACGGCTCGAAATAGTCCCCGCCCAACCGCAGATGACGCCCCAGCGCCGCCATCAGGCCGCGGCCCAGCCGCTCCATCGCGGCATGGCGCGCCAGCGCCGCCTCGCGCCAGCCGGGCAGCAGCGCCTCGTCCGGCCAGACGCAGGGCTCGACGAAGAAGGCGACCGCCGGGTCGGTGGCTGGCAGGCCGGCGGCGGGCGCGTCCGAGCCGTGGTCGAAACCCTCGCGCCGGCGCGTCTCGCCCGGACGCTCGGCGACGAAATAGCCGCGATACCGGTTCGCGTTGCCGGGCGCGTGCTTGCGGTTCGTCAGCCGGCGTTTCTCGGCTTCGGGCAGCGCGAAGATGGCGAGCAGCCGATCGAGGTCGGCGGGCTCGGTGACCGCGGCGACGGGGGCGCCGCTGATCACGAGGAAGCCGAGCCGCCCGGCCGCCTCGCCCAGCCGCCGGTCCATCGCGTCGCGCGCCGGGCCGGGGCCGGCCTCCAGCGCCGAGACGTCGACGACCTCGATCGCCTCGGCTGTCGTCGCGCTGTCCATCGGCCTGCCCTCCTGCAATCGCCCCGCCATTCATAGCCGATTCCCGATGCCGCCGGCAGGGGCCGGGGCGACTGACCGCTTTCACTGCCCAGCGGTTGACCGCGCGGCGCCAGATGCGTGATATGCGCGGGCGTCGCTCTTCCCGCGGCGCACAATCAACCTATTCTCCGACTTCAGATCATGCGCGAGGGTGCCTCCATGAACGATCAGACCATGAAGTTCGGGATCAGCCAGCCGGTCAGGCGGGTCGAGGACCAGCGCTTCCTGCGCGGCGAGGGGGAGTATGTCGAGGACATGCACCTCGATGGTGAACTGCGCCTCTACGTGCTGCGCTCGCCGGTCGCTCATGCCGACTTCACGATCGACGTCGCCGCGGCGCGCGAGGCCGAGGGCGTGCATCTCGTGCTCACGGGCACCGATCTGGCCGACGCCATCGACAGCGACATCGACGCGCTGACCCTGCCGAACGTCGACGGCTCGACCAGCGTCCGGCCGCGCCGGCCGATCCTGGCGATCGGCCGCGTGCGCTATGTCGGCGAGCCGGTGGCCTGCGTCGTGGCGGAGACGATGGCGCAGGCGAAGGACGCGGCCGAGCTGATCGAGATCGACTACGACGACCTGCCCGTCGTCGTCGAGACCGCCCGCGCCATGGACGAGGACGCGCCGCAACTGCACGACGAGGCGCCGCTGAACGTCTGCTATGACTGGGGCATCGGCGACCGCGAGGCGACCGAGGCGGCGCTGGCAAAGGCCCACCGCACCGTCACCATGGAGGCGATCAACAACCGCGTCGTCGTCGCCAGCATGGAGACGCGCGGCTGCGTCGCCGACTGGTCGGGCGACGAGCTGCGCTTCTGGTACGCCAGCCAGGGCGTGCACAAGCTGGTCGACGAGTTCTCGAAGCGCCTGAAGCTGCCGAAGGACAAGCTGCACGTCTTCACGCCGGACGTCGGCGGCGCCTTCGGCATGAAGAACTTCAGCTATCCCGAATATTTCATGGCCGCGCACGCCTCGATGGAGCTGGACCGGCCCGTCAAGTGGATCGCCGACCGCGCCGAGGGGTTCCTCTCGGACTGCATGGGTCGGGACAACATCACCCGCCTGACGATGGGCTTCGACGAGAACAACCGGATCACCGGGTTCAGGACCGAGGCGCTGTCGAACCTCGGCGCCTACAACTCGCCCTTCGGCGTCATCATGCAGAGCCAGCTCTACAGCCGCGTGCTGACGGGCGTCTACGACATCCAGACCGTCTGGATGAACACCAAGGGCGTCTACACCAACACCGTTCCGACCGACGCCTATCGCGGCGCCGGGCGTCCCGAGGCGCAGTATTCGATCGAGCGGTTCATGGACTTCGCCGCGCGCGAGCTGGGGCTGGCGCCGGACGAGCTGAGGCGCATCAACTTCATCAGGCCCGACCAGTTTCCCTACGCGACGCCGACCGGCGAGAGCTATGATGTCGGCGACTTCGCCAAGGTCCTGGACCGCGGGCTGAAGGAGGCCGACTGGGCCGGCTTCGAGGCGCGGAAGGCCGAGAGCGCGAAGAACGGCAAGCTGCGCGGCCGCGGCCTCGCCTTCTACATCGAGGCAATTCTCGGCGCGCCTAACGAGGACGCCGAGATCTTCTTCGCCGAGGACGGCACGGTGGAACTCCGCGTCGGCACGCAGTCGAACGGCCAGGGGCACGAGACCGTCTATCGCCAGATCCTGCACGAGCACGCCGGCGTGCCCTTCGACAAGATCCGCGTGCAGCAGGGCGACAGCCGCCTCATTCCTTTCGGCGGCGGCACTGGCGGCTCGCGCTCGGTCACCTCGCAGTCGAACGCCATCAACGGGGCGGTCGAGGACCTGGTGGCGAAGATGCGCCCGCTGGCCGAGGAGGAGCTCGAGATCTCGGGCGCCGACCTGGAGTGGACCGACGGCGCCTTCCGCGTCGCCGGCACCGACCGCACGGTCGACCTGATGACGCTGGCCGTGCGCGCCCGCGAGACCGGGCGCACCGAGCTGCTGACCCAGCGGAGCGCCCGCACCCTGCCCGGCCGGTCCTATCCGAACGGCTGTCACATCGCCGAGGCCGAGGTCGACCCGGAAACCGGCGTCACGCGCATCGTGCGCTATGCCGTCACCGACGATTTCGGCCGGCTGGTCAACCCGATGCTGGCCGAGGGCCAGGTGCATGGCGGTGTCGTGCAGGGCATCGGCCAGGCCATCACCGAGCACACCGTCTACGACGCCGACGGGCAGCTGCTGTCGGCCAGCTTCATGGACTACGCCATGCCGCGCGCCGACGACGTGCCGATGGTGCCGTTCACGACCGAGCCGGTTCCCTCGACGCAGAACTACCTGGGCATGAAGGGCTGCGGCGAGGCCGGCACGGTCGGCGCGCTGGCAGCCGTGACCAACGCTGTGCTCGACGCGGTGTGGGACCGCGGCGTCCGCCGGGTCGACATGCCGGCGACGCCGCAGCGCGTCTGGTCGTGGCTGCGCGCGGCGGAGGAGGAGGCGGGCGAACTCCAGGCGGGCGGCGGAATAGCGAATGCGGGGTTAACCGCAACAATTTACCTCCCCTTCAGGGTTGCGTCATCATCGTGGCAAAAATCTTGACGAGGGACCCCCAGGATGACCGACCGAGCCGCCACGAACGCCCCGCCCGATCTCGAGGCGAGGCAGTCCGCGGATGCGACCGGGGCACCGCGGCCCCTGCGCTGCCTGCTGGTCGAGGACAGCCGGTTCGACCGCTCCCTTGTCCGCTACTCGGCCGAGCGTGGCGGCGTCGATATCGGCTTCGTCGATGTCGGGACGCTGGCCGAAGCGCGCGAAAGGCTGGCCGTCGAGGATTTCGAGCTGGTCATTCTCGACCGTCACCTGCCGGACGGCGACGGGCTGGACCTGCCGGGCCAGATGTTGGGCGGCCGCAATGTCGACGTGCCGATGATCATGCTGAGCGGCGGTGATGCCGGCGATCTGGGCTCTGCTTCGGCCAGGGCCGGCTGCGTCGGCTTCATCTCCAGGAACGACCTGTCGCCCGAGGGCCTGTCGCGCGCCGTGCGCGACGCACTGGCGCGGCACGTCGAGGGGGTCGGCGACGCGATTGGAGGCGATCCCGGCGGCAGGACGGCCGGGCGAACCGGCGACGAGCTGCCGATGCTCCTGGGCACGCTCGCGGAGGTCTCGCGCGTCTCGCGCATGAAGCCGCTGACGGCGCGACTGATGGCGGTGCTGTCCGAGCTCCGCCAGTCGCTCGCCGGACCCGACGCCCATCCGGCGCTCGACGAGATCTCCGAGCTTTGCCTGATGCTGTGGCTGGACCTCAACGGGACGGAAACGGCCGGGCACGCCGAGCCCAGCCGGATCGGCCATCTCCAGCCGGTGGCGGGCGCCTTCGGCTAGACCGCGCTCGGAACGCCTCGCCGGCCGCTCAGGCGATGCGAACCGGCTGACGACGGCGGCCCCAGCGGCCGGGTCCGCCGTCGATGCGTCCGGGAAACCGGGTGCCGCACCCGGTGCAGTGGCCGTCCGGCGTCAGGTGCCAGTCGCTCAGCTCGTACCAGTCCCGCCCGATGACCTTCGCGCCGCAGCCTGCGCAGTACGAGGACTGCGCAGCCTGGTTGTGGCAGTTGCCGACATAGACGTGGTTCAACCCGACCTCGCGCGCCGTCTCGCGGGCCGCGAGCAGCGTCGCGACCGGCGTCGGCGGCGTACCCTGCATCCGGAAATCCGGGTGGAACGCGGTGAAGTGCAGCGGCACGTCGGGGCCGAGCCGGGCGCCGACCCACTCGGCCAGAGCGCGCACCTCGGACGCCGAGTCGTTCTCGCCCGGGATCAGTAGGGTGGTGATCTCGACCCAGGTGTCGGTCCGATGAACGAGGTATTCCAGCGTCTCCAGCACCGGCTGCAGGTGGGCGCCGGTCAGCTTGTGGTAGAATCTCTCGGTGAACGCCTTCAGGTCGACATTCGCGGCGTCCATCAGCGCGAAGAACTCCTCGCGCGGCTCCTCACAGATGTAGCCGGCCGTCACCGCCACGTTCTTCACGCCCACCGCGCGGCAGGCGCGCGCCGTGTCGACGGCGTATTCCAGGAAGATGACCGGATCGTTGTAGGTGTAGGCGACCGAGCGCGCGCCTGCGGCCAGCGCGGCGCGGGCAAGTTCGTCCGGCCCCGCCGACGACATCAGCCGGTCCATCTCGCGGCTCTTCGAGATGTCGTGGTTCTGGCAGAACTTGCAGGCCAGGTTGCAGCCGGCCGTGCCGAAGCTCAGCACCGGGGTGCCGGGCAGGAAGTGGTTCAGCGGCTTCTTCTCGATCGGGTCGATGCAGAAGCCCGACGAGCGGCCATAGGAGGTCAGCACGACCTGGTCGCCCTCGCGCGCACGCACGAAGCACATGCCGCGCTGGCCCTCGCGCAGCTTGCAGAGGCGCGGGCAGACGCGGCATTCCAGCCGGCCATCGTCCAGCCGAGCCCAATAGCGCCCAGGCACCGTGCCGGTCACCGTGCCCGGCGCGCTGCCGGGGGCGACGTGGGTGTGGGATTCCAGCAACATCCTGCCTATATAGTCGGGGCATCGTTCCCGTGCGAGAGGGGCGCAGATGACGATCCACCGGCCGGTCGTTGCCGGCATGTTCTACCCGGGAGAAGCGGGCGCGTTGCGCTCGACGGTCGCCGCCCTGCTGGCGGGCGCCCCGGCGCTGGACGTGCCGCCGCCCAAGGCCGTCATCCTGCCGCACGCCGGCTACCGCTACTCCGGCGCCGTCGCGGCGGCCGGCGTGGTCGCACTGTCGCCCGGCGTCAGACGCGTGGTCGTGCTGGGCCCCTCGCACCGCTTCGCCTTTCGCGGCGTCGCCCTGCCCGGGGCGACGGCGATGCGCACCCCGCTGGGCGAGATTCCCGTCGATGCCGAGGCGGTCGCGACGCTGCTGCGCGCGCCCGAGGTGTCCATCCTCCCCCAGGCGCACGCCGCCGAGCACTCGATCGAGGTGGAACTGCCTTTCCTGCAGCACCGGCTCGGCGACTTCGCGGTCGTACCCCTGGTTGTCGGCGAGATCGACACCGCGAGGCTGGCGGAAATTCTGAGAACCGTCTGGGGCGGCGAGGAAACCCTGATCGTCGTCTCGACCGACCTGACGCACTTCCTGACCGCGGCCGAGGCCGAGCGCACCGACCTGGCCACCGCGCACGCCATCGAGCGTGCCGACGGCGCCGCGCTGACGGGTGCGCGGGCCTGCGGCTATCGGCCGCTCGCCGCCTTCCTGGCCTGCGCGGCGCGGCGCGGGATGCGGGTCACACGGCTCGGCCTGACGCATTCCGGCGCGGTGACGGGGGACGATGCGCGGGTCGTCGGCTACGGCGCGTGGATGGCGCACGATGCCGAGGCGGCGCGCCTGTCGCCGGCGCTCCGCGCCCAGGCGCTGCGCCTCGCCGGCCAGTCGCTGCACGGCAGGCTGCGGCGCGGCCGCGCGCCGGAGGTGGACCTGCGGAGCTTTCCCGCGCCGTTGCAGACGCTGGGCGCCAGCTTCGTGACGCTGACGCACGAGGGCCGGCTGTGCGGCTGCATCGGCTCGCTGACGGCGCACCAGTCGCTGGCCTCCGACATCGCCGCCAACGCCGTGAAGGCCGGCTTCGAGGATCCCCGCTTCCCCCCGGTCACCGAGGCCGATCTGGCCGATGCCGCGGTCGAGGTCGCGCTGCTCTCGGCCCCGGCTCCGATGGAGTTCGCCGACGAGGCCGATCTTCTCGCCCGGCTTCGCCCGGGCCGTGACGGGCTGATCCTCTCCGACGGCACCCGCCAAGGCACCTTCCTGCCGAAGGTCTGGGAGACCCTGCCGGCGCCCGCCGACTTCCTCGGCCAGCTCAAGCGCAAGGCCGGGCTGCCGCCCGACCACTGGTCGCCACAGGTGAAGGTCTGGCGCTATGTCACGGAGTCCTTCAAGGGTCGGATCGAGCCGGCCGCATGACGCCGGACAAGCAGGCAGGAGGCAGCATGGCCGAGGCGAAACGCATCCAGACGCAGGGCGTCCATCACATCACGCTGAATGGCGCCGACCGGCAGACCTCGATCGATTTCTGGGAGGGCGTGCTCGGCATGCCCTTCGTCTTCGAGCAGCCGAACCTCGACGCCACGCACATCAGCCATCTCTACTTCGACCCGGGCGACGGGCGGCTGATCACCGTCTTCTGCGAGGAGGGGCGGCAACCCGGGGGGCAGGTGCGCGACCAGGTCGGCTCGACGCACCACATCGCCTTCCAGGTCAGCCTGGCAAGCTACAACCAGGCCGAGGCGCGGCTGGACTCGCGCGGCATCAAGCACAGCGGCAGGGTCGATCGCGGCTTCATGTGGTCGATCTACTTCCGCGAACCGCTCGGCCACCTGATCGAGCTCGCCTGCTACAAGTTCGAGCCACCGGCCGGGCACAGCCATGCCACGGTGCTCCGCCGCGCGCACGAGTTCCGCCTCGCGCGGGGGGCAGCGAACATCGAGGACGTCGACCTTGCCGACGCGATCGAGGCGCTGGTCGCGGGCGACGGGCTGAGCCTGTCCCGCGAACCAGGGCATCCGGGTTGAATGCACGCAACCTCCCCGCGATTGGTGCATACCGGCCGCAGTGTGCCCGGAATTCGGACGGGTTCGGCCCGCATTCTGACAGTTTGTTAATTGTCAATGCGGAACCGTGAAGGCACCGTTGCGGTTACCAATTTAGTCGAGCAGGAACATTGGGATCATGGGTACCAAGGAACGCGACCTCGTCGAAAGTCTTTCCGAAGACGAGCAGCGATCGCTGCAGCGTCTTTGTCGCTGCAGCTGCTCCAGCCAGAACATTCCGGGCGATCACGCCGAGAAGCTGCTGCGGCTGAACTTCGCAGAAATGACGTGCGGTGGGTTGGGCCCGACCAGCGCCGGCCGGCACGCGGTGTCATCCATTCTGGCGAATAACGAGCAGGCGCAGGACAGCGTCTCTTCGGACGCCGCCTGACGACGGCCGACCACCCGGGCCGATAAACCGCGCGGCCTACAGGCGGTCGCGCAGTCCGTACCAGAACAACGCCAGCCGCAGCAGCGGCATGCGGAACCAGTCGCCGCCCGGAAAGGCCGGCGTCGGCATCCGCGCCAGCAGGTCCCACGCGCCGGTCTCGCCGGCGATCGCCTCGGCGGCGATCCGCCCGCCCATCGTCGCCATGTGGATGCCCGACCCCGACCAGCCGCCGATCGCCCTGATCCCGCCGCCGAGGTCGTGGAACAGCGGGAACCGCGTGCCCGTGATCGCCAGCGTGCCACCCCAGGCATGCGTGACCGCGACGTCCTCGAGGTCGGGGTAGATCTGCAGCATCCGCGCGCGGACCAGCGACCTGAGGTCTTTCGGGAAGACCCGGCCGCTGCTCTCGCCGCCGCCCCACAGGATGCGCCGGTCGGGCGTCATCCTGTAATAGTTCAGCACGAAGCGCGTGTCGCAGACCGCCAGGTTGTCGCGGTTGACCTGCCGCGCCCGGTTCTCGCCCAGCGGCTCGGTCGCCAGGATGAAGTTGTTGATCGGCAGCATCCGGTGCGCCGCCTTCGGTGCAAGCCCGTCCAGGTAGCCATTGCACGCAACCAGCACATGCTCGGCCCGCACGCTGCCGGCCTCGGTCCGCACCAGCCCGGGCTCGACCGAGACGACGCGGCTCCGCTCGTGCAGCGACGCGCCGGCCTCGGCCGCCGCCCGGCCGAGGCCCAGCGCGTAGCGCAGCGGATGCAGGTGGCCGCCCAGCCGGTCGACATAGCCGCCGCGATAACGCCCGGTGCCGATCAGCGCCTGCACGCCGTCCCGGTCGACCAGCTCGATGCCGGGGTGGTCGTAATGCCGGGCGACGTGCTCGGCATACTCCGCCATGTCGGGCAGGTCGGCACGGCGCCAGGCGGTCTCCAGGTAGCCGTCGGCCAGGTCGCAGTCGATGCCGTGCCGGGCGATCAGGTCGCGCACCAGCCGGTTGGCGGCGATGGAGATGTCCCAGACCTTGCGCGCGTCGTCGCGCCCGACCAGCGCCTCGTACTTGCGGATATCGGCGCGCGGCCCGACGCCCAGCTGCCCGCCATTGCGCCCCGAGGCGCCCCAGCCGATCCGGTGCGCCTCGAGCAGGACGACGCGGCGCCCCGCCTCGGCCAGGTGCAGCGCCGCCGACAGGCCGGCAAAGCCGCCGCCGACGACGCAGACATCGGCCCGTGCCTCGCCCGCCAGCGCCGGGTGGTCGGGCATCGGGCCGGCCGTATCGGCATACCAGCTCCGCGCGTGCTCGCCGGGGCGGTCGTTGGCCGTCAGGTAGCCCATCAGAGCGCCGCGAAGACCGGCGGATAGATCAGCGCGCCCCCGCCATCCAGCGCGCCGGGCTTCAGCTCCAGCGCCATCATGTAGTCGGCGGGGTACTCGCTGCGGAAGGGCCGCGCCGCCTCGACCGAGAAGCCGTGGCGCGTGTACCAGGGCGGCCGCCCCAGCACGAAGATTGCGCCATGCCTGGCGCGCCGCGCGTGCTCGACGCACCCGGCGATCAGCGCCTTGCCGATGCCGCGGTCGCGGCAATCGCCCGCGACGGCCAGCGGCCCCAGGCCGATGCAGCCCTTCGGCGCCACCAGGTGCGAGAGGATGGCGACACCGAGAAGCCGGGACCCGGCGCCGTCCGCAGCGACCGGGGTCCCGCTCTCCCGCTCGCTGGCGAGCAGGCCCGCGTCGCCCGCCGCTTCGACGAGGCCCGCCGTTCGCCCGACCTCGTCCGGCAATGCCCCGTCGGCGACCAGCGCCAGCGCCAGGTCGTCACCCTCGCGCAGCGCGCGGAACAGCCGCGCCTCGTCCGGGCGGCCGAAGGCATCCTCCAGCACGGCGCAGACCGCATCGAGATCCGCCCCCGCCGCCTCGCGCACCTGCACGGCTCAGGCCGCGCCCGGGCGGACGGCACCGCAGCGCAGACCGGCAGGCGTCCTCATCCGACCCTCCAATTGCGATCGACAGCGATCCCGTAATCCTCTTCGAGCGCGCGCAGGTCCGGCCCCAGCTCCTCCAGCAGCGCGGCGCGCTCGGCGTCGTTCAGCCTGAACCGCCCGGCGAGGTTCACCTTTCGCCCGAACAGGCGCACCGCGCGCTGGCGCAGCCCGTCCGGCAGCCACCCGAGCTTCCGGCTGTAGCGCAGCTTCGCACTCAGGGACGTGTGCGCCCTCCGCTCCTCGGCCCGGTTGCTCGCAACCGGGGCATAGAGCGCCGGATCGCGCGGCAGGTCGAGAAAATCGAGAACGCCGTCGATGACCCGCTGCTGATCGGCGAGGAACTCCTCCAGCACCACGAGATGGAGCTGTCCACGGCGGCGGAACGCCTCGTAGAAGCCGAGCTGATAGGCATAGCGCGAGATGGCGAGCGATACGGGCGAAATGCCGGCGTCCAGGCCGTGGTCGTCGCGGGGCGAGCGGCACTGCCCGACTTCCTTGCCGGTGCGCTGCGTGTGCCTGGCGTGCGATTCGATCCGTTTCAGCGGATCGCGCATGATGTAGATCAGCCGAAAATCGCGAGGCGCGCTGGCCTCGAGCCGCTCGACGACGCCGGTGCAGAAGGGCTGCTTCGTGTAGTCGGTGCTGCCCTCCAGCGCATAGCGGTGCCGGCCGGGCTCGAAATCGAAGAGCGCGTCGTACCAGTCGAACCCCAGCGCCCACCGCTCCTCGAAGGCAAAGAAGCCCGCCTCCTTGATGCGCGAGGGTGCAATGGCCGGATGGCGCGCGAGCAGGTCGAAGAGCGACGTCGTCCCGCTCTTCATCGACCCGATGATCAGGACGTAGTTGTCGATCATGGCCTGCGACCGAGGGACCCGACCGCACCGGTCAGCCCGGCCATGCGGCCGTTGCCGAGGGGTTGGCCAGGGCGTCGGCGAGGTCGTCCAGCGTCTTGCGCGCGCGGGCGATCAGCTCGTCGCACTCCTCGCGGCTGATGACCAGGGGGGGCGCGACGATCATGCTGTCGCGCACGGCGCGCATGACGAGCCCGTTCGCGACCGAGAGGTCGCGGCAGCGCGTGCCGGTCGCGCCGACATCCGCGAAGGGTCGCATCGTCGCCTTGTCGGCGACCAGCTCAGCGGCGCCGATCAGCCCGACCATGCGCGCCTCGCCGACCAGCGGGTGGTCGGCCAGGCCCAGCCACGCCTTCTGCAGATAGGGGCCGATGTCGTCGCGGACGCGCTCGACAAGCTTTTCCTCGCGCATGATCGCCAGGGTCGCCAGCCCGGCGGCGCAGGCCAGCGGGTGCCCGGAATAGGTGTAGCCGTGGAAGACCTCGCCGGCCTTCTCCATGATCGGCCCGGCGACCCGGTCCGAGATGAAGAGGCCGCCCATCGGCACGTAGCCCGACGTCATGCCCTTGGCGATCGGCGCCAGGTCGGGCGTCACGCCGACCGTCTGGCTGCCCCACCAGTTGCCGGTGCGGCCAAAGCCGCATATGACCTCGTCGGCGACCAGCAGGACGTCGTACTGGCGGCAGATGCGCTCGATCTCGGGCCAGTAGGTCGCCGGCGGGATGATGACGCCGCCCGCCCCTTGGAAGGGCTCGCCGATGAAGGCGGCGACGTTTTCCGGCCCGACCTCCAGGATCTTCGCCTCCAGTTCGCGGGCGCGGGCCAGGCCGAATTCCTCGGGGCTCATGCCGGTCTCGCGGCCCTCGCCGAACCAGTAGGGTTGGCCGATGTGGTGGATGCCGGCGATGGGCAGGCCGCCCTGCCCGTGCATCGCCCCCATGCCGCCCAGCGAGGCCGCCGCCACCGTCGAGCCGTGATAGCCGTTGATCCGACCGATGAACTGCTTCTTGGAGGGCCTGCCCATGCAGTCCCAGTAGACGCGCGCCATGCGGAAGACGGTATCGTTCGACTCCGACCCGGAGTTGGTGAAGAACACGCGGCTCATCCCCGCCGGCGCGACCTCGGCCAGGGCTGCCGAGAACTCGGCCACGGCCGGGTGCGTCGACTGGAAAAAGGTGTTGTAGTAGGCAAGTTCCCTCGCCTGCCGGGCGATTGCGTCGGCGATCTCCGGCCGGCCATAGCCGACATTGACGCACCAGAGGCCCGACATGCCATCGAGGATGCGGTTGCCCTCGCTGTCGGTCAGCCAGACGCCCTGGGCTCCGGTGATGACGCGCGCGCCGCGCCGGTTCAGGTCCGCCGTGTCGGTAAACGGGTGCCAGTGATGCGCCGCGTCCATCGCCTGGTACTCGGCGGTCGGGCGCAGGTTGGTCCGCGTTTCCATCATGCTCTCCGGTTCGATTGCCGGCTTGTCGCGCGGCGGGTGTAACGGCGTCAAGGTTTCCAGCCGGAACGCGGGTACCCCGCCAAGGGCACCCCGCACGCCAGCGCCTACCCGCGCAGCCAGATTTCGATCGTCCCGACGGACGGCGACGGCGTGTAATCCGTGTAGTCCTTCAGCTGCGACTGGCCCCATGCCGCCCGGAGGATTTCGGCCACCGCCGCCGCAGCGGCGCGATTCTCTTCGTGGAAGTAGCGGACATTCGTCGTGGACACGCTCAGCTGGACCGGGCGCATCTCGCTTTCCCCGAACCCGGCCTGGGCCAGCATATAGGCCATCTGCCTGGCGGCCTGCCGGCTGTTCGCATTGTAATGCACCACGATGCGGCTGGAGGCCGCTCCAGTTACCGGCGCCGGGACCGGCTGCGCTGCCCCGGCCGGATCGGCCTGGCCGGCCGAGGCGACGGCAGGCCCCGTTTCGCCGCTGGCCCCGGCCGATCGGGCCGGCACTGCCTGCCCCTCGGCGGGCGCGGCGTCCTGCCCCTCGGCAGGCGCGGCGTTCTGCCCCTCGGCAGGTGCGGCGTCCTGTGCCGTCGCTTCTGACCCGACGATGTCGGCGGCGCCCGCCGAGGCGTCCTCGAGCGCAGGAGACCAGACGGCCTGTGGCACCGTCTCCACCGTCTCACTCCTCCGGCTCCAGATCCCGGGGCCGCTCGATCGCTGCTGCCTGGGGCGCCGTCCCGGACGGCCCGCTCAGGTCCTCCTCCCCGGCCTTGATGACCGCCGCGCCGGCGCTCACCGCAGGTTCCCCGGCCACCGAACCGCCCGCTTCGCCGACGCGCCGGTCGTCCGGCGGCTCCGGCGGCACGTCGACGGCGCCGGTGCGGGCCCCTCCGCGGTCCGCTGCCGGGATCGCAGCCATTTCCGCGCGCTGACCGGGCGCAACGGGACCGGGGCCGGGCGAGCGATCCGTCAGCATGAGGAACACCAGCAGGAAGACCGGCGACAGCCCGAAGGCGATGCGCAGCCTGCGGCGCGACCGCCTGGCCCTGCGGCCGGCCGTCCGCCGGAGCCGCGTTTCCACCTCGTCCACCACGGCGTCAGTCTCCGGACCCGTCCGGGCTCCCTGCCGCCAGAAGGCGCGAGGCGACCGGGGAGCGCTCCGCCGGGCTGGCAGAGTGCTGCACACGCTCCTCGCGCTCCTGCGGGAGAGGTGCAGCGAACCGTTTCGGTTCCGCCGGACCCTGACCTGCCTTCGCCACCGCCGGCTCGGCCGCGGCCAGCGACACCGGTACGGCGCGATCGCTTCGGGACGCCGGGACACCGCCGTCCGGGCGGGCCTCCACGCCTTCGGATCGGGCGAACCGCGCCGACATGCGGCGGAACTCCGGGCTCGCCAGCCTGCGGGCGACCTCCGCACGGGCCAGGTCGCGCGCGTCGTCCATGCGGTATCCCGTCATCTGCTCGCGGCCCCCGGGCACACCCTGCAGCGACGCCGAAGCCCCCGTCTCGGCAGCCTCGCTCGTCCCGGTTGACGCCTGATTTTTCGGCTCGGCGGCCTCGCCCGGCGTGGCGGTCAACTTTCGAGCCCCGTCTCCGTTCCGCAACGTACTCATCAGGCTTGCTCCCCCGACAAGTGGGAGAAACGCACTTGCCAACATTACCCGCCGCTCGGTCGACGTTCCGTTCACGATTTAAGGTCGCCGGGGCAGAACGGAAAGCCCGTCCGGACGCAACAGGCCCGCCCCCGGCCAGCCCCCCGGCCCGGCCGGCGCCTGGCCGGGCGTCAGCCGCTCACTCCGGCAGGCCCGTCGCGATCAGCACCGCGTCATCGTCTCGCAGAGCCCGGCCATGCACGCCGCCGCTTGCACGCCCATGCCGCAGCCGGGCGTTACCGCACGGCGATCTGTCGCTGCATCGAGACGGCGCGGCCAGGCCCGAGATGACCCCGAGACGGCCCCGACACGGCCGGCCAACGGGCAAAACCCGGCCACGAACCTCTCGCCGTTCGACCAGGCGATGCGTCCTCCGTTCGGCCCGACGACCGGCTCCAGCGCGTCCACATACCGCTTCATCGTGCGCATCGTCCCCTCCTCGTCGCGGCCGACGAGGGCGCGCGCGCAGGCATTGCACGCGCAGGCCGTTTGTGGCCATGTCGCCGCGACCTGAAGGGAGGCGACAATGACCGGTTTCACGGTCGACGGGCTCGACCACGTCCACGTCCGGGTGCACGACCGCGCCGCCGCGGCCGTCTGGTACCACCGCGTGCTCGGCCTCGTGCCGGCGCCCGAGCACCGCGCCTGGGCCGAGGACCCGCGCGGCCCGCTGTTCCTGGCGACACCCGCCGGCGCGCACTGCCTCGCGCTCTTCGCCGGCGAGCCCGAGCTCGTGGGCGACCACACCGTCGCCTTCCGCACCGATGCCGGCGGCTTCGCGGCGTTCCTCGACCGGCTGGGCGAGCTGACGCTGACCGAGGGCCGCGGCGGCCCGCTGACCCGCGACTCCGTCGTCGACCACGGCGGCGCCTGGTCGCTCTATTTCCGCGACCCGGACGGCAACCGGATCGAGCTGACGACCTACCAGGACCCCGCCACGGCGGGGGGCCGATGAGGGACGCAGAGATGGCCGATGCAGGGCAGCCCGCCGGGGCGTGGAGCTATGCCGACGAGTTCGCCGCCTTCTGCGCCGCCCACCCCGAGATCGGCGCGGCCGAGGTCTTCGTCATCGACCTGAACGGCACCGCGCGGGGCAAGCTGGTGCCGATGGAGACGCTGGCCAAGCTCGGCCGCGGCGGCATGAAGATGCCGTCCTCGACCCCCGGCCTCGACATCTTCGGCGAAGATGTCGAGGAGGCCGGCATCGCCATCCAGACCGGCGACCCGGACGGCGTGCTCGACCCGGTTCCCGGCTCGCTCCGCCCCGTCCTCTGGGCCGGCAGCCCGACCGCCCAGGCGCAGGTCACGATCCGCATGCCCGATGGCAGCCCCTGTCCGTTCGACGCGCGCAACGTGCTGGCCCGCGTCGCGGAACAGGCGGCGGCGCGCGGCCTGACGCCGGTGATGGCGCTCGAGCTCGAATTCTTCCTGATCGACGCGCGCGAGCCGCTGCCGCCGATGAACCCCGACTACGGCGGCCGGCTGACGGCCAACCAGGTCTACGACATCGACGTGCTGCGCGCCTTCGAGCCCGTCATAACCGAGATGGCGCACGCCGCCCGCGCGCTGGGTGCGCCAGCCGAGACCGTGATCTCCGAGTTCGGCTGCGGCCAGTTCGAGGTCAACCTGCTGCACACGGCGGACGCGCTGGCCGCCGCCGACCAGATGGTGGCGCTGAAGCGCGCCATCCGCGGCACCGCGCGCGACAAGGGCGTGGACGCGACCTTCATGCCGAAGCCATATGGCGATCGCGTCGGCTCGGGCCTGCACCTGCACCTCAGCCTGCAGGACGCCGATGGGCGCAACGTCTTCGACTCCGGCCGCGAGGACGAGCCGAACGACGCCATGCGCCACGCCATCGCCGGGATGCTCAGCCACATGCCCAACTCGACGCTGCTCTTCGCGCCGCACCTGAACAGCTATCGCCGCATGGTGCCGGGCAGCTTCGTGCCCGTCGAGGCGCTCTGGGCGCTCGACAACCGCGGCGCCGCGCTCCGCCTGCCCGAGACCGCCGGCCCCGGCGCGCGCATCGAGCACCGCGTCGCCGGCTCGGACGCCAACCCGTACCTCGCGACCGCCGCCGTGCTGGCCGCAGCCCTGGCCGGCCTCGACGCGGGCGAGGAGCCGCCGCCCCCGGTCGAGGGCCAGATCACGCCCGGCCAGGGCGCCCCCCTCCCCCTCTCCTGGGCCGCCGCCGAGCGCCGCTTCGCCCGCTCGGCCTTCATCGCCGACTGGCTCGGCCCCGAGTTCCGCCACGTCTACGCCAGCCAGAAGCGCCAGGAACGCGCCAAGATGATGCGCCTCGTCACCGACCGCGAATACGAAGTGTATCTGCGCAAGGTCTGACTCCGGCGCAGGCAGGCACCGCGCGCCAGCGAGGGCGCGGCCCGACTCAGCCGACCGCGACCCCCTCGCTCTCCCTGGCCTCGGACACCCGGTCCAGCTCGACCCGCACGCGCCGGTCGTAATCGTCGCCCAGCGCCCGCAGCGCCGAGGCCCCGTCGCCGGCAAAGGACGGCCCGTGCATCAGCGCCAGCGTGCGCGGCGCCAGCCCTGCCAGCCGCCTGATCGTCGCGCCCATGCCGGGGTTCAGGCTGGACGCGCGAAACAGGTCCTCGGCCGCGATCGCCGGCCCGACGATGTCGGACTCCGTCAGCGCCGCCCCGTCGCCGGTCTGCGTGAACAGGTCGCCGCACAGCAGCGTGCCCGCGCTCTCCTCGAACAGCACCCCGGCATCCCAGCCATGCGGGATGTGCGGCGTGTCCATCCAGCGCACGCGCCGGCCGCCGAGGTCGATCACCTCGCCATCCTGCAGGACGCGCGGCGCCCGGTCCGCCATGTCGTTCAGCGAGACCATGACGCCGGTCTGCCCGTGCGCCACCTCGGCCTGCGGCGCGACGTCCAGCCACTCGTTCATGGCGCCGCACTCGTCCGCCTCGTAATGGCCGAAGGCGATCCAGCGCAGCCGATGGGCCGGGATGACGCGGTCGACCGCGTCGCGCACGGCCGGGAACATGCGCCTCAGCCCGGCGTGGAACAGCAGCGGCTCGTCCGCCACCACCAGGAAATGGTTGAAGGTGAACCCGGCCGGCGGCGCGATCCCCGGCACGAAGGCCGAGATGCGATAGATGCCCTCGGCGATCTCGTCGGTCCTGGTCTCCATCGGCGCCTCCCCGGCCGGCCGCGCGGGCGGGACATCCGCCTGCGCCACGCATCACGAACGATGCCGACTATACCGCATCCCGGAACAAATCGCCTCATCGGGGATGTCATCCGTGCCCAGGCCGGCGAGGATGGCTGTCGTCGATCACCAGCGCGTGCGCGTGCCGCGGCACGCCGCCGGCGCTGCGCGCACCGGCCAGGTGAGGGTGGTCCGGCGACAGATCGGGATGCGCGCGCTCGACGACGCGCGGGTCGCCACGCGGCCAGAGGCGCAGCGCCAGCGACAGGCCCGGCGCCGCCAGTGCCGCCATGACCAGCAGCGTGCCGCCCATGCCGATCGCGGGCCCCGGCCAGCCGGCCAGGGGGTTGCGCAGCAGCCAGCTCGCATGGTTGAGCGCGAACTGCGCGGCGAAGATCGCCGGCCGGTCCTCGGCATGCGCCGAGCGGCGCAGCAGCCAGCCGGCCGACGTCAGCACGGCCGAGAACCCGGCGCCCAGCACAGCCCAGGCCGACCAGCAGCGCGGCCCAGCCCGGCCTGGCCGCCAGAACGAGCACGCCCAGGCCGGCCAGACCCGCGGCCAGCGCCCCGGGCCCCACCGCCACCGCCCGCGCCGCCGGCAGGGCGACCGAGAGCACCAGCACCGCCGACGGCGCGAACCCCGCGGCCGTCCCGGCGAACAGCCAGTGGAAGCTGACCACCGTCAGCAGCGCGCCGGCCAGCACCGGCGAGACCAGGTTCTCCACGTCGTAGGCCAGCCGCGCCAGCGACAGCGCGCGGGTGTACTCGGCCTCGTCCGCCAGCACGTCGGGGATAGTCGCCTGAAAGCTCGGCGTGAACGCGGCCGAGGCTCCTGCAGCAGGAAAATCAGCACTAGACCTGCCAGATCTCGCTGACGAAGGGCAGCATCAGCGCGATCGCCGCGCGCATCAGGTCCAGCCCGACCAGCAGCCACGCCGCGGCAGGCGGTCGGCGAAGGCGCCGACGACGGGCGCCAGGCCGACACAGGCGACCGTCTTGATCGTCAGCGTCGTACCCAGCACGGCGCTCGTGTCGGCGCCCGCCCGCTCCCAGGCCAGCAGGCCCAGCGCTACTGTCGCCAGCCCCGTGCCCAGCATCAACAGCAGCTGCGCCACGGACAGCCGCCTGTAGACCGGGTCGTCCAGCGGCGCCAGAAGCGCCCCGGACATGCGCCTCAGCCGTCGACCCGCCGCGCCACGCACTCTACCGCCGCCACGCGCCGCGCCATCTCGTCGGGCCGCAGCAGGCCGCTGGTCGTGTCGGTGTGCTCGACGACGCTGGCCGCGTTCACCGCGCCCTCGCGCATCGCGGCCTCGGGCTCCATGCCCTCGGCCAGCGCCGCCGACAGCGTCGAGCAGAACCCGTCGCCCGCCCCCGCCGTGCCCGCCACCTCTGCCGGCACCGGCGGGTGCCACAGCACCGCGTCCGGCGTGCCCAGGTACGAGCCCTCGACCCCGTCGGTGATCGAGACCCAGCGCGGCCCCGCCGCCTGCACGGCGCGGATGAAGCGCACCAGCCCCATGTGGAACCCGCCGAAGGTCAGCCCGTGCTTCAGCAGCGCCGGCCCGTCGGCCCAGGCGGGCGGCGGGTGCGCGTCCGGCCCCTCGGCGCGCGGCGCGAAGGCGGGCACCAGCCCCTCGGCCTCGCTCCGGTTGATGTTCAGCAGGTCCAGATGCTCGATCGCCGCCAGGAAATCGCCGGTGCGCGAGGTCAGTTGCCGGATACCCGGGTTCGCCGCCACCATCGCGCCTGCGCCATGCGCGGTCCGCACGATGTGCGGAAAGCAGTCGGCCGAGGCGTTCGACAGCGGCCCGACATAGACCAGGTCGAAGCCCTCGAACGCCTCGGCCGGCAGTTCCTCGACCGCGATCGTCTCGTTGGCGCCGCGATGCACGAAGATCGAGGCGTTCCGGTCGTGGCTGGCGATCATCACCGCCTTGCCGGTCGCCTTGCCCTTCGCCTCGATCAGCCGCGCCTCGATACCCTCGTCATCCAGATGCCGGCGCACCTCGTCGGCGGCCGCGTCGTCGCCGGTCTTGGCCAGCACGGCCGCCTGCCAGCCGCGCCGCGCCAGGCTGACGGCCGTGTTGCAGGCGCCGCCGCCGACATGCCAGGTGATCGATTCGGCCGGCACCTTGCGGCCGGTCTCGAGCATCAGGAAGCTCTTGCCGTCATTGGTGAAACTCGCCCGCTCGATATCCTCGGACGCGACCAGCGTGACCGTGTCGATCATCGCCGATCCGATGTGCAACGATTGCATGAGGTCCCTCCGATTTCGGAACGGCGCGGCGCGCAGGCCGTTCCCTCAATGACGCCTTCCGCCTTATCGGCACCCTAGACCGGAACCAAAGGAGAGCGCCATGAAGCGCTACGACCCGCACAGCCCCGACGCCAACGAGCCCGGCGACCACCCGCAGATGGGAGAGCGCAAGGGCCTCTGGAAGGTCCTGTTCGCGGCCGTCGGCCTGACGATCATCGGCGTGTTTGCCGTCGGCATCTGGTTCGGCGCGTTGAGTTGACGCCGCTCGTCGCCACCGCTGGACTGGACGCGCCGCCGCCATCCGGGCAGGATTCGTGACCCACATGTCGGGCGCACCCGCCGCCCGCCCCGTCAGGAGACCCGATGCCCGCACCGAGCCGTCTGCCCGTTCCCGCCTGGTTGGCCGCCGCCCTGCTGCTTGCCGGCTGCGCCATGCCCGCCGAGGATGCCGGCGTCGAGGCCCCGGCGCCCGCGCCGGCCGTCGACCTGACCGCCCGGCCCGGCCTGCCGCTGGCCCTGCCCCGCACCGGCCAGGCGGCGAAGACGCTCGTCGAGCAGGTCGCCGCCCGCTGCTGGCTCGACGGCGTCGTGCGCGGCGGCTCGATGGTGGTCGACCGCCAGACCGGGCACATCGTCATAACCTCGGACACCGAGGACCTGCTGATCGCCGACATCGTCCCCGAGGGCACCGGCAGCATCGTGCGCCTGACCGGCCCCGCCGCCGCCGACCCGGCCATGGCGGTCCGCCTCTCGGAGACGCTGCAGAATGCCGTCGACACCGGCGAGACGGGCTGCCCGCCAGCCACCGGCTGAGCGGCCCCGTACGCGCGTCACGTCCTCGCGACCGTCAGCCTCGCCCGAACAGCGACCGGAACGCCCCGTTCGCCGTCGCGACGCCCAGCGAGGCCAGCACGATGGCCAGCCACTCGACCGCCCCCAGCCGCTCGCCCAGCAGCCAGATCCCGGCCAGCCCGGCCGCGACCGGCATCATCGCGTTCGCCATCGAGCCGCGCACCGAGCCGAGGTGGCGCAGCGCCATCGCGTAGGCAACCGCCGCGACGACACCCGCCAGAACCCCCTGCGTCAGCAGGTGCAGGGCCCACCCGGCAGGCCCGACCGCGGCGAAGACGCCCGGCCGCAGCGCCGCCCAGGGCAGCAGCAGCGGCAGGCTGTAGAGCCCGACATAGCCGGTCGCCTCGGCCGGCGTCAGGCCGCTCCGGCGATACATGACGCTGTAGGTCGCGAGGCCGCAGCTCGCCGCCAGCAGCCAGGGCGCGCCCGACAGCGCCGCCGCGTCGGCCTCGGCGACCCATTCGCCGAGGATCAGCGCCAGCGAGGCCCCGACCAGCACCAGCCCGGCCAGCACGGCCCCCGTGATGCGCTCGCCGAACAGCCCCGCCGAGATCAGCGCCACCAGGATCGGCGCCAGCCCCGGCGTCAGCGGCGAGAACAGGCTGGCCGGCACCGTCTGCAACCCCGTCGCCGTCAGAAAGACGAAGGGCGCGCCCCAGCCCGCTGTCATCAGCAGCACCGCCGGCAGCGAGGCGCCGCGCGGCACGATCCCGCGCCGCAGGATCAGCGGCAGCATCAGCACCGCCGGCACGGCGTTCCGGCAGACCGCCAGCACCAGCGGATCGACCGCGCCCGTCCGGCCCGCCCCGGTCATCGCATGGCGCGTCGCGACGATCCAGCCGGCCCAGATCGTCACCGCCACCGCCGCGCCCAGCAGACCCAGCCACGGCTTCGTCTCTGCGCCCGCCGGTTCGTCGCCCGACCCGTTCCCCGACTCGCACTCGGCCCCCGACTGGTCCACACTCACGCCCAAACCCGCTTTCGCCGCGCCCGCCGGCTCGCTAGAACACGCGCGCAATCGCCAAGCAAGGCAGACGCATGACCGATCAGCCCGTTCCCGTGCCAGACCCCGTACCAGACTCGGCGCCAAACCCCGTGTCAGACCCCGCCGCCACGCGGGAACCGGACGTCACGCAGGCGCTCGCCGCCGAGCACGGGCTGAAGCCGGACGAATACGCCCGCATCCTCGAGCTGCTCGGCCGCACGCCCAGCTTCACGGAACTGGGCATCTTCTCGGCGATGTGGAACGAGCACTGCAGCTACAAGTCCTCGAAGCGCTGGCTGCGCACGCTGCACACCGCCGGCCCGCAGGTCATCTGCGGCCCGGGCGAGAACGCCGGCGTCGTCGACATCGGCGACGGCCAGGCCCTCGTCTTCAAGATGGAGAGCCACAACCACCCGAGCTACATCGAGCCCTACCAGGGCGCGGCGACCGGCGTCGGCGGCATCCTGCGCGACGTCTTCACCATGGGCGCCCGCCCGATCGCGGCGCTGAACGCGCTCAGCTTCGGCGATCCCACGCACCCCCGGACCCGGGCGCTGCTGGCCGGCGTCGTCGCCGGCATCGGCGGCTACGGCAACGCCTTCGGCGTGCCGACCGTCGGCGGCGAGCTCCGCTTCGACCCCGCCTATAACGGCAACTGCCTCGTCAACGCCTTCGCCGCCGGGCTGGCCGACGCCGACGCGATCTTCTACTCGGCCGCCTCCGGCGTCGGCCGGCCTGTCGTCTACCTCGGCGCCAAGACCGGCCGCGACGGCGTCGGCGGCGCGACGATGGCCTCGGCCGAGTTCGACGACGACACCGACGCCAAGCGCCCGACCGTGCAGGTCGGCGACCCCTTCACCGAGAAGCGCCTGCTCGAGGCCTGCCTCGAGCTCATGGCCTCCGGCGCCGTCGTCTCGATCCAGGACATGGGCGCCGCCGGGCTGACCTGCTCGGCCGTCGAGATGGGCGACAAGGGCAATCTCGGCATCCGCCTCGACCTCGAGCGCGTGCCGACCCGCGCCGCGGGCATGTCCGCCTACGAGATGATGCTCTCCGAAAGCCAGGAGCGCATGCTGATGGTCCTCCGCCCCGAGAAGGAGGCGCAAGCGCGCGCCATCTTCGACAAGTGGGATCTCGACTTCGCCATCGTCGGCGAGACCATCGCCGAGGACCGGTTCGTCATCCGCCTGAACGGCGAGACCAAGGCCGACCTGCCGCTCAAGGCCCTGTCCGGCACCGCCCCGGAATACGACCGCCCGCACGTGCCGACGCCCGCCGCCGCGGCCGGCCCCGACCTGCCCGACACCGACCCGGCCGAGGCGCTGCTTCGCCTGCTCGGCGCGCCGAATCTCTGCTCGCGCCGCTGGGTATGGGAGCAGTACGACCACATGGTGCTGGCCGACACCGTCGTCGGCCCCGGCTCGGACGCCGCGGTCGTGCGCGTCCACGGCACCGGCAAGGCCGTCGCGCTGACCGCCGACGTGACGCCGCGCTACTGCGTCGCCGACCCGGTGCAGGGCGGCCGGCAGGCCGTCGCCGAGGCCTACCGCAACCTCTCGGCCACCGGCGCACGGCCGCTCGCGGCCACCGACAACCTGAACTTCGGCAACCCGGAAAAGCCCGAGATCATGGGCCAGCTGGTCGGCTGCATCCAGGGCATCGCCGAGGCCTGCCGCACGCTCGACATGCCCGTCGTCTCGGGCAACGTGTCGCTCTACAACGAGACCGACGGCCGTGCGATCCTGCCGACGCCCACCATCGGCGCCGTCGGCCTGCTCGACAGCCTCGAGCAGGTCATCCGCATCGCCCCCGGCCCAGACCAGTCGCTGGTGCTTCTGGGCGAGACCCGCGGCCACCTCGCCCGCTCCGCCTATGCGCTGGGAGCTTTTCGCCAGCGCCGAGGGCCCGCCGCCCCCGGTCGACCTCGCCGCCGAGCGCGCTGCCGGCACCCTCGTCCGCGCGCTCCACGCCGACGGGCTGGTCAACGCCGCGCACGACCTCTCAGACGGCGGCCTGGCCGTCGCCGCCGCCGAGATGGCGCTGGCCGGCGACACCGGAATCACCCTCGACGCCCCCGACTCACCCGCCGCCCTCTCGCCCGCGGCATGGTTCTTCGGCGAGGACCAGGCTCGCTACCTGCTCGCCACAAGCGACCCCGACGCCGTGCTGGCCGCGGCGCGCGCCGTCGGCGTCCCGGCCCGGACGGTCGGCAGAACGGGCGGCAGAACGGGCGGCGCGGCGGTCCGCCTCGGCGCCGGCGAGATCCCGCTCGCCACCCTGCGCGCCGCGCACGAAAGCGGCCTGCCCCGGCTGATGGGCGAGACCGCCTGACCGGCAGATCGCGGGCCAACCGGACCCGCGCGGGCCGGATGCCGGGCCCCTCGCCGTCGCGCGCTTCACAGCCGCGTCCATTCGACCCGCCGCGCCCGAATTTTCGCCCCGGTTTCGACGCATTCTCATTCCAGGGTTGCAGTCGGGCGAGGATCATCCACCGGGGAGAGAGGAAGGCATGGTAGACGGTTTCACGGCGTCGCTTATCATCGCCGCGCATTGCGTTAACGAGGTCATTCGTGCGGCCGAGCGGCTGGCCGACACGGCCCGCGCGGCCACCCGCGCAGCCACGGAACGCCTGCGCATCCTCCCCGACCTGATCGCGCGGCGGCGCTCGACCGAGTAGCGGCCGGGCGTACCGTCCTCGTCCAGCGCGACCGGGCGAGCCCGGTCGCAGGCAGAGGCCCTCTCGGGAAGTGGTCGGGGTTCCCACCGGGCGCCGCTGGCGCGCCTGCCCCGCCTACTCTCCCGGCGCCGGCCGCAGCGCCGCGCCCTGCCAGGAAGCGGGCGATGCGGAGGCCGCGGCATCGGCCAAGGCCGGCTCGCCCGGCCGCGGACCGCCCTTGCCAAAGCGCAGCGTCGCGCGCAGGCCGGGCGCGTTGTCGGACAGTTCCAGCGCCGCACCGTGCAGCCGCGCCACCGCGGCGACCAGCGACAGGCCCAGCCCCGCGCCCGGCCGTCCGCGGCTGGCGTCCAGCCGCACGAAGCGCTGCAGCACCCGGTCGCGCTCCTCGCCCGGAATGCCGGGGCCGCGATCGGCGACGGTCAGCGCCGGGGCGGGGCCGGACTCCAGCGCCACCGTGACCTCGCGGCCGCGCGGCGTGTGCGCGATGGCGTTCTCGACCAGGTTGGCCACCGCGTTCGCCAGCAGCTGCGGGTGTCCGGCGACCGTCGCGCCGCCGCCTTCCCGCGCCAGCGTCACGCCCTTCTCGGCGGCGGTCGGCGTGTAGAGGTCGACGACGTCCTCGGCCAGCGCGCCCAGGTCGATCGGCTCGAACTGGTCGCGGCCCATGCCGGCCTCGGCGCGGGCGATCTCCATCAGCGCGGCGAATGTGCGCAGCACGCCCTCGGACTCGGCCAGCGCGCTGCGGATGCGCGCGCGCCGCGTGGGCTCGTCCAGCCCCTCCTCCAGGCTCGCGTCCAGATGCGCGCGCAGCCGCGTCAGCGGGCTCCGCAGATCGTGCGCCACGCCGTCCGTCACCATGCGCAGGTCGTCGACCAGCAGCTGGATGCGGTCCAGCATCCGGTTCAGCGTCGCCGCCAGCCGGTCGAACTCGTCGCCGCCGCCGCGCCCGCCGCCGCGCACCGGCACGCGCCGCGCCATGTCGCCCTGCACGATCTCCTCGGCGGTCGCGACGACATCGGCGACGCGCCGCCCGACATATCGCGACAGGAACCAGCCGCTGGCCAGCGCCAGCACGCCGCCGACCCCCAGCGCCCAGCCGAGCGCGCTCAGCAGCGTCGCCCGGAACTGCTGCTGCGCCTGGCTGTCGCGCCCGACCAGCAGCCGCTCGCCGCCCTTCAGCGTGATCGCCGCCGCCGAGATGATCGCCGCCCGCTCGCGGTCGCTGCGGTAGAGCTCGACCTCGACCCAGCCGCCGCCCGGCGGCACCACCGGCGGCCAGCCGCCCAGGTTGCCGGCGATGCGCCGGCCCTGCCGGTCGGCCAGCAGGTAGACGCTGTCATTGCTGCGGTCGCTGGCCAGCCGCCGCTCGATGGCGCGCCCCAGGCCCAGCACGCCGCTGGTCCGGTAGTCGTCGCTCAGCCCATGCAGCTCGGCCTCGACGACGTCGCGCACCTGGCTCTCGATGACGTTGCGCGTCGAGTAGTAGACGAAGGCCAGCACCGCCGCCGTCGACAGCGCCACCAGCACCAGGTGGATGGCGATGAGACGCGTCGTGGCGCTGCGCAGCCACATGGCTCAGCCCCGCCCTCGACCGGCGTGGCCCGGCCGGCAAACCAGCGTCATCCCCGCGGAGGCGGGGAACTCGACGCAGCGGCCCGCCGCGCCAGCCTTCATGCCCGCGACGGCGGCAATCTCGACGCAGCGGGATTCCCGCGTTCGCTGGAATGACGCCCCGGCAGGAGAGGCCCCCGCCGGGCCGCAAGCCGACGTCATCCCCGCGACGGCGGGGATCTCGACCCGGGGCGTCTCCCGCCGTTGCGGGAACGGCCCCGGCACCCGCGAGGCCCCGGCCCGCATCAGTCCTCGGCCGCCATCATGTAGCCCGAGCCGCGCACCGTGCGGATCAGCGGCGCCTCGCCCTCGGCGTCGACCTTCTTGCGCAGCCGGCTGATGTGGACGTCGATGACGTTGGTCTGCGGGTCGAAGTGATAGCCCCACAGGCCCTCCAGCAGCATGGTGCGCGTCACCACGCGGCCCTTGCGGCGCATCAGGTACTCCAGCATCTGGAACTCGCGGTTCTGCAGCTCGATCGGCCGCTCGCCGCGCCGTGCCGTGCGCGTCAGCAGGTCCAGCTCCAGCGAGCCGCAGGCCAGCCGCGTCTCCTCCTGCGCCTCCTGCGGCCGGCGCAGCAGCGTCTCGACGCGCGCCAGCAGCTCGTCGAACGAGAACGGCTTGACCAGATAGTCGTCGGCCCCGGCGCGCAGGCCCCGGACGCGCTCGTCGACGGCGCTCATCGCCGTCAGCATCAGGACCGGCACGCGCAGGCCGGCGGCGCGCACCGCCTTCAGGATCGCCAACCCGTCCAGCCCCGGCAGCATCCGGTCCAGGATCACCAGGTCGACCGTGCCCTCGGTCGCCAGGAACAGCCCCTCCCGGCCCTCGGCGGCGGTGTCGACCGAGAAGCCGGATTCCTCCAGCCCCTTCGACAGGTAGGCCGCGGTCTCGTCATCGTCCTCGATCAGCAGGATGCGCCGTGCCATCGCCTTGATTCCGCTCATGTCCCGTTCACCGGCAGGCCACCCGCAGATATGGGCGCCGCCGGCCCTCTGCAATCCGAATACGAAAAGGACCGGGGAAGCATCCGCTCCCCCGGTCCGCGCCGGATAGACCGTCCCGGCAAGGCTTACGCGTCGATCTTGACGCTCATGAACACCTGGCTGCCGTTGCGGTTGACCAGCAGCAGCGCCGTCTTCTTGTCGCTGCTGTCCAGCGCCGCATCCAGCTCGCGGGCGTCCGAGACCTTCGTCGAGCCGACCTGCACGATGACGTCGCCGACCTCCAGGCCCGCCTTGGCGGCGGCGCCGCCGGACTTCAGCGAGGTCACGACCGCGCCGTCGACCGTCTCATCCAGGCCCAGCGACTCGCGGGCCTGCGGCGACAGCGTGGCGACGGTGGCGCCCAGCTTCGCCGAGGCCTTGCCCTCGCCATCGTCCTTGGCCGGGGCGTTCGACGCCAGCTTCTCGGGCTTCAGCTCGCCGACGGTCACCTTGACGGTCTTCTGCTCGCCGTTGCGCATGACGTCGATCGGCACCGTGCTGCCGGCCTTCACCGCCGCGACCAGCTTGGGCAGCGTCCGGCTGTCCGGAACGTCGTGGCCGTCAAAGCGCAGGATGACGTCGCCGGTCTCCAGCGCGCCCTGCGCCGGGGCGTCCTGGACGACGTTGGCGACCAGCGCGCCCTTCGCCTGGTCCAGCCCCATCGCGGTCGCGATGTCCGGGGTCACGGTCTGGATCGCGACGCCCAGCCAGCCGCGCTGGACAGTGCCGCCGTTCTTCAGCTGCGCGACGACGTCCTTCACCAGGTTCGACGGGATGGCGAAGCCGACGCCGACATTGCCGCCCGACGGCGAGTAGATCGCCGAGTTCATGCCGATGACGTTGCCCTCCATGTCGAACAGTGGCCCGCCCGAGTTGCCGCGGTTGATGGCGGCGTCGGTCTGGATGAAGTCGACATACGGTCCGGCATTGATGTCGCGGCCCATCGCCGAGACGATGCCGCGGGTCACGGTGCCGCCCAGGCCGAACGGGTTGCCGACCGCAATGACGTCCTCGCCGACGCGGACCTTGTCCGAATCGCCCAGGTGCAGCGCCGGCAGCGGCTCGTCGCTCTCGACCTTCAGCAGCGCGACGTCCGACTGCGGATCGGTGCCGACGACCTTGGCCACCAGGTCACGCTTGTCGTTGAAGCGCACCTTCACCTCGTCGGCGCCCTCGACGACGTGGTTGTTGGTGATGATGTAGCCGTCCGACTCGAAGACAAAGCCCGAGCCCAGGCCCTGGCGCAGCACCTCGTGGTCGCTGCCGCTGCCGTCACCCTGGCCGTTGCCGCCATGGCCCTCCGCGCCGGGCATGCCGAAGCGCTTGAAGAACTCCTCGAAGGGCGATCCCTCGGGGAAGCCGAACTGACCCGCCGTGGCGCTCTGGTCCACGGTCTGCGTGGTGAAGACGGTGACGACCGAGGGGTTGACCCGCTCGACCAGGTCGGCGACCGCGCTGTCGGCTGCGACCGCCGCCGTCGACCAGACGATCGCGCCCGCGGCGAGACCGCCCAGCGAGGCGCGCCGCAGCGTGCGCGATGCCGGGAAGTTTTCTCTCATGTTCATGGCTTGCCGATGGCTCCTGTTGCACCCAGCCTGCCTGGGCTCGAAAGCAACATGGTGCGTGCTGCTGTTGGCAACCTTGTCGGCGGATTAAAACGGTGTCACGAACCGCCGATCGGCTTTGGCGCCGGCCGCCGCGGCAATCGCGCCGCGGCCGCGCGACCAGCGCCGGCGTCGGGGTCGTGCGGATGCCCGCACCCGCCGGGGGCTGGGGGGCCGGAGGGCCGCCCGATGCCACGCAACTGATCGGGGGCATTCCTCGCGTAACCGGGACGACTCCCTCCCCGCCCGTGAAGCCCGCCCTGGCGCGAGGGACGATTGTCTCCGAACGACGCGATATCGGTCAGGCTGATCTCGTTAGCGACAAGTTACGCAACGATCGTTGCGTAACGGATTGGCGAATATATCGCCGAAAGGGTTGCCGAATGTTCGGCAACGAATGATCGGCGAGTTCCCGGCCGGCCGCCCGTCAGGTCGGGTAAGGCGCGGCCCTGACGCTCAGCACCCGCTCGGCCCCGTCGCGCAGGACGCGGATGGTCGAGCGCTTGCCCGGCGTCGTGTCGGCGACGGCGCGGGTCAGGTCGCGCATCGTCTCGATCCGCGTGCCGCCGAAGTCCAGGATGATGTCGCCGGTCAGCACGCCCGCCTGATCGGCCGGCCCGGCCGCGTTGACGTCCGCCACCCGGACGCCTTTCGTCAGCGGCAGGCCCAGCTCACCGGCGATCTCCGGGCGTCAGCTGCTGGATCGAGATGCCGATCCAGCCGCGCTCGACATAGCCGTGCTCCAGCAGCTCCGCGACGACATCCCGCGCCTGGTTCGAGGGGATGGCGAAGCCGATGCCGACGCTGCCGCCCGACGGCGAGTAGATCGCCGCGTTGACGCCGATCACGCGGCCGAGTTGGTCGAACAGCGGCCCACCCGAGTTGCCGCGGTTGATCGGCGCGTCGATCTGGAAGTAATCGTCATAGGGTCCGGAATTGATGTTCCGCCCGCGCGCCGAGATGATGCCGGCGCTGACCGAGCCGCCCAACCCGAACGGGTTCCCAATCGCAATCGCCCAGTCGCCGACCTTGACGCTGTCGGAATTGCCCCAGCCGACCGAGGGCAGCCGGCGACCGGTGTTGATGCGCAACACCGCGATGTCCGTCTTTTCGTCGCTGCCGACCAGCGTCGCCTTCATCTCGGTCCCGTCGTCGAGAACGACCGTGATATCCTCCGAATCCTCGACAACGTGGTAGTTCGTGACGATCACGCCCGCCGGATCTATGATGAAGCCCGAGCCCAGCCCCTCCGGTGTCTGCTCCTCGCCCGGTGGCATGACGCCGGGCGGCACCGGCCCACCGGGCGTCTGGCCATCGGGCGCGCGGCCGAAGAAGCGGTCGAAGAAGTCTCGCTTCGGCTGCGAGGTCTCCGGGACCTGCATCAGCCGGGCGCTGCCGGGATCCAGCGCCGTCCGGACCGTCACCACGGCCGGCTGGGTCGATTCGACCACGTGCGAGAAGGACGGCACCAGCTCGACCGCCCGCGCCGGCGCCACGAGCCCCGCGAAGGGGGCGGAGAATGCGGCAGCGCCCGCGAGGACCAGCGCCGCGTGCAGGACGGGCATTCTCATCGGCATCTCTCGGTGACTCCTCGGTGCTGGCGAGCGGGCGCCTGGGCCGGCTTCGGGCAGATTAGAACCCGCCGGACGGGATGGCGAGTCCCCGGCCGGCGGGTCCGTGCTCACGGCGTCGTGAAACCGCCGGCCCGCGGCGGCGGAGGCACCCGGGCACCCAGCCGCTACCCGGACCCATCCGGCGACGCCGGTCGACTTTCAGGGCTGGGGTGGAGGTTCCGCGCGCACTGGCCGACAGCCGGGCGAACGACGCCGCGTTGCCGCCCTCAGTTGTCCCAGGCCTGCGGGCGCAGGCGGAAATCGTTGGCGCCGCTGGCGTCGCGGCCGCGCATCAGGAAGATCGAGTGGTGCGACATGTCGAGCCCGCCGCGCTCGGCGTGCATGGCCCGCGCGGCGTCGCGATCGTAGACGCTGGTGCCGGGCATGAACCGCATGGTCATGCCGCGGCGCGGCCTGTCCGAGCGGTTCTCCTCGCTGCCATGCGCGATGTAGACGTCGTGCATCGCCATCTGCCCGGCCTCGAGGATCAGGTCCTCGGCCTGCGACTCGTCGTACTCGTCGCGCGTCAGCTCCTGGTTCAGCGTGTATGCCGGATCGTCCTTCTGCTCGTGGCGCATCAGGCGGTTGGTGCGGTGGCTGCCGGGAATGTAGCGGAGGCACCCGTTCTCGCGCGTCGCGGCGTCGATGGCGATCCAGACCGTGCAGGTCGCCAGCGGCCGGATCGGCCAGTACTGCCCGTCCTGGTGCCAGGGCGTCTTCTTGCCGTTCAGCGCCGGCTTGGCGAAGAAGCTCATGTTCCAGAGGCAGATGTCCGGGCCGATGAGCTGGCCGACCATGTCGAGGATGTTCGGATCGCGCGCGTAGTTCAGGAAGCCGAGATCGTAGGTCAGCAGCACCGAGGCGTTGTCGCGGAACTCCGGGTGGCGCTCGAGCAGCCTTGCGTGCCGGGCGCGGATCTCCTCGAGCTCGGGCTCGGGCAGGCGGTAGTCGGGGACGACGTAGCCGCGGTCGTGGTACTCGTCGATCTGCGCATCGGTCAGCATGGCGTTTCCCCTGGCATTCCCCTGGGCGTTTCCCGCAGGATGCCGCGTGTCGCGCTCGGCGTCCACGCATCCCGCGGATGATCGCCCGTCCGGTGGCCGGTCACTCGCACTTCGAATGGCCGCAATCGAGGCAGACCTCGCAGCCTTCGCGCAACTCGACGTTGAAGCCGCCGCAGCGCGGGCACGGAACCGGCACCGGGCTGGGCACGGGGCCACCGCCGACGACGGCGCGCTCGGCCGCGGGATCCTCGGCCAGGCCAAGCCCCTCGCCGCCGATGAAGCCGATGTCGATGAGGTGGCGCTCGATGACGCTGCCGATCGCCGCCAGGATCGAGGGCACGTATTTTCCCTTGATCCAGGCGCCGCCGCGCGGGTCGAAGACGGCCTTCATCTCCTCGACGACGAACGAGACGTCGCCGCCGCGCCGGAACACGGCCGAGATCATCCGCGTCAGCGCGACGGTCCAGGCGTAGTGCTCCATGTTCTTGGAGTTGATGAAGATCTCGAAGGGCCGCCGCCGCCCGCCGGTCACCACGTCGTTCATGGTGATGTAGATGGCGTGCGCGCTTTCGGGCCATTTCAGCTTGTAGGTCACGCCGTCCAGCGTCTCCGGCCGCTCGAGCGGGTCGGAGATGTAGATGACCTCGCCGGGGTGGTGGGGCGGCGTCACCGTCTCGGCCGCCGTCTCGCCTCCTCGGCGCCGCCTTCACCAAATGAGCAGCCATCCGGACGATCCACATCAACTCGCTCGGCGCGCGATGACAGGCATCTCGGTCTTGGGCTGCTGCTGGTCCCGTTCTCTACTCCGCGAAATGCTGGCGGTTGTCGTCGTCGAGCGCCTCTGCAAGCCGCGCCTGTTCGACCAACCCGATCGGCCTTACGCGTTCGGCACTCGCACGCGCTCCGCCAAGGCTCTTGCCGCGCATCCTCCGAGACCGCCAGCACGCTGCCCGTCACGTCGTTCGGCCGATAGGTCGTGCAGCCCTTGCAGCCCTGCCGGTAGGCCTCGGCATAGACGGTCTTGAACGCCTCGAAGCTGATGCCGGCCGGCACGTTGATCGTCTTGGATATGCTGCTGTCGACGTATCGCTGCGCCACCGCCTGCATCCGCACGTGGTCCATCGGGTCGAGCGTCTGGGCCGTGACGACGCTGTCGGGCAGGTCGGCGTCGCCGTGCAGCTCGCGCCACTTGGCGACGGCGTGGTCGACGACCTCCTCCTCGGTTCGGCTGCCGTTCTTCTGCAGCACCTTGCGCGTGTAGGAGGTGGCGAAGATCGGCTCGATGCCGCTCGAGACGTTGCCGGCGAAGAGCGAGATCGTGCCCGTCGGCGCGATCGAGGTCAGGAGCGCGTTGCGGATGCCGTCCTTCGCGATGCCGTCGCGGATGTCCTGCGGCAGACCCCGGATCACCTCGCCCGCGAGATAGCGGTCGCGGTCGAACAGCGGAAATACGCCCTTCTCGGCCGCCAGCCCGACCGAGGCGCGATAGGCGGCGTCGCGCAATGCCTCCAGCCACTCGGCCGTCTGCGCCAGCGCGGCCTCGCCGCCATAGCGGAGCCCGCACATCGCCAGCGCGTCGGCCAACCCCGTCACGCCCAGCCCGATCCGCCGCTTGGCCCGCGCCTCGTCGGCCTGCTGCGGCAGCGGAAAGCGCGAGACGTCGACGACGTTGTCCATCATCCTGACCGCCGTCCCGACCAGCGCCTCGAGCTCGGCCCGGTCGACGCGGGCCGCGTCGCCGAAGGGATCGCGCACCAGCGCCGCCAGGTTGACCGAGCCGAGCAGGCACGCGCCATAGGGCGGCAGGGGCTGCTCGCCGCAGGGATTGGTCGCGCTGATCGTCTCGGCATAGGCCAGGTTGTTCGCCCGGTTGACGCGGTCGATGAAGATCACGCCCGGCTCGGCATAGTCATAGGTCGCGCGCATGATCCGGTCCCACAGCTCTCCGGCGCGCACCGTCCGGACGGTCCGGCCGGCAAAGACCAGCGGCCAGTCGGCGTCCGCCTCGACCGCCGCCATGAAGGCGTCGGTCGCCAGCACGCTGAGGTTGAACATGCGCAGGCGGGCCGGGTCCTGCTTGACGGTGACGAAGTCCTCGATGTCCGGGTGGTCGCAGCGCATCGTCGCCATCATCGCGCCCCGGCGGCTGCCGGCCGACATGATGGTGCGGCACATCGCGTCCCAGACGTCCATGAAGGACAGCGGTCCCGAGGCGTCGGCGCCGACGCCGGCCACCGGCGCACCGCGCGGCCTGAGCGTCGAGAAGTCGTAGCCGATGCCGCCGCCCTGCTGCATGGTCAGCGCGGCTTCCTTCAGCGACTGGAAGATCCCCTCCATCGAGTCCGGCACCGTGCCCATGACGAAGCAGTTGAACAGCGTCACCGTCCGCCCCGTGCCGGCACCCGACAGGATCCGGCCGGCCGGCAGGAAGCGGAAGCCCTCGAGCGCGCCATAGAAGCGCTCCTCCCAGGCGGCCGGGTCGGCCTCGACGGCGGCCAGCGCCCGCGCCACGCGGCGCCAGCTATCCTCGACCAGGGCGTCGACCGGCGCCCCGTCGGCTGTCCTGAAACGGTATTTCATGTCCCAGATCTGCTGCGAGATCGGGGCCGCGAAGGCGACCATGCGGCGCTCCTGCGAATCCGGCGCTGAAGGACCAGATATTGCGCGAACGAAGGACGAACGGTCAAGGTCTGGTGAGGGTTCGGGGTTTCGCTACCTGGGGATGACGGGTGCCAGCCAATGAGAGCTTGAGCGCGAATCAGGCTCGGCCTATGGTCCTTTTTCCCGGGGATGGGGGGAGTGGGTGTCGTCAGTTCGCAGCGTGCGGCTTCTCCTGGGAAGCTGGACCGTGGCCATTGCCGTCGCCACCGCATCGGGCCCTGCCGGCGCGGAAGAGCCCGTCGTGCCGCAGCCGCCGACCCGCAACCTGTTCGGCGTCACCGGGCTGATCGACCTGCCGACGGCCGACATGCAGCCGGACGGCGAACTGGGCGTGACGGTCGGATACTTCGGGAACACGCTGCGTTCCACGCTCTCGTTCCAGTTCCTGCCCTGGCTCGAGACGGCGTTCCGATATTCGCAGATCTCGGAGTTCGGCGGCAAGGGGCGCGACCTGTTCGACCGCAGCTTCGACGCCAAGATCCGGCTCATGCAGGAATCCGAGCGCTGGCCGGCGCTGGCCATCGGGCTGCAGGACTTTCTGGGCACGGGCATCTACTCCGGCGAGTACGTCGTCGCCACCAAGGGCGTCGACGCCGGCGAGCTGGGCGAATTCCGGCTGAGCGGCGGGCTGGGCTGGGGCCGCTTTGCCGGCGTTAACACGGTCAACAACCCGTTTTGCACCGTGCCCTCGACGGACACGTTTTGCACGCGGAACAACAATTTCGGAAAGGGCGGCACCGTCAACATCGGCCGGTTCTTCGGCGGCCCGGACCTGGGCTTCTTCGGCGGGATCGAGTGGCTGACGCCGGTCGAAGGGCTGACGGCCACTGTCGAGTATTCCTCGGATGCCTACCAGGTCGAGCAGCAGAACAGCGACTTCCGGACGAAGGCGCAGGTGAACTTCGGGCTGGAATACCAGCCGACCAGCGGTGTCGAGCTTGGCGCCTACTACATGTACGGCTCGGAGGTCGGCGTGCGGGTCACGCTGTCGGGCAACCCGTTCCGGCCGCTCTCGGAGGTCGATCTCGAGCCCGGGCCACAGCCGCTGAAGCCGCGCAAGGGGCCGGACAAGGGGGTGCTGCGCACCGCGTTCGGCGCGATCGCCAGCGTCTTCGACAGCAAGGCGCCGACCACGACCCTGGACGACCCGCGGCTGCGCGACGTGGCCCTGCACGAACGGCTGGGCACCGTGCGCTGGGCCGAGGCGATCGTGACCGAGCGCGCCGGCCAGGTCTGCCCCTACGACCTGGCTCGGGCGATCGACGCCCAGCTCGGCCTGATCGACGTCGTCACTTTCAGCCGGCCCGGCGACGGCGTGCTCTGCACCGTCGCGCTGCGCCCGGCCGGCGAGGACGCCGTCCGGCTGACCGCGCGCTCGTTCGCGGACTACCCGGTCGACTGGTATGACGACCCTGCCGGGCGCGAGGAGATCGCGAAGCGGCTGGCCGAGGAACTCGACCCCGAGGGGATCAACCTGTTCGGCATCGAGATCGCGCCGACCCGCGTGCGCGTCTACATCGAGAACCGCCGGTTCCGCGAGACGCCGCGCGCCCTGGGGCGCACGGCGCGCGCGCTCTCCAGGGTCATGCCGCCCTCCGTCGAGACATTCGAGATCACGCCCGTCGAGGCGTCGCTGCCCGTCTCGACGATCATCCTGAGGCGCTCGTCACTGGAGGACCAGGTCGAGCAGCCGGACGCCGCCCGGCGGACCTGGGCGACGGCGACGGTCGCCAATGTCGAGCCCGTCGATTGGGACCAGGTGATGCTGACCGACGATCTGTTCCCGCGCTTCTCGTGGAACATCGAGCCGACGCTGCCGGTCAGCCTGTTCGACCCGGAGCAACCCGCCCGCTTCGACCTGTTGGTGATCGGCGGCGCCTCCGTCGAGTTCATGCCTGGGCTCTCGGTCAACGGCACAGTCACGAAGCGCCTGATCGGTCAGCTCGACAACATCCAGCGCGGCGCCAACTCGGAGCTGCCGCATGTCCGGTCGGATATCGCGCAGTACCTGAGAGAGGGCGATCCGGCCATCACGCAACTGACCGGCGACTACCTGACAAAACTGACCGACGATATCTACGGCCGCGTCTCGATCGGCCTGCTCGAGCGCATGTTCGGCGGGGTCTCGGGCGAAGTGCTGTGGAAGCCGGCGACGCAGAACTGGGGGCTTGGCCTGGAGATCGACTACGTCAAGCAGCGCGATTTCGATTCGCTGTTCACCTTCCAGAACTACGAAGTCGCGACCGGGCACGCGAGCTATTACGTCGACACCGACTGGCACGACCTGTCATTCGAGATCGATGCCGGGCGCTACCTGGCCGGCGACTGGGGCGGTACGTTCGCGGTCAAGCGGCGTTTCGACAATGGCTGGGAGATCGGGGCCTTCGCAACGCTGACGGACGTACCATTCAGCACATTCGGCGAAGGCAGCTTCGACAAGGGCATCTACGTGACCATCCCGTTCAACTGGGTGCTGCCCTATGAATCACGCAGCCAGATCAGCGCGGTTATCCGGCCGCTGACGCGCGACGGCGGGCAGCGGCTGGCGGTCTCCAACCGGCTCTACGGCATCGTCGAGGACCAGGACAGAGGAGGCTATCACCGAACGTGGTCGTCGTTCTGGCAATGATGCGCCTCAGGCACCTCCTGCCCGCGCTGGTCGGCGTCGCGCTGTCCGGCTGCTCCTCGGACAGCAACACGGTCTACGAACAGCTTGGGCCGCTGCTTCAGCAGGAACTGTTCGGCGGGGCGATCTTCGGCGGCGAGGAAACGCCGGCCGCCGAGCCGCACGAGATGACGCGCGCCGAGCTGAACCAGATTCCCTACGCGACGATCGGGCTCAGGGTCGGCGACGGCGCGCGCGCCTTCGTGGTGCCGCTCGCCAACAACGAGGGGTCGCTGGTCTACGAGGACCCGGCGCGCCGCGGCATCGTCATGCAGGGGGGGCTCGTCACCGGAACGCATGGCCTCGGCAACGACCTGGACGCCGTGGCGCACCGGGTCGACGATCCCGTCGTCGTGCCGACGCCGGTTCCCGACTGGCCGGCCGAGGTCGAGCGCAGCTACGGGTTCACCGTTCGCGGGCTGCAACCCTACGAGATCGCCGTCACCTGCACCTACCAGCGCGGCGTGCGCGAGTTCGTCGACATTGTCGAGCTGAGGTTCGAGGTCGTCCGCATCGTCGAGACGTGCAGGAACCCGCGGCGCACCTTCACCAACACATACTGGGCCGCTCCTAACACCGGTTTCATCTGGAAGTCGGTGCAGTGGGTCGGGCCGCGCCTGTCGCCGCTGACGGTCGAGATCGTCCGGCCCTACGGCAGATCCTGAGCCGGCCGGTCCCGCGACGCCCGGTCCGCTGAGCCGGACGATCCTGGGTAGCTGTTCCTGAGCCGGGCCGGCCGCCGCCCGACCGTGGTGGGGATGCCGGGCGAGAGACGGGTCTCCGGAATGCAAATGGCCGGCAGCAATGCCACCGGCCATCGGATAGGAAGGTGCCGGGCATCGCCCGGCGGAAACTCAGTCGACCGCGACCGCGTTGGTACCCGTCGTGGACCCGGCCCCATTCGACTTGCCGTTCGAGGCCGCAGCGATTCCAATGATCACGCCGGCCAGGATGACCAGGCCACCGATGATCAGCGCCTCCTTCGGGATCTTGCTGAGAATCGGCAGATTTGCCGTCTCGCCAGCCTCGACCCCCCCAGCTACCCCAGAAGATCCCGCCGTCGGAATGCAGGCGCCGGCGGCACCCAGAACGAAGCCCTCGGCGCACTGGCATGCTCCGCCAACCAACTCCGAATTAACCGGACAGATGTCATCGGCCATAGTCACTGCCGGTGCGAGCGACATCGACGCAGCCGCTGCAAGAGCCAAAATTCTCATCTCTGCCTCCGTGCCGATTCCAAATTCTACCGCAGCAGGTCCTCGTCGCCAGCGACCCGTCGTTCCCGCTACTCATGCGGGGCTTCATTCGGAAGCCGAAAGTTGCTCCGGATCATAGGGAAAGTTCATCTGTCCGGCAAGCGTTCCTTTCGGTCGGGGAGTGTCGTCTTCCGCTGACCGGACGGCGACTTGCCGGCTGTTTTTGGCGCAATCCTACCGACCACCGGCGGGCTCATCCGCTGCCGCCCGAGGTGGGTTTCGGACGGCCCCGGGGCGAGGCCGCCCGGTCCCAGCCCATCTGGTCGGCGAGCACCCGCTGGCGCACCTCCTCGACCGCGCCGGGCGCCAGCTCGCCCAGGCGGAACGGCCCATAGCCGATGCGGATCAGCCGGTTGACCGCCAGCCCTATCTCCTCCATGGCGCGGCGCACCTCGCGGTTGCGGCCCTCGCGCAGCCCGACCGTCAGCCAGGCGTTCGCTCCCTGAACGCGGTCGATCGAGACCGTCATCGGCTGGAACCTCTCGCCCGCGATGGTTAGGCCGCGGCGCAGCTTTTCCAGGGTCTCCTCCTGCGGGGCGCCGTGCACGCGGACGCGGTACTTTCGCAGCCACCCCGTCGAGGGCAGCTCGAGCTGCCGCTTCAACGCGCCGTCATTGGTCAGCAGCAGCAGCCCCTCCGAGGCCATGTCCAGTCGGCCGACGCTCAGCACGCGGCCGAGTTCCGCCGGCAGGCGGTCGAACACGGTCGGCCGCCCCTTCTCGTCGCGCGCCGTCGTGACCAGCCCCGCCGGCTTGTGATAGCGCCACAGCCGCGCCGGCTCTGGCGCCTCGACCAGGCGGCCGTCGACGGCGATCCGGTCGGCGGCGTTGACGTTCAGCGCCGGGCTGTCGATGCGCTTGCCGTTCACCGTGACGCGGCCTGCCTCGATCATGCGCTCGGCCTCGCGGCGCGAGGCGATGCCCGCCCGCGCCAGCCTCTTGGCGATACGCTCGCCCGTTTCATCAGCGCCGGTGCCACTCATAGTGTCTCCACTAGACTATCCTGCCGCGCTGCGCGCACCTAAATATCCGTCTGCCGGCGCAATGTGGAGGAGCCAGCCATTTTCATCCTTCCTGGTGACGCGGCGCAGCTGGTTCAGGATTACGGCTACGGTGCCGTCGCCGCCGCAATCGGAATCGAGAGCGTCGGCATCCCGTTTCCCGGCGAGACGACGCTGGTCGCGGCCGCGATTTATGCCGGCGCCTCGGGCCAGATGAACATCGGGCTGATCGTCGCCGCGGCCATCGCCGGCGCCGTCCTCGGCGACAATATCGGCTTCTGGATCGGCCGGCGCTTCGGTTTCCGCCTGCTGCTGCGCCTCGGGCCGCGTGTCGGCATGACCGAGCCGCGGATCAAGCTTGGCCAGTACCTGTTTCACCGCCACGGCGGCAAGGTCGTGTTCTTCGGCCGCTTCGTCGCCGTCCTGCGGGCGCTCGCGGCGGTCCTGGCCGGCGCCTACGGGCTGAGCTGGCAGCGTTTTCTGACGTTCAACGCGGGCGGCGCCATCGCCTGGGCCTCGATCTACGGCTTTGGCGCATACCTGCTGGGAGAGCAGGTCAATCGCCTGATCGGCCCGGTCGGCGCCGGTCTGTTCGCGACCGCGGCTGTGCTGGCGGTCCTCGGGCTGGTGTTCGTGCGTCGGCACGAGCAGCGGCTGATCCGGCGGGCCGAGCATGCACTGCCGGGACCGGTCCGCGCCGCGCCGATCCCGGTCTGAGCGCGCCCGGTGCTGGCCGGCCCTGAGGTTTCGTCCTAGGGTCGCGCCAATGTTCGCCAGCCACATGGACCGCGCGCTTGCCGAGGCGCGCGCCGCCGCCGAGCGCGGCGAGACGCCGGTCGGGGCCGTGCTTTCGGCGCCGGACGGCCGCGTGCTGGCGGCCGACGGCAACCGCGTGCGGGAACTGGCTGACCCGACCGCCCATGCCGAGCTGCTGGTCATCCGCGCCGCCGCCGCCCTTGCTGGGCAGCGAGCGGCTGACCGCCTGCGGTCTGACGGTGACGCTTGAGCCCTGCCCGATGTGCGCCGGCGCCATCGCGCTCGCCCGCGTCGGCCGCCTATGGTACGGCGCGGCCGATGCCAAGGGCGGCGGCGTCGCGCACGGCCCGCGCGTCTTCGCCCACCCGACCTGCCACCACAGGCCCGAGATCTACGGCGGCATCGCCGAATCCGCCTGTGCGACGTTGCTGACCGACTTCTTCCGGGCGCGCCGCTAGCCGGGCGCCGCGGCGCTCGCCGGGCAACGGCAGCACGCGGCGGTCCGGCGTCCAGCGCCGGACCGCGAACCTGGTGCAGCGTGGCCACAGGCTCGGGCCATGAATGCAGCACGACGCTTGCCATTTTGCGAAGCCGGGGAACGCGTCATCCGGCTGCGAGTAGAATGGTCATACACGCACCAGCCGGGCGCGATAGAGAATCGGAGAGATTTCAGCATGAATATGAATGCCTGCCTTACAGGCCTGCGCGGAACGTTCTGGACGGCGGGGGCGATCGGCCTTGCGGCCATGCTCTCGGCCTGCGCGCCAACGACGGGCCCCGTCGCGGAGCCGACTACGCATGTCGCGGCGGCCGAGCCCGCGCCGCCGCCGCCGCCGATGTTCCTGGACGCGCCCTTCGACCGCGTGCCGGCGCAGGGCAAGGCGATCTTCGTCAACATTCCCAGCTACGAGCTGGTCGCCTTCCAGGACGGCCACGAGGTGCTGCGCAGCAAGGTGATCGTCGGCTCGCCGAAGAACCCGACGCCCGACCTGACGGCGCACACCTCGGTCGTGCGCTTCCGTCCGACCTGGAAGCCGACGCCCGACATGGTGCGCAATGAGGGGATCAGCCCCGAAACGCGCGCTCCCGGCCGCAGCAATCCGCTGGGCCTGCTGGCGATCCGGCTGGACCCGGGCATGCTGATCTACCTGCACGACACGAACAGCCGGAAGCTCTTCAACCGCGACAAGCGGGCGCTCAGCCATGGCTGCATCCGCGTCCAGAAATGGGACGAGGTCGCCGCCTTCGTCCTGGGCGTGCCCGTCGACGAGGTGCACAAGTACGCCAATGGCCGGCGTACCTTCGACATGGACACCGAGGGCGTGCCGGTGATCGTGCGGTACGAAACGGAATTCCCGGACCAGCTGGGCATGATGCACGAGTATGCGGACGTCTATGGCCGCGATGCGCGCTATGCCAAGGCGCTGGATACCCCGGCCGAGGTGTCCGAGACGCCGTGGGAGGACCTGCCGGCGACCTGGTCGGTGAACTGATACCGGAGACCTCCTCGCTACCGCCCGCGCCCCGCTTGGCGGGACGGCGGCGAGCATCAGGCAGTCACCGTCGGTCGGAATGGACGTCTTAGGCGACGATGGCCCCGGGGAGGGACAGGCTTCTTTCTCCCCGTTCGCAGCGTGCCGGCATGGCTCCGCTGCCGTTGAGCAGCCAGGCCTCGCCGATTGCAAACAAGTAGTCGCGGCCGACCGGCACGTCCGTGAAACGGTAGGTCGCGCGCGCGGTCGCCCCTGATCCGAATCCGCACCGCCTGCACACCTTTCCGCCGTCATGGATGGCGATCCTCACCACGCCTCTGCTCCGGCCCCGGCTGGTGATCTGGAACCCGCTGCGTGACGTCAGCTCGCCAGAAATCACGCAGTTCGCCGGTTGCGTTTCGTCGGACGCGGCACAGTACAGCGTGGCGATATGCCGAACGGTATCGCCTGGCGGAAGGACGCCGCTGAAGGCAGTGAACGCGCGGGCTGCTTGGTACAGTAAAGCCAATAATAACACATTCGGCGCCGGAGCGCCCGCGGCGTCGCTCACGGGCATTCGCCCGACATGACATTGCCGATTTACTCTCACGACTTGATGCGCATACCGATCCTCAAGCCGGGAATTCTTGCCGATGACGGAGCGGGACGGCCCCAGCGCGCCTGCCCGAACACGGCGGAGACTGTCAATGCCCCTTGGCGGCGCCGACGGATCCGGCCCGGCCCGGCGTCGGGGCGAACCGCCGCCCCCTACCGCCCGTTCGCCTTGCGCCATGTCGCGAATTCGGTGCGCGTCTGCTCGTGCGTCGCGGGGTATAGGCCGATGATCGAGCGGCCCTTCTGGACTTCCTCGGTGACGAAATCCTCGAAGGCGGTCATCTCGATCGCCTCCTCGGCGATCTCGTCGGCCAGGTCCGCCGGGATGACGACGACGCCCTCGGCATCACCGACGACGATGTCGCCCGGCCAGACCGGCGCGTCGCCGCATCCGATCGGCACGTCGATGTCGATCGCCTGGTGGCGCGTCAGGTTTGTCGGGCTGGACGGGCGGTTGTGGTAAATTGGAAAGTCCATCTCCGCCATCTCGGGCGCGTCGCGGAACCCGCCGTCGGTGACGATGCCGGCGCAGCCGCGCACCATCAGCCGCGTCACCAGGATCGAGCCCGCGGACGCCGCCTTCGGGTCCTTGCGGCTGTCGATGACCATGACCGCGCCCGGCGGGCAGCGCTCGATGGCGTCGCGCTGCGGGTGCTTCGGATCCTGGAAAACCGTTATCGGGTTCAGGTCCTCGCGCGCCGGAATGTAGCGCAGCGTGAAGGCCGGCCCGACCATCCGCTCCGTCCGCCCGACGGGGTGGACATCCTGGATGAACTGGTTGCGCAGCCCGCGCTTGTAGAGCGCCGTGCAGATGGTGGCGACCGAGACGGTTGCCAGCTTCGCGCGCGTGTCTTCGGATAGGCTCATGTCACATGCGGCGCCCCGGCGCCGCCCCCTGGCTTGGTTGATGATTGCGCCGCGGTGCCGGCCGGAACGCCCAGCCGCCGCCAGCGCGGCTCAGCCCGCAGCCGGCTCGGCGACGCCGAAGGACCGCTTGCCCATCGCCTTCTGCACCTCGTAGATCGAACCCGTCGTCGGCGGCTGCGGATAGGGCAGCCGGACCGGCACCGCCTTCAGTCGCGGCTCGTTGGTCTGCCTGCCGCAGATGATGCGCTCGTTCAGCTCGTCCCAGCTCGCCGCCGAGCCGGGCGTGCCGGCGATCGGCAGCGCATCCGCCGCCATCATTTCGTAGAACAGGATGCGGCGATCGCGCGTCGAGGTGTTCAGCGCCGAGCCATGCAACACGCGCGCGTGGTGGATCGAGATCGACCCCGCCGGCCCCATCAGCGGCACGGCGCGGCTCATGTCGATGCCGGTCGCCTCCATGTCGACCGCCCCGGCGAAGAAGCCGTTGTGGTGATGGTCGTAGATCGGATCCCTGTGCGTACCGGGGATGACCTGCAGCGGCCCGTTCTCCGGCGTCATGTCGTCGATGATGACGCCGACCGCCAGCACGTCGTCGTTTGTCTGCGGGTAGAACGCCCAGTCCTGGTGCCACTCGACCGCCGCGCCGAAGCCGGCTGACTTCATGTTAAGCTTCGCCGTGTGCAGCCGCAAATCCGGGCCGATCAGGTCGCGCACCGGCGCCAGGATCCAGTCCGACCGCATCAGCGTGTCGAACAGCTTCGACTGCTTGTGCGGCAGCTTGATGCGCCGCACGCGCGGATTGGCGGGCGTGTGGCTGTCCTCCAGGTCCAGCCTGTCGTCCGAGGTGGTCATGCCGCGCGCCGGCACGCAGAGATGCGCGATCTCGGCACGAAGGGCGGTCATCACGTCCGCAGGGATGCGGGATTCCACGATCAGGTAGCCCGTCTCGTTATAGTGGTCGATCTGGGCCTGGGTCAGGGTCTCGGGCATGGGCTCACGCGGGGTTGCGGGGGTCGGGCCAGCCGGCCCGGACATGCCCGATCCTTACACCCAGCGGTTGGATCGGGCAATTTCGCCCGTGATATTGACCGGCCGGCCGGTCCTGGCCCTACCCTGCCTTGCGTGCCGTCAGGATCAGCGCCGGCATATCGAAGGTGACGAACCCGTCGGTGCCCGTGAACGGCGCCAGCGCCGTCTCCGATTCGCGCAGCAGCACCTCGAACTGCGCCTCGGACAGGATGCCGCCCAGGGTCCAGACGCAGGCGCGCTCGGTCGAGACCATCTCGGCGATGCTGCGAAAGCGGACGGCGCCCATGCGCTCCTCGACGGCGACCTCGATGCCGGCCGCGCGCGCGATGCGGTGCAGCTCCTCCGGGTCGCCCAGCACGAAGGGCGCGCGGAAGGAGTCACCGACATCGCGCCCGAACAGCCGGTCCAGCAGCGAGGCGAAGGTGGCGTAGCCCGGCGAGCGCTCGACCGCGCCGCAGACGGCGACCGCCATCCGGCCGCCGCCCTTCAGCACGCGCATCGCCTCGCCCAGCGCTTGCCGGCGCTCGTCGAAGAACATGAAGGCGAACTGGCTGACGACGGCGTCGAAGGTCGCATCGTCGAAGGGCAGGGCCTCGGCCCGGCCCTCGCGCCAGTCGATGGCCCCGGGCTTGCGCCGGGCGACGGCCAGCATCTCGTGGTTCGCGTCCAGCCCGACCACGGTCGCGCCGGCCCCGGCGGCGCGCGCCACGGCGACAGTCAGCGCGCCGGTGCCGCAGCCGACGTCCAGCACCGCGTCGCCCGGGCCGACCCCGGCCTGCCCGGCGACCACCGGGCCCCAAGGGCCGAAAAGGGCGGGCACGAACCTCTCGTCGTAGATCTCGGCCGGCGGCCGCTGCGTCGTGTTGTCCATGGCGTCCTCCCCGCGCTGACGTTTCGGGCGTCTCGGGCGCCCCGCCGTGCTACCCTGCCGGGCACGATGCCCGGCGACCATGACCAGCCATCCGGAACGCTTGCGCCCCCGTCCGGAACGGTGGCCGGGGCGGCGCTGCCTGCCGGCACCGGCGACCCGCTCTCGGCGGTGCTGCGAACGGTGCGGCTGCGCGGCGCGCTGTTCTTCCTGGTCGACGCGACCGACCCTTGGTGCGTCGACGTCCCGCGGGCGCGCGACTTCGCCGGGATCATCCTGCCGGGGGCGGGGCACATCGTCTCGTACCACATCGTCCTCGAGGGCAGCGGCCTGGCCGCCGTGCCCGGGGCCGACCCGGTACCGATCGGGGCCGGCGACATCGTCGTCTTCCCGCACGCCGATCCCTACGTCCTGGCCAGCGCCCCCGGGGTGCCGCCGGAGTTCGACGCGGACGAGACCATCGGGTTCTTCCGCGAGCTCGCCGCCGGCCGGGTGCCCTTCGTCGTGCGCGAGGGCGGCGGCCGGCTGCCGGGCGCGAAGTTCATCTGCGGCTTCCTGGGCTGCGACCTCGCGCCTTTCAACCCGCTGCTCGGCACGCTGCCGCGGCTGCTGCATATCAGGCGGCGCGCCGGCGGCGCGGACCTGCTCGACCGGCTGATCGACCTGGCGATGGCCGAGGTGCAGACGCCTCGCGCGGGTGGCGGCTCGATCCGGCTGGGCCTCTGCGAGCTGATGTTCGTCGAGCTGCTGCGCCGCCACCTCGAGACGCAGGCCGGCGACGGCACTGGCTGGCTGTCCGGGCTGCGCGATCCGGTCGCCGGCCGGGCGCTCGGCCTGCTCCACGCCGCCCCGGCGCGAGACTGGACGCTGGACGCGCTGGCGCGCGAGGCGGGCGTCTCGCGCTCGGTGCTGGCCGAGCGCTTCGCCGCCCGCGTCGGCGAGCCGCCGATGCGCTACCTTACGCTCTGGCGCATGCAGCTCGCCGCCCGCCGCCTGGCAGAGGACGGCGGCAAGGTGGCCGCCATCGGCGAGAGCATCGGCTTTCGCTCCGAGGCCGCGTTCAGCCGGACCTTCAAGAAGGTGACGGGCCTCTCTCCTGCCGCCTGGCGGCGCGCCAACGCCGCGGCATCGCCGCCGGCGGAAACACGCTGAGCTGCGGGGCGACAGGGCAGGCCATCCCGACCGGGCCCCGCGGGGGCGCCCGCCCGTCTTCGCATGCTTTCGGGAGCATCAACGGTTCAAAGAACCCGTCGAGATCCGTCGGTTGACCTGGCCTGCACGCGTGAAAGTCGGTCTCGGCCATGCTCCATCGCCGGTCAGAAGATATCCGGCTCGGGCGCCGTCCGGCCGAAGCCGGTCTCGAGGTAGTCGAAATCGCACCCCTTGTCGGCCTGCTGGATGTGGCGCGCGAAGATCCAGTCGTAACCGCGGGTCGCCTTCGGCTCGGGGGCCTGCCACGCCGCCCGGCGGCGCGCCAGCTCGTCCTCGGCGACCAGCATGTCGACGGTGCGGTTCGGCACGTCCACGCGCACCCGGTCGCCGGTCCGCACCAGCGCCAGCGGGCCGCCGACCGCGGCCTCGGGCGCGACGTGCAGCACGCAGGCGCCGTAGGAGGTGCCGGACATGCGCGCATCGGAAATCCGCAGCATGTCGCGCACGCCCTTGCGCACCAGCTTCGTCGGGATCGGCAGCATCCCCCATTCCGGCATCCCCGGCGCGCCGATCGGGCCGGCATTGCGCAGGATCATGACGTGGTCGGGCGTGACGTCTAGGTCCGGGTCGTCCACCGCCTTCTTCATCTCCGGGTAGCTGTCGAAGACCAGCGCCGGCCCCTCGTGGACCATCAGCCGCTGCTCCATCGCGCACGGCTTGATGACGCAGCCGTCCGGCGCGAGGTTCCCGCGCAGCACCGCAAGCGAGCCCTGCGGGTAGACCGGATTGTCCAGCGGCCGAATGACGTCGTCGTCATAGACCTCGGCGCCCTCCAGCGCTTTGCCCAGCGGCTTGCCGCTGACCGTGATCGCCGAGAGGTCCAGCCGGTCGCGCAGCCGTCCCATCAGCCCGCGCAGGCCCCCGGCGTAGAAGAAATCCTCCATCAGGTAGCGGTCGCCCGACGGCCGGATGTTCGCCAGCACCGGCGTGTCGCGCCCTGCCCGGTCGAGATCGTCCATCGTCAGGTCGATCCCGGCCCGACGGGCGATGGCGACCAGGTGGATGATGGCGTTGGTCGAGCAGCCCGTCGCCATCGCCACCGTCACCGCGTTGTCGATGGCGGCCCGCGTCAGCACGCGGTCGGGCGTCAGGTCCTCGCGCACCATCTCTACGGCGCGCCGGCCGCACTCGGCGGCCATGCGGATGTGGCCTGCATCCGGCGCCGGCACCGACGAGGCCCCCGGCAGCGTCATCCCCAGCGCCTCGGCAATGGCGGTCATGGTCGAGGCCGTGCCCATCGTCATGCAGTGTCCGTAGGAGCGCGCGATTCCGCCCTCGACCTCGATCCAGTCCTTCTCCGAGATGTTGCCCGCGCGCCGCTCGTCCCAGAACTTCCACGCATCGGAGCCCGGAGCCCAGCATCTTGCCCTTCCAGTTGCCGCGCAGCATCGGACCGGCCGGCATGAAGAGGCAGGGCAATCCCATCGAGACCGCCCCCATCAGTAGCCCCGGCGTGGTCTTGTCGCAGCCGCCCATCAGCACGGCGCCGTCGACGGGATGGCTGCGCAGCAGCTCCTCGGTCTCGATCGCCAGCAGGTTGCGGTAGAGCATCGTCGTCGGCTTCACCATCGGCTCGCTGAGCGACAGCGCCGGCAGCTCGACAGGGAAGCCGCCGGCCTGCAGGACGCCGCGCTTGACGTGCTCGACCCGCTCCGGAAAGTGCGCGTGGCACTGGTTCAGGTCCGACCAGGTGTTGACGATGGCGATCACGGGCCGCCCGGCCCAGTCCTCGGGCGCATAGCCCATTTGCATCAGCCGCGAACGGTGGCCGAAGCTGCGCAGGTCGTCGGGCGCGAACCAGCGCGCCGAGCGGAAGTCCTTCGGGTCTTTCATTGTCGTCCTGTTTTCAAGAGCGGCGCCGCACTCACGCGAAGCCGTCGGCCAGCGCGAACATCAGCCAGATCAGCGCGCCCCCGAAGACGGCGCCGACCAGCGTGGGCCAGACGCCGTAGGCTTCGCTGATATGCGTCAGGTCCTCTTCGCCGTCTTCGCTGTGCATCTCGTCCTCCCTAGCTCGACAGCCAGCGCGGCAGCCAGAGCGCGATCTCCGGGAATGCCATGACCAGGATCAGCCCGGTGATCTGCAGCGCGATGAAGGGCAGCACAGCGCCGAAGATCTGCTGCAGGGTGATCTCGGGCGGCGCCACCGATTTCAGCCAGAAGCAGGCCGGGCCGAAGGGCGGGCTGAGGAAGTAGATCTGGATGTTCATCACGAACAGGATGCCGAACCAGACCGCTGCCTCCTCCGGCCCGAGGCCCAGTTCGGGCGCGAGGTCGCGCACCACGGGCGCGAAGACCGGCACGGTAATGAAAATGATGGCGATCCACTCCATGAACGTGCCGAGGACGACAAGGATGGCCATCATCACCAGGATCGTGCCCAGCGCCGGCAGGCCCAGCCCGCCCAGCAGCCCGCGCAGGAAGTCGGCGCCGCCGACCAGGTTGTAGAGCCCGACGAAGGCGACCGCGCCCAGGATCAGCCAGATGATCGTGCCGACGACCGTCATCGTGTTGGCCAGCGACTCGCGCAGCAGCGGATAGCTGAACTCCAGCCGGACGGCAGCCACGATGATCGAGCCGAACACGCCGACCGCCGCCGCCTCGGTGACGCTGGCGATGCCGCCGTAGATCGAGCCCATCACCGCGCCGATCAGCAGGATGCACAGGATGACCGCGGCCGTCTGGTTGCCGCCCAGCGTCGTGTCGGTGATGCCGCGCGCCTCGATCTCGCGCGCCGTCGGGGCCAGCTTCGGGTTGATGTTCACGCGCACCAGCACGTAGGTGACGTAGAAGCACGCCAGCATCAGCCCGGGCAGGAACCCGGCGGCGAACAGGTCGCCCAGCGCGACGCTGGCCGACAGCCCGTAGACGATCATCACGATCGAGGGCGGGATCAGCGTCGCCAGCGCGCCGGCGGCACAGATCAGCCCGATCGTCAGCCGCTTGTCATAGCCGAGGCGCAGCATCTGTGGCAGCGCCACCAGGCCCAGCATGACGATCTCGCCGCCCATCACGCCCGACATCGCCGCCAGGATCACCGCGACCACCGTGGTCTGCAGTGCCACGCCGCCGCGCAGGTTGCCGGCGAAGATCGACATCGCGTCGAACAGGTCGCGCGCGATTCCCGCGCGCTCGAGGATCGAGGCCATCAGCACGAACAGCGGCACCGCGATCAGCGGATAGCTCTCGAGCAGGCCGAAGGCGTTGGTCGAGACCAGGTACATGCCACCCTTGCCGAAGAACAGCACGGCGCAGACGACCGAGATGATCAGCGTGACGATGCCCAGCGGCATCCCCGTCATCATCAGGGCCAGCAGGGCGATGACGATGGCGATCGAGATCGTGTCGATGCCGATGGCGCGCCGGTTGATCTGCAGGCTGTCCAGCCAGCCGCCGCCGGTATTGGCGATGAAGCCGTCGACGCTGCCGAAAAAGCTGTCCTCGCCCGTGTAGTGCCCGGCGATGATCAGCGCGTAGCGGGCGACCATCAGCGCCAGCACCGTCAGCGTGGCGATCCGCAGCAGGCCCGGCCGGAAATGGCCGCGCAGGTTCACCATCAGCTGGACGACATAGATGAACAGCCCCGTGACCAGCACGGTCTTCAGCAGTGTCGGCATCGGCGAGTTGAAGGCCGAGCCCGAACGGTCCGGGCCGCTGATCGCCGCCAGCGCTCGGACCAGCGTGTCCGAGATGAGCATGTGCAGCGCGAAGGCGGCGACGAGCATGGCGAACAGGTCGAGCCACCACTTCACGCGCTCGGATGCCATCAGGTAGAAAACGGTGACGCCGATATGCCGCTTCTGCAGCGTCACGAAGCCGGCCGACAGCATCCAGGCCGCGGCGCACAGCACCTGCACGACCTCGAAGGCCCATTGGGTCGGCGCATGGAAGAAGTAGCGGGCAATCACCTCCCACAGCGTCGCCGCCGCGGCGAGGATGTAGAAATTGCCGACCGCGAGGCCCGAGAACCGGCTGAAATGATCGACGGATCTCGTCAGGACGGTGCCGTCACCGCCGACCGCCGGCCGACCTGTCTCGCCGATCGCTACCATGGGCGCCCCCGCTACCCGCGTTGAGTCAGGGCCGCCGCGCCCGCGGGCGCGGCGGCAGACCGTCGACGGCTCACTCGTCCTTCAGCAGCCCGACGCTCTTCATGTACTTCAGGTGCGCGTCCAGCGCCTCCTGCGCCAGCGGCGACTTGGCGGCGAAGTCCGTCCAGGCGCCCTTGGCGATCTCGCGGAACTTGTCGCGCTCCTCCTGCGGCCAGTCGATGACGGTGACGTCACCGCCCTCGCGATAGCCTTCGGCGATCTCACGATCCAGCAGGTCTGCGTCGCGGCGCATCGAGTTCGTAGGCGGCCGAGTACCAGACCTCGAGCGCGGTCTGCTCGCCCTTCGTCAGGCTGTCCCACAGGTCCTTGTTGACGACGAACTGCAGCACCGCCATCGAGTGGATGCCGGGATAGATCGGGAACTTGGCGATCTTCTGCATGCCCGAGGCGTCGTTGTTGACCAGCGCCGAGGCATCGGCTGCATCGACCAGCTTCTTTTCCAGCGCCGTGTAGACCTCGGAGAAGGGCAGCGAGACCGGCGAGGCGCCGGCACGTCGGAAGACCTCGGCCGCCAGCCCCTCGGGCGAGCGGATCTTGACGCCCTTCAGGTCGTCGACGCCCTTGATCGGGATGGTCGAGACCAGGGCCTCCTTGGCGTAGGGGCCGCAGCCGACGACGTGGATCTTGCCGTCCGCGTACTTGTCGTAGAGCTTCTGCAGGATCTCCTTGCCGCCGCCATGCATGCAGAAGGTGCGCACCTGGTCGACCGTGTCGTAGCCCGCGATCAGGTCGCCGATGATGGCGAAGGCCGGGTCCTTGCCCGAGAAGTAGCTGACGGCGTTCAGATCGCCGTCCAGGATGCCGTTGGCGACCGCGTCCATCGTCTCGGTGTGCGGCACGACCGCCTTGGTCGGCAGCACCTCGATGGCCAGGTCGCCGTTCGTCATCTCCTTCAGCTTCGGGGCCCAGTCCTCGGTCATGTAGCGGTGCGCCCAGTCACCGGGCGCCGAGCTGGCCTGGACCTTGAGCGTCTTCGTCTCGGCCTGCGCGGCGCCGAGGCCGAGCGCCAGCGTGATTGCCGCGGCCGACGCGGCCGCGATGATCGGTCTGATGGTCATGTGGTTCCTCCCCATTGGATCTTTGTTAACGATCGCGGACCGTAGGCCGGTCTCGTCGCCCGCGACCTTACCGGCTGAGCCCGGGGTTGCAAGCGTCGAGCGGCCCCGCACATCTATGCGACGGAGCCCCGGATGACCGACGAGACCGAGTGGCGGCGCGCCAACCGCGCCAACTGGAACGAGCGCGTGGCGCTGCACCTGGCCGCGCCGGAATACGACATGTCGGATCTGCGCGCCGGCCGCGCCCGGCTGAACGCGATCGAGGAGGCCGAGCTCGGCCCGGTCGACGGGCTGCGGATCCTGCACCTGCAATGCCATTTCGGCCGAGACTCGCTGATCCTGGCGCAGCGCGGCGCGCGGGTGACGGGTCTCGACTTCTCCGGCGCTGCGATCGCGGCCGCTCGGCGCCTGGCCGGAGAGCTGGACCTCTCCGAGCGCGCCCGCTTCGTCGAGTGCGACCTCTACGCCGCGCCCCGGGCGCTGCCCGAGCCCGGCGGCTTCGACCTGGTCTACGTCACCTGGGGCGCCATCAACTGGCTGCCCGACATACACGGCTGGGCGCGCACCGTCGCGCATTTCCTGGCGCCCGGCGGCGCGCTCTACCTGGCCGAGCAGCACCCCACTTCGTATGTTTTCGACGATGCGACGGCGGGGCCGGATGGCAGGCCGGGTCTGTTCTGGCCCTACTTCGCGCACGAACCGCTGATCGAGCCGGCGCCGCACGACTATGTCGGCGACCGGGCGCGTCTGGGCGGCCCCGACTATTCCTTCGCCCACCCGCTAGGAGACATCGTCACCTCGCTGATCGGCGCCGGGCTGACGTTGCGCTGGCTGCACGAGCACGACGCGGTCGCATGGCCAGCATTCGCGTGCCTTGTCGAGGGGGCGGACGGCCTCTGGCGCTGGCCCGACCGTCCGTGGCTGCCGCTGTCTTTCTCGCTGCGCGCCGAGCGTGCCTCTTGACCGTGCCCGCCCGCGCCGGTCAGTTGGCGATCCTGCGGCAGGGGAGACCGAGATGAGCGACGACGCGCGCGGCATGGACCGCGGCCTGACCAGTTACGGAGACGCCGGGTTCTCGCGCTTCCTGCGCCGCGCCTTCATCAAGGGCATGGGATACTCCGAGGACGCGCTGTCGCGGCCGATCATCGGCATCGCCGACACGCATTCCGGCTACAACGCCTGCCACGGCAACGTGCCCGACCTGATCCAGGCGGTGACGCGCGGCGTGCAGCTGGCCGGCGGGCTGGCCGTGCCGTTCCCGACGGTCTCGCTGCACGAGAGCTTCTCGCATCCGACCTCGATGTATCTTCGCAACCTGATGGCCATCGACACCGAGGAAATGGTGCGCGCCCAGCCGATGGACGCGGTCGTCCTGATCGGCGGCTGCGACAAGACGGTGCCGGCGCAGCTGATGGGCGCGGTCTCGGCCGACGTGCCGGCGGTGCAGCTGGTGACCGGGCCGATGCTGACCGGCAGCCATCGCGGAAAGGTGGTCGGTGCCTGCACCGACTGCCGCCGGTTCTGGGCCATGTACCGCGCCGACGAGATCGACGAGCAGGAAATCGCCGACGTCAACGAGCAGCTGGTGCCGACGGTCGGCACCTGCTCGGTGATGGGCACGGCCTCGACCATGGCGCTGATCGCCGAGGGGCTGGGCATGGCGCTGCCCGGCTCGGCAACGGCGCCCGCCGTCTCGGCGCAGCGGCGGCGGATCGCAGAGGCGTCCGGCACGGCGGCGGTGCGGCTGGCCGCCGAGCGGCTGCGGCCCTCGGCGATCGTCACGCCGAAATCGGTCGAGAACGCGCTGCGCGTCCTGCTGGCGGTCGGCGGCTCGACCAACGGCATCATCCACCTGACGGCGGTGGCCGGGCGCGCCGGCATCCGCATCGACCTGGCCGAGGTCGACCGCATCGCCCGCGAGACGCCGGTACTGGTCGACCTCAAGCCCTCGGGCCAGCACTACATGGAGCACCTGAACGACGCCGGCGGCCTGCCGCGCATCCTGGGCGAAATGCGCGAGCTGCTGCACCTCGACGCGCTGACCGTGACCGGTCGAACGCTGGGCGAGGAACTGGAGGGCCTGTCGGAATGGCCGCAGACGGTCGTGCGGACCTCGGCCGAGCCGATCTACCCCGAGGGCGGACTGGCCCTGCTGCGCGGCAACCTGGCGCCGAACGGCTGCATCATCAAGCAATCGGCGGCGACGCCATCGCTGATGACGCATGAAGGCCGCGCGGTGGTCTTCGCCGGCCTCGAGGACCTGGCCGCGCGCATCGACGACCCGGACCTCGACGTCACCGCCGACGACGTGCTGGTGCTGCAGAACATCGGCCCGAAAGGCGCGCCGGGCATGCCCGAGGCCGGCCTGATCCCGATCCCGCGCAAGCTCGCCCGGCAGGGCGTCAAGGACATGGTCCGCATCTCGGACGGCCGGATGAGCGGCACCGCGGCCGGCACCATCGTGCTGCATGTCAGCCCGGAAAGCGCCGCCGGCGGCCCGCTGGGGCTGGTGCAGACCGGCGACCGCATCCGCCTCGATGTGCCCGCCCGCCGGCTGGAGCTGCTGGTCGACGAGGCCGAGCTGCGGCCAGCGCCGCGCCACCCTGCCCGCCCACCTGTCCGAGAACACCCGCGGCTATCGCAGGCTGTGGCTCGACGAGGTGCTGCAGGCCGAGGACGGCGCCGACTTCGCCTTCTGCCGCCCGGCGCAGACCATCTCGGTCCCGGCCGAGGCGGTGCCGGCCACGCGCGCAGCTCGCTGACGCGGCGCCGCCCGCCAAGCCGCCGCCGTGCGCCGCGTGCCCGCGCTGTTGACCGGGACCCGCCACCGTCCCGACTGCGCGGGACCCGACGCCGGTGCGGTCGGTGGCGGAGGTGCGGGTCCTCCGGGGCGACAGACGCGCCGCGCGCGCGACCGTCTCAGGGAAATCCGCCCTCCGGCGGGCACGCCCCCGGGTTTCTCTTCGGTTAACGCGTCATGATTTTCAAGTCGAAACAATGCCTTACCTATGGTCTCACGCATGAGACCACCCTGGCGGCCGGCACCGCACGCCCCACGCGACCTTGCCTTAGGCGGAGTTCTCGTCCGGCAGAGCGACGACGCATTGGCCATCCCGGGCCGCCGCCGGCACGGTCCTCCGCCCTCCGGCCCGGCGAGCGCGCGCGCCACCGATTGGCTGGACATCCACCGCCCGTCAGGGCAATCCGGGGGCGCGCCCGCTGCCCTGGCGGCGGGGACGGCCTGAAGAACAAGAGAATAAGGGAGACTCAAGGATGGCACTCAAGGACATGATGCTCGCCGGCGTGGCGCTGGTCGCGGTCGCCGCCGCAGGCACTGCCTCGGCCGAGACGCTGAAGCTGATGACCGGCCCGCAGGGCGGCTCGTGGTATCCGCTTGGCGGCGCGATCCAGAACATCGTGCAGAACAACATGCCCGGAACCAGCGTGCAGGTGCTGCCGGGCGGCGGCATCGCCAACGTCAAGGCGGTCGAGCAGGGCAAGGCCGACATCGCCTTCGCCAACTCGGTCTCGACGGTCGATGCCATCGAGGGCCGCGGCGCCTTCGACACGAAAGCCAAGAACGTCTGCAACGTCGCGACGCTCTACCCGCAATACTTCCAGATCGTCGCGCTGAAGGACAGCGGCATCAGCAAGGTCGCCGACTTCAAGGGCAAGGCGCTGGCCACCCAGCCCAAGGGCAACACCGGCGAGGACATCACCCGCCAGCTGCTCGACGCGGCGGGGCTGAGCTATGATGACCTGTCGAACGTGCACTTCGTGTCGTACTCGGACGGCGTCGCGCTGATGAAGGACAACAACGCCCAGGTGATGACGCTCGGCACCACGATCCCGGCCTCGGCGATCATGGACCTCGACAGCGCCGCGGACACGGTCATGGTCCCGGTCGAGGGCGAGCTGATGGAGAAGATGAAGGCCAAGAACCCGGGCTACTCGGCGCTGACGATCCCGGCGAACACCTACCCTGACCAGACCGAGGACGTGCAGGCCATCGGCTATGCCACGCACGTCATCGCGCGCTGCGACCTGTCGAACGACATCGTCGAGGGGATGCTGGAGAACATCACGGCCAACATGGCCGACCTGCAGGCGATCGCCAGCGCCATGAAGGGCGCGACGCCCAAGGAGATGGGCCAGGACGTCGGCGTGCCGATGCACCCGGGCGCCAAGGCGTTCTACGACAAGCAGGGCTGATCCCCTGACGGCCCCGCCCGGCGCCTGCCGGGCGGGGCCCGGCCTCACTGCCGCAGAAGGCGCACACGCCCATGCTTTCCGGGTCGCGTTACCTGACCTCCGTTCGTCGCCTCACGCTGGCCGTCGCGCTGTCGATGAGCCTCTACCACCTCTATGTCGGCTTTTTCGGCACGCCCGACGCCTTCACGCTGCGCTCGACGCATGTCGGATTCGCGCTGGTGCTGTGCTTCCTCAGCCTGCCGATGCGCGCCGTCGACAAGGGCCGCGGGCCGCGGCTGTGGGACTGGGCGCTGATCGTCCTGTCGCTGGCAGCCTGCGCCTATCCGGTGCTGTCGACGGACTACATCTACAACCGCTTCATCTATGTCGACGATCTCCGCACCATCGACATCGTGCTGGGAATCACGCTGACGCTTCTGGTGATCGAGGCGGCGCGGCGGGCGCTGGGCTGGGTGCTGCCGATCACTGTGGTCATCTTCCTGGTCTACGCGCTGTTCTTCACCGGCACGTCGCGGATGATGCTGCTCGAGCAGCTCTACCTGACGACCGAGGGCATCTTCGGCATCCCGGTCGCGGTCTCGGCCACCTATGTCGTGCTCTTCATCCTGTTCGGCGCCTTCGTCGAGCGCTCGGGCGCCGGCAGGCTGTTCATGGACTTCGCCATCGCGCTGACCGGGCACTCGGTGGGCGGCCCCGCCAAGGTCGCCTGCGTGACGAGCGGCCTCTTCGGCTCGGTCTCGGGCTCGGCGGTCGCCAACGTGATGACAACGGGCGCGTTCACGATCCCGCTGATGAAGCGCCTCGGCTATCGCCCGGCCTTTGCCGGCGCCGTCGAGGCGGTGGCCTCGACGGGCGGGCAGATCATGCCGCCGATCATGGGCGCCGCCGCCTTCGTCATGGCCGAGTTCATGGGCGTCAGCTACCTGACGGTGGCCAGCTATGCGCTGATCCCGGCGCTGCTCTACTACGTCGCCGTCTTCGCAGCCGTGCACTTCGAGGCCAAGCGGACGGGCATGAAGGGCCTGCCGAAGGACGAGCTGCCGCGCCTGGGCGAGGTGTTGCGCGAGCGCGGGCACCTGTTCCTGCCGCTGTTCGTCATCGTCGCCGTGCTGCTCTGGGGCTACAGCGCGCCCTATGCGGCGCTGATCGGCATCATGTCGGTCGTGCCGACGGCGATGCTGCGCAAGACGACGCGCAAGGAGATCAACCTGCGCATGATCGTCGACAGCCTGGAGGCCGGGGCCATGGGCGCGCTGGTCGTGGCGCTGGCCTGCGCCGCGGCCGGCATCGTCATCGGCGTCATCACGCTGACCGGCGCTGGGCTGACCTTCTCGAGCTTCGTCATCTCGATCGCCAAGGACATGCTGCTGCCGGCGCTGCTGCTGACGATGGCGGCGGGCATCATGCTGGGCATGGGGATGCCGACGACGCCGGCCTACATCATCCAGGTCTCGCTCCTGGTGCCGGCGCTGGTGAAGCTGGGCGTGCCGATGGAATCGGCGCACATGTTCGTCTTCTATTTCGCCATCCTCTCGGCCATCACCCCGCCGGTGGCCATCGCGGTCTACGCCGCGAACGGGCTCTCCGGGGCGGGGCTGTGGGAAAGCTCGGTCGCTGCCGTCAAGCTGGGCGCGACGGGCTATATCGTGCCGTTCATGTTCGTCTTCGGCCCGTCGCTGCTGATGATCGGCGAGTGGTCCTGGGTGCTGACGGCGACAACGACGGCGACGATCGGCGTGATCTTCCTGGCAGCCGGGCTGCACGGGTACCTGCTGACGCGGACGAGCCTGCTGCAGCGCGCGCTGTTGCTGGTGGCAGCCGGCGTGCTGATCAAGCCGGGCATCGCCACGGACCTGGCCGGCGTCGGGATCGGCGCGCTGGTGCTGACGCTGCAGGTGCTGGCGCGTCGCCGCGAGGGACCGGAGCCCGGGACGCAAGAAAGCGCAGTGCTGGGCGAGTAGGGCTTCAGCCCTGCCGCCCGAAAAAACGGAAAGGACTTCGATGCCCCTTCGCCTCAATGTCGTCGTCGCCAGCACGCGCCCCGGGCGCGTCGGGCGGGCTGTCGCTGACTGGTTCGAGGGCGTGGCGCGCAGTCACGGCGCCTTCGACGTTCACATGGCGGACCTGGCCGACTTCGCCCTGCCCGTCTACGACGAGCCAAAGCACCCGCGCCTGCAGCAATACGAGCACGAGCACACCAAGCGCTGGGCCGCCAGCGTCGATGCGGCGGACGCCTTCGCGCTGGTGACGCCGGAGTATAATTACGGCCCGACGCCGGCGCTGCTGAACGCGTTGAACTACCTCTACAAGGAGTGGAACTACAAGCCGGCGGCCTTTGTCAGCTATGGCGGCATCTCGGGTGGCCTGCGCGCCGTACAGATGACCAAGCTGACGCTGACGACGCTGAAGATGGTGCCGATCGTCGATGCCGTGACGATCCCGATGGTCTCGGGGCGGGTGAAGGACGGCGCGTTTGACGCCGCCGATGTCCACACGCAGAGCGCCGGGGCGATGCTGACCGAGCTGAACCGCTGGGCCGAGGCGCTGAAGCCGCTGCGGGGCTGAGCCGGGCACCGGGCTGTCAGTGCAGCCTCTCGATACCGGATTTTTCAACCGTTTCGAGTTTGTGCCCCGGCCACGACCTTGTTCATCCCGCCCTCCGCCGAAGTCGCTTCCGAGCAAGGATGAGCCGGGTCGATATGGCGTCCGGTTACAGTCGGCGGACATTGCTTCAGCGGCCATTGCTTCAACAGCAAGGCTGACTTCTCGGCCGAAGCCTTTATTGCTTTACGGGCGCGCGCCATCTTCGCGGCAACCGAAGGAGGCACAGCATGTCCATTCGCGCCGTGAAGTCCGTCAACGCCGGCCGCCCGCATGTCGAGGGCGCCGGCGTCCACCTGCACCGGGCCTTCGGGTTCGGCGAGACCGCCGAGACCGATCCCTTCCTGCTGTTCGACGATTTCCGGAACGACCGGCCCGAGGATTTCCGCGCCGGCTTTCCCTGGCACCCGCACCGCGGCATCGAGACGATCACCTATGTCCTGGCCGGCACGGTCGAGCATGGCGACAGCCTGGGCAACCGCGGGCGGCTCGGCGCGGGCGACGTGCAGTGGATGACCGCCGGGCGCGGCATCATGCACCAGGAGATGCCGGAGGGCGACGCGAAGGGGCGGATGCACGGCTTCCAGCTGTGGGCGAACCTGCCCTCGGGGTTGAAGATGAGCGATCCGCGCTACCAGGACATCGCGGCGACCGAGATCCCTGAGATCGTCGAGGACGACGGCACGATCGTGCGCGTCGTCGTCGGCGAGTTCCGGGGCCGGCGCGGCCCGGTCGACGGCATCGCCGCCGACCCCCGCTATCTCGACATCACTGTGCCGTCCGGCAGGCGCAAGCGCTTCAAGGTCGAGGTCGAGCGACACGCCTTCGCCTATGTCTTCGAGGGCTCGGGCACGTTCCGCGACACCTCGGCGCCCTTCGGCGTGCTGACCGAGCGCGAGGGCGCGGCTGGCGAGGAGGTGCTGGTGCGCGAGACCGCCGGCAACCGCAGCCTGGTGCTGTTCGACAGCGGCGACGAGGTGGTCGTGCAGGCCGGCGACGAGGGCGTGCGCTTCCTGCTGGTCTCGGGCAAGCCGATCCGCGAGCCGGTCGCCTGGTACGGGCCGATCGTCATGAACAGCCAGGCCGAGCTGCAACAGGCCGTCCGCGAGCTGCGCTCGGGCACTTTCATCCGGTAACCGGCCCCTGCGCGGCGGCGCGCGGGGGTCTTCCGCCGCTTCGACAAGCCGGGTGGCTTCGCCAGATGCGAGGCTGCCGTGGGGCGGGATTCCACGCCGCCGCCCGCGCCACCGGCGATGGCGATGGCGGGGTGGAACCCCGCCCCACAGGCTGAAACCGGAGCCCGAGGTCGCCGACCGCCCGTCGTCCCCGCGCGTGCGGATTTCCGTCGGGGAGGCAGGAGATTCCCGCTTGCGGGGGAATGACGGGGGCCGTCCCCTACTCGTCCAGACTGCGCGCCTCGTCGATCAGCATGATCGGAATGCCCTGGCGGATCGGGTAGGCTAGGTTGGCGCTTTTCGAGATCAGCTCCTGGCGCTCGGCATCGTAGATCAGCCGGCCGCCGGTGGCCGGGCAGACCAGCGCCTCGAGCAGCCTGGGGCTGACCGGCGGGGTAGCGGAGCGCGCGTTCACTGGACCTGCCCCTCGTCGCCGCCGGCCGCGATGGCGAATCGCAGCAGCGCCGTCAGCGTCTCGGCGCGGTCCGAGAGGCGCGGTGCCTCCAGCAGCGCCTGCTTCTCCTCGACCTCGAACGGACACATCATCGACAGCGAGTTGACCAGCATCTCCGGCTCGGCCTCGCGCATCGAGTCCCAGTCGGAGGATAGGTTCGCCACGTCGAAATAGCGCCGGAGCAGCGCGAGGAAATCGTCCTTGTCGAAACCGTGCACCTCGTCCGGCCTCTCCAGGTCACCGGCGAAGTCGGTCCAGTCGATCTTCACCCGGCGATACGGCGTGAAGCCCTCGACCTCGTCGCGGATGCGGAAGCGCGAGACGCCGGTCAGCACGATCAGGTAGCGCCCGTCCTCGGTCTCGCTGAGTGACGTGACGCGCCCGGCGCAGCCGATCGTGTGCAGCCGCGGCGGCTGCGCGCGCCCCTCGTAGGGCTGGACCATGCCGACCAGGCGATGGTCGGATTTCAGCGTGTCGTCCAGCATCGCCAGGTAGCGCGGCTCGAAGATGTTCAGCGGCAACCGGCCGCGCGGCAACAGCAGCGCGCCGGGCAAGGGAAAGACGGGGATGGTCTCGGGCAGGTCGGCCTGGGAGAATCGGCGCGCCATCGCTCAGGAAAAGATCATGGACGAGAGCCGGCGGCGGCCCTTCAGCGCAACCGGGTCCTTGGGCCCGAGCGTGTCGAAGACCTTGATCAGCTGCTCCTTGGCGGCGCCCTCGTTCCACTCGCGGTCGCGGCGGAAGAGCTCCAGCAACTCATCCACGGCCCCCTCGCGGTCGCGGTTGGCCAGCAGCGCGGTCGCCAGGTCGAAGCGCGCCTGATGGTCGTTCGGATCGGCGGCCAGCCGCTCGCGCAGCTCGCGGGTCTCGCCGACGTCCTGCGACTGCTGCGCCAGGTCGACTGCGGCGCGCGCCGAGACGATGGCGGCGTGCTCGGCGATCGCGGGCGGCACCTGATCCAGCATCTGGACGGCCCGGTCGACATCGCCGGCCAGCACTGTCGCGCGGACCATGCCGCCGATGGCGCGCGGGTTCTCGGGCTCCTGCTGCAGCACGGCGGCAAACGTCTGCGCCGCCTCGGCCGCGGCGCCTTGCTCCAGCAATTTTTCGGCGCCGTCCAGCGCCTCGCCGATCACGTCGGCATTCGCGCCCTGCATCAGGCGCTGGACGAAGTCCTGCACCTCCCTGGGGCTGACCGCGCCCTGGAAGCCGTCGACCGGCTGGCCGTCGACGAAGGCGTAGACGGTCGGGATCGACTGCACGCGCAGCTGCTGGGCGATCATCTGGTTCTGGTCAACGTTGACCTTGACCATGCGCACCTTGCCGTTAGTCGCGGCCACCGCCTTTTCCAGCAGCGGCCCCAGCGTCTTGCACGGGCCGCACCAGGGCGCCCAGAAGTCGACGATCACCGGTGCCTGGCGCGACGCCTCGATGACGTCGGCCATGAAGGTGGCATCGGTCGCCTCCTTGACGGCGCCGCCGGCGGCGGGGGCGGGCTCTGCGCTCTTGCCGAAGTTCAACATGGCGTCCTCTCGGCCTTTTGAATGGGTTGGCCCTGACATAGATCGCCCCCGTGCCCGGCGCAATCGGCTCAGGCGGCGTTCCGGGCGCGTTCCTTGGCCTCGAGCGCGTCGAAATCGACCAGCAGCGGCGCGTGCCCGGTGATCTCGAGGAAGCGGCGGAAGTCGGCCGTCGAGACCGCCGTCGTCGCCTCGTTGTGCAGCGGGTGGGCGTTGATCGGGTCGCGATCGAGCATCTGGCGGTCGAGCACGACGCGGACGGCATGGCCCGGGTCGTTGATCAGCCCGAAGGGCGAGACCGCGCCGGGGCGCAGGCCCAGCGCCTCCCACAAGAGCTCGGGCTTGCCGAAGCTGCATTTCTGGGCGCCGATCTCGCGCTCAAGGTCGCGGATGCGGATCTGCCGGTCCTCGAGGCAGGTGACCAGCCAGAGCTGGCCCTTGCGGTCCTTGAGAAACATGTTCTTGACGTGCCCGCCCGGCAGGTCGCCGCGCAACGCCCGACTCTCCTCGACCGTGTGCAGCGGGGGGTGGGTATGGTGCGTCCAGCCGATGCCGTGGTCGCGGAACAGCGCGTAGAGCTCTGCCTCGCCCTTCATGGGAAATCCTCCGCGCCGAGCGTTCCCGGAAGGGTAACGCGCGACGCCCGCATTGCAAGGGCGGGGGGCGCGGGTCAATGGCCGGTGTGCATGCCGCGGGCTTGCCAGCCGGGCCAGCGATCGGGCACACCGGCGGCCGGATCGCCGGGAGGAACACCATGCCGCTCGCCATGAACCGCGAGGTCTTCGTCACCTGCGCCGTCACCGGCAGTGGCGGCACGCAGGACAAGTCGCGCCACGTGCCGCGCAGCCCGGCCGAGATCGCCGACAGCGCAATCGAGGCGGCGAAGGCCGGTGCGGCGGTCGTGCATTGCCACGTCCGTGACCCGGAGACCGGCAAGCCAGCGCGCGACCCTGCGCTCTACCGCGAGGTGGTCGAGCGCATTCGCGCATCCGACACCGACGTCGTCGTCAACCTGACCGCCGGCATGGGCGGCGACATCATCACCGGCCCGTCCTCGGCGCCTGTGCCGCTGGGCGCCGGGACCGACATGATCGGCGCCGCCGAGCGCGTGGCACACGTGCTCGACTCGCGCCCCGAGATCTGCACGCTCGACTGCGGCACGATGAACTTCGCCGAGGCCGACTACATCATGGCGAACACGCCGGGGATGCTGGAAGACATGGCGGCGCGCATGGTCTCCTCCGGCGTTCGGATCGAGATCGAGGCCTTCGACACCGGGCACCTGTGGCTGGCGAAGAACCTGGTCGAGCGCGGAATCATCCCCGAGCCGGTGCTGGTGCAGCTCTGCATGGGCGTGCCCTGGGGGGCGCCGGACGACCTGAACACCTTAATGGCGATGGTCAACAACGTGCCGACGGACTGGATCTTCAGTGCCTTCTCCATCGGCCGGAACGAGATGCCCTATGTTGCCGCCGCCGTGCTGGCCGGCGGCAACGTCCGCGTCGGGCTGGAGGACAACCTCTATCTCGACCGCGGCGTGCTGGCGACGAACGCCCAGCTGGTCGAGCGCGCGGTGGGCATCGTCGAGGCCATGGGCGCCAAGGTTATCGGCCCGGCCGAGGTCCGCGAGCGGCTGAAGGTGAGCAAGCGGGCGCCGGCCTGATTTCCCACTCGGGGTTCACGAGGAACGAAATGAGCGACATCACGCGCGCGGCCATCCTGGGCGGGGGCGTCATCGGCGGGGGCTGGCTGGCCCGGCTGATCGAGAACGGCGTCGAGGTGCGGGTCTATGACCCCGACCCGCAGGCAAAGCGCAAGCTGGGCGACGTGCTGGCCAACGCCGACCGGGCCTATGCCAAGCTGACGCTGGCGCCGCGCAACTCGAAGGCCGACTGGCGGCTGGCCGGCTCGGTCGCCGAGGCAGTCGAGGGGGCGGACCTGATCGTCGAGGCGGTGCCGGAGCGAATCGACCTCAAGCATCGCGTCTATGCCGAGCTGGAGGCGGCGAACACCCACGGCATCGTCGCCTCGTCGACCTCGGGCTACAAGCCGACCGAGCTGCAGGCGCAGATGGCGCAGCCCGGGCGGCTGATTGTCGCCCACCCGTTCAACCCGGTCTACCTGCTGCCGCTGGTCGAGATCGTCGGCGGCAAGAAGACCGACGATGCGGTCGTCGAGCGCGCCATGGCGTTCTACCGGACGCTCGGCATGAAGCCGGTGCGGCTCCGCAAGGAGATCGACGCCTTCATCGCCGACCGCTTCCTCGAGGCCGTCTGGCGCGAGGGGCTGTGGCTGATCAAGGACGGCATCGGCACGACCGAGGAGATCGACGACTGCATCCGCTTCGGCTTCGGGCTGCGCTGGGCGCAGATGGGGCTGTTCGAGACCTACCGGCTGGCCGGCGGCGAACAGGGCATGCGACACTTCATCGAGCAGTTCGGCCCCTGCCTGAGCTGGCCGTGGACCAAGCTGACGGACGTGCCCGAACTGACCGACGAGCTGATCGACACTATCGCCAGCCAGTCCGACGCACAGTCCGGCGCGCGATCCATCCGCGAGCTGGAGCGCATCCGCGACGACAACCTCGTCGCCATCATGCAGGCGCTGAAGGCCAACGACTGGGGCGCGGGCCAGGTGCTGGCCGATTACGAGCGCCGGCTGTTCGACCTGGGCGCCGTCAAGCCCTCGGGCGACCTGTCGCGACCGATCCGCACCGTCGACCGTGCCGTGCCGCTGGACTGGACGGACTACAACAACCACATGAACGAGGCGAAGTACCTGCAGTGCTTCGCCGACGCGACCGACGCCTTCATGCGCGTAATCGGCGCCGACGCCGACTACATCGCCGGCGGGATGAGCTACTTCACCGTCGAGACGCACATCCGGCACCTTGGCGAGGTGCGAGCCGGCGAGCCGGTCACGGTCGACACGCAGGTGCTGGCGGGCGCCGGCAAGAAGATGCACCTCTTCCACGAGATGCGCCACGGCGACGGCCGCCTGCTGGCGACCGGCGAGCACATGCTGCTGCACGTCTCGCTGGAAAGCCGCGCCACCTGCGAGCCGGCCCCCGCCGTCAAGGCGAAGCTGGAGGAGATCGCCGCCCTGCACGCCAATCTCCCCGTCCCCGAGGGCGCCGGGCGCGCGGTCGGGCAGGGGCGGTAGAGCGCGCGTCCTGCGGCAGTCAGTCTTTAGGGAGGTGAGCCGATTGCCCTCGTTCGCATTGCCGACTGGCTTTGGAGACGCGGGCGCGCCGAGCAGGAGCGGCCGGCCTGCGGGATGACGCCGCGGCGGGGTGGGGCGGGCGACCTGTTCGACGGGCGACCGCTCGGGATCGACTACGTCGCGTGCGGCAGCGGTCAGGTGCTGGACGTGCTGGCGCAATATAGCGACCGGCAGGGCGTGGTCCCGGTTTTCCTGGGGCCGGCGAGCATGGCCGGCAACGGGCTCAGTTTGGGCGTTTCCGATCGCGCACAGCCGCAGGCGTTCGAACTCAACACGCCGGAAGATCGCTCCCGGATCCTGGCCGAGGCGGAGCGGTTCGACCGGGCCGAGTGGGACGCCCGGCTTCAGGACTTCCTCAAGGACCTGTTCCCCGAGGAGGACGGCTACAACGATCCGGACGCCGACCCTGAGTACTGGGACGCCATTCCGGACAAGAACATGCCAATGCTCGGTCACATGACCGACAGAGACTCCGAGCCGACGATCATCGGGCTGTTCCCCTGCGACGCGCCCTGGCAATTCCCGGCGCTGCTACGGAAATTGCCGTACAGCGCCAGCCGGTTCGGCAGACGGCCGTCCGTCTATCCGCCGGAAGGCCCGGAGACCGACGTCGCGATCCTGAAGGACTGGGAGCGGCGCCATGACGCGCGGATCGTCGGCATGCTGCCCGACAGCCTGATCCTTCATGTCGACCGGCCGCCGAAGACGCGGGCCGAGGCGCTGGCGATCGCCCGCGACCACTGTGCCTACGGGGATGACGAGGAGAACAGATGCCTCCAGGGCCGCGCCCAGGTGCTTCTCGAAAGGGACTACTGGGTGCTGTGGTGGGGCTAGACGTTGTCGGGCCGGCAGTCAGCCGCTCGTCTTGACGCGTGACGGCGCGGCCCTGCGTCAAGGGTCGGCGGTCGCCTCGATAGTCAGCCCGTCCAGCGTCCGCCCGATCAGCGCCAGCTCGCGCGGGCCGGAGAAGCGGTGGTCGGCGCCCTTGACCAGCGTCAGGCGGACGTCCGGCGCGTCGAGGTGGTCGAGCAGGGCGAGCGACACCGCCCGCTCGACGTCCACGTCCGCCGTGCCGTGCAGCAGCCGGATGGGGCAGGCCAGCGGCAACGGCGCGGTCAGCAGCAGGTGGTCGCGCCCCTCCTCAATCAGGCGGCGGGTGATGGGGTACGGCTCGTCGGAATAGGCCGAGGGGCGCTCGATGCAGCCGTCGCGCGCCAGTGCCCGGGCCTCGGCCGCCGAGAAGCCCGCCCGCATGCGCTCGGTGAAATCCGGCGCGGCGGCTATGCCGACCAGCGCCGACACGCGAGCGGGCAGGCGCCGGGCCAGCAGCAGCGCGATCCAACCGCCCATCGACGAGCCGACCAGCACCTGGGGGCCCTCGGTCAGGCGCTGCATCGCCTCTGCCGCGTCGTCGGACCAGTCGCCGATGCAGCCGTCCGCGAACTCGCCCGACGATTGCCCGTGGCCGCTGTAGTCGAAGCGCAGATACGCCCGGCCGTGCGCCCGTGCCCAATCCTCCAGCGACGTCGCCTTCGTCCCGCTCATGTCCGAACGGAAGCCGCCGAGAAAAACCACGCCGGGCAATGCTGCATTGTCGCCTTGCCCGTAAAGTTTGTGATAAGCGATGCGTCTGCCCGCGGAAGTCACCAGATAGGCCCGAGCGTTCATGGTCGCTTCGTTCTCCAGTCCCGGAGCCGGTACGTGGACGCCGGCGCCCGAGTACACGCGAGGCGCAAGGGCGTCAAAGCCGCATCGGCCGGTGACTGTCCTGCAGGTCGTGCCGCGGCTGGACACCGGCGGGGTCGAGCGCGGCACGCTGGAGATCACCGAGGCGATCACCTCGGCCGGCGGGCGGTCGCTGGTGGCGAGCGCGGGCGGGCAGCTGGAGTTCCGGCTGGCGCGCGCCGGCGGCGAGTTCTTTCCGATGCACGTCGATTCCAAGAACCCCGCCACCATGTGGCAGAACGCCCGACTGATGCGCCGGCTGATCCGCGAGGAAGGGGTGGATATCGTCCACGCCCGCTCGCGCGCGCCGGCCTGGTCGGCCTACTGGGCGACGCGGCGGACGGGGACGCCGTTCGTCACCACCTATCACGGCACCTACAACGAGGAATTCCCGCTGAAGCGTGCCTACAACTCGGTGATGGCGCGCGGCCGGCCGGTGATCGCGATCTCGGACTACATACGGACTATTATCCTCGAGCGGCATAGAGTGCCCGAGGAGCACATCGTCACGATTCCCCGCGGCGCCGACATCAACGTGTTCTCGGAGGAGGCGGTCGGCCACGAGCGGGCCATCAAGCTGGCCGAGCAGTGGGGGCTGGTCGAAGACCCACGGGCGATCGTGTTGATGCCGGGGCGGCTGACGCGGTGGAAGGGTGGCGAGAGCCTGATCGATGCCGCGGCGCGGCTGAAGGCGATGCGCGGGCCGGATTTCACGGTGCTGCTGGTCGGCGGCGACGGCACCGGCAATGGCAGCGGATTCCGCCAGGTATTGCAGCGGCGGATCGATGCGGCAGGCGCCGGCGACGTCGTGCAGCTGACCGGCGACTGCCAGGACATGGCGGCGGCCTACAAGCTGTCCTCGGTCGTCATCTCGGCCTCGATCGAGCCCGAGGCGTTCGGCCGCGTCGTCATCGAGGCGCAGGCGATGAGCCGGCCGGTGATCGCCACCGCGCATGGCGGCGCGCGCGAGACCGTGGCGCATGGCGAATCCGGCTGGCTCTACCCGCCCGGCGACGTCGAGGTGCTGGCCGCGACCATCCACCAGGCGCTGAACATGGACCCGAGCGCCCGGGCGCACATGGGGATGGCGGGGCGCGCGCGCATCCACAGCCGCTATACGACCGCCGCCATGCAGCGCGCGACACTGGACGTCTACGAGCAGGTCGCCGGGCGGACCTTCCGGGCGCTGATCTGAGGCGTGGCCAATCTGGATTCCGGCCCGGTCTTCCTGCTGCCGCACGTGCCGAAATGCGCCGGCACGACGGTCGAGTTGCACCTGGCGGAACACCTCGGGCCGACGGGCTTCTGGTCGCCGGCGCGCCGGGCACGCCGGCTGCCGGTCGAGATCCTTGGGCGCAAGTGGGACCCGCGGCTGCCGGGACCGGCCGAGGGCGTTCGCGCCGTCTCGGGGCACTACGTGGGTCGGTCGGTCGAGCGGCTGTTTCCGGGCCGCGAGATCTGGCGCGGCGCGCTGCTGCGCGACCCGGCGGCGCTGCTGCTGAGCTGGTACAACTACCGCATGATGCGCTATCGCGCAGCGGGCAAGGCGCCCTACCCTTTCGCGCTGGCGATTGCAGCGCAACCCGTTGATCCGATGGCGCATTTCCTTCTGGAACGCTGGTGCGAGCTGCCCTGGTGGCAGATCGCGGCGCTGTCGGCCGGAGCGAAGCAGGCGATGCTGGACGGCGTGCTGGGCGGGTTCGACATGGTGGCGGATATCTCCGCCGCCGACGGGCTGATCGCCGAAGTCTCGCGCGGGCTGGGCATCCCGGAGTCGACCCAGCGGCGCAACACCGCCGAAGACTGGACCGCGGCGGTGGACTGGCAGCCGGTGCGGCTGGCCGACCTCGCGCCGGAGACGCGGGCCGAGCTGGCGCGGCGCACGGCGCTCGACCGCTATCTGTGGCGGCGCTGGGCGCTGGGCGAGCGCGCGGCCGAGCCGGGCGAGACGGCCGGGTTCCTAGGCGCCGAGCTGCGCCGGCCGCTGGCCGAACTGCGTCGGCGGCGGGCGCGCGGCGGGGGCGCGGGTGGCGGCGCGAACGGCCGCGGACAATGAGTCGGAGGTGCCCCGTCACGAGACCGCACGTTGCTGTCAACATCCTGCTTCTGCTGTTTTTTCCCCTCGCATGGACGGCGCCGCTGGCGCGCGCCGGCATCCTGCCCTGGTTCTCGGGCGAGGAAATCTCGGTCATCGGCGGGGTCAGCCAGCTCTGGCAGGACGACCCGGCGCTGGCGGTGCTGGTCGCGGCCCTCGCCATCCTGATCCCCTGGGGCAAGTGTTGGCTGCTGGTCGCTGCGCATCTCGGCTGGGCCGGGCCGGCGGCCGTCGCCGCGGTCGAGGCGGTCGGCAAGCTGTCGATGGCCGATGTCTTCCTGGTCGCCGTCTACATCGTCGTCGTGAAAGGCGTCGGGATCGGCCATGTCACGACGGCCTGGGGCCTCTGGCTGTTCACCGGCTGCGTCCTGGCCTCGATCTGGGTCGGCTGGGCGACGAAGCGGACAATGCTGGTGGCCGGGTGATGGCCGGCGAGGCAGCGACGTTGCCGCGTGGCGGCAGCGGGGCATCGCAGCTTGCCGTGGAACCCTCGGTGGCAGCATCGGCGCCCGCGGTGTGGCAGCCACCGGCGGCAGCGATGCTCCGGGAGGAATTCGCCAATGCGAAATGGCCGGCTGGAAGGGGCGTCTTGCAAGAGAATCCGCCCTCCGGCGAGGGCAAGCTGCACGGCCAAAGGGGGAGTCGCGCACCTTGGCGGACAATCTCCCCCGAAGGGTTCGGGGGCTTCGCCGCCGCTTCCGGGCCGCGCCGGGGCGTGCTACGCAGCCCCGCAATGGCGAAGACAGCGACCCGGTTCATCTGCCGCGAGTGCGGCGCCGAGCACCGCAAGTGGGCGGGGCAGTGCGGCGACTGCGGCGCGTGGAACGCGATCGAGGAGGATGCCGGGCTGTCCTCGGCCGGGCCGGCGGCCAAGACGCTGGGCCAGGCGCGCGGGCGGGCGCTGGCGTTGGGCCGGCTGTCGGGCGACGAGGCGCCGCCGCCGCGTGGCCTGAGCGGCATTGGCGAGCTGGACCGGGTGCTCGGCGGCGGGCTGGTGCCGGGCAGCGCCATCCTGGTCGGCGGCGATCCGGGCATCGGCAAGTCGACCCTGCTGCTTCAGGCGCTGGCGGCCTTCGCCGGGCACGGTGCCAACGCCGTCTACGTCACGGGCGAGGAGGCGCCGGCGCAGATCCGGATGCGCGCCGACCGGCTGGGGCTGTCGCAGGCGCCGGTGCGACTGGCCGCCGAGACGAACCTGCGTGACATCCTGACGACGCTGGAGGCCGAGCGCCCGCACCTGGTGGTGATCGACTCGATCCAAACGATGTGGGCCGACCATGTCGATTCGGTGCCGGGCTCGGTCGCCCAGGTGCGCGCCTGCGCGCACGAACTGGTCGGATTTGCCAAGCGCCGGGGTGTCGCGGTCGTGCTGGTCGGACATGTCACCAAGGACGGCCAGATCGCCGGGCCACGCGTCGTCGAGCACATGGTCGACACCGTGCTCTACTTCGAGGGCGAACGCAGCCACCGCTTTCGCATCCTGCGCGCCGTCAAGAACCGCTTTGGCCCGGCCGACGAGATCGGCGTCTTCGAGATGACCGGCGCAGGGCTGGCCGAGGTCGGCAACCCCTCGGCCCTGTTCCTGGGCGAACGCGGCGAGGAGACGACCGGCTCGGCCGTCTTCGCCGGCATCGAAGGCACGCGGCCCGTGCTGGTCGAGTTCCAGGCGCTGGTCGCGCCCTCGGCGCTGGGCACGCCGCGGCGCGCAGTCGTCGGCTGGGACAGCGCTCGGCTGGCGATGGTGCTGGCCGTGCTGGACGCGCGCTGCGGCGTCGCCTTTGGCGGGCAGGACATCTACCTGAACGTCGCCGGCGGGCTGCGGATCGGCGAGCCGGCGGCGGACCTGGCCGCTGCGGCGGCGCTGGTCTCGTCGCTGAGCGGCGTGCCGGTGCCGGCCGACACGGTGCTGTTCGGCGAGGTCAGCCTGTCGGGCAGCGTACGCCCCGTGCCCCAGCCCGAAGCTCGCCTCAAGGAGGCCGCAAAACTGGGCTTTTCACGCGCCATCGTGCCGTCGCAGATGCAGCGCCAAGACGAATCAGGCATATCGTTCCGGCAGATCACCGGCCTGGCCGAGGTGGTGGCCGATCTGTCGGGCGACGTGCGGCCGCCCCCGGGGGAGAAGAATGACGTTCACCTACGTGGATGCGATCGTTGCCGCGATCGTCGCCGTCTCAGCCTTCCTGGCGTATTCGCGCGGGCTTACGCGCGAGGTCCTGGCGATCGGCGGCTGGATCGTCGCGGCGCTGCTGGCCTTTTACCTGGCACCGGCCTTCGCGCCGCTCGTCGCCGAGATCCCGTGGGTCGGGCCGAAGCTGGCCGAATCCTGCCTGATCCTGATGATCGCCTCGTTCTCGCTGATCGTCGCGATGGGGCTGCTGGTGCTGGCGGTGTTCACGCCGATTTTTGCCTCGGTGGTCATGGAATCGGCGCTGGGACCGGTCGACCGGGTACTGGGCTTCCTGTTCGGCATCGCCCGCGGGCTGCTGCTGGTCGCGGTCGGCTATCTGATCTATGTCAGCTTTGCCGGCGACGAGCCGGTGCCGGCGCTGGAGCAGGCGTGGAGCCGGGGCATCTTCGAGCAGACGGCCGAGATGGTCGACCTCTACCGGCCCCGCGAAATGCCGCCCTGGCTGGAAAACCGGATCAGCGCGCTGACCGCGCCCTGCGGCGGCGACGCGCCCGAGCCGGTGCTGCCCGGAGACAACAGCGCGCCCGCCCCGGACACGACGCCGGCCGCGCCCAGCGTCGCCCCGGCGCAGCAAGGCTGATGGGCGCCCCTTCTGTCGCGCCGGCGAAGTGAGTATATGTGCCCTGGAATTGGTGGCGTCATTGGTGGCGTCGGACTTGATGGCGTCGGGCTTGATGGCGCCGCGTGGGCAGGCCTGCCCCAAAGCGGGACGACGTTATGGGTGATCGCTTGACCCCGGGCGACGGCACGCCCTGGGACGACAAGCTGCACGAGGAGTGCGGCGTCTATGGCGTGTTCGGAATCGAGGACGCCTCGACCTATGTCGCCCTGGGCCTGCACGCCCTGCAGCACCGCGGGCAGGAAGCGGCGGGCATCGTCAGCCACGAGGCCGATTCCGGCTTCAACACGGTCCGGCGCATCGGGCATGTCCGCGACAATTTCACCAAGCAGTCGGTGATGGACCTGCTGCCGGGCCGGAACGCCGTCGGCCACACGCGCTATTCGACGGCAGGTCAGAAGGGCGTCACGGCGATCCGCGATGTCCAGCCGCTCTATGCCGAGTTCGTGATGGGCGGCTGCGCCATCGCGCACAACGGCAACGTCACCAACGCCGATGCGCTGCGCAAGCAGCTGAAGGAGCGGGGCTCGATCTTCCAGTCGTCCTCGGACACCGAGACCATTGTCCACCTGATGGCGCGCTCGATCCAGAAGACCATCGCCGACCGCATGAAGGACGCGCTGCGCCTGGTCGAGGGCGCCTACTCGCTGGTCGCGCTGACCGACAGCCGGATGATCGGCGTGCGCGACCCGCTGGGCGTGCGCCCGCTGATACTGGGGAGGCTGGGGTCGGGGTGGATCCTGAGCTCGGAGACCTGCGCGCTGGACATCGTCGGCGCCGAGTTCATGCGCGAGGTCGAGCCGGGCGAGATGGTGATCGTGTCTGACGACGGCGTGCAGTCGCTACGCCCCTTCGAGAAGGCCGAGTCGCGCTTCTGCGTCTTCGAATACGTCTACTTCTCGCGGCCGGACAGCGTGATCGGCGGCCTGTCGGTCTACGAGGCGCGGCGCCGGATCGGCGTGGAACTCGCGCGCGAGGCGCCGGTCGAGGCCGACGTCGTTTGCCCGGTGCCCGACAGCGGCACGCCGGCGGCCATTGGTTTCGCCGCCGAGAGCGGCATCCCCTACGCCATGGGCATCATCCGCAACGCCTATGTCGGGCGGACCTTCATCGAGCCGACCCAGCAGATCCGCGACATGGGCGTGCGGCTGAAGCTGAACGTCAACAAGGCGGTCGTCGAGGGCAAGCGCGTCGTCCTGGTCGACGACAGTGTCGTGCGCGGCACGACCAGCCGGAAGATCAAGGAAATGGTGCTGGCGGCGGGTGCCGCCGAGGTGCATTTCCGCATCGCCAGCCCGCCGACGCGCTGGTCATGCTTCTACGGCGTCGACACGCCCGAGCGCGCCAAGCTGCTGGCGGCGCAGCGGAGCGAGGAGGAGATGCGCGACCATCTGGGGGTGGATTCGCTGCGCTTCGTCTCGCTGGACGGGCTCTACCGCGCCTGCGGGCACCCCAAGGGGCGAACGGCCAAGCCGACCTTCTGCGACGCCTGCTTTTCGGGCGACTACCCGATCGAGCCGCAGGGCGAGCCCTCGGGCGGCGGCGCGCGGGACGTGGTCGAGGCGTGAGCGCCGCCTGCCGGGCCGGGGCCTGGACCGCGCCCCGCTGCGGCGCATGATGGCCGACCGGCCCCGCCGGACAGCCGGTGCCGGGCGCATGGGCCGCGGCCGATGATCGAGGCCGCCTTTACGCTGCTGTTCACCGCCGCGGGCGTCGTCGCCGCGCTGCTTGCGCTGCGCGCTGGCGCCGGCTCGCCGGCGGTGCGCTGGCTGGGGGTGGGCTTCCTGGCGGTCGCCGCGGCAAATCTCGGTCTCTATGTCTGGCCGGCCGTCGCCGGGGACCCGGTGGCGGCCGCGCGGGCGGCGGGGGGCGCCGTCCTGCTGGCGCTGGCGGTCGCCGGCTATGTCTGCCTGCTGCGCGCCGCGAGGCGCGCGGCCGTGCAGCGGCGGGACGGGCAGTGAGCCGAGCGGGGGCCAAGGCTGGGGCTGGGGCCGAGCCGGCGTTCGAGCCCGTCTTCGACCTCGTCGCGCCGGACGACGCGCTCTATGCCGAGATCGCCCGGCGCTTCGATGACTGGAACCGGCAGCAGACCGGGTGGGACTGGGCGACCTTCAGCCTGGCGCTCAGCGAGGGCGGGCGCGTGCTCGCCGCCGGGCGGGGTGTCACGAACATGGGACTCGTCGAGATCCGCGGCCTCTGGGTCGAGCCCGAGCTGCGCTGCCGCGGCATCGGGCGGCGGCTGCTGGCGGCGCTGGAGGCCGAGGCCGTGCGGCACGGCTGCACCCGCGCGGCGCTCGACAGCTACAGCTGGCAGGCGCCCGGGTTCTACGAACGGCTCGGCTACAGTCGCTTCGGCACGCTGGACTACCCGAACGGCACCCGGCGGCACTGGTTCGTCAAGGAGCTGGACAGCGCACCGCCGGTGTGACCGGCGGACGACCTGCGTGAAGAGCGCCGCCACGGTCGGGCCGGGAGCAGCGCAAGCGCTTGCGGGGCAGATCGGTCGGCGACCTCGGGTCCGGATACCGGCAGATGGCGCGGCGGGAACGGGGGCCGGAGCGGCGCGGATGCGTGGAGCGGAGTCCGATTCGGCTGGTCCCATGAGCCGTCATCGCCCGAAGTCGGTGATCCGGTCGATTTCGGGCAGACATTTCCGCTTGCGCGGGCTCTGACGGGGTGCGCCGGATGAAGCGACCCGATCGGATCACGCTAAGGGACGAGCGGCACCACGGCGTCGCCGAGGGCGATCTCGCCAGACGCCACCACCTCGGCGGTGATGCCGCCATGGCCGCGCACGGCGTTGAAGCCGCCGGGGCCGAGCGCCTCCTCCATGCGCGAGCAGGGCGCGCAGGGGCCGGTGCCGCGCAGTACGGCCGTGCCGATGCGGAAGGTCGCCTTGCGGAGCGCCAGCAGGTTGATGCCGGAGACGGCGATGTTGCGCCGAAGCGCGCCGGGCGTGACGGCGTCGAGTCCGGTCAGCGCCGCGATCACGGGCAGATGCTCGGCCTGGATCAGCGTCAGGGCGCGTTTGCCGGGGACCGTGCGACGGTCGCCTTCCAGCCCCTCTGGCCGCACCGCGGCCGCGGAGACCGTGCTCATTGCAGCCCGGCGCGCGGGCGGAGGCCGATCCAGCGCACCTCGCCCAAGGCCGCGAAGCGCGCGACCAGGCGGTCGAGTTCGTCGCTCACGGGAACCGCTGCCAGCCGACGGGGTTCATTGAAGCAGAAGCCCGACGGTGAGCAGGCCGAGGCCGAGAAACGCGGCGCCGATCGCTGCCGTATGGGCGAGCATCAGCCGGCCGAGTTCGGACCGGGCGGCTTCGTCGGACAACTCGGCGCGCTTCAGCCGAGCCGCCCCGCGGATGCACCAGAGCACGCCGGCGAGCCCGGCCAGGCTGAGCACGATGCCGACTGCGACGAAGACGGAGAACACGGACATGCCCCGCCTTACCCTTCGCGCAGTTCCGAGACCAGCCCTGGCTGGGGCAGATGCGGGGGGTCGGCCATCCCGCCGGACATGGGCTTTATGGCCGGGCTGCGCCTGGACGCTCGACCGGACGCCCGGTAGACACTATCTATCATGTACTCTCAATGGAGTTCCGACATGACCTTCGTGATCCTCGCTGCCGCGGCCGCCATGGGCCTTGCCCTGCTGGACGCCGCCCGACCCGAGCCGCGGCGGATCCCGATCCGAATCCGCGACCGCGAGCCGCCGCGCCGCTGACACGCCCGCCGTCGGGCGACCTGTCGCGCGGTGAGCCGCACGATCGACGGGTCGAGCGGCGGCCTGCGAACCAAGCGGGCGGAGACGCTGAGCCACCCGCGTGGAATTGGCGACCGTCAGGTGTCGTCGCGGTCGAGGAAGGGTGCGACCACCTCGCGCGTGTCGGCCGAAGGCACGACCGGGACGATCTCGAACCGCACGCCCATGCCGCGAAGCCCCAGCACCCATTTCTGCAGCGTTCGCGCATCGTCGGTGCGCATGATCTGGAAGCAGCGGCGAAAGCCGGGCTCAACCCAGGCGTCGATGAACTCAAGCCCCGCGGGCAGCGCGCGCCCGTGGTCGCGGATGTGCCGGTAGACCGGCAACATGTCGTCGCGTTCGAACGTCTCGATGACCATGAACAGCATTGTGCTTTCCGTTGTCCGCAGCCCGTTGTGAGCGGCGGGCCGCGCGGATATTCCGGCGGGGCGGCAGCGAAAGGCAACCAATGTTTTCCGAGGACGAGCTCGAGCGCTATGCTCGCCACATCGTGCTGCACGAGATCGGCGGGCCGGGCCAGCAGCGGCTGCGGAATGCGCGCGTGCTGGTGATCGGCGCCGGCGGGCTGGGCTCGCCGGCGATCCTGTACCTGGCGGCGGCGGGGGTCGGCCGGGTGGGCATCGTCGATGACGACGAGGTCTCGCTGTCGAACCTGCAGCGGCAGGTGCTGCACGAAACCGCCGAGATCGGCGCGTCGAAGACCGACAGCGCCGCCCGGGCCGTCGCCCGGATCAACCCTCACGTGCAGGTCGAGGGCCACGCCGTGCGGCTGGAGGCGCACAACGTCGATGCGCTGCTCGGCGGCTACGACATCGTGCTGGACGGGTCGGACAATTTCGACACGCGCTACCTGCTGAACGCCCGCGCGGCGGCGGCACGAGTGCCGCTGGTCTCGGCGGCGATCGGGCGCTGGGAGGGGCAGCTCTCGGTATTCCGCCCGTGGCTGGGCGGCCCCTGCTATGCGTGCATCTTTCCCGAGGCGCCCGAGCCGGGGCTGGTTCCCGCCTGTGCCGAGGCCGGCGTGCTGGGTGCGCTGGCCGGCGTCATGGGGGCCATGCAGGCCGCCGAGGCAGTCAAGCTGATCACCGGCGCGGGCGCCGTGCTGGACGGGCGACTTCTGCTCTATGACGCCCTGGGCGCCGAGGTGCGCACCATCCGGCTGGGCAAGCGGCCCGACTGCCCGGTCTGCGGCGCGCCGGCTGACTGACGCTGGCGCCCGGCAAGAGCGCCGGGCGTGGTGACCATCCCTGCAGCCGTCGTGACTAGCCTCGTGGCCGGCGAGATGCCGGAGGGATTTTTCCCCCCGCACTGACATGACGCCAGGCGGGTTGGCCGGGCGTTCTCACGCGTGAGACCAGCGGCAAGCGTTGATTCGGCAGGGTTCTCCGAACCTTTTCAACTTGGAGTTAACTGCGAAAGCCTACGACGACGCGTCTGGCCCGGTCCTGGATCCCCAGGCGCCGGCGCGCCATCCCGCGTCACTCCGGCAGGCGGATGTCGACCCAGACCAGCCGGTGGTCCGAGCTGGCGCGCTCGCGACCCTTGACGGCGACGAGGCGTGCCAGCGGGTCGTCGGGCGGCGGCCAGAAGACGCCGGCTCCGGCGACCGCAAGCCCGGCGGAGGGCAGGACGTAGTCGACGCGCATGTTGCCGATGTCGTCGCGCCAGTCGGCGGTATCGAGCGCCGGATCGCCCCGCTGCGTGGCATTCGCGCCGCCCTGCGCCGCCGCCGCTTGCCGCCGCGGCTGGCGGGCCTCGGGTCCTGCAGGCGCGGGTCGGCGAGGAGTGCCCGGATGGCCGCGCGCCGGCCGTCGCCGTCGGCAGGGTCGAGGTTAAGGTCGCCCAGAACGATGACGGCAGCCTCCGCCGGCAGGGGGGCCGCGCCGCCGGAATCGTCGGGCAGTGCGGCGCCGGCGAGCCAGGCGGTCCAGAAGCCGATCTCGGCGGCGTTGCGCAGGCCGTTGCGGTCTTCCGGACCGTCGAAGACGGGCGGCGTCGGGTGGCTGGCCAGCAGGTGCAGCGGCGGGCCGGCGGACGGGCGCACCGTCACGTCCCAGTGGCTCTTCGAGCTGAGCGGCAGGGCGCGCCAGACCGCGTCGGGCCAGAACGGCGTGCCGTCCGGCCGGCGCGGCGGTTCGGCGCCGGGCAGCGCCGACCAGGGCAGCGTGCGGAAGGTGCGGGCCGGGCCCAGCGGGAAGCGGCTGAGGAGCGCCATGCCGTACTGGCCCGGGAACCGGCCGTAGCCGAGCGCGTCGCCCGGCCCCATGGTTCGCCCGTCGCCGTCGAGGTCGTGGCCGCTGGGCACGCCGGTGTTCGGCTGGTCGGCGAAGCGGTACGGGTAGTCGAGGCCCGGCAGGCCGGCCACGCCCCCGGCCAGCAGCGCGGCGAAGCGGTCGAGCGCGACGCCGGCCGGGTCGTGGTCGATCTCGTTCACAGGACGATGTCGGGCCGGACGCGGAGCAGGATCTCGGCCACCGCCAGCACCTGCGGTCGCGCTTGTCGATGTCGCTGACCAGCACGCCGGCGCCCTGGCGCACCAGGTTGGCGTTGAAGGTGGCGATGCGGATCGTGCCGGGCGGATGGGCGGCCCAGGGCCGGGCCGCCGACGAGGCCGGGGCCGCGGATGCGCCGGCGGTACCCGATGCCGCCGAGGTCCCGGTCGTCCCCGGTGCCTTTCCTGCCCCGAGCGCCGCCGCCGGCAGGGCGGCGAGCGCCGCCGCCAGCAGGGTGGCAACGGCCCGTCGCACCGGCCCCGGCCCGGGTGTCAGCCCGCGGAGGCGTCCAGCCAGGGGGTCGCCGAGCGGCGCTTTGCCTCGTGCGCCGCGATGGCGTCGTCCTTCTCGAGGCTGAGCGCGATGTCGTCGAGGCCGTTGACAAGGCAGTGCTTGCGGAACGGGTCGACGTCGAACTTGATCTCGCCGCCGTCGGGGCCGGTGATCGACTGGTTTTCGAGGTCGACCGTCACCACCGCGTTGGCGCCGCGGCTGGCGTCGTCCATCAGCTTGTCGATGTCGTCCTGCGGCAGGACGATCGGCAGAATGCCGTTCTTGAAGCAGTTGTTGTAGAAGATGTCGGCGAAGCTGGGCGCGATGACGCAGCGAATGCCGAAATCCAGCAGCGCCCAGGGCGCGTGCTCGCGGCTGGAGCCGCAGCCGAAGTTCTCGCCCGCCACCAGGATCTTCGCGTTCCGGTAGGCCGGCTTGTTCAGCACGAAGTCCGGGTTCTCGGAGCCGTCGTCGAGGTAGCGCATCTCGGTGAAGGCGTGGCGGCCGAGGCCGGTGCGCTTGATCGTCTTCAGGAACTGCTTGGGGATGATCATGTCGGTGTCGACGTTGATCATGTCCATCGGCGCCGCGACGCCGGTCAGCTGTGTGAACTTTTTCCATGGGCGAGAGTCCTCCTCGGCAGGCAGGTAAGCGACGGGACGGGGCCGGCGCCAGCGATGCTCAGCCGCGCCCGGCGCCGGATGCTCGGGTGCGTCATTGCCGCCGGTAGCAGACGAGCCGGTTGTTCGCCGGCATCGGCGTGACCCCGGGCGGACCGAAGCCCTTCGCCTCGGCCAGCGCCGAGACGGCGTCGAGGTCGCGCACGCCCCAGGCCGGGTCCTCGGCGCGGAGCGCTGCGTCAAAGCGGGCGTTGCCCTCGCCGGTATGCCGGCCGCCCTCGCGGAACGGGCCGTAGAAGACCAGCGCGGCGCCGGGCGCCAGCGCCTGGCCGGCGCCGCGGACGATGCCCTGGGCGACGCACCAGGGCGCGATGTGGATGACGTTGACCGCCAGCACGGCGGCGAGCGGGCCGGCCAGCGCACCGGCCCAGTCTTCCGCGGCGTCCAGCCAGATCGGCTCTCGCAGGTTCGGCAGGGCGGCCTGGATGGCCCAGGCGCGGATGCTGTCGAGGTGGACTTCGAAGGGGTCCGAGGGCTGCCAGTCGAGCCCGGGAAACTCCGCCGCCAGCGCCGCGGCGTGCTGGCCGGTGCCCGAGCCGATCTCGAGCACCAAGCCGGAGGCGCCGCCGAGAATCGGCCGCAGCGCCCCGGCGATAGGCTGCAGGTTGCGCTCGGCAGACGGCGAGGCCAAGCGGCCTGCCGACCGGGTGGAGACCCGGTCGGTCGTGTGGCGCGCCTGCCGGTCGGTCACGCGGCCGGCGGCGCCATCAGTGCTTGAGGGGGGCTGCGACCATCACCATCTGCCGCCCCTCCATCTTGGGCATCGACTCGATCTTGCCGAGCTCGACGATGTCGTCGGCGATCTTTTCCAGCAGCTCGCGGCCGATTTCCTGGTGCGCCATCTCGCGCCCGCGGAACCGCAGCGTGACCTTGACCTTGTCACCGCCCTCGAGGAACTTCGTCACGTTCCGCATCTTCACGTCGTAGTCGTGCGTGTCGATGTTCGGCCGGAACTTGACCTCCTTGACCTCGATGACCTTCTGCTTCTTCTTGGCCTCGTTGGCCTTTTTCTGGGACTCGTACTTGAACTTTCCGAAGTCCATGATCTTGCAGACGGGGGGATCGGCGTTGGGCGATATCTCGACGAGGTCGAGCCCGGCCTCCTCGGCCATCCGCACGGCGTCGCGCGGATCGACCACGCCGTGGTTGGTGCCCTCGTGGTCGATGAGACGGATCTCCGGGTTGCGGATCATCCTGTTGATGCGCGGGCCGGTGTCGCGTGTTGGCGGCGCGTGGTGCGGTCGTCTGGCGATGGGTCGTTCTCCTGTTCCGCGCCCCGGTCGGTGCGGGGCATCTCGATTGCCGGAAGGCGGCTGAGGCTGCCGCTAGTAACGTCAATATAGCCGTAACGGTTGCCGGGCGAAAGATGGCGCCGCGTCTTTCCGCCCGGCGCCGGCCGGGGCCGGGAATTTCGCGGTCGGGCGCCCGCCTACCGCTCCCACTGCGCCGCGGCGATGCGCGGGTCGCGGGCGAAGGCATCGCGGCCGAAAAAGCGCCCCTGCCCATCCTCGGCCAGCGCGATGACGCCGGCGCGGCCGAGCTTGAAGCGCCAGCTCTGCCGGGCGGTCGGCTCGTGGCGGGCGAAGGCGGCGCAGGTCAGCAGCGTGAGGTTGACGCCGCGCTCGGGGTCGCGCGCCGAGAGCGAGCGGATGGCGCCGCAGCCCGCCGCCCGCGCCGCGTCGGCGATGCTGTGGCAGGCGGCGTAGTCGGTCGGGTGCGTCCAGCGGTCCTCCTCGACGTCGTGATGCGGGGCCGTCAGGTCGAGGCAGCGCTCGGTCGCGTGCTCGACCGAGAACGCCGTCAGAACCTGGGGGTTGGCCGGCCAGGGCGTGCCGGGGCTTTCGAGGAAGAACAGCAGCCGCCAGAAGGCGAGTTCGGCAACCGCGGTCGTCACGCTTAGCGCGGCGTAGAAGACGCCCGGCGTGGCGCCGGCGCGGCGGAAGCGCGAGTCGCTGCGCGCCGCATAGCGGAACGGCGTGAACAGCAGCCAGTGCAGATGGCGGCAGTCGGCCGGCACGGCGGGCTTCGTGGCGTCGAGCATCTCTTCCAGCGTGCGCTGCTCGTCCAGGCTGTCGACGAGCTTCATGGTGCGAGGCGCGCGACTGGTCCTCGACCAGTCGCCAGGCCGGGCCGGCGGAGGGGACCGGCCGGAGGGCCGGCTCAGACAAGTGCGCGCCGGGCGTCCAGGTAGGCCAGCGTGTCGGCCAGCCCGCCGATCGTGGCGATGGCCTGGGCCGGCGGGCGGCCGAGCGCCGTGTTGTCGGCGCGGAGCCAGGCCGCGGCGGTCGCGTCGTCGCCGCCGACGATGGCGTCGAGCGAGCGGTAGAGCCGGACGAAGAGCGCCGCGAGTTCGAGCGCCTTGCCCTCGGCGGGCAGCGGACGCCCTGCCCCGGCCCGCGACACGGTCGCCTGGCCGACGCCGAGCACGGCGGCAAGCTCGCGATTGGTCAGCTTCAGCCGCTTCGCCGCCCGCAGCGCCGCTTTGGTGAGCACTGCTTCGGGTGCAGTCGTTGCGAGAGCCTGAGCCATGAGGTCCTCCGTTCCCTTGGGAATAATATAGGCGTATCGTTCCCTCGGATCAAGCGGCGAGCGGTGCGCAAGCAATGCTGCTGGCAGGCCCCCGCTTGCGCGAGGGCGACGGAGAGGTGCGTTGCGGGAATGCCCCCGCTTTCGCAGGGGCATCACAGCGACGGGGAGCGGTTGGGCCGCGTCAGCGCTTGTCGCGCATGGCCAGCAGGCGCAGGCGGAGGGCGTTCAGCTTGATGAAGCCCTGCGCGTCCTTCTGGTCATAGGCGCCGGCGTCGTCCTCGAAGGTGACGTGCGCCTCGGAGTAGAGGGAGCGCGGCGAAGCGCGGCCGATCACCGTGGCGCTGCCCTTGTAGAGCTTGACGCGCACGGTGCCCTCGACCTGCTCCTGGCTGCGGTCGATGGCGGCCTGCAGCATCTCGCGCTCGGGGCTGAACCAGTAGCCGTTGTAAACGAGTTCCGCGTAGCGCGGCATCAGCTCGTCCTTGAGGTGCGCCGCGCCCCGGTCGAGCGTGATCGACTCGATGCCGCGGTGCGCGGCCAGCCAGATCGTGCCGCCGGGCGTCTCGTAGACGCCGCGCGACTTCATGCCGACATAGCGGTTCTCGACGAGGTCGAGCCGGCCGACGCCGTGCTTTCCGCCCAGCTCGTTCAGCCGTGTCAGCATGGTGGCGGGCGAGAGGGTCTCGCCGTTCAGGCTGACCGGGTTGCCGTGCTCGAAGCCGATCTCGATGATCTCGGGCGTGTCCGGCGCGTCCTCGGGGTTGACGGTGCGCTGGTAGACGAAGTCGGGCGCGGGCTCGGCCGGGTCCTCCAGCACCTTGCCCTCGGAGGAGGTATGCAGCAGGTTGGCGTCGACCGAGAACGGCGCCTCGCCGCGCTTGTCCCTGGGGATCGGCACCTGGTGCTGCTCGGCCCACTCGATCAGGCGGGTGCGGCTGGTCAGGTCCCACTCGCGCCAGGGGGCGATGACGCGAATGCCCGGTTCCAGCGCGTAGGCGGCCAGCTCGAAGCGCACCTGGTCGTTGCCCTTGCCGGTGGCGCCGTGCGCGATTGCGTCGGCCTCCTCCGAGCGGGCGATCTCGACCAGGCGCTTCGAGATCAGCGGGCGCGCGATCGAGGTGCCGAGCAGGTACTGGCCCTCATAGAGCGCGTTGGCGCGGAACATCGGCATGACGAAGTCGCGCACGAACTCCTCGCGCAGGTCCTCGACGTAGATGGCGCGGGCGCCCATCATCTCGGCCTTGCGGCGGGCGGGTTCCAGTTCCTCGCCCTGGCCGAGGTCGGCGGTGAAGGTGACGACCTCGCAGCCCATCTCGACCTGCAGCCATTTCAGGATGATCGAGGTGTCGAGGCCGCCGGAATAGGCCAGCACGACGCGCTTGGGCTTGGACATGACGCTTCCCCTTGGCCGGGCTGCCGCGCCCGGATCGAAAACCGGCCGCCTGATAGGGCGGAACGGGGCGGGCCGCAAGGGAGCGCGGGCCGCGCGGCGGTCAGGCGCCGAAAACGCGGGCGTTCCGGGCGCGGGCGTGCATAAATCCGCGCCATGAGCGCCGGGAGGACCATCGGGGCGCGGGACCGGACCGTTCCCGCCTTCTGCACGCAATGCCGCTCGCGCTGCGGCTGCACGGCCGTCGTCGAGGACGGGCGGCTGGCGCGCATCGAGCCGATGCCGGGCCACCCCAGCGGCGAGAAGCTGTGCCCCAAGGGCAAGGCGGCGCCCGAGCTGGTCTATCATCCCGACCGGCTGACCGTGCCGCTGCGGCGGGTGTCGCCCAAGGGGGCGCCGGCGGCGTGGCGCGAGATCGGCTGGGACGAGGCGCTGGACGAGATCGCCGGGCACATGGCGCGCATCCGCGACGCGCACGGCGCCGAGCAGGTGGCGTTCTCGGTGACGACGCCGAGCGGCACGCACATGTCGGACGGAATCGCCTGGGTCGAGCGGTTCATCCGCGCCTATGGCAGCCCGAACACGATCTACGCGACCGAGATCTGCAACTGGCACAAGGATTTCGCCTCGCGCCTGACCTATGGCTGGGACATCGGCACGCCGGATTTCGCCCGCGCCGGCTGCATCCTGCTGTGGGGGCACAACCCGGCGGCAACCTGGCTGGCGCGCTCGGTCGAGGTGCAGAAGGCGCTGCGGCGCGGCGCCAAGCTGGTTGTCGTCGACCCGCGCCCGACGCTCTACGCGCGGCGGGCCGATGCCTGGCTGCGCGTTCGGCCGGGCACCGACCAGGCGCTGGCGCTGGGGCTGGCGCACCTGATGCTGTCCGAGCGGCGGTTCGATGCCGCCTGGGTGCGCGAGTGGACGAACGGGGCGCTGCTGGTGCGGCCGGACGGCGGGTTCCTGCGCGAGAGCGATTTCGGCGGACGGCCGGACGTGCTGCTGGCGGCGTCGGCGGACGGGTTGCTGGGCTATGACGTGGAGGCCGGGGCGTGGCTCGACGCGCCGGAGGGGGCCGAGCTGTTCGCGGACCGGCATGGTCGAGACGGCGGCGGGGCCGCTCGCCTGCCGCAGCGCCCTGGCGGTGTTCGCCGAGGCCGCTGCCGCCTGGCCGCCCGGCCGGGTGGCCGAGATGACAGGCGTACCGGAGGAGGATCTGCGTCGGGCCGCCGGGCTGATCGCCGGCACCGGGCCGCTCGCCTACTACGCCTGGAACGGCATCGGGCAGAGCGTCACCGCAACCCAGACCGACCGGGCGCTGTCGATCCTCTACGGGCTGACGGGGCACTATGGCGCAAAGGGCGGCAACGTGCCGGGCGGGGCGGCCTCATTCAACGACATCTCGGGGCAGGACCTGCTGCCGGAGGCGCAGGGGATCAAGGCGCTGGGCCTGGCCGAGCGGCCGCTGGGGCCAGGGCGGCAGGGCTATGTCACGGCTCGGGACGTCTACCATGCGGTGACGAATGGCGAGCCGTACCCCATGCGGATGCTGGTCTCGTTCGGCGGCAACCTGCTGTCGGCGCAGCCGGACACGGAGGCTGCGCGCGCGGCGCTGGAACGGCTGGAGTTCCACGTCCACGCCGATTTCTTCATGAACGCCACGGCCGAGCACGCCGACATCGTGCTGCCCGTCGCGACGTCCTGGGAGCGCGATGGGCTGCGGACGGGGTTCGACGCCAGCCTGGAGGGGCTGCGGCGGGTGCAGCTGCGGCCGGCCGTGATCGCGCCGGTCGGCCAGTCGCGGAGCGATATCGACATCGTGCTGGCGCTGTCGCGCCGGCTGGGGCTGGCGGACGCGATGTTCGGCTGCGACGTTGACCGGGGGCACGCGAACGTGCTGGCGCCATCGGGCGTGACGCTGGAGGCGCTGCGTGCCGCGCCGGAGGGCGTGGTGGTGCCGGGAGAGGTGGCGCTCGAGGCCTATCGCCGGGGCGGCTTTCCGACGCCGACGAAGCGGTTGGAAATCTATTCCGAGGCGCTGCTGCGGGCGGGGCAGGACCCGGTGCCGCGGCTGGAGGCGGGCGGGCTGCCGCAGGCGCGGGACGGGCTGCCGCTGCGACTGGGCGGCGCCAAGACGGTTGCCTACTGCCACAGCCAGGGACGCAATATCGCCTCGCTGCGCCGGCTGATGCCCGACCCGGTGCTGGAGATCGCGCCGGAGACAGCCCGATCGCGCGGCATCGCCGATGGCGACTGGGTGCGCGTGACGACCGTGGCGGGCGCCGTCCTCGCGCGGGCGAAACTGGTTGACGGCCTGTCGTCGGATGCCGTCTTTGCCCAGCATGGCTGGACGGTGCCCGTAGGCGGGCCGGAGCAGGCTTTGGGCGGGGACGCGATGGCGGCGAACCTGAATGGCGCCGTGCCGAGCGACCGCGCCGACCCTGTCAGCGGCTCGATCCCGCTGCGCTGCACGTGGTGCGAGGTCAGCCGTGCCTGAGCGCCGGAAGGCTCGGCGGCCCTCCGGCCAGCGACAGCGCTGCCGCTGGCCAGAGAAGCCCAGCCGCCCAGAGCGCGGCCGCGGCCAGCAGTCCGGCGGCCGCTGCGGCGAGCAGGAGGCGGGGCAGGCTCCGCATCAGAGCTTCACGGTGCGCAGGCGGAGCGCGTTGCCGATGACGGAGACGGACGACAGGCTCATCGCGGCGGCGGCGAACATCGGGTTCAGAAGCAGGCCGAAGACCGGGAACAGGACACCGGCGGCGATGGGCACGCCGATCGAGTTGTAGACCAGCGCCAGGAACAGGTTCTGCCGGATGTTGCGCATGGTCGCCAGCGCCAGTTTGCGCGCGCGAACGATGCCGTTGAGGTCGCCCTTGACGAGCGTCAGGCCGGCGCTCTCGATGGCGACGTCCGCGCCGGTGCCCATCGCGATGCCGACATCGGCCGCGGCCAGCGCCGGGGCGTCGTTGACGCCGTCGCCGGCCATCGCGACGGTCGCGCCCTCGGCCTGCAGCTCGCGGACCAGCGCGGCCTTGTCCTCGGGCAGCACACCGGCGCGGATGTCGTCGATGCCGAGCGGCCCGGCGACGGCGCGCGCCGTGCGCTCGTTGTCGCCGGTCGCCATGACGATGCGGAACCCGAGCGCGTGGAGGGTCTTCAGCGCCTCGGCCGTCGTCTCCTTCACCGGGTCGGCGACCGCGACCATGCCGGCAACCTGGCCGTCGAGGGCGATGAACATGACCGTCTCGCCCCTGTCGCGCCGTTCGTCGGCCTCGGCCTGGGGGGCCTCGATTCCCATCTCGGCGAGCATGGCGGCGTTGCCGAGCGCCACGGGTCGGCCATCGACGGTGCCGCGCACGCCCTTCCCGGTGATGGCCTCGAAATCCGCGGTCTGCGCCAGCGCCACGCCGCGCGCCTCGGCGCCACGGACGATCGCCTCGGCCAGCGGGTGCTCGGAGCCGCGCTCGAGGCTGGCGGCGAGGCGGAGGATCCCGGTCTCGTCATGGCCGCCGGCAGGCAGGACGGCGATCAGCTCGGGGCGGCCGACAGTCAGCGTGCCAGTCTTGTCGACGATCAGCGTGTCGACCTTGGCGAAGGTCTCCAGCGCCTCGGCGTTGCGGATCAGCACGCCGGCCTGCGCGCCGCGGCCGGTCGCGGTCATCACCGACATCGGCGTCGCAAGGCCGAGCGCGCAGGGGCAGGCGATGATGAGAGCCGAGATCGCGGCGATCAGCGCGTAGGCCAGCGAAGGCACCGGGCCCCAGACCGCCCAGGCAACGAAGGCGACGACCGCGACGGCGATGACCGCCGGCACGAACCAGGCGGCGACGGCGTCGGCCAGCTTCTGGATCGGCGCGCGCGAGCGCTGGGCGGCGGCGACCATCTCGACGATCCGCGCAAGCATGGTATCGCGGCCGACGCGTTTCGCCTGGATGACGAGGCTGCCATTGCCGTTGATTGTGGCGCCGGTCACGGCGTCGCCGGGGGTCTTTTCGGCCGGGACGGGCTCACCCGTCAGCATGGACTCGTCGACCGGCGAGCGGCCCTCGACGACCTCGCCGTCGACGGGAACCTTCTCGCCGGGGCGGACGCGCAGGCGGTCGCCGACCTGGACGTCCTCCAGCGGGATCTCCGCCTCGCTGCCGTCGTCGCGCAGGATGCGGGCGGTCTTCGGCGCGAGGTCGATCAGGGCGCGGATGGCGGAGCCAGTGCGCTCGCGGGCGCCGAGCTCCAGAATCTGGCCCAGGAGGACGAGCACGGTGATGACGGCGGCAGCCTCGAAGTAGACCCCGACTTCGCCGTCAGCGTCGCGGAAGCCAGCCGGGAAAATGCCCGGCGCGACGGTGGCCACGAGGCTGAAGGCGTAGGCCGATGCGGTGCCCATGCCGATGAGGCTGAACATGTTGAGGTTCATCGTCCGGAACGACCGCCAGCCGCGCACCAGGAATGGCCAGCCGCACCAGAGGACGACGGGCGTCGCCAATACCAGCTCGAACCAGCGGGCGGTACGGGGCGCGAGGACGCTGTCGACCGGCAGGCCGACCATCGGGCCCATCGCCAGCAGCAGCAAGGGCACAGTCAGCACGGCGCCGACGGCGAAGCGGCGGCGGAAGTCCACCAGCTCCGGGTTCGGGCCGGCATCGGCCGGCGGCAGGCCGGCGGGCTCCAGCGCCATGCCGCAGATCGGGCAGTCGCCAGGGCCGGCCTGCTGGATCTCCGGGTGCATCGGGCAGGTGTAGATCGTGCCCTCGGGCATCGGCTCGGGCGTAGGGCGGCCCTCGAGGTAAATCTCTGGCGCTGCCTCGAACTTCTCCAGGCAGCGGCCGGAGCAGAAGTAGAAGCGCTCGCCCGCGTGCCTGGCCATGTGCCTGGCGGTGGAGCGGTCGACCTTCATGCCGCAGACGGGGTCGGTGGCCTCGATCCAGTCCTCGGGAGCGGCGCCGAACTTGTCGCGGCAGCGCTCGGCGCAGAAATGGTAGGTGTGGCCGGCGTGCTGGTGCGTCGGCTTGCCGGCGTCCGGGTCGACGGTCATGCCGCAGACCGGGTCGCGGACAACGACGGTGGCGTCGGGGCTGTCAGCGGCGGGACTGTCGGGCGTGGCGTGGGCGTTGGCGTTCATCTCTGCCTCTCCGGCGTCGTGAAACGATGTTTTCAGCCCTCAGATAGGGGTTCCAGCAACAGGAAGGTCAACGCCGGCCACCGATGAATGCGCCCCGAACGCGACGTCCATGCCACGCCACCTGCGGCAAGCTGTCTCACCCCTCGGCGCGTAGCTCGACCTGCCGGAACGTCAAGCGTTGATCGCCGCCGGCCCGAGCTATCTGGCGCGCTATCGCGATCCCGCGATGTTTCACCACGGGAGACCAAGCATGAAGAAGTTCATCGCCACCTGCCTCGCCGCCGCCGCCATCGCCGCGGCCCCGGTCGCCATGGCCGGGTCCATGAAGAAGGACATCGTCGACACGGCCGCCTCGGCGGACGGGTTCACGACGCTGGTCGCGGCGGTGCAGGCCGCCGGCCTGGTCGACACGCTGAAGGGCGAAGGTCCGTTCACCGTCTTCGCGCCCACCGACGCCGCCTTCGCAGCCCTGCCGGAGGGAACGGTCGAGAGCCTGCTGAAGCCCGAGAACAAGGCCCAGCTCGTCTCGATCCTGACCTACCACGTCGTGCCCGGCAAGGTCATGTCCGCCGACCTGGCCGGCAAGGAGATGTCCCCCGCGACCGTCGAGGGCGACACCGTCGAGATCGACGCGACCGGCACCGGCGTCATGGTCGACGGGGCGACGGTCACGACTGCCGACATCGAGGCGTCGAACGGCGTCATCCATGTCATCGACAAGGTGATCATGCCCGCGAGCTGATCGCGGAGCGATCGCCGAAACGAACGGGCAGCCCCGGCGCGTCCGGGGCTGCCGCGCGTTCAAGAGAGAACCGCGTCCGCCTCAGCCGGCGGGCAGAACGCGGGCCGTTCCGTTGCTGCCGGTCTGGACGTAGACGCGGCGGCCGATCGGGATCTGCGGGTCCATGCCCTGCACAATGGTCATCAGCTGGCCGTTGTCCATGCGGACGATGTACTCCATCGCGTTCTGCCGCTGCAGGCCGCGCTGCGCCAGCGCGCCCAGCGCGGCGCCGGCCAGCGCTCCGCCGGCGGTGGTGGCGATCTTGCCCTTGCCTCCCCCCAGCTCGGAACCGGCAAGGCCGCCGGCCGCGCCGCCGATGGCGCCGCCGAGCCAGTTATCCTGCAGCATCTCGTCTTCCTGGACCACGACGGATCGGGCGCTCTGCACGGTGCCGGTGTAGGTCTGTACCGCCGTTCCGACATTGCTGCCCTGGTAGACGCCGGGGCTGATCTGGCGGGCGCAGGACGCCACGGACATGGACGCTGCGGTCAGCATGGCAACCAGCGTCAGGGTTCGGTTACGCGCGAGCATGACAACTCTCCTGAAAAATGCGAGCAGCGCGGACGGACCTTTCCGCACGACGCTTCGTGATCAGAACGAACGAGTTCACCCGCTCCGTCGTTCCTGTCACGCCCGTTCCTGTTGCGTCGCCTGCGCCCGGCGATTAGCAGCATCAGCGAAACGGCAGCGCGCGCGAGAGGTGGCCCATGTCGATACCCCAGGAGGGCGGGGGCCCGGTCGAGAGCCGGGCCGACCTCGTCGGCTATCTCGCCTCCGGCTGCCGGCCGAAGGCCGACTGGCGCATCGGAACCGAGCACGAGAAGTTCGGCTACTGCGCCGATACGCTGCGCCCGCTGCCCTATGACGGCGAGCGCTCGGTCCGCGCCGTGCTGGATGGGCTGGCGCGCCGCTTTGGCTGGTCGCCGCTGACCGAAGGCGGCAACATCATCGGTCTGACCAAGAACGGCGCCAATGTCAGCCTGGAACCGGGCGGGCAGCTCGAGCTCTCGGGCGCGCCGCTGGAGACCATCCACGAGACCTGCGACGAGGTGAACGAGCACCTGGCCGAGGTGAAGGCGGTGGCCGACGGCATCGGTGTCGGCTTTATCGGCCTGGGCGCGGCGCCGATCTGGACGCACGACGACATGCCGATGATGCCCAAGGGGCGCTACAAGCTGATGACGCGCTACATGCGCGAGGTCGGCACGATGGGCACGTCGATGATGTACCGGACCTGCACGGTGCAGGTGAACCTCGACTTCGCCTCCGAGGCCGACATGGTGCAGAAGCTGCGGGTCGCGCTGGCGCTGCAGCCGGTCGCGACCGCGCTCTTCGCCAACTCGCCCTTCTGGGAGGGCAGGCCGAACGGGCACCTGTCGTGGCGCTCGCGCATCTGGCGCGACCTGGACGCGGATCGGACGGGGATGCTGCCCTTCGTCTTCGATGACGGCATGGGGTTCGAGCGGTATGTCGACTATGCGCTCGATGTGCCGATGTACTTCGTCTACCGCGAGGGCCGCTACATCGACGCTCTCGGCCAGTCGTTCCGCGACTTCATGGCGGGCAAGCTGCCCGCCCTGCCCGGGGAGAAGCCGACGCTGAGCGACTGGGCCGACCACCTGACGACGATCTTCCCGGAAGCGCGGCTGAAGAAGTTCATCGAGATGCGCGGCGCCGATGGCGGGCCGTGGCGGAGCCTGTGCGCGCTGCCGGCCTTCTGGGTGGGGATCACCTACGAGCAGGCCTCGCTGGACGCCGCCTGGGAGCTGGTGCGCGACTGGACGGCCGAGGATCGCGACCGGCTGCGCGTCGACGCCTCGGTGCGCGGGCTGAAGGCCGAGATCCGCGGCCGGACGGTGCACGACCTGGCGCGCGACTGCCTGAAGATCGCCGAGGCCGGCCTGAAGGCGCGGGCGCGGCCGGGCGCGGCCGGGCTGATCCCGGACGAGACGCATTTCCTCAATGCGCTGAAGGACATCGTGGAGTCCGGCCGGACCCCCGCCGAGGAGCTGCTGGCGCATTACAACGGCGACTGGCACGGTGATCTGACCCGCATCTACCGCGAATACAGCTACTGAGAACGGGCCGGCGCGCGGCCGGCCGGAGGGTGACATGGCAGGCCACGGCTCGCACGCCTTCGAGACCACGGTGCGCTGGACGGGCAACACCGGGTCGGGGACCGGCGCCTACACCGCCTATCGGCGCACGCACGAGATCGCGGCGCCGGGCAAGCCGCCGATCCCCGGCTCGGCCGACCCGGCCTTTCGCGGCGATGCGGACCGCTGGAACCCCGAGGAGATGCTGGTCGGGTCGATTGCGTCCTGCCACATGCTGTGGTTCCTGCACCTCGCCGCGGCCGCCGGGGTCGTGGTCGAAAGCTACGAGGACCGCGCGACGGGCGAGATGCGGATCAACCCGGACGGCTCGGGCGAATTCACCGCGGCCACGCTGCGCCCGCATGTGACGATCTCGGCCGGCGACGCGGCGCTGGTGGACGGGCTGCACCACCGGGCGCACGAGATGTGCTTCATCGCGCGGTCGCTGAATTTCGAGGTCGGCTGCCGGCCGACGGTGGAGAGCGTCGCGGGGGCCTGACGCGAAAGGGGGAACGGTGGAGACGATTTCCGAGACGAGGGCCTTCGGCGGCGTGCAGGGGGTCTACAGGCACGACTCGGCGCGGACCGGCTGCGACATGACATTTGCCCTGTTCATGCCACCGCGGCCCGACGGCAGCGCGGGGAGCCGGCGGCGGAAGGTCCGCGTGCCCTGCCTGTGGTTCCTGTCGGGGCTGACCTGCACGCACGAGAACGCCATGCTGAAGTCCGGCGCGCAGCTCTGGGCGGCGCGGCACGGCATCGCGGTGGTGTTTCCCGACACCTCGCCGCGCGGCGAGGGTGTGGCGGACGACGCGGAGTACGACCTCGGCCAGGGGGCGGGGTTCTACGTCGACGCAACCGAGGAGCCCTGGGCGCCGCATTTCCGCATGTTCAGCTACATTGCCGGCGAGCTGCAGACGCTGGTGACGACCGAGTTCCCGGTAGAGCACGAGCGCCAGGGCATCACCGGGCACTCGATGGGCGGGCATGGCGCGCTGACGCTGGCGATGCGCCACCCGGAGATCTACCGCTCGGTCTCGGCCTTCGCGCCGATCGCCCGGCCGAGCGAGAGCGAGTGGGGGCAGAAGCAGCTGACGGCCTATCTGGGCGACAACCGCGACGCCTGGGCCCGGCACGACGCCTGCGCGCTGCTGCGCGGGCGCGGCTGGGAGCGGGACGTGCTGGTCGACCAGGGCGCCGAGGATCCGTTCCTCGAGCGGCTGCAGCCCGAGGCGCTGGCGACCGCGCTGACCGAGACGCGCACGCCCGGCGCGATGCGGCTGCAGGCGGGATACGACCACTCGTACTTCTTCGTCGCGAGCTTCATGGAGGACCACGTCCGCTGGCACGCCGAGCGGCTGTGACCGCCCCGACCGAGGGCCGGCGCGGCTCGGCGGCTCAGTTAAGCGGGTCTGACCGGTTCGGCGGGGTAGCGGGCTTCGGGGCTGGGGGAGCGGCGGCGGGGCCGCCTCCCCCGCCTCTGCGGCACGCCGACCAGGCCGCGTATGGCCGGCGGCGGGTTGCCCGCGCCGCCGGCGACTCGTCTCAGACCAGCAGGTCGAACGGCCCGACCTCGAAGTGATAGACGCCATCGACCAGGTCGAGTGCCGCCGTGACCACGGTGTCCGCGACGCCGTCATGGTTGGTGTCGATCTCGATGCCGATGCCGTCGGCGGGATCCCCCTCGAGGCCGGTCAGCGAGACGTCGATCCGCCCGTCGCCGGGCGTGGGGTCGGTCAGGTCGATGTGCTGGCCGCCGATCAGCAGGCCGATGATGTCGCCCTCGGTGACCGCCGGGCTGTCCGAGACCAGCGTGCCGAGATGGTACGGATCGGTAGCCGGGTTCCAGGGGTCGTCCTCCATCGACGAGTAGGTGTCGATGGCGCCGCCGGTGTCCATCGCGGTCAGCACCGACCAGTCGAACGACAGCGACTCGATCAGCACGACGTCGACGCTGGCGCCCAGCGTGGCGGCCAGCGCCTGGCTGGCCTCGGCCGAGCCCGGGAAGGCGGGCTGCAGCGTCCATGGGTCGATCCCGTCCGAGGTGGTCAGCACCACGACCTCGTCGGTCATCGCCCCCGTCGCGCCGTAGCCCGCCTGGATGGTGCTGCCGGCCGCGTTCAGCGCCGAGGCGAAGTCGACCTGATCCGGCAGGCCCGCCGGCTGGTAGAAGGTCGGGCCGAACAGCGCCTGCAGCGCCTGGGTGACCGCGATGTCGGAACCGTGCGGGTCGAGACCGTGCAGCGCGCCAGCCATGATGCTCTGCTGCCCGGCAACGCCGTCGGCGCCGGCGAGGATCAGGTCGATCTTCTGGTCGGCCGCCAGCGTCTGCGCCCGGTCGATCACCTCGGCCAGCATCGAGTTGACCACGTTGTTGATGCCGTCCCCGTTGACGTCGACCGGCGGGATGCCGAGGAACCAGTCATAGGTCGTAAAGCTGGCGTCGAGGATGTAGGTCAGCGAGTGCGTCTCGGTCTGGATCGCGCCGGTCAGGTCCCAGGGCGTGTCGCCGCCGCCCCCGCCACCCGTCGCCATGACGCCGGCATCGACATCGGTGATGTTCACACCGGCCGAGACGACGATGGCGTCCGTTCGTCCGGTCGCGGGGTCGACATCCGAGTTGACGCTGTCGTCGCCACCGATATCCTGGGCCGAGAAGACCTTGCCGTCGGTCGCCTGGAACTCGACCGAGTAAGTGCCGGCCGCGAGCTCTTCGAAGCCGTAGCTGCCATCCGCGCCCGTCACCGTGGTCGCCACGGCCTGCCCGTCGGCGTCGAGCAGGGTGACGGTCCTGCCCTCGACCCCGGCCTCGCCATCGTCGATGCCGTTGCCGTTGGCATCGTCGAAATAGCGCCCCGAGATCGACGCGGGCGGCGGCGGCGGAGCCGGCGGCGCCTTGACGCCGGCGTCGACGTCGGTGGTCTCATAGCCGGCGACGACGGTGACGAGGCCGGTCCTGCCGGTCGCCGGATCGACGTCCGAGTCGACCGCCTCGTCGGCGCCGACGTTCGGGGTGACAAACTGAAGCCCCTCGGCCGTGCTGTCCTGGAACATGACGACGTAGTCGCCGGCCGCCAGGTTGTTGAACATGTATCTGCCGTCGACGTCGGTCTGCACGGCGGCGACGGCGTTGCCGGCGGTATCCAGGGCGGGCGTCGTGCCGTCCGCCATCAGAAGCGTGACCCACTTGCCGACGATGCTCGTGTCGCCCGCATTGTCGACGTCGTTGCCGTCCTGGTCCCAGAAGTACGAGCCAGAGATCGTCCCCGACGATATGTCGCCGACCAACTTAAGCGATCCGTTGCGGGACCCATCGACGTCGCCGGAACTGGTGCAGCGCAGCGCCGTGTCGACATTGGCGATCATGTCGAGCGTCAGGTCGCAGAGGCTGCTCGAGAGCGTGAAGGTGGTGCACTGTATGTCGTCCTTCGAGATGCCCTGCGTGCCGATCTCGACACCGGCATCGAACAGACCGGTCTCGTTGACGACGCTGCCGTTGACGTTGTCGCCGTTGCCCAGGTTGACGACGCTGTCCTGCTCGAAGGCCTGGTCGGTGATGTCGGCACCGCTCACGCTGAGCGTGCTAAGGAACTCCGGGTCGTCGTTGTTCAGGTCAAAGAACAGGCCGCGTAGATCGGCGGTCTGTCCCGTGCTCTCGTCCACCTCGATGGTGAAGACGAGACCGCCCAAGCCGTCCTCCGTGATCGTGCACGTCGCCAGAAATCCGGAACTGTCGGTAAATGTGTACGTGATCGAAGCCATGCTGCCCTCTCCCTTTTGCGAGACACCGTGTGTGCACGGGCGCTCACGCCGTTCCCATCGGACTACATCTGCAGATCCATGGAAAATCGGGCGGAAACGCGGCTCTGTTTTGTTAACAATTCGACCCCCGTGAATTGCCGCGTCGTCGAGCGGCACAACCTGCGCGCGAGTACGCTGTCCGTTCTCGAAAACAGACCGCAGTTTTCAGGGCGATATTCGCGAATTAGAAATGCTCGTGACAAATTGCCGGCCACCGGCCGGGGGGCGTTCGGCGGCGGGGACGGCGCGGACTGGCGGCAGCGCCCGGTCTCGGCTATATGCGGCGCATGGACGGCAGTCGCAGCAGCGATCGGCCGGGGCCGCGGGCGGGGCTGGCGTTCCGCAAGATGCACGGCCTCGGCAACGACTTCGTGGTCATCGACCAGCGGGCGGGCGCAGTGGCGCTGGCGCCGGCCTTGGTGCGCGCCATCGGCGACCGGCACCGGGGCGTCGGCTTCGACCAGCTGGCCGAGATCCTGCCCGGCGGCAACACGACGGCCGCCGTCCGCTTCTGGAACTCGGATGGCAGCCGGGCGCAGGCCTGCGGCAACGCCACGCGCTGCGTTGCCGACCTGCTGATGGCCGAGACGGGGGCGCCGGAGATCACGCTGTCCAGCGACAACGGCGTACTGGTGGCGCGGCGGCGCGACGGGCTGGTCGAGGTCGACATGGGCGTGGCGCATCTCGGCTGGCGCGACATTCCGCTGGCGCGCGAGGCCGACACGCTGCACCTGCCGATCGAGGGCGGACCGGCGGCGTGCAGCATGGGCAACCCGCATTGCTGCTTCTTCGTCGACGATGTCGCCGCGGTGCCGCTGGCCACGCGCGGCCCGGCGGTCGAGCACGACCCGCTGTTTCCCGAGCGCACCAACGTGCAGTTCGTCCAGGTGCTGGCGCGCGACCGGGCGCGCGTGCGTGTCTGGGAGCGCGGCGCGGGCGAGACGCTGGCCTCGGGCTCGTCCTCTTGCGCCGTCCTGGTCAACGCGGTCCGCCGCGGGCTGATGGACCGGCAGGCGACCATCGTGCTGGACGGCGGCGATCTTCAGATGGCGTGGCGCGAGGATGGCCACGTCATCATGGCGGGGCCGGTCGCACATGTCTTCGAGGGCGTGCTGTCGGCGGAGTTCGTCGCCGCCGTCGAGGCAGGGTCATGAACGCGCCGGCCCGCATTCCCGCGGCGCCGGTCTTCGAGACGTTCGGCTGCCGGCTGAACGCCTACGAGACCGAGGCGATGCGCGCGCTGGCCGCCGAGCACGGGATCGGCGACGCCGTCGTCGTCAACACCTGCGCGGTGACGGCCGAGGCGGTGCGCCAGGCGCGCCAGCGCATCCGGCGCCTCCGAGCCGAGAACCCCGGCAAGCGCCTGATCGTCACCGGCTGCGCGGCGCAGACCGAGCCTGCGACCTTTGCCGCCATGCCCGAGGTCGACCTGGTGCTGGGCAACCTCGAGAAGATGCGGCCCGAGACGTGGTCGGCGCTGGGCACCGAACTGTCGTCGGGGCTGATCGGCCCGACCGAGGCCGTTCGCGTCGACGACATCATGTCGGCCCGGGAAACTGCAGGCCACCTCATTGACGGCTTCGGCACGCGGGCGCGCGCCTACGTGCAGGTGCAGAACGGCTGCGACCACCGCTGCACCTTCTGCATCATCCCCTACGGGCGCGGGAACTCGCGCTCGGTGCCGGCCGGCGTCGTGGTCGAGCAGATCCGGCGGCTGGTCGGCAACGGCTTCAACGAGGTCGTGCTGACGGGCGTGGACCTGACGAGCTGGGGAGCCGACCTGCCCGGGCGGCCGCCCCTGGGCGACCTGGTGCAGCGCATCCTGCGGCTGGTTCCCGACCTGTCGCGGCTGCGCATCAGCTCGATCGACTCGGTCGAGGCAGACCCGGCGCTGGTCGACGCCATCGCCTCGGAGCCGCGGCTGATGCCGCATCTGCACCTCAGCCTGCAGGCCGGCGACGACATGGTCCTGAAGCGCATGAAGCGCCGGCACCTGCGGGACGACGCCATCCGCTTCTGCGAGGACGTGCGCCGGGCGCGGCCGGATATCGTGTTCGGCGCCGACCTGATCGCCGGCTTTCCGACCGAGACCGAGGCGATGTTCGGGAACACGCTGGCGCTGGTCGAGGAATGCGACCTGACCTGGCTGCACGTCTTTCCCTACAGCGCGCGCACGGGCACGCCGGCGGCACGCATGCCGCAGGTCCCCAAGGCCGAGCGCAAGGCGCGCGCGGCGCGGCTGCGCACGCTGGGCGATGTGCGTGCCGGGGCTTGGGCGACGGCGCAGGTCGGCACGACCCAGCGCGTGCTGGTCGAGCGGCCCGACATGGGGCGCACCGAGGGATTCGCCGAGGTGATGTTCGCCCGGCAGCAGCCGGTCGGCGGCATCGTTGAGGCGCGGATCATCTGCGCGGACGGGCAGCGGCTCACCGCCTGAGAGACAGCTTCGCGGAAGCGCAGGGGCTTTGCCCGAAGCATGGCGCCCGCCAACGAAGGGCGTCGCGCGCCCGCGTACGCCCTCATCGATGGCCGCCCGAACGCTGTCCGACGGGAGTCCGGGACGGCATGGCCTTCCAGATGACGGACCGAGCGGTTACATGGGCCGCAACCGGCGCAGCCCGAGGCACCAGAATGTCATTTTTCGGCAAAATGAAGGAGCGGCTGTTCAAGTCGTCGTCGAAGCTCGACGAGGGCCTGGCCGCGATCGTCGACGAGGGCAAGGAGGTCGAGGAACAGGTTGCACCCAATGTCTCCGAGATCGTCACCCCGGAGCCGGGTCTGGAGGCGCCGCCCACCGCTTCGCCGATCCCGGTCGAGGTGCCCGCCGAGAGGCAGGACCGGCCCGCCGCGCCGCCGCCCGGGGCAGCCAGCCCCGGCATCTGGGGTCGCGCCATCGAGGCGATCTCGGGCACGCGCACGGTCAGGAAGCGCGTGCTGGACGACGCCATGCTGGAGGAGCTGGAGGAGCTGCTGATCACCGCCGACATGGGAGTCGAGACGGCGCTGAAAGTCTCGGCCCGGCTGGCCGAGGGACGGTTTGGCCGCGCGGTCGCCGCCGACGAGATCAAGCGCGCGCTGGCGACCGAGATCGCGAAGATCCTCGAGCCCGTCGCCCGCCCCCTGCCGCTCTATGCGAAGAAGCCGCAGGTGGTGTTGGTCGTCGGCGTCAACGGCTCGGGCAAGACGACGACGATCGGCAAGCTCGCGAGCCAGTTGCGCGGCGCCGGCAAGACTGTGGTCATCGCCGCCGGCGACACCTTTCGCGCCGCCGCCGTCGAGCAGCTGCAGATCTGGGGCGAGCGCGCCGGAGTGCCGGTAATGACGGCGGCGCAGGGCTCGGACCCCGCCAGCCTCGCCTTCGACGCCATGACGAAGGCCGAGCGCGACGGGGCGGACATCCTGCTGATCGACACGGCCGGGCGGCTGCAGAACCGGGCCGACCTGATGGAGGAGCTGGCGAAAATCGTCCGCGTCATCCGCAAGAAGGACGCGCAAGCGCCGCACAACACCGTCCTGGTGCTGGACGCGACGACCGGCCAGAACGCGCTCAGCCAGGTGGATATCTTCCAGAAGATCGCCAGCGTCAGCGGTCTCGTGATGACCAAGCTGGACGGCACGGCGAAGGGCGGCGTGCTGGTGGCGCTGGCCGACCGCTTCGGCTTGCCGATCCACGCCATCGGCATCGGCGAGGCGATCGACGACCTCTCGCCCTTCGACCCGGACGAGTTCGCGGCGGCGCTGACCGGCGCGTGAGGGCGGGCGGGCGGCCAGCCTAGCATCGTCGGCCGCCCAGCACCGGCAGCACGGGCGGCACGACCGGGGCGGCGCGCCCCCCACACGTTGCTGCAGGACGCCCGGACGCTCTGCCGCACCGCTCTGGCGTGGCCCGCCGGCTCGCTTGGGCGCCCGTTCCCCGCGATGCGCCAGCAGCCACCTGATAGTTGCGCAGCAGAGGCCCTCGGCCTCTCGGCCCGGCGCGCCCATTGCTGATAGCCAGTGCGTCCGGCGCCGGCAGCGCAAGAGGGGCAAGCGTCTTGGGCGAATGGATCGTCGCCATCGCGGGGACCGACACGGGGCAGTTGCTGGCAACGGTGCTGGCGCTGGTCGCGGCGGTCGCGCACGCCTCGCTGGGCGCCCTGCAGAAGGGACGCTTCGACCCGTGGCTGACGCGCGGCGCGATCGACCTCTGCGCCTCGGCGATCTCGGTGCCGCTGCTGTTCGTCGTGCCGCCGCCCTCGGCGGACCTCGCGTGGCTGCTGGGCGGCGCGATGGTGATCCATCTCGGCTACAAGTGGGTGCTGGCGATGGCCTACAGCCGCGGCGCGTTCACGGCGGTCTACCCCGTCGTGCGTGCCACCGGGCCGCTGGCGACAGTGGCCTTCGCCGGGCTGGTCTTCGGCGAGTTCTTCACGCCCGGCCAGTGGACCGGCGTGCTGATGCTCTCGGGCGGCATCCTGGCGCTGGCGGCGCTGAACCTGCGCGAGGAGCACATCGACGCGGCAAGGCTGCGCGCGGCACTTGCGCTGGCGCTGCTGACCGGGTTGGTCGTCGCGCTCTACACGACCTACGACGCCTACACGATCCGCCAGGCGGCCGACCCTTTCACCTTCCTGGTCTGGTTCTTCTTCCTCGAGGCGGTGCTGTTCCCGACGCTGCTGATCCGGCGTTTCCGCGCCGCGCCGGACCTGCCGGGCCTGTTCCGGCGGGGTCTTGTCGGCGCCTGCATCGCCTATGTCAGCTTCGGCTCGATCTTCCTGGCGACGCGGCTCGACAAGGTCGGCGAGGCGGCGTCGCTCCGCGAGACCTCGGTGATCTTCGCCGCTCTGATCGGCTGGCTTCTGCTGGGCGAAACGGTCGGCGCCCGGCGCTGGCTCCTGATGCTGGTCATCGCCGGTGGCGCCGTTCTGGTCGAATTCGGCTGACCGCGCCGGGCGCCGCCGGAACCGGGCGCGGCGTCATGACAGCCGGTGCAGGGTTGAACCCGCCCCCGATGCCAGCCTATCTGCCCCAGATGTCAGACGCTCCCCATCTCCGCCCGGCCGCCCCGCCCGCCAGGCCGCCCGCCACCCGGCCCGGCGCCCGGCCGATCAACCCGATTTTGAAGTTCGCACTCGAGATCGGGCCGCTGATGGTCTTCTTCCTCAGCTTCCGCTACGGCAAGATGATGCTGGAGCACCCCAGCGTCGGTGAGGCGCTGGCGGTGATCACAGGCTCCGGCGCGCCGGCGGAGACGGCGCCGGTCCTGCTGGCGACCGCCGCCTTCATGGTGGCGATCGGCGTCTCGCTGGCGGTGTCCTGGTGGCTAACCCGGACGGTGCCGCGCATGGCGGTCGTCACGGCGGTCGTCGTCATCATCTTCGGCGGGCTGACGCTATGGCTGCAGGATGCGACCTTCATCAAGATGAAGCCGACCATCGTCAACGCGCTCTTCGCGGCGATCCTTGGCGTCGGGCTGCTGCAGGGGCGCAGCTACCTCAGTTACCTGATGGGCGAGGCGATCCCGCTGACCCGACACGGCTGGATGGTCTTCACGCGCAACTGGGCGCTGTTCTTCTTCGCCTGCGCGGTGATAAACGAGATCGTCTGGCGTACCCAGACGACCGATACTTGGGTGACCTTCAAGACCTTCGTCTACCTGCCGCTGACCTTCCTGTTCGTCGGGCTGCACGTTCCGTTCCTGCAGCGGCACTCGCCCGAGGCGGACGAGACCCCCGCCGAAACGCCCGGCGAGTAAGGCAGGGCGTTTCCCGCCCGGATCGACATCAGGCGCGCCGCCCCGTGGTTCCTGCGAAAGCGGGGCACTCTCCACGAATTCAGACAAATTCCGCCTCCACGGGCATGACGGCGACCGGGAACCCGGACCAGCCCACCCGAATCGGAGTCCGCCCCGGCTAAAGCGGCGTCACCCCGGCGACCGCCCCGGCCGGCAGGGCGGCCAGCATCGCAGCGACCGTGCGGCCCAGCAGCGGGTGGCGCCAGCCGGGCGCGATCGTGGCCAGCGGCACCAGCACGAAGGCGCGCTCGTGCAGCCGCGGGTGCGGCAGCAACAGCTCGGCTGGCGACTCGGCCCCTGCCCGTTCGGGCGGCAGGGCCATCCAGCGCCGCACCGTCGCTGCGTCTGGCAGCACCGCGTCACCCTGCCCTAGCAGGTCGAGATCGCAGGTGCGCGGCCCCCAGCGCACGTCCCGCCGCCGGCCGAGCCGGGCCTCGACATCGTGCAGCCCGGCCAGCACGGATGCGGGCGGCAGCGCCGTCTCCAGAACCGCCGCGCCGTTGACGAAGTCCGGCCCGCTGCCCGGCGGAAAGGCCGGGCTGCGGAACCAAGCGCTGACGACGCCGACGGTGATCCCCGGCTGGCCGTCCAGCAACTCCACCGCGCGCGCCAGGGTCGCGCGCGGATCGCCGGCGGCGCCTGCCCGGTTCGATCCAAGAGCGATGAGAACGGACTCGCAAATTTTCATCTGATCCGTCATATTTGCGCAACATCGGCATGGACATCGCCGTGTCACGGCTTTAGGTAATTTATGGGTGATGCGGTCCAGTGGCGCAATTTCAAGCCTCGCCGGCCGAGTTCAATGGGCGAACGCAAAACACAGGTCTCAAATGTTTTACCGCGACGAGAGACTGGCGCTTTTCATCGACGGCTCGAACCTCTACGCGGCCACCAAAGCGCTGGGCTTCGACATCGACTACAAGCTGCTGCGGTCCGAGTTCATGCGGCGCGGCAAGATGGTCCGTGCCTTCTATTACACCGCCCTAATCGAGAACGAGGAATACAGCCCGATTCGGCCGCTGGTCGACTGGTTGGACTACAATGGTTTCACCCTGGTCACCAAGCCCGCGAAGGAGTTCACGGACTCGAGCGGTCGACGGAAGATCAAGGGGAACATGGACATCGAACTGGCCGTCGACGCGATGGAAATGGCCGATCATGTCGAGCATATAGTGCTGTTCTCGGGCGACGGCGATTTTCGCAGCCTGGTCGGCGCGCTGCAGCGCAAGGGCGTGCGGGTGTCGGTCGTCTCGACGATTCGCTCGCAGCCGCCGATGATCGCCGACGATTTGCGCCGCCAGGCCGACAACTTCATCGAGCTCGATGAGCTGAAGGACGTCATCGGCCGCCCGCCCCGCCCGACGCCGCAGCAGGCGCAGGCAGCCGAGCTCGAGGAAGAAGACGCCGACTGACTGGCCGACCGACGTGCCTGCCCGGCTGACCGCACCCGTGCCTGGCCCCGACTGGCCGGCCGAGGCGCCACCCGATTGCCCCCTCTGCCCGCGCCTGGTCGAGTACCGCGGCGAGTTGCGCCTCGAGCACAGCAACTGGCACAACAACCCCGTCGACAGCTTCGGCCCCGAATCGGCACGGCTGCTTGTCGTCGGCCTCGCCCCTGGCGCAAGGGGCGCGAACCGGACCGGGCGGCCCTTCACCGGCGACCATGCCGGGGACCTCCTGTACGCGACGCTCGGGAAATTCGGCTTTGCCAGCGGCGCCTACGCGGCCCGGCCGGATGACGGGTTCGACCTTCTCGACTGCATGGTGACGAACGCGGTCCGCTGCGTGCCGCCTCAGAACAAGCCCACTGGCCCCGAGATCACCGCCTGCCGCGCCTTCCTCGAGGCGCGGGTCCGCACGCTGCCGAACCTCCGCTCCGTCGTCGCGCTGGGGCGAATCGCGCACGGCTCGGTCATCCGCGCGCTCGGCGGCAGGCTCCGGGACCACCCGTTCGGGCACGGCGCGAGCAGCCGAATCGGCGATCTCGCGGTGACGGCCAGCTATCACTGCTCGCGCTACAACACGAACACCGGCGTGCTGACGACGCCAATGTTCGAGCAGGTGTTCGCCGGCGTCCGCGCCGCGTTGCGCTGATTCGCCCGACGGGGCCGGCTATCCGCCGGCGTCACGCGCGAGGCGAGCAAGCGCCCCGCCAATCTTGCCCCCTTCCGCCATCTGCGGACGCGAGGGTATCTCGTGGTCGCGCCGCTCCCATTTTCCAACCACCGCCGCGGCCCGCGCGAACGCCCCGGGCAAGCTGCGCGTGTGGCGGAGTGCCGTGTCGAAGAACGCCTCGCCGAACCACGTCCAGTCGTTGTCGTCCGAGCAGCCGAAGGAGTTTCGGTCGGCCGCCGCGGCAGTGATCACCAGCCGGTCCGGGCCGGCGATCAGCGGCACGAACGAGCCGGACCTGCACGCGCTTATCACCGTCACCGTGTTCGGCACGCCGGCCTGGTCGAGCACGAGCGCAAGCTCGCGCGCGCCGAGATCGCGCGTGCCGAGCGCCGGGTTGTCGCCGGCGATGACCCACGGGCCGCCATGTGAGGTCAGGTAGACCATCAGGACGTCCTCGCCCAGGTTCATCTTCCCGCGCACGGCCTCGATCGCCGCCTCGAGGTTGCCGGCCGTCGCCAGCGGGTGCGCCAGGGGCGCGACCATCGAGTTCGCCAGCGTGACGACCCGCCCCCCGGCGCCGAATCGGCCGGCCAGGATGCGGCCCGCGGCATTGACCTCGCGCAGGAACACCCGCTGGTCGGGATACCAAGCGGCCAGTACGGCGAAAAGCTCGGTCCGGCCGGGCACGCCGGGGCGGATGCCGGCGGTCTCGGCTGCCATCAGCCGAGGCTGCGCCGCCCGGATGGCCGCCGCATCCAGCAGCCGGAACGCGGGCTTCGGCGCCGGCTCCGCCCCGGCCGGCGCGGCGCCGGCCCAAAGCACGACTGCCGCCATGAAGACCGCGCGGGCGGCTCTGCGAAACGTCCTCATGCTCACCTCGAAACCGACAACGCAACCCGGCCGCACGCCCGGCGACTCAGAAGGCGTCCTTGCGCCGGCGCACCTCGGCGAAGGTGCTGGCGTCGTCGGCGCCGTCCAGCCCGACCGAGCGCTTCACGCCCGGCCGCGTGGCGCGCAGGAAGGGGTTGGTGGCCTTCTCCTCGGCCATGGTCGAGGGGACGATGGGCCGGTCCTTCTCGTCGGCCTGCCTGATGCGCGCGATGCGGTCCTTCAGGTCCTGGTTGTCCGGCTCGATCGACAGTGCGAAACGCCCGTTCGCCTGGCCGTAGTTGTGGCCCGAGTAGATGCGCATCTCGTCCGGCATCTCCAGGAACTTGGACAGGCTCTCCCACATCATGGCGTGCGTGCCCTCGAAGACCCGGCCGCAGCCCAGCGCCATCAGGCTGTCGGCGGTGAAGGCCGCCTTGTCGGCGTCCAGCACGAAGGCGATGTGCCCGACCGTGTGGCCCGAGACGTCGATGACGCGCGCCACGGTCTCGCCCAGCGCCACCGTCTCGCCCTCGCTGAGCTCGGTGTCCAGCGCCGGCAGCCGGGCGCGGTCCTTGACGTGGCCGACAACCTTCGCCCCGTAGCGCCCGCGCAGCGCGTCGACGCCCTCGGTGTGGTCACCGTGGTGGTGCGTGATCCAGATCTGGTCCAGGCCCCAGCCGCGCTCCTCCAGCGCCGCGACGATCGGGTCGACCGCAGGCGCGTCGACCAGCGCGGTCTGGCCCGTGGCCCGATCACGCACCAGATAAGCATAGTTATCCTGGCGGCAGGGCACGGTGACGATCTCGACGGGCATGGGCATTCCTCCGTTCATTCGCTAAAGTGACATCGCCGATCGGAAAGGCGGATTCAATGCACCTCGACGTGGTGGAGCTCAGGCGCTTCTACGCCTCGACGCATCTGGGGCGGCTGGCGCGCGAATCGGTGGGCGAGCGCCTGAGGCGGCTGTGGCCGGCCGTGCGCGGCATGACGGTGGTCGGCTTCGGCTACGCCGCGCCGCTGCTCAGGCCCTTCATGTCCGAGGCGGCGCGCACCTTTTGCCTGATGCCGGCCCAGCAGGGCGTCTGCGCCTGGCCGGGCGAGGGCCCGAACCTGACCTCGCTGGTCGAGGAGACGCTGTGGCCGCTGCCCGGCGGCTCGGCCGACCGGCTGATCGTCGCGCACGGGCTCGAGACCTGCGAGCGGCCGGGCGCGTTGCTCGACGAGATCTGGCGCGTGCTGGCGCCGGGCGGACGCGCGGTCTTCGTCGTGCCGAACCGCGCCGGCATGTGGGCGCGGCGCGACGCAACGCCGTTCGGCTATGGCCGGCCCTACTCGATCAACCAGCTCGAAAGCACGCTGGGAGCGCACAGGTTCACCACCATCCGACGCGATGCCGCGCTCTACCTGCCGCCCAGCCACCGCCGCTTCTGGCTGCGGCTGGCGCCGGCGATCGAGCGCGTCGGCCAGCGGCTCGACATCCGCCGGCTGGCCGGCGTCGTGATCGTCGAGGTCGAGAAGCTGGTCTACATCACGCCGCAGTCGGGCTCGGCCGTGCGGGCGCGCGCCCCGATTCGCGTGCTGACGGGCCTCGGCGCCCCGGCGCCGCGGCCGGCGAACAGGTCGACGCCGTGAGCGTGGGCGCGACGACGTGGCCCGACCGGCGGCTGCTCGACCTCCTGGGCATCGAGCACCCGATCGTGCAGGCGCCGATGGCCGGCGCCTCGACGCCGCGCATGGCGGCGGCGGCGGCGAATGCCGGCTGCCTCGGATCGCTCGGCTGCGCGATGATGTCGCCCGACGCGTACCGCAAGGCGGTCGAGGAGGCGCGCGGCGCGACAAACCGGCGGCTCAACGTGAACTTCTTCTGCCACCGCCCTCCCGAGTTCGACGACCAGAAATCGGCGCGCGCGCAGGCGCGGCTGAGGCCGTTCTTCGACGAACTGGACATCGGCGAGGTGCCCGAGATCGGCGTCACCCATTTCCCCTATGGCGACGAGATGCACGAGACGGTGATGGCCTCGCGGCCGGGCGTCGTCAGCTTCCATTTCGGCCTGCCCGAGGAGCGCTTCGTAGACGCGCTGAAGGCAGACGGGGCGGTGATCCTGTGCTCCGCGGGGACGCCGGGCGAGGCGCGCGACCTCGAGGCGCGCGGCGTCGACGCGGTCATCGCGCAGGGCTGGGAGGCGGGCGGCCACCAGGGCTTCTACCTGACCGACGCGCCCGCCACGATCGGCACCATGGCACTTGTGCCGCAGGTCGTCGACGCGGTCGGCGTGCCGGTGATCGCTGCGGGCGGCATCGCCGACGGGCGCGGCGTCGCCGCGGCGCTGGCGCTTGGCGCGGCCGGGGTGCAGATCGGCACAGCCTTCCTGACGACGGCCGAGACCGGCGTCTCGCCGGTCCACAAGCGGACGTTGCTGGACTCGGACGGCGCCGACACCGCGATGACGCGCGTTTTCTCGGGCCGGCCGGCGCGCGGCGTGATCAACCGCTACATGCGCGAGCTCGGTCCGCACGAGGACAGCCTGCCCGACTTTCCGCTGATGAACACGCTGACCGGACCGCTCCGCAAGGCCAGCGCCGCCGCCGGCAGCCCGGACTTCGTCGCGCTCTGGGCCGGGCAGGCCGTCGGCCTGAACCGCGAGGGCACCGTGGCCGAGCTGGTCGAGCGCCTGGTCGCCGAGACCCAGGCCGCGGTCGCGCGGCTGTCCGGCGCCGGATGACCGAGGCAGACCCGCTCCGCTGCGAACGCCGGGAGAGCCCGTCCGAGAACGCCCGGCTCCTCGTCCTCCCGGCCGCCAGGCAGCCCGTGCCCTGACTCTGCAACGCCGCGGCACAGCTTCGAGAAACGGCAGCCGCTGTCCGTCTGTGACAAGCTGGTGGTGGCGATCTGCGAACTCGGCGCGTTCGATATCCGGACCACTGATTCCGGGCAGGTCGCGGCAGTCGCATCCCATTCGGGAGGGCGGCCGCGCCCATGCGGGCAACTGCGTCGTCCCTGGAGACCGCGACTCGCGAACGCTCACACTCGGTCCGACTCCGTCGGAGCTTCGCCAGCAACGCTCTCTTTCCTTTGCGACCGTTTGCGACGCCACAACAGACTGCAGTGCCGATGACCTCGCGCGCCGATGCCACCGAAGGCCTCGGCCGAAAGCGGAGCGACAGGCCGAGGGCATGTCTGATGCGGGCGACCAGCCCGCATTCCGCATGGGCTCGCGCCGCCTTCAACGCCCCTCCGCAACCGAGGCGAGACACTATCCGCCACCTGCTGGACAACGCGCAGGCACGGGCATAGAGCACGAGGCCCGTTCCGCCGGACTGTCCAGCCCGACCGGCCCCGCCCGTCCCGTCGAAAGGTGCCCATGCCGACCGTCTCGCTCGCCGATCCACAGGTCTGGGTCGTCGTATCCGCCGGTGCCGTGATGCTGTCGGCCGGCTTCGTCAAGGGCGCGGTGGGCTTCGCCTTCCCGATGGTGGCGCTCAGCGGGCTGGGGTTCTTCCTGACGGCGCAGGAGTCGATTGCGCTCATCCTGCTGCCCTCGGCGCTGAGCAATCTCTGGCAGATGTTCCGGCAGGGCCCGGCGGCGGCGCGAGAGACGTTCGTCCGGTTCTGGAAGCTGAACCTCGCGATGGCGGTGATGCTGGCACTCGCCGCCCAGCTCGTGCCGCGCCTCGACGGCGCGACGCTGTTCGTCATCGTCGGCGTGACCGTCACCGTGGCGGCGCTGGTGCAGCTCCTGGGTGTCGGCCCGACCGTGCACCCCGAGGCGCCGAGGCGCGGCGCGGTCGACATCGGCGTCGGCCTTTTCGCCGGCGCGATCGGCGGCGTCACGGGCATCTGGGGCCCGCCGGTGCTGTTCTACCTGATCGCGCTCGGCGCCGAAAAGCGCGAGCAGGTGCGGATGCTGGGCATCAATTTCGGCATCGGCTGGTCGGTGCTGACGCTGGCGCACCTCGAAAGCGGCGTGCTGAACATGGCGACGCTGCCCCTGTCGGCAGCAATGCTCGTGCCCGTGCTCGCCGGCATGGCGCTGGGCATGGGCTTGCAGGACCGGATGGACGCGCGACGCTTTCGCCGCGTGACGCTCGTCATCCTGTGCGTCGCCGGGTTGAACCTGCTGCGGCGCGGGCTGATGTAGCGAGGCAATCAGCCCCAGACCTTGCTCTCTGCCGGCCTCCCGAGGCCGATCAGCATTCAGACCCGGCGCCGGGTTATCCGGGAAGAGTGCCGCCGCTCTTCCCGGATGACGATAATCAAATCCTCCCCATCAGAAGGAGGACCAGGATCACGACCACGATGATGCCCAGGATCCCGCCGGGAGCATAGCCCCAGCCGCGACTGTGCGGCCATGTCGGCAGCACGCCGACCAACAGAAGGATGAGAATGATAAAAAGGATTGTCCCGATCGACATGTATGGCTCTCCCAGTCCTGCGCCGGGAACGGGGGCATTCCCCGCCGCTTGAAACCGGGCCGGCATCCCTGACGAAAAAGGGAAACCGGGGCCGGCGCGAGGTGGTATGCGTGAACCTGCCGTGAACGTGCCGCGGCCAACCACACCGCCGGGGCAGCTTTTTCCAAGCTGCTCGCGTTCCGCGGTTCCGCACGCTCCGTCGAACGCGTCTCGAAAGTCCCGGGAACGGGCCTGCCGGCCGCGCCTTCAGCCGTTCAGCGCCACCCCCGCCCTGCGCGGGTCGCCGGCGGCCTCCAGGTCGCCGGCGCGGCGGCGCCGGGCGCCGTGCACGCCGCCGAAATACATCGAGCGCTCGGGCCATGCGCGGGCGGTCGGAAACGCCGCCACCAGCGCTGCGCGGGCAGCGTCGCCGGCCAGGTCCTCGAACTCGACGGCGGGAGGGCCAGGTGGCGCACCGGGCTCCTCCGGGGTGCCGGGCTCGACGTGCAGGCGCGCCGCCTCGATGGCCGGCTCCATGCGCTCGTCGCGGTCGACGAGCGCGACCAGCACTTGCGCCAGCGCCGTCCGGATGCGGTTCGACCCGCCCGAGCCCAGCATGGCAAAACGCCCGTCCGGCCAGTCGACGGCCATCGGCGCCATCATCGAGGCAAGCCGCTGAATCCGGTCGCCACGAATGCCAGCCGCCGGGCACCAGGTCGGCCTCGCCCAGCATGTTGTTCGGCATTAACCCCGTGCCCGGCACGATCAGCCCGCACCCTTCGCCGTTCGACAGCGTCAGCGCCGCACCCATACCGGCGGAATCGATCACCGAGACATGCGTCGTGCCGCGCGTCGCTGCCGGCCGGCCCAGCAACTCATCGCGGTAGCGCTCGACGAAGGCGGGCGAGAGCAGCCGGCCGACGCCCTCGACCGGGTCCGCGAGGTCCGCCTCGACCCGCGCCCGCGACGTCGCCTCGAAGGCATGCGCCAGCGCCACGCGGTCGGGATCGTGCCCGAGCAGTTCCAGGGAGAACAGCGCCAGCGCGCCGCCAAGCGAGGGCGGCGGGTTGACGGCAATTCGCACGCCCCCGCGCTCGGCGGTCAGCGGCGCGCGCCAGGCCGGGCGATAGCCGGAGAGATCGGCGCGCGTCAGGTGCCCGCCCTCTTCGCAGACCGCCAGCAGCCCCTGTGCCACCTCGCCCTCTGTGACGAAGCGCGGGCCTTCGAGCGCGAAGACCTCCAGCACATCGGCGAAATCGGGGTTCCGGAAGACAGAACCCTCGGGCATCAGCGTGTCGTCGCGGCAGAACAGCGCGCGGGCGGCCGGGGTCGCCTCGAGGATCGGCCTGATGATGCTGCAGACGAAGGACTGGTAGTCGGTCACGCGCACGCCCTCGCGCGCGGCGGCGATGGCCGGCCCGGCAAGCTCGGTCATCGGCAGGCGGCCATAGCGGCCGTGCGCCTCGGCAAGGCCGGCGGCGACGCCGGGCGCGGCAATCGAGCCGGCACCGATGTGGAATTCCTGCGTCGCCGTGCCGAACTGCGCCTCGATGGCGCGAAAGTCGAGCTCGCCCGCCGGGCGGCAGCGTTTCGGCGTCTCGACGAAGAAATCGAGTACGCGGGCCCGCCCGCCCGGCTCGCGCACCATCAGGAAGCCGCCGCCGAGAAACCCCGCCAGCGCCGGCTCGGCCACCATGCAGGCCAGCCCTGCCGCGAGGGCGGCGTCGACCGCGGTGCCGCCGGCGCGCAGCACCTCGGCGGCAGCCTCGGCGGTGACGCGGTGGCCGCAGGCGACGGCGAAATCGGGCATCGGAGTCTCCGGTCGGTTTCGCCGCCGGATAGCGCATCCCGAGGCGGCGCGGAAGCCGCCCGACCCGCCGCCAACAGCGCCAGGGAGAAGCCTCACGCGCGAGACCACTCCAAGGCATTGATTTCCGGAGATTTTCCTCGGGCCAACCCTACGATCACCGCCAACCGCGAGTCGCGGAGACCGTCAAGGGTGCGCAACACGGGCGCAGCCCGCTTGCCCTTGACGGCCGCGGCGACTCGCAAACGCTCACGATCGGCCCGACCCCGTCGGGCCTTCCCCAGCAAGCTTTTCTTCCAAGGCATCTTAGCGGGACGCGAAGCCGGCGATCGCTCGCGCCGGTTCAGCCGCGCGGACTCGGCCGAAAGCGGCGCGACAGGCCGAGCGCATTCTCATGCGGGCGACCAGCCCGCATTCCGCATACTTCAGGCTGATCGGGAACCGCCCCGGCGGCCGGGGCGGGGCGCGTCAGGCGGCCTTGGGCGCCGCCTTCATGACTTCCTCGCCGACGAAGGGCTCGTACTGGGCGAAGTTGTCGGCGAACATCCCTACCAGCGCCTTCGCCTGCCGGTCGTACTCGGCCGGCTCCGGCCAGGTGCGACGCGGGTCCAGCAGCCTGGGGTCGACGTCCGGGCACGAGGTCGGCACCTCGAAGCCGAAATGCGGGTCGGTGCGGAATTCGCCCTTGGCCAACTCGCCGCTCAGCGCCGCGGAGAGCAGCGCGCGCGTCGCCGCGATCGGCATGCGCGTACCGGTGCCATAGCCGCCGCCCGTCCAACCGGTGTTGACCAGCCAGCAGGCGCTGCCGTGCCGGGCGATCTTTTCGCGCAACATCGCGCCGTAGACTTCCGGCCGGCGCGTCATGAACGGCGCGCCGAAGCAGGTCGAGAAGGTCGGCTGCGCGCCCTGCATCCCCTTTTCCGTGCCAGCCACCTTGGCGGTGAACCCTGACAGGAAATGGTACTCGGCCTGCGCCGGGGTCATCCGGGCAATCGGCGGCATGACGCCGAAGGCATCGCAGGTCAGCATCACGATGTTCTTCGGGATGCCCGCCAGCCCGGTTGGCGAGGCGTTCGGGATGTAGTGCAGCGGGTAGGCGCAGCGCATGTTCGGCGTCAGGCTGTCGTCGGCGAAGTCCAGCTCGCGCGAGTCGGGATCATAGACCATGTTCTCGACGACGCTGGCGAACATCGTCGTCGTGGCGTGGATCTCGGGTTCCGCCTTCGGCGACAGGTGGATCGTCTTGGCGTAGCAGCCGCCCTCGAAGTTGAAAATGCCGGTATCGGTCCAGCCGTGCTCGTCGTCGCCCAGCAGGGTTCGCTCGGGATCGGCCGACAGCGTCGTCTTGCCGGTGCCTGACAGGCCGAAGAAGACCGCCGCGTCGTCCGTGTCGTCGGGCGCGTGGTTCGCCGAGCAGTGCATCGGCATCACGCCCTTGCCGGGGAGGATGTAGTTCAGGACCGAGAAGATGCCCTTCTTGTTCTCGCCGGCATAGCTCGAGTTCGCCGACCAGGATCATCTTCTGCTCGAAGCTGACGGCGATCACCGTTTCCGACCGGCAGCCGTGGCGCTCGGGATCGGCCTTGAAGCTCGGGCAGTTCACGACGGTGAAGCCCGGCACGAAGGATTCCAGCTCGTCACGCTCCGGCCGGCGCAGCATGTGGCGGATGAACAGCGAATGCCAGGCCAGCTCGTTGATCATCCGGACGTTCAGCCGGTAGGCCGGATCGGCACCGGCGTAGAGGTCCTGCACGTAGGCGTCGCGCCCCTTCATGTGCTCGAACATGTCAGCCTTCAGCCGCTCGAAGGCGGCCGGGTCCATCGGCTTGTTGTTCTCCCACCAGACGGTGTCCTCGACCGAGGGCTCGCGGACGACGAACTTGTCCTTAGGGCTGCGCCCGGTGTGCTTGCCGGTCTCGCAGAGGAACGCGCCGCCGATGCCGAGCTCTCCCTCGCCATGGCGCAGCGCCGCCTCGACCAGCGCGGGCTCGGTGAGGTTGTAGCGCACCTCCCTGAGCCCGGTGAGGCCGGCGTTCTCGACGCGGCAGCTGGGGTTGAACACACCCGAGTCCATCAGCGCTTTCTCCCGTTTATTCCGGCGGTTGCCGGTCCGGGGGACCGGAGCGCCGAGGCGTTCTTTCCGACAGCCCTGCCTTTGCGCAAAAACGGCGCCGCCCCGGCCGGAGCTGACAATTCGAGGTGTTCTATGCGCTGAAAACGCCCCAGTCCATAGGACTGATCCGCGCGCCGGCGCAGCAATCCGACCGTCTGCCCCGATTTCGCCGCCGCCGTGCTTCAAGGCTCGGGGCCAAGATCGGGAAGCGGGTGATGACAGCGGCGCCGGCCGCGGGTAATGCTGCGCGCGCAGGAGTGAGCGGAGCGGGAGGGACAAAGTGCGCGCCATCATCCTTGCCGCCATGCTCGCCATGGCGGCCGCGACCCTGCCGGCCGGGTCCGTCCGGGCCGAGGACGACCCCTGCCAGGCGGGCGAGACGGTGATCCGCTTCGCCCACGTCGTCTCGGCCAAGGGCCACCCCAAGGGCGACGCCGCGGCCGAGCTGGCGCGCCGGGTGAACACCGAGCTGGACGGCCGCGCCTGCATGAAGGTCTTCCCGGATTCGGAGCTCTTCACCGACGACGAGGTGCTCGACGCGCTGAAGCGCGGCGATGTCGAGATGGCGGCGCCGTCGCTGTCCAAGTTCGAGCCGCTGACCCTCAAGTTCCGCATCTTCGACCTGCCCTTCCTGTTCGAGGACATCCCGGCCGTCGAGCGCTTCCAGGGCTCGCCCCAGGGGCAGGCGCTGATGCAGTCGATGCTGTCGAAGGGGATCCGGGGCCTCGCCTACTGGCACAACGGCATGAAGCAGATCTCGGCCGACCGGCCGCTGCATCTGCCATCCGACGCGAAAGGCCTGAAGTTCCGCATCCAGCCCAGCGAGGTGCTGGTCGCGCAGTTCGAGGCGCTGGGCGCCGAGCCGGTCAAGCTGGCCTTCAAGGACGTCTACGACGCGCTCGCCTCGGGCAAGGTCGACGGGCAGGAGAACACCTGGTCGAACATCTACACCAAGCGGTTCTACGAGGTGCAGGACGGCGTCACCGAATCGAACCACGGCATCATCGACTACCTGGTGATCACCTCGGACGGCTGGTGGCGCGGCCTGCCCGCCGACCTGCGCGCCTCGCTGGAGGAAATCCTGCTCGAGGTGACGCACGAGTACAACCGCTTCTCGTTCGAGACGAACGAGGTCTCGAAGGCGCGCATGATCGAGAACGAGGCGAAGATCATCCGCCTGACACCCGAGGAGCGCGCCGCCTGGGTCGCCGCCTTCGAGCCGGTCTGGCGCCGCTTCGAGGGCGAGATCGGCGCCGAGCTGATCGCGGCGGCGCGGGCCGCCAACCGCGGACCGTCGACCGGCAACTGACGTCGGTCAGCGGCGGCGACGCAGGCGATAGCCCGGCCGATAATCCAGCCCTGCCCAAACGTTGCACGCAGGAACTCACGGCGGGACGTGAGCGCCGCCGGTTGCAATCCCAGGTGGATTTCCTGCAACTGTGGTGTAGACCAAGCAGTGTAACTGTAATCGGGGGGGTCGATGGCAACGATCGCGCTTGTCGATGACGACCGCAACATCCTGACCTCGGTCTCGATGGTGCTCGAGGCCGAGGGCTTCGACGTGAAGACCTATACCGACGGCGCATCGGCGCTGACGGCACTGAGCCAGACCGAGCCGGACCTGGCGATCGTGGACATAAAGATGCCGCGGATGGACGGCATGGAACTGCTGCGCCGGCTGCGGCTCAAGTCCGACATGCCGGTGATCTTCCTGACGTCGAAGGACGAGGAGATCGACGAGGTGATCGGCCTGCGCATGGGCGCCGACGACTATGTCCGCAAGCCGTTCAGCCAGCGGCTGCTGGTCGAGCGCATCCGCGCGGTGCTGCGCCGGCGCGAAGCGGCCGGGGACAACCTGGCCGAGCGGGCCGAGGCCGACAAGGTGCTGCGCCGCGGCAGGCTCGAGATGGACCCGCTGCGCCACACGACGCTTTGGGACGGCCAGCCCGTGACGCTGACGGTGACCGAGTTCCTGATCCTGCACGCGCTTGCGCAGCGTCCCGGCTTCGTCAAGAGCCGAGACCAGCTCATGGACGCGGCCTATGATGACCAAGTCTATGTCGACGACCGGACGATCGACAGCCACATCAAGCGGATCCGCAAGAAATTCCGCCAGGTGACGGACGAATTCAACTCGATCGAGACTCTTTACGGCGTGGGCTATCGCTATCGCGAGGCCTGAGGGGGCGGGCCTGTGAGTAGGTGGTGCTGACGCGAACGGATATATTCGATGACGACATTCGGATCGGCCTGGACGACAGGCCGCGGCCGAGTTCGGCGCGCCGGCGGCTCATCGAGGGGCTGAAGCGCTCGGCGCCGTTCTCGTCGCTGCAGCGGCGCATCATCTTCTTCAACCTGATCGGTCTGGCGTTCCTGGTGGTCGGCATGACCTACCTGTCGAACAACAAGCGCAACCTGACCGACGTCTATGTCGACGCGCTGCGCAAGCAGGGCGAGATCATCGCCGTCGCGGTCGCCGAGACGGCGGCGATCGACGACGGCGGCTCGCTCAGCTTCGATCCCGAGCGCGCGGCGGCAGCGCTGGCCGGGGTGGCGCGGCCGACCGGGCTGCGGATCCGGCTCTACGATATCAACCGGCAGCTCACCGCCGACACGTTCCGCCTGCCGCCGGCCGGCGGACCGATCGAGGTGCAGCGGCTCGACCCGCCGAACGAAGGCGTGATTCCGCGGCTGGTCCAGGCAATCGAGGGGGTGCTCGGCAGACTCGGCACGACGGCCGCTGTCGAGAACCCCGAGCTCCAGGTCGAGGTGCCGGTGCAGGGAGTCACCAAGGACGAGGAGGTGCGGCTGGCCCTGATGGGCCGAATCGCGCACACCGTGCGCGTCAACAGCCAGGATGAGCTGGTCGTCTCGGTCGCCATGCCGATCCGGCTGTTGCGCGGCATCATCGGCGTGCTGCAGCTCTCGACCGTCGGCGGCGACATCGAGCGCTTCGTGCGCGAGGAGCGCAAGTCGGTGCTGGAGATCTTCATCCTGGCCGCCATCGTCTCGATCCTGCTGTCCATCGTGCTGGCCAACATGATCGCCGCGCCAATTCGCATGCTGGCGCAGGCCGCGGCCCGATCCGAGGGCGCCAACGCCGCCCGGCCGGTGAACCCGGACAAGCCCGAGATCCCGGACATGACGCACCGGACCGATGAGATCGGCGAGCTGTCGGGCGCGCTGATCCGCATGACCGGCGCGCTCTATGCCCGGATCGACGCCATCGAGAGCTTTGCGGCCGACGTGTCGCACGAGATCAAGAACCCGCTGACCTCGCTCCGCTCGGCGGTCGAGACGATGCAGTACGCCAAGACGCCGCAGCAGACGCAGCGGCTGATCGACGTGATTCGCAACGACGTCGCGCGCATGGACCGGCTGCTGACCGACATATCGAACGCCTCGCGGCTGGACGCCGAGCTGGTGCGCGAGCACATGGAGCCCTTCGATCTCGGCCAGCTGCTGACGATGCTTGGCGCGATCACCGAGGCCGAGGGCGAGCGGCGGCACGTGCGCGTCGTGACCCGGGTGCCCGACGGCGCGTTCATCGCCCGCGGGCTCGAGGGGCCGGTGGCACAGATCATCACCAACCTCCTGAACAACGCCCTGTCGTTCTCGCCGACCGGCAGCACGATCCGGGCGTCGGGCAGCTATACTGATGACGGCGGCGTGCGCATCTCCGTCGAGGACGAGGGGCCGGGCATCCCGCCCGAGAACCTCGGCTCGATCTTCAAGCGGTTCTATTCCGAGCGCCCGCACAGCGAGGCGTTCGGGCATCATTCCGGGTTGGGGCTGAGCATCTCGAAGCAGATCATCGACGCACATGGCGGCCGCATCTGGGCCGAGAACATCACCGATCCCCGCGACCCGGAGGTGCGCCGCGGCGCGCGCTTCGTCTTCGAGCTCCCCGGATGAACGGGACCGACGAGACCGACATTTCGGTCGGGACGGACGGGGACTACGTCCAGCTGCACGCCAGCGCCGTCGCGGTCGAGGGGCGCGGCTGCCTGATCACCGGCGCCTCGAGGGCGGGGAAGAGCACGCTCGCGATCGAGATGATCGCGCTCGGCGCCGAGCTGGTGGCCGATGACCGGGTCGACATCCGGCGCGCCGGCGGCGGCCTGCTGATGTCGGCCCCGGCGGCGATCGCCGGGCTGATCGAGGCGCGCGGCACCGGCATCCTGCGGCTCGACAGCCGGTCCGAGGCACCGCTGGCGCTGATTGTCGACCTCGATCGGGCCGAGGCTGAGCGCCTGCCCGACCCGCGCCGGCGAGACCTTCTCGGCGTGCCATGCCGGCTGCTGCCGGGGCTCGGCCGGGGGCAGGAGCGCGTTCGCGCCGGGCTGGCGGCGGTGGTCGTCGTGCTGCTGCGGGCGGGGCTGGCGCTCTGCCCGACCGACGGGCCGGCGCACGGCAGCGCCTGAGCACGCCGCGATGACCGACTCCGATCCAGGCGGCTCCGACCCACCCGACCCCGATTCGCGCGACACGGAGCCGCGCGATACGGGGCCGCGCGACTCAAACTCGATCGGCTCCGATCCGGCCGGCGCACCGGCGCCGCGCCAACTCGCGCCGCTGGTCCTGGTCGTCACCGGCATCTCGGGCGCCGGGCGCACGACGGCGATCAACGCGCTCGAGGACCTGGGTTACGAGACGCTGGACAACTTTCCGCTGTCGCTGTTCGAGGCGCTGGTCGCGCCGGTGGTCGGCACCCCGGCGCCCATCGCCATCGGCGTCGAGAGCCGGACGCGCGGCTTCTCGGCGCGGGCGCTGACCGAGACCGTCGAGACGCTGCGCCGCACCTGGCGCGCCGGCGCGGTGCTGGTCTTCCTCGACTGCGCCGACGACGTGCTGCTGTCGCGCTTCAGCCAGACGCGCCGGCGCCACCCGCTGGCGCCCGGCGAGGACCCGGCGACGGGCATCGCCCGCGAGCGCGACGTGCTGGCCGAGGTGCGCGAGCAGGCCGACGCGGTGATCGACACGACGGGCATGACCCCGCACGAGCTGAAGGCCGAGCTGGCGGCGCGCTTCGCGCTCGACCGCTCGGTCGGGCTGTCGGTGACGCTGCAGTCCTTCAGCTACAAGCGCGGCACGCCGCCCGGTGCCGACATGGTCATCGACACGCGCTTTCTCGGCAACCCTTACTGGGAGGAGGACCTGCGCGCGCTTGACGGGCGCGACGACAGGATACAGGTATTCGTCCGGTCGGACCCGCTCTATGCGGCGTTCTTCGAGAAGCTGAGCGAGATGATCATCATGCTGCTGCCCGCCTACCGCGCCGAGGGCAAGGCGTACTTCACGATCGCCTTCGGCTGCACCGGCGGCCGCCACCGCTCGGTCAGCGTCGCCGAGGACCTGGCCCGGCGCCTCTCCGAGCACGGCTGGCCGGTGTCGATCCGCCACCGCGAGCTCGACCGCCGCGGATCCGGTGCCTGAGATGCCCGGGATGAAGGGCCCCTTGATCGGCCTGGTGATCGTCGCGCACGGGCGGCTGGCGCAGGCATTCCTCGACGCGACGGAGCACGTCGTGGGGCCGCAGCGCGGCGCACTGGCGATCGCCATCGAGCCGAGCGACGACCTGGCCGTCCGCCAGGTCGAGATCGCGGCGGCGGTGCGCTCGGTGGACGAGGGCGCGGGCGTTGTCGTCGTCACCGACATGTTCGGCGGCACGCCGTCGAACCTGGCGCACGGGGCGCTGGACGGGCCGGGGGTCGAGGTCGTCTACGGCGCCAACCTGCCGCTCCTGGTCAAGCTCGCCAAGATGCGCGACCGGCCGCTCGCCGAGGCCGTCCGCGTGGCGCTGGATGCCGGCCGGAAATACATCGACTCGGCGGCCTCGATCCTGGAACCCGCCAAACCGCGGTGAGGCTGGCCTCCATGGCAGGCATTTCCCGCACGCTGACGATCGTCAACGAGAAGGGGCTGCACGCCCGCGCCTCGGCGAAGTTCGTCGAGGCGGTCGAGGCGCACGACGCAAGGGCGCGGGTCACGCGCGACGGCCAGACCGTGTCGGGCGAACTCGATCATGGGGCTCCTGATGCTGGCTGCCGCGCGCGGCTCGACGATCGACGTCACCTGCACGGGGCCGGACGCCGGGGCGCTGATGCAGAGCCTCGAGGCGCTGGTTGCCAGCGGCTTCGGCGAGGGCACATAGGCCACGCGGCCTGCCCCGGCCTGCGCCTCCCTGGCACCGCCCCCGCAGCAGCGCGCCGCGGCGTCGGCGCTCAATCCCGGGCTGCCGAGAAGCGCTCGACGATCGCCACCATGGCTGGGTCGCTCAAGAGCGCGCGCGCCTCGGCAAGCGTGACGAATCGGCGGTCGCGCTGGCCGGCTTCCGGCCAGTCGTCGCGGACCTCCTCGACGGCGAGCGGGAAGATCTCGACCTCCAGCGTCCAGACATGCGGCAGGCGGATCTTCTCGCTGAGGAAGCTGCCGACCGGCTCGGGCGCGGCGCGGCCGATGACGCCGGCTTCCTCGAACGCCTCGCGCGCCGCGGTCTCGGGCGCCGTGTGGCCGTCCTCGATGCCGCCCTTGGGAAAGACCCAGCGGCGCGTCCGGCGCGAGGTGACCAGCACGAACCGGACCGGCTCGCCCGGCAGCCAGGCCAGCGCGCCGGCCTGCCGCTCGACGGTCGCCAGGCGGGTCAGGGTGCCGCCCTGCTCCGGGTCGGTGCCTGCGCCGCCCGGCGCGCCATTGCGGCCGTCGCTGCCCGCTGCCTCCTCCGGCCCGCTCACGCGGCGGCCGCCCGGGCGCGGACCAGCGCGCCCAGTTGCACCAGCTCGGGGTCGGAAATTCCCAGCTCGTCCAGTTTTGCCAACGTGTTCTCCAGGTACTCGGCGTTCGGACCCGACGAGCCCGCCGCCGCGGCGATCCGCGCCGCTTGTTCCTCCAGCGTCAGGCCGCCGGCATACTGCTCGTGCGTGCGGTCGACGATGTAGCAGAGCGCCTCGCGCCGCTCGCCCCGCCGCGCGCCATCCTCGGGCCCGTCGCAGAGCAGCGTGACCGGGTAGAGCGTCTCGAAATAGGCATACGAGACCAGCTCGCGCTCGGCCAGGTAGTCGCGGACGTGCCGGTCGATGCTGGGGCAGACACGGAGCGCGACGCCCGTGCAGCTCGCCCCCGGCGACCAGTCGAGCCCCAGCACCAGGCCGGGCCGCTCGCGCGTGCCGCGATAGTGCCAGGACGCCAGCGAGAAGCAGCGCCTGAAATCGTCGAGCCGCGCGATCCGGCGCTCGAGGTAGTCGAAGCCCGGCTTCCACATCAGCGAGCCGTAGCCGAACACCCAGAGATCGCCGCGTTGCATGCCGTCCCCTGCCCGCATACATCCGAGCTACCCCCGGCCGCCGGCGGACGCAAGGCGCGGTCCTGAGGGCGGCGGGCAAGGAGGCATGCATTGCGTCGACTGATCAAGATCCTGCCGGGCGTTCTGATCGTCGCCGCGCTCGGCTGGTCGGCGTGGTGGTACGTCGCCGCCCAGGCCGAGCGGCGCGGGCTCGAGGCCTGGCTCGACAAGCAGCGCGATCGCGGCTGGCAGGCCGAGGCGCAGGTTGTCGAGGTCTCGGGCTTCCCGACCGAGTTCCTGCTGGCCGTCGACGGGCTGGCGCTGGCCGACCCGGCGAACGGCTGGGCCTGGGAGGCGCCGGCGCTCCGCGCCTCCAGCAAGGCCTGGTCGCCGACGCGCGTCGCGCTCAGCTGGCCGCCCGAGCAGGTCGTCGCCGTGCCGGGCGACCGGGCGACGGTTCGCGTGGACGGCATGTCGACGCTGATGGACCTGCGCCCCGGCCGGGCGCTCGAGTTGCGCGCGGCCTCGACCGAGATATCCGGGCTGGCCATCACCTCGACGGCGGGCTGGTCGGCAGCGGCGGCCTCGGCCGCAGTGCATGTCGGCGAGCGGGCCGAGGACCTGGCGCCCCCGAACAGCTACGACCTGCGCATCACCGCCGACAGTCTCCGCCTGCCGAAGACGCTGGTCGAGCGGATCGACCCGACCGGCTGGCTGCAGCCCGAGGTCGACCGCGTGACGGTGATCGGCCACGCCGCGCTCGGCGAGCCGCTGGGGCTCGCGACCATCGAGGACGGCCGCCTGGCGCTTCGCGCAGCGACGCTGCGCGAGGTCGGCTTCGAGTGGGGCGAGATGAAGCTCGTCGTCTCGGGCTCGTTCGTCGTGGACGACCAGGGCTACCCGGACGGCTCGGTCCAGGTCGAGGCGCGCGAGTGGCGCCAGATGGTGCGGCTGGCCGTCAGCTCGGGCGTGATCGGCGACAAGACGGCGAGCGGCATCACGCGGGCGATCGAGTTCGTCACCGCGCTGACCGGCAGCGGCGACACCCTGTCGGCGCCGCTGAACCTCTCCGGCGGCAAGCTGCGCATCGGCCCGTTCGCGGTGGCCGACGTGCCCCGCCTTGCGCCGCCCCGGGCGAGCGGCTCGTAGCGCGCACCCATCCGGCTGCATCCTGCGCCCCTTCGATCCTCGCACTCGGCCGAACACCCGGCCGGCCCCGCCCGGCGACCTGCCCGTCACCGGCAACCCCCGTTGATCGGCGGCGCGGCCGGGCGTAGCACGGCCTCCAGGCAGGGAGGACCGGCATGGCAGAGACTGCGGACGTCATCATCATCGGCGCCGGCGTGATCGGCGCGGCGACCGCCTTCGAGCTGGCGAAGGCGGGCTTTCGCACGCTCTCCCTCGACCGCAATGCCGAGGCCGGGCACGGCTCGACCTCCGCCTCCTGCGCGATCATCCGCGTGCATTACTCGACGCTGGACGGCACCGCCTTCGCCTACGAGGGCTATCACTACTGGCGCGACTGGAAGGACTATCTGGGCACAGACGACGAGCGCGGGCTGGCGCCGTTCCGGCAATGCGGCTGCCTGGTGCTGAAGACCGATGCGAACGGCCACATGGCCCGGCACAAGGGGCACTGCGACACGCTCGGCATCCCCTACGATGACTGGGATGCGGCGCGGATCCGCGCGCGGCTGCCGGTCGTCGATCTCGCCCGCTTCGCCCCGGCCAAGCGGCCCGACGACCCCGCCTTCGGCGAGCCGACCGGCGGCGAGATCGCGGGCGGCGTGTACTTCCCGACCGCCGGCTACGTCACCGACCCGGCGCTGTCGGCGCACAACCTGCAGCGCGCGGCCGAGGCGCATGGCGCGCGGTTCCGCTTCGGCGCGACGGTGGCGGAGATACTCACCGCGAACGGCCGCGTCGCCGGCGTCCGGCTGGCCGGCGGCGAGGAACTGCACGCGCCCGTCGTGATCAATGTCGGCGGCCCGGCGTCGTCGCGGATCAACCGGATGGCGGGCGTCACGGGCGACATGACGCTGACGACGCGGGCGCTCCGCCAGGAGGTCGTCCACGTGCCCTCGCCGCCCGGCTTCGACTTCGAGCGCGACGGCATGGTCGTCTCGGACAGCGACATCGCCTGCTACATCCGGCCCGAGCATGGCGGCAACGTGCTGGTCGGCTCCGAGGACCCGCCCTGCGACGCGCATGTCTGGGTCGAGGACGACACCACGCTCGACCGCGACTTCACCGACCAGTGGCGCGTGCAGGCGATGCGCTTTGCCCAGCGCGTGCCCTCGCTCGGCATCCCCAGCCGGATGCGCGGCGTCGTCGACATGTACGACGTGACCGAGGACTGGATCCCGATCTACGACCGCTCGTCGCTGCCGGGGTTCTACATGGCCTGCGGCACATCGGGGAACCAGTACAAGAACGCGCCCATCGCCGGCAAGCTGATGGCGGCGCTGGTCGAGTACTGCGAGGGCGGGGCGGACCACGACGCCCGGCCGTTGCGCTTCCGGCTGCCCTATATCGGCCGCGAGATCGACGCCGGGTTCTACTCGCGCAAGCGCCCGATCAACCCGGAGTTCGAGCTTCTCGGTCCTCGGCTGATGCGCGGGCCGCGCCCGGTGGTTCACCGGCACTTAACCTTCGCGGCGTATCACCCCGCCGCATAGGGAGCGGCGGGTCAGAGACGTCCGTCCCCTGTGCATGCACGAAGCCCGGCGTGTCGGTGATGGGCTCACCGCGGCGCCACCCCGTCCCGCAAGGGGCACCCGCGGCCGGCCGGCCGTACTTCTGTCGCGAGACCCGGGCCGCGGCGCCGATGGCGCCGGACATCCGGGCACGCAAGCACCGAGGGCAGACGCCATCCAGGCGCCCAGGTCCCTCCCCCGCACGAGACCCGCCGACGATCGGACACCCGGAAACCGGGCGATCCGCGCCTCCGCACGCCCGCCCGCCATCCGCTCCCCATCGCAGCGCCCGGCAGGGTGCGTGCTCGCACGCACCGCATCGTCATCGCGTGCAAGCCCGCACCGACAGGCAGCCCCGCGCCAGCCGGAAACGCCGCCACGCGCGACGCCCCCCACCCCCCCGCGGATGTGTCGTCTCCCGGAAGATCGGCGGATGGCCGCCAGGGCAAGTCAGGGCAAGAGGGAACGCCCGCGCGCGCATCGCGACCAACCCGGCGGAAACCCGCACTAAAAGCGCAGCTCGTCCTCCCCCAGCGGGCGGAAGGCCTGCGCCACGTGTTCGTCAGTCGCCGCGGCCAGCGTTGCCGGCTGCCAGCGCGGAGCGTTGTCCTTGTCGATGATGACGGCGCGGACGCCCTCGTAGAAATCGGGGTGCGTCATGCAGTAGCGCGCCAGCCGGTATTCCAGGCGCATGCAGTCCTCGAAGTCCAGCCGGGCGCCGGCGCGGATCTGGCGGAAGGCGATGCGCGTCGAGCTCGGCGATTTCGTCAGGATCGCGGCGCGCTGGGCGGCCGCCCAGTCGTCGCCCTCGGCCTTCAGCGCCGCCAGCACCGCCTCGACGCTGTCGGCGCCAAAGCAGCGATCGATGGCCTCGCCATGGGCGTCCAGCACCGTTCTGGCATCGGGCCCGGCGGCCGGCGCGCGGGCGAACGCGGCCAGCGCGTCGTCGACCACCTCCAGCGGCTGGCGGCCGGCGGGTGCGACGTGCGCCAGCGCGTCGATCAGCTCGTCGGTGCGGTCGCTCGGGACGTAGACGTCGCAGATGCCGCAGGCGACCGCGTCGGCGGTCTTCAGGCGCGCGCCGGTCAGGCCCAGCCACAGGCCGGTCCGCCCCGGCAGGCGCGGCAGGAAATACGTCGCGCCGACATCGGGGAAGAGGCCGATCCCCGTCTCGGGCATGGCGAAACTGGTGCGGTCGCCGGCAACGCGTCGCTGCCCATGGATCGAGACGCCGACGCCGCCGCCCATCACAACGCCGTCCATCAGGCCGACATAGGGCTTGAGATAGCGCTTGATCTTCGTGTTCAGCCGGTACTCGTCGGCGAAGAACTGGAAGTTTCGGCTGCCGTCCTCGCGCCCCGCGTCGTAGAGCGCGCGGATGTCGCCGCCGGCGGCGAAGGCGCGGTCCCCTGCCCCGCGGACGGCGACGACGGCGATGTCGTCATCGTCGTGCCAGACGTCGATCTGTTTCTCCAGCGCCAGCGCCATGCCGTGCGTCAGGGCGTTCATCGCCTGCGGGCGGTTCAGCGTGACGAGGCCCAGCCGGCCGCGGCGCTCGAACAGGACGTCGTCCGTGGACCCGGTGCCGGGGGAATTGGCGGCAGGAGAACCGGTGGCAGGGGAATTGGTGGCGGGCATGGCTTGCCCCTCTCGGCGGCGGACCCTAGTGTCGCCCCGATTTACGAGGACACGCGCCCATGCTGCAACCCGCTCCTTTCCCGGCCAGCCGGCCGCGCCGCCTGCGCCAGGCGCAATGGATCCGCACGCTGACGGCCGAGAACGTGCTGACGGCCGGGGATTTCATCTGGCCCTGCTTCGTGCTGGACGGGGACGGCATCGAGCAGGAGATCGAGTTCGATGCCCGGCGCGCTGCGCCTCTCCGTCGACAAGCTGGTCGAGAAGGCGGTCGAGGCGGCCGAGCTGGGCGTGCCCGCCATCGCCATCTTCCCCTACACCGACGCCGGCCTGAAGACGCCGGATGCGCGCGAGGCGTGGAACCCGGAGAACCTGGTCTGCCGGGCGACGCGCGCGGTCAAGGCGTCGGTGCCGGACCTCGGCGTCATGCTGGACGTGGCGCTGGACCCCTACAACTCGGACGGCCATGACGGCATCGTGCGCGAGACGGCACGCGGCATCGAGATCGTCAACGACGAGACGCTGCTGGCGCTGGAGAAGCAGGCCATCGTCCAGGCCGAGGCCGGCTGCGACATCCTCGGCCCCTCGGACATGATGGACGGCCGCATCGGCATCATCCGCCGGGCGCTGGAGGAGAACGAGTTCCAGCACGTCACCATCATGTCCTACGCCGCCAAGTATGCCAGCGCCTTCTACGGCCCCTTCCGCGACGCCGTCGGCTCGGGCGGCGTGCTGAAGGGCGACAAGAAGACCTACCAGCTCGACTACGCCAACACCGACGAGGCGCTGCGCGAGGTCGCGTCGGACCTCGCCGAGGGCGCCGACATGGTGATGGTCAAGCCGGGCATGCCCTATCTCGACATCTGCCGGCGCGTCGCCGACGAGTTCAAGGTGCCAACCTTCGCCTACCAGGTGAGCGGCGAATACGCGATGCTGCAGGCGGCGGCGCGGAACGGCTGGCTGGACGGCGAGAAGGTGATGATCGAGAGCCTGATGGCCTTCAAGCGCGCCGGCTGCGCCGGGGTCCTGACCTACTACGCGCTGGATGCCGCGAAGTGGCTGCGCGGGCGCGGCTGAGGCGCCGCCCCGATCAGGGCACCAGCGTTCCGTTCACGCAGTCGTAGTTGACGCGGACGCAGGCGCCGCCGGCCTGGCGCTCGTGCCCGGCATAAGAGCCGCCATCCGGGATCGTTACCGCCCGGTCGGCGATGGCGCCAGTCGGATCGCAGGCAGTCAGCGCACAGATGCGGCCGGCGAGCGCGTCGCCGGGGAGGCGCGGGCTGTCGGCCAGGATGATGTCGCCATTTGCGAAGACGACGGCGCTGCGCCCGAGCTCGACGAGCGAGCCGACATAGGCGCTCTGCACGTCGGTCGGGGCGGCCGGTTCGGACATCGGTTCCTGCATCTCGCAGGCGGGCAGCAGCAGCGAGAGAGCGAGTGGGATCAGAGCGAGCGGTCGCATCGGGTGTTCTCCTTGGCCAGGACGCCCGATGAATCCTTCCTCAACGCGCGGCAATTCTACCATGGCGGGAACGCCGCCGAAACCTGCGCCGGGCGGCACCGCGGGTCCAGCGCAAAGGCGCTTGGCAGGCGGATCGGAGCCGTCTAACACCCGCGCCCATGCAACCCCGTTTCACCCGTATCGTCGACGGCCTGCCGGCCACCGTCCCCTTCGTCGGGCCCGAGCACCAGGAGCGCGCGCGCGGCCGGCCCTTCCGGGCGCGGATCGGCGCGAACGAGAGCGTGTTCGGCCCCTCGCCCGCCGCCGTCGAGGCGATGCGGCGCGCGGCGCCCGAGCAGTGGATGTACTGCGACCCGAACATCCACGACCTGCGCCAGGCGCTGGCGGCGCACCACGGCGTGCCGCCCGAGTCGCTGGTCATCGGCGAGGGCATCGACGGGCTGTTCGGCTGGACCGTGCGGCTGTTCGTCGAGCCGGGCGACGCGGTCGTGACCTCGCTCGGCGCCTATCCGACCTTCAACTACCACGTCGCGGGCTATGGCGGGCGTCTGGTGACGGTGCCCTATCGCGACGACGCCGAGGACCCGGACGGGCTGGCCGCGGCGGCGCGCGAGCATCGCGCCCAAGCTGGTCTTCCTTGCGAATCCCGGACAACCCGATGGGGTCGTGGCATGGCCCCGAGCGGATCTCGGCGCTGCTGGACGCGCTGCCCGAGGGCACGCTGCTGTGCCTCGACGAGGCCTATATCGAGTTCGCGCCGGACGGCACCGCGATGCCGTGGGACGTGGATGACCCGCGGGTCATCCGGTTCCGGACGTTCTCCAAGGCTTACGGGCTGGCCGGACTGCGCGTCGGCTATGCGGTGACGCATCCCGAGATCGCGGCGGGCTTCGACCGCGTGCGCAACCATTTCGGCGTCAGCCGGATCGCGCAGGAGGCGGCGCTGGCGGCGCTGGGCGACCGCGCGCACCTGGCCGGCGTCGTCGCCGACGTGGCGCGGGCGCGCGAACGGATCGGCGAGATCGCGATGGCGAACGGGCTGTCGGTGCTGCCCTCGGCGACGAACTTCGTCGCGATCGACTGCGGGCGTGACGGCGATTTCGCCCGCGCGGTGCTGCGCGAACTGCTGGCGCGCGACCTGTTCGTGCGCATGCCTGGACCCGCGCCGCTGGACCGCTGCATTCGCGTCAGCGCCGGCACCGAGGCCGACCTGGCGCTTCTGACCGAGGCGCTGCCGCAGGCGATCGCCGCCGCGTCCGGGTGATTTCCGAGGCGGCGTCGGCGCGGAGATCCCGCTCCGCGTTGATCTGGATCAGTGTGCCGCCCGGTCGGCTACGCTAGGCGGGCGCCGGCTCCGGCTGGCGGCCGTCCGGCGGGGTTGGCCGCCGCAGAAACAAAGAGCCGCCCGCATGGTCCGTCCCCGCTACATCCACGACAGCCTCGTCCGGCGCCTCGGGCTGCTGGTGCGCACGCGGCTGTGGCTGCAGGTGCTGATCGCGATCGGGACCGGCTCGGCGCTGGGGGTGGCGCTGGGCCCGGATGCCGGGCTGGTCGGGCGCGAGGCGGCCGATCTGCTGGGCGCCTGGCTGGCGCTGCCAGGCCAGCTCTTCCTGGCGCTGATCGGCATGGTGATCGTGCCGCTGGCGTCCAGCTCGATCGTGCTGGGCATCGCCGGCACGGGCGGCGGCGATGCGCTGAAGTCGGTCGGCCTGAGACTCGGCGTCTTCGTGGTCACGACGACGCTGGCGGCGGCGGGCCTCGGGATCGTGCTGGCCAAGGCGATCCGGCCGGGCAGCGCCATCGGCCACCCGCAGCCGGCGCTGCCGCCGCCGGGCAGCGTGCCCGACGGGTCGGCGCCCGACCTGACCGCAGCATTGGAGGAGATGACACGCGAGCTGCCGGCCCTGCTGACGCGACTGATCCCGCAGAACATCACGCAGGCGCTGCTGGAGCGGGACGTGCTGGCCGTCGTCATCTTCGCCGTCTTCATCGGCATCGCGGTGGTCAACGCCGACAGGAAGGAGCTGACGCGGCCGATCGTGGCGCTGGCGCAGGCGGTGCTCGAGGTCTCGATGACCGTGATCCGATACGCCATGCTGTTCGCGCCGGTGGCGGTGTTCGGGCTGATCGCCAACACCGTGATGACGAACGGGCTGCGGACGCTGGTCGACCTTGGCGTCTATTGCGCGGTGGTTCTGGCCGGGCTGGCGCTGCTGCTGGTGATGTATCTCGTTATCGTGCTGGTGGCCGGGCGGCAGTCGCCCTGGGCCTTCGCCAGGGCGGTCTGGCCAGTGCAGCTGCTGGCCTTCTCGACGTCCAGCTCGGCAGCGGTGATGCCGCTGACGATGAAGACCGCGATCGAGCAGCTGGGGGTCTCGCCAGCCATCGCGGGCGCCGTGGTGCCGCTCGCCTCGACGGTCAACATGGCGGGGACGGCGCTCTACCAGTCGGCGGCGATCGTCTTCCTGGCGCAGTCGGCCGGGACCTACATGCCGGTCGGCGACCTCGTGCTGATGATGATCACGCTGACCGGGGCGTCGATCGGCGCGCCGGCGGCGCCGGGGGCGTCGATCGCCATCCTCTCGGCGACGGCGGCCAGCTTCGGCGTGCCGCTGGTCGGGCTGCCGCTGATCCTGGGCGTCGACCGCATCCTGGACATGGCGCGCACGGCCGTGAACGTGACGGGCGACCTGGCGGCGTGCCGGGTGCTGCAGGCACGGGGGCAGTCGGCCCAGTCCGAGCAGGCCCCGGCGGATGGCGGGGACTCGACGCAGGGCGCTCAGTCGGCGGACGGCGCTCAGTCGGACGGCGCGGAGTTGGCGGAGGCTTTCACCGCGACGCCCTGAGCCGGGGCGCTGGCAATGGCGCAGGCTCGGCCCGTCTGCACCGGGGCCGGTGGTCCGACCGCTGCTGACCGCCGCCTGCCCGGGGCGGCGATCGAGCGCGCCTACGCCAACGGGTCGCCCGCCGCCTCGCCGCCGCCCGAGGGCCAGGGGGCGTCGCGGCCTTCCAGCGCGGCCTTGACGAGCGCGCGGAACAGGCGCTGGTCGCGGCGCGAGAACACCAGGTATTCCGGATGCCACTGGACGCCCAGCACGAAGCGGGCGCGCTCGGATTCGATCGCCTGGATGACGTTCGCCTCGTCCCAGGCGACGGCGCAGAGGTCGGTGCCCAGCCGGTCAACGGACTGCGTGTGCAGCGCGTTGACCTTGCTGGGCTCGGTGCCCTGGACGGCGGCCAGTCGGCTGCCCGGCTTGATGCGGATTGTCTTGCGCGGCAGCGGGGTGTGCAGCCGCTTCGCGTCCGGGTAGATGGCGAAGATGTCCTGGTGCAGATTGCCGCCGCGCACCACGTTGATGAGCTGCGAGCCACGGCAGACGCCCAGGATCGGCAGTCGGCGCTCCTCGGCCTGGGCCAGCAGCGACATCTCCAGCGCGTCGCGCTCCCTGTCGAAGACCGATTCGGGCACGATGCGCCCGCCATAGAGCTCGACCGACAGATCGTCGCCGCCACCGATGATCAGCCCGTCCAGACCGTCCAGCGTCAGCCGGTCGCGCCCGGTCTGGAAGCGCACGGCCCGCCCGCCCGCCCGCCAGAGCGCGAGCTGGAAGAACGGGAAGACGCGCCAGCCGGTGCTGGCCGAGACGGTGACGGCGATCTTGGGGCGCCGGCTCACCCCAGCACGCTTTCGGCGGCGTCGAAGAACTCCTGCCGCGAGATGCAGCTGGACTCGTAGTCCTCGGCGGCCGCCCGCAGGCGCTCGAAGGCGGCCGGGTCGTCGGCCGCGCGCTCGATCGCCTCCCAGCGGTCGAGATCGGCGCGCGGGCTCCAGCCCTCGACGCTGACAAGGCTGTCCGGCAGGCGATAGTGGAAGGCCGGCCGCGCGTTCTTGATCGGCGCGCCGTACTCCTCCTCGGCCAGCGCCGGGTCGAGATGGCCGAGCAGCGGCCACATGTCGAGCCCTCGGTTCCGGTCGGGGTTGTGATAGGCGTAAAGATCGATGAAAGCGCCGAGCTCCATCCCCGGCGCGTCCTTGCCCTCCTCGGGCTTGAAGGCGCGCGCCAGCGCCAGCACGTAGGCGTCCGGATAGGGATCGACAAAGGGCGTCACGCGCCGCGCGTTGTCGGGCGGCGTGCGAAAGCGCAGGTACGGCTCGGCGAAGGCGTAGACCGCGGCGATGCGAAAGGCGCGGGCGACATCTCCGGTGTGCTCGAGGTTCAGGTGCAGGCCGAAGGCGAAGAGCGTGCCGGCCTTGGTATCCTGCGAGCCGGCCTCGCGCAGCGCCCCGATGGCGCGGTCGAGACCGTCGAACTGGCCGCGCGTCAGCGGCGGCGTGACCATCTCGACCGGCACGGGCAGGACGTCGGCCAACAGCTCGGCGGCATCGTCGCGCAGGTGCAGCGCGTCCAGCACCCCGTCGATGATGCCGGGGTCGCTGGCCGGCTTGGCATAGCGGGTGTCGAGCTCGACCCCGACATCGCCGATGGCGCTGCCGCGCACCTCGGCCGTGTGCCGGCCGGTGTCCTCGACCGTGCCGCCGATCGCCCCGGCGATCACGCGCGCGGCCGCGTGCGCGTCAAGGCCCGAGAACTCGATCTCGACGCCGCAGCGGCGCTCCGCCCGGTCCGCCTGGCTCGCCCGCCCCGTTTCGCTCGCAATGTCATTCATGGTGCCGCCTCCTGTCCTGTGGCCGGACGGAAACGGCCTGCACCGGTTAGCGTTGCAGGCGCTTCATCAGGGCCGAGGTATCCCAGCGGCCACCGCCCATGTCCTGGACCTCGCCGTAGAACTGGTCGACGAGTGCCGTGACCGGCAGGCGGGCGCCGTTCTGGCGCGCCTCGTCCAGGCACATGCCCAGATCCTTGCGCATCCAGTCGATGGCAAAGCCGTGCTCGTAATGGTCCGCAAGCATCGTCTTGTGGCGGTTGACCATCTGCCAGGACCCGGCGGCGCCGCCCGAGATCGCGTCGATCACCTGCTCGCCGTCCAGCCCCGCCCTGACGGCGAAGTTCAGCCCCTCGGACAGGCCCTGCACCAGCCCCGCGATGCAGATCTGGTTGACCATCTTGGTGAGCTGCCCGGCGCCGGCCTCGCCGAGGCGGCGGACCGATTTGCCATACGCCTGCATGACCGGCTCGGCCTTCGCGAAGACGTCCGCGTCGCCGCCGCACATGATGGCGAGCTGGCCGTTCTCGGCGCCCGCCTGACCGCCCGAGACGGGGGCGTCAACGAAGCCGATGCCGTTTTCCTTGCCCAGCGCGTAGAGTTCGCGCGCGACGTTGGCCGAGGCGGTCGTGTGGTCGACGAAGATCGCGCCCTTGGACATGCCGGCGAAGGCGCCCGTGTCGCCCAGCACCACCGAGCGCAGGTCGTCGTCGTTGCCGACGCAGGCCATGACGAACTCGGCGCCCTTCGCGGCCTCGGCCGGGGTGTCGGTCGCCGCGCCCTTGTGCTTGCCCGTCCAGTCCTTCGCGCGCGCCGCCGTGCGGTTGTAGACGGTGACCTCGTGACCCTTCGCGGCCAGGTGACCGGCCATCGGAAAGCCCATCACGCCGAGTCCCAGGAATGCAACCTTCGCCATCCGATCCCCTCCAGCTTGCCGCATTGAAGCGTTGCCCTGCATCTGCGATGAGGCCCGGACGGTCAAGGGGGCAGGGACCGGAGGGCCGGCGCGCCAGACGGACGGCGCCAGGCGGGCGGCAGGCGGACGGGGCAGGACCGGCAGCGAATGAACGGCGTGTTGAAGTGGCTGCTGCGGCTGTTCGTTGCCATGCTTGTGCTGCTGGCGGTCGCGGTGGCGCTCGGCTGGTATCTGGTCAGCGGCTCGCTGCCCGACTGGTCGGGCGAGGTGACGGCCGCCGGGCTGGACCGCCCGGTCAGGATCGTCCGCGACGCCAACGCGGTGCCGCATATCCGCGCCGAATCGGAACACGACGCCTGGTACGCGCTGGGGCTGGTGCACGCGCAGGACCGGCTGTGGCAGATGGAGCTGAACCGGCGCGCCGCGCAGGGCCGGCTGTCGACGCTGCTGGGCAGCCGCACGGTCGAGATCGACCGGCTGGTCAAGACGCTGGATCTCTACGGGCTGGCGAGCCGCGCCTTCGACGCGCAGTCGCCCGAGACGCAGGCGGCGCTGAAGGCGTATGCGCAGGGCGTCAACGCCTGGCTCCGCCATGTCAACGAGGACGCGCTGGGCCGCGGCGCGCCCGAGTTCTTCGTCTTCGGCGGCGAGCTGTCGCCCTGGACGCCCGCGGATTCGCTCGCGATCGTGAAGATGATGGCGCTGCGGCTGTCGGATGCCGCGCGCAACGAGGTGCGGCGCGCCCGCATGCTGCTGGCGCTGCCGCCCGAGCGCGCGGCCGACATCCTGCCGGAATACCCGCTGCCGGCCGAGATCGCGCCGGACAGGCCCGGGATCGCCGCGCCGGCGCCGGCCGGCCGGGCCGCGCTGGTCCCGGACCGGTGGACGGCGCCCGCGCCGGACAGGCTGGCGGCGCTCACCCCGGCGGTGCAGGCGGCGCTTGCACCGCGCCCCGACGACCCGATCCTGCAGGCGTTCGGCGCCGGGACGAGGCCGGGGCTTGCCGGCGCCTCGGACGCCTGGGCGGTGGACGGCAGCCGGTCGGCGACTGGCAAGCCGCTGCTGGCGAACGACCCGCATCTCTGGCTGTCGGCGCCCAGCCTCTGGTATCTCGCCGATGTCGAGGGCGGCCCGGTCGCCGCGATCGGCGGCACGCTGCCCGGCGTGCCGGCGGTGGTGATCGGGCGGAACGACAAGCTCGGCTGGGGGCTGACGACGGCGACGATCGACGACCAGGACCTCTACATCGAGGAGGTCAACCCGCAGAACCCGGACGAGTACAGGCTGCCGGACGGCAGCTGGGCGCCGTTCGGAAAGCGCACGATCCGCATCGAGGTCGACGGCGCCCTGCCCGAGACGGGGGTGGTGCGGACGACGCGGCACGGGCCGGTGCTGACCGGCGACCAGTTCGGCGCCTCGGCAGTGACCCCCGCGGGCCATGTCGCGGCGCTCGCCTGGACGGCGCTGGCCGAAGGCGACACGACGATGACGGCGATGCACGACCTGATGCAGTCGACCACCGTCGAGGACGCTGTCGCGGCCAGCGCAAAGGCCGTCGCGCCGGCGCAGAACATCACGCTGGCCGACGAGAACGGCGTCGGCATGGTCGTCGCGGGCGCCCTGCCCCGCCGCCAGGCGAACAGCCTCAGCCAGGGGCGGGTGCCCTCCTCGGGCGCGGTCGCGGCGAACGACTGGCTGGGCATCCGCCCGGCCGCCGAGAACCCGCGTGTCATCCGGCCGGCCTCGGGCGCGGTGGCGAACGCCAACAACCGCACGACGGACGCGCCCTTCCCCGACAACCTCAGCTTCGACTGGGCGCCCCCCTACCGCATCCAGCGGCTGCGCAAGGAGCTGACGGCGCGCGCCTTCCACTCGCGCGACGGCTTCGTCGCGCTGCAGAACGACGCGGTCAGCGAGATGGCGCGATCGATCCTGCCGCTGATCGCCCAGGACCTCTGGTGGCGCGAGGGCACGCCCAAGATCGCCGACGAGCGCCGTCGCCGGGCACTGGAGATGCTGGCCGCCTGGAACGGCGAGATGGACCAGCACGGGCCCGAGCCGCTGATCTTCTCGGAGTGGATGCGGGCGCTGACGCGGCGGCTGGCGGCCGACGAGCTGGGACCGCTGTTCGAGACCTTCGAGGGCGAGCGGCCGCTCTTCGTCGAGCGCGTCTACCGCGACATCGACGGCGCCAGCATCTGGTGCGACGTCGACAAGACGCCCGAGAAGGAGACCTGCGCGCAGATGGCCAGCCTGGCGCTGGACGACGCCCTGGCCAACCTGGCGCGCGACTATGGCAGCAACATCGAGGGCTGGCGCTGGGGCGAGGCGCATGTCGCGGTGCAGCGGCACACGCCGTTCGGCTATCTCGGCCCGCTCGGGCTGATCTTCAACATCGTCAACGAGACCTCGGGCGGCGACGAGACGCTGCTGCGCGGCGCCACGACCGGGCGGGGAGACACGCCGTTCCAGAACGTCCACGCCGCCGGGCTGCGCGTCGTCTACGACTTCGCGGATCTCGACCGCTCGCAGATGATCATCTCGACCGGGCAAAGCGGGCACCCGTTCTCGCGCTGGTACGACCACCTGGCGGGCCCCTGGGCGCGCGGCGACATGATCCCGATGTCCATGGACGACGCCGACGCGATGGCCGGGGCGCGCGGGGTGATGACGCTGGTGCCAAGCGGGACCGAGTAGCCGCCTCCCGCGATCCCGGCCGGCCGGCCGCCACAAAGCCGAGCGCGATGCGGCCGCGTCCGGGCACCGGGTGCACACCAGAACACGACGACGCGACCGCTTTCGCGCAGGAAGCCTCGCACGAAGCCCCGCACGCGCCGGGCTCGCCGGGCCTTCCATTGTTGTCGGGTCCGCGCCTGCCGTCGTCGCAGGCGACCGCCAGAGCGTGTCGCCGCCGCGCAGGACTCGGCAGCGCGTCATGCGCTGGCCGGGGCGCTCTCCAGGAGTATCCCGGCCCGTTCTCCCAGGCGCTCATGTGGCCCGGCGCGTTGTCACGCCGGTCCACGATCGACCTGCCTTCGCTGTCCCGGCCGCCGTTGTCATCGCGGACGCGGGTCAGGTCAGTCGCGCCGCGCTCGCGCCGGCTGCCGGTGCAGTCGTCGTCCAGTCCGCGCGGCCATCCTCACGTCAGTCGTCATCCCGGCGCCGCCAGCGCCGGTTGCTGGCCCGGTTGCTGGTCCTGACGCTCGCGTCGCTCTGGACCCACGGCGCCAGCGCCGGCGGCGCGACCCGGATGCCACGGCTCAAGGGGGAAGCGGGCGGGATCACGCAAAATCCGCGGCCAGGGACGGCAGCGCCTTCGAGGCCAGCAATATGCCGGCAACGGCCGGCAGGAAATCATGCGACAGGTCAAAGCGTGTGCTCCTCGTTTCTCCTTTTGCCGCGCCCGTTTCGGCCCTCGGCTGGCCGCGAAAACGCGCATCGTTGGCCCGTATTCGGCAGGACGGGCCAGTGCCGCCCCTCGACAGCGCGGCAGGGCGCGTGCTTGGCTTCGCAAAACACAAAAAGGGGGAAGCTTTCATGGACACGGGCATCAGGGGGCGCAGGGGGATCGTCTGCGCGGCGTCGAAGGGTCTCGGCCGCGGCTGCGCCGAGGCGCTGGCGGCCGAGGGGGTCGACCTGGTGATCGCCGCGCGGACGCAGGACGCGATCGACACGGCCGCCGCCGAGATCGCCGACCGGCACGGCGTGACGGTCACGCCGGTCGCCTGCGACGTGACGACCGAGGACGGCCGCGCCGCGCTGCTGGCGGCCTGCCCGGAGCCGGATATCCTGGTCAACAATGCGGGCGGGCCGCCGCCCGGCGATTTCCGCGACTTCGACCTCGACGACTGGCGCCGCGCGGTCGAGGGCAACATGATCACCCCGATCGCGCTGATCCGGGCGACCGTCTATGGCATGTGCGACCGCGGCTTCGGCCGGATCGTCAACATCACCTCCTACTCGGTGAAGCACCCGATCCCGACGCTCGAGCTGTCGAACGGCGCGCGGGCCGGGCTGACCGGCGGCATCGCAGCGCTGGCGCGCAAGGTCGCCCGGCACAACGTCGCCATCAACAACATGCTGCCGGGGCCGTTCGGCACCGACCGGCTGATCAACACCTCGCGCGCCATCGCCGAGAAGACCGGGCGCAGCTTCGAGGAGGTCCATGCCGGGCGCGCCGCCGAGATCCCGACTGGCCGCTTCGGCACCACTGAGGAGTTCGGCGCGATGTGCGCGTTCCTGTGCTCCGACCACGCCGGCTATATCATCGGCCAGAACTTCGTGCTGGACGGCGGCAGCCACAACGCCATGCTCTGAGGGGCCGGAGCCCGGCGCCGCAAGGCGCCGGCGCCGCGCGTGGGCAAGGGGGGCCGGGGTTCAGGGCCGCCGCGTCGCTGCCTTGGCCTCGGCCTTCCGCTCGGTGCGGTCGAAGGTCATGACGCGGTAGAGGTAGATGACGATGGCGCCGCCGACGATCGCGTAGGTGACAGGACCCAGATAGGTAGAGATCTGGTCCCACTGGCTGCCCAGCCACCAGCCGAGCACCGCCAGCGCGCCCGTCCAGATCAGCGAGCCGGCCGTCGTGTAGAGGATGTAGCGCCCGATCGACATGCCGAACAGCCCGGCCGGGATGGCGATCAGCGTCCGTACCGTCGGCACCAGCCGGCCGAAGAAGACCAGCCACGCGCCGTAGCGGTCGAACCAGTCGTCGGCCTTGTCGATGTCGCTGGGGCCAAGCGTGATCCACCGCCCGTGCTTGCGCGCCCAGCGCTTCAGCCGGTCCTCGCCCAGCCAGACCGCAACATAGTACCAGAAGATCGCGCCCAGCACCGAGCCGACCGTGCCGGCGACGATCACCGCCCAAAGCGACATGCCGCCCTGCGCCGAGACATAGCCCGACAGCGGCATGACGACCTCGGACGGGATCGGCGGAAACAGGTTCTCGAAGAACATCAGCAGCACGACGCCGGCATAGCCGAGCTTGTCGATGGCCGTCGTGATCCAGCTTTCCATCAGGTCCTCTCTGCCGCCTTGCCTGGTCCGGCGGCGCATCGTCTCCAATCCGAACCCCAACGCGCCCGCATGCGTTCTGATCCATAGGACCCGGTTTTCGGTGGGGCGCGGACGGTTGCGGAAGGCGCCAGGCCCGGCCACCCCCGGACCGGGCGCCGCCGCCATTGAAGGAGGCCCCAATGCCAGAATCGTCGCAGCTGGTGAATCAGAAGACCAGCGAGCTCGAGACCGCGGTCGCCGAGGTGCAGCAGGAGTTGTCCCGCGCCGACGCGACCCGCCGGACGAAGGCCCATGAAAGCCTGGCCGCGCTCGTCAAGGAGGCGCGCGACTGGCTCGAGGCGCGCAAATCGCGGGACAGTGGCAGCGGCGGGGCAGCCGGCGAGGAAGCCCTGTCCGCCGACGCGCGAAAGGCCGAGGACTTCCTGCACGGCATCCGGATGCAGCGCGCCGAGCTTTGAGGCGCCTGCGCCCCCCGGCAATGCCGGCTGGGAACAATCCCCCGGCAACGGCGTTCGTACCCCGGGAGGACGGCCCCCGGGAGGACCGGCATTGAACGCACCGCGAGCGACCCCCCCGCTCGACAGGCAGCGCTCGCGCCGCCCCGGCGCAGGCGCCCCACCCGGCACGCCGTCTGACGCCCCGTGACGGTGCGGCGGCGACGCCCCCACGCCCCTGACCGGCACCGCGCCCCGCGTGCGGGTAAGCGCGACCGCGCGCGGAACTGCCCGATGAGGCGCCGCGCGCTGATCGCGCCGGCGGCGGCCGGCCTGCTGGCGGGCTGCCAGGGCGTGCAGTCGGCGCTCGACCCGGCCGGGCGCGAGGCGGCGGTGCTGCACGGCGTCTGGTGGGTGCTGATCATCGGCGCCGCGGTGATCTGGACGGTGCTGAACGGCATGTTCTTCTGGTTCACGCGCGTCCGCGAGCGGCCGGTGCGGCGGCGCTGGGCCGAGGCGCTGATCCTGGGCGGAGGGGTCGGCGTGCCGACCCTTGGCCTCATGTCGCTGCTGGTCTGGACGCTGCCGATCCTGGGCGATCTGCGCCGGACCGACGGCGACCCCGCCATCCGCGTCCGGGGCGAGCAGTGGTGGTGGCGCATCGACTACGTCACGCCCGAGGGCGAGGTCGCGACCGCCAACGAACTGCGCCTGCCCGCCGACCGCCGCACGCTGGTCGCGCTGACCGCCGACAAGGTGATCCACTCGTTCTGGGTGCCGGCGCTGTCGGGCAAGCTGGACATGTTCCCCGGCCGCGAGACGCTGCTGCCGCTGGAGCCCTTCCGCACCGGCGCCTTTCGCGGCCAGTGCGCCGAGCTCTGCGGCGACAGCCACGCGCTGATGGCCTTCCCCGCCGTGGTGATGGAGCCCGCCGCCTTCGACGCGTGGCTCCGCCACGAGGCAGGCCCCGCCGCCCCGCCGGGCGACCCGCAGGCAAAACGCGGCCAGGCGGTCTTCCTGGGCGAGGGCTGCGCCGCCTGCCACGCCATCCGCGGCACGCCGGCCGACGGTCGCTTCGGGCCGGACCTGACGCACCTGGCCGGCCGGGCGACACTGGGCGCCGGCACGATGGCAAACACGCGGCCGAACCTCGCCGACTGGATCCGGCGCACCCAGGCGATCAAGCCCGGCGTCGAGATGCCCTCCTACGCCGCGCTCGACCCGGACGCGCTGGCCGACCTCGTCCACTACCTGGAAGGGCTGGAGTGATGACCGACGCCACGGCAGACGGCGACATCGCCGCCCGGCCCTATGCCGAGGCCGTCCAGTCCGGCCCCTACCCGCCGACCGAGGCGATGCTGGCCGAGCCGACGGACCCGGAATGGCAGAGGGCATCGGCCGAGCGCCTGCACAGGGTCTGGGCGCAACCACGGGGGTGGCGCTACTGGTCGGCGGTCAACAACTCCGAGGTCGGCGCCTGGTACGCGCTGACCTGCTTTGTCTACATGCTCTGCGCCGGGCTGCTGGCGCTGGCCATGCGCCTGCAACTGGCGGTGCCCGGCAACGACGTGCTGTCGGCCACGACCTACAACCAGTTCATGACGATGCACGGCTCGGCGATGATGTTCCTGTTCGCCGTGCCGCTCTTCGAGTCGATCTCGATCCTGCTGCTGCCGGCCTTTCTGGGCGCGCGCGACATGCCGTTCCCCCGGCTGTCGGCCTATGGCTACTGGTGCTTCCTGATCGGCGGGGTCTTCGTGCTGGGCTCCGTGCTGTTCGGCGCGGCGCCCGAGGCGGGCTGGTTCATGTATCCGCCGCTGGCGACCGACGCGAAGGGGATCGGCCCCGACATCTGGTTGCTGGGGCTGTCGTTCATCGAGGTCGCCTCGATCGCCGCCGCCGTGGAGCTCATCGTCGGCGTGCTGAAATGCCGGCCGCCGGGGATGCGCATCAACCTGATGCCGCTCTACGCCTGGTACGTGCTGGTCGTCGGCGGCATGATCATCTTCGCCTTCCCGCCGCTGATCGCCGGCGACTTCCTGTTCGAGCTTCAGCGCGGCTTCGAATGGCCGTTCTTCGACCCCGAGCGCGGCGGCGACCCGCTGCTCTGGCAGCACCTGTTCTGGATCTTCGGCCACCCGGAGGTCTACATCATCTTCCTCCCCTCGATCGCCATCACGGCGATGATCGTGCCGACCGCCGCCGGCCGGCCGATCGTCGGCTATTCCTGGATCGTGCTTTCGGCGGTCGGCACGGGCTTCCTGTCCTTCGGCCTCTGGGTCCACCACATGTTCGCAACCGGGCTGCCGCGGATCTCGCTCGGCTTCTTCTCGGCGGCGTCCGAGGCAGTGGTGATCCCGACCGGCATCCAGCTTTTCGCCTTCCTGGCGACGCTGATGGTCGGGCACGTCAAGCGCAGCGTGCCGATGCTGTTCATCACCGGCGGGCTCGCGGTCTTCACCGCCGGCGGGCTGACCGGGGTCATGCTGGCGCTGGCGGCCTTCGACTGGCAGGTGCACGACAGCTACTTCGTCGTCGGCCACCTGCACTACGTGCTGTTCGGCGGCATGGTGTTCCCGGTGCTGGCCGGCATCTACTACTTTCATCCGTTCCTGGCCAAGACGCTGCTGTCGCCGCGGCTGGGTCGCGTCGTCTTCTGGCTGCTGTTCACCGGCTTCAACGTGACCTTCCTGCCAATGCACTATACCGGGCTGATGGGGATGCCGCGACGCGTCTTCACCTATCCGGCCGATCTCGGTTGGGACCTGCCGAACCTGGTCGCGACCTGCGGCGCCTTCGTGATCGCGGCGGGCTTCGCCGTCTTCCTGTTCGACCTGCTGCGCCCCGGCAAGCCGGCGACGCCGCGCAACCCCTGGGGAAGTGGGACGCTGGAATGGGCGCACGACGTGCCCAAGGACCCGGGCTGGGGCACGCGCTCGATCCCCTACGTCACCAGCCGCTATCCGCTGTGGGACCAGCCGGAGGTGGTCGAGCGGATCGACGCCGGGCGCTACTACCTGCCCGACGCCGAGGAGGGCCTGCGCGAGACGCTGGTGACGACCGTGCTGGACGCCCGCCCGATCCAGTGCCTGCGCGTCGGCGGCCCAACCTGGATCACGCATTGCGCCGCGGTGGCGACGGCGGGCGCGTTCATCCTGCCGGTCTGGCACCTGTGGACCCCGGCGATCATCTCGGGCGCCGTTGCCATCGCCTTCGTGCTGGTCTGGCTGTGGACCGGCACGGCGCGCCCGCCCGAGAAGGACCGCAAGGATGTCGGCCTGGGCCTGACGCTGCCGATCTACGTCTCGGGCACGCCGGCGCCGGGCTGGTGGGGCATGTGGATCACCATGCTGGGCGACTGGACGGCCTTCGCCAGCCTGGTCTTCGGCTACCTGTTCTACTGGACCGCGAGCCCGGGCGACGCCTTCCCGCCGCCGGGGCTGCCGGACGCGACGGCGCTGTGGGTTGGACTCGGCGCCGGGCTCCTGGCCGGTGCCTGGGGGCTGGCGCTGGCGGCGCGCGGCACGAACCGTCGGGGCCGCGTCGGCGCGGCGCGCGCGGCGCTGGCCGGGGCCGTGGTGCTGACGCTGGCGGGCGGCGCCTCGCTGCTGTGGTCGGCATGGGATGCCGGGATGGACCCGGTGGCGCATGTCTACCCGGCGATCGTCTGGGCGATCCTGATCTGGACCGTCGCGCATAGCGGGCTGGGCGCGCTGATGCTGCTCTACTGCCTGGCCGGCAGCCTGACCGGAAAGCTGACGCAGGAATACGATGCCGACCTGCAGAACGTCTCGCTGTTCTGGCACTTCATGCTGGCGATGACGGTGGCGACCGCGCTGGTCGTCGGCGTCCTGCCGAGGGTGATGTGATGGCCAGGCACAACCCGTTCCACAACGAGGAACTCGACAGCTGGGCCGAGGAGAGCGACAGCATCTGGCGCATCGCCTTCGGGCCGCTGATCTGGGCCACGCATTTCGTGCTGACCTATGGGGGCACCTCGATCGCCTGCTTCAAGCTGTTCCGGCACGACTGGGCCTTCCCCTCGCTGCGCGTCGGCATCGGCGCGATCACCGTGCTGGCGCTGGCCGGTATCGCCGTCGTCGCCTGGCGATCCTGGCGGCGGTGGGACTACCTGGACGACTACGACTACGAGCATGACGAGGCGGTCGAGGAGCACCGGCACGAGTTCCTCGGCCACGCCGCCTTCCTGCTGGCCGTGCTGTCGGCAGTGGGCGTCGTCTACGTCGCGCTGCCGGCGATCTTCGTGAACTCGTGCGCCTGATGCGACGGGCGGTCATCACGGCGGGGCCGACGGCATGAGGTGCGCGCTCGCGACGCTGGCGGCGCTGGCCGCGGCCGGGCTGGTCGTCGCCGGTCTGGTGGTGGGCGTCGGGCTCTACAACGTCTCGGCGGCGGCCGGGCACCTGCCGGGGGTTTCCTGGGTGCTGCATACGACCTACCGGCACTCGGTCGGGCTGCGTGCGCCCTCGGCCGACGCCGTGCCGCTGCTGACCGACGACATGGCGGCAGTCGCCGCGCGCCATTTCGATACCGCCTGCCGCGTCTGCCATGCCGCGCCGGGCGAGCGACGCTCGGCGACCGTGCGCTCGCTGGTGCCCGAGCCGCCGCCGATCGAGCGCGCCGTCGAGGGCTGGCAGCCGCGCCACCTGTTCTGGATCGTGCTGAACGGCGTCAAGATGAGCGGCATGCCGCACTGGCCGGCCGAGAACCGTCGCGACGAGGCGTGGATGATGGCCGCCTTCCTCGACCGCGTGCGCGACATGACGCCGGCCGCCTACGCCGCGCTGACCGAGACGCCGCGGGCGGATGACCCGCTGGTCGCCTACTGCGCCGGCTGCCACGGGCGGGACGGCGCCGGGCGCGGCAACGCGGCGATGCCGCGCATCGACATCCTGGGCGCGCCCTACATCGCCGCCTCGCTGACGGCCTTCCGCGAGCGGCTGCGCGAAAGCGGCATCATGCAGCAAGCGGCGTCGCAGCTTTCGGACGAGCAGATCGACCGGCTGGCCCGGCATTTCGGCCGGGGAGAAACGCCGCTGACCGTGGCGGCGCCAGGCCCGCCCGCCGGTCCCGCCGCGCAGCCGGCGGCGCCGGGCGACCTGGTTGCCGCCGGCCGGCGGCTGGCTTTCGGCCATCCCGACAGCCGCGGCACGCCGGCCTGCCGCGCCTGCCACGGGCCCTGGCCCGAGCGGCGCGACCCGCTGTTCCCCATGCTGGCCGGCCAGCGCGCCGGTTACCTCCGCACCCAGCTTGGTCTCTGGCGCGAGGGGCATCGCGGCGGCACGGCGCGGGCGACCCTGATGCACTCGGTCGCCGGACAGCTCGAGGACGACCAGATCGACGCGCTCGCCGCTTTCTATGCTGCCGGCGGCCCGGCGGAGTAGCGGGCCGAAGAGGGGGGCCGGGCAATCCTGAACCGCTGGCCGAACAAGCCCCGGCACAACCGCCCGGGCTCCGCCTGAAAGACAGCGCGCACGGGCGGTGCGCACGGCGTCCCGACAGCGTCCGGCGAATGTGAAGAGCCCCCCGGGAACCGTTCGCCTGCCGTCCCTGTTCCAGACCCGCCATGAAGGACACGATCGAGCCCGGTTCCATCCCCGACCTCGGCCTGACGTATTATCCGGACAGCCGCCCCGGCATCCGGCGCGAGCGGCGTGGTCGCGGCTTTGGCTACGTCGATGCCAGGGGCAACCGGATCACCGACGACGCCGAGCGGGCGCGGCTGTCTTCGCTTGCCGTGCCGCCGGCCTGGGAGGACGTCTGGATCTGCCCGAAGCCGAACGGCCACCTGCAGGCGACCGGCCTCGACCAGCGCGGCCGCAAGCAGTACCGCTATCACGCCGGCTGGACCGAGTTCCGCGCCCGGCTGAAGTTCGAGCAGCTCGCCGGCTTTGGCCGCACGCTGCCACGCATCCGCCGGCGCATCGCCCGCGATCTCGACGCGCATCCCGGCGAGCAGCGCTTCGCGCTGGCGGCGCTGGTGTCGCTGATCGATCACGTCGGCCTCCGCGTCGGCAACCGCGACTACCTGGACGAGAACGGCAGCTATGGCGCGACGACGCTGAAGCACCGGCACCTCCGCCTGCTGCCCGACGGCATCCACCTGCGCTACCGCGCAAAGGGCGGCCAGCGCGTGCAGCAGACGCTGCGCAGCCGCAAGCTGCATCGCGTGCTGCAGGACATCGACGACCTGCCGGGCGCCCACCTGTTCACCTGGCTGGACGCCGGCGGCGAGCCGCATGCCCTCAGCTCGGAGCAGGTCAACGCTTATCTCGGCGAGATCAGCGGCGACGCGGCCTACACCGCCAAGACGTTCCGCACCTGGCTGGGCACGCTGCGCGCCTTCGAGCGGGCGATGTCGGCCGCCGACGACAGGCTGACCGTCAAGGCGATGGCCGAGGCCGCAGCGAAGCAGCTGGGCAACACGCCGACGATCTCGCGCAAGAGCTACATCCACCCCGACGTCATCGCACTGGCCGGGCAGGGGGCCGGCGAGCGCCGGGACAGGCTGGCCGCCGCCTGCGCGGCCCGGGTTCCGGGGCTTCGAATGAGCGAATCGGCGCTCTGCGGCTTCCTCGAGCGCATTCCGGGCGCCTGACCGCCTGGCGTCCGGGAAAACGCCTGCAGTGTCTGCTCGATCAGCTTTGCAAAACGGAACGAAAACGCACTGAAATCCGTTGACTGGCCGGAATTCGCAAAATTCGCCCCCACCATCGAGGAGCTCGGCAATGAATTCGATCTTTTGGCTGATTGGCGTGATCGTCGTGGTTGTGGTGGTCTTGTCCTACTTCGGACTGACCTGAAGCGTCGAAAAGTAAAAGGAGTATCGAAGTGACAACCGATCCGAAGAATAATCCAGGTGGCTCGACGACAGGATCGTCGTCATCGACATCGTCCGCGATGGGCCGAGACGCCGAGGGTGTGGCGGAGCAGGCCCGGGCATCGTTCAACCGCGCCGCCGTCGAGGCGCGACAGCAAGCCAGTGACCTGGCCGACCAGGCGCGCGAGGCGGCCTATGACGGCGTCTCCCGCGTGCGGGAAGAGGCCGAGCGCCGAGCCAAGGACGGCGTCAGCCGCGGTGCCGACGAGGTGTCGCACACCGCCGCCGCACTGCGCCGGGCGGCCGAGGAGGCGGGCGAAGGCTCGATCCAGGGCCACGTGCTGCGCTATGCGGCCGACGGGCTGTCCGACATCTCGAACACGATCCGCGGCAAGTCGCTGGGCGACATGGTCGGCGACGTGGCCGAGTTCGGCCGCCGCAACCCGGTCGCGTTCCTGGGCGGTGCGGCGCTGGCGGGCTTCGCCGTCGCGCGCTTCGTCCGCGCCTCGCGGCCCGAGCCTCGCTACCAGGGTCGCTTCGAGGGTCCGCGCGGCCCATACGCCGCGCCGCAGCCGGCCTATGGCCGCGCCCCGGTGAGCCAGCCGATGCAGCCGGCGACCTCGCACACGCCGAGCGGCGCAGCGAGCCCGGTTCGTCCGGCCGGCAGCACCACAGGCGCAGGCGCGGCGAGCAGCTCGTCCCGTCCGGGCTCCGGCACCTCGGCGTCCGGCGTGGGCAGCACGACGGCGTCTGGGTCGTCGTCGTCAGGCTCGATGGCGACCGGATCGCCGGCCAGGCAGGGCTCGACACCCTCCGGCTCGGCCACCTCGGCCAGCAGCGCGCCCACGAAGCCCGCGTCCAGCCCCAGCTCGTCCGCCGGGGTGAAGTCCGGCTCGACCGGCTCCGCCGGGTCGACGGGCTCCACCGGGTCGACGGGTTCCACCGGCAGCACGCCGACGACGAAGGGGAAGCCCAATGTCTGAGTCCCGTCCGATGACCGACCCGACGCGCGAACCCGGAAACGGCGGTCCGATCGATCCCGCCCACCGGGACCCCCGCTCGACGCCGACGCTGATCAGCGACCTGATCAACCACGTCACCGAGCTGTTCCGCAAGGAGATGATGCTCTTCCGCGCGGAGATCAGCGAGAAGACCAGCCAGGTCACCAATGCCGGCGGAATGCTGGCCGGCGCTCTGGTTTTCGGGATCGTCGGCCTGATCTTCCTGTCCGGCACCGTCACGCTCGGACTCATTGCGGCCGGCCTGGCTCCGGTCTGGGCGGCGCTTATCGTCGGCGCTGCCCTGACCCTGCTGGCAGTGGTGATGGGGATGTCCGGCAAGAACAAGCTTAGCACCGCCAGCCTGGCGCCCAACCGGACCATTCACTCGGTCCAGCGGGACGCCAAGGTGGCGAAGGAGACCGTGAAATGAGCGACAAGACGCATCATGAACATACCGAGGCCTATCGCCGGGGGGACCACTCCCCGGAGGCCCTCGAGAACGAGATAAACGCCGAGCGCGGCCGGGTCGCCGATACGCTGGACGCGCTGCAGGAGAGGATGACGGTCGGCGGAATCGCCGACGAGATGTACCGGAACTTCGGCCATTATGGCGCCGACATCGGTCGCAATCTGGGACGCACGGTGGCGAATAATCCGCTGCCGCTGATCCTGACCGGCGTCGGCCTCGCCTGGCTGATCTTCAGCTCGGGCCGCGACCGGGGCCGGCCCTATGACGATGACTACCTCTGGGACGTCGACGACGGCTACGAGGAGGACTTCGTTGGCATGCGCCGTTATGGCACGGCGCGCGCTCGGCCCTACGGAACGGCCGCGGTCGCCGGCACCTACGGCAGCCGCAACGATGGCAGGCCCTCGACGACCGACCGCGTCCGGGGCGCCGCGGGCTCGATCGCGGACCGCGCCGGGCAGGCTGCCGGGTCGGTCTCGCAGGGCGCGAGCGACGCCGCGCACCGCACCGGCGACGCCGCGCACTCGGCCGTCGACTCGGTGCGCGGCGCGGCCAGCTCGGCCACGCACAGCGCCGGCCATGCCGCCGGCGCGGCCTATGACAGCGCCCGCGGTGCGGCAGGGTCGGCCTACGGCACGGCGCGCGACGCCGCCGGCTCGGCGGCGGGCGGCGTCAGCCATGCCGCCAGTTCCGCGGCGGGGGGCGTCAGCCACGCCGCCAGTTCCGCGGCCGAGGGCGTCAGCCACGCCGCCGGCGCCGCCTATGGCAGCGCCAGCCACGCCGCCCGCTACGCCGCCGACACGGCCAGCGAGTATGCGTATGCGGCGCGCCGCCACGCGGCGTATTATGGCAGCTCCACCTGGCGTCGCCTCGACAACATGCTCGAGGAGCAGCCGCTGGTGATGGGTGCCCTGGCGCTGGCCGCCGGCGCGGCGATCGGCGGCGCGCTGCCGCGGACCCGCACCGAGGACGAGTACATGGGCGAGTACAGCGACGAGGCCTGGGAAAATGCCCGCGACATGGCGATGAGCGAGGCCGAGAAGGCCCGGCGCGTCGCCGGCGCGGTCTACGACGAGGCCCGCCACATCGCCGACGAGAAGGCCGGCGAGCTGAGCGGGCACGCCCACGACCTCGCCGAGCGGGCGAAGGCCGAGGCCAGCCAGGCGGCAGACCGCCTGCGCGAGACCGCCAGCCGCGAGGCGGGCGGCGCCGCCGACAAGACCAAGGCCGAGGCGAAGGATGCTACCAACCGCCTGAGCGAAACCGCGAAGGAAGAGGCGAAGAAGCAGGATCTGGGCAACCCGAACAAGCCTGCCTGACCGCATGGCGGTCCGAGACTCCGCGACAGAACAGGGGAGGGCCGCCGAGCGGCCCTCCCAATTTCGTCCGACCGACTGGAAGGCGGTCCTGCTGCGCGTCTGGGACAACCTCGGCTATCACAACCTCTATCTGGTCGCGGCCGGCATCGGCTTCTTCGGCATGATGGCGCTCTTCCCCGCGATCGGCGCGCTGATCGGGCTGTACGGGCTGATCTCGGACCCGCAGGCGATCATGGGGCAGGTGCAGTCGCTGCGCGAGTTCATGCCGAGCGGCGCTTTCGGCCTGGTCCACGACCAGATCGCCGAGCTGCTCTCGAGCGAGCGGCGGACGCTGAGCTTCGGCTCGTTCTTCGCGCTCGGCGTCGCGATCTGGAGCGCCCGGCTGGGCGTCGGCGCGCTGCTGGACGGCGTCAACATCATGTACAGCGAGCGCAACGAGCGCGGCTTCATTGCCTATTACGCGGTGTCGCTGCTGATCACCGTCGTCATGGTTCTTGTCGTGCTCTGCGCCGTGCTGGCGATCGTCGTCGTGCCGGCCGCCGTCCAGATGATGCGCTTCGGCAGCCAGGCCGAGTGGGTGGCCTCGGTCGTGCGCTGGCCGGTCGTGCTGGCGACGGTGATGTTCGGGTTGGGCATCCTCTATCGCTACGGGCCGCAGCGGACGAACGCGAAGATCTCGTGGATCACCTGGGGCTCGGTGCTGGCGACGGCTCTGTGGCTGCTCGGGTCGCTGGCGTTCTCCTGGTACGTGTCGAAATTCGCCGACTACAACGCGACCTACGGCTCGCTCGGTGCCATCGTCGGCCTGATGATGTGGTTCTATGTGAGCGCCTACGCCATCCTGCTGGGCGCCGAACTGAACGCCGAGATGGAGCATCAGACGGCCCGCGACACCACGGCCGACCCACGGCGGCCGATGGGCAAGCGCGGCGCCTACGTCGCCGACCACATCCCGGGACGGTCGCCCGAGCGCGACGAGGCCTACGAGGAGGTCGAGAACAAGGGCGACATCGCCGAGGAGCCGGATGCCGACAGGCGCGCCAGCGAGGAGGTCTCGGACCGCTGAGCCCTGCGGTCGTCGCGGGCTGGCCGCCCGGCGGGGATCCGCGCGCCCGGCGAGAGATGCCGGCTTCGGCGGCCGAGCGAGGGACCGCGCCGGCTCACACCGGGTCTGCGCGCGGCGTGTGCGGCGGTTGGCCGACATGCTGGCGCAGCAGCGCGACGTTGCGGCGGTTCGACTTGAAGCCGACGTCGAAGAGGTCGCCCACCACAGGGATCGCGCCCAGTGCCAGGTCCAGCAAGACATTCCACCCCATGCGGGCCAGCATTTTCTTTGGCACGCCAAGCCGGTGTGCCCGCAGCAGGATGTAGAGGGCCGGCAGCGTGGTCGCGGCATCGCCGACGCCCGGCACCAGGCCGAGCAGCGAATCGAGCCCGAAGCGGATGGTCGTGCCGGGCACGCGAAAGCGGCTGTCCAGCCAGTCCGCGAGCAACTCGACATCGCGGATCGCCGCGTGAGTCACCCGCTGCGCGCCCGCTGCCGCCGCCGGCTGCGGGCCGGCCCGCCGGTGACCCGGCCTGTCGCCCTGCCCCGCCGCCGGTCCTGTCGCCAGCGCCGGGCTGGCCTCCGTGCTTTTTCGTTCGTCCTTCATGCGCTCTGAACGGGCGCCGGGCCGGCGGGGTTCCGTCCGTGACTGCCGACCGGGGCGCCGGGTTTTTTTTCGGCCGCCGTCTTCATCCGGCGGAACCGGCCGGACGGCTGAGAGTTAGCCAGAGCGAACGGCCGCCATGGTGGCCGACGAGAGGGTGCCCCGGCCGGCCATCACACCGGGCCGAGCGTGAACCGGGAGGACATGCAAGCGATGCACGGCTCGACCGGAAACCCAGGCATGACAGTCCGCGGCACGCCCGTCCCCCATGCCTGGCGCTGCCGGACGATGGCGGACGGCACTCTCGGCAACGCAGAATGGAGAATTGAAGCCTGCCATCCCAGCCGGGCAAGAGCAGGCCTTCCAAGGAATCGTGCCGCCGCCTGATGGCGGCGCACGATGCGGTCGGCGCCTCTCCCACCTCCCCCCAACCCCCCGGGCGCCGACCGCCGTTCCCCCACACGCAGCCACCAGGCTTTCGAACCGTCATCGCGATGCGGCTGACGCCGTAGCGGGCGGCTCTGAGAAAGAGCCTCGGTGCCGGCCGTCTGCCGGCCGCTGGCCCACCCCCCTGCGGCAGGGGCAAGCCGCCCCGCGCTATGGCAGGTCGATCCCGAACAGGCGCTGCGCCTCGTCCCTCGTGTAGTAGCCGAGCCGGACGTCTTCTGCGACCGCGGCGGGGTCGCGCTGGCGCGGGTCGCCATAGCCGCCGCCGCCGGGCGTGCCGACCCGAACGCTGTCGCCGGCGGCAATCTCGATGTCCTGCTCCTTGGACAGGTGCAGCGGGACGTAGGGCTCGCCCCCGCGCATGACCGTTACGGTGTTTGGCGCGCCGTCAGCGCCGCCGAGCACGCCCGGCGGACCGACGCGGCCGTGCTCCATGACGAAGCTGGCGCGCGCCTCGCCGCGGCGGAGTTCGATCTCGTAGGCGACGCCGAAACCGCCGCGCTGGCGCCCTGCCCCGCCCGAGCCCTCGCGGAGCGCCCATTGGCGGTAGAGCACGGGGAACTGCTGCTCCATGATCTCGACGGGTGGCGCCTTCGAGATGCCGATGGTCGAGCAGGCGTTCGACAGCCCGTCATGGTCGGCATTGCCGCCATGCCCGCCGCCCGAAAGCTGGTACATGACGTAGGCGCGGCCGCGGCCGCCGTCCCCGGCCGGGTCGACGCCACCAAGGGCGAAATTGCCCGAGGTGCCGGCCGGGGCGGCGGTGACGCGGTCGGGCAGCGGCTCGGCCAGCGCCAGGAAGACGGATTCGGCGACGCGCTGGCTGACCTCGGCGGCGCAGCCCGAGACCGGGCGCGGGTAGTGCGCGTCCAGGAACGTGCCCTGCGGCACCGCGACGTGCAGCGGCTCGAAGGCGCCGGCGCTCAGCGGCACCTCGGGGAACAGGTGGCGGATGGCCAGAAAAACCGCGCTTTCGGTCGTCGAGAACACGCAGTTCATCGGCCCCTTGCAGGGTGGCGCCGAGCTCGAGAAGTCGAAGTGCAGGTCGGTGCCGGACTTCGTGACGGTCAGGTTGATCTCCAGCGGCTCGTTGACGACGCCGTCCGAGTCGACGATCGCCGTGCTGGAATAGGTGCCGTCCGGAATCGTCGCGATGCAGGCCCGCATCTGGGCGGCGTCGCGGCGGCGTAGCTCGGCCACCGCCCCGGTGATCGTGGCGTCGCCATAGCGGTCGAGCAGCTCCGCCAGCCGCGCCTCGCCGACGAGGAGGGCGGCAGCCTGCGCCTTGACGTCGCCGATGCGCTGGTCGGCGACGCGGATGTTCGAGCAGATGATCTGGTAGATCTCGCGCACCAGCTCGCCGCGACGGAACAGCTTGACGGGCGGCAGGCGCAAACCCTCCTGCTCGACGGCGGTCGCCGAGGCGGAGAAGCCACCCGGCACCATGCCGCCGATGTCCGGCCAGTGGCCGGTGTTCGACAGCCAGCAGAAGATGCCGCCCTGGCGGAACACCGGCATGGCGAAGCGGACGTCCATCAGGTGCGTCCCGCCCAGGTACGGATCGTTGACGATGTAGATGTCGCCGGGTTCCGGCGCCTCGGTCACGCCCTCGGCGATACGCCGGATGATGGTGCGGGTCGAGGCCTGCATGACGCCGACGAAGACCGGCAGACCGTCGATGCCCTGCGAGATGAGGGCGCCGTCCTCGGCCGAGTAGATGCCGTCGGCGCGGTCGTTCGCCTCGGCGATGATCTGGGAGAACGCGGCGCGCGAGAAGCTGAGGTCCATCTCGGCACAGACCTGGCCCAGGCCCGCCTGGATGACCGACAGAGTGATCGGGTCGAGCGCCCCCGTCTTGGGGTCGGCCGTCCTGGGGTCGGCGGCGGCCATCTGGGGGCGGCCGTCTCGGGGGCGATCGCTTCGGAATTGATCGTGTCGGGACTCATCGGGCTGCTCCCGCCATGGCTGGCTGCCGGGTTTCGGCCAGGGCGCCAAGGGTGATGATGAGGTTGCCGTCGCGGTCCTGCGCGGCGCGGTCGCCGGGCTCGATGACCGTCGTGGCGTCGAGCTGCTCGATGATCGCCGGGCCGTCGATGGCGGCGCCGGGCGGCAGGTGGTCGCGGCGGTAGACCGGGGTCTCGTGCCAGTCGTCGCCGAAGCGGACCGGGCGGCGGCCGGTCTCGGCGCTCGGCCAGCGTGGCGCGGCGGGCGCGGGCGTCGATCAGGGCGGAAAGGTCGACCTCCGGTCGGCGGCCGATGACCGAGCAGTTGAGGTTGACGACGGCCGCGCGGATCTCGGGCAGGTCGACGTGGAAGCGGGCGCGGTAGACCCGCTCGAAGGCGGCCTGCATGGCCCCGCGCGTCGGGCGGCCGTCCGCGAGGGGGACGCGGAGCTGGTGGGTCTGGCCGATGAATTTCATGTCGGCGCTGAACAGCACGTCGACGGCATCGACGGCGACGGTCTCGGCCTCGATGGCGCGGCGGCCCTCGGCGTGCTGGTCGGCGAAAATCCGGTGGATGGCGTCGATGTCGGCCAGGTCCAGCGGGCGGTTGACGGTGTTGACGAAGTCGTGGCGCAGGTCGGCGACGACGCAGCCGAGCGCGTTGGTGATGCCGGGACGTGCAGGCACCAGCACGCGCGGGATGGCGAGTTCGCGCGCGAGGTCGGTGGCGTGCAGCGGCCCGGCGCCGCCGAAGGCGAACAGCGCGAAATCGCGCGGGTCGGCGCCGAGCGAAATCGAGACCATGCGGACGGCGCCGGCCATGCGCGTGTTGGCGACGCGCAGCACGGCGGCGGCGGCGTCCTCGGGCGAGACGCCGAGCGGTCCGCCGAGCTTTTCGGCGAAGATCCCGCGCACCCGCTCCAGCGGCACGGGCGTGTCGACGGAGAGCAGGCCGGCGGGGTTCAGGCGGCCGAGCAGCAGGTTGGCGTCGGAGATGGTCGGCTCGGTACCGCCGCGGCCATAGCAGATCGGGCCGGGGTCGGCGCCGGCGCTCTCGGGGCCGACCTGCAGCAGGCCGCCGGCGTCGATGCGCGCGATCGAGCCGCCGCCGGCGCCGATGGTGCGGACGTCGACCATCGGCACGTGGATCGGCATGGCGTATTCCAGCTCGATCTCGTTCGAGACCGCCGGCACTGCGCCGCGGATCAGGGCGACATCGGTGGACGTGCCGCCCATGTCGTAGGTGATGAGGTTCTCGACCCCCGCCCGGCGCCCGGTATAGGCGGCGGCGATGACGCCCGAGGCGGGGCCCGACATCACCGTCTTGGCCGCCTCGCGCGCGACCTTCGAGGCCGAGACCATGCCGCCATTGCCGTTCATCACCAGCACCTCGCGCCGGTAGCCGCATTCGGCCAGCCGCTCGGCCAGCCGGGCGACGTAGCGTTCCAGCAGCGGCTGGACCGAGGCGTTGACGGCGGCGGTGACGCCGCGCTCGAACTCGCGGCTTTCGGAGAGGAGCGCGTGGCCCATGGTGACGTAGGCGTTCGGCCAGATCTCGGCGGCGATTTCGGCGGCGCGGCGCTCGTGCGCCGGGTTGGCATAGGCGTGCAGGAAATGGATTACGAGGCTCTCGCAGCCGGCGTCGAGCAGGTGGCGGACGGCGGCGCGGACGGCGTCCTCGTCGAGCGGGGTCAGGATCTCGCCGGCGGCGTCCATGCGCTCGGGGACTTCGAGGCGCAGGTCGCGCGGGATGACGGGCCGGAAGGTGCCGGTCATGCCATAGGGCTGCGGGCGGGTGCGACGGCCGAGTTCCAGAACGTCGCGAAACCCGGTCGTGGTGATCAGGCCGGTGCGGGCGAGACGGCGCTCCAGCACGGCATTGGTTGTCGTCGTCGTGCCGTGGACGATCAGGCCGATGGCGGCGGGATCGGCGCCGGCCTGATCGAGCGCGGCCAGAAACCCGTCGGCCTGGTTCCGGGGCGTCGTCGGCGTCTTGGCCAGCCGCACGGTGCGCCGGTCCTGGTCGATCAGGACGAGGTCGGTGAAGGTGCCGCCGACGTCGATGCCGGCAACCGTTCCACTGGCCATCGTGTTCTCCTGCCCTGCGCGCGCGTCGAGACTGCGCCTATTTTACCGCTTGATGTTCGTTTGCACGCAAACGATATACACGGCCCGTGTGAAATGGAAACGCCCACCCCGAGACAGACGCGAGGACGCTGCGAGATGACGATGCCCGCCGTCAACACCGAGGCCGTCGAGACCGAGGTCGAGTTTCCCGTTCCGGCGGGCTGCTTCGCCGAGACCGTCACCGAGGTGAAGCACTACACCGACAGGCTTTTTGCCTTTCGCATGACGCGACCGGCGTCTTTCCGCTTCCGCTCGGGCGAGTTCGTCATGATCGGGCTGCCGAACGCCGAGAAGCCGGTGTTCCGGGCCTACTCCATCGCCTCGCCGTCCTGGGACGAGGAACTGGAGTTCTTCTCGATCAAGGTGGCGGGCGGGCCGCTGACCGAGCACCTGCAGAAGATCCGGCCCGGCGACACGGTCCTGATGAAGAAGAAGCCGACCGGCACGCTGGTCAACGACGCGCTGATCCCGGGCAAGCGGCTCTACATGTTCTCGACCGGCACCGGCATCGCGCCCTTCGCCTCGCTGATCCGCGACCCGGAAACCTACGAGAAGTTCGAGCAGGTCATCCTCTGCCACACCTGCCGCGAGGCCGCCGAGCTGACCTATGGCTACGAGACTGTGCAGGCGACCCGCGACGACCCGCTCGTCGGCGAGGAGGCGTCGAAGCAGCTTGTCCACTACGCTACGACGACGCGCGAGGAGAGCCCGCGCATGGGGCGGATCACCGGGCTGGTGTCGTCCGGCAAGCTGTTCGAGGATCTGGGCGTGCCGCCGCTGGACCCGGCGGTGGACCGGGGCATGATCTGCGGCTCGATGGACTTCCTGAAGGACACCAAGGCGCTGCTGGAGGCCGCGGGCCTGACCGAGGGCGCCAACAACCGGCCCGCCGAGTTCGTCGTCGAGCGCGCCTTCGTCGGGTAGCGGACGGAGCACCGGGCGGATCGAAATCGCAGCAGGCGGGTACCCCGTCGCCGAGGACACCCCACCCGCAGAGGAGCGGCGGGTCGCCCCATCAGCCCGCCATTGTCTCAGCCAGTTCGGCAAAGTCGGCGACGATCGTGTCCGGCTGGTGCGGCGTCTGGCCGAACGGGCGTTTCCGCCTGTCGATGAAGGCCGTGCGCATCCCCCAGGACTTGGCACCGATACAGTCGAACGCGTGGTTGGCGACGAACAGAAGCTGCGAGCGGTCGAGCCCGATGAGTTCCGCGGCCTTCGCGTAGGTCTGCCAGGCGGGCTTGAAGAAGCCGGCCTCCTGCACGCTGATGCGGCTGTCGAACTCGAAGCCGATATGCTCGCGCGCCGCCTCCAGCATGTCGCGATCGCCGTTCGAGAGGATATGCAGCCCGTAGCCGGCGCCGCGCAGCCGACCCAGCGCCGCGATCACGTCGGGGAAGGGTTTGAGCCGTTCGATCTCGGCGACCAGCCAGCGCACCTCGTCCTGCGTGTGCCGGATGCCGGCGCGGTCCATGACGAAGCTGACGGCGCGGTGCCCGATCTCGCGATAGGGCGTGTGCCCGCGCGCCGAAAGCGCGTCGATCATCGAGTTCTCGAAATGCGTCCGCCGCCACCAGGTGACGAACTGGTGCGGGTTGCCGTCCCAGCCCTTGTCGCGCAGCCAGGGCGTGACCGCCTCGGTCAGCCCCGTCTGCATGTCGACGACGGTGCCGTACTGGTCGAAGACCAGCGCCCTGATCTCTCGGCGGAGGAGGTCGGGTGTCGTCATCGCGCAGCCCTCGTCGACTGATGGTCGTCCCGCGTTCTGCGCGGCCGCGGGAGATCGACGCAAGGCCGCGGATTGGAGTTGCGAGAGCGATCTTCAGTGCGATGCGCAGCATCGGCAGGGTGATCCGGGGGCCGACGAGGGGTGGCCGGGTTGAACAGCGCGCGCCTGGCGCGGGATCGTTGCCCGGTCGAAATGCGTTTGCCTTCCAGGACATGGCGGCCTCGCTCGGCGCACGCCGCGTGCCAAGGGCGGTGCCGTCCGGGTCGAAGACGCGCGGCGCGGTTTTGCGGTGGAGGAGTCGGTGGTGATCGCGGGATCGTCTGGTTGCGGGTGCCGGAAAGGGCACTGCCGAAGATCGTGCGGCAAAAGTGCCTTCCCACAACGCATCATGTATTTTATTTCATGTTCTGCCTGATACGCCGTGACCAATCCGAGCCTCGGAGCCCGCCTTGCCCAGTGACGCGCCGGCCGAAGAATTGCCGCTCCGCGCGTCCTGGGGCGGCGCAAGGCAGCGGCTGACGGCACGGGTCCTCGCCGGCACGGCTGTTGCGGTCGCGCTGGCGGTGCTGGTGCTCGGGTGGCTGCTGGGCCTCGACGCGGTCGTGCGCATCCGCCCGGCCTTCGCGGCGATGGTTCCCAGCACGGCGGTCTGCTTCGCGCTGCTCGGCACCGGGTTGCTGCTCCGCGTCAGCGATCCTCGGCGGCAATCCCGGACGGCGCTGGCGATGAGCGTCCTGGTCGGCGCGGTTGCCGCGCTCGACCTGGCGATCTTCTGGACGGTGTCGCGCAATGGCATCGACGGCGTGCTGTTTCCCGGGCGCATGGGCCGCGACTACATGGCCTTCGCCACCGCCGCCTCGTTCCTGCTGGGTGCGTACTGCCTGGCCGGGCTGTCGGCGCCGCGCCTCTATCACGCCCGCGCCGTCGAGGTCTGCGCCACGCTCGGCCTGATGGCGGCGCTGGTCGCGATCGTCGGCTATGCCTACGATTCCGAGGCGCTTTACGGCGTCTTCCTGTTCAGCGCGATGGCGCTGCACACCGCGGTCACCTTCGCGCTGCTGTTCGCCGCCATCCTGCTGGCCTCGTGGCGCGACAACTGGACGGGCGTGCTGTTCGACGAGGGCAGCGGCAGCGCGGGGGCGCGGCGCCTGTTCCCGCTGGCGATCGCGGGGCCGTTCCTGCTGTGCCTGCTGTCGCTGCGCCTGACCGCAGGCGGGGCGTTCGACGCGAACTTCCGCATCAGCCTGCTGGCGATCGCGATGATGACGCTGGCCGCCGCCGCCGTGCTGCGCAACGCGGTGATCGAGAACCGCGCCGAGCGGCGGCTGCTGGGCACGATGGAGGACCTGGCCCGCTCGAACGCCGACAAGGAACTGCTGCTGCGCGAGGTCTATCACCGCGTGAAGAACAACCTGCAGCAGGTCACCGCCATGCTGCGCATCGAGGCGCGCCAGCGCGACGACCCGGCGCTGAGGGCCAGCTACGACGCGACGGCCGAGCGCATCCGTGCGCTGGGGCTGGTGCACCAGCTTCTGATTTCCTCCTCGGCGCCGTCCGAGGTGCGCGCCCGCGACTTCCTGCGCGAGCTGGTCGACAACATCGCCGCCGGCAACGACCTGGCGCGGCGCGGCATGGAGATCGAGGTGGAGGCCGACGAGGACAGGCTGCAGCTGGACGTCGCCGTCTCGCTCGGGCGTGCTGGTCAACGAGCTGGTGGCGAACGCGATCAAGCACGCCTTCGTGCCCGGTTCCGCCGGGCGCATCCGTGTCGGCTATGCCAGGCGGGGCGACAGCATCGAGCTGACGGTCTCGGACAACGGGACGCGGCGGCGCGAGGGCGCGGGCGCCGCGCCGGAGGACGGAAAGCCGTCGCGCGGCGGCACGGGCACCATCATCGTGCGCAGCCTGGTGGCGCAACTGCGAGGGCGAGATGGACGTGAGCGAGGACGAGGGAACGACCGTGACGGTCCGCATCCCGGCGGACATCAGCGAGAGGGACCGCTATGAGTGAGGCCGACGACGGTCGTGATCGTCGAGGACGATTTCCTGATCGCCGAGGACCTGCGCGGCATGTGCGAGGACTTCGGCGCCGAGGTGCTGTCGGTCCGGCACCGGCCCGAGGGCACGGTCGAGGAGATCCTGCGGCTGAAGCCGAATTTCGTGCTGATGGACGTGCGCCTCGGCGGCAAGCGCGACGGCGTCGACCTGGCGCAGGACATCCACGATCGCGCCGACGGCATCCGGCTGGTCTTCATCACCGGCTCGAACGAGCCGCCGACGATCGAGCGCATCAAGCACGACCACCCGTTCCGCATCCTGATCAAGCCGATCAGCCCCGCCCAGCTGAGGGAGGCTCTGCAGCTTTAGGCGGGGGCGTGCCCGATCGCCGGCCCGCCCGCGTCATTCACCCAGCGCAGTCATTCCCGCAGCGCCGTCATTTACCCAGCGCCGTCATTCCCGCGAAAGCGGGAATCTCTCTCCAATTACAAAGAGATCCCCGCCTTCGCGGGGATGACGCGAGAGCGGGACCCGGCCGCGATCGCCCCGCGGGACAGGCCCGCGCGCGCAGTGCGCGTCGATCATCGAGTGACGAGCGTCCGCCGCAACCAGGTGACGAACTGGTGCGGGTTTCCCTGCCACCCCTTGGCGGCGAGGAACGGCGTGACGGCCTGCGTCAGCCCGCCCTGCATGTCGACGACGGTGCCGTACTGGTCGAAGACCAGTGCGCGGATCTCGCGGCGGAGGAGGGCGGGGGTGGTCATCTGGGAGTACCTATGGCAAGGATCGATTTAGCGATAGAGGGCTTCTAGCGCTTTTCAGAATGCCCCTCGGGGGCATGATCTCCGAGTGGTCAGAGAATGGCAAAGCCTACCAATACGCCCCAAGCTGGCGAAGAGCCGGGTTGGATTGTCAAACGTGCATCCGGATTTTCCCGGTCGCGCTCGTCGCTGGCTATCTTTATGCCTTTTCTTACGAGGTTGGGCAGGCGATTTACTACGGATTTCCTGTCGCGTGGATTTCAATTGACATTGGGCTGATCGGCAATCTTTTCTACAGCCATGCAATTTTTTTTCTTACTTCTGTTCACATTCCTTCAATTAAACATTCAATATTGGCGATACTCCCAAGGGAGTTTGATAATGGTGCTCCTCGGTGGCATTGCGCTATTTATGCTGTTTGTGGTGTTGTGGTCGTTCTCTCCACTCCTTGTGTCATCCTTGGGCATATTTAGCAGTGCCTTCGCGTTGCTCGGCCTACGCTTCCTTAATAAGCCCGAAGCCGACGCTTCTCATCCGAGCCAGCCCGTGCCCAGCGTGTACGATGCTCGGTCCGAAGTTCCTGAAGGAACTATAGCTCATTTTATTATTACTAAGTTTGGTTTCGATCCCTTGCTGTATATAATGATATTTCTCATCATTATGCCGGCCCTATTTTGCGGGAGTGGAGTGCTGGCAGCTTGGAGGCAGAACACGTTTTTTCACTTCTCACTAGGAGATAGGCAGTTCAAGGTCCTCAAATTCACCGGCCAAAATGTCATAGCGACGCCTGACGATCGCGACGACAGTGCAGAACGCAAGTTTCTGATTATCCCGGTTCAGCAGGCTGGTGTATTGGAAGCAATGAAGCTGGAGAAATAGGGCCGGCATCTTCCTCTCGGCAGTCACTCCGCCGCCAACCTTCCCCGCTCCGCCCCGCCCAGCACCGGCGTTTCCGGCACCTGGCAGCCCACCGGGCAGCACCGGCCCGGCTGCTTCGACACGCTCTGGCCCACGTCCAGCACGCCGCGGTCCAGCAGCTTTTCGACCAGGGCGCGGCGTCTCCTCCAGCGGGTAGTAGCGGTAGATCTCGCGGCGCATGGCCTCGGGGCAGCCGCCGCCGTGGAGCGAGATGACGCTCATCCAGCCGGCCTGGTCGCTGGCGGTCAGGTCGTGCATCAGGCGGGCGATGTCCTGGCGGCGCTCGGTGGGGATGGCGGGGTTGCCGGCCAGCATGGCCAGCATGTCGCCGCGGGTCTCGGGGTTGTGGTCCTCGTCCGGGCCGGGCAGGGCGACGATCAGGCCGCCGGAGACGTCGTGGGCGAGGCGGTGCATCTCGTAGATCTGCGTCGCCATCATCAGCTTGCCGACATTGGCGAAGACGCCGTCGGGCTGCTGCACGCCGGCCTCCGCGAAGCCGTAGACCGAGGCGGCGACGCCGCAGGCGTAGAAGCCCTCGACGATCTTGATCAGCTCGACGAGGTCGTTGCGGAGGTGGGCGGCGGACGCGTCCAGCCCGTTCGCCTCGATCATCAGCACGCCGGCGCCGATCAGGAGGTCGCCGAAGCCGGCGCGGGCGCCGATGCAGCTATGGCGGTGGTGCGTGGCGTAGGTGCGGGTCAGGTGCTCGGAGTGCCGCCACTCGCCGGCCAGGAAGACGCGGTCCTACGGCACGAAGACGTCGTCGAAGACGCAGACGGCGGTCGACTGGCCGTAGCGGGCCGAGAACTTCGCCGCCGCCTCGCCCGGCCGGCCGGCGGGGCGCGAGACGATGGTCAGGCCGGGCGCGTCGACGGGGACGGCGCAGCAGACGGCGAAGTCGGCATCGGCCTCGGTCATGGCGCGGCAGGGCATGACCAGCAGCTCGTGGCAGTAGGGCGCCGAGGTGACGATCGCCTTGGCGCCGCGGATGACGATGCCGTCCGGGCGGCGCTCGGTGATGTGGACGTAGGCGTCGGCGTTCGGCTGGGCGTGCGGGCGCAGGCGAGCGGTCGCCCTTGCCGTCGGTCATGGCGATGCCGACGGTCAGGTCGTTGTCCTGGACGTGGTGCAGGTAGGCGAGCAGGCGCGGGTGGTAGGCGGTGCCGAGTTCCGCGTCCATGACGTGCGTCGCCTGGTAGACGCCGGCCAGCCCGTCATGCGTCAGGTAGCGCATGGCGCAGCCGACCTCGCGGCAGAGCAGGCGGACGGCCTCCAGCTTCTCGATCAGGTCCTGCGGGCTAGCGGTCGACATGGGTCATGCGGTTGACGGTGCGCCCGGTCGTCTGCTCGACCGCCGTCATCAGGTGCGTGTAGCGCGGGTCGTGCGCCGCGTCGTAGCAGTGCGCGATGGCGTTGACGCCGGGCGCCAGCAGCGGCTCGTCGGCGACGCTCTCGACGCGCTGGCCGTTGACGAAGACGCGCGGCGAGAGGGCGCGCAGGCTCTCGCGATAGTCGTGGCCCGTCATCATTACGTGATCCTCCCGTTCGCCTCCGGGTCTAGCATGGGCGGCCGGGGCGTGAAATGCTGCGCGCCGCCGGGCCAGCCCGGCATTCCATGCGCGATGGGGGAACCTTGCGGATCGCGATCACGGATTTCGCGCTGAGGAACTGGGAGCCGGGGGCCAGCGGCACCCGGGTCGAGGGACTCACGCCCGGCGAGCTGGTCGAGCGCTGCAACGCCGCCGTCGCCGGGGGCCGGGCGCCCGTGCCGGGCTACGCGCCATTCTGCACGCACCTGTTCCTCGAGAACGACACGCCGACCCGCTGCGGCTTCGCGCCGATCACGCCCGAGAACGAGCGCCAGCTGCGCAGCGGCTACCGCGCCCGGCGCGAGGGCGAGCGGGCGGTGCTGGAACGCTGGTTCGAGGGCATCGAGGCGCCGGTGGCGCGCTGGCTGGACGTCATCCTCTACAGCCACGAACAGCTGCTGGCCGAGGCGGCCGACTACCCGGATGGCGGCGTGGACGGCGTCCCCGACTGCGACGCGGGGATCGTCAGCGTCATCGGCACGCTGGAGCCGCGCGAGCCGCCAATGCCGCCGATCACGCAAATGCGCAACGCGCTGGGCCGGGCCGAGGGCGGCTCGGGCCGGCCCGTCGACCCGCAGACATACGACGCGGCCGTCGCCTTCTGGCAGCGGCACGCGTCGGTTAGACAACCGTAAAGGGAAATCCATGTACCGTGCTCGACGCGAGCGCTTTCGCGCGCATATCTCCGAGGGGCGCTGCCTGGTGCCGGCATCCGTCTTCGACCCGTTCTCGATCCGGCTGGCCGAGGATATCGGCTTCGAGATCGGCATGGTCGGCGGGTCTTCGGCCTCGCTGGCCGTGCTGGGGGCGCCCGACCTGATCGTCCTGACCCTGACCGAGTTCGCCGACCAGTGCCGGCGCATGTCGCGCGCCTCGGCCCTGCCCTTCGCGGTCGACGCCGACCACGGCTATGGCAACGCGCTGAACGTGCGCCGCACGGTCGAGGAGCTGGAGGCGGCGGGCGTCTCGGCGCTGTCGATCGAGGACACCGTCCTGCCGCTCTACCACGGGCAGGCGGAGACCGAGCTCCTGAGCCTGGACGAGGGCGTCGGCAAGATGCGCGCGGCGGTCGAGGCCCGCGCCGATCCGAACACCGTCATCATCGGGCGCACCTCGGCGCCGGGCGTCACCGGCATGGACGACGCGATCGCGCGCGGCCGGGCCTATGCCGAGGCGGGGGTCGACGCGCTGTTCTTCATCGGGGTCTCGACCGCCGCGGAGATCGAGCGGCTGGGCTACGAGTTCGACCTGCCCATCGTGCTGGGCGGCGCGCTGAAGATTGCCCCGGCCGAGGAATTGGCCCGGCACGGCGTGCGCGTCTGCCTGACCGGCCACCCGGTGCTGCCGGCGGCGGTGCAGGCGATGCACGACGCGCTGGTCGCCATGCGCGAGGGCCGCGCGCCCGCCAACCAGCCACCGGCGGCGTTGATGGCACAGGCGACACGTGCCGGCGACTACGACCGCTGGATCGCCGACTACCTGGGAGGAGCGAAGGGATGATCGCCACAAGGCTGCGCTGGCTGATGGTGCTCGCCGGGCTGGCCAGCGCGCTGTTTGCCTGGCATTTCTGGTCGTCCGGCGTGCCGCCGCTCTGGAGCTTCGCGGCGCCGCGCGCCGAGACCGTCGTGACCCGCGCCGAACTGACCGACGCGACCTCGGCCGGCGGCCGGGCGCACCAGGTGGCGCATATCTGGGTCACCTGGCCCCCCGGCACCGCGACCGAGGAGGAGGTGCCCGGCCTCTGGTCGGTGCACCGGCGCTGGCACCTGCACGTCGCGGCCGAGGTGGTGCGCGACCACCCGGTCGGCAGCGCGCTGCGGGTGCGCGTCGTGAACGGCCACCCGGTCGCCAACCGGGTCGACCTGCACGACCTGGCCTATGCGCTGCTGACGACGCTGTTCGCCATCGGCCTGACGCTCGGCGGGGCGGCGATGCTGATCGAGAGCCGGAGACGGCGCTACGCGCCAACGGAGGAGCCCGCCACATGAACGCGAAGGATATAGGCCCCGCGGCGATGACCGGCGCCGCGGCGGCGCGCGCCATCGCCGCCGGCGAGACCACCTCCGAGGCGCTGGTCGGCGCGTATCTCGACCGGATCGCCGGGCGCGACGCGGATGTCGGCGCCTGGATCTGGCTGGACCCCGGAATGGCGCTGGAGCAGCGCGCGCGAAGCCGACCGCGTGCTGGCGCGCGGGCACGGCGTCGGCCCGCTGCACGGCGTGCCCGTCGGCGTCAAGGACATCATCGAGACGCGCGACATGCCGACCCAGAACGGCTTTGCCGGGCACGAGGGCCGGCACACGCACCGCGACGCGTTCTGCGTCGGCCAGCTGCGCGACGCCGGCGCGGTGATCCTGGGCAAGACCGTGACGACGGAGCTGGCCGTCCGCACCCCCGGCAAGACGATGAACCCGCGCAAGGGTCCGGGGGGCGCGACGCACACGCCGGGCGGCTCGTCATCCGGCTCGGCGGCGGCGGTGGCGGACGGCCAGGTGCCCTTCGCGCTCGGCACGCAGACCGGCGGCTCGGTGATCCGCCCGGCCAGCTTCTGCGGCATCCACGGCTTCAAGCCCAGCTTCGGCCTGATCGGGCGGACGGGCGTCACCCAGATGGCGCCCTGGCTCGACACGGTCGGCACCTATGGGCGGTCCGTCGAGGACGTCGCGCTGCTGGCCGAGCAGATGCTGGCGCGCGATCCCGGCGACCCGCAGGCCGTCGACCGCTCGCGCCCGCCGCTGTCGCTGATCGCGATGCAGGAGCCGCCGCGGCGCCCGCGCCTCGCCTTCGTCCGGACGCCCGTCTGGGACCAGGCCGACCCGGCGGCGCAGGCGGCGCTGGAGGGGTTCGCGGCCGCGCTCGGCGACGACTGCGAGGAGGTCGAGCTGCCCGGCTGGCTGGCCGAGGCCTGGGACTGGCACAAGACGGCCCAGATCTACGCCATCGCGCAGTGCTACGGGCCGCTGGCCGACGAGTACGGGCCGAAGATGAGCGAGAGCCTGCGCGACGCCATCGCCCGAGGCCGCGACATGACCGAGGCCGCCTATCGCCACGCGGTGGCCCAGCGCGACCGCGTGGCCGAGGCGCTGGGCGAGATCCACGCCCGCTTCGACGCCATCCTGTGCCTGCCGGCGCCCGGCCCGGCGCCCGAGGGGTTGGGCTTCACCGGCGACCCGGTCTTCAACGCCTTCTGGACCTATGTCGGCACGCCCTGCGTGACGCTGCCGCTGCTCGAGGTCGACGGCATGCCGATGGGCGTCCAGCTGACCGGCCCGCGCGGCGGCGACGGGCCGCTCTTGCGCACCGCGCGCTGGCTCGAGGCGCGGGCCGGGTGAGATTCCCGTTGCGGCGGGCGCGGCGCGGGCGGATGGTGCGGGCAGCTCGCGCGCGCCTTCCCGCGCCGGGCCACAACGGGAGACGGGCCATGCCCCTGAAGATCGTCCTCGTCGCGCACTTCGCGCTCTCGTCCCTGCCCGCGCTCGCATGCAACGAGGAATGCGCCGCCGGCTTCTCCTTCGACGACGCGCGGGCGACCTGCATCCGGCTGCCGGCCGTCTGAACGTGGCGCTTGTCCTCTACCACGCCTGGATGTCGTCGGCATCGCGCAAGGTCCGCCTGGCCCTGCACGAGAAGGGCCTCGCCTTCGAGGACCACGTCATCGACCTCGCCCGCTTCGAGCACCACGAGGACTGGTACAAGGCGCTCAACCCCTCGGGCATCGTCCCGGCGCTGGTCGTCGACGGGCGGCCGCTGGTCGAGAGCAACTTCATCAACGAGTGGCTGGACGAGACCTTCCCCGACCCGCCGCTGATGCCGGTCGACCCGTTCGAGCGGCACGACCTGCAGGCTCTGGGCGAAGTACATCGACGACACCTGCCTGCCGGCGATCCAGAAGCACAACTGGATGATCCACTTCCACCACATCGCCCGCGACTGGTCGGACGAGGAGCTCGAGCGCCGGCTGGCCGCCATTCCGACCGAGAACCGCCGCGGCGTCTGGCGCCGCATGGCGCGCGACCCCTACACGGCCGAGGAGCTGGAGGCCGCGACCGACATCCTGCGCGACATGATGGACCGGATCGAGGCCCGGCTGGAGGCGCGCGACTGGCTCGTCGGCGAACGCTTCGGCCTGGCCGACATCGCCGCCGCGCCCTATGTCGTCCGCTTCACCGAGATCGCGCCGGGCGAGATCGACACGCGCCCCCGCGCCGCCGAATGGTGGCAGCGGATGCGCGCCCGGCCCAGCTACGCGGCGGCGGTGATGGAGCCCTTCGTCTGAGCGGCCCGATGGTCCCCATTGGTCCCGGGCCGATTCGGGGCTATCCTGCCGAAAGGTCAGCCATGGAGGGTTCGATGAAACTCGTCGCCTTCGCCTGCGCCGCCCTGCTCGCGCTCGGCACGGTCGCCAACGCCTACGAGAACTGCACCTCGTACTGCGCCGAGGGCTACACTTGGTCGCCGGAATCCGGCACCTGCGTGCCGCAGTCGCCCTCGACCTGAGCTGCGGGACGATCGTCGCCCCCGCGAAGGCGGGGGCCTGCCACCGTCCGGACTATCCGTCGCACCCGCCCCGTCGCACCCGCAAGGGCGGCGAGCTCGTCGACAGACGCCGGGCGATCGCCCCCGCGCAGGCGGGGGCTTGCCGCCGTCCGCACCCCGCCGCCGCCCGCCAGTGCCAGCGCGGCCGCGCTCATGCCGGGTGCCACCACCGGCCGCCGATGACGACGCCGCGGCTGAGGATGCGCTTGGCGCCCGTCATGTGCTCGCCGACCACGTCGACATAGTCGTGCTCGCCGTCCTCGACGCTGAGCACGGTGGCGTCGCCGACGCTGCCCGGCTTCAGCGTGCCGAGCTCGGGCCGCTTCAGCGCGTGCGCGGCGTTCTCGGTCGACAGCTTCACCACCGTCGGCAGGTCGACGCCGAGGCACAGGAACTTGGACATCGTCGTCACCTGGTCGAAGGCCGGCCCCTCGATGCAGAGCGCGTGGACGTCCGAACTGATCGTGTCCGGCAGGAACCCGTTCGCCAGCATCGCCCGCGCCGTCTTGAACGCGAACGACCCCTTGCCGTGCCCGACATCGAACAGCACGCCCCGCTCGCGCGCCTCGCGAACCGCCGCCTTGACTGTGCCCTGCGGCGTCGCCGGCGAGTTCGGGAAGGGCCGGAAGCAGTGCGTCAGCACGTCGCCGGGGCGCAGCCGCGAGACGACCTCCTCGTAGGAGGGCGGCGGCTGGTCGATATGCACCATCAGGGGCATCCCGACCTCCTCGGCCGTCTGGATCGCGTATTCGAACGGCGCCATGCCCTGCATGCCCGAGGCGCCGCGGCCCAGCCGCACCTTGATGCCGACGATGACGTCGCGGTTGGCGTCCGCCACCTCGGCCGCCTCGCGCGGGGCCATCAGGCGGATGTCCTCGGATTCGCCGACCATGACGGTCTTCGAGAAGCCCCAGATGCCGGCGAAGCTGACGTGCAGGTAGGCGAGGATGCGCACGTCCGACCGCTCGATGACGTGCTTGCGGAACCCGGCGAAGTTGCCGGGGCCCGCGCTGCCCGTGTCGACGGCGGTGGTGACGCCCGACATGCGGCAGAACTCCTCGGCGTCGATGCCGAGCGACGTGCCGCCCCAGTAGACATGCGTGTGCAGGTCGATCAGCCCCGGCGTGACGATGCGGCCCGAGACGTCGCGCACCTCGGTCTCGGGACCCGCCTCGACCTCGCCCACGGCCGCCACCTTGCCGCCGGCAAAGGCGACGTCGGCCACGCGGTCGATGTTCTGGGCGGGGTCGATGACGCGCCCGCCGCGCAGGATGAGTTCCGGTTTCATTGTGCCCCCCTGGCCGCCTCCGCCAGCGCCAGCACCCGGCGGGCGCGCGCGACGATCGGATAGTCCACGAACTGCCCGTCGATCTGGATCGAGGCGCTGCCCTCTGCCTCGGCCGCCTCGAAGGCGGCGACGACCTTCTCGGACCAGGCGACCTCCTCGGCCGAGGGCGTGAAGACGCCATGCACCGCCGCGACCTGGCCCGGATGGATGCAGAGCTTGCCCTGGAACCCCATCGCCTTGACCTTGGCCGCCGAGGCCGCCAGCCCCTCGCCGTCCTTCAGGTCGACCCAGACGGTGTCGATCGGCGGCTCCAGCCCGGCGATGCGCGAGGCCAGCACGATCTCGGCCCGCGCCGGGTCGCACTCGACCTCGTCGCGCGTCCATTCCATGCCCATGTCGCGCGTGTAGTCGCCGGCGCCAAAGCTGACCCGCTTCAGCCGGCCGCCCGAGGCGCAGATGGCGCGCGCGCTGGCGACGCCCCGCCCCGTCTCGATGATCGGCATCAGGTCGATGCCGCCGGCGGGCAACCCGCGCTTCTGCTCCAGCTCGCCGATCAGCCAGTCGACCTTGGCCATGTCGGTGGCGCTCTCGACCTTCGGCAGCACGATCCCGTCGACGCCCGGCGCGACCGCCGCCTCGAGGTCGCCGAAGGCAAAGCCGGTATCCAGCGCGTTGACCCGGACATAGCCGCGGCACCGCCGCCCGGCGCTGACGCCCGCAGCGCCTCGACGACCGGCGCGCGCGTCGCCGCCTTCTCGCGGATCGCCACCGCGTCCTCGAGGTCGAGGATCACGGCGTCGGCGCCCGCGTCGAACACCTTCGCGACCTTGCGCGGGTGGTTGCCGGGGCAGAACAGGAAGGATCGGTTCGGGGTCATGCTCGGGCTCACCGTCTCGCCAGCGGCGCCATGTGCCGGGCCGGCTCGCCGGTGCGGAAGCTCTCGGCGAAGGCGTCGATCGAGGCGGCGATGCCGTCGCGCTCGTCCGCCTCCCAGCCGCGCATCACCGCCTTCTGCGCGCGGATGGCCTGCGGCGAGCACTCCAGGATCGCCGCGCACCAGCCGTCCAGCGCCGCGCCAAGCTCGCCCGGCGGCACGACCTTCTCGACAAAGCCGATGCGCAGCGCCTCGGCGGCGTCGATGCTGCGCCCGGTCAGCAGCAGCTCGGAGGTCCGCCCCCAGCCGATCAGCCGCGGCAGCAGGCAGGCCTCGATCACCGACGGGATGCCGACCTTCACCTCGGGCATGCCCGCGCTCAGCGTGTCGGCGGCCAGCCGCATGTCGCAGGCCGCCGCCAGCTCCATCGCCGCGCCGAAGCAGTAGGATTCCAGCACCGCGATCACCGGCACCGGCAGCCGGCGGAGCGCCTCGATGGCCCTGTGCAGCGACGAAATGAACGCCCGCGCGCCCTCCGGGTCCAGCCCGGCCATCACCTTGACGTTGGCGCCGGCGGCGAAGACGCCCCCCGCGCCGCGGATCGTCACCAGCCGCAGGTGCTCCTGCCCGGCCAGCTCCTCGCAGCGCTCGGCGAGCGCGGCGATGACGGCCGGACCGATGGCGTTGCGCCGCTCCGGATGGTCGATGACCAGCCTGCCGACCGACCCCCTGGGTGTGACCTCGATGGTCAGGCGAACGGTGCCGCCATCCTCGCCCGCGTCATGGCGATGCATCCATCACCCCTCTGTTGTGCGCGCCCTTTGCGGCGCCGTCGCCCCCGTGCCAACCTGCCGCATAACAACGCGTCATGACAGGGAGGAAAGCCGATGCCCGGGATCCAGATCGAGCCGCTGGGCGGACCCGTTGGCGCCATCGTCCACGGCCTCAGGCCGGACCGTGCGCCGACCGACGAGGAGTTCGCAACGGTCGAGCAGGCGATGTTCGACCATATCGCCATCGTGATCCCCGACCTCGACGAGGACGTCGCCTGGCTGCGCGATTTCGGCCGCCGCTTCGGCCCGCTGGTGCCGCACGCGCTGGACCAGTACCACCACCCGGAGACGCATGAGGTCAGCGTCATCGCCCGCAACGACGGCACGTCGCAGTCGCGAACGACGGGCAAGCCGGCGGGCGCCTTCTGGCACTCGGACCTCAGCTATGACCGCGCCCCCTCGGACGCGATCTTCCTCTACGCGCAGAAGGTGCCATCGAAGGGCGGCGACACGATGGTCTGCAACATGGCGCTGGCCTATCAGCACCTGCCGCAGGCGATGAAGGACCGCATCGAGGGCCTGACCGCCACGCATCGCTGGGGCTGGAACACCGGCGGCGCGACGCCGCAGATGACGCCCGAGCAGAAGGCCAAGCACCCCGACGTCGTCCATCCTGTCGTGCGCCGCCACCCGCGCTCCGGCCGCCCGGTGCTTTACGTCAACCCCGGCTACACGATGAAGATCAACGAGCTGGACCAGGCCGACAGCGACGCCCTGCTGGCCGAGCTCTACGAGCAGGCGCTGCGGCCGGAGCACCAGTACCGGCACCGCTGGTCGCAGAAGATGCTGCTCGGCCTCGACAACCGCTCGTCCATGCACGCCGCCGTCGACGACTACACCGAGCCGCGGCGGATGCTGCGGATGATCGTCGGCTGCACCGACGGCACGATCGGCCGGGTCTCGGATACGCCCGAGCCGCAGGCGGTCGACTAGCGCGGCATTTGGCTCGTTCTTGCCCGTCATCCCCGCGAATGCGGGGATCTTCCTGAGATTCCCGTTTTGGCGGGAATGACGAATCGGGCCGGTTGACCGGCTCGGATGGAATACCGCCCGTCAGGCCCCGGCGTCCGCCAGCGCGCGGTCGGCGGTCAGGCCGAAGCCGCGGATCAGGGTGCGCGTGGCGCCGTCCGGCATGCCGGCGGTGAAGATTGCCAGGTCGGGGCGCGGCTCGCCCGGCGCCGCCTCGCCCCGCAGCGCATCGGGCAGCAGCGAGGCGGCGCGGGCGGCGATCGCCTCGGCCGGGTCCAGCCAGTCCACCGGCCAGGGCGCGAGCCTGCGAAAGCGGTTCGCCAGGAACGGGTAGTGCGTGCAGGCGAGCACCACGATGTCGGTCCGCGCGCCCGCCCGCTCGACGAAGCAGGGCGCGATCTCGGCGCGGATCGCGGCGTCCGGCACGGTCTCTCCGCGCAGGCTCGCCTCGGCCAGCGCGGCCAGCCGCTCCGAGCCGACCAGCGTCACCCGGGCGCGTCCGGCAAAGCTGCGCACCAGTTCGTCGGTATAGGCCCGGCGCACGGTCCCCGGCGTCGCCAGCACCGAGACCAGCCCCGAGGCAGTGCGCTCGGCCGCCGGCTTGATCGCCGGCACCGTGCCGACGAAGGGCACCGCCGGGTGGTCGGCGCGGAGATCGCCCAGCACCAGCGTCGAGGCGGTGTTGCAGGCGACGATGACCATGCATGGGCGCAGGCGCGGCACGAGGTCGCGAAAGAGCGCGCGGAGATGCGCCGCCAGCGCCGGCTCGGGCCAGTCGCCATAGGGAAATGCGCGGTCGTCCGCGACATAGACCAGCCGCCGCCCCGCCATCCGCACGCGGACCTCGCGCAGCACGGAAAGGCCGCCGAGGCCGCTGTCGAAGAGAAGGACCGGAGAGCCGCTCATCGCGACCGTCCATCGCACCCCGGACCGTCGCCGACAAGCGGTTCGGAACAGCGTGGCGGGCCAGGCCGCATCGCGCGCGTGCCTCACCCCGCCGGGCGCGGCGCCTCGGCATTCAGCCGGGCCAGCACGACCAGGTGCCAGGCCGAGATGCCCAGCGCCACCGCCGCCAGCCACGGCGTCTGCGCCGGGAAGTCGACGCCGAGGTCGATGGCCAGACCCGTCACCCCCGGCCCGATGGCCGAGCCGATCACCATGAAGGCCGTCGCCACCGCCTTGGTCGCGCCCAGGTGGCGCGTGCCGAACAGCTCGGCATAGAGCGGCGCCCAGAGCGCGTGCGCGATGCCCGAGGTGACGCCGGCCAGCGCCAGCGCCGCGAACCAGGCCCAGACCCCGCCGACCGGGCCGATCAGCGCCACGCCCGCCGCCGAGGGCACCAGCAGCACCGGCAGCAGCCGGTCGGGCCCCAGCCGGTCGGCCAGCCAGCCGGCGACCAGCGCCGCGCCCATCGCCGTCGCGGCATACAGCGGATAGGCCGAGGTCATCGTCACCGGGTCCCAGCCCATCACCCGCCCGGTATGCACCATCTGGAAGAAGATCACCGTGCCGATGAAGCTGTTCGCGACCACGGCCGGCACCAGCGCCCAGAACACCCAGTGGCCGACGACCTGGCGCCGCGTCCAGTGCCGGCCGTCTCGCCCGGCGCTCTGCTCGGATTCGGGTGTGCCGCGCGGATGCCGCTCGCGCCGCGCCAGCCAGTGCACCAGCGGCAGCACGACCGCCACCAGCAGCAACGCCACCAACAGCCAGACCTGGCGCCAGCCGATCAGCGGCACCAGCCCGGCCGCCAGCCGCGGCAGAACGGCTTCGCCCAGCGCGTAGCCGAGCCCCGCGATGGCGACCGCCCGCCCGCGATGGCCGATGAACCAGCGCCCCATCGCCGTGATGGCGACATGGCTGATCATGCCCTGCCCGCAAAAGCGCAGCCCGAAGACCAGCAGCACCAGCAACGCCGGGTGCCGGCCCAGCGCCATGCCGACGGCGACCGCGGCAAAGGTCAGCAGGATCAGCGAGGCCAGCGGCGCCACGCGCTCCCGGTCAGCGAACTGCCCGGCCCAGACCAGCATCGCCGCCGAGCCCAGCGTCGCGCCGGTGTAGACGCCGCCCCACTGGCCGTCCGACAGGCCGTACTCGGCCATGATCCGCCCGGCGAAGATCGAGATGAAATAGGTCTGCCCGAAGGACGAGGCGAAGGTCAGCAGAACCCCCGCCCCCAGCCAGCCCGCGTTTGCGCGATAAAAGCTCTGGGACATCGCCACCGGGTTAGGTGAGGCCGCCGCAACGGGCCAGCGGTTTCCCCGGCACCATGCCGATCATCCCCCTTGTGGCAATCGCAGGCGGCAGGGAACGCGGGGCATTGCCCGCCGCTGCCGGGCCGCACCGCGGACGCGCCCCGTGCCTGCCCGGCGGATCGCGAGGGGCTGCGGCATCTCCGGGCAGCCACCGCGCGACCGCCGGAAGGCCCGTGTCGCGGAAACCGGCCGGGACGCCGTTTTCAGAAGCGCCGGTGGCCGGTTCCGGCGCAATCAGCGTGCCCCGGCCGATGGGGGGCCGCACGCCCCGACACAAGGAAGATCGCCATGATCCTGACCACCTCCGACCTCCGCTGGATGGACGAGCAGCGACGCCGCGCGGCGCAGCCGCTGCCCGGCGGCGACGCGCCCGCCGCACCCCGCCCCGGCGACGCCGGGGCGCCGCCCGAGCATCCGGCGGACGGCGGCCTCCTCGCCGCCGCGGGCCGGTCCGCGCCTCTCGCCTGACCCTCCCGGGGCGCCCCCGCATGGCGGGCTGCGCTCCGCCCGGCGGAGGCCGGGGACCCGCGCCGTCTGTGGACGCCGCGCCCCCGCCGTCCTACCCTCCCGCAAGGGGAGGGGCGCCGTGCGCACGCAGGTCTGCATCATCGGTGGAGGGCCGGCCGGCCTGCTGCTCGGCCACCTGCTGCATCTCGAGGGCATCGAGTCCGTCGTGCTGGAACGGCGCCCGCGCGCCTGGGTGCTGGGCCGCATCCGCGCCGGGGTGCTCGAGCATGGCACGGTCGAGCTGCTGCGCGAGGCCGGCCTCGGCGCCCGCATGGACGCCGAGGGGCAGGTCCACGATGGCGTCGAGCTGACCCGCGACGGCGTCATGCTGCGGATCGACTTCCGCCGGCTGACTGGCAAGTCCGTCATGGTCTACGGCCAGACCGAGGTGACGCGCGACCTCTACGCCGCGCGCGACGCAGCCGGCCTGGCCGTCATCGACGATGCCGAGGTGGTGGCGATCGAGGGCGCCGGCACCGACGCGCCCGCCGTGACCTACCGGCACGCCGGCGCCGCGCACCGCGTCGACTGCGACTTCGTCGCCGGCTGCGACGGCTACCATGGCCCGTCGCGGCGTGCCCTGCCCGATCTCGCGACGTTCGAGAAGGTCTGGCCGTTCGGCTGGCTCGGCGTCCTCTCGGAGACGCCGCCGGTCTCGGACGAGCTGATCTATGCCGGCCACCCGCGCGGCTTCGCGCTCTGCTCGCTCCGCTCGCCGGCGCTCAGCCGCTACTACGTCCAGTGCCCGGCCGACGAGGACCCGGCCGACTGGTCCGACGACCGCTTCTGGGACGAACTACGCACCCGCCTGCCGGCCGGCCTCGCCGACCGGCTGGTCACCGGCCCCTCGATCGAGAAGTCCGTCGCGCCGCTTCGCAGCTTCGTCGCCGAGCCGATGCGGCACCCGGGGCGCCACGGCCGGCTCTTCCTGGCCGGCGACGCCGCGCACATCGTGCCGCCGACAGGGGCGAAGGGGCTGAACCTGGCCGTCGCCGACGTCCGCCGGCTCGCCCGCGCGCTGGCCCTCTGGTACGGAAGCGGCGACGCCGCAGGCCTCGACGGCTACTCCGGCGCGGCGCTGGCCCGCGTCTGGAAGGCCCAGCGCTTCTCGTGGTGGATGACCAGCCTCATGCACCGGTTCCCCGACCAGACCGATTTCGACCGCCGCCTGCAGGCGACCGAGTTCGACTACCTGGCCGGCTCGGAGGCCGCGCAGACCGCGCTGGCCGAGAACTACGTCGGCCTGCCCTTCGACTGATCGCGGTCGCGTCAGGCGACGCGCGCGCCCCTGACCCAGGCGCCGCGCGTCACGGGCGTGCCGTGGTCCAGCGTAAAGCGCAGCAGGTCCGCCCGCAGCCCCGGCTCCAGCCGGCCGCGGTCGGACAGGCCGGCCGCCGCCGCCGGCGCGGCGGTGACGCGGCCCAGCCCGGCGGCCATGTCGCCCTCTTCCTCGCCGAGGCGGGTGGCGGCGGCCAGCAGGCTGGCCGGCGCGTAGTCCGACGACAGGATGTCGAGGCAGCCGAGCTCGGCCAGCCGCGCCGCCGCGACGTTGCCGGAATGACTGCCGCCGCGCAGCAGGTTGGGCGCGCCCATCATCACGGCGATGCCCGCCGCGGCGCAGGCGCGGGCGGCCTCCTCGGTCGTCGGGAACTCGGCCAGCCGGACGCCGGACCGGGCCGAGCCCGCGACATGCGCCTCGGTCGTGTCGTCGTGGCTCGCCAGGATCGCCCCCAGCGCCCCGGCGCGCGACACCGCCGCCTGCCAGTGGCGCTCGACAAAGCGCTCGCCGATGCCCTGCTGGAAGGCGATGTGCGCGTCGATCGCGTCCTCGCCCATGCCGTACTTGCCGCGCAGATACTTGCGCAGCGCCGCCGTGTCGGTGAACTGGCGCGCGCCCGGCGTGTGGTCCATCAGACTGACGATGCCGACGCGGTCCTCGGGCCCGAACTCGTCCAGCTCCTCGGCCAGCGTCTCCGAGCAGGTCTCGGCGCGCAGGTGGATGAAATGGCTGATGCGCAGCGTGCCGCGGGCGCGGAGCCCGATGATCTCGTCGCAGGTCTCGCGCGCGTACTTGCCATAGCGGTGCTGCGGGTCCGAGACGATCGAGCCGACGCGCAAGGCATCGAAGACCGTGGTGATGCCGGTCGAGGCCAGCTCGGCATCATGCGCGACGATGGCCGGCGCCAGCGGCCAGCGCACGCCGGGTCGGGGCTGCAGGTGACGCTCCAGGTTGTCGGTGTGCAGCTCGATCAGGCCGGGCGCCAGGTAGTCGCCGGCGCAGTCGACGATCCGCTCGCCGCGCGGCACGGCGCCGCCCTGCTCGATCGCCGCGATGCGGCCGTCGCGGATGACCAGCGCGCCCGTCACCACCTCGCCCGGCAGCACCAGCCGGGCGTTGGCCAGCACCGTCTCGGGCGCCTCGACGTCCTGATGCGCGTTCATTTCATCTACTCCCGGGCTCGCGGGCCACATAAAGTCCAGCCGCCGCAGTTTCGTGACGGTCGCGCCCCGGGCGCCGCATACGCCACCGGAGCACGCCATGACCAGCTTTCGCCGATACGCCGTCTTCTGGGCACCGCCGCGCGGCTCGGCGCTGGCAAGGGTCGGCGCCGCCTGGCTGGGCTGGGATGCCGAGGCCGGCCGCCCCGTGGCGCGTCCCGCCGTCCCTATCCCGACACGGCCGACCTGCCGCTGCCGGTGGCCGAGATCACCGCCACCCCGCGCCGCTACGGCTTCCACGGCACGCTGAAGCCGCCCTTCCGGCTGGCCGGCGGCACCGACGCCGCCGGCCTCGACCGCGCGCTGGCCGCGCTGGCGTCGGACGTCGCCGCGTTCACGGCGCCGCCGCTGATGCTGCACCGGATCGGGCGCTTCATCGCGCTGGTGCCCTCCGGCCCCTGCCCGGCCCTGTCCGGCCTGGCGGCGCGCGCGGTGACCGGGCTCGACGCGTTCCGCGCGCCGCCGGGCGAGTCCGAGCTGGCGCGCCGTCGCGCCTCGGGCCTGACGCCGCGCCAGAACGAACACCTCGACCGCTGGGGCTACCCTTACGTGCTCGACGAGTTCCGCTTTCACCTGACGCTGACCGGCGCGCTGGCGTCCGACGACGCCGACCCGGTCTTCGAGGCGCTGTCCCGGCTGACGGCGCCCTTCCGCGCGGCGCCGCTGCCGGTCACCGAGATCTGCCTGTTCGGCGAGAACGGAGAGGGGCGGTTTCACATCGCCGGCCGCTATCCGCTGACCGGCTGACCCGGCAGCGCGTCGAGGAAGGCGGCGATGCCGTCCTCCAGCGCACCGCCATTGTCGATCACGACGACGTCCGGCCCCTGCGGCGGGGCATAGCCGGCGCGCTCCAGCCGGACGCGGATTGCGTCGGCGTCCTCGCGGCCGCGGGCGGCCAGGCGACTGGCCAGCACGGCCGCCGGCGCGGTGACGACCAGCGCCCGGAACGGGCGGAAGCGCGACCGGGCGGCCGGAATGGCGGCGCGCGACAGGTTTGCCAGCACGTGCCTTTCGGCCTCCATCGCCTGCCCGACCGCGGCCGGGATGCCATAGCTCAGCCCGTGCGCCTGCCAGTCCAGCGCGAACAGGCCGGCGGCGCGGCGGCACGCGAACTCGGCCGGGTTGACGCTGTCGAAGATCTCGGTCGCGTCATGCGCCGGGCGCGAGACGACGCGGCGCGCGGCGACCAGATCGGGCCGGCGGGCCACCGCCTCGCGGATCAGCGTGTCCTTGCCGCTGCCGGACGGCCCGACGACGGCGATGAAGGTGCCCCTCATGCCGGCCCCTCGGCGGCGCGGCGCGAAGGCCGAGACGTCGACCTCGCGGTCGGCGACGCGGGCGCGGGCGTCGGCGTCGTGGAAGATGCCGACGATCGCCGCGCCCCGCGCCTTGGCCTCGCCGATCAGCGCCAGCACCGTCTCGCGGTTGGCCGGGTCCAGCGAGGCGGTCGGCTCGTCCAGCAGCAGCGCCGGGTAGGCGTGCACGAAGCCGCGCGCGATGTTCACGCGCTGCTGCTCGCCGCCCGAGAAGGTGGTGGGCGACAGCTGCCACAGCGCCTCCGGGATGCGCAGCCGCTCCAGCAGCGCCGCCGCCCGGTCACGCGCCTCGCCCGCCGGCCACGCCCAGCGCCAGCAGCGGATCGGCGACGACGTCCAGCGTCGGCACGCGCGGCACGACGCGCAGGAACTGGCTGACATGGCCCAGCGTGCGGCGGCGCAGCGCCAGGATCTCGCGCGGGGTGGCGCAGGTGACATCGAGGCCGCCGACCATGATCCGACCCGAGGCCGCCAGGTAGTTGCCCCAGATCATCCGCATCAGCGTCGACTTGCCCGCGCCCGACGGGCCGGTCAGCGCGACGCACTCGCCCGGCGCAACGGCCAGCCGCGCGCCCTCCATGACGCGGATCACCGCGCCGCCCTGGTTGTGCAGCGTGAACGCCTTGGCGACGCCCTCCAGCTCGATGACCGGCCCAGCGTCAGGCCCCGTCGCCAGCGGCGGCCCCGGTAGCAGTCCCCGTGCTCACAGCAGGCTCCGCCACTTGAACAGCAGGAAGGACGCGACCGAGGACAGCGCCATCGTCCCCAGCGCCGCCCAGAAGCCCAGATCCCATTCCAGCCACGGGCATCCAGGCGAAGTTCATGCCGAAGATCGACGCGATCAGCGTCGGCGGCAGGAACAGCACAGCGACCAGCGAGAACACCTCGGCGATCGGAATTCTGCCGGATGCTCGTCAGGTTGAAGGCGGCGTCCAGGATCAGCCCCAGCTTCTGCGTCAGGAAGTTGGCGTGCTCGCTCAGCGAGGTGGCGTCCGTCGACAGCACCTTCAGCGAGCGGTGCATGCGCTTGTTCTGCGGCGACCCCTCGCGGTCGCGGTCCAGGAACGTGATCGCCCGCTCGACGGTCACCAGGCTGTTGCGCACGTCCGAGACCAGCGTTCCGGCCTGGCCCAGCGCCGCCACCGCCCGGCGCAGCGCCGCCGAGTCGACCTGCGAGGCGTTGTCGAACAGCTCGCGCGAGACCGCCTCGATCCGCCCGTCGGTCAGCTCCAGGATGTCGGCCAGCCGGTCGATCGTCGCGTCCAGCAGGCCGAACAGGATGTCCTGCGCGGTGGCGACGCCATAGGGGCTGCGCGCGGCGCGCGACGGGAAGGTCTTGAACGGCCGCGGGTCGTGATAGCGGATCGTCACCAGCACGCTGCTCGCCCAGCGCGAAGGTGACGGGCGCGGTCTGGTGGTGCTCGGTGTCGCCCAGCGCCGGCATGACCAGCGTCATGAAGTCGGTGCCGTCCTCGCGGTAGAGACGGCTGGACAGCTCGATCTCCTCCATGTCCTCGCGGGTCGGCAGGCCCAGGCCGGTCGCCTGCTCGACCCGCGAGAGCTCGCTCGGCGTCCGGGTCGAACAGGTCGATCCAGATCCCCTCGACCCGGCCGTCCGTCTCGGCCAGCCCGCCCAGCTTGTCGGGTGTGTAGCTGCGTATCATGCGCCCTGACCTAGACCTGAAGGACCGAGCTGACCAGAAGCTGCGTGTAGGCGTGCTGCGGATCGTCCAGCACCTGGTCGGTCAGCCCGGCCTCGACGACGCGGCCGTCCTTCATCACCATCAGCCGGTCGGCCAGCAGGCGCACCACCGCCAGGTCGTGCGTGACGATGATCGCCGAGAGGCCGAGCTCGCGCACCAGCCCGCGCAGCAGGTCCAGCAGGCGGGCCTGAACGGAGACGTCCAGCCCGCCCGTCGGCTCGTCCATGAAGACCAGCCGCGGCCCGGTCACGAGGTTCCGCGCGATCTGCAGCCGCTGCTGCATGCCGCCCGAGAATGCCGAGGGCCGGTCGTCGATCCGGTCGTCCTGTATCTCGACGCGCCCCAGCCAGTCCAGCGCCGAGCCTCGGATCCGCCCGTAATGCCGCGCGCCCGTCGCCATCAGCCGCTCGCCGACATTGCCCCCCGCGCTGACGTTCATGCGCAGCCCGTCGCGCGGGTTCTGGTGGACAAAGGCCCAGTCCGTGCGCCCCAGCATCCGCCGCTCGGGCTCTGACATCGTCAGCACGTCGCGCGGCCCGTCCGCGCGCGTGTCGAAGACCACGCGGCCCTGGTCCGGCGCCAGGTGCCCGGCCAGGCAGTTCAGCAGCGTCGTCTTGCCGGAGCCGGATTCGCCCACCACCCCCAGCACCTCGCCGGGCCAGAGGTCGAACGAGACGTCGAGGCAGCCGACGCGCGCGCCGTAGCGTTTCGTCAGCCCTTCGACGCGGAGGAGCGGCGCGTCCGCAGTGGCGAAGCCCCCGTCCTCCTGCCTCGCAGGGGAGAGGGGCGCCCGTGGCGAACCTCGCGTCGAGCCGGCCGACGCCGGAGAGGAGGCGCCGACGGTCGAGCGGGCGCCCCCCTCCCCTGCGGGCGGGGCGGTATCCCCGCGCCACGTGTCCGCGCGGCATTGCCGGCCCGGGGGCGGGATCTGCGGCGTCCCGGTCACGCCACCCCCTCCTCGTAGGGCGCGCCCTCCGGCCCGACATGGCCCTCCGCGCGCCGCTCGCGGCACCAGTCGGTGTCCGAGCAGACGAACATCCGCCGGCCCTCGTCATCCATGATGACCTCGTCCAGGTAGCTGTCCGCCGCCCCGCAGAGCGCGCACTCGTGCGGCGCGCGCCCGCGCTCGAACGGGTGGTCCTCGAAGTCCAGGCTGACAACCTTCGTCCAGGGCGGGATGGCGTAGATGCGCTGCTCGCGCCCGGCGCCGAACAGTTGCAGCGCCGCCATCTCCATCTTCGGGTTGTCGAATTTCGGGATCGGGCTGGGATCCATCACGTAGCGCCCCTCGACCTTCACCGGGTAGGCATAGGCGGTCGAGATCGCGCCGTGCCGCGCGATGTCCTCGTAGAGCTTGACGTGCATCAGCCCGTATTCCTCGAGCGCGTGCATCTTGCGCGTCTCGGTCTCGCGCGGCTCGAGGAAGCGCAGCGGCTCGGGGATCGGCACCTGGTAGACCAGGATCTGGTCCTCGCCGAGATCGCGCTCGGGCACGCGGTGTCGGGTCTGGATGACGGTGGCGTCGGCCGTGTGCTCGGTGGTGGCGACGCCGGCCGTCCGCTCGAAGAACTTGCGGATGGAAACCGCGTTCGTCGTGTCGTCCGCCCCCTGGTCGATGACCTTCAGCACGTCCTCGGGCACCAGGCAGGCCGCCGTCACCTGCACCCCGCCGGTGCCCCAGCCATAGGGCATCGGCATCTCGCGGCTGGCGAAGGGCACCTGGTAGCCGGGGATGGCGACCGCCTTCAGCAGCGCCCGGCGGATCATCCGCTTGGTCTGCTCGTCGAGATAGGCGAAGTTGTAGGCGTTCATCGCGGCCCCCGTCCCGTGCCGGCAGACCACCCGCGCCCGGCCGCGCCGACCGACCCCGAGTGGAGACGACCATGCCGGTTCTCGCATTTCTCGTGCTGCTGGGCGTGCTCGCCTGGCTGTTCCTCCGCATTCCGGCGCGCGGAGCGGCGCTGCGCGAGGACGGGGACTCCGACCTGAACCTCGACATTGCCGATCCGGACGGCGACGAGGTCGACTGAGCCTGCGGCGCTCATGCCGGCAGCCCCCGCGCGCGCAACTCTCCGGCCAGCCCGTCCGGCCCCTCGAACAGGATCGCGTCCATGCCCGCCGCCCGCGCCGCCGCGACGTTGCGCGGGCCGTCGTCGATGAAGACGCAGTCCCCCGCCGCCAGCCCCGTGCGGCGCAGGAACAGCGCAAAGATCGCCGGGTCCGGCTTGACCAGCCGCTCGTGCGCCGAGACGACGACGTCGCGAAACCCGCAGAGGAAGGGAAACCGCTCCTGGCACTCGGCCCATTTCTCGGTCGAGAAGTTGGTGATGCCGTAGAGCGGCACGCCGTCCGCGCGCAGCCGCTCCAGGATTGCGACGCTCCCCTCGATCGCGCCGGGCACGGCCATGTGCCAGTCGCGGTGCATCTTCTCGATCAGCGGCCGGCGGTGCGGATGCGCCCGGCTGGCGACCGCCACGGCGTCGTCCCAGCTCCGCCCCCGGTCCTGCTCCAGGTTCCAGGCGTCGAAGCCGATCTCCTCGAAGAACGCGTCGATCCCGGCCGCGTCGTCGAGCTCGCCGGCAAAGACCCGCCGCGGCTCCCAGCGGATCAGCACGTTGCCGACGTCGAACACCACCGCGGTCACGAGATCGCCCCGAATTGGGCGCATGGTCGCCTCTGGGTTGAAAACTGGGCCAAGGGGGCCGCTTCAAAGGGGGAGACCGGACCATGCCGATCGTCGAGACATTGGGCGTTGCGCTCGCTGCCTGCGGGGTTCCCGTGCTGCTGCAGCAGATCCGGCTGATCGGGTTCACGCGCGGCGGCGGCACCGGCGCGGCGGCCGAGGGCAATCCGGACTAACCTCACTCCGCCGCCTCCCGCGCCGCGAACGCCTGACGGCGCAGGCGGCGCACCAGCTCCAGCTCGGACTGGAAGTCCACATAGTGCGGCAGCTTGATGTGCTCGACAAAGCCCGTCGCCTGGATGTTGTCGGCGTGGTAGAGCACGAACTCCTGGTTCTGCGCCGGCGCGCCCAGGTAATCCTCGCCCAACTCCTCCCAGCGCATCGCCCGGTCGACCAGCGCCATGGCGATGGCCTTCCTCTCCGACTGGCCAAAGACCAGCCCGTAGCCGCGGGTGAACTGCGCCGGCTCGGTCTTCGAGCCGCGGAACTGGTTGACGGTCTCGCACTCGGTCAGCTCGATCTCCGCGATGGCGACGGAAAACCCCAGCTCGGGAATGTCCAGCTCGACCTCGACCATGCCGATGCGCAGCTCGCCGACGAAGGCGTGCGTGCGGGCAAAACCGCGCTGCGTCGAGTAGCCGAGCCCCAGCAGAAACCCCTCGTCGCCGCGCGCCAGCGCCTGCAGCCGCAGCGCCCGGCCGGCCGGCAGCGACAGCGGCTGGCGCGTCAGGTCGGGCGGGTCGGAGTCGTCGGCGGCCCCGTCCTCGCTCCTCGCCTGCTCGATCAGCCCCTCGCGGTTCAGGAAAGCGGTGATGTGCGGCTTCGGCGCATCCTCGGCCTCCGCCTCCGCCTCCGCCCGCCCGGCCCCCGCCCCCGCCCCCGCGGCCGGCGCCCCGCCCTCGGCGGCCAGCGCAAAGTCCAGCAGCCGGTGCGTGTAGTCGAAGGTCGGCCCCAGCACCTGCCCGCCCGGCGCATCCTTGAAGGTCGCCGAGACGCGGCGGATGCAGCTCATCCGCCCGGTGTCCACGGGCAGGCTGGCGCCAAGGCGCGGCAGCGTCGTGCGGTAGGCGCGGATCAGGAAGATCGCCTCGATCAGGTCGCCCCGCGCCTGCTTGATCGCCAGCGCCGCCAGGTCGGGGTCGTAGAGCGAGCCCTCGGCCATCACGCGCGCCACCGACAGCGCCAGCTGCTCGCGGATCTGCGCCAGCGTCAGCTCGGGCACGTCCGGGTCGCCGCGGCGCAGTTCCGCCAGCCAGTCATGCGCCGCCTCGATGGCCCGCTCGCCGCCCTTGGTCGCGACATACATGACTATGCCCTCACCCGTCCTACCCTCACCCGATCCTGACGGTGCGCGGCAGCGCCGCCAGCCGGTCGCCGCAGGTCAGGAACAGGTCCAGCCCCAGCGGAAACCGCCGCCGGTTGGCGGCCAGCGCCGCTGCGTCCGGCACCGTCAGCCAGGCCTCGTCGCGGATGCCGGGGCCGGTCAGGCGGTGCCCCGCCCCCGGTTCTGCGTCCAGCCCGTCCACCTCGACGACCAGCGTCGCCGAGCGGTCCGGGTATTCCGGCGTGCCCTGCGGGAAATCCGCCAGCGGCAGCATCTCCGCCCAGCGGCCAAAGGCAAAGCGGGCCTCCGCCCGCGACGCCACCGGCGCGCCGGTGTGAAAGGTCAGCCAGTCGCGCACCGGACCGGCGGCCAGCGACGGCGCCAGCCAGAGGCCCGTGTCGTGGTCGGCCAGCATCAGCGCCAGCGCCCCGGCGGCCGGCGACAGCGGCGCCGGCGGCCGGGCGCCGGCCACGGCATGCACCGTGCCCGGCCGCGCCATCGCCTGCAGCGCGGCGCGAAAGACGTGCGCCGCCTCGACCGGCGGATCGGCAAAGCCGCCTTCCAGCGCCTCGCTCGCCGCCAACGCGCTCACTTGTCCTCGCCCCGCACCATCGTGAAGAAGTCGACCTTCGTCCCCGCCGCCTTGGCCGCGCGCTGCCCCCGCTCGCGCGCCAGCAGCGCCCGCATCGGGCGGACGACCGCGTCCTCCACTCGCCCGGCGCCCTCGCCCTGCAGCAGCGCGTCGCAGAGCGCCGCGATGCGCGCCTTGTCGGCGTCGCGCCCGGCGACATAGGCGTGCCCGACCGTGCCGTCCTCCAGCCGCAGCGCCGCGCGCGTCACCGTCATCTCGCCCAGGTTGAATGGCGCCCCGGTGCCGCCCGCCCGGCCGCGCACCATGACCGAGCCGAACTCGGGCGCGCGCAGCCAGCGCGAGGCGGGCTCCGGCCCCAGCGCGGCAAAGGCGCGGGCCAGCTCGGCGGCCGGCGCGCGGGCCAGCACGCCCATCCACTCCTGCCGCGCCCAGTGGCCGCCACCGGGGTTCTGGCCGCCACCGGGGTCCTGTTCGCCCTGACCGTTCATTGCCCTCGACAACTCGCTGATCTGTCTATATCACTAGACAACTATACAGGTGGGCGCGGGCGGGTCAAGCGGGTGCGTGGCGACGAGACACCGGCGGGGACGGCGCCGATCTGGCAGCAGATCCGCGCCGCGCTCGGCGCCGAGATCGCCGAGCGTTACCGCCCCGGCGACCGCCTGCCCTCCGAGGCGCAGCTCGCCGCCCGTTTCGGCGTCAACCGCCACACGGTCCGCCGCGCGCTGGCCGAGATGCAGCGCGCCGGCCTCGTGCTGGCGCGCAAGGGCGCCGGGGTCTTCGTCACCGGCACGCCGGTCGCCTACCGGCTGGGCCGGCGCACCCGCTTCACGCAGAACCTAGCCGAGACCGGCCGCACCGGCAGCCGCGAGATCCTGCGCCTCGAAACCCTACCCGGCACCCGGACCGAGACCGACGCCCTGTCGCTACCCGCCGGCGCGCGCGTCCACGTCCTCGAATCCATCGGCCTCTCGGACGGCGTGCCGTTCACCTGGCATGTCAGCGTCTTCCCGGCCGCCCGCCTGCCCGACCTGCCGGCGCAGCTCGGCGCCACCGGCTCGATCACCGCCGCGCTGGCCGCCTGCGGCGTGCCCGACTATCGCCGCGCCAGCACGCGGCTGGCCGCCGAGCGCGCGACCGGCGCCATCGCCCGCCACCTGGCGCTGCCCGAGGGCGCGCCCGTGCTCCGCGCCGTCTCGCTGAACATCGACCCGCAGGACCGCCCCGTCGAGCACGGCCGGACCTGGTTCTGCTCGGATCGCGTCGAGATCGTCGTCGACGAGGAGAGCTTCCGCTGAGCCGGGCGGCGGGCCGGAGATCCCATTAACGATTCCTGCCCTTCACCTTCCTTCACCTCGCCGGCGAACGCCTCCGTGACGTTCCTTCACCCGGATGAAGGAACGCCCGCCGCCCGCTCTCCATCTCCCCGCGCCCCTTGCGCCCGTCCGCATGCCTGCTATCCGGCAGCGAAACCGGAGACCGCCGATGATTCTCTTCCCCGCCATCGACCTCAAGGACGGCGCCTGCGTCCGCCTCGTCCGCGGCGAGATGGACGCCGCCACCGTCTTCAACGACGACCCGGCCGCCCAGGCCCGCGCCTTCGCCGCCGCCGGCTGCCGCTGGCTGCACCTCGTCGACCTCGACGGCGCCTTCGCTGGCCGGGCCGTCAACGGCGCCGCCGTCGAGGCCATCCTCGCCGCGACCGACCTGCCCGCCCAGCTCGGCGGCGGCATCCGCGACATGGCCGGCATCGAGGCATGGCTGGCGCGCGGCATCCGCCGCGTCATCCTCGGCACCGCCGCCGTCCGCGACCCGAACCTGGTGCGCGATGCCGCCCGCGCCTTCCCCGGCCGCGTCGCCGTCGGCATCGACGCGCGCGGCGGCCGCGTCGCCGTCGCAGGCTGGGCCGAGACGACCGAGCTCGCCGCGCTCGACCTCGCCCGCCGGCTCGAGGACGCCGGCATCGCCGCCATCGTCTACACCGACATCGACCGCGACGGCGCCATGCAGGGCCCGAACGTCGAGGCGACCGCGGCGCTCGCCCGCGCCGTCTCGATCCCCGTCATCGCCTCGGGCGGCGTCTCGTCGCTCGACGACCTCCATGCCCTCCGCGACTGCGGCGCGCCGCTCGAGGGCGTCATCTCCGGCCGCGCGCTCTACGACGGGCGCATCGACCCGGCCGCCGCGCAGCGGCTGCTGGACGCGGAGCCCTGACTCACTGGCCGGCGGTCGCCTTGTCCGTCAGTTTGTCCAGGCCCATCGTCATCTTCTGGATCATCTCGTTGTCGCTATCGATCCCATGCGCCTCGGCCAGGGCCGCCGGCTCGTGATAAACGACCTGCGTCTTGCCGTCGGCGTCCTCGTACACGAGCACGCGCATCGGCAGGTCGAGCCCGATCGACTGCTGCTGCTGCATCAGCGGCGTGCCGTGCTCCGGGTTGCCGAAGATGAGCAGCACGGTTGGACGCAGCTCCAAGCCGGCCTCGGCAGCGGCGGCGGCGTGGTCGACACGGGCGATCACCTTGATGTTCGTGCCCTGGAACGCGTCCTCGAGCCTGCCGACCGTGGTCGGAACATCCTGGGGGCTGGTCTTGCGGACCATGTCGTCGGCAAGCGCCGGCGCGGCCGCGACAATCGCGATGGCGAGAAAAACAGGGGCGAGAGGGGCGAGACGCATTGCAGTGCTCCTTCTTCCGATGGTGTCCCAACCGCCGGCCGCGCGCGCGGTTCCCCTCGTACTCCGCACGAAGTATCGATCGATCTGGCCCCCGGCCCCGCCGGCCGGTATGGACGTGTCTTGCCTGCCGACGAGGACCCATGCTGAAGACTCGCGTCATCCCCTGCCTGGACGTCAAGGACGGCCGCACCGTCAAGGGCGTCAACTTCGTCGACCTGGTCGACGCCGGCGACCCGGTCGAGCAGGCCCGCCTCTACGACGCCGCCGGCGCCGACGAGCTCTGCTTCCTCGACATCACCGCCAGCCACGAGGATCGCGGCACCATCCTCGACGTCGTCCGCCGCACGGCCGAGCACTGCTTCATGCCGCTGACCGTCGGCGGCGGCGTGCGCACGATCGAGGACATCCGCGCCCTGCTGCTGGCCGGCGCCGACAAGGTCTCGATCAACACCGCCGCGGTGCGCGATCCGGACTTCGTCGCCCGTGCGGCCGAGAAGTTCGGCTCGCAGTGCATCACCGTCGCCCTCGACGCCAAGGCGGTCGGCCCGGACCGCTACGAGATCTTCACCCATGGCGGCCGCCAGCCGACCGGCATCGACGCCGTCGAGTTCGCCCGCCTGATGGAGGCCAAGGGCGCCGGCGAGATCCTGCTGACCTCGATGGACCGTGACGGCACGCGCGTCGGCTTCAACATCGGCCTGACCCGCGCAGTGTCGGACGCCGTCGGCATCCCGGTCATCGCCTCGGGCGGCGTCGGCACGCTCGACCACCTCGTCGAGGGCGTGACCGAGGGCAAGGCGTCGGCCGTGCTGGCCGCCTCCATCTTCCACTTCGGCCAGCATTCCATCGCCGAGGCCAAGGCCCACATGGCCCGCGCCGGCATCGCGGTGCGGCCATGAGCGGCGCGACCGGCGACATCCTCCACCGCCTCGCCGCGACCATCGAGGCGCGCCGCGGCGCCGATCCCTCCAGCTCGCACACGGCAAGGCTGCTGGCCAGGGGCTCCTCGAAATGCGCCCAGAAGTTCGGCGAGGAAGCCGTCGAGGCGATCATCGAGGCGGCCCGCAACAATCGCGAGGCGCTGATCGAGGAAGGCGCCGACGTCCTCTACCATTTCCTGGTCATGCTGGCCGCCAGCAAGGTGACGCTGGACGAAGTCCTGGCCGCGCTCGCCCGCCGCGAGGGCACGTCGGGCGTGGCCGAAAAGGCGTCCCGCAAGCCGGATTAGACGGACCCTCCTCCCCGGTGTCACGCGAAGCTGAACGCGGAAATCTTCATCCTTCGACACCTTGACCAGGATCGCACATGTGCGATCCCTGCCCGCGCGCACATCGCCGCCGTGTCAGAAATCCGGATCGGTCTCCGCCCCGTCCCCCTCCACCGCCAGGTGTCGGGCGATGAATTCCCCGGCATGCGCCACAGCGGCATCGGCCTCGGCCAGCACCCCGGCGAACAGCGGCCACGCGTGCGGCACGCCGCGCCAGAGCTCCAATCGCACGTCCCCGCCGCCACGGCGCAGGGCCTCGGCCAGCGCAACCGCGTCGTCCAGCAGGATCTCGCTCCGGCTCGCCATCACCAGCGCCGGCGGCGGGTCGCGCCAGTCGCCGAAGACCGGCGAGGCCAGCGGGTCCTTCGGGTCATTGTCGCCCAGGTAATGGTCGACGACTTCGGGCATCCGCCGCGCCGGCAGCAGCACGTCGCTCTGGGCGTTGCGCTGCAGGCTCGGCTGCCGGCCGGTCATGTCGACCCAAGGCGAAAAGCCGACGGCGCAGGCCGGCAGCGGCCGCCCCTCCGCGGCCAGCCGCAGCAGCAGGGCAAACACCAGCCCGCCACCCGCCGAATCCCCCGCCAGCGCGATCTGCGCCGCGCCATAGCCGGATTCCAGCAGGTGCTCGTAGACGACAACGGCATCGTCCAGCGCCGCCGGAAAGCGGTGCTCCGGCGCCAGCCGGTACTCCGGCAGCAGCAGCCGCACGCCCGCCGCCCCGGCCAGCGCCGCGCCGAGGTGCCTGTGCGTCGAGATCGACCCGGCCAGGAAGGCGCCGCCATGCAGATAGAGGATCACCTTGCGCCGGTCAGGCCGGCCCCGGCTCGCCCACAGCGCCTCGATCCCGCCGTCGTTGTCGGGCCGGCGGATCCGGGCGGCGACGAAATTCGAGCCCTCCGGGGCCCTGAAGAACCGCGCGGCGCGGCGCTCGAACTGCCGGCGCATCTCGGCCGGCTCCTTCATCCGGCGCAGCGCCGTCTTCATGACCAGCCGCAGGTAGAGGTTGACGAGGCCGAGACGCAGCCCCACCGCCGTCAGCCCCCGCGCCGGCGCTCGATCGCGTCCCAGATCAGCGCGGCGACATTCACCCCGTCGAAGCGCTCCAGTTCCTGGATGCCGGTCGGCGAGGTGACGTTGATCTCGGTCAGCCAGCGCCCGATCACGTCGATGCCGGTGAAGACCAGCCCGCGCTCGCGCAGCGTCGGCCCCAGCCGCGCGCAGATCTCCAGGTCGCGCTCGGTCATCGCCACCTTCTCGGCCCGGCCGCCGACATGCATGTTCGAGCGGGTCTCGCCGGCCTGCGGCACGCGGTTGATGGCGCCGACCGGCTCGCCGTCGACCAGGATGATGCGCTTGTCGCCCTTCGCGACGTCGGGGACGAACTTCTGCACCATCATCGGCTCGCGGCTGATCTGGCTGAACAGTTCGTGCAGCGCGGCGAGGTTGGAATCCGCCTCCGGCAGCCGGAAGACGCCCGCACCCCCGTTGCCGTAGAGCGGCTTGACGATGATGTCGCCATGCTCGGCGCGGAAGTCGCGGATCGCCTGCAGCGAGCGCGCCACCATGGTCGGCGGCATCAGGTCGCGGAATTCCAGCACCATCACCTTCTCGGGCGAGTTGCGCACCCAGGCCGGGTCGTTCACCACCAGCGTCTCGGGATGGATCATCTCCAGCAGGTGCGTGTTGGTGATGTAGGCCATGTCGAAGGGCGGGTCCTGGCGCAGCAGGACGACGTCCGCCTCGGCCAGGTCCAGCACTCGCCGCTCGCCCAGCTCGGCGTGCTGCCCCTGCACCGGCTTCACCGTCAGGTCGTGGCCCGCCGCCACCAGCCGCCCGTCGCGCCAGGCGAGGTCCGGCACCAGGTAGTAGAACAGCCTGTGCCCGCGCGCCTGCGCCTCGAGCGCCAGGCGGAACGTCGAGTCGGCGCGGATGTCGACGGACCCGATCGGGTCCATCTGGATGGCGACAAGCATTCAGGTGCCTCCGGATACGGCTCAGCTCGCCGCGGGCGCTCCGGCTTTGGCAACCTGGCGACGCGGGTCGTCGATCGTCAGCACATGGCTGACCACCCTGACAACCCCCGGCGTGCTGGCAGCGCGGTCGATCACCCGCTGCAGCTCGCCCCGCGAGCGCGCAAGCCCCGTCAGGTGCACCACCTTGTCCATGGTCTCGACATTGTAGTTGACCGAGCTCACCTTGCGGTCCGTCAGCAGCGCCAGCCGCAGCCGGTTCGAGATCCAGGCGTCCTCGAGATAGGCCATGGCGCCGGCATCCTCCGCGACGGTCAGCTCGTCCGTCACCGCCTTCACGCCCGGCGTCTCCCAGGCGATCCGCGTCGCCGCGACCTTCTCCTCGCGCGTCGGAACCGAGCCCGTCAGCAGCACCCGCCCCTCGGTGACATCGGTCGAGACGTCGCCGAACAGGCTGCCGAACTCGTTCAACAGCCTGTTCTCCAGGCTGACCTTGACCTCGGCGTCCTGCAACGCATCCATGGTCGAGCGCTCTTCCATCACCGAGCGGGTCACCACCACGCCGGTCCCGGCCAGCAATGCCGGCCCGCACCCGGACAACGCCAGCGCGCAAAGCGCCGGCGGAATCCATGCCGCTTTCCTGATCATCCTCGTCTCCGCCTGCCTGCCTCAGTGCTCGAAGCTGCGGGCGTTCTCGATGATCCGAAGCCGCCCGTCGGGCCCGGCAAGGGCAACGTCGAAGCGGCAGTACGGCTGGACGCCCGTCTCGTTCTGGACGTCCATCATATAATGAAGTGCCGCATTCTCCAAGCGTTGCCACTGGCGGCGCGAGACCGGCGAATCGACGAGCCGGCCGGCCCGCCGCTTGACCTCGACGAAGACGAGGACGCCGTCCTGTTCCACGACCAGATCGATCTCGCCCTCCGGTGTGCGCAGCCTCCGGGCGCGAACGGTGCCGCCCCTGCCCTCATAGTGCCGTGCGGCGCATTCCTCGGCGGCGACGCCGCTGTGCCAGTTCTGCCGGCCGCGCCTCTGTCGCTGCGTGACGATCCCGGCAGGCATGGGCGCCGGCGCCGCCTCGTGTCGGTTGATCCTGCCGTGATACATCTCTCTCCCCCGCACGTCGCAGACCGTCCTGCCACGTTCTCCATTTACCCCTAATTTTTCATTAACACCCCTCACCGCCCGGAAATTTCCAGCGCCCGGGCATAGACCTCCCGCCGCGGCAGTCCCAGCGCCTCGGCGACGCTCTGCACGGCCTGCTTCAGCGACTGGGTCCGCATCGCGCGCGTCAGCGCCTCGTCCAGATCTTCCTCGCCAGTCGCGCGCGTCTCCGCCTCCGGCGGTCCGGCCAGCACCACGATCTCCCCCTTTGGCGCGCCCGCATCGGCATAATGCGCGGCCAGCGCGCCAAGAGTATCCCGCCGCACCTCCTCGAAGCGCTTGGTCAGCTCGCGCGCCACCGCGCCGGGCCGGCCTTCACCCAGAACCTCGGCCATGTCCGCCAGCGTTGCCGCCAGCCGGTGCGGCAACTCGAAGGCGACCAGCGTGGCGCGCAGGCCGGCCAGCTCGGCCAGCGCGCGGCGGCGCGCCCCGGTCCGCGGCGGCAGGAAGCCGAGGAAGAGGAACCGGTCGGTTGGCAGCCCCGCCACCGACAGCGCCGCCAGCAGCGCCGACGCACCCGGCACCGCGTGCACCGCGTGCCCCGCCTCGCGAGCCGCCTCGACCAGCCGGTAGCCCGGGTCCGAGACCAGCGGCGTGCCGGCGTCCGAGGCATAGGCGACGCTCATCCCCTCGGCCAGCCAGCCCATGATCTGCGGCCGCCGCGCGGCGCCGTTGCGGTCGTGATACGACACCACCGGCCGCGCGCCCGCCGTGCCGCCGGCCGCCACCCCGTGCATCTCGAGCAGCACGCGCGTCCGGCGCGTGTCCTCGCAGGCCAGCGCGTCGGCGCGCGCCAGCACGTCGAGCGCGCGCAGCGTGATGTCGGCGGCATTGCCGATCGGCGTCGCCACGAGGTAGAGGCCCGGAGCCAGCGCCGCCGCGTCCGCCGTCTCGCGTGGCGGGGGCGCTACAGTCGCCCGCCCGGCCGGAACGCCGCCCGTCCGGCGCCGTTTACTTTCATGGCTGCCCCTCATACCGTCCGCCGTATTCGTCCGGCGGAGGGGGTCGGGTGCCTAGAAGTTGAGCGAGAGGATACCATGCCCCGCCTGTCCCGGTTGACCGCGCTCAGCGCGCTTTTCCTCGGCGTCGCCCTGTCGGCCTGCGCCCCCGTCCATAACCCGCGCGAGGCGCGCCTGCCAGATGCGCGGCGCGCGCCGACGCACAACGTGGCGCAGCCGGTCACGGTGGCGCTGCTGGCGCCGTCGACCGCCGCCAACCCGGGCGCCGCGCAACTCGGTCAGGCGATCGTCAACGCCGCGCGCATGGCGCAGGCCGAGGTCAACGACCCGATGCTGACGCTCCGCGTCTACGACACCGGCGGCGACCCCGGCCGCGCCGCCGCGGCTGCCAGCCAGGCGGCCGGAGAGGGCGCCAAACTGATCCTGGGGCCGCTCTTCAGCAGCAGCACGGGCGCCGTCGCCCGCACAGCCTCGGGCGCCAACCTCAACGTCCTGTCGTTCTCGACCGACAGCTCGGTCGCCGGCGGCCCGGTCTTCCTAACCGGCTTCCTGCCCGACATGGCGGCGCGCCGCGTCACCAGCTTCGCCCGCTCGCGCGGCTACGACAGCTTCGGCATCCTCTATCCCGAGACCGATTACGGCCGCGTCGCGCTGGCCGGCGCCGAGTCGATCGCCGGCGGCAACCTGGTGGTCCGCACCTCGTACCCGCGCACGGCCGAGGGCATCCCGCCGGCCGCGAACGAGTTCGCCGCCCAGGTGCGCCAGAACGGCGCCCGCGCGCTGCTGATCCCGGAATCCGGCCAGGGCCTGCAATACGTCGCCTCGCTCCTGACCGAGCAGGGCGCCGGCGCGCCCGACCACAAGTTCCTCGGCCTCGGCGAGTGGGACTCGCGCACGACGCTCGAATCGCCCGAGCTGGTCGGCGGCTGGTTCCCCTCCAGCGACCCGGGCGCGCTCCGCGCCTTTGTCGAGCGCTACCGAGGCCGCTACGGCTCGGTGCCGCCGCAGCTCGCCTTCCTCGGCTACGACGCCGTGCAGATCGCCGAGCAGCTGCTCGTCGAGGCCCGTCGCACCGGGGCCGAGCCGTTCAGCCGCGAGGCGATCACGCGCGCGCAGGGCTTCCGCGGGGCCGTCGGGCCGATCCGCTTCCTGCAGGACGGCCGGGGCGAGCGCGGCATGGCGATCCTCGAGGTCGGCGAGAACGCGTTCCAGGTAATCGACCCGACGCCGACCGCCTTCGGGGCCGGATCCTGACGGGCACGACCCGCCGGGCGCCGTCGCGAGGCACGCCGGGGCCGAAGAGAAGGCCGAAGAGGCCGGGGCACGCCATGGCGGAGCACGGGACGGCAGAGCACGAGACGGCAGAGCACGAGACGGCGAAGGACGGCTCGGCCGACCGCACCGCAGGGCCGCTCACACCGGGACAGCCGGCGGCGGGACAACCGACACCCGGACGCACCTTCGCCGGGCTGGCACACCTGCTCGACGACCCGGCGCGCCTGGCCGATTCCGGCGCGCTCATCGCGGCCATCGACCGCCTGGCAGCCGCCGGCACCGACCATGACGCGCTGCGCGCCGGCGCTTTCGCGCTGATCGCCGGGACGCTGGAGTCCGGCCGCGAGCGCATCCGCGCCGCCTTCCTCGACCAGCCGCGCGCCGGGCTGCGCGCCGCGCGCTCCTACGCGCACCTGACCGATGTCGTCGTCGCCGCCGCCGCACACCTCGCCATCGCGCATCTCCACCACAACCCGGTGCGCACCAAGGCGGAGCGGCTGACCATCGTCGCGGTCGGCGGCTACGGCCGGGGCGAGATGGCGCCCTCCTCCGACGTCGACCTGATGTTCCTGATGCCGTACCGCGAGACGCCGTGGACGCAGAACGTCTTCGAGACCGTCTACTTCCTCCTGCTCGACCTCAAGCTGACCGTCGGATACTCGGTGCGCTCGATCGACGACTGCCTGCGCTATGCTCGCCGCGACATGACAGTGCGCACGGCGCTGCTCGAGCAGCGCTTGATCTTCGGCGACCGCGCGCTTTTCGCCGAGGCCGACGAGCGGCTGTGGACCGAGCTCTTCCTCAAGACCGGCCCGCAGTTCGTCGAGGCCAAGATGGCCGAGCGCGAGGCGCGGCACGAGCGCCACGGCGGATCGCGCTACCTGCTGGAGCCGAACGTCAAGGAATCCAAGGGGGGCCTGCGCGACCTGCAGACCCTGCACTGGATCTCGCGCTACCTCTACCGCACCCGCACGGCCTGGGATCTGGTCGAGATGGGGGTGTTCGAGCACGACGAGGTGCGCCGCTTCGCCGACGCCGCCAAGTTCATCTGGGCCGTGCGCTGCCACCTGCACGACCTTGCCGGCCGCGCCCAGGAGCAGCTGACATTCGACCGCCAGGTCGAGATCGCGGCCCGCATGCGCTACGCCGGCCATGACGGCCGGATGGCCGTCGAGCACTTCATGCACGACTACTTCCGGCACGCCAAGGCTGTCGGCGAGCACACCCGCATCTTCTCGGCGGCGCTCGAGGCGCAGCACGCCAAGCGGGCGCCGGCGCTTTCGATGCTTCTGCAGGCCATGAGCTTCCGATCGCCCCGCGCCGGCAACGCCCAGCCCTTCACCGTGGAGGGTGGCCGCCTGACCGTGCGCGACGACACGGTCTTCCGCGACGACCCGATCAACATCCTGCGCCTCTTCCGCGAGGCGGCCCGCACCGATGCGCGCATCCACCCGGCGGCCATGCGGCTGGTCACGCAGAGCCTCGACCTGATCGACGACGCGATGCGCGAGAACCCCGACGCAAACGCGCTCTTCATGGAGATGCTCTGCGACCGCAAGCACTCGGAATGGGTGCTGCGGCTGATGAACGAAACCGAGGTGCTGGGCCGGTTCATTCCGGAATTCGGCCGCATCGTCGCGATGATGCAGTTCAACATGTACCATCACTACACGGTGGACGAGCACATCATCCGCACCATCGGCGTGCTGAACCAGATCGAGCGGCTCGAGGCCGAGGAGGCCCACCCGGTCGCCACCGAGATCCTGAAGGCCGACGTCAACCGCCGCGTGCTCCACGTCGCGCTGCTGCTGCACGACATCGGCAAGGGCGACATCGCGCGACCACTCGCAGCTCGGCGCCGAGATCGCCGAGCGGCTCTGCCCCCGGCTCGGCCTGACCGAGGCCGAGACCGAGACCGTCACCTGGCTGGTGCGCCACCACCTGGTGATGTCCGACACGGCGCAGAAGCGCGACATCTCCGACCCGCGCACCGTCTCCGACTTCGCCAAGCAGGTGCAGAGCCCGCAGCGCCTGCGGCTCCTGCTGGTGCTGACCGTCTGCGACATCCGCGGCGTCGGCCCGGGCGTCTGGAACAACTGGAAGGCGCAGCTGCTGCGCGAGCTCTACTGGGACGCCCGCGACGTGCTGACCGGCGGCGCCGGCGAGGAGAGCCGGCGCCAGCGCATCGACGCGGCGCGCACTGCGATGGCCGAACGCCTGGCCGACTGGCCGGCCGAGGACCGCGAGGCCGAGATCGCCCGCCACTACGCGCATTTCTGGCTGGGCCTCGACACCGAGACGCACGCGCTCTTCGCCGAGCTGGCGCGCGAGACCGCGCCCGGGCACATGGCCTCGCGCTTCCTGCAGGACGAGGAGCGCGGCGTCACCAAGGCGTGCCTCTACATGGGCGACCATCCGGGCCTGTTCAGCCGCATGGCGGGCGCCATTGCGCTGGCCGGCGCCGACGTGGTCGACGCGCGCAGCTACACGACCAATGACGGCATGGCGACCTCGGTGTTCTGGATCCAGGACGGCGACGGCCACCCGTTCGAGACCGATCGCCTGCCGCGGCTGCGCCAGACCATCGAGCGCACGCTCGGCAAGGTGGTCCCCCGCAAGGCCCTCGAGGAGCGCCACAAGCCGCGCCGGCGCGAGCGCACCTTCACCGTGCCGACGCGCATCGTCTTCGACAACGACGCCTCCGACCTCTACACCGTCATCGAGGTCAACGCCCGCGACCGGCTGGGCCTGCTGAACGTGCTGGCCCGCGCTCTGGCGGATCTGAACATCAACATCTTCACGGCGATCATCGCCACCTATGGCGAGCACGCCGTGGACGTCTTCTACGTCAAGGACCTGTTCGGCCTGAAGATCCGCTCGAAATCCAAGTTCGCCCAGATCGAGCGCCGGCTGTCCGCGGCGGTCGAGGGCACCAGCCGGCCGGAGGGCACCACGGCCGAGGGCACGGACGCGGGCACGGCTCACGGCACGGCGGGCGACGGCACGGGCGACGGGCGACGGCCACGGCTGGCGACGCTACGGCGGGCGAGGGCACGACCCGCAAGGCCACCGCGGGCAAGGCCACGGCGGGAAAGGCCACGGCGGGAAAGGCCACGGCGGGCAAGGGCACGACGCGCAAGGCGACGGCGGGCAAGGGCACGGCGGGCAAGGCAACGGCGGGGAAGGCCACGGCGCGCCGCCCGTCCGGCGCCGGGCGGGACGACGATCTTGGCTGACACCGTGCCGACCGCGGCCGCCTCCCGCCCGATCCGACTGCTGATGAGCTTCCTGACGGTCGGCGGCTGGACCATGGCCAGCCGGCTGCTCGGCTTCATCCGCGACGTGATGATCGCCGGCCTCCTGGGCGCCGGCCCGGTCGCCGAGGCGTTCTTCGTCGCCTTCCGCCTGCCCAACATGTTCCGGCGCTTCTTCGCCGAGGGCGCCTTCAACATGGCCTTCGTGCCGATGTTCGCCAAGAAGGTCGAGGGCGAGGGAGAGGACGCCGCCCGCGCCTTCGGGCGCGAGGCGCAGTCGGTCCTGTTCGCCGCCCTGGTCGTCCTGACGGTGCTGGCGGAAATCGCCATGCCATGGTTCGTGGTGGCGCTGGCCAGCGGCTTCGACGGGCCGACCTTCGAGCTGGCCGTGCTGTTCTCGCGGATCGGCTTCCCCTACATCCTCTTCATCTCGCTATGCGCGCTCTACTCGGGCGTCCTGAACTCGTTCGGCCGCTTCGCCGCCGCCGCTGCCGCGCCGACGTTGCTGAACATCGCGCTCATCGCCGCCATGTTGCTGGCCTGGTGGCAGGACCTCGACGTCGGCCTGATGCTGACCTGGTCCGAGCTGGTCGCCGGCATCGCCCAGTTCCTGCTGGTGCTCTGGGCGGCACAGCGGATCGGCATGGCGCTGGGGCTCCAGCGCCCGCGGCTGACGCCCGAGGTGCGCCGGCTGGTGCGCATCGGCGTACCGGCCGTGCTGGCCGGCGGCGTCGTGCAGATCAACCTCGTCGTCGGCACCCAGGTCGCCAGCTATTTCGACGGCGCGGTGGCGTGGCTGTCCTATGCGGACCGGCTTTACCAGCTGCCGCTCGGCGTCGTCGGCGTCGCGATCGGCGTCGTCCTGTTGCCCGAGCTGTCGCGCCGCTTCCGCGCCGGCGACATGGCCGGCACGCGCGAGGCGATGAACCGCGCGACCGAGTTCACGCTGGTCCTGACCGTGCCCTCCGCCGTCGCTCTGGTGGCGATCCCGGCGCTGATCTGCCGCGTGCTCTACGAGCGCGGCGCCTTCGATGCGCTCGACACCGCGAACACGGCGCTGGCGCTGTCCGTCTATGCCGTCGGCCTGCCGGCCTTCGTCATGCAGAAGGTGCTGCAGCCCGCCTTCTTCGCGCGCGAGGACACGATGACGCCGCTGCGCTATGCGGCGCTGTCGATGCTGGTCAATGTCGGCGTCGCGGTCGGGCTGGCGCCGGTCCTGGGCTTCGTCTCGGCGGCGCTCGGCACGACGCTGGCGGGCTGGCTGAACCTCGTGCTCCTCTGGCGCGGCGTGCGGCGGCTCGGCGGTCTCGAGCCCGACCCGCGGCTCCGCCGCCGCCTGCCGCGCATCCTGGTCGCCGCCGGCGTGATGGGCGCGCTGGCGCTGGCGCTGGCCGAACTCGGCCAGCGCTGGCACCCCGAGTTGCCCGGCCTCGCCCTCGCCGCGATTGTCGTCCTCGCGATGGCGACGTACGCTTTCCTGTCGCTGGCCCTCGGCGCTTTCGCGCTCAGCGACATCCGCGCCGCCACTCGTCCCAGCCGGAGCTGACCGTCATGTTGCGTCTCGTCCTCGTGCCCCTCGTCGCCCTGTCCCTCGCGCTCGCCGGCTGCACGGGCGAACGCCTGCCACCGCCGCCGGAAAAGAACAACCTCGACCTGGCGCACATCCCGGACATGCCGCGTGACGTCGAGGTCCGGTTCTGGGGCGATCTCGCGCCGGCCAGCGCCAGCGAGCAGCTCGCGGCGATCCGCAAGCAGATCATCCAGCGCATCCGTGACGAGGGCGTACCGCCGAACGGCGGCAAGTTCGACGTCCTGGCGCTGTCGGGGGGCGGCTCGGACGGGGCCTACGGCGCCGGGCTCCTGAACGGCTGGTCGGAGCGCTCCGGCTGGAACAAGGGCGGCGAGCGGCCCGAGTTCGGGCTGGTCACCGGCATCTCGGTCGGGGCGCTGATCGCGCCCTTCGCCTTCCTCGGCCCGGACTACGACAAGGACCTCGAGCGGCTGTTCACGCAACTCGATACCGGCAGCATGGTGCAGTTCAACATCTTCAGCGCGATCTTCGGCTATGCGCTGGGTGTCACCGACGCCCGCCCGCTCGAGCTCACCTTCGACAAGATCATGACATCCGAAATGGTCGAGCGCATCGCCGAGGAGCACAGGAAGGGCCGCCGCCTCTGGATCGGCACGACCTATCTCGACGCCGAGCGCCCGGTGATCTGGGACATCGGCGCCATCGCCGCGTCGAGCTACCCGCAGAAGCGCCAGATCATCCGGAAGATCATGATCGCCTCGGCGGCGATCCCCGGCGCATTCCCCCCCGTGCTCTTGCCGGTCGAGGTCAACGGCAAGCGCTATGACGAGATGCACGTCGACGGGTCGGTGACCAAGCAGGTCTTCGTCTACCCGACGAATGTCGACCTCACCAAGGAGATCGTCGGGGACGTGCCGGGCATGTCGCCGGGCACCATCTACCTCGTGCGGAACTCAAAGCTCGCGGCCGACTACCATCCGGTCGACCCCTCGCTGCTCCGCATCGTCGAGCGCTCGCTCTTCACGCTGACCAAGGCGCTGGCGCTCGGCGATGCCGACACCGTCGAGCAGCAGGCCAAGCGCGACGGCTGGCGTCTGCTGCGCAGCTCGGTGCCGCCGGAGTTCGACTTCCCCGAGGAGGGCTTCTTCGACCAGAAATACATGCGGGCCCTCTTCGAGGTCGGCCACAAGCGCGCGCTGAACGGCGTCGCCTGGGAGATCGTCCACGACCCGGTGTCGGTGGACGACCCGGCGCTGGCCCTGGCGAAGTAGCCCCGGACCGAACCGGACCGCCCGCTCAGGCCGCCAGCCGCGCCTCCAGCGCCGCCAGCACCTCGCCGGCCCCGCCCTCCCACGGCGCGGTGCGGCTGGCGCACAGCATCGCCTGGCTCTGCAGGATCAGCCCGTCGGCCAGCGGCCGCAAATGGTTTGCCCGCAGCGTCGCGCCCGAGGTCGTGATGTCGATGATCGCCTCGGCGGTCAGGTTCTTCGGCCCCGCCTCGGTTGCGCCCTGGCTGTCGACCAGGCGATAGTCGGCAACGCCCGACCGCCGCAGGAAGGCGCGGGCCAAAGTGTGGTATTTCGTGGCGATCCGCAGCCTGTGCCCGTGCCGGCGGCGGAACTCGTGCGCCGCCTCGTCCAGGTCGTGCATGGTCTCGACGTCGACCCAGGCGGCCGGCACCGCGACCACCAGGTCGGCATGGCCAAAGCCCATCGGCGCCATGATCCGCACCTCGGCCTCGTGGCCCGGCAAGTGCTCGCGCACCAGGTCCTCGCCGGTCACGCCCAGGTGGATGCGCCCCGCCGCCAGCTCGCGCGGCACCTCGGCGGCGGCCAGCATGACGACCTCCAGCCCGTCCAGCCCGCGCGCCGCGGCGGCGTATTCGCGCTCGTGCCCCTCGCGCGCGATCTCGATGCCGCGCCGGGCGAACCAGCCGACCGCGTCCGCCTGCAGTCGCCCCTTGGAGGGCAGCCCCAGCACCAGCCCGCTCATCGCTCCGCCCCGCCCGCCGGCCCGCCCGCCGCCGAATGCCCGCCGACAGCGCCATCAGCACAGCCTCGGGCCGGATGATGCCGCCGACCGCCGGCACGCGCCGCCCGGCCCCCAGCCGCACCGTCATCGCGTCATAGCGCCCGCCGCCGGCCAGCGGCGGATGCACGGCGCCACCAGGCGCGCGCATCTCGAAGACGAAGCCGTCATAGTACTCCAGGTTCCGCCCGAACGCCGCGTCATAGGCCAGCCGGCCGGTGTCGATCCCCTCGGCCTCCAGCGCGCCCAGCCGCGCCTCGAAGCGATCGACGGCCGGGCCCAGCGCGACCCCGGCCGACTGCGCCAGCCGACGCAGCCGATCGGCCGCTTCCGGCGCCGGCCCCGTCACCGCCAGCAGGTCGGCGATCAGCCGCGCATCCGCGTCCGGCATCGGCGGCTCGGAGATCTCGGCCGCCAGCCGCCGGGCGCGGTCGAGGATCTCGTCGGCGCCGCGCGCGCCGACCGGCTCGCCCGCCGCCAGCATCAGCTGCGCCACGCTGTCGGCCGGCGTCGGCCCGGCGGCCGCAGCGACCAGCACCTTGCGCGCCTCGCTCGGCTCGGGCGGCCGGCACGCGCGCGCCACCAGCGCCTGGAAGCGCGCCGGCCGCCAGAAATGCCGCCTTAGCGCCGCCCGCCGCGCCGCCGGCATGTCCAGCGCGTCCAGCAGCGCGAAGGGAATGGACAGGTCGCCGATCGTCACCGCGGGGCTGACCCCCAGCGCCGCCAGCCCGCGCCAGAGCAGCGCGAAGACGCCCGCATCCGCCGCCACCGGATCGGCATCGCCGAACCGCTCGACGCCGGCCTGCAGGTACTCGATCGGCCGGCCGAGCCCCGCATCCTGCCGCCGGAACACCGGCCCCTGGTAGGCATAGGCCGCCTGCCGCTCCCAGCCCTCCGCCCCGTGCGCCAGCGCCACCGGCACGGTGAAATCCGGCCGCAGCGCCAGCTCGTTGTGCCGCTCGGCATCCGGGATCAGGAAGGCCCGCGCCCGCAAGTCCTCGCCATAGAGGTCCAGCAGCGTCTCGCCCAGGAACAGGTGCGGCACCGAGACGGGCGCGTGCCCGGCCTCCGTGAACAGCCGCTCCAGCGTTCCCAGCGCGCCGGAAAGCGCCGCCAGCGCCTCGCCCTGCCGCGGCCTGCCCAGCACCTCAGCCGGCCCCGTCCGCCGACCCGGCAGCAGCCGCCAGGGCGGCCCGCTCCAGCATCCGCCGGACCTCGGCGACCAGGTCGGCGCGCGCGATCGTCACCTGCGCCGGCTGCGCCTTCCACTCCTCGTGCGTCTCGATCTCGGCCGCCAGCCGCGCCCCCAGCGCCAGGTCCTTCAGCGTCACCTGCCCGGCCGCCCGCTCGTCGCCACCCTCGATGACGACCACCGGCGAGCCGCGCCGGTCGGCATATTTCAGCTGCTTCGCCATGTTGCCGCCGCCCAGGAACACCTCGGCCCGGATGCCCGCCCGGCGCAGCTCGGCGCACATGGTCTGGTAGCCGGCCATCTCGGCCCGATCCATCGCCAGGATGACCACCGGCCCGGCGGCGTCTTCGGCCCCGCCGCGCCCGATGGCCGTCAGCGCCGCCAGAAGCCGGTCGACACCGATGGAAATGCCGGTCGCCGGTACGGTCTCGCCGGTAAACCGCTTGACCAGATCGTCATACCGCCCGCCGCCGGCGACACTGCCGAACTGCCGCTGCCGCCCGTCCTCGTCGGTAATCTGAAAGGTCAGCTCGGCCTCGTAGACCGGCCCGGTGTAATAGCCGAGGCCGCGCACGACCGAGGGGTCGACCACCATTCGGTCGCCATAGCCCTGCGCCTCGACCAGCCCGGCGATCGTCTCCAGCTCGTCCACGCCCTCGGCGCCGGTGGCCGAGCCGCCGACCAGGTCGCGCAGCCGCGCGCAGGTCGCCGCCGCCGCATCCTGCCGCGCCGCCATGAACCCCATCACCAGGTCGGCCTGCGCGTCCGGCAGCCCGGCGCCCCTGGTGAAGTCGCCCAACTCGTCCTTGCGCCCCGGCCCCAGCAGCAGGCGCACGCCGTCCTCGCCCAGCCGGTCCAGCTTGTCGATGGCGCGCAGCACGACGCCGCGCTCGTGCGCCCGCGCGTCGGGGTCGGCCGGAGACCACAGGCCGATCTCCTCCATCACCCCGTTCAGCACCTTGCGGTTGTTGATCCGCACGACATAGTCGCCGCGCGCTATCCCGACCGCCTCCAGCGCGTCGGCCAGCATCATGCAGATTTCGGCATCCGCGGCGACCGTCGGCGTCCCCACCGTGTCGGCGTCGCACTGGTAGAACTGGCGAAACCGCCCCGGCCCCGGCTTCTCGTTCCGCCAGACCGGCCCGACCTGGTAGCGCCGATAGGGGTTCGGCAGCTCGCGCCGGTGCTGGGCAAAGACGCGCGCCAGCGGCGCCGTCAGGTCATAGCGCAGCGCCAGCCACGTCTCGTCCTCGTCCTGCCAGGCAAACACGCCCTCGTTCGGCCGGTCGACATCCGGCAGGAATTTTCCCAGCGCCTCGACCGTCTCGACGGCCGGCGTTTCCAGCGGGTCGAAGCCATAGGCGCGATAGACGCCGCAGATCGCGTCCAGCATCCGCTGGCGCGCCACCACCTCGTGGCCGAAATAGTCGCTGAAGCCGCGCGGGGTCTCGGCCTTCGGCCGCGGCGTCTTCCTGGGCTTGCTCATGCTCGCTCCGATCTTCGCCCGGGCCTCTACCGTGGCGGGCCGGGAGGGGCAAGCCGCTTGGCCGCCGACCCGCGCACCTGCCAGGATGGCGCGATCGGCGCCAGCCCGAGGGGCACGGCCGGGAAAGCGACCCCGTCAGCCACCGGCGGGAAGCTTCTGCGGGCACGCACCTGGCCCATGCTGCAGTCCGTGCGCCTGCCAACCGGCACGGCAGAAGCGGGGGAAATCGCGATGACCATCCGGTCGGAGCTGTACGGCGAGGGGTATTTCCGAAAGGCGCTCGGCGGCGCGCTCGCCGCCGGTGCCACGGGACTGATCCCGACGATGGAGCGCCTGCAGATCGGCGTGAACAACATCCTGGCCGACGCTCACCAGCCGGTCGGCGTCGCAAAGACGTACACCCAGGCCCATGTCCGGGTGCTCATGCAGGATCTCGTTCGCAAGCGCGGCCGCGCCTACGAGAAGGCGTTCCATGCCGGCGTGCAATCGGCCGCCGACGCCGATCTCAGCGCCACGCGGGCCGAGGAGGCAATCGCCGCTGACGCGGCCCCGGACACCACGATTCCCGGGGAGAAGGCCGGGAGCGTCAGCCGCCGAACCATCACTTCGCGCGGGCGATCCGCGCCCCGGGCCTGATCCGGAAGGCGATCCGCACCAGCCGCCCGTCGTCGCGGAGCGCGGCGCGGTTCAGCGCAATGCAAGCCGCTTGCCGGCTCCGGCGCACCTGCTAGGCTGCCCACCAAACCGGCCCGCCACGCTGGCCTGCCACCCGAGGGGGACACCATGCTCGAGCTCTACTGGTCGCCCAACACCATCTCGCTCGCCTCGATGATCGCGCTGAACGACGCCGGCGCCGATCACCGGCTGACCCGCGTCGACTTTGCCGCCGACGAGCAGAAGGGCGCCGCCTACACCGCGATCAACCCCAAGGCCCGCGTGCCGACGCTGGTGACGCCGCAGGGCCGGCTGACCGAGACGCCGGCGATCCTGGCCTTCATCGCCCAGACCCACCCGCAGGCGCGCCTCGCGCCGACCGACCCGTTCGACTTCGCCCGGATGCAGGCCTTCAATTGCTACCTCTGCGCCACGCTGCACGTCGCCCACGCGCACCGGATGCGCGGCCATCGCTGGGCCGACGACCCGGCCGCCTGGGAGGCGATGAAGAAGAAGGTGCCACAGTCCGTCGGCGACTGCTTCGCCTACGTCGAAGACCACGCCTTCGCGGGGCCCTGGGTCATGGGCGAGCAGTACACGGTCGCCGATCCCTACCTCTACACCGTCTCGCGCTGGATGGAGGCCGACAGCGTCGACCCGTCCCGCTTCCCCAGGGTCCAGGCGCACCGCGAGCGGATGGCCGGCCGCGACAGCGCCCGCAAGACCCTCGCCACGCACGACGCCGCCACCGCGACCGCCACCGCCTGACCGCGACCGAACGACCCCACACGCAGGTCTCCGGCAGCCGCCGCGGCTGTCACCGAACCGGGCAGAAAAGCCCCTTAATGGGGAGGACTCCCCCTCCGGGTGGGATTCTCGCCCTCACCGGAGGGACGATTGCCCTCGGTGATTTCGCCTCATCGCATTAGCGACAAGTTAAGCAACGATCGTCGCCAAATGGATTGCCGAACTGATTCCGATTGCCGAATGCGCAGGCCCGGGACCGACGCGCCGTCACCGGCGTGCGTGCCGCCTGTCGCTCCCGCGCCGGTGCAGCCAGCGCCCCGCCGCCGATCCGGTTGCGTCGGTCCTCCCGGCGCGCTGGGCATGCACGCACCGTCGAAGCCGCGGTGCGTGCAAGCACGCATCCACGGGGTCAACCGGCGGCCGCGCCGACCGCGCCGCAGATGTCGTCGATCACGGCGTGCAGCAGCGCCTCGTCGCCGGCCTCGCCCATGACGCGGATCATCGGCTCGGTGCCGCTCGCCCTTATCACCAGCCGGCCGCCCTGCCCCAGCCGCTGCTCTCCCCTGGCGATCGCCGCTCGCACCGCGCCGTCCTCCAGCGGCCGCGCCGAGGGGTCGAAGCGGACGTTCTTCAGCAACTGCGGCAGGGGCTCGAACAGCCGGCAAAGCTCCGAGGCGGGCTTGCCCTCCTCGACCAGCGCCTCCAGCACCTGCAGCGCCGCCAGCAGCCCGTCGCCCGTCGTGACGTGGTCGGCCAGGATGATGTGCCCCGACTGCTCGCCGCCCAGATTGTAGCCGTTGGCCCGCATCTCCTCGACGACATAGCGGTCGCCGACGCTCGTGCGCTTCAGCGCAATCCCTTGTTCAGAAAGCAGTTTTTCCAGGCCGAGGTTCGACATCACCGTTGCCACCAGCGTGTTGCCGGCCAGCTTGCCGGCCGCCGCCCAGCGCGTCGCGATCAGTGCCATGATCTGGTCGCCGTCGATGACGCGGCCCGTCTCGTCGATGATGTGCACCCGGTCGGCGTCGCCATCCAGCGCGATGCCGAGATGCGCGCCCTCGTCGACCACCGTCTTCTGGCAGAGCGCCGGGTCGGTCGAGCCGCAGCCGAGGTTGATGTTCTCGCCGTCCGGGCTGGTGCCGATGCGCACGACGTCGGCGCCCAGCTCCCACAGCACCTGCGGCGCCGTGCGATAGGCGGCGCCGTTCGCGCAGTCGACGACGATCTTCAGCCCGTCCAGCGTCTGCCGGCGCGGAAAGCTCGCCTTGGCGAACTCGATATACCGACCGCGCCCGTCGTCCAGCCGCGTCGCCGAGCCGATCTCGGCCGGCTCGACCAGCGCCGGTCCGCCGTCCATCAGCGCCTCGATCGCCGACTCGTCCTCGTCCGACAGCTTGAACCCGTCGGGCCCGAACAGCTTGATACCGTTGTCCTCGAAGGGGTTATGGCTTGCCGAGACCATCACCCCCAGATCCGCCCGCAGGCTCCGCGTCAGCATCCCGACGGCTGGCGTCGGCACCGGCCCCAGGAAGTGCACGTCCATGCCGACCGACAGAAAGCCGGCCGCCAGCGCGTTCTCGATCATGTAGCCCGATTTCCGGGTGTCCTTGCCGATGACGACCCGGTGCCGGTGATCGCCATTGGTGAAACGCGCGCCCGCCGCGAGCCCCAGCCGCATCGCCACGTCCGCGGTCATCGGGTGCGTGTTGGCACGCCCGCGCACCCCATCGGTGCCGAACAGCTTGCGCATCACATCCCCTCTTCCAGCCCCACGGCGATAGCCTGCCAGACGCGCACCGCCTGCACCGTCTCCGCAACATCGTGCACCCGCAGAATCTGCACGCCTTGCGCCAGCCCTGCAAGCCCTGCGGCAATCGAGCCCGGCGCGCGGAGTGCCGGCTCGGACTGCCCCGACAGCCGGCCGATGAATCCCTTGCGCGAGACGCCCAGCAGCACGGCGCAGCCCAGCGTCCGGAACAGCGACAGCCGCCGCAGCAGCGCCAGGTTGTGCGCCAGCGTCTTGCCGAAGCCGATGCCCGGATCGACGATGATGCGCGAGCGCGCGATGCCGGCCGCCTCGGCCCCCGCGATTCGCGCATCCAGCCAGTCATACACGTCAAGCAGAACGTCTTCGTAAACGGGGTTGTCCTGCATCGTCTTCGGGTCGCCCAGCGCGTGCATCAGGCAGACCGCCCCGGCGCCGGACGCGGCCTCGGCGGCGCCCGCGTCCCAGCTCAGCGCCGAGACGTCGTTGACCATCCGCGCGCCCGCCGCCAGCGCCGCGCGCATGACGGCGGCCTTGCGCGTGTCGACCGAGATCGGCGCCGGGCAGCCCGCCGCCACCAGCCCCTCGATGACGGGCAGCACGCGGTCCAGCTCTTCCGCCTCGGGGATGGCGTCCGAGCCTGGCCGCGTCGACTCGCCGCCGATGTCCAGCATGTCGGCCCCGGCGCGCACCAGCGCCTGCGCGTGCTCGAGGGCGCGCTCGGCCGTCCGGTAGCACCCGCCATCGGAGAAGCTGTCCGGCGTCACGTTGACCACGCCCATGACAAGCGGCCGATCCGCCGCGAGCCCCGCCAGCGGCGCGCGGCCCGCAGCCGCCCACTCCAGACGCTCGGCGGCACCGGGCCACAGCGCCGCCGCGGCGTCGGCGGGCAGAACCTCGGGCGCGGCGCCGCGCGCCAGCACCTCGACCTCGCGAAATCCGAACGGTCCGCCCCCCAGCGGCCGTGCCCCGGGCAGTTCGCGGGCACATGGGACGGGCCGGACGTAGCGTTCTGACCCCGTTTTCACGGCACTGGGATAGCCCGGGCGTCCGCCCCGGGCAACCGGCATGGTTTAGCTTCTCTTTGATGTGAAATAAACCGTGAGAGCAATTTCAAATGTAAAACCTTGAGTATCCCACGTGCTGGTGGCATTTTATCCGGGACGAGAGCAATCGTCTGGAGAACCCCATGGCCAAGGCTTTCAACCCCGCCGTCCTGACCGCCAACAACCTGGTCGAGGGCCATTCGGTCTTCCTCGCCGCCGAGGGCTGGTCGCGCCGCATCGACGCGGCCCTGGTCGCGCTGACGCCCGAGCAGGCCGACGAGCTGGCCGCGCTCGGCAATCGGTTCGTCGATGCCAACGAGATCGTCGGCCCCTACCTGGTCGACGTGGCGCTCGAGGCCGGCGGGCCGGTGCCGCTGCTCCGCCGCGAGCGCATCCGCGCCGCCGGCGAGCCGTCGATCCCGGTCGGCCTCGCCGCCGCCGAGGTCCGCGTCGCCGCCTGAGGCGCCCCCCGACCGAGGGCGGGGCGACGCCCCGCCCGTGACCGCCGCGCCGCCGCCGTGACCGGCATGCCCACCGACTCCGGGAGGGTCGTGGGGGAGGCGGCGGGCCTGCCGACCCCACAACCGGGAGCGCCCGCATGTACCGCTACGACGAGTTCGATCACCGCTTCGTTGCCGAGCGCACGGCCGAGTTCCGCGCACAGGTCGCGCGCCGGCTGGACGGCAGCCTGACCGAGGACGAGTTCAAGCCGCTGCGGCTGATGAACGGCCTCTATCTGCAGCTGCACGCCTACATGCTGCGGGTCGCCGTGCCCTACGGTACGCTGGACGCGCGCCAGATGCGCAAGCTGGCCGAGATCGCCGAGACCTGGGACAAGGGCTATGGCCACTTCACGACGCGGCAGAACATCCAGTTCAACTGGCCGAAGCTGAAGGACGTGCCCGACATCCTGGAGGCGCTGGCGACCGTCGAGATGCATGCCATCCAGACCAGCGGCAACTGCATCCGCAACGTCACCTCTGACCCCTACGCCGGCGTCGCGCCCGAGGAGGTCGAGGACCCGCGCATCACTGCCGAGCTGATCCGCCAGTGGTCGAGCCTGCACCCCGAGTTCACCTTCCTCGGCCGCAAGTTCAAGATCGCGGTGACCGGCTCGGGCGAGGACCGCGTCGCGCTGAAGCTGCACGACATCGGCGTGCAGATCGTCGAGCTGGACGGTGAGACCGGCTATCGCATCCTGGTCGGCGGCGGGATGGGGCGCACGCCGATGATCGCGCACGAGCTGCGCGACTTCCTGCCCCGGGACGAGCTGCTGCCGTACCTGGAGGCTTGCCTGCGGGTGTATAATCTGCACGGGCGGCGGGACAACAAGTTCAAGGCTCGCATCAAGATCCTGGTGCACGAGATCGGGATCGACGAGTACGCCCGCCAGGTCGAGGAGGAGTACGCCGCGATGGACCGCGAGGCGGTCGCGGCGCCGGCCGGGGAGCTGGAGCGCATCGCCGCCTATTTCGCGCCGCCGGCACTGGAGCCGCAGCCGGCCAGGAACGCCGCCTTCGAGCGGGCGCGGAAGGCCGACCCCGCCTTTGCGCGCTGGGTCGAGCGCAACACCTATCCCCACCGCGTGCCGGGCCATGTCGCCGCGACCGTTTCGCTGAAGCCGATCGGCGGCGCGCCGGGCGACGCGACAGCCGAGCAGATGCGCGTCATGGCGGACCTCGCCGAGCGGCACAGCCGGGACGAGCTGCGCGTCACGCACGAGCAGAACATCGTACTGCCCCATGTCGCGCTGGGCGAACTCTACACCGTCTTTCGCGGTCTCGCCGCCGCCGGGCTGGATGCCCCGAACAAGGGGCTGGTGACGGACATCATCGCCTGCCCCGGCCTCGACTACTGCGCCCTGGCGACCGCCCGCTCGATCCCGGTGGCGCAAGCGATCTCGACCCGCTTCGCCGACCCGGAGCGGCAGGCCGCCATCGGGCCGCTGGCGATCAAGATCTCGGGCTGCATCAACGCCTGCGGCCACCACCATGTCGGCCATATCGGCATCCTCGGCCTCGACCGGGCGGGGGTCGAATCCTACCAGATCACGCTTGGCGGAGACGCCACCGGGACGGCGGCGCTGGGCGAGCGCACCGGCCCCGGCTTTGGCTATGACGAGGTGCCGGACGTCATCGAGAAGATCGTCGACACCTACCTGGCCCGGCGCGACGGCGACCGCGAGACCTTCCTGCAGACCTATCGCCGCGTCGGCATGGCCCCGTTCAAGGAGGCGCTCTATGCTGCTTGATGCCCTGGGCGAGATCGAGGACCTCTGGCCCTGCATCGCCGACCACGAGCCGCTGCCGCCCTCGGGCCGGGCCCTGGTGCCTGTTGCCCGTCTTGCCGAGGCGCTGAAGGCCGAGGATCTGGAACTGGGCGTCGAGATCCCCAACCACGCCGACCCGAGGAAGCTGGCGCCGCATTTCGACCGGCTGGGGTTGATCTCGGTCGAGTTCCCGGCCTTCGCCGACGGGCGCGGCTTCTCGATCGCCACCGTGCTGCGCGAGCAGGGGTTCGGCGGCCCGCTGCGGGCCAGCGGGCCGGTGATTGCCGACCAGTTCGCCTTCCTGCTGGCCTGCGGCTTCGACGAGGTGCAGGTGCCGGAGACGGTCGCGCTGCGCCAGCCTGTCGAGCAGTGGCTCGCCCAGCTTTCGAAGGTGACGCTCGCCTACCAGCGCGGTCGCCCGGTGCGCGCCTCGATCATGGACCAGCGCCGCGAGGCGCGCGAGCGCACCTGACCGGGGCTGCACGGCACAACGCCTGTCATATCGTTGATAACGCTCCGTTTTCATATCGAGCAAGACGGCGTTGACGCGGTCCGGGCACCGTTCCGCAAGCCGCCGCCCCTTCTGTCCAGAACGCGACGCAGGAGACCCGCCAATGCCCTGCAAGCCCCTCCGCCTCGGCCCCGTCGGCAATGCCGAGGTGCTGAACCGCATCCACGCCGACAGTAGCGCCGAGGCGCTGCTCGGGCACGTCATCGGCTGCGAGTATCCGGGCGAGATCGCGCTGGTCTCGTCCTTCGGCGCCGATGCGGCCGTGCTGCTGCACATGGTCAGCCGCATTGACAGGGCCGTGCCCGTGCTGTTCCTCGAGACGGGGATGCTGTTCCCCGAGACGCTGGCCTACCAGCAGGAGCTGGCGGCGCGGTTCGGCCTGAGCGATGTCCGGCTGATCCGGCCGGACGCGCAGGATGTCGAGATGCTGGACCCGGGCGGCGACCTGCACGGCGAGAACCCCGACGGCTGCTGCCATATCCGCAAGACGCTGCCGCTGCGCCGGGCGCTTGCACGCTTCTCGGCGGCGATAACCGGCCGCAAGCGCCACCAGGCGGCGACCCGCGCGGACCTGCCGCTCTTCGAGGTCGAGACGGCGCGCGGCGCCGCGCCGCGCCTGAAGGTCAACCCGCTGGCGCGCTGGTCGGCGGAGGAGGTGCGCGACTACTTCCAGCGCCACGACCTGCCCCGCCACCCGCTGATCGCCCGCGGCTACCCGTCGATCGGCTGCGCCCCCTGCACGACGCCCGTCGCCGAGGGCGAGGACCCGCGCGCCGGGCGCTGGCGCGGGCGGGACAAGACCGAGTGCGGCATCCACTTCGACGGCACGCGCTGGGTCCGCGAGCCGCGCCCGAACCACGTCCGCCGGGGCTTTGCCTGAGGCGGGGACCGGGGTGGGCGGTCCGGCCGGCACGGTTCGTGCCGCCTTGGTCGGCCGTTGGTGCCCTCGGGCGGGGCGACGCCTTTTCGCCCCCGGCGCGGCCCGGGGGCAGAGGCGGCATGCCGCCTTTGGCAGGTGGAACTCGAGCCCGCGACTTCGGCAATCAGATCGCCAACCCGTTCGGCGATGATCCTTTGCTAACTTCTCGCTAATCCGACGGCCGGCCCGTCAGGCCGGCGCGGGGCGGAAGTCGGCGGGATGCAGCCCCGCCCTATGCGAGGCTGCCGGCGCGGCGGCGCCGCCGCGTGGGGCACGGACCGGCGGGGTGGAACCCCGCCCTACTCCGCCTCGTCCTCCTCGCTCGGCTCGGCGATCCAGGCGACCGAGACGACGGTCTCGTCGGCGGCGGTATTCAGCACGCGCACGCCGCCGGCCCCGCGCGAGCGGAACGAGATGCCCGAGACGCCGCAGCGGATCGACTGGCCCCGGCATCGGTGACCAGCATGATCTGGTCGTCCTCGTTCACCGGGAACGCGGCGACGACGCGGCCGCCGCGCATCGCCTTGTCGATGGCCTGCACGCCCTGCCCGCCACGGCCGCGCACCGGGTAGTCGTGGCTGGACGACAGCTTGCCCTGGCCCCGCTCGGTGATCGTCAGGATCAGCTCCTCGGCGGCCGACATCTCGGGATAGCGGCCCTCGGCCAGCGCCACGTCGGCGACGCTTTCCTCGTCCTCGTCGCCCTGCTCTGGGCGGCTCGGCGTCCTCGGCCTGGTCGTCCATCATCGCGCCGGCGACGGCGCGGCGCATCTTGAGGTAGGCGACGCGCTCCTCGGAACTCGCCTCGAAATGGCGGATCACGGCCATCGAGACGACCTCGTCGCCCTCGGCCAGCCGGATGCCGCGCACGCCCATCGAGTCGCGGCCCTTGAAGACGCGCACGGCGGTCGTCGGGAAGCGGATCGCCTTGCCGAGCGCGGTCACCAGCATGACGTCGTGCGCTTCGTCGCAGATCCGCGCCCCGATCAGGCGCAGCGATCCGCCGTCCTCGAGGCGCATGGCGATCTTGCCGTTGCGCATGACGTTGGTGAAGTCCGACAGCCGGTTGCGCCGGACGTGCCCGTCCGAGGTCGCGAAGAAGATCTGCAGCCTCTCCCAATCCTCCTCGGGCACGTCGACCGGCATCATGTCGGCGATCGAGACGCCGGCCGAGACCGGCAGCACGTTGACGATCGCCTTGCCGCGCGCGTTGCGCCCGGCCAGCGGCAGGCGCCAGGTCTTGAGCTTGTAGACCAGCCCGTCGGTCGTGAAGATCAGGATCGGCGTGTGCGTGTTGGCGACGAACAGGCGGGTGACGAAGTCCTCGTCCTTGGTCGCCATCCCGGCCAGGCCCTTGCCGCCTCGGCCCTGCATGCGGAACTCGGTCAGCGGCGTGCGCTTGATGTAGCCGCCATGCGTGACGGTGACGACCATGTCCTCGCGCTCGATCAGGTCCTCGTCCTCGAGGTCGCCCTCGTACTCGACGATCTCGGAGCGGCGCGGCACCGCGAACTGCTCGCGGATGGCACGCAGCTCGTCCGAGATGATCGTCATGATCCGCTCGCGCGAGCGCAGGATTTCCAGGTAGTCCTTGATCTCCTCGGCCAGCTTCTTCAGCTCGTCGCCGATCTCGGCGATGCCCATCGCGGTCAGGCGCTGCAGGCGCAGCTCGAGGATGGCGCGGGCCTGCGCGTCGGACAGGTAGTAGGTGCCGTCCTCGTTGATCCGGTGGCTGGGATCGTCGATCAGCGCGATGTAGCCGGCGATCGCCTGCGCCGGCCAGCGGCGCTCCTTCAGCCGTTCGCGCGCCTCGGCGGGGTCGGCCGAGGAGCGGATCGTGCGGACGATCTCGTCGACGTTCTCGACGGCGACCGCCAGGCCGCACAACAGGTGCGCCCGCTCGCGCGCGCGGCGAAGCAGGAAGGCCGTGCGGCGCGCGACAGTCTCCTCGCGGAAGGCGATGAAGGCAGCGAGGAAGGCCTTGAGGTCCAGCGTCTCGGGCTTGCCGCCGTTCAGCGCCAGCATGTTGCAGCCGAACGAGGTCTGGAGCTGGGTGAATCGGTAGAGCTGGTTCAGCACGACGTCGGGCGTCGCGTCGCGCTTCAGCTCGATGACGACGCGGACGCCGTGGCGGTCGGATTCGTCCTGGACGTGGGCGATGCCCTCGACCTTCTTCTCGCGGGCGATCTCGGCGATGCGCTCCTGCAAGGTCGCCTTGTTGACCTGGTAGGGCACCTCGTCGACGATGATGGCCAGGCGGTCCTTGCGGATCTCCTCGACATGGGTTTTCGCGCGGACGATGACGCTGCCGCGGCCGGTCATGTACGCCTTGAGCGCGCCCGAGCGGCCGAGGATGATGCCGCCCGTCGGGAAGTCGGGCGCCGGCACGTGCTCCATCAGGTCCGACAGGTCGAGGTCGGGATTGTCGATCAGCGCCAGCGTCGCGTCGATGACCTCGCCCAGATTGTGCGGCGGGATGTTCGTCGCCATGCCGACGGCGATGCCCTGCCCGCCATTGACCAGCAGGTTGGGGAATCGCGACGGCAGGACGCTCGGCTCGCGCCGGTCGTTGGCGTAGTTCGGGACGAAGTCGACGGTCTCCTTGTCGAGATCCTCGGTCATCGTCTCGGCAAGGCGCTGCATCCGCGCCTCGGTGTAGCGCATGGCCGCCGGCGGATCGCCGTCCATCGAGCCGAAATTGCCCTGCCCGTCGATCAGCAGCGCCGACATCGAGAAGGGCTGCGCCATGCGGACCAGCGCGTCGTAGATCGCGCTGTCGCCGTGCGGGTGGTAGCGGCCCATCACGGTGCCGACGGTGTCGGCCGACTTCTTGTAGGGCCGGTTATGCACGACGCCGTTCTCGTGCATCGTGTAGAGGATGCGCCGGTGCACGGGCTTCAGCCCGTCGCGCAGGTCGGGGATGGCGCGGCTGACGATCACGCTCATCGCGTAATCGAGATAGCTGCGCCGCATCTCCTCCTCGACCGTCACGGTCGGGCCGGCGTGCGGCTGGCGTTCGGGGGGCTGGCGCTCCGGCTCGTCGGCCGGTCCGCCGGTCTGGTCGTCGTCGTTCAAGCGAATGGCTCCCGGCCCGAAACGGGCCTGAAAAGGGTCGCCGGGACTATAAGCTCAGCGCGCCGCCGGGGCAACCTGAGGCGGACGCCGGACAGGGCTTTGCGGCCCTGTTTCCGGCCCCGGTTCGCCAGCGCGTGCCCCCGCCGCGGCGTGCGGCCCGGCGACGGGCCTCAGAACGGGATCTCGTCGTCCATGCCGCCGCCCGAGGGGCCGCCGAAATCGCGCCCGCCATCGGGCTGGCCGCCGCCCCCGCCGGCACCGCCGCCGAAATCCCCGCCGCCGCCGCTACCGCCGCCTTCGCCCCGGCCGTCCAGCATGGTCAGCGTGCCGTCGAAGCCGCCGACGGTGATCTCGGTGGTGTAGCGGTCCTGGCCCGACTGGTCCTGCCATTTCCGGGTCTGCAGCTTGCCCTCGACGTAGACCTTCGACCCCTTGCGCAGATAGCGCTGGGCTACGTTGATCAGGCCGTCGCTGCGCAGCACGACGCTGTGCCACTCGGTGCGCTCGCGGCGCTCGCCCGACTGCTTGTCGCGCCAGTTCTCGCTGGTGGCGATCCGCAGGTTGCAGACCTGCCCGCCGTTCTGGAACGTGCGCACTTCGGGGTCAGCGCCCAGGTTACCGATGAGAATGACCTTGTTGACGCTGCCCGCCATCACTTCCTCCACAAATCCCGTTCGGCCGGACGATAGACCGTGGCCGGGCGGCAGGCCAGTGACGATGCGCGGGGAGCCGGCCAACGCCCGTCATGCGAGTCGGGGCGCGGCGCCGGGTTGCGCGCCGGGTTGCGCGACGGGGTTGCACGACGGCGCGACCGGCCTGCCCATCTGGAAGGGCAGGAGGGACGGGATGACCAACCAGAGCGAGGAACTGCGCGACTATGTCCGCCGGGCGATCGAGGCCGGCCGGACGCGGGCCGATATCCGCGACGGCCTGGCCGCCGCCGGCTGGGACGAGGCGCAGGTGACGCGGGCGCTGGACGCCTGGGCCGACGTGCCCGGCACGCTGGCCGTGCCACGCCCGCGCCAGCAGGTCTCGGCGCGCGAGGCGTTCCTGTACCTGCTGCTCTTTGCCGCGCTCTACCTGACCGCCTGGCACCTGGGCGCGCTGGTCTTCGACCTGGTCGACATCGCCGTGCCGGATCCGCTGGAGCGCCCGGGCTGGAGCGGGCGCGGCGATTCCATCCGCTGGTCGGTCGCGGCGTTGCTGGTCGGCGCGCCGCTCTACACCTGGCTGACGCTGAAGATGGAGCGCGAGATGGCGGCCGACCCGGTGCGCCGGCAGTCGCCGGTGCGGCAGTGGCTGGGCCACATGACGATGTTTCTCGCAGCGCTGGTCGTGATCGGGGCGCTGGTCACGACGATCTACAACCTGCTCGACGGCGAACTGACGCTGCGCTTCGCGCTGAAGGTGCTGACGGTGGCCGGGATCGCCAGCGCCGTCTTCGGCTATTACCGCGCCGAACTGCGGACGGCCGGGCCGCAGTGATCGCCGGGACGCAGTGATCGCCGGGCCGCTCCGGCTGCCGCTGGCGCTCGGCATCGCTGCCGTCGCGGCGGCGGCGGTCGTCGTCGCCCTGGTGACGGTCGGCGGTCCGGGCACGGCGCGGCTGGAACGCTATGACGAGCGCCGCGTGCGCGACATGACCGAGCTGGTCAACGCCATCGAGCGGCACCGCATCTTCGCCGGCCGCCTGCCGGGGTCGCTGGGCGAGGTGCGCGCCGGGCTATCGGGCCGGCCGTCGATCACCGATCCCGAGACCGGCGCCCCCTATGGCTACGAGGTGCTGGGCGACGGGCGTTTTCGCGTCTGCACGCGGCTTTCGGTGCCTGGAGCGCCGCCGGCGATGCCCGGGCCGATCCGGCTGGGCGACTCGCGGCGGGTGGTCAACCCGGTGCCCGGCCCGGAGGGCCGGCTGTGCTGGGAAACCGCGGCGCCGCCCGGCTGAGCCGCCGCCCGGAAGGTCGGGCCGGCCGGGGGTTGGTGGCGACGCCGAGGGCGCGCCGCGCGCCGACTTGTCCACAGCTTGTCCACCGACCTGCCCACGGGTCATATCGCCGCTGGCGCAATGTTCGCTGTTTGTTTACAATCCGGCGACTCGCAATCCGGCCCGGCGCGTATACATGAGGGAGCTTGCGAGACGGAGGCGGGGCCGCATGGCCGAGGCGAAATTCATCCGCGTGCGCGGCGCGCGAGAGCACAACCTCAAGGGCATCGATGTCGACATCCCGCGCGACACGCTGACCGTCATCACGGGGCTGTCCGGGTCGGGCAAGTCCTCGCTGGCCTTCGACACGATCTATGCCGAGGGGCAGCGGCGCTATGTCGAAGTCGCTGTCGGCCTATGCGCGCCAGTTCCTGCAGATGATGCAGAAGCCGGACGTCGACCATATCGAGGGACTGTCGCCGGCGATCTCGATCGAGCAGAAGACGACGTCGCGCAACCCGCGCTCGACCGTCGGCACCGTCACCGAGATCTACGACTACCTGCGGCTGCTGTTCGCCCGCGCCGGCACGCCCTACTCGCCGGCGACCGGCCAGCCGATCGAGGCGCAGCAGGTCAGCGACATGGTCGACCGCGTGCTGGCCATGCCCGAGGGCACGCGGCTGCACCTGCTGGCGCCGATCATCCGCGACCGCAAGGGCAGCTACGCGAAGGAATTCGCCGACCTGCGCAAGCAGGGCTACCAGCGCGTCAAGGTGAACGGCGAGTTTCACGATCTGGACGAGCCGCCCACGCTGGACAAGAAGTTCCGCCACGACATCGACGTCGTCGTCGACCGCATCGTCGTGAAGGAGGGCATCGAGCAGCGCCTGGCCGACAGCTTTACCACCGCGCTGGGGCTGGCCGACGGCATCGCCGTCGTCGAGACCGCCCCGGTCGAGGGCGAGGGCGAGGCCGGAGCGCACGGTGTTCAGCGAGAAATTCGCCTGCCCGGTCTCGGGATTTTCGATTCCCGAGATCGAGCCGCGGCTGTTTTCGTTCAACGCGCCGTTCGGCGCCTGCCCGGACTGCGGCGGGCTGGGCGCCGAGCTGTTCTTCGACGAGCGGCTTATCGTGCCGGACGAAAGCCTGAGCCTGATGCAGGGCGCCATCGCGCCCTGGGCCAAGTCGAAGACGCCGTGGTTCCGCCAGACGATCGAGGGCCTGTCCGAGCATTACGGCTTCAAGCACGCGACGCCGTGGTCGAAGCTGCCCGAGGCAGGTGCGCGAGGTCATGCTCCGCGGCTCGGGCGAGGAGGTCATCAAGTTCCGCTATGATGATGGCGGCCGCGTCTACACCGTCAAGCGGCCCTTCGAGGGCGTGCTGCCGAACATGGAGCGGCGCTATCGCGAGACCGACAGCGCCTGGATCCGCGAGGAGTTCGAGCGCTACCAGGGCGCCCGCCCCTGCCACACCTGCGGCGGCCACCGGCTGCGCCCCGAGGCGCTGGCCGTCAAGATCGCCGGCGACCATATCGGCCTGGTGACCGAGCTGTCGATCCGCGAGGCGCTGGCCTGGATCGAGGCGGCGCCGGGCAAGCTCTCGCGCCAGAAGGCCGAGATCGCCGCCGCCATCGTCAAGGAGATCCGCGAGCGGCTCGGATTCCTGGTCAATGTCGGGCTCGACTACCTGACGCTGTCGCGCAATTCGGGCACGCTGTCGGGCGGCGAGTCGCAGCGCATCCGGCTGGCGTCGCAGATCGGCTCGGGCCTGACGGGCGTGCTCTACGTGCTGGACGAGCCGTCGATCGGCCTGCACCAGCGCGACAACCGGCGGTTGCTGGATAGCCTTCGCGGGCTGCGCGACCAGGGGAACACCGTCATCGTCGTCGAGCATGACGAGGAGGCGATCCGCGAGGCCGACCACGTCATCGACATCGGCCTCGGCGCCGGCGTCCATGGCGGCCACGTCATCGCCGAGGGCACGCCGCAGGAGGTCGCGGCGACGCCGGACTCGATCACCGGGCAGTACCTTGTCGGCCGGCGCGAGGTCGCGGTGCCGGGCAAGCGCCGCAAGGGCAACGGCAAGTGGCTGGTCATCGACGGCGCCTCGGGCAACAACCTGAAGGACGTCACCGCCGAGATCCCGCTGGGGACGTTCTCGTGCATCACCGGCGTCTCGGGCGGCGGCAAGTCGACGCTGACCATCGAGACGCTCTACAAGACCGCCGCCAACCGGCTGAACGGCGCGCGCACGCAGCCCTCGCCCTCGCGCACGATCAAGGGGCTGGAATACCTCGACAAGGTCATCGACATCGACCAGTCGCCGATCGGCCGGACGCCACGGTCGAACCCCGCCACCTATACCGGCGCCTTCACGCCGATCCGCGACTGGTTCGCCGGCCTGCCCGAGTCGAAGGCGCGCGGCTACAAGCCCGGGCGCTTCAGCTTCAACGTCAAGGGCGGGCGCTGCGAGGCCTGCCAGGGCGACGGCGTCATCAAGATCGAGATGCACTTCCTGCCCGACGTCTACGTCACCTGCGAGACCTGCAAGGGCGCGCGCTACAACCGCGAGACGCTGGAGGTGAAGTACCGCGGCAAGTCGATCGCCGAGGTGCTGGACATGACCGTCGAGGACGGCGTGAAGTTCTTCGAGGCGATCCCGATGATCCGCGAGAAGATGGAGACGCTGCAGCGCGTCGGGCTCGGCTATATCCGCATTGGCCAGCAGGCGACGACGCTGTCGGGCGGCGAGGCGCAGCGCGTCAAGCTGTCGAAGGAGCTGTCGCGGCGCGCCACCGGGCGGACGCTCTACATCCTGGACGAGCCGACGACGGGGCTGCACTTCGAGGACGTCAAGAAGCTGCTGGAGGTGCTGCAGGAGCTGGTCGAGAGCGGCAACACCGTCGTCGTCATCGAGCACAACCTCGACGTCATCAAGACGGCGGACTGGATCGTCGACCTCGGCCCCGAGGGCGGCGACGGCGGCGGGCGAGATCGTCGCGACCGGCACGCCAGAAGACGTCGCCGAGGTCGAGGCCAGCTACACCGGCCAGTATCTCCGGCCCATGCTCGTCAAGGCCGGGCGCATGGCGGCCGAGTAGGATCGGGGAGCGTGCCGCGCATCCCGGCGCCGGGCGGGGCGACGGCACGCCGATTGCTCCGGGCCGGCAAGGGCGCGCGGGGCCTCAACCGGCGGTGCCGGTGGCGTGCCGCGACGGGGTGCCGCTTCCCGGATCGTCCGCCAGGCGGGCGGCGATGACGCGCGCGACATGCAGGTTGAAGGACGGGTTCTGCAGGAACAGCCGCGTGAAGTCGCTCTCGTCCAACGCCAGCAATTCGCAGCGCCCCTCGCAGACGGCCGAGCCGGTGCGTTCCCTCTGCTGCGTGAAGAAGGCGACTTCGCCGAACATCTCCCCCGCCCCGGCGCGCTTGCCGAACTCGGGGAAGCGGACCGTTCCGGACGCGACGTAATACAGCTTGTCCGGCGGGTCGCCCTTGCGGAAGACGTAGCTTCCGTCCGGCAGTACGACCGTCTCGACGAGCGGCCTGATCCAGTCGAGGGAGAACGGCTTGCCGGTGCGCGCGTCCCGCGCGCGGCGCTTCATGAGCAGAATCTGCAACAGTCGGTAGAGGTTCAACGGCAGCAGGACGGAATGAAGGGCGAGCGTCGGATAGATCCCCGAGCTCACCGACCAGACGATGAAGCACAGGTTTGCCGAAATCCCCGACAGACGGAGCGGCAGCATCGTCTTCTGGGAATATGTCAGCATGGTCAGACCTGCGGCGAACCAGCCCACGTAATCAGTAATCTGCACGTCGCCCCCTGCCCGGCAGTGATTTCCCGCCACGCTAAGCGACCGATTTCTGCCCGTCGAGGCAACGATGTGATGATCCGGGCGGAGACGGCGCTGCCAGGGCCGCCGGGACGGGCGGCGAGGAAGATCGTCTGGTGGTTTGCGCCTGCGGCGGTTCGTCAGCAACCGATGCCGGTCAAGGCCGGCCGGACCGCGGCGGAGTGGTGCCGGCAGTCCGGCGGGCGGTCCCGCTGACTGCGGCCGAGCTGCCCGAGCGCTCCCCGCTCACCGCAGCCGATCGATAGTTCAGTTCGCCGGAGCCGAGCCCATGCCGCTGGCGCCGTCAGCCGCCTTGGTGGACGCCGGCGCGCGGAACCGGCTCGACGCTCCCCTGGATCGCGTCAGAAGCCCGCCCTCGGCGGCCGCGGCGGTTTCATCCGGCGCGGCGCAGCCTTCGGAATCTGCCGCGGCAGGATCTTGCGAGAGATCGGTCCCCGCCTGCGCGCAGTCCGACTGCGAGGTGCCGACGATCAGGTCCTGCATCGGCGGTATCTCGGGCAAATGGGAGCGCAGCGCCTGGCGGTGCTCCTCGACATAGTTGACCGCGTCGTCCAGAACCGGCCGGGGCATCATGGCGAGCGCCCCGACACCGCCGATCACGGCCAGTCCGACACCAAGACTGGCGAGAACCCGCCCGAATGTCCGCATGGCACCCTCCCTGCCGTCGCCTGGGCGACAGTCGGTGACGAATGCGGCGGAATTCCGGTAGAATTCGCGGCGCGGAGGCCGCTATTCCATCGCCTTGACGATGTCCTCGGTCATCTTCTTGGCATCGCCCAGCAGCATCATGGTCTGGTCCATGAAGAACAGCGGGTTGTCGATGCCGGCATAGCCCGATCCCAGCGAGCGCTTGACGAACAGCACCGTCTTGGCTTTCTCGACATCCAGCACCGGCATGCCGGCGATCGGCGACTTGGGGTCGGTCTTGGCAGACGGGTTGGTCACGTCGTTGGCGCCGATGACATAGGCGACGTCGGCGCGCGAGAATTCCGAGTTGATGTCCTCGAGCTCGAACACCTCGTCATAGGGCACGTTCGCCTCGGCCAGCAGCACGTTCATGTGGCCGGGCATGCGGCCCGCCACCGGGTGGATCGCGTATTTCACGTCGACCCCGTGCTCCTTCAGCTTGTCGGCCATCTCGCGCAGCGCGTGCTGCGCCTGGGCGACCGCCATGCCGTAGCCGGGGACGATGATCACGCTGCCGGCGTTCTGCATGATGAAGGCGGCGTCGTCCGCGCTGCCGCGCTTGACCGGCCGGTCCTCGCCGCCGCCCGCCGCCGAGGTCGCCGCGTCGTCGCCGCCGAAGCCGCCGAGGATGACGCTGACGAACGACCGGTTCATGCCGCGGCACATGATGTAGCTGAGGATCGCGCCCGACGAGCCGACCAGCGAGCCGGTGATGATCAGCGCCGTGTTGCCCAGCGTGAAGCCCAGCGCCGCCGCGGCCCAGCCGGAATAGCTGTTCAGCATCGAGATCACGACCGGCATGTCCGCGCCGCCGATCGGCACGATGATCGTCACGCCCAGCGCCATCGCCGCCAGCGCCACGAGCCAGAACCAGCCGGTCCACTGGGTGACGATGAGAAGCACGATCATCAGGACGATGCCGACCGCCAGGGCGAGGTTGATCAGGTGGCGCGAGGGCAGCAGGATCGGCGCGCCCGACATGCGGCCGTCCAGCTTGGCGAAGGCGATGACCGAGCCGGTGAACGTGATGGCGCCGATGGCGACGCCGACGCCCATCTCGACGAAGCTGCCGGCCTCGATGTCCCCCGGCACGCCGATGCCGAAGGCCAGCGGCGAGTAGAGCGCCCCGGCCGCGACGAAGACGGCGGCAAGGCCGACCAGCGAGTGGAAGAACGCCACCAGCTGCGGCATCTTCGTCATCGGGATGCGCTTCGCGATGGTCGCGCCGATGCCGGCGCCGATCGCTACCGCGACGACCAGCAGCAGCCAGGCCCAGACGCTGTCCGGCGAGAACACGAAAAGCGTCGTCAGCACGGCGATGACCATGCCGATGATGCCGAAGCGGTTGCCCTGGATGCTGGTGGTCGGGTGGCTGAGGCCGCGCAGCGCCAGGATGAACAGGACGCCGGCGACGAGGTAGGCGAATGCCGCGAAGTTGGCCATTGCCTATCCCTTCTTCTTGTACATCGCGAGCATGCGCTCGGTGACAAGGAAGCCGCCGAAGATGTTGACGCTGGCGAGCGTCACCGCGATGAAGCCGAAGAAGCGCGTCGCCCCGGTGCCGCCCTCGAGCGCGCCGGCGCCGAGCGCGATCAGCCCGCCGACGACGATCACCGACGAGATCGCGTTCGTCACCGACATCAGCGGCGTGTGCAGCGCCGGGGTGACGGACCAGACGACGTAGTAGCCGACGAAGCAGGCCAGCAGGAAGATCGAGAACTGGAAGACGACCGGGCTGATGGCAGCGCCGTGCGCCGCGTGTTCGAGCCCGTGCGTCCCCGCGGCCGCCGCACCCGCGAGCTCGGCTTCGCGCGCCAACTCCGCCAGGTGTCGGGCCGCGTCGGAAAGCTGGCCGGCAGCGTCCCGGATCTGGTCGAGAGTCGCCATCTCAGCCCCCCTTCGCATAGTTCGGATGCACGACCGCGCCGTCGTGGGTCAGGCGGATGCCCTTGACCAGCTCGTCGTCGTCGTTCAGCGCCAGCGACCCGCCCTCGCCCAGGAAGGGCGAGAGGAAGTTGAAGTGGTTCCGCGCCAGCAGCGCCGAGGCGTCCGCCGCCAGCCGGCCGGGCATGTTGGCGTAGCCGAGGATCATCTGGCCGCCGTCGGCCCGGACCGCCTTGCCGTGCTCGGTGCCCTCGACATTGCCGCCCTGCTCGGAGGCGAGGTCCACCAGGATCGAGCCCGGCTTCATCGAGGCTACCATCTCGGCCGTCACCAGCACCGGCGCCTTGCGGCCGGGGATCAGCGCCGTTGTGACGACGATGTCCTGCTTGGCGATGTGGCCGGCGACCAGCTCGGCCTGCTGGCGCTTGTAGTCGTCGGACATCTCCTTGGCGTAGCCGCCGGCGGTCTGCGCCTGGGCGAACTCCTCGTTCTTCACGGCGATGAACTTGGCGCCCAGCGAGGCGACCTGCTCCTCGGTCGCGGGACGCACGTCGGTCGCCGTGACGATGGAGCCCAGCCGCCGCGCGGTCGCGATGGCCTGCAGCCCCGCCACGCCGACACCCATGACGAAGACCTTGGCCGGCGCGACGGTGCCGGCCGCGGTCATCATCTGCGGGAAGCCCTTTGCATAAGCGTTCGCCGCCTCGAGCACGGCCTTGTAACCGGCGAGGTTCGCCTGGCTCGACAGCACGTCCATCGACTGAGCGCGGCTGATGCGCGGCATCAGTTCCATGGCAAAGACATCGACGCCCTTCGCCGCCAGCTCGTCGAGGATCTCCGGCTCGGCATGGGACATCATGATGCAGAACAGCTTCTGCCCCTTGGCGAAGCTCTTGACCTCGGCCTGTGTCGGGCGGAGCACCTTCAAGACCACGTCGGCGTTCTTCAGCGTGGCCGCAAAGCTGTCGGCCAGCGCTGCGCCGGCGGCCTCGAACTCGGCGTCGGGGATGCTCGCGGCATCACCCGCGCCCTTCTCGACGATGACGGACGCGCCGGCGCGGACGAATTTCTTCACCGTCTCGGGCGTGGCCGCGACCCGCGTCTCGTGCTCCCGGCTTTCCTTGGGAACGGCAATCTTCATGGGATCTCCCGTCGCGAGGTGGCGGCGGGCGGCGCGCGATGCTGACGGCGCGGGCCGCGCCTGCCGTGGGGCGGCGGCGTCAGGTCTGGGTCAGCGCCAGAAAGGCGAGGATCGCGAAGATCAGCACCAGGTTCCAGGCGCTGAAGCTGATGAACTTTTCGAAAATCCACTCGCGGTCGGCCGTGATCTCGCGGGTTACCTGCGCCTCGTCATAGGGCAGCTGCGCGTGGTCATGCGCCGCGTGATGGGCGTGCGTGTCGTCGTCGTCGTGATCGTGCTGGGCCATTGTCCCCTCCTGGCCGCCCCTACGGGCGTTTGACGCTGACTATACCGGAGGCACCGCCGGGCGCAACGGCCAGCGAAGCGCACTCCGGCGCTTTTCGCAGCCCCGGAGCCTCGGCGTCACGCCCTTGCCGCGGCCTCGGCCTGGCCGAGCGCGGCCAGCGCCGTGCGGACGATGCCCGCGGCATCGAGGCCGGCGGTCTCGTACATCCTGGCCGGGCTGTCCTGGTCGATGAAGCTGTCGGGCAGCACCATCGGGCGGACCTTGAGCCCCATGTCGAGGGCGCCTTCGTTGGCCAGCAGGTGCAGGACGTGGCTGCCGAAGCCGCCGATCGCGCCTTCCTCGATGGTGATCAGCGCCTGGTGCTCGCGCGCCAGCCGCAGGATCAGGTCGCGGTCCAGCGGCTTTGCGAACCGGGCGTCGGCGACGGTGGTGGGCAGGCCGCGGGCGTCCAGCTCCTCGGCCGCGCGCAAGCACTCCTGCAGCCGGCCGCCAAAGGACAGGAGCGCGATCTTCGTGCCTTCCTTGACGATCCGCCCCTTGCCGATTTCCAGCGCCACGCCACGCTCGGGCATCTCGATGCCGATGCCCTCGCCGCGCGGGTAGCGGAACGAGCAGGGCCGGTCGTCGATCTCGACGGCGGTGCGGACCATGTGGACAAGCTCGGCCTCGTCCGCCGCCGCCATGACGACGAAGTTCGGCAGGCACGCGAGGTAGGTCACGTCGAAGGCGCCGGCATGGGTCGGGCCGTCGGCGCCGACCAGCCCGGCCCGGTCGATGGCAAAGCGCACCGGCAGCTTCTGGATCGCGACGTCGTGCACCACCTGGTCGTAGGCGCGCTGCAGGAAGGTCGAGTAGATCGCGGCGAAGGGCTTCATGCCCGCCGCCGCCAGCCCGGCAGAGAAGCAGACTGCATGTTGCTCGGCCAGCCCGACGTCGAAGCAGCGCTTCGGGTGCGCCTTCTCGAACAGGTCAAGCCCGGTGCCCGACGGCATGGCGGCGTTGATCGCGACGATGCGGTCGTCGGCGTCGGCCTCGCGGATCAGCGCCTGCGCGAAGACCTTGGTATAGGAGGGCGCGTTCGATTTGCCCTTCTTCTGGGCGCCGGTGACGATGTCGAACTTGCTGACGCCGTGGTACTTGTCGTCCGAGGACTCGGCCGGATGGTAGCCCTTGCCCTTCTTGGTCAGCGCGTGGATCAGCACGGGGCCGCGGGCATGCGCCTTGACGGCGCGCAGCACGGGCAGCAGCGAATTCATGTCGTGGCCGTCGATGGGGCCGATATACTCGAAGCCCAGCTCCTCGAACAACGTGCCGCCGATGGTGGCGCCCTTCATCAGCGTCTCGGCGCGGTGCGCGCCCTCGCGCAGCATCTCTCCCAGCGGGCCGGGCACGCCGCCGATCATGCCCTTGGCGATCGACTTGAGATCCTGCAGCGGCCCCTGCGCGTAGAGCCGCGAGAGATAGCGCGACATGGCGCCGACCGGCGGCGCGATCGACATGTCGTTGTCGTTCAGGATGACGATCAGGCGATTGTTCAGCCAGCCGGCATTGTTCATCGCCTCGTAGGCGAGGCCCGCCGTCATCGCGCCGTCGCCGATCACGGCGATGGCGTCGCCCGTGTCGGCGCCCAGCTCGCGCGCCGTGGCAAAGCCGAGCGCCGAGGAGATCGAGGTCGAGGAGTGCGCCGCGCCGAACGGGTCGTACTCGCTCTCGGCGCGCTTGGTGAAGCCGGACAGGCCGCCGCCCTGGCGCAGCGTGCGGATGCGGTCGCGCCGGCCGGTCAGGATCTTGTGCGGGTAGCACTGGTGGCCGACGTCCCAGATCAGCTTGTCGTAGGGCGTGTCGAAGACGGCGTGGATCGCCACCGCGAGCTCGACGACGCCCAGCCCGGCGCCCAGGTGCCCGCCCGTGACCGAGACGGCCGAGATCGTCTCGGCGCGCAGCTCGTCGGCGACGCGGCGCAGCTCGGCGTCGCTCATCCGGTGCAGATCGGCAGGCGTCCGCACGCGGTCGAGTGTTGGCGTCAGCGGGCGGTCGGACGGGGTGTTGGTCACATCATGCCTCTCGGGGGCGCCTCTTCAGGGCTTAACTCACGCGGTGGATCGCAAATTCGGCTGCCTCGCGCAACCGGCGCGCGAGCGGGCCGAACGGGGTAAGGGCCGCCATCGCGGCTTCCACCTCTGCCCCCGCAGCCTTACGCGCGCCGTCGATGCCGAGTTCCGACACGAACGTCGCCTTGCCGGCGTTGGCGTCCTTCTGCAGTCCCTTGCCGACCGCCGCCGGATCGCCCTCGACGTCCAGCAGATCGTCGCGGATCTGGAAGGCAAGACCCAGGTGCCCGGCATAGCGGCCAAGGGCCGCGCGGCCCGCCGCGTCGCCGCCCAGAATGCCGCCCGCCTCGGCCGCGAAGCGGATCAGCGCGCCGGTCTTCAGCGCCTGCAATCGCGTAATCGTGTCTAGGTCGAACGGCGCCGGCGCGGATTCGGCGGCGATGTCGACCATCTGGCCGCCGACCATGCCGGGCGCACCCGCGGCCCGCGCCAGCGCCAGGCAGAGCCCGGCCCTGACGGCGCCGTCGGGATGCGTCGCGGGGTCGGCGAGGATCTCGAAGGCCAGCGTCTGCAAGGCATCGCCGGCCAGGATCGCCGTCGCGTTGTCGAACGCCTTGTGCGTCGTCGGCTTGCCGCGGCGCAGGTCGTCGTCGTCCATCGCGGGCAGGTCGTCATGCACCAGCGAGTAGGCGTGCAGGCACTCGACCGCAGCCCCGGCGCGCAGCGCGCCGGCCCGGTCGACGCCGAACATGGCCGCGCCCTCGACCGCCAGGTAGGCGCGCAGCCGCTTGCCGCCGCCCAGCGTCGCATAGCGCATCGCCTCCCACAGCCGGGCCTCGCCGGGGGCCAGCCCGTCGCGCCCGTCGCGGCCGTCCGCGTGGGGCGTCAGCAGGCGGTCGAGCGTCTCCTCGACCTCCTCCGCCACCCTCGTCAGGTGGTCGCGGAATTCGGTCACGGAGCCTCCAGAGGCGCCGTTCCGGTCGCCTCGCCATCGGCGCCGCTGACGATCCGCTCGACGCGCAGCTCGGCCGCCTTCAGCCGGTCCTCGCAGTGCTTGCGCAGCTTCTCGCCGCGCTCGTAGAGGTCGATCGACTGCTCCAGTGGCACCTGGCCGCCTTCCAGGCTCTCGACGACGCCTTCCAGCGCCTTCAGCGCCTGCTCGAAGCTCATCCCGGCGATGTCCCCAGCGATTTCCCCGGGGCTGTTGTCGCTCTTGTCGCTCATCCTGCTCCCCATTGCCGGGCATGGGTGTCCAGCACGTCCAGGTGCGCCGCGACGCCCTCGGCCAGCCCGTCGAGGTCGTAGCCGCCTTCCAGCGTCGAGACCAGTTTTCCGTCGCAGCACTCGGCCGCGACCTCGCAGATGCGCTCGGTCGCCCAGCGGAAATCGCTGGCCGTCCAGTTCAGGCTGGCCAGCGGGTCGTCGCGATGCGCGTCGAAGCCGGCCGAGATCATCACCAGTTGCGGCTCGTGGATGCGCAGCGCCGGCAGAACCCTCTCCTCGAACACCTCGCGCATCTCGCGCCCGCCGGTCATCGGCGCCAGCGGCACGTTGACGATGTTGCCGGCGCCGGTCTCGGAGGCCGCCCCCGTCCCGGGAAACAGCGGCATCTGGTGCGTCGAGACGAACATGACGCGGGCGTCGTTCCAGAAGATGTCCTGCGTGCCGTTGCCGTGGTGGACGTCGAAATCCATGATGGCGACGCGGTCCAGCCCCAGCGCGTCCAGCGCGTGCAGCGCGCCAATGGCGATGTTCGAGAACAGGCAGAAGCCCATCGCGCGGGCCCGCTCGGCATGGTGGCCGCAGGGGCGGACGGCGCAGAAGGCGGCGCCGACCTCGCCCGCCATCACGGCCTCGACGGCGGCGACGTTGGCCCCGGCGGCATGCCGGGCGGCCTCGATCGAGTCCGGGCACATGTGCGTGTCGGGGTCCAGGCTGACCCAGCCCTCGTCGGGCACGGTCTCCAGCAGCAGCTCCAGATAGCGCGGGTCGTGCGCGCGCAGGATCTGCGTGTCGGTCGCCGCCGGCGCCTCGATGCGCTCGAGCGCATCGTAGGGGGAACAATGCAGCAGCCGGTCGATCGTCTGGATGCGCGCCACACGCTCCGGGTGACCGGGCGGAGTCACGTGGCGGTGCGACGAGGGGTGGTTGTAGATCCTCAACATGGCCCTGACCCTAGCGCGTTCGCGCGCCACAGGTAAACGAGCGTTTGGCGCCGCCGTCCAACCCGCGGATGACGCCCGCGTCCGCTGCGTCCCGCTGCGCAGCCCGGCGCGTTTTCAACTCTGTCCGTGGATTTTCCTGGCAGGGGCGGAGGGGCTCGAACCCCCGACCCTCGGTTTTGGAGACCGATGCTCTACCAACTGAGCTACACCCCTAGCGCCGTGTGCCCCTTAGAATTTCGCCCTGCGGCCGTCAAGCGGTTATCACCCTTGCTCCATGCTTGTTCCATTCACGACCGCTTGTGCCGAGCTGCGCGGCCGGCCAGCCGTCTCGATGAAGCGTGGAAATTCCAGCCCCGGGCGACCCAGAGAACGGGTTCGCTTCACAGATCCGCAGGCTCTACCCTGCCGCGGATGCAAAAGGGACCCGCGTCAGCCCATAGGGAACGCTCGCGGCGCCGAACGAACCTGATCAACCGCCGCCGGGCGCGGCGCGGCAGAAAGCCCCCGGCGTCTGAAGACCTCCCACGAAGCGGGTCTCTGCTCATTCCCGATTGTCGTCAGCAGCAACCCGGATTTCGATGCCGGACAAGGTCTTGCGCCCAACCCTCACGGCTCCGAGCCCTCACTCCTTCACCGCGCCCGTCATTGCCGCCACGTAGTGCTCCACGAAAAAGGCATACAGGACGACCAGCGGCAGCGAGCCGATCAGCGCCCCGGCCATGATCGAGCCCCAGCGGTAGATGTCGCCGTCGGTGAAGTTCGTCACGATCGCCACCGGAACCGTCTTGTTGTCAGGCGACGAGATGAACGTCAGCGCGTAGATGAACTCGTTCCAGCAGAGCGTGAAGCAGAAGATGAAGGCCGAGATCAGCCCGGGGATCGCCAGCGGCAGGATGATCTTGGTCAGGATCTGCCACCGGCTGGCGCCATCGATCAGGGCGCACTCCTCCAGCTCGAAGGGGATTGTCTTGAAATATCCCATCAGCAGCCAGGTCGAGAACGGGATCAGGATCGTCGGGTAGGTCAGGATCAGCGAGAATGGCGAATCGAACAGCCCGTACTGCGTGACGATCATGGCCAGCGGAATGAACAGGATCGACGGCGGCACCAGATAGGCGAGAAAGATCGCGCCGCCCACCCAGTTCGCGCCCCGGTACCGGATCCGGACAATCGCGTAGGCGGCAAGCACGCTGGCGATCAGCGACAGGATGGTCGAGCCGATCGCGACCATCATCGTGTTCCAGAGCCAGGTCGGATAGGCGGTCTCGAACAGCAGGATGCGGATGTGCTGGAAGGTCGGGTGCAGCGTCCAGAGCGGGTTCGTGCCCTCGAGGTCGATCAGCTCGTTGTTCGGCTTTATCGACGTCAGCGCCATCCAGTAGAACGGGAACAGCAGCACGATCATGATGATGCCCAGCGGCAGCCACAGCGTCACCGCGCGGTTCAGCCGCGTGTCGAGATACTGCATCCCCTCGCGCTGATCGCCATGGGCGGAGGACTGCGCGGCCTCAGTCATCGGTGCCTCCGTGCTGCCATTTGCGGCGTTGCAGGCCGAACCACGAGAACATGATGGCGGTGAGCAGGAAGGGGATCATCGCGGTCGAGATCGCCGCACCCTCTCCGAGGTAGCCCCCGAGGATCGCCCGCTGGTAGCTGAGCGTCGCCATCAGGTGCGTCGCGTTGAACGGGCCGCCGCGCGTCAGCACCCAGATCAGCTGGAAGTCGGTGAAGGTGAACAGGACCGAGAAGGTCATCACCACGGCGATGATCGGGGTCAGCATCGGGTAGGTGACGTGCCTGAACAGCTGCCATCGGGTCGCGCCGTCGATCGTCGCCGCCTCGTAGAGCGAGCCCGGCACAGTCTGCAGCCCGGCGAGCAGCGTGATGGCGACGAACGGCACGCCGCGCCAGATGTTCGCGAAGATCACGCAGGCGCGCGCCACGTTGGCGCTGCCAAGCCAGCTGATCTGGTAGTCCTGCGGGATGAAATGCAGCTTGTGCAGCATCCAGGTCAGGATCGAGAATTGCGTGTCGAAGATCCACCAGAAGGCGATCGCCGACAGCACGGTCGGCACGATGAACGGGATCAGCACCACCGCGCGGATGATCGCCTTGAACCGCATGTGCCTGTTCAGAAGCAGCGCCAGATAGAGGCCGACCGCGAATTTGATCGTGCTGGCGACGATGGTGTAGAGCAAGGTGTTGAAGACGCTGAGCCAGAAGACGTCGTCGTCCCACAACCACTGGTAGTTCTCGAGCCCGACCCACTCGCCCGGACGGCCGATGCGGGCGTCCGTCAGCGACAGCCAGACGCCGTAGCCGAGCGGGTAGGCGAGGAACAGGATCAGGAAGATCGCAGCCGGCATCATGAACCAGAATCCCAGCCAGTTCCGGTTCATCATCAGCCGCTCCCACGCATAGCTGCTGCGCGGGGTGCTGCGGGCACGGTTCAGGCCGATCTCTGCCACGGGTGCGATCTCCGTCAGCGGGTGCGCGGCGGGGCCCGGCGGACGGGCCCCGCCTCGAATCAGCCCCGGATCAGCGATAGAGCCGCTGGGCCTGCCGCTCGGCCTCTTCATGGCGCCCTCGGCGTCGTCGCGGCCCGAGACGTAGTTGGCGATCATGTCGAGGACGATGAAGTCGGCCAGCGCCGCCGCCGCAGCCTCGTTGACGCTGCCCTTGTAGCCCGCGGTCAGCGTCCGCTCGGAGGCAAGCCGGGCCGGGGTGATCTTCGGATCCTCGGTCCAGAACGGCAGGTCCTTGTAGGCGTTCAGCGACTGGGTCAGGTAGCCGACCGCCGCCGCCGCCCAGGGCGCGTAGTTCTCCTTCTCCATCATGAACTGCATGAACGCCTTCACCGCGTTCGGGTACTTGGTGTACTGCATGCCGAGCAGCGGGTAGCAGATGTGGAACTCGGTCGGCTTGCCGACCGGCCCGATCGGCCAGACCGAGTGGTTCATGTCCTCGGCGATCGCCGCCATCTTCGGCGCCGCCTGCTTGGCGGCCTCGTCGGCATCGGCGGGCGGGTTGCCGCCCTTCTTGGCCGCCGCGTAGATCGAGACGCCGTTGTTGGTCAGCCAGACCTCCTCGGCCAGGAACGCCTTGTTGTTGAACGAGTCGTTCCAGGACGCGGTGCCGGGTATGAAGTTCTCGTAGAGCTGCTTGGCGTATTCCAGCGCCGCCTCGGTCTCGGGCGAGACGATGGTGACCTTGTCGTTCTCGTCGACCAGCGTGCCGCCATGCGACCAGAGCACCCAGTGCACCCAGGCGTTGCCGTCGCCCGAGGCGTGGCCGAGCGCCATGCCGGCGGGCTTGCCGATCTTGTTCAGGCCCTTGACCAGCTCGAGGAAGCCGTCGGTGTCCTCCGGCATCTCGTCGAAGCCCGGCCTCCTTCATCGCCGACTTGCGGTAGTTGATGAGATTGGCGTTGTAGGCGACCGGGATGTCGATCCACCTGTCGCCGGACTTGCCGTACTTGACCGCCGAGTCGACCCAGCCGCCATACTTGTTGCCGAGGTAGTCGGCGACGTCGGAGACGTCCATGACCTGGTTCGGGAACAGGAAGGGCAGCGAGTAGAGGCCCCAGAACATGTCCGGTCCCGAGCCGACATTCGCTGCAACCGAGGCCTTCGGCTGCACGTCGTCCAGGCTCTCGCTCAGCACCTCGACCGGAACGCCGGTCGCATCGCTGAAGGCCGCGACCAGCTTCAGGAAAGCGTCCTCCTCGGCCTGGATGAACCGTTTCCAGCGCAGCAACTGGAGCTTTGCGCCCTCCTCGGGCTTGAATTGCATCTCGGTCGCCGCCCAGGCCTTCGCCCAGCCGAACAGGTCGGCACCCAGCGCCGCGGCGCCGATGGCGGCCGTGCCGCGGAGCAGCGACCGCCTGTTCATGGTCATTCCCCTGAGGGTCATGGTCTTCCTCCCTTGTCGCCGGACGCCGCCGGCTTTTCCTTTCGTCGTCCGGCGGGCGGTCAGGCCCGCAGCACCTGCCCGCTCGCGGCGTCGAAGACGTGCGCATGGGCAAGGTCCGGAACCAGGCGGACGACGGCGCCCGGCTCCGGCAGGAAACGCTCGCGGAACAGCGCGACGACGTCGTCGTCGCCGTGCTTCGCCAGCACCTGCACCTCCGAGCCGGTCGGCTCGGTGACGATCACGCGGGCGGCGAAGCCCTGGCCCCCGGGCGCCAGCGTCAGGTGCTCGGGGCGGACGCCGAGGATCACCTCCCGCCCCTCCTCGAAGCCCGGCACGTCGGGCGCCGGGATGGTCTCGCCTTCCGGGGTCACCACCGCGGCGACGCCATTGCGCGTCGCGCGCCCGCGGAGGAAGTTCATCGCCGGCGAGCCGATGAACCCGGCGACAAAGACGTTGTCCGGCGCATCGTAGAGCTCAAGCGGCGCTCCCATCTGCTCGACCCGGCCGGCCTGCATGACGACGATCTTGTCGGCCATCGTCATCGCCTCGATCTGGTCATGCGTGACGTAGACGGTCGTTTCGCCGACGCGCTGGTGCAGTGCCTTGATCTCGGCGCGCATGGCGACGCGGAGCTTGGCGTCGAGGTTCGACAGCGGCTCGTCGAACAGGAAGACCTGTGGGTCCCGAACGATCGCGCGCCCCATGGCGACGCGCTGGCGCTGACCGCCCGAAAGCTGGCGCGGGTAACGATCGAGCAGCGGCGTGAGGCCCAGGATCTCGGCTGCCTCGCGCACGCGGCTGTCTATCTCGGCCTGCGGCGCGCCCCGCAGCCGCATGCTGAAGGACATGTTCTCGTAGACCTTCATGTGCGGGTAAAGCGCGTAGTTCTGGAAGACCATCGCGATGTCGCGCGCCTTGGGCGGCAGTTGGTTGACGACCCGGTCGGCGATCAGGATCTCGCCCCCGCTGATCGATTCCAGGCCCGCAATCATCCGAAGCAGCGTGGACTTCCCGCAACCCGACGGACCGACGAGCACGACGAACTCACCCTCCGCAATGTCTATGTCCACTCCATGGATCACCTCGGCGGTCCCGAAGGACTTGCGCACATTGCGGATCGTGACAGAAGCCATCCAGCGTTTTCCCTGGCCGTCGCAGAACGAAATCCAAATGTGGTTGGCTCATTTATTCGGGAGGACCGGGCTGAGGTCAACGGCCATTGAGGACATGCCCGAAGGCACCCGGCGCTGACAGAAGCTCTCGTCGGCAGAAACCGCCGCGGCGAGCGAGCTGCGTGTAAACGAGATGGTCCTCGACCGGCTGCAGGTGCTGCGGAACGGGCGGGACAAACAGTCGATCGCTCGTGGTCGCCCCCAGCACCGCCTGGGAGCGCGAGATTGCCGCCGAGGCCCACCGCGCCGCCAACCGACGCGAGAGCGCCTCGCCGAGTCGCTCAGCGGCGCCATCGGCACGCTGGCGCCGCCCGAGCGCGCGCCCGAGCGCGACTGCCCTGCGCCGATCCCGGCCAGGACCGAGCGCGTCCGCCCGGCGCTCGACTGGAGGGCAGCCGCTATGGGCCTCGCTGGACTTTCGGGAACGAGGGTCGGGACTCGAATGCGCCTTGGAAAGCATGAGCAGGCCCCTGCCGAGCTTGAGTCACGCTTCTGGCAGGGAGGGAATCCCGTCTCGATGGATGACCGGGATGCGGAGGAAGCGGGACCTACGCGACGCTCAGATGACGGATCGCGAGGTCGGCTCTGGCGCTGAGCGGACGCCAGTGAAGCTGCCGCAAGTCCGGCACTGGTGCCTCAGGCTCGCGTCACTTGCCGGCCATTCCGTGGTTCGCGGGAAACGGGGGTTCGCGGGAGACGGGCTCCCCCGAACCTTCCGCTCGGCACACTTCAATCGGGACATTCCGTCGGGCACGAATGCCCATCAACGAAGGCTCGTCATAAGGTGCGCCGTGCCAAGCTCACGCAGCGCCGCTTTCCGCCATTCTTCGTCCTGGATCTGCATCGCGGCGTCGTTAATGACCAAGGCCACTCCCGATCCCAAAAGAAACCGATCATTTATTTTCACAGAGAATTTCATAATCAACCCTCGAATGTCAGGCGCCTGGTTAACCGCCACAAGAGGCCCTGATCCGCTGAAAGAAATCTTTGACCAATATGATGGTCTAGTGAGGGGCCGCCTGACAGAGGCTGAGCGCCGCTGCAACGGGGCTCCCGGCAAAGTGTGCCGATTCCCACAGCCCGGACCCCGCCGCCGCGCTGAACGACCCACGCCTTGCCGGGATTTCCGATTTCGCGCACACACTGATACGGTGCGCTCCGCCGGACCTGCGGGGGCCGGACGTTGGGGAAGGCGAGCGAGAGGCTCCCGGGGATCGCGATGAACAGGCACATACCGATCAACCGTCGCGGAGGCGAGCACCGCACGCTGCTCTACAGCCACGACACGTTCGGGCTCGGCCATCTCCGGCGCTCGCGCACGCTGGCGATGACGCTGACCGATGACGACCCCGACCGCTCGGCGCTGATCGTCACCGGCTCGCCGATCGCCGGGCGTTTCGATTTCCCCGAGCGCGTCGACCACGTCCGGCTGCCCGGCGTCGTCAAGCTGCCGGACGGGAGCTATTCCTCGCTGAACCTCCGCCTCGACATCGACGAGATGGTGCGTCTTCGCGGCGCCATCATCGCCGCCACGGCGCGCGAGTTCGCGCCCGATCTCCTGATCGTCGACAAGGAGCCGTGGGGCTTCCGGAACGAGATGACAGAGACGCTCGAGGCGCTGCGCCAGAAGGGCACGCGCATCGTGCTCGGCATCCGCGACGTGCTCGACGAGGAGGACGCGCTGACCGCCGAGTGGGAGCGCAAGAACGCCGTCGAGGCGATCGAGCGGTTCTACGACGAGATCTGGATCTACGGCGTGCCGGCGATCTGCGAGCCGCTGGCCGGCCTCGGCCTGTCGGCGCGCATGGAGCGGCGCATCACCTATACCGGCTACCTGCGCCGCGAGGCCTCGGAGGGGCCCGTAGAACACGCCGGCGAACTGCCCGACGAGCCTTACGTGCTCGTCACGACCGGCGGCGGCGGCGACGGGGCGGCGCTGGTCGACTGGGTGCTGCGCGCTTACGAATCCGACCGCACGCTGCGACGCCACGCGCTGATCGTCTACGGCCCCTTCATGAACGCCGCCGCCCGGGTCGATTTCGACGCCCGCATCGCTTCGCTGAGCGGCCGCGTCAGCGCCATCGGCTTCCACCCGAGGCTCGAGCGCCTGTTGGCCTCCGCCAGCGGCGTCGTCGCGATGGGCGGATACAACACGTTCTGCGAGATCCTCTCGATGGACAAGCCGGCGATCATCGTGCCCCGCACGCATCCCCGCCGCGAGCAGCAGCTCCGCGCCGAATCCGCCGAGCGCCTCGGCCTGCTGCGGATGCTGCTGCCCGAGCGCGACGGCGACGGGGCCACCGTCATGGCCCAGGCAATCAAGGCGCTCGCCTACCAGCGCCGCCCCTCCGAGAAGCGCATCATCGGCCTGATGGACGGTTTGCAGACCGTCTCCGAGCGCGCCCGCGAGCCAATGCTGGCCCGCGCCGCCGTCGGCCGCTAGGGCCTCGGCCCGATGGACGGGGGAGCCGGCCCTGCGCCGCGCCTCGCGGTCGTCCTCAAGGGCTATCCGCGCCTCTCCGAGACCTTCATCGCGCAGGAGCTTCTGGCACTGCAGGAGCGCGGGCACCGCTTCGACATCTGGTCGCTGCGCGCGCCCTATGACGGCGGCCGCACGCACCCGATCCACGACCGCATCCGCGCCCGCCTGCGCTACCTGCCGGAATACCTGCACGACGACCCGGCGCGCGTCTGGCGCGGCTGGCGGGCGGCCCGGCGCCTGCCCGGCTACAGGGCGGCGCGCGCGGCATTTCTGCGCGACCTCCGCCGCGACCGCACGCCGAACCGCGCAAGACGCTGGGGCCAGGCGCTGGTTCTGGCAGCCGAGCTGCCGCCCGAAGCTGCGCTCCTCTACGTCCACTTCCTGCACACCCCGGCTTCCGTCGCCCGCTACGCCGCGCTGATGCGAGGATTGCCATGGGGCGTTTCCGCCCACGCCAAGGATATCTGGACGACGCCCGAGTGGGACCTGCGCGAAAAGCTCGCCGAAGCTGCCTTTGCCGTCACCTGCACGGCCACCGGCGCCACCCACCTCCGCGCCCTCGCCCCCGCCGGTCGGGTCGAGCTGGTCTATCACGGGCTGGACCTGTCACGCTTTCCTCCGCCCCCGGCCGAACGGCAGGCGGGCGGGCCGCTCAGGCTGCTCTCGGTGGGGCGCATGGTGGCGAAAAAGGGTTACGAAGACCTGCTCGCCGCGCTGGCCCGGCTGCCCGAGGGGCTGGACTGGCGCCTGACGCACATCGGCGGCGGCGAGTTGTCCGACCGGATGCAGGCCGAGGCCGCGCGGCTCGCCCTCTCCGACCGCATCGACTGGCGGGGCAAGCGGGCGCAGGACGAGGTCGTCGCGGCCATGCGCGCCGCCGACCTCTTCGTGCTGCCGTCCAGGATCGCGCCGGACGGCGACCGCGACGGGCTGCCGAACGTGCTGATGGAGGCCGCATCGCAGCGCCTGCCGATCCTGTCCACCACCGTCTCGGCGATCCCCGAATTCGTCACCGACGGGGTGCACGCCCGGCTGGTGGCGCCGGGCGACCCGGAGGCGCTGGCGCTGGCTATCGTCGCGCTGGCCGGCGACCCGGCGGAGAGGCAGCGCCTGGCCGATGCGGCGTTCGCCCGGCTGACGGCCGAGTTCGGCATGGCGGGCGGCATCGACCGGCTGGAGTCGCGCCTGCTGGCGGCGCTGGCGGCCTGACAATGGGTCCGGCGGTCGCGTTCTACGCGCCGATGAAGGCGCCGGACCACCCGACGCCCTCGGGCGACCGGCAGATCGCCCGGCTGACGCTGGCGGCGCTCGAGCGCGCCGGCTTCGCGCCGCGGCTGGTCTCGCGCCTGCGCGTGCTGGACATGCGGGGCTGCGCCGCGACGCAGGCGCGGCTGGCGCGCGAGGCGGAGGCCGAGGCCGGGCGGCTTTCGGCCGGGCTGCGCCCGGCGCCGGCGCTCTGGTTCACCTATCATTGCCACTACAAGTCGCCGGACCTGCTGGGCCCGGCGGTCGCGCGGGCGCTGGGCATCCCCTATGCGGTCTCCGAGCCCTCGGTCTCGCCGCGCCGGCGCGACGGGCCGTGGGCGGCCTTCGCGGACGCATCGGAGGCCGCGATCGCGGCCGCCGACCGGCTGTTCTGGACGACGCGCGCGCGACCGGCCGGGGCTGGAGGCGGCGGGGCATGGCGCGAAGATGGTCCACCTGCCGGCATTCCTCGACGCGGGGCCGGCGCCACCGGCGCGCCCGGCCTGCGATCCGCCGCGGCTGCTGACGGTCGCGATGATGCGGCCGGGCGACAAGCTCGAGAGCTACCGCCGGCTGGCGGCGGGGCTGGCGCAGCTTGCGGGCGACTGGCGTCTGGAGGTGATCGGCGACGGCGAGGCCAAGGGCGAGGTGCGGGCGCTGCTCGCGCCCTTCGGCGACCGGGTCGCGTTCCGCGGGCGCGTCGATGACCCGGCGGCGCTCCGCGCCGCGCCTCGAGGCGGCCGACCTGATGGTCTGGCCGGGCGTCGGCGAGGGCGTCGGCATGGCGTGGCTCGAGGCAGAGGCCGCGGGGCTGCCGGTGATCGCCGAGGACCACCCGGCCGCGCGCGAGATCGTCGCGCGGGCCGCTGGTGGCGCCGGGCGACGCGGCCGGCCTTGCGCGAGCGATCGAGGCGGCGCTGGCCGAGCGCAGCCCGGCGCGCGGCGCGGCGGCGCGGGCGCGGGTCGAGGCGCGGCACGGGCTGGACGCGGCGGCAGGCATCCTGCGCCGCGGGCTGATGGAGCTGCTGCGGTGACGCGGGTCGCGCTCATGCGGCACTATCCGACGGCGTGGAACGCCGAGCACCGGCTGCAGGGCGCGACGGACGTACCGCTGTCGGAGGCGGGGCGCGGGCTCCTGGCCGGGCTGCGGCTGCCGCCGCCCTGGGACGCGGCGCGTATCGTCGCCAGCGCGCTGGGGCGGGCGGCCGAGACGGCGCGGCTGCTGGCCGACGGGCGGCCGGTGACGCTGGACGCCCGGCTGGCCGAGGTCTGTTTCGGCGACTGGGAGGGCCGGCGCACGGCCGAGCTTGCCGCCGACCCGGCGCTCGGCTACCGGCCGAGCAGCGACTGGGAGCCCGACGACCGCGCCCCCGGCGGCGAGAGCCTGGCCGAGGCCTGGCTGCGGCTGGCACCGGCGCTGGCCGAGATCGCGGCGGACCCGTCCCCAGCCGTCGTGGTGACGCACAAGTCGGTGATGCGCATCGTCCTGCGCCGGGCCGGCATCGCCGAGCCGGAGATCAAGCGCGGACGGCTCTATCCGCTGGTGCTCGACGGCAACGGGCGGCCGGGCGCGCCGGGACCTGTCCTCCGCCTGGTGCCGCGATGAAGATCGCCTTCCTCTGCTGCCACCTGACGGGCACCGGCCACCTGGTCCGGACGCTGACGCTGGCGCGGGCGGCGCGGCGGCTGGGGCACGCGGCGACGGTCATCAGCGGCGGCCGGCCGCTGGCGCATGTCGAGGCCGGCGCGCGGTTCGTGCAGCTGCCGCCCGTGCAGGTGCAGGGGTTCGAATTCACGACGCTCCGCCAGCCGGACGGCGCGCCGGTCTCCGACGCCTACATGGCCGAGCGGCGGCGGCTGCTGGCCGGGACACTCGCCACGCTGCGGCCCGATGCGCTGGTGACGGAGCTCTACCCGTTCGGCCGCCGCGTGCTGGCGGGGGAGTTCGACGCTGCGATCGCCGCGGCGCGCGCAGCCCGTCCGGGCTGCGCCATCGTCGCCTCGGTGCGCGACATTCCCGAGCCGAAGCCGCGGCGGCTGGACGAAACCGCCGCGCGGCTGGTGGCGGACTATGACGGCGTGCTGGTGCACGGGGACGCCCGCTTCCTGCCGCTCTCGACCACATGGCCTCTGCCCGGCAAGGCCGCCCGCATGGCGCATCACGTGGGGTACGTCGGCGTGACCGGGATGCCCGCTTGCCCGCGCGGCGACGCGGTGCTGGTCGCGGTCGGCGGCGGCGTGCTGGGCCGGCGGCTGCTGGACGTGGCGGCGCGGGCGGCGGCGCTTTCGCGCCGACCGTGGCGGCTGCTGGTCGGGGGCGCCGACGCGGCGGAGGTCGCGGCCCGCGTCGCCGCCGGCGCGCCTGCCAACCTCACGGCTGAGCCGGCGCGGCCGGACTATCGCGAATTGCTGGCCGGCGCGGCGTGCTCGGTCAGCCTCTGCGGCTACAACACGGCGGTCGAGCTGGCGCGCTGCCGGACGCCCGCGCTGCTGGTGCCCTCGGAGGAGGCGGGCGAGACCGAGCAACTGCTCCGCGCCCGCCGCTTCGCCGAGTATGATGGGTTCATGCTGATGCGCATGGAGAGCCTGACGCCCGGCGGGCTGGCCGATGCCGCCGAGGGGCTCGCCGCCGGGCCGCGGCGGCCGATGGTGCCGCTGGCGGGCGACGATGGCGCCGAGGCGATTCGCAAGCTGGCGGAAATCGCCGCTGCGAAGGCGCCGGCATGAACGCGCCGCGCCGCATCCACGATGTCGAGGGGCTGAACGCGCGCCTGCAGGCCGTGACGCAGCGCGCGCGCATCGACCTGCGCTACCTGCACGACGATCGCACGCGCGACCACGTCGTCGCGGCGACGCGCGACGCGGCGCGCATCCTCGACATGGGCGGCGGCATGCGCGATCGGCTCGGCGCGCTGGGCGGGCGGGTCGAGACGATGGACCTGAACGACATCGACGCGCCTGGCGAGAATCTGTCGCGGCCCGACATACTGGGCGACGCCTGCTCGCCCTTTCCGGACTGGATGCACGGCCGCTACGACGCCGTCATCGCGCTGGCGCTGCTGGAGCATGTCTACGACCCGGCGGCGGCGGTGGCGAACTTTCGCGCGGCGCTGCGGCCGGGCGGGCGGCTCTTCCTCTACGTGCCGTGGATGTGGCGCTACCACGCGCCGAAATCGCTGGTGTTCCAGGACTACCAGCGGCTCAGCCGCGACGGCATGGCGTGGCTGTTGCGGGACTTCGACGAGGTGACGCTCTACCCGATCCGCGGGCGCTGGTCGGCGCTGGCCAACATGCTGAAATGGTGGAAGCCGCGCGTCGAGCGTCGCCTCGGCGGCCGGGTCAACCGCTGGCTCGACGCGCGCACCAGCGACTGGCGCAACACTGTGCAGGCGAGCGGCTATTTCGCCGAGGCGGTGCGGCCGGCCGAGTGAGCCCGCCTGCACGCCGTGGGCCGTCCATGGCCGGTCTCGCGCGTGAGATCTATGTCAAGTTATTGATATAGATTACGACTCATGAGTCGGTGACTGCGGTTGACGGCGCGTCGCCGAGTGGCTGCGTCGCATCGCCCCGTCCGGGATCGGCCGTCTGGGGCGCCGCCTTGCGGCAACGCGCCCCGTCTCGGCACGGCGAACAGGGCGGTCAGGAGTACGGGTCCAGCGCGTCGCGGAGCGCGTCGCCGACGAAGCTGAAGGCCAGCACCACAAGGATCACCGGGATCATCGGCGTCAGGATCCACGGGTAGATCTCGAGCGCGCCAAGGCCCGCCCGCAGCGCATCGTTCAGCATCAGCCCCCACGAGACCAGCGGCGAGCGGACGCCGAAGCCGAGAAAGCTGAGCGCCGTCTCGCCCAGGATCATCGCCGGGATCGACAGCGACGCCGAGGCGATCAGGTGGCTCATGAAGTTCGGCATCATGTGCGCCCGGATGACGCGCGCCGGCCGCGCGCCCATCAGCTCGGCGGCACGCACATAGTCCTCCTCGCGGAGCGCCAGGAACTTCGAGCGCACGGCCCGCGCCAGCCCGGGCCAGTCGAGCAGGCCGAGGATCACCGAGATCATGAAGAAGACCGCCAGCGAGTTCCAGTTGACCGGCACCGCGGCGCTGAGCGCCAGCCAGATCGGCAGCTCGGGCAGCGAGCGGAAAATCTCGATCAGCCGCTGAACGCCAGCGTCCATCCAGCCACCGAAATAGCCGGCGATCCCTCCCAGCACCAGGCCGATCGTGAAGCTGACGGCGACCCCGATCAGCCCGATCGTCATGCTGAGCCGCGCGCCGAAGAGGATGCGGGAAAGCACGTCCCGCCCCAGCCGGTCCGAGCCGAGCAGGTAGAGCGAGCCGCCCTCGGGCGGGCAGATCAGGTGGAACCGCATCTCGACCAGCCCGAGCAGGCGGTAGGGCCTCCCGCAGGTCGAGAACAGCGGCACGGGCATCGGGTGCGCGTAGTCGGTCGACTCGCGGACCAGGCCGGTCTCCATGTCGTACTCGGTCGCGGTCGGGTAGGTGTGCAGGCCGATGAAGTCGCCGTCGTGCCAGAGGTGCAGTCCCTGCGGCGGGTCGTAGATGTTGTCCTCGTCGATCAGCGTCGGCGAATAGGGCGCGATCGGCTCGATGAAGGGCAGCATCCCGTACACCAGCGCCAGGAAAGCCAGGCAGACCACGCCCAGCCGGTGCTGCCTGAAGCGCCGCCAGACCAGCACCCGGGTCGGCGCGTCCAGGTCGGCGCGCTCGAGCAGCTGGCGCTCGGTCACCGGGTCGAACGGCTCGTCGAGGACGTAGTGGGTGCGGTCCAGCATCAGGCGCCCCTCCGCCCGGCGCCGAGACGGATGCGCGGGTCCAGCACCGCCAGCAGGATGTCCGAGACCAGCATCCCCACCAGCGTCAGCGCGCTGACGAAGAGCAGGATGAAGCCGGACATGTAGATGTCCTGGCTCTTCAGCGCGTGCAGCAGCACCGGGCCCAGCGTCGGCAGGCTCATCACCACCGAGATGATGACCGAGCCCGACACCAGCTGCGGCATCAGGTTGCCGATGTCGGCGACGAACGGGTTCAGCGCCATGCGCAGCGGATAGCGGATGACGCGCATGACCGGCGGCACGCCCTTGGCCCGCGCCGTCTCGACATAGGGCTTGTTCAGCTCGTCCAGCAGGTTGGCGCGCAGCCGGCGCATCACGGCCGCGGCGGCCGAGGTGCCGATGACGATGGTCGGCACGATGAGATGCATCATGATCGAGTGCACCTTGCCGACGCTCATCGGCTCCCCCTCGAAGTCGCGGTCCATCAGCCCGCCGATGGGGATGTGGAACCAGGTCGCGCCATAGGCCAGCAGGATCAGCGCCAGCAGGAAGTTCGGCGTCGCCAGGCCGATATAGCCGACGAAGCTGCACAGGTAGTCGATCCAGCCGTTTGCCCGCACCGCCGCGAGCGTCCCCAGCGGCAGGGCGACCAGGTAGACGAACATCAGCGCGGAGAAGTTCACCAGCACGGTCAGCCAAACCGTCTCGCCCACCACCTGCGCGACGGGCTGATCCAGCTCGAAGGACCAGCCGAGATCGCCCTCGAGCAGGCCCGAGAAGCCGTCGATGCCCGGCATCACGCCGACCCAGATCAGGTATTGCTGCCAGACGGGGCGGTCGAGCGCGTATTCGCGCATCAGCTGCTCGGCCCGGGCTATGCCGGCCGCCTCGCCGGTCGCCTGCATCTCGGCGATCTGGTTCGAGAGGTAGTTGCCCTCGGGCAGGTTGATGATGCCGAAGATCAGCACCGAGATCGCGGCGAGCGTGACCAGCATGGTCAGGAAGCGGCGGACGAGAAAGCGGGTCACTTGCGGCCGCCGTCCGCAAAGAAGAACTCGTCCATCCGGTGCACCCCCAGCTGCCCCCCCGGGTCCCATGCATAGATCGCGTCGTGCGGCACGTTCTGCAGCCGCGCGTCATGCACCAGCGGCAGCGGCGCGCGGGCAATCGTGCCTATGGCGTAGACCTGGTCGGCATGGATATCCAGCATCTCGCGCCAAGCGGCGGCCTTCACCGCCTCGCTCGCCGTCGTCGACCACCGCTCGTAGAGCGCCAGCAGGCGCTCCGCCTCGGGCAGGTCGGGCGGCTCTCCCGCCGAGCCCTTGGTCTGGTAGTACTGGCCCCATTTCGGCCAGCTCATCGTCGCCTGGTCGACGGGGGCGAGTTCCTTCGGCGCCATGTCGGCAGTCGGGATGCCGATGTTCCAGCCGTACCAGGCGACCATCATGGCATGGCCGGCATAGGCGCGGTTGCGCAACACGTCGCGGTCCTGCGGCTTGACCAGCAGGCGGATGCCGATGTCTGCCCAGGTGTCGGCAATCAGCTCGAGGACGTCCTCCTCCTCCTGCCGCTCGCCCGCGGTCTCGACGATGATCTCCATCGGCCTTCCGTCGGGCAGGCGACGGATGCCCGAGGGCGTGTGCTCGACCAGGCCGATCTCGTCCAGCAGCCGGTTCGCCTCGTCAGGGTCGAAGCGCGCCCAGGCGGTGGCGTTCTCCGGGTCGAAGAACGGGCTTTCCTCGAGCGCCGCGACGGCGCGCTCCTCGGCCAGGCCGAAATACAGCACCTTGTTGATCGCCTTGCGGCTGATGCCGAGGCTCAGCGCCCGGCGGAAGCGGACGTCGCGGAACAGCTTGCTCCAGGCCGGGTCGACATAGTTGAGGTTCGGGTAGAGCGCGACCTCGTTCGCCGCCCCCGAGCGCCAGAGCTCGGTCCGGTAGCCGCGCGCCTCGTTCTTCTTCAGCACCGGCGCGTCCGAGAAGCCAAGGGAGCGGATCTGCAACCCGGCCTCGCCCATGCTGGTCTTGAGCGGGATCAGCCCGCTCGACGCCACCTCGAGGTCGATGTCGTCTATGTAGGGCAGCTGCCGGCCCTGGCTGTCGATGCGGTGGTAGTACGGGTTGCGTCTCAACTCGTAGCGATGGCCGTTCTTGCCCATCGTGTCGGCCCAGGGCTGCAGCACCGGCAGGTCGGGGTTGTCGAAGTCGTAGAGGTCGCCGTTGTGGTTGTGCAGCGCCGCCCAGCTTTTCGCGCCCGCGGCCGCGACCTTCTCGGCCAGCTCCTCGGGGTTGGCATATTTCCCATGGAACTGCTTCAGGTAATGCGCCGGGGCGTAGATGTAGACCGGCCGCGCCCGGGCCAGCGACGGCAGGAACTGCGGGTTCGGCATCGGCCATTCGTAGCGTATCGTCGTCTCGTCGACGACGGTGACGACCGGGCGCTGGCCCTCGACCAGCATCTCGACCGGCGGGCCGGCGGGCGAGAGATCCGGGTTCAGCGCGACGTCCTCCCACCAGTAGCGCAGGTCCTCGGTGGTGAAGGGGTGGCCATCGGACCAGCGGTGACCGCGGCGCAGGTGCAGCGTGACGGTGCGACCGTCCGGGCTGACATCGGCCGCCTTCAGGATGTCGGGCACCAGATCGTAGTCGGAGTTGTAGCCGACCAGCCGCGCATAGCCCCACACGGCCATGTAGCGGACGTCCTTCGAGCGCGTGACGAAGGTGGTCAGCGTGCCCCCGGGCACGCCCGGCACGCGGCCGCGCGACGCCAGGTCGACGACCAGCGGTTCCTCGGGGATGCGGTCCTCGACCGGCGGCAGCGTGCCGGCGGCGACATCGGCCTCGAGAAGCGGCGTCTCGATCAGGGCCGCCGGCCTGGCCACGCCGGCACGCGCCAGCACCGGGCCCCCGCCCCGTTCGTCCGGCCTCGTCGTTCCGGGCGCGTCGTCGGCGGACAGTCCGGCCTTCGCCTCCGCCGCCGCGGCTGCCCGCGCGCGCTTGCAGCGCCCGCACGAGCTGGAATAGGCGGCGGGGCCGGAGCCGGCCGCGGGCAGCATCCCCTGCCCGGCATTGGCGGGATCGGCGGCGGGCGCCGTCTGCGCCGCGACGGGCAGCGCCAGCAGCGCCAACACCGCCGACAGGGCAAGGCGGCGGATCATGCCGCCCTCACCATGTGGCCGGGCCGGACCTCGACCAGGCCCGGCACGTCCTCGCCGCTGTAGCCGAAGGGCGCCGGCCAGCTCGACGGTTCGCCCGCTCCGGCGGCGACTGCACGCAGGTCCAGCCGGTGGTCGAGATCCGGCTCGGGGCTCGCCGCGATCAGCGCGCGCGTGTAGGGATGGCGAGGGTCGTTGAAGATGCTCTCGGCCGTGCCGTCCTCGATGACGCGGCCGCGGCGCATCACCATCACCCGGTCGGCCAGCCGGGCGACGACGGCCAGGTCGTGACTGATGAACAGGTAGCTCAGCCCCATCTCCTCGCGCAGCTCGGCCAGCAGCTCGAGCACCTCCTTCTGCACGCTGACGTCCAGCGCCGAGGTCGGTTCGTCGCAGACCAGCAGTTCCGGCTGCAGGGCCAGCGCGCGAGCGATGGCGATGCGCTGGCGCTGCCCGCCCGAGAAGGCGTGCGGGAACCGCGCCATGTTGTCGGGCGAGAGCCCGACGCGGCGCATCAGGTAGCGCGCCCGCTCCAGCCGCTCGGCCCGCGTGCCGACATTGTGGATCAGCATCGGCTCCAGCAGGGTGTCCTGCACCGACATGCGCGGGCTCAGCGCCGCGTAGGGGTCCTGGAACACCATCTGCACGCGCCGGCGAAAGGCCGTCAGCGCCCGGCCTGACAGCTGCGTGATGTCCTCGGCGACGCCGTCGCAGCCGCGGAATTCCATCACCGCGCCCGGGTCCGGGGTCTCGGCGCGCAGCAACAGCTTGGCGACGGTCGTCTTGCCCGAGCCGGACTCGCCGACCACGGCCACGGTCCCGCCGCGCTCGAGCACCATCTCGAAGCCGGCCACAGCGCGCAGCGGCGGGCCGGGCGGGCCGAAGGCGCGGCTGCGGCCGGGATAGGTCTTGGCGAGGTTCGAGACGCGCAGGATCGGGTCCGATCCGGGCGCGGCATGGCATTCGATCTCGTGCGGGATGCGCGGCGCGGCCGCCAGCAGCGCCCGCGTGTAACCGTGTCCGGGGTTGCCCAGCACGCTGCCGGCGGGCCCGCTCTCGACGACGCGGCCGCGGCGCAGCACGACGACGCGGTCGGCCATGTTGGCGACGACGCCGAGGTCGTGCGTGATCATGACGACGGCCAGCCCGTGCTCGCGCTGCAACCGGCCCAGCAGGTCCAGCACCATCGCCTGCGTCGTGACGTCCAGCGCCGTCGTCGGCTCGTCGGCGATGACCAGCTTCGGCCGGCCGATCATCGCCATGGCGATCACCGCGCGCTGGCGCAGCCCGCCCGACAGCTCGAACGGATAGGCCGACCAGGCGCGCTCGGGGCTGGGAAAGCCGACCTCGCGGAACATGTCGAGCACGGTCTCCCTGACCGACCGGCCCTCCGGGCAGCCATGCACGCGCAGCACCTCGGCGACCTGGGCGCCGACCGTGTGCAGCGGCGAGAGGGCGCTCATCGGCTCCTGGAAGATCATCGAGATCGTCCTGCCGCGCAGCTTCCGCATCTGGCGCTGCGACAGCGCCAGCAGGTCGACGGTGCGATCGCCGTCGCGAAACATCGCCCGCCCGGCCGTCACCCGCGCGGCGCGCGGGAGCAGCTGCATCAGCGACTTGCCGGTCAGCGTCTTGCCCGAGCCCGACTCGCCGACCAGGGCGACCACCTCGCCGGCCTCGATGTCGAACGAGACGCGGTCGACGACCGGCGGCATCAGGCCCGGCGGGCCGAACGAGATCGTCAGGTCATCGACCGAAAGCAACGCCATGTCTTCCCCGGCCCGGATGATCCGGTCCCCGCCACCTGAATTTTGCGACAGCCCGCACGGCGCCGCAAGCCCGGAAGTGCCGCAGCACCGTGACTTTCCGGTTAAGCGGCGCCGCCGGCAATACCGGGCAGGGATGGCGATTTCGCGGCGAGCCGAAGGCCCGCGACCCGCCCTGCCATCGCCCGGATCGGCGCATAGTCGGCCGCTGTCGCCGGCAGCGCGCCGACGGGCACCCCGGCCGGATTGCCGGGCCGCGCCGCCGCCGACAGCGCACGCCGCAGAGCCGGGATCGACGCCCGGTACGCCGATGCGGTGATGAAGGGCAGCGCCGGCGCTTCCTCCGTCCAGCCGAGCACCGCCAGCCCGGCGCGGGCGCCCGGCTCGACCTCGGCAAACAGCGCCCACGCGACGGCGTCGATGGCGGCGATGTCGGCCCGCCCCGCGGCCACCGCCAGCGCCGAGGCCCGGTGCGCGCCGGTCAGCAGGACGGCGCCGAAGAAGGCATCGCCCAGCGGGCGGACCGCGTCGGCCAGCGCGTTGCAGCCCGACTGGCTGCCGTAGTCGTTGATCGCGACAGTGCGGCCGCGGAACGCCTCCAGCGGAGCTTCCTCGCCGGCCCGACAGACCAGCGCCGAGCGGTACGTGCCGCGGCCGCAGCCCTCGGCGTCATAGACGGGACGCGCCAAGGCCACGGCCTCGCCGCAGAGGCCCGAGACAAAGGGCAGCCCGCAACTCTGGCCCAGCAGCAGCGCGGGGTCGCGCCAGGCGCCGGCCAGGTCGGCGGGGCGGGAAAGGCCTTCCGGCGCCGCCACGCCCTCGGCTCGCAGCGCTCCGGCGATCGCGGCCCAGAATGCGTCCGTCCGGCCCTGGACCTCGGGCCAGTCATACATCTGAAGTGCGGCCATCCGAAGCACGGCCGTCTGAAGCGCGGCCATCTGCGGTTCGGCGATCATGCCGCCGGCTGCTTCGGCTCCGGCGGGTCTCCGCTTCCGATGACCCCGGAGACCGCGTGGCCCACCGCGGCAGCCACGCCGCCACCCAACCCGCCACCCAGCCCGCCGGGCAACCCGACGCCCAGACCGGCGGCCAGCCCGCCCTCGGGAACCGACATCGGATCGGCCCCCGTGATCGGCACGCCGCCGACGCGACGAAGGAAGGGGTGTATCACGGGCTCGCGGCTTCGGAACAGCCAGCGCCACGCCACGGCCGCATAGCCGGGCAGCAGGTATCCCTGGTTGCGCAGCAGCACCTCGTCGCGCTCGGCGCGCCAGCGCTCGGGAATCGCGTACCAGGCGACGGCGGGATAGCGGTGGTGGACCCAGTGGAAATTGTTGTTCAGGAACAGCAGGCGCCAGAACCAGTGCGCCTCGACGATGGCGGTGCGCTCGCCGGCGTTCTCGGCGGCGCGGTGTTCGATGAAGCTGCGCACCATGATCAGCGACATGCCCGGATAGGCCGCCAGCAGGAGGTAGGTCCACGCCTCGATGCCCGAGGCCCAGACCAGCGCCAGCACCGGCACGCAGCCGATCGCGTGGCGCAGCCAGGCCCCGCGCACCCGCCGGTTGCCGGCCCGCAGCAGCCGCGCCTCGGAGCGCCAGAAGCCCAGCATCGCGAGCGCCGGGCCGACCAGCATCCGCCCGGCGAATGTGCCGTTGAACTGGCGCACCCGGCGCATCGCGCCGCTGGCCAGCGTCCAGTCGCCCTCGGTAACGTAGAAGCTCTCCGGGTCGTCGTAAGGGTCGGTCAGGAGCTCGTCGTTATGGTGGCGCAGATGCAGGTCGCGAAAGCGGCGATAGGGAATCGCCAGGCCCAGCGGCAGGAAGATCAGCGCCTCGTTGATCCGCGCCGAGCGCGTCGGGTGTCCGTGCAGCACCTCGTGCTGCAGCGACGAATGGAAGGCGACGGCGATCGCCCCCGGAATGGCGAACCACCAGCCCAGCTCAGCCTGGGTCGCCAGCGCTATTCCCCACAACGAATAACAACCGGCAAGCGCCAGCCACGTCGGCCACTCGTGTCCGAGCCGGCCGAGGGCGGCGCCGCTTGCTCCCCCGAGCGTGTCGCATGTAATGCCTCGAAGCGACGTCCTTATCCGGCGATTAGGGGAAGCGCGTGTCCGACGCTATCCCGGATGCGACAGGAATGTCGGATTCTCACATGAATGATCTGGGCTTTACCGCGCTGGTGCCGCTCGACGGCGACGCCGAACTGGCGCCCGACGCCATCGGGCGCGCCTTCGCCGCCTCGTCGCCGCGCGCCTCGCTCGCCATCGAGGAGCGCGCGCCGGCCGGGGCCCGGCAGGCGCTGTCCGCGATGGTCGACGGCCACCGCATCGTCTGCGCGCTGTTCGACGGGTCGGCGCCCGAGCCGGACATCTCGCGCGCCGCGAGGCACTCGGTCTTCTGGCGCGCCCCGCAGCAACTGGAGGGCCACCGCGCGTTCCTGTTCGTCGCGGCCGACCGGCCGGCGCCCGGCCGCCTGGCCGCGCGCGGCCAGGCGGCCGCGCTGACGCGCCTGCTCGCCGCGCTCTGCGAGGCGCTGCCCGCACGCGCCGTGCACTGGCGCACCGGCGACACGTTCAACCCGCCGGGGCGGCTGGTCCGCGCGGCGCGCGAGGTGGACCTGGGGCGATGGCCGGTCGATGCGTGGATCGGCTGCCGCGTCCTCGGCGACGACCTGTCCGCCCCGACGGTGATTTCGCTCGTCAGCCGCGGCGCCGCCGCCTTCCTCGGCTTCGAGATCGAGATGCCGCCCTGCCCCTTCGACGCAGAGGACGACCGCCGTGCGCATCCTCTACGGCGCCGCCGGCGCGCTGCTGGGCCGGGACGAGGCAATCACCGATGGCCTGATCGTCGAGATCAAGGGCGACCCTCCGTCCGAGCACCGGCTCGAGATCGGCCGCGCTGGCGACCGGCGGCGCGCCCGCCTGGTCCCCGTCGCCCCCTCCGTCTCCGGCGCGGCGGCGGGCGGGCTTGCCGCCCGCGGGCGGCCCGGCTAGGTTCGCGCGCCGACGATCGGGGGAGAGATGGACGACCGCACCGAGACCCGGAACGCAGGCCGGAACCGCCGTCAGGGCCGCCCGGCCGCGCCGATCGGCGCTCTACATGCCCGGCTCGAAGCCGCGCGCGCTGGAGAAGGCGCGCGGGCTGGCCGCCGACGTGCTGATCCTCGACCTCGAGGACGCCGTCATCCCGGCCGAGAAGGAAGCCGCGCGCACCGCCGTCGCCGAGGCCGTCCGCGCCGGCGGCTATGGCAGGCGCGAGGTCGTCATCCGCATCAACGGCCTCGACACGCCCTGGGGCGGCGATGACCTGGCCGCCGCGGCCGCCTGCGGCCCGGATGCCATCCTGATCCCCAAGGTCGAGCGCGCCGCGATGCTCGGCGATGCCGAGCTGCGGCTGGAACGCATCGGACGTCCCGTCCCGCTCTGGGCGATGATCGAGACACCGCGCGGCGTGCTGCACGCCGACGCCATCGCCAGGGCCTCGCCCTGGCTCGCCTGCCTGGTGCTTGGCACGAACGACCTCGTTGCCGAGTTGCGCGCCGTCTCGACGCCCGACCGCGCCCCGCTGGCGGTCGCGCTGCAAATGACCGTCCTGGCCGCTCGCACCCATGGCCTCGCCGTGCTGGACGGGGTGCACAACGCGTTCCGCGACCTCGAGGGGCTCCGCGCCGAGTGCCGGCAGGGCCGCGAGATGGGCTTCGACGGCAAGACCCTGATCCATCCCGGCCAGATCGACACGGCGAACGAGGTGTTCGGCCCGACCGCCGACGAAATCGACACCGCCCGCCGCCACGTCGCCGCCTTCGCCGAGGCCGAGGCCGCCGGCCAGGGCGTCGCCGTCGTCGATGGCCGCATCGTCGAGAACCTGCACGTCGAGACCGCCCGGCGCATCCTGGCCGAGGCCGAGGCAATCAAGGCGATGGAGGCCGACCTCACATGACCCTGCTGATCATCGGCCTGATCCTCTGGTGGGTCTCGCACCTGGAAAAGATCTGGATGCCGGACCGCCGCGCCGCCGCCGCCGCCCGCCTGGGCGAGGGGCCGTGGAAGGGCGTCGTCACGCTGGCCACGATCATCGCCATCGCTCTGATGGTCGTCGGCTACCGCCACGCCAACGCCGACCCGGTCATCCTCTGGGTGGCGCCGCTATGGCTCTGGCACCTCAACAACCTGCTGATGATCGTCGCCGTCTTCATCTTCGTCGCCGGCTTCTTCGCCAGCCCGGTGCGCCGCGCCATCCGCAACCCGCAGCTGACGGGCGTGAAGGTCTGGGCCTTCGCGCACCTGCTGGTGAACGGAGACCTCGCCTCGCTCGTGCTGTTCGGCGGCATTCTGGCCTGGGCGGTGCTCGCCGTCATCGGAATCAAGCGCCGCGACGGCCCGCGCGGCCCGCTGCCCGAGGCGAACAATAGCGGGCTGATCGCCCACATCGTCGTGGCCGCCATCCTGTTCGTGGTCATCGTCGGCATTCACACCTGGCTCGGCGTCAGCCCCTTCCCGGGCTGACCCCCTGCCTGTCGCTGTCCCGGCGGGCGAACCAGCCGGCGCCGGATTACTCGGCCGCGACCCGCGACGGGTTGTTCGGGTGGCCGGTCCAGTCGCCATGCTCCTCGCGCACCGTCCGGCCGGTGCGCGGGTCGACGGTGCCGGGCGCGAGACGCTCCATGGTGATGCAGTCCTCGACCGGGCAGACGTTGACGCACAGATTGCAGGCGACGCATTCGGCGTCGATCACCTCGAAGACGCGGCCCGGCCCGATGCCGATGGCCTGGTGGCTGGTGTCCTCGCAGGCGGCGTAGCAGCGGCCGCACTTGATGCAGAGGTCCTGGCTGATCCGCGCCTTGGTGACGTAGTTCAGGTTCAGCCGCTCCCAGTTGACGACGTTCGGAACGGCGCGGCCCATGAAGGCCGGCACGTCGGCGTGCCCCTTCTCGTCCATCCAGGCGGACAGCCCCTCGACCATCTCGGTGACGATGCGAAAGCCGTAGGTCATCGCCGCGGTGCAGACCTGCACGTTTCCGGCGCCCAGCGCCATGAACTCGGCCGCGTCGCGCCATGTCGTTATGCCGCCGATGCCGGAGATCGGCATTCCCGCCGTCTCCGGGTCGCGGGCGATCTCGGCCACCATGTTCAGCGCGATCGGCTTGACCGCCGGCCCGCAATAGCCGCCATGCGATCCCTTGCCGTCGATCTCGGGCTCCGGGCTCATCGTGTCGAGGTTCACCGAGGTGATCGACGACACCGTGTTGATCAGGCTGACGGCGTCCGCGCCCCCCTTCCTCGCCGCCCGCGCCGGGTAGCGGATATCGGTGATGTTGGGCGTCAGCTTGACGATGACGGGCATCCGGGTCGCCTGCTTGCACCAGCGCGCGACCATCTCGATGTACTCCGGCACCTGGCCGACGGCGCTACCCATGCCGCGCTCGCTCATGCCGTGCGGGCAACCGAAGTTCAGCTCGACGCCGTCGGCGCCGGTGTCCTCGACCTCCTTCAGGATGTTGGCCCAGCAGACCTCCTCGCAGGGCACCATCAGGCTGACGACCATCGCTCGGTCGGGCCATGCGCGCTTGACGGCCTTGATCTCCTCCAGGTTCACCGCCAGCGGCCGGTCGGTGATCAGCTCGATGTTGTTCAGCCCCAGCACGCGCCGGTCGGCGCCATAGACCACGCCATAGCGCGGCCCGTTGACGTTGACGATGTGCGGGTCCAGCCCCAGCGTCTTCCACACCACGCCGCCCCAGCCGGCGCGAAAGGCGCGCTCGACATTGTACTGCTTGTCGGTCGGCGGCGCGGAGGCCAGCCAGAACGGGTTGGGGCTGCGGATGCCGGCAAACTCGCTGCGCAGATCGGCCACTTCGACCTCCTACTCGTCGACCAGCGGCACGAAGCCGCCGAAGATCATCCGCTTGCCGTCGAACGGCATCGGGCTGGCATCCTTCATGTGCGGATCCTTCATCCTCGCGGCCATGCCGCGCTCGCGAGACTCGACCCGCGAGACGACGACCGTCTCGTCCGGGCCGCGCTTGACGGCCACGGGGACGAGGTCACCTCGCCCGCGGGCACGTCGTCGCCCCGGCCCTCGACGATGCGCCGCGCACCGAACTCCTTGAAGATCGGCGCGAACGCCGCCAGCCTGCGCGCGGAACGTCTCGCGGTTGGCGGTCGGCACGGCAATCACGAACCCTTCGATGCAGGCCATCGTTCCCAGCCTTTACAGCAAACGAAGGATCATCTCGACCGGCGCGATCCGGCCGGCGCGGATGTTCGTCACCATGTTCGCGATCTTCTCCCGGTAGGTCTCGCCGACGATCAGGTGCGGGCCCAGGGGCGGCGCGCCCTCGGCCATCCGGGCCTGCATCCGGGCGAAGAAATCCAGCGCGTAGTCACGCCGCTCGCGCTCGGCCGCAATCTCGAAGCCAGCGGCCCGCGCGGCGTCGCGATACTCCTGCGGGGCGGCCACCCAGCTCGTCCCGGGCGTGCCCGACCAGGGCAGCGGAAACGACAGCGCGCCCTCGCCCGTGCGCATCACCTCGTAGACCAGGAAATGCCCCCCGGGCCGCAGCACGCGCGCGGCCTCGGCCATCAGCCCGGATTTGTCCGCGATGTTCATGCCGACATGCAGCATCGACGCCGCGTCGAAACTGTCATCGGCGAATGGCATGTCCAGCGCGCTGCCCACTCGGAATCGCACGCGATCCGACAGCCCGGCCGTCCCGGTCAGCGCGGTGGCGGTCGCGACGAACTCCTCGGTCAGATCCAGACCCGTGACGTCGCATCCCGTCCGCCCGGCGATCAGCCGCGCCGACCCGCCGATGCCACTGCCGATGTCCAGCAACGCCATGCCGGCGTCCAGCGGCGCCTGCTCCAGCAGGGCCTCGGTCGCCTCCGCGCCGCCGATGTGGAACTCGTCGATCGGCTTGAGGTCCTCGTAGCCGGCGCGATCCGGGTCGATGCCGGCGCGCTGCAGGCCCGCCCGGATGCGCTCGAGCAGCCCTCCCGTCGTGTAGTGGGCAGAGACCGCGGCGCTGGCCTCCGTCATCGGCTCCTCCGGGTCAGGCATCCACCAACGCGGCAAGATCGACGCCGGCCCCTTCCAGGCGCCTGCGGGCGGCGTCGACGACACTCGCCTCAAAGGCGTCCGGATGGCGCAGCACCACCGCCTCGCCCGTCAGGTCGGACAGGCCGCGGTCGATCAGCTCCTGGAACCCGTTGGCCGGCTCGGCCGAGGTCGCGACGTCCTCCAGCAGCTTGCGAACGCCCACCTTCTCCACCTTCTGGCGCGTGCGCGTCATCCGGCCCGTCCGGCCGCGTTCGAGCCCGACCAGCTCCTCCAGCGAGTGGACCGTCATCCAGAAATCGTGCTCCAGCGTCCCCGGCTCGTCGTCCGGCAGGATGGCGACCAGTCGGCGCAACGCCGCGTCCTCGACGCTGCGCGCGCCCAGCCGATGCGCGTTGAACAGCATCTGCCGCAGCTTCACCGGGTCGGTCGCCGTGCTGATGGTCTCGACGGCCCGCGCCTCGGTGGCGCGCTGCTTGCTTTCATCCGACGCGGGTTGCTTCTGTTTCTTCTCGGCCATGCGGTGTTCCTGACCTTGTCAGAGTACGGTTGATGCTCATTGCCGCGTCCCGGCCCTGAGCGGCGGCGGTGACGGTGAGGTCGTCGCCAGTGGTCGTGCAGTCGCCGGCCGCCCAGATGCCGGGCACCGAGGTCCGAAACTCGGCGTCGACGGCGATGCGGCCGCGCTCCAGCGTGATCCCGCCCGCCTCACCCGGGCGCTGGCCCAGCGTCTGGCCGATGGCGACCAGCACCTGGTCGGCCGCCAGCGTGACGGTCTCGCCCGTGCCTTCCAGCCCGGCGGCCCCGGCCGGAGTGGGTGTATTCAAGCTCGACGGCCAGAACGTCGCCGTCCGCCTCGACCCGCACGGGCCGCAGCGAGCAGCGGATGGACACGCCCTTCGAGGCAGCGAGATCCTGCTCCCACCGGCTCGCGCCCATCTCGGCGCGGGTGCGGCGGTAGGCTATTGTGACGGTCTCGGCGCCCAGCAGCTTCGCCTGCACGGCGGCATCGATCGCCGTCATGCCGCCGCCGATCACCAGCACGTCGCGGCCCACAGCAATGGTATCATATCCTTCCTGCCTGACTCGGGCGATGAAGTCCACGGCATTCTCGACGCCGGGCACGTCACCGTGATCGACGCCCAGGGCGTTGACGCCGGCCAGCCCGGTCGCCAGCACGATCGCCTCGTGCCGCTCGCGCAACGCCTCCAGCGTGACGTCGCGCCCCAGCGCCTGCCCCCGCCGCAGATCGATACCGCCGACCGACAGGATCCAGTCCAGCTCGGCCTGCGCGAAATCGCCGACGGTCTTGTAGGCCGCGATGCCGTACTCGTTCAGCCCGCCGCCCTTCGCGCGGGCGTCGTAGATCACCACGTCGTGCCCGTGCAGCGCCAGCCTGTGCGCGGCCGCCAGCCCGGCCGGCCCGGCGCCGACCACGCCGACCGTCAGGCCGGTGCGCGGCGCCCGCGCATAGGGCTGCCCGTGCGGCATCTGCGCGTCGGTCGGCATGGCGCTGCAGGCGCCCGATCTGCACCGGCTCGCCCTCGGCCGCCTCGCGCACGCAGGCCTGCTCGCACAGCGTCTCGACCGGGCAGACGCGGGCGCACATGCCGCCCAGGATATTCTGGTCGAAGATCGTCTTCGCCGCCTGCCGCGGCCGCCCGGCCGCGATCTGGCGGATGAACATCGGGATGTCGATGGCCGTCGGGCAGGCCGTCACGCAGGGCGCGTCATAGCAGAAATAGCAGCGGTCGGCGGCGACCACCGCCTCGTGCCGGGTGAGCGGCGGCGTCAGCTCGGCGAAGTTCGCGGCAATCGTCTGGGGCGGCAAGCGGCCGGCGGCGAGCGTCATCTCGGTCCTCTGCGTGTCACAGGGACCACAGTGTGGCGCGAGATCGCGCCCCGATCAAAGGGAAGTTGCGAGGCTGTCCGGCGTCTCCGGGGTCTCGGCATGCCCTGCCGGGCGGTTCTGGCGCAGGAGCGAATCCAGGATCGCCTGGGGCGTCACGTAACCGACCGGCCGGCCGTCACGCTCGATCACGATCCCGGACGGGCTGGCGCACTGGGCGCGGATCAGGTCGCGCAGGCTGGTCGTCGCCGGCATGATCCGCGTGCCCCCGTGGCCGCCGACCGGCGGGATGGGCCGCATGACCTCGGCCGCCGTCAGCACGTTCAGCGGGTTCATGTGCGCGACGAACTCGGCGACGTAGTCCGTCTTCGGGTGCAGCACGATGTTCTGCGGCGTGTCGAGCTGCACGATCCGGCCGCCTTCCATGATGGCGATCCGGCTGCCGATCTTCAGCGCCTCGTCGAGGTCGTGGCTGACGAAGACGATCGTGCGGTTCAGCTTTGCCTGCAACTCCAGCAGCTCGTCCTGCAGCTTGTTGCGGATCAGCGGGTCGAGCGCCGAGAACGGCTCGTCCATCAGCAGGATCGGCGCCTCGGTGGCGAATGCGCGCGCCAGCCCGACGCGCTGCTGCATGCCGCCCGAGAGCTCGTGCACCTTGCGGCTGGCCCACTCCTCCAGGTGCACCAGCTCGAGCTGCGCCTCGGCCCGCCGGCGCCGCTCGGCCGCGGGGACGCCGTTCAGCTCCAGCCCGAAGGCGACGTTGTCCAGCACCGTGCGCCAGGGCAGCAGGCCGAACTGCTGGAACACCATCGAGACGCATTCGCGGCGCAGGAACTTCAGGTCGCGCGTCGAGCAGCCCGGCAGCGTGGCGGACCAGTCGCCGTCGCGCACCGTCACGCTGCCGCGCGCGATCGGGTTCAGCCCGTTGACCGCGCGGATCAGCGTCGACTTGCCCGAGCCCGACAGCCCCATCAGGACGACGATCTCGCCCTCCATGACCTCCAGCGAGCAGTCGTGCACGCCCAGCACCTGGCCGGTCGAGCGCTGGATCTCCTCGCGGCTCTGGCCCGCGTCCATCAGCGGCAGCGCCGTGTCGGCTGCGTCGCCGAAGACGATGCTGACGCGGTCGAAGGTGATCTTCGGCGGCGACGCGGCCCCGCTCACGACCGCACCGGCCGGCGGAACATGCGGTCGAGGATGATGGCGACCAGCACGATGGCGATGCCGACCTCGAAGCCCTTGGCGATGTTGACCTGGTTCAGCGCCCGCAGCGTCGGCACGCCCAGCCCGTCGGCGCCGACAAGCGCCGCGATGACCACCATCGACAGCGACAGCATGATCGTCTGCGTCAGCCCGGCCATGATCTGCGGCATGGCGTAGGGCAGCTCGACCTTCCACAACAGCTGCCGCTTCGTGGCGCCGAACGCCTGCCCGGCCTCGATCAGCGCCTTCGGCGTCGAGGTGATGCCCAGATGCGTCAGCCGGATCGGCGCCGGGATGGCGAAGATGACGGTCGCGATCAGCCCCGGCACCATGCCGAGGCCGAACAGGATCAGCGCCGGGATCAGGTAGACGAAGGTCGGGATGGTCTGCATCAGGTCCAGCACCGGCTGCAGCCCGGTATAGAGCCACGGCCGCCGCGCCGCCGCGATGCCGATCGGCACGCCGACGCCCATGCAGACGATGGTCGACGACAGCACCAGCGCCAGCGTCTCGGTCGTGTCCGTCCAGTAGCCCTGGTTGGCGATCAGCAGCAGCCCCGCGGCGACGAAGATCGTGAACCCGACCGAACGGCGCAGCCACCATGCCAGCGCCGCGATCACCGCCATCACGGCCAGCGGCGGCGGCGACTGCAGAACCCACAGCAGCGCCGCGATGACGTGCTCCAGCACCATGGCGAGCCCGTCGAAGAACCAGCTTCCATGCTGGATCAGCCAGTCGACGACGGCCTCGGCCCAGTCGCCGATCGGGATCTTGTAGCCCCTGATCCATTGCATGTTCAGCGCTCCCCGAGGCCTTCATGCGGCACGGGCGGATCCCCTCCCGCCCGTCGCCGGAGCAGCGGCGCGCGCGCCCCCGCCCGTCAGAGGCCGAGGTCGCCCGTGACCGCCGCCATCGCGTCGCCGCCGTCGCGCGTCGTCACGCCCTTCAGCCAGCCGTCCAGCACCTCCGGGTGCTTCTTCAGCCAGGCGCGGGCGGCCTCTGACGGCTCCTTGCCGTCGTCCAGGATGGCGCCCATGATCTCGTTCTCCATCGGCAGCGAGAACTTCAGGTTCTTCAGCAGCTGGCCGACGTTCGGGCATTCGTCGACATAGCCGGCGCGCGTGTTGGTGTAGACCGTGGCGCCGCCATAGTCCGGGCCGAAGACGTCGTCGCCGCCGGTCAGGTAGGCCATGTCGACGTTGGCGTTCATCGGGTGCGGCTCCCATCCCAGGAAGACGATGCCCTGGTCGCGCTGCGCCGAGCGCTTGACCTGGCTCAGCATCCCCTGCTCCGAGCTCTCGACCAGCTCGAAATCGCCCAGCCCGAACTGGTCGCTCTCAATCATGTCCAGGATCAGCCGGTTGCCGTCGTTACCCGGCTCGATGCCGTAGATCTTGCCGTCCAGCTTGTCCTTGAACTTGGCGATGTCGGCAAAGTCGTGCAGCCCGGCGTCGTACATCTTCTGCGTCGTCGCCAGCGTGTATTTCGCGCCCTCCAGGTTCTCGCGCACCGTATCGACGGTCTTGGCGTCGCGATAGGGCGCGATGTCGGCCTCCATGGTCGGCATCCAGTTGCCGAGAAAGACGTCGATGTCGTTGTTGGCCATCGAGGTGTAGGTCACCGGGACCGACAGGACCTTGATGTTGGTGTCGTAGCCCAGCGCCTGCAGGATCTCCGACGTCACCGCCGTCGTCGCCGTGATGTCCGTCCAGCCGACATCCGAGAAACGGACCGTCGCGCAGCTTTCCGGCTCCTGTGCCGAGCCGATCGCCGGCGCGGCGGCCAGGCCCGCAGCCAGGGCGAGAATGATGAAATTTCGCATTGGCGTTGCCTCCCGTTCTTTTTTATCGCCGGCGACGATAGGCCGCTCGCCCGCGGTTGGGTAGGGGTTTTTCCCCGCGCGCTCCCCGGTCAGCCTGCCCCCCGTGCCTCCCCGGTGCGCCCGCGTGTGCCCGCGTCAGCAACCGGGTGCACCCGTCGCGCCCGCGCGCTGATGCCGCCGCTCGCCGCGATCGACCCGGCCGCCCGCCGCCGCCTGCCACAGGGGCGATGTTGTCGCTCGCCGGCGGCGGGTCTATGATGCGCGCGGGAGGAGGCGACGGATGGTCCTCGGCCAGTGGCTTCGCCGCCCGGCGCTGCTTGCGCTGGCGTTCCTCGGCGCGGGCGCCGGACCGGCGGATGCGCCGGGCCAGCCGGCATCGGACGCCGGCATCGTGCTGGTCGGCGCCGTCGAGGGGGCGATCGGCCCGGCCACTGTGCGCCATGTCGAGAAGCTGGTCGCCGCCGCCACCGACCGGCACGCCAACGCCCTCGTGCTCCGGCTCGACACGCCGGGCGGCCTGACCGACAGCATGCGGACGATCATCTCGACGATCCTCGGCTCGCCCGTGCCGGTGATCGGCTGGGTGGCGCCGCCCGGCGCGCACGCGGCCAGCGCCGGCACCTACATCCTCTACGCCACCCACCTCGCGGCGATGGCGCCCGGCACCAATATCGGCGCGGCGACGCCGGTGCAGCTCGGCGGCATGCCGGGGCCGCCCGGACCGGCAGAGCAGCCGGCCGGCGCGCCCGAAAAGGGCGCCGACGCCCCGCTCTCCGGCACCGATGCAATGACGCACAAGGTCACGAACGACGCCGTCGCCCTGATCCGCAGCCTGGCCGAGATGCGCGGCCGCAACGCCGACTGGGCCGAGCAGGCGGTGCGCGCGGCGGCGACGCTGTCGACGAACGGCGCGCTCGAGGCCGGCGTCATCGAGCTGATCGCCGAGGACGTCGGCACGCTGCTGGCAAAGGCCGACGGCCGCACGGTGCAGGTCCTCGGCGCACCCTACCGGCTCGACACCGCCGGCGCCCGGGTCGAGACGGTCGAGGTCGGCACGGTGACGCGGCTGCTCGGCATCGTCTCGAACCCGAACGTGGCGCTCATCCTGATGATAATCGGCGTCTACGGCATCGTCTTCGAGTTCCTGACGCCGGGCATGGTCGCGCCGGGCGTCATCGGCGCGATCTCGCTGACCCTCGGGCTCTACTCGCTGAACCAGCTGCCCCTCGACTATGCCGGGCTGGCGCTGATCCTGCTCGGCCTCGGCTTCATGGTGGCCGAGGGCTTCGCGCCCAGCTTCGGCGCGCTCGGGCTCGGCGGCGTCGCCGCCTTCGTCATCGGCAGCGCCATGCTGGTCGAGACCGACGTGCCGGAATACCGCATCTCGTGGTGGCTGATCGGCACGCTGGCGGCCGTCAGCGCCGCCTTCCTCGTGCTGCTGGCCGGCGTCGCCTGGCGAAGCACGCGCCGCGCGCCCGGCGGCGTCGGCAACATGCTGGGCATCGAGGCCGACGTGATCGACTGGTCGGCGGGCGAGGATCCTCGCCCCGGCCGGGGCGAGGGCCACGTCTGGGCCGAAAGCGAGCGCTGGCGTGCCACCGGCCCGCCCGACCTCGCGCCCGGCGAGCGGGTGCGCGTCGAGGCGATGGACGGGCTGACGCTGACGGTGCGGCGTGGTGCCGGGCCGAAAGGGGCGGAAGAGGGAGAGGGCGAGCGATGACCATGAACCTCGAATGGGCGGCCTGGGCGGCGCTGGCGGCGGTGATCCTGCTGCTGGCCTTCTCGACGATCCGCATCTTCCGCGAATACGAACGCGGCGTCGTCTTCACGCTCGGCCGCTACACGCGGATCGCCGGGCCGGGGCTGGTGATCATCATCCCCGTTATCCAGCAGGTCGTCCGCACCGACCTGCGCACCTTCGTCGAGGACGTGCCGCCGCAGGACGTGATCTCGCGCGACAACGTCTCGGTCAAGGTGAACGCGGTCATCTACTTCCGCATCGTCGACCCGCAGCGGGCGATCATCAACGTCGCCGACTTCCGCGCCGCCGTCAGCCAGCTCGCCCAGACGACGCTGCGCTCGGTGCTGGGCAAGCACGAGCTGGACGAGATGCTGGCCGAGCGCGACAGGCTGAACGCCGACATCCAGGAGATCCTCGACCGCCAGACCGACACCTGGGGCATCAAGATCTCGGCGGTCGAGATCAAGCATGTCGACATCAACGAAAGCATGATCCGCGCCATCGCCCGCCAGGCCGAGGCCGAACGGCTGCGCCGCGCCCGCATCATCTCGGCCGAGGCCGAGCAGCAGGCCGCCGCCAAGCTCGTCGAGGCCGGCGCGATGCTGGCCGAGCAGCCGAACTCGATGCAGCTCCGCTACCTCAGCGCGCTGACCGACATCACCAACGAGCGCACCAACACCATCGTCTTTCCGCTGCCGATGAACCTGATCCGCGGGATCCGGGACGAGTAGACGCGGCCCGCCGGGGCGGGTTAGGTGCGCCCCACGCACGCACGCACCGACACCCGCCCCGATCCGGAGATCACCCCATGTCCGACGCCCCCCGGTCGCAGTCCGCGCCCGCCACGCTCCGCATCCTCGGCCGCGCGAACTCGTTCAACGTGCGCAAGGTCCTCTGGCTCTGCGACGAGCTCGGCATCCCATACGACCGCGAGGACTGGGGCCGCGGCCACCGCCCGACGAACACGCCCGAGTTCCTCGCCCTGAACCCGACCGGCCAGGTGCCGGTGGTGCTGGACGGCGACCTCGTGCTCCGCGAGTCGAACGCCATCCTGCGCTACCTCGCGGCGAAGCACGGCGCCGAGGCGATGTACCCCTCCGACCCCGCCGCCCGGCACCCGGTCGAGATGTGGATGGACTGGATCGCCTACGACGTCACGCACGCGCTCCGCGGCGCCTTCCTCGGCGGCCAGCTGCGCGAGCCGCCCTGGAACAACGAGTGGTTCGTCGCCCAGGGCCGCAAGGACCTGACCGACGAGATGCGCCTGCTCGACGCCCACCTCGCCGCCAACGGCCCCTACGTGACCGGCGAGACCTTCACCATCGCCGACATCCCCGCCGGCCTGGTGGTGAACCGCTGGTTCATGATCGACGGCCTCGACCGGCCCCCGCTGCCGGCGCTCGCCGCCTACTACGACCGACTGACCGAACGCCCCGCCTACCGCGCCCACGGCCGCAACGGCCTGCCCTGAGGGCGGAGGGCGCGCCCAGGCCTCCTCGGCTACGCTACCTTCCGAGGCACCGCACCAGCACGGTGTAGCGTTGGGCCGCCTCGGCCAGGTCGGCAGGCGACAGCGGCTCGGCCGAGGCGGTGATTGCGAAATCGACGTTGTTCCGCGTCAGGAATACCTTCGCGATCTCGCCGCGGATGGCGAAGTTGACGTTCTGCGGGATGTCGCCGATCGCGCCGGCAACCGTCAGCGCGTCCAGCTTGCTCTGCACAACTCCGACGACGGCGCCAGCCGGGTCCAGGACCGGACCGCCGGATGGCCCGGCTGGACGGCGGCGGTGATCTGGAAGTGACCGGCATCATTGCCCAGCCCGGACGCGGCGCTGACCGCGCCCTGCGTCACATTGACCCCGCCCAGCAGCCCGTGCCGCGGAAAGCCCACGACGGTCACGTCCGAGTTCAACCGCGCCGGCCGCGCGGCAAAGCCGCCACTGCCGGCGGAGAACGCAGAGCAAATCAAGGCATCTGTCCGATGACCTCTAGATTTCCATCGGCTGCACCGGGTCGCACGCGTGAGACCGCCTGACGCCCGCAGCCCCCCTGCCGTCGCTTCTTTCAGATGCACGCCGCGAACAGCTGCTCCGCCGCCTCGCGGGTCAGCTTGACGGGGTTGCCGCCGGCGGTCGGGTCGACGATCGCCATATCGGACATCTGCGCGACCTTGTCCGTACCGACGCCCATCGCGCCCAGCCGCTCGGGGATGCCAAGCTCGGACCGCAGCGCCATGATCCAGTCGTAGAACCCGTCGAAGCCCGACAGCCCCAGATAGGCCGCCGCCCGCGCCAGCTTCTGCTCGACCGCGGGGCGGTTGAAGCGCAGCACCATCGGCATCACGACCGCGTTGGTCGTGCCATGATGCGTGCCGTAGAGCGCCCCCACCGGATGCGACAGCGAGTGGATCGCCCCCAGCCCCTTCTGGAACGCCACCGCGCCCATCGCCGCAGCGCTCATCATGTGCGCGCGCGCCTCGATGTCCGTGCCGTCGTGGTAGGCGCGCGGCAGGTAGTCCTTGACCAGCCGCATCCCCTCCAGCGCGATGCCGTCGCCCATCGGGTGATAGCTCGGCGCGCAATAGGCCTCGAGGCAGTGCGCCAGCGCGTCCATGCCCGTCCCCGCCGTCACCGCAGGCGGCAGGCCGACCGTCAGCTCCGGGTCGCAGATCACGACGCTCGGCAACACCTTGGGGTGGAAGATGACCTTCTTCGTGTGCGTCGCGGTGTCGGTGATGACGCTGGCCCGCCCGACCTCCGAGCCCGTGCCGGCGGTCGTCGGCACCGCGACGTTCGGGAAGATCGCGTCGGCATCGGCCCGCGTCCACCAGTCGCCGACATCCTCGAAATCCCAGAGCGGCCGCGTCTGGCGCGCCGCGAAGGCCACCATCTTTCCGAGGTCCAGCCCCGAGCCGCCGCCGAAGGCGACGACGCCGTCATGCTCGCCGGCCCGGAACACCTCGACGCCCGCCGCCAGGTTGGTGTCGGTCGGGTTCGGATCGACCTCGGAAAACATCCCCCGGCCCAACCCGGCATCGTCCAGGATATCCAGCGCCCGCGATGTGATCGGCAGCGAGCCAGCCCCCGGTCGGTGACCAGCAGCGGCCGCTTGATGCCGGCCGCCCGGCAGGCGTCGGGCAGCTCCGCGATGCGCCCGGCGCCGAAGCGGATGGCGGTGGGATAGGACCAGTTGGCGGTGGGGGCGGTCATGCTTTCCTCAGATGATAGGATTTCGGCCGGGTCAGGTTGGCGTAGCCCAGCACCGAGAGCGACCCGCCCCTCCCGGTGTCCTTGCAGCCGGTCCAGCAGAGCGCCGGGTCCAGGTAGTCGCAGCGGTTCATGTAGACGGTGCCCGTCTGCACCTGCGCGCCGATCCGGGCGGCGCGGTCCGCATCCTGCGTGTAAAGCGCCGCCGTCAGGCCGAAGGGGCTGTCGTTCATCAGCGCCACCGCCTCGTCGTCGTTCGCCACCTTCATGATGCCGACGACCGGCCCAAAGCTCTCGTCGCGCATCACGCGCATGTCATGGTCGACGTCGACTAGGATCTGCGGCGCCAGGTAGGTGCGCCCGTCGTCCGGAAACTGCTGGCCGTCGATCAGCGGCGCCGCGCCCGCCTCGACCGCCTCGGCCACCTGGGCGCGCACCTCGTCGGCAAAGCGCACGTTCGCCATCGGGCCCAGCGTCGTCGCCTGCTCCAGCGGGTTGCCCAGCACATAGCCGTTTACGATCTCGACCGCGCGGCCAACGAAATCGTCGAACAGGGCCTCGGCGACGTAGATCCGCTCGATGCCGCAGCAGCACTGGCCCGAGTTGAACATCGCCCCGTCGATCAGCCCCTCGGCCGCCGCCACCGGGTCGGCGTCGTCCAGCACGTAGCCCGGATCCTTGCCGCCCAGCTCCAGCCCCAGCGGCGTGAAGGTCCCCGCCGCCGCGCGCTCGATTTCCCGCCCGGCCCCGACCGAGCCGGTGAAGTTGACGAAGTCGAAGACGCGGTCGGCGATCAGCAGCTCCGTCGTCTCGTGGTCGAGAAAGACGTTGCGGAACACCTCCGGCGGCACGCCGGCGGCCGTGAAGGCCTCGACCATGCGCTCGCCGGCCAGCAGCGTCTGCGTCGCGTGCTTCAGCACGACGGCATTGCCGGCGATCAGCCCCGGCGCGACGGCGTTGATCGCCGTCAGGTAGGGATAGTTCCAGGGCGCCACGACCAGCACCACGCCACGCGGCTCGCGCAGGATGCGCCGCTCGAACTTCTCCGAGTCCTCGATGACCAGAGGCGCCAGCGCCTCTGCCGCGATGTCGGCCATGTAGGACGCGCGCTCGTTCACGCCGCCGAACTCGCCGCCGTAGCGGACCGGGCGGCCCATCATCCGGGCGATCTCGGGCACCACGACGTCGTTCATTTCGCCCAGCTTCGCGACGCCGGCGCGCACCAGCGCCACGCGCTCGTCCAGCGGCCGCGCCGCCCAGTCGCGCTGCGCCCGGCGCGCCTCGTCGACGGCGCTGCGGGCGTCCTCCGGGGTCAGCGTCTCGCGCTCGGCATAGACCGAGCCGTCGATGGGAGAGATGCAGGTCAGAACCGCCATGTCGTTTCGCTCCGTGTCGGCCGAGTCCGCGACGCCGGCCGGATCAATCCGCGCCGGCGAGCGGCGGCGTGTCGCTGTTGAGGCTCGAGACGAGGATTGTCCAGCCTCCGCCCGCCTCGCGCCGCGCCAGGTTGACCGAGATGCCGCTCTCGGTCGCCATGCCGCCATCCGCCGCGGGATAGTCGCCGGAATAGCGGGCGATGCAGCCGGCGAGCGCGCCGTCGCCCCAGGCGCGCAGGACCGTGACCGTCTTGTTGGTCTCGCCCGTTGCCTTCCACGCCTCTGTCGTCGCGCGGATCTCGTCGCGCCCCCTGGCCGGCGGGCCATAGGGCGAGTGGATCTCGCCGTCCTCGGCATAGGCGGCCACCGCCCCCTCGATATCGCCCGCGACGTAGAGCGAGACCCAGCGATCCATCATCGCCTGCATCTCGTCGCAGAGCGCCGCCATCGTCACGCCCTCTCGAAGCCGCGCTTCAGGTCCCAGTCGGTGACGCGGCTGTCGGCCTCGTGCTGCTCCCAGCGCCCGGCATGGACGTAGTGGTCGACCACCTCGTCGCCCATCGCCGCGCGCAGCATCGTCGAGCCGTCCAGCGCCGCCACCGCGTCGCGCAGCGTCTTCGGGATCTCGCGCCCCTCGCCGCCATAGGCATCGCCGCGGAACATCGGCTCCAGCTCCATCTTCTGCTCGATCCCGGCGATCCCGGCCGACAGCAGCGCGGCGCAGGCCAGGTACGGGTTCAGGTCCGCGCCGCCGACGCGGCACTCGACGCGCACCCCCTTGGTGCCGACACCGACGACGCGATAGCCCGAGGTCCGGTTGTCGACCGACCACACCGCCTTGGTCGGCGCGAAGGTCCCCGCCATGAACCGCTTGTAGGAGTTCACGTAGGGCGCGAGGAAATACGTGATCTCGGACGCATGGGCCAGCAGCCCCGCCACGTAGTGCCGCATCACCTCCGACATCGTGTGCTCGGCGTCCTTGTCATAGAAGGCCGGCCCGTCCTTGGCCATCAGCGACTGGTGGACATGGCACGAGCTTCCGGCATGGTCGTAGGACCACTTCGCCATGAAGCTCGCCGCCCGCCCCTGCGACCAGGCGATCTCCTTGACGGCGTTCTTGATGATGACGTGCCGGTCGGCCATCGTCAGCGCGTCGGCATAGGTGACGTTCACCTCCTCCTGCCCGGCATCGGCCTCGCCCTTGGTGTTCTCGACCGGGATGTCGGCGCCTGCCAGCCCAAGGCGGATGGCGCGCATCACGTCCTCCTCCTTGGTGGTCTGGAAGATGTGGTAGTCCTCGTTGTAGGCGCTGATCGGCGCGAGATCCCGATAGCCCTGCGCCGCCGCTTCCTCGAAGCTGGTGCGGAACAGGTAGAACTCCAGCTCGGACGCCATCATCGGCCGGTAGCCCATCGCGTCCAGCCGCTCGACCTGCCGGCGCAGCACGGCGCGCGGGCTCTGCGCGACGGGGGCGTGCGTCGCGTGATCGTCGACGTCACACAGCACCAGCGCGGTCTTCGGCAGCCACGGCACGACGCGCAGCGTCTCCATGTCCGGCTTCATCGTGTAGTCGCCATAGCCGGCCTGCCAGCTTGCCGACTTGTAGCCGGGCACCGGCGTCATCTCCATGTCGACGGTCAGCAGGTAGTTGCAGGAATGCGTCTCCTCCCAGGCCGACTGCACGAAGAAGTCGGCATGGAACCGCTTGCCCATCAGCCGGCCCTGCATGTCGGTCTGGGCGACCAGGACCGTGTCGATCTCGCCCGCGGCCACCGCCTTCTTCAGCTCGTCCAGTGTCAGCTTGCCGGCCATCGTTCCCCCATGCGCGCAGAGGCCCTCCCCGCCGCGCGGGAAGGGCCGGTTTCAGTCCTCAGCAATTCAGTCGTAGCGATAGGGCCGCCCGGCCTTCTCCATCGCATCGTTGTAGTCCTTGAAGATCTTGACGATCTTGGCCTTGGTCTCGGACTCGGCGCCGATCTCGTCCCAGAACTTGTGCGCGGCCTGCTCGACCTGCTTCCACTCGGCGTCCGGGATGGTGGTCAGCTTCATCTTGTCGCCCTGGACGCGCAGCCGGGCCTCGCCGCCCCAGTACCAGTACTGGCGATAGTAGTGCGACTGGTCGAACACCGACTGCAGCAGCACCTGCAGATGCGGCGGCACCTCGTTCCAGCGGTCCATGTTGGCGAAGAAGTGCCCGATCCAGGCGCCCGAGATGTTGTTGGTCAGGAAGTAGTTGCAGACCCCGGCCCAGCCGACCGTGTAGTCCTCGGTGATGCCCGACCAGGCGACGCCGTCCAGCTCGCCCGTCTGCACCGCGACCTCGACGTCCTCGTAGGGGATCGTCACCGGCACGATGCCGAACTGCGCCATGAAGCGCCCGGCCGTCGGGAAGGTGTAGACGCGCCGGCCCTTGAAGTCCGCCAGGCTGTTGATCGGGTCCTTGGTGGCGAAGTTGCAAGGGTCCCACGAGCCGGCCGAGATGTGCTTGATCCCGACGTCGGCGTATTCCTTCTCCCAGATCTCCTTCAGCCCCCACTGGTTGAACAGCACCGGCACGTCCAGCGAGTAGCGGCAGGCGAACGGAAAATAGCCGCCGAAGACCGTCACCTCGGTCGGCGACGCCATCGAGTCGTCGTCCGACTGCACGGCGTCGATCGTGCCGGTCTGCATGGCGCGGAACAGCTCGCCCGTCGGCACCAGCTGGTCGGCAGTGTAGAGCTCGATCTCCATCTGCCCCTTCGCCGCCGTGTTGAAGGCGTCGATGGCGGGCTTGACGACATGCTCGGACAGCGCGACGCCGGCATAGGTCTGCAGGCGCCACTTGATCGGCGCGGCCTGCGCCCGCACGGCCGGCGCCGCCAGCGACGCCGCGCCGCCGACGGCGGCGGTGGTGATGAAGCTGCGTCTTGTGGTCATGGTCTCCCTCCTCCTTCGTTGCTCCTCCCGGCCGCCGGGGTCGTCACTTGCCGTAGACGTGTTCCGGCAGCCACAGCGCAATCTGCGGGAAAGCGGTGACGAGCGCCAGTGCGAGGATCATCACGCCGACGAAGGGCACGATGGAGCGGTAGATGTCGACCAGCGTGATCTCGGGCGGCGCCATGGCGCGCATCAGGAACAGGTTGTAGCCGAAGGGCGGGGTCATGTAGGCGATCTGGCAGGTGATGGTGTAGAGCACGCCGTACCAGATCAGGTCGAAGCCCAGCTCGCCGACCAGCGGCACGTAGAGCGGCGCGACGATCACCAGCATCGCCGTGTCGTCCAGGAACGTCCCCATCACCAGGTAGCTGAGCTGCATGAGGATCAGGATCTCCCACGGCCCCAGCCCCAGCTTGTCGACGAACAGCCCCTCGATCGCCTTGACCGCGCCCAGCCCGTCGAAGACGGCGCCGAAGGTCAGGGCGGCCAGGATGATCCACATGAACATGCAGGAAATGCCCAGCGTGTTGCGCACCGACTCCTCGAAGACGTGCTGCAGGAACTCGCTGCCGAGGATGCGGACGATGGTCGCGACCGTCAGCGCGATGGCTATGGCGGCCACGATCAGCGCCTTGACCGACACCGTGTGCCCGGCGACGGCAAAGCTCGCGTCGCCGACCAGGCCCGCCTGGTAGATCCACCACGCGAGGACCCCCGCCACCACGGCCAGCACCATGTTCCGGGGCGTCAGCCAGGCCCGGAATACCGCCGCCAGGAACGCCGCCAGCGCGCCGACCGCCGAGCTCTCGACCAGCGAGGTCGCGCCGTTGATGAACGGCACCATCATGATCATGAAGATCGACAGCGGCAGCAGCCCGGCACCCAGCAGCCGGACCTTCTCGCGCATCGGCACGTCGCGCTCCTCGGCCGTCAATGCCGGGCCCAGATGCGGCTGGAACCAGCAGCGCACGACGATGTAGAGGATGAACAGCCCCGCCATCATCAGCCCGGGCAGCACGCCGGCCAGCCACAGCTGGCCGACCGGCTGGCGCGCGATCATGGCATAGAGCACCAGCACGACCGAGGGCGGCACCAGGATGCCCAGGCTCGACCCCGCCTGGATCACCCCCGTCACCATCTGCTTGTCGTAGTTCCGGCGCAGCAGTTCCGGCAGCGCGATCGTCGCGCCGATCGCCATGCCCGCCACCGACAACCCGTTCATCGCCGAGATCAGCACCATCAGCCCGATCGTGCCGATGGCGAGCCCGCCCGGCAGCGGCCCCATCCAGACGTGGAACATCTTGTAGAGATCGTCGGCCATCCGGCTCTCGGACAGCACGTAGCCCATGAAGATGAACATCGGCAGCGTCAGCAGCGGATACCACTTCATCAGCTTCATCGCCGCCGAGAAGGCGATCTCGCCCCCGCCGGTGCCCCACAGCGCCAGCGCCGCGACGACCGCGACGAAGCCGATGGCGGCAAAGACGCGCTGCCCGGTGACGAGCATCAGCATCATCGACGCGAACATCGTCAGCGCGATCCACTCGTAGCTCACGACCGGACCCCGCTGGCGGCGGCTCTGCGCTTCACGGCAGCTCCTCGCCGCGGATGCGCGCGACGTCGCGCAGGAACAGGGTCGTGGCCTGCAGGATCATCAGCACGGTGGCGACGCACATGACCGACTTGATCGGCCAGATGTAGGGCCGCCAGGCCGACCGGCTCCGCTCGCCGTACTGGATGGCGTATTCGGTGCTCTGCCAGCCGCCATAGAGCAGCAACCCCAGGAAGACGAGCAGCGCGATCACCGTGAAGGCGTCGACCCAGGCGCGCTTCCGGTCCGACCACTCGCCGTAGAACAGGTCCATCCGCACGTTCGAGCCGAGCTGCAGCGAGTACGGCCCGCCGACCATGAAGTAGGCGACCATCAGGAACTGCGCCATCTCCAGCGTCCACAGCGACGGCAGGAAGAAGGTCTTCGAGACCGAGGACCACAGCAGCACGGCCATCATCGCGAACAGCAGGTACATCGAGATCCGGCCGACGATCCGGTTGAAGCGGTCGACGCCCCGGACATAGGCGATCATCCAGCGCGGCAGCGGCCCGGTTCGCCGCTGCTCCTCGTGGTGCCAGCCCTGATGATCCCCGCCCGACATGGCGCCGGACAGTGTCCGAGCCGCCCGACTCCGTCAAGCGGCGGCGTCTCGGATGCGGCCGGCGGCCCGGACGCTCTGTGGCAACGGGCTCGCGCAGCCCGGCCGCAGGCTCGCAGACTGTTCGCGTCGTCCGATCCGGTCGATTTGATTGTCCCGCAACCGTCATCCCCGCAAAGGCGGGGATCTGTTCGCCGCGGAAAGATCCCCGCCTTCGCGGGGATGACGGATTTGTTCCGCCTGGCCGCGACCGGAAACGCCTACCGATAGGTCTGGTCAGGCCCCGGAAAATCCCCGCTCCGCACCTCGTCGGCATACTGGCGGACCGCGCGCTCGATCGCCGGGCCCAGATCGCCATAGACCTTGACGAATTTCGGCGTCCACTCGTTCAGGCCCAGCATGTCCTCCAGCACCAGGATCTGCCCGTCGCAGTCGGCGCTCGCGCCGATGCCGATGGTCGGGATGGCGACCTGCTTCGGTGATCCTGGCGGCCAGCGGCTCGACCATGCCCTCCAGCACCAGGGCGAAGGCGCCTGCCTCGGCGACGGCGCGGGCGTCGGCCTCGTGCTCGGGCCAGCTCGCCTCGTCGCGGCCCTGCGTCCTGAACCCGCCCATGACGTTGGTCGACTGCGGCGTCAGGCCGATATGCGCCATCACCGGCACGCCGCGCTCGGTCAGGAAGCGGATGGTCTCGGCCATCCGACGCGCCGCCCTCCAGCTTGACGGCGCCGCAGCCCGTCTCCTGCATGATCCTGGCGGCGTTGCGGAAGGCGACGGCGGGGCCTTCCTCGTAGCTGCCGAACGGCATGTCGACGACGACCAGCGCCTTCTCCGTGCCGCGCACCACGGCGCGCCCGTGCATGATCATCAGCTCCAGCGAGACGCCGACGGTGCTCTCCATGCCGTGCATCACCATGCCCAGGCTGTCGCCGACCAGGATGAAGTCGGCATAGCGGTCGACGATCGCCGCCGTGTGCGCGTGGTACGAGGTCAGCGAGACGATCTGTCTCGCCGCCCTTGCGCGCCGCGATCTGGGGCACGGTGGTCCGGCGGACCCTTTTCTGGACGGACATCAGCTCTCTCCCGGGTTGACGACGCGCTGGTCGATCAGAAGCACGGCGCCGAAGCGGACCGAAAGCATGATCGCGGTCGGTCCGTCCAGCGGGCCGGAGATCTCCTCCAGCGTCTCGGCCCGGACGATGTCGATCCCCTGCAGATCGCGCACGCGGCTCCGCAGCCGATCGTCCCGCGCAATGCCGCGCCGCAGCGCCTCGACCGTGACGCCGCCGGCCGCCAGCGCCTCGGCCCCGTCCAGCGCCCGCGACAGCACGGCCGCCGCCGCCCGGTCCTCCGGCGTCAGCCGGACATTGCGCGACGACATGGCCAGCCCGTCGGGCTCGCGCACCGTCGGCACGCCGACGATCTCGATCGGCATATGCAGGTCGCGCACCATGCGGCGGATGACCTGCAGCTGCTGATAGTCCTTCTCGCCGAACAGCGCGAAATCCGGCTGCACGATGTTGAAGAACTTCGCCACCACCGTCGTCACGCCGCGGAAATGCCCCGGCCGCAGCTTGCCCATCAGGATCCCGGACAGGCGGGTCGTCTCGACGATCGTCTCGGCGCCCTCCGGGTAGATCTCGTCGGCGTCGGGCGTAAAGGCCGCGTCCACGGCCTCGCGCCGCAGCATCGCCAGGTCGCGCTCCACGTCCCGCGGATAGGCCTCGAGGTCCCGCGCGTTCTCGAACTGCGTGGGGTTCACGAAGATCCAGACGACCACCCGGTCGGCCAGCTCCCGCCCCCGGCGCACCAGCGCCATGTGGCCGTCGTGCAGGTACCCCATGGTCGGGACCAGGGCGACGCTCTCGCCCGCGGCCCTCCAGGACGCGACCTCGGCGCGGATTTCCGTGATCGTCCGGCAAACCTTCATGCTGCGGCTCTCAGTAATGCGCGACATAGCCGCCGTCGACCGCCAGCACCTGGCCGGTGACATACGATGCTCCGGGCGATGCGAGGAACAGCACGGCGGGGGCCAGCTCCTCCGGCTCTCCCCACCGGCCGAGCGAGGTGCTCTGGCCCAGCTTCGCGGCAACGGCGGGGTCGGCCGCCGCCGCCCTGTTCGGCGCGGTCCTGAAGAAGCCCGGTGCGACCGCGTTCACCGTGATGCCCTGCGGCCCCAGCTCGGCCGCCAGCGCCCGCGTCAGCCCGACGAGCCCCGCCTTCGCCGTCGTATAGGCCGCGTCTCCGGGCTGCGCGATCAGCCCGGCGATCGAGGCGATGTTGACGATGCGCCCGCCGCGTCCGGCGGCGACCATCAGCGCCGCCGCGCGCTGCGCCAGCAGGAAGGGCGCGATCAGGTTGGTGTCCATCATGCGGCCAAGGTCCGCCCGCGAGAACTCCGGCAGGGTCCGGCGGTCCCGCATCCCGACATTGTTGACCAGGATAGTCAGGCCCCTGCCGGTCGAGGTGATCGCCTCGAACGCCCCGGCCATGCCGGCCTCGTCCGAGACGTCGAAGGCCAGCGGACGCGCCCGCCCGCCCGCGGCCTCGATCCCGTCCACCGCCGCGCCGACCGCCCCGGCGTCGCGGCCGTTGACCCAGACCTCGGCGCCGGCGCGCGCCAGCAGGCGGGCCGTCGCCAGGCCCAGCCCGCTGCTGCTGCCGGTCACCAGAGCCTGCTGTCCATGCAGCGAGAACGGTCCCCAGTCCTGCACGCGCGTTTCCCACATGCGGCCTCACCCGGCCCGAGGAATGGCACGATTGCACGGCGCGGGGCCATTCCGCCATGTGATGATTCCGCGAGGCTCGCTGATGCAGGCCGGCTAGGCCTCGATCCGGTGCGCGCCCGGGTTGCGGCGCCATATGGCGATGTTCAGCACCGCCGCCAGCGAGATCCACAGCAGGTACGGCACCACCGCCAACCCGGCCAGCGCATCGATGCCGAAGAAGCTGCCGAGCATGGTCGCCACCACCAGCCACAGCAGCACGATGACCGGCACCGCCCGGTCCGGCCGGTGCAGGCCGAAGAAGACCGGCGTCCACAGCGTGTTCAGCGTGATCTGGCAGGCCCACAGCCCCAGCGGCAGCGCCGCCTGCCCGGCCGGCACGCGGTTGCCGACGCGCCACCCGGCCCAGGCGATCAGGATGTAGAGGATCGTCCAGACGACGGGGAACGCCCAGTCGGGCGGCGTCCAGCTCGGCCGCTCCAGCCGCCTGTACCACGGACCGGGCGGGAACGCCGCGCCCGTCGCCGCCGCGGCGCCGCAGGCGATCAGGAACGGGACGAACGACAGCCAGCTCTGGTCCATGGGATTCTCCTCTCGGCCTTGCAGGATAGCACGCTGCCGGCCCGCGTCACGGTCGCGGCCATCGCGGGCCGTCTGCCCTGCCCGGTCCGTCGGCTCCGGGCGTTCGAAATCACCGAAGGGATAGGCGAGAAGTCTCGCTCAACTGCCGTGACTCCCGCGCCAGCCGTGAGACTTGCCCTCGCCGGAGGGACGATTCTCTTGCAGAGACTCTGCTCCGCAGGGACGACGTCCCCTTTAGACGATTTCTTCCGGGACATTGCCCCCGAATGCGAAGGGCGCAAGGCCCGGTTCGGTGACGCGCCGTCGGGCGCCCGCGCCCGCCGCTGTTGCCCCTGCGACTGTTGCCCCAGCGCAGCGGCGGCCGACGCGCCGGGGTCAGGAACGTTTTCAGTCTCCCAATGTTGTTGATTCTGATACAATATCGCTCACACCGAGCCCGCCGGGTCCGTGCCGCAACGCACGCCGCCGGGTAGCGCAAACGAGCAGAAGGAGACGCCTTCGGAGAGCAGAGCATGCCACAAGTCGACGATGCCTTCCGCCGCCAGCTCGCAGGCTATTCGCTGGCCACGGCCGAAATTTTTTACCGGATGCCGGACGCCCGCGACATCCTCCAGACCTTTATCTGGCAGCAATACGACATGGCTCCGCAGTTTCCGGAGCTCCGAAAATTCCTCGATTTCTGGAACCGCGAACTGGACGGCCCGATCCACTCGGTCAGGCTGGCGCACTCGGCGCTGATCCGCCCGACCGAGTATCGCTTCACCGACCACGAATTCACCGTCCACTGACGGCGCTCCTCGACGCGGCCCCGGTGCCGCCCCGGTGCCGCGCCCTGACGCGCGCGGCGCGGCTCACGCCGGCGCAGGGGCCGGGAATCATCGCCGTTTGGCGTGCACGGCTAGCGGGCCGGCCCGGCAGCGGCAAGACATCTGCCTGTTCTTCCATACTCTTCTGCCGGCCACCGCCCCGCCCGCAAACTGTCACGCAGGGGTGATTGGCACGCCCCCCTCGGCCCGCCTAAGGTCCGCCCCATGCCGACGCCCTCACTCGCGCGCACGATTCTCCTCGCCGCCCTCGTCGCCCCCGCGGCCGCGGCCGCGGACGGCGCCGACAACGTCGTCATGGTCGAGCTGTTCACCAGCCAGGGCTGTTCCAGCTGCCCGCCGGCCGACGAGGCCCTGGCGCATCTGGCCGACCGCGACGACGTGCTCGCGCTGGCGCTGCACGTCGACTACTGGGACTATCTCGGCTGGCACGACACCTTCGCCCAGGCCGAGCACACCAAGCGCCAGGCCGCCTATCGCGACAGGATGGGCAGCCGGGTGCTCTTCACGCCGCAGATGATCGTCGATGGCGCCGCCAGCGTACCTGCCATCCGGCCCGACATCATTGAGGAGGCCATCGACGCCGCCGCCCGCGCGCCACATCGGGCGGGCATCGAGATCGACCGCGCCGACGGCCTGCTCGAGGCAGAAATCACCGGCGACGCGCGGCGGCCCAGCACCATATGGGTCGCGTCCTACGAGCAGGAAGCGACCGTCGGCATCGAGCGCGGCGAAAACGCCGGGCGCACCATCATCTACCGCAACATCGTCGAGAAGCTGATGAAGGTCGGCCCCTGGCACGGCGACGGCCCGGCGCGCTTCCCGCTGCCGCAGCCCGCGCCGGGCGAGGGCATCGCCGTCTGGCTGCAGGACGACCGCACGGGCCACATCCTGGCCGCCAGCTACGTCGAGGAATGACCCCGCCGCCCGGCCGGGCTCAACCGCCCTTTCCCGAAAACCGCTTCAGTTCGTCCGCGACGTCGAACCAGGGCAGGCGCTCTGCCGCGAAGACGTGCAGCGTCGGCCGGTAGTCCGACGGATCGTCCAGGCTGGCCGCGTAGAGGTGGATGTTGCGCGCGTCGTGATCGGCGTCATAGGCCATCGGCGAGCCGCAGCGGCCGCAGAACAGCCGCCGCACGCCGGGCGAGGACTCGTAGGCGGCCGGCCGCGCGCCGGTCCAGCGGAACCCCCCGCGATCGACACCGAAGAACGCCGTCACCGGCGCCGAGCAGGTCCGCCGGCAGCTTTCGCAGTGGCAGTAGGCCGACCAGCGCCGCTCGCCATCGAATTCGTATGTCACCGCGCCGCAGAGGCAACGCCCGCCGGTTGGCATGCTCAGTCCTCCCCTTCCGGCAGCGACCGCGACCGCATGGTCTGGCGCCAGCGCCGGTGGAACCAGAACCACTGCTCGGGGCGCTCCTCTATCCAGACGCCGATGCGGCGGTTCACATCGGCCATCATGGCAGCGGCGTCGCCACCTGTCACCGGCGGCTCGAAGACGACGTCGAAGCGCCGCGCCACCACGTTGCGCGTTGCCCGCACCGGGATCAGCGCCGCGCCGGTCTTCAGCGCCAACTCGGCCGCCGCCGTCACCGTCTCGGCCGGCTGGCCCAGGAAGTCGATGAATGGCGCGCCGGAATTGCGCTGGTCGACCAGGATGAGCACGAACCCGCCCCGGCCGACATGCCTGATAAGCTGGCGCATCCCCTGCCGGCCCTTCTGCAGCACCGGCCGGCCGGCGGCGGGAATGAGCCCCATCGTGAAGCGGTCGAGATAGCGGTTGTTGAAGGCGCGATAGATGATGCCGGTCTCGCAGCCCAGCCGCAGCGCGGCCAGCCGCGCGGCCTCCCAGTTGCCGTAGTGCGCGGTCACCAGCACCGCGCCCCGGCCTGCGGCGCGGGCGGCCCGCAGGTTTTCGGCCCCCTCCACCTCGATGCCCAGGTCGCGCAGGAAGCGGTCGAGGTGGGTGTACTCGACCATCAGCCGCGTGAACGCCGCGCCCGCGGCGCGCGCGATGCGCCGGTGCTCGGCCGGCGGGCGGTCAGGCCAGACCAGCGCCAGGTTCGCCTCGGCGCGCCGGCGAAAGGAAGGCACGACCAGCGCCAGCACGCCGCCGACGGGCGCGGCCAGCCGCGCCAGGGTCCAGACCGGCAACGGGCGGGTGACCCAGCGAAAGCTCCAGGCCATCGCGAACAGCACCCACTCGCCCGCCCTGGTCGACCAGCGGTCGCGGCGCTGGTAGTGGCTGAGGCCCGGCCGCCGGCTCACGCGGCGATCACCGGACCGCCCGGGTCAGGGCCCGGAACCGCCAGCCGAGCAGCAGCGCCGCCAGCAGGCACGACCCGATGATGGCCAGCACCAGCCCGCGCTCGTCCCAGCCGCCCGCGCCGGTCAGGAACCAGCCGAGCGGCACCATCAGCACGACGAAGCTGAGGATGTAGGCCACGACCGGCACCCAGGCATCGCCCAGCGCGCGCACCGCCTGGCCCAGCACGACCTGCACGCTGTCCGGCACGAAGATCAGCGCCGAGAACAGGAATACCCCCGCCGCCCGCCCGGCGATCTGCGGCACGTCCGTGTAGGCCAGCACGATCGTGTGCCGGAACCCCAGCACCAGCGCCGTCAGCGTGCCCATGATCAGGGCGGCGACGACCAGCCCCGTCCAGCCGGCGATCGCCGCCTCGCGCATGTCGCCGGCGCCGGCCGCCTGCGCCACGCGCACGCCCGTGGCGACCGACAGGCCCAGCCCGATCATGAACATCGTCGCTACCATGTTGTGCGAGATCGAGTAGGCATCCAGCGCCGCCGTGCCGAGCGTGCCGGCCATCATCATCATGACGGCAAAGCCGATGGTCTCGAAGCCGGTCGAGACCCCGGCCGCCATGCCCAGCCGGCGCATCTGCGCGCCGGCGCGCCAGCCGCCCGGCCCCCAGACGCTCGCCCCCCAGAGTCCCCGGGGACCCGTCACGCCGGCGCCCTCGGCATCGCGCTGGCCCAGGATGAAGACCAGCATCATGCCCAGCGCCGCGAAGCGCGCCACCGAGGTGGCGACCGCCGCCCCGGTCGCGCCCATCTCGGGCAGGCCCAGGTGGCCGAAGATGAAGACCCAGTTCAGCCCGAGATTGACCAGGTTGGCCACGATCATCGCGCCCAGCGAGTAAAGCGGCCGGCGCGTCGATTCGAGGTAGAAGGCGCACGCGGTGAACAGCACCTGCGCGACCAGCCCCGGCGCCAGCGCGCGCGCGACATGGCCGGCGGCGGTCACCATCTCGGGCGGATAGTCCAGCAGCCGCAGCAGCGGCTCGCTGAGGCAGACCGGCACGGTGCCGACCAGCGAGACGGCGGCACCCCAGCTCATTGCGCGGCGCCAGGCGCGGCCGCACTCGGCCCGGTCGCCGGCACCCGAGGCGCGGCTGACCACCGGCACGACGCCCGAGACGAGGCCGATCGAGCACACCATCACCGGCACGAACACGGCCAGCCCCAGCCCGGCGATGCCCGGCGCGCCGAGGCCGAAGCGGCCCAGCATGGCGATGTCGACGAAGGCCATCACCAGGATGCCGACGCGTGACAGCATCACGGGCCAGGCGAGCTGCAACAGGTCCGCCGCGTGGCGCAGCACCGCGCGGCCCAGCGGGTCTGCAGCGATGCCGGCGCCGGGCCGCGCCGCGACGGGCACGGCGGCAGCGTAAGGCGCGGCCACGTGAGCAGCAACGGGCGGTTCGACGGGCCGGTTCATCGCGCCCATCTACGCCCGTGGAGGCAGCGCGCCAAGTCTCAGGCTTGCCGGATCGACCGGGCCAGCACCCGGCCATGCACCCGCTCGCGGTGCCAGACATAGATGCCGGCGCCCAGGATGACCGCTGCTCCGACCAGCGTCGCCCCGTCCGGAAGCTCGGAGAACAGGAGGAGGCCCAGCACGATCGCCCAGAGAAAGCCAGCGTAGTTGTAGGGCGCCAGCGTCGATGCGGGCGCCTGCCCCAGGGCGTAGACCAACGCCAGGTGCCCGCAATAGCCGAGCCAGCCGAACGTCGCCATCAGCAACGCGTCCGGCAGGTCGGGCGTCACCCAGAACCAGGGCAGCATCGCCGAGGTGGCCAGCACGCCGACGAGCCCGGAATAGATCATCGTGGTCCGCATCGCGTCGGCCGTGCCGATCATCCGCGTGATGATCTGGAACCCCGCCATGCAGACCGCCGCGCAGAAGGGCAGCAGCGCCGCCGGCTGGAAGACGTCCAGCCCCGGCCGGATGATGATCAGCGCGCCGCAGAGCCCGATCGCCACCCCCGCCCAGCGCCGCGGCCCGACCTGCTCGTGCAGGATCAGCGCGGCCATCACGGTGATCAGCAGCGGCGAGACCTCGAAGACGGCGACGTTCGCGGCCAGCCCCATGAAGGTCAGCCCGTAATAGAACGAACCCGTGGCGCAGGCGTGCAGCGCCGAGCGGCCGAGTTGCAGCGCCGGCCGCCGCGTCCGGGCGATCCCCGGCAGCATCGGCGCCGAGATCGCCATGACCAGCACGGTCTGGCCCATGAACCGCGCCCAGACCACCATGACGGTGCCGTTGCGCTCGAGCAGGTATTTGCCGGCGCAGTCCATGCAGGTGAACAGCAGCATCGCGGCAAGGATGCCGAGGATGCCGCGCGTCTCCGGCGACAACCGGTCGGCCAGGCGGGCGATGGTCGCCAATGGGGCACCATGGGTCAGGGGCGTTTCCCCATCGCAGGGAAACGCCGTGGCGGCAAGCCTGGCCACGCCGCGCGCCGGCGCCGGCGCCGCATATCAGGCGGATGATGGGCGCCGGAGGACTGCACGCCGCTCCCGGCGACGCCGCGGCTATTCCTCCCGGCCCCGCGCCTTCAGCCGCGCGTGCAGCGCGTCCGCCTCGGCCGCGCCGGTCGCGAGCGCGAAGACGTAGGCGTGCGTCAGGTAGAAGCAGGCGGCGTCAGTCTCGCCCGCAGCCTCGGCCCGGTCGGCGGCGCACGCGTAGAGGCGCACAAGCCCGGCCTGGTCGCCGGCCGCGTGCGCGCGCAGCAGGGCGGCGCCCAGCGCGCTGCTGTCCCGCTCCACCTCCGCCACCGGGGCGGCCCTGCCGGGTCCGTCCCCCGCCGCCGGGCAGGCAGACGCTCCGCCGGCCGGCGCCGGCCGCTGTATCGCCTCCATTCAGCCCGACGCCTCGGTTGCGTGGTCGAAAAACGCCTTCATGACGATCTGCCAGCGGCCGTCGAGATGGATCAGCGTCAGGTAATCGGTGAAGGAGGTGCCGAGGCACTCATCCGTCACCTTCACGACGGCCACGTCCCCGGTCCTGTCGATCGAGACGATCTCGCCCGAGTAGGGCGTGCCGGCCGGCTCGGTCTTCTCGCTTTCCAGGGCCTTGATGAAGGTCTCGCGTTCGAACAACTCGAAGGCTCCCTCGTAGTGGCCCGCCTGCATGCACAGCGGGTGCATTGCATGGCGCAGTCGCTCGGGCTGGTTCCAGATCATGCCCTCGAGGTAGTCGTTCACCGCTGCCTCGATCCCGGCGCGCTCGTCAGCCTCCAAGGCTCATGCCTCCCTCCGGGCCTTGATCGCCGCTCAGCCCATCTGGCCGGCGACCCAGGCGTGGAAACAGTGCGTCGGGCTGTCCATCACCGGCGAGAACCTGCCGCCATCGAAGCCGCGGGCGTGGCGGCCCTTCTGCATGCCCTCGACGACGAACACGTCCTCGACGAAGACGTCCTTCCACATGCGGGCATTGGCGGCGCGCATGTCCGTCCACTCCGCGCCGGTCACGCCCTCGTCGGCATAAAAGATCCCGACATGCTCGATGGTGCGGTCATGGCCGACCGGCTCCAGCACGATGGCGAAGGTATGATCCTTGTGCACGCCCAGCAGCACGTTGGGATAGAGCGCCGTGTATTCCGCCCCCTCGGCCCATTTCTCCGACAGCCCGCCGAACAGCGGAAACCGCCTGCCGTCTTCCGTCAGCATCGGGCGATAGACCCGCGTGCCCTGGCCGGAAAAGCGGCCCGGCTCCTCGATGTGGTAGTGGTCCTCCAGCCGGGAATAGCTGTTCAGCCCGGGATGCACCCAGGGCAGGTGATAGCTCTCGCAGTAGTTCTCGACCGCCAGCTTCCAGTTGCACGCGACCTCGAGCGTGAAGCTCAACTCCGGCCCGCCATGGTGCAGCGGCCGGTCGAACTCGGCCCAGCGTGCCAGCAGCGCGGCATTCGCCTGCTCGAAGGCCGGCGCCTGGCCGTCGATGTTGACGAAGACGACGCCCAGCCACTCGTGGCTGCGCACCTCGATCAGCCCGAGTTCGTCGCGGTGGATGGCGTCGTGCCGGTTGGTGCCCGGGCCGCCGACATGGGGGGTCGTGCGCAGCCTGCCGTCCAACTCGTAGCACCAGGAATGGTAGGGGCACCGGATGGCGCGTTCGATGCGGCAGGGCTCGGCGACCAGGATCATGCCGCGGTGCCGGCATATGTTCTGGAAGACCCGCAGCCGCCCGGTCTTGTCGCGCAGCATCAGAAGCGGCTGGCCGAGGAAATTCACCGGCCGCGCGTCGCCGGGCAGCGGCACGTCGCTCGCGAATCCGAGCGCCGCCCAGTTACGGAATAACACGCGCTCCTTCTCGACCGAGAAGACGTCCGGGTCGACATAGAACGGGTTCGGCAGGCCGCGCGCGGTGGCGATCGGTCCCTGGACCGCCGAGAGGTCGAAGGGAAACGCGGTCATGGTGCGGTCCTCGCATGTTACCTTGCGGCAGATATCCTGCCGAGGCCCTCCTGGTCTGGCCGGGATGCGACGGTGGCCGGTCGGAATCTGACTTTGCCCGGCATTCACGAAATCGTTAGGCCCATCACGCCGACCGAAGCTCCTCCCCGGAACGTTTCGTGCATAACAGAAGATTTATCGGAGCATCGTGATGACACCCCTGATCACGCGCATCGCCCCGCGGCTCGCGCTCGCGCTGCTGCCGCTCGGCATGGCCGCCTGCGAGCCGGTCTACAATCAGCCCTATGACAGTCCCTATGGCGGGCCCTATGGCGGGTATCCGACTTCCGTCTACTCGGACCGGATCTATTCGGACCGCCTCTATGACCCCTACGCCTACCCGCAGCCCGTCTACCGCGCAGACGGCCGGGTCTTCCGCACCGCCGCGGAGCGCGACGCCTACGTGCGCGGCCTGTCAGTCGCAAAGCAGCGCGCCGAGCGCGAAGCCGAGTTGCTTCGCCAGCGCCAGCAGGCCGAGCTCGCCGCCCAGCAGCGCGCCCGCCGCGCGGCCCGCGTCGAGCGCCAGCAGGACCGCAGCCACCACGCCGACCGCGATTATGACCGGGCGCGGCGAGATCGTTCCGCCGCCGAGCGCGAATTGCGGCACACCGAGTGGCAAGACCGCAACCCCGTCGGCACCAGGCGCAACGATCGTGCCGACGCCGACCGGCGCGACGCGCTGCTTGCCGCCCAGCGGGCACAGGCCCTTCGGGCGCAGGCCGGCCGCGCCGCGGAGCGCGAGCAGGCGGCGACCACCCGCATGCGCCAGGCCGCCGCGGCGCAGGCGCGCATGGACAGCATTGCCCTCGACCAGGCTCGGCAGGAAGCCCGCGCGGCGCAGGCCGACTCGCGCTCGAACGACGACGCGAACGTCCGCCGCATGCAGGCCTACCGCAAGCCGGGAGAGACCGATCGCGCATTCCGCGAGCGCGTCCGCAAGGCTCAGGCCACGGCCGAGCGCGAGTCGATCCCGCTCGAGACCCTGCTGAACCCGCGCTCGGGCCGTTAGCCCCCGGCGCCGCATCTCGTCGTCGGCCTGGCGGCCGTCCGATGAGACGTTCGATGGCGCATCGACCATCCGCCCCGCCCGGCTCGCTGCGGGCGGGGCACTTTCCCCACCGGCGGTGAACGGGCCGACGACCGGCGGGGGCGGTCGCTGCCGCGGATCGCGCCCCTCGCCGGCCCGGCCCCGGCATTGTCGCTGTTCACGCCCGTTCGCGCCTTGCTATACCGGGTCATCCCCCGGCCGGCCCGTTTTGGCCATGCCGGGCAGGGCGGCCCCGGGCCAGAAGCGCGAGAGGGAGGACCCCCGTTGAACAACCCCTGCATCATCTGCGTCGCCATCACCGGCTCGGTGCCGCGCAAGGAGAACAACCCGGCCGTGCCGATCACGGTCGAGGAACAGGTCGAGTCGACGCACGAGGCCTTCGAGGCCGGCGCCAGCATCGCGCACTGCCATGTCCGCAACGCCGACCAGACCCCGACTTCGGACCCGGAGCGCTTCGCCCGCCTCAAGGAGGGCCTCGAGAAGCACTGCCCCGGCATCATCGTCCAGCTCTCGACCGGCGGCCGCTCGGGCAACGGCCGCGAGCGCGGCGGCATGCTGCCGCTGCGCCCCGACATGGCCTCGCTGTCGGTTGGCTCGAACAATTTCCCGACCCGCGTCTACGAGAACAGCCCCGACCTGATCGACTGGCTGGCCGCCGAGATGCTGGCGCACGAGGTCAAGCCCGAGATCGAGGCCTTCGACCTCAGCCACATCTTCCAGGCGGTGAAGATGCAGGCCGACGGGCGGCTGAAGGGCCCGCTGCACATCCAGTTCGTCATGGGCGTCAAGAACGCCATGCCCGTCGACAAGGCCGTTTTCGACTTCTACGTCGACACCGTGAAGCGCATCGCGCCCGACGCCACCTGGTGCGGCGCCGGCATCGCCTCGGGGCAGCTAAAGCTGAACGAGTGGTCGATCGCCGCCGGTGGTCACACGCGGACGGGGCTCGAGGACAACGTCAAGCTGGATCGCGAGCACCTGGCGCCCTCGAACGCGGCCCTCGTCCGGCGCGCCGTCGAGCTCTGCGAGAAGCATGGGCGACCGGTCGCCGACAGTCACTCAGGCCCGCGAGATCCTGCACCTCCGACCGGCCCCGGCTGCCAACGCCTGATGGCGGTCTCGCCCTTCGACAGCACCTGGGCGGCCGCGCATCTCGGCGATGCCGCGACGGCGGCGCTGTTCTCTGACGAGGCCGAAATCGCCGCCATGGTTCGGGTCGAGGCGGCACTGGCCCGCGTGCAGGGCAGCCTCGGCATCATTCCGCCGGCGGCGGGCGAGGCGATCGCGCGCGCCCTGGCGGACGCCCGCATCGCCCCCGCGACGCTGGCCGAGGGCACGGCGCAGTCCGGCATCCCGGTCCCGGCCCTGGTCGCCGCGTGCCGCAAGGTGGTCGCCCAATCGGGTGCCGAATCGTGTGGCGACGGGGCGGCGCAGTACGTCCACTGGGGCGTCACCACCCAGGACATCGTCGACACGGGCCTGGTGCTGCGCCTCCGCGATCTCTGCGAGTTGCTCGGCGAGCGGCTGCAGTCGGTGATCACGGCGCTCGCCCACCGGGCGCGCGTCCATCGCGAGCTGCCGATGGCGGCGCGCACCTGGGGCCAGCCGGCGACGCCGACCACCTTCGCCCTGCGCATCGCCGGCTGGCTCGCGCCGCTGCTGCGCGACCGCGCGCGGCTCTCCGAGCTTCGCCCGCGCCTTCTGGTCACGGCATTCGGCGGCGCCTCCGGCACGCTCGCCGCGATGGGACCGCGCTGGGCCGAGATCGAGGCGGCGCTGGCGGCGGACCTGGACCTCGGCATCGCGCCGAAGCCCTGGCACGCCGAGCGCGACACCATCGCCGAGCTGGGGGGCTGGCTGTCGCTCGTCACCGGCTCGCTGGCCAAGATGGGCGCCGACCTCAAGCTGATGGCCGCCGCCGGCACGGCGCGGGCGGGCAGCGCCGGCGGCTCCTCGACCATGCCGCAGAAGCAGAACCCCGTCGGCGCCGAGGCGCTGGTCGCGCTGGCCCGCCACAACGCCGCGGCACTGGGCGCGCTGCACGGCGCCCTCGTCCACGCCGAGGAGCGCGACGCCGGCGCCTGGGCCGCCGAGTGGCTGACCCTGCCGCCGATGGCCGTGGCTACCGGCGCGGCGCTGCGTCACGCGCAACTGCTTGCCGAGACGCTCGAGCCCGACCCGCAGACCATGCAGGCCGAGATGGTGGCGACGCGCGGCACCATCCTGGCCGAGGCCGCCCAGTTCGTCCTCGCCGAGCACATGCCCCGCCCGGAGGCGCAGGCGCTGGTCAGGACCGCCGCGAAGGACCTGCGCCCCTGCGAGACACTGACCGACGCCCTCCGCCGACACACGGACGCGCCGGTCGACTGGACCGCCTTCGCCGATCCCGCCAGCCACACCGGCGCCGCCGCGGCCCTGGTCGACCGGGTGCTCGCCGAGGTCTGACGCTGGTCACGCGCGACCACTGCCTTGCGCTCCGCCGGCCGCCACGCCCCGACGCAAGCCCGCCGAGGCCCACGCCGGTGCCGCGAGTCGGGGGAGGGGAAGGGTCGCGCAGCGACCGCCGCAGGCGGCCTGCCCTTGACGCCTCCCCCGACTCGCAGAATGCTCGCGCCCGGCCGGACCGGCGGTCGGGCCTTCCCCAGCAGCCTTCTTTCTGTCTTTCTGCCCAGCATCATCGTAGCCGCGACTCCCCGACAGCACTACCGGGCGCATGTCTCATTCGGGCGACCAGCGCGGTTCCGCCAGGCTCGCCCGCCGCCGGGCTTCGGCAGCGGCCGCTACTCGACGATCCCCGCCTCCATGCGCTGGATGGCCCGCCGGGCTGCCGCGCCGACCTTGCCGTCGCGGTCCAGTTCGACCGCCCGCAACAGCGCCGTGCGCGCGCCGGGCTTGTCGCCGATGCGCGCCGCGACCTGGCCGCGCTCCAGCCAGGCGGTGGCCATGCCGGGCGCCAGATCGGTCGCGCGCACCGCATCCTCGCGCGCCGCCGCCATCTCGCCCAGCGCCCTGTCCGACGCCGCCCGCAGCACCAGCAACCGCGGCGACCGAGACCCCCCGCCGGCCAGCGAATCGTCCAGCAGCGCCTTCGCCCCCGCCGCATCGCCGTCGGCCAGGCGCAGCGACGCAGCCAGCGCCACGGCGTCCGGCTCGGCCGGCGCCAGCGCCAGCGCCTGCGCCGAGACGGCGCGCGCCGTCACCATGTCGCCCGCGTCCATCAGCATTTCGCCCGCCTGCGCCAGCACGGCGGCGCGCGCCTCGGGCGTCATCCCGGGTTCGTCGGCCGCCATGCCCAGCAACTCGTCGATCGCCTGCGACGGCGCTCCCGTCGCGATCAGCGCCAGCGCGCGGCAGTGCCGCGCCGCGGCCCCGCCGCCGAACGCGGCCCAGTCCGTCGCCTCGCGCAACGCCCGCTCGGCGTCCGTCCCGATCAGCGCGACGCAGGCGTCGTAATCCTGCACGGCGACCGCCGGCCCTGCGATCAGTACCCCGGCCACGCACAAAACGATCGCTCGCATTCACCCGTCCTCACGCTATGGTCCGCCCGCTCTAGCGCGTTCACCCGGCCCTTGCCCATGCCCAATGTCCTGCTCAGCTTCGGCCACGGCTACTCCGCCCGGGCGCTCGCCGCGCGCCTGCGGGCCGAAGGCTGGCACGTCATCGGCACGACGCGCGACCCGGCGAAGTCCGCAGGCGATCCGCGCCACCGGCGCCGAGGCGGTGCTCTGGCCGCCCGCCGACCCGGCACGCGCTGCTCGGCCGCGCGACGCACCTGCTGGCCTCGGCCGCGCCCGACGCCGAGGGCGACCCGGTGCTCCGCGAATGCGGCGACGCCATCCGCGCCCACGCCGACCGCATCGCCTGGGCCGGCTACCTCTCGACCACCGCCGTCTACGGCGACCGCGGCGGCGGCGAGGTCGACGAGACCTCCGAGTGCCGCCCGGCGACGCGCCGCGGCCTGCGGCGCCTCGAGGCCGAGCGCGCCTGGGCCGCGCTCGGCCTGCCGCTGCACGTCTTTCGCCTCGCCGGCATCTACGGCCCGGGCCGCGGCCCGTTCGAGAAGGTCCGCGCGGGGCGCGCGCAGCGCGTCGTCAAGCCGGGCCAGGTATTCAGCCGCATCCATGTCGAGGACATCGCCGCCGTCCTGCACGCCTCGATCACCCGCCCGGCCGGCAGCTACCCGGCGATCTACAACGTCTGCGACGACGAGGCCGCGCCGCCGCAGGACGTCATCGCCCACGCCGCCCGCCTGCTCGGCCTGCCGGTCCCGCCGGAGGTGCCCTTCGAGCAGGCCGACCTCTCGCCGATGGCGCGCAGCTTCTACGCCGAGTCGAAGCGCGTCTCGAACCGCCGCATCCGCGAGGAGCTGGGCGTCGACCTCCGGTACCCGACTTATCGCGAGGGCCTAGCCGCGCTGCTGGAGAGCGAAGCGCCACAGCCGCCACAGGCATCGCCTCCGTCGCAGGGTTAGCGCCGGGGAGGATCAGGGCCGGCGCCAGGCGCGCGCCGCGGAACGCTACCCCTCGTAGTCCACCTGCGCCTCGCCGGCCTGCATCCCGGGCCCCGCCCGGTCCAGCCGCAGCTCGGCCAGCCCGCGGCCGCCAGCGACGGTGAACAGCGTCCCGGCCCGCTTGCCGCCGGCCGTCACGTCCGTGCCGGGCGCCGCCGTCCCGTCGACGGCGACCTGCACCAGCCCCTTGCGCAGCACCGCCTTGTGCTTCATGCGCGCCGTCACCTCCTGGCCGACATAGCAGCCCTTGCGAAAGTCGACGCCGTGCAGCCTCTCGAAGCCGGCCTCGAGGATGAAGGTGTCCTCCGGCACCAGCTCGACGCCGCTCTCGGGGACGACCAGCGCGACGCGGAGCGCATCCCGCGCCGCCCGGTCCGCCGCGCCGGCGCCGGTCGCCGACAGCGCGGCCGCCGGGTCGCGGGCATAGACGCGCCAGCCCAGCGCCGGGTCGCGCGGGTCGGCCACGACCGCGGCGCCGTCCGGCGCCGGTGGCGCCTCGCCCGGGCCGCCGTCCCCGGCCGGCGCCTCGGGCCAGACCAGCGCGACACCGAGGTCCGTCTCGCCGTCGACGCGCGCGTCGCGGCGCATGCAGTACATCTTCAGCCGCTGCGCCAGCGCGTCGGCGCGCGCGCGGGCCACGTCGACCAGCACGCAGTCGCCGCCATCCAGCAGGAAGAAGTCGAACAGGTACTTCCCCTGCGGCGTCAGCAGCGCCGCGTAGACGGCAACCCCCGGCGCGACGCGCGTCACGTCGTTCGTCACCACTCCCTGCAGCACGTCGCGCGCCGCGCCGCCGGTCATGCGCAGCACCGCGCGCCCGTCGTCGACAAATCCCCGGTACATCGGTCTCTCCTTCGTTCCGCCTCCCGATATAGAGGTGGCCGCGCCCGCGCCAAACGCTATAACGCGCCCGCCACCCCGTGTCCGAGGCCGCCATGCTTCCCGACGAGCACGCCCGCGCCGAGGGCCGGGCGCCGCTGCCCTTCCTGATCTTCCTGGCGATGATGACCTCGGTCATCGCCCTGACGATCGACGCCATCCTGCCGGCGCTGGACGCGATTTCCGCCGACCTCCACTTTGCCGAGACCGCCGACCGCCAGCTCATCGTGCTGGCCGTCTTCGCCGGCATCGGGCTTGGCCAGCCGATCTTCGGGCCGCTGTCCGACGCGATCGGCCGCCGCCCCGCCGCCATGCTGGGCTGGGCGCTCTACGTCGTCGGCACCGTCGTGGCAATGACCGCGCCGACGCTCGGCTGGATCGTCTTCGGACGGCTCGTGCAGGGCCTGGGCGCCGCCGGCCCGCGCGTCGTCGCAACCGCCATCGTGCGCGACCTCTACGAGGGACGGGCGATGGCGCGCATAGTCTCGCTGATCATGACGGTGTTCATGCTGGTGCCGATGTTCGCGCCGCTGATCGGCCAGGGGCTCGAGGCGCTGGCCGGCTGGCGCGCCATCTTCGGCCTCTACCTCTTCATGGCGGTCGCCTCGGCCGCCTGGCACCTGTCGCTGCCCGAGACGCTGCCGCCCGAGCGCCGCCGCCCGCTGCGCCTCGGCACGCTCGGCACCGCCTTCGCCGAGGTGCTGACGACGCCGGCCACCATGCTCTACACGGCCGGCGCCGGCATGATCTTCGCCGCCTTTGCCGCCTTCCTCGCCTCCGCCCAGCAGGTCTACGAGGAGATCTACGGCCTCGGCGACCTCTTTCCGCTGGTCTTCGCGCTGATGGCGCTGGTCTTCGCCACGGCGCAGTTCATGAACAGCCGCGTGGTCATGCGGGTCGGCATGCGGGCGCTCTGCCGGACGGCGGCGGTCCTGGTCCTCGTCGGCGGCACGGTCGCGGTCGGGCTGGGTCAGCTCTGGACGATGCCGCTCTGGCTGTTCCTGCTGCTGCTGTCGCCGATCTTCATCGGCGCGGCGCTGTTGTTCTCGAACCTCCAGGCCCTGGCCCTGGAGCCGCTCGGCCACATCGCCGGCACCGCCTCGGCGGTGGTGATGTCGATCTCGACGCTGGCCGCGGTGCCGGTCGGCACGCTGCTGGCGCGCCAGGTCGAGGGCTCCGCGATGCCGATCTTCGCCGGCTTCGCCGTCTGCGGCGCGCTGACCCTGGCGGCGATCCTGGCCGCCGAGCGGGTGCGCGCGTGACCGCCCCGGTCTCGGTCGTCATCCCGACGCTCGGCCCCGCCGCCACGCTCGGTCCCTGCCTCGCCGCCCTGACCGAGGGGATCATGCAGGGCCTCGTCGCCGAGCTGGTGCTGGCGGATGGCGATCCCGCAGGCGGCGGAGCGGCCGACGGCCGCGCCGGAGACGGCGGACCGGACGACGCTGGCCCCCGAGACGGTGGCCCCTCAGACGGCGGGCCCGGAGCGTCCGCCCCATCCGAAAGCGTCGTCGCCGCCGGCATCGAGGTCGTCGCCGACGCCGCCGGCGCGCGGCTGGTGACGGCGCGGCGCGGGCGTGGGTCTCAGCTCGCCGCCGGCGCCCGCGCGGCGCGCGGCGAGTGGCTCCTGTTCCTGCACGCCGATACGGTGCTCGCACCCGGCTGGGCCGGCGCCGCGGCACGCCACATCGCGGCGGGGCCCGAGAGGGCCGGGTATTTCCGCCTCGCCTTCAACTCGCGCCACCCTATGGCGCGCGTCACGGCCGGCTGGGCCAATCTGCGCGCCCGCGCCCTGCACCTGCCGTTCGGCGACCAGGGCCTGCTCGTCGCCCGTGCGCTTTACGACGGTGTTGGCGGCTACCCCGATATCCCGCTGATGGAGGACGTCGCCCTCGCCCGCCGCCTCGGCCGCCGGCTGGTGCCGCTCGACGCCACCGCCACCACCTCGGCCGAGCGCTACGCCCGCGACGGCTGGTTCAGGCGTGGTGCCCGCAACCTCTCGACGCAGGCGCTGTACTTCGCCGGCACGCCGGCCGAGCGGCTGGCCACGCGGTACCTGCGCTGATGCGCCCGACGCTCGTCGTCTTCGTCAAGTTGCCGCGGCCCGGCCGCGTGAAAACCCGCCTCGCCCGCGACATCGGCCGGATCGAGGCGGCATGGTGGTTCCGTCACCAGTCGGCCGCGCTCCTCCGCCGCCTCGCCGGCGACCGCCGCTGGCGCACCGTGCTGGCCGTCACGCCGGACGCCGAAGCCTTGCGCAGCCGCGCCTGGCCCGCCGCCGTGCCGCGCGCGGGCCAGGGCGCGGGTCATGGCAGGGGCGATCTCGGCCGGCGCATGACCCGCTTCCTGCGCCGCGAGCCGGGCACCGGCGTCCCGCCCGGTCCCGTCGCCGTGATCGGCGCCGACCTGCCCGACCTCCGGCCGGCCCATGTCGCCGCCGCCTTCCGCCTGCTCGGCCGGCACGACGCCGTGCTCGGACCCGCGACCGATGGCGGCTACTGGCTGATCGGCCTCGGCAGGTCGGGCCGGGTGCCGCGCGACCTGCTCGACGGCGTGCGCTGGTCGACCGGGCATGCGCTCGCCGACACGCTGGCACGGCTGGAGGGCCTCTCGGTCGGCCAGGTGGCGACGCTGAGGGACGTCGACCGCGCGGCGGACCTCGCCGTCCCGTTCCAGGCGTGAGACTGGTCGGCGACGCGGCACGTCACCCGGGCGGCAGGCCTGGTCATCCCGCCCCCGGCGTGAGCTCGGTCGCCCCCGAGGCCGCGGCGGCTCACTCCGTGGCGAGTTCCGGCTTTCTGAACCGGCCGCCGCGCTCGGCGGCGCCGGCGCCGACGAAGCGCGGGCTGCCGATGGTCCGGACCGTCGGAGCCGAGGCGCCGCCGTCCTCGAACCAGTCGATGACGGCCGAATACCAGCTCAGCGGCACGATGTGCCCGCCGCCATGCAGCAGCAGGTCGACCGAGCCGCCCGGCCCGCAATCCTCCCAAGTGGTGCGCTCGTAGTCGAGAAAGCGCTCGGGCGACTTCGCCGCGATGCAGCCGTCGGTCCGCGCGATGGTGGCCAACGCCTCGCCCAGCGGCGCCATGCGCGCGCCGCCGCTCTGCCAGCGCCTGTTCTCGTCCAGCGGCACCACGTCGTCGGCCCGGCCATGCGTGTGCAGCAGGCGCACCGGCCCGGCGCAGCGCGCAGGCATGCGGCCGAGATAGCCGCCAGCGACCGGCGCAAAGGCGGCGGCCAGCCCGGGAGCGTGGCAGGCGATGTCCCAAGTCAGGAAGCCGCCGCGCGACATGCCGGTGATCAGCACGCGGTCGCGGATGATTTGGTGGCGCACCTCTGCGTCATCCAGCACCTCGGCGATGAAGGCCGTGTCGTCGCGCGAGGCGCGCGTGCGCTCGTTCCTCAGCGCCCAGCCGCTGCCGGCGCCGTCGACATATTGCAGGTCCAGCGCTACCGGCACGATGACGGCATAGCCTCGGTCGACGAAGGCCTGGACGAAGCCTTCGTTGCCGATCTGCCGCGCGCTGTTGCCGAGCGAGCCGTAGAGGTAGACGACCGCCGGCCAAGGCCCGGCGCCGCCGGGCGTGCGGATGCGGTAATACCCGTGTTTCGTGGCGCAGGCACCGTCATGGGCGCCGATATCGCAGCCGGCGGCGGCTGCCGGCCCCGCCGGCCATGCCGCCATCAGGAAGAGCGTCACCAGCAGCGGCGCGACACATCGCATCCATCCCCTCCCCGGCACCCGCGGCGCCGGCCGGAGACCGGTCAGCGCGCGTCAGCTCGCATCAAGGCTTTTCCCGGAGCCGCCGGCCAGCGCCGACCGGCCCGGTCCCTCGTCTTCATCCAGCGCCTCGCACCAGCCCTTTTCCCAGGACTGGTGGTCGGCGGCGCCGAAGTCGTAAGGATTGTCGGTGAATGCGGCGCCCTCATGGCGCGCCGAAAACCCTTCGTCATAGCTGGTCGCGCGCGGCGCGGGGCCGCCCGACCGGCACTCGGCGACGTTCTTCGCCTCGAGATAGGCGGCGAACTCCGGAAACGCGGCCAGGTCGGGCAGGTCCATGCCGTCCGGGTGCGCCGCCAGCGCCTTCCGGCCACGCTCGGTCAGCACCCAGCACCTGTCCCGCGCGTCGAGCAGCCGGGCCTCGCGCAGCCAGCGCAGATGCGTGGCGACCCGCGCGACGATCGCGTGCCGGTCGAGCGCCGGCGGGGTCTCGCCGAACAGCGCTGCCAGCCGGTCCGCGCAGCCCTCGGCCGAGGCCCCGTGCGCCTCGGCCTCGCGGAGGATCAGCGCTACCAGGTTCGGCGTGTTCAGCAGCGGATAATCGTCGTCCATGGTCCCTCTCGGTCAGGTCGCGTGCTTTCCGGGCCGGCTTCAGGGCTCGTAGGAAAGCTCCCCGACATAAGAACCCGGCGCGTCCTCGATGGTGCCCAGCACGGCGCCCGGCTGGCGCGCCGGCACCTTGCCGCCCGACTGCCCGGCCAGCCACTCGTCCCAGAGCGGCCACCACGAGCCCGGCGTCTCCGTCACGCCCTCGCGCCAGGCGTCGAGGTCGGGCTGGGCGACGCCCTTGCGCGTCCAGTACTGGTACTTGCCCAGCGAGGGCGGGTTGACGACCCCGGCGATATGGCCCGAGCCGGCCAGCACGAAGGTCTGGTCCTTCGAGCCGAAATGCTTCGCCGCCCGATAGGCCGAAGGCGCCGGCGCGATGTGGTCCTCGACGGTCGCGACATGGAAGATCGGCAGCGTGACCTTGCCGAGGTCCAGCCGCTCGCCGTCCAGCACCAGCTCGCCCTTCGACAGCAGGTTCTTGTTGTAGAACGTGTCCAGGTAAAACGTGTGGACCAGCCCTGGCATCCGCGTCGAATCCGAGTTCCAGTAGAGCAGGTCGAACGGGAAGTTGTCCTTGCCCAGCAGGTAGTTGTTGACGACGAAGGACCAGATCAGGTCGTTCGCCCGCAGGCTGTTGAAGGCACCGAACATGTTCTCGGCGGCCAGGAAGCCGTGCTCCTCGGATGCCTGTGCGACGGTGTCCACGACCGCCTCGTCGACGAAGGCCTGCAACTCGCCGGCATCGGTGAAGTCGGACTGCGCGGTGAAGAACGTCGCCGACTTCACCCGGTTGTCGCCCTTCGCCGCCATCCAGCACAGCGTGGTCGACAGAAGCGTGCCGCCGATGCAGTAGCCGACGACGTTGACCTGCTTCGCGCCGGTTTCCTCCAGCACCTTGCCGATGGCGGTCAGCGCGCCCTTCTGCATGTAGCTTTCCCAGGTCTCCTCGCGATGCTCGTCGTGCGGGTTGACCCACGACAGCACGAAGACCGTGTGGCCCTGCTCGACCAGCCAGCGGATCAGCGATTTCTGCTGGTTCAGGTCGAGGATGTAGAACTTGTTGATCCAGGGCGGAATGATCAGCAGCGGCACCTCGTGCACCTTGTCGGTGGTGGGCGCGTACTGCAGAAGCTGCATGACCTCGTTCTGGAATATGACCTTGCCGGGCGTGACCGCCATGTTCTCGCCGACACGGAAGGCCTTCAGGTCGCTCTGCTGGACCAGCAGGGTCCCGCGCCCGCGCTCGAGGTCTCGGAGCAGGTTGTCCAGCCCGCGCAGCAGGTTATTGCCCTCCTGCTCCATCGTCGTGCGCAGCACCTCGGGATTGGTGCCCGGGAAGTTCGACGGCGACATCGCATCGACGTAGTTCTTCGTCAGCAGCGCCAGCTTCTTGCGCTCGCGCTCGTCCAGCCCCTCGGCGTTCTCCAGCTGGTCCTTCAGCCAGTGGCCGGTCAGCAGATACGACTGCTTGAGGAAGTCGAAATACGGGCTCGACTGCCACATCTCGTCCTTCCAGCGCTTGTCGCCTCGCTCGGGCTCGACCATCGGCTCGACCTGGTCGCCCAGCGCCCGGCGGCCGATTCGGGTCCAGAGGTCGGCCTGCTCGGACCAGTAGCGGGTCGCGGCCTCCATCGCCTTGGCGGGGTTGTCCCACCAGTCCTTGTAGACCTTGTTCATCGCCGGCACGGCGTTCAGCGGGTCGGGCTTCAGCCGCTTGCCCTTGGCGGCGCTGTCGACCTGCCGGTCCAGCGCGTCCGCCCAGAGGCGACTAGAGCGCTGGATCATCTGGCCCATGCGCTCGGCGATCGCCTCGTGGTCGCGCGGATCCGGGGTTCGGGGCCCGGGCGGCGTGGTGGTCTTGTCGGTCATCTTTCCCTCCATGCACCAGCGCTGGCCGGCGGGGCTGGTGCGGCAGCGGCATCGGGGTTAAATCTCAGCATAGCACGCGGCGCAGGGCCCGTGCATCGCTCAGAGTGGCGGATCGCACATGACGCGGCGGCATGGCACGGCACAATTCGTCGCGGCCCGACTGTCGTCGCCCCGAGTGGCGCCGGCGCGTACAGGTGCGGCGCTGGTCGGCGCGGTGCTGGTCGGCGCGGTGCTGGCGCTGGCCGGTTGCGGCACCGTCGGGCTGTTCGGCGAGTACGACGTCCCCGAAAGTCCCGATGTCGAATCCACGCCCTACCCAAGGCTGGTCGACGTCCCCGACGCGCCCGCCGTCGGCGAGTTCTCGGAGTCGGTGCCCGACCCTGCCGTGGGCTACGTCGCCGAGACCGACCTCGCCGCCGCCGCCACCCGCGCCGAGGCCCGCGCCACCGCGCTCCGCCGGCCGGTGATCAGCGACGCCGAGCGCGCCGCGCTGCTGGCCGCCGCGGGGCGGCGGCGGTAAAGGCCCGCCCCGCGGTCATTGCCGCGATTCTGGTCGTCGGCTGCGACCCCCTTTTGGCCTCGTCGATCCCCTCACCGGGAACTCCGTCGCGGATTGGCAGGCTGCGATGCCGCCATCGAGACATGCAATGCGGAGGCACGGAGAACCAGTCCGGACTCGAAGACGATGGCCGGACTCTGCTCGCCGGGAAGCGTGTTCTGGAGCGATGCGCTGGAATGGGCGCCGGGCGTTCCGATGAACTATGTCGAGCAGGTCCGGGCGTGCATGTCCGATGCGGGATTCGCCATTCCGCTCACGCCCGGCTGGCAGTTCTGCCCCTGCCGGCCCCCAACCTGATCGCGGCTGCGCTCGCCACCGTCTCGACACCGCCGCGGCCGCCCGCTAAGCCGCTGCCGGGAAACCGCGGGGGTTCAGGATGACAACGCCATTCCGCATCAGCATCGCCGGGCTCGGCACCGTCGGCGCCGGCGTCGTCGCGCTGATGCAGCGGCACGGCGACATGCTGGCGGCCAAGGCCGGGCGGCCGGTGGTCGTCTCGGCCGTCTCGGCGCGCGATCGCGGCCGCGAGCGGTCGGTCGACATCGCCGCCTATGGCTGGGAGGACGATCCCGTGGCGCTTGCCGGCCGCGACGACGTGGACTGCGTCGTCGAGGTGATCGGCGGCTCGGACGGCCCAGCGAAGGCCGTGGTCGAGACGGCCATCGCCGGCGGCCGGCACGTCGTCACCGCCAACAAGGCGCTGATCGCCCACCACGGCCAGGAACTGGCCGAGGCGGCCGAGGCCGCCGGCACGACGCTCCGCGCCGAGGCGGCGGTGGCGGGCGGCATCCCGGCGCTCAAGGCGCTGGGCGAAGGCCTGGGCGGCAACGCCGTCGGCCGCGTCTTCGGCGTGCTGAACGGGACCTGCAACTACATCCTCTCCGAGATGGAGGCGCGCGGCGCGCCCTATGCCGACGTGCTGGCCGAGGCGCAGCGCCTCGGCTATGCCGAGGCCGATCCCAGCTTCGACGTCGGCGGCATCGACGCGGCGCACAAGCTGGCGATCCTCGCCGCGCTGGCTTTCGGCACGCGCATCGACTTCGAGGGCGTCGTCTGCGAGGGCATCGAGCGCATCACGCTCGACGACATCGCCACCGCCCGCGACATGGGGTTCTCCATCAAGCTGCTCGGCCTCGCCAAGCTGCACCCCGAGGGACTGGAGCAGCGCGTCCGCCCCTGCATGGTCGACGAGCGTTCGATCATCGGCGCGCTGCCCGGCGTGACGAACGCCGTCGTCGTCGAGGGCGACTTCGTCGGCCAGGTCTCGATGACCGGGCCGGGCGCCGGTGCCGGCGCGACGGCCAGCGCCATCATGGCCGACGTGCTGGACATCGCGCGCGGCGCGCGCACGCCGCTGTTCGGCCGGCCCGCCGCCGGACTGACCGCGGCGACCCGGCTGGCGCATGGCGACGAGCACTCGCCCTACTACCTCCGCTTCATGCTCGAGGACCGGCCCGGCGCGCTGGCCGCGCTGGCCGCAGCGCTGGGCGAGGCCGGCGTCTCGATCCACCGCATGCGCCAGTATGGCCAGGGCGCGCAGGCGGTGCCCGTCGTCATCGTCACGCACGACGCCCGGCGCGACGCCATCGACACGGCGCTCGAGCGCATCGGCGCGCTGCCCGTAAACCGCTCCGCCCCCGTGGCGATCCGGATCGAGGAGGTCTGACGAGCCGGTCGGGCGCGCCCGGTCCGCCCGCCGCCCGGCTCTCGTTCCCCGGGCCTGCGTTCACCGGGTCTTAACCCTGCCGGCGTATCACCCCGCCGCATAGGGAGCCGGCGGGTCAGAGCCGTCCGCCCCCTGTGCGCGCACGAAACCGCGTCCCGGTGATTGGCAAGCCGGTGCGCACCCGCCCCGCAAGGGGCACCCACGGCCGGCCGGTCGTGATCCTTTCGCGAGACCGGGACCGCAGCGCCCATTGGCGCCGGGTCTCCGGGCAGGCAAAGACCGAGGGGCAGGCGCCTTCCAGGCGCCCAATGTCCCTCCCAGCGAGAGACCCGCGGACCTTCGGACGCCCGGATACCGGGCGAGCCGCGCCTTGCCGCGTCCGCTCGCCATCGCTCGGCAGGATCGCCGGTGCGATGCGTGTCCGCCCCCGTCCATCCCCCGATATCGCCGGCATGGTGCTCGACCGAACGCGCCACCGGAGCTGCGCCCACCTCGACCGCCTGCCCGCCCGACAGCCGGCCGCGCCCCGAGCCTTTTCTTGCCAGCCCCGCGCCGCGCGGCATAGAACCGCCTGCAAAGGGGCGGCAGGGCCCGGGCCGAGGGAAGATCAGGATGGTCGAGGACAAATTCCAGGACACCTTTCAGGACCGGATGCTCAGCCTGGGGCTGGCCCGCGTCTCCGAGGCGGCGGCGATCGCGGCGGCAAAGCTGATCGGCCGCGGCGACGAGAAGGCCGCCGACCACGTCGCCGTCGAGGCGATGCGCGAGCAGCTCAACATGCTCGACATCCGCGGCGTCGTCGTCATCGGCGAGGGCGAGCGCGACGAGGCCCCGATGCTCTACATCGGCGAGGAGGTCGGCCGCGGAACGGGCCAGGAGGTCGACATCGCGCTCGACCCGCTGGAAGGCACGACGCTGACGGCCAAGGCGATGCCGAACGCGCTGACGGTCGTCGCGATGGGCGCGCGGGGCTCGATGCTGCACGCGCCCGACGTCTACATGGACAAGCTCGCCATCGGCCCCGGTTTCAAGCCCGGGCTGGTCGACCTCGACATGTCGCCGGCCGAGCGCATCCGCGTCTTCGCGACTGCCAAGGGCTGCCAGCCGGACGAGGTCAACGTCTGCATCCTCGAACGCCCGCGCCACAAGGAGCTGATCGACGAGGTCCGCTCGACCGGCGCCGGCATCCGGCTGATCACCGACGGCGACGTCGCCGGCGTCATGCACTGCGCCGACCCCGAGGAGACCGGCATCGACATGTACATGGGCAGCGGCGGCGCGCCCGAGGGCGTACTGGCGGCGGCGGCGCTGAAATGCATGGGCGGCCAGATCCAGGGCCGGCTACTGTTCCGCAATGACGACGAGATCGCCCGCGCCCGCAAGGCCGGCATCGAGGACCTCGACGCCAAGTACGCCAAGGACGACCTCTGCCGCAGCGACGTCATCTTCGCGGCGACGGGCGTGACGAACGGCTCGATCCTGCGCGGCGCCCGCCGCGTCGGCCCGTACCTGGAAACCGAGACCATCCTGATGCGCTCGCGGACCGGCTCGGTGCGGCGGCTGCTCTACCGCACCCGCAACCACTGACGCGAACGACGGCGGGCCGACCGCCCACCCTGCGACACCCGTAGGGTGGGCCCCGGCCCACCACTCCGCAGGGCCGGGATGGGCGGGGCAGACCCCTCGGCCCACCCTTACGCCCCCCCAACGCGTCCCTTAGGGTGGGCGCCCGGTCCACCGCTCGGCATGGCCGGATGCTGGCGGGGCAGACCCCTGACCCCTGCCCCCTGCCTACCGGCGCCGGAACACCGCCAGCAGCATCGTGTCGCCGGCATGGTCGTGCGCGGCGTCCTGGTAGATCGCCACGCGACGGAAATCGACCGGCGGTGATCGCGCCGTCGGCGACGAGGCCCGCGAAGGCCGAGCCGAAACCCGCCTCGTCGAAGGCCTCGGGCTTGATCGCCAGCACGAAGAGCGCCCCGGCCCGGGCAATCCGCATCAGCTCGGGAAGGCAGACCGGGCCGACATGGCCGTGCGTGAAGGTGCCGCACGAGACGAAGCCGCCATAGCTGGCGTCCGCGATGTCGAGCGGCCCCGTCAGGTCGGCGCGGATGCGCTGCCGGTAGAGCCCCTTCGCCCCTGCGACGTCCAGCATCTCCTGGCTGATGTCGATGGCGTCGACGACAATGCCGCCGAGCTCGGCCCCGACCAGCCCGGTCCCGGCGCCGATGTCCAGCACCGGCTCCGCCCCCTGGCCCGCCTTTTCAGCCTCGGCCCGGAACGCCGCCGCCACCGCGCGCGGCGCGACATAGCCGTGCGCCCGCGCGAAGGTCTCGTCATAGCTCCCGGCCCAGTCTCGGTAGAGCGCGACCGAATCCTCGGGCGTCCTGAGCGCATAGGCGCGCTCGAGGTGCTCGCTCCGGCTCACCCGTCGAACCCGTCGGCGATCATCAGCACGCCTGTCGAGTGCGCCTGCCGGATCGGGATGATCGCCTGGTACTCGGGCGAGTTGTACCAGGCCTCGGCCGCCGCCCGGTCGGGAAACCGGATGACGACGTGCCGGTCGCGCGGCATCTCGCCCTCCATCACCACCGTCCGCCCGCCGCGCACCAGGAATTCGCCGCCATGCGGCGCCAGCGTGCCGGGCACCTGGGACGTGTATTTTCCATAGCCCTCCGGGTCCTTGACCGTGATGTGGCCGATCGCGTAGGCGCTCATCGTTCTCTCCCTTGCTCCGTGGTTTGGCCGGATGCTGGCACCGGACGCGCGCGAAGTCACGCGCCGGCGGAACCGTTTGCGCGCCGCGGGGCTTTCCCCAGCGGCAGCCGGCGGCCATCCGCACCGCCGCGAACAGCAGCCTGGGAGGGGGACATGCGCGTGCTGGAAAGCAGCCTCTACGCCGAGAACCTCGAGGAGACGGCAGACTTCTACGCCGGCGTGCTGGGCCTCGAGCGAATCGCCGAGGCCGAGGGGCGCCACGTCTTTTTCCGCGCGGGCGACGCGGTCGTGCTGCTGTTCCGCCCCTCGGCGACGCGCCAGCCGCCCGCCCCGGACGCCCGCGTGCCCGTCCCGCCGCATGGCGCCGACGGCCACGGCCATCTCTGCTTCGCCGCCGACGCCGCCGGGATCGAGCACTGGCGCGGCCGGTTGCAGGCTGCCGGCATCGAGATCGAGGCGGACTTCGAGTGGCCGCAGGGCGGCCGCTCGATCTACTTCCGCGACCCCGCCGGAAACTCGCTGGAGATGGCCGAGCCGCGCATCTGGGGAATCGAGCAATAAAATTTCTTTCGCGACTGCGAAGGCCGCAGTATCAGATCAGCAGCATCAGGTCTGCGACACGGAAACCGGAGGGTAGAGATGCAGCGGGTCGAGCGCGAAGGATTGCAGGTCGCAGCCGAGCTGGCCGAGTTCCTGGAAAACCGCGCCCTGCCCGGCACCGGCATCGAGCCAGACGCTTTCTGGCGTGGCCTCGCCGGCATCATCCACGAGTTCGGCCCGCAGAACCGCGTGCTGCTGGAAACGCGCGCCGACCTGCAGCGCCGGATCGACCAGTGGCACCGCGACCACCCCGGCCGGCCCGACCCCGCCGCCTACCGCGCCTTCCTGGCCGAGATCGGCTACCTGCAGCCGGAGGGCCCGGAATTCCGCGTCGAGACCGCCCGCGTCGACCCCGAGATCGCCACCATCGCCGGCCCGCAGCTCGTCGTGCCGATCACCAATGCCCGCTACGCGCTGAACGCCGCCAATGCCCGATGGGGCTCCCTCTACGACGCGCTCTACGGCACCGATGCGCTGGGCGACCGGCCGGCCGGCGGCGGGTTCGATCCCGCGCGCGGCGCCCGCGTGGTCGCCTGGGCCAAGCGGTTCCTGGACGAGGCCGCGCCGCTGGCCATCGGCAGCCATGCCGACGTCGCCCGCTACGTCGTCGCGCATGGCCGGCTGGTGCCGACGCTGGCCGACGGCCGCGAGACCGAGCTGCAATACCCCCAGCAGTTCGCCGGCTATCGCGGGCAGGCCTACCAGCCGACGGCGATCCTGCTGACCAACAACGCGCTGCACGTCGAGGTGCAGATCGACCGCGAGACGCAGGTCGGCCGCGACGACCCGGCCGGCGTCTCGGACATGTTGCTCGAAGCCGCCGTCACGACGATCATGGACCTCGAGGACTCGATCGCCGCCGTCGACGCCGAGGACAAGGTCGCGGCCTACGCCAACTGGCTGGGCCTGATGCAGGGCGACCTGACCGAGGAGGTGACCAAGGACGGCCGCACCTTCACCCGCGCGCTCGAGCCCGACCGCGAGTACACCGCGCCCGACGGTGCGCCGCTGACCCTCAAGGGCCGCTCGCTGATGCTGCTCCGCAATGTCGGCCACCTGATGACCAACCCGGCGATCCTCGACCGCGACGGCGGCGAGGCGTTCGAGGGGCTGATCGACGCGCTGATCGGCACGCTGATCGCCATGCACGACCTGCGAAAGACCGGGGGGCCGCGCAACTCGGCGCAGGGCTCGGTCTACATCGTCAAGCCCAAGATGCACGGGCCCGAGGAGGTGGCATTCACCGATGCGCTCTTCAATCGCGTCGAGCAGGTGCTGGGCCTCGCCCCGCATAGCGTCAAGATCGGCATCATGGACGAGGAGCGGCGCACCACCGTCAACCTGATGGAGTGCATCCGGGCGGCGCGCAGCCGCGTCTGCTTCATCAACACCGGCTTCCTCGACCGCACCGGCGACGAGATCCACACCTCGATGGAGGCCGGGCCGATGGTCCGCAAGGCCGCCATGAAGGAGAGCGCCTGGATCCGGGCCTACGAGGACTGGAACGTCGAGGTCGGCCTCGCCTGCGGGCTGGCCGGCCGGGCTCAGATCGGCAAGGGCATGTGGGCGATGCCCGACCTGATGGCCGACATGCTGGCGCAGAAGATCGGCCACCCGCAGGCCGGCGCCAACACCGCCTGGGTGCCCAGCCCGACCGCCGCCACGCTGCACGCGACGCACTACCACCGCATGGACGTGCTGACCCGCCAGGCCGCGCTGCTGAAGCGGGGCCGGCGCGCCAGCCTGGACGACCTTCTGACCATCCCGCTGGCCGACGCCAACTGGTCCCCGGACGAGATCCGCGACGAGGTGCGCAACAACGCACAGGGGATCCTCGGCTACGTCGTGCGCTGGGTCGACCAGGGCATCGGCGTCTCGAAGGTGCCGGACATCAACGATGTCGGGCTGATGGAGGACCGGGCGACCTGCCGGATCAGCAGTCAGCACATCGCCAACTGGCTGCGCCACGGCGTCGTCTCCGCCGACGAGGTGATGGCCGCGATGCGCGAGATGGCCGAGGTCGTCGACCGCCAGAACGCCGGCGACCCGGCCTACCGGCCGATGGCACCGGGCTTCGAGGGCCACGCCTTCAAGGCGGCCTGCGAGCTGGTCTTCGAGGGCGCCGAGCAGCCGAGCGGCTATGTCGAGCCGATCCTGCACCGCCGCCGCGCCGCGAAGAAGAAGGACGGATAGAATGGCCGAGATCACGCTGAACAAGGCGCGCACGATCATCCGCACGGCGCTGAAGCACGCCCGCGAGATCGAGCTGCAGCCGATCGCCGTCGTCGTGCTGGACGCCGGCGGTCACGTGAAGGCGTTCGAGCGCGAGGACGGCGCCAGCTTCTACCGCTTCCAGGTCGCGCACGGAAAGGCGCATGGCGCCATCGGCATGGGGCTCGGCTCGCGGGCGCTCCACAAGCGCGCCGAGGCGCAGAGCTACTTCCTGCTGTCGGTCGCGGCGCTCGAGGGCACGGCCGTCATCCCGGTCCCCGGCGGCGTGCTGGTCCGCGACGGCCGCGGCGCGGTGATCGGCGCGGTCGGGATCTCGGGCGACAGGTCCGAGAACGACGAGGGAGCGGCCGTCGCCGGCATCGAGGCCGCCGGGTTCACGGCCGACACCGGCGCGTGACGGCACCGGCGCGCCGCGGCGAAGCAACCGCGGCACATCGCGACATGATCCGACGCGCCCGGGACCTGCCCCCACGGTGATCCGGAGGGAAGTCCACTTGATGTCGGAGGGAGCCCGGCCAGAACGGCCATCCCGACGGACGAAGCGCATCCGCCCTTCTCGCGGCGGATTCCGGCGGATAGGCTCGCACGGTCCGATTTGCTTTCATCACGGCCGCGAGCCGCGGCAATCGACAGGTTCGATACGTCCAGTCCAGCCATTCACGCACTGGGGAAGGCGGCCATGAAAGCCATTGAAGACACGAGAACCGTTGCGATCATCGGCAACGGCCTGATGGGACAGGGGATTGCGCAGGTCTTTGCCCGGGCGGGCAAGACGGTCCACCTGATCGGTCGCAACCCGGACAGCCTGGCGCGCGCCTCGGGCGCGATCGAGAAAAACTTCTCGGCCTTCGTCGAACGAAAGCACAGCACCGCGGCGGAGGCGGACGCTGCCATCGCGCGGATAAGGCCAACCACCGATTTCGACGCCGCCGCGGGGGCGGACTTCGTGATCGAGGCGGTCCCCGCCGTGCGCGAGACGCAGATCGAGGTCTTCGGGCGGCTCGACGGCATCTGCGACGCGGACGTGGTCCTCGCGTCGACTTCCGGTCAGCCGATCAGCCTGATGGTGGAGCGGATGGCCCATCCCGAGCGGGCAGTCGCCGCCCACTTCATCTATCCGGCACAGCTCATGCCGCTGGTCGAGGTCTGCGGCGGCGAGAAGACCGCGCGCGAGGTGGTGGACTGGACCTGCCGCCTCCTTAAATCGGTCGGGCAGACCCCGGCGCCCATGGAGAAGGAAGTCGACGGCTTCATCGTCAACCGGCTGCAGTTCGCGATCATCCGCGAGGCGTGGTCGATGTGGGCGAACGGCATCGCCTCGGCCGAGGCGATCGACACGTCCATGCGCCTGACACTGGGCCGGCGATACTCGGTGACCGGCCCCATCGAGTCGGCCGAGCTGGGCGGCCTCGACATCATCCACATGTTCGCCGAGTTCCTGTTCCCGGGCCTCGACAACACGGCCGAGCCGCCGGAGGCGGTGTCGGCGCTGGTCAGGCAGGGGCACTTCGGCCTGAAGACGGGCAAGGGGATCTACGACTGGTCGTCGAGGGACGGACAGGCGCTCCTGAAAAAGCGCGCCGACCGGCTGTTCCAGCACCTTGTCGAGGACGCCGACTAGGACGTGGCTCCATAAAGGGTATTCCTTTTGAGGGCCGGCGGTGATTCAACCTCCTGAATAGAGGAGGTTTCGATGCGACGCCACGAACTGAGCGACGAGGAATGGGCGATCATCCAGCCGCTGCTGCCGAACAAGCCGAGAGGTGTGCCGCGGGTCGACGACCGTCGCGTGCTGAACGGCATCCTGTGGCGGTTCCGGACCGGCGCGCCCTGGCGCGACATACCCGAGCGCTATGGGCCGAGAACGACGCTCTACAACCGCTTCGTGCGATGGCGAAAGGCAGGCGTCTGGGACAGGCTTCTGGAGGCGGTCTCAAAGGCTTACGATGGCGAGATCGTCATGATCAACTCGTCGTGCGTGCGCGTGCACCAGCACGGCGCCGCCCCCAAAAAGACGATGGGGATGGTTGCATGGGACGCTCCCGGGGCGGGCTGACGACGAAGATCCATGCGCTCGTCGACGCCGAGGGCCGCCCGGTGCGGATCACGCTGACCGCCGGGCAGGCGGGCGACGCGCCGGCAGCGCCCGAACTCCTCGAGATGCTCGCCCCGGGCGCGACGTTGATCGCCGACCGGGCCTACGACACCGACGCGATCCGCGGCCTCGCCGCCGAGCGCGGCGCCTGGGCGAACATCCCGCCGCGCGTGATCCGAAAGGACAGCTTCGCCTTCAGCGGCTGGGTCTACCGCCAGCGCAACTGCATCGAGCGGTTCTTCAACCGCCTCAAGCACTTCCGGGGCCTCGCTACCCGATACGACCGCAACCCGGAGAACTTCCTCGCCGCCATCAAGCTCGCCGCAATCCGCATTTGGCTGGCGACATATGAGTCCACGTCCTAGCCCTCCGGCCCGGGCGCCTGCCGGACCTGGCCGAGCTGGCGCGCGACCGGAGCGCGCGTCTCAGGCCGCCTTCGGCAGGTCGCCTGCCCGTGCCGCCAGTGCGGCGGCCTGGCGGGCGCGGACGCGCTCGCGCCAGAAGGCGAAGACGCCGGCGCCGATGACGATGACGCCGCCCAGCACGGTCCAGCCGGGCACGATCTCGCCAAACACGAATACGCCCATCGCCGAGGAGAAGACGGTCTGGAAATAGGCGAAGGGCTGGACGGCCGACGCCTCCGCCGCCTCCAGCGCCTTGATCAGCACGAAGTGCCCGGTCATGCCCGAGACGCAGAGCATCGCCATCATCAGCATCTCGACCGGCGTCATCGCGGACCAGAACCACGGCCCGATGGCGGTCATCACGACCGCGCCGAAGATGCCGGTGTAGTAGAAGCTGGTCATCGCCGCGTCGGTGCGCGCGACGCGGCGTGTCGCGATGCCGTAGAGCGCGAACATCACCATGCCGAGCACCCCGACCCCCATGCCGATGCTCAACGGCTCGGAGCCCGGCCGGACGATCATCAGCATCCCCAGAAAGCCGACACCGATCGCCGCCCAGCGCCGCCAGCCGACGCGCTCGCCCAGCAGCGGGCCGGAGAGCGCCACGACCAGCAGCGGGCCAAAGGCGAAAATGGCGTGCGTCCGCGCCAGCCCCAGCAGGTGGAAGGCGCCGATGGCGACGCAGATCTCCAGCGCCAGCCCGACGCCGCGCGCCATCTGCAGGACCGGCTGGCCGCTGCGCAGGCCCGCCCGGAAGCCGCCGCGCCAGAGAAGGATCAGGCAGACCGCGCCAAACGCCCAGTAGCGCCACATGGTGATGAAGATCGGCGAGTGGTCCGCCGCCAGCGCCTTGGACAGCCCGTCCTGCAACGCGAAAATCACCGTCGCCACAATCATGTAGCAGACGCCGCGCAGATTGTTCTGGTCGGTAACGGGCATCGCCGGCCTATGCACAGGGTCGCGCCCGGCGGCAACATCCTTTTTCGCAAGGCCGGTTTTCCCAGGCACCGCCGGCGGGCGGGCGTGCCGTTTCCCGGCGGCGGCGCGCCCCACCGTGCAACCCCTCCGCCGGGCCCGCGGTTGACCCCCCGACAGACCGCGCGATATGCAGGCCCGAGCATCCGAGGAGCCCACAAATGACCGATCTCGACCGCGAGGCGATGGAGGTGGACGTCGTCATCGTCGGCGCCGGCCCGGCGGGCCTCAGCGCGGCGATCCGGCTGAAGCAGCTCGACCCCGACCTCAGCGTCACCGTGCTCGAGAAAGGCTCCGAGGTGGGCGCGCACATCCTGTCCGGCGCCGTGCTCGACCCGTCCGGCCTGAACGCGCTGATCCCCGACTGGAAGGAAAAGGGCGCGCCGCTGACCGTGCCCGTGAAGGACGACCAGTTCCACTGGCTGGGCGAGGCCGGCGGCATGCGCCTGCCGAACTTCATGATGCCGAAGCTGATGAACAACCACGGCAACTACATCGTCTCGCTGGGCAATGTCTGCCGCTGGCTGGCCGAGCAGGCCGAGGCGCTGGGCGTCGAGGTCTATCCCGGCATGTCCTGCACCGAGCTGGTCTACGGCGAGAATGACGAGGTCATCGGCGTCGTCGCGGGCGAATTCGGCAAGGACAAGGAGGGCAATCCCGGCCCGAACTACGAGCCCGGCATGGTCGTCGCCGGCAAGTACGTCATGCTGGGCGAGGGCGTGCGCGGCTCGCTGTCGAAGGAGGCGATCGTGAAATACGGCCTGGCCGAGGGCCACGAGCCGCAGAAATACGGCCTCGGCATGAAGGAGCTCTGGGAGGTAAGGCCCGAGAAGCACCGCGAGGGTCTGGTCATGCACACGCTCGGCTGGCCGCTGGGCAAGCAGGCGGGCGGCGGCAGCTTCGTCTACCACCTCGAGAACAACCAGGTTTACGTCGGCTTCGTCGTCCACCTGAACTACGCGAACCCGTACCTCTTCCCCTTCGCGGAATTCCAGCGCTTCAAGCACCACCCGATGATCGCCGAGATGCTCGAGGGCGGAAAGCGCGTCGCCTACGGCGCCCGCGCCATCACCGAGGGCGGCTGGCAGTCGATGCCGACGCTGGCCTTTCCGGGCGGCGTGCTGCTGGGCTGCGCCGCCGGCATGGTCAACGTGCCGCGCATCAAGGGCAGCCACAACGCCATGCTGTCGGGCATCCACGCCGCCGAGGCGGCGCACGCCGCCATCGCCGCCGACCGCGCGGGCGACGTGCTGAGCGAGTACGACGAGGCGGTGCGCGCCGGCCCGATCGCGAAGGACCTGCGCCCCGTGCGCAACGTCAAGCCGATCTGGTCGAAATACGGGCTGACCGGCGGGCTGATGCTGGGCGGCATGGACATGTGGACCAACAGCCTGTTCGGCAACCGCAGCCCGTTCGGCACGATGAAGCACGGCAAGACCGATGCCGAGGCGACCGGCAAGGCCGCCGACCACAAGCCGATCGACTACCCGAAGCCCGATGGCGTGCTCAGCTTCGACAGGCTGACCAACGTCGCCTTCTCGTTCACCAACCACGAGGAGGACCAGCCCTGCCACCTGAAGCTGAAGGACCCCTCGATCCCGATCGAGCACAACCTGCCGATCTATGCCGAGCCCAGCGAGCGCTACTGCCCGGCCGGCGTCTACGAGGTGGTGCGCGACGACGACGGCAGTAACCCGCGCTTCCAGATCAACTTCCAGAACTGCGTCCACTGCAAGACCTGCGACATCAAGGACCCGCCGCAGAACATCGTCTGGACCGCGCCGCAGGGCGGCGACGGGCCGAACTATCCGAACATGTGACCGCGGGCGGATGCCCGGGAAGCCCCTCATGCACCGGCTGCCATGCCCTCTCAGCGCGAGCCGCGCGGGAGGCGGCCTCACGCGTGAGACCGCCTCCAAGCAATTGAACCCCGAGCATTGCCGTTGCGGTCTACGGAAATCCACACCGGCGAATCCGGTCTTGTTCTTCGTCGCGCCGCCTCCCGGACCGGGGAGAGATCGTCCGCTCGGGGCGGGTCATGACGGCCTCGGGGCGCGGCGCCGGCCAGACGGCGGCCGGCGCGGGCGTTCGCGAGGCCGACATCATCCGGCTTGCGGCCGAGTTCTTCGACCGCCCGGCCGGCCGGATCGACCGGACGGACGTTCTGGCCGCCGCCGGCGACAACGGCAAGGCGGCGAGCCAGTTCCTGACGCTCTACTCGATGCGCTTCCGCGTCGACATGCGCCCGTACAAATGGTGGTTCCACCACCGTGACAACGGCGTCTTCGCTATCCCCCTCGTGGCGCGCGATCCCGAGGGAAACGTCATCCGCGTGCCGCTGGCCTCCGCCGATCTGGCGCGCTTTGCCGAGGCCGGCCGCTGGGACGTCGACTATCCGCCGCACCGCCTCGGGCTCAGCTCGTGGTGGTGGGCCGTGCTGGTGTTCGGGATCTGCGGGCTGGGGCTGGCTTACGCGTTCTTCTTGCGCTGACGGCCGCGGGCGAGGCTCTGGGTCGACCAGAAGCTGACCGCCAGCCGCTCGCGCGCCCGCTCGCCCACCTCATGGTCGAGCGTGTTGACGATGGCCAGCCGGAAGCCGCCCGGAGGCATCGAGTGCCAGGTCGGCGGCCGGTCCTCGTGGAAGGTGACCTGGACGCTGAGGATGCGCGGGTCGGCGCGGATCTCGGCCAGCAGATCTGCGGGCGGATGGCGGTACTGGATGCCGTGCGCACCGAACAGCACGACGGAATAGCCGTCGCGCCGCGCCGGCTCGTCGAACGCCCATCGCCCCTCGGCATAGAGGCGCACCAGCGCATCCACCCAGCCCGCGCCGTAGAGGTCGGGCCACTGGTCGGCAAAGCGCAGATGCACCTCGATGATGCGCGCGCCGATGGTCTCGAAGTTCACCATGCCGGTGTAGCCGGCGAGGTTGCGCCGCAGCCAGTCGGCGCAATAGGCCTCGACCTCGCTCCGCGCCTCGGCCAGCACCACCCAGTGGTCGAACATGCCGCCGTCCAGCGGCTGGCCCTTGGCATGGCGCCACCACGCCGCCTCGCCGTCGACGACGGCGATGTCGGTCGAGACGTGCTCGCCCTCGAACAGCGGCATCCAGATATGGCCGGGCCTCTGGTACGCCATGTACTCGCGCCGGGTCCGCAGCACCCGGCTGCCGGTGCCCATGCCGCGGATGTTGAAGACCGGCTTCGAGAACACCGGGAAGTCGGGCGGCTCGATCCCGTGCGGGCCGCAGGCCAGGCCCTGGCTCTCGGCGATCATCAGCTTGTTGTAGACCCATTTCTGCCGCGGGAACCAGGCCCAGGCATCGCCGTCGTCGGTGGGGATATGGACCTCGTCCGGGCAGGCGGCGCCCTCGAAGAACTGCAACCGCCAGGGGTCGATCTCGTGGATCGGCATGCGCGTCCTCCGGACCGGGGCGCCGCGAGGGCGCCCCGACGGGATGCAGGCTAGACGATGCGAACCGTCACGTCGACATTTCCGCGAGTGGCGTGGCTGTAGGGGCAGATGTCCTCGTGCGCCGTGCGGGCGAGCGTCTCGGCCGCCTCGCGCTCCATGCCCGGCAGGTGGACCTCAAGCTCGACGGTGATGCCGAAGCCGCCCTCCGAGCGCGGGCCGATGCCGACGGTCGCGGTGACGCTGGCATCGTCCGGGACCGTGACCTTCTGCTTGCCGGCGACGGCCTTCATCGCGCCCAGGAAGCAGGCGGCATAGCCGCAGGCGAAGAGCTGCTCGGGGTTGTTGCCCTCGCCGCCCGGGCCGCCAAGCGCCTTGGGCACCGATAGCTTGAGGTTCAGCGCGTTGTCGTTCGTCTTGACGGCGCCGTCGCGCCCGCCGGTGGCGGTGGCGGTGGTGGTGTACTTCACGTCTACGGACATGGGGGCTCCTTCGCGAACTGGATGCGCATGGCGCGCGCCCCCAAGCATAGCGGCCGCGGGGCCGGAGACCAGTGCGGCGGTGGCGGGGGTTGCGCGATCCGCGGCGGGCAGCGCGATCCCGGCCGCTCACGGGCCGCCGATCGAAGCCTCCAGCCGGGCCGAAAGGGCTGCCGGGTCGCCGTCGATCTCGACCGTCTTGACGCGCGCCGTCCCGCCGGCGGTGATCGTGACGGCCGATTTCGGCACGCCCAGCACGCCGGCCAGCAGGCGAACCAGCGCCGCGTTGGCGGCCCCGTCGACCGGCGGCGCGGAGACGCGGGCCTTGAGCAGGCGCGCGCCGGGAGCGCCGGTCGCGCCGGTCGCGTCGTCGACCCAGCCCTCGATCCGGTCGCGCCCGCCGCGCGGCGTCAGCCGGACGCGCAGCTGCAGCCGGCCGGCCATGCCGGTCAGTAGATCAGCGCCGGCGCGATGTCCTGGTTGAAGAAGATCTGCAGGAAGGTGATCGCCAGCAGCACGATCAGCGGCGACAGGTCCAGCCCCCCCATGCTCGGCAGGAAGTTCCGGATTGGCCGGTAGACCGGCTCGGTCAGCTGCGTCAGCCCCTCCCAGATCTGGCGCACCAGAGGCTGGTGGAGATTGACTACGTTGAAGCTGATCAGCCAGCTCATGATGACGTGAATGATCACGATCCACCAGGCGAGGCTCAGGAGCGCGTTGATCAGCCAGATGAAGGCATGCATGCTGGGAGTTCTCTCGGTCGGTGACGGCCGTCTGGCTAGGTAACGTCCCTGCCGCGGTGGTGCAAGCGCCCCACCCGATTACTCGGTGTGCCGCCCGCGTGGCCGCCGTCCCCCCGCTGTCCTGCCCCACCGGCGCCGCGCGGGGGGCGGCACGGGCGCGAGCCGCTTGACAGCGCGCCTCGCCGGCCATAGCTGTGCCGCCACCGGGGCCGTAGCTCAGCTGGGAGAGCGTCGCGTTCGCAATGCGAAGGTCAGGGGTTCGATCCCCCTCGGCTCCACCAATCCCGACAGCATGATCCGCCGGCCGGCGTGACGCCAGACCCGAGGGCGCCGCGCCGCCCGCAAGGTGGACGCGCGAACGCCCGCCCGTTGTCGGGCGGGCGTCGGTTCCGTTGTCGATGGCTTACTGGTAGCGGCCGATCTGGATCGAGTCGTCCTTGCTCATCTCCTGGCCGGAGTCGTAGTTGTAATCCGGCAGGGCCTTCATCTGCTTCTCGGTCAGGCCCAGCAGCACGACATTGTCGCCGCGCATGCCCAGCCGCTCCATCGGCATGGCAACCTTGTCCTTGCCGATGCCCAGGAAGCCGCCATGCTCGATGATGGCATAGGCCTGGCCGCCATTGTTGACGATCTTGTCGATCTCGCCGATCCGCTCGCCGTCATAGCTGACGACGTCGCGGCCTTCGACGTCGCCGACCGAGACGGTGACCATCTCGGAAGCCTCGCCGATCTTGCGATCGCCGACGCCGAGCAGCTTCTGCGTCTCTTCCTCGTTGAGACGCGGAATCTCGCGGTCGGCCTTGACGACCGCGACGCCGGTCGCCTGTTGCGCCTGGTCGCCGAGCGTGGAGCCTCTGCTGCTGGAGACGGTCATGTCCTGCCCGGTCGAAGACCCGGCAGAGGCCATGCCCGGCTGGGCGTTGTCGAGGGCCCGCCGGGCCTGGTCGACCGAATCCATCGCCGACTGCAGGTCAAGCCGCGCCATGTCGAGCTGGTCCCGGAGCTGGAGGAGCGCCTCCTGGCTCATCTGGCCCTCTATCGTCGAGCCCTGGCTCATCTGGCCGGCCTGCTGCATCGACGCCTGCTGGTCCGACTGCCTGGGCGAGCCCTGCTGCGCGGTCGCCTGCATGGACGAGACGCCCTGCTGCGACGCCGCCTGCTGCGACTGCTGCGCATCCTGCAGCGAGGACTGGGCATCCTGAACCGCAGCCTGCGCGGTCTCCATGTCGTTGTTCTTTATGGCGTCGAGCGCCTGCTGGAGCTGCGCCTGCAGGTCGAGCATCGACTGATCGTCGCCGCCACCCGACGGCTTCTGGACGCGGTCGTTCGCCTGCTTCAGCGCCTTCTCGGCGTTCTTGCCGTCCTGCTGCTGCAGCGACTGATCGGCCTGCTGGAGGAGCTGGCCGACCTGGTCGAGCGACTGCTTCATCTGTTCGCCCTGCTGCGCCTGGGCGCTCGCCTGTGTCTGCTGGGCAGCGGTGCCCTGTGCGGGCTGGCCCTGCTGGCCGGTCGTCTGCTGCTGCGCGACCGCGGCGGAACCCATCAACAGGGCAACTGCCGTGGCTCCCGCCAGAGCCGAGGGTATTTTAACGCTGAACATAGGAGTAGCCTCCGGGTGTGGATACTGTGGCGTGCTCAACCGGCGGATGCCCTCGCGAGTTCCCTTACCGCGCCGCGATAACTTGCGCCTGACCGACAATTCGCCCCTAATGCGCGGCCATTCCGGAGAAAAGGCGAGGGCGAGTTGGAACGGCATTTCGAGCAAGACACGGCGCTGGTCACGGGGGCGGCCTCGGGCATCGGCCGCGCGGTCGCGCTGGCGCTGGGCCGCGGCGGGGCCCGTGTCATCGCGGCGGACGTGCAGGACCCGGCCGACATCGTCGCCGAGATCGAGGCGGCCGGGGCGCAGGCGGCCGGGCTCCGATGCGACCTGTCCGGCACGGACGGCTGGAAGGCCCTGCTGGAGGAGGTGCGCGGCGCATTCGGCCCGGTCTCGGTCTTCGTCCACAGCGCCTCGCCGCGCCGGCTGGAGAGCCAGACCGTTCTGGCCGTCAGCGAGGCCGAGTGGGATGCCATGCTGAACACGAACCTGCGCAGCGGCTTCTTCCTCGCGCGCGAACTGGCCGCCTACATGCGGCGCGAGAGCATCCGCGGACGCATCCTCTTCATCGCCTCGCTGCACGCGCACAGCCCGCGCAACCTGCCGCACTACAGCGCCTCCAAGGCCGGGCAGGTGATGGTGGTCAAGGAGCTGGCGCGCGCGCTCGGCCCCGACGGCATCCGCGTCAACGCCATCGCGCCCGGTGCCATCCCGGGCGGCGGGTTCGCCGGCAATTTCGAGACGCTGTCGAAGCGCATAGCCATGGGACGCCCCGGCACGCCGGACGAGGTGGCGGCCGGCGCCATGGCGCTGCTGTCGCCGGTGACGGGCGCCTACATCACCGGCACGGTGCTGGCCGTCGACGGCGGGCTGGACCTGCATAACTGGATCGACCCGCCAGCCGGGCTGTAGGGCCGCGCCGGCAACGATGGCAGGACTTCTCGTCGTTTCCGCGCGGGCGCGGCCGCCCCTCGCAATGAGGGAGGCCGCCGTCTTCGCGGGGGCGACGTGACTTATCCGGGCGGTGCGTGCATTTTACGTGTGGGCGCCGCCACGCACTCGCGGGGGCGGGGCGCCGTATCCGCCTGCGCGGTCAGGCGGCGGCGCGGCTCAGCCGCCCGGCGGGAACATCACGAAGAAGACCGAGATGGTGGCGACGCTGACGACGGTGCTCCACAGGATGGCCGACGAGGTGCGCAGCACGTAAACGCCATAGACCTGCGCCAGCACGAAGGTGCTCGACCCTGTCGGCAGCGCCGCCATCAGGACGGCGTTCTTCGCCCAGAACGGGTCCGCCGGCAGCACGGCGAAGACCATCAGCGCGGTCAGCGCCGGGTGGACCAGCAGCTTCAGCGCCATCATCAGCCCGACCTCGGCGCGGCCTTCGCTCTGCGGCTTGCCCACCAGGAAGAGACCGATGGCGAACAGCGCGCACGGGCCCGCGGCAGCCCCCAGGATCGCGGTGAAGCTCTCGACCGGCGTCGGCAGCGCCAGCCCGCCCGCCGCCCAGCCCAGCCCCAGCAGCGGCGCGACCAGCACCGGGTTCGCCGCCAGCGAGCGGGCGAGCCTGGCCAGCACGCCGACGCCCGAGGCGCGGCCGCGGCCGCGGCCGATCTCGATCAGCGTGATGCCGATGGCCGGCACGATGGCAGCGTTGATGATGGTGGCGACGATCGCCGGCACCGCCGCCGGCTCGCCATAGGCGGTGATGGCCAGCGGGATGCCCATGAAGCCGGAATTGCCCAGCACGCCGTTCATGCCGTGCAGCGTCGCCTGCGCCAGATCGCTGCCGAACAGCGCCCGCGCCAGCAGCGCGGCGGCCAGCCAGAGCGCCAGCAGCGCGCCGAGGAAGCCGACGAGGAAGGGGCCGTTCAGCACCGTCGCCAGATCGACGCCTGCCATCGCCCGGAACAGCAGCGCCGGCAGCGCGACCCAGTAGACGAAGCTGTTGAGCGCCGCGCTCGAATCCTGGCCGAGCAGCCCCTGCCGGCCGCAGACATAGCCCGTCGCGACGATCGCGAAGACCGGCAGCACGATGTCGAGCAGAGGTTCCATCCGCCGGCCCTTGCCCCGACGCCCGCGCGTCGACCGGCCTGCGCCTAAAGCACCGGCGGGCATCGGGCAAGCGCGGTCGGCGCGCGCCCGACAACGGGTGGGTCGGGCCGGTCAAACCGATGCCTTGGATGATGCCCCCTGCCCGCGCCGGAGGCCGGCGCGGCATCGGCGCCGCGCGGCGGGGTCCGCCCGAGGCCCGTGCCCTCAGAGCCTGTCGCGCAGGCCCGCGATCCGGGCGCGCAGGGCCGGGTCCGTCGCCGCCTCGGCCGCGGCGTCGAGCGCCGCCTGCGCCTCCGCCGTCTGTCCGGCGTCGATGTAGGCCTCGGCCAGGCGCGCGCGTGTCTCGGCGGCGTGCGCGGGATCGCCGGTCGCCTCGTAGACATCGGCCAGCGTGTCGAGCGCCACGGGGTTCTCCGGGACCACGCTGACGGCGCGTTGTGCCAGAGAAAGCGCGTCGTCGGCGCGGCCGTCGGCCAGCCGGAGGAGCGCGAGGTTGTTCAGACTCGGCCAGTGATCGGGCGCCGCCTCGATCGCCTTGCCGTAGGCTTCGGCCGCGCCGGCCCGGTCGCCGGTCGCCTCCTCCAGCATCCCGACCTGGAAGGTCGCGTCGGGGTCGCCGGGCGTCAGGTCGAGCCGCTGGCGGGCATGGTCCAGGGCACCCGGCATGTCGCCGAGCCGCATCAGCGTTGCCGCCATCGCGGCCTCGACCTCCGGGTCGTCCGGTGCGATGGCGAGCACGCGGGCAAAGGCATCGCGCGCCTTCGCGTAGCGCGCCATCGCGCCGTAGAGGCGGGCCGCCTGCACGAGCGTCGCCGCATCCGCCCCGGCATCGCCGGCCAGCAGCCGGTCGAGCCGCCGCTCGGCCGCGTCGCCATCGCCGGCTGCCGCCTCCGTGGCGGCCAGCGCGATCTGCGGCGCGGGCTCGTCCGGCGCCAGCGCCGCCGCGCGCGTCAGCGTCTCAGTCGCGGCATCGAGGTCGCCCGCCTGCCGCTCGGCGCGGCCGAGGCCCAGCAGCGCGTCGGCGTCGTCCGGCTGACCGGCGAGCACGGCGCGAAAGCGCTCGATCGCCGAGTCCGCGTCCCCGGTCGCAAGCCGCGCCTCGCCGAGGACGAGCAGTGCCGCCGGCGCGACTGCCTCGCCGCGCGCCGCGGCATCGTCCCAGTGCTTCAGGACAGCGAGCGCCCGGTCGGGGTGTCCGGCGCGGACGAGAAGCGCCGCGAGGTCGACGCGCACGCCGAGATAGGTCTCCGGCGTGCCGACGATGCCTTTTTCGAGGTGCTCGATGGCGCCCGGGATATCGCCGTGGCGTTCGAGATAGACGCCGATCCGCTGGTTCGCGAGCCGGTCGTCCGGCGCGATCGCGAGCGCCGCGCGATAGAACGAGACGGCCTTATCGTCCTGCGACATCGCCGCGGCGATGTCGCCGAGCTTGACCCAGGCCGTGTATTGCTTCGGGTTGGCCTCGAGGGCGCGATGCAACTCGGCGATCGCCTCGGGCACCTTCTCCTGGAAGGCGAGCGCCGCGCCCATCAGCTCGTGCGCCGCGGCAGAGCCGGGATTGCTGTCGAGGACACGCCTGGCGACGGCCTCCGCCTCGGCCGCCTTGCCGGCCTGGAGGAGATTCAGCGCCCGGTCGATCCGACCGTCGGGCGCACCAGTGATGGGTGAAAGGTCGACGATGGCGGCGGGAGCGGCCGCCGGCGCGAGCAGGAGCGGAACCGATAGCAGCGCGGCAGCAAGACCACGGCCGGGACGCGGCGACGGCATCGGGGGCTCCTTGCGGGCGAGGCCCGTCACTCAAACAGGAAGGGGCGGCGCTGCCGCCGCCCCGGATGTCGATTGCGCGGGCGCGCCCGCTGGGACCGGGAGGTCCCTGGAACCGTCAGACCGCGCGACGACGACGGAAGAACAGGCCGCCGAACCCGAGCGCGCCGATCAGGAGCGGCAGCCCCGCCGGCAGCGGGACGGCCCCGACGGTGATGCGGTCATCCTCGAGCGCGATGATGCCGCCATCGACGAGCGCGCCGATCTGGAATTCGTGCGTCCCGGCCAGCAGGCCCGTGAACGTGACATCGAACTCGAACGTGCGCTCGATCGACCGGTCGAAGGATCCGCTGAAGCTGGTCGGGGTGATCGCGACGTCGATGCCCGGAGCCCCCCCGAGATCTGCGAGCGAGACCGTCGAATAGGTGGCGAACGCCGCCGTGATTGCATCGCTGATGACGCTGGCGATCGCCGAGCCCGGCGTCGACGAGATCAGGTTGAACGACCCGCCGGTCGCGCCGGCCAGGGTGTTCGCCTGGTTGGCGCTGACGTCGCTAGCGAAGAAAGGAACATCGTTCATGGCGTCCGTGCCGACCACGAGAAGCGTGACGTTGGCGCCGTTCAGGGCGCTCGTGGTCTCGGCGATGGTCGGGTACGAGCCGCCCTCGTGCCCCGGCTGGTCGCCGAACTGGACGACGAAGCGGTTCGACCCCGACCGCCAGTCGGCCGCGTCCGCCGCCTCCTTCAGCGCGATGAGGTTGGCCTCCGGCGTGTCGCCGCCGCCGCTGGCCGACCAGAGGTTGATCCCGGCCTGGGCCGCGGCGGAGCTCGGGGTCAGCACCTGGTTGACCTTCGTCGTGAAGACGTCGCCGATGTCCTTGTACTCGTTGACGCCGAAGTTCAGGTCGCCGAGCCCGCCGAGGTCCGTGATGATGTCCGATGCGGTGGATTTCACACTCGGAGATTATTCCGCCCATCGACCCGGTCGTGTCGGCGATGAACTTGACGTCGACCAGCGCCGAGGTCGGCCTGCCCGCGCTGACCGTCACGGTCTTGTGGATGGTCACGCTCTCACCGATGCCGAGCGTCGTGGAAAACGAGCTTGGGGAAATGGAATCGGCAAAGGCCGCTGGAGCGCTGAGCCCCGTGACAATGGCGGCAGTAAGAAGATACCTGCGCATTGGATGTCTCTCCCTCGAGCGAAATGCGATATTCCCGAATTTCGGGCCTAGCACGACGCGCGAGCCAAATTCCGATAAGGGCAAGCCCGTCGATTCGTGGCCATATCGTGCCACATTTCGGACACATTCGCAAATTTTTGCGAATTGTGCAAAATTCAGGGTTAACGGAGGGGTACCGACCCCGGCTCTTGCGTAATGAGCAGGCCGCAAGTCGCGTCTCTGTTGACGCACGAGGCCGCCGAAGGGGTCCGCGCGGGTTCATTGCGTTTCGCGGAGTTCGACCGTCTCCTGGCCACCCGGGCGCTTCGTTGACTTCTCCGGCCCCGCCGCCCATCTGCCGCTGGGCGCACCGCGCCGCGGGGTGCCGCCGGTGGGGCGCCGCCATGGGGCGACTGGACAAGCTGCTCGCATGGGGCGGCCGGGGGGAGGGCCGCGATGACCCTGCTGATGCTGCTGCTGGGATTCGCGGGCCTCGTCGCGGGCGGCGAGTTGCTTGTGCGCAGCGCCGTCGCGATCGCTCGGCGCTTCGGCGTGTCGCCGCTGATGATCGGGCTGACGCTGGTCGGCTTCGGCACCTCGGTGCCCGAGCTCGTCACTTCGCTGCAGGCGGTGTTTTCCGGGGCGCCCGGCATCTCGGTCGGCAACGTCGTCGGCTCGAACATCTGCAACATTCTCCTGGTTCTCGGCGCCGCGGCGCTGCTGCGCCCGGTCGCCGCCAGCGCCGCCGCCTTCGGGCGCGACGGCAGCATGCTTGTCGTCGCCACGCTGGTTTGCCTGTGGGTGATCCTGCAGGGCGAGATCGGCCGGGCGATCGGCGCGGTCTTCGTGCTGTCGCTGGCCGGCTACATCGTGCTCACCTGGCTGGACGAGCGCGAAGGCGGGGCGGACCCGGACGACCCGTACGCCGCCGAGGCCGAGGACGTCGCCCCGGTGCATGGCGGAATGCCCGTCGCCACGGCGCTGTTCGCCGCCGGCGTGGTGCTGACCGTGCTCGGCGCGCGCTTCCTGGTCGACGCCGCCATCGAGTTGTCGCGCGACCTCGGCGTCTCGGAGGCGGTGATCGGGCTGACGGTGGTCGCGATCGGCACCTCGCTGCCCGAGCTGGTCACCTCGATCGTCGCCGCAGTGCGCCGGCACGACGACGTGGCCTTCGGCAACATTCTCGGCTCGAACCTCTTCAACATCTTCGGTATTCTCGGCGTCACGGCGCTGGCGAAACCGATCCCGGTACCGCCCGAGATCGCCCGGCTGGACATCTGGGTGATGGTCGCCGCGACGGTGCTGCTGCTGGTCGTCACGATCACCGGATGGCGCATCACGCGGCTTGAGGGCGCGCTGATGCTGGGCAGCTATGGCGCCTACCTGGCGTTTCTCGTCGCAAACGTCTGAAGTCTCCGGGCGAGCGGGCAGAACTTTCTTCGCGTTCAATAGTTTAACAGGCTCGGAAAAATTTTCCGTGTGTCGCTTCCGTGCCTTGTCTGAGACCACCTGTTTGCTCACATACGCAACCGTTTCGGGCGCGTGACAGAAACGACGATCATCGCGCGACGACCGCCCGAACAGCAGGACCAGTTCGCAATGGAACAGATGTCCGCCGTGCCCGACACGGAGCCTCCCGGTACCGGCTCGGAAGACGGCCCCAAACGACGCCGTCTTGCCGAGCTTCTGAAACCGGCCCCCATGGCTCCCAGGAAAGCCGCCCGCGCCGATTTCCCCTCCAGCCCCAGTTCCAAGGCGTTCCGCAAACGCTTCTACCCTGACGCGACGGCCGCAGACTGGGCGGACTGGCGCTGGCAGATGCGCGCGCGCATCCGCACGGCCGCGGGTCTCGAGCGGGTGTTCGACCTGTCAGCCGACGAGCGCGACGCGCTGGCCCGCCACAAGACCGGCCTGCCGGTCGGCATCACGCCCTACTATGCCAGCCTGATGGGCCTCGGCGACCCGGGCGAGCCGCTGCGCCGCACGCACATCCCCGTCGGCGGCGAGTACCTGAAGCTGCCCGGCGAGGACGACGACCCGCTGAGCGAGGACCACGACACGGCCGCGCCCGGGCTGGTGCACCGCTATCCGGACCGCGTGCTGTTCCTGACCACCGGCACCTGCTCGACCTACTGCCGCTACTGCACGCGCTCGCGCATGGTCGGGCAGGCAGGCGGCGAGTACCAGTTCTCGACCCGGCAATGGGATCAGGCGCTGGCCTATATCGAGGCGCACCCGGAGATCCGCGACGTGCTGCTCTCGGGCGGCGACCCGCTGACCATCGCCGACGAGAAGCTGGACTACCTGCTGGGCCGCCTGCGGGCGATCAGGCACGTCGAGTTCGTCCGGATCGGCACCAAGATGCCGACGGTCGTGCCGATGCGCGTGACGAAGGCGCTGACCAGGGTGCTGAAGAAACACCACCCGCTCTGGATGTCGATCCACGTCACGCATCCCTCCGAGCTGACGCCGGAGGCGACCGAGGCGTATTCGCGCCTGGCCGATGCCGGCATCCCGCTCGGCAGCCAGACGGTGCTGCTGAAGGGCATCAACGACGAACTCGACGTGATGAAGTCGATGTATCACGGGCTGCTGATGCGGCGCGTGCGGCCGTACTACCTGTACCAGTGCGACCCGATCTCGGGCTCGGCGCATTTCCGCACGCCGGTCTCGAAGGGCATCGAGATCATCGAGGGGCTGCGCGGCCACACCACCGGCTATGCCGTGCCGCACTTCGTCATCGACGCGCCGGGCGGCGGCGGCAAGATCCCGCTGATCCCGGACTACGTCATGGGCCGCGACGGCGACGACCTGCTGCTCCGCAACTTCGAGGGCGGCACCTACCGCTACCCCGACCCGGGCGAGAGCTACGGGCAGAAGTGCGGGAGGCCAGGCATGCGCATCGGCCTGACCTACGACCTGCGCGACGACTACGCGGGGCGGGGCCTCAGCGAGGAGGCGCTGGCCGAGTTCGACAGCCCCGAGACCATCGGCGCCATCGAGGCGGCGCTGCACGCGAACGGCCACGAGACCGATCGCATCGGCCACGTCCAGGCGCTGGCCGCGCGGCTGGTCGCGGGCGATCGCTGGGACCTGGTGTTCAACATCGCCGAGGGGCTGTCCGGCCGCTCGCGCGAGGCCCAGGTGCCGGCGCTGCTGGAAGCCTTCGACCAGCCCTACACCTTCTCGGACCCGCTGACCCAGGCGGCGGGGCTGGACAAGGCGGTCGCCAAGCGGCTGGTCCGGGATGCCGGCGTGCCGACCGCGCCCTTCGCGCTGCTCGAGACCGAGGCGGACGCCGACGCCTGCGCCCTGCCCTTCCCGGTCTTCGTCAAGCCGGTCGCCGAGGGCACCGGCAAGGGCTGCGAGCTGGCCTCGAAGTGCCACGACCGGGCCGAGATGGCCGCGGCCGGGCTGCGGCTCCGCGCGCGCTTTGGCCAGCCGGCCATCGCCGAGCCATTTCTGCCGGGTCGCGAGTTCACGGTCGGCGTGCTCGGCAACGGGGTTGACGCCCAGGTCATCGGGGTGCTGGAAATCGTGCTCCTGAATACCGCCGAGGCCGAGGTGTACTCGTTCGACAACAAGGAGCTCTGCGAGAGCCGGGTGCTCTACCGGCTGGCGCACGATGCCGAGGCCCGCGAGGCGGGCCGGGTGGCGCTGGCCGCCTACCGGGCGCTGGGCTGCCGGGACGCGGCGCGGCTCGACTGCCGGTCGGATGCCGCCGGCCAGCCGCAGTTCCTAGAGGTCAACACGCTGGCCGGGATGCACCCGACGCATTCCGACCTGCCGATCCTGTCGGCCATGGCCGGGCTGCCCTACGACGGCGCTGATCGGCCGCATCGTCGATGCCGCGGCCGAGCGGCAGGGGCTCGACCAGGGGCTGCTTCGGGCGCGTATGGCAAGGCGGGCCTGATGGCGGGAATGGCGCGGAAGCTGGCGCGGCGGCGGCGGGCTCGGCCGCCGCCGCATGGCGGGAGGTCCGCAGCGGCGCCCCCGCGCCATGATCCGCATCACCGACAGGATCTCTATCGAGGACTGGGAGCTGGTCGAGACCTTCACCCGCGCCTCCGGCCCGGGCGGGCAGAACGTCAACAAGGTCGAGACGGCGGTGCAGCTCCGCTTCGAGGCCGCGCGCTCGCCGAACCTGCCGGATCACGTCAAGGCCCGGCTGAAGCGCCTCGCCGGCCGGCGCTGGACCGAGGACGGCGCCGTCGTCCTGCAGGCGCAGGCGCATCGCAGCCAGGCGCGCAACCGCGCCGACGCGCTGGAGCGGCTGGTCGAGCTGATCCGCCGCGCCACCGAGACGCCGAAGCGCCGCGTCCCGACCCGCCCGACGCTGGCCTCGAAGCGGAGGCGCATCACCGCCAAGAAGCAGCGGGGCCAGGTCAAGACGATGCGGGCAACTCCCGGCCCGGAGGAGTAGGGCGCCGGCCGGCCACGCCCAGACCGCCAGCGCGCCGCGCCGACGCTTTCCTGCCGTTGGCGCCGGACCCGGACCATGCCGCGCCCGAGCCGCCCGCGGACCGTGCCCCGGAGCGCTCGACTCCCCCGGCAGTGCCCGACCTCCGCCCGGCAGAGTGCGGCAAGGGCGAAAGGGCGCGAGGGCGAAGCACAGTCCCGGGAGTGCCCGCCGGATGGGCCGGCGAGGCGCCGCCTTCGGGGCGCAGCCCGATACGCTCGCTGCCGGCGGTGGACTCCCGGTCGCGTCAGCCGAACTCCGCGTCCGCGGACCGGACAGCCGCTCGGCTCGACCCGACAGGAAGCCCCGGCCCTCAGGCGAAGGTCAGATCGTCCATGCTGTAGATGTGCCTGACGTAGAACTCGTCGCAATCCCCGGCCAGCGCCAGGTGGATGCCGTCATGGTGCCCCTCGAACGACCCGACCGAGGTGTCGACCAGCCGGATCGCGTCGTGCGCCTCGTAGTCGAGGATGGCGTCGTGGTCGATCGACCCGTCATGCGTCTCGCCCTGAAAGACGAGGACGTCCGCGCCGGAGTCGCCGTACAGCTTGCCGTTGCCCGCGCCGCCATGCAACCGGTCGCTGCCGCCGAGGTCGAACAGCCGGTCGCCACCGGCGCCACCGGCAAACGCCTCGCCGTGGCCCGTTCCGGCCACGTCGCCCAGGCCGGGCAGCAGCTCCGTGGTGTCGGTTCCGGAGTCGGTTCCCGGGACGGTGGACCGGTTCGGCACCGCGTCGAGGAACGACAGCGCGTCCACGCCCGAGACCCGGTTCAGCACGATCTGGTCGCCGTCGCCGGCGAGCGTCAGCACCGTCTCGCCGCGCGTCTCGCTGACCGAGACGATGGAGCCGCCGCCCAGGTCGATGGCGTCGACCCCCTCGCGGTAGTTCTCGATCGTGTCGACCTCGACGATGCCGTTCTTCTGCTCGGTTCCGAAGTAGAAGATCGTCGGGTTCGACCTGTCGCTCTTCATCGTATCGTTGCCGGCGCCGCCGACCAGAATATCCGAGCCGTCCCTGGCCTCGAGGCGGTCGTCGCCGGCAAGGCCGAAGATCGCCTGGCTGCCCTTTCCGCCGCGGATGCTGTCGTCGCCGGCGGTCCCGATGAGATCGCCGGGACGAGACAGCAGGTCCACCAGGACGGGGTCCTGGGTCACGCCGTCGATCCTGACGGTGACGGTCGCGGTCGACGTTCCGCCGTGCCCGTCCGAGACCGCGTAGGTGAAGCGGTCTGTCCCGACCTGGCCGTCGTTCAGGCTCGTCGAAGGCGCCGTTCTGCAGATAGCTGAACGTGCCGTCCGCCTGCATCGAAACCGTGGCGCCCGAGGCGAGCGTGGCGCTCATCGCGCCGCCGTTCACGCCCGTCACCGAGATCGCGTCGCCGTCCGGGTCGCTGTCGTTCGACAGCACGTTGCCGCGGATCACGTCGCCCTCGGCGCCGCCGAAGGCGTCGGCAACAGCCACCGGCGCCGCGTTCGGGTCGGAAACGCCGTCGATGGTGATGACGACCGTCGCGGTGTCGGTGCTGCTGCCGTTGCTGACCGTGTAGGTGAAGCTGTCGGTCGCCGTCTCTCCCTGGTCGAGTTCGGCGAAGGCGCCGTTCTGGCCGTAGCTGACGCTGCCGTTCGCGGCGACCTTCAGGCTGGCGCCCGAGGCCAGCGTGATGACCGAGCCGACCGCGGCCGCCTGGCCGTTCACCTCGACGACCGAGAGCGACGCTCCGCCGCCGTCCGTGTCGTTGGCCAGGACGCTGCCGAGCGAGGACAGCCCGGTGGCCGTGTTCTCCTGTACCTCGAAGGCGTCGCCGACCGCATTCGGACCCACGGTGCCCAGCGAGCCCACCAGCGAAGCGTAGTCCCAGCTCTGGTCACTGAACAGCAGCAGCTCGACCGTGTCGTAGACGTAGTCGACCGCGTCGCCGATCACCTCGAGGAAATGTGCGCCGATGTTGAACGCGTAGCTGCCGAAGAGCCCGGCAAAGCTGACCTCGTCTGTGCCCGCCCCGCCGATATAGGTGTCCGACCCGGCGCTGTCCTTGAAGTGGTCGTTGCCCGCCCCGCCGTCGAACCGGTTGTCCGCCGCGTTGCCGATGAATGTGTCGTCGCCCGAGCCGCCCTTGGCGTTCTCGATCAGCGAGCGCGCGTCGTTGTTGTATTGCAGCGCGTTGTAGATGTGCTTGCGCGCGTAGCCGTTGTTGAACGTGCTTGAGGTATTGGGGCCGAGGTCGGCCCGGAAGCGCGTGCCGCCGACGTCCAGGTCGGTCCCCTCGCCCGGCCGCAGGTCGACCGCGAGGTTCGTCGTGAAGTTCGACAGGTCGTAGGTGTCGACGCCGTTGCCGTCCCAGACCGTCCGGAAGATCGTGTCGCCGCCGCTGTCGAGCTGGCCGACCCCGTTGATCGACATCTGCCCGGTGGACTGGTCGAAGGTGTAGACGGAGTTGCCCGACTGCGTGCCGAAGTTCGCGCCGTACATGAACTGCAGCGCCGCAATGTCGGCCATCATGTAGGTCTGCGGCCCGCTGTCCGACGCATTGGTGTAGGCCGATCCCGAGCTTCCGACATACGACCGGTAAGTCATCAAGGAATATTCGTGGCTGTCGTACTCGTAGGGCAGCGCGCCGGCAAAGCTGGTCTCCTGCCCGTGCTTCAGCCCCATCGTGTGGCCGAGTTCGTGCATGATGGTGGTGAATGCGTAATTCCCCAGCACCGGGGTGTTGTAATAGGTCGTGCTGAACCAGGCATCTCCGCCGATGCTCGAACTCGATGGGTAGTAGGCATAGGCGGTGCCGGCATCGCTTTCCTCGGCCAGCCGGATGTCGGCGTTGCCGTCCTGCGAGCCGGTCAACTGCGTGAACCGCACGTCGGTGTACTGCTCGATCAGGTCGAAGGCGTAGAGCGCCGCGGCCTGCTGCGCCGGGTTGAACGCCTGGAACGTTCCGCTGCGGGCGTATTCGTAGTCGCTCATGGAATCCGGGAAGCCGAAGGTCAGCTGCGTCGTGTTCCACTGCTGGCCCGACAGGACGTAGTCGCCGAGCTGGAGCCCGTCGCCACTGACCGTGCTGACGGGAAAGCTGGTGCCGCCGGCGTTCTGGTAGTTGGGCTCCAGCGGGTCGATCTGGCTCGTCGACGCCCGCGGCTGGTCGTCCGTGCCGGACGCCTGGGCGCAGGCGAGGCAACAACAGCCTTGAATGTGCAGGTCCGGGTCAAGCTCCAAGGACATGACGAGTTTCCCCCTAAAAACCTTGACCCGCGCCACTCTCTGCCCGAATTGCCGCTGAACTCACCTGACGAGGCGCTAAAAATCTCGCTTTTCGCAAAGGCAATTCCTCGAGACAGGACAGGCCTGAAACAAAGGTCGGATCAAGATTTGAGCAACGAAATGCGACGCGATATGGACAGGAATACGGCGAAATATGGCGCCGCCCTCCGCTCAGAGCCGGCGTTGACACCCGCACGCCATGCCACGATGATGCGGCGCGCCCCTGGACGGCCCCGGGGCCGACCGGAGGTCCTGCCGATGCGAGCGATCGCTGCCGCCCTGATGGTCCTCGGCTGCCAGGCCGCCGCCACGACCGCCACCCCGGCCGCTGCCCGCGGCGCTGTCGATCTCGTGCGGCGCCATCGGCATCGAGCGCCAGCTCTGCGCCGACGCCGTCGCACGCTGGGAGAAGAAGACCGGCAACACGGCCCGGATCGTCTCGACGCCGGGCTCGACGACCGAGCGGCTGGCGCTCTACCAGCAGTTGCTGGCGGCGGGCGACGGACGACATCGATGTCTTCAACATCGACACCGTCTGGCCCGGCATCCTGGGCGAGCATTTCATCGACCTGGCGCCCTATGCCGCCGGGCGCGAGGCCGATCATTTCCCCGCCATCATCGCCAACGACACGGTCGACGGCGCGCTGAAGGCGATGCCCTGGTACACGGATGCCGGCGTGCTGTTCTACCGCGCCGACCTGCTGGAGAAGTACGGCGCGCCCGTGCCGACGACCTGGACCGGGCTGGCCGACACCGCGGCGCGTATCGTCGAGGCCGAGCGCGCCGCCGGCGACGACCGGCTGCTCGGTTTCGTCTTCCAGGGGCGCGCCTACGAGGGGCTGACCTGCAACGCGCTGGAATGGATCGCCTCGAGCGGCGGCGGCACGATCGTCGACGCGGATGGCGAGGTCACGGTCGACAACCCGGCCGCCGCCGCGGCGCTGGACCTGGCCGCGTCCTGGGTCGGCACGATCGCCCCCGAGGGCGTGCTGACCTACACCGAGGAGGAGGCGCGCGGCGTCTTCCAGTCCGGCAACGCCGTCTTCATGCGCAACTGGCCCTATGCCTGGGCGCTGGCGCAGTCCGAGGACAGCCCGGTCAGGGGCGCGGTCGGCGTCGCGCCGCTGCCGAGCGGCCCCGGCGGCACGCCCACCGGCACGCTGGGCGGCTACAACCTGGCCGTCTCGAGATACTCCAAGGCGCCGGAGGCCGCGGCCGACCTGGTGATGTTCCTGACCAGCGCCGACGAGCAGAAGCGCCGCGCCATCGCCGGCGCCTACAACCCGACCATCCCGGCGCTCTACAAGGACCCGGAGGTGCTGGCGGCCGTGCCCTTCCTGGCCGATCTCTACCCGACCATCGCCAACGCCGTCGCCCGGCCCTCGACCGTCACCGGCGACAAGTACAACCGCGTCTCGGCCGCCTTCTGGGGCGCCGTGCACGGGTGCTGTCGGGCGAGACGACCGCCGGGCCGGCGCTGGACGCGCTGGCGGGCGAGCTGGCACGGATCCGCCGGCGTGGCTGGTAGCGGCGGGCTCGGCGGCGCCGGCCGGGTCGCGGGCCAGTCCGCCTCGGCCCGGCGCGCCGCGGCGCTGTTCCTCGCGCCGATGCTGCTGGCGCTGGCGCTGGTCGCCGGCTGGCCACTGGGCCGCACGATCTTCTTCGCCTTCACCGATGCCAGCCTGACCGACCTGGACGGGTTTCACCTCGTCGGCATCGGGAACTTCTGGAACAGCGACTGGGGCGGCCTGCTGGCCGACCCCGCCTGGTGGCAGGCGGTGCGAAACACGCTGGTCTTCGCCGGCGCCTCGGTCGCGCATCGAGACGGTGCTGGGCATCGTCTTCGCGCTGGCGCTCGACCGGCGCGTTCCCCGGCCGCGGCCTCGTCCGCGCGCTGGTGCTGGTGCCCTGGGCGATCCCGACCGTCGTCTCGGCGAAGATCTGGGCATGGATGCTGCACGACCAGTTCGGCGTCGTGAACGCGCTGCTGCTGGAGGCCGGGCTGATCGACGCGCCGGTCGCCTGGCTTGCCGGCCGCGGCACGGCGATGGCGTCGATCATCGTCGTCGACGTCTGGAAGACGACGCCCTTCATGGCGCTGCTGGTGCTGGCGGCGCTGCAGATGCTGCCGCGCGACATCTACGAGGCGGCGCGGATCGACGGCGTCCACCCGGTGCGCGTCTTCTTCCGCGTGACGCTGCCGCTGATCCGCCCGGCGCTGGTGGTCGCCATCATCTTCCGCGGCCTCGACGCGCTGCGCGTCTTCGACGTGATGTACGTCATGACCGGCAATGCCGCGGGCACGATGACGATGTCGGTCTTCGCCCGCCAGCAGCTCGTCGACTTCCAGGATGTCGGCTACGGCTCGGCCGCGTCGACGCTGCTGTTCCTGACCATCGCCCTCGTGACCGCCTGCGTGCTGACGCTGGGCCGCGTCCGGCTGGCCGAGGACCCGCGATGACGGCCCGGCGCCTGCCCGCCCGCATCGGGTTCGCCGCGCTGATCGGCGCCGATCGTGCTGTGGTCGGTGTTCCCCTTGCACTACGCCGTCGTCACCAGCTTCCGGCATGGCTCGGATCTGTTCGAGCCGGCCATCTGGGCCGCGCCCGATTTCAGCAATTACGCCGCCGTCTTCCGGGACCAGCCTTTCGGCCGCAACATCGTGAACTCGGTCGCCGTCGCTGTCGCCGTCGTCGCGCTCTCGCTGGCGCTGGGCGTCACGCGCCGCCTATGCGCTCGGCCGGCTGCGCTTTCGTGGGCGCGGGCTCTTGCTGGCGACGATCCTGTCGGTCTCGATGTTCCCGCAGGTGGCGGTGCTGTCGGGCATGTTCGAGCTGATCCGCTGGACAGGCCTCTACAACACCCTGCCGGCGCTGGTCTTCGCCAACCTGATGCTGACGCTGCCCTTCACGGTATGGGTGCTGACCGTCTTCATGCGCGACCTGCCGAAGGAGCTGGAGGAAGCCGCCCGCGTCGACGGCGCCACGCATGGCCAGATCGTCCGGCACGTCTTCCTGCCGCTGCTGCGCCCGGCACTGGCGGCGACCGGGCTGCTGGCCTTCATCGCCGCCTGGAACGAGTTCCTGTTCGCGCTGACCTTCACGATCTCGAACGACATGCGCACCGTGCCGGTCGCCATCGCCCTGATCACCGGCGCGTCGCAGCACGAGCTGCCCTGGGGCAACATCATGGCGGCCTCGGTCATCGTCACCGTGCCGCTGATCCTGCTGGTGCTGGTGTTCCAGCGCCGCATCGTCGGCGGGCTGACCGCCGGCGCCGTGAAGGGCTGATGGCCGGGCTCTCGCTCTCGCGGCGTCGCCAAGGCGTTCGGCCGGACGCCCGTGCTGCACGGCATCGACCTGGACGATCGCCGACGGCGAGTTCGTCGTCTTCGTCGGCCCGTCCGGCTGCGGCAAGTCCACGCTGCTGCGCCTGATCGCCGGGCTCGAGGAGATCGAGCGCGGGCGAGATCCGCATCGGGGGCGAGCGCGTCGACCACCTGCCGCCGGCCGGGCGCGGCATCGCCATGGTGTTCCAGTCCTACGCGCTCTATCCGCACATGACGGTCTTCCAGAACATCGCCTTCGGGCTGAAGCTGGCGCGGCAGCGGCCGGGCGAGGTCGACCGCCGCGTCCGCGAGGCGGCCGGAGATGCTGGACATCACCGCCGCTTCTCGACCGCCTCCCGCGCGAGCTCTCCGGCGGCCAGCGCCAGCGCGTCGCCATCGGCCGGGCCATCGTGCGCGACCCGCAGCGTCTTCCTGTTCGACGAGCCGCTCTCGAACCTCGACGCGTCGCTCCGCACGCAGATGCGCGCCGAGATCGCCCGGCTCCAGCACCGCCTCGGCACGACCACGGTCTACGTCACGCACGACCAGGTCGAGGCGATGACGCTGGCCGACCGCATCGTCGTCCTGAACGAGGGCCGCGTCGAGCAGGTCGGCGCGCCGCTCGACCTCTACGCCCGCCCGGCGACGCGTTTCGTCGCGGGCTTCATCGGCATCCCGTCGATGAATTTCCTGGAGGTTGCGGTCGATGGCGACCGCTGCACCCTGCGCGACGGTCAGCCGGCTCCCGATCGCCGCCGGGGCGCCGCCCGGTCACGGCGACGCTCGGCATCCGGCCCGAGCATCTGGCGGTCGGCGCGGACGGCCTGCCCGCCCGCGTCGAGCTGGTCGAGGAGCTGGGCGAGGCGCACCACCTGCACCTGGTTCTGGAGACCGGCGAGCGCCTGATCGCCAGGCTGCCCGGCAACGCCGCCGCCCGGCCCGGCGAGGCGGTGGGCGTGCTGGTCGACCCGGCGCGCTGCCATCTGTTCGATGGCGCCGGGCGGGCGATCGGCTGAGGCGAGCCGCGCCTGACCCGCAACACGCCGTCATGCCCGCCCCCGTCGGGCATCTCCCGCCTCGGCGCGCCGTGGCCTGCAATGGCTCCACCACCCCGCGGCGCGGAGGGAGATCGTCCGGTCGAGCCGGACGATGACGTGGAGAGATCGACGCCGCCTCGGTCCTGCCGGGCGTCGCCCGGCCGCGGCCGGGCGGCCGCTACGCCTCCAGCCGGTCCAGGTACTGCTGCACGAAGTCGCAGTCGACCAGCTCGACATAGGCGTCGATCAGCCGCTTCGTCACCGGCCCGTAGGTGCCCGCGCCCATCGCCATGCCGTTGATGCTGGCCACCGGGCAGATGCAGAGGCTGGTCGAGGTGATGAACGCCTCGTCGGCGTTGTAGCCGTCATAGAGGTCCAGGTCCGCCTCGCGGAACGGGATGCCCAGCTTCGCCGCCAGCTCGATCACCGTCGCCCGGCTGACGCCCGGCAGCACGAACTTGTCTCGCGGCGTCACCAGCTCGCCGTCGCGCACCAGGAAGATGTTCGAGCCCAGCCCCTCGCAGAGGTTGCCGTTCATGTCGAGCAGCACCGCCCAGGCGAGCGGGTTCTGCGCGTGCACCTCGAGGTCGCCCATGACGAGGTTCAGGTAGTTGTGGCTCTTCGCCCGCGGCGTCTGCGCCTCGGGCGGGGTGCGCCGGACCGAGGGCGTCACGACCTGGATGCCGTCGCGGTAGAGATGCGCGCGCGCCTTCAGCGGCAGCGGCGCGCACTCGACGATCACCGTTGGGCCGTAGTGCTCCCACTGGTCGCCCTCGACCTTGTTGACGCCGCGCGTGATGCGCTGGCCGACCCAGTAGTCGTCGTCCGGGCCCAGCAGGTGCATGTTGCGGGCCGCGACCTCGCGGGTGATCTCGGTCATTCGGTCCGCCGGCATCGTCGCGTCAAGCCGCAGCGCCCTGAGCGAGCGGTAGAGCCGGTCGACGTGCTCTTCCAGCTTGAATACGCGGTGGTTGAAGGTCCGCGTCAGGTCGAAGGCGCCATCGCCGAAGATGAAGCTCCGCTCGCGGAACGGCACCACCGCCTTGCTCTCCGGGATGAACTCGCCGTTCATCCACACGACCCGCTCGTTCGCCCGCACGTCCATCGCCGCCTCCCTGATCCGATGACGCGATCAGACACCGGCGCGCGGCGGCGTCAAGGGGGGCGAGGCAAACGGAATGCGGGCTGGTCGCCCTCATGGGGCCTGGCCCTCGGCCTGCCGCTCCGCTTCGGCCGGGGACAAGGCGGCACGGGCGGGAGACATCTCCGGCGGGGTTGGCGGGGAGGTGGGCAGGAAAGACCTGCCCCGGAAGGCCCGGCGGGGCCCGATGGTGAGCGTTCGCGAGTCGGGGCGGGTGTCGAGGCCCCGCCGCCGCCGACGGTGCTGCGCTCCCTTGACCGCCGCCCCGACTCGCGGTTCCCGGGACTGCAGCGGCCGTTGCACTGCTTCATTTTTAATGGTCAAGTCCGAGTCGGGGACGCGCCGGGCATGAACCCGGCGACCGGAAAACCCGGAACAGACAGGGAGATCACGAATGAAAAGATCGCTTTTGGCGGCCTTCACGGCGTCCGTCGCCACGCTCGCGCTCAGCGCCGGCGCTGCCTCGGCGCAGGACTGCCCGATCAGGATCGGCGGGCTCGCTCCGCTCTCGGCGCCCGGCACCGTGGTCGGCGGCGAGGCGATGCGCGACGCCATGAAGATCGCCGAGGAGGATGTCAACGCCGCCGGCGGCGTGCTGGGCTGCGACATCGAGGTCGTCATCGGCGACACCGAGGGCCTGCCCGAAAAGGGCGCCGCGATGATGGAGAAGTTCATCACCCAGGACAACGTCGCCGCGGTTGGCGGCGGCTATCACAGCTCGGTCGGCGTCGCCTCCAAGGATGTCGCAGACGCGCGCCACGTGCCGGTCGTCTTCGCCGAGACCTGGAACGACACCATCACCGGCGACAAGCAGAAGTACATCTTTCGCATCGCCCCGCTCAGCTCGTGGGCCTCGGGCACGCTGTGGCAGTTCGCAGCGACGGCGCCCGATGTCAGCAAGGCCGTCATCCTGACCGAGAACACCGACTACGGCATCCCGGCGGCGCAGGAGACCGAGCAGGGCCTCAAGTCCAAGGGCGTCGACAGCACGACCTTCTCGGTCGATATCGGCACGCAGGACTATGCCGGCATCATCCAGCGCATCAAGGCCGAGAACCCGGACTTCATCATCACGCTGGTCACCGGCGAGGCCGCCTACAACTTCACCCAGCAGGCCGCCGACGGCGGCATCGGCCCGCAGGATATCCCGTTCATCACCGGCCAGGACGCGCTGGAATCCGGCGCCTACTGGCGCAACGTGCCGGACGGCCAGATGGCGTTCGTCCAGCGCATCGGCGTCCCCGAGAGCCAGTACACCGACAAGGCGAAGGAGTTCGCCCGGAAGTACAAGGAAAAGACCGGCAAGTCGGATGTCGAGAGCTATGCGATGGAGGCCTACGACTCGATCGCCATCCTGGCGCAGGCGATCAACGAGGCCGGCTCGACCGACGGCGACGCCATCGTCGAGGCGCTGGAGAACATCCAGTACGACGGCACGCTGGGCAAGATCTACTTCCCCTACGGAACGAAGAAGGACCCCAGCGCCGACGATCACGGCAACGAGTGGTGGCACCAGTGGCCGGACGTGGCGCTGACCGTCATCCAGTTCCAGGAGCAGGGCCAGGCCTCGACCGACGCGGCCATCGTCTACCCCGACGCCTACAAGACCGCCGAGCCGGTCTGGGTCAACCAGTAGGAGACGACGACAGCGCATCCGCCGGGCGGGGGCCCGGCGGATGCGACGGCGGGCGCGGGGCGCAGACGGGGGGCGACTTGGAAAACGGCGGCATACTCTGGTGGACGATCCTCTGGATGGTCGTCTGGGGCGCGGTCGGCGCCGTGCTGGTCCGGCGGCGCTACATGCACCGGAACCTCGACACCACCGACACCACCTATGTCGGCGCCATGACGGGCGCGGCGCTGGGCCCGATCGGGCTGGCCGCGCTCTGGACGGCGACGCCAAAGCTGACAGGCTTCCTGAAGATCGCGCCGACGATCCTGGCCGTGATGCTTTTCGCCGCCGCCTTCTCGTTCGCCGACCCGCAGAACCTCTGCGTCTCGAACGGGCCGTTCGTGATGAGCCAGATCGTCAACGGGCTGATCATCGGCATCATCTACGGCTTCATGGCGCTGGGGCTGACGCTGATCTTCTCGATCCTGGGCGTCGTCAGCTTCGCGCATGGCGAGTTCTACATGGTCGGCGGCATGCTGGTTTACTGGATCGCCTACCAGTGGCTGCCGTGGATGCCGCCGCTGATGGCGGTGCTGGTCGCCTGCGCCATCGCCTTCGTGCTGGGCGCCGTCTTCGAGCGGAGCATGCTGACGCCGATGTATGACGGCCGCATCGACCGGCCGGTCGAGTACGGCATCCTGGCGACCTTCGGCCTGGCCTTCACGCTGCAGTACTTCGTGCAGGCGATCGCCGGCGCCAGCCCGGTCAAGGTGCAGCGCTACATCGACTTCCCGCGCTGGCGCTTCCCCGAGAACGCCGACCCGCACTGGGTCAAGACCAGCGGCGGCTCGATCGAGTTCTTCGACACGCTGACGATCTCGAACCCGCGGATCACCGCCGCGGCCACCTGCATCGTCGTCCTGCTGGCGCTCTTGTTCCTGCTGCACCGGACCTGGACGGGCAAGGCGCTACGCGCCGTCAGCCAGGATCGCGAGGCCGCCGCCGTCGTCGGCATCAACCCGGACCGCATGAACATGCTGGCCTTCGCGCTGGGCGGCATGATCGCGGCGCTGGCCGGCGCGCTGCTGGTGCAGGCGTTCTCGTGGCTGCCGCAGGTCGGCAACATCCCCGCCATGCGCTCGTTCGTCATCGTCGTGCTCGGCGGTCTCGGCTCGCTGCCCGGCGCGTTCATCGGCGGCATCCTGGTCGGCCTGGTCGAGGCGGCCGGCACCGGCTGCATCCCGGACGCCCAGCGCGCCGCCAGCTACATCCCGGCCTACGGCATGATCGTGCTGACGCTGACGCTGCTCTTGCGCCCGACGGGCCTGTTCGGGCGGAAATACGCCGCCGGCACGCACGGGAAGGTCTGATGCGCCGCCAGGTCCCCACCCTTCTCGGCGCCGCCCTGCTGGCCGCGTTCGTGCTGTTCCCGCTGCTCTACTCGGGGAACGACTACGCCTACGTCATGCACATCCTGATCACGGCCTTCTTCTACGCCATCCTGGCGTCGAGCTGGTCGATGCTGGCGGGCTATGCCGGGCAGTTCTCGTTCGGCCATATCGGCTTCATGGGCGTCGGCGCCTACACGGCGGCGCTGTTCAGCCATTACCTCTGGCTCTCGCCGACGCCGACCGGCACCTGCGACGAAATTCAGATCGGCAGCACCTGGCTGGTCGTCGTCAACCCGATCGGCGTCACCTCGACGACGCTGACGCAGGACTGCCTGCAGCAGGCGCTCGAGGCGGCCGGGGGGGCGCTGCAGGTCACGCCGGTGCCGATCTGGCTGGGCATCATGCTGGGCACGCTGACGGGCGGCCTGTTCGGCTTTCTCGTCGGCATCCTGGTGCTGCGGCTGCGCGCCGCCTACCTGGCGCTGTTCACGCTGGGCTTCGCCGAGATCGTCCGCGCCACCATCTCGGCCGAGATCTGGCTGACCCGCGGCCAGGCCGGCATCGAGATGCCGCCGCTGTTCCCGGGCGGCATCACGCTGTTCGGCCACCACTACGGCGAGACGGCCAAGCTGCCGCCCTACTACGTCATGCTGGGGCTGCTGCTGCTCTGCCTCGGCATCCTGTACTGGCTGGCGCGCTCGCGCTTCGGCCTGTTCGTCCGGGCGCTGCGCGAGGACGAGGACGCCGCCGCGGCGCTGGGCGTCAACACCACGCGCTACAAGGTGCTGGTCTTCGTCGTCACGACGATGATGGCGGCCGCCGCCGGCGCCGTGCAGGGCTACTACGTCGGCATCATCACGCCGAACAACCTGTTCCTGCTTGCAGATGAGCCTGGTCGTCGCGATGGCGGTGATCGGCGGCGTCGAGAACTTCGTCGCCGCGGCGATCGGCGCGATGATCATCCAGTATCCTGCTCGAGATGCTGCGCAACAGCTTCACGATCGGCCCGGTGACGGTCGACATGACGGTCTGGCGGCTGGTCGTCTTCGGCCTGCTGCTGATGCTGACGCTGCGCTTTTCGCGGAACGGGCTGATCGCGCCGATCATCGACTACTTCGCCCGCGGCCACGTTGCCGCCGAGACGGTCGCGCAAGCGCCGCACGGAGACCGTCACCGAGCCCGAGCTGAAAGAGGCCGTGGAGCCCGTGCGATGACCCACCTGGCCGTCACCGAGATCCGCAAGCGCTTCGGCGGCAACGAGGTGCTGAAGGGCGTCACCTTCGAGGTCGACGGGCCCGAGCTGATCGGCCTGATCGGCCCGAACGGCGCCGGCAAGACGACGCTGACCAACATCCTGGACGGCGCCATCACGCCCGAGAGCGGCACCGTCTACCTGAACGGCGAGCGCATCGACCAGCTCGACCCCTACCAGGTGGCCCGCGCGGGGCTCGGCCGGACCTTCCAGGTGACGCGCTCGTTCCGGCGCATGAGCGTGCTCGAGAACCTCTACGTCCCGGCGCTGGCGATGGGCAGGCAGAAGGCCGAAACGCATGAGCGCGCGATGGAGGTGCTGGAGTTCCTGACCATGGACCACCTGCGCAACGAGTACGCGCAGGCCCTGTCGGGCGGCCAGCAGAAGCTTCTGGAACTCGGCCGCCTGCTGATGCTCGACCCTGAGGTCATCATCCTCGACGAGCCCTTCGCCGGCGTCCACCCGCGCCTGATGGAGATCATCTACGAGTACATCCGCCGGGTGAACGGCGAGGGGAAGGCAATCATCCTTATTTCGCACCAGATGGAATTGATCTTCTCGCTGTGCAATCGCCTGCTGGTGCTGAACTTCGGCGACCTGATCGCCGACGGCGCGCCGGACGACGTCAAGCGCGATCCGGCGGTGATCGAGGCGTATCTCGGCGCGGACGAGGAGGATGCCGCGTGACCCGGCCGGTCGCCCCGCCGCCGCGACGGCGTTATCCCGGCCGGCAAAAAAGAGCCGCGGTGCGGAGCTGAGATGGCCGATCTCGATCGAGTGGCGGGTCTGGCGCGACGTTCGGCAGCAGCGGCGAAGAAGGAGATCGGCCTCGTCGCCGTGATGGCCTTGCTCGCCGGCAGCATCTGGGCCTTCATCGGCATCTCCGACAAAGTCCTCGAAGAAGAAACGCACGCGATCGACGAGGCAATCCTTCTGTCGCTGCGCACGCCGGGCGACCGCAGCGATCCGATCGGCCCCGACTGGGTCGAGGAACTGGGGCGGGACGCCACCGCGCTGGGCGGTGTCGGCGTTCTCACGCTGATCACGGTCGCGTCGGTCGTCTACCTCGTTCTCCGCGGAAAGGGCCGCGTCGCGCTGTTCGTCGCGATCTCGATCGCCAGCGGCATCGCCCTCAGCACCGCACTCAAGGCCGGCTTCGACCGGCCGCGCCCCGATCTGGTTCCACACGGTTCGATCGTCTACACGGCGAGCTTCCCGAGCGGCCACTCCATGATGTCGGCGCTGGTCTACCTGACGCTGGGGGTTCTGCTGGCTCGCATGCAGCCGGAACGGCGGCTCAAGATCTACGTGCTGCTGCTGGCGGTGCTGGTCACGGTCGCGGTTGGCGTGAGCAGGGTGTACCTGGGCGTCCACTGGCCGACCGATGTCCTGGCCGGCTGGACGGCCGGTGCAGCCTGGGCGATGGCCAGCTGGGGCGTGGTCCTGTGGTTGCAGCGGCTCAGAAAGGTCGAGCCGTCGGCTGAGGAGGCAATGGATGAATAGGCGACCCGTCGGCATGCGAAACCATCCGGTCCCTGCGCACCGGTGGCCGCGGCGCCGCAGGGCGGGCCGGCGGCCCGCCTGGCTCGGTGCGGCATGAGCTTCACCACGGCCGATCCGCCGCGCGCGCCGCAGGCGGCCCCCGACGACGCGGTGCTGGAGCTGCGCGACCTCTATGTCGGCTACTACCGCGACCTGAACATCCTGCAGGCGCTGAACCTCAAGGCGCGGCGCCACCGGATCACGGCGGTGCTGGGCGCCAACGGCGTCGGCAAGTCGACGGCGCTGAAGGCGGCCTTCGGTTTCCTCCGGCCGAACGAGGGCGACATCCTGCTGGAGGGCGAGTCGATCCTGGACGTGCCGACGCATCAGCGCATCCTCAAGGGGCTGGCCTACATCCCGCAGAACCCCGGCATCTTCAAGGACATGTCGCGTCGAGGAGAACCTCGAGCTCGGCGGCTGGACATTTCGCAAGGACCGCAAGCAGGTGCGCGCCAAGATCGAGGCGAACTACGAGCGCTTCCCGGCGCTGCGCGACAAGCGCCGCCAGATCACCGGCGAGCTGTCCGGCGGCCAGCAGCGCATGGTCGAGATCGGCCGCACGCTGATGTCCGAGCCGAAGATGCTGCTGGTCGACGAGCCGACGGCCGGCCTGTCGAAGATGCTGGCCGCCGAGGTCTACGAGATGCTGAAGGCGCTGGCGACGCGCGACCGGCTGACCATCCTGCTGGTCGACCAGGAGATCCGCCAGGCGCTGAAGATCGCCGACGACGTCTACGTGCTCGAACTCGGCCGCAACAAGTTCGAAGGCCCGGCCGAGGACTTCAAGGATCTCGAGAAGGCGTTCTGGGTAACCTGACGCAGGCGCCCCCGACCGCGGCAAGGCCGTTCCGGGCGGCCCTCAGCACCCCTGCGGGCACGGCGGCAGGGCAGGTCGGCGACCGGCCCACCGGCCGACCGCCTTCCGCTCAGAGCGTCGGGCCCCAGGGCGCCGACAGCATCAGCTTGTTCTGCTGCTCCAGCACCAGCGGCCGGAACGCCGCCGGCGAAGGTCTTGAACCCCTCGTCGGCGTAGAGCCGCCCCCAGAACGCCCGCCGGTCGGCGTCGTCGGCAAACTTCCAGATGTGGATGATCTGGTTCATCGCACCGACATCGCCGGTGAAGTAGGCGAGGCAACGCCCCTCGCCGACGCGCTCGAAGACCGGCCAGCCGAGGTTTTTGTAGGCCTCGGCGGCCTCGCCCATTTTGCCCACCTGCAGCGTGTAGGTGCGCAGCTCGTAGATGCTCATCCGTCCCCTCCGGTTCCTGTGAACGGCGACGCCGTCCGGACGCACCATGCACCGGAACCCTCGCGCCGGAAACCGCGATAGCCGGCGCGACCCGCCCGATATCGGGGCAGGGACAGAGGCGTTGCGTCGGCGACCCGAGATGGCGTGGTTGCACGAGCAGAATGCGGTGCTCGGCCTGGCGGCCAGCCTGCCGATGCTCGTCGGGGTCGACGACTGCGGGCGCTCGCGGACTGCCCTGCCCGGGCCTCAGAGCGGCGGGAAGAACCTGCCCCGCGGGCGACAGGGTGAAGATCTCGCAGCCGTCCTCGGTGACGCCGACCGAGTGCTCGAACTGCGCCGACAGAGACTTGTCGCGCGTCACCGCGGTCCAGCCGTCGGCCAGCGTCTTGGTCTGCGGCGCGCCGAGGTTCACCATCGGCTCGATCGTGAAGAACATGCCCGGCCGCAGCACCGCGCCCTCGCCCGGCCGGCCGTAGTGCAGCACGTTCGGCGCGTCGTGAAAGACGCGCCCGACGCCGTGCCCGCAGAAATCGCGCACGACCGAGCAGCGCTCGGTTTCCGCGTAGCTCTGGATGGCGTGGCCGATGTCGCCGAAGGTGTTGCCGGGCTTCACCGCCGCGATGCCGCGCATCAGCGCTTCGTGCGTCACCTCGATCAGCCGCGCCGCCCGCCGGTTCGCCGTGCCGGCGACGTACATCCGGCTGGTGTCGCCGTACCAGCCGTCCAGGATGGCCGTGACGTCGATGTTCAGGACATCGCCGTCCTTCAGCTTCTTCGGCCCCGGAATGCCGTGGCAGACGACGTGGTTCACCGAGATGCAGCTGGCGTGCTGATAGCCGCGATAGCCGATCGTCGCCGAGGTCGCGCCCTCGGCCTCGACGAAGGCCAGGATCCGCTCGTCCAGCTCCTCGGTGCGCACGCCCGGCAGGACGTGCTCGCCGATCATGTCGAGGCAGCGCGCGACCAGCCGGCCGGCGGCGTGCATGCCGGCGAAGTCCTCGCGTGCGTGCAGGCGGATTCCCTCGGGCGTGCGCCGCTCGCGGGGTTCGACAAGGGGATTTCGGTTCTCCATACGGAGAGGAAGCTCCGAGATTGATTTCGCGGTCCGGCACATAAGCTAGGCCCGCAAGGGAGGCCGTTCAATGACAAGACCGACCGCAGCGATGCTGGTGATCGGCGACGAGATACTGTCGGGCCGCACCCGCGACGCCAACGCGCACCACCTGGCCGGCGAGATGACGCGCCTCGGCGTCGAGCTGGTCGAGATCCGCATGGTCCGCGACGATCACGCCGCCATCGTCGAGGCGGTCGACCAGCTGCGCGCCAACGTCGACCACCTGTTCACCTCGGGCGGCATCGGCCCGACGCATGACGACATCACTGCCGACGCCGTCGCCGCCGCCTTCGGCGCGCCGATCGGCGTGCGCGACGACGCCCGCGCGCTGCTCGAGGCGCACTACGCGCGCACCAACCGCACGCTGAACGAGGCGCGGCTGCGCATGGCGCGCATCCCCGAGGGCGCCACCCTGATCGACAACCCGGTCAGCATCGCGCCCGGCTTCACGCTCGGCAACGTGCATGTCATGGCGGGCGTCCCCGACATCTTCCGCGCCATGCTGGAAGGCGTCGCCAGCCGCATCGAGGGCGGCCAGCCGCTGCTCGCCCACTCGTTCCGCTGCGAGATCGGCGAGGGCGACCTCGCCGTGCCGCTCGGCGAGACGGCCGCCGCCTTTCCCGACGTCTCGATGGGCAGCTACCCGTTCGGCGGCGGCGCCGGCGCCATCCTGGTGCTGCGCTCGCCCGACCGCGTGCGCCTCGCCGAGGCCGCCGACGCCCTCCGCGCCGCGCTCGCGCCGCTGGGCGGCGCGAAATCCGAGACGCCGCCCGACTGATCCCCGTTTGACCCGCGTCAAGGACGCCGGCACGACCGTCCCTGCAAGGTGATGCCGCGCCCACGTGCGCCGGAACCGAGAGGGAGATCGGGAATGACACGCTGGCGCAGGACTCTGGCAAGGCTCGGCCTCGCAACGCTGGCCGGCCTGGCGGCCCCGGCCGCCATCCCGCTGGCCCTGGCCGAGGGTCCCATAATCTTCGTGTCGCCCTGGGCCGACGACTGGCTCGACCTTGGCCTGAACACCGAGGAGCGCGAGCGGTGGCAGCTCCAGCGCCTGCAGAAACAGCAGCGCAAGCGAGTCGAGCGGCAGTGGACCTTCATGAACGGCATGGTCCCCGTGCCCTATCGCGGGCGGACCAGCCCGCTCGAACCGACGCCCGGCACGCTCGCGGCGGGGTCCGTCGTCTATCAGGCGAACTGTGCCGGCTGCCATGGCCGGAACGGCTTCGGCGACGGCGATAACGGCCGCTCGCTCAGCCCTTCACCGGCTCTCCTGAACTTCCTGGTGCAAATGCCGGGCGCGGTCGACGAGTACCTGTTCTGGTCGGTCGCCGAAGGCGGCCCGCCCTTCGGCTCCGAGATGCCGGCCTTCAAGGACAGGCTGACCGACGACCAGATCTGGCAGGTGATCGCCTACATGCGCGCCGGATTCCCCGGCGCGCGATAGCAAGGCGGGCCGCGCACGCCGCGCTCCCGCCCGGCCGAAGCCTCGTCGATCCCGCGAACGCGGGGCTCCCCGCTGGAAGGTTGCGCCCGGGTCCGCTGCCCTATGCCGGTTCGTCCTCGACCCTGTTGCTCAGCGTCCCGACGCCCTCGACCTCGACCTCGACCACGTCGCCCGGCACCAGCCATCGCGGCGGGTCGAAGCGCGCCCCGGCCCCGGTCGGCGTGCCGGTGGCGATCAGGTCCCCCGGCAGCAGCGTCGCGAAGGTCGAGACGTATTCGATGATCTTCGCGAACGGGAACGCCATGTTCGCCGTCGTGTCGCGCTGGCGCACCTCGCCGTTGACGCGCGTCTCGACGGTCATGTCGGTCAGGTCCAGCCCCGACAGATCCGTCTCGATCCACGGCCCCAGCCCGCCCGAGCGGTCGAAGTTCTTGCCCTGCGTCACGTTGAACTTGGCGTGGCGCAGCCAGTCGCGCACCGACCCCTCGTTCATCACGGTCAGCCCGGCGATGTGGCCGTGCGCCTCGGCCTGCGGGATGCGCCGGCCGGCCTTGCCGATGACCAGCACGATCTCGCCCTCGTAGTCGAGCTGCGCCGACTCGCGCGGTCGCCAGATCGCCCCGCCATGCGGCGACAGGCTGAGGGCGGTGCGCATGAACAGCGACGGGTTCGCCGGCCGCTCGGAGCCGTCCCGGTATTCCGCGTTCCGGTCCATGTAGTTGACGCCGACGCAGACGATCTTGGCCGGGTCGGGCAGCGGCAGCCCCAGCGCGACCTCGTCCAGCCGCCGGTCGGCGCCGCCGCCGCAGGCGCGCCCCGCGGCGGCCAGGTCGCCCAGCAGCGCCCTGACCGACGGCGCGCCCAGCCGCGCCGTCAGGTCCCAGACGCCGGCGCCGTCGGTCGCCCCGGCCCGGCCGTCGTCGAAGGTGATCAGGCGCATGGTCTTCCTCCACAACCTCTCCCCCCTCTCCGCGCCGGAGAGGGGATGCCTGCGGCGAGGGCCGTGCCCCGCATCCGCCCCGCTCGCCGAGGGTGGCGGCGCCCATTGACCGCGCCTCCCGTCGTTGCCATGACGGCGCGAAGCCGGTCAACCGAGGCCCCGCCCATGCCGCACCTGACGGTCGAATACTCCGCCAATCTCGAAGAGGACGTCGAGATCGCCGCCTTCTGCGCCGAGATGCGCGACGCCATGCTGGCGACCGGCATCTTCCCGCTGGCCGGCATCCGGGTGCGCGCCTTCCCCTGCCGCACTTATGTCATCGCCGACGGCGACCCGCGCTACGCCTACGTCAACATGATCTGCCGCATGGGCGCGGGCCGCGACACCGACACCCGCCTCGCCGCCGCGGAAGCGATCTACGCCGCCGCCGAGGGCCACCTCAAGGCCCGCATCGGCGACCGCCCCGCTGGCGCTCTCGCTCGACCTCGACGAGTTGCACCCGCGCACCTCGCTCAAGCGCTTCAACACCATCCACGACGCGGTCAGGGCACGGATATCATGAGCGGCAGCACGGGCGGCGGCACGGCTGGCGCCACGGCCGGCCACGCCGACAACCTCGCCAGGGCGCACGGCTACCTCGCCCGCTTCCGCGACGCCGGCATCGTCAACCGCATCGCCGGCGAACTCGTACCCGCCGCCTCCGGCGCCACCTTCGCGACCCGCTCGCCCGTCGACGGCGCCGTGCTGGCCCAGGTCGCCCGCGGCGACGCCGAGGACGTCGACCGCGCCGCCCGCGCCGCGAAGGCCGCCTTCCCCGCATGGCGCGACCTGCCTGCCGCCGAGCGCCGCGCGATCCTGCACCGCATCGCCGACGCCATCGAGGCGCGCGCCGAGGAGATCGCCTTCTGCGAGTGCCTCGACACCGGGCAGGCGCTGCGCTTCATGTCCAAGGCGGCGCTGCGCGGCGCCGAGAACTTCCGCTTCTTCGCCGACCGCGCGCCCGCCGCGCGCGACGGCCAGGCGCTGCCCAGCCCGACGCTGATGAACGTGACGACCCGCGTTCCCATCGGCCCGGTCGGCATCATCACGCCCTGGAACACGCCCTTCATGCTGTCGACCTGGAAGATCGCCCCGGCGCTCGCCGCAGGCTGCACCGTCGTCCACAAGCCCGCCGAACTCGCGCCGGTCACGGCAACCATCCTGCACGAGATCGCCGAGGAGGCCGGCCTGCCGCCCGGCGTCTGGAACGTCGTCAACGGCATGGGCGAGGAGGCCGGCCGCGCGCTGACCGAGCACACCGACATCAAGGCCATCGCCTTCGTCGGCGAATCCGCCACCGGCTCGGCCATCATGGCCCAGGGCGCGCCGACGCTGAAGCGCGTGCACTTCGAGCTCGGCGGCAAGAACCCGGTCATCGTCTTCGACGACGCCGACCTCGACCGCGCGCTCGACGCCACCGTCTTCATGATCTACTCGCTGAACGGCGAGCGCTGCACCTCGTCGTCGCGCCTCCTCGTCCAGTCGACGGTCCACGACACCTTCACCGCCCGGCTCGCCGAGCGCGTCCGTGCGATCCGGGTCGGCCACCCGCTCGACCCGGACACCGAACTCGGCCCGCTGATCGCGCCGGAGCACGCAGCCAAGATCTGCCGCTATGTCGATATCGCCCGCGACGAGGGCGCTACCGTCGCCGTCGGCGGCCGGCCGATCGACGGCCCCGGCAGCTACGTGCAGCCGACCCTCTTCACCGACGCCCGGCCCGACATGGCGGTCGCGCAGGACGAGATCTTCGGCCCCGTCCTGACCGTCATCCCCTTCGACACCGAGGACCGGGCGCTCGAGATCGCCAACGGCGTGCGGTACGGTCTGACCGCCTATGTCTGGACGAACGACGTCACCCGCGCCTTCCGCGTCAGCGACCGGCTCGAGGCCGGGATGATCTGGGTGAACTCCGAGAACGTCCGCCACCTGCCGACGCCCTTCGGCGGCGTCAAGGCGTCCGGCATCGGCCGCGACGGCGGCGACTGGTCCTTCGAGTTCTATATGGAAACCAAGCACATCGGCTTTGCCACCGGCCGCCACCGCATCCCCCGCCTCGGCGCCACGATCGCTCCGTGAAGGCGACCGCCAGCGCACCCGGTACAACCCCTGATGGCACCGGAACGCCGCGCCGACCGGGTAGCTTTTGTCACTGTCCATGGCAGAATCGGTCTGCTACTGTCCTTTTCGATGGGGGAAATCGAGCAGGAAAATGACGTCGCCAGGGTCATCTCGGTCAGTCATTTCGGTCGATGCCGCTCAGTTCGCGGATTGTCGACTGGTCACGGTCACCGGCCGCGTCGACCACACCAACTCGGACAGCTTCGGCACCGCGCTGGACCAGGCGGCGCGCGAGGTCCCGCAGGGCGGCGGGATGGTGATCGACCTCGCGGGGCTCGATTTCATCACCAGCGCCGGGCTCAGGGCGCTGCTGCTGGCCCAGCGCACCGTCACGGCGGCGGGGGCGCGGCTGGTCGTCTGCGGCATCAAGGGCGTGGTCGGCGAGGTCTTCCGCATCTCGCGCTTCGACACCCTCCTCAAGGTCGCCGGCTCTACCGCGGAGGCGATCGGCGAGGTCTCACCAGCGGCGGCCGAGGCGTATTCGGGCTGATCGGCCATGACCCTCCACGTGAAGTTCTGGGGCACGCGGGGTTCGATCCCGCGGCCGCAGACCAGCGCCCGCGTCCAGCACCGCATCCGGGCCATCCTGAACGCCGCCCGGCCCGACGACATCGCCACCCCCGCCGACGTCGATGCCTTCATCAACGGCGGCTGCCGCGGCGCGCTGCCGACGATCTATGGCGGCAACACGGCCTGCGTGCAGGTGCACGAGGAGGGCGGGCCGTCGCTGCTGATCGACCTCGGCTCGGGCGCGCGCGAATACGCCGCGCACGTCATGCGCACCGCCGGGCCCGTCTCGGCCGAGCCCTACCACGTGCTGATCTCCCACTTCCACTGGGACCACATCATGGGGTTCCCGTTCTTCATCCCGGCCTACGTCCCGGGCAACGTGATCCACATCTACTCCTGCCACGACAACGTCGAGGAGGCGTTCGCCCGCCAGCACGGCGCGCCCTCGTTCCCGGTGCCCTTCGACGCGCTGCCGGCCGACATCCACTTCCACGTCATCCCGAGCGACGAGACGGTCGACATCAACGGCTTCCGCGTCACCCCGCACGAGCTGAACCATGCCGGGCGCGCCTACGGCTACCGCGTCGAGCGGGCCGGGCGCGCCGTCGTCTACGCCTCGGACGCCGAGCACAAGCCCGAGATGATCTCGGACGACTATCCCTACGTGCAGTGGATCCACGACGCCGACGTGCTGATCTTCGACGCGCAGTACTCGCTGGCCGAGTCGACCAGCGTCAAGGAGGACTGGGGCCACAGCTCGAACGTCGTCGGCGTCGAGCTGGGCCTGATGGGCGACGTCAAGCACCTGCTGTTCTTCCACCACGAGCCGCTGAACGACGACGAGCGGCTGGACCAGATCGTCCAGGAGGCACGCCGGATCGAGGAGATCATGCGGCGCAACAAGGCGCCGCTGCGCATCTCGGGCGCCTGGGACGGCCTCGACCTCAAGCTCTGATGGCCGCGCGGTGACGGGCGTGGGACCGGCGGTGGAACCTCTCCGCCGCGCTCTCGCCCTGCCCGGCCGGCCCTCCCGCGCCATCGGGCTGGCGCTGCTCGCCATCAGCGTGATCCTGCAGCTCTGGGCCGGGCAGGACGGGCTGCCCTGGCGCGACCCCTGGTTCGACCTGCTGCACCGCGCGGCGCCGCGCGAGCGCCCGGCCGACCCGCCCGCCGTCATCGTCGCTATCGACGAAGAGACGATGAAGCTGAACGGCGAGTGGCCCTGGCCGCGCGACAGGCTGGCCGTGCTGATCCACCGCATCGGCCAGCTCGGCGCCAGCGTCGTCGCCCTCGACATCCTGCTGAGCAATCCCGACCCGCAGTCGCCCGTCCGCATGGCCGACGAGTACCGGGCGCTCGGCTTCGAGGACGCCGCCGGCGCGCTCGAGCAGGTCGGCGACACCGACGAGGTGCTGTTCCAGGCGCTGCGCGGCGCGCCCGCGGTGCTGCCCGTCGCCGGCATGGCCGCCATCGCCCCGCCCCCGCCCGAGACCCCGTCCGCAACCCCGTCATCGGGCCAGGGCTGCGACTTCCCGGCCCCGCCGGTCGGCGCGACGGCGCCGCTGCCCGCCCTCGCCGCCGAGTGGGACGACGCCGAGGCGCCGCTGCCGATGCTGACCGAGCAGGCCCTGGGCCTCGCCGAGCTCGGCCTCGGCGCCATCGCCTTCAGCTCGGAACGCGGCTTCGTGCTGCGCCGCGTGCCGGTCGTGCAGCGCATCTGCGGTCAGCTGGTGCTGATGCTGGGCGCCGAGGCGCTGCGGCTCGCCGAGGGCGCGACCCCCGCGACCATCACGCCCGGCTGGTCCGGGCTCGAGGTCGTGTTCGGCGACCCTGCCGACTCTTCCGCGCCGCGCTTCCCGACCGAGGACGACGGCACCTTCTGGCTGCACTTCGGCGAACTCGGCGATACCGGTCAGGTCGGCCGGCGCTACCTCTCGGCGCAGGCGCTGTTCGCCGACGACTTCGACCCGGCGCTGGTCGCCGGCAAGGTCGTGCTGCTGGCCGTCGTCGACCTCGGCCGCATCGACGAGCGCATGTCGCCGCTCGGCCAGGTCGTCTACGGCGTCGAGGCGCACGCCCAGATGATCGAGCAGATCGTCGCCGGCGATTTCCTGCGCCGCCCCTGGTTCGTGCCGGCGCTCGAGGCCGTCCTGCTGCTGCTGGGCGGCCTGACCGTCGTCGCCCTGGTGCCAGCCGTGCGCCCCGCGCCGGCCGTCGCCGCCATCGGCGCCGGCCTGCTGGCGCTGCTCGGCGCCGGCTACGCCGCCTTCCTGGCCGGCTGGCTGTTCGACGCCGCGACTCCTGCGGTCGGCATCGCCACGGTCGCGGCCGGCGTCATCACGGCGACGCTGATCGAGCGCGACCGGGCGCGGCTGCTCTCCGAGCTGGCGCTGGTCACCGAGCGCGCCGACCGCGTGCGGGTCGAGCTGACGCTCGCCAACGAGCGCGCCGACCGCGCGCAGATCCAGGGCGAGCTCGACGCCGCGGCGGGCATGCAGCGCCAGTTCCTGCCGAGGTCGCGCTTCGTCGCGCCGGGCATCGACCTCGCCTGCTTCATCGAGCCCGCCCTGCAGGTCGGCGGCGACTTCTACGACCAGATCATGCTGGACGACCGGCACCTGTTCTTCCTCGTCGCCGACGTCTCGGGCAAGGGCATGAAGGCCTCGCAGTTCATGCTGCTCTCGAAGACGCTCTGGAAATCGGTGGCGCTCCGCGGCGGCCCGTCGCTCGCCGCCATCCAGCACGACGCCAACGCCGAGATCACCCGCGAGAACGCCGACCTGATGTTCGTCACCGGCATCGCCGGCCTGCTCGACACGACGACGGGCCAGCTCGCCCTCGCCTCCGCCGGCCACGACGCGCCGTTCCTGTTCGGCCGGGGCCGCGACCCCGTGCAGCCCGACCTCTCGGCCGGGCTGCCCTTCGGCCTGATGGACGGCACCGACTACGCCGTCGCCGAGCTCACGCTGGCGCCGGGCGACCGCCTCTGCCTCTTCACCGACGGCATCACCGAGGCGATGAACGCCGAGGGCGCGCTCTTCGGCCTCGACCGCCTCCGCGACGCGCTCGCCGAGGCGCCCGCCGACGCCGACAGCGAGGCCGTCGTCGCCCATATCCGCGCCCAGGTCGCCGCCTTCACCGACGGCGCCGCCCAGTCCGACGACCTGACCGTGATGGTGCTGACGGCGACCAGCGGCACGCCCGCGGCCGCCCCGGCCAACGGGGCCTGACGCCTTCCCTGCCGGTCAGCGGGCCGGGGTCACCTCGCTTCTCAGGAGGTCGAGCAGCAGCCCCGCATCCTTCTCGGCCAGCTTGGGCAGGTCCTCGCACACGCGATACCATGGCAGCTGGGTGTCCGCGTAGATATGCCTGCTCACCCTTGCCTCGGCCGGCCGATCCAGGGTGCCCACCGTGACGTTCGTCAGCCAGTCGTCCTCGGGGCTCAGCGCCTGCCAGACCAGGCGCGACCCGCACTCGGCGCAAAAGCCGCGTTTGCCGCTGTCCGACGAGACGTAATATCTGGGTTCGGCCTTCAGGTATTTCAGCGTGCCGGCTCTGATCAGGACAGTGATCTCCGCCGGCTGGCCGGTGCTGCGCTGGCAGATGGTGCAATGGCAGATGTAGCCGTTCGTAAGAAAGATCTCTGCCTCGTACCGGACGCTGCCACAGAGACAGCCCCCCGTGACCCTGGTCGGCTCATGGCTCACCGGCTGTCCCCCCGTTCTCCGCCCGGACGATACCCCCGACAAAGCCCGGCAGCCAGCGCATTCCCCTCCGCTCCGCCGCCGCAACCGCCCTCTCTCGCGCCGGACTGGATCCCCGCCGGCCACGACCTGCGCCACGACCGCAGATGTCCTCATGCCATGCAATCTGCCGCCGACGAGGATCGGATTTTCGAGGCGCCATCGGCGGTCCATGCCCACTCCGGCCCCGCAGTGGCGACGCTCCTGCTCCGGCGCGAAGGATGATCGGACCGCGACCAGTCCAGCGCCGCCTATTTCAGCTGGCTGTCCTTCGAGCCGCGCCGGTTGATCCCGCCACGGTGAACCGGCCGCGCATCCCTGGATTGCTGGCACTCGATGCACAGCTTGACGCCCGGCAGGGCGCGCCGCCTGGCCTCGGGGATCGGCTCGTCGCACTCGGCGCAGTGCGTCCGGCTCTCGCCGACCGGCCGAGGCCGCGAGCGCATGCGCTTCAGCTCGTCGTCGATCGAGGCCTCGATCTGTTCCTGCACCGCGCCGTCGCGCGCCCAGCCTCCGGCCATGTTGCATCCTCCGATCCGACGATCATCCTAACATAGAAAACGGCCTGCCCGATCCAAGGATCCCGGTCCCCCCGCGGCGCACCCTCCCCGGCGCACCCTCCTCGGCGCCACCGACGGGGGCCACCGACGCGGGGCAGCTCGTCACCGGCCTTCGCCCGCAGCCCGCCGCGGTCCACGCCGACGCGACGCTCCCGCGACAGGCAGGCATGTCCCGGCCGCCGCAAGCCCTCCCCTCTGGCATTCCCCGCCCCGGCGCGTATCTAGGAGGCCTCGGGCGGGGAGAGCTTCCATGACCATCGGCAAGGGCCACCATCTCTATCTGATCGACGGCTCGGCCTACATCTTCCGGGCCTATCACGCGCTGCCGCCGCTGACCCGGCCCTCGGACGGCGCGCCGGTGGGTGCCGTCGCCGGCTTCTGCGCCATGCTGCACAAGATGATCACCGGCTTCGGCACCAAGGGGCCGACGCACCTGGCCGTGATCTTCGACTACTCGTCCGAGAGCTTCCGGAACGCGATGTACGCCGACTACAAGGCCAACCGCTCCGAGCCGCCCGAGGACCTTCGCCCGCAGTTCTCGCTGGTCCGCGACGCCGTGCGCGCCTTCAACCTGCCCTGCATCGAGATGGAGGGCTACGAGGCCGACGACCTGATCGCCACCTATGCCTGCCAGGCGCGCGACACCGGCGCGACGGTCACCATCGTCAGCTCGGACAAGGACCTGATGCAGCTCGTCGGCAACGGCGTCGACATGCTCGACCCGATGAAGAACGTGACCATCGGCCCCGACCAGGTGCGCGAGAAGTTCGGCGTCGGCCCGGACCGCGTCATCGACATCCAGGCGCTGGCCGGCGACAGCGTCGACAACGTCCCCGGCGCGCCCGGCATCGGCATCAAGACCGCCGCCCAGCTCATCGAGGAGTACGGCGACCTCGACACGCTGCTGGCCCGCGCCGAGGAGATCAGGCAGCCGAAGCGCCGCCAGACGCTGATCGAGAAGGCCGACCAGATCCGCCTCTCGCGCGACCTCGTCACGCTGATGAAGGACGTCCCCGTCGAGCACGCGCTCGACGAGTTCGAGCTGCACGAGCCCGACCCCGACACGCTGATCGGCTTCCTCGTCGCGATGGAGTTCCGCACGCTGACCGACCGCGTCGCCCAGTCGCTCGGGCGCAAAGGCGCCCGTGCGCGGCGCCCCCGCCGCCGACACGCCCGCGCACGCCGAGACCGGCCCGCACGAGGGCTGGGCCCCCGGCGTCGTCCGCGACTGGCCGCCCATCGACGACGTGCACGAGATCGTCACCGAGCCCGCGAAACTCGACGCCCTGGTCGCCGAGGCCTACGAGAGCGGCGTCCTCGGCCTGCACGTCACGACCTCCGGCCCCGACGCCATGCAGGCCGAGATCTGCGGCATCGCGCTGGCGCCGCAGCCCGGCCGCACGACCTATCTCCCGCTCGGCCACCGCGCCGGCGAGACCGACCTGCTGGGCGACGGCCTCGCCCCGGACCAGATGCCGCTCGAGGACGCGCTGGCCGCGCTCCGCCCGGTGCTGGAGGATCCCGCCATCCTCAAGATCGGCCACGACGTCAAGCAGGCCGCCAAGATCCTCGCCCGCCACGGCATCCAGCTCTCGACCGCCGACGACGCCATGCTGCTCAGCTACGCCGTCGAATCCGGCCTCGGCGGCCACGGCCTGACCGAGCTGTCCGAGCGCCACCTGCGCCACCGCCCCGGCGCGCTGGCCGAGCTTCTCGGCTCGGGCAGGAACGCCATCACCTTCGACCGCCTGCCCGTGCCGCGCGCCGCCCCGCACGCCGCCGCCCAGGCCGACCTGGCGCACCGCCTCTGGACCGCGCTCCGCCCGCGCCTCGCCCGCGACCGCCTCAGCCGCGTCTACCACACGCTAGAGCGCCCGCTGGTCCCCGTCCTGGCGCAGATGGAGGCCGCCGGCGTCCAGGTCGACCGCCGCACGCTCGGCGACATGTCCGCCCGCTTCGCCCAGAAGATGGCCGAGCACGAGGACGACATCTACCGCCTCGCCGGCCGCCAGTTCCACATCGGCAGCCCCAAGCAGCTGGGCGAGATCCTGTTCGACGAGATGGGCCTGCCCGGCGGCAAGCGCACCAAGACCGGCGCCTGGGCCACCCCCGCCGAGCAGCTGGAGGAACTCGCCGCCGAGGGCCACGACCTGCCCGCCCGCGTGCTCGACTGGCGCCAGCTGTCGAAGCTGAAATCGACCTACACCGACGCGCTGCCGACCTACATCCACCCCGAGACGGGGCGCGTCCACACGACCTTCAGCCTCGCCTCGACCTCGACGGGCCGCCTCTCGTCGAACGACCCCAACCTGCAGAACATCCCGATCCGCACCGAGGAAGGCCGCGCCATCCGCACCGCCTTCGTCGCCGCGCCGGGCAACGTGCTGGTGTCGCTCGACTACTCCCAGATCGAGCTCCGCATCCTCGCCCACATCGCCGACATCGGCCCGCTGAAGGAGGCGTTCCGCCGACGGCGAGGACATCCACGCCATGACCGCCTCCCAGGTCTTCGGCGTGCCGATGGAGCAGATGACGCCCGAGATCCGCCGCCGCGCCAAGGCGATCAACTTCGGCGTGATCTACGGCATTTCGGCGTTCGGGCTGTCGAACAACCTCCGCATCCCGCGCGGCGACGCGCAGGCCTTCATCGACGCCTATTTCGAGCGTTTCCCCGGCATCCGCGCCTACATGGAGACGACCAAGGAGCACGCCCGCGAGCACGGCTACGTCGAGACCCTGTTCGGCCGCCGCATCCACACCCCCGGCATCGCCAACAAGGGCCCGCACCGCGGCTTCGCCGAGCGCGCCGCCATCAACGCCCCCATCCAGGGCACCGCCGCCGACATCATCCGCCGCGCGATGATCCGCATCCCCGCCGCGATGGAGCGGGCGAAGGCTCTCAGGCCGGATGCTGCTGCAAGTCCACGACGAACTGCTGTTCGAGGTGCCCGAGGCCGAGGCCGACCGCACCATCGACGTGGTGCGCGAGGTCATGGAGCACGCGACGGAGCCGGCGGTGAAGCTGAGCGTCCCGCTGGTGGTGGACGCGGGGAAGGGGCTGAGTTGGGCGGAGGCGCATTGAGTTAGTGGATCGAATCCAACACTTGGGGCCCGCGCCTGACGGCAGCTCGGGATCGGTGCTCCAAGCGTGGAATGAACTCCCTCGGAAACGACCGTGGATTGCTCACGCGGCTTCAGCTACAGCCTCTCGATCATATGAAGGACCTCGTCCGGAGAGATAAGGAAGTCGCCATCGTCGGTGGCATGACCGATGATAATTCCGTATTTCATCTCCATCAATCTCGTCCACCAAACGTGAGGGTTGTAGAACCTTTGAGGAGGCTGCAATACCAGTAGAGAGCCTCGTTCCTGAAGCAAATAGATTGCATGACAAAGTTGACTCCCCTCGACGCCGATGACGATGACGATGACGATGACGATGACGAGCATCGAGCACGCTTTCAACAAAATCAAGAGTTCCTCTCTCTGGACAAGCCACCTTAACACCCGCGGCTTCCAGCCGCCTTACAAGTTCGTCTTCATTCTGGATGCTCCGACGCTGGCCCATAGATCCGCGGCGGATGTAAACGACGTGCCCTTGACTCGGACCCGCACGCAGGCCCTCCCGGACGCGCTTCCGGAGCACTTCCCAGCGCCGGACCTTGTCAAGGTTATGACCGAGCTCACGATAGGCCGTAAGTTTCCGTACTCTCGCCAGACCGGAAAACTTCCACTTCTGTTGAAATAGACCTTCGTATAGCTGGCAATCAGGCCAGTTCGGCCGATGCAACGAGATGATCGGCGCGCCCCCACGCAAGGCTTCGAAAGCAGCGCAGTCATCACCAAGCCAATGGCCAAAGAAGTGAAGTCCCTGCATTGTCGACACGAGAGATGCCTCTTCTAACTCAATGAATCTCTCTCTCAGGTGGCGCAGCAATGGTCCTTCTCTGAACAGGTGCCTTCCGGTTGACGCGAACACTTCTCCACCAACTATCACGCTATCGCCCAAACGGTGCTCTGTCATGGGCCTCTCTTTTATGAAGCACGCATCCAAAACCTTCATTTGTTGTTGAATATTTTTCGAGAACGGTGAGGATACGACCCGGGAGAGTTGCTCCCTGTCATAGATCGCAGGCAGGCAGGGCATGGTACTGCCAGAGGAGTCGTCCGTAGACGGTAGCGACGAATATTTCTGCGTCATGCCGATCGCGCGCAGGATCTCAGATTGAGCCCATTTAGTGATTATTCTTGCTTTTATCAAAATTTGCGTGCCTCTGATGATCTACCCAAGCTCAGATAGGCTTACACCAAGCGTCGAGTGGGATTCCACCCCGAAAGCGCGGACGCCTTACTTCGCCGCGTCACCTCCGGCGCGGCGAAGTACCGCACTATTGAACACGCACCGCTCATAGGCGCCGTCGGGAACGTGCCGGCCCAATCCCACGGCACGACGCCGCGCCGGACCTCGCGGTGAAAGGTCGAGTGCGGCCAGTCGCGGGCGCGCGCGACAAGGCCGTGCCTCACCGGATAGATGCAACTGGCGCATCGGAGGACGTGGCCGCGCGCCGGTGACCCGCTGAAATTCAACTAACCCTGCTTTAGGAGAATGAAACCGGGCGAGGGGCGTTCCGTGTTATCCAAGAGATACCGTCCGACCCTGGCGCACCGACGGTCGCAAAAGTTGGCTGGGGCTTAAAGTCAATTCCTGAAGTGCATCCTGTTCGGTCGGTTCGCGGTCGGCACAGGCCTCTCATCAATTTGTCCGCAGGAACTCAGATGACACGACTTTTGGCCTCCATGATGCTGCCGGCCCTGCTGTTCGCGGCCGGCGGCGCGGCAGGCGCGCAGACCCTGGCCTCGGCCGTTGCCGGGGACGCCTTCTTCGAGCACCAGGTCGGCACGCTCGAGCGCCTGGGCTACCACGCGGTCAGGGCCACGGGTGACGCGGTCAACCGGGTGACCGCCACCGACGCCCAGGGCAGCCGGGTGATCGTGACCTTCAACCCCGACCAGGGGACGATAGTGCGGGTCGACTATCTGCACTTCGCCGACGAGTAGACACCGCGTTCCGGCCGGGCACCGGCCGGTTCCGCGTGCCCGCCGCGCCCGCGCGGCGCTGCACGCCGCCGCGAAGCGCGCAGGACAGGCGGTCGGGCGGGAGCCATGCCCCGCCCCGCCGGGCCGCACCGGCGCACCGGACACGTTCTCCCGGGACGGTCCCGGTCGCACAGGATGTCACTGAATCAGCAAGCGCGCTGCCACCTTCCGCACTGCCCGCGTCAGCGGGCGCATGACGCTCTGCGAGGCACGCGCGACCTGCCAGCTCAGCTCGGAGTGGAAGTGATGCTCTTCCGACATCAGCACGAGCCGTCCGTCAGCGAGCAACGGCCGGGCGAGCAGGTGCGGCAGCATCGTCCATCCCATCCCGAAAGCAGCCGCGTCGCACAGCGCGCGCGAATCGGCCATGTGATGGGAAGGCGGCACCACGGACTGACCGGAGGTCTTCGTCGCGAACTCGACCTGCAAGCGGTCATCCTCGTTGTAAGTCACGCAGGGTGTCCGCCGTAACGCCTCCATGTCGAGTCCGTTCGCGAACCACCGCGCGAAAAAGCCGGGGCTGCAGACCGGCACGTATTGAAGGGCACCGAGCGCAAAGGCGTCGCAGCCGCACCTGTTTGACGCCGAAGGTCACGGCCGCAAGGACATCGCCACGGGCGAGGAGCCGCGTGCCTTGTTCCGAGTTGTCGACCTTCAGCGAGAAAAGCAGGTTGGGTACTTCTTGCAGGGCATCCAGAAACCATGTCGCCAGCGTGTCCGGGGTGATCGCAAGCGCCACGGGGACATGCGCCTGGCCGATGTCGACCGCCAGGCTCGCGACCAGTTCGTGCTCGCGCAATGCGACGTCCTGCGCGTAGCGCCAGACCCGGCGCCCTTCTTCGGTCGGCGTGCAGGGTGCCCCCCGCACGACCAGAACGGCGCCCACTCGCTCCTCCAGCAAGCGGATCCGTTGCGACAGGGCGGACGGCGTAAGGCGAAGTTGCTTGGCCGCGGTTTCGAACCTCCCGTTCTCAAAACGGCCGCGAGTGCTTCAACCTGCTTGAGTTCCAAGTGCAAATGATCTGCCCCCAATCACCGCAAGAACCCCTAAATCATTCGAAACCATGAAATTCTTGCATACGAAACTATCGTAGCCAAGGAGGAATACGGGATGGCGGGGCGGCTGATCGCCGCCGTTGCTGACGGAGCGCGCGTAGGGGTGGGGTTTCACCCCACCACGTCGCGACGGGTGCCACTTACCGCATGCCGGGGTAGCGCCCCACCCTACCGCACCGGGACCGGCTCGCCGTACTCGCCCTCCGGGACCTCCCCGGCCCAATCCTCCGGCACGAATTCCGCGCCGGACCTCGCGGTGGTAGGTCGAGTGCGGCCAGTCGCGGGCGCGCGCGACGAGGCCGTGCCTCACGGGTTTGATCCAGCAGTATTCGAGGCGCCGGCGTCGTCGCCCTCGTCGCGGATCAGGTGCTGGTAAACACCGGCAAGGGGGGCGTGCATCGAGGCACCCTGCCCCGAACACGCCCGCAGCCCGCTCTTCAATAAATAAATTTCCCGTTTTGCAAATAATCTGCCGTCCTCAATTCTATCTGTGATAGTCTTTCTCTACCGGAAAAATCCCCTCGCTAAATACTTCTCGCCTAGGTCAGCCGGAATCAAAATATCATTCTTACTTACTCGCTTTCTGATGGACCGACATCGGGATCGGTGAAGGCCATTCGTCTCAATTTTTGAGGTATATACACATGAAACTTCTTTCAGCCGCCTTGATCGTGCCGGGCCTGCTGATCGCGATCGGCGGCGTGGCAGGCGCCCAAGCTGTGGCCACGCCCACTCTCGTCGAGAATCGGGTCACGGCCCTCGAGGCGTTGGGCTACAGCTCCATCAGGCAGACGGGCCTCGCGTCCGACCGCTTGATCGCGACCGACGCCCGGGGCAGCCGGGTGATCGTGTCCTTCGGCCCCGACCTGGCGGTCGATCGGGTGGACTACCTCCACAGCGCCGACCAGTAGGCACCGCGACGCGGCCGGGAATACCGCCGCCGCGCTCTCGCACCCCGGCACGAAGCGCGTCGGGATGGCGGCGCTCTCGCGGCAACCTTGCAGGGCGGGCTTCCAACGCGCCCTGCCGGCCTCTACCGTCCGCCCGACTCAATCGGGCGGAGGGACCACCACATGCGCATCGCATTCGCAGGGCTGGGCGCCATGGGCCGCGGCATGGCCGGCTGCCTGATCGGCGCCGGCCACACGCTCGCCGGCTACGACCCGGCCCCCGCCGCCGGGCCGTGGCTGGCCGAACGCGGCGCCACCGCCGCGCCAACCGTCGCCGCCGCCTGCGAGGGCGCAGAGGCGCTGGTCGTCATGGTCGTCAACGCCGCGCAGCTGGAAACCGTGCTGTTCGGCCCGGACGGCGCCGAGGGTGCGCTGGCGCCGGGCGCGCTGGTGCTCTCGGGCGTCACCGTGCCGCCCGACGCCGCCGTCCGCATCGGCGAGCGCGCCGAGGCCGCCGGCTGGAAATACCTCGACTGCCCGGTCTCGGGCGGCGTGGTCGGGGCCGAGGGCGGCGCGCTGACCATGATGGCCGTCGGGTCGACGACGCGGCGTGGCAGGCGGCGCAGCCGCTGCTCGAGGTCATGGGCAGGAACGTCTTCCGCCTCGGCGACGCCCCCGGCCCCGGCTCGACGATGAAGATGGTCCACCAGCTCGCCGCCGGCGCGAACCTCGCCGTCGCCGCCGAGGTGATGAGCTTCGGCGCGCATCTCGGCCTGGCGCCGGCGCAGGTGCTCGAGATCCTCGGCGTCTCGGCCGGCAACTCCTGGATGCTCGGCAACCGCGGCCCGAAGATGATCGACCCGCCCGAGGGCGCCGCCTCGGCCGTCGACATCTTCGTCAAGGACCTCGGCATCGTGCTCGACGCCGCGCGCGCCAGCCGCTTCCCGGTGCCGGTCAGCGCCGCCGCGCTGCAGGTGTTCCTCGGCGCCTCGGGCGCCGGCTTCGGCCGCCACGACGACAGCCAGGCCACCCGCTTCTACGAGGCGCTCGGCGGCAAGCCGGTCCGCAAGACCTGACCGCCGCCCGCTCGCAGGCGGCGGCCTCCCAGAGCCGAGCGGAGCGCCCGCCCAGCCGCCGCAACCCCCGCGCCACCGGCCTCGATCTCGCCGAACCCTTCGGCGAGAACCCTCGCCGAATGTGCGCGACTCCCGCTTCGGCAGGGCAACGTGCCCTCTCCGGAGGGACGATTCTCTTGCAAGAATCACCGCCGCCGGGACGGCTCCCGATTAGCGATCATTTTACGCGATTGCGTCATGTATCCGGGGGCGCCCGGTTCGGTGGCATGGCCGCGGCTTCGCGGGCGCGCGTTCGGAGAGAGATACATGACGCATTCGCAGGCCCTGGCGGGCATCGTCGACGGCATCCTGGCCGAGTTGACGCATGTCCACGAGTGGATGATCGAGATGAGCGAGGACATGGAAAGCTGCGAGCGCCGCCGCTCGCGGCTGGCGCAGGCGCTCGACGCCGCCGTCTCGGCGCTCGAGCCGGCCGAGCGGGACCCCTACGAGCGCCGCGTCGCCGAGCTGCTGCACCGGCCGCCCGTGGCGACCGGCCGGCCGCCGGCCGACCGGCGCTACGGCACCGTGCTGGACCTGCTGGCGGAATGGGGCGAGGGCTCGATCACCACCACCGACGTCAATCTCGAGCTGCGGCGCCGGGGCATGACGGCCGGGCGGAACTACGGCTCGAACCTGATGAGCGCGCTGACCCGGCGCGGCATCCTCACGCGCTCCGGGCACGGCCGCTATCACATCGCGCGCACGCACCCGATGCTCGTCGAGCGACGCCAGGCGCTGGCCCGGCTGCGCTAGACCGCGGGCGGCGCATGCTCCTGATCTAGCGCGCCTTTCCCGGCGCCAGCGGGATGTCGAACAGGTCCGCGGTCAGCCGGTTCCGCGCCGCGTCGGTGCGCTGGGCATGCGGCGAGTCGTATGTCACCAGCAGCGTCTCGACGCCGGCGGTTTCGATCAGCTCGATGCCCTCGGCATCGTCGGCGCCGCGCAGGAAGGGCAGCTCCAGCACGCATGCCAGCGCGCCGGCGTCGTAGATCTCGCGCTCGGGATCGTAGCCGTCGATCGCGAAGACAACCTGCTGCGCCTCGATGTCCGTCGTCGCGCCGCCCAGCACCAGCAGCCGGTCGTCCCGCCACACCAGGTCGCGGATGCCCTGCCCGCCCAGGTCCAGCGCCTGCAGCGCATAGCGCCGCCCGTCCGCCAGCCTGCGCGGCTTGAGCCAGCCGTCGCCCTTCTCCTTCAGCTCCAGCCGCAGGATGAAGGCGAGACCGCCGATCACCGGCCCGCGCAGCCCCAGCAGCACGGTCTGGCCGCGCACGGCCAGCCCCTCGATATCGAGGCCGTTCTCCTTGCAGGGCAGGCCGACGAACGGCCCGAGCAGCGGGTCGCCGGCCAGCATCCGGCGCACCGGCGCCTTGTCGGCGGCGCCGGGCATCTTCAGCATCCGGCTGGTGCGTGCCGGCGCGTCGCCCATCGACTCCACGGCAATCATCGGCTCGAACACGCCGCCGCCCCGGTCGAGCAGCGGCAAGCGGCCCAGAAAGCCGCGGTTCTCGTCCCAGTCGAGATCGAGCATCGCCGCCAGCCCGTCCTCGTCCGGCTTGTCGCGCTTCAGCGAGTGCGAGCCGCAGAGCCAGAGGTAGCCGTCCGCGACTGTCATCCCCTCCACGTCCATCTCGCCAGTCCGTCCGCCCGGCAGATCGAAGGCATCGGCCAGCGCAAAGCTCGCATGGCTCCCGGCACGGCCCGGGCGCGAGTCGAGCAGCAAGCGCTCGACACTCGCCCCCTCGTCGGCGCTGCAGAAGATCGAGCGGCCGGCCGAGGCGACGCACGAGACGTCCTGCCAGATCGGGTCGCCCACATGCGCTATCTGCTCGGCTCCGCGGAAGAATAGCTCGATCGTGCCCGAAGGGCCGCGACCCGTCGCCGGGGGCGCCGGTCTGTCGCCTGCCGCTTTCCTGCCCGCCATGCCGACCCCTTCTCCTCCTCCGGCTGCTTCTCCGCAATGACGCGGCCCTCTCCCCGGTTCCACCGCCGGCCCCGCCGCCGGGCGATTCGGGTGCCGGCGGCGTCCCCCCCCCCGCGTGTCGAACGGGGGCGGAGACGCTCGGCCGCGGAGCCGGTCCCGTGGCATCTTGTACTTTAACCGGAATTAACTACCACATCTCGTGGCGTGGTAAAGATTCGTCCGAAGTGGGGTAAAAAGGCTTTGATTGGGACACCGCTTTAGAGTAAAAGATTCGGCAGGGACACCCGCCGGATCACCAACAAAAGAACGAGCGGTTTCATACAGGCTCGGCGGGTGTCCCGAGAAAAGACGAGGCGAGAGTACGGCAGCGGCAGAAAAAGGCCCAGAAAAAATGGGGCGGGCCGCGGGATTTCTTCGAGGGACGGCGGGCGGATCGGCAGCCCCGATCCGCCCGTTCCTTGTTCGAGGGGCCCCACGCCGCAGCCCATGCCTCGGGCAGGCTGAGGGGCGCCAGGGGCCGTGCTGAAGAATTTCACCGGCACGCATGACCACCGGATGGACGACAAGGGGCGCGTGTCGCTCCCGACCGAGTTCCGTCGGGTGCTCGATACCATGGAGTTGCCGAACTCGCTCTATCTCGTGCCGGGACTGCAGGACCCGCGCGCAATCGTCTTCCTGACGAACAAGGCCTACGAGACGCTGATCGAGCGCCACAACGCAAAGAATTACCCCTCGGTCGCAGGCGCAGAACAGGGCGCAGATCAAGCTGGTCAGCCGCGCCAGCCAGATCCAGGTCGACGATGCCGGCCGCATCGTCGTCGCCAGGCCGCTGCGCGAGCAGTTCGGACTGGAGAAGGAGGTGCGCTTCGTCGGCGGCACGACGCATTTCGAGCTGTGGCGGCCGGACGCGCACGAGGCCTACGAGGCCGAGATGATGGCCGGCGAGGCCGACGAGCCGGTGCACTTCGACCTGCGCGGGCTGCACGGATGATGGCCGCCGCACGACGCCCGGACGCGCCGCCCCATGTCCCCGTCCTGCTGGACGAGGTGCTGGCCGCGCTGTCGCCTCTGCAGGGCGCGGTGGTGATCGACGGCACCTTCGGCGCCGGCGGCTACAGCCGCGCGATCCTGGGCGCCGGCGCGGCGCGCGTCATCGGCATCGACCGCGACCCGGCGGCGCTGGAGGCGGCGCGCGGCAGGGGTGGCACGGAGGCCGAGCCGCGGCTGGTGCTGGTCGAGGGCACCTTCGGCGCGCTGGACGAGATCGCGGCGGGGCACGCGCCGGGTGACCCGCCGGAGACGCGGCAGGGGACGGAGAGTTGCTGTACGGTGGACGGGGTGGTCCTGGACATCGGCGTGTCGTCGATGCAGCTCGACCAGCCGGCGCGGGGCTTCTCGTTCATGGTCGACGGGCCGCTCGACATGCGCATGGCGGACGAGGGGCCGAGCGCCGCGGACCTCGTGAACGAGGCCAGCGAGGAGCAGCTTGCCGACATCGTCCACGGCTTCGGCGAGGACCGCGCGGCGCGGCGCATCGCGCGTGCGATCGTGCGCGCCCGTGCGGAGGCGCCGATCACCCGCACGCTGCAGCTGGCCGAGATCGTCGCCGGCGTGCTGCCGCGGCCGAAGCCCGGGCAGATCCACCCGGCGACGCGCACCTTCCAGGCGCTGCGCATCGCGGTGAACGACGAGCTGGGCGAGCTGGCCCGCGGCCTCGCCGCCGCCGAGCGCGTGCTGCGGCCCGGCGGGCGGCTGGCGGTCGTGACCTTCCACTCGCTCGAGGACCGGATCGTCAAGCGCTACCTGCAGGCGGCGTCCAGCGCCGCCGAGGGCGGCTCGCGCCACGCCCCGGTGCGCGCCCTGCCGCCGCCCCGCTATGCCCGCCCGGCCGCCGCCGTCACGCCCGGCGAGGCCGAGCTTGCCGCCAATCCGCGTGCCCGCTCGGCCCGGCTGCGCAGCGCCGTGCGCACCGACGCCCCCGCCGTCGCGCCGGACCCCCGCGCGCTGGGCCTGCCGCATGCCCCCGTCGCCGCCGAGATCGCAAGGAGACGCCGATGACCCGCCACGGCCCCGCGCTGCTCGCCCTCTCGGTCCTGGCCATCGCCGGCTGGACCTACAACGTCAACTACGACACGCGCGCGGCGCTGGACCGGCTGTCGGACCTGCGCGGCCGCATCGCCGAGGAGCGCGAGGCGCTGCAGGTGCTGCGCGTCGAATGGGCCTGGCTGAACGCGCCCGACCGGCTGTCGCGGCTGGTCGCCGAGCACGACGACGAGCTGGCGCTGGTGGCGCTGACGCCCGAGGCGCTCGGCATCGTCGCGGCGGTGCCCTACCCGCCGGCTCCGCCGTCCGCCCCTGAGCCGCCGGCAGAGGCGCCCGAGGCGCTGATCGCCGCCGCACCGCAGGCGCCCGCCGACGCGGCGATGCCGACGCAGGTCTCGGACGCGCTCGTCGCCTCGGCCGGACCGGCCGCCGCGGCCATGCTGACAGGCGCGCCGACGGCCGCCGCCGCCCAGCCGGCCCGGGCCGACCGGTCGCGGGTGGCCGACGCGACGCCGGCCGCGGCGCACCGCGCCTCCGGCGGCCCGGCCGGGCCGGGCGCGCCGCAGCTCGCCGGGGCAGACACGACGGCAGCCCCCGCCACGCGCTCGGAGAAGGCCGTGCTGACCGAGCGCGCCCGGCCGCCGGCGACGATGCAGGAGGCGGTCGCGCTGGCGCTGGCCGAGGCGGGCATCGTCGATGCGGCCGGCGCCACGGCAGCCGGCGCCCGGGCAGCCGGCGGCACCGCGGCCGGCGCCACGATCATCGCGGCGTCGGCCTCGCCCGACATCCCGATGCCGCAGGCTCGGCCCGCCGTCTGGGTCGGCCGGTGACGGAGATCGCCGTCCAGTCCGGCGCCCGCGGCCGCTCGGCGGCGATGCGCGGCGACTGGCGGCTGATCCTGCTGATGGCCTGCTTCTGCGTCTGCTACGGCGCGGTCGGCCTGCGCATGGGCCTGCTGGCCGCCGTCGAACCGGAAGAGCCGCAGCTCTCGCGCGACGGTGCCTCGGCACGGCCGATCCGCGGCGAGATCGTCGACCGCAACGGCAACCTGCTGGCCGCCAACCTGCCGGCCTGGTCGCTCTACGCGCACCCGCAGGACATCAAGGACCCGGTGCTGGCCGCCGACGAGCTGGCCGCGATCTTTCCCGACATGGGCCGGGACGATTTGCTGCGAAAGCTGACCGGCAAGAACCGCTTCGTCTGGATCAAGCGCCCGATCACCCCGCGCGAGAAGCAGGCGGTGCACGAGCTCGGCCTGCCCGGCCTCTACTTCGGCAACCGCGAGATGCGGCTCTACCCTGCCGGTCCGGCCATGGCGCATGTCGTCGGCGGCGTGAAGGCCGAGCGCGAGGGCGTGCGCTTTGCCGAGCTGGCCGGCGCCGGCGGCGTCGAGGGCCAGTTCGACGATCGGCTGCGCAACCCCGAGATGGTGGGCGAGCCGCTGCGCCTGTCGCTGGATCTGCCGGTGCAGGAGGTCGTGCGCGAGACGCTGGGCCGCGGCATCAAGCAGTTCACGGCCAAGGGCGGCACGGCGATCCTGATGAACGCGCATACGGGCGAGGTCGTCGCCATGGTTTCGCTGCCGGATTTCGACCCCAACCTGCCGCCGCAGCGCTTCAACGGCGAGCCGCAGCAGAACCCGCGCTTCAACCGCGCCGCGCAGGGGCGCTACGAGCTCGGCTCGACCTTCAAGGTGCTGACCGCCGCGATGGCGCTCGAGACTGGCGTCGCCACCCCCGAGACGCTGATCGAGACGCCGCCGGTGCTGCGCTACGGCCGGCAGGCGATCCACGACTTCCACCGCATGCCGCCGATGATGACGGTCGAGGACGTGGTCGTCGAATCCTCGAATGTCGGCGCCGCAAAGCTGGCGCTGATGGTCGGCACGCGGCGCTTCAAGGACTATCTAGACCAGCTCGGCTTCTTCGACCCGAGCGGGCTGGAGCTGGTCGAGGCGGTCGACAACGACACGCTGACGCCTGATCGATGGACCGACCTCTCGACGATCACGATCTCCTTCGGCCACGGGCTGGCAGCCTCGCCGATGCACCTTGCGGCGGCCTACGCGACGATCGCCAACGGCGGCGTCAGGGTCTATCCCTCGCTGGTCGCCGGCGGCCGCGGGCATGGGCCGCGCGTCTTTACCGAGGAGACATGCCGCGAGATGCTGCGCGTCATGCGCCAAGTGGTCGTGGAGGGCACCGCGACCCGCACCGACGTGCCCGGCTACGAGGTCGGCGGCAAGACCGGCACGGCCGACAAGGTCGCGCCGAACGGCAAGTACTACCACGACAGGAACATCTCGACCTTCGCCGGCATCTTCCCGGTCTCGCACCCGGAATACGTCATCGTCGTCTCGCTGGACGAGCCGACCGACCGCTCGACCAAGTGGGTGTCGCGCACCGCGGGCCGGACGGCGGTCCCGGTGACGGCCGAGATCATCCGGCGCATCGCGCCGGTGCTGGGCATGCGCCCCTTGCCGGCGCCCCGGCCGGACGATATCGCGGGACTTGGCGCGAGTTGGGAGTGAGTGCATGGCGACGCTGGATAGCCTGCGCCTGACGCGGCTGGACCATGCGGGCCCTGCGCCGCGCGGCGATCTGGCCGTCTCCGGCATCGCAGTCGACAGCCGGCGCGTCGAGCCGGGCTTCGTCTTCGTCGCCGTGCCGGGGCACAGGCTGGACGGGGCGGAGTTCGCCCAATTCGCCGTCCGCCAGGGTGCCGCCGCCGTCGTTGTCACGCCGCAGGGGCTCGAGGTCGCGCGGCGCGACATCGGCGCGCTGCCGGTGCCGTTCTTCCTGTGCGCCGACCCGCGCGTCGAGCTGGCCCGGCTGGCCGCCGCCTTCTACGCGCGCCAGCCCGAGGTGATGGTCGCCGTCACGGGGACGAACGGCAAGACCTCGGTCGCGCAGTTCACCCGGCAGATCTGGGCGGCGCTGGGCCACAGCGCCGCGGCGCTCGGCACGACGGGCGTCGTCGGCGAGGGCTTCGTCGAGCCGATGGCGATCACCACGCCCGAGCCCGTGGCGCTGCACGCCCTGCTGGCGCGGCTGGCGGACAAGGGCTGCACGCACGCCGCGATGGAGGCCTCGAGCCACGGCCTGGCGCAGCACCGCGTCGACGGCCTGCGCTTGCGGGCGGCGGCCTTCACCAACATCAGCCGCGACCACATGGACTATCACGCCAGCCAGGCCGACTACGTCGCCGCCAAGATGCGGCTGTTCGGCGAGGTGCTGCCGGCGGACGGCACCGCGGTGCTGAACGCCGGCGACCCGGTCGCCCTGCAGGCGCGACAGCTCTGCAACCAGCGCGGCATCGAGGTGCTGACGGTCGGGCGCGGCGCCGACGTGGCGCTGCGGTTGACCGAGACGCGCTTCCACGCCGACGGGCAGGAGATCGCCTTCGCCTGGCGCGGCCAGGCACATCACGCCGAGCTGGCGCTGATCGGCGATTTCCAGGCTGAGAACGTGCTGGTCGCTGCCGGGCTGGCCATCGCGACCGGCGGCGATCCAGAGGCGGTGTTTGCCGCCTTGCCCGGGCTCGAAGGCGTGCCGGGCCGGATGCAGCGCGCCGCGACGCGCTCGAGCGGGGCGGCGGTCTATGTCGACTACGCGCACACGCCGGCGGCGCTCTCGACGGCGATCGCGGCGCTCAGGCCGCACTGCTCCGGGCGCCTCGTCGTCGTTTTCGGCGCCGGCGGCGACCGCGACCCCGGCAAGCGGCCGATGATGGGCCGGGCGGTCGCCGAGCTGGCCGACGCCGCCATCGTCACCGACGACAACCCGCGCTCCGAGGACCCGGCGACGATCCGCGCCGCGGTGAAACAGGGCTGCCCGGACGCCGACGAGATCGGCGACCGCGCGGAGGCGATCCTGGCCGGCGTCGAGGCGCTGCGCGATCCGGGCGACTGCCTCCTCATCGCCGGCAAGGGACATGAGCACGGGCAGGAGATCGCCGGCCAGACGCATCCCTTCGACGATGTCGAGCATGCCCGCGCCGCGGTCTCGGTTCTGGATGGCATCCTGCAGGAGCTCGGCACGTGACGCCGCTCTGGACCGCCGCCGAGGCCGCCCGCGCCACCGGCGGCGAGGCGCGGGGCGACTGGGTCGCCGGCGGCGTCGCCATCGACACGCGCGAGATGGCACCGGGTGATCTGTTCGTCGCGCTGACGGGCGAGAACCGCGACGGGCACGGCTTTGTCGCGCAGGCGCTTGCCGCCGGTGCCGCCGCGGCGATGGTGTCGCGCATCCCCGACGACGTGCCACCGGATGCGCCGCTGCTGGTCGTCGGCGACACGCTGGAGGGTCTCCGGGGGCTCGGCGCGGCCGGGCGGGCGCGGACGAATGCCCGCGTGATTGCCGTGACCGGCTCGGTAGGCAAGACGTCGACGAAGGAAATGTTGCGCGCGATGCTGGTCGGCCAGGGCGCCACGCACGCCGCGACGCGCAGCTTCAACAACCACTGGGGCGTGCCGCTGACGCTGGCGCGGATGCCGGCGAACACCGCCTGGGCCGTCGTCGAGATCGGCATGAACCATGCCGGCGAGATCACGCCGCTGACGCAGCTCGCCCGCCCGGATGTCGCGCTGGTCACCACCGTCGAGGCCGTCCATCTGGAATATTTCGGCTCGGTCGAGGCGATCGCCGACGCCAAGGCGGAAATCTTTGCCGGGCTGGGGCCAGAGGGCGTCGCCGTCCTGAACGCCGACAACCCGCAATTCGCACGCCTCGTCGCTGCCGCGGCACCGCACCCGGTCGTCGCCTTCGGCCGGGCCGCGCCGGATTTCACGCTCGAAAGCGCGACCATCTCCGGCCCGTCGACGCTGGTCCGCGGACGCGTCGGCGGCAAGCCGGTCGCCTTCCGGATCGGCGCGCCGGGGCTGCACCTGGCGCAGAACGCGCTGGGCGCGCTGGCCGCCGTGCAGGCGGCCGGCGGCGACATATGCCGGGCCGCGCTGGCGCTGGCCGGCTGGACGCCGCCCGGCGGCCGCGGCCGGCGCGAGACGATCGAGCTCGGCCCCGCCGGCATAGACGGCACGGTCACGCTGCTGGACGAGAGCTACAACGCCAACCCGGCCTCGATGCGCGCCGCGCTGGCGGTGCTGGCGGCCAGCCAGACCACCGACGGGCAGGGGCGCATCGCGCGCGGGCGGCGCATTGCCTTCCTTGGCGACATGCTGGAGCTGGGGCCGAACGAGGCCGCCTTCCATGCCGGGCTGGCGCAGCTTCCCGAAATCCAGGGCGTCGACCGCGTGCATTGCTGCGGCCCGCGCATGAAGATGCTGCACGACGCGCTGCCGCGCGACAGGCGCGGCCACTGGCGCGAAGACAGCGCGCAGCTTGCCGCCGAGGTCGGCAAGGCCGTTGACGCGGGCGACGTAGTGATGGTCAAGGGCTCGCTAGGCGCGCGCATGGCCCGGGTCGTCGAGGCCATCCGCGCGCTCGGCGCCGCCACGCCTGGCGGCGCCGACGCGATCGACGGGGACGCCTGATGCTCTATCACATGCTCGCTCCGCTCAGCGAAGGCGGCGACGTCTTCAACCTGTTCCGCTACATAACCTTCCGGGCGGGCGGGTCGTTCATGACGGCGCTGTTCATCGGCTTCTTCTTCGGCCGGCCGATCATCGACTGGCTGCGCCGCGTGCAGAAGATGGGCCAGCCGATCCGCAGCGATGGCCCGCAGCGCCACATCGTCGAGAAGGCCGGCACGCCGACAATGGGCGGCGTGCTGATCCTCTGCGCCATGCTGAGCGCATCCTTCCTGTGGGCGCGGCTCGACAACGGCTTCGTCTGGGCCGTGCTGCTGGTGACGCTGGGCTTCGGCCTGATCGGGTTCGCCGACGACTTCCTCAAGGTCGCGCGCTTCTCGCACCGCGGCGTGCCGGGCAAGGTGCGGCTGGGCCTTGGCTTCCTGATAGCGTTGGGCGCCGGCTGGTTCATTTCCGAACTGCAGCCGCAGGCGCTGCAGCACGCGATCGCGCTGCCGATCCTGAAGGACACACTTATCCATGCCGGGGCATTCTACATCCCCTTCGCGATGCTGGTCATCGCCGGCTCTGCCAACGCGGTGAACCTGACGGACGGGCTGGACGGACTGGCCATCATGCCGGTGATGATCGCCGCCGGGGCGCTCGGCATCATCGCCTATGTCGTCGGTCGAACCGACTTCACCGAGTACCTGGGCCTGCAATACGTCCCCGGCACCGGCGAGATCGCGGTCATCACCGCCGCCGTGATCGGCGCCGGGCTGGGGTTCCTCTGGTACAACGCGCCGCCGGCGATGGTCTTCATGGGCGACACCGGCAGCCTGGCGCTGGGCGGCTGCCTCGGCTCGATCGCGGTGGCCGCGAAGCACGAGATCGTCTGGTCGATCATTGGCGGCCTGTTCGTGCTCGAGGCGGTCAGCGTCATCGTGCAGGTGGCCAGCTTCAAGCTGACCGGCAAGCGGGTTTTCCGGATGGCGCCCATCCACCACCATTTCGAGCAGAAGGGTTGGGCCGAGCCGACCATCGTCATCCGCTTCTGGATCATCGCCGTCATCCTGGCGCTGGTCGGCCTGGCCAGCCTGAAGGTCAGATGACGGCGCGCGTCACACCCTTCTTCCCGCCTCTTCGCCGCATCGGGCGAGGAGGGTGGCTGCGCGACCTGACCGTTTCTGATCGTCACCCAAGCGAATGCGGGGGTCTCAATGGAATCGGCCGGGAGGTTTTCGCTTTCGCGAACATGACGGCAGCCTGGGTGCCGGTGGCCGGGACAGCCGGCATCGGTCGGCGGTGCGCCACATGATCCCCGTCCATGCATACGAAGGCCAGCGCATCGGCGTGCTGGGCCTCGGCCGCTCCGGTCTGGCCGCGGCGCGGGCGCTCGCAGCCGGGGGCGCCGTGCCCGTCTGCTGGGACGACGGAGAGGCGGCGCGCGCGAAGGTGACCGGGTTCGAGGTCGCCGACATCGCTCGCGAGCGCGAGGCGGCGGGGCTGACGGCGCTGATCCTCTCGCCCGGCATCCCGCACCTCTACCCAAGGCCGCACCCGGCCGTGCTCCGGGCATGGGACAACGGCATCCCGGTCGATAACGATGTCGGGCTTTTCTTCCGGGCGCTGGCCGAGCTGGAGATCGACGACGACCCGCTGCCCCGGGTGATCGCCGTGACCGGCTCGAACGGAAAATCCACCACGACGGCACTGATCCACCACATCCTGAAATCCGCCGACCGGCGGACGCAGATGGGCGGCAACATCGGCCGCGGGCTGCTGGACCTCGAGCCGCCGCGCGTCGGCGAGATCGTCGTGGTCGAGCTCAGCTCTTACCAGATCGACCTAGCGCGGGCGCTGGCGCCGGACGTCGCCGTGTTCCTGAACCTCTCTCCCGACCACCTCGACCGGCACGGCGGCATGGGCGGCTATTTCGCCGCCAAGAAGCGCCTGTTCGAGATCGGCGCGCCCGCCACCGCCGTGATCGGCATCGACGAGCCGGAGGGGCGGTATCTCGCCTCGATCTGCGACGACCCGGTGCTGGTCTCGACGACCGTGCGCCCGCGCGCCGGGGCGCGCTCGGTCTTCATGAACCGCAACCACCTGACCGAATGGCGGGGCAAGCAGGTCGCCGCGGTCGACATGCGGCAGGCCCCGGCGCTCCTGGGCCGGCACAACCATCAGAACGCCTGCGCCGCCTGGGCTGCCTGCCGCGCCGTCGGCCTGCCCCCCCGGCAGATCGAGGAGGCGCTGGCGACCTTTCCCGGCCTCGCGCACCGCATGGAGCGGATCGGCTCCGAGAACGGTGTCACGTTCGTCAACGACTCGAAGGCGACCAACGCCGACGCCGCCGAGAAAGCCATCCTCAGCTATGACCGCATCCGCTGGATCGCCGGCGGCAAGCCCAAGGAAGGCGGCATCGAGCCGCTGCGCCGGCTGTTCGGCCGGATCGCAAAAGCCTACCTGATCGGCGAGGCGGCGGACGCGTTCGCCGTCACCCTCGGCGACACGCCGCACGCGCTCTGCGGCACGCTGGACGCCGCCGTCGCCACCGCCGCCGCGGAGGCTGAGCCGGGCGACACCGTCCTGCTTTCGCCAGCCTGCGCCAGCTTCGACCAGTTTTTTGATTTCGAGGCGCGCGGCGAGGCGTTCCGGGCGCTCGTCCGCCCGCTGCTGACGGAGACCGCGCCATGACCGAGCTGACCTTCCGCACGATGCTGATGCAGCGGCCGGAAGGCTCGGTGATCGGCAACTGGTGGCACTCGGTCGACCGCTGGACGCTGGGGGCGTTGCTGGCGCTCTTCGCCGTCGGCACGGTGCTGGGGCTGGCCGCCTCGCCGCCGCTGGCCGAGAAGAACGGCCTCTGGACCTATCACTACGTCGTTCGCCAGGCGGTCTTCGCCGTCATGGCGCTCGGGCTCATCGGCATCCTGTCGATGATGACCGTCGCCTCGATCCGGCGGCTCGGCGTTCTGTTGTTCCTCGCGACGCTGGCGGCGACCGCGGCGCTGCCCTGGTTCGGCACGGATTTCGGCAAGGGCGCGGTCCGCTGGTACTCGCTCGGCGTCATCGGCCTGCAGCCATCCGAGTTTCTCAAGCCCGCCTTTGCCATCACCGCCGGCTGGCTGATGGCCGGCGCGATGGAGCGGGGCGGCCCGCCGGGGCGGCTGCTGTCGGGCCTGCTGGCGGCAGGCATCGCGGCGATGCTGGCAATGCAGCCCGATTTCGGCCAGGCCATGCTGGTGCTCAGCCTCTGGGCGGCGATGCTGTTCGCCTCGGGCGCGCCGATCTTCCTGCTGGTCGGCTTCGCCGGGCTGGTCGGCGCGGGCGGCGCCTTCGCCTACCTCGAATCCGACCACGTCGCACGGCGCATCGACGGCTATCTCGCCGATGGCGTCGACCCGCGCACGCAGCTCGCCTATGCCCAGTCGGCGATTTCCGAGGGTGGGTTCTTCGGCGTCGGCGCCGCGCAGGGCCAGGTCAAGTGGGCGCTGCCGGACGCCCACACCGATTTCATCATCGCGGTCGCCGCCGAGGAGTTCGGGCTGATCCTGACGCTGGGGATCGCCGGGCTCTACCTCTTCATAACGCTCCGATCGCTGGCGCGCCTGATCGACGAGAGGAACGCCTTCGTCCGGCTGGCCGGCACCGGGCTGGCGGTACAGTTCGGGCTGCAGGCCTTCGTCAACTTCTCGGTCGCCATCCGCCTGCTGCCAGCCAAGGGCATGACGCTGCCCTTCATCTCGTATGGCGGCTCGTCGATGCTGTCGGCGGCGCTCGTCATGGGGGCGCTGCTGGCGCTGACGCGGTCGCGGGCGCACGAGCCGGCGGCGCATCTCAGGGCGGGCCAGTGAGTGGGCGCGCGACCTCACCGCTGCTGCTGATCGCGGCGGGCGGCACGGGCGGGCACATGTTCCCGGCCCAGGCCCTTGCCGAGCAGATGCTTGCCCGGGGCTGGCGCGTCCGGCTTTCCACCGACGCGCGCGGCGCGCACTACGCCACGGGCTTCCCTGCCGCGGTCGAGCGCCAGGTCGTGCGCGCCGGCACCTTCGCCCGCGAGGGGCTGACCAAGCTCGTCGCGCCCTTCCAGATCTTCGCAGGCACCGCCGCCGCCATCGCCGCGATGCGCCGTGACAGGCCTGCCTGCGTGGCGGGCTTCGGTGGCTACCCGGCGCTGCCCGCGATGGCGGCGGCCTGGACGCTCGGCCGGCCGCGCCTGGTGCACGAGCAGAACGCCGTGCTCGGCCGCGTGAACCAGCTATTCGCAGGCCGCGTCGACCGCGTCGCCTGCGGCATGTGGCCGACCGCGCTGCCCGACGGCGCACGCGGCGTCCACACCGGCAACCCGGTGCGCGCCGCCATCGCCGCCCGCGCCGGCGCGCCCTACGCGGCCCCCGGCGACGGGACGGTCCGCCTGCTGGTGATCGGCGGCAGCCAGGGCGCGCGGCTGCTCTCGCAGGCGGTGCCGGCGGCGCTGGCCGCCCTGCCCGACGCGCTCCGCGCCCGGCTCGAGGTCTCGCACCAGGCCCGGCCCGAGGACCGCGACGCCGTCGTCGCCGCCTATGCCGGCGCCGGCATCCAGGCCGAGGTCAGCCCGTTCTTCGACGACGTGCCGCGCGCGCATGGCCGAGGCGCAGCTCGTCGATCTCGCGCGCCGGCGCGTCCTCGGTCGCCGACATCGCGGCGATCGGTCGCCCCTCGATCCTCGTCCCGCTGGCCATCGCGAAGCGGGACGAGCAGACGGCCAACGCACGCGGCCTGGTCGAGGCCGGCGCCGCCCTCGCGATTGCCGAGCGGGACCTGACGCCTGCGCGCCTGACCGAAGACGTCGCCTCAATCCTGTCCGACCCGGACCGGGCGCAGGCAATGGCGCGGGCCGCCGCCGGGCTGGGACGGCCGGACGCCGCCGGCCGGCTGGCCGACCTGATCGAGGAGCTTGCCGGGCGCGCCGCCCCCTGATACCCGGCGCGCCCATCCGAGGGGGAGAGTATCCATGAGTCCCACCACCGCCCTGCCGCTCGACATCGGCGCCATACACTTCGTCGGCATCGGCGGCATCGGCATGTCGGGGATCGCCGAGGTCATGCTGAACCTCGGCTACACGGTGCAGGGCTCGGACCTGCGCGAAAGCCCGATCGTCGAGCGTCTTCGCGGGCTCGGCGCCACCGTCCATATCGGCCACCGGCCCGAGAACCTGGGCGAGGCCGAGGTCGTCGTCATCTCGTCGGCGGTAAAGGCCGGGAACCCCGAGCTCGACGCCGCCCGCGCGGCGGCGCTGCCGGTCGTTCGCCGCGCCGAGATGCTGGCCGAGCTCATGCGGCTCCGCTGGAACATCGCTGTCGCCGGCACGCATGGCAAGACCACTACGACCTCGCTGGTCGCGGCGCTGCTGGACGCCGGCGGCATCGACCCGACCGTCATCAACGGCGGCATCATCCAGTCCTACGGCTCGAACGCCCGCCCGGGCGAGGGCCGCTGGATGGTCGTCGAGGCTGACGAGTCCGATGGGACCTTCGTCAAGCTTCCTGCAACCATTGCCATCGTAACCAATATCGACCCGGAGCACATGGACCATTACGGGGACGTCGATGCCCTGCGCGATGCGTTCGAGGCCTTCGTCTCGAACATCCCCTTCTACGGCGCCTTCGTCGCCTGCATCGACCACCCGGAGGTGCAGTCGCTGGTCGGCCGTGTCACCGATCGCCGCGTCGTCACCTACGGCACCGGCCGCCAGGCCGACCTGCGGGCCGAGAACGTCGGCTATGTCGACGGCTACATGCGCTTCGACGTCGTGCTGCGCGACGGCGAGCGGCATGACGGCATGCAGATCCCGATTCCCGGCGAGCACAACGTGCTGAACGCGCTGGCCGCCATCGCCGCGGCGCGCGAGCTGAAGATCTCGTTCGACGACATCCGCTCGGGCCTGGGCTCGTTCACCGGGGTGCGCCGCCGCTTCACCCGCGTCGGCGAGTGGAACGGCGCGACGATCATCGACGATTACGGCCACCACCCGGTCGAGATCGCCGCGGTGCTCAAGGCCGCCCGCTCGGCGACGAAGGGCTCGGTCATCGCCATCCACCAGCCGCACAGATTCTCGCGGCTGCACGATCTGTTCGAGGAGTTCTGCGGCTGCTTCAACGACGCCGACGTCGTCGCCATCACCGATGTCTACGCCGCCGGCGAGGACCCGATCGACGGCATCAGCCGCGATGCGCTGGTCGGCGGGCTGCGCGCGCACGGCCACCGCGCCGCGCACGCGCTGCGCGCGCCGGAAGGGCTTGCCGACTTCGTGAGGAAACACGCGAAACCGGGCGACCTGGTCGTCTGCCTCGGGGCAGGCACCATCTCGACCTGGGCGAATGCTTTGCCGAGTGAACTGACAGGGAGGACCGCCGCATGAACATGGAACTGCTGACCAGCCCGACCGCCATCGCGGTCCTGGTTCTCTTCGCGCTGGCGTTCATCAGGTTCAGCCTGTGGTGGACGGTGTTGCGCGTCCTGCTGGCGCCGCTGCTGCGCCCGGCCGGCCTGATCGTGGTGGCGGTCGCCGTCATCGCCGTGATGAAATTCAGCTAGCATGGCCGATGGCCGCGCGCCGCTGACGCTGCCCGAGGCGCGCGGCCGGATCGAGGCCCGCCGCCCGCTGGCGCCGATCACCTGGCTCCGCGTCGGCGGCCCGGCCGAGGTGCTGTTCACGCCGGCCGACCGCGACGACCTCGCCGCCTTCCTGTCGGCGCTGGACCCGTCCGTGCCAGTCACGCCGCTCGGCGTCTGCTCGAACCTGATTATCCGCGACGGCGGCCTGCCCGGCGTCGCCATCCGGCTGGGCCGCGGTTTCAACGCCGTCGAGCCGTTGCCGGGCCACCGCGTCCGCGCCGGCGCCGCGGCGCTGGACGCGCATGTGGCAAAGCGCGCGGCCGCCGCCGGGACCGCCGGGCTCGAGTTCCTGCGCACCATCCCGGGCGCCATTGGCGGCGCGGTCAAGATGAACGCCGGCTGCTATGGCACCTACACCGCCGACGTGCTGGTCGAGGCGACCGTGATCGATCGGCAGGGACGCACGCAGACGCTCGGCCCGGCTGACCTCGCCTTCGCTTACCGCTCGTCGGCAGTCCCCGACGACCACGTCATCGTCGAGGCCGTCCTGCAGGGCCGCGCCGGCGAGCCCGACGCGGTCACCGCGCGCATGGACGAGTTGGTGGCGAAGCGTGCCGCCACCCAGCCGGTCGGCGAGCGCTCCTGCGGCTCGACCTTCCGCAACCCGGCCGGCTATTCCTCGACCGGCGCCGTCGACGACACGCACGAGCTGAAGGCGTGGAAGCTGATCGACGACGCCGGCTGCCGCGGCCTGCGGCTCGGCGGGGCGCAGATGTCCGAGATGCACCCGAACTTCCTGATCAACGCCGGCGACGCCACGGCGCGCGACCTGGAGCAGCTCGGCGAGCAGGTCCGCGCCCGCGTTCGCGCCCATTCCGGCCACGATTTGTCTTGGGAAATCCGTCGCATCGGGGTTATGCTCTCTGAACCGTGACCGCCTGGTCGGCCGCGGTCCGAATCACCCGGGATCAACCGGGGGTCGGTTGAAGTTGAGGGCGCGGATGTCGGGCAGGACACCAAGCCGCGTCGTGGTTCTGAAGGGTGGTCCGTCCGCCGAGCGTGAAGTCTCGCTGGTGTCGGGCACCGAGTGCGCAGGGGCGTTGCGGCGCGCAGGCTACGACGCGGTCGAGATCGACGCCGGACCGGACCTGCCGGCCGCGCTGGCCGCGGCTCGGCCCGATGTCGTTTTCAACGCGCTGCACGGTCGCTGGGGCGAGGACGGCTGCGTCCAGGGCCTGCTCGAATGGCTGCGCATCCCCTACACCCACTCCGGCGTGCTGGCCTCGGCGCTGGCGATGGACAAGTCCCGCGCCAAGGCGGTGTTCGCCGATCACGGGCTGCCCGTGGCCGAGGGACGGCTGGCGCAAAAGGCGGAAATCGTGGCCGGCCACCCGATGGAGCCGCCCTATGTCGTCAAGCCCTACAACGAGGGCTCGTCTGTCGGCGTCCACATCGTGCCCGACGGCGCCAACGGCCCAGTGCAGCTCGGCCCCGACGCGCCCGACACGCTGATGGTCGAGCGCTTCGTGCCCGGCCGCGAGCTGACGACCGCCGTGATGGGCGACCGCGCACTCGCCGTCACCGACATTGTCGCCACCGCAGGCTGGTACGACTACCACGCGAAGTATTCGACCGGCGGCTCGCGCCATGTCGTGCCGGCCGAGATCCCGCGGGATGTCGAGGACGCCTGCATGGCGCATGCGCTCGCGGCACACCGGGCGCTGGGCTGCCGCGGCCTTAGCCGGACCGATTTCCGCTGGGACGAGAGCCGCGGCCTGGACGGCCTCGTGCTGCTCGAGACCAACACCCAGCCCGGCATGACGCCAACCTCGCTGGCCCCCGAGCAGGCGGGCCATGTCGGCATCCCCTTCGAGGAACTCTGCGGCTGGCTGGTGGAGGACGCCTCGTGCGGCCGGTGACGCGCCCCTCGCATGGAGACGACCGCGCGCCGGCACCCCGCCCGGCGCGCCTGCTGAGCGCCATCCGCTCCGAGGCGCAGCGCCGCAGCCCCGGCCCGTCCCGTGTCGCCTACCGCCTGTCGCGCATCTGGAAGAAGCCGTCCGTCCGGCGCGCGGCGATGGCCCTGCCGATCGCCGGCGTCGTCCTCCTGGGCGCGCGCCTCGTCAGTGACCCGGCCGTCCGCGCCTTCGCCGGCGAGCAGCGCCAGGCCGTCATCGCCGCGCTCTCCGCTCGCCCCGAATTCGCCGTCCGCGGCTTTCGCGTAACCGGCGCCTCCGAGCCGCTGGCCCGCAGCATCGGCGACGCCATCGCGCTACCGCCCGGCGCCTCGTCGCTGACGCTGGACGTCGCGGCCATCAAGGAGCACGTGACGGCCCTCGGCGGCGTGCGCAGCGCCCGCGTCAAGCTCGGCCCCGACGGCGTACTCCTGATCTCGGTCGACGAGCGCGTGCCCGAGGCGCTGTGGCGCGACGGCGAAGGCCAGCTCTGGCTCGCCGATCGCCAGGGTGTCGCCATCGGCCCTGCCGGCCCGCGCGCCGACCACCCGACGCTGCCCGTCGTTATGGGCCGGGGCGCGCAGGCGGCGATGGCAGAGGCGCTTGCGCTGTTCCGCGCCGTGCCCGAGATGCGGCCGCGGCTGCGCGCCCTCGTCCGCGTCGGCCAGCGGCGCTGGAACGTCGATCTCGACCGCGGGCTGACCATCATGTTGCCCGAGCAGGGCGCCGAGGCGGCGCTCGCGCGCGTGATGGCGCTGCACTATGGCGAGGAGCTGCTCGACCGCGACCTCGCCGTCATCGATATGCGCCTGGGGGCGCGGCCGACGCTTCGGATGACGTCACCGGGCGATGGACCTGCTTCGCCTGCGCGACGCCGCCGGGCCCGGCCGAGGGAAAGACACATGAACTTCGGCCGCGTCGAGTCCTACCGCGCCATGCGCGGCCGCCTGCACGCCGCCGTCCGGCGCGGCCGGCTGGCCGTCATCGACATCGGCTCGTCCAAGATCTCGTGCCTGGTGCTGCGCCTCGACCCGACGCGCATCGCCGAGGCCGACGCCCGCGACCGCCTCGGCACATCGCTGTTCGGCGCCATCGAGGTCGCCGGCGCCCGCACCGTGCAGGCGCGCGGCATCCGCCGCGGCGAGATCGTCGACATGGAGGAGGTGTGCCGCGCCATCCGGCTGGCGCTCCTGAACGCCGAGAAGATGGCCGCGCCCCGCGTCGAGCGCGTCGACCACGTCATCGTCAGCTTCTCGGGCGGCCGGCCCGAGAGCCACATGACCGAGGCCGAGATCGAGACCGAGACCGGCCAGGTGACCGAGCGCGACCTGTCGAACGTGCTGGCCGCCTGCCCCGAGCCGCCGGTCGGGCCTGACCGGCAGATCCTGCACGCGCAGCCCTGCGAGATCACCGTCGACTACCAGGGCGGCATCACCGACCCGCGCGGCATGACGGCCCGCCGGCTCGGTGTCGCGTTGCACGTCATGACGGTCGACGCCCGCCCGCTCGCCGACCTGACGGAGTGCATCCGCCGCTGCGACCTCGACCTCGCCGGCATCGTCAGCGCGCCCTATGCCAGCGCCATGGCGGCGCTGGTCGAGGACGAGCAGCGCGCCGGCGCCGTCTGCATCGACATGGGCGGCGGCGGCACGTCCTTCTCGGTCTTCCTGCGCGACCACCTGATGTGCGTCGACCAGATCCGCTATGGCGGCCACCACGTCACCGGCGACATCGCCGCGGGCCTGCTGATGAGCCAGGCGACCGCCGAGCGCATCAAGACGCTGCACGGCGGCGTCGTCGCCACCGGCGCCGACGACCGCGAGATGATCGACGCCCCGCGCATCGGCGAGGAAGAGCTGGCCGAGCGGCGCCAGATCAGCCGCGGCATGCTGATCGGCGTCATCCGCCCGCGCATCGAGGAGACGCTGCACCTGCTGAAATCGCGGCTCGACGCCATCGGCATCGACGCGATGCCCGGCTCGGGGCTGGTGCTGACGGGTGCTGCCTGCCAGATCCAGGGCATAGACGAGGTCGTCGCCCGCATCCTGGGCCGCCGCCCGCGCATCGGCCGGCCGCTGCGCATCGCCGGCCTGCCGCAGTCGCTCAGCGGCCCCGACTACGCCACCGCCGTCGGCCTGGCGATGTACGCGTTGCGCCCGCATGACGAGCTCTGGGACTTCGAGGCGCCGTCGCTCGGCGCCCGCGGCCGGGCCGGCGACATGCTGCGCTGGTTGAGACGCGCCTGGTGAATTTGCGTGACCCCCGAATCGATTTGCGTTACCGTCGAGTCAAGTAAAAAAACACCGTGCCACATAAAACATAACCGGCGCGGATACCGAGGCAGAGAACGAAGAGGCAAGTTCCCATGGCACTGACGCTCAGGATTCCAGACGAGCCCGAGCTGCGGGCCCGCATCACCGTCTTCGGTGTCGGCGGCGCCGGCGGCAACGCCGTCAACAACATGATCGAGAAAGAGCTGCCCGGCGTCGAGTTCATCGCCGCCAACACCGACGCACAGGCGCTGTCGAACAGCCGCGCCCCGCGCACGCTGCAGATGGGCACCGGCGTGACCCGCGGCCTTGGCGCCGGCTCCAAGCCCGAGGTCGGGCTGCACGCCGCCGAGGAGACGATGGAGGAGATCGCCAGCTCCCTCGAGGGCTGCCACATGTGCTTCATCACCGCCGGCATGGGCGGGGGCACCGGCACCGGTGCTGCGCCCGTCGTCGCGCGGATCGCCCGCGAGATGGGCATCCTGACGGTCGGCGTCGTGACCAAGCCCTTCCACTTCGAGGGCACGCGCCGGATGCAGGTCGCCGAGGCCGGCATCGACGCGATGCAGGAGGTCGTCGACACCCTGATCGTCATCCCGAACCAGAACCTCTTCCACGTCGCCTCCGAGCGCACCACCTTCGTCGAGGCCTTCCAGATGGCCGACGACGTGCTCTACCAGGGCGTGCAGGGCGTCACCGACCTGATGGTCCGCCCGGGCATGATCAACCTCGACTTCGCCGACGTCCGCTCGGTGATGGAGGAGATGGGCAAGGCGATGATGGGCACCGGCGAGGCCGAGGGCGAGACCCGCGCCACCGACGCCGCCGAGAAGGCCATCGCCAACCCGCTGCTCGACGAGGTCAGCCTCAAGGGCGCCCGCGGCGTGCTGATCAACATCACCGGCGGCTACGACCTGACGCTCTACGAGATGGACGAGGCGGCCAACCGCATCAAGGAAGAGGTCGACCCGAACGCGATGATCAAGTTCGGCTCGGCCATCGACCCGACGCTCGAGGGCCGGATGCGCGTCTCGGTCGTCGCAACGGGCATCGACGCCGAGTCGATGCCGGCGCGCCGCCCGGTCGAGCCCGAGCAGCAGCGCCGCCGCCCGGTCGAGACCGACCCCGGCATCCTCGCCGCCGTCCGCGGCGGGCGCAAGCCCGAGCCAGCGCCGGCCGCCCGACCCGCCGCATCGCTCGAGCCGGCGCACGAGCCCGACGAGATCGAGCCCGAGGTCGCGGAGCAGCCGGCATCCGTGGCTGTCCTCGCCACCACGCAACCGCAGCCCCAGCCGGTCCGCGAAGCCGTGCCCGCCGCCGCCCGTCAGGCGCCGGCCGCCGCGGCCACCGGCCGCGACGAGAGCCGCTTTGCCACCGCGCCCTCGCCCTCGGACATCCGCGCCCGGGCCGAGGAGGTGCGCCAGCGCGCGCTGGCGGCTCGCGCCCGCCGCGACGACGACGACCGCCGCCCGGCCGTGCCGCAGGACGACGAGCCCGTGCTCTTCGACATCGACGAGGCCTCGGTCCAGGTGCGGCCCGCCGCGCAGGCCGCGCCCGACCCCGCACACGGCCACGCGCCGTTGCCGGGACAGGCGCGCCGCCTGCCGGCGGAGGATCCGTTCACGGCGCCGCGATCGCGCGCCGCGGCGGATCCCGAGACGCGGCAGAACACCCGCACGGGCCTGTTCACGATCAACAAGCTGATCCACCGCGTCGCCGGCAACGCCGCACCGGACGAGCGCGCGCAGCGCTCCGAACGCCGCCAGCCGCCCGATCTCGACGATGACGGCGGCGATATCCCGGCCTTCCTGCGCCGCCAGGCGAACTGAGCCGGGCTGGTCCCCGGGGGACCGCGGAATGTCGTTCTCTGCTTGCCGCCTCCCATTGGGAGGCGGCTTTGTTTTGCGGGATCAGGCAGAATTCCCGTTCGGAATCAGCGGCTTGTTGCAAAGCGTCATAAAGCGTGACTTGAGGCAGTGACTGCCACGACCTAGAAAGACGTTGGGGACAGGAAAGCGATGCGCGGCGAAAGCGCACTCGCGCGGGCAGATGAAAAAATGACAGCTCAGGACAGATATACCATTGCGGGGGCGACCCTGCGAACCCTCGGCACGACTGCGACCTTTCAGGGCGTCGGCCTGCACGGTGGCCAGTCCGTGACGGCGCATGTCATGCCGGCCGCGGCCGGCTCCGGCATCCTGTTCCGCCGCACCGACCTCGCGGCCGGCTCTGGCGACATCCCGGCGCGCTGGGACAACGTCGTCGATACCCGGCTCTGCACCCGCATCGCCAATTCGAACGGCGCCTCGGTCGGCACGGTCGAGCACCTGATGGCGGCGTTGTTCGGCTGCGGCATCACCGACGCGCTGATCCTGCTGGACGGACCCGAGGTGCCGATCATGGACGGCTCGTCGGCGCCCTTCGTGCAGGGGCTTCTGCAGGCCGGCATCGCGGACTCCGGCCAGCCGGCCCGCGTCATCCGGATCCTTTCGCCCGTCTCGATCGAGGACGAGGGCAAGACCGCCAGCCTGGTGCCGGCCGATCGCTTCGAGATGTCGTTCTCGATCGATTTCGCCGACCCGGCGATCGGCGCGGCCCGCAAGCACCTCCGGCTCGTCGGCGGCGTCTTCGTCACCGAGCTCGCCGACTGCCGCACCTTCGGCCATCTCTCCGAGGTCGAGCAGCTGCGCGCGGTGGGCCTCGCCCGCGGCGGCAGCCTGAAGAACGCCATCGTCATCGACCGCGGCCGCGTGCTGAATCCGGACGGCCTGCGCCGCCCGGACGAGTTCGTCCGCCACAAGATGCTGGACGCCGTCGGTGACCTGGCGCTGGCGGGCGCGCCGATCGTCGGCCGGTTCGAGGCGCATCGCGGCGGCCACGAGATGACCAACAGGCTGCTGCGCGCGCTGTTCGACCGCCCGGACGCGTGGAGCTGGCAGCCGCTGCGCCCGGGCCAGTGGTTCGGCGGCGTCACGCATGCGCCGGCTACCCGGCGCCGCATCGACGCCATCGCGGTCTGAGGCGGTTGCGCACCAGGTTGACGATTCCGTGCCGGATTCGGAAATCCCCTTTTTTCCAATGACAAAGCACCATGCTCCCGCCTGAGCGCGGGGCAGCGCCGGCTCGTTCGTGGACCCGTTGGCACGGACGGCTGCCCGCGCGGACGGGGTTGCCCGCCGCCGATCGACGGCAGCGGACGGCCGATTGTCCGGACAGGTGCCGGCCCTCTTTCCCTCCGTCGTGCGGCCCGGTATGGTCGCCGCGTCCGCGCGAACGGGCACGCGAACGGGGTCGGGGTATCACGGGATGACGATCAGGCTGGCAGGGTCGCTCCTCGCCCTCACGCTCCTTGCCGGGTGCGGCATCGGATCGATGTTCGGAGGCGGCAAGGACGAGGTTCCGATCGACAACCGCTCGGCGCGCGAAATCTTCGACCAGGCGCAGACGCAGATGGCCGACGAGGACTACAAGGGCGCCGCCGAGACCTTCGATGAGGTCGAGCGCCTTTTCCCGTTCTCGCAACTTGCCAAGCGAGCGACGATCATGTCGGCCTTCGCCAGCTACGAGGGCGGCAACATGCCCGCGGCCCGGAGCGCGGCTGGGCGCTATCTCGATCTCTACCCCTCGGACCCCGACGCTCCTTACGCGCAGTACCTCGTGGCGCTGACCTGGTACGACAACATCGTCGATGTCGGCCGTGACCAGGCGACGACAAAGAACGCGCTGCGCGAGCTGACCGAACTGGTCCGGCGCTACCCGGATTCCGACTACGCCCGCGACGCGGCGCTGAAGATCGATCTGACGAACAACCACCTCGCCGGCAAGGAGATGACGGTCGGCCGCTACTACCTCAAGCGCGGTCACTATGTCGCGGCGATCAATCGCTTCCGCACCGTGCTGGAGAAGTACCAGACCACCGCGCACACGCCCGAGGCACTGCACCGGCTGGTCGAGGCCTACCTGGCGCTCGGCCTGAACGAGGAGGCGCAGGTCGTCGCCGCCGTGCTGGGCGAGAACTTCGTCGGTTCGGACTGGTACGCCCGCAGCTACGCGCTGCTGACCGACCGCAACCTGCTGCCCGCCACGCGCCAGGACAGCTTCTGGGATCGCGTCTACCGCCGCGTCATCCGCGGCGACTGGCTTTGAGCGCACCGCGTCACGCCAGCGGCCGGCGCCCGCTCTTGCGCAGGCGTGCCGGCCATCGGAGGGAGCGCGGGCGCGCCCGCCGCTCCGGGCGACCTCACCGCCGCCGGCCGCCCCGGCCGGTCCTGACGCGGCAGGGGCCGCCCTGCCATGCTCGCCAGCCTTTCGATCCGCGACATCGTCCTGATCGAGGCGCTCGACCTCGACTTCGGCGCCGGCCTGACCGTGCTGACCGGCGAGACCGGCGCCGGCAAATCGATCCTGCTCGACGCACTCGGCTTTGCGCTCGGCCGCGGCACCGGCCGCGAGCTGGTGCGCGCCGGCAGCGCCGAGGGCTCCGCCACGGCCGCCTTCCGGATCGACGCCCGCCATCCGGTCCACGCCGTGCTGGCCGAGCTCGGCCTTCCCCCCGGCCCTGAAACCGATGAATTGATCCTGCGCCGCACCGCTTCGGCCGACGGCCCCAGCCGCGCCTTCGTCAACGACCAGCGCACCAGCGCCGAGGCGCTGGCCCGGCTGGGCGAGACGCTGGTAGAGGTGCACGGCCAGCACGACGACCGCAGCCTGCTGGACCCGCGCGCCCACCGCCCGCTGCTCGACGCCTTCGGCGGCCTCGAGCGCCAGGTGGCCGAGGTCCGCGCCCGCTGGCAGGCGCGCCAGGCCGCAGCCCGCGCGCTGGACGAGGCGCGCGAGGCGCTGGCCCGCGCCGAGGCCGACGCCGACTGGCTGCGCCACAGCGTCGACGAACTCGAGCACCTGTCCCCCGAACCGGGCGAAGACGCAGCACTCGACGCCGAGCGCCGGCTGATCAAGCAGGCCGCCGGCCTGACCGAGGACCTCACGCGGGCCGCCGAGGCGCTGTCCGACGGCGCCTCGGCGGCGCTCTCCGAGGCCTTGCAGCGCCTGACCCGCGCCGCCGAGCGCGCCGAGGACCGGCTGGAGAGAGCCATCGCCGCCATCGACCGCACGATGGTCGAGCTCTCCGAGGCCGAGCAGGGGCTGGCCGATGTGCTCGACGAGCTCAGGTTCGATCCTGGCCGGCTGGAGATGGTGGAGGACCGCCTGTTCGCCATCCGCGGCATGGCCCGCAAGCACGGCGTCGCGCCGGACGACCTGGCCGGGCTGGCCGAGGACCTGACGGCCCGCCTCGCCGCCCTCGCCGCCTCAGGGGAGCGCATCGCAGCGCTCGAGGCCGACGCGAATGCCGCCGCGACGGCATACGACTCTGCCGCCGCCGCCCTGACTGCCGCCCGCCGCACGGCGGCAGCCGCGCTGGACGATGCCGTCACGGCCGAGCTTGCACCGCTCCGCATGGAGGCGGCGCGCTTCCTGACCGACCTCGCGCCCGCCGAGCCCGGAGCGGAGGGCGCCGACACGGTCCGCTTCACCGCCGCGATCAACCCCGGCGCGCCGGCCGGGCCGATCGACCGCATCGCCTCGGGCGGCGAGCTGTCGCGCTTCCTGCTCGCGCTCAAGGTCCGGCTGGCGACCCGCACCGAGGGGCTGACGATGATTTTCGACGAAATCGACCGCGGCGTCGGCGGCGCCACGGCCGACGCGGTCGGCCGCCGGCTGGTTCGCCTCGCGGCTGCCGGCCAGGTACTGGTCGTGACGCACAGCCCGCAGGTCGCCGCGCTCGGCACCACGCATTTCCGGATCGCCAAGTCCAGCGCGGGCGGCGCGACACGCACCGAGGTCACGCCGCTCGACGCGGAGGCGCGCAACGACGAGATCGCCCGGATGCTGGCCGGCGACCGCGTCACCGACGCGGCCCGCTCGGCCGCACGCGCGCTGATTGCCGAGGCGAACGGCTGACGCGCTGAAATACCTCTTGCCAGCAACGCCGCAGGGGAACGACACTCGGAACCTGGTAATTCCGGCAAACTGCAGGGGGAAGCGAGACCGTGCAGGGCAGGCGCATCCTACTGATCATCGGCGGTGGCATCGCGGCCTACAAAAGCCTCGAGCTGATCCGCCTGATCCGCCGTGCGGGCGCGCATGTCACGCCCGTTCTGACGCGCGCCGGCGCCGAGTTCGTCACGCCGCTCTCGGTCTCGTCGCTGGCCGGCGAGAAGCTGTGGACCGACCTGTTCAGCCTGACCGACGAGGCCGAGATGGGCCATATCGAGCTCAGCCGCGCCGCCGATCTCGTCGTCGTCGCCCCGGCGACCGCCGACCTGATGGCCAAGATGGCGACCGGCCGGGCCGACGACCTGGCCTCGACGCTGCTGATTGCGACCGACAAGCCTGTCCTGATGGCGCCCGCGATGAACGTCCGCATGTGGCTGCACCCGGCGACGCAGCGAAACCTCGCGACGCTGCGCGCCGACGGCATCGGCGAGGTCGGGCCGAACGACGGCGAGATGGCCTGCGGCGAGTTCGGCCCCGGCCGCATGGCCGAGCCGGCCGAGATCCTCGAGGCGATCGCGCTCCGCCTGCCCTCGACCGGCCCGCTGAAGGGGCGGCGCGTGATCGTCACCTCCGGCCCGACGCACGAGCCCATCGACCCGGTGCGCTACATCGCCAACCGCTCATCGGGCACGCAGGGGCTGGCGATCGCCACGGCGCTGCGCGATCTCGGCGCCGAGGTGGTGCTGGTGACGGGCCCGGTTTCGCTGCCGATGCCGACCGGTATCCGAATCGTCCGCGTCGAGACCGCCAACCAGATGATGTCGGCTGTCCGCAACGCCCTGCCCGCCGACGCCGCCGTGTTCGCCGCGGCGGTCGGCGACTGGCGCGTCACGAACGCCGCCGAGCAGAAGCTGAAAAAGGACGGCACGGGCCGGGTCCCGCCGCTGCAGCTCTCGGAGAATCCCGATATCCTGAAGTCGATCGCGCAGCTGCCCGAGGGCAAGCGCCCGGCGCTGGTCGTGGGCTTTGCCGCCGAGACCGAGAACCTTGTCGAGCACGCCCGCGCCAAGCTGGAGGGCAAGGGCTGCGACTGGATCGTCGCGAACGACGTCAGCCCCGCCACCGGCATCATGGGCGGCCCCGAGAACACGGTGACGCTGGTCACGCGCGACGGCGCCGAGCCCTGGCCGACCGCCTCGAAGGCCGTCGTCGCCGGACGGCTGGCCGAGCGCATTGCCGGTCTGCTGGGCCGCGAGGGCGTCGCATGAGCGGCGCGGCGCCGACGCTCGGCATCCTGCGGCTGGCGAACCACGACCCGGAGCTGGCGCTGCCCGACTATGCCACCGAGGGCGCGGCGGGCCTCGACCTGCGGGCCTGCCTGTCGCCCGGCGACCGCACGCACGGGCTCAAGCTGCCGCCGCTCGGCCGCGTGCTGGTGCCGACCGGCCTCGCCATCGCGCTGCCGGACGGCCACGAGGGCCAGGTGCGCCCGCGCTCGGGCCTCGCCGTCCGGCACGGGCTGACGCTGCTGAACAGCCCGGGCACGATCGACTCCGATTACCGTGGAGAGGTGCAGGTGCTGCTGGTCAATCTGGGCGCCGAGACGGCGACGATCCGGCACGGCGAGCGCATCGCCCAGCTCGTCGTCGCCCCCGTCACCCGCGTCCGCCCGACCGCCGTCGACACGCTCGACGAGACGGCGCGCGGCGCCGGCGGCTTCGGCTCGACGGGCCGGGCCTGAATGCTGCGGCTCTCGCGCAAGACCATGCTGGCGCTCGAGGCGGTGCTGGACGTCGCATACAACGCGCGCCCAGACCCGGTGCAGTCCAAGGACATCACGCGGCGCCAGGGCATCCCGCAGCGCTACCTGGAACAGGTGATGCAGCAACTCGTCCACAAGGGCATCCTCAAGGGCGTGCGCGGCCCGCGCGGCGGCTACACGCTGGCGCGCGAGCGCCGCAAGATCACGGTGGGCGACGTGGTCCGCGTCGTCGACCAGCTGGATGCCGAGGGCGACAGCGACCCGGTCAGCCAGGCCGAGCTGGGCGAGAAGGTCATCGCGCCGCTCTGGGAGGAGACGCGCGACATCGTCCTGCAGCGCCTCGACCGGATCACCATGCAGGAGCTCTGCGACCGGGCGCGGCAGCTGGACATCGCGCACGGCGCGAAGGACACGCCGGACTTCAACATCTGACACATCTGACGTCTTCGATGACGCCCGCTTGCCCGACGGAGCCCCCATGCACCTGACCCCGCCACGCGGCCGCATCTACGACGACATTACCCAGACGATCGGCGCGACGCCGCTGGTGCGCCTGTCCAGGCTGGTCGCCGATGCAGGGGTAACGGCGGAGATCCTCGCCAAGCTGGAGTTCTTCAACCCGATCGCCTCGGTCAAGGACCGCATCGGCGTCGCCATGATCGAGGCGCTGGAGGCCGAGGGGCGGATCGGTCCGGAGACGACCCTGATCGAGCCGACCTCGGGCAACACCGGCATCGCGCTGGCCTTCGCCGCGGCGGCGAAGGGGCTGAAGCTGATCCTGACCATGCCGGAATCGATGTCGATGGAGCGGCGCAAGATGCTGGCCCTTCTCGGCGCCCGGCTGGAGCTGACCGACCCGGCGCTGGGCATGAAGGGCGCCATCGAGCGGGCGCACGAGCTGAACGCCGAAATCCCCGGCTCGATCATCCCGCAGCAGTTCGAGAACCCGGCGAACCCCGAGATCCACACCAGGACGACCGCCGAGGAGATCTGGGCCGACACCGGCGGCCGGATCGACGTCTTCATCTCGGGCGTCGGCACCGGCGGCACGATCACCGGCGTCGGCCGCATGCTGCGCGAGCGGGCGCCCGGCTGCCGCATCGTCGCGGTCGAGCCCGAGGACTCGCCGGTGCTCAGCGGCGGCCAGCCCGGCCCGCACAAGATCCAGGGCATCGGCGCCGGCTTCGTGCCGGGCGTCCTGGACACCGACCTGATCGACGAGGTGCTGACCGTCGCCAACGAGACTGCCTTCGAGCACGCTCGCCTGCTCGCGCGGCTGGAAGGCATCCCCGGCGGTATCTCCTCGGGCGCCGCCATCGCCGCCGCGCTCGAGATCGCCGAACGCGATGGCATGGCGGGCAAGCGTATCGTCGTGATTCTCCCCAGCTTCGCCGAGCGTTACCTGTCCACGCCGCTGTTCGACGGGCTGTAGCACGCGACAGGCAGGCGGCCAACTCCCCGGCCCGGGCCATCACGGCAATGCCGCCGGCGCGGGCGGCAGTCGCCGGGCGCCGGCCTCACGGGCTGTTGTCGAAGTCGTTCACGTCACGATCGCCGGTGCGCCGGCGCGACGGGCGACCGAAGGTCGCCGTCAGACCGAACCAGGCCGCCAGCGAGATCGCCGACCAGATCGCGATCAGCGTCAGGGGCGCATAGGGCAGTGCGCGCACCTGCTCGTCCAGCGGGAACAGGGCGGCGGCCACCGCCGCCGCGCCAATGCCGAAGCCGAGCAGCACATAGCCCGGCATGAGCGCCTCGACCGCGCCCAGCAAGGCCGCGGCCGCAACCCACAGCCAGGGATCGAAGATGGACAGCATCATCCGCCGGCGAGCCCGAGCGACCTGTCCGGCGCCGGCTGCCGGGAGGCGACTTCGCGAGGCAATCCGCCGTCGGCCAGCAGCGCCGCGGCGCGCGTGAACCCGTCGGTGATGTCGCCCGGCAGCAGCACCAGCTTGGCATTTGGGCTGCGGGCCAGCTCCAGGACCGCAGCGATCTGGCGCTCGGCGATCTGGAAGCTGGCGGACTCCGCCCCGTTCTCGGCGATCGCCCGACCGATGGCGCTGTTGGCGTAGGCCGTGGCGTCCGCAGACACCCGCGTCGCCTCGGCCTCGCGCTGCTGGCGATAGAGCGCCGCGTCGGAGGCCAGCTCGACCGCGCGCTTCTCGCCCTCGGCCCGGGTGATCGCGGCGCGGCGCTGGCGCTCTGCCTCCAGCACCTCGCCCATCGCGCGCTGCGTCGTCTCGTTCAGCACGACATCGGTGATCTCCGAGCGCGAGATCAGGATGCCGTAATCGTCGCCGGCGGCGGCGAGCGCATCGCGGATGGCGACGTTCAGGCTGTCGCGGTCCGACTGCACGTTGTCGAGCTCGACCTTGCCGATCTCGGCGCGGACCAGGCTCTTGACCAGCCCGATGACAAGCTCGCGCACGCTGTTGACGCGGAATGTCGCCAGCTCCGGCTCCTTGATGCGATAGACAACCAGCAGCTCGACCGAAAAGACGACGTTGTCGCGGCTGACGACGTCCAGGCGTACGTCGTTCACCACCTGATCCGCGATCGAGACCTTGGCGTGCACCCGCTCGAGCAGCGGCACGACGAGGTTGACGCCGGCCTGCAGCGTGCGCGCGTAGGCGCCGAGGCGTGTTATGACGAACTCCTCGCTCTGCGGCACGATGCGCACCGCTGCCAGCGCGGTGACGACCAGCAGGACGACGATCGCGATGATGGCGATGCCGGCCGCATCCGCCGTCATCCACCAGTCGAGCAGCAAATTCATGATGGTCTCCGCCCCGTTCCCGCCTGTCCCCGGGGCAAGATACCATTGGCGGGCAGGGGCGCACAACAAGGCGGCGCAGCGGGCAAACGGCCGGCGGGCGGACGGTGCCGCTGCGGAACCCCTTCACTTCCCCGCCGTTCGTCTCGGCAACAGGACTGTCGAAGGAGGACGGCATGGTCAAGAACCACGGCAACCAGATCAAGGACGACAAGACCTACGAAGACCTTCGCAAGCACGGCGCCAGCAAGGAGAAGGCGGCGCGGATCGCCAATGCCGGGGCCAACCCCAGGCAGCACCCGTCGCAGAAGGGTGGCAAGGCGCCCGCATACGAGGACTGGACCGTCAGGGAGTTGCAGAAGCGCGCCGGCGAGATCGGCATCGACGGCCGGTCGAAGATGAAGAAGAGCGAGCTGATCCACGCGCTCCGCAACCACTGACGCGGTGGACGCGGCGCGCACGGCCCGGCACGGACAGGGGATGGTCAACCCGGGCAGCGGGCGCTAACAGCCCCGCATGAACGGGGAGCCGGAATGACTCGAGAATATGCAGACACGGTCGCGCTGGTCACCGGCGCGTCGCGCGGGCTGGGCTATGCCGTGGCGCGCGAACTTGGGGTGCGTGGCGCGCACGTCATCGCGCTGGCGCGCACGGTCGGCGGCCTCGAGGAACTGGACGACGAGATCAAGGCGGCGGGTGGCGCCGCGACGCTCGTACCACTGGACCTGACCGACGATCCGGCGCTCGAGCGGCTGGGCGCGGCGATCTTCGAGCGCTGGGGTCGGCTGGATATCTGGGTGCACACGGCCATCCACGCGCCGGCGCTGTCGCCGACCGGGCATATCGACGCGCGCGACCTGGACCGGGCGCTGGCCATCAACATCCGCGCGACCCAGCGGCTGATCCGCGTGCTCGACCCGCTGCTGCGCCTGTCGGCGCGCGGCCGGGCCTTGTTCCTGTCGGACGCGACGGGCACGGGCGCGCGCTTCCACGGCGCCTACCAGGCCTCGAAGCAGGGGCAGCTTGCCATCGCCACCGCCTGGGCCCGCGAGGTCGACGCGACGCCGGCGCTGCGCGTCGCCATCGCCGCCCCGCCGCCGATGCCGACCGCCGCGCGCGCGCGCTTCTACCCAGGCGAGGACCGGGCAAGGCTGTCCGACCCGGCCAGGGTCGCCCGACGCCTGCTTGACGCGCTGGCGGCTGGAGAGGAGACTCCCGATCTGCGCGAGCACGATGGATGATGGGGCGCCGCGATGCCGAATATTGTCGACGGCCGTTCCTGCGAGGGCTGCGCCATGTGCTGCTTCGTCCCGGCGGTCGATGAGCTCGGCAAACCGGCGAATGTCTGGTGCCCTCATGCGCCGACCAGGCGGGCCTGCGCGATCCACGGAGCGCACCCGCGGGAGTGCCGCGATTTCCACTGCGGGTACCTGACCCTCGCCTCGCTGGGCGAGGAGTGGAAGCCGTCGCGCTCGCGTATCATCCTGGTCGGCGAGCTGGACGGCCGGCGCATCACCGCCCTGGTTGACCCGGCACGGCCGGACGCCTGGCGGAAATCGCCCTACCATCAACATCTGCGCGCCTGGGCCGAGGCGGCCGTGCCGCATCAGGGGCAGGTCGTGGTGCGGACCGGCGAACGCTACTGGGTCGTGCTGCCGGACCGCGACGTCTCGCTGGGCACGGTCGGGCCGGACGAGGTGATCGTGACCTCCGTCACGCGGACGGCCAACGGGCCGCAACTCGAGGCGATGAAGCTGCCGCGCAGCGACCCGCGCGCAGCGGGGATGGCATGACGCGGCGGCGACTGCCGGCGGGCCTCCGCGCCGCTGCCTGATCGCGCGAAGGCCCGCGCCCGATCGGCGGCGCTCGGTGCAAGGCCGGTGGACAATCCGAAACGCTTCATTCCTCGACGTGACATGATCCATGTCGTCGCCTGCAATGGTGACTTTCGAAAGGCCGCCGGCCTGCGCCGTCCGTCGGATCGACGGACGCTACCGACCGCGGCTCAGCCGCTGGCGTAGGGGTTCTTCCCCTTGCGCAGCGTCAGGCGGATCGGCACGCCGGGAAAGTCGAAGTCGCGGCGCAGCCCGTTGACGAGGAAGCGGACATAGCTGTCGGGCACCGCATCGGCGCGCGAGCACATGACGATGAAGCTGGGCGGCCGCGCCTTCACCTGCGTCATGTAGCGCATCCGGATGCGCCGCCCGCCGGGGGCCGGCGGCGGGTGGGCGGCGGTCTCGCCGGCCAGCCACTCGTTCAGCCTCGACGTCGTGATCCGCTTGTTCCAGACGCCGTGCATCTTCAGGATGGCGGTGCGCAGCCGGTCCAGCCCCTGCCCCGTCAGCGCCGAGACCGGCACCAGCGGCGCGCCGCGCAGCTGCGGCAGCAGCGTCTCGAAGCGCTCCTTCAGCTCGGCCAGCCGGGCCTGCCGGTCGGGCACGGTGTCCCACTTGTTGACGGCGACGACGACGGCGCGGCCCTCGCGCTCGGCCAGGTCGGCGAGGCGCAGGTCCTGCGTCTCCAGCGCCTGGTCGACGTCCAGCAACAGCACGATCACCTCGGCGAACCGGATCGCGCGCAGCGCGTCGGACACCGAGAGCTTCTCCACCTTTTCCTCTATCCGCGCCTTGCGGCGCAGCCCCGCGGTGTCGAAGATCCGGAATTCGCGACCGCCCCAGTCGGTGGTGAAGCCGATGGCGTCACGGGTGATTCCGGCCTCCGGGCCGGTCAGCATCCGCTCCTCGCCCAGGATCGAGTTGACCAGCGTCGACTTGCCGGCGTTCGGCCGTCCGACAACGGCGATCTGCAGCGGCCGGCGCTCGGCCAGCGGGTCGTCGTCGGCGGCGGGATCGAAGGCGGTCTCGCCGGCGGCCGCGGCAGCGGCAGCGTCCGAATGCGGCTTCAGCGCACGGTAGAGTTCGCCCAGGCCCTCGCCGTGCTCGGCCGAGACGGCGATCGGCTCGCCCAGCCCCAGCGAGTATGCGTCGAGCACGCCGGCCGAGCCGGCCCGCCCCTCGGCCTTGTTCACGGCCAGGATGACTGGCGCGCCGCTCCGCCGTAGGATGCCGGCAAAGACCTCGTCGACGGGCGTGATGCCGGCGCGGGCGTCGACGACGAAGAGGCAGACGTCCGCCGCCGCGACGGCGCGTTCGGTCAGCCGGCGCATCCGGCCCTGCAAGCTGTCGTCGGTGACGTCCTCCAGGCCCGCCGTGTCGATCGCCGTGAACGTCAGGTCGCCCAGCCGGCCCTCGCCCTCGCGCAGGTCGCGCGTGACGCCGGGCTGGTCGTCGACCAGCGCCAGCCGGCGGCCGACCAGTCGGTTGAACAGCGTCGACTTGCCGACGTTCGGCCGCCCGACAATGGCGAGACTGAAGGACATGGCCGCGTCTCTAGGGTGTCGCCACCCGGGCCGCAAGCGGCGCGACGTCTCCTGCCCCGGGCCCGGCGGCTGCCGCCGGCCGGCCCAAGGCCACGCCACGGGCAGGCAGAACGCCCCAGCATGTCGCGAAATCCCCGAGATACCCCTACGGTGCATCATCCACCCGACGATCTACCTTGGGCTGCATACGGACGGACGGCGTCCGGCCGGAGCCCCGGCGGTTGAGGGCGAGCGCAGAGTTTAGGGCCAGATTCCGCGTAAACCGTTGTCGAGGCCATGCCAAAGCGGCTAAACGGATGTGCACAACCATCAGACCCAAAGGGAGTGGGATCCAATCATGGAAAGACGTAAGTTTCTTGGCGGCGCCGCCGTCCTCGGCGCCGGCGCCGCAGCGGGTGGCCTGGCCGCGCCCGCGATCGCGCAGGGCACGAAAGAGATCGTCATCGTCTCGACCTGGCCGCGCGACTTTCCCGGCCTCGGCACCAGCGCCCAGCGCCTGGCCAAGCGCATCACCGACCTCAGCGAGGGCCGGCTGACGACGCAGTACTTCGCCGCCGGCGAGCGGGTCGGCGCGTTCGACGCCTTCGACGAGGTCGCCAGCGGCAACGCGCAGGCCTATATCGGCGCCGACTACTACTGGAAGGGCAAGCATCCCGGCCTGGCCTTCTTCACCTCGGTGCCGTTCGGCCTGACCTACACCGAGCGCTCGGCCTGGCTGCGCTTCGGCGAGGGGCAGGCGCTGTGGGACGAGCTGGACGCCGAGTTCGGCCTGAAGGCCCTGCCCTGCGGCTCGACCGGCTGCCAGATGGGCGGCTGGTTCAACAAGGAGATGAACTCCGCCGCCGACTTCAAGGGCCTGAAGATGCGTATCCCGGGCCTGGGCGGCGACGTGCTGGCCAAGCTGGGCTCCTCGGTGGTCTCGCTGCCGGGCGGCCAGATCTACGAGAACCTCGTCTCGGGCGCCATCGACGCCACCGAATGGGTCGGCCCCTGGAACGACTACTTCCTCAAGTTCTACGAGGCGGCCAAGTACTACTACTACCCGGGCTTCCACGAGCCGGGCGGCAACATCGCCTTCGGCATGAACAAGGCCTGGTGGGAAGGCCTCACCGACTGGGAACGGAGCCTGATCACGGCCTGCTGCAACGAGGAGCACGGGCTGCAGATGGACGAGACCAACCAGAACAACGGTATCTACCTCAAGAAGCTGGTCGACGAGCACGGCGTCGTGCTGAAGGAGTTCAACGACGAGATCTACGAGTCGTTCGGCCAGGCGACCCAGGCGGTGCTCGACGAGGTGCGCCAGCACTCGCCGCTGGCCGAGAAGATCTACACCAGCTGGGACAACGCCCGGCATGAGATCGGCAGCTGGATGGCGATTTCGGACATCCAGTACTCGGTCCTGCGCAACCGCGTGCTGGGCATCGGCTGAGGTCGGCACGACCGACGCACCCGGCCCGGCCGGCACGAAGGCGGCGCCTCTGGCGCCGCCTTCTTCATTGCCCGCCTTCGCGCCTCCCCCTCCACGACCATGCCGCACCATCGGCCGCCCGGCCGGCCCCACGAATGCGGTAGCGGTCGGCCGGATTCCCGCTAGAACGGGCCTAGGCATCCTGATTGAACGGGAGCGGAGGACACCAGATGGAAAGACGCAAGTTTCTCGGTGGCGCCGCCGTCATCGGCGCGGGCGCGGCGGCGGGCGGCCTGGCCGCCCCGGCACTCGCAAAGACCGGCAAGGAAATCGTCATCGTCTCGACCTGGCCGCGCGACTTCCCCGGCCTCGGCACCAGCGCCCAGCGCTTCTCCAAGCGCATCGAGGAGCTGAGCCAGGGCGAGCTGACCACGCAGTACTTCGCCGCCGGCGAGCGCGTCGGCGCCTTCGATGCCTTCGACGAGGTCGCCAGCGGCAACGCCGCGGCCTATATCGGCGCCGACTACTACTGGAAGGGCAAGCACCCCGGCTTCGCGTTCTTCACCTCGGTGCCGTTCGGCATGACGACGAACGAGTGGACCGCCTGGATCAAGTACAAGGGCGGCCAGGCGCTGTGGGAGGAACTGGGCAAGGAATTCGGCCTCAAGGCCCTGCCCTGCGGCGCGAACGGCACGCAGATGGGCGGCTGGTTCAACAAGGAGATCAACGCGCCCGAGGACTGGAAGGGTCTCAAGATGCGCATCCCCGGCCTCGGCGGCGACGTGCTGGCCAGGCTCGGCGCCTCGCCGGTCTCGCTGCCGGGCGGGCAGATCTACGAGAACCTCGTCTCGGGCGCCATCGACGCGACCGAGTGGGTCGGCCCCTGGAACGACTATTTCCTCAAGTTCTACGAGGCGGCCAAGTACTACTACTGGCCGGGCTTCCACGAGCCGGGCGGCGGCATCGCGCTGGCCTTCAACATCCCGTTCTGGGAGGGGCTGACCCAGCACCAGAAGAACATCATCACCGCCGCGGCGTTCGAGGAGCACGCGAATTCCTACGAGGAGACGATCGCCTTCAACGGCGAGTACCTGAAGAAGCTCGTCGACGAGCACGGCGTCGAGCTGAGGGAATTCAGCGACGAGGTCTACGACGCCTTCGGCCAGGCCTCGGCCGAGGTGTTCGAGGAGGTGCGCCAGCACTCGCCGCTGGCCGCCAAGGTCCACGACGACTACATGGACGCGATGCGCGAGATGGGCAACTGGCAGTCGATCGCCGAGATCGCCTACACGAACCAGCGCAACCGGGTGCTGGGGATCGGCCCGAACAAGGCCTGAGGCACGCGCGGGGGCTGGCGAGGGCGGCGCTGCAGCGCCGCCCTTGCGCGTTTCGGGGCAACGGAAGGGCGGGCGAACTGCGTTTCATTTGCGGCATCCCGCACCCGAATGACGGCAATGGCACATCGCCGGGTTAGCGCACGCCGCATGGAGATCGACATGATGAGAACCTTTCGGCCCCTGCTGCTCGCCGCCGCCTGCCTGTCCGTTCTCCCCGCCCTCACGCTGCCCGCCGCAGCGTCCGGCGGCCGCGACTCGTTCCTGGGCGAGCGGCCCGGCTTCGACGAGCCGCTTCGCTTCCGCACCGAGAGCGGCGGCGCCTTCCGGCCCAGGGCGATCATCGTCACCGGCGCCAGCAGCGCCATCGCGGCAAAGCTGCCGCGCGCCGCGGATGCGCAGTCCGAGGACCGCGTCGATCTGCACGGCGCGCCGCTGGTGGGGCCGCTGTTCCGGGGCACGCTGGACGTCGCCACGGTGCGCCAGGGGGCGCTGGTCGGGCCGGTCTATCGCGTCGGGGACACGCTGGTCGTCGACGCTGGCGCGGCGCCGGCGGGGCTGCAGTCGCGCCCCGTCACCATCGCCACGAACATCCCCCGCTACGGCGCGGTCAGCTACGCGCTCGGCCTGCTGCACTGGACGCCCGTGACGCGGCCGACCGACGCCGGCGTGCGGGTTGGCACGGCGCATCTGGTCAACGGCGCGCTGGTGCTGGCCTCGGAGGGCGGTGAGCCGGCCTATCCCTCGGTCGAGGCACTGTTCCACGACCTGTTCTGAGCCTCTTCCCGGCGGGCCGCCGACCGGGTAGGTCCGGGCAATGGCGGACGAGACCGGGCGACGCGGCTATCACCACGGCAACCTGCGCGAGGCGCTGGTCGCGGCGGCGCTGGGCCTGATCGCCGAGAAGGGGCCGGCGGGCTTCAGCTTCGCCGAGGCGGCGCGGGCAGCCGGTGTCAGCGCCGCGGCGCCCTACCGGCATTTCCGCGACCGCGACGCGCTGATCTCCGAGGTGGCTCGGCAGGGCTTCGGCCGGCTCGCCGACCAGCTCGAGCGGGCGTTCGACGAGGCCGGGCCATCGCCGATGCGCGCCTTCGAGGCGGTGGGCGCTGCCTATCTGGATTTCGCACGCCGCGAGCGCCCTGCCTTCGTCGCCATGTTCCAGTCCGGCAGCCCGGCCCCGCCGGAGGTCGCCGAGGCGAGCGAGCGCGCCTTCGCGGTGCTGCGCCGCGCCTGCGAGGGCCTCGTCCGCCACCTGCCGCCCGGGCAGCGGCCGCCGCTGAACATGATGAGCTATCACGTCTGGGCCATCAGCCACGGCATCGCCGAGCTGTTCGGCGATCCCGAGCGGCGCCGCCGGGCGCCCATCGAGGCCGGCGACCTGCTCGAGGCGGGCACGGCGATATACCTGCGCGGCCTGGGGCTGATCCCCGACGATTGACGCGTCGGGGCGGCAATCCCATTTCCCGGCCTGCCCCGCGCTCCGGCCCGACCGGGCGATCGCCGCGGGGCCAGGATCCGTCCCGCGAACGGGTATTGCGGGCGCGGAATGCGGGAGGCGCTCCCGATTTTTTGGCCGCCGCCTATTGAACGCCCCCCCCGATTTCCCACATTCCGGAATGTAAACGACGTTAACATCAGCAGGAGACAAGAATGTCGCGCATCACCGGCTTTCTGGGCGAGGCCGAGGCGAAACTCGACGAATGGGGCCGCGGCGCATGGCTCGCCGCCATGGTGCTGGGCTTCTTCGTCTTCTGGCCGCTGGGCCTCCTCCTTCTCGGTTACATGATCTGGAGTGGACGCATGGGCTGTTCCCGCAAGAAGACACACTGGCGCGGCTGGTCGCGCACGGCACAGGGCACCGGCAACACCGCCTTCGACGACTACCGCGAGCAGACGCTGCGGCGGCTCGAGGAGGAGCAGGGCGCCTTCGAGGAGTTCCTGGCCAAGCTGCGCAAGTCCAAGGACAAGGCCGAGTTCGACCAGTTCATGGAGGACCGGAAGCGCGGCAATGGCGACGCCAGCCAGGCGGGCGAGCTGCAGCCGGCCGGCTGACGCGCGGATCCGCGAGAGACGCGAAGGGCGGGCCACGGCCCGCCCTTCTCGATTCCGCATCGGCAAGGCTCCGTCGCATGGCGATGCCGGCGAAGCGGAGCCGGATCGTGCGGTCAGGTCCGGGCAAGGGCGCTGCGTTCGGCATCACAGCGTTGACCGGGATTGCCCTAGGGTCAGCGCCTCGATATCTTCCCTGACTCTCAACAACTTAGCGACGGCCTCACGCGTGAGACCACGCCGCGACAGCCGCAATCTCAGCGCCGCCAGCGCTCGGCCGCCTCGTCGTCGACGTCTCGGGCATCCACCCAGCGGTCGCCTTCGGCGCCGGTCTCCTTCTTCCAGAACGGCGCGCGCGTCTTCAGGTAATCCATCAGGAAGGCCGCCGCCTCGAACGCCGCCCGGCGGTGCTTGCTGGCCGTCAGTACCAGGACGATCCGGTCGCCCGGCGCCAGCGGCCCATGCCGGTGGATCACCCGCACGCCCTGCAACGGCCAGCGCTGGCACGCCTCGTCGACGATCTCCTCCAGCGCCCGCTCGGTCATGCCGGGATAGTGCTCCAGCTCCATCGAGCTGATGGCGCTGCCGCCCACCATCTCGCGCACCAGCCCGGTAAAGCTGACGACGGCGCCGATCTCGCGGTCGCCTGCGGTCAGCGCGTCGATCTCGGCGCCGATATCGAAATCCGCGGTCTGGACGGAAACGCTCTCGGGGATGCTCTGAGGAAAGCTCACGGGCGTCAGCCCCCGGTGACCGGCGGAAAGAACGCCACCTCGCGCGCACCCGCCAGCGGCGTGTCGAGGTCGCCCATCTGCTGGTCGACGGCAACGCGCACGGCGCGCAGATTCTCGAAGGCGGCGGCGTGCCGCTCGTCCTTGGCGGACAGCTCGACGACCAGCGCGCGGGCGGTCGGTGCCGCGGTCTCGATCTCCTCCTCCGCGGCGCCGACGCGCTCGCGCAGCCACGAGAAATAGAGCACGCGCATCAGGTCTGCCCGCGCCGGCGCAGCACCGCCATGCCCTTGGCGAAGTAATCCCAGCCCGTCATTACGGTCAGCGCTGCGGCGACCCAGAGCATCGCGAAACCGGCGACCGTGCCCGCGCTCGGGTTGGTCTCGTCGGGCTGGAACAGCAGCAGCCAGCCGATGGCGATCATCTGCGCGGTCGTCTTCCACTTGGCGAGGTTCGTCACCGGCAGCTTCACGTCCCCCAGGTACTCGCGCAGGCCCGAGACCAGCACCTCGCGCAGCAGGATGGCCGAGGCCGGCACGACGTACCAGAAATCCAGCCCGATCAGCCCCATCAGCGCGGCCAGCGCAATCGTCACCATTGCCTTGTCGGCGATCGGGTCGAGCATCTTGCCGATCTCGGAGACCTGCCCCCATCGCCGCGCCGCCCAGCCGTCCAGGAAATCGGTCAGCGCTGCGGCGACGAACAGGCCGAAGGCGATCCAGCCGGCCAGGTGCCCCTCGAAAATCGCGAAGGCGAGTGCCACGAAGGGCGCCGCCAGCACGCGGAACAGCGTCAGCAGGTTCGGGATGGTCCAGATCAAGACGCGGCTCCGCTCCGCGTGGAGAGGCCAAAGGCCCCCTCGTCCGCCCTCCCCCGTGCAGACAGGGGACGTCCGGACCGACCAGCGCTCGCATTCAAAACAGGGCGGCCCACGACTCTCCGTCGGCAGATACGCCGCCCAATCCGGGGCGCCCCCGACCTGCCGTTGCACGAGGACGGGACAGGGCGGACAGGCACTGGCCCATGCCCCCTCCGCGCCGGAGGGGGCAGGCGGTTCGCGTTATCGCTCGCCGTGGAAATAGGCATGGATCGTCTCTGCCATGCTTGCGGATATGCCGTCCACCGCTTTCAGGTCGGAAAGTCCGGCGCGGCTGACGGCCTTGGCGCTGCCGAAGTGCTCGAGCAGCTTGCGCTTGCGCCCCGGGCCGATGCCGGGGATCTCGTCCAGCGGCGTCGCGCCCACCGCCTTGCTGCGCTTGGCGCGGTGCGCGCCGATGGCGAAACGGTGCGCCTCGTCGCGCAGGCGCTGGACGAAATAGAGCGCCGGGCTGCGGCTGGGCAGCGCAAAGGGCCGGCGACCGGGGGCGTGGAACTCCTCGCGCCCGAGATCGCGCTCGACGCCTTTCGCCACGCCGAAAAGCGGAACCTCGATGCCCAGCTCGCCCAGCACGCCGGTCGCCGCCGAGACCTGGCCGGCGCCGCCGTCGATCAGCACCAGGTCCGGCCAGGCGCCGCCCTGCCGGTCGGGATCCTCCTTGACCAGCCGGGCGAAGCGCCGCGTCAGCACCTCGCGCATCATCGCGAAATCGTCGCCCGGCGTCAGCGTCGTCGAACGGATGTTGAACTTGCGGTACTGCGACTTGTCCCAGCCCTCGGGCCCGGCCACCACCATGGCGCCGACCGCGTGCGCGCCCTGGATGTGGCTGTTGTCGTAGACCTCGATCCGTTTCGGCGGGGCGTCGAGATCGAAGGACTCGGCCAGCGCCGCCAGCAGCTTCGTGTGGCTGGCGGTCTCGGCCATCTTGCGGCCCAGCGCCTCGCGCGCATTCTGCCGCGCGTGCTCGACCAGCATGTGCTTCTCGCCGCGCTGCGGCACGGCGACGACGACGCGCCGCCCGGCGACGGTCGACAGCGCCTCGGCCAGCAGGGCCGCGTTCTCGATCGCGTGGCTCAGCAGAACCATGCGGGCCGGCGGCCGGTCGGCGTAGAACTGCCCGAGGAAACCTTCGACGATCTCCGCGTCCTCCATGTCGGCGGAGACGCGCGGGAAGTAGGCGCGGTTGCCCCAGTTCTGGTGCGAGCGGAAGAAGAAAACCTGAATGCAGGCCTGCCCGCCCTCGCGCGCCAGCGCGACGACGTCGGCCTCGGCCGTGACCTGCGGGTTGATGCCCTGGTGGGCCTGCACCTGCGTCAGCGCCCGGATGCGGTCGCGGTAGACGGCGGCGCGCTCGAACTCCATCGCCTGCGACGCCTCGGCCATCGAGGCGGCGAGCCCGGCCTGCACCTTGGTCGTGCGGCCTTCCAGGAAGCGCGTCGCGTCGTCGACCAGCGCACCGTAGTCCTCCGGCGTGACGAGGCCGACGCAGGGCGCCGAGCAGCGCCGGATCTGGTGCAGCAGGCAGGGCCGCGTCCGGTTGGCGAATACGCTGTCCGAGCAGGTGCGCAGCAGGAACGCCTTCTGCAACTGGTTCAGCGTGCGATTGACCGCGCCGGCCGAGGCGAACGGGCCGAAATAGCGCCCCTTCTCGCGCCGCGCGCCGCGGTGCTTGCGCATCAGCGGCCAGGGTCCGTCCTCGATCAGGATGTGCGGAAAGCTCTTGTCGTCGCGCAGCAGGACGTTGAAGCGGGGCTTCAGCTGCTTGATCAGGTTCGCCTCGAGCAGCAACGCCTCGGTCTCGGTCGCCGTGGTGACGAACTCCATCGAGGCCGTCGCCTGGATCATCCGGGCGATGCGGTTGGCGTGGCCTGCGTACTTGGTGTAGCTGGCGACGCGCTTTTTCAGCGAGCGCGCCTTGCCGACATAGAGCACGCTGCCGTCCGCCCCCAGCATCCGGTAGACGCCGGGCGCGTCGGACAGCTTCGCGACGTGGCCACGAATGACGTCCGGGCCGGTTGCGGGGCCGGTCGCGATCGCGCCTGGCGGGGCTGGGTCTGTGGGGGCTCGGTCGTCCACCGGATCGCTCCTCGGGATTCGCCGCCCGGCTAAGTCAGAACGCGCGTCGGCGCAAGGCAGAAGCTTTCCCCTGCTCCTGTGGAAAACCCTGTCGGTAAATCTTGGAGCACCGGCGTTTCGCGTGGAGTCTCAAGGCGCCGCTTCGCTTTGCCCAAAAGATGAGCATCCCCGCAAGTCTCTGAAATCATTGGATGAAATTTATTTCCCATCACAAGTACATGGATTCATTACAGTTTCTTCAGCCGATTGTGAGGATCGCAGGGAGACGTGGAAAACTCGTGTCCGGCGTTAACTTTGCATTCAGCAATGGGCCTCGATCATGCTCCGCCGGGACTCGCCGAGAGGCGCCAGCTCAGGTGCTGGCCGCCGTCGATGGCCAGCATCTGGCCGGTGAACGCCTTGTTCGCCAGGATGAAGCGCATCGCGCCGACGATGTCCTCCGGGTCCGAGCCGCGGCCCAGGATGCAGGCCGCCCGCTGGCGCCTGAAGTGCTCGTCGCCCTGGTTCTCTGCGGCCAGCGTCGGGCCGGGGCCGATTCCGGCGATACGGACGTGCGGCCCCAGCGCCTGCGCCGCGGCCCGGGTGAAGGCATGGAGGCCGGACTTCGCCGTGAAATAGGACAGGAAGGTCGGCATCGGCTTGAAGACGCGCATGTCGAGCATGTTGATGACGACGGCCTGCGCCACCGGCTCGCCGCGAGCGTCCGGCACGGCGCGCGGCGCCTGCGCGGCAAAGTCCTGCGTCAGCTTGACCGGCGCTCGCAGGTTCGTCTCGATGCCGCGGTCCCAGCTTTCGCGCGTCATGTCGGCAAGCTGGTCGTTTTCGAACACCGAAGCGTTGTTGATCAGCAGCGACAGCGGACCGCGCAGCGCCTCCGACGCGCGGGCGACGAGGCCCGCCACCTCGGCTTCGACCAGCAGGTCGGCCTGGATCGCCTCGGCCCTCGCGCCCAGTGCGCGCGCCTCGTCAACCGTCCGGGCGGCCGCTTCGACCGAGGCGTTGAAGTGGATCGCCACGTCCCAGCCCGAGCCGGCCAGGTCCAGCGCCATTGCCCGCCCCAGCCGCTGCGCCGCGCCCGTGACCAGTGCCCGCCGTCGCTCCATGCCGTCCCTCCGCATTGCGCCTGCATGAAAGAGCGGCGGCCGGACGCGCGCAAGCCCCGAGGGCGGCGCCGCCGCTCAGCCGCGGGTGCCGCAGTCGCAGACCTGCCCGGCCGGCAGCCAGACGCCGCAGCCGGGGCATTTCCGCAGGTCGTGCACGCCCGGCGGCGGCGCGTCAGGCTCGCGGCGAGCCCCGGGACGCCGCGGCGCGACCATCCGCGCCAGCGCGATCAGGATGACGGCGCCAAGAAGCAGCTTGACGATCATGCCGCAGCCCCTGCGCGCTCCGCGACCGGTTCCTCGGCCATCCGGATCGCGCCGACCGACATCCCGGCATAGGCCTCGCGCACCATTTCGGCGAGCGCCGAGACCGGCTCGCCCTGCGCCCCTCGCGAGCGATACATGTTGATCCGGCTCGACGGCAGCTCGGGCAGCTGGCCGCCGTGGTTGACGACCTCGTACATCGATCCGACGGCGCACTCCAGCATGGCATGGATCGCCAGGTCGGCCGCGACGGTCGCCTCGACGGTGCGCGTCGAGCCGGTGTCGACGGCCATCTCCCAGGCGATATCGGCCGCGTCGAGCGCCTCGAGCGCCCAGGGCCGGAACAGGCAGCCGCGCTCGAAGGCCAGCCGCAGCGGGCGGTGGCGCCAGGCGGTGCCGGCGGGCGCGCCAACCCAGACCAGGCGCTGCGTCGCCAGGTGTTCGCCCTCGGCCGGCGTGTCGTTCTCGGTCGTGAGGATCAGGTCGACCTCGCCGGAGGCCAGCATCTCGCGCAGCTTCAGCGTGTAGGACGAGATCAGCTTGACGCGCATCCGCGGGTACTCGCGGTCGATGCGGCGCAGGATGCCCGGGATGTTCGGGTAGATGATGTCGGACGGCACGCCGAAGGTCAGCTCGCCCTCGTAGCAGTCGTCGTTCATCCGCGCCCAGACCTCGTCGTTCAGCGCCAGGATGCGGCGGCCATAGGCCAGCAGCTGTTCGCCCTGCGCCGTCGGCGCCACGCCGCGCCCGGCGCGGTCCAGCAGCGGCTGGCCGAGCGCCTCCTCCAGCCGCTTGAGCTGCATCGAGACGGCGGACTGCGTCAGGTGCAGCTGGTTGGCGGCGCGCGTCACGCCGCCCGCCTCGATCGCGGTGACGAAGCTGCGGAGCGCGGTCAGGTCCAGATTGCGCGGCATGGCCATCAACCTCCGTGATGCAGTGGCTCATAAACATTCATTTGTCTTATACCGCACCTCACCCACATATATCAACGAGAAAGATGAATGACTGACACTGCATCACGGAAATGAATGGAGGCCATCATGAAAGCCCTCGCCCTCACCTTCTTCCCCGGCATCGCCGACCGGCTGCCCGCCACCACGCGGTCCCGGCCTTCGCTGCTGACCCGGATCGCAACCTGGAATCGCGTCGCCCGCGAGCGGCGGCGGCTGCTGGAAGTCGACCCGAGGCTGCTGGCCGACATGGGCCTGACGCCCGAGCAGGCGGCATGGGAAGCGTCGCGGCCCTTCTGGGACGTGGACGCCAACCGTTGATCGGCCGCACAGCCTTTCACGGGGAGTAGGTGCGTGCTTGCACGCACCGTCCCCAAGGGCGGTGCGTGCAAGCACGCACCCTACCGGCCACCGCCGGCGCCTTCCTGCACCATGACCGGGTACCCGGCCAGCGGGTACTCGGCTAGCGGCTCGTAGGTCGCGCCGGCGCGGCCGAGATGCGATCGGTAGAGCACGAAGCGGTCGACCGCGAACGGCCCGGCGCGGAGGCCGACGCGCCGCGCGACGAAAGCCTGCATCTCGGCCGCATCCTCGCCGCGAAGCCCGTCGCCGAAGCGCGCCAGCGTGACGTGCGGGTGAAGCCGCTGGCGGGCAAGCGCGATGCCGGCGTCGTGCACGGCGCGCAACACCTTGCGGTGCAGCCGGCTCAGCCCCGGATCGGGCGACACCGCGGCGAACAGCACGCGCGGGCGCGCGCCCCCGAACATGCCGAGCCCCTCGATGCCGAGCGAGAACGCCGGCACGCGCACGGCGTCCAGCGCGTGGTGCGCCTCCTCGACAACCGGCTCGGGCTGCTCGCCCAGGAAGGCCAGTGTCACGTGGAAGTTGTCGGACGGCACCTCGCGGCCAGCGGGCATCCCGGCCTGCGCGGCGGCCAGCGCGTCGGCCACGAGCTCGGGCAGCGGGATGCCGACAAAGGCGCGGATCATTTCACCCTGTCCAGCAGCTTCAGCACCGAGGGCCCGATCGCCGCGACGATACGTGCTACGCCCCGCTCGTTCGGGTGGATGAAGTCGGGTTGCATCAGGTCCGGGTCGGGGAAGACGCCGTCCAGGAAGGACGGGTAGAGGATCGCCGAATGCTGCCGGGCCAGGTCGGCATACATGCCCTCGAAGTCGGCCTGCCACCTGGTGCCGAAGTTCAGCGGCGCCTTGAGCCCGGCCAGCAGGACGGGGATGCCGCGTCGGTCCAGCTCGGTCAACATCGCGTCGAGATTGGCGCGGCTGACGGCCGGGTCGATGCCGCGCATCAGGTCGTTGCCGCCGAACTCGAGGATGGCGGCGTCGGCGCCCGCGCCAAGGGCCCAGCCCAGACGCGCCTTGCCGCCGGCCGTCGTGTCGCCCGAGACGCCCATGTTCACGACGTCGACATCGGCGCCGTGCCGGGTCAGCCAGCGCTGCAGCTGCGGCACGAATCCCTGGCCCTGCGGCAGGCCGTACCCGTGCGTCAGGCTGTCGCCCAGCACGACCAGGCGCAGCGCGTCGGCAGAGGCCGGAACCCCGGCAAGCGCCAGCAGCACCAGTGCCGCAGCGACCTTGTTCGCTGCGCGGCGGGCTACATATGTCGCGCGGGCAAGCAGGCGGGCAGGCGGGCGGCGGACGGCAATCATGGGCGAACCACTGGTACGGCTTCAGGGCGTCGGGCTGACCTTGCCGAGCGCCGCCGGCGATGTCGAGATTCTCCGGGACATCTCACTGACCGTTGATCGCGGCGACCGGGTCGCCGTAACCGGGCCGTCGGGCTCGGGCAAGTCGTCGCTGCTGATGGTCCTCGGCGGGCTCGAACGCGCCACGGTCGGGCGTGCCGAGGTGCTGGGCACCGAGCTGACGGCCGCCGGCGAGGACGCGCTGGCGCGGCTCCGCCGGGCGCGCATCGGCGTCGTCTTCCAGTCCTTCCACCTGATCCCGACCATGACGGCGCTGGAAAACGTCGCCGTGCCGCTCGAGATCGCCGGCCGCGCCGACGCCTTCGACCGCGCCGCCGACATGCTGGGCCATGTCGGGCTGGCCGAGCGCGCGGGCACTACCCGGCCCAGCTCTCGGGCGGCGAGCAGCAGCGGGTGGCGCTGGCGCGGGCACTGGCGCCCGGCCCCGAACTCCTGCTGGCCGATGAGCCGACCGGCAACCTCGACAGCCGCACCGGCGCGCAGATCACCGACCTGCTGTTCCGGCTGGCCGACGAGCAGGGCGCAACGCTGGTCCTGGTCACGCACGAGGCCGGGCTGGCGGCGCGCTGCGGTCGCCAGCTCAGGCTCGACAGCGGACGGATCTCCGACGAGGCGACGGTCGCGGGCGCGCCGGCGGCGGGCGCATGAGCGGATTCGCCTGGCGGCTGGCGCTGCGCGAGCTGCGCGGCGGGCTGGCCGGGTTCCGAGTCTTCCTGCTCTGCCTCGTCCTCGGCGTCGGCGGCATCGCCGCGGTCGGCTCGCTGACCGCCTCGATCGAGGGCGGGCTGGCCGACGAGGGCCGCGCCATCCTGGGCGGCGACGTCGCGATCGCCTTCACCTACCGCACCGCCACCCCCGACGAGCGCGCCTGGATGCAGGCGCAGGGCGACGTCGCCGAGACGATCACCATGCGCTCGCTGCTGGCGCATGGCGACGAGCGCGCGCTGGCCGAGGTCAAGGCCGTGGATCCCGCCTATCCGCTGTTCGGCACCGTTGAACTGGCCGACAGGCCGGCGGGCGGCGGCGGCGGCGGCCTGCGCGACGCGCTGGCGATCCGCGACGGGCTGCCCGGGCTGGTCGCCGAGCGGGCGCTGGCCGACCGCCTGGGCCTGCGGCCCGGCGATCGCGTGCAGCTCGGCGGGGCACCGTTCGCCTTCCGGGGCGTGCTGGCGCGCGAGCCCGACCGCGCCTCGGCAACGCTGATGCTGGGGCCGCGCGTCATGGTCTCGACCGATGGGCTTCGGCAGGCGGGACTGATGGCGCCGGGCGTCGCCTACGACACGCTCTACGCCCTGCGCCTGCCGGCGGACGCGGGGCTCGACGCGCTTCGGCGCGATTTCGAGGCGCGCTTTCCAGGCGCCGGCCAGCGCTGGCGCGACCGGCGCGATGCCGCGCCCTCGGTGCGCCGCTTCGTCGAGCGGCTGGGCGCCTTCCTGACCATCGTCGGCATCGCCTCGCTGGGCGTCGGCGGGGTCGGCATCGGCGCGGCGGTGCGCGGCTACCTGGCGCGCAAGGTGCCGGTGATCGCCGCGCTCCGCACGCTGGGCGCGACCGGGGGCACGGTGTTCGCGGCCTATGCCATCCAGATCGGGCTGATCTCCACCGCCGGCATCGCGGCCGGGTTGGCGCTGGGCGGCAGCATCGTCGCCTGGGGCGCGCCGCTGCTGGCGCGCGACATGCCCGTGCCGGCGCATTTCGGCTTTCACGCCGCGCCCCTGGCCGAGGCGGCGCTCTACGGCGCGCTGGCGGCGGCGCTTTTCACCGCCTGGCCGCTGGCCTGGCTGCGCCGCGTCCGCCCGGCCGAGCTGTTCCGCGAGGGCGCCGGCCCGCGGCGAAGCTGGCCCGGCTGGCCGGCCATCGCCGCGATGGCGGCGCTGGGGCTGGTGCTGGCGGGCGCGATCATCGGCCTGTCCGGCACGCCGACGCTCGCCGCCTGGTGCCTCGGCGGGCTCGCCATCGCCTTCATGATGCTGCAGCGGCCTCGGCGCGCTCGGCGCGCGGCTGGCGCGGCGCGTCTCGCACTCCGCCGCTCGCGCGCCGCCGCCCGGCGCTGCGGCTGGCGCTCGGCGCCGTCGGCGCGCCGGGCGCGGGCACGCCGGGCGTCGTGCTGGCGCTGGGGCTCGGCCTCGGCGTCCTCTCGGCGATCGGCCAGATCGACGCCAACCTGATGCGCATGGTGAGCCGCGAGCTGCCGCAGGACAGCCCCGCCTTCTTCCTGCTCGACGTGCAGCCCGACCAGCTCGAGGCGCTCGGCAAGATCGTCGGCTCGATCGACGGCGTCGGGCGTCTCGACACCGCGCCCATGCTGCGCGGCGTCATCACAAAGCTGAACGGCGTGCCGGCGGACAAGGCGAAAATCGACCCCGGCGCGTCCTGGGTGCTGCGCGGCGATCGCGGCGTCACCTACGCCGCCGAGCTGCCCGGAGACGCGCGCCTGACGGCCGGCGCGTGGTGGCCCGCCAACTATGAGGGCGCGCCGCTGGTCAGCTTCGCCGACGACGAGGGTCGCGAGCTTGGCCTGAAGCTCGGCTCGACCATCACGGTCAACATCCTCGGCCGGCCTATCACGGCGACGGTCGCCAGCTTTCGCGAGATCCGCTGGCAGGGCCTCGGGATCAATTTCCTGATGGTCATGGACCCCGCCGCGCTCGCGGGCGCGCCACACACGCTGATCGCCACGCTGCACGCCCCGCCCGAGGCCGAGGGCGCCGTGATGCGCGCCATCGGCGAGGCGATGCCGAACGTCACGCCGATCCTCGTCCGCGAGCAGATCGACCGCGTCGCCACCGGGCTCGGCAAGATCGGCGCCGCCACCCGCTGGGCGGCGATGGGCGTGCTGCTTACCGGGCTGGCCGTGCTGGTCGGCGCGGCGGCGGCGGGCGAGGAGCGGCGCACCGCCGAGGCCGCCATCCTCAAGGTGCTGGGCGCCAGCCGGCGCTCGATCCTGGCGTCCTTCGCGCTCCGCGCCGCGCTGACGGGCGCGCTCGCCGCCCTGGTGGCGCTCGCCTGGGGCACGGCCAGCGCCTGGGCCGTGCAGCGCTTCGTCTTCGACGCCGACTACACGCTGCCGCTGGGGCAGACGCTGGCGATCCTTGCCGGCGGCGTCGGCATCAGCCTGGCGGCCGGGCTTGCCTTCGCGCTCCGCCCGCTGGCGCGGCGGCCGGCGACGACGCTGCGGACCGCGGCGGGCTGACCCCGGTGATGGCTCGACCCACGGTTTCCGGGTGCGCGCAAACCGGCAGCAGCTCTCGATAGTGCTTGAAAGCGCACGGTATCGCACCGATATTTCAGCAGGGAGGTGCGCAGTCCGCACGGCAGATCGGCCGCTGGGCGTGGCGCACGAATAAAGGGTGAGAGATGGCACAGAGAGAATACATGCGCAGTCCGGCCGCCCGGACCGGCACCGCGGTCATCGACCGCGGCCTTCAGGCGTACATGACCAAGGTCTATGCGCTGATGGCCGGCGCCATGATCATCACCGGGCTGGTTGCCTACGTCGTCGGCATGGACTTCAACGCCGTGATGATGGCGGCCCGAGCCGGGCTACCGATCGAGCAGGCAAACACGACGCTGTTTTCGCCAAGCGTGATCGCCGCGATGTTCACCTCGCCGATCCGCTGGGTCATCATGTTCGCCCCGTTGATCTTCGTCTTCGCCTTCAGTGCGATGATCAACCGGATTTCGGCCTCGGCCGCGCAGATGCTGTTCTGGGCGTTTGCCGGCGTGATGGGACTGTCGATCTCGTGGATCTTCGCGGTCTACACGCAGATCTCGGTCGCCCAGGCATTCTTCGCCACCGCCGCCGGCTTCGGCGCGCTGTCGCTGTGGGGCTACACGACGAAAAAGGACCTCAGCGGCATGGGCAGCTTCCTGCTCATGGGGGTGGTCGGGCTGATCGTTGCAATGGTCATCAACATCTTCATCGCCTCGACGGCGCTGATGTGGGCGATCTCGTTCATCGGCGTGCTGCTGTTCGCCGGGCTGACGGCCTATGACACGCAGTCGATCAAGAACGAGTACCTGACGATGCGCAGCCATCCGGGCGGCGAGGCCTATCTCGAGCGGGGCGCCGTCATGGGCGCACTGCGTCTCTACCTCGACTTCCTGAACATGTTCCTGTTCCTGCTGCAGTTCATGGGCAACCGGAACTGATTCTCGCAGGACCTGTGGAAACGCCAACGCCCCCGGCACCGCCGGGGGCGTTTTTCGTTGGCCGGACGCGGCAGGCGAAATCTGGCTCGGCACAAACGAAAAAGGCGGCCCGACGGGCCGCCCTGCTGAACCCCTGACGCTGGGGGAAGGCCTACTTGATCTTGCCTTCCTTGTACTCGACGTGCTTGCGGGCGACGGGGTCGTACTTCCGCACGCTCATCTTGTCGGTCATGGTGCGCGAATTCTTTTTGGTCACGTAGAAGTGGCCGGTCCCCGCGCTCGAGTTCAGCCGGATCTTGACGGTCGTCGGCTTCGCCATGGTCTTGCTCCTCAGCCCGGACCACGCCCAGAATCGCCCCGGGCGGCCCGCGAAAATCGAAGCCAGTCATCTACGCGCAAAGCGCGCCCGGTTCAAGGCCCCGATCGCTCGCCCGGCCGCCCGCCACGCCGCACGCGCCGCATCCGCCAGGCAGTCAGCGCGACATAGGCCAGCGCCGCGATGGCGGCGAGCCACAGCATCCCGTCGGGCGGGACCAGCTCCATGGCCATGCCGAAGGCGACGGGCGAGACCAGCGCGCCGATCCCGTAGGCCAGAATGACCGCGGCATTGCCCTCGGCCAGCGTCGCGCCGGCATAGCGCGAGCCGAGCTCGGTCAGCGCCAGCGTGTAGAGCGCCACCGCCAGGCCCCCCCACAGCACCGCGCCCGCCGCGGCCGCCGGGTAGGCGGCGCCGACGGTCGCCATCGCCATCGGCGCCACCGCCGAGCCGATGCCGGCGACCAGAAGCATCCGCCGCCGCTCCAGGCGGTCGGCTGCCCATCCGATCGGTAGCTGGAACAGCATCGACCCGAGGGCGATCCAGAACACCAGCGCCACGGCCGCTGACTGGGCAAAGCCCGTCCGCAGGCCCCAGACGGTGACCAGCGACATGGCGCCGAACTCGATCATGCCGAACAGCACCACGCCGCCCATGACGCTGGGGTCGCTGCGAAAGAACCTGAGCGGCGCCAGCAGCTTCACCGGGCCGCCGTGCCGGCCCAGCGGCGCGCCGCGCCGGCCCAGCACGATCGGGATGCCGGCGGCCAGCACGATCGCGGTCGGCACGGCATAGGTCGCGACGCTGTCCAGCCCGGTCGCGTTCAGGATCAGTGGCCCGAGCATGTAGCAGCCGGCCAGCACGATCGAGTAGGCGGCGATCAGCCGGCCGCGGATCCGCTCCGGCGCGACGGCGACCAGCCAGAACTCGGAGGCGAAGAACAGCGTCGAGCCGGCGACGCCCCAGCAGAACCGCAGGAACCCCCACCACCAGGGCGACGGGACCAGCGGGATCGTCGGCAGCGTCAGCGCCATGACCGCCAGCGCGCCCAGCATCAGCGGCACCAGCCCGGTGCGCTTGACGACGAAAGGCAAGAGCGGCGCCGTCAGCACCATCGCCGCCGAGGCCATTGTCGCGTTCAGGCCGATCACCGTGCCGCTCGCCCCGATGCGTTCGAGCAGCAGCGAGTAGAGCGGCACCGTCAGCGACAGCGAGATCGAGACGACCGAAATGGCGGCGATCGGCGCCACCCAACCCAGCACCTCGGACCGGCCGGCCATGGCGCCGGCCTAGAGCTGGTCGACGAAGGACTTGCCCTCATGGTGGTAGAAGAACGGCACCGGGCGCTGGGTCTCGGGCGCGCGCAGCCGTGCCTCGATCTCGGCCAGCACCACCTCGGTGATGAAGGGCAGGTCCAAGGCGCGCGCCTCGCCGATCGTCAGCCAGCTCAGGTGGCTCAGCTCGTCGCAGGCCAGCGCGAAATCGTCCGGGTCGCCCGCCAGCGCCCCGGCATCGGCGACGAAGAAGCGGGCGTCGAAGCGGCGCGGCCGGCCCGGCGGCGTGATGGCGCGAAAGATGAAGCTGAGCGCCGCGGCGTCCGGCCTGTGCCCGGCGGCGTAGAAGCTCTCCCACTCGCTCGGCACCGGCGCGGGCGCCGGCCCGTCGGGCACGCCGATCGCCAGCCCGGCCTCCTCCCACAGCTCGCGGATCGCCGTCATCGCCAGAACGGGCCCCAGCTCCGGGTCGGCCCGCTCGGCCAGCCGCGCCAGCTCGGGGCCGGGCAGCGGGCGCGCTGGCTCGACCTCGCTGTCCTGCGGGTCGATGGCGCCACCGGGAAAGACGAACTTCGAGGGCATGAACGCCGCGCCGTGGCCGCGCTGGCCCATCAGCACGCGCGGCGGCGCATCGTCGTCGCGACGCACCAGGATGATGGTCGCCGCGTTGCGGATCGCGTCCTTGCGGGTTTCGTCGCTCATGCCATGTCCCTGCGGTTTGCGCCGGGACTATGGTCGGCGGGGCACGGCCTGTCCAGACCGGGCGGCGGGCGGGGTATCAGCCCCCTGCCAGGGTGTCGCCCGAGCCGCCGAAGCCGTGCATCCGCTGCGCCCACTGGAAGCCGACGATCGCCCCCTTGACGCGCGGCAGCAGCCAAAGAACCATCGCCAGCGTCAGCGCCGGCCAGGTCGCCCAATGCACCCAGATCGGCGGCGAGTAGGCGATCTCGACGAAGAGCAGCGCGCCGACCAGAAGCTTGCCGACGATCAGGATGACCGCCCAGGCCGGCACGTCGTCGGCCCGGTGATGATACAGGGCCTCGCCGCACGAGGCGCAGCTGTCGCGGACGTGCAGATAGCCGTCGAACATCGGCCCGCCGCCGCAGTTCGGGCAGCGGCGCCGCCAGCCGCGGCCGATCGCCGGCATCACCGGCCGGTCCGGCGCCAGTTCCGGCGCGAAATCGATCTCGTGCTTCATGCGCTGAAAATGGGACGGACGCCGCCGGGAAGCACCTGCGCACGCTGTCTTGCGGCACCATGTCGCGAGCCCGGCGTCGCACCCCCGGCCGCCCTCCGCCCCTCGCGCCAGCGACGGAAAGCGTCGCGTGCTGCGTATTCTCAATCAACAGGGCCGGGGTGGCCGGGGGAAACGGAGAGGCGCCATGAGGACGAAGACGGCGATCACGGCGGCCGGCGCGACCATGGCGATGATGATCGCCGGCGCGGGTGCTGCCATGGCCGGCGACCCGTCAGGCGACCCGCTCGGGGATCGGGCGGCGGCGCTGTTCGACAGGATCGACGCCGACGGCGACGGCCGAATCACGCAGGACGAGGCCGCGGCAGCGCAGGACGCGCGGTTCGCCCGGTTGGACGCCGACCATGACGGCCAGGTCACGCGGGCCGAGATGGTGGCCGCGATCGCGGCGCGCTTCGACGCCCGCATGGCGAAACGGTTTGAAAGCCTGGACGCAAACGGCGATGATGCGGTGGCGCGTGCCGAGTTCGACGTCCTGTCCGAAGGGCGCTTCCGGCGCTTCGACGCCAACGGCGACGGGGTGGTGACGCGCGACGAACTGCATGGGCCCGGCAGGCGAGGTGGCTGAAGCGCCTCCTCCGGGGGGCGAGCGGAGAGCGGATGGCGGCCATGCCGGACGGCACGAGCGTCGACGAGGATGCGATGCTGCTCGCCCGCTTCGCGGCGGGCGACCAGGGCGCGGCGCGCGCGCTGACCGAGCAGCTGTTGCCCGGCGCGCTGCGCCAGGCCTGGCGGATCCTCGGCGACCGCGCCGAGGCCGAGGACGTGGCGCAGGACGCCATGCTTCGGCTCTGGCGGCAGGCCTCGGACTGGCGGGCCGGCGAGGCGCGCGTCTCGACCTGGCTCTACCGCGTCGTGCACAACCTGTGCATCGACCGGATCCGCCGGCGCCGACCGTCGGTGGCGGTCGAGGACGCGCCCGAGCCGGTCGACCCGGTGCCGAGCGTGCTGACGCAGATGGCGCGGAGCGAGACGGGCAGGGCAGTCGCCGCGGCGATCGGAGAATTGCCCGGGCGGCAGCGGCAGGCGGTGGTGCTGCGGCACTTCGAAGGGTGGTCGAACCCGCAGATCGGCGAGGCGCTCGATTGCTCGGTAGAGGCGGTGGAAAGTCTTCTGGCGCGCGCGCGGCGTGCTCTGGCGCAACGGTTGAACGACGAGAAAGAGGCGTTCGATGATGGCGAAGAGGAGTGAGATGACCGTGGATGCGGCCCTGGCGGCGCTGGCGCGCGAGGCGCATGACACGATGCGGGATTCGGGGCACGGGCCGGGGCACACCCCCGGGCCGGACCTGATGGCGCTGGTCATGGCCGACGCCGCCCTGACGACGTTGGCGCGCGAGGCGGCCGAGGCCGCGCCGCGGCCGGGCCACGACCTGATCGCCCGCGTCCTCGCAGACGCCGCCGAGATCGGCGCGGCCGCCGCCCCTGCACGGGCAACCGTCGCGCAGCCTGCGCCGCGGCGCCGCGCCCGCACCGGCGTCGCCGGGGCGCGCGGCGGCCTGATGAACCTGCTGTTCGGCTGGCAGGCCGGCGCGGTCGCGACCATGGGCCTGGCGCTGGCGCTCGGCGCCGGCCTCGGGTTCGAGATGGACCCCGGCTCGCTGCCGATCCTCGACGCCAACCCCCAGGACACGACGCCGGTGACGCTGGCCTCGCTGGAAACCGACCTGCTGGACGTGGACGGGCTGTGAGCACGACGCATGGCCAGGGCTGCCCGATGAGCGCCACCGACACCCCGACCCGCCGCGGCGCGCCCGGCTGGGATGAAGTTGCTGCTGGTGCTGTCGCTGGCCGGCAACCTCGCCGTCCTCGGCGTGGTCGTCGGCCACAGCCTGCGCGAGCAGGAGGGCCAGCACCACCGTTCCGACCGCGTCATCGACTGGATCGTCGACATGATGCCGGCGGCGCGCCGCGACCTGGCCATCGCCAGCTTCGACGAGGCACGCGGCAAGATCGACGCTGCGCGCGAACGGCGCGGCGAGCGCCTGCCCGCCGTCGAGGCCGCCATGCGGGCCGAGCCCTTCGACCCGGCGGCGCTCAACGACGCGATGGACGCCATGTTCGACAGCGACACCAGCGGGCGGACGATCGTGCGTCAGACGCTGATCTCGCTTCTGTCCCAGTTCACACCCGAGGAGCGCGCCGCCTTCGCCACCAATTTCGCCGAGCGGCTGAGCGGCAGGGACGAGCACCGCGGCGGCTGACCAGTGCCCCTGCGCGCGCCCCTGCGCGCGCCCTCGACCCCGGAAGTCCTTTCAGAGCAGGGTCGCAATCGTGCGACCACCTGGCCGGCGCCATCGCCGGCCCACCGGCATCATGACAGCGCCCGGCCGAGGGCGACCCGCGTCCTTCCCCTCCCCGCAAAAGCATTTTCCGACCGAATCGAAGTCATCCGGGGCGACCCGTCATTCCCGCGCAAGCGCCGCTCTCTTCTCGCGGTCGCGGGACTGACGGCAAGCGGGGGCCAGGACCAACCGGTCGCACTCCGCTCCGGCGCCGGGTGCACGGCCCCCAGGGCACGCGCCCGCTCAGGCGGCCAGCCGCGCGATCAGCCGGTCCATGAACGCCGCCCCGGCCTCGAGCTGGCTGACCTCCAGGAACTCGTCCGGCTGGTGCGCCTGCTCGATCGAGCCCGGCCCGCAGACGCAGGCGGAATAGCCGCCGTCCTGGAACAGCCCGGCCTCGGTGCCATAACTGACGGCGTGCTCGCCATTGTCGCCGGTCAGCGCGCGGGCGATCTCCTCGGCACCGCCGCCCTGCTCGGGCCGGCAGCCCGGCAGGTCGGCGCGCACCTCGATCTCGATGCCGGCCTCGGGCCGCACCTTTCTCATCGCCGCCTCGACCTCGGCGACCTTCTCCTTGTAGCGCGCCAGCCAGTCGGCCGAGCTCTCGCCCGGCACCATCCGCACGTCGGTCGAGAAGGTGCAGTCGCGCGCCACGATGTTGCGCGCCGTACCCGCCCTCGATCAGCCCGACATGCAGCGTCGTGTAGGGCGGGTCGAACAGCGGGTTGGCGCCGGTCCGCTCGGCCGCAAGCCGGTTCGCCTCGGTCTGCTCCTCGAGCCAGGTCACCAGCCGCGCCGCGTTGAAGATCGCCGAGACGCCGGTGTGGACTATGGAAGAGTGCACCTCGAAGCCGCGGACATGCGTGTAGAGCATCAGGCCGCCCTTGTGGCCGGTCACCACCTGCATGTTCGTCGGCTCGCCGACGATGACGCCGGCGGCCGGCGGCATGGCCCCGGCCAGCGCCGGCACCAGCCGCTTGGCGCCCCACATCCCGACCTCCTCGTCATAGGAGAGCGCGATCTGGATCGGCCGCTTCAGCCCCGCCTGCAGTGCCTTCGGCACCGCCGCCAGCGCGACCGCCGCAAAGCCCTTCATGTCGCACGAGCCGCGGCCGTAGAGCCGCCCGTCCTTCTCCGTCAGCGTGAACGGGTCGGTGCTCCACGGCTGCCCGTCGACCGGCACGACGTCCGTATGCGCCGACAGCACGACGCCGCCCGGCTCGGCCGGCCCGACCAGCGCGTAGAGGTTCGCCTTGGTGCCCTCGTCGTCCATCACCCGGTGGCACGTGACGCCGTGGCCGCCGAGGTAGTCCTCGACGAAGTCGATCAGCGGCAGGTTCGACTCGCGCGAGACGGTCGGGAAGGCGACGAGACGCTCCAGCATCTCGCGCGGTGAGTAGGTGTCGGGCATTCGGGTTGGCCTCCGCAGCAGGGGTTCGCCGCACACTCGTTCCGCACCCCGGCCGCGGTCAAGTCAATGCTGCGCTGCGGCAGCCGTCCCGGGCGCCACGCACGAAAAAGCCGGCCCACCCGGGGCCGGCTCTCGTATTCCGATCGCTGCCTGGCGTCAGGCCAGCGCGGCGCGCGCCTTCTCGACGATGGCGCCAAAGGCCGCCGGCTCGTGCACGGCCAGGTCGGCCAGCACCTTGCGGTCGACCTCGACGCCCGAGCGCGCCAGCCCGTCGATGAAGCGCGAATAGGTCAGCGCGCCGTCATGCGCGCGGACGGCGGCGTTGATCCGCTGGATCCACAGCGCGCGGAAGGTGCGCTTCCGCCGCTTGCGGTCTCGGGTCTGGTATTCCAGCGCCTTGTCGACCGACTGCTTGGCGGTCTTGAAGGAGCGGGAGCGCTGGCCGTAATGCCCCTTGGCGGCGGCGACGACCTTGCGGTGGCGGCTGTGCGAGGCGGGACCGCCCTTCACTCGTGACATGTGCGGTCCTCCTCAGACGTAAGGCATGTATTGCTTGACGATCTTCTCGTCCTGCGGCGAGAGAATCGACGTTCCGCGGGCATTGCGGATGAACTTGTTCGTGCGCTTGATCATGCCGTGCCGCTTGCCGGCCTGCGCGACCTTGATGCGGCCGCTGGCAGTGACCCTGAAGCGCTTCTTGGCGCCCGACTTGGTCTTCATCTTGGGCATTTCGATCTCCTCTGACCCTTGCGGGGTTTGAATCGTTCGGGGACGCCACGGCAGCCCATACCGGCCGGACGTCCCGTTGAAGCCGCGCTGTATATGCGCCGGCCCGCCCGCGCGTCAAGCGGACCGGCCCGACAAGCGCTTGACGGAATCCCGCAACGGGCGCTCAATCGCAGGTAGTGCAACGGAGGTGCTCATGCACGGTGAGGGGCCGCGGCTGATCGCCCTCGCGCCGTGGGCCTTCATCGGCTTCGGCGCGCTGATCGTGCTCGTCGGCGCGCTCTCGGCGATGTCCGAGCCCGCCGCCCTGGCCGCCATCCCCTTCGGCGCGGTCTTCATCGGCGCGGGCTGGCTGGCGCGCCGGCTGCTGACGGTCCCCACGGGAATGAAGGCGATCACCACCGAGACCGCCGAGGCGCCCGTCGCCCGGCAGGACGGCCGGACGGGCACGCGCCGGCAGGGCTCGGTCATCCACGTGCCCGAGGACGCCGACGAGGACGAGGCCCGCGCCGGCTGGCTGCGCCAGCGGCTGGCCGAGCGGCCCGACTGGGCCGCCGGCCGGATCACCCCCGAGGGCGAGCGCGCCGGCAAGCTGCTGGCCTGGACGGCCGGGATCTGGACGCTCGCGACGGTCGCCGCGCTGGCCGCCACGCTGGTCTGGGGTGGCATCGCCTGGCTGATCGCCGCAGGGGCGGCGCTGACGGCGGCGGGGCCGGTTTTCATGCTGGCCCGCGAAGGGCTGCACCGGCAGAAGTTCGCCGCCAGCGCCTTCACCGCCGAGTCACTGCCGTTCCGGCTGGGCGGCAGGCTGGCGGGCACCGTCGAGACCGGCATCGCGCAGCGCCGGGCCGACGGCCTGCGCCTTCGCCTCACGCTCTCCTGCATCCATCGCTGGGAGGAGACGCGCGGCAGCGGCTCGGACCGGCGGACGCTGCGCCGCCGCGACGTCCTCTGGGCCGGCGGGACCGAGGTCGCCGCCCGCGCCGGGCCGCGTGGCAGGATGCTGGCGCCCGTCGAGATCGGGATCCCGGCCGACCGGCCGCCCTCCTCGCTGGGCGGCGTTTCCGAGGGAATCCGCTGGCAACTGTCGGTTACGGTGCCGATGCCGGGGCTGGACTATGCCGTGGAGTTTGCGGTGCCCGTGGTGGCGGCCGACGCGCCGATCTAGCGCGGACATGCGCGCCCCTTCCCCGTCGGCGCCGCAGGCCGCGCATCACCCTGCCCGAGGGACCGGCCGATCTCAGCTGGCCAGCGCCGCCAGTACGACGACGGCGACCAGCGAGACCGCCATGCCGATATTGATGCCCCGCTGCATGCGCGGCGGCAGGTCCAGCCGGCGCAGGCTGACGCCCGCGCCCAGCCAGGCCAGGTGGATCGGAACCCAGATCACATTGATGACCAGCAGCTTCAGCGCCGCCTCGACCCACAGGCTCTCCGGGTAGAACGGGAAGTCGGAGAACAGGAAGGTGTTCACCGCGTAGGCCTTGGGGTTGATGAACTGCAACAGGATGCCGTTCAGGAAGCCAGGCGCCCGCTCGGCTTCGATGAAGGCGACGCGGCCGCCGCCCGCCAGCGCGATCTTCGCCGCCAGCCAGACGAAATAGGCCAGCGAGGCGACGGCCAGCACCGTGCGCACCACCGGCATCGCCAGCACGATGGCCCAGAGGCCGGAGATCACGACCAGCGCCACCCCGTTCGTGCCGACGAACAGCCCGCCCAGAAAGCGCAACCCCGCCCGCCAGCCGAACCCCGAGCCGACGCCCGCCGTCGTCAGCACGCCCGGCCCGGGCGTGACGATCAGGAAGAAGACGGCGGCGGCGAATGTCAGCACCTCAGACCTGCCGCGCCGGCCGCACGGCCGAGCCGACCGCCTCGGTCACCGTCGCGCCCTCGGCCGCCAGCAGCCGGTCCAGCCCGCGCGCGATGCGGGCGCCCAGGCTGACGCCGTCGAAGACCAGCGCCGTGTAGAGCTGCACCGCCGAGGCGCCCGCCCGGATCTTCGCCAGCGCGTCCTCGGCCGAGGCGACGCCGCCGACGCCGATCAGCGGCACCGCGCCACCCGTCAGGCGAAAAAGCGCCGCCAGCACCTCGGTCGAGCGCCGGAACAGCGGTGCCCCCGACAGCCCGCCCGCCTCGCCCGCCTGGGCCGAGCGCAGCCCGTCCCGCGCCAGCGTCGTGTTGGTCGCGACGATGCCGTCGACGCCGCGCGCCAGGCACACCTCGGCGATGTCGCCCAAGGCCGCCTCGTCGAGATCCGGCGCGATCTTCAGGAACACGGGCATGCGCGGCCCGCTCTCGTCCCGCGCCTCCAGCACCCGGCCCAGCAGCGCGTCCAGCGCCGCCCTGCCCTGCAGGTCGCGCAGCCGCTCGGTGTTCGGCGACGAGACGTTGACGGTGGCGAACGCCACCTCGCCCCGGAACCGCCGCAGCACGGAGACGTAGTCCGCCGCCTTGTCCTCGCTGTCCTTGTTGGCGCCCAGGTTGACGCCGACGACGCCTCGCCGGCGCTGCGCCGCCAGGTTGGCGCGGACCGCCTCCATGCCGGGATTGTTGAAGCCGAAGCGGTTGATCGCAGCCCGGTCCTCGTCCAGCCGGAACAGCCGGGGCCGCGCGTTGCCCGCCTGCGGCCGCGGCGTCACCGCGCCGATCTCGGCAAAGCCAAACCCGGTGCGCAGCACCGCGTCGACCGCGACTCCCGCCTTGTCGAACCCCGCCGCCGTGCCGACCGGGTTCGGCAGCGCCAGCCCGGCCAGCCGCATCGCCAGCCGCGGCGACGTCACCGGCCCGCAGCCGCCCGCCAGCCCGGCGCGCAGCGCCGCCAGCGCCGCGCCGTGCGCCCGCTCGGGGTCGAGCCGGTGCAGCAGCGCCAGCCCGGCGCGCTCGGCCAGCCTCATGCGTCGATCTCCTTCGGCAGCCGGAAAGCCCCCTGGTGCCCGCGCCCCAGCAGCCATCCCTCGACGACATGGCCCGACTGCAACCGGCCGTAGAGGTGCGGGAACAGCGCCCGCTTGCGCGCCGGCTCCCAGCGCAGCGCCTCGCCCAGCCGGCCGGCGTCGACCGCCAGCAGCCGCACGGCCGGCTCGCCCGCGAAATGCTTCTCCAGCGTGCCGGGCAGCTGCTCGCGCGTCGACAGGTGCACGTACCCGTCGCGCGCATCCGCGCTCGATAGCGGCGCCTCGCCGGTGTGGTCGAACGCCTCCGCCTCGTCCAGCGTCAGGATCTTGTAGACCAGCATTCCCTGCCCCTCGGCCCTGCCCCTCACCCCTGGGGCGACACGGCGCTCCGCGCCTTCTTGCGCTCGATGCCCAGCTGGCGTTCGCGGAAGATGATGATCAGCCCCGCCGAGACGACCAGCGCCGCGCCGGCCAGCATCGCCGCCGTCGGCACCTCGGAAAAGATGAAATACCCCGCCGCCAGCGCCAGCAGCATCGAGGTGTACTCGAACGGCGCGATCACCGCCGTCTCGGCGTGCCGGTAACTCTCGGTAAGGAAGATCTGGCCGAACCCGCCCAGGATGCCGGCGGTGACCAGCAGCCCCGCCTCGAAGGGCGTCGGCCAGGCCCAGCCATAGGGCAGTGACAGCAGCGCCAGCAGCGAGCACGACACCGAGAACCAGAAGACGATGCAGGGCGTCGTCTCGGTCTGCAGCAGGCTGCGCACCGTCACCTGCGCCAGCGCGCCGAAGACCGCCGACATCAGCGCCGTCAGCGCGCCGACCGTCTGCAAGGGCGTCGCGCTGTCCAGCAGGCTGAGGCGCGGCGACAGCACGACCAGCACGCCGACCAGCCCCAGCATGATCGCACCGATCCGGTAGGCGCGCACCGTCTCGCCCAGGAACATCGAGGCGAAGATTGTCACCAGCACCGGCGAGGCATAGCCGATCGCCGTCACCTCCGGCAGCGGCAGCAGCCCCAGCGCCGTGAAGCTGCATCCCATCGCCGAGACGCCCAGCAGCCCGCGCCAGAGATGCCCCAGCGGGTGCTTCGTCTTCAGCCCGTCATGCAGGTGATGGATGCGCCACAGCCAGCCGACGATGACGGGGATTGCGAAGAACGAGCGGCAGAACACGATCTGCCCCGGCGGGATGTGCTCCGAGACGACCTTGATGCAGACCGACATCGCCATGAAGATGACGACGGACAGGACCTTCAGGCCGATGCCGTGGACCGGGTTCATTTGCCCTTGCTAGCGGCCCGCGCCAGCCGATGGAACGGCCGGGGCGCGCCCCGGCCGCGAAATCGGGCGGATATCACGTTGCGGTCAGCGCAGCAATTCGCCCGGATAGTAGAGCCGGCCCTCGCGCGACATGTTGCCGTCCTGGAAGACGCGATGCTGGCCGCAGCGGTCGCGGATGTGGCCCTGCACCCGGCGCGAGCCCCAGTAGCCCCATTCGCCGGCCCCGGGGTCCAGCCAGTAGGCGCCCGAGGCGACCGGCCCGCAAGACAGCTCGGCCAGCCAGGCGATCTCGTCGCCGCTCAGGCGCTGGCCGTTGACCCAGACCTCGGCCGCCGAGGCGGGCGCCGCCGCCAGCATCGCGGCGAGCAGCCCGGCACCCATCAATGTCCGTTCCATCGAATGCCCTCCGTGATGGTCCAATGGCACCATCATGGCAGGACTTGCGGCGGCGATTCTGTAGCGGACGCTACACCTCCGGTTGTGCGGCGGGCCTCCGGGCGGATGCCCCGCGGACGCCGGGCCGCCCCGGCTCAGCCAAGCTTGGCGCCGAGCGCAAAGGCGCCGGCGATCACCGCCCCGAGCAGGCTGAGCAGCGACCAGAGCTGCCCCGGCCGCAGCAGCCCGAGCAGCGCGCCGACCGACATCTTCTCGACATCGGGCGGCGCGGCGCCGGTCTCGGCCACCGCCTCCGCCTCGGTCTCGCTCTCGGCCAGCGTCCGGAAGGCGTCGACCTGCCGGCGCCAGCTCTCGAAGACGCCGTTGAACTCGGGCGTCGAGAGGCTGCCGAGCCCCTCGCCGACCTTCAGCACGTACCAGTCGTAGCCGTCCTGCAGGATGCCGTCGCGCAGCAGCTCGCGGTGCACGACGACCATGATCGGCAGGCGCCGGCTGTAGGCCATCGCGCCCTCGATCTGGTTCCAGACGGTCGAGACCCGCACGTCCGCGACGCGCGCCTCGTCCCGCCCGCCCTCGCCCGGGTTCTCGACCCCCTCGGCGAAGCGGTAGCGCTCGAGTGCGACGATCATCGCGCCGTGGCACTGGTTCAGCAGCCGCTCCGCGCCGCGCAGCGGCGCCGAGTTGTCCCAAAAGCCGTCGCCGACCGTCTTCGGCTCCAGGCCCGCGCTGCGGATGCGGTCCCTGACCGCGGCGACGAACGCCTCCTGCTCGGCGTTCGCGGCCGCCCCGACGCTGACGAAGACCTGCTTCATCGGCTCCTCACGCGGCGATATGCCCCTCCTTCTTCGCCCAGGCGTGCGTCGCGTCCAGCGCCGATTCCATCGGCTCGAACAGCGCGTCGATCTCGTCCTCGGTGATGATCATCGGCGGGCAGATGCCCAGCGTGTCGCCCATGGCGCGGGTGATGACGCCGCGGCTCAGCAGCTCGCCCATCAACTGCGCGCCGACCTTGCCCGGCGTCGCGAAGGGCGTCGGATTGCCGTTCTTCGGCGCGACCTCGATCGCGCCCATCAGGCCGACGCCGCGGGCCTCGCCGACCAGCGGGTGGTCGCGGAAGCTGGCCAGCTTTTCCTGGAACTTTGGCGCCACCTTGCGGACGTGGCCCAGCATGTCGCGCCGCTTGTAGATGTCGAGAGTCGCACAGCCGACGGCGCAGCCCAGCGGATGCCCGCCATAGGTGAAGCCGTGCCCCAGCACCGGCTGGCGCGACGCCTCGGCCTCGATCGCTTCCGCCATCTCGGCGTTGATCGCCACCGCCGACAGGGGCGCGTATGCCGCCGTCAGCTGCTTGGCCATCGAGACCGAGGTCGCCGGGATCTCGAAGGTCTCGGTGCCGAACCAGTTGCCGGTGCGCCCGAAGCCGCAGATCACCTCGTCGGCGACCATCAGCACGTCATACTTCTTCAGCACCTTGCCAATCGCCGGGAAGTATCCCTTCGGCGGCACGATGACGCCGCCCGCGCCCATCACCGGCTCGGCGATGAAGGCGGCGACCGTCTCGGGCCCCTCGGCCAGGATCAGCTCCTCCAGCTCGTTCGCCAGGCGCTGGCTGAACTGCTCCTCGGTCTCGCCGTCGCGGCCCTCGCGCCAGTAATGCGGGGTCGTCGTGTGCTTGGCGAACGCGAACGGCACGTCGAACGAGTTGTGGTTCAGCGGCAGGCCGGTCAGCGAGGCCGCGACCAGCGTGATCCCGTGATAGCCCTTCTTGCGGGCGATGATCTTCTTCTTCTCGGGCCGGCCCAGCCCGTTGTTCATGTACCAGATCAGCTTGACCTGGGTGTCGTTCGCCTCGGACCCGGACGAGCCGTAGAACACGCGCGCCATCGGCACGGGGTAGAGGTCCTTGATCTTCTCGGCCAGCTCGATCGCCGGCTGGTGCGTGCGCCCGCCGAACAGGTGGTAATAGGGCAGCCGGTCGAGCTGCGCCTTGGCGGCGTCGATCAGCTCCTTGTCGCCAAAGCCCAGGCCCGCGCACCACAGCCCCGCCATGCCCTCGATGAAGCGCTTGCCGTCCTCGTCGTAGACATAGATGCCCTCGCCGCGGTCGATCAGGTGCGCGCCGACCCGGCGGTGCTGGGCCGGGTTCGTGTAGGGATGCAGCAGCGCTTCGATGTCGCGCGTCTGCGCATTGGAAAGCGGCTTGGTGTCGTGCGGCATGACGTCCTCCGGAATGTGCGCTGTTCGCGCCAGCGTTAACGCGTTTGTCCAGCCGGCGCCAGTGCGACCCCTTGCGCCGCGGACTGAAATCATGCTTGGTTTTTTCACGCTCGCGCCTGTGCCCGTATTGGAACGACAGGCTATGGATGGCGGCGTAAAATTGCCCCTCGATCATTGCGGGGAGAGGAAATGTCCGGATGACCGACGCGTTTCGCGTTCCCGGGACGCGGAGCGCCCGCAGCGACCGAGAGCCGAGCATCGTCGCATACCGGCTCGACCCGGTGACGCTTGGCTGTCGTCGAGATCGCGGGCGATGCCGAGGAAGTGTTCGGCTTCCCGCGCGAGGAATGGCGCCGTCCCGACTTCCTCCAGGCGCATCTGCACCCGGACGACCGCGCCTCGGCGCGCGCCTTCAGCTGCGCCCGGGGGCGCGACCTGCGCAGCCACGAGCTGCAGTACCGGCTGATCGACGCCACCGGCAGCGTCCGCAGGGTGCGCGACATCCTCGAAGTGCGCGATGACGGCCAGGGCAGCCGCGAACTGCGCGGTGTGCTTATCGACATCACGCAGCGGACCGCCGGCGGTTGCGAGCTCGCCAAGGCCCTGAGGCTGCGCGACACGCTCCTGCGCATCGTCACCGAGGAGCTGGCCCAGCCGGTTCGCACGATCTCGGGCTATGGCGACATGCTCGGCCGGCACCTGTCGGCGCAGCGCGACGATGTCGGCAGCGACTACGCCATCGGCATCCGCGAGGGCGTGCAGCGGCTGGACGCGGTCATCGGCCGGCTGCTGCGGGTGGCGCAGTCCGGCGCGATGAGCCTGGACGAGATGACCGACAGCCTGGCGGCGATCCGCACCGAGGACCGGGACGGCGACTGAGCCCGCCTTCAGCAGACGTGGTGCGTCAGCTGCTCCAGCGCCGCCTGCGCCGCCACCGAGTTGCCGTAGCGGTCCAGCGGCGGCGACCAGGCGACGGCGGCAAAGGCGCCGGGCTGGACGACGACGATGCCGCCGCCGACCCCGCTCTTGCCCGGCAGCCCGACATCATAGGCGAACTCGCCCGACTGGTCGTAGAGCCCGCAGGTCCGCATGATGGCGCGCAACCGCCGCGCGTGCCGGCCGGCCGCCGGCGCCGCCTCGCCGGGCTGCGGCTCGACCAGGAACATCGCGGCGCGGCAGAGATCGCGCGCCGACATGGCCAGCGAGCAGAACCGGAAATAGGCGTTCGTCACCGCCAGCGGGTCCTCGCGCAGGTTTCCATAGGCCTTCAGCACGAAGCCGATGGCGCGGTTCAGGTCGCCGGTCGCGATCTCCGAGCGGTGCACCTCGCCGTCGTAATGCACCTCCGGGTTGCCAGACAGCAGGCGCATCTGGCCGCGAAAGGTCTGCTCGATCTGCGGCCGCCGGTGCAGCAGCGCGTCGGCGACGACGATGGCGCCGGCGTTGATGAAGGGGTTGCGCGGCACGCCCCGCTCGGTCTCCAGCTGGATCAGGCTGTTGTAACGCATCCCCGACGGCTCGCGGCCGACCCGGTTCCACAGCTCGTCCGCGTCGATCCACTCCATCGCCAGCGCCAGCGTGAAGAGCTTCGAGATCGACTGGATCGAGAACGGCTCGTCGGCGTCCCCGGTGGCGAACTCGCGGCCCTCGGCGGTGCGCACGACCAGCGCGAATCGGCCCGGATCGGCCCGCGCCAGCGCCGGGATATAGTCCGCGACCTTGCCGTTCGCCGCCAGCGGCCGGACCTCGCGGGCGATCTGGTCGAGAATCGTCTGCATCGCCACCATCCTTGGGGCCGGGGCCGCGCGTTCGCAAGTGGAGCCCGACCCCGCCGATCCCGGACCGCCCGGCCCAGCTCAGCCCTCCGATCGCAATCGAGACTCTCGCCGCAGTCCGCGCGCGGCCGGCCGGCCCGGCACCGCGGGTCGTCTCCCTCGCAACAGACGGCGTCTGCGCAGCAGTTCACCGCGACCTTGATGGCGGCGGCCGCGCTCCGCGCCTGCCGCCGCAGCATGGCTGACCGCCTCGCCCTCCCGACTGGCAAAGAGCCGCCTTCCTCGACACCACACCAGCCGCAGCCGACGCATTCAAGTCGATCGATCCGGAACGAGCCCCCATGGACTGCCGGGCGCGCATCCTCGTGCAAGCCTGTCTCCCCTCGCTTCCGGCGCGGCCGAGCACACCGACCGACGTCGACATGCGCCGAAGACGCGGCTCTGCGCCCCGCCCCGCCCTGGCGCGCCCCGGCGCGTGTCGCCCCGCCGGCACGGGATATGCCGGGGGCTCATCCGATTAGCGACAGGTTAGCGAAGGATCGTTGCCGAAAGGATTGCGGAAAGGATTGCGGAAAGGATTGCCGAACTCCGGCCCCTCGTCCCCTCGACGCTCTCGCGGCTGGCACGGATCAGAAGGCCCTGCCGCCCATCTCGGCACCGGGCGCCGCGCCCTTCTTCTCGGTCCTCTCGGCGACCATCCCGTCGCAGACGATGACTCGAGGCTCTGCATCACCGCCTCCAGCACATCGACGATGCCGGCATCGTGCCACAGATCGAGGAGCTCTCGATCGGTGAGCGTCGCCGGGTCGCGGGACGTCGTCAGCTCCTCGATTGCACGCTCCGCCTTCGCCAGTTCGAAATGGCTCAGGGCCACCGCGCAGATCGTTTTTTCCCCGAAACCAAGGCAATCCAGATACGCGAACCCTCCAGCGGCGCCGGCACCACTGCGAGAGGCCCGTGCGGGGATCGCGCCAGAGCGCCACGACGCCCGGCCCCGGCCCCGGCCCAGACAAGAAGCGCGGGCGCCCCTCCTCGCCGCGCGGCCCGTCCAACTCCGCGAGGACGAACTGGCCGAGCACGTCCTCGGCGTCGATCGCCGAGGGAATCGAGACATCGTCCCATGCGCCGGGGTCCGGCTCGCGTGAAATTGCAGCGGCGAGGCCGGGGCGCCAGAAATAGTCGCTCGTCTCCGGACCCGGGGAGGACCCCGGCAGGCGCTGGCAGGGCGGGGGGAGCGTGAAGGTGACGCGCCCATCGAGCGGCTCTTCCGCGGCCGCGGCATGGCAGCAAAGCAGGACCGCAAGCGCAGAGCAGGTTGGTCGCATGCGCCGAGACCAAACCGCCGGCGGCGAACGAAAAAGGGCCGCGCCCTGCGGCGCGGCCCTCCTGTCCCTCGCAAGCTTGTGGGTGGCGTAGGCTCAGAAGCCCATGTCGCCCATGCCGCCCATGCCGCCCATGCCGCCCATGTCGGCACCGGCGCCGCCGCCCTTCTTCTCGGGCTTCTCGGCAACCATCGCCTCGGTGGTGATCAGCAGGCCGGCCACCGACGCGGCATCCTCCAGGGCGGTGCGCACGACCTTCGCCGGGTCGATGATGCCCCACTCCATCAGGTCGCCATAGCGCTCGTCCTGGGCGTCGAAGCCGAAGTGCACATCGTCGCTCTCCAGCACCTTGCCGGCAACCACCGCGCCGTCGACGCCGGCGTTCTCGGCGATCTGACGGATCGGCTGCTGCAGGGCGCGGCGGATGATGGCGATGCCGGCACTCTGGTCGGCGTTGTCGCCCTTCATGTCGGCCAGCTTCTTCGAGGCGTGCAGCAGCGCGGCACCGCCGCCCGGGACCACACCCTCCTGCACCGCGGCGCGGGTGGCGTTCAGCGCGTCGTCGACGCGGTCCTTGCGCTCCTTCACCTCGACCTCGGTCGAGCCGCCGACGCGGATGACCGCGACGCCGCCGGCGAGCTTCGCCAGCCGCTCCTGCAGCTTCTCCTTGTCATAGTCCGAGGTGGTGTCCTCGACCTGCTGACGGATCTGCGTGACGCGGGCCTCGATCTCCGACTTCTCGCCGGCGCCGTCGATGATCGTCGTGTCGTCCTTGGTGATCCGGACCTTCCGGGCACGGCCGAGCATGTCCATGCCGACATTCTCGAGCTTCATGCCCAGGTCTTCCGAGATCACCTGGCCGCCGGTCAGGATCGCGATGTCCTGCAGCATGGCCTTGCGGCGGTCGCCGAAGCCCGGCGCCTTGACGGCGGCGATCTTCAGGCCACCGCGCAGCTTGTTGACGACCAGGGTCGCCAGGGCCTCGCCCTCGACGTCCTCGGCGATGATCAGCAGCGGCTTGCCCGACTGGATGACGGTCTCGAGCAGCGGCACCATCGGCTGCAGCGACGAGAGCTTCTTCTCGTGCAGCAGGATCAGCGCGTCCTCGAGCTCGGCCACCATCTTGTCGGCGTTGGTGATGAAGTACGGCGAGAGGTAGCCGCGGTCGAACTGCATGCCCTCGACGACCTCGGTCTCGGTCTCGAGGCCCTTGTTCTCCTCGACGGTGATGACACCCTCGTTGCCGACCTTCTGCATCGCCTCGGCGATCTGACGGCCGATCTCGCGCTCGCCATTGGCCGAGATCGAGCCGACCATCGCGACCTCGTCCGAGTCGCGGACCGGGCGGGAGACGGCCTTGATGTCGGCGACGACCGACGCGACGGCCTTGTCGATACCGCGCTTCAGGTCCATCGGGTTCATGCCGGCGGCAACCGCCTTCATGCCCTCGGTGACGATCGACTGGGCCAGGATGGTCGCGGTCGTGGTGCCGTCGCCGGCCTCGTCATTGGTCCGCGAGGCGACCTCGCGCACCATCTGCGCGCCCATGTTCTCGAACTTGTCGGAAAGCTCGATCTCCTTGGCGACGGTGACGCCGTCCTTGGTGATGCGCGGCGCGCCGAACGACTTGTCGAGCACGACGTTACGGCCCTTCGGGCCCAGCGTCACCTTCACCGCGTTGGCGAGGGTGTTGACGCCCCGCAGCATGCGGTCGCGGGCGTCGGAATGGAACTTGACGTCCTTGGCAGCCATATTCTGCTTCTCCTATCGGAATTTCGGTTGGTAGAGCGGCCCTGTCGGAGGACCCGGCTCAGGCGGCCTTGGCGGCGCGCTTGTCGCTCAGGACGCCCAGGATGTCGCTCTCCTTCATGATGAGGTACTCCTCACCGTCCAGCTTGACCTCGGTGCCCGACCACTTGCCGAACAGGATCCGGTCGCCGGCCTTGACCGCCATCGGGATCAGCTCGCCCGAGTCCTTGCGCGAGCCCTCGCCGCAGGCCACGACCTCGCCCTCCTGGGGCTTTTCCTTGGCGCTGTCGGGAATGATCAGGCCGCCCTTCGTCTTCTCCTCGCCTTCGATACGGCGAACCAGGACACGGTCGTGCAGGGGGGTGAAGTCCATTGGAATGCTCCCTTTTGCGTTCCAGCGATGTTTCGGTGCAGCGGTAACCGGCCACGCCCAACTCTGACGCAGCTTGTTAGCACTCACCACTGCCGAGTGCTAACAGCCGGCAAGGGGTCACGTAAGCGGAGCGAATTCCGCTGTCAAGGGCAGGTAACGGGCCGACCGAACCAATGCCGCGGTGGGTTGCCGCACCAGGGCGGCAAGGGCGGCCATCCCGGCGCACGGCTACCCGCGACGGGTGGCGGGCAACCTCTCGGGACGGCGGATCGGATGCAGGCCCGAGGACCGGCCCCGATGGCCGGCCGAACGACAGATCGGGCGGGCCGGCGGCCCGCCCGGCGGGGTCGGGCGCCAGGCGCCCGCCCTCTCGGCGCCGCGGTCAGGCCGCGGCGAGGCCGATCAGCTCTTGAACCACCAGCGCTCGGACCAGCGCTCGCCGTCCATATCCCAGTTCGCGGCGATCTTGCCGTGGCCCAGCTTGGTGTTCAGAGCCATCACCCAGGCCGCGAACATCGGCAGCAGCGCGCCGCCGTCGTCGTACTGGATCTCCTGCATCTCCCAGTACATCTCGCGGCGCTTCTCCGGGTCCAGCTCGGCGCGCGCCTTGACCAGCAACTCGTCGAACCGGTCGTTGCACCAGGCGGTCTCGTTCCACGGCGCGCCGCACTTGTAGGCGGTCGAGAACATCTGGTCGGGCACCGGGCGGCCGCTCCAGTAGCTCGCCGACCATGGCTTCACGTTCCAGATGTTCGACCAGTAGCCGTCGTTCGATGCCCGCTCGACGGTGATGTTGATGCCGGCCGGCTTGGCCGAGGCCGAGATCAGCTCGGCCGCGTCGACCGCGCCCGCGAACGCCGCGTCGGCCGAGTAGAGCGTCAGGTCGACGCTGTCCATGTTCGACTGCTTCAGGAACCACTTGGACTTCTCGGGATCGTATTCCCGCTGCGCCAGGTTCGGGTTGAAGAACGGCATCGCCGGCGTGATCGGGTTGTCGTTTCCGACGCCGCCATAGCCGGCCAGGATCTTGTCGACCAGCTCCTGCCGCTTGACCGCGAACTTCACGGCGTTGCGCACGTTGTGGTCGTCGAACGGCTTCTCGTTGCAGCGCATCGGGAAGGTGAAGTGCTGGTTGCCGTTGACCGACAGGATCTCGAGGTTCGGGTTGCGCTTCAAGAGCTCGACCGTCTTGACGTCGACGCGGTCGATGGCATCGACGGCGCCGGTCATCAGCGCGTTCTGGCGCGCCACCGGGTCGATGATCGCCAGCATCTCGATCTTGTCGAACCAGCCGCGGTCCTTGCGCCAGTTGTCTTCCCAGCGGCTCAGGTCGGAGCGCACGCCCGGCTCGAAATTGTCCAGCACGTAGCTGCCCGAGCCGTTCGACGCCTCCCAGTTCACCTTGCCGTCGTCACCGGCCTTGCCGATCACCAGGTGGTAGTCCGAGACGATGAAGGGGAAGTCGGCGTTGCCCTCCTTCAGCGTGAAGACGACGCTGTCGTCGCCGTTGGCCTTGATGTCGGCGATCGGGTCGACCAGTGGCTTTGCGGCCGATTTCGACTCTTCGCCGCGGTGGTGGTCGAACGAGGCGGCGACATCCTTGGCGGTGACCTTCGAACCGTCATGGAACTTGGCGTCGCGGACCTTGAAGGTCCAGGTATCGGCGCCGTTCGACGCCTCCCAGCTCTCGGCGAGCTCGGGGATCAGGCTGCCGTCGGCATCGACCTCGGTCAGGCGGTTGTAGATGGCGAAGCCCATCGCGATGATGAAGCCGCTCTCCCAAGTCGCCGGGTCCAGGCTGTCCGAGGTCTGGCCGTGCCCCTTGCCGACACGCAGCGTGCCGCCGCGCTTCGGCTCGTCCTGCGCGAACGCGGGTCGCATTCCGGTCCCCAGCAGCAGCGCCCCGGCCGCCGCCCCTTGCATGAGACCGCGGCGCGTAACGCCGTCCCTGATGATCGTCCTCGACATGAGAGCTCCTCGTTAAGTTGTGACATCCCCCGACGCCGGCCCGTTCGGCCGGTCTGTTGGCTCGCGCCGGATCCTTGCGGCCGGCGGGCGACTGTCGGCCCGCCGCGCCCCGGATGCAAGAAATTCTTAAGGTTTGACCCCGGCGCCCGGCCGCCCGTTTGCATCCGCCGGCGCCGACGCCGCCCGGGTCGCGCCGGCCGCATCACGGGCACCAAGCGAGGGCCGGAGGCAGACCGGGCCCGCCCACGCCACTGCCGGGCGGCGGCGACCGCGGCCGCCCTCAGGCCGCCTTCGCCAGGCTCCTCAGCACGTAGTGCAGCACGCCGCCGTTCTCGACATAGGCGATCTCGACCTCGGTATCGATCCGGCAGAGCAGGTCGATCTCCTTCGTCCGGCCGTCGCCGTAGGTGATCACCGCCTTCACCGTCTGGCGCGGCTTGACCGTGCCCTCGAGCCCGGTGATCGTCACCGTCTCGTCGCCCTTAAGATCCAGCCCGTGCCGGTCCATGCCGCCGGTGAACTCCAGCGGGATGACGCCCATTCCGACCAGGTTCGACCGGTGGATGCGCTCGAAGCTCTCGGCGATGACCGCACGGATGCCCAGCAGCGCCGTGCCCTTGGCCGCCCAGTCGCGGCTCGACCCGGTGCCGTACTCCTTGCCGGCGATGACGATCAGCGGCACGCCCTTGTGCTTCCACTCCATCGCCGCCTCGTAGATCGAGGTCTGCTCGCCCTCGGGGCCTTTCGTATAGCCGCCCTCGACATCCGTCAGCATCTCGTTGCGGATACGGATGTTGGCGAAGGTACCGCGCATCATCACCTCGTGGTTGCCGCGGCGCGCGCCATAGCTGTTGAACTCGCGCTCGGGCACCTGGCGCTCGACCAGGTACTGCCCCGCCGGCGTGGTCTTGCGGAAGCTGCCGGCCGGCGAGATGTGGTCTGTCGTCACCGAGTCGCCCAGCATCGCCAGCACGCGGGCGTCCTTGACGTCGGTGATCTCGCCCGGCTCCGGCCCCATGCCCTCGAAATAGGGCGGGTTCTGCACATAGGTCGAGGTCGACGGCCAAGTATAGGTCAGCCCGCCCTTGACCTCGATCGCGCGCCAGCGCTCGTCGCCCGCGAAGACGTCGGCATATCTCGACAGGAAGGCCTCGCGCGTCACGGTCCGGTGCACGAGATCGGCGATCTCCTTCTGGGTCGGCCAGATGTCCTTCAGAAAGACGTCGTTGCCGTCCTGGTCCTGGCCCAGCGGCTCGGTCGTCACGTCGATGTTCATGTCGCCGGCCAGCGCGTAGACGACGACCAGCGGCGGCGAGGCCAGGTAGTTCGCCCGCACGTCCGGGTTCACGCGGCCCTCGAAGTTGCGGTTGCCCGACAGCACCGAGCACGCCACCAGGTCGGCGTCGTGCACGGCCTTGGAAATGTTCTCCGGCAGCGGGCCAGAGTTGCCGATGCAGGTCGTGCAGCCATAGCCGACCAGGTTGAAGCCGATGGCGTTCAGGTCCTCGGTCAGCCCGGCCTTGTCCAGGTACTCGCTGACCACCTGGCTGCCCGGCGCCAGCGAGGTCTTGACCCAGGGCTTGCGCGTCAGCCCCTTCGCGCGCGCCTTGCGCGCCACCAGCCCGGCGCCGATCATCACGTAGGGGTTCGAGGTGTTGGTGCAGGACGTGATCGCCGCGATCACCACCGAGCCGTCGTGGATCTTGTAGTCCTCGCCCGGCACCGCCGTTTTCTTCGCAGCCCCGCCGCCGCGGTAGTCGGCGACGACCTTGGCGAAGGCAGGCGCGGCGTTGTCCAGAGCGACCTTGTCCTGCGGCCGCTTCGGCCCCGCCAGCGAGGGCACCACGTCGCCGAGGTTCAGCTCCAGCGTCGAGGAATAGACCGCGTCGTAGTCCTTGCCGCGCCACATGCCGTTGGCCTTGGCATAGGCCTCGACCAGCGCGATGCGCGCCTTATCGCGGCCGGTGACCTCCATGTAGCGCAGCGTCTCCTGGTCGATCGGGAAGAACCCGCAGGTCGCGCCGTACTCGGGGGCCATGTTGCCGATCGTCGCGCGGTCGGCCAGCGGCAGGTGGTCCATGCCGTCGCCGTAGAACTCGACGAACTTGCCGACGACGCCGTGCTTGCGCAGCATCTGCGTGACCGTCAGCACCAGGTCGGTGGCCGTCACGCCCTCCCTCAGAGCGCCGGTCAGCCGGAAGCCGACGACCTCGGGGATCAGCATCGAGATCGGCTGGCCCAGCATCGCCGCCTCGGCCTCGATGCCGCCGACGCCCCAGCCCAGCACGGCCATGCCGTTGACCATCGTGGTGTGGCTGTCGGTGCCGACCAGCGTGTCGGGATAAGCGACCTCGACGCCGTTCTGGTCCTTGTCGCTCCATACCGTCTGGCTGAGGTATTCCAGATTCACCTGGTGGCAGATGCCCGTTCCCGGCGGGACGACGCGAAAGTTGTCGAACGCGCTCTGCCCCCATTTCAGGAACTGGTAGCGCTCGAGGTTCCGCTCGTACTCGCGATCGACGTTCAGCTGAAAGGCGCGCGGCGTGCCGAACTCGTCGACCATCACCGAGTGGTCGATGACGAGGTCCACCGGGTTCAGCGGGTTGATCTTCTCCGGATCGCCGCCCAGCGCCACCATGGCGTCGCGCATTGCCGCCAGGTCCACCACCGCCGGGACGCCGGTGAAGTCCTGCATCAGCACGCGCGCCGGCCGATAGGCGATCTCGCGCGGGTTCTTGCCCCCCTTCTCGGCCCACTCGCTGAAGGCGCGGATGTCGTCCTGCGTGACGCTCTTGCCGTCCTCGAAGCGCAGCATGTTCTCCAGAACGACCTTCAGCACGGCGGGCAGCCGGCCAAAGCTGCCCAGCCCCGCCTGCTCGGCGGCCTCGATCGAGTAGTAGGCGACCTTCCTGCCGCCCGCCTCAAGCTCGCGGCGGGTCTTTGAAGTATCGTTTCCGACGGTAATCGTCATGGCTGGGCCCCCTGTCCTGACCTGATGGCGCCCGAAAGCTCCTGCCGGCATCTCGCTGGCGGTCGTTGCTCGCTGGCGCGGAATTCAGCCGTCTAGATGACGGGAATCCGACCCGAGCGCAATGGGCCCGACGTGCAAGGGGATGGCGCGCCGCGCCCCCGATCGGCTCAGATCGCGCTGTCGAGCAGCAGCCCGGCCAGCAGCACCAGCCCGGCCGTCCGGTTCGAGCGGAACAGCCCCAGGCACTGCTCGGGATCGTCGATGTCCAGCGCCAGCACCTGCCACGACAGATGTCCGGCAAAGGCCGCGACCCCCATCATCGCCGGCCAGCCGCCGCCGGCTGCCAGCGCCGCCAGCGCCGCCAGCGCCATGGCGAGGCCGGTGAACAGCCACAGCATCGGCTTCGTCGCCTCGCCGAACAGCCGCGCCGTGGACTTCACGCCGACCAACTCGTCATCCTCGCGGTCCTGGTGCGCATAGATCGTGTCGTAGTGCAGCGTCCAGGCGATCCCCGCCAGGTACAGCAGCACCGGCGCGAGGCCGATCCCGCCCGCCTTGGCGACCCACAGCAGCAGCGCCCCCCAGTTGAATGCGAGCCCCAGGAAGACCTGCGGCCACCAGGTAAACCGCTTGGCGAAGGGATAGACCGCGACCAGCGCCAGCGAGGCGACGCCCCAGCCGATCGCCGGCCAGCCAAAGCTCAACAGGATCAGGAAGGCCGCCAGCGACTGCGCCACGCCCCAGCCCAGCGCGCCCATCGGCGTGACCTGCCCCGAGGGCAGCGGCCGCGAGCGCGTCCGCGCCACCTCGGCGTCGATCTTCCGGTCGGTGATATCGTTCCAGGTGCAGCCGGCGCCACGCATCAAAAAGGCGCCGATGGCGCAGCCGGCGAACAGCCACAGGTCGCGCCACTCCCAGCCGAGGGCGATCGCCGCCAGCGCCACCGCCCACCAGCACGGAATCAGCAGCAGCCAGGTGCCGATCGGCCGGTCGGCCCGGCTCAGTCGCAGCCAGGGACGCGACCAGGGCGGCGCCGCGCCATCGACCCAGTTGCGCGGGACCGCGTCCCGGACCCTTCCATCCGCGGCCATCGCGCTGTTATCAGGTGCCTGCATCACGGGACGGGCTTATGACACAGCCGGACGCGAAAATCAGGCTCCATGTGACGGCCGATCTGGCCGCAGGCGCGGACGTCGCGCTGGGGCGCGAGCAGGCGCACTATCTTTTCGGCGTCATGCGCCGTGAGCCGGGCGATTTCGTTCGCGTCTTCAACGGCCGCGACGGCGAGTGGCTGGCCGAGGTCACCGCCGCCGACCGCCGCGCCGGGCGGCTGCGCTGCAGCGAGCAGAGCCGCGCCCAGACCGAGCCGCCCGACCTCTGGCTGCTGTTCGCGCCTATCAAGAAGGCCCGTACCGACTTCATCGCCGAGAAGGCGTGCGAGCTCGGCTGCCGACGGGTCGTGCCGATCTTCACGCGCAACACCAGCTCCGAGCGCGTCAACACCGACCGGCTGCGCGCCCACGCCATCGAGGCGGCAGAGCAGTGCGGCCTCGTCTCGGTCCCCGAGATCGCCGAGCCGCTGCCGCTGGAGACCCTGCTGGCCGACTGGCCGGACGACCGGCAGATCCTGTTCTGTGACGAGACCGGCCCCCGCCCGCCCGCGGCCGAGGTGCTTCGCCGCGCCGACCCCGGCCCCTGGGCGGTGCTGATCGGCCCCGAGGGCGGCTTCTCGCCCGACGAGGCACTCAGCCTGCGCAAGATGCCGCTGGCCAACCCGGTCTCGCTCGGACCGCGCATCCTGCGCGCCGACACGGCGGCCGTGGCCGCCCTGACCCTCTGGCAGAGCGTGCTGGGGGACTGGAGATGAGCTTCCTCCGGCCGGAGGCGGTGGCGGCGCTCGCCCGCTACGCCGAGCCGGCCTTCTACGCGGCGCTGGCCGGCGCGTTCCTGTGGAAGGGCGTCTCGCTCGTCGGCGGCGGCGACTGGATCGGCCTCGCGCTCCTCGTGCCGGGCGCGCTGGCGGCTTTCGCCGCCCTCGGCACCGCCGAGCGCGCGCTGGTCTCGCGCCAGAGCGCCCGCGCCGGCCCCGGCGTCGTCAGCGTGCGCGAGGGCCGCATCAGCTATCTCGGCCCGCATGGCGGCGCCACTGTCGCCATAGACGCGCTGGTCCGCGTCGACATCCTGCACGACGCCGGCAGCGCCTTCTCCGCCGATGCGCGGTGGGAGCTGACGGACGAGGACGGCCAGCGCCTCTCGATCCCGGCCGGCGCCGCCAACGCCGAAGCGTTGCTCGACGTGCTGGGCGGCCTGCCGGGCTTCAACAACATGGCGGTCGTGCTGGCGATGCAGGCGACCGGTCCCGACCGCCGCGCGATCTGGCGTCGCCGGTCCCCGGCCGTCAGGGCGATCGAAGGCTGACCGGCCCGGCCCGGGCAACGCCCGTCATTCCACCCGTCCGCGCTCCTGCCCGCACCCCGGCGAACAGCCGGATCAGCAGGAACAGCGACCAGCCGGTCACCGCGAAGGCGGCGACCAACGGCGGATGCACCGCCGGCATGCTCGCCGCGCTGAAGAGCAGCCCCCCCAGCGTCCCCGCCGCCGCGCCCACCCAGGCCCAGGCCATGATGCCGCGCCAGCCCATCCGCCACAGCAGGGCGACGCCGGCCAGCCCGAAGGTCAGCGTGAACGCGAAGACCAGCGCCGACAGGGTCGCTGCCGCGTCCAGCGTGACGCGCAGCACGCCGTCGACGGTCCGCTCGGTCATGCCGGCGACCAGGAAGGCAAACAACGACAACACCGAGGCGACGATGCCCGGCGCCGTCATCAACGCGATGCACACACGCAGCACCGGCGCCCGCTCGCGCCCCGGCCACAGCGCCCTGGCAGGAAATGCTGTCATGGACCGAGTCTACCCATGCCTTTGCGGCGCTTCAATGGCGCGCGCCCGTTTCCGGTTTGCGCGCGGCCCCGTCCCGGACTAGCTGTGCTAGACTCGCCGCGATCCCCGCCGCCGGAGACAGCCATGAACAAGCAATCCGCCATAACGTCCAAGCCGACATTCCACTGGGACGACCCGTTCCTCATCGAACAGCAGCTGTCGGACGAGGAGCGGATGATCCGCGACACCGCCCGCGCCTATGTCGACGACAAGCTGATGCCGCGCGTGCTGGAGGCGTTCGCCGAGGAGAAGACCGACCGCGCGATCTTCACCGAGATGGGCGAGCTCGGCCTGCTCGGCGTCACCATCCCCGAGGAATACGGCGGCGTCGGCGCCAACTACGTCAGCTACGGCTTGGTCGCGCGCGAGGTCGAGCGCTGCGATTCGGGCTACCGCTCGATGATGTCGGTGCAGTCCTCGCTGGTGATGTACCCGATCCACGCCTACGGCTCCGAGGAGCAGCGCAAGAAATACCTGCCGAAGCTTGCCACCGGCGAGTGGGTCGGCTGCTTCGGCCTGACCGAGCCCGATGCCGGCTCGGACCCTGGCAGCATGAAGACCCGCGCGACGAAGGTGCAGGGCGGCTACGTGCTGAACGGCTCGAAGATGTGGATCTCGAACAGCCCCATCGCCGACGTCTTCGTCGTCTGGGCCAAGTCCGAAGAGCACGACAACGCCATCCGCGGCTTTGTGCTGGAGAAGGGCACCAAGGGCCTCAGCGCGCCGAAGATCGAAAAGAAGATGAGCCTCCGCGCCTCGATCACCGGCGAGATCGTCATGGACGGCGTCGAGGTCGGCGAGGACGCGCTCCTGCCGAACGTCGAGGGCCTCAAGGGCCCGTTCGGCTGCCTCAACCGCGCCCGCTTCGGCATCTCCTGGGGTGCGATGGGCGCCGCCGAGTTCTGCTGGCACGCCGCGCGCCAGTACGGCCTCGACCGCAAGCAGTTCGGCCGCCCGCTGGCGCAGACCCAGCTCTTCCAGAAGAAGCTCGCCGACATGCAGACCGAGATCGCTCTCGGCCTCCAGGGCAGCCTCCGCGTCGGCCGCCTGATGGACGAGGGCCAGGCCGCGCCGGAAATGATCTCGATCGTGAAACGGAACAACTGCGGCAAGGCGTTGGACGTTGCACGGATGGCCCGCGACATGCACGGCGGCAACGGCATCAGCCTCGAGTTCCACGTGATCCGGCATCTCGTGAACCTCGAGACGGTGAACACCTACGAGGGCACGCACGACGTGCACGCCCTGATCCTCGGCCGTGCTCAGACCGGGCTGCAGGCATTTTTCTGAGGTCGCACATGCTCCGCACACTCGTCTTCACCGCCGCGCTGGCGCTGGCCGCCCCGGCGCTCGCGCAATCGCCCGAGATGCAGCACAACCGCCCGCCGGCGACGCTCAGCGTCTCCGGCAGCGGCCATGTCTCGGTCGCGCCCGACATGGCGACGATGCGCATCGGCGTCGAGACGCGCGCCGACACCGCCGCTGCCGCCGTCGCCGCGAACAACGCCTCGGCTGAGCGCATCATCGACACGCTCAAGCAGAACGGCATCGAGGCGAAGGACATCCAGACCAGCAATTTCTCGGTCTCGCCGGTCTACGACGAGACGACCTTCCAGCGCCGCGAGGGGCCAAAGATCGTCGGCTACCAGGCGACCAACCAGGTGGTGGCGCGCATCCACGATCTCGACGGCATGGGCACGGTGCTGGACGCGACGGTCGGCAGCGGCGCCAACCGCATCGACGGCCTCGAATTCGGCCTCGAGGACGATACCGAGGTCGCCGACCAGGCCCGCGCGAAAGCCGTCGAGGACGCGCTCCGCAAGGCCCGCGTCTACGCGCAGGCGGCCGGCGTGCAGCTCGGCGACATCCAGTCGATCAACGAAAGCGGCGGCGGCGGCCCGGTGCCGATGTACGCCATGGCCGCCCGCGCCGAATCCGCCCCCGTCCCCATCGAGCGCGGCCAGACCACCGTCTCGGCAAACGTCCAGATCGTCTGGGAAATCCACCCGGCAGGGCAGTAGCCGAAGGCGACCGTCCCGCACCGCCGGGCCGGGCCGCAACGCACGGGGCGACCGACAATCCCCGCGTTCCCGGCCGGCAACGCCACCGTGCCACAACCGGGACGCAGCCATGCCGGCGCCCGGTTTCGGGCAGGCGACGCCCCCCGGACCGACAATGCCCGCCCGCAACGCACCCGCCACCGCCTCCCGGGCCGATGCGGGCCGCCCGACGCGCGGACGCGGGCTGCCCCGACGGGCGTCACAGCGGTCGAGACCCGTCATCCCCGCGGATGCCCTGCCGTCACGCTCCCGCCCACCGCGTGGAAGGGCATCTGTATCACATCCCGGAATGATCCCGATTGCGCGAGACCTTCGCGAGTGATCGATGCTTTCGGGTATAGCGTTCTTGCCCGCTTGGCGTTCAGGCGTATGCCCTTCCGGAGAACCGGGTCTTGGCGCGGGGGATTGCGTCGGGCCGGGCGGCGGGAGACGCACATTCACCCCGACGCCGCGGCGAGCCGCAGGTTTTTGGCGATGGCGACCAGGTCGCTGTGGAGCGCGTTCGCCGCCAGCCCGCAATAGCACATCCGGCCGAGGCCTTGGCGCCCCTTCGAAGCACCGCTCGACCCCGCTCCGCATGCGGCAGATCAGCCTGTTGCGAACGACCTTCCGGCGCGGCCGCGAGGTGTCGCCCAGCGCGCCCGACTTCACCATCATCCCGCCCGATGGATCTGCGCGCTCACTTCGGCATCCAGCGCATCCACCAGCCCTGCCGCCTTCAGCAGGTTGCGGAACCGGCAGATCGTGATCAACGTCGCCCGCCCCTCCTCTCAGCCGAAATGCGCCAGGTGGTGCGCCAGGATCTGGCGCAGGTCGTCGGCATAGGAGCGCATGACCATCACCCGGTAGCAGGGCGTGCCGTAAAGGTCCTGCCGCAGGACGCGCGTGATCATGTGGTGCGCCAGCGTCGTGGCAAAGGACAGGTCCGGCAACGCCCGCTCGCGCAGGTCGATGGGGACGAGGCGTTTCAGCAGCTCGGCGGCGTGCTCGCCCTCGACGGCGATGCCGGCCTGGTCATGGGACATGTCCAGCCAGGCGCCCTGCCCGGGGTCCGGTGTCAGCGGACACTCCGCCCCGTCCGGGCCGAGCACCCACCATTTCAGCGGCTCGACGCGGACCAGCAGGCGATCGCCCCCGGAATCCGGGGCACCGGCCGAGACGCGGCCCGGCGGCGGCGCGGCGCAGCCCAGCGCCCCGGCGAGTTCGTCGCGCACCGCCTCGTAGGTCTCGGGCCAGCAGGAGACCTGCCAGAGCGAGCCGCGCGGCAGGGCCGATAGCCGGACGCCGGCGCGCTCGCCCGTGACAGGTGCGGCGAAGGGAGAGGCGCGCTCAGCCATGCATCCGCCCCCCGTCCGGGTCGAAGAAGTGCGGCGACACCACCCGCACCGGCACCGACTGGCCGTCGACCGGGCTGGCGGCGACGATCTCGCGGCCCTCCCATTCGGCCAGCCCGCCGGCAACGAAGCCGAGCCCGATCCTCTGGCCGACCGCCGGGCTGTCGGCAATGGAACTGACCCAGCCGAGCCCGTGCCCGGTCGCCTCGGCATCCGGCAGCAGCACCGAGCCGGCGCGGAAGCGCGCGCCCGGCTCGACCGGCACCAGCCCGACCAGCCGCGGCCGGTCCGCGCGGACAAGGTCGGGCCGACCGGCGAGCACGCGGCCGACATAGTCCTTCTTCGTCGACGCCATGCCGCCGAGGCCCACATCATGCGCCGTCGTCCGCCCGTCCAATTCGCGCCCCGTCACGTGCCCCTTCTCGACCCGCAGGCAGTCCAGCGCCTCCAGCCCGTAGGGCATGCCCCCCTCGGCGCGCAGCCGCATCAGCAGCGCCTGCCACATCGCGGGGGCGAAGTCGGCAGGGCACATGACCTCCCAGGCCATCTCGCCCGAGAACGACAGCCGCGCCGACATGACCGGGATCATCTCGCCGTCGCCGACGCGCATGTGCCCCTGGCGGACCCCCATGAAGGGGAACGCCCCGTCCGAGAAGTCGATGTCCGGGCAGACGCCCTCCAGCATCGCGCGGGCGCGCGGCCCGGCGACTGCGACCCCGCCCCAGTGATCCGAGACCGAGGTGACGTGGACGCGCAGCTCCGGCCAGCGGGTCTGCAGCAGGTTGGCCAGGTGCAGCATGACGCCGCCCGGCATTGGCCGTCGTCGTCGTCATGAACCAATCGGTCTCGCTCAGCCGCCATGTCGTGCCGTCGTCGAAGACGATCCCGTCGTCGCGCAGCATCAGCCCGTAGCGCGCGCTGCCGACGGGCAGCTTCGCGAAGGCGTTGGAGTAGACGCGGTTCAGGAACTCGCCTGCGTCCGGCCCCTGCACCATGATCTTGCCCAGCGTCGAGACGTCGACCATGCCGACCGTGCTGCGCACCGCGACCGTCTCGCGCCGGGCGGCGACGGCCATCGTCTCGCCGGCGCGCGGGTAGTACCAGCTCCGCTCCCAGAACCCGGCGTCGACGAAGGCGGCGCCCAGCGCCTCGTGCTCGGCGCGCATCGGCGTGTGCCGTGTCGGGCGCCAGTGCCGGCCGCGCTCGGTCCCCGCCAGCGCGCCGATCGAGACGGGGGTGAAGGGCGGGCGGAAGGTCGTCGTGCCCGTCTCCGGGATCGTCCGCCCGGTCGCCTGCGCCATCAGCGCCAAGCCCACGACATTGCCGAACTTGCCCTGGTCGGTCGACATGCCCAGCGTCGTGTAGCGCTTGAGGTGCTCGACCGCGACGAAGCCCTCGCGGTGCGCCAGGCGCACGTCGTCGGCCGTCACGTCGTTCTGCGGATCGACGAAGCCCTTCGCGTGGCGCCCCGGGTCGACGACCTCCCAAAGCGGCTCCAGCGGCTGCTCCCAGCCGGCATCCGGGCCCGGCAGCCTGGCGCGGCGGCGCTTGCCGGTGATCGCCTTCACGGCCTCGTCGCCGGCCCGCTCGCCGCCCTTGACGGCGGCGCGCTCGGTGAACTGGCCGGCCGCGGCGCCCGCCAGCGCCACCGGCTCGATCCCGGTATCGCCGATCAGAAACGCCGACAGCGCCTCGTCCCAGACCGGCCGCAGCCCGCGATGCGAGGCGAGGTTGACGACCGGCGTCCAGCCGCCCGAGACACCGACGACGTCGCAGGGCACCCGATCCTCGGCGACCCAGCCGTCGCCGCTGCGCCGGCCGATGTCCAGCCCGCGCACACCCGACCCGCCGCGCACCTCGACCGGCGCCGCTCCGGCGCGGAGCGTGACCCCGGCGGCCCGCGCGGCCTCGGCCGCCGCCGTCGGGCAGCCGCTCGCGGCAGTCCAGCAGCAGCGTCTCGATCCCGGCCCGCGCCAGCACGGCGGCGTGCGCGATAGGCGCTGTCGTTGTTCGTCGCGACCACCGCGCGTCGCCCCGGCGCCACGCCGAAGCGCCCCACATAGGTCGCCGCCGCCGAGGCCAGCATCACCCCCGGCCGGTCGTTGGCGCCAAAGACGAAGGGCCGCTCGATGGCGCCGGTCGCCAGCACGATGCGCCGCGCGCGCAGGATGCGGAACCGCTCGCGCGGCAGGTGCCCCGGCTCGGCCATGTGGTCGGTGACGCGCTCGAGCAGCCCGACGACGCCGTGGTCGTACAGCCCGAACGCCGTCGTGCGCGTCCAGATCCGCACGCCCGCCGCCGCCAGCGCCGAGACCCGCTCCGCCAGCCAGCCCTCGGCCGGCTTGCCGCCGATGGTCGCCTCCAGCCCGTTGGCGATCGACCCGCCCGAGCACGAAATCCTGCTCGGCCAGCACGACGTCCAGCCCGGCCGCCGCCGCCGCGCCGGCCGCCGCCAGCCCGGCGGGGCCCGAGCCGACGACCAGCACGTCGCAATGGTCGTTGACGATCTCGTACTCGTCCGGGTCGGCGCGGTCGCTGGGCGTGCCCATGCCGGCTGCGCGGCGGATGAAGCGCTCGAAGAACATCCACTCGCGCGTGCCGCGCCCGGTCACGCCGAAGAAGGTCTTGTAGTAGAACCCCGCGCCGAAGAACCGGCCCAGCAGGTTGTTCACGGCGCCGATCAGGTCCCGCGCTGACCGAGGGCCAGGCGTTCTGGCCGCTGACCTCCAGCCCGTCATGGATCTCGGCCTGCGTCGCCTTGACGTTCGGGATGCGGTCGGCGCCGCGGCCCAGCGTCACCAGCGCGCCGCCCTCCTCGATGCCGGCTGTCATCACGCCGCGCGGCCGGTGATACTTGAACGACCGCCCCAGCACGCGCTCGCCATGCGCCAGCAGCGCCGAGGCAACCGTGTCGCCCGGGCAGCCGACATGGCGCGTGCCGTCCCAGGTGAAGGTGACGTTGCGGCCGCGGTCGATCCGGCCGCCCGTCGGCAGGCGATAGCCGCTCATTCGACCACCCGCGCCATGCCGGGATGCGCCAGCGTCACGTCGCCGATGGCGTGCGTGACGGTGTCGCGCTCGACGACCAGGAACGCGCCGCAACCGTGCAGGTGGCGCCAGTATTCCTTATGCGCCCCGCGCGGGTTGTCGCGCAGGAAGACGGCGGCGAACCACGCCTCCTCCGAGCCGTCGAGGTCCGGGTAGACGACGCTCGCATCGCCCTCGTAGGTGAACTCGGCATGGTCGCGGACGCCGCAGAACGGGCACGGAATGCGGATCATGCGCCCGTCTCCGAGGCCATCTCCGAGCCAGTCTCCGGGCCACTCTCCGGGCCGGGCTCCGGCTCGCCCAGCACCGTGGTGCGCGGCGGGCTGAAAAGGTCGAGCAGCCGGCAGTCCTCCAGCGCCTCGCCGCCATGCGGCAGGTGCGGCGGCAACAGCAGCAGATCGCCCGGCCCCATCTCGACCGACCGCTGCCGGCCGGCCGGCTCGCCGATGTCCAGGCGGATGCGGCCTTCCAGCACCAGCACGATCTGCTCGTTGTGGTGGCTGTGCGGCTCGAAGCGCGAGCCCTTCGGCAGATGCGCCTCCTGCAGCATCGCCTGCCTGCCGCCAAAGCGGCGCATGACGGCGCCCGGCTCGGAGGCCAGGTTCGGCAGATCGGCCAGCCGCGAAATCACCTCGCCGGTCATGCGCTGCCCCCGCTCAATGGTGCTTCGGCACGGGGCCGCCCCCGGTCTCGTCGATCTGCCGGCCCTCGCGGTAGCGGTCCAGCGTCAGCAGGCGGTTCGACCAGTGCGGCTCGTCATTGGCGATGGTGTGCGCGAATGCCCAGCCGCTGCCGGGGATCGCCTTGAAGCCGCCATAACACCAGCCGGCGTTCAGGTAGAGCCCCGGCACCTCGGTCCTGGTGATGAAGGGCGAGCCGTCCATCGACATGTCGACGACGCCCGCCCATTGCCGCAGCACGCGAAGGCGGCCGGCCAGCGGCAGGACGTTCATCGTGCAGCCCATGACGTCGGTATAGACGGGCAGGTTCCCCTTCTGCGCGTACGAGTTGTACATGTCGATGTCGCCGCCAAAGACCAGCCCGCCCTTGTCCGACTGGCTGATGTAGTAGTGGCCGTGCCCGTAGCCGTAGACGATGACGTGGTTGACGATAGGCTTCAGCGGCTCGGTGACATAGGCCTGCAGCTTGTGGCTCTCGATCGGCAGCGGCCCAAGCCCCGCCTTGCCCGCCAGCGTCGAGGTCGACCCGGCGACGCAGATCGCCACCTTGTCGGCCCTGATCTCGCCGCGCGTCGTGTTGACGCCGGTCACTGCCCCGCCCTCGTGGATGAAGTCCGTCACCTCGCATTGCTCGACGATGTCGACGCCCAGCGCGTCCGCCGCCCGCGCAAAGCCCCAGTTGACGGCGTCGTGGCGCGCCGTGCCGGCGCGCGGCTGCACGAAGGCACCCTCGATCGGATAGCGGATGTCGTCCGAGTAGTTCAGGATCGGGATCTCGCGCCTCAGCCTCTCCAGTCCCCACCACTCGCCGTCGATGCCGTTGGTGCGCATCAGGTTATAGCGCCGGGCCAGCGCGTCGCGGTGGCCCGGCGAGAACACCAGGTTCACATGCGCCCGCTGGCTGAACATCACGTTGTAGTTCAGCGCGTGGCTCAGGTTCTCCCACAGCTTCAGCGAGTGCTCGTAGAGCTCGGTGTTGCCCGGCATCATGTAGTTCGAGCGCACGATGGTCGTGTTGCGCCCGGAATTGCCCAGGCCCAGCCAGCCGCGCTCCAGAACGGCGACGCGCCTCACCCCGTGGTTCTTCGCAAGGTAATAGGCCGTGGCCAGGCCGTGCCCGCCGGCGCCGATGATGACGACATCGTAGCGCGGCTTCGGCTCGGCGTCGCGCCAGGCGCGCTGCCAGCCGGTGTTGCCGCGCAGCCCTTCCCATAACACCCGCAATGCGCTGTAGCCGCGCATCGGCCATCTCCCGAAACCCCGCCCGAGCCATAATCGGAATCGGCCGGCCGGCATAGGGGGATCGCGACCCCGCGCAGGCTCGCAGCGACAGGTTCGGGCGCCGCGATGCCAGCACGAGCGACGGCGCAGCAGTGGCGGCGCAAAGCCGCTTGTGCGCCGCGCGCCGCCGCCCTACCCCTTCAGCATGGCCGCGCCCGTGATCCGCTCGATCGATCACTTCGTGCTGACCGTCGCCAGCATCGAGGCGACCTGCGCCTTCTACGCCCGGGCGCTCGGGTTCGGCGTCGAGGTGTTCGGCCCCGAGCAACGCACCGCCCTGACCTTCGGTGCCCAGAAGATCAACCTGCACGAGGTCGGCCGCGAGTTCTCGCCCCGCGCCCGGCTGGCGACGGCCGGCTCGGGCGATTTCTGCCTGCTGACCGACATGCCGGTCGCCGAGGTCGCCGCGCATCTGGAAAGCGTCGGCGTCGCCGTCGAGGCGGGCCCGGTGCGCAAGACCGGCGCCACGGGACCGCTGATGTCGGTCTATTTCCGCGACCCGGACGGCAACCTCGTCGAGGTCTCGAACCCGCTTTCCGCCCGGTAACGCCGGTCAAGATCGGGATTCCATCTTTTGGTTTCCCCGACCCGACAATGGGTTGGCGACTTTCTCATGCGTGAGACCATCCTCAGACGACCCTTCCGGCTCGCTCCCACCGCCCTTGACCGCCCGCCCGGCGGCGCGCCAGAGAGGGCGCCGACACCGGCATTGCAGATAGGGAGCATCCCGTGGCGAAGGCACTCGATACCGGCGCGGTCGGGCCGCGCACGCTGGCAATCCACGCGGGCGAGACTCCGGACCCGGCGACCGGGGCCTCCAGCCCCAACATCGTCATGTCCTCGACCTTCGTCACCGACGAGCCCGCCGGCTTCTCCGCCTACGAGCTGACGCCCGAAAGCCCCTATGTCTACACCCGCTGGTCGAACCCGACGGTGCGCCAGCTCGAGGTCAAGATCGCAGCGCTGGAAGGCGCCGAGGACGCCGCCGCCTTCGCCAGCGGCATGGCCGCCGGCGCGGCGATCCTGCTGTCCGAGCTCGGCCAGGGCGACCATCTGGTCGTCTCGGACGTCTGCTATGCCGGCATCTCGGAATTCGCCCGCGACACCCTGCCCCGCATGGGCGTCGCGGTCAGCAAGGTCGACCTCTCGGACCTCGACCAGCTGCGCGAGGCGATGCGCCCCGAGACGAAGCTGGTCTTCGTGGACACGCCCAGCAATCCCCTGATGCGCCTGACCGACATCGCCGGGGTCGCCGCCATCGCCCGCGAGGCCGGCGCCCGGGTGGCGGTCGACAACACCTTTGCCTCGCCGGTCGGCTGCAACCCGCTGGCGCTCGGCGCCGACTACGTCATGCACTCGGCGACCAAGTACATCGGCGGCCACGGCGACGCGGTCGGCGGCTTGGTCTGCGGGGCGGCAAGGCTCATCCGTCCGCTGGTCAGCGAGGCGGTGGTGCACTACGGCGGCGTCCTCAGCCCGTTCAACGCCTGGCTGATCGCGCGGGGCGCCGCGACGCTGCCGCTCCGCATGGCCGCGCACGAGCAGACCGCCACCACCGTCGCCGAGGCGCTGGAGGCGCACCCGTCCGTCGCCCGCGTCAGCTACCCCGGCCTGCCCAGCCACCCGCAGCACGCGCTGGCGCGCCGGCAGATGGCGAACTTCTCGGGAATGCTGGCCTTCCAGGTAAAGGGCGACGGCGAGGCGACCGCGCGGCGCATGGCCAAGGAACTGGCGATCATCCACTACGCGGTCTCGCTCGGCCACCATCGCACCCTGATCTGCTGGCTACCGACGCAATCGATGATCGACGACACGTTCAGCCTGACTGGCCGCTCCGCCCGGGCCTATCGCGACTGGGCCGGCGCAGGCGTCTTTCGCCTCTCGGTTGGACTCGAGGACCCGGCCGACTTGATTGCCGATCTCCAGCGCGTTCTCTGATCCCATCGCCGAGAATGAAATTTCCACCGCGCATTTTCATTTTTTCTGGACATCAGTGAAACCTTGGGCGATTTCTTCATTGCGAACGAATCGTCGAGACTAATCCGCCCGCTCTGCACCGGAGAATTGCAGGTCGGGCGGCTTTCTCGCGTGTGTTTCAGTTTGCGGCGCGCGCCTTCTCTCCCTACGCTAAGCCCGTAAGGTAGCCTACAATGCATTTTCTTGCAGGGTATGCGCGCACCTAGGGCCGGACCGTTCGGCCAGGCTGTGTACGGGGGCGTCTATCGAATGAGAGCGGTCGCGGTCAGGGGTTCCCGGGCTCACGGGGTTGGTGGAGATTTGCGCGCCCTGCGCCGGGCCCGCCAGATGACTCTCAGCGAGGTGGCCCTGGCCGTCGGACGGTCGATCGGCTGGCTCAGCCAGGTCGAGCGCGGGCTCACCGAGCCCACGATCGAAGATCTCCGCCGGCTCGCCGAGGCGCTGGACCAGCCGGTCTCGCGCTTCTTCGGCCGGCCCGACGCCCCGGCGGACGAGCGCGGCCACATCGTCCGGGCCGGCAGCCGGCGGACTCTGGGCACGCTGGCCGGCGGCATCGTCGCCGAACTGCTGTCGCCCGATCTCGCCGGCCGGTTCGAGATGCTGCGCGTCGTCTTCGCGCCGGGGGCCGAGCTGACCGAGCCGATCGACCTCGCCACCGAGGACGCCGTCTACATCGTCTCGGGGACGATGGAGGTGTGGATCGGTGACCAGACCTTCCGCCTTGCCGGGGGAGACAGCTTCCGCTTCGTCGACGAACCGATACGCTGGCGCAACCCGGGCACCGCCCCCTGCGTGGCGATCTGGGTGATCGCGCCGCCGATCTACTGACCGGCCTCAGCCCCGGCGCACGCCCTGCAGCAGCAGCGGCTCGATGTCCGTGCCGGGCGGGCCGGTCATCACGCTGACATCCGCCGTCGTCTCGAAGACGACGGCGCGGACCTGGGCAAGATCGGTCACGCTGGCGGCACGCAGCTTGGCAACCAGGTCGTCGCGGCTCATCCTGGCCTTCAGCAGGTTGGAATCGATGATCCGCCCACCCTCCATCAGCAGCAGCGGCCGGTTGTCGACGAGCCGCTCGAACGGGTCGATGCGGACGCGCAGGAAGGCGATGACCGCTTGGACGGCGAACAGCGCGGCGGCCGCCACGATGCCGACGGCCAGCGGCGTGCCCTGCCCGGCGATCGTCGTCGCGATCACCGAGCCGGTCGCGACCGTGATCGGAAAGTCGAAGGCTGACTGCTTGGAGAATGAGCGCAGCCCGTTCAGCCGTGTCAGCAGGATGACGACGAAGAGGATCACCACCGCCTCGAACAGGACGTTGACTAGGACGTGCAGATCGTCCGGCAGGATTGTCAGCATTTCAGCCCCCCTTTGGCCCTATGTCGCTTGCGCCGCCTGTGGCAAACCTCTCCGTCGCGGCGCGGTTCCGCGCCGAGTGGACTGGCGAACCGGGAGTTGGCATGGCGGAACTTCCCTCGACGGCGCGGGTCGTCGTCATCGGCGGCGGCTCGGTCGGGACGTCGTGCCTCTATCACCTGGCGCTGGCCGGCTGGACCGACTGCCTGCTGCTCGAGAAGAACGAGCTGACCAGCGGGTCGACCTGGCACGCCGCCGGCAACGTGCCGACCTTCTCGGCGTCCTGGTCGATCATGAACATGCAGCGTTACTCGGCAGAGCTCTTTCGGGGCCTGGCCGATCGCGTCGACTACCCGATGAACTATCACGTCACCGGCTCGCTGCGGCTGGCGCATTCGCGCAACCGCATGCTGGAATTCGAGCGCGTCCGCGGCATGGGCCGCTACCAGGGGATGGATATCGAGATTGTCGGCCCCGACGACATTCGCGACAAGTACCCTTTCATCGAGACGCACGACCTGGCCGGGGCGCTCTACGATCCCTATGACGGCGATATCGACCCGGCCCAGCTCACGCAGGCGCTGGCCAAGGGGGCGCGCGACCTGGGCGCCCGCATCGTCCGATTCTGTCCGGTGACCGGGGTGCGCTGGGACGGGCGCGAGTGGACGGTCGAGACGCCGCAGGGCGCGGTACGCGCCGAATACGTCGTCAACGCCGCCGGCTACCGGGCGCGCGAAGTCGGAAAGATGTTCGGCCGAGACATCCCGGGCGTTTCAATGTCGCACCAGTACATCCTGTTCGAGGAGGTGCCGGAGGTCCGCGACTGGTCCGAGGCCGCCGGGCGCAAACTGCCGCTGCTGCGCGACGTCGACACCTCGTACTACCTTCGGCAGGAGAAATTCGGCTTCAACCTCGGCCCCTACGAACGGAACTGCCGGGCGCACTGGGTGACGCCGGACGACCCGATGCCGGACGACTTCTCGTTCCAGCTCTGGCCCGACGACCTGGACCGGCTGGAGTTCCAGCTTGAGGACGCGATGGCGCGCGTGCCGGCGCTGGCGACGGCCGGCATCTCGCGGGTGATCAATGGCCCGATCCCGTATTTGCCGGACGGCAACCCGAACATCGGCCCGATGCCGGGCGTGCCGAACGCCTTCGAGGCCTGCGTGTTCACGTTCGGCATCTGCCAGGCCGGCGGCGCCGGCAAGGTGCTGGCCGAGTGGGTGACGGAGCGTAGCACCGAGTGGGACATGTGGTCCTGCGACCCGCGCCGCTTCACGGGCTGGGTCGACCAGGAATACGCCGTCGCCAAGGCGAAGGAGGTGTATGGGCACGAATACGCCATGCACTTCCCCCACCACGCCTGGCCCGCCGGCCGGCCAAAGCGGCTGTCGCCCGTGCACGACCGCGTCACGGCGCTCGGCGGGCAGATGGGCGCGTTCAACGGCTGGGAGCGCGCGCTCTGGTACGCGCGCCCGGGCGATGACACCTCGGAGGCGGCGACCGAGACCTGGGGCCGCGCCGGGCCGTGGGAGCCGCGCGTCCGGGCCGAGTGTGAGGCGGTGCGCGACGGCTGCGGCGTGCTCGACCTGCCCGGCTTCTCGCGCTTCATGGTCCGCGGCGAGGGTGCGGCCGCGTGGCTCGAGGGGCTGATCTCCGGCCGGGTGCCGTCGGTCGGGCGGATCGGCCTCGCCTATTTCGCGGACGCGCGCGGTCGAATCGTCACCGAGATGTCGATCATGCGCCTGGCCGAGGCGCAGATGATGCTGATCACGGCCGCCACCGCCGAGTGGCACGACCGCGAGTGGCTGGAGCGGCATTTGCCTGCCGAACTCCGGCATCACGATCGAGGACGTTACCGAGGCGTTCGCCTGCCAGATCGTCACGGGGCCCGCCTCGCGCGAGGCGCTGGGCCGGATCACCGATGGCGACCTCTCGAAACCCTGGCTGACGCACCAGTCGGCGAAGATCGCCGGGGCCTGGGTGCAGCTTGTCCGCGTCTCGTTCGCCGGCGAGCTGGGCTGGGAGGTGCACTCCAAGGTCGCCGAAACGCCGGCGGTCTGGGACGCGATAATCGCCGCAGGCGCCGTGCCCTTCGGCATGTGGGCACTGGACAGCCTGCGAATCGAGAAAGGGTATCGCACCTGGAAGGGCGACCTCTCGACCGACTACACGCTGCTGCAGGGCGGGCTCGACCGCTTCATCCGCTGGGACAAGCCCGATTTTGTCGGCAAGGCAGCGCTGTCGGCGGAAAAGCAGCGCGGCGTGACGAAGCGCTTCGTGCCGATGATCGTCGAGGCTGGCGACTACGACGCGCCTTACATGTCGACCGTCTGGAAGAACGGCGAGGTGGTGGGCGAGACGACCTCCGGGGCCTGGGGCTACCGCGTCGGCGCCTCGATCGCGCTGGCCACCGTGCGGACCGACTGCGTCGAGCCGGGCACGCGGCTGGAGGTCGAGATCTTCGGCGAACGTTACCCGGCCACGGTGCAGCCCGACGGGCCGCTGTGGGACCCGAAGAACGAGAGGATCCGCGCATGAACCGCATCGTGCTGCTCGACGGCGGCATGGGGCAGGAGCTGATCCGCCGCTCATCGCGCCCGGCGCACCCCCAATGGTCGGCGCATGTGATGATCCACGAGCCCGAGATCGTGCAGGCCGTCCACGAGGACTACCTGCGCGCCGGCGCCCGCGTCATCACGCTGAACAGCTACTCGACCACGCCCGGCCGGTTCCGCACGTTCGGCATCGAGGACCAGTTCGAGCGGCTGCAACGCCGCGCCATCGAGCTGGCGCACGCGGCGCGCGACGCGGTCGGCCGCGAGGCGCGCATCGCCGGCTGCCTGCCGCCGCTGGTCGGCAGCTACCACCCTGAACTGCTTCCGCCCGAGGACGAGCTGCTGGCCGAGTACCGCCAGATCGCCGCCATCGAGGCGCCCGAGGTCGATCTCTTCCTCTGCGAGACGATGTCCAAGGCCGGCGAGGCCCGCGCCGCGGCGACCGCCGCGGCCGAGACCGGGCGTCCCGTCTGGGTCGCGTGGACGCTGTCCGAGACGCTGGCGCCCGACGGCACGGCGCGGCTGCGCAGCGGCGAGACGATCGCCCAGGCGATCGCCACGCTGGACGGGCTGCCCGTCGAGGCACTGCTGGTCAACTGCTGCCCGCCGGAGGTGGTCGACGCCGCGATGCCAGCGCTGGTCGCCACCGGGCGCCCCGCCGGCGCCTACGCCAATGGCTTCCGGCCGATCCCGGCCGGGTTCACGCTGGGCCAGACGGTGGACATGCTGACGGCGCGCTCCGACCTCGACCCCGATGCCTATGCAGAGTTCGCGATGGGCTGGATCGACGCCGGCGCACGCATCGTCGGCGGCTGCTGCGAGATCGGCCCCGCCCACATCGCCACGCTGGCCCGGCGGCTGTCCGAGGCCGGCCGCGCCGTCGTGGCGGAGCCAACTGCATGACCCTGCCGCTCGACGCGCCGGACGCCCCTGCCGCGATCCCGGCGACACGCACCGCCCGCCAGAGGACACATCATGCCTGACCTTCCCCCCAAAGCCCGCGCCGTCATAATCGGCGGCGGCGTCTCGGGCTGCTCGGTCGCCTACCACCTGGGCAAGCTGGGCTGGACCGACGTGGTGCTGCTCGAGCGCAAGCAGCTGACCTGCGGCACCACCTGGCACGCCGCCGGGCTGATCGGCCAGCTCCGGCACAACCAGAACATGACGCGGCTGGCGAAGTACTCCGCCGACCTCTACGTGAAGCTCGAGGAGGAGACCGGCGTCGCCACCGGCATGCGCCGCAACGGCTCGATCACCGTCGCGCTGACGGACGAGCGGCGCGAGGAGATCCTGCGCAACGCCTCGCTGGCCCGCGCCTTCGGCGTCGAGGTGCACGAGATCGGCGGCGACGATCTGAAACGCCTCTACCCGCACCTGAACACCGAGGACGTGGTCGCCGCCGTCCACCTGCCCGGCGACGGCCAGTGCGACCCGGCGAACATCGCGCATGCGCTGGCGAAGGGCGCGCGCAACCGCGGCGTCCGCATCGCCGAGGGCGTGCAGGTCACCGCCATCCGCCAGCAGGACGGCCGCGTCACCGGCGTCGACTGGGCGTCGGGCGGCGAGACCGGCCGCATCGACACCGACATCGTCGTCAACTGCGCCGGCATGTGGGCGCGCGACCTCGGCGCGCTGGCCGGCGTCGGCATCCCGCTGCACGCCTGCGAGCACTTCTACATCGTCACCGAGCCGATCCCCGGGCTGACCCGGCTGCCCGTCCTGCGCGTGCCCGACGAGTGCGCCTATTACAAGGAGGACGCCGGCAAGATGATGCTGGGCGCCTTCGAGCCGAACGCCAAGCCCTGGCCGGCGCCGGGCGAGCGCATCTCGCCGGATTTCTGCTTCGACCAGCTGCCCGAGGACATCGAGCACTTCGAGCCGATCCTCGAGATGGGCATCAACCGGATGCCCATGCTGGCCGAGGCCGGCATCCACACCTTCTTCAACGGCCCCGAGAGCTTTACCCCCGACGACCGCTACTACCTGGGCGAAGCGCCGGAGCTGCGCGGCTTCTGGATGGCCTGCGGCTACAACTCGATCGGCATCATCTCGTCCGGCGGCGCCGGCTTCGCGCTGGCCCAGTGGCTGGAGGACGGGCATCCGCCCTTCGACCTGGCGGATGTCGACATCCGCCGCGCCCAGCCCTTCCAGCGCAACCGCCGCTACCTGCGCGAGCGGGTCGCGGAATCGCTCGGCCTGCTCTACGCCGACCACTTCCCCTACCGCCAGCCGGCGACCGCGCGCGGCATCCGCCGCTCGCCCGTCCACGAGCACCTTGCCGCGCGCGGCGCCGTCTTCGGCGAGGTCGCGGGCTGGGAGCGCGCCAACTGGTTCGCGCGGCCGGGCCAGGAGCGGGACTATCGCTACAGCTGGGGCCGGCAGAACTGGTTCGACAACGCCGCCGAGGAACATCGCGCCGTGCGCGAGGGCGTCGGCCTGTTCGACATGTCGAGCTTCGGCAAGATCCGCATCGAGGGACCCGACGCCGAGGAGGTGCTGCAACGCATCTGCGGCGCCGACATCCGCGTTGCCGTCGGCCGCATCGTCTACACGCAGTTCCTGAACGACCGGGGCGGCATCGAGGCGGACGTCACCGTCACGCGCCTTGGCGAGACCTCGTTCCTGGTCGTCACCGCGGGCGCGAACCTGGTGCGCGACCTGACCTGGATCCGCCGGCACACGCCGCAGGGCGCCGCCTGCGCCGTACTGGACGTCACCGCCGGCGAGGCGGTCCTGTCCGTCATGGGGCCGAAGGCGCGCGACGTGCTGCAACCCGTCTGCGGCCAGCCGACTGGACAACGACGCCTTCCCTTTCGGCACCGCGCAGGAGGTCGAGCTCGGCATGGGGCTGGCCCGCCTGCACCGCGTCACCTATGTCGGCGAGCTTGGCTGGGAGGTCTACGTCTCCTCCGACATGGCCGCGCATGTCTTCGAGACGATCGAGGAAGAGGGCCGCGCGCACGGGCTGAAGCTCTGCGGCCTGCACGCGCTCGACAGCTGCCGGATCGAGAAGGCGTTCCGGCACTGGGGCCACGACATCTCGGACGAGGACCACGTGCTGGAGGCGGGCCTCGGCTTCGCCGTCCGGCCGGACAAGCAGCCCTCGCGCTTCGGCGACTTCATCGGCCGCGACGCCGTGCTGGCGAAAAAGCAGCAGGGCCTCGGCCGCCGCCTGCTGCAGTTCCGGCTGACCGCCCCCCAGCCGATGCTCTACCATAACGAGCCGGTGCTGCGGGACGGGCGCATCGTCGGGCACCTGACCTCGGGCGCCTATGGGCATCATCTCGGCGCCGCCATCGGCCTCGGCTACGTTCCCTGCCCCGGCGAGAGCCCGGACGACGTGCTCGGCTCGTCCTACGCCATCGAGATCGCCGGTGCCCGGGTGCCGGCCGAAGCATCGCTGCGCCCGCTCTACGACCCGAAATCCGAGCGCGTGCGCATGTAAGTCCGGCCGGCGGGAATGCGCCGGTTGATTCCCCGACCAGACTGCGGGAGATTGCATGCGCCGTGACCAAGGTTTGGAGGAACAGATGCCCGCAGCCGAGCCGACCAAGGACGAGCTTAAGGCCCAGAAGGACGAGCTGGTGGCGCAGCTCGAGGCCACGAGGCGCGACATGGAGATCCTCGCCGCGCTGGCGCGCGAGCGTGCCGCCTCGACGGTCTACCAGGCGCGCGACGCCGCCTACGAGCGCATCGACGAGCTGAGCACCGAGGCCCGTGCCATGCTGGGCAGCGCCCAGGCCGAGGCGCTGCGCTGGACGGACGAGGCGTCCGACCAGGTGCGGCGCAACCCGCTGACCGCCATTGCCATCGCCTTCGGGCTGGGCTGGCTGATCGGCCTCCTGAACCGCAAATAGTGTTCCCGGCCCTGCAGGCGCTGCTGGCGCCGGTGCTCGCGCCCGTTCTGTCGGCGATCGAGGCGCGCTTCACCCTGGCGGCGACGCTGGTGATCCGGCGCGCCGTCTTCCTGATTGCCGCCACGCTGTTCGGCGTCGGCACGCTGCTGTTCCTGTCGGTCGGCATCTTCTTCTCGCTGCTGCCGGCGATCGGCGCGGCCGGGGCCGCCTTCATCATGGCGCTGATCTGGGCGATCCTGACGGGCCTCTGCGTCCTGTTCGCCCGCGCCCGGCCGCGCGTGCCGCCCGCCGTCGCGCCCGTCGCGCCGCCGATCACCGCGCCCTACCCCGCCGCGGCACCCCCGCCGCCGCCCCATCCGGCCCATCCGCCGTACTCGGCCCAGCCGCCCTATCCGCCGAGTTCGGCCGCCCCCCCCACCGGAGCTCGGCCGGTAGCCCCGGGCGCACCCGCGTCGCGCATCGGCCGCCTGCGCCGCCGCATCAACCGCGCCGCCCCCCTGCTGGCGATCGGCGCACTGGCCGCCGGGATCATCGCCGGCCGACGGTAGGTCCGGCATGTTGCCGCAGGATCGCCCGGCCCGGCGCGCCCACCCGGATGGCCGTCGCCTCCCGGCGTGAGGTCTCTCTCGCCTTTGCGCGAGAAGACGCTCGCGGCGTCGGAAGAGTTCGTGACGTGACAAGGTGCCGATGTATCCGCGAGGCAAACACTCCGCGCGATGTGGCGCGACGCAGCCGCCTGTTCCCTTCCCGCATGCCCCCCGTTATCACCCGGAGCTCGACGGCCCCGGGCGCCGGCTCCGCGCGCGCCGGAACCGGCGGCCCTTTCGCCCGGCGACGGGGTCTGGCACCGGGCAACCACCGCTGGAGACACGCATGGATCGCTCCGACTATCGCCACTGGGCGCACCGGGCCGCCGACTGGTCCGCCGACTACCTGGACGGCTTGCGCGACCGCCCCGTGCGGCCGAGCGTGCGCCCCGGCGAGACGGCGGCCAAGCTGGCGGGCACCCCGCCCGAGGCAGCCGAGCCGATGGAGGCGATCTTCGCCGATTTCGAGCGCATCGTGCCCGACGCGATGACGCACTGGCAGCACCCGCGCTTCCTGGCCTACTTCCCGGCCAACGCGGCGCCGGCCAGCATGATCGCCGACCAGCTCGCCACCGCGATGGCGGCGCAATGCATGCTGTGGCAGACCTCGCCGGCGGCGACCGAGATGGAAGGCCGCATGGTCGACTGGCTGCGCCAGGCGACAGGCCTGCCGGACGGCTTCTCGGGCACGCTGCAGGATTCCGCCTCGACGGCGACGCTCTGCGCCGTGCTGACCATGCGCGAGCGGGCGACCGGGTGGCGGTCGGCACAGGAAGGCCTGAGCGGCGGACCGCGGTTGCGCATCTACGCCTCGGCGCAGAACCACACCTCGATCGACAAGGCCGTCCGCCTCTCCGGTATCGGCGAGGCAAACCTCGTCAAGATCGCGACGCACCCCGACCGCGGCTTCCACGGCATGGACTCGGAAAAGCTCGCCGCCGCCATCCGCGCCGACCGCGAGGCCGGCCACCTGCCGGCCGGCATCGTCGCCTGCGCCGGCGGCACCTCCATCGGCGCCTTCGACCCGATCGCGGAGGTGGTGGCGGTCGCCCGCGCCGAGGACCTGTTCGTCCATGTCGATGCCGCATGGGCGGGCTCGGCTATGATCTGCCAGGAGTTCCGGGCCCTGTGGGACGGCGCCGCCGACGCCGACAGCCTGGTCTTCAACCCGCACAAATGGCTCGGCGCCCAGTTCGAGTGCTCGGCTCACTTCATGCGCGACCCGGCGGCGCTGGTCCGCACGGTCGGCATCCGGCCGTCCTTTCTGGAAACACTCGGAGAGGACGGCATCGTCAACTACAACGAGTGGTCGGTGCCGCTCGGCCGCCGCTTCCGCGCGCTCAAGGTCTGGTTCCTGCTGCGTGCCTACGGGCTCGAGGGGCTGCGCGAGCGCATCCGCAACCACGTCGACTGGGCGCGGATGGCGGCTGACCGGATCGCCGCCACGCCGGGGCTGGAGGTCGTCACCGGCCCGGTCCTCTCGCTCTTCACCTTCGCGCACCGCGACGGCGACGAGGCGACCCGCGAGCTGATCGAGCGGCTGAACGACGACGGCCGGGTCTACCTGACCCAGACGGTGCATGACGGGCGTTTCCTGATCCGCTTCGTCACCGGCCAGTTCGAGCAGACGCGCGAGGACATCGAGACGGCCTGCGAGGTGATCGCCGAGATGACCGCGCGCACCTGACGGCAACCGCGGACCGCGCCCCGTAAAAGTGTATTGCACCCGGGCTGGTCCGGCTTCGCGCCGGCGCCGCCCGCATTTGTCCTGGATGACGCGCCAGCCGTCGCGCTACGCGAGGCAGCAGGCTACGTGCAGCCGCCGGGCGGCCTGTAGGAGGCGCGCTGGACCGGGCAGTCGAAGTCGATCGCCGCCGTCTCTCGCATCAGGGTGATCGCACCGTCGATCAGCCGGCGTGTGTGGTCCTCGTCGGACGCTCGCCTGGCCTCGAGCAGAGCCCCTATTCCACGCTCCATCACGTTTCGAAGGGCTCTGGCCTCCATCTGATAGCGGGATTCGGTCAATGCCCCAAATTCCTGCGTCTTCGTCCGTTGTTGGCGCGTCTCGCGTGCTCTGTCGAATCCGCGCGCCTCGGTCCGCTCAAAATGTCTCAGTTGTACCGCAATCGAACCTCATTCCATTTGTGTCCACTATACCCTTATGAAGAACAAAAATCGACACTCGATAAGAAGTTTCAACTGGGCGTTGTGCGTGTTGCGATTCCTTGTGGCAGCAAGGACAGCGTTACTCGCGGAGCGAGAGAGCCGAGCTCTGGCTTCGCGCCAAGGAACGGGTGAATGCACGGTGTCAGTCGACACGACAAACTGGCCCTCTGGCGACATGAGGATCTGGCCCCCTCGGTGAGCTGAGAGGAGGGTCTGGATGACCATGTTGACGACGACGACGCTGCCGCGGACCGGGGGTCTGCGGAGGGACGAGATGCTGGAGCCGGACGATGTGTCGGCCATGCTGAAGCTGAAGGCGCTTGGCTGGGGGCACGTCGGATTGCGGCGGAGCTCGGGTGCTCGCGGACGACGGCTCGGCGTTGGCTGAGGGAGGGCGAATGGCGCAGACCGTCGCCGCCTCCGCGCCCGAAGGCCCTGGACGGGTTGGAAGTCTGGCTCGATGAGCGCTTCCGCCGTCATGGTGGCAACGCCGACGTGGTGCGCCAGGAGCTTGCCAGCGAGAAGGGCGTCATTGTGAGCCTGCGCACGGTGGAGCGGGCGGTTGTTCACCTGCGCCAGGCGTTGCGCGCCGAGGCGCGGGCGACGGTGCGCTTCGAGACCCGGCCGGGCGAGCAGTTGCAGATCGATTTCGGTCAACGGCGGGTCGAGATCGACGGCGCGCTGCGGCTGGTGTCGTTCTTCGTGGCGACGCTCGGCTACTCGCGGCGAATCCACGTGCGGGCGTTTCCCGGCGAGCGGCAGGAGCATTGGTTCGCGGGGATGGAGAGCGCCTTCGCAGCCTTCGGCGGCGTCCCGGCGGAGGTGCTGCTCGATAACGCCCGCGCGCTGATCCTGAGCCACGACGTGGCCAGCCGCGAGGTGGTGCTGAACCCGAAGCTGCATGCCTTCGCGCGGCACTGGGGCTTCCGGGTCCAGGCCTGCGCGCCTTATCGGCCGCGGACCAAGGGAAAGGACGAGCGTGGCGTCGGCTACGTGAAGCGCAATGCCGTCGCCGGCCGCCGCTTCGAGACCTTCGAGGCACTCGAGGCCCATCTGGCGCGCTGGACGCGGGAGATCGCCGACCAGCGGGTGCACGGCACGACCGGCGAGGCTCCGGTGTTGCGATTTGCCCGCGACGAGGCCGGGAAGCTGAAGCCCCTGCCGCGATGCGGACCGTTCCCGGCGACGCGCGAGCTGAGCCGGCGCGTCGGGCCCGATTGCGCGGTGGAGCGACGCTGGTCCTTGCGCGCGATCTCGCGTTCGCAGAGGAACGCCAGCGCATCGCGCAGCGTCATCTCCGACACGGGCGACCTCGTCGAGGAGCGTGTCGAGCTGATCCCGGACCGCGGTCAGCTTCGAGTGCCGCGTCAGCATCCGGTCAAGCTCGGACTGCATCTCGGCGCCCATCACCAGGCCGCCTCCGGCCGCGGCCTCGTACTCGGCCAGCGGGCGCAGCAGCGCCGGCATCACGCTCGGCGCATCGTTCGACCGCGCCCACTTCGATGGGGTCGCCGGCGCCGCGGGCCGTGTGATCCGCGGGAGGTGCCGCGGCGCGATCGACATGAGCTTCGGTCTGGCGAAGTTCCCGTTCGTGCGGGACCTGACCGGCTTCGACTTCGCTGCCCAGCCCTCGGTCGACAAGGCGCAGATCCGCGACCTCGCGACCGGGCGCTTCATCGCCAACGGCGACGCGCTCCTGCTGCTCGGTCCGCCGGGCGTGGGCAAGACGCACCTGGCGGTGGCGCTCGGCCGCGCAGCGATCGTCGCCGGCTATACGGTGCTCTTCACCGGGGCGATGGAGCTGGTCGCCAACCTGGCCAAGGCGCAGGCGGCACCGCCCGCCTCGAGGAGCGGCTGACGCACTTCGCCAAGCCGAAGCTCCTGATCGTCGACGAGCTCGGCTACCTGCCGCTCGAACCCGACGCCGCACATCTCTTCTTCCAACTCGTCAGCCGCCGCTATGAACGGGGCGCGATGCTGATCACCTCGAACCGGGCCGTCGGCGAGTGGGGCAGCGTCTTCGGCGACCCGGTGGTCGCCACCGCGATCCTCGATCGCCTGCTCCACCACAGCCACGTGATCACGATCCGCGGCGACAGCTATCGGCTGCGCGAGAAACGCCGCAGCGGGCGCCTGCAGAAGCCCGCTGCGGCACCCGAAACAGAAACTGCATCGAGCTGAAGGGGGCCAGTTCTTCGTGTCGCCCCCGGGCCAGTTCCAAATGTCGCTGGACAGCACGGTAGTCGCCGGACCGTCGACCGCCGCAAACGCGGCGGATTTCCCCTGGTTCAGATGACCGGAGGGAGCAGCGCGGATGATCGAAGAAGCTTTGGTGAGGTTGGTGGGCGCGGCTGGGATTGAACCAGCGACCCCTACGATGTCAACGTAGTGCTCTCCCGCTGAGCTACGCGCCCCCGTTGGGTGGGACAGCCTATAGGCGGGCAGAATGCGGCTTGCAAGCCATTTCGGGAAGCCGTTTCGCAAGGCGGCAAAACGGGTGCAAAGCATGCTGCGTGGCCGTAGATTGCCTGCCATGAACATTGCCCCGTATCGCCTGACCGAGCCTGTGCGCCTGACAACGGGCGCGGTGTTCAACTCGCCCCACAGCGGCGCGGACTACCCCGCCGCGCTGATCGGGCGGACACGGCTGGACCGCCTGCAGCTTCGCGCTTCCGAGGACGCGCTGGTCGACCGGCTGTTCCTGCCGGCGGCGATGTTCGGGGCGCCGTTGCTGGCTGCGACGGCGCCCCGTGCCTGGCTCGACCTGAACCGAGGCCCGGCCGAGCTGGACCCGGCGCTGATCGAGGGCGTGCGCGCCACCGGGCTCAACCAGCGCATCGCCGCCGGGCTGGGCGTCGTGCCGCGCATCGTCTCCGAAGGCGCGGCCATCTACGACGGCAAGCTGTCGCTCGCCGAGGCCCAGGAGCGCATCCGCACCATCCACGCCCCCTATCACGCCCAACTCGAATTGCTGCTGGCGCGGGCCCGCGACGTGTTCGGCGCGGCGATCTTGTTCGACTGCCACTCGATGCCGTCCGAGGCGCTGCGCGCGGCGCCGCGCGTGCGCGGGCGGACGCCCGAGATCGTGCTCGGCGACCGCTTCGGCGCGGCGGCGGCGCGCGACATCGTCGCCGAGACCCAGGCCGCCTTCGAGGCGGCGGGCTTTGTCGTGGCGCGCAACGCCCCTTTTGCCGGCGGCTACATCACCCAGCGCTACGGCCGGCCGTCGCGCGGGCTGAACGCCGTGCAGATCGAAATCGACCGCGGACTCTACCTGGACCAGCGGCGCATCGAGCCGAACGGCTCATTCAATGAGGTCGCCCGCCGGCTCGAGCGGGTGATCGCCGCCTTGGCAGCGATCGAGCCGGGCGCCGCGGCGATGGCCGCCGAATAGTCGGCAGCCGGGCCGCACGACCGCCATCCTCCACCGAGACTGCCAAAAAAAATGGGCCGCCTTGCGGCGGCCCGAGTTCAAGGGAGGAAACGCCCAGGATGGGCGAGCAATACAAGGTATCGCTGCGAAGAGTGTATGTGTGCGCCGCAACAAAGCCAAGGTGCGGTGCAGCACGGATTGCGCAAAGCCGTTTTGCGCCCCAGTCATCGTGACGTAGCGGCAACAGTCGGCGACAAGCTCGTAGGATCTGGCATTATCGCAGTGCCCGGCCGCGAATGATGGCATCCCGGCCATAGCGGCTGCGGATGCGATCCGTGGCGGTCTCGGCGCGGGCACGGCCATCGCCGGCATCGGTGAACAGCCGGGGCGGCGGCGAGCCCGGCAGGAGGGGCGACAGCACCGCGAGCCCGACGCCGATCAGCCGGAAAGGCCCGCGGTCCATCTCGTCCCGCAGCATCGCCTCGGCGGCGCCGTAGATCACGTCGGCGAAGTTGCTCGGCTCGGACAGGCGGGTCTGGCGCGTCAGCGTCCGGAAGTCGCGCGTCTTCAGCTTCAGCACCACGGTGCGCCCGCCCATCTCCTTTGTCTTGGACCGGTCCGATGTCGAGACCGCCAGCCGCCACAGATGGCCGATCAGCCGCTCGGGATCCGACAGGTCCTCGTCGAAGGTCGTCTCGGACGAGATCGACTTCACCGGCTGCTCGGGATTGACGCGGCGGTTGTCGATGCCCAGCGCCAGGTCGTGCAGCCGCCGGCCGATCCGGCCATAGCGGGCGACCAGCGTCTCCATGCTCACGCGGCGCAGGTCGGCATTCGTCCGCAGCCCGTCGGCCTCCAGCCGGTCGGCCAGCGCGCGCCCGACCCCCCAGATCGTGCCGACCGGGCGGTCCGCCAGGAAGCCCAGCGTCTCGGCCCGGCCGATCACGGCAAATCCGCGGGGCTTGTCCAGGTCGGACGCGGTCTTGGCCAGGTACTTGTTGTGGCTGATGCCGACCGAGACGGTCAGGCCCACCTCGCGCTCGATCTCCAGTGCCAGCCGCGCCATCGTCAGCGCCGGCGGGCCACGCAGCAGGCGCTGCGTGCCCGAGAGGTCGAGGAACGCCTCGTCCAGGGACAGCGGCTCGACGAGCGGCGTCAGCGCCCGCATCCGGGTGCGGATCTCGCGTCCGACGGCGTCATAGACCTCCATCCGCGGCGGCAGCACGACGGCCTCGGGGCAAAGCTCGAGCGCCTTGAACATCGGCATCGCCGAGCGCACCCCGGCGACCCGCGCGATGTAGCAGCAGGTCGAGACGACACCGCGCCGGCTGCCGCCAACGATCACCGGCTTGTCCTTCAGTGCCGGATTGTCGCGCTTCTCGACGCTGGCGTAGAAGGCGTCGCAGTCGAGATGGGCGACGGCGACGCGGTCGAGCTCGGGATGGCTGACCAGCCGCGGTCCCGAGCATTTCGGGCAGCGGACCCCGGGGGGCCTCTCGAACCAGCTCAGGCAGTCGCGGCAGAGCGCGGGCATCCATCCTCCGAATGACCGGGTCGGAATACTGTGTCATATCCGAATGATCTGGAACAGTGGGCTTATCGGCTGCCGGAGCGTGATGGCCCGGCGTGGCGCCCCGGCCTCGCGGGAACCGGCCCCGAGCCGGAAGCTCGGAATGTCCGAAATGACAGCGGCCCGGCACCGCGTCAAGCCGGGGCGCGGGTGCCCCTGATGACGCGGGAAGTCGCGGCGGAGGCGACGTTTCCTGGAGCCGGAGGGCCGGACCGCTCCGCTTGCTGCGAGGCATGACAATGCCCGACCGGGCGGCGCCTGGTTGACTCGATGGCCCCTTGGAACAATTAAGGAACATGCGCCGCCGCATCGTCTCCGTCGCCCTGCCCTGGCTGGCCGCCGAGCACCGGCTGCGGGCCGAGGGCCAGGCCGGCCTCGCCCTGCCCTTCGCGGTGGTCGAGCGGGCCGGGGGCACGTTGCGCCTGGCCGGCGTCAACCGGCCGGGGACCGCGGCCGGCCTGGGGGCCGGCATGGGGCTGTCGGACGCCCGCGCCATCTGCCCGGGGCTTCTGACCCGGCCCGCGGCGCCCGAGGACCTGGCCGGTTTCCTGCGCGCGCTCTGCCGCTGGGCCGAGCGGTTCTCGCCGCTGGTCGGCACCGATGACGGCCCATCGCTGGCGCTGGACGCTACCGGGATCGCGCACCTGTTCGGCGGCGAGGCGGCGATGCTGGACACGCTGGTCTCGGCCCTGGCCGAGCGCGGCCTGACGGCGCGCGCCGCGATGGCCGACACCAAGGGCGCCGCCTGGGCGCTGGCGCATCATGGGGACGCGGCAACCGCGATCGCCCCTGCCGGGCACGCCCGGCAGGCGATCGGCCCGCTACCCGTCTCGGCGCTCCGGCTGGTGCCCGAGACGGCGCAGGCGCTGGCCGCCGTCGGGCTGGCGACCATCGAGCCGCTGACCCGGATGCCGCGCGGCGCGCTGGCCCGGCGCTTTGGCATCGAGACGATGCGCCGGCTGGACCAGGCGATGGGCGCCGAGCCCGAGCCGGTCGCCCCCGAGCGGCCGCTGCCCGCCTTCTCGGCCCGGCTGACCTTGCCCGAGCCGATCGGGCTGGTCGCCGACGTCACCGCGGCGCTGGAAAGGCTGCTCGAGCGCCTCTGCGGCCAGCTCGAGACGCACCGCATGGGCGCCCGCCGGCTGCGGCTGGTGGCGCGCCGCGTCGACGGCGCCGACCAGCGGGCCGAGATCCGGCTGGCCCGGCCCGGCCGCGACCCGATGCGGCTGCGCGACCTGTTCGCACCAAAGCTCGACGCCATCGAGGCCGGCTACGGCATCGACGCGCTCCGCCTCGCGGCGCTGGAGGTCGAGCCGCTGAAGCCGGCGCAGCTGGGCCGTCACCAGCGCGAGAGCGAGGCGGCGAGGCTGGCCGACCTGGTCTCGCGCCTCGGCAACCGGATGGGCTTCGAGAACGTCGTGCGCTTTCTACCCGCCGAGAGCCACGCCCCCGAGCGCGGCCAGACGGTCGCCGCCGCCGCGCACAGCGCGGCCGAGCCATGGCCGGAAACCGCCCGCCCTGCCCGCCCGCTGACGCTGTTCCCGCCCGAGCGGCTTGCCGGCGAAAACGGCCTGCCGCCGGCCGGTGGCCAGCTGTCCCGGCCAGGCGCGGCAGGCACTCTCTCCTGCCAGGAGAGGGACGGGTCCGACAGCACACCCTCCGGCACCCGCTCCGGGACCGAGAGAGCCTGCGCCACCCCGCCCGCCGCCTTCACCTGGCGCGGCCAGCGGCTGACCACGGCGCGCGCTCACGGCCCGGAGCGGCTGGCCCCGGAATGGTGGCTGGACGACCCCGCCTGGCGCTCCGGGCTACGCGACTACTGGCGCGTCGAGACGGCCGAGGGGCCGCGCCTTTGGTTGTTCCACACCCCCGCCGATCCCGCCGCCCCGGCCTGGTACGCGCATGGCGCCTTTGCCTGACGGCGGGGCGACCGCCTCACGCGTGAGATCGGAGGTCAACATATTGTCTGAAATGATTTTTCGTTTCCCGAACGGCTCTGAAGCATCCGACGGTCGGACCCGGAAAACCGCGACGGAGCGAAGTCGCCATGCGGACGAAGCTGCCGATCACCGAACGTCCGCTTGCACTTCTGGTAGCAAAAACGGTCGTTTTTGACCCGACCGCCACAAGCAGCGGAAGCCTCGGAAAGCCAGCGTCCACAAACCCTTGCCAAAACCTCACGAATTCTGACACGTTTTTGAAAGGGTCACGACCGAGCGGACATCTTATGGGGCCTGAGCCTAGAGCAGCCCCGCGGCGTGCAGCGCGACACCGGCGGCAATGCCGCTGCCAACCAGCGACAGCATCCCGACCCGGAAGCGGAACACCAGCACCAGCGCGACGGCGAACAGGCCAAGCTTCGTCCAGTCGGCACTCACCCACCCCTCCGGCACGAAGGCCGCCACCGCCAGGAACACGGCCAGGTTGGCGATGACGCCGACGACGGCCGCCGAAACGCCGGCCAGCATCCGGCGCGCGAGGGGGATGGCGTGCAATCGCTCGACACCCGGCGCGAAGGCCAGCATCAGCGCCGTCGACGGGGCGAAGGTGTAGAGCGTGGCGAGCGCCGCCGCGTGCGCGCCGTCCAGCCAGCCGCCTCCGGCTGACCAGCCGGCGAAGAAGCCGGCGTAGGTCGTGACCAGGATCAGCGGCCCGGGCGTCGCCTCGGCAATGGCCAGGCCGTTCAGCATCTCGGCCGGCGTCAGCCAGCCCAGCCCGACGGCGTGGTCGGCGACGAAGGGCAGCACGGCATAGGCGCCGCCGAAGGTGACGAAGGCCGCCGAGGTGAACAGCCAGGCCACCGCGTCGCCGGGCACGGCGCCGAAAACGGCCCGGTTGACGAGGTAGACGCCTCCGCACAGCACCGCCAGCGCGCCGAGCGCCAGCCCGACCTGGCGCCAGAGCCTGCCGCCTGCGGACGCACCGGTCGCCGGAGCGCCGGCCGGCGCGGGCAGCGCCAGCCCGCCCAGCGCCGCCCCGGCGACGACGGCCGGGAAGGGCACGCCGAAGACGAAGAGCGCAACGAAGGCCGCGACCGCCAGCCCCCAGGCCAGCGGCCCGCTCAGCGCGCGCCGGCCGATCTTCTCGACCGCGGCGATGACCAGGGCGATGACGAAGGGCTGCACGCCGGCGAAGACCGCCGCGACCAGCGGCACCTCGCCATGCGCCGCCGCGACCCAGGCGAGCGCGATCATCAGGAGCGCGCCCGGCAGCACGAAGGCCGTCCCGGCGACCAGCCCGCCGGCGACGCCGTGCAGCCGCCAGCCGAGCCAGGTGGCAAGCTGCTGCGCCTCGGGTCCCGGCAGCATCATGGCGAAGGCCAGCCCGCGATCAAAGCTGCTGGCAGGCACCCAGCCGCGGCGGGTGACGATCTCGTCCTGCATCAGCGCGATCTGCGCCGCCGGGCCGCCAAAGGACAGGAGCCCGATCCTGCCCCAGACCGGCGCCGCACGGGCCAGCGAGGGCGCCGGCCCGACGGCCGGCGCCGCGCCCGCGGGCATGGCGCCCCCGGTCATGCCGGCACCGGGCGCGCCGCGCCGGCCGGGGACGGCCAGTTGTGCGTCTCGTCCGTGGCGTCGCGCGCCCAGCGATAGAGCGCGTCGTAGATGACCATCCCGGCATCGAGCTGCGCCAGGTCGTCCCGCACCATGCGCGACAGCCCCAGCGAGACCGCCAGCAGTCCCGCCGCCTGCGGCGCGAGATCGGGCCGGGCCGTGTCGGCGCCGCGCACGATGTCGGCCAGCAGCCCGAGCGGCGCCGAGTTCGAGGGCGAACTCCGCCAGCATGGTGTCGAAGGTGCAGCGCTCGCCGCGATGGCTCCAGAACACGCCGTCGACGTCGAACGGCGTGGCGGCGAACCGTTCGGCCACCGCCTCGACCTCGGAGGCCCTGACGAACAGGAACACCGCCGCCGGATCGACGAAGCGGCGGATCAGCCAGGGGCAGGCGATGCGGTCGATCTTCGGCCGCTCGCGGGTTACCCACACCATCCGGCCGTCGGGTGCGCGCGGCGGCAAGCGCGCCGCCGGGACAAGCATCTGCCCGCCATCGCGCCAGGCGAACAGGCCGCCCTCCAGCGTTTCGGCGGCGACACCGAGATGGCGCAGCCACGCCGCGACGCCGTGGCTGAGCTTCAGCCCCTTCTGGCACGCAACGACCACGCGCCGGCCGGCGTAGAGATCCGCCCACGCCGCGACGTCGACATGCCTGCGACGAAGCGCGCCCGGGATCAGCCGCGGATCGGCGGCGTGGTCCTCGTCCGTGCTGACATCGACGATCGCGGGCGCCTCGGGCGTGCCGACGAGGCGTGACAGCTGTGCGACGGTGATTTCGGTTGGTGACGCCATGGCGTCCTCCCTTGGTTGCAAGGTGGAAGGACGCGACGCTTTGGCTGGCGCCTCACGGGGCGATCGCGAGGCCCCTCAGGAAAAATCCTATGCGCCGGACCGAAAGGTGTCAATCAGGCAGCTGCCGGCGCGCGCACTCGCGATCGGTCGTGGCGCCAGGGGACTCCAAGTCCGGTGCGATTATCGGGGCCACCAAGAAGGTTGGAGAATCGAGACAGCACGACTTCGCCCCTGTGTCTCTACCGCGCCTGCAAGGCGGCTCGCGACGGCTGCGCCGGTTTGGGTTCAGGGGAATCGCTCGGGATGATATGCTTAACGCTCCGTCAACCGGGACGGGAATGGGTCAGGGGGCCGACCATGCTGCAGATCGCCGACTATTTCGACCTGGGGACATACGGCCGGGCGATCACGACGGACGTGGCCGATGCGCAGCTCTGGTTCGATCGCGGGCTTAACTGGACCTATGCCTATAACCACGGCGAGGCGATCGAGTGCTTCCGCAAGGCGGCCGAGGCAGACCCGACCTGCGCCATGGCTCACTGGGGCGTCGCCTATGCGGCCGGGCCGAACTACAACCTGCCGTGGCATCTCTACGATCCGGCCGGGCGGGCGCAGGCGCTGGCCATGGCGTATGACGCCTTGCAGGAGGCGTTGACCCGCGTCGAGGGGCTGACGCCCGTCGAACACCTGCTGATCGAGGCGCTGCGCGCGCGCTATCCGCAGCGAGAGCCGATCGATGACATGATGCCGTGGAACGCCGCCTATACGCAGGCGATGCGCGAGGTCTACAGGGCGCATCCGGCCGACCTGGAGGTCATCACCGTCTTCGCCGAGGCGATCATGAACGAGACGCCCTGGCAGATGTGGGACCTGCGCACCGGCCGCCCGCGCGAGGGCGCCGGCACCGAGGAGGCGAGGGCCGTGCTGGAAGGCGCGATGCGCGACCTGCCGGAGAGCTGGGACCATCCTGGCCTGCTGCACCTCTACGTCCACCTGATGGAGATGTCGCCCTTCCCGCAGAAGGCGATGCGGGCCGGCGACCGGCTGCGCGAGATCATGCCGGACGCAGGCCACCTGATCCACATGCCGACGCATATCGACGTGCTGTGCGGCGCGTACCAGCGACGTCGTCGTCTACAACCAGAAGGCGATCGCGGCCGACCGGAAATACCTGGCACGGGCGGGCGCGCTGAACGTCTACACGATGTACCGTACGCACAATCACCACTTCGCCATCTACGGGGCGATGTTCCTGGGTCAGGTCACGGCGGCGCTGGCAGCCGCGCAGGAACTGATCGACACCACGCCCCCGGAGATCCTGCGCATCCCCTCGCCGCCGATGGCCGACTTCATCGAGGGCTACCTGCCGATGAAGCAGCACGTGATGGTGCGCTTCGGCATGTGGCAGGAGATCGTCGATCAGACGCTGCCGGAAGACCAGGAGCTCTACTGCTCGACGACCGCGATGATGCTGTACGCCCGCGTCGTGGCGCTGTCGAACCTGGGCCAGACCGACGAGGCCGAGGTTACGCTGCGAGCGTTCCGCGCGGCGCGCGCCCGCGTGCCCGAGAGCCGGCGCGTGCACAACAACACGGTCGTCGACCTGCTGGCGATCGCCGAGGAAATGGCGCTGGGCGAGCTGGAATACCGCAATGGCAATATCGAGAAGGCGTTCGACCATCTGCGTCGGTCGGTCGCCCTGGACGACGCCCTGCCCTATGACGAGCCTTGGGGCTGGATGCAGCCGACCCGGCACGCGCTGGGAGCGCTGCTGCTGGAGCAGGGGCGGGTCGAGGAGGCCGAGCAGGTCTATCGCTCGGACCTTGGCTTCGACGGCAAGCTGAGCCGGGCATGCCAGCACCCGGACAATGTCTGGGCACTTCACGGGCTGCAGGAATGCCTGGCGCGACGGGGCGACACGGTCGAGCTACCGCTGATCCGCCAGCGCCTCGACCTGGCGCTGGCGCGCTGCGAGGTGCCGGTGAAGGCCTCGTGCTATTGCCGGACGAAGGTGGCGGCCTGACGAGCCCTGCGGGGGGAAGGGCGGAACGCCCGGCGGCCGCTCAGGCGGCTCGATCGACCGCCAGCGAAATCCGGAAATAGCTGCCGCCTGCAGTCGTAAACCGCACGGTCAGGTCGCCACCCATGCGGCGCATGAGCGCCCGGCTGATCGGCAGGCCCAGGCCGGCGCCGTCGCCGCGGCCGGCCCGGCTGCCGCGATTGAACCTCTCGAAGATCGCGCCGGCCTCGGCGCGGCCGACGCCGCCGCCATTGTCGATGACGTCGATGCAGAGCGCGTTGTCGGCGAGGGCGGGCCGGATGACGATCTCGGGCCGTGACGCGGTGTTGTACTTCACCGCGTTCGACAGCAGGTTGATCAGCACTTGGCGCAGACGGTCCTCGTTGGCGCGGACCTGGATGCCGGGCGGCACCGGCTCGCGCCGGATGGCGATGCCGTTCTTCGCCGCGAGTCCGGCGACCGTCTCGACGGCGCCGGCGATGGCGGCCTCGGGGTCGACCGGCCCGACGGCGAGGTCCAGCGTGCCGGCCTCGAGCCGGCTGATGTCCAGGATTTCGTCCAGCAGGCGCGTCAGCCGCCGGCTCTCGTCGTGGATGATCGAGACGAAGCGGTGGCGGTCGGGCTGGGGCACCGGATCGTCGCCCATCAGGATCTCGGAGAATGAGCGGATCGAGGTCATCGGCGTGCGCAGCTCGTGGCTGACCTGGCTGAGGAACTCGTCCTTCTGGGCGTCCAGCGTGCGCAGCCTGTCGTTGGCGTGGCGGAGCTGGCGGGCCGCACGCTCCAGCTCGGCCGATTTCTCGGCAAGCTGGCGCGAGGTCTCGATCAGGCGCTGCGCCTCGTCGGCGATGTCGATCAGCTCGGGGATGCCGACGCGGTCGCCGCCGGCGATCCGGCTGACCATGGCGTGCGCCGAGGCGGCGCCGACCGAGCCCGAAAGCTCGCGTTCCAGCCGGGTGATGACGGCGTCGGTCGGCAGCGGCAGGCGCCCGGCGCGGCCCTGCTGGCGCGCCATGCGGTCGAAGAGCGCGCGCGCCGGGTCGGCGCCGAGAATGCGCTGGGCCAGCACGAACAGGTCCTCCGAGGTCGCCGAGACCTCGCCGAAGCGCGGCGGCTCGCCGCCGCCCGTGCGGAACACGTCGACGAACAGCGCGCCCTGCAGGCGTTCCAGCGGTCGCGCCTCGCTGAGGCCCGACACGATCAGGAACAGCAGGACGTTGACGCCCAGGCTCCAGACCAGCGCGTGGATCAGCGGGTCGGTGCCGCCAAGCCCGAGCAGCGCCTGCGGGCGCAGCGCCGCGATGCCGAAAGGGCCGTCCGCCAGCAAGCCGGGGCTCGCCAGGACGTCACCGCCAAAGCTGGGCAGGAACAGCGTGTAGGCCCAGAGCGCAAACCCCGACGCCAGCCCGGCCAGCGCCCCCGCCCCCGTCGCGCCGCGCCAGAACAGGCCGCCCAGCAGCGAGGGCAGGAACTGCGCGACGCCGACGAAGGCGATCAGCCCGATGGCGGCCAGCGCCTCGGACCCGCCGGTCAGTCGGAAATAGACGAAGCCGAGCGCCAGGATGACGCCGATCGAGATCCGGCGCGTCACCAGCAGCAGGTGGCGCACGTCGCCCGAGACCTCGACCCGACGCGTCAGGAAGCGCAGCGCGATGGGCGCGACGATGTGGTTCGAGACCATCGTCGAGACGGCGATCGCCGCGACGATGACCATCGACGTCGCCGATGAGAACCCGCCCAGGAAGGCCAGCAGCGCCAGCTCGTCGCGCCCGTGCGCCAGTGGCAGGGTCAGCACGAACAGGTCGGGGTTCTCGCCGGTCGGCATGAGCTTCAGCCCCGCCGCGGCGATCGGCAGGATGAACAGGCTCATCAGGAACAGGTAGAGCGGGAACAGCCAGGACGCCGTGGCGAGGTGGCGCTCCTCGACGTTCTCGACGACGGTGACCTGGAACTGGCGCGGCAGGCAGATGACAGCGGTCGCCGACAGGAAGGTCAGCGCCACCCAGCGCGCGCCGAAGATGTCGCCCGCCCCGCGCACCACGTCGCGGGGCACCTCGGCGAAGACGTGGCCGACGCCGCCCGACAGTCCCCAGACTACGAAGACGCCGACGCCGACCAGCGCCACCAGCTTGACGACCGCCTCGACCGCGATGGCGGCGACGACGCCGTGATGGCGCTCGTTCGCGTCGAGGTTGCGCGTGCCGAACAGCACGGCGAAGACCGCCAGTCCGGCGGCGACCCAGAAGGCTGTGCGCGCGCCGTCAGCGTCGCCGGCGATGGCCTGGTAGCTGCGCGTCACCGACTGGAGCTGGAGCGCGATGTACGGGGTGGTCGCGATCACCGCGATCAGCGTCACCAGCACGGCCAGCGTCGGGCTTTTGCCGTAGCGCGACGAGATCAGGTCGGCGATCGAGGTGATGCGGTGGACGCGCCCGATGCGCACGAGCTTTCTCAGCAGCCACCACCAGCCGACGAAGACCAGCGTCGGCCCGAGATAGATCGTGACGAACTCGAACCCGTTGCGCGCGGCCGAGCCGACGGCGCCGTAGAACGTCCAGGACGTGCAGTAGATCGAGATCGAGAGCGTGTAGACCAGCGGCGAGCGCAGCCACGGCAGGCCGCCCTGCCGCGCCCGCCGGTCGACCCAGAAGGCCAGCCCGAACAGCGCCGCGACATAGCCGAGGCAGACGCCCAGCAGCAGGTCGGTCGACAGCATCAGGGCGGGTCCGCGGACGGGCCGCCGGCCTCGGCAGCGGCGTCCTCGACGGCCGCGTCCGACTCGCGCAGGCGCGGCGCCAGCGCCGCGGCGGCCACGATCAGCCCGGCCCAGACCGCGAAGATATAGAGCACCAACAGCGGAATACCGGCGAGTGCCACGTCCATGCGGAAGATGGCGGCGACCGGCGGCAGGAACAGGATGGCGCCGACCAATGGCAGGATGACGGCGCGGTCGCGCGCCTTGCGGTGGCGCAGCGGACGGTCGGCGCGGCGAGGCTCGAGACGGCGCATCGCGTCAGTCGCCCGCCAGCCGGCGCACGGCGGCGACCAGATCGGCGTTCGAGAACGGCTTGGTGATGAAGGCGTCGGCGCCGCCGTCCAGCGCTGCCTGGCGGTCGGCACGCTGACCCTTGGCGGTCAGCACCACGATGCGTGTCGACCGCCCCCGCGGGTCGGCGCGCAGCCGGCGCAGCACCTCGAGCCCGTCCAGCCCCGGCAGCATGACGTCCAGGATGACGACCGCCGGCGGGCTGGCCAGCGCCGACGCCAGCGCGGCACTCCCGTTCGTCTCGGTCTCGACCTCGAAGCCGGCCCGGCCGAGCAGGAAGCGCAGCAGCTCGGCGATGTTCGGCTCGTCCTCGGCCAGGAGCACGCGCTTGGGCACGCCCGGTTCTCCCTCCCCCCGAATGCCCGCGCTTTGTCCCGGCGCGGGTCCCCGCGGGCAGAGTATGCGATATTCCGCCGCGTGTCAGCGGCGGGCGAGGAGTGCCGCCTCAGCCCGCTATCGGCTCCTCGACGCGGTGCGCGCAGGCCCGGCGGGGGCAGATGCGGCAGGCGGGGCCGACCTCCTCGGCGGGGATCGTCGGATCGGGGGCGTAGACGGTCGCGCGCGCGTCGGCCTCGGACATCGCCAGCATATCGGTCACGTAGTGCCGCGGCTGCCCCCAGCCGGCCGGGCCGGTTGCGCTGGCGCGGGCAACCAGCACGAAGCGGGCGCCGGACGGAAAGACGGCGCGCTGGCGCAGCACGGTGCCGGGCGCCGACTGGGCGCGGTAAAGTGCCCAGAGCGGACAGGCCGGCGCGTGGCGCGGCACGACGAGGTCGGGCAGGCCGCGCCGCTCGACGATGGTGCCGGCGGCGTTGGCGCGGACGTAGCCGAAGCGCGGGTGCCCGGGGCCGTCCTGCGGATCGCCGGCCGGCAGGGACGTCAGCCGCTGGCAGACGGTCGCGATGCCGGCGGCGAAGGCGTCCGCCAGCGCCTCGACATCGTAGCCGAGCGCCGCGGCGCGCGGGCCGAAGGCCGGCATCGGCGCCAGGATCGCGGCGGCGGCGTGGTCCAGCAGCGCGCGGCGCGCCCGGGCGAGGCCGGGCGTCGTCTCGACCTCCGCGGCATCGGCAAGGACGGAGTCGATCTCGGGCGCCAGCTCGGCGTCGGCCAGCGCGCGCGCCTCGCCCCGGCGGGCAGCAGGGGCGGTCTCGGCCAGCCGGCACGACAGGGCCGCTGCCGCGACCTCGACCGCGGGAAAGCGGTTGCCGCGCGCCTCGAACAGCGCCTCGACCTCGTCCAGCGGCGTCAGCGTGCGACGCGGCTCGGCGGCGCGATCCAGGTACTCGGCCAGCGCCTCGCCGACATCCGACAGTCCGCGGCTTTCCTCGCGGATCATGGCGCCGAAGCGCGCGCGTTGGTGCTCGGGCAGGTCTGGCACGTCGCCCAGGATCTCGGCCGCCGAGCGGATGGCGGCGATCCGCGTCAGCATCCGGTGCACGGTCTCGGCCAGATGCGGGTCGTGCGTCAGCCGGTCGGCCAGTGCCCGCGCCGCGGCCGAGGCGTCGCGCTCGGCGCGGGCCAGTGCCGCCAGCGCCCGGGCCCAGCCGGGATAGCGGGCCACGAGGTCGGCGGCGGCATCGGCCTCGACGCCGAGGGCTGCCAGTTCGGGCGCGTGCGCCACCTCGTCCAGCATCTCGAGCAGGCGGCGCTCGGTCGCGCCGTCCAGCTCGTCCAGCCTCAGCGACAGCGCCTCGGCCGTCCGGCGCAGCAGCGGGCCGGCGATGGCCCGGCGGTTGCGCTCGATCAGGTTCATGTACGATGCCGAGATGCCGACGCGGCGCGCCAGCCCGGCCTGCGTCAGGCCCAGCGCGCGCCGGCGCTCGCGGATGCGCGTGCCGATGATGCCGGCGCTGACGCTCCTGGCCATGTGCCGCCCTTCGCCCGCCCCGTTGCTGCGCCGCAATGTCAATCATTGACAGACTTGCAGACGCTGCAAGTCAGAGATTTACAGAAAAGTGCAAGTTTGTCAATGGTTTGTTGCCGGCGTGACAAATTGATGCGAGGGTGCGGCAGGCACGACTCGGTGCCAGGCCGGTCCCGCCGGACCCCGACCCGGGGTGAAGGTTCGAGAGACCCGGCGCAAAGGGAATCGGGAGGAAAGCCCTATGTCTGACCTGAAGATCAACCGCCGCGGGCTGCTCAAGGGCAGCGCCGTGCTGGGTGCGGGACTTGCCGCGCCGACCTTCTTCCACCGCAGCGCCTGGGGCGCCGAGTTCACCAATGCGCCGACCGGCAACACCGTGAAGCTGGGCTTCAACGTGCCGCAGTCCGGTCCCTACGCCGACGAGGGCGCCGACGAGCTGCGCGCGCTGCAGCTTGCCGTCGAGCACCTGAACGGCGAGGGCGATGGCGGCATGATGTCGACCTTCAGCTCGAAGGCGCTCGAGGGCAACGGCATCCTCGGCAAGAAGGTCGAGTTCGTTACCGGCGACACGCAGACCAAGTCGGACGCCGCGCGGGCCAGCGCCAAGCGCATGGTCGAGTTGGACGGCGTGCTGATGATCACCGGCGGCTCGTCCTCGGGCGTCGCGATCGCGGTGCAGTCGTACTGCCAGGAAGCCGGCATCATTTTCATGGCCGGCCTGACGCACTCGAACGACACCACCGGCAAGGACAAGAAGGCCAACGGCTTCCGGCACTTCTTCAACGCCTACATGTCGGCCGCCGCGCTGGCGCCGGTGCTGAAGTCCGAATACGGCACCGATCGCAAGGCCTACCACCTGACCGCCGACTACACCTGGGGCTGGACGCAGGAAGAATCGATCGCCGCCGCCACCGAGGCGCTCGGCTGGCAGACCGTCAACAAGGTCCGCACGCCGCTCGGCGCCGGTGATTTCTCACAGTACCTGACGCCGGTGCTGAACACCGATGCCGACGTGCTGATCCTGAACCACTACGGTCAGGACATGGTCAATTCGCTGACCCAGGCCGTGCAGTTCGGCATGAAGAACAAGACGGTGAACGGCAAGAACTTCGAGATCGTCGTGCCGCTCTACTCCGAGCTGATGGCGCAGGGCGCCGGCAGCGCGGTCAAGGGCATCCTCGGCTCGGCCAACTGGGACTGGAAGCTGGACAACGCCGGCACCAAGGCCTTCACCGAATCCTTCGGCAAGAAGTATGACCGGCCGCCCAGCCAGGCGGCGCAGACCTGCTATGCACAGACGATGCTCTACGCCGATGCCGTCGCGCGGGCTGGCAGCTTCGCGCCCTGCGATGTCGTCGCGGCGCTCGAGGGCTTTGAGTTCGAGGGCCTCGGCAATGGCAAGACGCTCTACCGCGCGGCCGACCACCAGTGCTTCAAGCCGGTGCTGGTCGTGCGCGGCGCCGAGAACCCGACGAACCAGTACGACCTGCTGGAGATCGTCCAGGTCGTGCCGACCGAGCAGGTCATGTACGAGCCGGACAACCCGTTCTTCGCCGGCGGCAACCTGGGCAGCTGCAACAACGGCGGCTGACGCCGTCCGCGCGGCCCCGGCCGCGCCAATCCCGCCGGCGCTCCCGCTTTTCCCGGGGGGCGCCGGCGATCGCGTATCCCGTTTGCCGGAGGCGAGACGATGGACGCCATCCTGTTGCAGTTCCTGAACGGCCTCGACAAGGGCAGCGCCTACGCGCTGATCGCGTTGGGATTGACGCTGATCTTCGGCACGCTGGGCGTGGTCAACTTCGCTCATGGCGCGCTGTTCATGCTGGGCGCGTTCTGCGCCGTGTCGACGAACGCACTGATGGCCATGGACCGCGTCACGGTCGACCCGACGCAGACGACGCCCTGGGGCACCGCCGTCGAGATCAAGACGCCGTACCTGGTCTACTGGTTCGGCGATATCGGCGGCGCCATGGTCGGCTGGTCGGTGCTGCTGTCGCTGCTGATCACCATCCCGGTCATGCTGGTCGTCGGCGTAGCGATGGAGCGCGGGCTGATCCGGCATTTCTACAAGCGCCCGCACGCCGAGCAAATCCTCGTCACCTTCGGCCTGGCCATCGTGCTGCAGGAGCTGATCAAGTCCGTCTTCGGGGCCAACCCGATCCCGCAGCCGATCCCGCCGGGCATGACGGGCGCAGCGGATGTCGGCGCGTGGCTCGGCTTCGACCCCGGCGTCATCGCCTATCCCTGGTGGCGCTTCGCCTATTTCGGCTTTTCGACGCTTGTGATCGGCGGCGTCTTCGCTTTCCTGCAGTTCACTACCTTCGGCATGGTCGTGCGCGCCGGCATGGCCGACCGTGAGACGGTGGGCCTGCTCGGCATCGACATCGACCGGCGCTTCACCATCGTCTTCGGGCTGGCGGCGGTCGTCGCCGGCATGGCGGGGGCAATGTACACGCCGATCCTGCCGCCGAACTATCACATGGGCATGGATTTCCTGGTTCTCAGCTTCGTCGTCGTCGTCGTCGGCGGCATGGGCAGCCTCCCGGGCGCCGTCGCCGCCGGCTTCGTCCTCGGCATCCTGCAGAGCTTCGCCTCGCTGACCGAGGTGAAGGAGATCCTTCCCGGCATCGACCAGATCATCATCTACCTGGTCGCCGTCGTCATCCTGCTGGTGCGTCCGCGCGGCCTGATGGGCCGCAGGGGCGTGATGGAGTCCTGAGCCATGACATCGCGCACCCTCGTCTCGCCCGCCAAGGACCGCACGCTGCTGGCCTTCTTCGTGCTGGCGGTGCTGCTCGGACCGATTCTCCTGGCGCCCTTCGGCGCGGGCTATCCCGACCTGCTGCAACGCTTTGCGATCTACGGCCTGTTCGCGATCGGCTTCAACATCCTGTTCGGGCTGACCGGATACCTGTCGTTCGGGCACGCCGCCTTCCTGGGCGTCGGCTCCTACGCCGCGGTCTGGATGTTCAAGCTGCTGACGATGAACGTCATCCCGGCGCTGATCCTGGCGACGATCATCGGCGGCGTCTTCGCCCTGGCCATCGGCTTCGTCTCGCTCAGGCGCACGGGCATCTACTTCTCGATCCTGACGCTCGCCTTCGCGCAGATGTTCTACAACATGGCGTATTCCGTGCTGACGCCGATCACCAATGGCGAGACCGGGCTGCAGATCAAGCTGGCCGACCCGCGCATCTTCGACGCGACGGCGACGCGGCTGCCCTTCCCCTCGCTGTTCGGGCTGAAGATGAACGACGTCTGGATCTGGAGCGTCGGGCACTACGACTTCCAGTTCTCGGTCGGCTACTACGTCTGCGCGCTGGTTTTGATCCTCGGCTTCTGGATGGCCATGCGCATCGCGCGCTCACCCTTCGGCATGATGCTGAAGGCGGTCAGGACGAACCAGAACCGGCTGAACTATACTGGCGTCAATACCCGGCCTTATTCGCTGGCGGCCTTCGTCATCTCGGGCATGTATGCCGGGCTGGCCGGTGGCCTGCTGGCCGCGACCGACCCGCTGGCGGGCGCCGAGCGCATGCAGTGGACCGCCTCGGGAGAGGTGGTGCTGATGACCATCCTCGGCGGCACCGGGACGCTGCTGGGTCCCGTGCTGGGCGCGGGCATCATCAAGTACATGGAAAACATCTTCTCCTCGTTCAACACCGGCACGCTGAACGGTTTCTTCGACTTCCTGCCCGACACGGCGCGCGAGGGCGCGGTCACCGTCTCGTCCTTCTTCGTCGGCGAGGGCTGGAGCCTGACACTGGGCCTGGTCTTCGTCCTGATCGTCACTTTCCTGCCCGGCGGGCTGATGGAGGGCTTCGGCCGACTCGGCCGGCTGATGGGCGGTGCGTGGCGGCGTGACAGCCGGGACGCCGACCAGTACCACGCCAAGCCGAAAGCGGCGGAGTAGCGCATGTCCATCCTGGAAATCCGCAACGTCAACAAGAGCTTCGGCGGCCTCAGGGCGCTGAACGACGTCAACCTGACCGTCGAGGCCGGCACGGTGCACGCCATCATCGGCCCGAACGGCGCGGGCAAGTCGACCCTGCTGAACTGCCTGGTCGCCCGGCTGGCGCCGGACACCGGCACGATCACCTTCAACGGCCGCTCGCTGATCGGCGAGCGCCCGCACGAGATCAACCAGGCCGGCATCAGCCGGGTCTTCCAGACGCCCGAGATCTTTGCCGAGCTGTCGCTGCTGGAAAACGTGATGATCCCCGCCTTCGCGCGCCGCGACGGGGCGTTCATGATGAACGCCTGGCGCTCGACGCTGGGCGAGCGCAGCATCATGAGCAAGGCGATGGAGGTGCTGTCGGACCTGCGCCTCGACGGCAAGGCGAACGACATCGCCGGGCAGCTCTCGCGCGGCGACAAGCGGCGGCTCGAGCTTGGCATGTGCCTGGTGCAGAGCCCCAAGCTGTTGCTGCTGGACGAGCCGACGGCGGGCATGAGCCGCGCCGACACCAACCGCACGATCGACCTGCTGAAGGAGATCGGCGGGCGCGGCATCACCATGGTCGTCATCGAGCACGACATGCATGTCGTCTTCTCGCTGGCCGAGCGCATCAGCGTCATGGCGCAGGGGACCGTGATCGTCGAGGACGAGCCGGCGAAGATCAAGGGCGACAAGCGCGTCCAGGATGCCTATCTCGGAGGGGCGCACCTGTGAGCACCGATGATCCCGACATCATTTCCGAGGAGGTCTACCAGCGCAGCGACCACGGCACTCAGCCGCGGCGAAAGCTGGGCGGCGATCCTGCCTACTTCTCGTGCCACAACGTGCACGCCTACTATGGCGACAGCTACATCGTTCAGGGCGTAAGCTTCGACATCCACGAGGGCGAGATCGTCGCGCTGCTGGGCCGCAACGGCGCCGGCAAGACCTCGACGCTGAGGACGATCGCGCGGCTGGACAGCCCGCGGCTGACGCGTGGCGAGATCTGGCTGGACCACAAGCCGCTGCACGAGATGCGCGCCTTCCAGGCGGCGCAGAACGGCATCGGCCTCGTGCCCGAGGACCGGCGCATCATCGCCGGGCTTACGGTCGAGGAAAACCTGAAACTCGCCCAGATCGTCGAGCCGCACGGCTGGTCGATCGAGCGCCTCTACGAATTGTTCCCTCGCCTCGGCGAGCGCCGCAAGCAGGAGGCGGTAACGATGTCGGGCGGCGAGCAGCAGATGCTGGCAGTCGCCCGCGCGCTGGCCCGCGACCTCAAGCTGCTGTTGCTGGACGAACCCTACGAGGGGCTGGCGCCGGTCATCGTCCACGAGATCGAGCGGACTCTCGAGGAGATCAAGGCGCTGGGCATGACGACGATCATCGTCGAACAGAACGTGATCGCCGCCCTGCACCTGGCCGACCGAGCCATCATCCTGGACATGGGCAACATTGTCTTTGACGGGACCGCCCGCGAGGTGCTGGACAACAAGGAACTGCGCGAGGAGTACCTGGCGATCTGACGCCAAGCGCCGGCGGGGCCGCGGCGCGCCCCCTCTTCGGCAGTCCCGGATTTGCACCCGTAGCCCCGGATTTCAACGAACCCTGCCGGACCCCGGGGGCGCGTCGCGGGCGCCGCTCAGAAATCTTTCTTCCACTTGACGCCGACGCTGGTGTTGCCCTCGGTCGACACCTGGCCATAGGCATCGACATTCTTGAAGACGTCGACCTCGACGGCCACCGAGGTCCCGCCGCCCTCGAGCGATTGCCGCGTGCCGACCCAGACGTCTTCAGTGACCTGCTTGCCGACCTCCAGCGTCGCACCGTTGGTGTCCTGCCCGATGCCGAGCGTGTCGAGGCCCAGCCCGGCCCGGACCTGATCCAGCGTCCCGCCGCCGCCGTTCAGCAGTGTCGCCAGCCCCAGGGCGAGCTGCACCCCCTCGGCGGGCGTAAGGGCCTCCGACGAGGTGCCGAACAACAGCCGCGGCAGCACCTCTTCCTCGGGCAACGCCGGGTTCGAGCTGAGCGACAGCTTCGGATCCGAGGCGGTGCCGCTGACGACGATCCGGCCGGTGATGGTATCGGTCTGGCGCACCAGCGAGACGTCGAGACGCGGGTCGATCTCGGGCCCGCCATTGAACCCGACGCGGCCCCGCTCGAGGTCGAAGGCGCGGCCCAGCAAGTCCAATTTGCCGCGGATGGCCTCGATGCCGCCGGTCAGGCGCGGGTCGCTCACGGTGCCGCGGACCTTGATGTCGATCTTCCACTCGCTGTCCAGCCCGCGGCCGCGCACGAAAACGCGGCCGGGCGCACTGACGTCGATGTTGAGCGCGATCGGCAGCGACACCCCCGGGCTGTCGACCACGATTGGCTGCCCCTTGATGCGCACCTCGCCCAGCGTGACGATGGTTGGCGGGTTGTTCAGCAGCAGCCGGATCTCGGCTTCGGGGATCGTCACCTTGCCCGAGATGACCATCTGCCCGGCCGGCTGCTGATAGATGCGCAGATCGGCGTCTACGCGGACGATGGCGTCGTCGCGGCGGACGACGACGGCGCGGCGCGTCTCGACCGTCAGGTCGATGCCCTGGTCGCCCAGGCCGATACGGCCCTCCAGCTTTACCGTCCCCTGCGTGCCGTCGACCGCGTCCAGCTTCAGGCCCAGCGCGCCGGTCGATTCGATGGTCGTCGCCACGCTGATGCCGGTCAGGATCGTGCCGTAGTCGAGGTTCTGGTAGACGCCGTTGGCAAGCAGGATGCCGCCGGTGAAGGTCGGGTGCGAGATGTCGCCGGTGACGCCGATGTCGATCTTGGCCTGTCCGGTCAGGACCTGGCCCGGAACCGGCACCAGCGCCCACAGGTCGCCGATCTCTCCCTGCCAGCGGGCGCTGGCCGAGACCGGGCCGCGGTCTGCCAGCGCCGGCAGACCGCTTGTGGCGCGGACCGGCGCCGATGCGCGGATGACCAGCGGCTCCTGGAAGCCGCCGACGGTGGCGTCGAGGTTGGCGATCCGCCCGTCCCATTTCAGCGCGGCGTCGATCGAGATGACGTTGGTTCTGCCTATCTCGGAGACCAGGATATTCCGGCCGGTCACCGTCAGGTCGGCGCCGGCGCGGCTCGGGCGCGTGTCGAAACTGCCGGCGACGCGCAGCGAGCCGGCCTCGACCGGCACGTCGAACAGGCGGTTCAGGAACGAGATGTCCGGCGCGTCCAGGACGATATCGCCGACCAGCGGCCCGCCATAATAGGCGACGTCGCCGGTCAGCCGGCCGTTGTCCGGCAGGCTGATCGCCATGTCCTTGACCTGCAGAACCGAGCCGCGCGAGGTGACGGTCAGCGGTGACAGCACCGAGATGCGGTCGTCGCCGATCGTCAGTTCGAGCTGGCTGACGGTGACGCGCAAAGCCGCCCCAGCCAGGTCGGCCCGCGCCGTGGCGTTGATCGTCAGGAGCTCGTTGCCCGAGTTGCCCCGGCCATTCAGCGCGATCACGATGCCCGAGAGCGGCCCCTGCGCCGTCAGGTTCGCCATCTCCAGCCGAATGTTGCCGCTGGCCACCTGCTCGGCCGCCATCGAGAGGTCGACGCGCGGCTTGCCCAGCAGGTCCGCGATCCGCCCCTGAACGCGCGCCTTGTCGACCGAGACGCCGGAGGCCGTCAGCCGGCTGATCGCCAGGTCGACCGTCGCGACCTGCTGGCCGCGTTCGCCCGACAGGCGCACCGTTCCCTGCGCGTTGCCGGTAATCGGCGTGCCGATCTGCTCGCCCAGCGCCGCCAGGTCGGCGTTGTCGATGCGGAGAGCGCCGTCGGCGAGCAGCGTGTCGAGGTTGACGCGGACATTGCCCGCCGCCACCAGCCCGAACGCCCTGGCACGCAGATTGTCGAGCACCAGTCGGTTGCCATCCATCCGCAGTCTGACAGACGCCTGGGCCGGGGCGAACGGCCCCTGGGTCGCGCGCAGCGTCAGCGCGCCCTCGGCGCCCATGGTGGACAGGTTCACTGTCAGGTCGCCGCCAACCGTCACGCCGAAGCCGTGCGCCTGTAGGTCGCTCAGCGCCAGCCGCTGGCCGTCCAGTCTGAACGCCGTCTCGACCGTCGCCGGCGCGTAGGGGCCGGAGGTCAGCGCCAGCTTCAGCGTGCCGTTCGGCGTAGCGGACAACACGACGTCGTGCGTCAGGCTGACGTCGCCGACCGCGTTGTCGGCATAGACCAGGCCGTTGATCCGCGCCTCGCCGACCAGGTGCGGCGCCTGAGCCGCCGTGCCCGGCGTCATGCCAAGCGTGCCGCTTGCCGAGGCCGCACCGGTCACGGGCAGGTCGTAGACCGGTCCCAGCACTCCCAGCTCGACCTTGCCGACGTTGTAGGTCAGGTCGCCCTTGCCGGTGGCGAAATTCACTGTCCCCTGCGCCGTCGCCTCGACGACGGGCGAGGTGATGCGCAGCGTGTCCAGCGTCAGCTTCTGCCCGTCCAGCGCGCCCTTGGCGGCAAACTGCGCATCGCCCAGCAGGTCGGGGCCGATCTGGTCGACCCGCAGCCCCTGCCCGCTGCCGGTCAGGTCAAAAGCGGTCCGCGTGGCGTCCTGCGACACCGTCCCTTCCAGCTTCAGCCGGTCGGCATCGGCATAGTCGCTACGAAAGTTCGCCAGCTCGGCGCGCGTCTGCAACGCCAGCGCGCCGCCCTGGCTGCTGACATGACCGGCGGCGCTGACGGCGCCCTGGGCCTGCATGCCCAGCAGCGTCTCGGCCAGCGGCCCGATCGCCGGGGCCGCGACGCGGTAGTCGAGGTCGAAGTCCATCGTCGAGACGTTCGCCGTGCCCTCGGCCCAGAGCTGCAGCAGCTGGCTGTCGATCCGCGCCGTCGCGATGGTCAGGTCGTTGCCCGTCAGGCTGGCGTCCAGCGTCAGCTGCGCCTGGCCGATGACGTCCGGCCCGATCTGCGCGACGCGCAGCCCGTCGACCGTGCCCGAAACGTTGATGTTCGTCGTCGGCTGGTCCGCCGTGCCGGTCTGGCCCATGTCGATGGTCAGCACGGCCTTGTCGACCGCGGCCTGGGCCGACGAGAACCCGTCCAGCACCAGGTCGCCCTTGGCCGCCAGGCTGCCCGGCTGGCCCTTGACCGTGCCGTCAAAGCGCAGCCCTTGGAATTCGACGCCGTCGAAGGGCGCGGCCAGACCCGGCTCGGCGACCAGGCTGACGTCCAGGTCCGCCGCCCCGCTGTCCATCCCGTAGGTGCCGTCGACGCTCGCGTTCAGCAGCGGCGAGGACAGCCGTGCCGTGTTGATGTGCAGCGTCTGGTCCTGGCCCTCCTCGGCGTCGACGACCAGCGTCGCCTCCTCGCCGATAAGCTGCGCCCAGTCCTGCGGCAGCTTCGGCCCCGGCCGGGCCGAGGCGTTCACCTTGATCGAGATCGGGCCCTCGTAGGCGACGGTCGCGGTACCGCCCGCCTGCAGGTAGTCGGGCGCGGCCAGGTCGAACTGCAGGTTCCAGCCGCTCGGCGGCCCGTTCATGCTCAGCGTGAAGACGGTCGGCGCCTCGGGCGCGTAGGGGCTGTTCGTCAGCTCCAGCCGCAGCGTGCCCTCGGGCGCGTCCGGCATCGACAGGTCATAGGCCGCCGCCAGGTCGCCGATCTCGGTGCCGTAGACCGTCAGGTCCTTCACCGCCGCCGTGCCCTTGGCGCTCGGCACCGCGCCCTCGCCGGCGCCGGTCAGCGTCGACCGTGCCCTCGGCCGACAGGACGCCAGTGGTGTCGACGCCGATCAGCGGCGCGATCGCCGCCAGCCGCGCCGACTTGACGTCGTAGGTGACCGTGCCGCTGAAATCCGCGAGGCTGACCGTGCCATGCACGCTGGCGTCGGCGATCGGCGAGGTGAGGCTGGCGGTCTCGAGCGTCAGCTCCTGGCCGACCATCGCGCCCTTGACGGCGAGATCGACCGGGCCGGCCAGCGTTTCGCCGGCAAGCTCGACGCTCAGCCGGTCGCTGTTGGCCGTCAGCGCGATGTCGGTGCGGTCGCCCGTCTGGTCGACCCGGGCCTCGAGGCGCAGCTGCTTCGCCTCGACGTCGCCCTGCAGCCCGGTCGCGTCTGCGGTGGCCGTCACCGCCATGCCGTCCGGCGTCAGCGTGACGGTGCCGTTCGCCTGCAATGCGCCCTGCAGGTCATGGCCATAGGCCTTGGCAACCGGCGCGATGTTCTCCGACGTGGCCTCGAACGTGACCTGCCCCGTCGATGCCCCCGTGTTCACCATGCCCTCGGCCGATGCGTCGAGCACGGGCGAGTTGATCCGCGCCGTTTCCAGCGTCAGCACGTCGCCTTCCAGCATGCCGCTCAGCTTCAGGTCGGCGCGTTCCAGCAGGTCCGGGCCTACGGCGCCGATGCCCAGCTGCTGCCCGGCGCCGGACAGGTCGAAGGTGGTGCGATCGGGCGACTGCACCACGGTGCCTTCCAGGTGCAGGCTGTCGGCCTCGGCGAAATCCGACACGAACTGCTTCAGGTCGGCGGTCGTCGTCAGCGTCAGCACGCCGGCCCGGCTGACCGCGTGGCCCGAGGCATCGATGGCGCCCGCGCCGTTGACGCCATAGGCCGCCAGCAGCGGCGCCAGCGCCGGCGCGTCGGCTGCGAAGTTGATGTCGTAGTCGCCGCTCGTGGTGTTCGCGGTGCCCGAGGCCGAGAGGTTCAGCGGGTCGCTGGTGATGCGCGCGGTCGTCAGCGTCACCGCGTCGCCGGTCATGCTGGCGTCCAGCCTGATCTTCGCCTCGCCGATCACGTCCGGTCCGACCTGGTCCAGTCGCAGCCCCTGCACGTCGCCGTCGACGGCAAGCTCGGTCGTCGGGGTGTCGGCCGGGCCGCTCTGGCCGACGTCGATGTTCAGCGTGGCCGACTGGACCGCGGCCTGCGCCGTCTCGAAGCCCTTCAGGTCCAGCTTGCCCTTTGCCGACAGCGAGCCCATCGCGCCCTTGACCTGGCCCGTGAACCCCAGCCCGGCGAAGTCGACGCCCTCGAAGGGCGCCGCCAATCCGGGCTCGGCGGTCAGGTCGACCTGGGCGTCGACGACGCCGGTGTCGCGCGCGTAGCTGCCCGAGACCGTCGCCTTCAGGTAGGGCGACGTGACCCGCGCCGTCTCGATCTGCACCGTCTGGTCCGGCCCCTCGTGCGCCTTGACGACCAGCTCGGCCTGGTCGCCCAGCAGCTGGGCGTAGTCCTGCGGCATCTTCGGCCCGGGCTGCGCGGTAAAGGTGGCGTCGACCGCCAGCGGGCCGGAATAGTCGATGACCGCCGTGCCCTGCGCCTGCAGGAAGTCGGTCAGGCCCAGGTCGAAGGTGGTCTTGAAGTCGGCCGGCGTACCATCCGCCTTCAGCGTCACCTTCACCGGCACGTCCGCCGGCAGGCCGGACAGGTACGAGACGATGCCGCCCGGCGCCTCGGCGGCGTCCAGGTTCAGCGTCAGCGTGTCGGCGTCGAAGTTGCGGCTGTAGTCGAACTCGATCGCGCCCTCGACGTCGTCGGTGCGCTGCAGCGAGAGCTGCGCCGACTGCGTGTCGCCCTGGTCGCGGAAGCTGCCGGTGGCGTTGAAGCGGATCGCCTGACCCAGCACCTCCTCGTGCAGGGTGACGTTGTCCAGCGCCATCTTCTGGATCGCCGCCGTGATCGGGCTGCGCGGCCAGTAGAACGGCGTGTCCGGCTCGGGCGGTGCCTCGGTGCCCTCGAGGTTGACGTCGACCGACTGGCCCGCCGGGATGGCCGGCTGGCGGAACATCTCGACATCGTGCAGCTCGAGATTCTCGATGAAGAGCTGCCCGCGCAGCAGCCGCGTCTTGTTGAAGTCGAAGCTGAGCGTGCCGGCGGTGAACCAGACCCCCTGCGCATCAGCGATCTTCAGCCCGACCAGCGTGGTGCCCAGCTGCTCGTCGTCACGGACCTCGTCGACCGTGATCTCGAACACGTCCTCGACCGAGACCTTGTCCAGCACCCACTGCACCAGCGAGTTGCGGATACCGCCCAGCGATAGCGCCGAGGCCGGCTGGCCCGCCAGCAGGAAGACCGACGCCAGCGCCAGAACGAATGCATACCTGCGCATCAGAAAGCCTGCCCGATCGAGAAATACAGCTGGAAGGGGTCATCGACCGGGCGCGCGTCGATCGGGAACGCGATGTCGAGCCGGATCGGCCCGGCCGGCGAGTAGTAGCGGATGCCGAAGCCCGCGGCGAAGCGCAGTTGCCGCACGTCGGGCAGACTGTCGCTGTCGACCTCGCCGGCATCGACGAAGACGACGCCGCCGAGATCGCCGTAGAGCTTGGCGCGCAGCTCGGTACTCAGTTCCAGCGCCGAGCGCCCGCCGACCGGGTCTCCCTGCGCATCAAGCGGCCCGACGAACCGCCGCGCATAACCGCGCACCGAGCCGCCGCCGCCCGCGTAGAGCCGCTGGTTCTTCGGCACATCGCTCAGGCTGTCGGACAGGATCGAGGCGACGCGGACGCGGCCGGCCAGGACATAGTCCTTCTCTCCCGTGATGTCCCAGTAGGTCGATGCCTGCAAGTCGGCCGTGAAGAAGTCGGTGAACGACGACGCGAAGATGCCGGCAAAGGGCGTCAGCTCCAGCCGGGCGCGGGCACCCTTGGTCGGGTTCAGCAGGTCGTCGGTGCCGTCATAGGCGACGAATGTCGGGATGCCCGCCAGGTACGACACGCTGTCGGGCCCGGTATCCGAGATGCGGCTGGCCTCGACCAGCCCGCCATAGCCGATCTTCCACTGGTCCGTCAGCTCGTACTCGATACCGCCGGTCAGGGTCGCGCGGGTCTCGTCGAAGGCGTCGTCCTCGTCGTGGATCAGCTCCAGGGTGCTGACCAGGTCCTCGCCGGGGCGCCTGAACTGCGGCTCGCGATAGGCGACGTTGAGAGACTGGGTCGTGACCGCGAGCTGGGCGCCCGTGGTCAGCGTCTCGTTCGCGCCCCAGAGGTTGCGGTGCTCGAAACCCGCGGTGGCACCCGGCCCCGTGTCGGTGGAGTACTCGGCGCCCGCCGAGACGGTGCGGAACGGCCGCTCCTCGGCCTCGACCGTGATCGGCACCGCCACGGGGCCGTCGACCTCGGGGGCGTCGCTGGGCAGCGTCACCACCGCGGTGTCGAACAGGTCGGTCGCCAGCAGGTCGCGGGTGAACTTGCGGATCATGTCCCGGTCGACCAGCTCGCCCGGCTGCCAGGGGATGTAGGTCCGGAGATAGCTCTCCTTCACGTCCTTCAGCCCGGTGAACACGACCGGGCCGTAGAGAGTGGCGGGGCCGCTGAAAAGCTGCGAATTGACCTCCAGCGTGGCATTGGCCAGGTCGGCGACGGCGTCGCGGTCGACGGTGTCGGCGTAGGGATAGCCGTCCGATCGCAACAGCTCCTTTGCCGCCGCCTCGGCGCCGACGATCGGCGCCGCATAGGCCGCGCCGCCGACCGGCGACCCCAGGCTGGCCGGCGAGGGGACGGATGCACCCGATTCCGGGTCGATGAGGGCGAAATCGTGCCGCGTCAGGGTGAACTGCGTGCCCGGATCGACCTTGATGACGACCCGCGCATAGGTCTTGGCGACGTCCTCGACGCCCGGGGTCGCGTTCTTCTTCCAGAACGCCAGATCCGAGAACGACGGGAATTGCCAGCCGATCTGGTCGACGTAATCAGCCTCGGGAATCTCGTCGACGGCGATCTCGGCGCTGCCCTTGTAGTAGCCGTTCGACTTCAGGATCTGCTTGATCGTGTCCCTGTCGTTCTCGGCGCGTCGCCTCAGCAGCGCCAGGCTGCTCGCGCCGCGGTCCTGGTAGCGGTAGACGGTCAGCGACTCCTCGGCCAGCGTCGCCATCTCCTCGGACGGCATGCCCTGCAGGTCGATATCGTACAGGACCGCCGTCTCGGGCATCGCGAAATCGGCCCCCGAGAGCTCGGGGGCGCTGCTGCCGCATCCGGCGAGCGCGAGGACCACTGAAACGACGAAGGCGCGGCCAGGGCGGCCAATTCGGCAGGAACGCTCACTCATGCGGGCGAACCTAGCCCATGACCGCGCGGCGGCAAATCGCATTCGGCAAAACCCCGCGACAGCCCCCATGGAGGCCCACCCCCCGTCGCGCGGCGGGGGGCCACCCGTGTCCGGCGGCGCGGCGCCCCCCTTTGTCTTGGCCCGAAGGACGGTCTATATGCGCCCGCGACCCCGGCGCGATCCCGCCGCGGACCCGCGTCATGGACCCGCGTCATGGAAAGGCGAAGAATGCGTCTGCCCCCCCGCCTCGGCGGCACCGGACTGCTGACCGCCGTCATTCTCTCGTCCGGGGTTTCCCTCGGGCTTTCGGGTAGCGGCGCGCTCGCCCAGGGCGACCTGCTGGAAAGCCGCGAGTCGCTCTACAACAATATCTACGTCCACCGGCAGGGCGACTTCGTCACCATGCAGTTCGGCAAGAACGAGAGGTTCTGGACCGAGTCGGTCTACGACACCACCGATCCCGCCGCCCTTCCCGTCACCTACACGCGCTACCTGACGGCGGCGCTGGCCTATCCGCCAAAGCTCGGCTCGGTGCTCGAGATCGGCCTCGGCGGCGGACGGACGGCGTCCTACCTGAACGACTTCGTGCCCGAGGCGACGGTGCGCTCGATCGAGCTCGACCCGGACGTGATCGCGCTGGCCGAGAAATATTTCGACGTCACGCCGAACGATCACCTCTCGGTCGAGGAGTCCGACGGCCGCATCTACCTGATGCGCTCCGAGGACCGCTACGACGTCATCATGGTCGATGCTTATCGCGGCCCCTTCGTGCCCTTCCACATGCTGACGCGCGAGTTCTACATCACCGCGAAGCGCCGGCTGGCCGACGGCGGCGTGCTGGCGCAGAACATCGAGCCGACGACCATGCTCTTCGACTCGGCCGTGGCGACGCTGGCCAGCGTCTTCGACAATCTCGACCTCTACCCCTCGGGCGGCAACGTCGTCGCCGTCGCCTATGACGGCCCGCGCCGCGAGCAGGCGGAACTGCTGGCGCAGGCGCAGGCGCTGCAGGCGGCGCACGACTTCAAGTACCCGCTGCCCGATCTCGTGGCCGAGCGTCACGTGCTCACGAAGTCGCCGGACGCCGAGCCGCTGGTCGACGACTTCGCACCCGTCGAGATGCTGAAGTCTATCGAGCGCCACAACGAGGGCATCGAGGATATCGCCCAGCCGGCCGGCAACTGATGTCCGAGGGCGCCTTTCGCATCAGCATGTATGGCACCGGGTTCGTTCTCGGCTTCGTGCTGATGGGGTTCGAGATGCTGGGCAGCCGGTATCTGAACCCGTATTTCGGCTCGGGCATCTACACTTGGGCGGCGCTGATCTCGGTGACGCTGTTTGCACTGATGATGGGATATTTCCTCGGCGGCGCGCTGGTCGACAGGCGCCCGACCGCCGGGCTGCTGGGCGTGCTGGTGCTGCTGGCGGCGCTCTGGATGGCCGCGATCCCCTTCGCCGTCGACCCGCAGAACGCGCGCGACGTGCTGGGGATCGAGACGCCCGACCTCCTGATGGGCGTCGGCGAGGCGTTCGGCTTCGGCCCGGTCGGCATCGCGCTCGGGGTGACGACCTCGGCCTTCATCCTGATCTTCGTGCCGCTGACGCTGATTGCCTGCTTCTCGCCCTTCGCCGTCCGCCTGCTGCTGGTGGCGACGCACACCAGCGGCCGGCAGACCGGCGCCGTCTACGGCATCTCGACCTCGGGCAACATCATCGGCACGCTGGCGACGACCTTCGTGCTGATTCCGGCCATTGGCTCCAGCGCCATCACCTGGGTCTTCGCCGCGATCACGGCCGTCATGGCGCTGGTCCTGATGGCGATCGGCCGCGCCATGCGGGATGCCTGACATGCGCCTGATCGCGGCCCTGGTGCTCGCCACGCTCGCCGCCCTGCCGGCGCGGGCCGAGCAGTTCGACGCCAGCTACCCGGAGGGCCCGATCTGGATCGACGGGACGCTCTACTGGGCCGAGATGGGCGCCGATGCCGTCAGGACCTGGCCGGGCGAGGGAGAGCCGCGCACCTTCTTCCACCAGCGGGGCTGCGGCCCGACCGCGCTGGCCCGCTATCGCCGGAACGAAGTCCTCGTCCTCTGCCACCTCGCCGGCAAGCTGGTGCGGCTTGACGCCGCCGGCCACGCGCTCGGCGAGATCTCCGGGGACGCCGAGGGGCACGCCCTCCGCGACCCGAACGACGCCAGCGCCGACGGCGAGGGCGGTGTCTGGTTCTCGGACCCCGGCACCTTCTGGGCAAAGGCCCCGGCCGAGGGCGCGCTCTATCATCTCGCGCCCGACGGCACGCTGACGCGCCACGTCACCGGCCTCGCCTACGGCAACGGCGTGCTGGTCGATGACGCCAACCACCGCCTGCTGGTCGACGAGCACCTCGCCCGCCGGGTCCTCTCGTTTCCGCTGACCGCCGCCGGCCTCGGCGTGCCGACGATCCTGCTCGACTTCGCCGCTCTCGGCATCCCGCGCCCCGCCTACCCCGAGGCCGGCCCCGACGGGCTGGACATCGCCCCGGACGGCACCCTCTGGGTCGCCGAGTACGGCGCCGGCCGCATCCATGGCTGGCGCGAGGGCGAGGGCCTGGTCGGCGACGCCGTGCTGCCGGCGCCATACACCACCAACATCGCCTTCGGCCCGCAAGGGCAGGCCGCCATCACCGGCTCCTACGTCAACGACAGGCCGCCCTTTCCGGGGACGGTCTGGGTCGTGCCGGCGGACGCGCTGACCGATCCCGCCACCTTCGACCGCTGACCTCATCCTCCATCTGATAGCCGCCGGCCCCGCTTGCCGGCACGCGGTGCGCCGCTCTAGGGTCGCCGCCGGTTCAGGAGGCGGTGCATGACGCAACACGACTGGTCGACGGATGTTCTGGCCGCCATGAACGCGCGCGAGATCGAGACCGTCGCCACGATCCCCGATGGCGGCCTGACCCGGCTGCTCAAGCTCTGCCGCGAGGACGGCTCCGGCGTCCGCGTCGTCACGCTGACGACCGAGGAGGAGGGCATCGGCATCACGACCGGCCTCTGGCTCGGCGGCAAGCGCGGCATGCTCGCGATGCAGTCCTCGGGCGTCGGCAACACGATCAACGCGCTGGGCCTGCCCGCCATCATGAACGCGCCCTGCCTGATGCTGGTGACGATGCGCGGCCAGTGGGGCGAGTTCAACCCGTGGCAGGTGCAGATGGGCATGGGCACGCGCCCCGTCTTCGAGGCGGTCGGCGTCCGGTGCTTCCCGGTCGACCGGGCCGAGGAGGTCGGAGAGACCTTCTCCGCCGCGGCCGACCTGGCCTTCAACGGCGGGTTTTCCTGCGCCGTGCTGGTCAGCCAGCGCATAATCGGGGCAAAGGGGTTCGGGCGATGACCGGCAACTATCTCGACCGGCGCGAGTTCACCGCCGCCCTGCTGGCAAAGCGCGACGGCGCGCTCGTCGTCCCCGGCCTCGGCAGCCCGACCTGGGACTGCTTCGCCGCCGGCGATTCCGACGACTACCTCTATTCCTGGGGCGGCATGGGGCTGGCGCTCTCGACGGCGCTGGGCGTCGCGATCGCCCGGCCGTCGCGCCGCGTCTGCTGCATGACCGGCGACGGCGAGATGATGATGGGCCTCGGCTCGCTGGCCGTCGTCGGCGCCGAGCGGCCGGAGAACCTCTCGGTCCTCGTCCTCGACAACGAGCATTTCGGCGAGACCGGCCGCCAGCCCGGCCTGACGCAGACGCTGGACCTGACCGCCATGGCGCAGGCGTGCGGCTTCAAGGCGACGATGACGGTCACGCGGATGGACCAGGTGGACGAGCTCGCCCGGTTCCTCTTCGCCGAGCCCGGCCCCGTCTTCGCGGTCGCCAAGATCGCGCTCGGCGACCACAAGCTGCTGCTGCCCGAGAAGGAGGGCACGATCATCGCCCACCGCTTCCGGACCGCCGCCGCCCGCGCCTGACGTCACCCGATGCCCCCGAATGCATGGGGGCATCCATGACCACGTAGGGCGGGGTTCCACCCCGCCGTCCGCCCCTCGGATAATCCGTTTTATCACAAGGCGTTGCGACCGATCGCGCGACGCAACCGCTCGGCCTGCCCGCACGCCGCACCGCCCGCGGACATTGACCGGGCCGACATTCCGCGCCATCTGGCGGCGACACCGCACGCGCCGGCAGGAGGCCGAATGCCCGACAATGCCATCGAGGTCCGCGGCCTGACCAAGGTCTATGGCGGCAAGGGCGCGAACGCCAAGCGCGCGCTGAACGGCATCGACCTCGACGTGCCGGCCGGGTCGATCTTCGGCCTGCTCGGCCCGAACGGCGCCGGCAAGTCGACCTTCATCAACATCCTCGCCGGCCTCGTCCTCAAGACCGAGGGCACCGTTCGCATCTGGGGCTTCGACCAGGACGTCAACCCGCGCCAGTCGCGCGCCGCCATCGGCGTCGTGCCGCAGGAGCTGAACCTCGACGCCTTCTTCACGCCGGCGCAGGCGCTCGAGGTGCAGGCCGGCCTCTACGGCGTGCCCAAGCGCGAGCGCCGCACCATGGAAATCCTCCGCCGCGTCGGCCTGGACGACAAGGCCGACGCCTATGCCCGGTCGCTCTCCGGCGGCATGCGCCGCCGGCTGCTGGTCGCCAAGGCGATGGTGCACAGCCCGGCCGTTCTGGTGCTGGACGAGCCGACCGCAGGCGTCGACATCGAGCTCCGCCAGATGCTCTGGGAGTATGTCCGCGAGCTGAACCAGGCCGGCACGACCATCATCCTGACGACGCATTACCTGGAGGAGGCCGAGGAGATGTGCGGCCGCATCGCCATCGTGAACCATGGCGACGTGGTGGCCTGCGACGACACCTCGGTGCTGCTCGGCCGGCTCGATGACAAGACGCTGCTGCTCCGCCTCGCCAGCCCGATCGAGACCGCGCCCGTCATCGACGGCGTCCGCTCGGTGCTGCGCGAGCCGACCCTGCTGGCGCTCAGCTACTCGCGCTCGGCTGTCTCGGCGCCGCGGCTGATCGTCAAGGCACAGGAGATGGGGCTCGAGATCGCCGACCTCTCGACCGAGGAGCCGCATCTCGAGGAGGTCTTCCTGGCGCTGACCCGCCCGGCCGGGGCCGACGCGACGGCGCCGGTCGACGCGGAACCGGCCCCGGGAGCCCGGCGCGGCGCCGTCAGCGGATGAGCTTCTTCAGGATGCCCGAGCCGATATCCCCGGCCACATAGCGCGGCTGGTCGGCCCGCGGCAGCGGCGGCGCCGCCGCCGGCCCCCGAACCGCCCCCTCCCACGGCGCCCCGGCCCAACCGCGATCCCGCCACCGCTCCCACAACGTCTGGTCCAGCGCGTTCTCCGCCGCGATCCGCGCCGCCAGCCCGGACGGCAGGTCGCCCGGCCTCAGCCGCCGCGCCGGCGTGACGTTCCGGTGCTCCACCGCCTCCGGCACGCCCAGCTCGCGGCTGATCCCGGCGATCATCTCGTCGGCCCGCTCGTGGCTGCCGACAAAGTGGAACCGCGCCAGCCGCGCCTCCAGCCAGGCCAGCCGGCCCGCCGAGGACAGCCTATAGAGCGCCGGCACCCCCTGCTCGAAATAGCGGTTCAGCAGGAAGCGTGAGACCGGGTTGCGCCGCTGCGCCCGGTACCAGGTCCCGAAGGCCGGCGGCCGCGCGCCCCAGCCCTCGTCGAACCGCGTCCAGTGATAGTTGTAGAAGGACAGCAGGTAGCCGAGCGGCTCGCGCAGCAGCACCGACTCGCGCAGGCTCGCGCCGGGGAAGAGCGCCGCCATCGACCGGCTCAGCGAATGCCCCGACACCGCGCGGACGCCGGCCAGCCGTTCGGGCGCCAGCCCGGGATAGCGGTTGCCGACAAGGTTGCGCAGCGGGCTCTCCCAGCGCGGCGCGATCATGAACGCCCCACCCTGCTGCACCTCGCCCAGGTGCGTGCGGAAATGGGCCTCGACCGTCGTGCCGGCGCATTTCGGCACGTGCAGCAGAAAGTGGACGGTACGGCCGCTCATCCGCCGCTGATAGCCCCGCGCGGCGACGACGTGAAGCCCGCCGCGCCGGCCCGGCCCCGATCCCGGCCCGCCGGCCGGGCGGCAGCCGCATTGACAACGGCGCCGCGACGCCGGAGACCGGCGCCGAGCGCAGATATCGATGCGGGAGTTCCCATGAGCCAGCCCTACGACGACCAGAACGTGTTCGCCAGGATCCTGCGCGGCGAGATCCCGAACGACACGGTCCTCGAGACCGAGCACACGCTGGCCTTCCGTGACGTCCGGCCGCAGGCGCCCGTGCATGTGCTGGTGATCCCCAAGGGCCGCTATGTCGACCAGGCGCATTTCGCCAGCGCGGCGAGCGACGCCGAAATCCTGGACTTCACCCGCGCCGTCGGCCGTGTCTGCCGCGAGACCGCCGTGTCGGCCGAGGCGGACGGCCAGGGCTTCCGCACGATCTCGAACGCCGGCGTGCACGGCGTGCAGGAGGTACCGCATTTCCACCTGCACGTCCTCGGCGGGCGCGTGCTGGGCCGCATGCTCGCCCGGGCCGAGGCGTGATGCGGACGCCGTTCCTCGGCCGGGCGGGCGGCCCGCCCGCCCCGTCGCCGCACCCGTTCCGCGCCCCGCTGGCCCGGCGCGCCCGATGATCGTCGGCATCGGCTCGGACCTGACCGACATCCGCCGGCTGGCGAAAACGCTCGAGCGCTTCGGCGACCGCTTCGTCCAGCGCTGCTTCACCGAGGTCGAGCAGGCGAAATCCGACCGCCGCCGGCAGCGCGCCGCCTCCTACGCCAAGCGCTGGGCGGCGAAGGAGGCGTGCTCCAAGGCGCTCGGCACGGGGCTGCGCATGGGCGTCGCCTGGCGCGAGATGGGCGTCGTCAACCTGCCGACCGGCCAGCCGACGATGTCGCTGACCGGCGGCGCCGCGACACGCCTCGGCCGGCTGATCCCGCCCGGCATGCAGGCGCGCATCCACGTGACGCTGACCGACGACGACCCCTACGCCCAGGCCTTCGTCATCATCGAGGCGGTCCCGGCCGACCCTTCCGACAGCCTCGCCGGCGGATGAGCGCCGGGGCGAGCGCCCCCTGCGCCGACGCGCCGCCCCGCGCGCGCTGCGACGGCGCTTGATGGAGGCCAGCGCGGCCGGCATGGTGCGGCGCGGCGGCCGCCGAGACCGGCGCAGCCGTGGCACGGGGGACAGGCTCGAATGAAACGTTACGTGGCGGTCGGCGCGGCCGTGCTGGTGCTGCTCGCGGCCGGCTGGAGCCTGTTCTGGTGGCAGGGCCGCGGCCAGGTCGACCGGGCGCTCGACGCCGGCGTCGCGCGGCTTCGGCAGCAGGGGTGGGACGTCGCCTGGGACGGGCGCGAGATCGGCGGCTTCCCGTTCGGCTACACCGTGCGGCTGACCGGGCTGACGGCGACCGACACCGCCGGCAGCCTGGCGCTGCGCCTGCCCTGGGCGCTGGCCGAGACGGCACGGCACCGACCGCCTCGTCATCCGATTTCCCGAAAGCTTCGCGCTCGACCTGCCGGTGCAGGCCGCCACCGCGCCCGCGGCGCCCGCCACCCCTGCCACGCCGGGCGCCCCCGCCGCCCCCGCCGGAACCCCCGCCGACACCCCGGCTGCGCGGCCCGCCGTCCTGGCGACGACCGGGCAGGCAAAGGATCTTGTCCTGGCGCTGTCGGCCGACGGCGCCGTCGAGGTCACGGCCGACCGGCTGGCCTGGACCGTCGATGAGCCGGATGTCGGCCGGACGGTCACGCAGACGATCGAGAAGCTCGCCGCCACAACGACCCCCGACACGCCGGGCTCGCGCTACCGCATGCAGGCGGCGCGGGTCGGCACCGAAGCCGCGGTGGTCGAGCCCGACGGCCCGCCCTCGACCGCGACCGCCAGCCTGCGCGACGTCACCGTCGAGGGCTCGTCCACGGTCGGCTCGCCCGAGGCTCTGGCCGAGATGGTCTATGCCGGCGCGCCGGGCCAGGCCGACGCCTCGCTGAAGACGGGCGCGGCCGAGGTCCACGTCGTCAGCACCGGCGGGTCCCCCGGCACGCTGGACTGGAAGGCCGAACTCCGTGGCCGGCACCGCGACGCTGACCAGCGGCCGCATGGAACTGGCGGGCGAGACGCGCGGCAACACCTGGAACCTGACCTCGCCGGACCCGGCCCTGCCGGTGCAGGGCCTGCTGTCGGTGGCGCTGGCGAAGGCGACCTACGCGATGCCGATGGCGCCCTCGGAAAAGCCTGACGAGATGGCCATCCACCTGGCCCTGCAGGACGTCACGGCGGACGATCGCGTCTGGGCGCAGGTCGACCCCGGCGGCGCGCTGCCTCGCGACCCGGCCTCGCTGCTGGTCGACCTGACCGGCACGGCGCGCGTGACCAAGCGCATCGACCAGCTCCGGCCCGGCGAGTCGCCGCCGTTCGAGATCTCGCACCTGACGTTCCGCGAGCTCTCGGCGAGCGCGGCGGGCGCGACCGCCAGGGCCAAGGGCGAGGTCGACATCCTGCAGCCGATCGGCGTGCCGCTCGGCCAGGTCTACGTCACCTTCACCGGGCTGCAGGCGCTGGTCCGCGCGCTGGGCCGCGCCGGCGTGCTGACGCCCGAGATGGTGACGACCGCCGAGGCGATCATGTCCGTCTACCTGCAACCGGCCGAGGGCGAGGATGCCTGGGCAGCCAAGATCGCCTTGACCCAGAACGGCCCGCTGGTGAACGGCAAGCCCGTGCGCTGACGCCGCGGCGCCTGGCGCGAGACGCCGGGCGCGGACGGCGCCAGCCGCATCTCGCCGCAAGGGTCCAGCCGTCATTCCCGCGGAAGCGGGAAATCTCTCGGGATCTCGATCAGATCCCCGCCTTCGCGGGGATGACGATCACCGGGGAAATTGGATCAACCAGACCGGACTCCGCTCTAGTCCAGCCAGACCGGGTTCGCCCAGGCGTAGCGGCCGTGCCGGTCGACGACCGTGATCCGAACCCAGCCGCCGGTCCGGAACTTCTCCAGCGGCAGGCGGGCCTGCATCATGCCGCTGCCGTAGCGCTGCGTCGCCGCCGCCCTGGCGCCGACCGCCAGCACGCGGTCGACCGGCGAGCACTCGACGACGATCTCGTCGCCCTCGACGCGGAGATCGTGCAGCCGCGGCCCCTGGCTGGAGTAGTACTCGCCAGCCTTGAGCGCCCTGACCAGCGCCGCCGGGTCGAGCTCGGGCGCCTTGACCATGACCCAGCCGCCGAAATGGTCGGGGCCGGCGAAATGCGCGTCGTCGGTCGCGCAGGCGCTCAGCCGCCGGCCGTCGGCCAGCAGCTGGTCCAGGATCGCCGTGCCATAACCGCGGGCGCATTCGATTTCGCAGCCGTGGTTGTAGATCTCGACGGCGTGCGCCGCATCGATGCAGCGTGCGTCGGCCGCCGTCATGCCGTTCCATTCCGGGTGCGCGATGGCGACGAAGGCGCCCGCGGCGGCGCAGCGCGCCGCCAGCGCGGCGGCGTCCTCGCGCGCCGTCTCGCCGTTGAAGTCGGGCGCGTCGGGGCGCTCGAAATCCGGTGGCAGGCCGACGGCGAGGATGTGCCAGATCTCGCCGTTCGCCATCTTGCCGGTGTGCACCTCGGCGCCCAGCACGGTCGTGAAGCTGTTGTTGCGGAACGGCGTCGTGTCGGCGATCGGGTAGTCGTAGCGCCCGACCAGATGGTCCGACAGGCAGATGAAGTCATAGCCCTCGTCGGCATAGCGCCGGCAGACCTCGCCGGGCTCGAGCACGCCGTCCGAGAGCGTCGAGTGCGTGTGCAGGTTGCCGCGCCAGAAGCGGCCCTGCGCGGCGAAGGCCGGCGGTCTGATGGTCATGCGTGTCTCCTGCTTGGTTCCCTGCCCCCGTGGGCGCTTTTTGACGCCCTCCGCACGGGCCACGGCGCTGACCCGGCGGCCGCCGAATCGCCCGGCCGCCCGGTGCGCGTGCATCTTTACAGGGCGGCGGCCGGGGCTGCACAGGCCCGGCGAGCGGGCCGGCCCGGGTGCCGGTCCGGGCGCTCGCTTCCTTAAATCGCCGCGCCGAGATGGTAGGAGGGTCGCTCCCGGTCAGCGGAGACATCGGAATGAGCGTCCTCGCCTCGCAGGTCTCGACCCGCAGCCCCGAATTCACCGAGAACCGCGCCGCCATGTCCGCCGCGCTGGACGAGGTCGCGGCGGCGGTCGCGACCGCCCGGGCCGGCGGCGGCGAGCGCGCCCGCGCCCGCCACGTCTCGCGCGGCAAGCTGCTGCCGCGCGACCGCGTCGAGGAGTTGCTCGACCCCGGCACGCCCTTTCTGGAACTCGGCGCCGTCGCGGCGCACGACATGTATGACGGCGCGGCGCCGGGCGCCGGCATCATCACCGGCGTCGGCCGGGTCAGCGGGCGCGAATGCGTCATCGTCTGCAACGACGCCACCGTGAAGGGCGGCACCTACTATCCGATGACGGTGAAGAAGCATCTCCGCGCCCAGGAAGTGGGCATGGAGAACCGGCTGCCCTGCATCTATCTCGTTGATTCCGGGGGAGGAAACCTGCCCCAGCAGGACGAGATCTTTCCCGACAAGGAGCATTTCGGGCGCGAGTTCTTCAACCAGTCGCGCATGTCGGCGGCCGGCATCCCGCAGATCGCCGTCGTCATGGGATCGTGCACCGCGGGCGGCGCCTACGTGCCGGCCATGTGCGACGAGTCGATCATCGTGAAGGAGCAGGGCACGATCTTCCTGGCCGGGCCGCCGCTGGTCAAGGCGGCGGTCGGCGAGATCGTCTCGGCCGAGGAGCTGGGCGGCGGCGACGTGCACTCGCGGCTGTCCGGGCGTGGTCGACCACCTGGCGACCGACGACCGGCACGCGCTGGCGCTGACGCGGCGGATCGTCGCCAACCTGAACCGGGAAAAGCGGGTCGACGTGCAGTTGCAGTCCTCGGAGCCGCCGGCGCTGGACCCGGACGAGATCCTGGGCGTCGTGCCGGTCGACTGGCGCAAGCCCTACGACGTGCGCGAGGTGATCGCGCGCGTCGTCGACGGCTCGCGCTTCGACGAGTTCAAGGCGCGCTACGGCGCGACGCTGGTGACCGGCTTCGCCCACATCCACGGCATCCCCTGCGGGATCCTGGGCAACAACGGCGTGCTCTATCTCCGAGAGCTCGCTGAAGGCCGCGCACTTCATCGAGCTCTGCTGCCAACGGCGTATCCCGTTGGTTTTCCTGCAGAATATCACCGGCTACATGGTCGGCCGGAAATACGAGGCCGAGGGCATCGCCAAGCACGGCGCGAAGATGGTGCACGCGGTCAGCTGCGCGCAGGTGCCGAAGGTGACGATGATGATCGGCGGCAGCTTCGGCGCCGGCAACTACGGCATGTGCGGGCGCGGCTTTGGCCCGCGCTTCCTGTGGTCGTGGCCGAACGCGCGCATCTCGATCATGGGCGGCGAGCAGGCGGCCGGCGTGCTGGCGACGGTGCGCAAGGAGGCCGTCGAGCGGTCGGGCGGCACCTTCACCGAGGAGGAGGAGCGCGCCATCAAGCAGCCGATCATCGAGCAGTTCGACCGCCAGTCGCACTGCCTCTACGCCTCGGCGCGGCTCTGGGACGACGGGGTGGTCGACCCGCGCAAGACGCGCGACGTTCTGGGGCTGAGCCTGCTCGGCCGCGCTGAACGCGCCGATCCCGGAGCCGCGCTTTGGCGTCTTTCGGATGTAGCATCGGCTCGGCGGCGCCCGCCGGGCGCTGCCGCTGGTAAGCATGTTTCTTTCCATGTGCTTGGCACCTGCTGTCCGACGTTGTGGCCATGTTCCACCCCGCTGGAAAGCATGCCGTCCGCCACCGGGGACGCGTCGTCCACCTCGACGATCACCGGCGTTCGACCCGTTCATCCGCCCGGCAGCCGGAGCGCCGCCGACTGGGCATGCGCATCCGCGCTTCCTGGCGGCAGGTCGCGCTGCTGGCGGTGCTTGCGGCGGTGCTGGTCGGCGGGCGCGAATGGACGACCGTGTGGAAGGCTGCACCAGCTAACGGCCGATGCACGGTCAGCCGGGTGGTCGATGGCGACACGGTCAAGGTCCGATGCCCCGGCGAAGGCCCGTTCAGCGCCCGTCTGCTGGGGTTTCGACACGCCCCAGGTCTTCTCGCCCCGCTGCGCCTCGGAGCTGCTGTTGGGGACCCGGGCGACTCGGAGGCTGCGCAAGGAGCTGCAGCTGGCGGACGAGGTTCGGCTGGTCTTCGGCGGGCTGGATCGATACGACAGGCGGCTGACGAGGCTCTACCTCGACGGCAGCGACGTCGCGCACCGGATGATTGCAGCGGGCCTCGCCCGTCCATACGATGGTGGCAGACGCCGCTCGTGGTGCGGCAGAGGAGTCTCCGCGCAGGCGTGCCATGTCCGTGACCGACCGCATGAGCGTCCACCGGGGCGACATCACGACGCTGGAGGTCGACGCCATCGTCAACGCCGCCAACCAGTCGCTGCTGGGCGGTGGCGGGGTCGACGGGGCGATCCACCGGGCGGCCGGCAAGGCGCTGCTGGAGGAGTGCCGGACCCTGGGCGGATGCGAGACCGGAAACGCAAAAATCACAAGGGGTTACGGACCTGCCGGCGCGGCATGTCATCCATGCCGTGGGCCCTCGCTGGCGCGGCGGGGACAAGGGCGAGCCGGCGGCGCTGGCGTCCTGCTATCGCCGCTCGCTGGAGATCGCGGACGGGCATGGGCTGACGAGCGTCGCCTTCCCGGCGATCAGCCAGGGCATCTACGGCTATCCGCAGGACCAGGCGACCGAGATCGCGGTCCGCACGGTGCACGAGGCGCTGGCCGGGATGCCCGGGATGCGGGTCGTCTTCTGCTGCTTCGACGAGGCCAGCGCCGAGCGGCACAGGCGGGCGCTGGCGGGCCTCTGACCGTCGCAGCATCCGGCGCGGGTCGTCGCAGCGCGTTCGGCAATCCTTTCGGCAATCCGTTCGGCAACGATCCTTCGCTAATCTGTCGGTAATGCGATCTGCCGGGCCCGGTGGCGCCTCTTGCAAGAGAATCGTCCCTTTCGGGCGGGCGAGTTGCCCGGCCCTGGCGGGAGTCGGCGCAGATCGGGGGCAATTGCCACCGAACCCTTCGGTGGCTTCTGCGCCGGCCGACACCGCTTGACCGGGCGGCCGGCGGCGGCGACAGAGGAGCGACGGCAGTCGGGCGGCAGAGGCAGGGGCGCGGCGTGTTCCGAAAGATACTGATCGCGAACCGGGGCGAGATCGCCTGCCGCGTCATCCGCACGGCGCGGCGGCTGGGGGTGGCGACGGTCGCCGTCTACTCGGACGCCGATGCCGGCGCGATGCACGTGGCCGAGGCCGACGAGGCGGTGCGGATCGGGCCGGCCCCGGCGCGCGAGAGCTACCTGAACGCCGACCGCCATCATCGACGCCGCCCGGCGGACCGGCGCCGAGGCCATCCACCCGGGCTATGGCTTCCTGTCCGAGAACCCGGGCTTCGTCGAGGCGGTCGAGGCGGCCGGGCTGGTCTTCATCGGGCCGTCGGCGGCGGCGATCCGGGCGATGGGGCTGAAGGACGCCGCCAAGCGGCTGATGGAGGAGGCGGGCGTGCCCGTCGTCCCCGGCTATCACGGCGAGCGGCAGGAGCCGGATTTCCTGGCGGGCGAGGCGGAGGGCATCGGCTATCCGGTGCTGATCAAGGCGGCGGCCGGCGGCGGCGGCAAGGGGATGCGGCGCGTCGACGGGGCCGCCGGCTTTGCCGAGGCGCTGGAGAGCGCGCGGAGCGAGGCGCGCTCGGCCTTTGGCGACGACCGGGTGCTGGTCGAGAAATACGTCGCGAAGCCGCGCCACATCGAGGTGCAGGTCTTTGGCGACGGGACGCGCGCCGTGCACCTGTTCGAGCGCGACTGCAGCCTGCAGCGGCGCCACCAGAAGGTCATCGAGGAGGCGCCGGCGCCCGGCATGACGGCCGATATGCGCGCCGCCATGGGGGGTGCGGCGGTGCGAGCGGCCGAGGCCATCGGCTATTCCGGCGCGGGGACGGTCGAGTTCATCGTCGACGCCTCGGACGGGCTGCGGCCCGACCGGTTCTGGTTCATGGAGATGAACACGCGCCTGCAGGTCGAGCACCCGGTGACGGAGGCCGTGACCGGGCTGGACCTGGTCGAGATGCAGTTGCGGGTGGCCTCGGGCGAGGCGCTGCCGGTGACGCAGGACGACCTGGCGCTGGACGGCCATGCCTTCGAGGCGCGGATCTATGCGGAGGACCCGGCGGCAGGCTTCCTGCCGGCGACCGGGCGGCTGGCGCACCTGGCGTTCCCGGCGGATGCGCGGGTCGATACCGGCGTCCGCGCCGGGCGACACGATCACGCCGTTCTACGACCCGATGATCGCCAAGCTGGTCGTGCACGGGCCGGACCGGGCGACGGCGCTGGGGCGGCTGCGCCGGGCGCTGGCCGGAACGCAGGTCGGCGGCACGGTGACGAACGTCGCCTTCCTGTCGGCACTGGCGGCGCATGACGGCTTCGCCGCCGGCGATGTCGACACCGGGCTGATCGACCGCGAGGCGGCGGCGCTGACCACGGCGCCCGAGCCCTCGGCCGAGATCTGGGCGCTGGCGGGCATTGCCGCGCTGGGCCTGCTGGACGCGCCGGCGGGCGGCGACCCCTGGGCGGCGCTGACCGGCTGGCGGCTGTGGGGCGAGGCGCGGCAGGTGGCGCGCCTGGAGCGGGACGGCGAGGTCGTCGAGGTTGGCGTCGCGACGCTGGACGGCGGGCGGTTCTCCGCCACGACTCCGGCGGGCGAACTCGCGCTGTCGGTGGCGCAAGCGGGCGCCGGCGGCCGGTTGCGGGTCGAGGCCGAGGGGCGGCGGTCGGACGCGACGGCGGTGCGGCATGGCGACTCGCTGACGGTCTTCCACGACGGCGCCGCCTTCGCCTTCGCCGTGCCGGACGCGCTGGCGCTGGCCGAGGAGGCGGCGCATGGCGGCGACCGCGTGATCGCGCCGATGACCGGGCTGTTGAAGTCCGTCGCGGCCGTGCCCGGCGCGGGCGTCGAGCGCGGCGCGGCGCTGGTCGTCATGGAGGCGATGAAGATGGAGCACACGCTGCGCGCGCCCCGCGACGGCACTGTCGCCGAGGTTCTGGCGGCGGCCGGCGACCAGGTGCAGGAGGGCGCCGTGCTGGTGGTGCTGGAGGCCGAGGAGTAGCCATGGAGCACGTCACGATCTTCGAGATGAGCCCGCGCGACGGGCTGCAGAACGAGGCGCGCCCGATCCCGACCGCCGACAAGATCAGGCTGGTCGACATGCTGTCCGAGTGCGGCTTCGCCAAGATCGAGACGGCGAGCTTCGTCAGCCCGAAATGGGTGCCGCAGATGGCCGACGGGCGCGAGGTGCTGGCCGGCATCCGGCGGCGGCCGGGGGTGCTCTACACCGGCATCTGCCCGAACATGAAGGGCTACGAAAACGCGCGGGACGCCGGCGCCGACGAGGTGGCGGTGTTCGGCGCGGCCTCGGAGGGGTTTTCGCGCGCCAACGTCAACGCCGGGATCGAGGAGGCGCTGGAGCGCGCGCTGCCGATCGTCGCGGCGGCCCGGCGCGACGGCATCCCGTGCCGCGGATATGTCAGCGTGGCGGTGGCCTGCCCCTATGACGGGCCGGTCTCGCCGGCCGTGACCGCGCGGGTGTCGAAGATCCTGTTCGACGCCGGCTGCTACGAGATCTCGCTGGGCGACACGATCGGCGCGGGCACGCCCGAGAGCATCGCCGCCATGCTGGACGCGGTGCTGGGCGAGGTGCCGGCCGACAGGCTGGCCGGGCACTACCACGACACGAACGGGCGGGCGGTCGAGAACATCGCGGCCAGCCTGGAGAAGGGGGTGCGCACCTTCGACGCCTCGGCCGGGGGGCTGGGCGGCTGCCCTTACGCGCCGGGCGCGCGGGGGAACGTCGCCACGGAAAAGGTCGTCGAGCGGGTCGAGGCGCTGGGCTATGCGACGGGCATCGACCGCGCGAAGCTGGCCGAGGCGGCGGCCTTCGCGCGAACGCTCCGCAGCGATGCGGCGGCGGCCTGAGGCGGGAGGCTCGATCGGGGCGCTCGGTCGGGGCGCTGAAGCGCACCCTGCGGCCGGCCGGCAGCAGAAGGGTTCGCTTCAGCGCACCGCGAGGAATCGGGGAGCAGCGGTCAGGTGCGCCTCAGCGCACCGCGCGCATGGACGAGGGGCAGGAATGACCTACGAGACGATCACGCTGGCGACCGACGCGCGCGGCGTCGCGACGCTGACGCTGGCCATGCCGGACAAGCACAACGCGCTGGCGCCCGCGATGATCGCCGAGCTGCAGGCGGCGGCCGACGCGCTGGCCGGCGACGACGCGGTGCGCGTCGTCGTGCTGACCGGGGCGGGCAAGTCGTTCTGCGCCGGCGGCGACCTCGGCTGGATGCGCGCGCAGTTCGACGCGACGCGCGAGCAGCGGATCGCCGAGGCGCGCAAGCTGGCGCGGATGCTGGGCGCGCTGAACGAGCTGCCGAAGCCGCTGATCGGGCGGATCAACGGGCAGGCCTATGGCGGCGGCATGGGGATGCTGTCGGTCTGCGACGTGGCGTTTGCCGTCGAGGGCGCGCGCTTCGGCTTCACCGAGACGCGGCTGGGGTTGGTGCCGGCGACGATCAGCCCTTACGTGCTGGCGCGGATGGGCGAGGGGATGGCGCGGCGCGTCTTCATGTCGGCGCGGCTCTTCGACGCCGAGGAGGCGCGCGCGCTGGGGCTGGTCGCCCGCGTCGTGCCGGCCGACGGGCTGGACGCGGCGGTCGAGGCCGAGGTCGTGCCCTACCTGGCGGCGGCGCCCGGGCGCGGTGGCGGCCTCGAAGCGGCTGGCGCGGAGTCTCGGGCCAGCGATCGACGAGGCGACCGTCGAGCGCACCATCGCGGCGCTGGCCGACGCCTGGGAGGAGCCGGAGGGCCACGAGGGCGTCAGCGCGTTCTTCGAGAAGCGCAAGCCACGCTGGGCCGTGTAGGGCGTCCCGGTCGGGCGCGCAGCGGTTGCGGGCCGCCGGACGCCGGTGCAGGCCTTCGGAGGCCGCCGCACGCCGCCGCAGGCCGTCATCCCCGCGGATGCGGGGATCTCGTCGCAGGGCAGATTCCCGCTTTCGCGGGAATGACAATCGCCCCGGCTCGGGAGTGACGACCGCCCGCGAGGGAGGAATGACGGGCAGCCGCTGCCCGGCCTTCGCCAGCCCGCGCCCCGTCTCACGGCATCGGGATGTCCGTCGTCGGCTTCGGCTGGTCGTAGCCGCGCCTGGTGGCCGGGCGCTCGGCGATGCGGACGTACCAGTCGCGAAGCGCCGGGAACTCGTTCAGGTCCATCTCCTGCCACTCGAAGCGGCTGATCCATGGCCAGCAGGCCATGTCGGCGATGGTGTACTCGCCGGTGATGAAGTCGCGGCCCGTCAGGCGCTCGTTCAGCACCTTGTAGAGGCGGCGCGTCTCGGTCCGGTAGCGCTCCTCGGCATAGGGCGCCTTGCCCTTGTTGAAGCGCAGGAAATGGTGCGCCTGCCCGGCCATCGGGCCGAGCCCGCCCATCTGCCACATCAGCCACTCGATCGCCCGCCAGCGGTCGTCGCCGGTGCCGAGGAAGCGCCCGTGCTTCTCGGCCAGGTAGAGCATGATGGCGCCCGACTCCATCAGCTTCATGCCGGTCTCGCGGTCATGGATCGCCGGGATCTTGTTGTTGGGCGAGACGTCCAGGAAGTGCGGCTGGAACTGCTCGTCCTTCGAGATGTCGATGGCGTGCGCCGTGTAGGGCACGCCCAGCTCCTCGAGCAGGATCGAGACCTTGCGGCCGTTCGGCGTGGTCCAGGTGTAGAGGTCGATCATCAGGCGTCCTTCTTCTGTCGGGCAGGATCTGTCGGTTGCGGCGCTACCTGGCGTCTCCGCCGGGGAGCAGGTCAAAGGTGCGCGGCGGCGTCAGGCCGCGAACGGCATCAGCCGCTCCCTGTCGAAGACGACGCCTGTTCCGGGCGTGTCCGGCGCAACGAGGCGGGCGTTCTCCACGACCATGGGACGGGTCGTGTAGCGGTCGATCGGGAAGCTGTGCACCTCGACGAGGCCGGGGTTGGGCTGTCCGGCAACCAGGCTGGCGTGCAGCTCGTGCATGCCGTGGCTGCAGACCGGGCAGGCCGCGCGCGCGGGCCATCGCGGCGACCTTCAGCCAGCCGGTGATGCCGCCGCAGTTCGACGCGTCGGGCTGGATGAAGGACAGGCCGCCCGTGTCGAGGGCGAGGGCGAACTCCTCCATCGTGTGCAGGTTCTCGCCCTGCGCCAGCGGCACGCCGGTCGCGGCCGCGATCTCGGCGTAGCCGGCGTAGTCGTCGGGGATGACCGGCTCCTCGAACCAGAGGATGCCGAGCTCGCCGAAGGCACTGCGCGGCGCGGGTCGCGGCCGCGCGGTCGAGGCTGTAGTTGGCGTCGACCATGAAGCTGCGGTCCGGGCCGAGAAGGTCCTTCACCGCGCGGGCGCGGGCCACGTCGTCGGAAAGCTCGGGGCGCCCGACCTTGATCTTCACGCCGTCGAAGCCGCGCTCGAGGTAGCCCTCGACGCTGGCGACCAGCTTCTCCAGCGGGAAGGCGAGGTCGATGCCGCCGCAATAGGCGCCGGCCGTGTTCGCCGCTCCGCCGGCCATGCGCCAGAGCGGCTGGCCCGTGCGCCGGCCCCGGATGTCCCAGAGGGCGATGTCGACGGCCGAATTGGCGAAGCCCGCGATGCCGCCGCGGCCGACATAGTGGGTGTGCCAGTACATCGCCTCGGCCATCGCCTCGACCGCGCTGCCGTCGCGGCCCAGCAGGAACGGCGCGAGGTCGTGCTCGATCATCGCCCTTATGGCGTGGCCGCCGCGACCGCCGGTGTAGGTGTAGCCGGTGCCCTGCGCGCCGTCGGCCAGCCGGACGGTGGCGGTGACCAGCTCGAAGTGGCTGTGGTCGCCGTGCTTCGCGTCGACAAGCACCTCGTCGAGCGGCACCTCGTAGAGGCACGCCTCGACCGAGGCGATGGCGTCGCCAGGCTCAGACATGCTGGCCGCCGTTGATCTCGATCTCGGTGCCGGTGACGTAGCTGCTCTCGGCGGTGCAGAGGTAGTAGATCGTGCGCGCCACCTCCTCGGGCTTGCCGAGGCGGCGGAGCGGCAGGGTCTCGGCCAGCTTCTCGGTGCCGGGGCTGAGGATGGCGGTCTCGATCTCGCCCGGCGCGATGGCGTTGACGCGCACGCCGAGCGGGCCGAAATCATGCGCCATCTCGCGCGTCAGCGCCGCCAGCGCCGCCTTCGAGGTCGCGTAGGCGGCGCCGGCGAACGGGTGGACGCGCGCGCCGGCGATGGAGGTGACGTTGACCACCGCGCCCTTGGCGGCGGCCAGCTCGTCGATCAGGCCGCGCGCCAGCACGACGGGGGCGAAGAAGTTGACGTGGAAGACCGCGCCCCAGGTGCGCAGGTCCGTGGTCATCGTGTTCAGCCGCTCGCCCTGCGGCCCCTTCGGCGAGATGCCGGCATTGTTGACCAGCGCCTCGAGCCTGCCGCCGACGAGGCGGTCCTTGATCTCCTGCACGGCCTGGATGGTCGAGTCCGGGCTGGCGAGGTCGAGCTGGATGTGGTCCTCGGGCCCGGCCTCCCACGGGCAGTCCTCGGGGAACGGATGGCGCGAGCAGGTGATGACCCGCCAGCCGGCCGAGGAGAACCGCTTGACGGTCGCGTGTCCGATGCCGCGGCTGGCGCCCGTCAGCAGCAGGGTTTTCCGATCCGGCATGATCCGCCCTCCACGCGTCGCAGGCTGCGCGGGGCCGTGGTGCCACGGAACGCCGTCTGCGTCTACGGCGGGCGATCACCCCATGTTCAGCGCGGCGATGGCGCGGGCAAGCGCGTCGTACATCCGCCAGCGGTATTGGCCGTGCTCGTCAGGCTCACCCGTTCCCCAGGCCAGCACTCCCGTCCAGACCACGGCATCGTCCCGGCGCTGGGCAGGGGCCGGCGGCAACCCCGCCGCATCGGCGACCGCCTTGCCAAGGCGGCCGTAGAGATTGTTGGCGGTCACGTAGTCCGAATATCCCGCCGCCCTGGCCAGTTCCGTCGCCGTCAGGGTCCGATTCGTTGCGCGATAGTGCGCCTGAAGCATCAGGCGTTGCGCGTCGCTGATCTGCACGACGGCGAGCGCATCCTCGAAATCGGCCTGCGAGCCGATCACGCGCCCGCCCTCCCGGGTCCGGTCGGCCTGTTTATCGGCATGCCAGCCGTCGACCCAGGCGATAGACGCCTGCACCGCCGCCTCGACGCTGTCGGCAGTTTCGTGGTGGCGCAGGCCGCCGATGCCGTCGCGAAAGACGTTCGCTCGTGCCGATCCGCCCTGCATCCCGGCCGCTGATCAGGAACCCGCGATGCGCGACCGGCGACCGGGGTGCTGCGCCGCTCACGGGTTCAGCCGCTGCACCGTCCAGGCGTCGCTGTCGGGCTTCATGCGCGTCCAGCGAAAGCGGTCGTGCAGGCGGAAATCGCCCTCGGCCCAGAACTCGATCTCGACGGGGCGGATGCGAAAGCCGCCCCAGTGCGGCGGGCGCGGCGGCTTGACCGGGTGCTTCGCCGCCAGCTTGGCGACCTCGGCCAGCAGCGCGCGGCGCGACGACAGCGGGCGCGACTGCTTCGAGGCCCAGGCGCCGATCCGGCTCTGGTAGGCGCGGCTGTGATAGTACTCGTCGGCCTGCTTGTCGGACACGCGCTCGACCGGGCCGCGCAGGCGCACCTGGCGGTCGAGCGACTTCCAGTGCAGCACCATCGCGGCCTTCGGGCCGGTTTCCAGCTCGCGGCCCTTGGCGCTCTCGAAATTGGTGAAGAAGACGAAGCCGCCGCGGGTCTGGCTGGCCTCGATCTCCTTCAGGAGCACCATGCGCACGTTCGGCAGGCCGGTGCGGTCGACGGTCGCCAGCGCGACGGCGTTGGCGTCCTTGGGCTCGGTCTTCTCGGCCTCGCCCAGCCAGGCGCGGGCCAGCGCGTAGGGGTCCTCGCCCGCGAAGATGCCGGTGCGCCGGCTCGCTTCGGAAATCAGTGCCATATCGGTCGCTCCGGTGCCCCGCCCGCGCTCTTCCGGGCCGCTCGGCTTGCCTCGGCTACAGATTTCACCTAAAGCCCGGGGAAACAAGAGGCCGGGAGAGGGACAGCCATGCAGCAGGGGCTGATGGCGGGCAGGCGCGGCCTGATCATGGGCGTGGCGAACGACAAGTCGATCGCCTGGGGCATCGCCCAGGCCTGCCGGGCACAGGGCGCGGACCTGGCCTTCACCTACCAGGGCGACGCGCTGAAGAAGCGGGTCGAGCCGCTGGCGGCCAGCCTGGATTCCGACATCGTGCTGCCCTGCGACGTCGGCGAGCCGGGCTCGATCGACGCGGTGTTCGAGGATCTGGGGCGGCGCTGGGACCGGCTGGACTTCGTGCTGCACGCCATCGCCTATGCCGACAAGGCCGAGCTGAAGGGCCGCTACGTCGACACCTCGGCCGAGAACTTCCAGAAATCGCTGAACATCTCGTGCTACTCGTTCACGGCGATCGCCCAGCGCGCCGAGAAGATGATGACCGAGGGCGGCTCGCTGCTGACGCTGACCTATTACGGCGCCGAGAAGGTCATGCCGCACTACAACGTCATGGGCATCGCCAAGGCGGCGCTGGAGACCAGCGTGCGCTACATGGCGATGGACCTGGGCCCGAAGAACATCCGCGTCAACGCGCTGTCGGCCGGGCCGATCCGCACGCTGGCGGCGTCGGGGATCGGCGATTTCCGCTATATCCTCAAGTGGAACGAGCTGAACTCGCCGCTGCGCCGGAACGTGACGCAGGACGAGATCGGCACCTCCGGCATGTACCTGCTGTCGGGCCTGTCCTCGGGCGTGACCGGCGAGTGCCACCACGTCGACTGCGGCTATCACGTCGTCGGCATGAAGGCCGAGGACGCGCCGGACATCGACGTCACGCGGGGCTGAGGCCCCCCGGGCGGCGGGGGCGGCCGGCCGTGGCGGGCCACCATCGCCGGGCGGGCCCGGGCTGGACCGCCGGCGGCATCCGCGCCATGCTGGGCGCATGAACAGGATGGCCGATCTTGACCGCTGCCCGGTCCGGCGCCCGGCGTCCGCCGCCGTGCCGGACAGCCGCGGGCTGAACTTCTTCCGCGCCGACCCCGACCTGGTGCCGCTGATGCGGCACTACCTGGCGCCCGAGCTGGTCGAGGCCCTGCTGCCGCGGCTCGACCGGCTGGGCGGGCTGGTCGGCGAGCAGGCTGGACCGGCTGGCGAGCGCCGCCGACCGGCATCCGCCCGAGCTGCACCCGCGCACGCGGGCCGGCGAGGACCTGGACCGGGTCGAGAAGCACCCCGCCTATGCCGAGATGGAGCGCGATCGCCTTCGGCGAGCTGGGGCTGGCTGCCATGTCGCACCGCGCCGGCGTCTTTGGCTGGCCGGGGCCGCTGCCGCCGATCGCCAAGTACCTGCTGACCTACCTGTTCGCGCAGGCCGAGTTCGGGCTGCTCTGCCCCGTCAGCATGACCGACAGCCTGACCCGCACCTTGCGCAAGTTCGGCGACGAGGCGCTGGTCGCGCGCTACCTGCCCGGGCTGGTCGCCGAGGACATGGACGCGCTGCTGCAGGGCGCGATGTTCATGACCGAGCAGGGCGCGGGCTCGGATGTCGGGGCGACGACCGTGCGGGCCGCGCCGGGGCCGGAGGGGGCGTGGCGGCTGACGGGCGAGAAATGGTTCTGCTCGAACGCCGATGCCGACCTCGCGATGGTGCTGGCGCGGCCCGAGGGCGCGCCGGACGGGCTGAAGGGCGTCTCGTTGTTCCTGCTGCCGCGAGTGCTGCCGGACGGGACGCGGAACGCGTACCGGATCGTCCGGCTGAAGGAGAAGCTGGGGACGCGGTCGATGGCCTCGGGCGAGATCTCGCTGTCGGGCGCGGTGGCGTGGATGATCGGCCAGCCGGGCGACGGCTTCCGGCAGATGGCCGACATGATCAACAACTCGCGCCTGTCGAACGGCGTGCGCTCGGCCGGCATGATGCGCCGCGCGGCGACCGAGGCGCTGTTCGTCGCGCACAACCGCCGGGCATTCGGCAAGCGGCTGGTCGAGATGCCGCTGATGCGCCGCCAGCTGGCGAAGATCCTGGCTCCGGCCGAGCAGGCGCGGACGATGATGTTCCTGACGGCGGAAGCGCTGCGACGCTCGGACGCCGGCGAGGACGGGGCCTATGCGCTGCTGCGCATCCTGACGCCGCTGATCAAGTTCCGCGCCTGCCGCGACGCGCGGCGCGTGACGGGCGACGCGATGGAGGTGCGCGGTGGCTGCGGCTATATCGAGGAGTTCCCGGACGCCCGCCTGGTTCGCGACAGCCATCTCGGCAGCATCTGGGAGGGAACCAGCAACGTCGTCGCGCTGGACGTGCTGCGCGCCGGCCGGCGCGAGGGATCGTTCGCGGCGCTGCGCGCGCTGGTCGCGCGGCTGGCCGGACCGTCGCCGGCGATCCCCGAGCTGCCGGGGCTGGCCGAGCGCGCCTTCGCGCTGGCCGAGCGCGCGGCAGGCGATCCGGTCCCCGAGCTGGCGCGGCAGGCGGCGACGGCGCTCTACAACGTGGTGACGGCGGCGGGGATGCTGGACGAGGCGGCGGGGCTGGACTCGGCGCGGCGGCTGGCGCTGGCGCGGCTGGTGGTGCGCCACCGGCTGGCGGCGGTCGATCCGCTGGACGCGGAGGCGGGAGACGCGGCGCTGGCGGACGCGGTGCTGCACGATCCGGGAGCGGGATAGCGGTCGCGGCAGTCCCGTAGGGCGGGTTTCACCCCGCCATGTAGCGGTGGTGGCCGAAGGCGGCAGGGTGGAACCCCGCCCTACACCTGCCGGCGAGCGCTCGGACGGGTGTCGCAGGAGCGGCCGTCGGGCAGGGGATCACCCCGCCGGGGCGGCGGCCTTGGCATCGGCGGGGTGGGACCCCTGGCTGGCCGCTCACGCGTGAGCAGCCAGCCATGCCGTTGGAATGGCTCGATATCTCACAAGCGCCCGGAGCGTGCCGCGGGCGGGGTACGGGCGCGCGCACCCCGGCGCACGGCCGCCGGCCGCTACGAGCCGGTGGCGGCCAGCGCAGGGGCCTGGTGGGCCTCGACGCCGCGCGACAGCGCCTCGGCGATGACCTGCGCGGCGGCGGCGACGCCCGAGCCGCCGATCCGGGCACCCATGGCGGCGAGCCCGGCCTCGACGGTGCCGAGCGTGCCGAGCACCATCGGGGGGTTCAGGTGGCCCATGTGGCCGATGCGGAACGAGCGCTCGGCGAAGTCGCCGAGGCCGACGCCAAGCGTCAGGCCGGCCTGGCTCTCGCAGATGCGGCGCAGCGTCTCGCCCTGGACGCGGCCGGTCAGCACCATGGTGATCGAGTTCGAGCGGTGCCGCGGGTCGCGGATGTTGAAGTCGAGCCCGCCATCGACCGACCAGGCCGCGACGGCGGCGCGGACGGCGTCGGCGAAGACCTGGTGGCGCTGCCAGACGTGTTCGAGCCCTTCCTCGAACAGCATGTCCAGCGCCTCGCGCATGGCCAGCACGTGCTGCACCGGCGCCGTGCCGCAGAAGCGCAGGTAGTGCGCGCCCTCGGCCATGCGGGCCGTCCAGTCCCAGTAGGGCGTGCGGAGATCGGCGCGCTTGTGCGCCTCGAGCGCCTTGTCGCCGGCCCAGACGAGGCCGAGGCCGGGCGGCACCATCATGCCCTTCTGGCTGCCGCCGACGGTGACGTCGACGCCCCAGGCGTCCATCTCGTAGGGCACGCAGGCGAGCGAGGCGATGGTGTCGACCATGAAGAGCGCCGGGTGGCCGGCGGCGTCGATGGCGCGGCGGATGGCGGCGATGTCGTTCCAGACGCCCGAGGCAGTGTCGATCTGCACGACGAGGATCGCCCTGATCTCGTGCTCGCGGTCCTCGCGCAGGCGCTTTTCCACCGCGGCCGGGTCGACGGGGCCGCGCGGCTGGGCGCGCAGCACCTCGACCTCGCAGCCGAGGACCTTTGCCTGCTCGCCCCAGCCGAGCGCGAAGCGGCCGGATTCGAGCACCAGCACCTTGTCGCCGCGCCTGAGCGTGTTGGTCAGCGCCATCTCCCAGGCGCCATGGCCGTTCGAGACGGCGACGAAGACGCGGCCCTTCGTGCGGGCGATCCTGGGCAGGTCGGCAAAGACGCTCTCGGAGGTCTCGACCAGCGCGCCCTCGTAGATGTTGGGCATCGCCACGTGCATCGCGGCGAGAACGCGGTCGGGGATGACCGAGGGTCCGGGGATCGAGGTCAGCGCGCGGCCGCGGTTCAGGTTCATGGTGGTCGCCTTCGGTCAAAATGCGTGCCGGATGACTATACGGCCAGTTCGGGCCGGCGTCCAATGCGGCAATTGCTGATCGGGTCAATCACGCCCGCTGATGCCTACTCGCGGCGCAGGATTCGGTCGGTGATGAACTCGCCGATCTTCCACGGCCGGAACCCGGCCATCACGGCGTCGCGGTCGTAGCGCGTCTCGACCCACTCGGCCAGCGGCATGGCGCCGTCGGGCTGGTCGGCCTGGTAGGCGTCGAAGAAGGCGTCGAGCACGCCCGTCCTGCCCTGACGGATGTGGCCGTAGCGCAGGCCGAGCTGGCGGCGCGCCTCGGCGACCGGGCGGCCCTCGTGCAGCGCCAGGTAGAGCGCCGCCATGATGCCGGCCCGGTCGGCGCCCGACTTGCAGTGGAAGAGGACAGGATACTCGATGCGGCCGAAGAGCGCCTTCAGCGCGCGGATCTCTGCGACCGTCGGCAGGGAGCGCGAGCGGAGCACGAAGGTCTCGAAGCTTATGCCGGCGGCCCTGCACGCCTCGATCTCGAGCGGCAGCGAGCCGAAGCTCTGCCCGCCGCGCAGCGAGACGATGGTGCGCACGCCCTTCCGCGCCAGAGCGCGGATCTGGTAGGGCGTCGGCTGCGCCGCGCGCCAGGCGTGGTCGCCGACGCGGTGCAGGTTGAGGTAGGCCATGCGGAAGAAGGCGTGGTCGACCAGCACCATGTTGGCCCAGGCGGCGAGCCGGTCGCGGCGCGTCACCAGCGGCCGGCGCCAGCGGTCGAGCCGCTGCTGGCGGCGGTCGCGGACGGGGCGATCGGCTGGCATCAGGGCGGCTTCCGCTGGGTCCGGCATGGTCGCGGGCATGTAGCATCGCACCCCCGCCCCGACAACTGGCCCGGTATCCGGCCCGACAACCGGCGCGGCCCGGGCGAGCGCCGGGCATTGGCGGGCGATCCGGCGCCTTGACAGGGCGGCGGGCTTGGCCTCGGTTGTCGGCGGAGCAGGCTGCCGGAGAGCGGGATGAGCGTTCGCATCGCCATGTGGTCGGGGCCGCGCAACATCTCGACGGCGATGATGCGCGCCTGGGACAGCCGGGCCGACACCGTCGTCATGGACGAGCCGTTCTATGCCGCCTACCTGGCCGCGACCGGGCTGGACCACCCGATGCGGGCCGCGGTGATCGCGGCGCACCCGACCGACTGGGACGCCGTCGCCCGGGCCTGCGCCGGGCAGGACGGGGCCGAGAGCGGGGCCGGGGAAGGCGGGGTTGGGGATGGCGGGCCGGGCATCGTCTACCAGAAGCACATGGCGCAGCACATGATCGCGCAGGCGCCGCTGGGCTGGATGGCCCATGTCCGCCACGCCTTCCTCATCCGCCCGCCGGCCGAGGTCGCGGCGTCGTTCCGCGAGAAATGGCAGGGGATGCGCGCCGACGACCTGGGCTTTGCCCGGCAGGCCGAGCTGTTCGACCGAGTCTGCGACATGACCGGCCGCGTGCCGCCGGTGATCGAGGCCCGCGACGTGCTGGCCGACCCGGAGGGCATGCTGCGTGCGCTCTGCGCGGCGCTGGCGGTGCCGTTCGACCGGGCGATGCTGTCCTGGGCGCCGGGCGCCCGGCCGACCGATGGCGTCTGGGGCGCGCACTGGTACGAGACGGTGAACCGCTCGACCGGCTTCGCGCCGCCGCGGCCGGAGCGCGCAGCCGGGGACGGGCTCCGGCCTGGACGTGGGCCAACGCCGGAGATGCCGGGGGCGCTCCGCGCCATCGTCGAGGCGTGCCAGCCGCACTACGAGCGGCTGGCAGCGGTCCGGCTGCGCGCCGGGGCGGCGCCGGGCGCGAGCCGGGCTTCACGCTGAGGCGCGGCAGACGTCACCTGCGACTGGACATCCGGAAACGGGGTCAGGCTGAGCCGGTCCGCCGGATGCCGTCATCCCTGAAGGCGGGGATCTGACTGGTATTCCGAAGAGAGTCCCGCTTGCGCGGGAATGACGGGTCGGCAGGGATGACCTGGCCCGTCCGGAAAACGCTCTCGCATGTGTGCCTGCACGCTTTGCTGCGCCGTGGTGCATGCACGCACCCTGCCGGTTCCGGCTGACGGGGTTCGGGGGCGGCCTGCCGCCCGGGGCATCGCCGCGCGGCGGCGACGGGCAGTTACTCGGCCGCGAGTTGCAGCGTCGGCTCCTGGCCGGCGCCGAGCGGGAAGATGGCGGTGAAGGTCGATCCCTCGCCGGTCCGGCTCTCGATCGAGAGCTTGCCGCCCTGCAGCTTGAGCAGCTCGGAGACGATCGTCAGGCCCAGGCCGACGCCGTCGATCTTCTGGTCCTCGGCGAACTGGCCGCGGCCGAACGGGGTCAGGATGCGCTCGCGCTCCTCCTCGCCGATGCCGGGACCCTGGTCGGTGATGTGCAGCGCCATCGCCTCGGCGCTGCGCGTGACCGAGATGCGCACCTCGGTCGCCGGCGGCGAGAACTTCACGGCGTTGTTCACCAGGTTGATGATGATCTGCTTGAAGGCGCGCTGGTCGACCACCCACTCGAAATCGGCCGGACAGGTGTTCTCGACGGTGATCCGCTTCTGGTCGGCGATCGAGCCGAGCGTCATCAGCGCCGAGTTCGATCTCGGCCCGCACGGCGATGTCGGTCGGGTGGAACGAGCGGCTGCCGGCGTCGAGCCGCGACAGGTCCAGCAGGTCGTCGACCAGGCTGAGCAGGTGCGAGCCGCTCTGGTGAATGTTGTTGCAGAGCTTGCGCACGTCGCCGCCCTTGATGCTGGGGGCGGTCGCCTTGTGGCGCAGGATCTCGCTGAGGCCGATGATGCCGTTCAGCGGCGTGCGCAGCTCGTGGTTCATCTTGGCCAGGAACACCGACTTGGTCGCGTTCGCCTGGCGCGCCACGTCCAGCGCCGCCGACAGCGCCTCGCGGCTCTGCATCAGCTCCTTCTCGGCGGCCTTGCGCTCGGAGACGTCGCGGAACAGCGCCATGATGCAGGGCCGGTTGTTCAGCACCGAGGCGGCGCCGTTCGCCTCGATCGCGACCGAGCCGCGCGCCGGCGGCGTCGCCTCGAACTCGAAGGCGAAGGTGCCGATCCGCAGCGTCTCGTTGCAGAAATGGCGGAGCGTCGCGTCGTTCTTCAGCCCGAGCAGCTTGCACAGCTCGCGTCCCAGCAGCTCGTCGACCGTCGCCCGGCCCAGCAGGCGGGCCAGCGCGTGGTTGCCGTCCAGCACCGTCATGTCGCCGTCGATCAGCACGGTCGCGGTGTTGGTGCGCATGATCAGCTCGTCGAGCCGGCGCTTGCCCTCAGCGGCGCGCTCCTCGGCGAGCCGGCGCTCGATGATTTCCTTCTCCAGCGCCAGGTTGACGGCGGTCAGCTCGGCCGTCCGGGTGCTGATGCGGGATTCGAAGCCGTCCTTCAGCGCGTGCAGCCGCAACTCGATCTGGTTGCGCTCGGCGACGGCGGCCGCGAGCGCCACGTTCTCGGCCTGCATGCGCCGCTGCTCCCACGGGTCGATGTCGCGCGGCAGGGAGCGCCAGACGCCGATGACGACCGCGAACAGCATCGCGATCACGAAGCCCTTGTAGGCGAGGTGGACGGCGCTCTGCGGCATGACGAGCCCGGCCAGCGAGGCCGCCAGGCTGGGCGCGAGGATGGCGAAGAACGCGAAGACGTAGCTGTTGCGCGGCACGAAGATCGTGACGTGCTTCTGCCGGTTCAGGTAGACGATGATGTAGAGCAGAAGGACGTAGGCTGCCGGCGACGCCGATATCGGTCAGCATGTGCGCGATCAGCGTCTCGGAGGTCATCCGCGGCACGCCGAAGATGCCGAGCAGCCGGTCGGCGGAGAACCCGCTCATTCGCCGGCCCGCTGCCTGGTCGGGAGAGCGGCCCCGTGCGCGGCAGCGGTCCCGGGCAGGAGACGCGCGGGGGGGCGACCGGGCCCCGCGCGCCTTGCCGAAACAAGCTGTACTTGGTCGCCCATGTTCAATCCGTCACCTCACCGGCCGGGTGGCAGGAGACCGGCTAACTGGCGATGGTGATCGCGGAGGAATGTGACCGGGATATGGCTGACGAGCGGAGATTTTTCGTCGGACTCAAGACTTTATGCAGACCAGCTGCAAGATCGCGCAGGGCTGCCCGGCCCGGGGCGGATCGGTGGCGCGAGCGGCTGAGACGCTGCCACAGGACCCGTGGCGCCGTCAGGGGACGACGCGCGGCATGGCCATCGGTTCGGCGCCCGGACCCGGCGCCAGCCCCGGCCCCTCGGCCAGCCGCATGGCGTCGACATCGGCCGGCCGGACCGGCACGGCCAAGACGTGGCGCGGCAGCACGCCGTGGCCGGCGAAGGAGAAATCGAGGCCGAGGGAGGCGACGGGCCGTCGCAGTGCTGCACCGGGTGGCGCCCGTCATCCGTGACGATCAGCGCGGCCGAGGCTGCCGCGGGCGTCAGCCCGGGACCGGTGTCCGGGCGTCCGCGGGCGGCACTCGACCGGGCGGGCCGCGGGCCGGCCCACGTCACCACCTGGCCCGTCACCACTTGGTCGGGTTCCGCTTCAGCGCCGGGTGGCTGACGAGGCAGTGCCAGACGATCGCCTGGAAGCTGTCCGAGAGGGGCGTCACCAGGTCGGGGTCGACAGTCGGCACGATGACGACCTCGTCGCCGACGCGGGCCGTGTAGCCGCCGTCGCGGCCGACGACGCCGAAGACGCGCGCGCCCCGATCCTTGGCGACGCGAAGCGCGTGGACGAGGTTCATCGAGACGTTGCGCTCGGCGCTGCCGCCGCCGACCGAGAGCACCAGGATGGCGTCATTCGGCCCGACGCGGCTGCCGGTCAGCCAGGCCGCGAACACCGTCTCCCAGCCCTCGTCGTTGGTGCGCGCGGTCACCTCGGAGATGTTGTCGGTCGGCGCGTAGGCTTCGACCTCGCAGAGCTTGCGGAAATCGTTGACCGCGTGGCCGGCATTGCCGGCGCCACCGCCGACGCCCAGCACGAAAAGCCGGCCGCCGGCATCGCGGACCACGGCGATCGCGGTGGCGATCCGGTCGATCTGCTCGGCGTCGAGCTGGCCGCAGACGGAAGCGGCGCGATCGAGGAACCCTCGGCTGAACCCGGACATGCTGTTCTCCCAAAGACCCGCCTAGGTAGCCCGGGTCGTGCGGGCGATCAATGGGCGGCGCTGCCGGCGGGCGTCTGCGACGGGCGCGCGTCGGGCGGCGGCGGGCGGGCGGGGCGTCGACGGCGGGGCGTTGAGTCGGGCGGCGCATTGACCGGGCCCGACCGCGCGCCCACCTTCCGCTGGCAGGAAGGTTCGGAGGCGGCGGATGAACATCGGAGACGCGGCGCGGGCGAGCGGGCTGCCGACCAAGACCGTGCGCTACTATGCCGATATCGGGCTGGTGGCGCCCGTGGGGCGGGCGGCGAACGGCTATCGCAACTATGATTCGGGCGACGTGCGCCGGCTGGCCTTCGTGCGCCGGGCGCGCGCCTTCGGCTTTTCCGTCGCGGAATGCCGAGAGCTGCTGGCGCTCTATGCCGACCGCGGCCGGGCCAGCGCCTCGGTCAAGGAAATCGCGCTGGCGCGGATCGCCGATCTCGACCGGCAGATGGCCGAGCTGGCGGCTCTGCGCGCCGATCTCGGCCGGCTGGCCGAGGCCTGCCGCGGCGACGGCGATCCGGACTGCCCGATCCTGAACGGACTGGCCGGCAGCCGGCGCGCCCGGCCGTCGGCGGAGGCGGACGCCACCGGTGCGATGGCGCCATGAACGCGAAATTCGCCAGGGCGGTGCGGGCGGCCGGACAGCCCCCGGGCGACCAGCTCGACGTGCTGGCCGACAAGATGGCGAAGCTTGTCGGGGCACACGGCGCCGAGGCCGCCCGCCGGCACGAAGAGGGGACGATCTTGCCGCCGGCCGGGTGATGAGCCTGCACCGATTCCGACAGGCGCATGGACGCCGTCCTGGCGGAGCCGGACGGGACCTCCCGCGCCGGATGAAGCCGACGATCGTGGTGGAGACGGCCGCAAGGCAGGTCGGCTCGTCGTTCCCGCGGCAGCGGCGAATCGCTCTCGGATTTCAGACAGATCCCTGGCGCGGCGCGGATGACGGCAACCGAAGGATCGGGCCAACCAGATCGGAGCCCGGCCTAGCCGCCCGCCGGTTTCGCCCGCTCGCGCAGCGCCTTGATGGCGGCCCGGGCCAGTGCGTCGGCGCGCTCGTTCTGGTCGTGGCCGGCATGGCCCTTGATCCACTCCCAGACCACGCTGTGGCGCGCCTGGGCGGTGTCGAGGCGCTGCCAGAGGTCGGCGTTCTTGACCGGCTTCTTCGCCGCGGTCTTCCAGCCGTTGCGCTTCCAGCCGTGGATCCACTGGCGGATGCCGTCGCGCAGGTAGGTCGAATCGGTGACGATGGTGATGGTCGCCGGCCGCTCGAGCGTCTCGAGCGCGGCGATGGCCGCCATCAGCTCCATGCGGTTGTTGGTGGAGGGCGTCTCGGCGCCGGAGAGCTCGCGCTCCCGGACGACCGCGCCCCCGTCGACGGCCTGCATGACGACGCCCCAGCCGCCCGGGCCGGGATTGCCGCTGCACGCGCCGTCCGTGTAGGCGAAGAGCTCGGGCACGCTCAGCCGCGCCGCGCCAGGACGTGCAGCGAGACCGCCGGCGCGCCGTCATAGCCGGCGCTCGGCTCGGTCTCGCTGGCGGTCACGGCGAAGCTGGCGGCGGCCAGCAGCGAGGCGATCTCGGCCTCGCCGAAATAGGTGTAGAGGCGGCCGAGGCTGTCGCGGCTCTCGCCCTCGCCGCATTTCAGGCCGAGATAGAGGGCGCCGCCCGGCCGCAGCGCGCGGTGCAGCCGCGCCAGGTGACCCGGCATCGCCGCCCGGCTGTCGTGCAGCAGGCTGAAGCTCGCCCAGACGCCGTCGAAGGCCGCCTCGGCGTCGAGCTCGTCGAACCGGCCGACGGTCACCGGGATGCCCTGCCGGCGGCGCGCCTCGGCCGCCAGCCCGGCCGAGCCGTCGAAGCCCGTGGCGGTCAGCCCCATCGCGGCGAACTGGCCGGCCGCCCAGCCCGAGCCGCAGCCGAAATCCAGCACCGCACCGTCCGGCGGCAGCATGGCGGCGAAGCGCGCCAGCCAGGGGCTGCCGGCCTCGCGCGCGGCATAGTCGGCATAGGCCGCCGCCTCGCGCGTGTAGAAGTCCAGCGTCGCCTCGTCGCCGCCCGGACCGGGGCCGGCGGGCGCGGCAGCGATCATGCCGGCTCGCGCATCACGCGCGGCATCTTGAAGCTGACGCTCTCCTCGGCGGTGACGACGCGGCGGATGTCGAGGTCGTAGCGCTCGCGGAAGGCGTTCAGAACGCCGTCGACCAGCACCTCGGGCGCGCTGGCGCCGGCCGAGAGGCCGACCGAGCGGACGCCCTCGAGCGCCCGCCAGTCGATGTCGGCGGCGGTCTGCACCAGCATCGAGTACGGACAGCCGGCGGCGCGGCCGACCTCGACCAGGCGCTGCGAGTTCGACGAGTTCGGCGCGCCGACGACCAGCAGCGCGTCGATCTCGGGCGCCATTGCCTTGACCGCCGCCTGCCGGTTGGTCGTGGCGTAGCAGATATCCTCCTTGTGCGGCCCGACGATTTCGGGGAACCGCGCCTGGAGCGCCGCGACGATGTCGGCGGTGTCGTCGACCGACAGCGTCGTCTGCGTGATGAAGGCAAGCTTCGCGGGGTCGCGCGGCCGGATCCCGGCGACGTCGTCGGGCGTCTCGACCAGCAGCACCTCGCCGGCCGGAAGCTGGCCCATCGTGCCGACCGTCTCCGGGTGGCCGGCATGGCCGATCATGACGATCTGCAGGCCGCGCGCCGAGTGCCGCTCGGCCTCGATATGCACCTTCGAGACCAGCGGGCAGGTCGCGTCGACGAAGAGCATGTTGCGCCGCTCGGCCTCGGCCGGCACGGCCTTGGGGACGCCATGCGCCGAAAACACGACGGGCCGGTCGTTCGGGCACTCGTCCAGCTCCTCGACGAAGACGGCGCCCTTCTCGCGCAGCGCGTCGACGACGTGGCGGTTGTGGACGATTTCGTGGCGGACGTAGACCGGCGCGCCCCATTTCTCGAGCGCCCGCTCGACGATCTCGATGGCGCGCACCACGCCGGCGCAGAAGCCGCGCGGATCGGCCAGATGGACGGTCAGCTTCGGCTTCGTGCCCGAGCCAGTGCCCGTGCGGGTGCTCGTCTCGTTCATGCGGTCGCTCACACGGTCATGCAACGTCCTCCCCCGGGCCCCGAACTGCAGCTCGGCCAGCCGCGCATAGAGGCCCCTCTGGCGGACAAGATAGTCGTGCGTGCCCTGCTCGACCACCCGCCCGGCGTCCAGAACCGCGATATGGTCGGCCCGGCGGATCGTCGCGAGCCGGTGCGCGATGACGACGGTGGTGCGGCCCTGCATCAGGCGGGCAAGCGCCTCCTGCACATGCGCCTCGGATTCGGCGTCGAGCGCCGAGGTCGCCTCGTCCAGCAGCAGGATCGGCGCGTCGCGCAGCATGGCGCGCGCAATGGCGACGCGCTGGCGCTGGCCGCCCGAGAGCGCGTTGCCGCCCTCGCCGACCGGGCTGTCATAGCCGCGCTCCATTGCCGTGATGAAGCCGTGCGCGTTGGCGGCGCGGGCGGCGGCCTCGATCGCCTCGCGCGTGGCGCCGGGGCGGCCGAAGCGGATGTTCTCGGCGACCGTATCGTCGAACAGGAAGGTTTCCTGCGTGACCAGGGCCATGTTCGCTCGGAGCGAGGCGAGCTGCACCTCGCGCACGTCCTGCCCGTCGATCAGCACGGCCCCGGCGTCGGCGTCGTAGAAGCGCTCGATCAGGCCCAGCACGGTCGACTTGCCGGCACCCGAGGGACCGACCAGCGCCGTCACCCGCCCGGCCTCCGCGGTCAGTGCCAGGCCGTTCAGCGCCGGCACCTCGCCATAGGCAAAGCGGACGTCGTCGAAGCGGATCTCGCCGCGTTCGACCCGCAGCGCCGGGGCGCCCGGCGACTCGGGCAGCGCCATGTCGGTGTCGAGCGTCTCGTATATGAACTCGATGCCGGCCATGTACTGGCGGAGCGCCACCGTGATCTGCGCCAGCCGGCGGGCCGGGTCGCCGAGCGCGATCAGCGCGAACAGGAACGAGATGAAGGTGCCGACCTCCATCGAGCCGTCGATGATCCGCCAGCCGGCGTAGAGCAGCACGGCGGCGGCGCCGATGCCGGCGGTGACCTCCATCAGCGGCATGGCGGCGGCCTGCAGGATGGCGAGCTGGTCGGCGCGCTCGCGCACGCCCTCGACCGAGCAGGCGGCGCGGGCGCGCATGTGGTCCTGCAGGTTGAACGCCTTGACGACGCGGGCGCCGGCCATCGTCTCGTTGACGGTGGCGAGGATGCGGCCGGCCAGCGTCACCTGCTCGCGCGACTTGATGCGCACCCGGCGCACCAGCCAGGCGACGCCGCCGAAGACGGCGGGCAGGCCGAGCAATGCGATCAGGCTCATCCGCACGTCGTTCCAGAACATCACCGCGACCATGCCCATCACGGTCGTCAGGTCGACGCCGAGGCGGGTCGAGATGGTCTGCAGCGCCTGGTTCGCCTGCTGGCAGTTCTGCGTGATTCGCACGGCCAGGTCGCCGCTGCCGTGGCGCTCGTGGAACACCATGCCCTGGTCGAGCACGTGGCCGTAGAGCCGCATCTGCAGGTCGGCGACGATCCGGTTGCCGATGCGCGCCAGGATGACGTTCTGGCCGTACATCGCGGCGCCGCGGATCAGGAAGATCGCCAGCACGACACCGGCCAGCCAGCGCAGCGCGCCCGGGTCCTCGGCGATGAAGACCTCGTTGAAGACGTCGCGCATCAAGAGGGCGACGGCGGCGAACATGCCCGAGACGACCAGCATCAGCACGCCGGCCGAGGCATAGCCCCAGCGGTGCGGCCAGGCGCTTTCGATCAGGAGCCGGTGCAGCAGGCTCGCATTGCGCGGGCCCAGAATGCGGCGGAAGATGCGCCCGAACATGTCTCGCCGGTCCATCCACGGGGTCGTACGCGCCCCGGGGGCGCCTTATCGTGCGCGTCGCGCGATGGCCAGCCTCATCGCGGTGCGCACCTGCCGCGGCGCGGGACGCGCGGCAACGCTCACTCCGCCGGCGTGGCGGCGATTGGCCCCGCCAGACACGCCCCCGCCCCGTCCGGCCCCGCCCCGTCCAGCCCGGCCGCGTCCAGCCCGGCCCCGATCGCCGGTCCGTTCGCTTCGAACTGCTCGAGCAGGCGCAGCAGGCGGATGCGGGCGACGGGCAGCCCGGCCATGTCGAAGGCCGGGCAGACCCTGTTCTCGAAGAACCAGCCGGTCAGCCGCAGCGCGGCGCGCACCTCGGCGATGGTCGCCGGGCCGCGGCCGATCAGGAACTGCGGCAGCGGCAGCATCCTGTCGGCATAGGGCGTGCCGGCCTGCCGGCTGACGGCGTGGCCCGAGCGGGGCGAGATATAGACCAGGTCTTCGCGCGCGCCGGTGGCGGCGCAGCATTCCAGGTCCAGCCCGAAGCCCAGCGCGCGCAGCAGCGAAAGCTCCCACAAGGCATAGCGGACGGGCCAGTGCGGGTCGCCCTCGCCCAGCGCGTCGACCAGCCCGAGCGTCGCGTTGTAGACGGCGATGTTCGGCTCGCGCTCGGGCAGCAGGCGGACCAGCAGGGCGCTGACGACGTTCAGCGCGGCCAGCGCGTCGCGGTCGGTCATGATCGCCGCGGCGCGGGCGTGGATCAGCTCGACCTTGAAGGTGCCGAGGTGCTCGGGCAGCCGGGCGTGCCATTCCAGCGAAAGCTGCGCGCCGGGCTGCAGCACGGCGGCGCGGGACTTGCCTGCCCCGCCGCGGACCAGCCCGGCATGGCGGCCATGCCCGGGGGTCAGTGCCTCGACGATCGCGCTGGTCTCGCCGTGCCGGCGCACCCAGAGCAGGATCCCTTCGTCACGCCACTCCATGGGTTACGCTCCTCCCGGCCTGCCGGGACCCCCCGGCGGCGCCTTGATTCTTATGCTGCCGGCCCGGCATTGCAAGCGGCGGCGGAAAGGCCGTCGCCCGGTCGCCGGGCGCGCGCGTGTCCAGGATGAGCCTGTGCCCGCGCGACACTCCGCTGCGCTGTGGTCGCCGGCCCATCCCCGAAGCGGCGCGGCAATGCCGAAATTCCGTCAAACCGCTTAATCGGGGGTGTAGCGACCTGGTTAACGGCGCGGGGACGCCGCGCGACGCGCGTTCAGCGCAGGCCCTCTTCGTCCAGCAGGTGCCGGCCGCGCGGGTCCTCGACCTCGACGACCCAGAGGTCGCGGTCGAACTTGCGCTGCCGCGCGATGGCGGCGTCAGCCTCGGGTTCCGGGCCGTGCTGGACCAGCGCCGACCAGACGCGCTCGCCCTCGCCGTCCAGCGTGCGGACGAAGACCGAGGCCTGTCCGTCCATCGTCGCCAGCTTGACGGCGACGGCGCCGGCCGTCTTCTCGCCGCTGTGCGCGACATGGGCGAAGATGCCCTGCCCCTGCAGCCGCGCGAGATAGGCCGAGACCCAGAGCCCGCTGGCCAGCCGGGCCATCAGTCGCCCGATCCGTTGCCCGGCCCGCCACCCGAGAAATCGAGGCCCATCTCGCGATAGCGCTCGGGCTCGTTTTCCCAGTTCGGGCGCGGCTTGACGGTCAGGAACAGGTGGGCCGGGCGGCCGATCAGCTCGGCGATGTCGCGACGCGCCTCCTGGCCGATGGCCTTGATGGTCTCGCCGCCGCGACCGAGCACGATGCCGCGGTGCCCCTCGCGGGCGACATAGATCACCTGCTCGATGCGCGCCGAGCCGTCCTTGCGATCCTCCCAGGTCTCGGTCTCGACGGTGAGTTGATACGGCAGCTCCTGGTGCAGGCGCAGCGTCAGCTTCTCGCGCGTGATCTCGGCGGCGAGCTGGCGCAGCGGCAGGTCGGCGATCTGGTCCTCCGGGTAATGCCACGGCCCCTCGGGCAGGGATTTCGCGAGCCAGCGCTTGAGGTCGCGCACGCCGTCGCCCTTTTCGGCAGAGATCAGGAACGTCTCGGCCCAGTCGCGGCGCCCGGCGAGCTGGCCGAGCAGCGGCAGCAGCCTCTCGCGCTTCACCTTGTCGATCTTGTTGACGGCCAGCGCGACGGGGGTGCGGACGTGCGCGTCCAGCGCCGTCAGGATGGCCTCGACGCCCTCGCTGATGCCGCGATGCGCCTCGACCAGCAGGACGACGAGGTCGGCGTCCCCGGCCCCGGCCCAGGCCGAGGCGACCATCGCCCGGTCGAGCCGGCGGCGCGGCCGGAAGAGGCCCGGCGTGTCGACGAAGATGATCTGGCTGGCGCCCTCGACGGCGATGCCGCGGATGCGGGCGCGCGTCGTCTGCACCTTGTGCGTCACGATCGAGACCTTGGCCCCGACCATTGCGTTCATCAGCGTCGACTTGCCGGCGTTCGGCTCGCCGATCAGCGCCACGAAGCCGCAGCGGGTCGGGTCATCAGCCATTGGCGTCTCCGGCATCCGGCAGCAGGTCCAGCAGCGCCGCCGCCGCCTCCTGCTCGGCCAGCTTCTTCGATCCGGCACGCCCGGTCGCGGTCTCGCCCGTCTCGAGCGCCGCCTCGACGGTGAAGTCGGGGGCGTGGTCGGGCCCGGTCTTCTCGATCAGCCGATAGGCCGGCGGAGCAAGGCCGCGCGCCTGCGCCCATTCCTGCGCGCGCGTCTTGGCGTCGGTCGGCGCCGAGCTGAGCCCGCGCAGCCGGTCGCGCCAGTGCGCCGCGATGAAGGCCCGCGCCGCCGTCAGGCCGCCGTCCAGGTAGAGCGCCGCGATCACCGCCTCGGCGGCGTCCGCCAGGATCGCCGCCTTGCGCCGGCCGCCGGAGATCGACTCCGACCGTCCCAGCCGGATATGCGCGCCGAGGCCGATCTCGCCGGCGATCTCGGCCAGCATCTCGCGCCGGACCAGCGCGTTGAAGCGCGGCGCCAGCTCGCCCTCGGCGGCGTCGGGGAACGCCTCGAGCAGCGCCTCGGCGACGCAGAGGCCCAGCACGCGGTCGCCGAGAAATTCCAGCCGCTGGTTGTCCGGCCGGGCCGAGGTCGAGGCCGAGGGATGCGTCAGCGCCTGCTCGAGCAGGCTCGGGTCGTGGAACTGGTGCCCGAGGATCTGCGCCAGAGCTGCCCTGTCGGCGCGGCGCATGGTGGCCATGGGGCTCAGTGGATCCAGTGGAAGAAGCGGCCGAAGCGCCACTTCCAGAGTTCCCAGAACGACCCGGCCGACGAGAGCGCGACGACCTGGGCCTTGCCGATCAGGTTCTCGACCGGCACCTGGCCGACCTCGGAAAACCGGCTGTCGACCGAGTTGTCGCGGTTGTCGCCCATGAACAGGATATGGTCCGGCTGGACCTTCATCACGGTCGTGTTGTCCTGGGGCATGTCGCCGAGGTTCAGTACCCTGTGGCGCACGCCGTTCGGCAGGGTCTCGTAGAACGCCTGCGTGGCGCAGTCGCCGCCCTGCGGCACCGGCTCGTTGCGGCAGCCCGTCAGCGAGTGCGCCTCGCCGTCCAGCCCCTTGGGCTCGAGGAAATCGGGCGCCGGCTCCATCTTGACGGGCACGCCGTTGATGTTCAGCACGCCGTTGATCATCTGGATCTCGTCGCCCGGCAGGCCGATGACGCGCTTGATGTAGTCGATGCAGTCGTTCGGGTCGCGCATCGGGCGCATGAGGCCGACCGTCGACAGCACGGCGCTGCCGATGCGCGCGCCGAACGCCAGCGGCCCTTCCGAGCAGGTGTCGGCGCCCGGGCGCTTGAAGACGACGACGTCGCCGCGGTCGGGCAGCGAGCCGAAGATACGGCCGTCGAACCAGTCGGGCGCGAACGGGAACGAGTAGTGCGAGTAGCCATAGGCGAACTTGGACACGAACAGGTAGTCGCCGACCAGCAGCGTCGGCTTCATCGAGCCGGAGGGGATCGAGAACGGCTGGTACAGGACCGAGCGGAAGACCATGGCGATGAGGAGCGCCCAGAATATGGTCTTGATCGTCTCCCAGCCGCCTTCCTTCTTCTTCACCGTCGCTCGCGCCATGGTCGGGGGGTCCTCTCGCCGGGTCGCGGCTATGTGACGGCGCGCCCGGGTCGAGTCAAGCAGCGGCTCAAAATGCTCGACCCAGGGGCGGAGCTCGATCTCCCAGGCCCAGGCCGAGCGGTCCTGCTGCAGGAAATGCCAGTAGCTGCGCGCGATGGCGTCCGGGTCCAGCAGCGAGTTCGGGCTCCGCGTCCTTCCGGGTGGCGCTGCGGATGCCGCCGTCGATGACGAAATGCCCGACATGGACGCCGAGCGGGTGCAGCTCGCGCGCCATCGACTGGGCGAGGCCGCGGAGCGCGAACTTGCCCATCGCGAAGGGCGCCGAGCCGGGGTAGCCCTTCACGCCCGCCGAGGCGCCGGTCAGCAGGATCGCCCCGTGGTTGCCGGGCAGCATGCGCATCGCCGCCTGCTGCGCGGCGTAGAAGGCGCCGAGCGCCGTGACCTGGAGCGAGTGCTGCACAGCCGCGGGGTCCAGATCGACCAGCGGCCCGCGCACTCGGCCCGAGGCGTTGTAGACCAGCACGTCCGGCGGATCCGGGTGGTCCAGCTCGGCGAACAGCGCCGCGACCTGAGCCTGGTCGGCGGCGTCGCAGCGGTGCACCGAGGCGCCGGTCGCGCCCGCCAGCGCTTCCAGGTCGTCCGGCTCGCGCGCGGCCAGCGAGATCTTCAGCCCGTTCCCGGCAAACAGCCGCGCGACCGAGGCGCTGAGCCCGGCCCCGGCGCCGATGATCAGCGCGTGCCTGTAGTGTGGGGTCATCGTCTCCTCCCGTCAGTCCTGCGGGTCCACGACCGGGTAGAAGGGCTGTCCCCAGTCGTCGTGCGGGTGGTCCATCATCAGGTCCGCCGTGATCGGCACCAGCGCGCCCAGGATCTCGGCCCCGTCGTCGACCTGCTCGCGGTTGACGCCGGAATTCCAGGTCGCGCCGCCATGGATCAGCTGGTTGCGCAGCACGTAGAGGCGGTCGAACAGCAGCGACAGGATCCGCGCCGTGTCCCGGCCCGCGCAGGCGACCTCGAAGACGCGGCGCGCGCCGTCATGCCGGGCGCGCCAGTCGTCATGGCCCCTGAGGCCATTCTGGCAGGACCAGAACGGGCCGTAGACATACGGGTTGCAGAGCAGCAGCCGCACCTGGCCCGAGAACCGGTCGGTGACGCAGGCGTGCAGTCGCCGCTCGCCGTCCAGCCCGACCAGCCGGCCCAGAAAGGCGGCGAAGGCGTCGCGCTCGCGCGGGCGCTCGTCGAGCGGGTCGCGCTCGCCGCCATAGGCGGCGTTGAAGGCGATCCAGAGGAACAGGAAGCGGGCGTCCGGGTCGTCGGGCTCGCGCTCGGCGCGGCAGAGCCAGCTGAGGGTGCGGTGGACGCGGACGCTGAACGGCTCGGGGAAGCCGGCGCGCTCGGCCCGGTGACGCGCCTTCAGCCGGGCGAAGCCGAGGTCGCGGATCGGCGGCGCGCCCGCCTCCGCCGCTTCCGACTGCCCGTCGCCCGGTGACATGCCGTCCCTCGGTGACATACCGCGCCCCCTTGCCCTGTGGCGCACGCGACCTATACCCACGGCCGACCTCACGGGATCATGCACGGAGCGGACGACATGGCCAAAAGGATTTTCGTCGCGGGCGCCAGCCGCGGCATCGGACTCGAGATGGTGCGCCAGGCCGCGGCGCGCGGCGACCGCGTCGCCGGCACGGCGCGCAACGAGGACGGCGCCTCGCGGATTCGCGAGGCCGGCGGCGAGGCGCTGATCGTCGACGTCACCGACCCGGACGCGCTGGCCGCGGCGGCGGCGCAGTCGGCCGAGCCGATCGACCTGCTGGTCTGCTGCGCCGGCGTGCTGCGCGGTCGCGGTGGCATCGACGCCGACGATCTGGGGCCGGACGCCTGGGCCGAGGTGCTGATGACCAATATCGCCGGGCCGTTCCTGACCGTGCGCGCCTTCCTGCCGCGCGTCGAGGCGGCGAAGGGCAAGGTCGCGATCGTCTCGTCGGTCATGGGCTCGTCGGGGCGGGCCTATGGCGGCAGCTATGCCTACTGCGCCTCGAAGGCCGGGGCGACGAACGTCGCGCGCAACCTGGCCAAGGAGCTGGACGGGCGGGTCGCCGTCGGCGCCTACCACCCTGGCTGGGTGCAGACCGACATGGGCGGACCGAAGGCGGCGGTGACGCCGCAGGACAGCGCCGCCGGGCTGCTCGCCCGCTTCGACGCGCTGTCGCCGCAGACGACGGGCGTCTTCGAGGACTACAAGGGCGACGCCGATCCCGTTTCTGAGCGTGGCCCGTTCTGGGGCGCCCCGTTCCGAGCGAGGCTCCGGGCAGGGCCGGCCGGACGGCCCCCATCCTGCGCCGCCGGCCTCGCGGTGGGTCAGGCGGGGGGTCAGAAGGCTTCGAGGAAGCGGATCCGCTCGGCGTAGAGGTCGCGGACGCAGGCCTCGCTCCGACAGGTGCGGCGCTCGCGCAGCCAGCGGGTCTGCGTCGATTGCAGCGCCTGCTTGTCCTCGCCGGTCAGCGAGGCGCGCAGCCGCGTGTAGAGCTCGGCCAGCTCGCGGTCGAGGCCGGCCAGCATCGGCGAGCCGCAGATCATGACCTCGTCCCGCGTCGAGGCCCTGGCGCAGTTGTAGCTCGGGCCGCGCGGGTCGTTCTGGTACCTGGCGATCCGGGTCGCCAGCCAGTCGTCGGCGACCCCGTCGCCCCGGGGAGGCGGCTGTTGGGCCGGCTGCTGCTGGGGCGGCTGAGGCGGCGGCTGCCTGGCTGCGGCGGTCGCCAGCTCGTCCAGCTTCACCCGCGCCAGCTCGGCGAACAGGCCCTGCGGGAAGCGCGAGAGGTAGGACCGGTAGGCGGCGGCGGAGCCGCTCGACTCGGCCGAGGTCCAGAAGGCGACCTCGACGGCGCTGCCGGCTGCGGGCCCCGGCGTGGACGCGGACGGCGGCGGCGCGGGCGGGGGCGGCGCCGGGGTGCCCTCCGGCACGAACGCAAAGCTGCCGAGGAGCGCGTCGTAATAGGCCGGCGTCTGCTGGTGACCGACGGTGCCGGCCAGCTGGTGGACCGAGCGCCGCGTCTCGCGCGCCAGTCCGACCAGGTCCAAGCCCGGGCGGCCCAGCATCGGCAGCAGCGTCCGCGTGAAGACCGAGTTCGGGTTCGGGTCGGCGTCGCTCAGCCGGTCGAGCGCCGACTCGCCGGCATCGGCCGAGTACATCACGAAGGTGCCGCCCGGCGCGGCGATCCGGCCGAGCCCGCGCGTCGCGCCGACGCTGCGCCCGGTATCGGCGGCAAAGGGGTTGTCGCGGCAGGCGTCGAGCACCGCGATGGTCAGCCGCGCCCCGGTGCCGCGAACCTGCCGAAGGATGCGGTCGAGGCCGATCGCCTCGGAGCGCACGAACCCCTCCTGCCCCGGCTCGGCATCCGGGATGTCGACCGGCAGCAGGTAGTTCTCGCCATCGATCTCGATGGCGTGGCCGGCATAGTAGAACATCGCGACATCGCCCGGGCGGACGCGGTTGGCGAAGTCCTGCAGCGCCCGGTTCATCTCGCGCCGCGGCGCGTCCGTGGCCGTGACCACGTCGAAGCCCAGCGCCGAGAGCCGGGCGCCGATGGCGCGGGCATCGTTGCCGGCCTTCTGCAGCATGGGGACGTTCTGGTAGCGGTCGTTGCCGATGACGAGCGCCACGCGCTGGTCGGCCGCTGCCGCGACCGGCGCCAGGAGGGTTGCGAGCGCGATGAGCAGCGTGATGACGCGCATGTCGGCCGCTCCCCACGTTCTGGCCCCTGCTGGCCCGTCCCGGTTGCGTGCAGCCGACAGTCTGCCGAAAGCGGCCGGCGATGGAAAGCATTTCGGAAAACGCCTGGCGCAGCGAAATGCTCGGCGCGGCGAAATGCTTGGCGCGGCGGGGCGCCCTTGATAGGCGTGGCGCATGGACCACCCGCAGCCGCCGGCCATGACCGCAGAGGAGCGCGCCCGCCGCGTGGCCGACGCCATGTGGGCGGCCGAGCCGGCGTCGAAAGGCCTGGGCCTTCGGCTGGATGCGGTGGCGCCGGGCCGGGCCGAGATGTCGATGACGGTCCAGCCGCACCACCTCAACGCCAACGGCATCTGCCATGGCGGCTTCATCTTCACGCTGGCCGACGCCGCCTTTGGCTATGCCTGCAACAGCCACAACATCCGCACCGTATCGTCGCAGAATGCCATCACCTTCGTCGCGCCGGCGCGGGCCGGCGACCGGCTGAGCGCCGTCGCCGTCGAGGTGGTGCGGGCCGGCCGGTCGGGCGTCTGCGATATCTCCGTGACCAACCAGGACGGCACCGTCATCGCGCTGATGCGCGGCAACTCGCGCCAGATCGGCGGCGCCCATTTCGAGGAGACGAGCCATGGCTGACGCCTATCTCTGCGAGGGTCTGCGCACCCCCATCGGCCGCTTTGCCGGCGCGCTGGCGCATGTCCGCCCCGACGACATGCTGGCGCATGTCATCCGGGCGCTGATGGCGAGCGTGCCCGGCCTGCCCGGCGAGGCCATCGACGACGCGCTGATGGGCTGCGCCAACCAGGCGGGCGAGGACAACCGCAACGTCGCGCGCATGGCGGTGCTGCTGGCCGGCCTGCCGGCGACGGTGCCGGGGGCGACGATCAACCGGCTCTGCGGCAGCGGGCTCGACGCCATCGGCACGGCGGCCCGCGCCATCCGCGCCGGCGAGGCGGAGGTGATCCTGGCCGGCGGCGTCGAGAGCATGAGCCGCGCGCCGATGGTGATGCCCAAGGCGCACGAGGCGTTCTCGCGCAATGCCGAGATCTACGACACCACCATCGGCTGGCGCTTCGTCAACCCGGCGATGAAGAAGCAGTACGGCATCGACTCGATGCCCGAGACGGCCGAGAACGTTGCCGAGGACTTCCAGGTCTCGCGCGCCGACCAGGACGCCTTCGCCTACCGCAGCCAGGCGCGGGCCGCGAAGGCGCAGGCGAACGGCCGGCTGTCGCGCGAGATCGTCGCCGTCGAGATCCCGCAGCGCCGCGGCGAGCCGATCGTCGTCGAGCGCGACGAGCATCCGCGCGAGACCTCGCCCGAGAAGCTGGCCAAGCTGCCGACGCCCTTCCGCAAGGACGGCACGGTGACGGCGGGCAACGCCTCGGGAGTCAATGACGGGGCGGCGGCAGTGCTCGTCGCCTCGGCGGCGGCTGTCGAGAAGTACGGGCTGACGCCGCGCGCCCGGATCACCGGCATGGCGACGGCCGGCGTGCCGCCGCGCGTCATGGGCATCGGCCCGGCGCCGGCCAGCGCAGAAGCTGCTGGAGCGGCTGGGGCTGAAGATCGGCGATGTCGATCTGGTCGAGCTGAACGAGGCCTTCGCCGCGCAGGGGCTGGCCGTGACGCGCCAGCTCGGCCTGCCGGACGATGCCGAACACGTCAACCCGAACGGCGGCGCCATCGCGCTGGGGCATCCGCTGGGCATGTCGGGGGCCCGGCTGGCCCTGACGGCGGGCATCGAGATGGGCGATCGCGACGCGGCGCGCGCGCTCTGCACCATGTGCATCGGCGTCGGCCAGGGCATCGCGCTGATGCTCGAGCGCGTCTGAACCCGGCGGCGCCCGGGGCCGGCGCCGTATGAAACGGCGAGACGGAGCCAGCGGATCCCGGCCCGCCGGCATCACGCCGTCGGCAGGCCGTGGCGGCGCTGGGGCTGGGTTTGACAATTTTCCAGGGCCGGTGACGCCGAGGGCGCCGGCGCGCATCGCAGGGCCGGCGGCGCGAGGGTTGGCGGCGCATGGCGCCGGCCTCTCGCGGGCGCGCGCCGAGCCGGCCATGCGGGGATGGATGGCGGACGGACGCGTCGACGTGCGGCTCGCCCGGTTTCCGGGTGTCCGATGGTCGGCGGATCTCGTGCGGTGAGGGACCGGGGCGTCCCGGAGCGTTCCGGAAGGCGCCTGCCCCCTGTCCTTGCGTGCCCGGGAATCCGGCGCCACGGGGCGCTGCGGTCCGGGTCTCGCGAAAGAAGCACGGCCGGCCGGCCGCGTCTGCCCCTTGCGGAGCGGTGTGGCGCACCGGTGTGCCAGGCACCGGAACGCCGAGTTCGTCCATGGACGGGAAACGGGCGTCTCTCACCCGCCGCTCCCCATGCCGGGGCGTGATACGCCAGGGTGGTTAAGCGAGGGTGAATGCGGGCGCCGGGACGGTAAGTGCGGACGGCCTGTAAGCCGGGTTCTGTCCCGCCCCGCCCGAGGGCGCGGCATGGATGGCCATTCATCTGGGACCGCGGTCGCCCGCGGCCTCGTGCGGTCCACCCGGGAAGCGGGCCGGAGACGGCCCCGGGCCGAACCCTCGCTTCCCCTATCTGACCTTGCTCCCGGTGGGGCTTGCCGTGCCGCCCCCGTTGCCGGGGGCGCGGTGGGCTCTTACCCCACCGTTTCACCCTTGCCGCGCCACCCGTTGCCGGGGCCGCGGCGGTCTGTTCTCTGTGGCGCTTTCCCTGGGGTCGCCCCCGCCGGGGATTACCCGGCACCGTGTCTCCGTGGAGCCCGGACTTTCCTCGCCCCCCGGCCGCCGACGTTGCCGCCTGCGGGCGCGGAGCGCGGCCATCCGGCCGTCCGCAGGGGCTGACTATGCGGGCGGCGCCGGCCGGTCAAGCGGCGCGGCGGCGCGGAGCCGCGCGCCGCCTCAGCGGGAGACGCCGCCGTCCCGGCCCTGTCCGGCAGGGGGCGCGGCGGCGGCGCCGCCGGCCGGCCAGCGGGTGGCGAGCGCCTCGAGGTGGCGGATGGCCGCCGCGTGCGGGCCGCCCCCGGCCTCGTGTGGACGAAAGCGCATGACGAAGCTGCGCCAGACGGCGCGCAGGTCACCCGTCCAGCCGCCGCCGCAGTCGCCGCCAGTGTCGCCAGTGTCGCCAGTGCCGCAGCCATCGACCGGGTAGCCGAAGCGCCGGGCGGCGGCGAGGAAGCGGCTGGCGTCGGCGGAGCCGGGGGCCTCATCGGCGGCGCAGCCCGGCCCGTCGCGGCTCGCGGCGTCTCCGGGCGGAGCGTCCAGCCAGACCGAGAGCCCGCCCCGCGCCAGCCGACGCCAGTCGAATTTCTCGCCGGGGTCGATCTTGCGCCCCGGCGCGATGCAGGCATGGCCGACGATGCGCTCGGGCGGGATCGCCCAGCGCTCCATGATGCCGGCCAGCAGCGCCTCGAGTGCCGCCATCTGCGGCTCGGGGAAGGGCGGGTAGCCGAGCGCGTGCCCCGGGTTGTCGAGCTCGATGCCGATCGAGCGCGAGTTCACGTCGGCGACGCCGCCCCAGCCCGAGAGGCCGGCGTGCCAGGCGCGCCGTTCCTCGGGCACCAGCGCCAGCACTGCGCCGTCGCGGGCGACGAGGTAATGCGCGCTGACCTCCAGCGCGGGGTCGCACAGCCGGTCCGCGGCGGCCCGGCCGCTGTCCATCGCGGTGTAGTGCAGCACGACCATGTCGGGCAGCGCGCCGCCGCGCCGCGCGCCGTGGTTCGGCGAGGGCCGGTCGGTGATGCGGAGGGGCGATGTGCCCACCCTCACGCCCGCACGGCCGGACGAAGGGGCGGGCGCGGGGCCGCCTCCGTCTCCCCGTGGCTCACCATTCCCGCAGCGCGCGGCGCATGATCTTGCCGGTCGAGGTCATCGGCAGCTGCCCGGTCCACGCAATCTCGCGCGGGGTCAGGTGCGGCGAGAGGCGGTTGCGGACATGCGCCTTGAGCTCGTCGGCCAGCGCCTCCGAGCCCTCGCGGCCGTCGGCCAGCACGACGAAGGCCCTTATCACCTCGGTCCGCACCGGGTCGGGCACGCCGATGCAGGCCGACATGGCGACCGCCGGGTGACGGTTCAGGCAGTCCTCGATCTCGGACGGACCGACGCGGTAGCCCGACGCGGTGATGACGTCGTCGGTGCGCGACGAGAACCAGAAATAGCCGTCCTCGTCCATGCTGGCTTCGTCGCCGGTCAGCAGCCACTCGGCGCCATCCTCGCCGAGCGCGAACTTCTCGGCGGTCTTCTCCGGCTGTTGCCAGTAGCGCAGGAACATCGCCGGGTCGCCGCGGCGGACGGCGATCTCGCCCGTCTCGCCGGGCGCGCAGACCCGGCCGCCCGGGGCCAGCACGGCGACCTCCTTGCCCGGCACGGCGCGCCCCATCGAGCCCGGGCGGACGGGCAGGATGCGGGCGCAGTTGCCGAGCACGAGGTTGCACTCGGTCTGGCCGTAGAGCTCGTTGATGGTGAGGCCGAACGCCTCGCGCCCCCATTCCAGCACCGCCGCGCCCAGGCTCTCGCCGCCCGAGGCGACGGCACGGAGCGGCAGCGGCGGGATGGCCGGCAACTGGCGCATCAGCTTCAGCGCCGTCGGCGCCAGGAAGGCCGTCGTGACGCGCTGCCCGGCGATCAGCCGCAGCGCCTGGTCCGGGTCGAAGCGCCGGGGCGCGCAGGCGACCAGCGGCACGCCCATGCGCAGCGCCGGCATCATGACGTTGCCGAGCCCGCCCAGCCAGGCCCAGTCCGAGGGCGACCAGATGCGGTCGCCGGGCTGCGGCCAGAAGTCATAGTAGAGCTGCGCGCCCGGGATGTGCCCCAGCGCCACGCGATGCGCGTGCAGCGCCCCCTTGGGCGGCCCCGTCGTGCCCGAGGTGTAGGTGATGAAGGCCATGTCCTCGGGCCCGGTATCGGCGACCGGCGCCGCGTCGCGCGCCGCCTGCATCGCCGCCGGCAGCGAGGCCGCGCCGTCGGCGGCCCCGTCTGCCGCGCCATCCGTCACCCAGACATGCGCGAGATCCGGCAGCGCGGCGCGGATTTCGGCCAGCTTCGGCAGGTTGCCGGCGTCGGTGATGACGGCCTTCGCGCCCGAATCGGCCAGCCGGTACTGCAGTGCGTCGGCGCCGAACTGCGTGAACAGCGGCACGACGACGGCGCCCAGCCGGTAGGCGGCGAGGTGAAGCAGCACGACCTCGGGCGCCTGGGGCAGCAGCACCCCGACCCGATCGCCCGGCCCCACCCCATGCGCCGCCAACACGTTGGCCAGCCGCGCCGACAGCCGCCAGAGCTCGCCATGCGTGTATTCACGCACCCCGCCCGCGGCATGCTCCGCGACATGCACCAGCGCCAGCCGGTCCGGCTCGGCGGCGGCCCACTTGCCGCACAGATCGTGCGCGAGGTTGTAGCGCGCCGGGATCTGCCAGCGATGCGCCGCGCGCACCGCGTCCCAGCTCTCCCCGCGGGTGATCTCGACCATGCGCCGACGCTAGTCGGCCGCCGACCGGCGCGCAATCGGCGCGGGCTAATTCTGCCGGCCGGGGTTCTCCACGCGGCCCAGCATCGCCGGCACCAGCTTTTCCGAGAAGCCGGCGACGAAGCTCCAGACCATCAGCTTGCACAACTCGCTGTTCGGCACCTTGAACCCCATCGTCGCGTACTCCTCCCCGCCCCCTCCGGACAGCTTGACCGGCGAGAAGCCAAGCTCGTGCAGCTTGGGGAAAGCCTCGCCGCCGATCAGCCCGGACTCGAAGAAGAAGTAGAGCAGCAGCGCGCCAGTGCCGCCGACGCCGATGCGCACCAGGATCATGGGCGTGGCAGTGTTGGCGATGGTCGCCTCAAGCGACACCTCGGCCAGCGTCACGCTCCGGCTGGTCAGCAGCGAGAAACTCGCCCCCAGCAGCCCCGCCGCCAGCGCGATGCTGAGCCCGGCATAGGACCAGCTCCAGTCCTTCCAGATCGCGGTCGCGGCGATGACCAGCGTGTAGACGCCGATGACCACCAGCAGGAAGAACAGTATCCACTCGGTGTAGCGCAGGCCGCGCGCCCGCTTGAGGAAGCGCTGGTTGCTGCGCCACTGCCAGTCGTTCAGCGCCCGTTCCAGCAATGCGCGCGCCGCCGGAACGTCCGGCTGCCGCGGGTCAGCGACGATCCGGTCGAACTCGGCGGAATAGGCTTCGGCGATGTCCGGGTCTACCTGCCTCAGCCCTGCCAGGGTCCGCCGCAGCTCGTTGATGACGCTGTCTGCGGGCCTGATCGCCGCGAGAAGCTGCTCGGCCTTGTAGGCCGCCTTCCAGTTCCGCTCCTGCGGCGCCGGCGCCGCAGGGTCGGTCAGGCCGAGGATCCTGGCGACCTCGTCGTTGATCGTCTTCTCGACCGGGCCGAGTTGCGCCGGGTCGATCCTGAGAAACGCAACCTCGAGATTGCCATAGAACTGCTGGAGCATGTCCTTGTTTTCCAGCGTCGCGCCGAGATAGTCCTTCCTCAAAGCCGACCTCTGAAGGAGGTCGGAAATGCCTTTCCATACCGCCATTGCACCCTCCGCCCGGAACGTCCTTCCGAGCGGATTGTCTCACCTCCGGGCTGAGTGGCGCAACCGCGCCGGTTGTATCGCCGGCAACCGGCACCACCCGCGGTTGTTTCACCGGGACCGTGCCGGCGGCCGGTTGCGGGCTGCGCCTAGACCGGCGCCGGCCTGGTCTCCGCAATCTCGGGCAGCGCCATCGCCCGGGCGACGAAGGCGGCCAGCCGCGGATAACCGGGCTCGAGCACCCAGGGGTTCGTCGCCTCGATGAACTGGTAGGCGATCACGGCCGCGATGTCGCCGGCGTCCGGGCCGGCATCGGGCGACCCGCCCGACCAGCCCTCGCCGGGCACCGAAGCGTCCAGCGCCGCCAGCCCGCCCTGCACCTGGCCGACGACGCGCTGCTGCCATTCCTTCCAGTGGAACTGCTCGGGCCGCCGGTTGCGCTCGTAGACAAGGGCGACGGCCTTCTCGGCGGTGCCGTTCGCGACCGCCACCCGCTGCAGCGTGTCCCGGCGAGCCTCGCCCGACGCCGGCACCAGGCGCCGCCCCCGGGGCGCGGTCTCGTCCAGCCAGTCGGTGATGGCGAAGGTCTCGACCAGCGTCGTGCCGTCGTCCAGCTCCAGCACCGGCACGCGGACGACCGGGTTCAGCGTCTTCAGCCGCTGGAAATCATCGCCCGCCACGGTGATCTCGCGCCGCTCGATCTTGCGATCCTGCAGAGCGCACCAGATCGCCACCCGCCGCACGAAAGGCGACAGGTTCCTGCCATAGAGAATCATCGCGTCCCCTCGACCCCACTTCGGCAGCGACAAAAGCGCCCCCGCGCCGCGCTGTCAAAGGTCTGCGGCGACATTGCAAGTCTGATTGCGCAGAGCGTCACAAATGCTTACTTCTTTGCCATGCCTGTCGCCACGATACCGCCGCTGATCGACCCCTTCGCGCGCGCGATCAGCTATCTGCGCGTCTCGGTCACCGACCGCTGCGACTTCCGCTGCGTCTACTGCATGGCCGAGCACATGACGTTCCTGCCGAAGCGCGAGGTGCTGACGCTCGAGGAGCTCGACCGGCTCTGCTCGACCTTCGTGCGGCTCGGCGTGCGCAAGCTGCGCGTGACGGGCGGCGAGCCGCTGGTGCGCAAGAACATCATGTGGTTCTTCGAGCGCATGGGCCGCCATCTCGGGGACGGCCTGGACGAGCTGACCGTCACGACGAACGGCTCGCAGCTCAAGAAGTACGCCGGGGCTCTGGCGGAGTGCGGCGTGCGCCGGATCAACGTCTCGGTCGACACGCTGGACAAGGCACGCTTCCAGGCGATTACGCGCTGGGGGCGGCTCGACCAGGTGCTCGAGGGCATCCAGGCCGCCCAGGACGCCGGCCTGCGCGTCAAGATCAACACCGTCGCGCTGAAGGGCGTGAACGACGACGAGGTGCACCACCTCGTCGAGTGGTGCCGCGACTGGGGCATGGACCTGACCTTCATCGAGGTCATGCCGATGGGCGACCTCGGCGAGGAGGACCGGCTGGACCAGTTCTGGTCGCTCGACGACGTGCGCGCCCGGCTGGCCGAGCGCTGGACCCTGACCGACACGGCCGAGCGCAGCGGCGGCCCTGCCCGCTATGTCCGCGTCGAGGAGACCGGCCAGCGCATCGGCTTCATCACGCCGCTCAGCCACAATTTTTGCGAATCGTGCAACCGCGTGCGCCTGACCTGCACGGGTCAGCTCTACATGTGCCTCGGCCAGGACGACGACGCCGACCTGCGCCGCGTGCTGCGCGCGACCGAGGACGACGCGGTGCTGGAGGCGGCGATCCGCGAGGCGATCACGCGCAAGCCGAAGGGCCACGACTTCGACTACTCGCGCCAGCGCGTCGAAGGCCAGGTCACCCGCCACATGAGCGTCACCGGCGGGTGACACCGCGGTCCCCGGGGGGCCGCCCGGGCCGAACCCGCGTCGATTGCGCGCGGCGCAGAATTGTTGCACTCTCGGGAACAGAGCGTCCGTTCAGGGGTTTAAACAATCTCGTCCGCCTTCGGGGGTAAGCCATGGACGGCATATGGGATCGGTATGGCCGCCGGTTGCATTCCGCGACCAGCTCCGACGATTCCGTGCGCCAGCGAGCGAAACGGCCCGGCGACCCCGTTGATCCGGCCCAGCATTCCGCGGCCGAAAACCCGTCGTCCTCGGACGCGGATTCCTTCCCTGAACTCTCCCCTACACCTGACGGAGCCGATCCGCATCACGAAGCGGCGCGGACCGAGATCCGCAGGCGCCTCGCCAACCCCGACATGGCCCGGTTGGCGAAGGGGTTCGCCTGGGTGCGGCCCGGCGCAGACCCGCCCGGCGCGGGGCGGCCTGTTGCAGAGGACGCCGACCGGGCGAATGCAGAGGCGGGGAACGCGGACGCAGGGGATCTGGACGCAGGGGATATGAACTCGGGGGATCAGAACCCGGGGGATCAGGGACCCGGGGCACGACCCCTCCCGGACATCGACGTCGAAGGCTCCCGGCGCCGGTTCCGGTGACGAACCCGACCGGGACGCCGCGCACGACGAGATAAGGCGGCGTCTCGCCAGCCCGGCATTCCGCCAGATGGCGGAGAAATTTTCGGCGGCGCAGGGTGGTGCGCAGGCTGGGACCCAAGCTGGGGCACCGGCCGGGACGGGCGAGGACGCCTCCGGCACCGCAGAGGCTGACCCTCCACCCGGCCTGTCCGCCGGCCACGAGCCCGCCATGCCCGATCCTCCTGCCGGCCAGGACGATTTTGCCGGCATCGACCCTGTTGCCAGCCCCGACCGTTCCGCCAGCCACGATCCCGCTGCCGGCCAGCAGCGTTCCGCCACGCGGACCGGCCACGCCTTCCGCGCCGAGGCCCACGAACCTCTCGCCGGCCGATCGTTCCGCCAGATGGCCCAGAGGGCCGCGTCGGGCAGGCCGCATGACCCCTCTGCAAGCTCGGGGGCGGAGCCCGATTCCCTTGCCGACCGGGAGGCCCTCCGCCAGATGGCGGCGCGGGTCGCGGCGGCGCGGGGCGGCACGCCCCGGGCAGGCACATCGGGGGGCATGCCCCGGACAGGCACCGGACCGGCCGATGCGGCGCAGGACGACGTGGCTCAGGCCGATGCGGCACACGCCGATGCGGCGCCGGCCGATGCGGCGCAGGCTGGAACGGCGCACAACGAGTTCGAAGCCCGTCGCGCGGACCCGGCTGCCGTCCGCGACCGGGACGCCCTCCGCCGGATGGCCGGGACGATCGCGGCGACACGGATCGGCGGGATGCAAGGCCCCGCCGGCGTTTCGCACTCGCGGTCGCGGCATCTTTTCCGCACCCCGAGCCGACGCCCGTCGGGCGGTGACGTTCGGCGGAGCCCGTCCCCTCCCGACTCGCTCCGGGTCGTCGGCCCCGCCGCGGCAGCCCGCCCCTTGTCAGACGCGCGTCCGGCCGACCGCGAGGTCCAGCCCGCGCACCTGCCGGTCCCGCGCCTCGTCGAGGGCGGGACCAGCCTCCAGCGCCACCAAACGCCGTTGCCGGTCGCCGTCCGACACGCCGCGGACGTATCCACCCGGGCGCTTCGGCCGGAAGACAGCCCCGGCAAGCGACGCCGCGTCGGCGTCAGCCTGGCACTCGCGGCGACGGTCTGCATCGGCGCGATCCTGCTGCTCAATGGCCGCGGGATCGAGACGGGCGACCTGATCCATCTGCCCGGATTGCCCGCCGCTTCGCCGGCCCCGGTGACGGCGCCAGTGACGGGCCCAGTGACGGGCCCAGTGACGGGCGGGCAGACGGCCGCCGCGACGGCGGCACCGACGACCAGACCAACAGTCGCGTCGCCGGCCGGGCCGACCACGTCGCCGGCCGCCGCGCCACCGACCGAACTCGCGGCCACATCACCGACCGCACCAGCGCCGCCGATCGAATCGACGGACATATTGTCTGCCACAGCGCGCCGGTCGAACCGACGGACACATTGTCGGCCACAGCGGCGCCGGTCGAACCGACGGCAACATCGCCATCTGCGCCGTCGTCAGCCGGATCGACGGCCGCAGCGCCGACCGAACTCACCGCCGCGTCGCCGGCCACGGTGTCACCAATCGGATCGACGGGCGTATCGCCCGCCGCATCGTCGTCGGTCGAACCGACACGCGCATTGCCGGACGTCGCATCGTCGGTCGAGCCCGCGGCCGCCTCGGACGCCGGAACGACGGACGGTTCGCTCGCCGCTGCCGACCCGACCACGCCGGTGCAGGAAATCGCGGCCCCAGCAGCGGCGGCCCCAGCAGCGGCGTCCCCAGCAGCGTCGGCCCCAGCAGCGTCGGTCCCAGCAGCTGCGGCGGCGCCGGTCGCGCTGATGCCAACTGCGCCCCAGGCGCGGGTCACGCCGGCTGACGTTGTGTTCACGCTGCCCGACTTGCCCGACGGCCCCGGCGACGTCGCCGACCTGATGCCAACTGTCGCTCGCGACCCGGGGGCGCTCGAGGACGAGATGGGCATCGACCGCGGCGAGCGGCGCGAGATCCAGCAACGTCTGGCGCTCGCCGGGTTCAGCGCCGGCGGCGTCGACGGCATCTTCGGCCAGCGGACGCGCGAGGCGATCTCGCTCTGGCAGGACGATCGTGGCCTGCCCGCGACGGGCTATCTCGATGCCGGTCAGCTCGGCCTGCTGAAGCACCAGACCGACGGTGCCTTTCGCCAGTCTTCGGCCACCACGCCCGCCCGCGCGGTCAAGAGCCCGCCCCCCCGCAAAGCGCCCGCCGCGCCGGGGACACAGGGCCGCACCGGCCGGTATGTCGACAAGGCCGGATGCCTGCGCGAACCCGATGGCAGCGCGGTCCCCTTCTTCAAGCCGGGCTGCTGACATTGCATTGGCGCCGGCATCTGTCCGCCTGCCTCGCCGTCGCGCTGGCGATGGCAACCGCCGGGTGCGTGCAGCGCTATACGCTCGACAAGGTCGGCGCGGATGCCGACCAGCAGCGCGTCGACTGGGGGCTCTGCGGAGGCGACTTCCTGCCGGCGGGCAGCGTGCAGATCGCCGCCGATGACAGCGACGCCGTGCTCATTTGCATGAAGGAGAAGGGCTACACGGTGCGGTCGGTCGGCCTCTTCGGCAAGTGACACTGCGGGGGACCTTTCGGTAAACCGGCCGCGACCGGCTCGAACTCAGAACTCCACTCCCTGCTGCGCCTTCACGCCCGAGCGGAACGGGTGCTTTATCAGCTCCATCTCGGTGACGAGGTCCGCGATCTCGATCAGCGCGTCGCTGGCGTTGCGCCCGGTCAGGACGACGTGCGTCATCGGCGGTTTCTCGGTCGCCAGGAACTCCACCACCTCGTCGACGGGGATGTAGTCGTAGCGCAGCGCGATGTTGATCTCGTCGAGCAGCACCATCGACAGGCCGCTCCGGATCAGCTCCTTCGACTTCTCCCAGGCGGCGCGGGCGGCGGCCATGTCGCGGGCCTTGTCCTGCGTCTCCCAGGTAAAGCCCTCGCCCATGGTGTGGAACTGGCAGATGTCGCCGAAGCGCTCCTGGATCAGGGTGCGCTCGCCGGTCGCCATGCCGCCCTTGATGAACTGCACGACGGCGCAGGGCATCCCGTGCGCGATGTGGCGAAAGATCATGCCGAAGGCGGCAGTCGACTTGCCCTTGCCCTTGCCGGTGTGGACGATGATCAGGCCCTTTTCGCCCGTCTTGGTCGCCATGATCTTGTCGCGGGCGGCCTTCTTCTTCGCCATCTTGGCGGCATGCTTCTCCAGGTCGTCGCTCATCGCTTCCTCACAGCAGCCAGTGGACAATGACGGGCGCCAGCGCCGCGGTCGCCAGCCCGTTCAGCCCCATGCCGAGGCTCGCATAGGCGCCCGTGCGCTCGTCAACCTGAAAGGCGCGCGCCGTGCCGATGCCGTGCGCCGCGACGCCCGTCGCCAGCCCGCGCGCGCGCCGGTCGCGGATGCCGAGCGCGTTCAGCAGCGGCGTGGCGATGACCGCGCCGACGATGCCGGTCAGGATCACCAGCACGGCCGTCAGCGTCGGCAGGCCACCGATCCGCTCGGCCACGCCCATGGCGATCGGGGTCGTCGCCGATTTCGGCACCAGCGACAGCAGCGTCGCCGGCCCCGCCCCCAGCGCCGCCGCGACGCCCACCGCCGAGGCCATCGCCGCCACCGAGCCCGCCAGCAGCCCGGCGACGATCGGCAGCGCGGCGCGGCGCATGTCGCGCAGGTTGGCGACCAGCGGCGCCGCCAGTGCGACCGTCGCCGGGCCGAGCATGAAGTGGACGAACTGCGCGCCCTCGAAATAGGTGCGGTAGGGCGTGCCGGTGCGCCAGAGCGCGGCGGCGATCAGCGCGACCGCGATCAGCACCGGGTTGACGTAAGGCCGCCCGCCGCTGGCACGAAAGCAGGCGTCGCCGACCAGGTAGGCGGCCAGCGTCGCAGTCAGCCAGAGCAGCGGCGTCTCGGCGAGATAGACCCAGATGCGGGCAAGATCACCCATCGCCTGCCCCCGTCAGCCGCGCCACGGCGCGGAAGGCCAGCGCGCCGACCGCGATGCCGACCGCCGTCGAGACCACCAGCGCCGCGCCGATCGCCACCGCCTCGGCCTGGATGCGGTCGAGTTGCACGACGACCCCGACGCCGGCCGGCACGAACAGCAGCGACAGGTGCCGCAGGAACTCGGTGATCGTCGGGCGCACCGCCGCCAGCAGCCGCGGCACCGCGATCAGCGCGACCGCGAACAACGCCAACCCCAGCACCGGCCCGGGAATGGACGGCACCCAGAGCCGGGAGACGATCTCGCCGGCAAGCTGGAAGATGAGCAGGATGGCGAAGTGCAGGATCACGGCAGCGCCCGTTGCTCCCCGTCGTTGCTGCGCATGCGGGACCCTCCCGGAGCGGCCGCCAAAGATCCCCGCCTGCGCGGGGATGACACCAACGCAAGTCCGCTGTCGCGCCGCTCCTGCCCGCCACGCCCCGTCGTTCCCGCGCAGGCGGGACCCTCCCGGAGCGGACCCGAAAGATCCCCGCGTCCGCTGGCATGACGCTCCGATCGCATCGTGGGGCAGGGTTTTACCCCACCATGCTTCGCCCAGGTCGGCGGGGTCGAACCCCGCCCTACGAAGACGCGGCGCATCCTTTGGGCTGGGCGCCCCGCCCACCCGCCGGCCGCAGGACAGCCCGGCGACCTCCCTCACCCGAGCGCCTTCGCATCGTCACGCTGGTCGGCCGGCCGTAGCCTGCGTGCGCCGTCTCGCCCGTCTTCGCGAACCCCATCCGCGCGAAGGCGGCGTGGTTCTCGACCAGTTCCACCCGCGTCTGCAGTTCCAGCGCCGGAAGACCGCGCGCCCGGGCCTCGGCCTCGGCCGCCGCCATCAGCGACCGGCCGACGCCCTGCCCCTGCCAGGCGGGGTCGACCGCCAGCTTGCCGATGTAGAGGCAATCCGCCCGCGGCTCGCAGAACACGCACCCCGCCAGCCGCCCTTGGCTGAGCGCCAGAAAACACCGTTCGGCCGCCGCCTTGCCGGCCACCCCGGCCGCGTCCAGCCGGTGCAGCGACGAGGGCGGGTCGATCCGCCCCTCCATGAAGGCGAAGGCGCGATGCAGCAGCGCCAGCACCGCGCCCCAGTCCTCGTCCGCGCCGGCCGGGCGGATCGCTACTCCCGCCAGCACGCCCGTCAGCACCGCGGTCATGGCGCGTCCCCCAGCCGCTTCTGGAAGAACCGCCGCGTGTGCCCCGGCGGCTGGTCCTCGATGCGGCCGAACTCGGTGTAGCCGAGGCGCGGATAGTAGTCCGGCGCCTGAAAGCCGTGCGTGTCGAGCCAGATGCCGACCAGCCCGCGGGCGCGGGCCAGCGTCTCGGCCTCGGCCAGCAGCCTGCCGCCCGACGCCGCGCCCGCGCGCCTGCGGCTGCACCGCCAGCAGGTCGACATGCATCCACTGGTTGTTCAGCGTCGCGGCCAGCCCGCCCAGCATCTCGCCCGCCTCCTCGGCGACGAAGACCAGGTGCTCCTCGTCGAAGGGGTGGCCGGCGTTGATCGCCTCCTCGTCCAGGATGGCGTCGATGGCCCGGCGTGTCTCGCCGCCCCAGCCCTCCTTGAAAAAGCGGATCTCAACCACGCGCCAGCTCCTTCAGCCCCGCCGCCGCGCGTGTTCGAGCGCGGCTGCCACAGCCCGCGCTCGATCGCCTCGGCAAAGCGCCGGGCCATCTCGCGCAGCGCCGCCGGGTTCGCCTCGGCCATGAACGCGCGCACCTCGTCGTCCTCGATCACCGCCGCGTGGACCAGGTCGAAATGATGCGGCTTCACGGCCCCGGTGGTCGCCGCGAAGGCGAACAGGTAGTCGACCGTCGCCGCGATCTCGAAGGCGCCCTTGTAGCCGTGCCGCATGACCCCGGCGAGCCACTTCGGGTTGACGACGCGCGAGCGGACGACGCGGCCGATCTCGTCCTCCAGCGTGCGGATCACCGGCCGCTCGGGCCGCGAGTGGTCGTTGTGATAGACGGTCGGCGCGCTGGCCCGACAGGTGCTCGACGGCCGCCGCGGCGCCGCCCTCGAACTGGTAGTAGTCGTCGCTGTCCAGCACGTCATGCTCGCGGTTGTCCTGGTTCTGCACGACCGCCTGCGTGCCGGCCAGCCGCGCCTCCAGCCGGTCGCGCGCCCGCGTCCCCTCGGCCTTCTGCCCATAGGCATAGCCGCCCCATTCCAGGTAGCTCTCGGCCAGGTCCGCGCGGCGCTCCCACAGCCGCTCGTCGATCATCGCCTGCAGCCCCGCGCCATAGGCCCCGGGCTTCGAGCCGAAGACGCGGAACCCCGCCGCCTCGTCGCCGCCGGGCCCGCCCTCGGCCCGCCAGCGCGCGGCGGCCGGGTTCTGGTCCTCCGGCTCGTCCAGCGCCATGACGGCGCGCGCGGCGGCGTCGAACAGCGCCATCTGCGCCGGGAAGGCGTCGCGGAAGAAGCCCGAGACGCGCAGCGTCACGTCGACCCGCGGCCGGGCCAGCGCCTCCGCCGGGATCACCTCGAACCCCGTCACGCGCCGGCTGGCCGCGTCCCATGTCGGCCGCACCCCCATCAGCGCCAGCCCCTGCGCGATGTCGTCGCCGCCGGTACGCATGTTCGAGGTGCCCCAGGCGGTCAGCACGACCGAGCGCAGCCAGTCGCCATGCGTCTGCAGATGCCGCTCGACCAGCATCTCGGCCGATTTCCAGCCCAGCGTCCAGGCCGTCGGCGTCGGCACGGCGCGGCTGTCGACCGAGTAGAAGTTCCGCCCCGTCGGCAGCACGTCCGGCCGCCCTCGCGTCGGCGCGCCGGAAGGCCCGGGCGGCACGAAGCGCCCCTCCAGCCCTGCCAGCAGCGCCGCGCGCTCCGCCGCCCCGCAGGCGCGGATGGCCGGCAGCACCTCGCCGTGCAGCGCCTCCAGCACCGGCGCGGTGGCGTGGAAATGCTTCGGCGTCTCGCGCCATTGCAGCGCCAGCTTCGCCAGCGCCTCCAGCCGCTCGACCGTGTCGCCGGCCGTGCGCCAGGTCACGTGCGCGCCGCCGGCCGCCCAGAGAACCTTGTGCCGAGGCCCCTCCCACGCCGTCCCCATGTCGCAGTCCAGCGGGTCCCATTCCGGGTCGATCGCGCAGTCCCGCGCCAGCGCGCGGATCAGCGAGGCGTTGCCGCCCTTGCCGTCGCCGCGCGGCACGCGCACCAGCGCGATGGCCAGATCCCGCTCGAGATCGCCGTCGGGAGACCGCCCGTAGACGTGCAGCCCGTCGCGGATCTGCGCCTCCTTCAGCTCGCACAGGTATGTGTCGAGCTGCGCCAGCGCCGCGCGCCTCGTCCATCTCGGGCGTGATCCCGGCGTCCAGGTCCAGCCGCTCGGCCGAAACCAGCGCCCTGATCTCGCGCCGCAGCAGGTCCAGCCGGCGCGGGTCGACGCCGGCCGCCTCGTAGTACTCGTCGACCAGCGCCTCCAGCTGCTTCAGCGGCCCGTAGGTCTCGGCCCGCGTCAGCGGCGGCGTCAGGTGGTCGAGGATGACGGCGCTCGTCCGCCGCTTGGCCTGCGTCCCCTCGCCCGGATCGTTGACGATGAACGGATAGAGATGCGGCACCGGCCCCAGCACCGCCTCGGGGAAGCAGTCCTCGGACAGCGCCACCGACTTGCCCGGCAGCCATTCGAGGTTGCCGTGCTTGCCGAAATGCACGACGGCGTCCGCCCGCAACACGTCGCGCAGCCAGGCGTAGAAGGCGAGGTAGTTGTGCGGCGGCACCAGGTCGGGCGCGTGGTAGCTGGCCTTCGGGTCGATATTGTAGCCGCGCGCCGGCTGCACGCCGACGACGACATTGCCGAAGCTCTGGATCGACAGCGCGAAGCGCCCGCAATCCACCTCGCCCGGAACGAAGAACGGGTCGGCCTCGGGCGGTCCCCAGCGCTCCTCGACCTTCCGGCGCACCTCCCAGGGCAGCTCGTTCCAGAAAAGGTGATAGTCGATCAGCGACAACGTCTCACCGCCCTCGCGCCGTGCCCGGTCGGCCAGCCAGTTCGTCGGCCCCGCCTGGATGCGCGCCATCAGGTCGGCCGCATCGCCGGGCGCGCCCACGACGCGATACCCGGCCTCGCCGAGCGCGCCCAGCATGCCGACGACGCTCTCGGGCGTGTCCAGCCCGACGCCGTTCGCCAGTCGCCCGTCGCGGTTCGGATAGTTGGCCAGCACGATGGCGACGCGCTTGTCGCCCGCCGGCTTGGCGCCCAGCCGCGCCCAGGCCGCCGCCAGCCGCGCCGCAAAGACGACCCGCGTCCCCTCGGCGCGATAGGCGGCGATCCGGCACTCGGTCGCCTCGTCATACCACGCCTCGCCCTTGAAGCTGACGGCCCGCGTCAGGATCCGCCCGTCGACCTCGGGCAGCGCCACGTTCATCGCGATGTCGCGCGCCGACAGCCCCGCCATGCCCTCGCGCCAGGCCTCCTCGGTGCCGCCCGAGAACACGACCTGGAAAACCGGCCGCCCCGGCGCATCCAGCGGCGTGCCCGCATAGCCCTGCTGCGGAGACGACACCGCGAAGGCCGTGGCGTTCAGCACCACGGCGGGCGGCGCCTCGGCGAACAGCCGCTCCAGCGTGCCGGCGGACACCGGCTCCTTAAGCGAGGCGACGAAGACCGGCAGCGGGTTCAGCCCCTCGGCCAGGCACGCCTTGACCAGCCGGTTGACCGGATGCAACCCCGCCCCCTGCACCAGCGCGCGGTAGAAGACGATGGCGGCGACCGGCGCCCCCTCGACCCAGTTCGCCCGCACCGCGTCGAGGTCGCAGACCCCCGCACCCGGCCAGTAGACGCCGGCCCGCAGCAGCGGCCGCGCCGGCGGCGGCGGGTCAGCCTCCGCGGCCGGGCCAAGCTCCGCGCGCCCCGCATCGGAGCCGGTCCCTGTGGCCGCCCCCTGCGTAGGGTGGGCGCCTCGCCCACCAGAGCCGGCCACCACCCCGGACGCCCCCAGCATCCATCGGCAATACGCCAGAAAATTCGCCGCGTTCTCCGGTCCGCCCTCGACCAGATAGGCCCAGAGCGCCTGCCAGTCCTCGCGCGCCACGCTCGAGGCCCGCCACAGCGCCTCGTCCGCCTTGTCGTCGCCGGGCAGCGCCGCGAAAGCGACGCCGGCCTCGCCAAGGCGCGCCGAGAACTGCTCCAGCCCGTAGCCCCAGTAGCCCTCGCCACCCAGCACGCGCGCCACCACCAGCCGCGCCTTGCCGGCCGTCTTTTCCAGATAGAGGTCGACCGACATCGGGTGCGCGAGATGCAGCAGCGAAGCCAGCCGCAGCCCCGGCGGGCCGTCGCCCGCCTCGGCCATCGCGCCCCGCGCCTCGGCCAGCGCCGCCAGCTCGCTGTCGGCGGCCGAGATCACGACCAGGTCGGCCGGCGACTGGTCCAGGTCGACCGCCTCGCCGCCATCCGTCGCAGCCCCGGGCTGTGCCAGCAGCAGGTGCATCAGCGTGCCCCCACCGCCGCGCGCCGCCGCGAGCGCGGGCCGCCAGCCGGGCCGGCGTCGATGATGGCCTCGACCTCCAGCGACGCCATCCCCGGCTCCCACGCATAGGCGACCAGCGGGTTGTCGCCGATGCCGGCCGAGTAATCGAGGCAGAGCGCGTTCGGCGCCTCGACGACCGGCGCGTCCTCCAGCCAGTAATGGCCGAAAAAGACCGGCTTCTCGCCCGCCGGGTAGATTTCGGTCGCCACCTCTTCCGGCAGCGGGCCGTCGGGCAGTTCGCCCACATCCGGCACCGAGATCGCCGCCTCGCGCCAGGTCCGCGCGCCCGAGCGCCACCAGGCGATCCGCACGCGGTCGCGCCGGTGCCCGCCCTTGTCGCTGAAGCCGTGGCCCTCGGGCAGCGGCGCCTCCGGCCCCTTGGTCAGCACCTCGACGTCCTCGTTCAGCGGGTCCTTCCACCGCCCGGCCCGGAGCAGCCGGTCGCGCGGCAGCACGCCGCCGGGCGCCAGCCGCGCCAGCCGCCGCACCGCCGGCGCGCTCCAGCAGGCATGCACGACGCGGAACGGCCCGAGATCCAGCCACAGCGGCAGCCCGGCCATCCACTCGACCCATTCGCGCGCCCCGTCCGAGCCGAGCGGGAACTGGCGCAGGAAGCTCTCGTGCTGCTGCCGGTTCTTCTCCGAGTGCCGCCGCAGGGGATCGCCACGCTCCGGATCCTCGTTGTGATAGTGGATGGCGTTCAGCTCGTGATTGCCCATGACGGCAAGCGCCCGCCCGTCGGCGATCAGATCGCGCACCGCCTCAAGCACGCCCCGGCTGTCCGGACCCCGGTCGATGAAGTCGCCGAGAAAGACGATCTGCCGGTCGGGCGTGCCGTGATGCCACCGCCCGCCCCGCCGCGAATAGCCGAGCGCGTCCAGCAGCGCCGCCAGCTTGTCGGGGTGCCCGTGGATGTCCGGGATGATGTCGTAGTGGCTCATTCGCGTCTCCAGCCCGATGCCGGCCGGCCATCCGGGCCCCGTCTCTCAGACAGGGCCTTCAGTCCGGGCCGTCAGATCGGCGCGCCACCCCGCGGCCCGGCCACGGTCTCCCCGGCCGCTGCCGTGCCAGTGGCAAGGGGCGCGCTACACCCGCGCCAGGCCCCGGCCGCGGCCAGCCTGCGCGCATCGGCCCCGGACCCGGGCAGCGCCTCAGCCGGCCGGGCATCGGCGGACGCCGGGACCGGCACAGCGGCGCTCGCATCCGGCCGGCTCACAGCGCCTTCTCGAAATAGCGCGAGGTCGCCGCCTCCGGGTACTCGCCGAACCGCCCCGTCGGCATGTAGCCACAGCGCCGGTAGAGCGCCATCGCGTCGATCTGCGCGTCGCCGGTCTCCAGCCGCACCAGCGGCAGGCCCAGCGCCCGGGCGCGCGCCTCCAGCGCCGCCAGCACGGCGCGCCCGACGCCGCGGCCGCGCGCCTGGCGGTCGACGTAGATGCGCTTCAGCTCGCCATAGCCCGGGTACTCCGCGAGCCCGCCGCAGCCGAGCGCCCTGCCGTCCCCGTCGCGAGCGACGACGAACCAGACGCCGGCCTCGACCAGCTTCTCGACCGAGAAGGCAAAGCGCTCCTCGGGCGGGTAGGCGGCCGACAGCTCGGCCTCGGACGCCCCGATCAGCCGCAGCGCGTCGGGCCCGGTCGGCGCCTCGGGCGCGACGGCGATGGCATCGGCGGCGCCAATCATGCGCCCAGCGCCGCCTCGATGGCGGCGCGGTCCAGCCCGGCCTCGCCGATGACGACCAGCCGCGTGCTCCGCGGCTCGGCGCCGAACGGGCGGTCGTAATGCGTCTCCACGCGCGGGCCGACCGCCTGCACGACCAGCCGCATCGGCCGGCCGGCCACGGCGGCGAAGCCCTTCAGGCGCAGGATGTCGTGGCCGCGGATCGCCGCGCCAAGCCGCCCGGCGAAGCCTTCGACGTCGTCGATCTCGCCCAGGCTCACGGCGAAGCTCTCGAACTCGTCGTGGTCATGGTCCTCGCCCTCGGCGTCGTGGTGCGGCGCGGCGCGCGAGGCGACGTCGTCCTCGGCGGCGATCCCGAGGCCCAGCAGCACGTCGGGCGCCAGCCCTTCCGCGCGGGACGGCACGAAGCGAACCCCGGCGCGTGCCCGGCCGGCGATCTCGCCCAGCACGCGATCCAGCGTGCCTGAGTCCATCGCGTCGGTCTTGGAGACCACGACCATATCGGCGCAGGCGAGCTGGTCCTCGAACAGCTCGGCGATCGGCGTGTCGTGGTCGATGGAGTCATCGGCCTCGCGCTGCGCCGCCACCGCCGCCTCGTCATGGGCGAAGCGCCCCGCGGCCGCCGCCGGGCCATCGACGACCGTGACGACTCCGTCGACGGTGACGCGCGTGCGGATCTCGGGCCAGTTGAAGGCGCGCACCAGCGGCTGCGGCAGGGCCAGGCCGCTCGTCTCGATGACGATGTGCTCGGGCGGGTCGTCGCGCTCGATCAGCTTGCGCATGGTCGGCACGAAGTCGTCGGCGACGGTGCAGCAGATGCAGCCGTTCGACAGTTCGACAAAATCGTCGTCGCGGCAGGCGAAGTCGCCGCAGCCCTTCAGCACCTCGCCGTCGACGCCGATATCGCCGAACTCGTTGATGACCAGCGCGATGCGCCGCCCGTTGGCGTTGCGCAGCAGGTTGCGGATCAGCGTCGTCTTGCCGGCCCCCAGGAAGCCGGTGATGACGGTGGCGGGTATCTTCTGCGGCATCTCTGTCCTCTCGGCCCGCGTTGCCGGACCCGTGTTTCCCGGCCGGTCCTGCGGCCTGCGTTTCCCGCCCGGCGTCCCCGGCCCGTTTTCGTCAAACGCCCGTGTTGCACAGGCGCCCGTGCTCCTCAGGCGACCTGTTGCTCAGGCTACCGCGTGTGCCGCCCGCAGTTGCCGATCCCAGGCCCAGGCCGCGGCGGCACCCAGTACGGCCCAGCTGACGAAGCCGACCGCCAGCGCCCGCGCGGCAAAGTCAGCGGCCAGGTCGGGCGGCACGACGCCGACACCATCGGCCTCCGGCGCGCCCACGAGGTGCGGCGCGACCAGCAACAGCACCGCCACGGCCCAGGCCCAGGGCAGGCGCATGAAGGCGACCAGCCACAGCGCCCCGGCCGCCGACGCTGCCGTTGCCACCCACCAGAGCTGCCGCGCCTCCAGTGGACCGGCCGCAGATCCCGGCAGCTCGGGCGGCAGCCCTGCCGCCGGCGCCAGCATCAGCGCGGCAAAGCCGGCGACGCCCCAGACGAGCCCTTCGCGCAACCCCGGCCGCGCGTCGCGGGCGTGAAAGGCGGCCAGCAGCAGGAAAGCGAAGCCGACATTGACCCCGACCGTCATCACCGCCGTCGTCAGCGGCCGGGCCAGCCAGCCCGCGCCGCCCGCGTCATGCTCGTGCGCCGCCGTGCCGTGATCGTGCGCGATCGCCGCCGCATGGTCGGAAACGGCACGATCATGGTCCGCGCCGTGGTCGTTGCCGCCGCCGGCGGTCTCGTAGACCTCGGCCTGCATGATCAGCGGCACGACCAGCGCCTGCTGCAGCAGCGCGCTGACCCCGCCGGCGATTCCGCCGGCGAGCAGCGCGCACACGATGATGCGCATCAGCATGTCACGGGACCTGCCCTAGTGGCAGGGAGCGGTGATCGCGTGCCGCGTGTCGTGCGCCGCGTTGTGCATCGCCGCCGCCGGCGAGAAGGCGGTGGCATAGACGAACAGCATGCCCAGCAGGGCGGCGGCCAGCACCGTCCCGGCCTTGCCGGCGACGATCGGGGTAGCGACGGACTGCACGGTCATTCTCCAGGCTCCTTTTCCTCCGCCCCTCCGGCGGCGAGTTCGGCTCGGGCGCCCCTCGGCGCCCCGTCGCATGGCAGGTCTCCTGGCTTGCGGAGTGAGGCTTGTCGCCTCGGCTCGACACCCGCCTTCCCGGCCAACCGGCCAGTGGCATCCGGGCGCGCGCTCCGCATACAGTCGCGGGGGCGGCTGCGGCATCGCGCCCCCGATCTGGGTCGGCGCCCACCGCATTCCCTCTTCGCCCGCTCGCCCGCGTGAGGCGGGCACGGCGCGGGACCATGCGCGACCACGGTTCGTCGAAAGCCGCCCGGCTGTCAAGGCGGCCGAGCGGCCGCCGGCAGCCCTACCGCGCCGCCCGCCCCCCGTTGCGGAATGCCGCGACCGCCTGCTCGACCGTCGCCGCATAGCGCACCAGCGGCCGTTTCAGCCCGTGCGTCAGGAACACCCGCCTTATGTCGCGGCTGGCGCCCGTCAGCCACAGCGCCACGCCGCGCTTGCGGGCCTTGTGGGCCAGCCCCTCGATCATGTCCGCGCCCGTCGAATTCGAGGAACGGCACCGCCGCGAAGTCGACGACCAGCGCCTTGTGATTGTCCTGGATGCGGTCGAGCACCGAGCCGATCGAGGCCGTCGCGCCGAAGAACAGCGCCCCCGTGATGCGGTAGATGACCAGGTCCGGGCTGGCCGCCTCGGCTTCCTCGTAGGCGCCGCGCGGGTCGGTGCCGTCGGCGACGTCGCGCGCGACGAAGGGGGTATCGGTCGCGACCGCCGTCGTCCGGCTCATGCGCTGGATGAACAGCACGGAGCCGAGCGCAAAGCCGATGACGATCGCCTCGGTCAGGTCCCGGAAGATCGTCAGGAAGAACGTCGCGGCCAGCACCGTCGCCTCGCCCGGGCCCGAGCGAACCAGGATGGCGATGGCAGGCCTCTCGATCATGTTCCACGCGATCACCGCCAGCACCCCGGCCAGCGCCGCCAGCGGGATATAGGCGGCCAGGGGCGCGGCGATCATCATGAACAGCAGCAGGAACACGGCGTGCAACATCCCCGCGATGGGCCCGTGCGCCCCGGAGCGGACGTTCGTGGCGGTTCGCGCGATCGTGCCGGTCACGCAGAACCCGCCGAACAGCGACGCGCCGATGTTGGCCACCCCCTGCGCCACCAGCTCGCAGTTCGAGCGATGCCGGCGCCCGGTCATGCCGTCGGCCACCACGGCGGACAACAGCGATTCGATGGCGCCGAGCAGAGTGAACGAGGCGGCGGCAGGCAGGACCGCCATGACCCGGTCCACGGAAAGCGCGGGCAGGGCCGGAAGCGGCAGGCCCGAGGGAATGCCACCGAATCGCGTCCCGATCGTCTGGACGGAAAGCCCCAGCAGGGCGGTCGCCGCCGCGGCCACGCCGACCGCGATCAGCATGGCCGGCCAGTGCGGGCGCCACCGGCGCATGCCGAGGATGATCGCGACGGTGACGACCGTGACGCCGACGGCCGCGGACGTCACGCTGCCACGCGCCTGCCAGAGCGCCGGGATCTTCTCCAGCAACCGGCCGGGTTCATGATCGAGCGAAAGCCCGAGAAGCTCCCTGACCTGGCTTGCGAAGATGATGACCGCGATGCCGGCGGTGAAGCCGACCGTCACCGGAAACGGGATGAACTTGATGAAGGTGCCGAGCCGCAGGAAGCCGACGGCGGCGAGCATGAGCCCCGACAGGAAGGTGGCGAGGATAAGCCCGTCCATGCCGTGCTCGGCCACGGTCGCGGCGACGAGGACGATGAACGCGCCCGCGGGCCCGCCGATCTGGAACCGCGAGCCGCCGAGCAGCGATACGAGGAAGCCGCCGACGATCGCGGTGTAGAGGCCCTGCGCGGGCGTCGCGCCCGAGGCGATGGCGATCGCCATCGAGAGCGGCAGCGCGACGATGGCGACCGTCATTCCCGAGATGGCATCGGCCCGCAGGTGATGAAGGCCATAGCCCTCCCGCAGCACGGTCAGGAGCTTCGGGGTGTAGAGGTCGGCGAAACTCGGCGCCACGCTCGGTCCACGCTTCCTGGCTTGCATGTCTTGGCCGCGCCTTGATGACGGGAGCAGCGGGATCGCCGGCTAATCGTCGGCGGTCGCCGTTGCGGAGGGGTCCGGGTCGGTCGGGGCGATCGGAACCGTGGACCTGAATCGCACGCCACGCCCGCCTGCCGGGCTGGCGTCGCCCTCGCCGATCAGCTCGATGCCCGCCAGGCCCAGCGCCTCGACCACCTTCGTCAGGCTGTCCACGACACCGCGCACGGTGCCGGAACTGGCCTCCATGCGCTGGATTGTCGGGACGGACAGGCCGGCGAGCTCGGCCAGGGTCTTCTGGTCGATGCCGAGAAGCGCACGCGCGGCGCGCAATTGGGCGGCTGTGAGCATGGCTGCATGTTCCGAACGAGACTATCCGTATCTAGAAGATCAATCGCGATATGTCAAACATCATGTGGTGGAGCGGATGCGAGCGCTCAACTGCCCGGCTTTCCCTCCCCGACGCCGGCGCGCGGCATCGGCAGACACAGAGGGCACGGCCGCGCTGTCGGCCGACGGCCCGGCGACGCGCCGATGGCTCCGGCCACGGCGCTGCGGGACACCGCCGTCAGGCGCGCGGCCGCGATCCGGCCGTCGCGACCACCCAGTCCAGCGCCCGCTCCACCGTCGCCGCCAGCGGTCCCGGCGGCGGCGCTGGCCGCGCCACCATGACGACCTCGATCCCCAGCGCCGCGGCCGCGTCGAGCTTGGCCGCGCCGCCGCCCGCGTTCTTGCTGACGAGGTGCGTCGCCCGCAGTCGCCGGATCATCGCCGCCTCCTCGTCCACCCGGAAGGGCGGTCGCGCCAGCAGCGGCGTTACATGCGCCGGCACCGCCACCGGCTCGATCGAGCGCAGCCAGAACCGGCAGTCCGTCCGCCCCGCGAACGGCGCCACCTCGCGCCCGGTCGTCAGGAGCACCCGCGCGCCGGCAGGCAGGGCCGCGGCTGCCTCGTCCAGCGATCCGACGACGCGCCACCCCGGCCGGACGGGCCATGCCGGCCGCAGCAGCCGCAGCCGAGGCACTCCCGCCGCCGCGCAGGCCGCAACCGCGTTCCACGGCATCCGCGCCGCGAAGGGGTGCGTCGCGTCGACCAGCGCCCGCACCCGCTCGGCACGCAGCCACGCCGCCAGCCCCTCGGCCCCGCCAAAGCCGCCCGACCGCACCGCGACGCCATAGTCCGCCGGCGCCCGCGTCGCCCCGGCGAGCGAAGCCACGGCATCCACGCCACGCGCCGCGAGCCGCCCCGCCAGCGCCCGCGCCTCGGCCGTCCCGGCCAGCAGCAGGATGTCAGGCACCGCGCGCCGCCCGGCCGACGACTCCGCCCCGTCGGGGCCGCCCGAGGCCCGCGTCGCGCGCGCCGCTGCCAGCTCCGCGAAAGCGCCGAAGCCCCGGACGCGCTCCGCGGAGCCGACCGGCGGCGCGCCAAGCCGCCCGCCACGCCGCCCGTCTCCAAGCGCGGCCGACCGCCCGGCCCGCAGCCCGCGCCGGCTCGCGATCCGCGCGGGGCGGGCAGCCGCCATCGCGCCCATCCGGTTCCCCGACCGGGCCGGCGAAGCGGCGGCCTCCGCCTCGCCGGCCGGCGCGCCGCCCGGCCGGGCCGGCGCCGCTCACGCCCACCCCGCCCGGCCGACGATCCCGCCCGCGCGGTCGATGACGATGACCTCGGCCTCGACCGGCGCGGCGCCCAGCACCCGGCGCACCACCGCCAGCGCCTCGTGCGCCACCTCGCCGGCCAGCGCCGGCCCGGCCGCCTCCAGCGCCGCCAGCGCCGTGCCCGCCGCCGCCACCGGCGCCGGGTCGGCGCCCGCGCGCTCCGCCAGCGCCGCCAGCCCCGCGAAATCCACCTGGCTCCGCCCCGAGTGCAGGTCGAGCGCCCCCTGCCCCAGCTTGGTCATCTTGCCGATGCCCCCCGCGATCGTGATCCGGGGCACCGGGTGGCGGGCGAGGTACTTCAGCAGTCCGCCCGCGAAATCCCCCATGTCCAGGCAGGCGCCCTCGGGCAGCCCGTAGAGCGCCCGTGCCGTCGCCTCCGAGGTCGCGCCCGTCGCGCCAATGACGTGCGTCATCCCGCAGGCCCGCGCCACGTCCACCCCGCGATGGATGGACGCGATCCACGCCGCGCACGAGAATGGCCGCACGATCCCCGTCGTCCCAAGGATCGAGATGCCTCCCTCGATTCCCAGCCGGGGGTTCCAGGTGTGCCGCGCCATCTCGGCCCCGCCCGGCACCGAGATCGTTACGACGAAGTCGCCCGCCATCCCGTGCGCCGCCGCCACCTCGTCCAGCGCGCCGGCGATCATCCGCCGCGGCACGGGATTGATCGCCGGCTCGCCCGGCGGCACCGGCAGGCCGGGCCTGGTCACCGTGCCGACGCCCTCGCCGGCACGGAACACCACGCCCGAGCCTTCCGGGCCCGGCGCCACGCGCACCCGGATCAGCGCCAGGTGCGTCACGTCCGGGTCGTCGCCGGCATCCTTGCGCACCGCCGCCTCGGCCCAGCCGGCGCCCAGCGCGGAGTCCTCGACGGCAAAGACCGGCCGCTGCCCGCGCGGCAGCACGATGCCGACCTCGCCGGGCACGGCGCCCTTCGCCAGCCCCAGCGCCGCCGCCTTCGCGGCCGCCGTCGCGCAGGCGCCCGTCGTCCAGCCGGTGCGCAGCTTGCCCCCGCCCACGCCGCGTCCCGCGCCGCTATCGTCCGCCCCGCCGCTCGCCTGGCCCTCGTCCATAGATGCCAGACTAGAGCAAGACCGCCCGCTTTGTATCGCCCGGCGATGCCTGCGCCGAACCTTCCGGCGCGCCGCCTGACTGGTCGCCGCCAATGCGCGGCAAACCGGAACAGGAGCCCCGGCCCGGATCGCCCGGCGATGCCCCCCGAGGGGTCAGGCGCGCAGCCTGCCTCGGGCGCGGCTCCCCCGCCAGCCGCCGCGTCGCTCACCCGGCGAACGATACAAGGCAGTGCGAAAAGTCCATATCGCCCCGGCGATCCCTCTCCGCGCCAGCCGGCGCACAGCGCCGCCGGCCTTGTCCCCATCCGTGCAGCGCAGACCGGAACAGGACCGCCCGGTCCATATCACCCGGCGATGCCTCTCCACGCCGGCCGCCTGCCGTCGGATGGCGCCCGCGACGGCCCCGGGCGCTCACCGGTTGCTCGCTCCGCGGGCGCGACGCCGGTCGGCTAGCCGCCGCCGCGCCGCCGCCCCGAGCGACGCGGCCCGCGGATGCCGGCCGGGCACCCCCGATACGTGCTCCGGTGCCGGCGCGGACGGGCGGGTGGCGGCGGCGATGCGCGTATCGGGGCGGGACGCGCCGACCCAACCGGGCCACCGGCCAAACCTCCAATGACCGGCAATGGCTGGCCACACCCGCCGCCCGGGCACAGCGGCGCCCCGGCCGCCGTCTCTCCGGCAGGACGCCCCACGCCGGCCGGGCACGATCCCGGCGCGGGCCGGAACCGGCGCCGAAAAATCCGATTTGCACACCGCACGCCTTCGCAGGCCCGCCCGTCCCGGCTATAAAGCCCGCATGAGCGCCCCGCCCCTGCCCGGCCACGACTGGCCCGAGTTCCTCCCCGGCTGGGTCTGGCTGGTCGGCGCCGGCCCGGGCGACCCGGGGCTCCTGACGCTGCACGGCCTCAACGCGCTCGCCCAGGCCGACATCGTCGTCTACGACGCGCTGGTCGACGCCCGGATCCTCGCCTTCGCCCGCCCCGGCGCCGCCGTCGAGTACGCCGGCAAGCGCGGCGGCAAGCCCAGCCCGAAGCAGCGCGACATCTCGCTTCGCCTCGTCGAGCTCGCCCGCGCCGGGCAGCGCGTCCTTCGCCTCAAGGGCGGCGACCCCTTCGTCTTCGGCCGCGGCGGCGAGGAGGCGCAGACCCTCGTCGCGGCCGGCGTGCCGATCCGCATCGTGCCCGGCATCTCGGCCGGCATCGGCGGGCTCGCCTATGCGGGCATCCCGGTGACGCATCGCGACGTCAACCAGGCCGTCACCTTCGTCACCGGCCACGACCAGAGCGGCGACGCCCCGGGCGCCATCGACTGGCCGGCGCTGGCCCGCTCGTCGCCGGTGATTGTCGCCTACATGGCGATGAAGACGCTGCCCAAGATCACCGCCGCGCTGATCGCCGGCGGCCGCCCGCCATCCGAGCCGGTCGCCATCGTCTGCGACGCCACCCTGCCGAGCCAGCGCGTGCTGGAAACGACGCTGGCCCGCGCCGCCGAGGACGCCACCCTGCTCGGGCTCGAGCCGCCGGCACTGGTCTGCTTCGGCCGCGTCGTCGCCATGCGCCAGGTGCTCGACTGGGTCGGCCAGATCGCCGGAGAGCCGGTGCGCAGCCTCGACCCCCTCGGCGCCCGCGCCCGCCCGGACAGCGCCTGACGTGCCGCAACCGCCCGCCCGGCACCGGCTCGAGCCGCCGGCCTGCCCTGCATCAGTCGCGTCTTCGCGATGCGCCAGCCGCTCGCCCGGGTCGGCCAGATCGCCAGCGAGGCGGCGCGCAACCTCGACCCCATGGCGCTCGCGCCCGCCCGGACAGCGCCTGACACGCCGAAGCCGTCTCACACAACACGCCGCCGCCGGGCACGCCCGCCCCGGCGCCCGCGATGCGCGCTTCAGCGCGGAGCGGCCATAGACCGGGGCGCCCGCCGACCGCGCCCGGCCCGCCCCCGCCCGACGAGCGCCCCGTCCGCTTCGCCCCGCCTCAACGCAAGCGCCCCGTGGCCTCGTCCCATCTCATGCGCCCCGCCCCCGTGCGCGAATGGGCCAAGGCCGCGGAAGCCCGACCAGCAGGCGCTGCGCGCCATCCGCCGCGCGATGCACGCAGCCCACCCATGCGCGGCCTGCTGATCGCCGCCCCGGCCTCGGGGCAGGGCAAGACGACGCTGACGCTGGGCCTGCTGCGCGCGCTGGCGCGGCGCGGCGAGGCGGTCGCCAGCGCCAAGTCCGGCCCCGACTACATCGACCCGGCCTTCCACGCCGCCGCCACGGGCCACCCCTGCGTGACGCTCGACGCCTGGGCGGCGACGCCCGCCCAGCTCCGCGCCCGCGCCGCCATGCAGCCGGCCGAGCTGCTGATCGTCGAAGGCGCCATGGGCCTCTACGACGGCGCCGTAACGCACAGGCTCGCGGCCGTTGACGGCACCGGCGGCGGTGATGAAGGCGGCGGCGACGCGGCGCGAAGGCGACGCGACCGGGCCAGGGCCTCTGCCGCCAGCACAACCGCGACGCGGCGCCATCCAGCCCGCGAGCGCGACGCGACCGAAGCCGAGCCGGCCAATCCCCTGTGGCCTTCCCGTGGGCACGCCGCATGGACCCCGACGCGGCCTTCCTCCGAGGCCGCCCCCGGACAGCACCAGGCGCTGCTGACGTCTGGCGATCCCGGCGCACGCCGACCTCGACCGCCGCGCCGATCCCGACGCCACGGCGCGCCGGCCGGGAGCCGGCGGTCCCGGCCCCGCCCGGCACGAGACCGCGAGGTACCCCGCAGCCCGCCCCCCCGATCTCGCCGCCGCCGCCCCCTCCGCCGTCCCGCCGCCACCCCGGCACCGCAGCCCGGCTCGGCGGCGGCGCTCGCCGCTGCGCTCGGCATCCCGGTGCTGCTGGTGCTGGACGTCTCGCGCATGGGCCAGGGCGCGGCCGCCATCGTGCACGGCCTCGCCACCTTCCCCGGCGCGCCGCCGATCGCCGGCGTCGTCCTCAACCGCGCCGGCAGCGCGCGCCACGCCGCCATGGTCGCCCAGGCCATCCAGCCGATCGCGCCCGTGCTCGGCGTCCTGCCCCGGCGCGACGACCTGGCCCTGCCGTCGCGCCATCTGGGCCTCGTCCAGGCCGGCGAGACGGCCGACCTGCCGGCCTTCCTCGACCGCGCCGCCGACGCCGTCGCCGCCGGCTGCGACCTGGAGGCCCTCCGCGCCGCCGCCGCGCCCTTGGCCGTCGCCGAGCCCCAGCCCGCCCGCCTGCCGCCGCTCGGCCAGCGCATCGCCGTCGCCCGCGACGCCGCGTTCTCGTTCGCCTACTGGCACATGCTCGAGGACTGGCGCGCGCGGGGCGCCGAGCTCGCCCCGTTCTCGCCGCTCGCCGACGAGCCGCCCGACCCCGCCGCCGACGCCGTCTTCCTGCCCGGCGGCTACCCGGAGCTGCACCCCGGCCGCATCGCCGCCGCCCAGCGCTTCCGCGCCGGGATGCTGGCCGCCGCCGCCCGCGGCGCGGCGATCTACGGCGAGTGCGGCGGCTTCATGGTGCTCGGCGACGGCATCACCGACGGCGAGGGCCGGCGCCACGCCATGCTCGGCCTGCTCCGCCTCGAGACCGGGGTCGAGCGCCCGCGCCGCACCCTCGGCTACCGCCGCCTCGCGCCGCTCGCCGGCCCCTGGCCCGGCCCGCTGGCGGCGCACGAGTTCCACACCGCCCGGGTCCTGCGCCAGGAGGGCGCGCCGCTCTTCGCGATGCGCGACGCCGCCGGCACGGATCTCGGCCCGACCGGCCTCGTCTCGGGTCGCGTCGCAGGCTCCTGGGCGCACGTCATCGAGCCGGCCGGCTGAGCGGCGCGGCCGCCGCGCCGGCCGGCGATGTCACTCAATAGTTCGGCGAGAACTCTCGCCTAATACCAACCCGCGCTGATCCGGACTCACGGAAGGGATTCCCGAACGCGCCTGATCATGATTCATCATGGAGAACAGAGGGAGGTTCTCCATGGCGGCGGCGATCATGCTGCGATCGGACTACTCGGCGGATGATTTGAGGGGGCTGGCGAAGGCCAGCCGGGATGCGAGGCAGACCCGTCGGCTTCTGGCGCTGGCGTCGATCTACGATGGCGGGAGCCGGACGGCGGCGGCGCGGATCGGTGGCGTCGGGCTACAGATCGTGCGGGACTGGGTGGTGCGGTTCAACGCCGACGGGCCGGGCGGGCTCCTTGACCGTAAGGCGCCGGGCCAAGCGCCGCGCCTGACGGCGGAGCAGCTCGCAGCGCTTGCACAGGCGGTCGAAGTGGGACCGAAGCCCTATCTTGACGGGGTGGTGCGCTGGCGGTTGATCGACCTGGCGGCGTGGCTGCACGAGGAGTTCGGCGTCTCGGTGAGCGAGACGACGGTGAGCCGGGCGCTGAAGCGGCTGGGCTTCCGGGTGCTGACGGCGCGGCCGCAGGCGCACGGGCAGGACCCCGAGGCGATGGACGCCTTTAAAAAAGCTTTCCGGAAGCCATCGCCGAGATCCGCGGCCGGCGCGCTCGCGGCCGACGCATCGAGGTCTGGTTCCAGGATGAAGCCCGCGTGGGGCAGAAGAACCTGATCACGCGCCGCTGGGCGCGCCGCGGCACGCGGCCCCGCGCCCCGCACGACCAGCGCACGAAGTGGGCCTACATCTTCGGCGCCATCTGCCCGAAGCTCGGCAAGGGTGCGGCGCTCGTCATGCCGTTCGCCGACACCGAGGCTATGCAGGCTCACCTAGCGGAGATCAGTGCCGCGGTGGAGCCCGGCGCACACGCTGTGCTTGTCCTGGACCAGGCGGGATGGCACGTCTCCGGCCGCCTCGTGGTCCCCGACAACATCACCCTCCTGCCGCTGCCGCCGAGATCGCCCGAACTCAACCCCGTCGAGAACGTCTGGCAGTTCATGCGCCAGAACTGGCTCTCGAACCGGGTCTTCAACTCCTACGACGACATCGTCGCCCAGTGCTGCGAGGCGTGGACCAAGCTCACCGACCAGCCCTGGCGCATCATGTCCCTCGGTCTCCGGGAGTGGGCACATGGGTTCTGATCAGCGCGGGTTGGTATAATCGTCGCAACTCCCGCTTTGGCCGTGCAGCCGTCCCTCGCCCAAGGGACAATTCTCTTGCAAGAATCACCGTCAGGGTGACGATCGCCCGGTTACGGGGCATGTTCGGTGACATGCCACCGAAGTCGCGGGCAGTCAGCCGACGCGCTTCGGCCGCAGGATGTGCGGGTGCGCCCCGTCATAGAGCGCGCTGTCGCGGAACGCCGCATCGCCCAGCGCCGGCCCCAGCAGGATCAGCGCCGTGCGCGTGATCTTCTCGGCGCGCACCCGGTCGCGGATGGTCGCCAGCGTGCCCCAGACGAACTTCTGGTCCGGCCAGCCGACCCGGTAGGCGACGACGACCGGGCAGTCCGCGCCGTAGTGTGGCGTCAGATCGCGCTGCACTTTCAACAGGTTGCGAACCGACAGGTGGATCGCCAGCGTCGCGCCCGAGCGCCCGAGAAGCCCCAGTTCCTCGCCCGCCGGCATGTCGGACGACTTCATCGCGGTTCGCGTCAGGATGACCGTCTGGGCGATCCCCGGGATGGTCAGCTCGCGCCCCAGCGCCGCCGCCGCGGCCGCGAAAGCCGGCACGCCCGGCGTGATATCGTAAGGAATCCCAAGGGCTTGCAACCGCCGGATCTGCTCGGCGACGGCGCCGTACAGCGACGGGTCGCCGGAATGCACCCGCGCGACGTCCTTGCCGCGCCCGTGCGCCGCCGCCATCTCGGCGACGATCTGGTCCAGCGTCATCGGCGCCGTGTCGAGCACGCGCGCCCCCTCCGGCGCCGCCGAGACGATCTCGCGCGGCACCAGGCTGCCGGCGATAAAGGCAGACCGGGACAACGGCCTATCAGTTTCAGACCGCGCACGGTGATCAGTTCGGGATCGCCCGGCCCGGCGCCGATGAAGTGGACCGTCATCCCGCCTCCCGCTCGCGCTTCGCGGCGTAGCCGCGCGGGGTGAACACGCGGTCCTCGCCCCCGTGGCGAAGCATGCGCGAGCGGCTGGAGCCGACGATCACGACCGTCAGCATGTCGACCTCGTCGACCGTCACCTCGTCGCAGCCGGCGCACCGTCACGCGCTCGCCCGGCCGGCCGAGGTTCGAGGCCAGCACGACCGGCGCGTCCGGCGGCCGGTGGCGGCCAAGTATCTGCAATGCCAGCGGAAACAGCTCGCGCCGGCGCAGCGAGACGGGGTTGTAGAAGGCCACGACGAAGTCGCCCTCGGCCGCGGCGCGGACGCGGCGCAGGATGTCCTCGCGCGGGGTCAGCAGGTCGGACAGCGAGACCGCGCAGAAGTCGTGCCCCAGCGGCGCGCCGACCCGCGCGGCGGCTGCCTGCAGGGCCGAGATGCCGGGCGCCGTCGACCACCTCGACCCGGCGCGCGGCGGGCGAGACGCGCGCCGTCGGCCAGCAGCTCCCAGACCAGCGCCGCCATGGCGTAAATGCCTGCGTCGCCGGAGGAAATCAGCGCAACCTCGCGCCCCTCGCCGGCGCGTTCCAGGGCGTAGCGGCAGCGCTCCTCCTCGGCGCCCAGCGGAAAGTCGTGCCGCGGCTTGCCGGCCGCCAGCGGCCCCAGCAGGTCGAGGTAGAGACCATAGCCGACCAGCTCGTCGGCCCCGGCGACCAGCCGCGAGGCCTCGGGCGTGCGCCACGTCGGCAGCCCCGGGTCCGATGCCGACGATCGAGAGCCGCCCGCGCGGGCGGCCCGGCAGCGCCGTGATCGGTCCCGGCGCAGCGGCGACGGCGCAGGTCGCCATTGCGGATTTCCGTTTCGGCAGAACCAATTGCGCCTCTACCCCGGCCGCCGCCAGCGCCGCAGCCTCGGCGACGCCATGGCATCCGACCTCGGCAAAGACGACGTCCGAGGGGGTCGCCAGCCGGGGCGTCTCGGCCTCCAGCCGGGCGGCGTCGAAGAACCGCGCGGGCACGCCCAGCCGCGCCGCCATCGCCCACACCGCCGGCTCGTCGGCCTTCAGGTCCAGCGAGAACACGCCGGCCAGCGCCTGCGGGGTAACGCCGGCCTCGGCAAGCGCGGCCTCGGCAAGCGCCGACAGCTCCTCCTCCGGGCAATCCCGCGCGCAGCCGACGCCCAGCGCAAAGCGCGTGGCGTGGAATTCCAGCGCCGGGCCGCCCGCCTGCGGCGCAAGCACGACAGCCTCGCCCGGCGCCGCGGAGACGGTCGGCAGCGCCGCGACCGGCGCCAGCCAGTCGGCCCGGCCGGACAGCCGGTAGGGCTCACCCGCCAGCAGGCCGGCCATGACGGACTTGGCCGCCTCTGGGTCGGCCAGCCGCCAGCCGGGCGGCGGGTCGTCAAGCGCGACGCCCAGCGCGACGTCCCCGCCGGTTGTCACCGCGGCGGAAACGCCCAGCAGTTCAGCCACTTGCCGCGCCAGCCGGTTCGCGCCGCGGTGCCCGCCCAGCAGCGGCACGACGGCCGAGCCGTCCTCGGCGACGGCGATCACCGGCGGCTCGGCGCGCTTGTCGGCCAGCAGCGGCGCGACCGCGCGGACCAGGATGCCGGCGGCGCAGATCCCCACAACGGGCACCCCGGCGGCGAACAGCGCGCGGACGTGCTCGACAGTGTCGTCGAAGGTCTCGGGCAGCGCGGTGCGCCCGGCGCGGCCTTGCGCCGTGCCGCCGAGCGCCGCGGCGATCCGCAGCGCCAGCGCCTCGCCTCCGGCGGTCAGGCAGAGAACGGCAACCATGGGTCCTCCGTTCGCGAGACGAGAATCATCGAGAAATACGGCGCCTCCGCCGGCGCATCGGCCAGCGCGCAGGCCCGGCCCTCGGCCAGCGAGGCGCGCTCGACATAGGCCGCGCGTGGCGTCAGGCCAAGCCGATCGACCAGCGCGCGCAGCCGGGGCAGGTGGCGGCCGACCTTCAGGATCGCCACCGCGTCGGCCGCCGCGATCCGCGGCGCCAGCACCTCGTCGGGCAGCGGCCCGGGCAGCACCGAGAGCACGCCGTTCCGCGCCACCAGTGGCCGCCCCAGCGCCGAGGCGCAGGCCGCCAGCGACGAGACGCCCGGCACGACCTCGACCGGGAACCGATCGGCCAGCCGGGCGAACAGGTACATGAACGAGCCGTAGAAGAACGGGTCGCCCTCGCAGAGCACGACGACATCCTCTCCCGCGTCCAGGTGCCCGGCGATCCGGTCGGCGGCGGCGGCGTAGACCTCCTGCGCCGGAAATCGCTCGGCGGCGCGCATCGGCACGACCATCGGGATTTCCTCGATGCCGGGCGGGATGGCGCCGGCGGCGATCGAGCGCGCAAAGCTCTCGCCGGGGTCCGGCGCCGGATAGGCCACCACGCGGGCCGAGCGGATCAGCCGGTCGGCCTTCAGCGTCATCAGCTCCGGGTCGCCCGGGCCGACGCCGACGCCGTAGAGCGTGCCGCTCAACGGCCCAGCGCCCACTGCGTCACCGGCATCAGCGGGCGCCAGCCGGTCAGGCCGCCGACTGGCTCGGCCCGCTGCACCGCCAGCCGCGTCAACGAGCCGCCGTGGCGGGCGTGCAGGTCGAGCAGCACCGCCTCGCTCTCCAGCGTCACGGCATTGGCAACCAGCCGGCCGCCGGGGCGCAGCGCCGCCCGGCACGCCTCGACCACCTCCGCCGAAAGCCCGCCGCCGATGAACACGGCATCCGGCCGCCGCAGGCCCGAGAGCGCCGCCGGCGCCGCACCCTCGACCAGCTCGAGCCGCGGCGCGCCGAGCGCCAGCGCGTTGCGCCTGGCGATCTCCAGCCGGGCCGGGTCGCGGTCGATGCCGACCGCCTCGGCGTCGCGCGCCGCCCGGCACCACTCGACCGCCACCGAGCCGCAGCCGGTGCCGACATCCCAGAGCGTCTCGAGCCGCGCCGGCATCAGGCGCGCCAACGTCACCGCCCGCACCTCCTGCTTGGTCATCTTGCCGTCGTGCTCGAAGGCGTCGTCCGGCAGGCCCCATTTCGGCATGAGCCGCCCCGGCTGCCCGGCGCACTCGACGGCCAGCGTGTGGAAGGCGGGCAGCCCCTCCGCCGGGTCCTCGGCCGCCCAGTCCGCGGCGGTGCCCTCGTGGCGCGACTCGGCCGCGCCGCCGAGGCTGCCGAAGACCGTCAGGCGCGACTCGCCATAGCCGCGTTCCGCCAGCAGGCGCGCCACCTGTCCCGGGCGTCTCGGCCCCGGCGGTCAGGACGAGCAGGCGCGCGCCGGGCCAGAAGAAGGGGATCAGCCGCTCCGGCGGGCGGCCATGCGCCGAGAGCGTCTCGACATCGGCCATCGACCAGCCCAACCGGCAAGCCGCCCGCTGGAAGGCCGAGAGCGCCGGGTGGTACTCGATCTCGTCCGGCGGGATCGCGCGCCCGATCCGCGCGCCGACCGAGTACCAGAGCGGGTCGCCGGTCGCGAGCACCACCAGCCGCCGGCCGCGCCGCGCCTTCAGCTCGTCGATCAGCGCGTCGAACGGGTGCGGCCACGCCAGCCGCTCGGCGGTGACGCTGTCCGAGAGCTTGTGGTGGCGGTCGCCGCCGATGATGACCTCGGCCGCCTCGACGCGGGCGCGCGCGGCGGCCGAGAGGCCGGCCATGCCGTCCTCGCCGATACCGATGATTGTCAGCCATCGCTCGCTCATGGCTGCCCCGCCAGCGCGTTCACCGCCGCGGCCGCCAAGGCAGAGCCGCCCCGCCTGCCGCGCAGCGTCAGGTACTGCACGCCGCGAGGGCGTGCGGCGAGTTCGGCCTTGGACTCCGCAGCGCCGACGAAGCCGACCGGGAAAGCGAGCAGCGCCGCGGGGCGCGGCCAACCGGCGTCGATGAGCTCGAGCAGGTGATAGAGCGCCGTCGGCGCGTTGCCGATGGCGACGACGGCGCCCTCGATCCAGTTCCGCCACAGCTCGACGGCGGCGGCGGAGCGGGTGTTGGCGATCTCGCGGGCGCGCTCGGGGACGGACGGGTCGCCGAGCGTGCAGAGGACGGCGTTACCGGCCGGCAGGCGGTCGCGGATCACCATGGCGGCGACTGCCCGGCAGTCGCAGAGCACGGGCGCGCCGGCGGCCAGCGCGGCGCGGGCGGCCTCGGCGACGCCCTCGGACCAGGCGAGGCGGGCGGTGATCTCGGGCATGCCGCAGGCGTGGACGAGGCGCACGGCGACGTCGTGCAGGCCGGCTGGCAGATGGTCGAGCCGCGCCTCGGCGCGGACAGTCTCGAAGGACTGGCGATAGATCTCGGCCGGGTCGCGGACATAGCGGAGCGGCGCCGGGCCGGCCGGTGCTGGGTCTGGCGGCTGCGCCCCCCGCAGCACGGGGCCGTCTTTGCCGGGAGAGGGCGCCGCGGCGTCTCGCAGACCCGACTGGCCTCGCCGTAACGTGGCGCAGCACCGCGTCGGCGGGGGGCGCTGCGGGTGAGCACATGGTCGGTTCGGCCAAAGCGGCCACCGCGGGTTCCCTCTCATCGCCGGCGTCGAGCGCGGCGACGAGCGGCTCCGCCGCGCCGAGGCCGAGGATCCATGCTTCCTCGGTCTCGATCCGCCGGCGGTCGGCGTCAGTGAGGACCGACGGCCCGGCGAACAGCGGTGCGAGGCCGCCGGCGCGGTCGAGCCGGGCGAAGGCGAGCGCATTCACGCGGGTCTGCACGGCATCGAGAATTTCGCCCTCGCGCCGGTGCCGGACAACGGCGGCGCGGATCAGCGAGGGGTAGATTTCGGCCAGCACGATCGGCGCGTCAGGCGCGGCGAGGCCGGTCTCGAAGGGCCAGACCGCGACGTGGCCGGCGAGGCGCGGGTCGGCGCGCAGCCGCTCGAGCGCCGGCAGGCCGAGCAGCACCTGGCTGCCGACCGAGCCAGTATAGGCGAGCTGCCAGACCGTCTTGGCCCCCTTCGCGCCGGCGTCGGCCAGCCGCCGCTCGGGCGGGTGCTCGCCGTGGCGGGCGCGGGCGGTGGTGGGCAGGTCCGGATGGTCGAGATGCGCCGGGCGGCCCCACATCGGGCCGATGCCGGGCCAGGCGCGGTTGATCGCTTCGGCGACCGCCCAGCGGTTGTTGGCGTTGTCCGGCGCGTCCTCGATCCGCTCCGCCAGCCAGCGCCAGAGGGCAAGCGCGGTGCGGCTCGCCGCAGAGATGCGCGGCGACGCCGGCCGGGTAGCCGAAGGGAAAGTCGAAGCCGGCCAGCACGCGGCGGCCGGCGCGGCGCTCGGCATCGAGCAGGTCGGCGAGGTGCTCGACCGCCGCGGCGCGGGTGCGGTGGTACGAGACCTCGGGCTCTCCGCCGTCGCGGCAGGCGGCGATCCAGATCGAGTCGCGGGTCGACCGCGCCGGGCCGGGGCGCGACCGGGCCGACCAGTCGACGATGACGTGCGTGTCGAAGAGCGGCGTGCTCACCCGCGCGCCTTCAGGTGACGCCGCACGCTTTCCGGCCCCAGCGGGTGGTCGGCATGCGGATAGGGCGGGTGGTGATGGTCGTGGTCGTGCGACGTGCTCGTTACCATGCCCATGCGTGTGGTCATGCGCGTGGCCACTGTCGTGCGCGTGGCCGTGCTCGTGCGAGTGCCCGTGACCGATGCTCGTCGTGGTCATGCCATGCGAGTGCTCGTGCGTCGTGGCCGTGCGACATGGTCGTGACCGTGAAAGTGGCCGTGGTCGTGCCCGTCCCCGGCATCCTTCAGCCGGCAGGCGCCGGTGCAGAACGTGTCGCAGAGCGGGCAGTCGGCGACGTTGGCTCCCGGCGCAGTGGCGCCCTGGCCTTCGACGTGATGGTGGTGCGATTCCTGCGGGCTGCCGACCTCGGCCTCGAAGCCCAGCACCTGCGCGCGGTACTTGCACATCTGGCAGTTCATCGCGTTCTGCCCGTCGAGGATCTCGCGCACGCGCTCGGCGAAGGTGGCGACGACCTGCGGGTGGTCGTTGAGATACCCGGCCTTGACGAAAGCGACGTCGGGGTGCCGCTCGGCCACCCAGTCGGTGAAGCCGTAGATGCGGTCGACCAGCACGCCGGTGAACAGGAAGTAGGGGAAGACGACGATGCGGCGGAAGCCGAGCTTCACCACCCGCTCGAGGCACGGCTCGACCAGCGGGAAGGTGACGCCGGAATAGCCTGTCTCGGCCCAGCCGAAGCCGAAGCCCTCCCACAACAGGCGCGTGATCTTGGCGACGTTCGAGTTGGCGTCGGGGTCCGAGGCGCCCCGCCCGATGACGACGAGGCAGGTGTCGTGCAGCGGCACCTCGCCCTGCTCGGCATCGGCGCGGGCGATCGCCTCGCGCACCCGGTCTCCGGCGGCGGCAACCATCTTGGGGTCGACGCCCAGGTCGCGACCGTACTCGATCCGCACACCGTGCGACGCGGCGTAGGTGTTCAGCACGCTGGGAATGTCGTTCTTGGCGTGCATCGCGGCGAACAGCATGCCCGGTACGGCCAGGATGTGGTCGCAGCCCTGCTCGCGCAGCCGGTCCAGCCCGTCGCGCAGCACCGGGTTGGCGAACTCCAGGTAGCCGTATTCGACCGGCCAGTCGGTGAAGACGCCGCGCAGCCGCTCGGCCACAACGGCGAACTCGTCCACCGCCGGCTGGCTGCGCGAGCCGTGTCCGCAGACCATCACGCCAATTTTCGAGGTCATCCCAGGCTCCCGCTGCGCGCAAATGGGAGCCGGGCCATTCAAGGCCCGCTCCGAACAGCCCGCGCCTTGGCCCCCGGTCTGGGTCGGCCGCCGCCCGGATCCGCTCTGCCCCCGCCGGGTGTCCCCCCGGGTGCGCTGTCCGTCGACAACCGTCTAGCCCGGCGCTATGCCGTGACGCAATCGGGAAACGGGCCGGAACCGGGGATGCTGCGTGACCACCATCTTCGTCTGCGACACCTGCCGCTACTCGCTCGAGGACAAGGTCGGGCCGGAGGGCAAGACCGGCGGCGAGCTGCTGGCCGAGCGCATCGAGCGGCTGGCCGAGAGCCGCGACGGCATCGCCGTGCGACGCCAGTCCTGCCTGATGGGCTGCGACCGGTTCTGCAACACGGCCGTCGCGGCGCCGGGCAAGCTGACCTACGTGCTGGGCATGTTCGCGCCGACCGACGCCTCCGCCGAGGCTGTCGTCGACTATGCCGGGTTGCACGCGCGCAGCGAGACCGGGCAGGTGCCGTTCAAACAGTGGCCGCAGGGCGTGAAGGGCCATTTCGTCGCCCGCATCCCGGCGCTTGAGTGGTGATCCGGCCGGGTCGCTCACGCGTGTGCAGGAGGTCAAGTCGTTGATCTGGCAGGCGGATCGAAATGCGGGACGCGGCCGTCGGGTCCGGGTGGCGCCGCCTCGGGCGGTGGAGCGCCCGGTCGCCGGGCGGCCGGACCGCCGGGTCTGGCAAGCACCGTCGCGGAACGTGGTGGCGAGACCCTGCCCGCCGACAGGACGCCGCGCGAGACAATGGTCTCACGGGTGAGACCGGGAGTAAGACATTGATCCTGCTCGAAGATCGCAGAATTAGGTGTGACGCGCCCGGGCGCGTCGAGGCCCCCGGCGAAGGGCTGGCCGCTCGCGTGCAGCGGGCCATCGACGGCAAGACCAAGCCGCCCGGCTCGCTTGGCCGGATCGAGGCGCTGGCGCTGCAGATGGCGCTGGCGCAGGGCACCGATCGGCCGACGGCCGATCCTGCCCGCCTGTTCATTTTCGCCGGCGACCACGGGCTGGTCGAGGAAGGCGTGTCTGCCTGGCCGCAGGACGTCACCGCGCTGATGGTGGCGAATTTCCTTTCCGGCGGGGCGGCAGCGAACGTCTTCGCCCGCTCAGCCGGCTGCGGCGTCACCGTGGTCGACGCGGGGGTTGCGGGCGACCCGCCGTCCGGCCTGTCCGACGACCCTACGCTGGTGCGCTTCGGCATCCGCCGCGGCACGCGCAACGCCGCGCGCGAGGACGCCATGACCGTCACCGAGGCAGAGGCCGCGCTGGAAGCCGGCGCCGCGCTGGCGGCCGGGGCGGTGCGCGAGGGCGCGCGCACCATCCTGCTGGGTGAGATGGGCATCGGCAACACCGCCTCGGCCAGCCTGCTGGCGCACGCGCTGGGCGGGCTGGAGCTGGGCGCCATCACCGGCCCGGGCGCCGGGCTGGACCGCGAGGGCGTCGCGAAAAAGCGCGCCGTTCTGGCTCGCGCCGCCGCCCGCCGGCCGGGGCCGCTCTCGCCCATCGAGGCGCTGGCCGCGTTTGGAGGGCTGGAAATTGCCGGCATGGCGGGGGCGCTGATCGGCGCGGCCTCGGCTGGGGCCGTGGTCGTCGTCGACGGCTTCATCGCCACGGCGGCGGCGCTGGTGGCGCTGCGCGCCCGGCCCGAAGCCGCGCCTTACGCCGTCTTCGCCCACCGCTCGGCCGAGCCCGGGCACGCCATGCTGCTCGACGTGCTGGAGGTGCGCCCGCTGCTGGCGCTCGACATGCGGCTCGGCGAGGGAACAGGCGCGCTGCTGGCCCTGCCGCTGCTGCGCGCCGCCTGCGCCATGCTGGGCGAGATGGCGTCGCTCGAGGACCTGGGGATCGCGAAGGGGTGACACGGGGGGCGCCCAAGGCGGTGGTCGAGGCGCGCTGCGGCGGCGGGCGAGCCCGGCCGGCGTCGCATTGGCCCGGGGCCGTGGCGCAATGACCGTGGCGGCCCGGGCGGGCCGACGCGAGGCCGGGCATCTGCAGGCCGCCATTGCCTTCCTGACACGTCTGCCGGTGCCGGTTGCGGACGTGCCGCTGGCGCGCGCGGCGCGCTGGTTCCCGGTGGCGGGCGCCCTGGTCGGCGGCATTGCCGGGGCGGTGCTGCTGGCGGTCTCGGCGGTGCTGCCGGTTCCGCTGGCGGCAGGGGTGGCGGTCGCCGCCGGCGTGCTGGTCACGGGGGCGCTGCACGAGGACGGGCTGGCCGACACCGCCGACGGGCTGGGCGGCGGGCGGACGCGCGAGCGGGCGCTGGAGATCATGCGCGACAGCCGCATCGGCAGTTATGGCGCGCTGGCGCTGGTGTTCTCGGTGATGCTGCGCTGGACCGCGCTGGCGGGGCTGGCGCCGGGCGAGGGCGCCGTCGCGCTGGTCGTCGCGCACGCCGTCAGCCGCGGCCTCATGCCGGCCGTGCCGCTGCTGACCCGCTGCGCGCGACCGCATGGGCTGGGCAACATGCTCGACGGCGTGCGCGCCGCCGATGCCGGGCTGGCGCTGCTGCTGGCGCTCGCCGTCTCGCTGCTGGCCGGGGGGGACGGGCTGGTGGCGTTCGCCGTGGCGCTGCTGGCCAGCGGCGCGATGCTGGCCTGGGTGGCGCGCCGCCTCGGCGGGTATACCGGCGACGGGATCGGCGCCGTGCAGCAGGTCGGTGAGATCGCGGTCCTGCTGACGCTGGCGGGCGGCGCATGAGGACGGCACGCGATCCGGCGAGCACCGCGCACGGCGCGCCGACGCCGGCGAGGTGCAGCCCGGGCAGGGCCGGACGGCACGGACACCCATCGGCGCCGACGGACGTCATTCGGCCGGCCCGGGAGAGACCCGCATGATCTTCCTCCGCCACCCGGCGGCAGCCACCGCGCCCGGCACCTGTTACGGGCGCCTGGACCTCGACTGCGCGCCCGGGGCCGAGGACGCCGTCGCCGCGCTGCTGGAGACGCTCCCGGCGGCGGCGGCGGTCCGCTCCAGCCCGGCGCGGCGTTGCCGGGTGCTGGCGGACCGGATCGCCGCGCGCGACGGCGTGCCCGTCAGCGCCGACGACCGGCTGCGCGAGCTGGATTTCGGCGACTGGGAAGGGCGCGCGTGGTCTGCCATCGACCGCGCCCAGAGCGATCGCTGGGCCGCCGACCCCTTCATCATCGCCCCGCCCGGCGGCGAGACCTTCGCGGCGCTGCACGCCCGCGTCGCCGCGGTGCTGGCCGAGGTGCCCGCCGATGCCGTCATCGTCACTCATGCCGGCGTCATCCGGGCGGCGCGAATGATCCTGGCCGGCGCATCCTTCGACCGCGTCTTCGCCGAGCCGGTGCCGTACTGCACGCCGATCCGGATGGACCGCGCCGTTGCGCAAGAACAAATGGTAACCGGCGGCGCGGCGCGGTAAGGTGCCCGAAAGGGAGTGTTCGATGGAACGCAGGCTGGCCGCGGTTCTTGCCGCCGACATGGCTGGCTACAGCCGTCTGATGGAGACTCGACGAGCAGGGCACGCTCGCCCGGCTGATGACCCATCGCAGCGAGCTGATCGACCCCGCCATCGCCAAGAACAGGGGTCGCATCATCAAGACCACCGGCGACGGCATGCTGGTCGAGTTCCAGTCCGTCGCCGACGCCGTGCGTTGCGCCGTCGAGGTGCAGGAGCGCATGAAGCGGCGCAATTCCGACGTGCCCGAGGACCGGCGCATCAGCTTCCGGATCGGCATCAACCTCGGCGACATCATCTTCGAGGACGGCGACATATACGGTGACGGCGTCAACATCGCCGCGCGGCTCGAGCAACTCGCGGAGGTCGGCGGCATCTGCGTCGCCCAGGCGGTCTACGAGCAGGTCGCGGACCGGGTCGAGATCGGGTTCGAGGATCTTGGCGAGAAATCTCTGAAGAACATGACCCGTCCCATCCGGGTCTGGCGGGTGGTGCTGGGCGAGCCCCAGCCCGCGGCGGCCGGTCTGTCGGGGAACGCGGCGGACCCGTCCGCCCAGGCCCGCGCCGTCAGGCCGTCGGTCGCCGTGCTGCCCTTCGCCAACATGAGCGGCGACCCGGAGCAGGAGTTCTTCGTCGACGGGCTGACCGAGGATATCCTGACCGAGCTCGCGCGGCACCACGAGCTGTTCGTCATCTCGCGCAACTCGACCTTCACCTACAAGGGCCAGGCGGTGAACGTGCGCGAAGTCGCGCAGAAGCTCGGCGCCCAGTACATCGTCGAGGGCAGCGTGCGGAAATCGGGCGACCGGCTGCGCGTCACCGTGCAGCTCATCGAACTCGGTGACCGACGCGCATATCTGGGCCGAGCGCTACGACCGCCGGATCGAGGACATCTTCGACCTTCAGGACGAGGTCACCGCGGCGATCGTCGCCACCCTGCCCGGCCGCGTCGAGGCGGCGCAGCGCGACATGATCGCGCGCAAGCCCCCCGCCAGCCTGGCCGCCTACGAATGTGCGCTGGCCGCCAAGGTGCTGCACCACCGAAGCACCTTGGGGGACAATGCGCAGGCGCTGACGTTGATCGACCGCGCCATCGAGCTGGACCCCGACTATGCCCACGCGCACGCTTGGCGCGGCTGCATCCTGGGCCAGAGCTGGGGCTATGGCTGGTGCGAGGACAAGGAGGCGACCTTTGCCGAGGTGACCGCCGAGCTGGCGCGGGCGCTGGCGCTGGACGACAACGATGCCGACGTGCACCGCATCCTCGCCGCCATCCACGTCACCGGCAACGACCTGACCCGGGCGCGCTACCACCAGGAGCGGGCGCTCTCGCTGAACCCGAACTACGACCTCGTCGTCGTCCAGCAGGGCGAGCTGCTGACCTGGCTGGGCCGGGCCGAGGACGGCATCGAATGGATCCGGAAGGCGATGAAGCTGAACCCGCACCACCCGGAGCGGTTCTGGAGCCATCTCGGCCGGGCGCACTTCACGGCGCGCCAGTATGCCGAGGCGGTCGAGGCCTTCATGCGCATGTCGAAGATGGACGTCCTTCAGCATGCCTTCGTCGCCGCCTCTTACGGCTGGCTGGGCGACCGCATGGCGGCCGGGGCGCACGCGGCGGAGATCCTCCGGCTCGACCCGCGGTTCGACCGCGAAATCCTTCCTCGGCACGATGCATTACGCCGAGCCCGAGGACCTGGAGCATCTGCGCGAGGGGCTGGGTCGCGCCGGGCTGGGCAGCGGCGAGGCGGCTCTGCCCGGCGCCGAAGCCGCTCATGTCGCGGCGGTCGACTGAAGGCATGACCCCAGCGAGGTTCAGTCCTGCGGCGAGCGGCGCCGCACCGGCACCCTGCCGCGCGCCGTGCCGGCCGGTTCGCGCGGCGTGAGGGTCTCGCTGATCCTCGGCGGCGCGCGCTCGGGCAAGTCGGCGCGGGCGCTGGCGCTGGCCGGCGGCCGGGGCACCTTCGTCGCCACGGCCGAGGCGCTGGACGACGAGATGGCCGAACGCATCGCCCACCACAAGGCCGAGCGCGGCCCGGACTGGCGGCTGGTCGAGGCGACGATGGCGCTCGCGCCCGTGATCGCCGCGCACCGCGAGGGGGCGCTGGTGATCGACTGCCTGACGCTGTGGCTCTCGAACCTGATGCACGCCGGGCGGGATGTCGCGGCCGAGACCGCGGCGCTGGTCGAGGCGCTGCTCGCCGCGTCGCCCGGCCCGGACCACATCCTCGAGGCCGATCCGGCCCGTCGCCCGCGCGATCCGGCCGCGCGAGGCGCCCTTCGGCGAGACGCCCTCCACCGTCGTCTACCCGCCCGGCCTCCCGGTGCCGGCGAGGCGCGGGTGATGCTGGTGTCGAACGAGGTCGGCCTGTCGATTGCGCCCGAGAACGCGCTGGCGCGGCGTTTTCGCGATGAGCAGGGGCGGCTGAACCAGCGCCTCGCCGCCGCGGCCGACCATGTCGAGTTCGTCGCCGCCGGCCTGCCGCTGGTGTTCAAGGGCGCGCCATGACGCCGGTGATGATCCAGGGCACCGGCTCGAATGTCGGCAAGTCGATGCTGGTCGCCGGGCTGGCGCGGGCCTTCTCGCGGCGTGGGCTGTCCGTGCTGCCCTTCAAGCCGCAGAACATGTCGAACAACGCCGCCGTCACCGCCGATGGCGGCGAGATCGGCCGCGCGCAGGCGCTGCAGGCGCTGGCCTGCCGGGCCGAGCCCACCGTCGACATGAACCCCGTCCTGCTGAAGCCCGAGACCGACCGGGGCGCGCAGGTCGTGCTGCTGGGCCGGCGCATCGCCACGGTTCGCGCGCGGGACTACGGCGCATTGAAGCCGCGCCTGCTGGCCGAGGTCACGGCGGCCTTCGCCCGCCTCTCGGCGCGCGCCGACCTGGTGCTGGTCGAGGGCGCCGGCTCGCCCGCCGAGATCAACCTGCGCGCCGGCGACATCGCCAACATGGGCTTCGCCGAGGCGGCGGGCGTGCCGGTCGTGCTGGCCGGCGACATCGACCGTGGCGGCGTCATCGCGCAGATCGTCGGCACGCATGCCGTGCTGCCGGAGGCGGATCGCGCCCGCATCTGCGGCTTCCTCGTCAACAAGTTCCGCGGCGACCCGGCGCTGTTCGCCGACGGCTATGCCGAGATCGCGCGCCGCACCGGCTGGCGCGGCCTCGGCACCATCCCCTGGTTCGCCGACGCCCACCTGCTGCCTGCCGAGGACGCCGCCGACATCCGCCCCGACGGTCCGCGCGCCGGGCTGCGGATTGCCTGCCTGCAGCTCTCGCGCATCGCCAATTTCGACGATCTCGACCCGCTGCGTGCCTCGCCGGGCGTCTCGGTCGAGATGATCGCCCCGGGCCGTGCGCTGCCGGGCGATGTCGACGTGGTCATCCTCCCGGGCACCAAGTCGACGCGCGGCGACCTGGCCTTCCTGCGCGCGCAGGGGTGGGACGTCGACCTCGCGGCGCATGTCCGGCGCGGCGGGCGCGTGCTGGGGCTCTGCGGCGGCTACCAGCTGCTCGGCCGGCGCATCGGCGACGCCGGGGGGATCGAGGGCGAGCCGGGCGCGTCGGAGGGCCTCGGCCTGCTGGACGTCGAGACCGTTATGGTGCCCGAGAAGCGCGTCACCCGCGTCGCCGGCCGGCACCTGGCCACCGGGCTGCCCGTCGAGGGCTACGAGATCCACATCGGCCGCACCACGGGCCCGGACTGCGCCCGGCCGGTGCTGGAGATCGGCGCACCGGAGGACGGCCACCCGGACGGCGCCACCTCGCCGGACGGGCGGATCGCCGGCACCTACGTGCATGGCCTCTTCGCCTCGGACGCCTTCCGCGCGGCCTGGCTGGCGGCGCTGGGCGCTCCGGCAACGGCATACGACCACGGCGGCACGGTCGACCGGACGCTCGATCGGCTGGCCGAGCACCTTGAACGCCACGCCGACCTGGACGCGCTGCTGGACATCGCCCGCTCGGGTCGCAGAGTGTCCCCCGAACCCGAATCGCGGAGGCGAGCATGACCCAGACCATCCGCGGCGTGATCGCGCCGAACCTGACCCCCTTCGAGGACGACCTCTCGATCGCGAAGGACCTCTACCTCGACCATGCCGAGTGGCTGCTGGCCGAGGGCTGCGCCGGGCTGGCGCCCTTCGGCACGACCGGCGAGGCGCTGTCGCTGGGCATCGACGAGCGCACGGCCATGCTCGAGGCGATGATCGCGCGCGGCATTTCGCCCGCGAAGCTGGTGCCCGGCACCGGGCTGACCAACCTGCCCGACACGGTCAAGCTGACGCGCCACGCGGTCGACCAGGGCTGCGCGGGCGCGATGATCCTGCCGCCCTTCTACTTCAAGGGCGTGCCGGATGACGGGCTTTACGACTACTTCGCCTGGCTGATCGAGGCCGTGGACCGGCCGGCGCTCCGCGTCTATCTCTACCATATCCCGCAGGTCGCCGGCGTCGGCATCCCGCCCGCCGTCGCCGAGCGGCTGCACAAGGCGTTCCCCGAGATCGTCGTCGGCATCAAGGACAGCTCGGGCGACTGGGAGAACACGAAGAAGCTGCTCGCGATCGAGGACTTCATCGTCTACCCGGCGCAGGAGACGACGCTGGTCGAGGGCCATCGCCTGGGCGCCGCCGGCTGCATCTCGGCGACCGCCAACCTGAACCCGGCCGCCATCGCCCGGCTGATCGAGTCGATCGAGGCCGGCAGCTTGGACGCGCAGCTGAACGAGGAGGTCACGGCCTTCCGCAAGCTGATCGCAGGCGCCGGCGCGATCCCGGCGCAGAAGGCGCTGCTGGCCCGCTGGACCGGCGACGCCCGCTGGGCGCGCACCCGCCCGCCGGTGGCCGGCATGGAGGCGGGCAAGGCGGCGCAGCTGACCGAGCAGGTCGCGGCCCTGCCCGGCTATCGCCGCCCTGCGGCGTGACGACCGCGCGTCGTAGGGTGGGCCCCTGGCCCACCCGGGTGGGCGAGGCGCCCACCCTACGGGCCGCCGGCCCATGACCGACGACCGCGTCGCGCTCGGCAAGGAGGTCGCGCAACCCGCCTCGCCGGCCGAGGCCGTTCTGGACCCGGTGCCGAACCCGCATCCGGGCACCGACTACGTCGCCCGCTTCACCTGTCCGGAGTTCACCGCACTCTGCCCTGTCACCGGCCAGCCGGACTTCGCGCACCTCGTCATCGACTACGTCCCCGGCGGCTGGCTGGTCGAGTCGAAGTCGCTGAAGCTGTTCCTCACCAGCTATCGCAACCACGGCGCCTTTCACGAGGGCTGCACCATCGACATCGGCAAGCGGATCGTCGAGGCGATCGCCCCCCGCTGGCTGCGCATCGCCGGCTACTGGTATCCGCGCGGCGGCATCCCGATCGACGTCTTCTGGCAGACAGGAGAGCCGCCGGCCGGCGTCTGGCTGCCGCCGACCGGCGTTGAACCTTACCGCGGACGGGGTTAGATCGCTCTCGACCCCGGAAGGATCGCGCCGATCATGAACAAGAAAATCGATAACCCCGCGGACCCGTTCAAGAAGGCGCTCGGCGAGGCGACGCGCGCCTTGGCCGGCAACGAGGAGATCGAGGTCACCTACTCGGCCGACCCGCCGGGCAAGACCAATGCCGGCTTTCGCCTGCCGCAGGTCAGCCGCCGGATGACCCGGTCCGAGGTCGTGCTGGCCCGCGGCACCGCCGACGCCTACGCGCTGCGCGAACGGTTCCACAACCCCGAGACCAACGCCCGCTACACGCCGCAGGGCGAAACGGCGCGCGAAATCTTCGACGCGCTGGAAACCGCGCGCTGCGAGGCCATCGGCGCCCGCGCCATGCCCGGCGTCGCCGACAACCTGGATGCGAAGCTCGCCGCCACCGCCGAGAAGCAGGGCTACTCGGGCATGACGTCGCAAGCCGATTCGCCGATGCACGAGGCGGCGGCGCTGATGCTGCGCAAGGCGGCGACCGGGCGCGACCTGCCCAGGGGCGCCGACAACCTGCTGGGCATCTGGCAGGAGTTCTTCGACGAGCACCTCGGCGCCTCGATGCAGGACATCGACGCCTCGCTGGAGGACCAGACGGCGTTTGCCCGGCGCACCTGGAAGATGATCGAGGAGCTCGGCTACGGCGACCAGCTGGGCGAGGATCCCGACCGCGAAGACCAGGACGAGATGGACAACGAGTTCGAGGACTCGGAGGACGAGGAGAGCCAGGACGGCGACGAGGGCGGCCAGGACGAGGGCGACCAGGAGGAATACCTGCCCGAGGACATGCGCGGCGAGCAGGACGAATCGGGCCAGGTCGAGGTCAGCCTCGACGATTCCGACGCCGACATGGACGAGATGGACGCCATCGAGGGCGACGATTCCATGCCCCCGCCCGAGCGGCAGGAGCCGGCCCCCGTCTCGGACGCCGACCCGCACTACAAGGTCTACACGCAGAAGTTCGACGAGACCGTGCCGGCCGAGGAGCTGTCCGACCCGGACGAGCTGGAGCGCCTGCGCGCGTATCTCGACAAGCAGCTCGAGCCGCTGAAGGGCGCGGTCTCGCGGCTGGCCAACCGGCTGCAGCGCCGCCTGCAGGCGCAGCAGTCGCGGTCGTGGGAGTTCGATCGCGAGGAGGGCATCCTGGATGCCGGCCGGCTGGCTCGCGTGGTGGTCAACCCGACGACGCCGCTGAGCTTCAAGGTCGAGAAGGACACCGAGTTCCGCGACACGGTCGTCAGCCTGCTGATCGACAATTCCGGCTCGATGCGCGGGCGGCCGATTTCGATCGCGGCGATCTGCGCCGACGTATTGGCCCGCACGCTGGAGCGCTGCCAGGTCAAGGTCGAGATCCTGGGCTTCACGACGCGGGCCTGGAAGGGCGGCGAGGCGCGCGAGGACTGGCTGGGGCATGGCCGCCCGGCCAATCCGGGCCGGCTGAACGACCTGCGCCACATCATCTACAAGCAGGCCGACGCGCCATGGCGGCGGACGCGCAACAACCTGGGCCTGATGATGCGCGAGGGGCTGCTGAAGGAGAACATCGACGGCGAGGCGCTGGAATGGGCCTATCGCCGGCTGGTGCACCGGCCCGAAGTCGCGGCGGATCCTGATGGTCATCTCGGACGGCGCGCCGGTCGACGATTCGACGCTGTCGGTAAACGCCTCGAACTATCTGGAACGCCACCTGCGCGACGTCATCGCCATGGTCGAGCGGCGCCGCGCGGTCGAACTGGTCGCCATCGGCATCGGCCACGACGTCACCCGCTACTACCAGCGCGCCGTGACGATCACCGACGCCGAGCAGCTTGCCGGCGCGCTGACCGAGCAGCTCGCCGCCCTGTTCGACGCCGACCCGCGCGCCAGCGCCCGGGCGCAGCGGAGGGGCGGCCGCCGGGCCGCCTGATCCGGCACCGCCGCAGCGCGCTGCGCGGCTTTCTCGGAACGGATGGGCGGCGGCCCGCGTCTGGTCCCCGACGACTTCGGGGACAAACGCGGGAGACATCCATGCCAACCCTCTTCATCACCGGCGCCTCGTCCGGCATCGGCGAGGCCACCGCCCGCGCCGCCGTCGAGGCGGGGTGGAGTGTCGGGCTGATGGCGCGCAGCCGCGACAGGCTCGAAAAAATTTCCGGCGATCTCGGCGACCGCGCCCTGCCGCTGCCGGGGGACGCCACCGACCTGTCGCAGCAGGAAGGCGCCGTGGCGGCGACCGTCGAGCGCTTCGGCGGGCTGGACGCCGCCTTCGCCAATGCCGGCATGGGGCTGCAGACGCCCGGCACCGAGAAGGGCGACCCCGAGGAATGGCGCCGGCTGGTCGACCTCAACGTCATGGGCGTGCTCTACACCGCCCGCGCCGCCCTGCCCGAGCTGCGCAAGACCCGCGGCCACCTGGTGCTGACCGGCTCGGCGGCCGGGCGGCGGCACATCAAGGGCTCGATCTACGGCGCGACCAAGTGGTTCGTGCACGGCTATGCCGGCAACATGGCCGACGAGATGCGCGAATGGGGCGGCCGTTGCACGGTGATCTCGCCCGGCATGGTCGACACCGCCTTCTTCGACGAGCCCAAGCCCGAGAAGCTGCATCCCGCAGGACATCGCCGCCGCCGTGATGTTCGCGCTGACCCAGGACCGGCGTGCCGATGTGCGCGAGGTCCACGTCATGCCGACGGGCTGAGGCCAGGCGCCACCGCCGCCCTGCCCGAGGGACGCCGGGCGAGGCGGCGGCGCCGCCCAGCGCGCGCCGGGATGGCCGGTTGATTTCGCCCGTTCCGTCGCATAGGTCGGCTGGCATGCTGCGCCCGATCCTCATCCATCCCGACCCGCGCCTGAAGAAGGTCTGCGACCCGGTCGGGGCCATCGACGACGGCGTCCGCGCGCTGGCGCACGACATGTTCGAGACGATGTACCACGCGCCCGGCATCGGCCTGGCCGCGCCGCAGATCGGCGTCAATGCGCGCCTGCTGGTCATGGACTGCGCCAAGCGCGAGGACGAGGATGCCTCGGCCCAGCCGATCGCCATGGTGAACCCGGAAATCTTCTGGTCCTCCGAGGAGACCCGCGAGCACGAGGAAGGCTGCCTCTCGATCCCGGATATCTATGCCCCGGTGACGCGGCCCGAGCAGGTCAGGGTGCGCTGGCACGATCTCGATGGCGAGCAGCGCGAGGCGCTGATGGACGGCATCTGGGCGACCTGCGTGCAGCACGAGATCGACCACCTGAACGGCAGGCTCTTCATCGACTACCTGGGGCCGATGCGCCGCCAGATGATCACCTCGAAGATGAAGAAGCTGAAGCGCGACAGGGCGAAGGTCGACTGACCGACGGAGGTCCCGGGATGCGCCTCGCGTTCATGGGCACGCCCGACTTCGCCGTGCCGGTGCTGCGGGCGCTGGTCGGGGCAGGGCACGACGTCGCCCGCGTCTACACCCAGCCGCCGCGGCCGGCCGGGCGCGGCAGGGCGTTGCGGCCCTCGCCGGTCCAGCGCGCGGCCGAGGCCGCCGGGCTGCCGGTCGAGGCGCCGGCGCGGTTCCGCGATCCGGCGGTGCTGGAGGAGTTCGCGGCGCTCGGTCTCGATGCCGCGGTGGTCGTCGCCTACGGGCAGATCCTGCCGCAGGCGGCGCTGGACGCGCCCCGGCTCGGCTGCCTGAACCTGCACGCCTCGCTGCTGCCGCGCTGGCGCGGCGCCGCGCCGATCCAGCGGGCCATCATGGCGGGCGACGCCGAGACGGGCGTCGCGATCATGCAGATGGAGGCCGGGCTGGACACCGGCCCGGTGCTGGCCGAGGCGCGCACCCCCATCGGGCCGGAGGACACCGCCGGCACGCTGCACGACCGGCTGGCAGGGATCGGCGCGCCATTCATGGTCGAGACGCTGGCGGCGCTGGCCGAAGGCCGCGTTGCGCCCCGGCCGCAGCCGGCCGAGGGCGTCACCTACGCGCAGAAGATCGACAAGGCCGAGGCGCGCATCGACTGGACCCGCCCGGCGGCAGAGCTGGACCGCCATGTCCGCGGCCTCTCGCCATTCCCCGGCGCATGGACGGAGATCGGGGGCGAGCGCCTCAAGGTCCTGATGTGCCGCCCCGAGCCGGGCGCGGGCGCGCCCGGCAGCACGCTGGACGACCGCCTGCTCGTCGCCTGCGGCGAAGGCGCGCTGCGGCTGACGCGGCTGCAACGGCCGGGCCGCGGCGCGGCGGAGGCGGCCGAGCTGTTGCGTGGCTTCGCGGTGCCGGCGGGGACACGGCTGGGGTGACACTCGGCGGGGCCGGATTTGACACCGAAGGGCGCGCACGCGGCGAGCCGGCGTCCCGGACGGCGTCCCCACGCTGACCCTTCCACGGAAGGGATGGGGCACTGGCGACGACGGCGGGCGGATCGGCAAATGCCGGGGGCGGTGAAGGCTGGGCTAGTTGGGCGTCCCGGCCCTGATCCAGGCGCCGAGCTTCGCGCGCTCCTCCCCGGTCATACCGGTAACGTTGCCGAGCGGCATGGCGTCGGTCAGCACGGCCTGGGCCAGCACCCGGTCGGCGGCGGCGCGGAGTTGCTCGGGGGTCTCCAGCATCAGGCCGGCGGGGGGCTCGGCAAAGCCCTCCTGCGTCGGGGCGGCGGCGTGGCAGGCGGTGCAGCGGGCGTGGGCGATGGCGACGGCCTCGTGCGCCGTAACCGGCCCGGCGGCGACGGCGGCATTGCCCCCGGGGCGCCAGGCGGCGAAGGCGATCATCGCGCCGACCAGCGCCGCCGTCACCGGCCACTGCCAGTGGACCGCCCGGCCGTGCCGGCCGGATTCGTGCTCGTTGAACCAGTGCCGGATGATGGCGCCGATCGCCAGCACCAGCGCCAGGATGGCCCAGTTCCACGGGTGCCCGAACGTCATCGGGTAGTGGTTCGAGATCATCAGGAAGATGACCGGCAGCGTCAGATAGTTGTTGTGCGTCGAGCGCAGCTTGGCGATCTCGCCATAGCGCGCGTCGGGCGTGCGCCCGGCCTTGAGGTCGGCCACTACCACGCGCTGGTTCGGGATGATGACCAGGAAGACGTTGCCCGTCATCAGCGTCGCGATCATCGCGCCCATCTGCAGGAAGACCGCGCGCTGCGTGAACGACGAAGCCCAGCGCCCAGCAGACGAGTGACGAGCGAGGCGAACAGCACCGCGAAACAGCACCGCCGGCCACCGCCGAAGCGCCGACTTGCACAGCCGGTCGTAGAGCACCCAGCCGCCGGCCAGCGCCGCCAGCGAGATCGCGACCCCCTGCCACGGCGCCAGCCCGGAGCCGGGGCCGACCAGGTAGGTCGAGGCGCCCCAGTAGTAGATCACGCCCATCAGCGCGAAGCCGGACAGCCATGTCGCGTAGCTCTCCCAGATGAACCAGTGCAGCTCGTCCGGCATGCCCTCGGGCGCCACCGCGTATTTCTGCGTGTGGTAGAAGCCGCCGCCGTGCACGGTCCAGTTCTCGCCCTTTACGCCAGCCGGCATGCCCGCCCGCGCCCGCAGGCTTGAATCGAGCCACATGAAGTAGAAGGACGAGCCGATCCAGCTGATCGCCGCGACGATGTGCGCCCAGCGCAGCAGCAGGCTGGCCCAGTCGTGCCAGGCAATCGCCACGCTCACTGTTCCGCTGGGATCGTGGCCGGGATCGCGAGCGTCAGGCGGTTCCAGCCGTCAACCCGCTCGTAGCGCGCGCTGGACGACAGGCCGCGGATCAGCGCCAGGCCGTGGCCGCCGATCTCGGGCGCGGGGCCGGGCCGGGGCTCGAGCGGGTTGAAGGGCCGTCCCGGGTCGGAGAGGATCAGCACGGTCTCCTCCGCTCCCGGGCTCAGCTCCAGCGAGAAGCGCACGGCCTCGGTCAGGCTGTCGTCGTGGCGGATCATGTTGGCGCAGAGTTCGTCGATGACGACGGAGATGCGATGCGCCACCGCCAAGCCCGGGCCGTCGCCCCCGACGGCCTCGGCGACGAAGTCGAATGCGGCGCTGAGCCCGGCGCTGGACACCGGGAACTCCCTGCGCATCCGCTCTCCCCTGCAAAGCGCGGTTTGCCATTTGCCGCGCAACTGACGTATCCTGCCGAAGAAGTCTCGGCGGAAGCCGGGTCCTTGTCAATCGGAGGGGGCATGCACCGTCTCGCAATACCGTCGGCGGCCGTGCTGGCCGCGTGCATCCTGTCCCTGGCGGCCCTTCCCGCCGCGGCCGCCGACCGGATCGGCCAGGTCAAGGTCGCCTCGGGTGACGTCACCATCGAGCATGTCGGCAAGGAGGCCGCCGCGGCCCCGGGGACGGCGCTGTTCGAGGGCGACGTCGTCGTCACCGGCGACGACAGCGCCATCGGCATGACGTTCACCGACAACTCGCGCATGAGCCTGGGGCCGAACTCCACCCTGGTCCTCGAGAGCTACGCGTTCAACCGGCCGGGGCACCAGAACGCCTTTGACGCGCGGCTGGCGCGCGGCAGCCTGACGGCGGCCTCCGGCGACATCACCGAGGCGCGCCCGCTGGCGATGCGGGTGCTGACGCCAACAACCGTGCTGGGCGTCAAGGGCACCGAGTTCGCCGTCCGGGTCGGGCAGGAATGACGGCCAGGGCCGCCGCCGCTGTCGTGCTGGCGGGCGCGGTCGCCGTGCTGGCCGGCTGCGACAGGATCGGCGGCACCACGCCGCCCGGCTGGATTACCGGGGCGGCGTGGGACGTCGACTCCGCCGCGGCGCTGCCGGCGCCCGCCGATCCCTACGCCGCGGCGCTGCAGGAGGGCTATATCCGGCTCGCCCGGAAGGAGCTGGCAGACTACGACTGGATCTACGGCGCCGACTTCGTCGCCAGGGCGCGCGCCGCCGCGACGGGTACGCCGCCCACCCCGCGCGACCCGCCGGATATCGCCGGCATGGCCGAGGCGGAGAAGCCGTTGCTAGGCTACCTGCAGAGCGAGGGCGCCATGTTGCGCGCCGGCAAGGAGATCGGCGAGGCGCAGGTCAACTGGGACTGCTGGGCCGGAGAGGCGGCCGAGGAGCTGGGCAAGCAGGACCTGGCAAAGCTGGATTTCTGCGAGGCACGCTTCGACGCGCTGCTGGCGACGATCGCCGACCTGGCGGAGCTGCCCCGAGACATGGTCGTCGTCCTGCCTGAGGAGGGCGAGGTCGGCGGCATCGTCCTGACGCAGGGCGACAGCAGCGTCACGCTGGACAAGACATGGGCCGCCGCCGGCACGGGCGGCTCGCTGGACGCACTGCCGGTCGCCGAAGGCGAGATCAGGGACGCATTCAGCGGCGCGCTCGACGCCCGGCCGAAGCCGCCGGTGACGTTCGAGGTGCTGTTCGACTTCGGCTCTTCGCGGATTGCCGGCGAGGAGCGCCAGCGCATCGCCGAGATCGCCGACGAGGTCCGCTCGCGTGCCGCCGCCGAGGTGCTGGTCACGGGCTATGCCGACGCGCCGGGAGGGACGGGCGGGAACCTGGCGATCTCGCGCGCCCGGGCCGGGGCCGTGCGCGCCGCGGTGCAGCGCGCGCTCGGCGGCGAGGCGGCGCCAGTCTTCTCGGTCAGTGCGCGCGGCGAGCACGACCTCGCCATCGACACGCCGCGTGTCGAACGCCAGAACCGCCGCGTCGTCGTCACCGTGCGTTGAGCCGACCGAAGGACGGCAGGGGACGCGGCAAAGGGGGCGCGACCCGGCGCATCGGGCTGCGGCAGCCGCCCGGGACCGCTGCGCCTCTGACGAGTGGCGACGGGCGACCGCGCGGGCGGTCAGATACGCGCTTCCATTCCGCGCGCCGATATCCTTAAATCCCAGCGGGACATCGCCCCCGGCAGCGCCGGTACAGGCGGGGAGAGACGAGGCACATGCAGGCACCGGAAGTCGAGGCAGCGCACTGGCGCAAGACGCGGAACCTGGCCGTCTCGGTCGCTGGTGGTCGGGCTGCTCGCCGGTCTCGGCGTCTTCTGGTTCGCTCTGCCGCCGGGCGGCGGCGGCGCCGGGATGGCTGCCGGGATGCCCGCCAGCTCCTGGTACGCTGCGCTGGGGGTGCTGATCCTGTTCGTGCTGCTCGCCTTCTACCTGAACTGGCGGCAGGACGGCATCGACCGCGACTACGGCGAGGACGACTGAGCGGTGGACATGTTCAAGGGCGACCCGGGCCGCACGCTGCCCCGCTTCTTCTGGCTGTTCCTGGCCGGCTTCGCGGTGTTCCTCGCCGTCATGGGCGGGATCGGCGCGCTGGGCGTCGATCGCTGCGTTCTGGCGGGCGCGTTCGTCGCCGTGCCGATGATGGCCTATGCTGTCCTGGGCCTGCTCTCGCCGACGGCCGAGGCCGACGAGTGGTTCGTCGCCGGACGCAAGGTTCCGTCGCTGTTCAACGGCATGGCCATGGCGGCGGGCTGGGTCTCGGGGCCGGTGTTCATCGCGCTGGCGGGCGGCCTCTCTTTCAGCGGCGAGGGGTGGCTGGCCTTCCTGGTCGGGTGGTCCGGCGGGCTGTTGCTGATGGTGATCCTGTTCGCGCCGTACCTGCACAAGTCCGGCTGCTATACCGTGCCCGAGTTCATCGGCACACGGTATGGCGGCAACCCGGTGCGGGTGATCGCGGTGGCGATCCTGGCCGTCGTTGCCTTCACGATGCTGACGGCGCAGCTTGCCGTCATGGGTATCCTCGCGGAAGGGATGCTGGGGCTGCCCTACTTCCTCGGCATCTGGGTCGGGCTGCTGGTGGTGCTGGCCTGCACGGTACCGGGAGGGATGCGCTCGGCGACCTGGGTGCAGGTGGCGCAATACGTCGTGCTGGCCATCGCTCTCCTCGTGCCGCTGATCTGGGTGTCGATCACGCCGGGCAACGGCTATCTGCCGCAGGTCGGGTATGGCGCGCCCGGGCCGGCCGCCGAGGTGCAGGGCGCAGCCGCCCCTGGCGACAGCGCGCTGCCCGCCGGCGCGTCGGGCGGTACGGCAGCCGCGCCTGCGGCCACCGGTGCCGCCGCGCCAGCCGATGGCACGCCTTCGACGGATGCGACCGCCCCGGCGGAGGGCGCGGCGAACGGCGCGGCGCCCGCCGACGCCACGGCGTCCGGGCCGTTCGCGGGTCTGAGCGCGGTGGGCGACGCGCCGGCCGGGCCTGGAGCCCTCGCTGCCTGGCGGTTCATGGCGCTGACGCTGTGCCTGATGGCTGGCGCCGCGTCGATGCCGCACTTGCTGATCCGGCTCTTCGCCGCCAGATCGCCCCGGGGCGCCGGACGCTCGGTCGCTTGGTCGCTGATGTTCGTACTCATCGTCGCGCTCGCCGCGCCGGCGCTGGCGACCCTCAGCAAGCTGCAGATGCTCGACCCGGCGCTGCCGGGTGCGATCGGCACGAGCCCGGGTTTGGCGACACCGGGCGCCCCTGCGATCGCCGAGCTGCCGGCGATGATGGCCGGGCTGGTCGCGGCCGGCGGCATCGCGGCGGCGATGTCGACGGCTGTCGTGACGCTGCTCGCGCTGGCAACGGCGGTCGGGCACGACCTGCACCGCGGTGTGATCGAGCCCGATGCCGGGGTGCGCCGACGGCTGAGCGTGGCGCGCTGGCTGCTCGTCGTCATCGGCGCCCTCGCCGCGTGGCTGGCCATGCAGCGCGTCACCGAGCCGCTGGTGACGCTGGCCTGGGCGACCAGCTTTGCCGCCTCGGGCCTGTTCTTTCCGCTGGTGATGGCGATCTGGTGGCGGCGTGCGACGCGGGCCGGGGCAATCGCCGGCATGGTGTTCGGCTTTACCGCCGGCGCGATCTACGGCTGGAGCGTCCATTCCGGAATGGAGCCCTGGATCGGCCTCGACGCGCCGCGCTTCGGCATTGTCGGCATGGCGGTCAGCCTGGTGGCGATCGTCGCCGTCAGCCTGCTGACGCCCGGGCCGGACGGCCGTACGCGCCTGCTGATCGACGATCTCCGCCGCCCGTACGGCCCCCCAGTCCTGCCGCGCACGCACTGAGGCCGCTACGCCGGCCGGGCCGGCGGGCGCGGTCACCGCTCGGTGAACTTGAACTCGATGCGGCGGTTGCGGGCCAGCGCTTCCTCGCTGTCGCCATTGTCGATCGGCTGGTATTCGCCGAAGCCGGTGGCGGCCAGGCGCTGCGGCGGAATGCCCTCCTCGTCGATCAGGTAGCGCACGACCGCAGCGGCGCGCGCCTGGCTGAGCGCCCAGTTGTCGGGGTAGCGCCCGCCGGTCAGCGGCCGCTTGTCGGTGTGGCCGTCGACGCGCAGGATCCAGTCCAGGTCCGGCGGCGCCTCCTTTGCCACGTCGCGCACCACGTCGGCGATCTTCGAGAGCTGCTCCCTGCCCTCGGGACCAAGCCGCGCCGAGGCGGTGTCGAACAGCACCTCGGACTGCAGCACGAAGCGGTCGCCGACCCGGCGGATGTCGTCGCGCCCGCCGAGCACGTCCTGCATCTTGCCGAGGAACTCGGACTTGGCCTTCTGAAGCTCCGAGACCTTGCGGGCCAAGGCCTGGTTCAGCTGTCCGCCCAGCTCGGCAATCTGCACCTGCGCCTTGCGGTCGCGCGCGCCAGCCTCGTCCAGCAGCGCCTGCAGCGCGCCCAGCTGGTCGTTCAGCTCGCGCACCTGAGCGCTCAGCGCCGCCACCTTGCGCTGCTCGGCGACCGTCTGCGCCTCGGCCTCGCTCAGCTTCTTCTCGGCGACGGCGCGCAACGCCTTGGCGCGGTCGACCTTGTCGGCGGCGGCCAGCGCTTCGTCGGTCAGCTCGTTGCGCGACGCCTCGGCCGCGGCCAGCAGCTCCAGCGTGTTCTCGGCCTTCTTGCGCTGCTCCTCCAGCGCCAGCGTCGCCGCGTCCAGCTCCTCGCTGCTGTTGGCCAGCTTGTCGCGCAGCGCCTTGGCCGCGGCAGCCTCGGCCAGCCGCGACTCCTCCTCGCGACTGAGCCGCGCCGACAACTCGGCGGCGCGTGCGAGCGCGGCGTCGAGGTCGAACTGCACGGTCTTGGCCTTCTCCGCAGCCGCGTCGCGCTCGGCGGCCAGCCGGTCGGCGCGCTCCTCGGCCGAGCTTTGCTTGTCCTCCAGCCGGGCGATGGCGGCCAGCGCGAGCGCCTTCTCGTCGCTCAGCTTGTTGAAGGCCGCCAGCGCGTCGGCATTCTTCGCCTCGAGCTCGGCGATGCGCGCCTCGCGCTGGTCCAGCGTCTCGGCCAGGGCGTCTCGGCCCTTCGCGGCGTCTGCGGCCTTCGCCTCGGCCGCCGTAAGGTCGGCACGCAGCGCCTCGGACAGCGCGACGGCCGCCGCCTTGTCGGAATCGAGCGCCTCGAGCCGGGCCAGGACGTCGGCGTTCTTGTCCTGCAGCTGGCTGACCAGCGCCAGCGCCGCCGCCTTGTCGGCGTCCATCCTGTCGAGGCGGTCCAGGATGCCGGCGTTCTCCTTCTCCAGCCGCGCCACGGCGGCCAGCGCGTCGGCCTTCTCGGCGTCGATCTTGTCCAGCTTGGCCAGCACCGTCTCGCGATCCTGGCGCAGATCGGCCAGCGCCGTCAGCGCCTCGGCCTTCTCGGTCGTCATCGTGTCGAGCTTCGCCAGCATCGCGTCGCGGTCCTGGCGCAGCTCGGCCAGCGCGGTCAGCGCCTTCGCCTTCTCGTCGCTCAACCCCTCGATGGTCGCTCGGTCTTCCTCGCGCGCCTTGCCCAGCTCGGCGGCCTGCGCCTCGGCGGCCTGCTTGTCGGCAGTCAGCGCCGCGACCTGCGCCTCGGCTGCCTGCTTGTCGGCCTCGAGTGCGGCGAAGCGCCGGTCGGCCGCCGCCTTGTCGTCACGGAGCGACGCCAGCAGCGCCAGCGAGCGCTGGCGGTCCTCGGTCATCGAGGCGATCGTCGCCTTCTGCTCGTCCTCGGCCTTGCGGAGGTCGGCGACCAGGGCCTCCAGCGTCTCGCGCCGCGCGGCGGCCAGCCGCGCGGCCTCCGCCTTCTCGTCGATCTCGGTCCGCGCCGCGGCCAGCGTCGATGCCAGCTTGTCGGCATTCGCCTGGATCGTCCGCAGCTCGCCCGTCAGCCGGGCGACCTGGGCCTCGGCCGACTGGCGCGCCTCGGTCATCGCGCTCAACGCCTGGTTCAGCTGCGCGGTTTCGGCGCGCTCGTCGCGCAGCGTCGAGCGCAGCGTGCCGGTCTCGGCCTCGAGCCCGGCAGAGCGCTCGCGCTCGAGACCCAGCGCGCTCGACAGCTGCTCCAGTTGCGTCGACAGTGTCGAGATCTCGTCCTCGCTGGCGTCCAGCTTCGAGGTCAGCGTCTGAAGCTGCTTGTCCTGGCCGGTGATCCGCTCGCGCAGGCTGAACTGGACGATCATGAAGATCGACAGCACGAACATCAGGATCAGCAGCAGCGCCGTCATCATGTCGACGAAGCCCGGCCAGACCGAGGCCGACATCCGCCCACCACCGCGACGGCCCGCCAGCGCCATCTCAGTTGGTCTCCCGCGTGCGCATGTCGATCAGGTTGGTCAGCGCGCGCAGCTCGGCGCGCAGCGCCGTCAGCGCCTCGTGACGGCCGACGGCGACATCGTCGGCCATGGCGCGCAGCTGCTTGTCCATCGAGCGGATATGCGTGCGCGTCTCGGAATCGAGGCCGGCGCCGCCGCCGGCGCGCGACGCTTCGAGCACCTGGGCGACGGCCTGCTGGGCATGCACCACCTGGTCCTGCCCCTGGTCGATGCGCTTCAGCACCGTGAGCAGGGCGTGGTCACGGCCGGATTCCAGCTCGCGCGCCTCGCGCAGCTCGCCCAGCAGCTCGCCCATCATGCCCCGCTCGCGCTCCAGCTCGCGGCCGACATCCTCCATGGCGTGCTGGATGTCGGCAAAGCGCCCCTGCCCGTGGTCGATGCTGCGCAGCACCGCCAGGATATTGTTCTCGCGGCCGGTCTCGCGCTCGCGCGCGTCGCGCATCTCGCCGACAAGCTGCGTGACAAGCTGGCGCTCGCGCTCGATCTCGCTGGCCATCGTGCCGACGACGTCGGCGGCGGCGGCCAGCCGCTTCTCGGCCTCGACGCGCGCCTCCTCGGCGTTCTGGGCGAAGGCGGTCGTGCGCTCCAGCCCTTCGTCGACGCGCTCGAGCAGCGAGATCAGGGCGCCCTCCGGCCCCTCGCCCTCGCTGACCAGGCCGAGCCGGGTGAAGCCCGTCAGGTAGTCCTCGAGCTCGCGGTAAAAGCGGTTCTGGCCGTGCCCCGCGAACAGCTCGAGCAGCCCGACGACCAGCGAGCCGGCAAGCCCGACCAGCGACGAGGCGAAGGCCGTGCCCATGCCGCCAAGCTGGTTCTCGAGCCCGCTCATCAGCCGGTCGAAGGCCGAAACGTCCGATGTGTTCCCAGATTGGTCCGGCGCCAGCGACCGGATCGTGTCGACGACCGCCGGCACGGTCAGCGACAGGCCCCAGAATGTGCCGAGAAGTCCGAGGAAGATCAGCAGATTGGCGACATAGCGCGTGATGTCGCGCGATTCCTCCAGCCGCACGGCGATCGAGTCGAGGATCGAGCGCGTCGCCGAGGTCGCGAGCCGCTTCTTGATGCGGCCCTCGCGGATCATCGGACCCATCGAGGCGATCAGCGCCGGCGGCTGGACGAACTCGTGGCCCATGAAGCCTGACTGCAGGTTGCGCAGCCAGCGCACCGAGGCGATCACCTGGCTGACCTGCCAGAACGTCGCCAGGATGCCCAGCAGGAACACGAAGGCGATGAAGCCGTTGAGATAGAGGTTGGCGAGGAAAAGCTGGCTGATCTGGTGGATCATCAGCCCGCAGCCGGACGCGACGGCGGCCAGCACCAGCAGCATCGTGACGATCTGCCGGGTCGGCTGGGTGAACACGCGGTCCGGCGTCTCGTGAAAGCTCATCCGGCTGCCTCGCCTGAAATTTCGCGCAACACTAATGGGTTGACGGTCGAAAACCAAGCGGTTCGCAAGGTGCGAACGGTGTCAGCCCGTCGCTGTGGCCGGGGCCAGCAGCCGGGTGAGCTGGCCGTAGGCCGCAGGCGGCGCGGCGATGATGTCGCCGCTGGCCAGCGGGTCCTCGGCCTCGTCCCGCTCGCCGATCCGGCCGACCAGCCCGCCGGCCTCGCGCACCAGCACCATGCCGGCGGCGATGTCCCACGGCGCCAGCCCGCGTTCCCAGAAGCCGTCGAAGCGGCCGGCCGCGACATAGGCCAGGTCCAGCGCCGCGACGCCCCAGCGCCGGACGCCGGCGGTGCGCGGCATCATCCGGCCGATCTCGCCCAGCATCTCGCCGATCCCGCCGCGGGCGCCGAAGGGAAAGCCGGTGGCGAAAAGCATGGTCGACAGTTCGCGCCGGGCCGAGACGCGCAGGCGATGGTCGTTCATCCAGGCGCCCTGGCCGCTCTCGGCGGTGAACATCTCGTCCTTGACCGGGTCGTAGACGACGCCGGCGACGATGTCGCCCTTGTGCTCCAGCGCGATCGAGATCGCCCAGTGCGGCAGGCCGTGCAGGAAGTTCGTGGTGCCGTCCAGCGGATCGACGATCCAGCGCCGGGTCGGGTCCTTGCCCGGCACCTCCTCGGATTCCTCGCCCAGCCAGCCATAGTTGGGCCGGGCATCCATCAGCACCTCGCGGATGGTCTCCTCGGCCTTCCGGTCGGCGTTCGAGACGAAGTCGCCAATGCCCTTGACGCTGACCTGCAGTTGCTCGACCTCGCCGAAGTCGCGCACCAGCCGCCGGGCGGCCTTGCGGGCCGCCTGGATCATCAGGTTGAGGTTTGCGGTGCCGGCCACTCAGGCGCGCTCGACATACTCGAAGGTCTCGGTCGAGACGACGATGTCCTCGCCTTCGCCGACGAAGGGCGGGACCATGACGCGCACGCCGTTGTCCAGCAGCGCCGGCTTGAAGCTGTTCGCTGCCGTCTGGCCCTTCACGACCGGCTCGGTCTCGACGATCTTGCAGGTGACGCGGTCGGGCAGGCTGACCGACAGCGCCTCCTCGTCGTAGTACTCGACGGTGACGGTCATGCCGTCCTGCAGGAACGGCCGGCGATCGCCCAGCAGATCCGCGGCCAGGCCGATCTGCTCGTAGGTCTCGGAATCCATGAAGGTCAGCAGCCCGTCCTGCTCGTAGAGAAACTGCTGGTCCTTCTGCTCCAGGCGGACGCGCTCGACCTTGTCGGCCGAGCGAAAGCGCTCGTTCAGCTTGCGGCCGTCGCGCAGGTTCTTCAGCTCGACCTGGGCGAAGGCGCCGCCCTTGCCGGGCTTGACGTGATCGGTCTTGACGGCGACCCACAGGCCGCCATCGTGCTCGATGATGTTGCCGGGACGAATTTCGTTCCCGTTGATCTTGGGCATTGATGACCTCGGACGAGAGATTTCGCGCGCCCTATAGCGCCAAGCCGCGCGCGAGTCCACGCGTGGCGAAACGGTGAAGCCCAGGGGGCAGAATAACGATCAGCGAGCCGCTGGCCCGAGAGCGACGTCATTCGCCGGCGTTCTCGAAGCTTTTGCTCAACCCGATATCGACGACTGCCGTCGCGATCAGCACGCCGATGACGATTTCGGGAGTGTAGGCGAAGGCGAGCACGGCGTCGACGGTAGCGGCTGCCGGGAATCTCGGCGTCTTTTCGATCCACAGAAGGAGCGCGATGAGCATCAAGTAGACAGCATTCGTGATCAGCCAGATGATCTGCTCGCGATAGAAGCCCTCGCGTATGGCGACAACGACGATCCAGACGGTCGAGATGCCGATGGAGAAGATGCACAGCAGATAGGCCTCTCCGAGCGTCCGGAGATTGTAGGCGCTGAATATGAAAAGGAACCAGGAGGCACCGGCGAACATCAGGCCAAGCTGCGACTGCAGACGCCTCAGCCTCGTCACACCGAAGTAGAAATGGTCATCGAGAGCGAGCTTGAACCTCAGCATGACCAGGAATACCGCGAACATGTAGTATCGAAGGTCGATCTCGAACAGGCTACGCTCGAAAAGCCGGAAGCCGAGAATGACGGCGCCGAGGAAGGCCGTGAACGCAAACCAACTCAGGGCCTGCAGCTGGCGCATGGCAAATCGACCGGATCAGGGGTCTTTGTTTTGCTGGATAATGGCGCGCCACTGCCGCCCTCGCAACCCGCCGGTGCATGCAGGTTCACCACCCATGGCCGGTGATGTTCCGACGCCCCCCGTCACTGGCGCCTGCAGCGTGGCGCTGGACAAGGCAGGTGACGATCGGGGACGGTTGCCGGTCAACGGAGTCCTGCCCATGTCCAAGCGCGGCTCGATCGCCGTCCTGATCCTCTGCCAGGTGGCGGTGCTGTCCGTCTGGTTCTCGTCCGCCGCCGTGCTGGCCGAGATGGCCGGCGAGGCGGGTCTGGCGCCGCGGCGGCTCGCCTGGCTGTCGACCGCCGTGCAGGCCGGTTTCGCCGCCGGGCGCGCTCGTCTACGCGGCGCTGGGGGTGGCCGACCGCTTCGACCCGCGCCGCGTCTTCGCGCTGTCGGCGCTGGGCGCGGCGGCGGCGAACGCGGCGCTGCTGGTCGCGCCCGTCGGCGGTGGCGAGGCCGTCGCGCTCCGCGCCGCGACCGGGTTCTTCCTGGCGGGCGTCTACCCGGTGGGGATGAAGATCGCCGTCGGCTGGGCGAAGGCAGACCGGGCGCTGCTGGTCGGCTCGCTGGTCGGGGCGCTGACGCTCGGCTCGGCCAGCCCGCACCTGGTCGCGCTGGTCGGCGGCGCGGACTGGCGGCTGACCATCGGCGCAACGTCGGCGCTGGCGGCGGTCGGGGGTGTCGCCATGCTGTCGGCGAGCCTCGGCCCCTACCATGCGCGCGCGCCGCGGCTGTCTCTGGGCGCCATGGCGCTGGCCTGGACCGACCGGCGCATCCGGCTGGCGATCCTCGGCTATGTCGGTCACATGTGGGAGCTCTACGCCTTCTGGGCCTGGATCGGCGTGATCGCCGGCACCTCCTATGCCGCGGCCGGGCTGGCCGAGCCGGCCGGGCCGGCCAAGCTGACGGCCTTCCTCGCGATCGCGCTCGGCGGGGTGGCCTGCGTGCCGGCAGGGCGCTGGGGCGACCGCTTCGGCAAGGCGCGCGTCGCGGCGGGCGCGATGGTGCTCTCCTGCGCGGCGGCGCTATGCGCCGCGGCGGCCTGGGGCGGGCCGCCCTGGCTGATGGGCCTCGTGCTCGTCGCCTGGGGGATTGCGGTGGTGCCGGACTCGGCGCAGTTCTCGGCGCTGGTCGCCGACTACGCACCGCCCGAGCGGGCCGGCTCGCTGATGACCTTGCAGACCGCCATCGGCTTCACCCTGACGGCGGTGACCGTTCAGGTCACGCCGCTGGCGGCGGCCGCCTGGGGCTGGCCGGTCGTGCTGGCGGTCATGGCGATCGGGCCGGCTGCCGGCGTCGCCGCGATGCGGGCGTTGATGCGCGAGCGGTCGGCTATGCCACCTTCCACTTGATCGAGCAGCCCATCGAGGGCGTCTGCCGGTCCGGCCCGCGGCCGGTCTCGGCGACCTGCTTCATCGCCTCGTAAAGCTCGCGCCGGGCGCCGGGGACCGCCTTGCGGCCGCCCTCGTCCAGCCGGCCGCGGTATTGCAGGCCGAGGTCCTTGTCGAAGCCGAAGAAGTCCGGCGTGCAGACCGCGTCCCAGGCGCGGGCGACCTGCTGGCTCTCGTCGTGCAGGTAGGGGAACGGGAAATCGTGCTGACGCGCGAACGCGGTCATGCGCTCGAAGCTGTCCTCCGGGTATTGCCGCGCGTCGTTGGCGCAGATCGCGGCGACGCCGATCCCCAGCCCCTGCAGCGCGCGGGCCTCGGCGACGATGCGGTCGATGGCGCCGGTCACGTAGGGGCAGTGGTTGCAGATGAAGACGATCAGCGTGCCCTTCGGGCCGCGGACGTCCTGCAGCGAATAAGTCCTGCCGTCGGTGGCCGGCAGCGAGAAGTCCGGCGCCGTCCAGCCGAACTCGCAGACGGGGGCGGTGGTCATGGTGTCCTCCATACGCTTTGCGGCAGGCTTAGCGCATGCGGGGGGCTGTTTGAACCGCCGAGCACTGTACGGCGGATCCCGCCCGCCGTCCGGGCGGGACGGACGCGATCCGGGGCTGAAGCTCCGGAAGACGGCTCGACCGGGCGCATGACACCGCTTATCGCGGGTTGCCCTGCGGCACCGGGGCTGGACAACCGGGGCTGGACAAGGCGCGCCCGGATCGCGAAGGCTGCCGCGAAACGGGAGGGGCGCATGCGGACAATCGCGATCACCGGGGCGGCGGGCGGCATCGGCCGGGCGCTCTGCCCCTTGCTGGCGGCGCAGGGCGACCGGCTGCTGCTGATCGACCGGGACGAAGCCGGGGTCGCCGCGCTGGCCGGTGAGTTCGAGGGCGCCGTCGCCATCGCCGGCACGCCGCTGTCGGTCGACGCCTGCGAGTCGGCGCTGGACCGGGCAGAAGGGCCGATCCACGGCCTCGTCCACCTGGCCGGCACCTTCGAGCCGGACCCGGAACTGGGCCACACGCCCGAGATCTGGCAGCGGACCATGCACAACAACCTCGACAACGCCTACAATTTCGCGACCGCGCTGGAACCGCGGCTGCCGCAGGGACGAGATCGGCCGGCTGGTCTTCATCTCGTCGCTGGCCTTCCGGCGCGGCGGCGTGCAGCACGCGGCCTATTCGGCGGCCAAGGGCGGGCTGGTCGGGCTGACCCGCGCGCTGGCGCGTCGGTTCCGCGAGAAGGCGACCGTCAACGCCCTGGCCCCCGGCATCATCGACACCGCCATGCCGGCCGAGATCATCCGCACGCGCGGCGAGGTGCTGCGCGCGGAAATCCCCCTCGGCCGCTTCGGCCAGCCGCACGAGGTCGCCACCGTCATCCGCTTCCTGCTGAGCGAGGACTCCAGCTACATCACCGGCCAGACCATCAACGTCGACGGCGGCCAGGTGATGAGCTGAGAAGCATCGACGACTCGCGCCATGGCGGAAACGCCCATTTTCGACCGTCCGGCTGCAATTCGGCGGCTCGAGGAAGTGCGGCTGACGCACGGCCTGACGAAGGCCCGCTTCGCCGATAGCCTGGGCATCCATGCTTCGAATTACAGCAGGCTGGTGAAGGGCAAATTCTTTCTCACGACGGAACATCTCTACGCTGTCTGGCGGCTCTATGGCGCGGAGACCTGGCAGATCCTTGGAGAAGGCGAGGCGACCGACATGACCGAAGACCAGAACGAGACCACCGCTCCATCGTCCGCCGGCAGGGCCTGCCCCAATCGGTCTCGCGGCCCGTCGTGACGCCGCTCTACCCCTCCGTCGTCTACCGCTCGACGGACGCCGACGAGCTCGACGCGCAATACGAGGGCCGGGCGCAGGGCTATACCTACGCCCGCGAGGGGCATCCGAACGCCACCGTGCTGGGCGAGAAGGTCGACTGGCTGGAAGGCATGACGCCGGGATGGGCCGCGGCACCGTCACCGGCTCGGGCATGGGGGCGGTCTCGGCGCTGTTCCTCGGCCTGCTGAAGGCCGGCGACCACATCGTCGCCGGCGACCAGCTCTACGGCCGCTCGCTCAGGCTGTTGCGCCAGGACCTGCCGCGGCTGGGCTTCCGCGCCGATTTCGCCGACCCGACCGATGCCGCGGCCTTCGCGCGCGCCATCCGGCCGGAAACCCGGATGCTGCTGGTCGAGGTCGTCTCGAACCCGACGCTCCGCGTCGCCGACATGGAGGGCATCGCCCGGCTGGCGCGCGAGCGCGGCCTGCTGCTGGTCGTCGACAACACCTTCACCACGCCGCGCGCCTACCAACCCTTCGCCCACGGCGCCGACGTGGTGATCCACTCGCTGACCAAACTGCTGGCCGGGCATTCGGACGTGACGCTGGGCTGGATCGCGGCACGGACGCCTGAGATGAACCGGGCGATCTATGACGCCATCGTGACCTGGGGCATGACGCCCAGCCCCTTCGACTGCTGGCTGGCCGAGCGGGGGCTGCACAGCTTTCACCTGCGCTACGACCGGGCCGAGGCGAACGCCAAGCGGCTGGCCGACGCGCTGGCCGAAACGCCGGGCGTCGAGCGCGTCCTCTACCCCGGCCGCCCCGACCACCCCGACCACAACCGCGCCGTCGGCCTGCTGGGCGAGCGCCCGGGCAACATGGTCAGCTTCCGGCTGGACGGCGGGCGCGAGACCGTGAACCGCTTCCTGCGCGCGGCCGGGCACATCGCCTTCGCGCCGACGCTGGGCGATATCGGGACGACCCTGTCGCACCCGGCGAGCTCGTCCCATCGCGGGCTGACGCCGGAGGGGCGGGCGGCTCTGGGGATCACCGAGGGGTTTATCCGGGTCTCGGTAGGGTGCGAGGATGCTGAGCAGCTGATCGGGGAGATCGGGAGCGCGGTGACGGCGTCGCGCCAGGCTCCAGACCCATAACCCGGTGTCAGAGAATGGCGAGCAATGAAAATGTGACTTCGGGCCGACCATCCGCGGGATGCTGAGAGGGTCAGTTGTGATGCCAGACTCCCATGTCCAGGTTGTTCTCCGGCACTTCGATGGATGCAACACAGGCGACGTCGAGGAACTGAAACTCACGCTGCAAGACGACGTCGTCCACTAATTTCTCCCGCAGGTGCATCCTCCAATCCGAGGAGCAGAGCACCTCGCGCAATTTTGGCGTAAATTTAACCAAATCTACCGTCCGGCCTGGAAAATCGACCACGCGATCGCGAGTGGCGATGAGGTTGTTAGCGAATGGACTTGTGCCTACACGCTACCTTCGAGCGGGGAGCGGATGATATTCAGAGGGACGGAATGGTATGTCATGAGGAACCAGCGGATTAAGGAGGTTCGAGCCTATTATCAGTACGATGAAAGCAGGGATTGCCAACTCAACGGCTTCCCCTACGCTGATCGCGGCTATCTCGAGAAATAACGTCAATCCGGAACTGGCGCTGCCGGAGCATACCTGTCAGAGACAGCAGTATTTGCTGGATTTGAGCACGGCGCAGAACTCTTCGTAAGGATCTTCGGCTGAACATGCAGCGCGACTGGCTCGCCAGGTCGGGCGCTGTCCACCTTGCTCAACTCGTCGAACCACGTTCATCCCGCCCGGACTGCTCCGCTGACCTGCTGGCCTTCCGCCCGGCGCCCGCCTAAGCTCGCGCCGGACAGCAGGAGCAGCCGCATGATCCGCACCGGCGACGAGTACCGCGAGTCGATCCGCGACGGGCGCGAGGTCCACATCAACGGCGAGCGCGTCGGGGACGTCACCACCCACCCCGCCTTCCGCCCGCTCGTCGACATCCGCGCCCGCATCTACGACATGGCGCACGAGGCGGCGCACCGGGACGTCATGACCGTCACCCAGGATGGCGAGGTCAACGCCGTCGGCAACACGCTCCCCTACACGCAGGACGACTGGTGGGCCAAGCGGCGCGCCACTGACCGCGTGCTCGAGGAGATCGGCGGCGTCGTCACCCGCGTCGGCGACGAGACGGTGGGCGAGATGTGGTCGCTCTGGGACGGCGCCGACCTGCTCGCGCAGATCGACCCGCAATGGGCCGCCAACATCGAGCGCCACATCCGCGGCGTCGTCCACCGCGACCCGTTCCACGTCTCGGCCAACACCGACCCCAAGGGCGACCGCTCGAAGCGCCCGCAGGACCAGGACCCCGACATGCTGCTGCACGTCGCGGGCGAGACGGATGCCGGCATCATCGTGCGCGGCGCCAAGTACGAGACGGCCGCCGCCTATGCCAACCAGGCCTTCACCAAGCCGACCATCGCCAACTGGGGCGACGCGCAGCTCTCGGACTATGCTGTCGGCTTCGTCTGCGACCTCGGCTCGCCGGGGCTGAAGTTCATCTGCCGGACGGGCTTCACCGGCCGGGCCGACGCGCGCGACTACCCGCTGGCCAACCGCTTCGACGAGGTCGACACGCTGCTGGTCTTCGACGACGTGCTGATCCCGTGGGAGAACGTGCTGTTCTACCGGCACACGAAGGCCGCGACCTTCATCCGGGCGACGCTGCACCGCTATTCCGCCTTCGCCTTCGTCCAGCGCAACCTCAAGACGGCCGACATGCTGATCGGCGCCGCGCTCTTCAACGCGCGCCAGACGGGGCTCGACAAGCAGCCGGCAGTGCAGGAGCGGCTGGCCGAGCTGGCGATCTACCGCGAGACGATCAACGCGCACCTGACGGCGGCGGTGACGCTGGCCGAGCGCTCGCCTGCCGGCCTGCTGATGCCGAACCAGTCGCTGCTGATGGCGGGGCGGGTCGTCGCCTGCTCGCAGCTCTACGAGGCGATGAACATCGCCCGCGACCTCTGCGGCGGGCAGATCTGCGTGACGCCGGACGTCGCGGCGTTCGAGAGCCCCGAGACGAAGCCCTGGCTCGACAAGTTCTACACGCTGAACGAGGACTGGGTGGCCGAGGACAGGCGCAAGCTGCTGGCCTTCGCGCGCGACCTGATCTCGTCGGACTACGCCGGGCATCGGCTGGCCTTCCAGATGTTCGCCCAGTCGCCGCGCTTCAACCAGATGGCCGCCGTCTACCGCAACTTCGACTGGGACGGGCCGCTGGACTTCGTCAAGAAGTCGGCGGGGCTGTCGGACCGGGTGCGCGCGCACTCGGACCGCGAGACCAGCGACAGCGCGGTCACGCGGTATTTCGCCGAAAAGGACGCGGCGAAGCGGGCGGCGGAGTAGGCGGCGATGGCATCGCGGTCGGTCCGAACGCCGCTCGGCTGGCTCGGCCTGACCGAGGAGGACGGCGCCATCATCGCCGTCGGCTGGCGGCAGGGCGGCACCGACGACACGCCCCTGCTCGTCGAGGCAGAACGCCAACTGACCGCCTATTTCGACAACCGGCTGCAGGTCTTCGACCTGCCGCTCCGCCCGGCGGGCGACGCTCTGCAGCAATCCGTCGCCGCCGCGATGCGCGCCATCCCTTATGGCAGCACCCGCGAATACGGCGACATCGCGCGCGAGCTGGGCGCGCCGGCGCAGGCGATCGGTCAGGCCTGCGGGCGGAACACCATCCCGGTCATCATTCCCTGTCACCGCGTCGTCGGCGCGGGCGGACTCGGCGGATTCTCGGCGCCGGGCGGGATCGAGACCAAGGTCGCGCTGCTGCGCCACGAGGGCGCCTACTCGCTGCTGCTGTGAGCCGGGCTTGACGCTGGCGGCGGCGCGCCCGCATCCTTGCTGCGACCGTCTCCTGCGGGGTGCCCCATGAACGTGCAGACCAGCCTCGACCCCATCGCCGAGCTGCGGGCGATGGTGGCGACGCGCTTCCAGCAGGCGCGCGCCATCCCGACCTCGGCCTATACCTCCGAGGTCATGCTGGCGGCCGAACTCGACCGCATCTTCCGGCGCGAGTGGATCTGCGTCGGCCGCGCCGACCAGCTGGCCGGGCCGGGCGACTACCTGACCCACGAGATCGCCGGCCAGCCGGTGCTTGGTGCTGCGCGACCGCGAGGGCGCGCTCCGCGCCATGTCGAACGTCTGCCTGCACCGCATGTCGGTGCTGATGCAGGGCCAGGGCCACGCGACGACGATCCGCTGCCCCTATCACGGCTGGACCTACTCGCTGGACGGCAGCCTTCGCGGCGCCCCCGGCATGGGGCTGAACCAGGACTTCCGGCGCGGCGACTACTGCCTGCCGCAGATCCGCTGCGAGGAATGGCTCGGCTGGATCATGGTCACGCTCAACCCCGACGCACAGCCGGTGGCCGAGCGGTTCTCGGGCATCGAGGCGATGATCGCCGATTTCGGCATGCAGGACTACGTCCAGACCTTCCAGGAGACGCATCGCTGGAACACCAACTGGAAGGTGCTGGGCGAGAACTTCATGGAGTCCTACCACCTGCCGGTCTGCCACGGGCCGACGATCGGCGGCTATGTCAGCCTCGAGGAAATGGACTGCCCCGCCGGCGAGCCGGCCTTCAACTGGCACACCATCCTCAAGGACCCGGGCTTCAAGCTGTCCGTCGCGCACCCCGGCAACACGCGGCTGGAGCGCGAACGGCGGCGGACCACCTACCTGATCACCGCCTACCCGGCGCTCTTCATCACGCTGACGCCGGGCTATTTCTGGTACCTCTCGCTGCACCCGGACGGCGTCGACCATGTCCGCATCCTCTATGGCGGCGGCATGTCGCCCGACTTCGTCAACGACCCGGAGGCGCAGGAGATGTTCGCCCAGTCAAAGGCGCTGCTGGACGCGGTGAATGACGAGGACAAGATCTGCACCGAGCGGGTCTACAAGGGGCTGTCCTCGGGCCTCGCGCGGCCGGGGCACCTCAGCCACCTGGAGCGCCCGATCTACGATTTCGCGACCTACCTGGCGGGGCGGGTGGGCTGACCGCCCGGAAGGGAGACGCATGGCCGAGAAGACGCTGATCCTGCTGCCCGGCCTGCTCTGCGCCCAGCCGCTGTGGCGCCCGCAGGTCGAGGCGCTGTCGGACCTTGCCAACATCCGCATCGCCGACCTGACGGGCGCCGAGTCCATGCGCGGCATGGCGGAGTCCGTACTGGCCCGGGCGCCCGACCGGTTTGCGCTGGCGGGCCTTTCGATGGGCGGCTACGTCTCGCAGGAGATCATGCGCATCGCGCCCGACCGCGTCGAGCGGCTGGCGCTGCTCGACACCTCGGCGCGCGCCGACACGCCCGAGCGAAGCGAGGCGCGGCGGGTGCAGATCCGCATGGCGAAGGAAGGCCGGTTCGACGAGGTCGTCGAGACGATGTTCCTGCCCTCGATGCAGAACCCCGCCAACCCGTTTTCGCCCGAGCTTCGCGAGACGGTGCGGGCAATGTGCGCCAGCGTCGGCCCGGAGGCGTTCGTGCGCCAGCTGACGGCGATCATGACCCGCCCCGACAGTCGCGCCGACCTGGCCCGAATCGCGTGCCCGACAATGGTGCTGTGCGGCCGGCAGGACCAGGCGACGCCGGTCGAGCTGCACGAGGAGATCGCCGGCGGCATCCCGGACGCGCGCCTGGTCGTCATCGAGGACTGCGGCCACCTCTCGACCATGGAGCGGCCGGGCGCCGTCAACGCGGCGATGCGCGACTGGCTGACGGCCCCGTGACCGGAAGCGTCACCGGAAGCGCTACCGGTCCCCCTGACCGGCCGCGGAACGCCGCGATGAGCCTCGAATCCGACCTGCGCGCCCGCTTCCTGGCGGGCATGAGCCACGCGGCGCAGACCGTCAATGTCGTGACCACGGACGGCGTGGCGGGGCGCGCCGGCGTGACGGTCTCGGCCATGACCTCGGTCAGCGCCGACACCGAGCCGCCGACGCTCCTGGTCTGCGTCCACCGCGACAGCGCGACGGCGGCGGCGATCCTGGCCAACGGCGTCTTCTGCGTGAACGTGCTGCGCGACGACCAGAGCTGGATCTCGGACACCTTCGCCGGGCGGTTCCGGGCGCAGGTCGCCGACAAGTTCGACTGCGCCGAGTGGGAAAAGATGCCCTCGGGCGCGCCGCGCGTCGTCGAGCCGCTGGTGGCCTTCGACTGCCGCATGGTCTCGTCCGACCTCGTCGGCACGCACCACGTCTTCTTCGGCGAAGTCGACGACATCTTCATCGCCGAACGCGGCTCGCCGCTGATCTACGCGCGCCGCGCCTACGGTGCGGCCGCGCGGATCGAGGCGGCAGGCTCGATCGGTGCCGGCCGGGCGGCGGCCGAGAACCGGCTGGCGCTGGCCTGCTTCCACACGGTCGGCGCCTCGGCGCTGCCGGCGCTGTTCCGGCGTCTGCGCGACGAGGCGCCGGGCATGGCGGTGACGCTGATCGAGGGCGACCAGGCGCGGCTGCACGCGGCGCTGGGCGCCGGCGAGGCGGAACTGGCGCTGATGTACGACGAGAACATCGCCGAGGGGCTGGCGAAAGAGCTTCTGGCCGAGCTGCCGCCCTACGCCCTGCTGGCCGAGGACGACCCGCTGGTGGCGAAGGACGCGCTGTCGCCCGGCGATTTCGCGGACCGGCCGATGGTGCTGCTGTCCACGCCGCCCAGCCCCGACTACTTCCTGACGCTGCTGCGCGAACAGGGAGTCGAGCCCCAGATAGCCTACCACTCGGGCTCGATCGAGACGGTGCGCGGCATGGTCGGCCAGGGCCTGGGCTTCACGCTGCTGGCCAGCCGGCCGGCCGGCGACCTGACCTATGACGGCAAGCGCGTCGTGCGCCGGCCGCTCGCCTGGGCCGCGCGGCCGAGCCGGTTGATGCTGGTCCGCCGCGAAGGCGTGCCGCTGTCGCCCGCCGCCGAGCGCTTCGCCTGGCTCTGCCGCGACACCTTCGGCGCGGACCTCGACTGACGCGCCCCGATCCGCCAAGGCTGTTTCGCCCGGCCTCCGGCGCCTGACGGCACCGCATCCCGCGCGACCAGGCCCGCCACCACCCCCGCCACCGCCGACGCGCTCTGCGCGTGGCGGTGCAGGGGGGTGGAAGCAGCGCCTGGTCGACCCAAGCGCCGCCCGTCAGCGCGCGGCACGCGCGGTCGAAATCGGCTGCGCCGGCCATGGACGGCGCGGCCCGGCGCGACGACCGCGAAACGGCTCGGGCGGAGCCGGTGGTCGTTCGCCGCACCCGGAATTGGCTTGACCGCCGCCGCCCTGCCCGCGTCAAATCCAGGCCATGACCCACACCCGCATCCGCCCGTTCAACACGCGCGACACCTATCCCGAGCAGAAGCTGGACAACGACCTCGCCCAGGCCGTCGTCGCGCATGGCGCCACCGTCTTCCTGCGCGGCCAGGTGGCGCAGGACCTCGAGACATCCGAGAACGTCGGCATCGGCGACCCGGTCGCGCAGACGCACAAGGTCATGCAGAACATCCGCGACCTGCTGGTCGAGTGCGGCTCGGACATCAGCCAGCTCTGCCGCATCGTCGTCTACCTGACCGACATCCGGCACCGCGAGGCCGTCTACCGGGCGATGGGCGGCTACTTCAAGGGCGTGCACCCGGTCTCGACCGGCATCGTCGTGCAGGCGCTGGCGCGGCCCGAATGGCTGGTCGAGATCGAGGCGACGGCCGTGATCCCCGAGCATCCGGTCCCGGCCGAGCTGGACCCGAACGTCGCCGTCGCCGCGGCCGAGGCCGGCGCCGAGGCGGCGATCCCGCGCGAGCCGACGCGAGGCCGCGTCCCGCCCGCCACGGTCGAGGACGAGGAGTGACCTTTTCGATCGTTGCGCGCTGCGCCGAATCCGGCATGTTCGGCGTCGCCGTCTCGTCATCGTCTCCGGCGGTCGCGGCGCGTTGCGCCCATGCCCGCGCCGGCGTCGGCGCGGTGGCCAGCCAGAACGTCACCGACCCGCGCCTCGGCACCCGCGCGCTCGAGCTCATGGCGCTGGGCGCATCCGCCGCCGAGACCGTCGAGATCCTGGCGCGCACCGCACCGCATGCCGAGTACCGGCAGGTGCTGGCCATCGACTCCCACGGGCGCACCGGCATCCATTCCGGTCGTCGCACGCTCGGCACGCATGCCGAGGCGCGGCGCGACGACGCCGCCGCCGCCGGCAACCTGCTGGCGAACGAGCGCGTGCCCGCCGCGATGCTGGAGGCGTTCGAAGACACGCGCGGGCATCTCGGCGACCGCATCCTCGCGGCCATGCAGGCGGCGCTGGACGCCGGCGGCGAGGCGGGGCCGGTTCGCTCGGCCGGCATGATGCTGGTGCGCGACGTGCCCTGGCCGGTCGCCGATCTGCGCTGCGACTGGACCGAGGGCTGCCCGATCGAGGCGCTCACCGCCGCCTGGGCGATCTACCGGCCGCAACTCGACGACTACGTCGCACGTGCGCTCGACCCGTCGGGCGCGCCCAGCTACGGCGTGCCGGGAGATGAATGACCGACGGATGGCGCGCGTCGCCGTCATCGGCGCCGGCGTGCTGGGCGCCGCCATCGCGCGCGCGCTGGCAGGCGAGGGCCACGCCGTCACGCTGCTCGACCCGCGCCCGGGCGGCGTCGCCTCGCGCGGCTCGTTCGGCTGGCTGAACGCCGCCTCGGCCGAGGACCCGCATTACGCGCGGGTCCGGCTGACATCGCTGTCGCTGTGGCGCGGGCTGACAACCGACCACCCGGACTGCCCCGTCGCCTTCCCCGGCATGCTGATGTGGGATGCGCCGGCGGCCGCGCTGGCCGGGATGGCGCGGACGCTGTCCGGTCTCGGCCACGCCGCCGAGCTGCTGGACCGCGCCGCGATCCGCCCGGCTGGAACGCGGGCTGGCCTCCCCGCCCGAGGCCGCGCTATGGCTACCGGCCGAGGGCCGGGCCGAGCCACGCGCCATCGCCGACTGGTTCGCCCGTGCCGCCGTCGCCGCGGGCGCCGTGCTGCGCCCGGACCGCGTGACGCGGCTGGAGCCGAAGGGCGGCAGCTGGGAGATCCGCCTCGGCACCGGGACAATGGCCGCCGACGAGGTGGTCGTCGCCGCCGGCGCCGCGACGCCGGCGCTGCTGGCGCCCCTCGGCATCGTCGTGCGGCTGCGCACCGAGCCCGGCCTTCTGGTCCGCAGCGCGCCGGCACCCGCTGCGCTGGGGCGGCTGCTCGGCAGCCCCGGCCTCCACCTCTGGCAGGGCGAGGACGGCAGCGTCCTGGCCGGCGCGGATTACGGCGGCAGCGACAGCCGGGCCGACCCGCGGGCCGACCTGCAGGCCGAGGCGCGCGCCATCCTCGACCGGGCGCAGGCGCTGGCGCCGGGCCTCGGCACGCTGACGCCGGAGGCCGTCACGGTCACGCCGCGCCCGATGCTGCCGGACGACCGCCCGGCCATCGGCCGGGTGGCCGAGGGGCTGACGGTCGCCGTCACCCATTCCGGCATGACGCTGGCGCCGCTGATCGCCGGCGCCGTCGCCGCCATCGTCGCCGGCCGGCCCGGCGACCCGATGCTCGGGCGCTACCGTGCCGACCGGCCGGCGGTCCTCGGCGTGACGGAGACCGCGACATGAACGTGATCGACCTATCGATGCCGATCGACTCCGGCCACCTGCGCTGGCCGGTCGAGCGCGGCCGGCGCGGCGACCACGCGAAGGGCGACCTGTTCGAGGCGAGCTGGCTGCGCACCTCGTGCCACGGCTTCACGCATGTCGACGCGCCGCGGCACTTCGTGCCCGGCGGGCCGACGCTGGACGACCTGGACCTGGCCCGCGTCGTCGGCCCGGCGGCCGTCATCGACCTCGCCGGCATCCGGCCGAACGAGGAGATCGGGCCGGAGCGGCTGGACCGCGCCGCCGGCCACCTGCGCGAAGGCGAGATCGCGCTCTTCCGCAGTTGCTGGGACCGCCAGCGCGACTGGCACGACGCCTCGTTCTGGCGCGACGCGCCCTTCGTCTCGCGCGCAGGGGCCGAGTGGCTGCTGGACCGGCGCCCGACCGCCTGCGCCTTCGACTTCCCGCAGGACTGGACGATCCGCTGCCTGCTGGACGGCGAGATCCGCCCCGGCCCCGAGCACGTCACGCACGACGTCCTGCTGCGGAACGGCGTCACGCTGATCGAGTACCTGGTGAACACTGCCGAGCTGACCGGCCCGCGCACCTTCCTGGTCGCCGCCCCCATCAAATTTGCCGGCGCCGACGGAGCGCCGGCGCGGGTCGTGGCGATCGAGGGGCTCTGACCCGGGACCGCCGGACAGACCCCGGGTGTCCCGGCCCCCGGGGCGACACCACGCCGGCGCTGCGCTGTCTGTTCTCACGGGCTCCGCGCGTTCCAGCCGCGCCGCCTGGTCCGGCCAGCGCTGCCGTCGCCCCCGGCAAGCCCGCATTTGAACCGAAGTTTAACCATCCGGGCGTAGAAGCGCCCGCGCAAGCCGGGTCCAGCGAAAGCGAGCGTGACCCGTGCCCGGGCAGGTGGTGCCAAGGCGGCCTAGCGATCCGCCGGCGGCGTCATGGTCCCTCGCGGGCCGAAACGAAAACCTCGTGGCTGCGCAGCCACCCTCTCCCGCGCCGACGGCGCGGGTCGGCTCTTTCCGGAATGCCTCGACGACCGGGCCATTCCCCAGCGCGAGCCCCCCGACCGGACAGCCGGACCGGACGCCGCCCGCACCCCGCGCAGGGCATGGCGCTGTCGGCCCGTGCCCCCATCCGCGCGGCCCCACGCCATCCCCCCTGCTTCCCCCGGCCAAGCGCCGGGTCGCCCTCACGCCATCGCGAACAGCCGCTCGGCCATGACGCCCGCCTTCCGCTCGACCGCCTCGCAGGCGTCCAGGATCTGGTCCTCGCGAAAGCGGCGGCCGACGATCTGCACGCCGATCGGCAGGCCGTCGGCGAAGTGCGCGGCGATGTTGCCGGCAGGCAGGCCCATGTAGTTCATCGAGTAGCTGTAGATCGCGGCACCCAGCACCTCACGCACGCCCTCCATGCCGTCCTCGTCGCGGTTCCAGCGGAACGGCGGCGTCGGCATGAATGGCGTCAGCACCAGCGGATGATCTGCCATGAACACCGTCCAGGCGCGCAGGTACTTCGCCCGGCGCGCCATCGCCAGCATCAGCTCGCGGCCGAGATAGGGCTCGAACATCGCCGTGTAGTCCCGGAAGATCGCCTTGATGGTCGTCCGAGCCGTGCTTCTCGATGTCGGGGCCCAGCATCTCGATGGTCTCGCCGAACAGGCACCTGGCGCCGTCCTCGGCGGCCTCGCGCAGCATGGGCGGCTCGACCTCGACCACCTCGTAGCCGGCGTCCGACAGCGCACCCGCGGCGTTGTCCAGCGCCTGCGCGACGGCTGGGTGCAGGTCGAACTCGTAGGTGTTCTTCGTGAACGCGACGCGCGGGCGACCCTCGTCGGGACCGCGGAAGGGCATGTCCACCTGCCACGGGTCGCGCGGGTCGTAGCGGGACATCGCCTCGGTCGCCAGGCGCACGTCGCGGACCTCGCGGCAGATCGCGCCCTGCACCGACATGACCTGCGCCAGCATGCCCCGCTCGGCCCCGGCCGAAGGGTTGTAGGCGGGCGTCCGCCCCAGCCCCGGCTTGACGGTCGCCGCCCCCGTCGCCCAGGCCGGGAAGCGCAGTGAGCCGCCGATGTCGTTGCCGTGCCCGATGGCGCCCATGCCGGACATCACCGCCGAGGAGGCGCCGCCCGAGGAGCCGCCCGGCGTGATCTCGTCGTTCCACGGGTTCAGCGTGCGCCCGTGCAGCTCGTTGACCGTGGTGGCGCGAAAGCTGAACTCGGGCGTGTTGGTGCGGCCAATGATGACCGCGCCGGCGGCCTTGAGGTTTCGCACGATCGGCGAGTTGTCGGGCGCGATGACGTCCTTCCACGCGGTGACGCCGTTGGTCGTCGCGCGGCCGGTCTGGTCGATGTTGACCTTCACCGTCACCGGCACGCCGTGCAAAGGCCCGTCCGGGCCGTTGTCGGCCATCCGCCGGTCGGCAGCGCGCGCCTCCTCCATCGCCGCGTCGCCGAGGTCGTCGACCACCGCGTTCAGCCGCCCGTTGACGTCCCGCATCCGCTCGACGGCGGCGCCGACGGCGTCCTCGGCGGTGGTGGTGCGGTTGGCGACGGCCTCGGCGATGTCGCAGGCGCTGGCCTGCCAGAGCGGCTTTGTGGTGTCGAGCATGCGAGTCTCCTGTCGTGTTTCCGCGCACTATGCGCGCGGGGCGGGCGCGAATGACAGCGCGAATTGCCCGCCAATTCGCACCGCCTCACAGGCTGGCGGCGCTGGCGCCGATCAAGGCCCGCCGCGGCAGATCAGGCAGACGCCACGGCATGGGGTTCATCGAGGCGGGCCGACTCGGGCGACGGCGTTCCGGGATGCGTCGGCCCGCCGTTTCCAGAGACCGCGCCGCTGCCGCCACGCCGCCCCGGCGGGTGACGCTCTGGCGGACTGGCCGGGAGCCACTACCTTGCGCCCCATGCCAGCCAGTTCTCCGATCCGCGCGCGCGACCTCCTCCGCCCCGATGCCGGCGGCATCTGGTGCGAGGCCGGCGGATTTCACATCGACCCGGGCCGGCCGGTCGAGCGCGCCGTCGTCACGCATGGCCACGGCGACCACTGCCGGCCCGGCCACAAGGCGCTGCTGGCGACGCCCGAGACCGCCGCCATCGCCGCCGCGCGCTATGGCGAGGCGGCCTTCGGCGCGGTCGAGACGCTGGACTATGGCCGGACGCTGAGGATCGGCGACGTCACCGTCACGCTGGTCCCGGCCGGGCACGTGCTGGGCTCGGCGCAGGTGGTGGTCGAGGCCGGCGGCGCGCGCGCCGTCGTCTCGGGCGACTACAAGCGGCGCGCCGACCCGACCTGCCGGCCCTTCGAGCCGGTCGCCTGCGACCTCTTCGTCACCGAGGCGACGTTCGGCCTGCCGGTCTTTCGCCACCCGCCCGTCGAGGACGAGATCGCCCGCCTGCTCGCCTCCGTCCGCCGCTTCCCCGAGCGCACGCACGTCGTCGGCGCCTATGCGCTGGGCAAGGCGCAGCGGCTGATCGCCGAGCTGCGCCGGGCGGGCTGGACGCGGCCGATCTGGCTGCACGGCGCGCTGGTGAAGCTCTGCGAGGTCTACGAGGCGCTGGGCGTGCCGCTGGGGCCGCTCGAGCAGGCGACCGGCGCGCTGGCCTCGCAGCTGCGCGGCGAGATCGTTCTGGCGCCGCCCGGCGCGCTGAACGACCGCTGGATGCGGCGGATGGGTGACCCGCTGCCGGTCGCGGCCTCGGGCTGGATGCGCGTGCGCCAGCGCGCCCGCCAGCGCGGCGTCGAGCTGGCGCTGGTCGTCTCGGACCACGCCGACTGGGACGAGCTGACCGCCACCCTGCGCGAGACCGGCGCCGGCGAGGTCTGGGTGACGCACGGCGCCGAGGACGCGCTGATCCACTGGTGCGGCAGCGAGGGCATCGCCGCCCGGGCGCTGCACCTGGTCGGCCGCGGCGAGGAGGGCGAGGAGTAGCCAGGGGCCGGCCGCGACACCCTGTCCATCCCCCGGAAGGGGAGGGGACGCGCGCCGCGAGCGCAGCGCTGCGGCGTCGGGGACGGTGCGGTTGCGGGAACACGGGCGCGCGGTGCCCGGCGCGACGGCTACTCTCGGGCCATTTCCGGCAGCAGTTCGGCGATGCTCGCCGCCTCCTCGGCCAGCACCAGCTCCTCGGCCGAGCCGCCGCGCAGCGACACCCGACCCATCTCGAGCATCAGCGGCGCCGCCAGCGGCGTGACGCGGCTCGCGCGGGTCACGTCGATGTGGCCGGCGATGCGGGCCAGCATCTCCTCGATGCGGCCGAAATCGACCAGGCCGCGCAGCGCCTCGGTGCGCGTGATGCGCAGCAGCAGGTGGTCGGGGTCATAGCGCCGCAGCGTGTCGTAAAGGATCTCCGACGAGAAGCTGGTCTGCCGGCCGGTCTTTCGCTTGCCCGGCATCGGCGTGCGCTCGATCAGGCCCGAGACGATGGCGACGTTCCGGAAGGTGCGCTTCATCACCGTGTTGCCGGCCAGCCAGTCCTCGAAGCCCGCCGTCAGCCCCTCGGCCGACATCAGCGCTGCCGGGTCCTCGACCTCGCGGAGGCCCCAGAGCAGCAGCGCGTAGTCGTTGGTGACGAAGCCCTGCGGCGCCAGCCCCGCCTCCTCCATGCGCTGGCTGACCAGCAGGCCCAGCGTCTGGTTCGCGTTCCTGCCGGCGAAGGCGTAGACGGCCGTGAAGTGCCGGCCCGAGCGCGGGAAGGTCTCGATCAGCAGCCGGCCGGGGCTGGGCAGGCGGGCGTAGTGCTCCTGCAGTTCCAGCCACTCGCGGATGGCCGAGGGCAGGTCGCGCCAGCGCTGCGGCTGCGACAACAGCCCGACGACGCGGGCCGAGAGCTGGGTCGAGGTCGCGAGCTTCGTGCCTGAGTAGACGGCGATCTTCGGGTCGCGGCCGGGCGACGGCGAGACCTCGACGACCGTCTCGCGCGTCGCGTCGTAGCGCACGACGCGGCCGCCGATCAGGAAGGTATCGCCGGGGGTCAGGGTGGCGGCGAAGCTCTCCTCGACCTCGCCCAGCATCGGGCCGAAGCGGCGGCCCATCCGGACGGACAGCATGTCGGTGTCGATGATCGTGCCGGCATTCATGCGGATGCGCCGCGCCGTCCGCGGGTCGCGGAGGCCCCAGCGCCCGTCCAGGCCGGCGCTTGCAACCGCTGCCAGCGGTCATAGGCGCGCAGCGCGTAGCCGCCGGTCGCGCAGAAGGCGAGGCAGTCGTCGAAATCGGCGCGCGCCAGCTCGCGATAGGCGCCGGCCCGCGTCACCTCGGCGAACAGCGCATCGGCGTCGAAATCGCCGGCGCAGGCGACCAGCAGGATGTGCTGGCAGAGCACGTCGAGCCCGCCCGGCGGCAGCGGCTCGCCGTCCAGCGTGCCCTCGGCCACGGCGTCCAGCGCGGCGTGGCACTCCAGCACCTCGAAGCGGTTCGCCGGCACCAGCAGCGCGCGCGAGGGCGCGTCGTAGGTGTGGTTGGCCCGGCCGATCCGCTGCACCAGCCGCTTGACGTTCTTCGGCGCGCCGACCTGGATGACCAGGTCCACGTCGCCCCAGTCGAGGCCGAGGTCGAGCGAGCCGGTCGCCACCACGGCCCGCAGCGCGCCGGCGGCCATCGCCGCCTCGACCCGCTCGCGCGCCTCGCGACCCAGCGAGCCGTGGTGCAGGCCGATGGGCAGGTTGTCGGTGTTCTCGGCCCAGAGCGCCTGGAAGAACAGCTCGGCCTGCGCGCGGGTGTTGATGAAGACGATGGTGGTGCGGTTCTCGCGGATGCGCTGCATGACGGCGGCGGCGGCATAGCGGCCGCCCTGCCCCGCCCAGGGCGGCGTGCCGGCGGCCTCGAGGATGCCGACATCGGGCGGCGGCCCGGGATCGGCAAAGCGGAGGCGGCAGTCGGGCGACAGCCAGGCGGCGATCTCGCCCGGGTTCTCGACGGTCGCCGACAGCGCCACCAGCCGGTGCCCCGGCGCCAGCGCCGCCAGCCGCGCGAGGCCGAGCGAGAGCTGGTCGCCGCGCTTGGCGCCGGCCAGCGCGTGGATCTCGTCGACGACGACGCGGCGGAGCCCGGCGAAGACGCGCGCCGCGTCCGGCTGCGAGAGCAGCAGCGCCAGGCTTTCGGGCGTCGTCAGCAGGATGTCGGGCGGGTCGGCGCGCTGGCGGGCCTTGCGGTGCGAGGAGGTGTCGCCGGTGCGGTCCTCGATGCGCACCGACAGCCCCATCTCGGCCACCGGCGCGCGCAGGTTGCGGCCGATATCGGCCGCCAGCGCCTTCAGCGGCGAGATGTAGAGCGTGTGGAGGCCGCGGCTTTCGCCCGCCGCCAGCTCGACCAGCGAGGGCAGGAAGCCGGCCAACGTCTTGCCCGCGCCCGTCGGCGCGATCAGAAGGCACGCCGGCGCCGTCTCGGCCAGCAGCGCCAGCTGGTGCGGGTGCGGCGCCCAGCCACGGGCGGCGAACCAGCCGGCGAAGGGTTCGGGAAGGAACATGGGGGCGGATATAGCGTGCCCGGCACGCGGCGCGTCAGCCAGCGGTCCGGTGCGGCCGCTGGCCGCGTTCGGACCGAGGCGCCGGACGGCGCTCCGCGGCAGTCCTGTTTAGGGCGGTCTCACGCGTGAGACCGGAGCCCGGTTTTGAATAAACCGGTTTTTCTACCTTACCCGAGAAGTCGCCCGGCGCTGGGAGGTGCCGGGTATAATGGTGGGGTGAAACCCCACCCTACGGAGACGGGGGAGGGGTGTCGGCGCCCGGCAGGGCGGAGGGCCCGGCCGGTGAGCGCGGGGGTTCCGAGGAGCCGCCCGCGCCGGCCGTCAGCCGCCGAGTTCGCTCCGCAGGAGCGCCGCGCCGGCGCCCAGCGCCTTCAGCTTGCCCTCGGCGACGCGGCGGGGCAGCGGGGCCATGCCGCAGTTGGTGCAGGCGACCATGCGCTCGGCATCCATGTGGCCGAGGGCTGCGCGGAGGGTCGCCGCCACCTGCTCGGGCGTCTCGATCTCCTCGCTGGCGACGTCGATGGCGCCGACCAGCACCTCCTTGTCGGGCAGCAGGCCGATCATCGACAGCGGCACGTGGCTGTTCGCGCATTCCAGCGAGACCTGCTGGACCCGGCTGGCGTTCAGCGCCGGGAAGAACGCCTCGTACTGGCGCCACTCGTTGCCGAGCGTCTTCTTCCAGTCGATGTTCGCCTTGATGCCGTAGCCGTAGCAGATGTGGACGGCGGTCTTGCAGGTCAGCCCCTCGATGGCGCGGTGCAGCGCCTCGATGCCCCAGGTCGCCGCCTCCTCGGTGAAGGCGTTGAACGCGGGCTCGTCGAACTGGATGACGTCGACGCCAACGGCTTCCAGTTCGCGCGCCTCGTCGTTCAGGAGGGCGGCGAAGGCCATCGCCATCTCGTGGCCGGCTGCCGTAATGCGCGTCGGCGATGGTGTCGCAGATCGTCATCGGCCCGGGCAGCGTGAATTTCAGCCCCTTCGTCGCCACGCTGCGGCAGTAGCGGGCGCTCTCGACGTGGACGGGGCGCGGGCGGCGCACCGCGGCGGTGACGGTCGGCACCTGCGCGTCATAGCGGTTGTTGCGGATGCCCATCGTCGTCATGCGCTGCCAGTCGATGCCCTCGATCTCCTCGAGGAAGCCGTGCACGAAGTGCCGGCGGAACTGCTCGCCGTCGCTGACGATGTCGATGCCAGCGGCCTCCTGGAACTCGATCCACTCGCGCGCCGCGCGACGCTGGGCATCGACCAGATCGTCGCCTTCCAGGCGCCACGCCGCCCAGAGCTTTTCGGGCTCGGCCAGCCAGTCGGGCTTGGGCAGGCTGCCTGCCACGGTCGCCGGTATCATGTCGCCCCCCTCGATGTTGGTTCGGCGGCGATCATCGGCCGGGGCGGCGCGCGGCGCAACTGCCGTGGGGGCGTGGGAGGGGAAGGCTGCAATGACAGCCGGGGCAGGTGTGCCTGCCTGCGGCCGTTCTCGATGATGGGTCGCCTCCGAGCCAGTCAAGGCCAGCGCGCTACGCGCGTCCGGCTTCGCCGGAGCCTTGACAGGCTCCCCGGCTCGGGCCGCTTCGCACGCGGGGCGGGGCCGTCCTTCCCGCGAGGCGGGAATCCCCCAGCCGGTGGAGATCTCCGCCTTCGCGGGGATAACGGATGACCGCGGCAGGCGGCGGCGCGCTGGCGCGACGGCCGGCCGCCGGCCCACTCAGCGGTGCGACCAGTCGTCCCCATCGGTCGCGGGCGACAGGCCCAGCACGTCGCCGTCGGTCGTGATGCCCAGGCCCTGCACGTGCGGTTGGCGTAGGCGAAATAGGCCGTCACCTGGTTGATCTCGAGGATCTGGCCGTCGTCCCAGCCGGCCTCGCGCAGCTCGCCGACCTCGTCCTCGTCGACGAAGTTCGAGGCCGCCGTCAGCGCGTCGGCATAGTTCAGCGCCGCGACCTCGGCCTGCGTCAGGGGCGCCGTCTCGGGCGTGCGCGCCTCGAGCGCCTTGCGGATCGCGTTGGCGCGCTGGTCGTCGCCGAGCTGCGCGCTTCAGCCCGGCGAAATGGTGCTCGACACAGTAACCGCAGTCGTTCAGCAGGCTGACCCAGACGCCGATCGTCTCGAGCAGCCAGACCGGCAGCGTGTTCGATGAGTGGTGCAGCACGGCCTTGTAAAGCGCCATGTGCCCCTCCATCGTGTGCGGGCGCAGCGAGTGCGCCAGCATGATGTTGTCGACGCTGCGGTCGGGCCCGCTCACGCGGTCGTAGAGCGTGCGCAGGCGGCCGGTCGCTTCGTCATAGGGGATGTGCTTGATCCACATGGTGCCTCTCGGTCGGATTGATAGGCGGACATAGGCCGCGCGCCGCCCGGGATCAACGAGCGTCGCACGACGCGGCCGCAGATCGGCCGGCAGGAGAAGTTGGGGAGGAGAGATGGTCGCCATCGTGCTGGTCCCGGGGCACCTCTGCACCGGCGAGTGGCTGTATGCGCCGCAGCTGGCGGCGCTGGCCGGGCGCCGGGTCGTCATCGCCGACACCACGCGCGACGAGACGATCGGCGGCATGGCCGACCGCCTGCTGGCCGAGGCGCCGGAGCGGTTCGTCATCGCCGGCCTCTCGATGGGCGGCATGGTGGCGATGGAGGTGATGGCCCGCGACCCGGAGCGCGTCGTCGCCGCCTGCCTGATGGACACCGACCCGACCGCCGCCCGCCCGCGCGAGGTCGAATGGCGCCGCGGCCTGCTGGAGCAGGGGCTGGAGGTCTATGTCGAGACCTTCACCGACCGCTTCTTCATGCACGACGACGAGGCGGCGGCACAGCTTGGCGCCGAGATCCGCGACCGGATGCTGGAGACGCCGGTGGCCGTCGCCCGCGCGCAGGCGCGGGCGCTGGACACGCGGCGCGAGATGGCGCCGCTGATCGCCGGATTTCCGCACCCGGTCGAAATTCTCGTCGGCGCCGAGGACCGCGTCTGCCCGCCGAAGCTGCACGATCCGCTGGTCGACGTGCTGACCGCCGGGCGCCTGACCGTGATCCAGGACTGCGGCCACATCGCCACGCTGGAATGCGCGGCGGACGTGAACGCGCACCTCATGCACCTGCTGGACGAGATCGAGACGGATTGAGTTCGGGCCGAGGCTGCCCGATAGTGACGGACCCGATAGAGACGGAAAAGTTATTTGAGAGGACCGAGCATGATCCGAACCACCACTCTTGTTGCCGCCGCTGCCGCCCTCTCCGCCTGCGGGTCGTCTCCAGCTCCCGGACCGGGCGTCGAGCCGGTCGCGCTCACGGCGAATGGCAGCGCGAACTCGCCGATCGCCGGGGCGACGCTGCACTGCACCGGCGACTACCCGGACTCGCGGCTGGTCTTCTCGCCGGACGGCACGCTGTCGGGCCGCTTCTCCGGCGAACCGGTCTCGGGAAACTGGAACGCGCTTTCGCCGGACCGCATCAAGGTGCTGGTCCGCGCCGGCGGCATCACGGTGCGCGACACGGTCCAGCGGACCGCCTCGGGCTGGCGGAGCGAGAACACCTCCTGCGGCTGAGGCGGCGCAGGGTGGGCGGCGCGCCCACCCTCTTCCTTATGCCGCCGTGTCCTTCTGCAGGCAGCGCCGGCCCAGCAGCTCGGCGATCTGCACCGTGTTCAGCGCCGCGCCCTTGCGCAGGTTGTCCGAGACGCACCAGAACGAGATGCCGTTGTCGACCGTCTGGTCGTCGCGCAGCCGCGACACGTAGGTCGCGTAGTCGCCGACGCAGTCGACCGGCGTCACGTAGCCGCCGTCCTCGCGCTTGTCGACGACCATGATGCCGGGCGACTCGCGCAGGATCTCGCGCGCCTCGTCGGCGGGCAGCGAGTCCTCGAACTCGACGTTCACCGACTCGCCGTGGCCGACGAAGGTCGGCACGCGAACGCAGGTGGCGTGCACCTTGATCTTCTTGTCGAGGATCTTCTTCGTCTCGACCGCCATCTTCCATTCTTCCTTGGTCGAACCGTCGTCGAGGAAGACGTCGATATGCGGGATGACGTTGAAGGCGATCTGCTTGGTGAATTTCGTCGGCGCGACCTCCTGGCCCGGGATGTAGAGGCCCTTGGTCTGGTTCCACAGCTCGTCCATCGCCGCCTTGCCGGCGCCACTGACGGACTGGTAGGTCGAGACCATGACCCGCTTGATCCGCGCCCGGTCGTGCAGCGGCTTCAGCGCCACCACCAGCTGCGCCGTCGAGCAGTTCGGGTTGGCGATGATGTTGCGGTTCTTGTACATCTCGATCGCGTCCGGGTTCACCTCGGGCACGATCAGCGGCACGTCGTGCTCGTAGCGGTAGAGCGACGAGTTGTCGATCACGACGCAGCCCGCCCGGGCCGCGATCGGCGCGTAGGTCTTCGTCGGACCCGAGCCGATGGCGAACAGCGCCATGTCGACGCCCTTCCAGTCGAACTGTTCGATGTCCTTCGTCCTGAGCGTCCGGTCGCCATAGCCGCATTCCGTTCCCATCGACTTGCGCGAGGCCAGCGCGATGACCTCGTCGGCGGGGAACTGGCGCTCGGCCAGGATGTTCAGCATCTCTCGGCCCACATTGCCCGTGGCGCCGGCGACGGCGATCCGATAACCCATGAGTGTTCCTTTCCAGCGCGGCCGCTTCGTGTTGGCTGCGCGACCGCGGGCATTTAATGCCTCTTCGCGCCTGACGGAAGGGGAAGTTCGGAGGACGCCCATGCCCGATCTGGCCACGATCGGCTACGAGAACGCCACCCTGCCCGAGGTGATCGCCCGGCTGCAGGCCGCCGGCGTCGAGGTTCTGATCGACGTCCGCGCCGTCGCCTCGTCGCGCCGGGCGGGGTTCTCGAAGACGTTGCTGGCGAATGGCCTGGCCGAGGCGGGAATCGAATACGTCCACCTGCGCGGGCTCGGCACGCCAAAGGCCGGGCGCGACGCGGCGCGCAAGGGCGACATCGCGACGATGCACGCGATCTTCGAGCAGCAACTGGAGACGCCGGAGGCCGACCACGACATGGCCCGCGCCGCCGCCATCGTGGCCGAGCGCCCGGCGGCGCTGCTATGCCTCGAGGCCGACGCCGCCGGCTGTCATCGCCGGATCGTGGCGGAGCGGCTGCGCGAGCGGCTGGGCATCGCGGTGCGCGACCTCTAGCGAGGCGGCGTTGCCGTGGGGCGTCGAGGCTGCCCCTTCCGGTGGTCCGTCTGGCGGACTGTCACGCGCCGGCGGCGCTTGCCGCCGTCGACTCGGAAAGGGCGAGGCTGACGCCCCGCCCTTCCCTTCTGGCAGATGGGTCGTTTGCCCGCGCGGTCGCGCGGCGCGGCGTGGGCCTTATTCGGTCAGGCCCGGGCCGGTGAAGATGATCACCGGGTTGTTGCCGATCTTGCCCTGCAGCGCGACGATGTCGCTCGTCTGGTCCATCGTGCTGAAGCCGCTCTCGTCCAGCTTCGACTGCTCGCTCGAACTCACGTCGACCTTCTGGCCGGTCTTCAAGTCGCTCGGCGCGATGATCAGGAAAGCCGGCTGCCCGTCATTGTCGACGCGCAGGACCTGGCCGCCGAACTGGTCGGCGCCGTTGATGCCGGCCTTGCCGACCTGGTCCTTCAGCTTGGCCTGGTCGGGCTCGGCCATGTACGAGGCGGCGTTCGAGCCAGTCCCCTCGCTCTTGACCCAGCCGGGCTGGCCGACGACCAGCAGCGCGACGTTCTTGTCCATGTCGCCGCGCATCATGCGGCCGTGCTCGACCCTGGTCGGGTTCTTGAAGCCGGCGTCGGTCAGCTTCTTGTCAAAGTCGGTCGGGTCGAAGTTCTTGACCTCGGCGCCCTTCAGGTTCTCGGGGCCGACGACCATGACGACAGGCTGCCCGTCCGGGCCCTGCGCTGTCACGATGTAACCCGTCACCTGCTGGGGGTTCTTCACGCCGGCCTGATTCAGCCTGTCGCGCATCATCGTGTCGTTCTCGGCGCTCTGCGGCATCGTGGCGCTGGCGCCCGTGGCCGCCTTTGCCGACGTGCCCTGGCTGGTCGTCGAGGACTGATCGGTCGTCAGGGTCGACGACGCCGCCATCGCGGTCGTGCCGATCATCAGCGCTATTGCGACGGCCGAGACCGAACTCATCATCGTACGCATAGTCTACTCCATGTCTTACTCACTGGCGAAAACGCGACGGGTCGGACGGTGCCCGATCATCCCGTTTCGCAGGAGGATAAACGAGGTCGCTCGAAGAGCGGTTCCTGCCCCGGCTGGGGCAAATTTCCGTGAGGACCTCACCGCCTCGGCAGAACCGCCATCGTCAGGCGCGAGATGCAGGTCCGCCGCCCGGCATCGTCGCGGATCTCGATGCTCCAGACCTGGCTGAGACGGCCGAGGTGGACCGGCCGCGCCACGCCCGTCACCCAGCCCGACCGGGCCGGCCGGAGGTGGTTGGCATTGATCTCCTGTCCCGACGCAGATGAAGCGCGCCTGGTCGACGCAGTGGACGGCGCCGCAACTGCCCAGCGTCTCGGCCAGCACGACCGAGGCGCCGCCATGCACGATGCCGTAGGGCTGCACCGTACGCCGGTCGACCGGCATCCGCGCCGACAGCCGGCCGTCGCCGACGTCCAGGAACTCGATCCCCAGATGCTCGACCGCGGTGCCGACATGCATGGCGCCGAGGCCGTCCGGCGTCGGCCGCTCGACCCAGACGGCGTCCGTCATTCCGTCTCCGGCAGCTCGAAATCGCCCGCGGCGACGCGGGCCGCCAGCCGCTCGATGTCGTCGCCGAGCGGGCGGTCGCGGGTCACCGCCGGCACGAGCGCGCGCACGCGGCCGATCGTCTCGGCCAGGCGCGGCGCATCGGTGCCGAGGCCGCGCAGCTCGACCGCCTGCGCCGCGACCACCAGTTCGATCGCCGCCAGCCGGTGCAGCCGCTCGACGATCGCCAGCAGTGCCTTCGCCGGCACGGCGGAATGCGCCGAGACGTCCTCGACGCCGCTGGCCGAGAAGCCGGCGAAGGCGGGCATCGGCTGGGCCAGGTGGACGATCTCGGCCACCAGCGCCTCGGCCGACTTCATCGCGGGCGCGATGCCGGCGCTCTCGAGCCCCTCGGCGCCGAAGCCCTCGGGCAGGTCGGTCAGCCGCGACGCCAGCAGCTTTGCCATGCGCGCCGCCTGCAGCGCGGCCAGTTGCACCAGCGCCTGCGCCAGCGCGCCCAGCGTGACCGTCAGGTGCGGCGTGAAGAAGCCGCCATGGCTGACGATCTCGCCCGTCTCCTCCAGCACCGCCGGGTTGTCCGAGGCGCCGTTGATCTCGGCCGTCGCCGCCTCCTCCGCCGCCGCCAGCGCCGCCGTCACCGCGCCGTGCACCTGCGCCACGCACCGGAGAGACAGCGGGTCCTGCACGCGCCGCGCCGCGCCCGGCCGGGTCAGCGCCGATCCCTCGAGCCGCAGCATCAGCCCGGCCGCCGCCTCGATCTGGCCGGCCTGCGGCCGCAGCATCAGCGCCCGCGCATCGAGCGACGACAGGTTGGCGCGGAAGCCCTCCAGCGACAGCGCCGCGGCGGTCTGCGCCGTGTGGAACGCCCGCCAGGCACGCGCGACGCCGACCGCCGAGATGGCAGCCACAAAGCTGGAATGGCTGACCAGCGCCAGCCCCTCGCGCGGCTCGGGCACGTAGGGCGTCAGCCCGGCCGCCGCCAGCGCCTCGGCCGCCGGCCGAATCCCCGCGGGCGTCGTCATCTGGCCCTCGCCGATCAGGCCGAGGCCGAGCGCGCCGCCCCACATCAGGTCGGCAGCACCCACCGAGCCTGTCTCGCGCACCAGCGGCGTCAGCCCCGCCGCCAGGCAGGCGGCGATCAGCTCGGCCATCCCGGGCCGCGCTCCGGCGGCGCCGATCAGCAGCGTGTTGGCCCGCACGCACAGCGCCGCGCGCACCAGGCCCGCGTCCATCGGCAGCCCGACCGAGTGCGCCCGCCCGCGGACCGTGTTCAACGACATGCGACGGCGCGCGTCCGGCTCCAGCCGGTGCACGACCCTCTGGCCCAGGCCGGTGGTGACGCCGTAGATCGGCCGGTCCTCGGCCATCGCGGCCTCGAGCAGCAGCCGGCAGCGGCGCATCCGCTTCAGCCCGTCGGAGGCCAGCCGGACGCCCGCGCCGCCGGCCACCGCCGCGACGCCGGCTGGCGTCAGGTCGGCGCCGGTCAGCAGGATGGTGTCGGCCATGCAGGTCCCCCGAAACGTGTCCCAGCCCAGCAGATCGTCGCCGGGCCGTCAATGCGGCCGGAAACGCGAGCGTCGCTTTTCGGGCCGGTTTACACCGGCGCGATTTCCGCTAACGAGGGCGGGCAATCGAGGGAGGCAGGCATGTGGCAGTTCTGGGTCGATCGGGGCGGCACGTTCACCGACATCGTCGGGCGGCGGCCGGACGGGTCCATCGTCACGCACAAGCTGCTGTCCGAGGCCGAACACTACCGCGACGCCGCCGTGCAAGGCATCCGCGACCTGCTTGGGCTGGAAAAGGGCCAGCCAATCCCGCCCGACGCCGTCGACTCGGTCAAGATGGGAACGACGGTCGCGACAAACGCGCTGCTGGAACGAAAGGGCGACAGGACGCTGCTGCTGATCACGCGCCGGATTCGGCGACCTGCTTGCGCATCGGCTACCAGAACCGGCCGCGGCTCTTCGACCTGCACATCGTGCTGCCGACGCTACTCTACGAGCGCGTCGCCGAGGTGCCCGAGCGGCTGGACGCCGCGGGCGAGGTGGTGACGCCGCTGGACGAGGCCGCGGCGCGCAAGGCGCTCGAGGCGGCGAAGGCGGACGGGATCGACTCGGTCGCCATCGCCTTCATGCACGGCTACAAGAACCCCGACCACGAAGCCCGCGTCGCCGCCATCGCGGCCGAGGTCGGCTTCGGCCAGATCTCGACCAGCCATGGCACGTCGCCGCTGATGAAGCTGGTCTCGCGCGGCGACACCACCGTTGTCGACGCCTACCTCTCGCCGATCCTGCGGCGCTACGTGAACCAGGTGGCCGACGAGCTGGGCGCCGAGCCGGCCGACAGCGACACCCCGATTGGCGACGAGCCGGCCAGCGCCACGCGCCTAATGTTCATGCAGTCGAACGGCGGCCTGACCGACGCGCGCCTGTTCCAGGGCAAGGACGCCATCCTCTCGGGCCCCGCGGGCGGCGTCGTCGGCATGGTCAAGACCGGCCAGTTGGCCGGCTATGACAACCTCATCGGCTTCGACATGGGCGGCACGTCCACGGATGTCTGCCACTTCGCCGGCGACTACGAGCGCAGCTTCGAGACCGAGGTGGCGGGCGTCCGGATGCGCGCGCCGATGATGAACATCCACACCGTCGCGGCCGGCGGCGGCTCGATCCTGTTCTTCAGGGACGGCCGCTTCCAGGTCGGGCCGGACAGCGCCGGCGCCAACCCCGGCCCCGCCAGCTATCGCCGCGGCGGCCCGCTGACGGTGACCGACGCCAACGTCATGCTCGGCAAGCTGCAGCCGCACCATTTCCCCAGCCGTCTTCGGCCCGGACGCCGACCAGCCGCTGGACCCCGACGTCGTGGCCGAGAAGTTCGACGCACTGGCCGACGAGATCGCCGCCGCCACCGGCGACCCGAAGCTGACGCCGCGAAGAGGTCGCCGAGGGCTTCCTGCGCATCGCCGTCGAGAACATGGCGAACGCCATCAAGAAGATCTCGGTCCAGCGCGGCTATGACGTGACGCGCTATACGCTCAACTGCTTCGGCGGGGCCGGCGGGCAGCACGCCTGCGCCATCGCCGACGCGCTGGGGATGGAGACGATCTTTGTCCACCCCTATGCCGGCGTACTGTCGGCCTATGGCATGGGCCTGGCCGAGATCCGCGCGCTGCGCGAGCGGCAGTACGAGAAGCCGGTCGGCGAGACCGCCGGCGCCGAGGCCGTGCTGTGCGAGATGGCGGCGGACGCGCTGGCGGAGGTCCGCGGCCAGGGCATCGCCGACGCGGCGATCACGACGATCCGCCGCGCCCACCTGCGCTATCGCGGCTCGCACCAGCCGCTGGAGATCGAGTTCGGCTCCGAGGCCGAGCTGCGCGCCCGCTTCGACGAGGCGCACAAGGCGCGCTACGGCTTCTCCGCCGGCCAGCGCCAGCTGGTCATCGAGGCGCTGGCCGTCGAGGTGATCGGCGGCGCCGGCGAGGTGCCCGACGACCGCCAGCCGGTGACGGACGACACGCCCGAGCCCGTCGACCGCGTGCAGATGGTCGTCGGCGGGCGGCGCACAGCGACGCCGCTCTACGACCGCGAGACCATGCGCCCCGGCCAGGCGGTCGACGGCCCGGCCATCGTCAAGGAGCCGACCGGCACCAACATCGTCGAGCCCGGCTGGCGCGCCCAGATCAACGCCTGGGGCCACCTGATCCTGACGCGCACCGAGAAGCTCAAGCGCGCCGAGGCCATCGGCACCAGGGTCGACCCGATCATGCTTGAGGTCTTCAACAACCTCTTCATGTCGATCGCCGAGCAGATGGGCGCGACGCTGGCGAACACCGCCTACAGCGTCAACATCAAGGAGCGGCTCGACTTTTCCTGCGCGCTGTTCGACCCGACCGGCGGGCTTGTGGCGAACGCGCCGCACGTGCCGGTGCACCTGGGCTCCATGTCCGAGTCGATCCGCACGATCATCCGGCTGAACCCGGACATGAGACAAGGCGACGTCTTCGTGCTGAACGCGCCCTTCAACGGCGGCACGCACCTGCCCGACGTCACCGTCATCACGCCGGTCTTCGACGAAGCGGGCGAGACGGTGCTGTTCTACGTCGCCTCGCGCGGGCACCACGCCGATATCGGCGGCAAGACGCCGGGCTCGGCCCCGCCCGAACTCGACGGTGATCGAGGAGGAAGGCGTGCTGATCGACAACTTCAAGATGATCGACGGCGGCGAGTTCCGCGAGAAGGAGACGCGGGCGCTGCTGCAATCCGGCAAGTACCCGGTGCGCAACCTCGAAGAAAACATGGCCGACCTGGCGGCCCAGGTCGCCGCCAACGAGACCGGCGTGCGCGAGGTCGGCAAGATGATCCGCACCTTCGGGCTGGAGACCGTCCACGCCTACATGATTCACGTGCAGGACAACGCCGAGGAATGCGTGCGCCGCGTCGTCACGGCGCTGACCGACGGCCGTTACGACTACGAGCTGGACAATGGCGAGTTCATCCGCGTCGCGATCCGGGTGGACAAGGAAAAGCGCGAAGCGACGGTGGACTTCACCGGCACGGCGGAGAAGAACCGATATAACTACAATGCCCCGCTGGCGGTCTGCCACGCGGTGGTGATGTACGTCTTCCGCACGCTGGTCGGCAGCGACATCCCGCTGAACGAGGGCTGCTTCAAGGCGCTGAACATCATCGCGCCCGAGGGGTCGATGATCAACGCGAGGTATCCGGCCGCCGTCATCGCCGGCAACACCGAGGTCAGCCAGCTGATGTGCAACGCGCTCTTCGGCGCGCTCGGCGTCATCGCCGGCAGCCAGGCGACGATGAACAACTATGTCTGGGGCAACGCGCGCCTCCAGAACTACGAGACGATCTGCGGCGGCACCGGCGCGGGCCCGGACTTCGACGGCTGCTCGGCCATCCAGACGCACATGACCAACACCCGCGCCACCGACCCCGAGGTGCTGGAGTTCCGCTTTCCCGTCCGGCTCGAGGAATACTCGATCCGCCGCGGCTCCGGCGGGCGCGGCCGGCACACCGGCGGCGACGGCATCACGCGGCGGATGCGCTTCCTCGAGCAGATGACCGTCACCACGCTCTGCTCGCACCGCCGCGTGCCGCCATTCGGCGTCGACGGCGGCGAGCCCGGCGAGGTCGGCCGCGAGTGGATCGAGCGCGCCGACGGCAGCCGCGTCGAGCACGCCGGCAACGACCAGCACGAGGTCTACCCGGGCGACGTCTTCGTCATGCAGACGCCCTCGGGCGGCGGCTACGGGGCACCATAGCTCAACCCCGGCCAGGGCAAAGCACGGGCGGCGGCTACGGGCACCAAAGCTTAACCCCTGCCATGGCAAAGCCTGGCCAGGGAGGGACCCCGATGCTGGATGCTGACGAAGATCTGAGACGGCGCGTGACGCTGGAGAAACCGCCGCGCGTCGATACCGTCGCCGCGATCCGCGAGGTGTCGACCAGCCGGCAGGACCGCGGCTGGATCGGCGTGCTCGTCGCGGGCATGACGGGCCCGGGCCGGTTGAACTCTGGCGGAGTTCTGCTATTACGGCCTCGGGGACGCCGGAATCACGGCGGACGAGGCGCGCGCCTATGTCGGCAAGAGGGTGCAGCACAGGATGCACACCGCCTGCAACGACCGGACCTGGTTCGCGCCGGCGCACGACAAGGCGCTGTTCTACACGATCCTGCAGGGCGCCGGCCTGCCAGCGCCGCGGACATTGGCGATGCTGGCCGAGCGCGAGCGCGGCGGCTATCGCATGGCCGAGTTCTCGGCCGAGGGGCTGAACTCGGTGCTGCGGGATACCGGCCTGCCGGTCTTCGCGAAGCCTGTCGACGGCATCTTCAGCATCGGGGCGATGCTGATCGAGGGCCGCGACGGCAACCGGCTCTCGGTCCGCGGCCATGGCGCCGTCACGGCCGAGGAGCTGACCGCCTATATGCGCCGGCTCTCGCGCGCCGGCTACCTGCTGCAGTCCGTGCTGCCGGGCCATCCCGCGCTGCCCGAGATGACCGGCGGCCTGGTCGCGAGCCTGCGCTTCCTGGTCATCGCCAGCGAGGCGCCCCGGGTGCTTTCGACCGTGCTGAAGATGCCGGCCGGGTCGAACGTGGTCGACAATTTCTGGCGCGCGGGCAACGTGCTGGCCGCGGTCGACCCGGATTCGGGGCGAATCTCCCGGGCGGTCGTGAATGCCGGCCAGCGCCTCCCGCAGGAGGAGCCGTCGTTGCGCGATCTCGAGATCCCCGACCTGCAGAGGACACGCGCGCTGGTGCTGCAGGCGGCGACGCTGTTCCCGGCGATCCGCACCCAGTCATGGGACGTCGCGCTGACCGATGACGGCCCGGTGCTGCTGGAGTTCAACTTCGGCGGCGACCTGAACCTGCACCAGATCGCCCACGGCAGGGGCATCCTGACCGAAGACTACCGCGAGCACCTGCGCCGCTGCGGATACGCCGGCAAGTTGAGCTGATTCCCCGCGCGCGCCGCCTTTTCGCCGTGGTGCCGCCGTGTCCCGGCGCCGTGTGCCCGCGCGTGCAGCCGGGCCGCTGGCGGGATTGTGACCTGCCGCGGGGTCGCGCCCGGGCGATTTGTCGCACATATTCGGGTCAATGAATTTTGGACACGGGAGGTCCGCGATGACGACTCGGAGAGGATTCCTGCTTGGCACGGCCGGTCTGGCGGCACTGGGCGCGGTCGGCGGCATGATGAGCGCGCGCGCGGCGACGGACGGCACGTTCGAGGTGACGCACACCGAGGACGAGTGGCGCAAGCTGCTGTCCGACGAGCAGTTCGCCGTGCTGCGCCAGGAGGACACCGAAGCGCCTTTCTCGAGCCCGCTGAACGACGAGCACCGCAAGGGCACCTTCCACTGCGCCGGCTGCGACCTCGCGCTCTATTCGTCCGAGAACAAGTTCGACAGCGGCACCGGCTGGCCCAGCTTCTGGCAGCCGATCAGCGAGGATGCGGTCGGCTACAAGGATGACCATTACCTGGTCTTCCTGCCGCGCACCGAGGTGCACTGCGCGCGCTGCGGCGGCCATCAGGGCCACGTCTTCGACGACGGCCCGCCGCCGACCGGCAAGCGGCACTGCATCAACGGCGTGGCGATGACCTTCAAGCCGGCGGAGAACGCGACCGGCTGACGACCGGGCGCGCGCTGAGGGTCGATGCCCGGATCGCCGCCGGCCGCGTAAGCAGGTGGCGGGCGAGCACGAAGCCCTCGCCTGCCGGTCAGTTGGGCCGTCAACCGTGCAGAATGGCGCCCGCCGAGCGGCGCGCCCGCCGCTTCAGCCGGCGATCAGCGTTGCGCCGGCCAGCGCCGCGCCGATGCCCAGCAGCCGGGGCAGCTTGCCCCGCCCGCCCAGCAGCAGGCCCAGCCCGGCGCCCACCGCGTGCAGCATCGCCGTCGCGGCGACGAAGCCAGCGCCGAAGGCCAGAGCGCCGCTGGCTCCCGGCTCGGTGCCGTGCGCGTGACCGTGAAACAGCGCGAAGCCGCCGACCAGCGTCGCCGCGACCGCCGGCGAGGGGCGGGCCGCCATCGCCACCGCCAACCCCAGCACGACGGTCGAGGCCAGCACCACCGGCTCGACCGCCGGCAGCGCGAGGCCGGCCAGCGCCAGCCCGTAACCCGCCAGCATGGTGCCGACAAAGGCCGCCGGCACCAGCCACAGCGCGCGTCCGCCCATGCTCGCCGCCCAGAGGCCGACGGCGAGCATGGCCAGCATGTGGTCGGCGCCAGCCAGCGGATGCGCCAGCCCCGCCGTCAGCGAGCCGTGCGCGCCCGGCCCGACATGGGCAAGCGCCGGCGTGGCGAACAGAACGCTCAGGGCGGTGATCGAAAGTCGCTTCATGGTCCCTCCTCCAAGGTCGACCCGGTGCCCCGGCATGGGCCGCACCGTGCGTCTTCTCCACCCAGAGCACGCCGGACGGGGGCGGGCAACCCTCGCCCGGCGTCACGGCTGGGAATTTCGTGGCTGGTTCGCCCGGCCGGCCGGGCCGCCGGCACCCGCCTCCGCGTCATCGTGACAGCGGCGCGGGGATCGCAGCAATGGCGGCGCTGTCCAGCCCTGCCCCGCGAGCGGCCGCGCGCCGCTCTTGATCGCCGTCCGGCGCCGCGTCAAGACCATGCCGTGGGCCTGCCCGGCCCCGGGGGCACCGTCCTGAGCAAGTCCGTCCGTCGCGTCGAGCAGGCCGCCGCCACGCTGGGTCTCGCCATCGAGGTCCGGCGCATGGGCGCCTCGACCCGCACCGCCGAGGACGCGGCGCGGGCCTGCGGCTGCGCCGTCGGGCAGATCGTCAAGTCGCTGATCTTCCGCGGCCGGGACTCGGGTGCTCTGGTGCTGCTGCTGGTCTCGGGCGCGAACCGTGTCGACGCGGCGCTCGCCGCGGCGGCCGCCGGCGAGCCGCTGGACCGTGCCGATGCCGACGAGGTGCGCGCCCGCACCGGGTTCGCCATCGGCGGCGTCGCGCCGATCGGCCATCTCGAGGCGCCGCGCATCCTGATCGACCGCGACCTGATGGCCCACGCCGTCGTCTGGGCCGCCGCCGGCGCGCCGGACGCCGTCTTTGCCATCGCGCCGGCCGAGTCTGGCCCGCGCCACCGGGGCCGAGACCGCCAGGCTGGCCGGCTGAGGGCCGCCGGCCTCCGGTTAACGCGCATTAACCGTGCCAATTCAAAATAAATCTGCATCGCAGCAGGTGGAGGGGACTGGTTGGCAGTCCGCGACCAAAGGCATGGTGTCCGGGCGCCGCCTGCGCGCAGGTCTGCAGGCAGGCCTGCGCGCGCTGTCGGTTGCGTGACCGGGGGCACAACAGGGGGCACCGCCCCGAACGCTGCACGGAGCGCTCCGGGCCGCGGTCCCCGGAGCGCACCGGATGAGCGCGGCGCCGGAGGCACGGGCGCACCGGCACGGACCGGCGCGCGCCGGCGTGCCGCAGCTCGGCCGCATCCTGCGCGACCGGGGTGCCCTGCTGGCCGTCGACCTGGACCGGGCGCTGGCCGAGCAGCGCCTCAGCGGCGCGCGGCTGGGCGACGTGCTGGCCGCCGGCGGCTGGACGCCGCCGGGCGAGATCGCCGCCGCGCTGGCCGAGCAGTGGGGCCTGGGCGCCACCGACCTGGGGCGCGAGCCGCCGCAGCCGACCGCCGGCGACGCGCAGTCGCTCGACACCTACCTGCGCCATGCCGTCGTGCCCTGGCGGCGCATCGGCAAGATCGAGGTGCTGACGACGTCCGAACCCGCCGGCGCCGCCGCCGCGCTGGCCGAGCTGGCGCCCGCGCACGGCATGGCCTTCGTCACCGTCGCCCCGCGCCCGGCCGTCGACCAGGCGCTGCTCGACCGCTTCGGGCCCGAGCTGGCCGACCGGGCGGCGCTGCGCACGCCGGCCGAGTTGAGCGTCCGCACGCTCTGGCACGCGCGCGTGGCGGCGCTTTCGGTTCTGGCGACGCTGGCCGCCGCCACGATCCTTGCGCCCGGCCCGGCGCTCGCCGTCGCCGGCCTTCTGCTGCTGGCGCTGAACGGCGCGACGACGCTGACCCGCGCAGCGGCGCTTCTGGCCAGCCGCCAGCGCGACGGCCCGGCGCCGCCGGCCGAGGGCGCCGTACCGCTGGCCGACCGCCGGGGGCTGCCGCGCATCTCGCTGCTGGTCCCGCTCTACCGCGAGGCGGCGATGCTCGGCCCGCTGATCCGGGCGCTGGAGCGGATCGACTATCCGCGCGCGCTGATGGACGTGAAGCTGCTGCTGGAAGCCGACGACGCCGAGACGCGCGCCGCCGTCGCCGCCGTGGCCGATGCCGGCCGGCTGCCGGGCTGGATCCGCCCGCTGGTCCTGCCGCCGGGCGAGCCGCGCACCAAGCCGCGCGCCATGAACCTGGCGCTGGACTTCTGCGAGGGCGAGATCGTCGGCATCCTCGACGCCGAGGACCGGCCCGATCCCGGCCAGCTGCGCGCGGTGGCCGAGACGCTGCGCGGCGCGCCGCCGCAGGTCGCCTGCGTCCAGTGCCAGCTGACCTACTTCAACGCGCGCGAGAACTGGATCAGCCGCTGCTTCCAGATCGAGTACGCGATCTGGTTCGACGTGCTGCTGCGCGGCTTCCAGCGGCTGGGACTGCCGATCCCGCTTGGCGGCACCTCGGTCTATTTCCGCCGCTCGGCGCTGCGCGACCTGGGCGGCTGGGACGCGCACAACGTCACCGAGGACGCCGACCTGGGGATGCGGCTGGCGCGGCGTGGCCTGCGCACGGCGGTCATCCGCTCGACGACCGAGGAGGAGGCGAACTGCCGCGTGCTGCCGTGGATCCGCCAGCGCTCGCGCTGGCTCAAGGGCTACCTGCTGACATGGCTCTGCCACATGCGGGAACCCCGGCGGCTGTGGCGCGAGCTGGGGCCGGTCGGCTTCCTCGGGCTGAACGTGCTGTTCCTGGGCGGGGCCGTAACCTACCTGGCGATGCCGCTGTTCTGGGCGGCGCTGGCGACGACGCTGCTGACGGGCCAGTCGGTCTTCGGCGACCGGCTGCCCGGCTGGGCGACGCTGACGCTTGGCGCCTCGCTGGCGACAGGCCAGGCGGTGATGCTGGCCTGCGCGGTCGTGGCGCTCCGCCGCCGCGGCGCAGCCGGGCCTGCTGGCCTGGGTGCCCGGGCTGCCGCTCTACTGGACGCTGGGCGCCATCGCCGCCTGGAAGGCCATCGTCGAGCTGGCCGCCGCGCCCTATTACTGGGACAAGACCCAGCACGGCGTGTCGCGCCTCGGCGCGACCGCCGATCCGCCGCCCGAGCCTGCGTCCCCACTGGACCTCGCCACCGTTTAAGGCCGGGTTGGCTGTGCGAGGCGAACCGGCGCGGCCGGGCAAAAGGCGGCCTAGGTCTAGATCGGTTCGTGCCGGTAGTGGATCTTCTCGACCGCGAGCGCCGCGCCCCAGTGATCGACAAGATCGATCGGCGCACGAATGAGGGCCAGGCCGTCGAAATCCTTGACGTTCTTGGCTAGGCGCCCGCGGAAGTCCTTATAGTCCTTCGCGTTCCTGAACGCGCCCGCCGCTGCGTCGACGACCTTCGTCAGCTGATCCTCCATCAAGCCGTTTCCGAATTGGGCGTAGATGTATTTCAGCTGCCCGCTGTTGAACCCCGAAACGCCGTAGCTGATTTTGGTTCCTGCTATCTCATGAGCGGTCGGCCTCTTGGTATTCTCGACACGAATAACCCTGACGTTCTTGTTAAAGTGCGCCCGAAACAGATCGTACTCGTAATACGTGACGAGGGAGTCGAGCTGCGCCCCCGTCATGATGGGTGGCAGGCTGCCCAGTATCGACTTTATCTTGCCGAGGACGAGCGGAGTTCCGGCTTCGTCGAACCGGACGAGCCGCCGCTCGACCTCGGTGCGCTCGGCCTCGAGCACCGCGATCCCGTTGTTCAGCTTCGAGTAGAGGTGCCGCAGGTTCGCGACCAGCGCGGCGCTGAACAGTTGCGGGTCGCCGACGTCGCTCATCGCGCCATAGACCTTGGTCGAGGCGTCGATGCCGACGCCGACTGCGTACTGGAGATTGTCTGCAAAGATCGGCCTGACCTGGGCCAGCTTCTTCCACGCCTTGGTGAGGAAGAAACCACCCGGGATCGCGGCGACCGCAATCGAGAACGACGCCGAAAAGAGCGAGGCGCCGAGCGTCTTGATCTCCTTCTCGGCCATGCCGGTGACAAACTGCAGCGCACCGGTCGTCACGGCCCAGCGCATTGACACGAGCTGGTCCGTCTGCCGGCGATAGAACTGGTCTATGTAGATTTGCGCGCGGTCGATCTCCGACACTTGATGTCATGCCCTTATTCAGATGCTGTGGATCAATATTCGGGTAAAAAGATGGATAAAAACCACTCTGAATTTCAGGATACATTAACCTGTTCGACAGAGCCAGCCTGTCGGAACGGTCGGGTCGAGAGAAATTAAGGCGGAAATGATGGGTCCGGCGCCTGGCCCGCCGCGAGGGCCCCGCGTCGGACAGGGCGGAGCCCGACCCTAGACCGTGATCTGGCCGATCTTCAGGCCAACGCAGCCGGTCTCGGCGGCGGACTCGATCAGGGCGGCGACGGCGGCGATCGGCGCCGAGCCGAAGTCCAGATGGATCTGCCAGCTGCCGCCGCGGTCCTCGGGGCCCTCCAGCGAGTGGACGACCCCGCCGAGCTCGGGCTGCAGGCGCGTCTGCCGGGGCTGGAACCATTCGAGGAACCACAGCCGCACCGGCGCCCAGTTCGGCCGGGCGCCGCCGCGCGTCTCGAAGCGGATCTCGGCGTCCTCCCAGCGGAACGGGCCGATGAACCCGTTGAAGCCCGAGCGCGTCCGCACCTCGATCGGCGGGAAGGCGGTGACGCGGCGCGCCTCGACGCGCTGGATCAGCGTGCGGCCGTCCATCGTCACGCTGAGGTCGCCGCGGCTCGGCAGGCCCAGCCGGCCCTGCCGCTTGACCTTGCCGGCCGGGTCGCGGCGCACCGGCTCTGCCTCGATCTCGGCGCCGGCCGAGATGGCGCGCGCCTGCGCAGTCAAGAGCGCCGAGATGGCGCTCTCGCGCACAGGGGCGAGCGCCTCCTCCAGCATGTCGGCGGCCGGCATCAGCGGCCGACCACGCCGAAGCCGTCGAGCGCCCGCGCCAGCTCGGCCGGCAGGCCGAACGGGTCGGCCGCCTCGGCAAAGCCCGGCTGGCCCTGCCCCGGCGCGTCGGGCGGCGCGTCCCCGGCCGCGAGGTAGCGCCACCCCTGGAAGGGCCGGCGCGGCCGGGCGGCGACGGTTACCAGCTCGGGCGACAGCACGATGGCGCAGCGCCGGATGCCGTCCTCGCCGCGCTGCTCGTCAAAGCCCTCGATGGCCTGGCGGACGGTGATCCAGCCCTGGATCACCCAGTAGAGCGAGCCACCGCCGAGGATCTCGTCGGCGCGCTTCGGCCACATGCGCGTGACGTGGCGCGGGCGCGGGTCCTGCCCGGCGGCGCGGCGCTCGGCCATGCGGCCGGACTGCCATGTCGCCAGGTCGTCGACCGAGACCGCGCCGACGCAGAGCTTGAGGATATGCAGTCCCCCGCTCACTCCGGCCCCTGCCCGAGTCCCAGCACGTCCGCCATCGCGTACTCGCCGGGCTTGCGGCCCTGGCCCCAGAGCGCCGCGTGGACGGCGCCGCGGGCGAAGATCATCCGGTCGGTCGCGACATGGCGCAGAACGACGCGCTCTCCGGCGCCGGCGAAGATGACGTCGTGCTCGCCGACCACGTCGCCGCCGCGCAGCGCGGCGAAGCCGATGGCGCCGGGCTCTCGCGCGCCCGTCAGGCCGTCGCGGCCGCGATCGGCGACGTCGGCCAGCCGGACGCCGCGCCCCTCGGCCGCGGCCTCGCCCAGCATCAGCGCGGTGCCGGAGGGCGCATCGACCTTGCGGTTGTGGTGCATCTCGACGATCTCGATGTCGAACTCCTCGCCCAGCGCGCGGGCCACCTGGCGCGTCAGCCCGACAAGCAGGTTGACGCCCAGCGACATGTTGCCGGCGCGCACGATGACGGCGTGGCGCGCGGCGGCGGACAAGCGTTTGAGATGCTCGCCCTCCAGCCCCGTCGTGCCGATGACGTGGACGAGGCGCGCCTGCGCGGCCAGGTCGGCGTGCTGCACGGTGGCGGCCGGCGAGGTGAAGTCCAGCACCGCGTGGGCTCGGGCAAAGACCGGCAGCGGGTCGTCGGTGACCTCGATGCCGCGCGCCGGGCCGCCCAGCGCCTCGCCGAGGTCGCGACCGATCCAGTCGTGGCCGGGCCGCTCGGTCGCGCCGATCAGCCGGCAGTCGTCGCGCTCGTCGATCGCCTGCACCAGCATTCGGCCCATGCGGCCGGAGCAGCCGGTCACGGCGATCGCAGTGCTGGCAGCGGAATCGTCGGGCATCTCGCTCCCCATTTTCTTCACCTGTGTTTAGCAGCCGGGGATGCAAGGGGCCATGCCTTGACATTCATCGCCGGGGGGAGTCGTCTTCCGGCCAAAGCGAGGGAGGAGACATATGCGGGCGTTCACCTTCCCCGGCCAGGGCGCGCAGGCGGTCGGCATGGGGGCCGAGCTGGCCGAGGCCTATCCCGCCGCGCGCCGGGTCTTCGAGGCGGTCGACGAGGCGCTGGGCGAGTCGCTGTCGCGGCTGATCCGCGAGGGACCGCAGGACGAGCTGACGCTGACGGCGAACGCCCAGCCGGCGCTGATGGCGACCTCGATGGCGGCGATGGCGGCGCTGGAGGCCGAGGGCGTGACCATCGCGGCCGCGGCCTTCGTCGCCGGTCACTCGCTGGGCGAGTACTCGGCGCTCTGCGCCGCGGGGTCGCTGTCGCTGGCCGACGCGGCGCGCCTGCTGCGCATCCGCGGCCGCGCCATGCAGGAGGCGACGCCCGTGGGCACCGGCGCGATGGCCGCCGTCCTGGGGCTGGAGTTCGGCGCCGTCGCCGCGATCGCGGCGGAGGCCGCGCAGGGCGAAATCTGCCAGGCGGCGAACGACAACGACCCGGCGCAGGTCGTCGTCTCGGGCACCAGGGCGGCCGTCGAACGGGCGGCCGAGCTGGCCAAGGCGAAGGGGGCGAAGCGCGCGCTGATGCTGCCGGTCTCGGCGCCCTTCCACTGCGCGCTGATGGCGCCTGCCGCCGAGCGGATGCGCGAGGCGCTGGCCGAGGTGGCGCTGGCCGCGCCTGCCGTGCCGCTGGTCGCGAACGTGCGCGCCGAGGCGGTGACGGACCCGGCCGAGATCAAGCGGCTGCTGGTCGAACAGGTCACCGGCACCGTGCGCTGGCGCGAGAGCGTTGCCTGGATGGCGGCGCAGGGCGTGACCGAATTCGTCGAGATCGGCGCCGGCAAGGCGCTCTCCGGCATGGCAAAACGGATCGAAAAGGGGGTCTCGGCCGTTTCCGTCAATGGACCAGAGGACGTGAAGAGGCTGGCGGAGCTAATTGCTGGGTAGCAAATCCCGGCCGAGGAGAAGTCGGTGGCGGATTTTGATTGGTCGAACAGCACGGATGAACTCGTCTTTCAGTCGAGTGCCTCGGTCGCGGTCTACCTGAATATCGACGGCGACCTTGTCATCCGGCAGCAGCGCGACGAATACGAGGACGAGGACAGCGTGGTGATCATCCCCCGCACCAATGTGGCGGTGCTGATCCGGAAGATTTACGAACGTCGTTCGGCTGAACCCGGGCACTGTGCGGCTGGTCAAGGACTGACAGGGAACTGCCCGAATCGGAGGGCGGCGAGACGCGGTGTGCCCGCCCTGCCTCCGAAGGCGGTCGGCAGGCCCGGCCAGGACGTCCCCACCCCCGACCCAAAGAACGGGCGCGGCGCTGCCGGGCGCGGCCGTGAGACGACGCGCCCGACAGCGCGCCTCAGCGTTCCTTGATCGACTGCAGGAAGTAGACGATCGACAGGATGCGTCCCCGGACGATCTGCTCGCTGGCGCCGTCCGACACCTGCCTCCGCCATGGCCTTGCGCGAGAAGTAGTTGCCCCAGACCGGCATTCCCTCGCCGCCGTGAGCGCGCGCCGTCTTACCGCGCCCGTCGATCATCGAATAGAGATCGGAGAACGGGAACTGGCCGTCGTTCTTCAAGAGGAAGCTGGCCGAGGAGCCGCCCGGCGACCATTCCGGCGGGTGACGGACGCAGCCCGAGCGGCTAAGGCTCTTCGGCCCGCATCGGGCAGGACCACACGAGGAGAGTTCGCATGTTCGACCTGACCGGCAAGACCGCGCTCGTCACCGGCGCCTCGGGCGGCATCGGCGCGGCGGTGGCGCGCACGCTGCACGGAGCCGGTGCGACGGTCGCGCTGCATGGCACGCGGGCCGGGGCGCTGGAGGCGCTGAAGGCCGAGCTGGGCGAGCGGGCGCATGTCACGCCGGCCGACCTGTCGGACGCAGCGGCCGTCGAGGCACTGCCGAAGCAGGCCACCGAGGCGATGGGCGGGCTGGACATCCTGGTCAACAATGCCGGGCTGACGCGCGACAACCTGTTCATGCGCATGTCGGCCGAGGAATGGGAGCGCGTGCTGGCCGTCAACCTGACGGCCGCCTTCCTGCTGTCCAAGGCGGTGCTGCGGCCGATGATGAAGGCGCGCTGGGGGCGGATCGTCAACGTGACCTCGGTCGTCGGGCACACCGGCAACCCCGGCCAGGGCAACTACTCGGCGGCCAAGGCCGGGCTGACGGCGATGTCGAAATCGCTGGCGGCCGAGGTCGCCAGCCGCGGCATCACGGTCAACTGCGTGGCGCCCGGCTTCATCGAGACGGCGATGACCGACAAGCTGAACGACGAGCAGAAGGCGCGCATCATGGGCCAGATCCCGGCCGGCCGCATGGGCCTGCCCGACGACTGCGCCGCCGCCGTCCTCTACCTCGCCAGCCCCGAGGCAGGCTATGTCACGGGCCAGACGCTGCACGTCAACGGCGGCATGGCGATGATCTGAGCGGTGCGGGGCGACGCCATCCAGATTCGCGCGAAACGGGATTTGCGTCGCTCCGGACTTGCTGCTATCGGACGGCCGGGCTATCTGGCGGGGGCTCGGCGCCTCGGATGCCGTACCGGCGGGTCAGAGCAGCAACGATATCCAACGGCGGCCGGACCGGCCGGATCAAACGAGGTGAAGGCATGGCTGAAGGCGACATCGCGGATCGCGTCAGGAAAATCGTCGTCGAGCATCTGGGCGTCGAGGAGGACAAGGTCGTCGACAGCGCCTCGTTCATCGACGACCTGGGCGCGGACAGCCTCGACACTGTCGAGCTGGTGATGGCGTTCGAGGAGGAGTTCGGCATCGAGATTCCGGACGACGCCGCCGAGTTGATCCAGACCTTCGGCGACGCGGTCAAGTTCATCTCGGAGAAGGTCTGACCCCTGGTCGGACCATGCGCGCGGCCGGTGACGAGCGCCGCCCGGCCGCGTTTTCGTTTGATGCACTGACCCGCTGGGCTATACAGGCCGGGACCCGTTCCCGGCCCGCACCGCTTTCGGGAGGACGCCAATGCGCCGTGTCGTGATCACCGGACTCGGAATGGTCTCGCCGCTGGCCTGCGGCGTCGAGGAGACGTGGAAGCGCCTGCTCGACGGCAAATCCGGCGCCGGCCGCATCAAGCATTTCGACGCCAGCCACCTGCCCTGCCAGATCGCCTGCGAGATCCCGCTCGGCGACGGGACGGACGGTACCTACAACCCCGACGACTGGGTCGCGCCCAAGGACCAGCGCAAGATCGACCGCTTCATCTCCTACGCGCTGACCGCGGCCGAGCAGGCGGTGAACGACGCCGGCTGGCGGCCCGAGGAACCCGAGGAGCGCCAGCGCACCGGCGTGATGATCGGATCGGGCATCGGCGGCATCGAGACCATCGCCGAGACGGCGGTGACGCTGAAGGAGAAGGGCGCGCGCCGCGTCAGCCCGTTCTTCATCCCGGCGGCGCTGATCAACCTTGCCTCGGGCCAGGTGTCGATCCGCTACGGCTTCCAGGGGCCGAACCACTCGGTGGTGACGGCCTGCTCGACCGGCGCGCACGCCATCGGCGACGCGGCCCGGCTGATCATGCTGGGCGATGCCGACGTCATGCTGGCGGGCGGCGCCGAGTCGCCGGTCAACGAGCTGGCGGTCGCCGGCTTCTCGGCCTGCAAGGCGCTGTCGACGGGCTACAACGACACGCCGGAGAAGGCCTCGCGCCCCTACGATCGCGGCCGCGACGGCTTCGTCATGGGCGAGGGCGCCGGCGTCGTGGTGCTGGAGGAGCTGGAGCACGCGCGGGCGCGCGGCGCCAAGATCTATGCCGAGTGGCTGGGCTACGGCATGTCGGGCGACGCCTACCACATCACCGCGCCGCATCCCGAGGGCGACGGCGCGCTCCGCTCGATGCGGGCGGCGCTGCGCTCGGCCAAGCTGGAACCGGAAGCGGTCGACTACATCAACGCGCACGGCACCTCGACGCCGATGGGCGACGAGCTGGAGCTGAAGGCGGTCGAGAAGCTGCTCGGCTCGAACGCCGCCTCGCGCGTGACGATGAGCTCGACCAAGTCGTCGACCGGCCACCTGCTGGGCGCTGCCGGCGCAATCGAGGCGATCTTCTCGGTGCTGGCGATCCGCGACCAGGTGGCGCCGCCGACGCTGAACCTCGAGGACCCCTCGGTCGAGACGGCCATCGACCTTGCGCCGCTGAAGAAGCGCGAGCGCGAGGTCAAGGTCGTGCTGTCGAACAGCTTCGGCTTCGGCGGCACGAACGCCAGCGTGATCTTCGGCGCCCCGCCCGAGAGCTGAGAGCCTGGCCCCGAGCCCCAGCGGAGACGCGCACCACCCCATGCGAAACCTCGCCGCCAACCTCCTGACGGTGCTGTTCGTCATCGGCATCACCGTGCTGGCCGGCTACCAGCTCGCCCGCCGCGACGTCGCGGCGCCCGGCCCTGCGACCGAACCGGTGCGCCTGACCGTCGAGAAGGGCGCCCGCATGGGAGAGGTCGCCGACAAGCTGGAGGCGCTCGGCGCGATCGACGGCGCCTGGCTGTTCCGGCTGGCCGCCAGTTATTCCGGCAAGGCCGACGAGCTGAAGTTCGGCGAGTACGAGATCCAGCCCGGCGCCAGCATGGAGCAGATCCTGGCGCTGCTGACGACCGGCGGCAACGTGCAGTACCAGGTGACGGTCCCCGAGGGCTGGACCACGCCCGAGATCGTCAAGCTGCTGGAAGACAACGATTTCCTGGCCGGCGAGATCACGGAGACGCCGGCCGAGGGCTCGCTGCTGCCCGAGACCTACAACGTCAACCGCGGCGACACGCGGGCCGAGGTGATCGGCCGCATGCAGGCGGCCATGCAGAAGGTGCTGGACGAGGCCTGGGAGACCCGCGACCCGGACGTGCCTGTCGAGATCGAAGGAGCAGCTCCTGACGCTGGCCTCGATCGTCGAGAAGGAGACGACGCCGGGCGAGCAGCGCCAGGTCGCCTCGGTCTTCGTCAACCGGCTGCGCAAGGGAATGAAGCTGCAGAGCGACCCGACGGTCATCTACGGCATCACGCTGGGCCAGGGACCGCTGGGACGCGGGCTTAAGCAGTCCGAGCTCGCCGCCGACACGCCCTACAACACCTACGCCCGCCAGGGCCTGCCGCCGACGCCGATCTGCAACCCGGGGCGCGACGCGATCATGGCGACGGCGAGCCCGGACGACACGGCCTGGCTCTACTTCGTCGCAAACGGCACGGGCGGGCACGTCTTCTCGAAGACGCTGGAAGAGCACAACCGCAACGTCGCCCAATGGCGCAAGATCGAGGCGCAGCAGAAGGCCGCCCAGCCGGCGAAGCCGTAGCGGCGCGCCGGCGACACGACGGGTCGGCGGCCGGAAGGGTGTGAGCCCGCACGCATCGCGGCGCGATGGTGCGTGCGGCACACGCCCCTCGCTTGACGCGGTTCGGCGCTCATCAGCGGGCTCGCAGGGCGGGGGTTCCACCCCGCCGAGATGTCCGGCTGTCCCGTCCAGCCGCCGCATGGGCTCCCACACGGAAGATAGAGAGGGCGATCGCGTCGCCGCGTGAGAACGGGTGGGGTGGAACCCCGCCCCACGATTGGTGCCCTTTCGGCACGCAGGAAGCCCCGGTCCACCTCTTTGGCAGAAGGGGCGAGGGGCCCACCCTACGGGGGGCTTCCGACCTCAGCGGTTGCCGCGCACCAGCTTCTCGTAGTCGCTGGAGATGTCGCGGGCCATCGCGCCGACCTCGAAACTGAAGGGGCCGATCTCGCCGACCGGCGTGACCTCGGCGGCGGTGCCGGTCAGCCAGCACTGCTCGAAGCTCTCCAGTTCGTCGGGCATGATGTGGCGCTCGTTCACGCCGACGCCGCGCTCCTTCAGCATGCCGACGACGGTCTGCCGCGTGATGCCGTTCAGGAAGCAGTCGGGCAGCGGCGTGTGCACCTCGCCGTCGCGCACGAAGAAGATGTTGGCGCCGGTCGCCTCGGCGACATAGCCGCGATAGTCCATCATCAGCGCGTCCGAGCAGCCCTTGGCCTCGGCGGCGTGCTTGGACATGGTGCAGATCATGTAGAGCCCGGCCGCCTTGGCGTGGCTGGGGATGGTCTCGGGGCTGGGCCGCTTCCATTTCGAGATGTCGAGCTTGGCGCCCTTCATCTTGGCGTCGCCGTAATAGGCGCCCCAGTCCCAGCATGCGACCGCCATGCGGATCGGGTTGCGCGACGAGGCGACGCCCATGTCGGGCCCGGCGCCGCGCCAGGCGACGACGCGGACATAGGCGTCCGTCAGGTCGTTCGCCTTCATGGTGACGGCCTTGGCCTGCTCGATCTCGTCGACCGAGTAGGGGATCGGCATGTCGACCGCCTTGCCCGACGCGAGCAGCCGCGCCGAGTGCTTCGCCGATTCGAAGATCCGCCCGCCATAGGCGCGCTCGCCCTCGAACACGGCCGAGGCGTAGTGCAGCGCATGGGTCAGCACGTGCACCTTGGCGTTCCGCCAGTCGACCAGGTCTCCGTCCAGCCAGATAAAGCCGTCGCGATCGTCATAGCCGCTGCCAGGTGCCATTCGTCTTTCTCCCTGCGCGATCGTTGCGTCGGAAAGCCCTATGCCGACCGATTCTTGCCCGCGCTTGAGGCCGCAGCTAACATTGCGCTTGAGATCAGTCAACAAGGCTGACATAACCTGTGACCGGACCAGGCCGGATGACCGGACCATCGGGGAGGCACGGGATGCAGGGGCACGGACCTGCGGGGGCGCAGTCGGTCTCGCGTGCCGACCAGCTTCTCTACCTGACGGACGAGCAGCTCCGGCAGGGCATCGAACTGATGTTCTTCGCCTATCGCGACTTCACCGGCGACCCGGACGCGGTGCTGGGCCGGCGCGGGCTGGGGCGGGCGCACCACCGCGCCGTCCACTTCATCAAGCGCCGGCCGGGGATCACGGTCGCCGGGCTGCTGGAGATCCTGCAGGTGACCAAGCAGTCGCTGAACCGCGTGCTGCGCCAGCTTCTGGCCGAGGAGCTGGTCGTCAGTGCGACGGGCCGGCAGGATCGGCGCCAGCGCAACCTCTACCTGACGCCGGCCGGCGAGGCGCTGGAGCGCGAGCTATCGGCCCTGCAGCGCGAGCGGGTGCGGCGCGCCTACCGCGCCGCCGGGCCCGAGGCCGTGGCCGGCTTTCGCAAGGTGCTGGAGCAGATGATCGACGAGGGCGCGCGCGACGCGGTGCTGAGCCTCGTCGGCCAGGGCGGCGCTTGACCGTGGTCGCGCCCCCCGGAGGCAGCCCGGTCGGAGGCAGCCCGCCGGTCGGCGGGTCGGCGGGCCCAGAGTCGCCTGGCCCCAGGTCGGCGGGCCCCGGGTCGCCGCATATCCTTGTCGTCGACGATGACGAGCGCATTCGCGAGCTGCTGAAGCGGTTCCTCGGCCGCAACGGATACCTGGTGACGATGGCGCGCGACGCCGCCCATGCCGGGCGGCTTGTCGGCAGCCTGGTCTTCGACCTGATCGTGCTGGACGTCATGATGCCGGGCGAGGACGGCGTCGCCTTCACGCGGCGCATCCGCGACCGGATCGACACGCCGATCCTGCTGCTGACGGCGCGCGGCGAGGCCGAAGACCGCATCACCGGCCTCGAGGCCGGCGCCGACGACTACCTGCCCAAGCCCTTCGAGCCGCGCGAGCTGCTGCTGCGCGTCGCGGCGATCCTGCGCCGCGCCGCGCCGCCCTCGCCGCCCACCGCCGGACCGCGCACGCTGACGCTGGGCGAGACCAGCTATGACGTGATGCGCGGCGAGCTGACGCGCGGCGAGCAGGCGGTTCGGCTGACCTCGACCGAGCAGGCGCTGATGCGCGTCTTCTCGCGCCAGCCGAACGAGCCGGTCAGCCGCGTGCGCCTGGCCGAGGAGCTGGGCGGCACGACCGGCGAGGTGCAGGAGCGCGCCGTCGACGTGCAGATCACGCGGCTGCGCCGCAAGATCGAACGCGACCCGAAGAACCCGCGCTACCTGCAGACGGTGCGCGGCGCCGGCTACATGCTGACGCCCGACTGAGCCGGAGGCATCGCAGGTGCCCCCGTCGGTCTGAGTGCAGACGGACCGGGTGCCGACGGCAGACCGTGCCTGGCGCACCGGACCGGGTTATCGGCGGAACTGGTCCCTTGTGCGGTGCAGCATCGGGCCGCTAAGAGGGCGCCATGGAGATCGGCTGGATCGCGCTCGCCGGGGACCCGCCCACGGCCGCCGTGCATGGCGAGAAGGCGGCGCTGCTGGCGGCGGCGCACGCCGCCGGGCTGCCGGTGCCGCCGGGCTTCGCTCTGCCGCCCGGCTGGGAGGGCGACCCCGCCGCGGCGCTGGCGCGGCTGGAAGACGCGGCGGGGCGGCGGTTCGGCGCCGGCGACGACCCGCTGCTGCTCTCGGTCCGGCCCGCCGCCGAGCTGCCGGCCGGCGGCATGGCGCCCGCCATCCTGAACATCGGCGTCACCTCGGCCACCCTGCCCGCGCTGGCCGCGCGGCATGGCGAGCGCATCGCGCGCGACCTGCACCGCCGGCTGATCCAGGCCTATGGCGCCGCGGCGCTGGGGGTCGAGGGCGAGGAGTTCGAATACGCCCTGCACGACGCGCTCCGCTATGCCGGCTGCGAAAGCGAGACCGAGCTGAACGCAGCCCAGCTCGCCGAGCTGGCGGACACCTGCCTGAAGCTGATCGCCGAGGCCGGCGCCGGCCCGTTTCCCGACGACGCGCGCGCCCAGCTCGACGGCGCGCTCAGTGCGCTGCCGGCGCTGTGGGACGGGCGGCGTGCGACGGCGCGCCGGGTGGCGCTGGGGGCCGCCGACGCGCCTCTCGGCATCATCGTGCAGTCGATGGTGCTGGGGCTCGGCGACGGCCCCTGCGGTGCGGGCGTCGCGCAGCTCCGCGACGAGGCGACGGGCGAGCCCTGCCTGACCGGCCGCTATCTCAGCCAGGCGCAGGGCGAGGACGCGCTGATGGGCCTGCGCACGCCCCAGGTCATCACCACCGAGGAGCGCCGCGCGCTCGGCCTGCACGAGCCGGCGCTCGAGGAGGTCGCGCCCGGCGCCGTGCCGGCGCTGCGCGAGGCCGGCACGAAGCTGGAGATGACGGTCGGCGACGCGGTCGCGCTGGAGTTCACGGTCTCCGGCGGCCGGCTGCACGTCCTGGAGGTCAAGCGCGCGAGGCGCAGCGCCCGCGCGGCGGTGCAGATCGCCGTCGACCTCGCCGAGTGCGGCGCCATCGACCACGAGACCGCGCTGATGCGCGTCGACCCGGCGCACCTGGAGGAACAGCTCCACCCCGCCATCGACCGCGCCGCGCCGCGCGACCTGGCCGGCGAGGGGCTGCCGGCCTCGCCGGGCGCGGCGTCGGGGCCGCTGGTCTTCTCGTCCGACGCGGCCGAGGCGGCGGCGCACCGGAACGGCAGCGCCATCCTGGCGCTGGTCGAGACCGGGCCCGAGGACATCCGCGGCATGCACGCCGCCCGCGGCGTGCTGACCGTGCGCGGCGGCATGACCAGCCACGCGGCGGTCGTCGCCCGCGGGCTCGGCAAGCCCTGCGTCGTCGGCGCGCGCGGCTTCGTGCTCGACCGCGCCGCCGGCACGCTGCACGCGGCCGACGGGCGGCGGTTCCGGGAGGGCGACGTCATCACGGTCGACGGCACGACCGGCCAGGTGCTGGCCGGCGCCGTGGCCATGGTGCAGCCCGAGGCGACGGGCGCCTTCGCGACGCTGCTCGACTGGGCCGACGAGGTGCGCCGGATGGGCGTGCGCGCCAACGCCGACACGGCCCGCGACGCCGCGACCGCCGAGGGCTTCGGCGCGCAGGGCATCGGCCTCTGCCGCACCGAGCACATGTTCTTCCAGCGCGGCCGTATCACGGCGATGCGCGAGATGATCCTGGCCGGCAGCGAGGAGGAGCGGCGCGCGGCGCTGGCCCGCCTGCTGCCGATGCAGAAGGGCGATTTCGTCACGCTGTTCGAGACGATGCCCGGCCGGCCCGTCACCGTTCGCCTGCTCGACCCGCCGCTGCACGAGTTCCTGCCGCATGGCGAGGCCGAGATGCGCGAGATGGCGGCCTCGCTGAACGTGCCGGTCGCCAAGGTCGAGGCACGCGCCGCCGAGCTGGACGAGTTCAACCCGATGCTGGGCAAGCGCGGCTGCCGCATCGGCATCGCCTACCCGGAAATCTACGAGATGCAGGCGCGCGCCATCTTCGAGGCGGCCATCGAGGCCGGCCGCGTCACCGGCTCGCCGGTGCGGCCCGAGATCATGATCCCGCTGGTCTCGGCGGTGCGCGAGCTCGAGGTGCTGTCGGCCACCATCGACCGCGTCGCCGAGGCCGTCCGCGAGGAGCAGGGCGCGATGGTCGAATACACCGTCGGCGTCATGATGGAGACGCCGCGCGCATGCCTCCGCGCCGGCGAGATCGCAGGGCACGCCGGCTTCCTCAGCTTCGGCACGAACGACCTGACGCAGATGCTCTACGGCCTCAGCCGCGACGATGCCGGGCGGTTCATGCCGGACTATGTCAGCCAGGGCGTCTTTCCGCACGACCCGTTCCACACGCTGGACATCGACGGAGTCGGCGAGATCATGAAGATCGCCATCGAGCGTGCCCGCGCCCGCCGGCCGGACATCTCGATCGGCATCTGCGGCGAGCATGGCGGCGACCCGCGCTCGATCGAATTCTGCGAGTGGGCCGGCGTCGACTATGTCTCGTGCTCGCCTTACCGCGTGCCGGTGGCGCGGCTGGCGGCGGCGCAGGCGACGATCAGGAGCCGCGCGGCGCGGGAGGCGCCGGAGGCGCTTTGACGGGTGCCGTGACGCTGGACGACGTCGCCGCGGGCGGCAAGCGGGCGCTGGCCGCGGCGCTGGCCGATGTCGAGGCGCGCCCGGACGCGCCCGCGACCGCCGCGCTGCTGGACGAGGCGTTCGCCCGGCCGCGCGGGCTGGCCCTCGGCCTGACCGGCCCGCCGGGCGCCGGCAAGTCGACGCTGACAGGCGCGCTGATCCGGCACTGGCGGACCGCCGGGCTGACCGTCGGAGTCGTTGCCGTCGACCCCAGCTCGGCCACTTCGGGCGGGGCGCTGCTGGGCGACCGGACCCGGCTCGGCACCGATCCGGCCGACACGGGCGCCTTCGTGCGCTCGCTGGCGGCGCGCGACCGGCTGGGCGGGCTGGCGGCGGCGGCCTTTCCGGCGATGGTGCTGCTGCGCGCGCTGTTCGACCGGGTGATCGTCGAGACCGTCGGCGTCGGCCAGTCCGAGACCGCCATCGCCGGCCTTGCCGATCTTGTGGCGCTCTGCGTGCCGCCCGGCGCCGGCGACACGGTGCAGCACATGAAGGCCGGCGTGCTCGAGATCCCGGACGTCGTCGCCGTCACCAAGGCCGACCTCGGCGCGCCGGCGGCGCGGACGCGGGCCGGGCTGACGGCGGCGCTCTCGATGTCGTCCCGCGTGCCCCCGGTCGTGCCCTGCTCGGCCACAACCGGGGCGGGAATCGCGGCCCTTGCCCAGGCGCTCGGGACCGCCGCGGAGGGCTTGGGAGACCCCGCCGCGCGGCACCGGGCGCAGGCGAATCAGTGGGCCGAACAGCACCTCGCGAGCCGCTTTGGTTCCGAAACCTTGCGTCTCATCCGCAAAAAATCTGTGGATAACTTGTCCGAAAATCCCTTCTCTGCCTTACAAATGCTGGAATCGCGTCTTTCTGCCGCAATCTTGTCGGCTTTCCCCTGACGCGAAGGGAATGCCAAGACCGCCTCACGTGAGTGCCGTCCGCCGCCCGTCGCCGTGATGCGACCGGCGAAATGAGGCGGCTCCGCGGGAGAGAGATGCGAGATGCCGGCCACGCGGCGCGTGGAGGTTGGGGCAGGCGCGAGGCCCGGGGCCGGCAGGACGGAACGAAGGAGAGAGACAATGCAGAGAAGCCGACCCGGCCGCCGATTGGCGGCCCTCGGAACCTCTGTCCTGTTGGCCGCCATGCTGGCCCCGACAGCACAGGCGGCGGCCGACACGATGCGCGACCGCATTCCCGGCCATCGCGGCCCCGACATTCACGCGGGCGAGCCTCGCGGACCCGCCTATGTCGGGGCAGTGGCCGACGCCATGGACGGCGAGGCAGCGGCGCTCAGCGCCTTCACCGCCAGGCACGAGCTGGGTCGGATCGACCCGACCGAGGACGGCGTCGCGAGTGCCGAGCGCCGGACGCGCGCCGCCATCAAGGCACTGAACTCGCAGGACGTCGATGCGGCGCGCAGCGTCGGCGGCGCGCAGCGGGCGATGACCTCGGCGCAGCTGCTGGCCAGCCTGGGCGATCATCTGGACCGCCGGGCGCTGGACCGCGTCGTGGTCGGCAAGGAGACGCCCGCCTGGAAGTGCCTGGCCGAGGCGATGTATTTCGAGGCGCGCGGCGAGGGCGTCGACGGCCAGCTCGCCGTCGCCGAGGTGATCCTGAACCGCGTCGATTCCCGGCAGTACCCGGACACCGTCTGTGGCGTCGTCGGGCAGGGCGCGAACAGCGGCCGCGCCTGCCAGTTCTCGTACAACTGCGACGGGCTGAAGAACCGCATCGCCAACCGTCCCGTCTACGACCGGATCGGCAAGATCGCCTGGCTGATGCTGAAGGGCAAGCCGCGCACGCTGACCGACGATGCGCTGTACTTCCACAGCACCGCCGTGAGCCCGAGCTGGTCGCGCAAATACGTCCGCACGGCGCAGATCGGCCGACATATCTTCTATCGGCCGAAGGTGCGCCTGTCGGCGAACTGACGCGGCAGGGCGTCGGGGGGCCGGGCAGCTTCCCGCGCCGCGGCCTTGGCAGGCCGGCAAGGCGGACGAGGCCGGGCGGACGCGCCAGGGCGCGGCGCGCCCGGGTTCCGGGTGTCCGATCGTCGGGAGATCTCGTGCGGGGAGGGACCTGAGCGCCTGATGGCGCCTGCCCTCTGTCCTGCGTGCCCGGGAATCCGGCGCCCTCGGCGCTGCGGCCCGGGTCTCACGAAAGAAGCACGGCCGGCCGGCCGCGGGTGCCCCTTGCGGGGCGGGTGGCGCGCCGGTGTGCCAATCACCGGAACGCCGCTTCTGCGCGCACAGGGGGCGACCGTCCACGACCGGCCGCTTGCCCTGTGACGGTGGTGATACGTCGCCGGGGTCAAGGCGGCGTGAATGCCGGCCGGGACACGCGCCGCACCCGGCATGCGGAAGGGCGGCGACGGCCGCACGGGCCGCGCTTGACCCTCCCTGCCGCCGCGCCTAGAGACGCCAACGCATTCCACGGGGACGGGACATGGCTCACACACCGCGCGTCTTTTCGGGCGTCCAGCCGACCGGCGCGCTGACGCTCGGCAACTATCTGGGCGCGCTCAAGCGCTTCGTCGAGCTGCAGGACAGCGACATGGAGACGATCTACTGCGTCGTCGACATGCACGCGATCACCACCTGGCAGGAGCCGCAGGCGCTCCGCGAGGCGACCCGCGCGGTGACGGCGGCGTTCCTGGCCTGCGGGCTGGACCCGAAGCGCTCGATCATCTTCAACCAGAGCGCCGTCGCCGCCCATGCCGAGCTGGCCTGGATCTTCAGTTGCGTCGTCCGCCTCGGCTGGCTGAACCGCATGACGCAGTTCAAGGAGAAGGCCGGCAAGGACCGCGAGAACGCCTCCGGCGGCCTCTACATGTATCCCGCGCTGATGGCGGCCGACATCCTGGTCTACCGCGCGACGCACGTGCCGGTCGGCGAGGACCAGAAGCAGCACCTGGAGTTGACGCGCGACATCGCGGCCAAGTTCAACAACGATTTCGGCGCGCCGGACTTCTTTCCGCTGACCGAGCCGCTGATCGGCGGCCCGGCGCCGCGCGTCATGAGCCTTGCGCGACGGCACGAAGAAGATGTCGAAATCCGATCCCTCGGACATGAGCCGCATCAACCTGACCGACGATTCCGACGCCATCGCGTCGAAGATCCGCAAGGCCCGCACCGACCCCGAGCCGCTGCCCGAGACGCTGGAGGGGCTGGAGGGCCGCGCCGAGGCGCGCAACCTCGTCGGCATCTACGCGGCGCTGGCCGACACGACGGCCGAGGCGGTGATCGGCGAGTTCGCGGGCAAGGGTTTCGGCGCGTTCAAGCCCGCGCTGGCCGAGCTGGCCGTCGCCCGGCTGGCGCCGCTGAACGCCGAGATGCGCCGGCTGCAGGCCGACCCGGCCGAGATCGACCGGATCCTCGCCGACGGCGCCGGGCGGGCGCGGGCGATCGCCGAGCCGATCCTGGCCGAGACCTACGCGCGCGTCGGCTTCCTGCCGCGCGCCTGAGCCGCAGCGTGTAGCGCCGCGCCGCGCACCGACCAGTCGCGGCGCCGTTCCAGCAGCGCCGCCATGCGGTCGACGTGATCGGCCAGGTAGTCGTCGAGCCAGAGCGCGAAGGCGGTCCAGAGGCCCTGCCGCCAGCTCGCCTCGACCAGGGTCAGCCGCGCGCCGTCGCCGTCGGCCTCGACGGTGTGGCTGGCGACGGTGACGGGGCCTCCCTGCCCCGTGCCGGGCAGCGACAGGTCACGCGCCTTGAAGTGCCACCCCTCGACGTCGAAGACCTGGACCGCCAGCTCGGGACCGGGCTCGGCGCCGAGCGGGCGGTGCGCGTAGACGAGGACGTCCGGTCGGTCGCCGCGCCTGACCGCCTCGACATGCGGGTCCCAGTGGCTGGCGGTGGCGTCGGGCCGCAGCGCCGCCCAGAGCGCGGACGGCGCGAGGCTCAGCCGCCGCTCGACCCTGGCCCGCGTGATGAACGGCAAGCGCAGCCGGTCGAGAAACGTCGGCTGCGAGGGCAACAGCAGCGCGAACCCGGCCGCGGCCGCGATCACCGCGGTGGCGTGCGGCGGCGCGCCGGCGAGGCGCCAGGCGAGGGCCGCGAGAAAGACAATCGCAGCCAGCTTGAGCGCGAACCAGCGCCAGCCCGGCGCGGCGACGACGATCGACGCCCCGACGCTGGCCGCCGCGATCCCGCCGGCCAGCGTGCCCGGCAGGACGCCGCCAGGGCGCCCCGCTGTCACCAGCGCGCCCGCCGCCGCCCCCAGCAACAGGCAGAGGAAAAGCCGCCGGCGCTGCCGCATCGCTCGTCGCAACACCCGGACGCTCCCCCGCTCCGTTCCCGGCCCTGGCCGTGCCCCTGGCCGTGCCCTTGGCCATACCTCTGACTCCGTGGCGGATCCTAGCCCCGCGCCGGCGGCCGGGCAACGCCGCGCACGCGGCGCGCGGGTTGGCGTGGGGGGGCACGGGGGCTGGCAGGCCGGGGTGCGGGCGGGCCGGGCCGCATGGTTGCGCGGGGCCCGCGATCCTGCCATCTTCCGCCCGAAACCGAGGCTGAGCTCGGGACCGCGGACGGGGGGGGGATGCGCAAGTTCCTGGTAGTCGTCGACGAGACGCCGGAGTGCATGAATGCCATGCGATTCGCGGCGCGCCGGGCGCAGAAGACCGGAGGCGGCGTCATCATGCTGTACGTCATCGCGCCGGACGACTTTCAGCACTGGATGGGCGTCGCCGAGCTGATGCGCCAGGAGGCACGCGACACCGCCGAGGACCGGCTGGGCGAGCTGGCGACCGAGCTGCAGACGCTGTGCGGCGTCATGCCCGAGCTGTCGATCCGCGAGGGCAACCGCGCCGACGAGGTGCTGGCGCTGATCAAGGAGGACCCCGAGATCGGCGTCCTCGTGCTCGGCGCCGGCGAGGGCGACAGCCCCGGGCCGCTGGTCAGCCAGCTCGTCGCCAAGGGCGGCGGTAAAATGCCGATCCCCGTCACCGTCGTGCCCGGCGCGATGAGCCTGGAGCGCATCGACGCCATCTCGTGACGCTTCCGGACGGCCGGCCTTGTCGGCCGCGGGGAATGGGGCGGAGAATGGGGCGGCGCCGGCGGCGGGCGCCCGCCACCGGAAACGCGCCCAGCAGGCGGGCCTGACCCGACGAGGGCGGTGCGCCGACGGTAGCGGCGCGCCCCGGTCGCGGCTGCCCTCAGGCGGCCGCCTTGTCCGTTCCTCCCAAGGGCGTCATCAGGCTGGGGCCGCAGTAGTCCATGCCGGCGGGCAGCCGCTTGCCGGGCCGCGCGGCCTCGCGGTCCAGCGCATAGCGTTCGAGCAGGCGCCAGGGCCGGCCCCGGCCGGGATCCCCGACCAGCGCCAGGTCGGCGATGGTCTGGGGCTGGGCCAGCACCTCGGCCAGGAACGGCGCCAGCTCGGCGGCGATCTCGGCGGCGGCGGCGGGGTCCATGCGGTCGGTCAGCGGCAGGCGGAAACGCTCCAGCGCCGGCGAGACGGCGGGGGCCTCGGGATGGTCGGGCAGGACGATGCCGCCCGCCGCCACCGCGCCCTCTCCGCCAAGCGCCGCGTAGCCGCGGGCGACCTCGAACGGCCGCACCGCGTCGCGGGCGCCGGCCAGGAGCCGCGCCACGGCCTCGTCCGGCCGCATCGGCGCCAGCACGACCCGGCCGTTATCGACGGCCACCCGCAGACGTGGCAGGCGGATCGGCGCGCTGCGTCCGGCCATCTCGGCCAGCGCGTTCTCCAGCGCCCAGGCGCTGCGGCCGGGAACCAGCCGGAAGGGCGAGTGGATCGTGGCGTGCAGGCCGCGCAGCCGCACCGCCCCCGGCACCCCGGCACGCGGCCGCGACAGCGCCGACAGCGCCCGCCGGGCGCCGGTCACGCCGCGATCGGCGCACCAGCCCGTCCAGTCGGCTCCGAACCGCCCCAGCGCGGTCCCAGGGCGCGGCACCCACCAGATCGCATAATGCGTACAGTCCATTGTCGCCTCCCGTTCGCCTGATCGTTGCACGCGGGGGTAAGGCAATTCCGGCTCGCGACGCTGTACCAGATGCTACTCTGGGGATCGAACGTGGCTGGCCCCCCGCAAGCCGCCGCTCTGGCACCGGAATTCGAGCGTCGGACTTGCAAGACTGGGCGAGGGTCCGTTACGGGAGGGCTCGGACACGGGGATCGGACCCGGCAGGAGACGCAGGATGCCAGACGGCAGCGAGCCCGATCTCGACCTCTCACCGCACGTCTCGGACGAGATCCGGCGCACGACCTGCTACATGTGCGCCTGCCGTTGCGGCATCAACGTCCACCTGCGCACGGGCGCGAACGGCGCTCCGCTGGTCCGCTACATCGAGGGCAACCGCGACCACCCGGTGAACCGCGGCGTGATCTGCGCCAAGGGCTCGGCCGGGATCATGCAGCACTACTCGCCCGGCCGGCTGATGAAGCCGCTGCTGCGCGACGGGCCGCGCGGCTCGGGGCAGTTCCGCGAGATCTGCTGGGAGGAGGCGCTGCAGACCGCCGTCGACTGGCTGGCGCCGGTGCGCGAGAAGGACCCGGCGAAGCTCGCCTTCTTCACCGGGCGCGACCAGTCGCAGTCGCTGACCTCGTGGTGGGCGCAGCAGTACGGCACGCCGAACTATGCCGCCCATGGCGGGTTCTGCTCGGTCAACATGGCGGCCGGCGGCATCTACACGATCGGCGGCGCCTTCTGGGAGTTCGGATCGCCCGACTGGGACCGGACGAAGCTCTTCATGATCTTCGGCGTCGCCGAGGACCACGACTTCGAACCCGATCAAGATCGGCATGGGCGGGCTGAAGTCGCGCGGCGGGCGCGTCATCGCCGTCAACCCGGTGCGCACCGGCTACAACGCCATCGCCGACGAATGGGTCGGCATCACGCCGGGCACCGACGGCCTCTTCGTGCTGGCCATCGCGCACGAGCTGCTGCGCACCGGCAATGTCGACGTCGACTACCTGTCGCGCTGGACCAATGCCGGCTGGCTGGTCAGCCGGGCGCCGGGCGCCGGCCTCGGCCTGTTCGTCCGCGACGAGGACGGCCGCCCGCTGGTCCACGACCGCGCGACGGGGCAGCTGCAGCCCTTCGACAAGGCCGGCGTGCGCCCCTCGCTGAAGGGCGAGGTCGCCGGGCCGGAGGGCAGCCCCTGCGTGCCGGTCTTCGAGCTGATGGCGCGGAAGTACCTCGAGCCCGACCACGCCCCCGACGCGGTGGCCGAGCGCTGCGGCGTCTCCGCCGACACCATCCGCCGGATCGCCGCCGAGCTGGCCGACACCGCCTTCAACCAGAGCTGGGAGATCGACGCCCCCTGGACCGACTTCCGCGGCGAGGAGCACGCGACCGTCACCGCGCGCCCGGTCAGCTTCCACGCCATGCGCGGCGTCTCGGCGCATTCGAACGGCTTCCAGACCTGCCGGGCGCTGCACGTCCTGCAACTGCTGCTGGGCGCCGTCGAGCGCCCCGGCAGCTTCCGCTTCAAGCCGCCCTACCCCAAGCCCGTCGAGGCCCACCCCGTGCCGCACGGCGCGGTGACGCGGAACGCGCCGCTCGGCGGCCCGCATCTCGGCTTCGTCCGCGGGCCGGAGGACCTGCTGCTGAAGGACGACGGCACCGCGCTCCGCATCGACAAGGCGTTCACCTGGGAAGCGCCGATGTCGGCGCACGGGATGATGCACATGGTCGTCGCGAACGCCCATGCCGGCGACCCGTACCCGGTCGACGTGCTGTTCTTCTACATGGCCAACATGGCCTGGAACTCGTCGATGAACACGGCCGGCGTCATCAAGATGCTGACCGACAAGGGCGAGGACGGCGAGTACAGGATCCCGAAGATCATCTACTCGGACGCCTACTCGTCCGAGATGGTCGCCTGCGCCGACCTGGTGCTGCCCGACACGACTTACCTTGAGCGGCACGACTGCATCTCGATGCTCGACCGCCCGGTCGGCGAGGTCGACGCCGCCGGCGACGCGATCCGCTGGCCGGTGGTCGAGCCCGAGACGCAGGCCCCCGACGGCAAGACCCGGGATGTGCGCTGCTTCCAGACCGCGCTGCTGGACATCGGCGCGCGGCTCGGCCTGCCCGGCATGACCGACGACGAGGGCCGCCCGCGCTACGCCGACTATGCCGACTACATGGCCAACCACCAGCGCCGGCCCGGCGTCGGCCCGCTGGCCGGCTGGCGCGGCGACGGCGACAGCCACGGCCGCGGCGCGCCGAACCCCGACCAGATCCAGCGCTACATCGAGAACGGCGGCTTCTGGCAGGCGCACATCCCCGAGGACTGCCGCTGGATGCGGCCCTTCAACAAGGCCTACCAGGACTGGGCCGTCGAGATGGGCTTCTACGACAAGCCCTTCCCCTACATCTTCCAGCTCTATTCCGAGCCGCTGCGCAAGTTCCAGCTCGCCGCCGAGGGCCATGGCGACCGCCAGCCGCCCGACCATCTGCGCGAGCGGCTGAAGATGGCGATGGACCCGCTGCCGACATGGTGGGAGCCGTTCGAGCAGGCCGCCGTCGACGTCGCCGACTACCCGCTGCACGCCATCACCCAGCGCCCGGCGGCGATGTACCACGCCTGGCACAGCCAGAACGCCTGGCTCCGCCAGATCCACGGCGAGAACCCGCTCTACGTGCCCGGCCCGGTCTGCGACGCGCACGGGCTGAAATCCGGCGACTGGGCCTGGGTCACCTCGCACCATGCCCGCATCAAGGTGCCGCGTCGCGCGGATGGAGGCGGTGAACGCCAGGACGCTCTGGACCTGGAACGCCATCGGCAAGCGCGAGGGCGCCTGGGCGCTGCACGACAACGCCCCCGAGGTGACGCGCGGCTTCCTGATGAACCACCTGATCCACGAGCTGCTGCCGCCCAAGGGCGACGGCCTCCGCTGGTCCAACTCCGACCCGGTGACGGGCCAGGCCGCCTGGTACGACCTCCGCGTCCGCATCGAGAAGGCCGAAGACGGCCCGCCGCTCTCCCAGCCGCATGTCGAGCCGCAGGCCTCCCCGGTCGGCACGGGGCCGGACGAGGTCGCGTGGGGCAAGGACTGGTCATCAACGACGGAGACGCCCCGATGAGCGATCTCGTCTTCTACACCAACCCGATGTCGCGCGGGCGCATCGTCCGGTGGATGCTCGAGGAGACGGGCGCGCCCTACCGCACCGAGCTGCTGGACTACGGCCCGCCGATGAAGGCGCCCGAATACCTGGCGATCAACCCGATGGGAAAGGTGCCCTGCATCGTCCACGGCGGCACCGTCGTCACCGAGTCGCCGGCGATCTGCGCCTACCTGGCCGACGCCTTCCCGGAGGCGGGCCTCGCGCCGCCGCCGGGCGATCGCGGCGCCTATTACCGCTGGATGTTCTTCGCCGCCGGGCCGCTCGAGCAGGCGCTGTTCAACGGCGCCCTCGGCATCGAGGTGCCGGAGGACAAGCGCGGCATGGCGGGCTACGGCACCAAGGACCTGACCGTCGACACGCTTGAGACCGCCGTCGCGGGCGGCGGCTACATCGCGGGCGACAGCTTCACGGCGGCGGATGTCTATGTCGGCGCCCATGTCGGCTGGGGCATTCAGTTCGGCACGCTGCCGGAACGCGACGCCTTCAAGGCGTACTGGGCGCTCGTCTCGGATCGCGAGGCATACCGGCGCGCCGAGGCGATCGATCAGGCGGCGATGCCCCGGGATGCCGGCGCATGACCACGCTCCCCGACCGCACCGAGAAGAAGCTCGGCCTCGTCATCGACCTCGACATCTGCGTCGGCTGCCATGCCTGCGCGGTCAGCTGCAAGGAGTGGAACACCGGCGGCTACGGCGCGGCGCTCTCGGACCAGGACGCCTACGGCGCCGAGCCCTCGGGCACCTGGCTGAACCGCGTCCACTCCTTCGAGCTGCAGCCCCTCGACGGCCCCGCCCAGCTCGTCCACTTCCCGAAATCCTGCCTGCACTGCGAGGACGCGCCCTGCGTCACCGTCTGTCCGACGGGGGCCAGCTACAAGCGCGTCGAGGACGGCATCGTGCTGGTCAACGAGGACCGCTGCATGGGCTGCGGCCTCTGCGCCTGGGCCTGCCCCTACGGCGCGCGCGAGCTCGACGCCCGCGCCGGCGTGATGAAGAAGTGCACGCTCTGCGTCGACCGCATCTACAACGACAACATCCCCGAGGTCGACCGCATCCCCGCCTGCGTCCGTGCCTGCCCGACCGGCGCGCGCGCCTTCGGCGACACCGCCGATCCCGAGAGCGACGCCGGGCGGCTGGTGGCCGAGCGCGGCGGCCTCGACCTGATGCCCGAGCAGGGCACGAAGCCGCAGAACAAGTACCTGCCGCCGCGCCCCCGCGACGCCCATACCCGCGACGCCAACGATGCGACGGGCTGCGGCCCGGACCTCGCCCAGCTGGCCGAGCCGCAGGCGACCGGCTTCCTCGGCTGGCTCGACCGCGCGCTGGAGAGGCTCGGCTAAGATGCACCCCGCACCCTCGATGATCGTCTTCACCGTGCTGACCGGCATCGGCCTCGGCATGGTCGCCTGGATCGGAATCGGGCTGGCGGGCGGGGCCCATCATGCGGGCGGGGCCGGCTGGGCGGCGGTCGTGCTGGCCTTCCTCGCCGCCGGGCTGGGCGGGGTCGCCTCGGTCGGCCACCTCGCCAGCCCGTCGCGGGCGATCTACGCCTTCAGCCAGTGGCGCTCGTCCTGGCTCAGCCGCGAGGCCTGCCTGCTGCTCGCCACCATGGCCGTCTTCGCGCTCTACGCCGGGCTCTGGCTGCTGGGCGACCTCCGCATCGCCCCGCTCGGCTGGCTGTCAGCGGCGCTGGCGCTGGCGACGATCTATGCCACCGCGATGATCTACGGTTCGATCCGGGCCGTGCCGCGCTGGAGCGGCACGCCGACGCGCGCGCTTTTCCTGGTGACTGCACTGGCCGGCGGATTGCTCGCCACCGGCGCGGCGGTAGGGATTGTCGGCGTCGATGCGCCCGTCTGGGCCGTGCTCCTGGCGCTCGTCGCCGCCGCCGCCGTGGCGGTCTGGTGGCAGACACGCGCCGCCGGTGCGCGGCGAAACCTCGACGGCTCGACGATCGAGACCGCCACCGGCCTGTCCGGCCGCGGCCGGGCCAGCCTGTTCGAGCGCCCGCACACCGGCCCCAACTACCTGCTCGACGAGATGGCGTTCCATGTCGGCCGCGCGCGCGCCTACCAGCTCCGCCTGCTCGGCGCGGCTCTGGGCTACCTGTTGCCGATCGTGCTGGCACTCCTGGCGCTGCCCTTCGGCGGCTGGCTGCTGGTGCTGGCGCTGATCAGCCACGTCGCCGGGATGCTGGCGCTCCGCTGGCTGTTCTTCGCCGAGGCCGAGCACGTCCAGGCGCTTTACTACGGCATGCGCTGACGGCCGGCGCGCCCCGCAGCCCACCCGGCAATCGCTTCCCGCCGCCCGCGCCATCCTCGCCTCGGCCGCGGGATCGGGCGCCCCCCTCCACCGGGCACGCGGTCCGCCACCCCTGCGCCCCGCGAGTCGGGGCGGGGGTCAAGGGTGCGCAGCACCGCCGCAGGCGGCTTGCCCTTGACGCCCGTGCCGACTCGCAGAACGCTCGGCCCCGGCCCGACCCCGTCGGGCCTTCCCCAGCCCCTTCCCCTTGTCAACCTCTCGACAAGCACCCCGCCAGCGATGCCGCCCGCCGCTGCAGCCACGCGCCTCGGCCGAAGCGAAGCGGCAGGCCGAGGGCATGTCGCATGCGGGCGACCAGCCCGCATTCCGTTTCCCTCGCCTGCCCCCGTTCGCTTCCGGCCCGCCACGCATTACCTGCTACCCATGCGCGCCTTCGCCCGCCTGCTGGAAAACCTGCTGTTCACGCCCGGCCGCAACGCCAAGCTGGCGCTGATGGTCGAGTATTTCTCGACCGCGCCGGATCCCGACCGCGGCTACGCGCTGGCGGCGCTGGCCGGAGAGCTGGGCCTCTCCTCGGTCACGCCCGGCCGCGTCCGCGGCATGGCCGAGGCGCGCGTCGACCCGGTGCTGTTCCGCCTGTCGCACGACTATGTCGGCGACCTGGCCGAGACGGTCGCGCTGATCTGGCCGGCCGGCGAAACGCCGGCCGACAGCCCGCGGCTCGCCGAGATCGTCGAGGCGTTCGCCGATGCCGGCCCGGTCGAGGCCGGCGCCCTGCTGGCGCGCTTCTGCGACCGCATGACGGCCTCCGAGCGCCTCGCGCTCATCAAGCTGGCCACCGGCGGCATGCGCGTCGGCGTCTCGGCCCGCCTCGTCCGCACGGCGCTGGCGCGCATGGCCGAGGCCCACCCCGGCCGCACGCTCGCCCGCATCGAGGAACTCTGGTTCGGCCTCGCCCCGCCCTACGCCGCGCTCTTCCGCTGGCTGGAAGGCGGCCCCGAGCCCTCGGTCGACCTGTCGCTGGCCTTCCGGCCGGTGATGCTGGCGAACGCGCTGGACGAGGCGCGGCTGGCCGAGCTCGACCCCGCCGCCCACATCGCCGAGTGGAAATGGGACGGCATCCGCGTCCAGGCCAGCGCGTTCGACGGCGAGCGCCGGCTCTACACGCGGACCGGCGATGACATCGGCCAATCCTTCCCGGACGTGCTCGAGACGATGGACTGGCAGGGCACCGTCGACGGCGAGTTGCTGATCGTCCGCGCCCCCGAGAACGGCGGCCCGGACGGCGGCCCGGACGGCGGCCCGGACGGCGGCGAGGTCGCACCCTTCGCCGACCTGCAAAAGCGCCTCGGCCGCAAGCGCGTCGGGCCGAAGCTGATGGCGACAAGCCCGGCGCATCTGCGCCTCTACGACATCCTGCACGACGGCGAGGCCGACCTGCGCGACCTGCCGCTGGAACAGCGCCGCGCCCGCCTTTCCGACTGGCTCGACCGGCACGCGCCCCGGCGCACCGACTGCTCGCGCGAAATCCCGTTCGAGAGCTGGGACGAGCTGGCCGCCATTCGCGCCGAGGCGCGCGTCAACGGCCAGGAAGGGCTGATGCTCAAGCGCCGCGACGCGCCCTACACGGGCGGCCGGCCGATGGGGCCATGGTTCAAGTGGAAGCGCGACCCGCTGACGGCGGACTGCGTGCTGGTCTACGCCCAGCGCGGCCACGGACGGCGGTCGTCCTACTACTCGGACTACACCTTCGCGGCCTGGCGCGACGGCGCCGGCGGCCCCGAGCTGGTGCCCGTCGGCAAGGCCTATTTCGGCTTCACCGACGACGAGCTGCTGCAGCTCGACCGCTGGGTCCGCAACAACACCGTCGAGCGCTACGGCCCCGTCCGCGCCGTCCGCCCGGCGCTGGTGCTCGAGGTCGCCTTCGACGCCGTGCAGCGCTCGGACCGGCACAAGTCCGGCATCGCCATGCGCTTTCCGCGCGTCAGCCGCATCCGCTGGGACAAGCCGGCCGACGAGGCCGACCGGCTCGAGACGATCGCCGCCCTGATCCAGCAATGACCCGCCGCCAGGTGGCAGCGCCGGCAAGGCCGTCATGCCCGGACGCGCCGGCCGATCTCACGCAAGGGTTCGGGGGCAATCCTCGCCGAAATGCGCCGATGCCCGCGCGAGGTGGGGAACTCGCCCTGCCGAAAGGGACGATTCTCTTGCAAGAACTCTTCTGCCGAGGGACAACTCCCGATTAGGCGAGAGCGTTGAGGGGCATCTCTGCGAAGTCGGTCGGGACGGCTCCCCTTTTCCGAGACGTCGCCGCGCCGCGCGGGCGTCGCCCGGTCAGATCCCCTCGATGGCCAGACTCTCGGGGTAGAAGGCGACGTACCCGGCGATCGCCTCGGCGCCGGGTTTCGGCGCTTCGTAGGACCAGGCGGCGTTCTCGATCGTGCCGCCGACGCCGACGATGTGGAAGTGCGTCGCGTCGCCCTTGTGCGGGCAGTGCGTGACCTTGTCCGAGGGGTCGAGGAACTCCATCGCGACGTCGGAGCGCGGCAGGTAGTAGACCGCCGGATAGCTGCCCTCTCGCAGCACCAGGGCGTTGCGGCTCTCGGCGAGGATGCCGTCCGTGCTGCGGACGACGATCGTCCCGTGCGCAGGTGCGACGGTGAACTTCTCGGTCATTGCGTTCCCTTTTTTTCGCGCTTCTAGCGGGAATTGCCTCGGGGTCAAGAGAACCGCTTGCGGACCCGGCGGGTGCGGCGAGGAGAATCGCTCTCCGATCAATGGCTTGCGCGCGTTCTCACGCGTGAGACTGGCGCGCGGGAGGCCGGCCGGACGCCCCGGCGGACGTCAGAGTGGCGCGCAGGCGGCCTCCAGCCAGCCGCGGACCGCACCCTCCACGTCGGGGCCGATCCGCGCCAGCACCTCGGCGTGGTAGGCGTCCAGCCAGTCGCGCTCCCCGGAGTCCAGCATCGAGGCCTCGATCAGCCGACGGTCGATCGGGCACCAGGTCAGGGTCTCGAAACCCAGCATCGCCCGCTCGCCGCCCTCGGGCACGGAGGGCTCGGTGACGATCAGCAGGTTCTCGATGCGGATGCCGTATGCGCCCTCGCGGTAATAGCCGGGCTCGTTCGACAGGATCATGCCCGGTTCCAGGACCGCCTCGCTGCGGCGTGACAGGCTCGCCGGCCCCTCGTGGACGTTCAGGCAGGCGCCGACGCCGTGCCCCGTGCCGTGGTCGTAGTCGAACCCCGCCCGCCACAGCGCGGCGCGTGCGAACGGGTCCAGCTCGCGGCCGCGGATGCCGTGCGGCCAGCGAAGTCGGCTGACCGCGATCATGCCCTTCAGGACCAGCGTGAAGTGCCGCCGCTGCTCCTCCGTCGCGGGGCCGGTCGCCATCGTCCGCGTGATGTCGGTCGTGCCGTCCTCGTACTGCGCGCCCGAGTTGACCAGCATCAGCTCGCCCGGCTCGAGCACGCGGTTCGAGTCCCTGTTCACCCGGTAATGCGGCAGCGCCGCGTTCGGTCCCGCCCCGGCGATGGTGTCGAACGAGATGTCCAGCAGCCGGCCGGTCGCCGCCCGCATCTCCTCCAGCTTCGTCGCGACAGCAATCTCGGTCAGCCGCTCGCCGTCAGCGAGGGCGCTGTCCAGCCAGTGCAGGAAGCGCACCATCACCGCGCCGTCGCGCCGGTGCGCGGCGCGCATGCCGTCCAGTTCGGCCGCGTTCTTGCGCGCCTTGGGCAGCGTGACCGGGTCGCGGCCCCAGACGATCTTTGTCCCCGCAGCCTCCAGCCGCTCGGCGAGCCATAGCGGCGCCGAGGTCTCGTCGAGAAGCACCGGCCCCTCGAGCGCGGCGACGAGCCCGGGCAGCGCGTCCACCGAATGCACGGCGACCGCGTTGCCCAGGTGCTCCCGCACCTCGCCTCCGATCTTGTCGGGCTCCATCGCCAGGTCGACGCGGCCGTCGGCGCGCACGATGCCGAAGCACTGTGCCACCGGCGAGCGCGCGAGATCCGAGCCGCGGATGTTCAGCAGCCAGCACAGGCTTTCGGGCAGGCTGAGCACGGCGGCCTTCGCCCCCGCCTTCACGATCTCCGCCGCGATGCGCGCGCGCTTGTCGCCCGCAGCCTCGCCGGCCAGCGCGTTCGGGTGGATGCGCACGGCCCCCGCCGGCGGCGGCGGCTGATCGGTCCAGACGGCGTCCAGCGGGTTGGCTTGCAGGCTGACCAGCGTTGCACCCTTCCTACCGACGGCGGCGCGGATCTTCTCGATCTCGGCTCGGCCGTGCAGCCAGGGATCGTAGCCGATGCGCTCGCTGCCGGTCAGCACGTCCTCCAGCCAGTCCTGCGGCGGCGTGACGTGCAGCGCGACAACATCGAAGACGGCGGGGTCGGCCTGGTGGCGAGCCTGCACCGTGTATCGCCCGTCGACGAACAGGGCCGCCCGATCGGCCAGCACGACCGCGATGCCGGCCGAGCCCGTGAAGCCGGTCAGCCATGCCAGCCGCTCGTCATGCGGCGCCACGGTCTCGCCCTGGTGGGCGTCGGCGCGCGGCACCAGGAAGCCCGTGACGCCGGCCTCGCCCAGCGCGCCCCGCAGTGCCGCCAGCCGTGCCGCGCTCTCGGCCGACCCGCCGCTCGTCTCGAAGTTCTGGAACATCGCCTGGGCCCGCCCGTCCGTCTGCCTGCCATCGCCACTTTTCGCAGCGCCGGAAAGTGGCTGCGGCGCGTTGATCACGCAAGTGCGAAAACCGCGCGGGGGCGCTTGGTTTCCCCTTGCGTCAACCCCGATCGGAGCCATATTCGCCGCTTCGGATCAAGAACTGCCGGACTGAACGGCGGTCGGATACGGGCAGAACTGGGACAGAAAAGATGAAATCGCGTATGGTACTGTGCCTCGTGGCGGGGCTCGCCCTGCCGTCGTCCATGGCAGCCGGGCGCAACCCGGACCCGGTGCATGGGCTGTGGCTGACCGAGAACCGCAAGGCGATCGTCCAGATCGCCCCCTGCGGCGCCGAGAGTTGCGGCCGCATGGTCTGGGTCGCCAATCCGGTCGACGAGACGGGCCGGCCCAAGCGCGACGAGAAGAACGCCGACGCCGCCAAGCGCGACCGGACGATCTGCGGGCTGGAACTGGTCGGCGGGCTGCACCGCAACGGCGACTGGGCCGAGGGCTGGCTCTACAACCCGAAGGACGGGTCGACCTACTCGGCCCAGCTCCGCGCCCTGTCCCCACACCAGCTCGAGGTGCGCGGCTATCTCGGCGTCGCGCTGCTGGGCAAGAGCCAGGTCTGGACGCGCGTCGCCAGCGACCGCGGCGGCTGCCCGGGTTAAGCGCCCGTCGGCCCGAAGGCGGGTGCCCCCGCGCCGGGATGTCGGCATCGGCCGGCCGCGGGGCACGCCGCGCAGCCCCGAGCGCGACCCGGAGCGCGGTTCAGCCCGCCACCCGCACGATCCGTCGCGGACGGCGCGCCACCGTCACGCGCCCGGCGGCCAGGCCAGCCAGGCGCCGGCCATCTGGGCCAGTTCGTCCGGGCCGAAGCCGATCAGCAGCGTCAGCCGGTCACCCCGCTCGTTCTTCGCGTAGATCCGCTCGGCCAGCCGGCCGCGGCGCCAGCCGACCTTGCGCGACGTGCCGGTGAAGACACCCGGCGCGCCGTCGAGCTGCACCGTGACCGCCGACCCCGCGCCGTGCTCGACCCGGCCGACGACGCGGCTGACATCGCGCAGCAGCTCGGCGCCGTCCTCGGTCGCCTCGGCGACCAGCATCTTGTCGAGCCCAAGCGCCGGCGCCTTGATGCGCGCCGCGGTGCCGGTCGCGTAGCTGATGTCGGCGCGCGGGACGAGCAGCGCCGAGCCGGCGGCGATCACGCGGCAGCCGCAGCCCGGCCCCGACCGCGCGAGGCAGCTTTGCAGCGACTCGGCGACGACGTCGGCCAGCGGTCGCGCGCTCGGCGCCCCCACGGCGAAGGCGACCGGGCAGGACTCGGCCGGGTCGCCCCTGACCAGCACCCGGTGCGGCGGTGTCGCGAGGAAGGCGCGGCCCTCGTCCGACCCGCTGATCCACGGCAGTTCCTCGGCGCTGACCAGCCGGGCGCCATCGCGCCTGCTCAGTTCCTCGGGGGACAGGTTGTGCATGATCTGGCGCGCCACCTCGACGCCGTGCGCGTCCTTGGCCGCGACCTCGGGCGGGCGTTCCAGAACCAGCAGGCGCTGCCGGATCAACTCGGCCGGAACGCGCGGGTGCGCGGAGCCGGCGCTGGTCGGCGCCGGCGGCAGCGGCGCCGCCACGCAGGCGGATAGCGCCGCCAACAGCGCCGAGGCGGCAAGTATCCGGCGCATGCCTGCCCTGTCATGGCGAAATTCGGCGTTGCCAGAGGTCAACAGGCGCATGATATTAACATTTGATGCCTTAGCAGGACGCATGCGAGGTGGTATCAAGGCAACTCGGTACTGGAGTGGGGGGTACGGTCTTGAAGGACATTGAAAGAGAGGGTGCGGTCGTTACCGGTCATGTCAAGTGGTACGACGCGGTCAAGGGGTATGGCTTCGTGGTGCCCGATGACGGCGGATCGGACGTGATGGTGCATGCCTCCTGCGTGCGGGCCTTCGGGCGCATGGCGCTGTCGGAAGGCGCGCAGGTCGACCTCGTCGCGACCGTCGGCCCGCGCGGCCTGCAGGCCAGCAAGCTGGTCGAGGTGAACGAGCCCGAGGGCGTACCCCAGCCCGGTTTTGCCGAGGTGGCGCGCCCGACCGAGTTCCTGGGCGAGGAACTCGAGGCCGGCCCGCTGCAGCCGGCCCGCGTCAAGTGGTTCGACAAGCAGAAGGGATTCGGCTTCGTCAACGTGTTCGGCAGGACCGAGGACGTCTTCGTCCACATGGAGACGGTGCGCCGCTGCGGCTTTCAGGACCTGTCCAGCGGCGAGGGCATGGCTGTCCGCACCTTCCGCGGCCCACGCGGCCTGATGGTCGCCGAGCTTCGGCTCTGGGAAACCGCCGTCCAGGAGTGACGGCCCGGCCCGAAGCGGCCCCGGGACGGCACGCGGTCCGGACGTCCGGGGGGATGGGCATCCCCGCACAACGAGGGGTGGGCCGACGGGAACTTTCCGGGGCCCCGCCCGCGCGTCAGCGGTTGATCCGCGAGTATTTCGCCCCCTCGAGGCTGGCGCCCAGCAACAGGCCGTCCTGACCGAAGACGATCCCGATGACCGGCTTGTTCAGCAGGGTCGAGTTTGCCTGCGCGGTGATGCCGGCGTCGGGAAAGGTGACCTCGGCATCGGCGCCGATCTCCCAGCCGTCGTTGCGGCGGAACCGCTCCAGCGCAGCGTCGGTCAGGAAGAACAGCGCATGGCTGCTTTTCTGCAAGCCGGCCTGGAAGCCGACCGAGGCCGACGCCACGGAGTAATAGCCGGCCGGTGCCGGCTCCAGGCCCTGCGCCCCGTTCAGGAGCAGCCCGCCCTCGCCATAGGAGCCCCCGAAGATGAAGCCGCCCTTCAGCACACGCGGCATCACCAGCACACCGCGCGACCGCTCGGCCAGGCCGCGGCTGTCTGGGACCCTGCGGTAGAGCTCGCCCAGCGCCGCCCGGACCCGCGTGTTGATCACGTCGCGGCTGTCGGCCCGTGCCGGCGCGGCGGCGCCCGCCGCCGTCAAGGCTGCCATCGCCGCCGCCGCGGCGATCAGTTCGCGTCTGTTCATCATGTGCCTCGCTGCCCGAAGTTTCGCCTCTGAAGTTCCGCGTGGCGGTTCGCCCGCCTTTCTTGTCGCCTGCCTCGCGAGTATCATAGCACGAACGGCCTGCCGGAGGAGACTGCCTTGCGCGAAATTGATGTCGATCCCTCGGTCAATGTCCTTGGCGACCCGCTCGAGCCCTGCTCGACGGAGCCGGTGACCGGCTTCTTCCGCAACGGTGCCTGCGACACCTGCGCCGACGATCAGGGCAGCCACACGGTCTGCGCCGTGATGACGGCGGACTTCCTGATGTTCTCGCGCTCGGTCGGCAACGACCTGTCGACGCCGCGCCCCGAGTTCGGCTTCGAGGGGCTGTCGCCGGGCGACCAGTGGTGCCTGTGCGCCGCCCGCTTCCTGCAGGCCTGGCAGGCCGGCCGCGCGCCGCGCATCAGGCTGCGCTCGACGCATCGCCGGGCGCTGGAGGTCGTGCCGCTCGACGTGCTGCGTGAATACGCCGTCGAGCGCAATTGAGCCGCTCGGGGGCCGACTCGCGCGACCCGTAGCGCGCGGTTACACCCCGCCATTCCCCGGCGGCCCATCGGCGGCGGGGTAAAACAAAACTCCGCCCTATGCCCGGCCGGCTGCTTGCCGCGTCAGCGGCGGGCGGTGCCACGCTCGGTGATGCGGTTGGTCAGTTCGCCCACCCCCTCGACGGCGATGCGGATCTCGTCGCCGGGCACCAGCTTGCCGACGCCGGCCGGCGTGCCGGTCATGATCAGGTCGCCCGGGGCCAGCCGCATCGAGCGCGAGATGAAGGCGATCGTCTCGGGCACCGACCAGATCATCTGGCTGAGGTCGCCGTCCTGGCGCAGCTCGCCATTGACCCACGAGCGCACGAAGCCCTTTGCCGGATGGCCGACCGCCTCGACCGGGTAGATGGGGCCTATCACGGCCGACTTGTCGAAGCCCTTTCCCCAGTCCCAGGGGCGGCCCATCTTCTTGGCTACGCCCTGCACGTCGCGGCGCGTCAGGTCGTTGCCAATGGCATAGCCCCAGACGTGGTCCAGCGCGTCAGCCTCGGCGATGTCGGTGCCGCCGCGGCCGATGGCGACGACCATCTCGCCCTCGTAGTGCAGGTCCTCGGTCTCGGGCGGATACTCGATCGCCTCGCCGTCATGCGCGATCTCCGAGGGCGGCTTGCCGAAGAAGAAAGGCGGCTCGCGGTCGGGGTCATGGCCCATCTCGCGCGTGTGCTCGGCATAGTTGCGGCCGACGCAGAAGATGCGGCGGACCGGAAAGCGGGCTGACGATCCCTCGACGGCGACGCTGGGGGTTTCGGGCTGGGGAATGACGAACTGCATGGGGGGCTCCTCAGGCGGCGAATGGGGCGGGCGTAGCGCGACGGGGCAACGATGCCAAGCCCGGCGCCCGGGCCTGCGGGCGTGGCGGGAATTATCAGATGGGTGCTGCGCCGGCCGCCGCCGGCGGCAATGACGGGCGGGACGTCCGGGGCCCGGCGTCGCGTTCGTCCACGCCGCGACGTCGTCGGCGCCTCGCGACCGGTGCGCCGGGCCGCGCCATCGCCGGCGTTGTAATCCTGTGGCATTTTCAGGAAGCGGGGTTATTGCGCCCTGCCCGCCGAGCGTTTATCCGGACACGGGTTTTAGCCAGGCCGGAGGCGGGCGTTGCAACCGAACGGGACTGCTTTGCCGGCGACTGCCGGGACGCGCGCGCTCCGGGCCTTCGCCTGGGCGATGACCGGCTTCGTCTTTGCCTTCATCCTGAACAATTATTTCGTCGTCTGGCGCGGCTGGCCGGGGGCCGGCTCGGTCCTCGCCGGCGACACGCAGCCGCTCGTGCTGGTGCAGGCGGCGCTCTACGCGCTGGGGATCCTGCTGGCGCTGGTCTATGTCATGCGCCGCCCCGACGAGCCGCTGCGCGACGATGCCGAGCGTCTGTCGGCGATCGTCAGGTTCATGATCCGCGCTGCCTTCTGGTCGGTGCTGCTGATCGGCGTCGCCGACACGGTGATCTCGTTCCTGCGCATCGAGGGGATGCTGAACGGGATCATCGGCGCCGATCTCGGCAGCAAGATGGACTTCAGCCAGAACCGCGGCCCGATGGTGCACTACCCGCTGATCCTGATCGGCATCGCGCTGGCCGCCGTCAGCCGCCGGACGCTCGGGTTCCACTGGCTGGCGCTGCTGGTCGTGCTGGCCGAGCTGGCGATCGTGCTGTCGCGCTTCATCTTCTCGTACGAGCAGGCCTTCATGGGCGACCTCGTGCGCTTCTGGTACGGCGCGCTGTTCCTGTTCGCTGCCGCCTACACGCTGGCGGATGACGGCCACGTCCGGGTCGACGTGTTCTACGCCAACTTCTCGGACCGGGCGAAGGGGCGGGTGAACACGATCGGCAGCATCCTGCTGGGCATGACCTTCTGCTGGGTCATCCTCGTGCTGGGCTTTGCCGGCCGGTCGTCCATCATCAACGCGCCGCTGGTCAGCTACGAGATCACGCAGTCGGGCTTCGGGCTTTACGTCAAGTACCTGATGGCGGGGTTCCTGGGCATCTTCGCCGTGTCGATGCTGATCCAGTTCTGCTCGAACCTTCTCGACAGCGCCGCCGACTGGCGCGGCGATCCCGGGTCCCGCCTGCACGTGCATGACGGCGACCTCCCGGCCGGTCACTGAGGCACGACGCACATGGAAATCGTCTTCCTGGTCCTGCTGATCTCGCTGATGGCCTTCGCCCTCGGCTCGGGATTCCCGGTGGCCTTCTCGCTGCCGGGCTCGGCGATCCTGACCATCCTGACCGCGGCGATCTGCGGCTGGGTGTTCACCAGCGATCCCGACGCCTACTTCGCCCAGGGCGGCGCCTACGAGTGGCTGGCAGCCGGCGTCACGAACTTCCGCGGCGTCTACTGGGAGGCCGAGCGCGACACGCTGATCGCCATCCCGCTGTTCATCTTCATGGGCATCATGCTGCAGCGGTCGAAGATCGCCGAGGACCTGCTGATGACCATGGCCCAGCTCTTCGGGCCGATCCCGGGCGGCCTCGGCATCTCGGTCGTCTTCGTCGGCGCGCTGCTGGCGGCGACGACGGGCATCGTCGGCGCGACGGTCGTCGCCATGGGCCTGATCTCGCTGCCGGCGATGATGCGCAACAACTACAACATCCCGCTGTCGACCGGCACGATCGCCGCCTCGGGCACGCTCGGCCAGATCATCCCGCCCTCGATCGTGCTGATCATCCTGGCCGACCAGCTCAGCTCGGCCGTCGACCAGGCGCAGACGGGGCGCGCCAACCTGTTCAAGGCGGCGACCGGCGAGCTCTCGATGCCGTCCGAGTTCGCCGTGACCTCGACCTCGGCGGGCGACATGTTCATGGGCGCGCTGGTGCCCGGCATGGTGCTGGTCGGGCTCTACATGCTCTACATCCTGATCATCGGCCTGGTCCGGCCGTCGATGGCCCCGTCGGTGCCTTTCGAGGAGAAGTTCGACAGGCGCATGGTCGCCAATGTGGTGATGACGCTGGTGCCGCCGCTGGCGCTGATCTTCGCCGTGCTGGGCTCGATCATCGCCGGCATCGCGACCGTCAACCAGGCCGGCGCCATCGGCGCCGTCGGCGCGACGATCATGGCCAGCTACCGCCTGCACGCGGGCGGGCGCTGGACGTTCGTGCCGGCGCTGCTGGCGGTCGTCGCGCTGGTCGCCATAACGATCGTGACGCTGTTCTACGACACCAATATCCGCGAGCTGGGCGCCGGGGCCAGCGCGTCGGCAATCTATGTCGGGCTGGCGGCGGTGGCGCTGCTGACGGTTTCGATCCTGTGGTCGCTGCGGCGCGCCTACAATACCGACAACACGCTGACGCTGGTGATGCTCGAGACCGCCAAGACGACGGCGCTGGTCTTCGTTATCCTGATGGGCGCGGCGATGCTGACCGCCTCGTTCCGCGCCTTCGGCGGCGAGGACCTGGTCAAGGCCGGGCTGACCTCGCTGCCTGGCGGGTTCTGGACCCAGTTCATCATCGTCATGGCGGTGATCTTCTTCCTCGGCTTCTTCATCGACTTCATCGAGATCGCCGTCGTCGTCGTGCCGATCGTGACGCCGATCCTGCTGATGGATCCGGGCGCGAACGTCACCGCCGTCTGGCTGGGCGTGATGATCGGCCTGAACATCCAGACCAGCTTCCTGACGCCGCCCTTCGGCTTCGCGCTGTTCTACCTGCGCGGCGTGGCGCCGGCCGCGGTCTCGACGATCCACATCTACAAGGGGGTGGTCCCCTTCATCCTGCTGCAGATGCTGGCTCTGGGCATCGTCGGCGCCTTCCCGCCTCTGGTGAACTACCTGCCGACGCGCATCTCGCTGACGGGCGAGACGGCGCCGCCGCCGGTCAACCCGCGCCTGCAGTACTGCGTGCAGTCCTATATCGCCGATCGATTCGCCAGCCGAGGCGCCGAGCTGCGCGCCGCCATCGAGCGGGCGCAGGCGCTGCCGCTGGACGCGCTGCCCGAGGACAAGGCCAAGGCGCTGAGGGGCGCCTTCGAGAGCGCCGTGGCAAGCTTCGACCGGATGGACGAGGTGATCGCGGCAGAGGCGGCCGTCGATGCGGCCGCACCCGAGTACCGCCCGCTGCACAGCGTGGTGCGCGGGCTCGAGCGTGACGCCCGCAGCATCGACGTTCAGATCAACACGGTGCAGACCGACGTCAACCGGGCGAACAGCCTGGACCCGGGCGCACCGCGCATCGAGCGGCTCGAGAAGCGGGTCGCCGACCTCAAGGCCGAGCGCGACGCGCTGCTGGCGCAGATCCCCTCCGAGTGGGACGAGCGGCACAAGGTTTTCGCCAAGCTGACCAACGCCGAGGCAAAGGCCAGGCGCGCGCTTCGAGCGGGCCGCCGACGACGCCTTCAAGCCGGTGATCGAGGTCAGCAACATGCTGGCGGCGACGCCGCGGCTGGCCGAGTTGCAGGACGACCTGACGGCGCTGCGCGCCGACGTGCCGACCGGCGACCCGGCGACGCTGGTCTCGCGGATCGAGGCGCTGCGTTCGGCGATGCGCGAAGCCGAGGCCAGCGACGACGTCATCGCCGGCCTGACGGATGCGCGCACCGCGCTGAACCGCAACCCCGACCCCGATCGCGCCGCCGAGGCGCTGGACCGTTCGATCGCGGCGCTGACGAGCGGGCTGTCGTGGCGGCGGCAGGCACAGGAGTCGGTTCTGCCGGGGCTGGACGCCTATCGCGCCGAGCTCCGCGACACGATCGGCCTGCGCCAGCAGCCGAGGCTGCCCAAGGAGCAGGCGCTCTACGTCGCTTCGTGCTCGTCCGGCCACCGCGACGTCTCGCTGGCATTCTGAGCCGGCCCGCGCCGAGCACGATCGGCGTGGGCTGGAGAGCGGCAGGGTCGCGGCCCCCGATCCGCAGCGTCGCGCGCGCGCCGTCCGGGCGGCGCGCGCGGTACGCCCGCCCCGGATCCTGCGCCCGGATCCCGCTGACGCCGTCCCGGCCGATCTCGCGCTGGCGAGAGCGGAAGCCGCTCCGGTCTTCCGGGTGCCGTCACGCGAGCGAATCGGGATCGCACCTCGATGACGCGCAGAGTTTCCCCTTGCGGGAATGACGCACCGCGCAATCACCGACATCACCGCGCTCGCCGTCGTCCCGGCGAAGGCGCGGATCCACCTGAACTCCTGAAGAACGTCCCGGCTCCGCGGTAATGACGCATCGCCCCGGCTTGACGGGATCCACGCGAAGGCGGGAGTCTGCGTGAAATCCCAGGGAAATTTCCGCCCCCGCCTCCCCGCGCCCGCGCGGTTCAGGCCAGCGCGCCGGCCAGCGAGTTCGTGCCGGCGGCGGTGATGCGCGTCTCGACGATCCGGCCCGCGGCCTCGGCCGGCGCGTCGAGGTGGACCGAGTGCAGGTAGGGCGAACGGCCGACCATCTGGCCCGGCCGCCGGCCCGGCTTTTCCAGCAGCACCGGCAGCATCCGCCCGACCTGCGCCCGCTGGAACTCCGCCTGCTGTTCGGCCAGCAGCGCCTGCAGGCGCGCCAGCCGATCGGCGCGGACCGGTTCGGGCACCTGGTCGGCGCGGGCCGCCGGGGTGCCGGGGCGCGGCGAGTAGCGGAAAGCGTAGGCTTGCGCGTAGCGGACCTCGCGGACCAGCGCCAGCGTCGCCTCGAAATCGGCATCGGTCTCGCCCGGAAAGCCGGTGATGAAGTCGCCCGACAGCGCGATGTCCGGCCGCGCCGCGCGGATGCGGCCGATCAGCGCAACATAGTCCTCGGCCGTGTGCCGGCGGTTCATCGCGGCCAGCACCCGGTCCGAGCCCGACTGCACCGGCAGGTGCAGGTAGGGCATCAGCTTCGGCTCCTCGGCATGGGCGGCGATCAGGTCGTCGGTCATGTCGTTCGGGTGCGACGTGGTGTAGCGGATGCGCGCCAGCCCCTCGATCGTCGCCAGCTCGCCGATCAGGCCGGCAAGACCCAGCGGCCCGTGACCGCCGTCGGGCGCCTCGCCATGATATGCGTTGACGTTCTGGCCCAGCAGCGTGATCTCGACGACGCCGCGCGCGACCAGGTCGCGCGCCTCGGCCAGCACCTTGGCGGCCGGCCGCGAGACCTCGGCCCCGCGCGTGTAGGGGACGACGCAGAAGGCGCAGAACTTGTCGCAGCCTTCCTGCACCGTCAGGAAGGCTGCCGGCGCGCGGCGCGGCCGGGCATCGGGCGCCAGGTGGTCGAACTTCAGCTCGGCCGGCATGTCGGTGTCGACCTGTCGCCCCCCGGCGCGCGCCATCGCGGGCAGGCGGTGATAGGCCTGCGGACCGACGACCAGGTCGACCAGCGGCTGGCGGCGCAGGATCTCGGCGCCCTCGGCCTGCGCGACGCAGCCGGCGACGGCGATCTGCATCCCTGGGCGCGCGGATTTCAGCGGCTTCAGCCGGCCGAGCTCGGAATAGACCTTCTCGGCGGCCTTCTCGCGGATGTGGCAGGTGTTCAGGATCACCAGGTCGGCGCCTTCCGGCGCATCGACCTGCGTGTAGTCCGCCGCCGCCATGGCGGCGGCCATGCGCTCGCTGTCATAGACGTTCATCTGGCAGCCATAGGTCTTGATGTAGAGCGTCTTCGACATGGCACTGGCACCCGCGGTCGTCGGAATCGGTCGGCAAAAAACGAAAAGGGCGGCCGAGGGCCGCCCTTCTACCCGTTGCCTCTCCGGCGGGCAACGTCGTGCTGGTGCGCCTCAGGCGGCGCGGGGCTTGCGGCCGAGACCGATCTTCTTGGCAAGCTGCTGGCGCTTCTTCGCGTAGTTCGGCGCCACCATCGGATAGTCATGCCCCAGGCCCCACTTGGCCCGATACTGCTCGGGCGTCAGGTCGTAGGCGGTCTTCAGATGCCGCTTGAGCATCTTCAGCTTCTTGCCATCCTCGAGGCAGATGATGAAATCGTCGGTCACCGATTTCTTCGGGTTGACCGCCGGCTTCAGCTCGACCTGCGGCTCGGCCGCAGGTTCATTCAGCCCGGACAGCGTCGTGAAAACCGTCTCGATCAGCCCCTGCAGCTCGCCGAGCGGCACGGGATTGTTCGAGACATGCGCCGCAACGATATCCGAAGTGAGCTCAAGGAGTTCACCATGTTCGATAGCTTGGTCGTTCATTTAAGGATCCTTTTTCAGTCCGAAGCGAGCGGTATGTCGGGTCTCCGATTACGCTACCCCTCGATACCCATTCCCGGACACTGCTCGCTTTGTTGTCTTGTGTGTAGGGCAACTTAGCCGTTTTCCACGCGGATGCAAGTATTCGCTGTATTAGAAAAACGCAATGTCTGCCGCGCATATTTCCGTCAACGTGCAGTTGGAACATTCCAAGACCGAACCATGCCGGAACAGCCGGCAAAGGCGCCGGGCACCAACGCCTTTCCAAGCAGCCGGTCGGGATTGCAGGGCGCGGGAAAGTCAAGCGTCCGGACCAATTCTCGCGCAAAGCCGAATCGCGCGTAATATGGCAGGTCGCCAACCAGAACGACTCGCTGCCAGCCCAGTGCCGCGGCGTCGGTCAGCGTCTCGCGCATCAACAGCGCGCCGATTCCTTCGCCCTGGCGGGTCGGATGGACGGCGACCGGGCCGAGCAACAGGGCCGGCGCCCCGGCCTCGCCAATCCGGACGGGCCAGTAGCGGATGCAGCCGCCCAGCAAGTCGTAGTCGTCGCGCACGATGGTGCAGAGCTCGGCAACCGGCGCCACGCCCTCGCGCAGCCGGTAGCTCGAAAGGGCGGTGCGGCCGGGGGCGAAGGCGAGGTCCAGCAGCCACTCGACCTCGGGGCCGTCTTCGGGCCGCTCTCGCATCAGTCGAAACATGCGGCCTGTCTGGCGTGGTCTGGCGGGGTCGGCGGTTGCATACGGCCGGACTTGCGGTAAGTCTGCCGCCTAACACGGTCGGGCCGGTGTGACCAGCCGGTGTGACCAGCCGGTTCAACCAGATTGCGCGCCGACCGATCTCCGCCGACCTCCACCGGCCCGCAGGGAGCTCAGCCCATGTTCTACCGCCCCCGCGACGGGCACGGCCTGCCGCACGACCCGTTCAAGGCGATCGTCGTGCCGCGCCCGATCGGCTGGATCTCAACGCTGGACGCGCAGAGGCGGCCGAACCTTGCCCCCTATTCCTTCTTCAACGGCTGCGGCGACCACCCTCCGATGGTCATGTTCGCCCAGACCGGCCGCAAGGACCGCGACACGGGCGAGAAGGACTCCATCGCCAACATCCGCGCGACCGGCGAGTTCGCCTGCTCGGTCGTCTCGATGGCGCTGAAGGACGCGATGAACGCCTCGACCGCCGCCTACCCGGCCGGGGTCGACGAATTCGAGAAGGCCGGTCTGGCCAAGGGCGACGGCCGGACCATCGCCGTGCCGCACGTCGCCGGGGCGCCGGCGGTGCTGGAATGCCGCATGGTGAAGATCATCGACGACCTGCCCGTGGCGCGCGAGGGCATCCTGAACATCGTCGTGATCGGCGAGGTCGTCGGCGTCCACATCGCGGACGAGGTACTGAAGGACGGGCTGGTCGACGTGCTGGCCTACAATCCCGTCGCCCGCATGGGCTACATGGAATACACGACCGTCGAGACGCGCTGGGAAATGTCGCGCCCGAAGGTCTGAGCCAGCCGGGCCGGGCCCGTTCGCGCGAGGGCGAGGGCCCCGGGGGCCGGCGACGGGGCGCGACGGTCCGCGCGACACGGGAGGAACAATGGCACGCATCGGCATCATCGGCGGCAGCGGCCTCTACGCCATCGAGGGGCTCGAGGGCGCCGAGTGGGTCCGCGTCGACTCGCCCTGGGGCCTGCCCTCGGACGACATTCTCACGGGCAGCTACCAAGGCGTGCCGGTCGCCTTTCTGCCCCGGCACGGGCGCGGCCACGTCCACAGCCCGACCTCGATCAACTACCGCGCCAACATCGACGCGCTGAAGCGGCTGGGCGTCACCGACATCGTCTCGGTCTCGGCGGTCGGCTCGTTCCGCGAGGGGCTGGCGCCGGGCGACTTCGTGCTGGTCGACCAGTTCATCGACCGCACGGTGAACCGTGAGAAGACCTTCTTCGGCGCCGGCTGCGTCGCGCATGTCTCGATGGCGTACCCGGTCTGCCCGCGCCTGCACGCCGCGCTGGTCGACGCGGCGCGCGCCACGCGCATCACCTGCCATGCCACCGGCACCTACCTGGCGATGGAGGGGCCGCAGTTCTCGACGCTGGCGGAAAGCCGGATGTACCGCGAGAGCTGGGGCTGCGACGTCATCGGCATGACCAACATGCCCGAGGCGAAACTGGCCCGCGAGGCCGAGCTCTGCTACGCCACCGTCGCGATGGTGACCGACTATGACAGCTGGCACCCGGATCACGGCGAGGTCGACATCTCCTCGATCCTGAAGGTCGCCGGCGAGAACGCCGACAAGGCCCGCCGGCTGGTCGCCGCCGTCGTGCCGATGCTGGGCGACCGCCCCGCATCGTGCCCCGACGGCTGCGACCACGCGCTGGAATTCGCGCTGCTGACCGCGCCGGAAAAGCGCGACCCGGCGCTGCTGTCGAAACTGGACGCCGTTGCGGGCCGCGTGCTGGGCGCCGGGCCGGCCGCCGCGCACTGAGAAACAGGAATGGAGAGAATGAGATGGACGTGAAGGGCAAGAAGGCCGTTATTTTCGGCGGCACCTCGGGGATCGGGCTGGCAGCGGCCCGACAACTCGCCGAAATGGGCGCCGAGGTGGTGGCGATCAGCCGCGACCCGTCGAAGGCCGGCGATCCGGGGCACGGGATCAGGCTCGAGAAGTGCGACGTGCGCGACGAGGCGGCGTTGCAGGCGCTGTTCGGCAAGCTCGCGCCCTTCGACATCCTGATCAGCGCCGCAACCGGCGGCGACCGGGCCATCGGCCCGTTCCTCAAGATGGAGATGGAGGGCTTCCGCAAGTCCTTCGACAAGATGTGGGGCTATGCCAACGTCGTGCGCTACGGCGCGCCGCATCTGGCCGAGACCGGCAGCATCGTTCTGGTCTCGGGCTCGCCGGCGCGCAAGACCAAGCCGGGCCAGATTGCACTCGGCTCGGTCGGCGGCGCCGTCGAGGCCTTCGCCCGCGGCGTCGCGCCCGAGCTCGCGCCGCGGCGCATCAACGTCGTCTCGCCGGGCTCGATCGACACGCCGATGGTCTCGCTGTCGGGCGACGAGCGCCGGGCGGCATACGAGCGCATGACCAAGGGCAACCTGATTCCGCGCGCCGGCACGCCGGACGAGGTCGCGCAGGGGATCGTCTTCGCCGTGACGAACGATTTCATCACCGGCACGACGATCGACGTCGACGGCGGCTCTCTCCTGTCCTGACGCCGGCATGGCCGGCCGCTGCGTTCGCTGCCGCGGCCGTCCCTCCTTTCCCGTCGCGGTTCGACATCGCTGGCATTCGGCGCGGCCCGCGCTACCTGATCGGCTTGTTTCGATCCGGAGTATGTCATGCCACGCACCCTGCACCGTCTTTCGGCCCTCGCGGGCGCCCTGGCCGTGAGCGCCTGCGGGGTTTTCGGCGGCGCAGCCGCGCCCGAGCCGGAATACCAGGTCGTGCGCCGCGACCCGCCCTTCGAGATCCGCGCCTACCCGCCGCTGACGGTCGCCGCAACGTCGATGGAGGGTGACCCCGGCGGCGCCTCCTCCGGGGCGTTCGGGCGGCTTTTCGACTACATCTCGGGCGCAAACGCGGGCTCGCGGAAGATCGAGATGACCGCGCCCGTCGTCATGCAGCCCTCGGCCGGCGTCGAGATCCCGATGACCGCGCCGGTGCTGCAGCGGCCCGGGCCACAGGGCGCCTGGCAGATGTTCTTCGTCCTGCCCAAGGGCATGTCGGCCGAAACCGCCCCTGCCCCGACCAACCCCGCGGTGACGCTCGACACGCTGCCGGCACGCCGCGTCGCCGTCGTCACTTTCAGCGGTCTGCTGCGCGAGGACAACATCGACGGGGCGCGTCGGGACCTCGCCGGCTGGCTCGCGGCGCAGGGGCTCGATCAGGCCGGGCCGGCCGAGGTCGCCGGATACAACCCGCCCTGGACGCTGCCCTGGCTGCGGCGGAACGAGATCCTGGTGCCCATCGCCGGCGGCTGAAACACTTGCAGTCGGTCCGCCGGCGCGCCATTCAGGCCCGGACAGGAGGACCCAATGCCCGATGCGTCCGCGCCCGCGCCCCTCTTCACCCTGGACGAGCTGCACGCCGCCCGCGACCTCGTCTACCGCCACATGCCGCCGACCCCGCAATATGCGTGGCCGCTGCTGGCGCGCCGGCTGGGCACCGAGATCGTCGTCAAGCACGAAAACCACACGCCCATCGGCGCCTTCAAGGTGCGGGGCGGCCTCGTCTACCTCGACCGGCTGCTGCGCGAGCAGCCGGACTGTCCCGGCATCGTCACCGCGACGCGCGGCAATCACGGCCAGTCGATCCCCTTCGCCGCCCGCGCCTATGGCGTGCCGGTGACCGTGCTGGTGCCGCACGGCAACTCGGTCGAGAAGAACGCCGCGATGGAGGGCTGGGGCGCCACCGTCGTGACCTTCGGTGACGATTTCGAAGAGGCCCGGCAGGAGGCCGTCCGCCGCGCCGAGGCCGACGGGCTGCACATCATCGGGCCCTTCCACAAGGCGCTGGTGACCGGCGTCGGCACCTACGCGCTCGAGCTGTTCGAGGCATGTCGCGACCTCGACGTCGTCTACGCGCCGATCGGCATGGGCTCGGGCGTCTGCGGGCTGATCACGGTCCGCGACCTGCTTGGGCTGTCGACGGAAATCGTCGGCGTTGTCTCGGCCGGCGCCGACGCCTACGCGCAGAGCTTCGAGGCGGGCAACATCGTCGCCACCGAGACGACGAACACGATGCTGGGCGACGGCATGGACTGCCGCGCCCCCTGGGAGCAGCCGGTCGACATCATCCGCCGCGGCGCCGCCCGCGTCGTGCGTGTCACCGATGACGAGCTGGCCGGCGCCATGCGCGCCTACTACACCGACACGCACAACCTGGCCGAGGGCGCCGGCGCGGCGCCGCTCGCCGCCGCGCTGCAGGAGCGCGAGCGCTTGGCCGGTCGGAAGGCCGGCGTCATCCTCTCGGGCGGCAATGTCGACGCCGCCGTCTTCGCCCGCGTCCTGGCGGGCGAGACGCCGCAGAAGCCACGGCGCAGTTAACCGCGGTCGGAAAAAGCTGAACGGATTCGGAAATCCTCTCCGAATCAATGGCATGATGATGGTCTCACGCGTGAGACCATGCGATCGGCCCCCGCAGCCCTGGCCCCGGCCGGGCCGGCCTCGCGCCGCGAGGACCGCCCCTGCCGCATTGTCATCGCCGGCCGCGCCCGCTAATCCCGTGCGGTCACCGAGGGGGCCGTCGATGCACGAGACCAAGGGCGTTCGCGACTATATCCGCACGATCCCGGACTTTCCGGTGCCGGGCGTGCAGTTCCGCGACGTGACCACGCTGTTCAACGACGCCACCGGCTTTCGCCTGGCGATCGACGGGCTTGCCAACCCCTACACCGCCGAGCGGATGGACGCCGTCGTCGCCATGGACGCGCGCGGCTTCATCCTGGGCGGCGCCGTCGCCTACAAGCTGGGGCTGCCCTTCGTTCCGATCCGCAAGGCCGGCAAGCTGCCGGGCGAGAAGATTTCGGTGCCCTACACGCTGGAATACGGCGAGGCCGAGATGGAGATCCATGCCGACGCCATCAGCGCCGGGGCCCGGGTGCTGATGGTCGACGACCTGCTGGCGACCGGCGGCACCGCCGAGGCCGGCGTCAAGCTGATCGAGAAGCTGGGCGGCGAGATCGTCGCCGCCGCCTTCGTCGTCGACCTGCCCGAACTCGGCGGCCGCCAGCGGCTCGAGCGGCTCGGCGTCGACGTCCACTGCCTCTGCGAATTCGACGGCGAGTGAGCGCATGACGGCCGCCGACATCATCGCCGCGAGGCTGGCCGCCGCCGGCGTGAAGCACGCCTTCGGCATCCCGGGCGGCGAGGTTCTGGCGCTGGTCGATGCGCTGGAGCGAGCCGGCATCCGCTTCGTCCTGACCAAGCACGAGACCGCGGCCGGCTTCATGGCCGAGGGGGCCTGGCACGCCACCGGCGCGCCCGCCGTGCTGGTCGCGACGGTCGGGCCGGGAATCGCCAATGCCTTCAACGTCATCGAGAACGCCCGGCAGGACCGGGTGCCGCTGATCGTGCTGGCGGGCTCGGTCGATGCGGAAGACGCGCTGAGCTACACCCACCAGATCTTCGACCACGGCGCGGTCTATGCCCGCACCTGCAAGGCGAGCTTCACGGCGGCCGACGGCGCGGTCGACGTGATGATCGACAAGGCGGTCGGGATCGCCCTCTCGCCGCGGCCGGGGCCGGTGCATATCGACCTGCCGGTCAGGCTGGCCGAGCGCGACCAGCCGGCGCCCCGCGCATGGCGGCACGCCGCGCCGCTTTCGACCGGCCCCGGCGCGGGCGATGCGCTGGAGCGCGCCCGCGCGCTGTTCGCCGGCTCGATAAGGCCGGTGATGATGGCCGGACTCGACGTGCTGAACGAGCCCGGCGGCCCGGAGGCCGTGCGCGCCTTCGTCGAGAAGCACGGCGTGCCCCTGCTGACCACCTACAAGGCCAAGGGCGTGCTGCCTGAGGACCATCCGCTGTCGCTCGGCGGCCACGCGCTGTCGCCGAAATCCGAGACGCTGGTTCTGCCGGTCTTCGAGGCGGCGGACTGCGTCATCGCCGCCGGCTACGACCCGATCGAGATGCGCGCCGGCTGGCAGAATCCCTGGGACCCGGCGAAGGTCATCGAGTTCGCGCACGCGCCGAACACGCACGACATGCACCATGCGGGGCTGTCCTGGGTCTGCTCGGTGGCGGGCGGGCTGGCGGCGCTGGACGGCGCGGCTAGGGACGGCACATCTCGGGACGGCACGGCGCGGTCGCGCTGGCCGGGCGGCGAGGCGGCGGCGATCCGCGACGCCTACTGGGCGGCCTTCGGCGCCGGCGACGGCTGGGGTCCGGCGCAGGCGATCGCCGAGATGATGGCGGTCACGCCGCTCGAGGCGACCATCACCATCGACACCGGCGCGCACCGCATCCTGCTGGACCAGCAATGGCGGGCGAAGCGGCCGCGGAGCGTGCTGCAGTCGATCGGGCTCTGCACGATGGGCTGCGCGCTGCCGCTGGCGATGGGCTATGCGCACGCCCGGCCCGGCGCGCCGGTCGTGGCCTTCACCGGCGATGCGGGGCTCGAGATGGTGCTGGGCGAGCTCGGCACGCTGCGCGACCTGGGGCTGCCGCTGGTCATTGTCGTCTTCGTCGACAGCTCGCTGGCGCTGATCGAGATGAAGCAGCGGCGGAGCGGGCTGCAGAACGCCGGGGTCGATTTCGGCCGGACGGATTTTGCGGGGCTGGCGCGGCTCTATGGCGGGCACGGCGTCACGGTGCAGCGGCGCCGGCGAGGCCGGGCCGGCGCTGGCCGAGGCGCTGGACGCGGCCCGCTTTACCATCATCGAGGTCGAGCTGCCGCGGCGCGCCTATGACGGGTTGTTCTGAGGCAGCCGCGAGCCAACAGGCTGATCTGGAACGATATTCCGACGGCCCGGTACGGGCCGGACACCCAGGGAGGGACGCATGGGACGGGTCGAGTCGACGCTTGCCGAGATGGGAATCGTGCTGCCGGAGCCGGTGGCGCCGGTCGCGGACTATGTGCCGTTCGTGCGGACGGGGAATCTCGTCTTCGTCTCGGGCCAGGTGCCGAAAAGCGCCGAGGGCGTCATCACCGGCCAGTTGACCAGCGAGGACCACGCCGCGGCCGGCGTGCCGGCGCCGGGGTCGCGGCTGGGGCTGGCGACGGGGGCGGCGACGCTGTGCGCCGTCAACGTGCTGGCGCAGCTCAAGGCCGCGGTGGGCGATCTCGACCGCGTCCGGCGTGTCGTCAAGCTGACGGGATTCGTCAACGCCGACAGCAGCTTCGAGCAGCACCCGCAGGTGATCAACGGCGCCTCGTCGCTGATGATCGGCGCCTTTGGCGACAACGGCCGGCATGCGCGCGCCGCGGTCGGCTGCTCCAGCCTGCCGCTGGGGTCGATCTGCGAGGTCGAGGCCGTCTTCGAGGTCGAGTGACGCCCGCGACGTGGCGCGATCCGGCGGTGGAGATCCGTCGCGTTAAGCCTGCCCCGGGTTCGGTGACGATGCCCGGGGTCATATCGCCGAAGCGGGAGTCGTCCCGGCAGAGATGACTCTTGCAAGAGAATTGTCCCTCTCGGCAGGGCAATCCTCACCCTTTCCGCGGGAGTCGTGCAGATTGAGTGGTGATTGTCACCGAACCCTTCGGTGACATCCGCCGCTCAGCTGGCGACCCTCAGCGCCAGCGAGAGGACCAGCGCGCCGGCGCCGGCGGCGAGGCCGAGCAGCACGCCGAGCCGGCGGAGCGGGCGCTCTCGGAGGGCCGGCAGGCGGCCTGCGCGCGCCCCGGCCGGCCGGGCGGCCGCGTCGGTCGTGAGCCGCGCCAGCAGCACGAGCGCCAGCGGATAGCCGCCGAGCAGCGCCGCCCAGACATAGATGCCCGAGAGACCCTGCAGGCGGAAGGCGGCAACAAGCGTCTCGGGCACGACGCGCAGCGCGGTGCGCCACGAGCCGCCGAAGCTGTCCGCCGCCTGCGCGTAAAGCGCAAAGGTGGCGGCGGTGACGACGACGAGCGCCGCCAGCCGGGTCGCGAGGTCCAGCGCCATGAAGCCGAGCACGCCGGCCGGCCGCGCCCGCGCGATGCCGGGCGCGAGCGGCCCAATGACGGCCGCGGCCGCCCAGTCGACCAGCAGGACCGTGGCGAGGCCGCTGAGCACCAGCCGGCCGGCGAAACGCAGTAGAGCCTCGGCGTCGGTGACGAAACCGACCGGCAGCCGGGGCGTCGCCACGACGTAGAGGATGGTGGCGACCGCCAGGCAGCCGAGCGCGCTGCGGAGCAGGTGCGCCAGCAGCCCCCCGGCCCGGGGATGGCCGATGCCGGCGGCAAGCAGCGCGGCCGCGAGCGCATCCGCCTGCCGCGCCCCCAGCTGCCGCGCCCCCGGCGGCCAACCGGCGGCGGGGCCGCGCGCGGCCGCCATCTCGCGCGGCAGGCGGCCGTCAGCCCGCCAGAGGAGCAGCGCCACGAGGGCCGCGATCGCCGCCGCCCCGGCGAGGCGGCCCGCGAGGTCGGCGGCAATGTTCACGGCCCGCCCGCCCGGCGGCGAACAACGGGCGCGACATCCCGCGGCTGGCGGGGGTCGGTGGTTCGGGAGCGTGCCGTCACCACGCTGGCAATAGGGACCGCGCCGGCGGCGTGTGGCACCAGGCCGGCGGCCCGGCGGTGGGCGGCGGCGGTGCGATGTGGCTGGCGGCGGTCGGCAGCCCGGAGGAGCGCTGTTGCCGCGCCGGCGATCCGGGCCGTAGTGGCGAGCCGGCCGCGTGCGAGCGATCCGGGCTGTGGCGCCGGCATGGGCCTTGCCGGCGAGTTGGGCCACGAGGCTGACGGCGATGCTCACGGGGGTGTCCGTCAACCGGCGTCGTAGCCGCCCATGCGGCAGATTACCTGCCACTCGGCGTCGCTGACGGGGACGACGGAGAGGCGCGACTGGCGGATGAGGGCGAAGTCCTTCAGCGCCGGCTCGGCCTTCATCCCGGCGAGCGTGACGGGGGTCGGCATCGGGGCCACGGCGCGGACGTCGACGCACTCCCAGCGCTCGTCCTCGGTCGTGGTGTCGCGGTGCGCCTCGGCGCAGACCTCGACGACGCCGACGATCCGCTTCTCGTCGACCGAGTGGTAGAAGAAGCCAAGCTCGCCGACCTTCATCTCGCGCATGTTGTTGCGCGCCTGGTAGTTGCGCACGCCGTCCCACTGTCCGCCCTTGCGGCCGAGCGCGACCTGGTCGTCCCAGCCGAAGGCGCCGGGCTCGGACTTGAACAGCCAGTGGGCCATGCGGTGTCTCCCTGCTCCCCGCGCGCGGTTCTAGAGCGTTTTCCGACCGAGTTCGAGTCGTGCGGGCCGGCTCGTCATTCCCGCGGAAGCGGGAGTTTTTCTTGGATTACGATCAGATCCCCGCACCTCGCGGAGACAACGGCTGCCGGGAAGGATGGCGGCTGGCGGGGGTCGGATCAACCGGGTGGCGGGGAGCCCGGCGGCAGCGCGGGGCCGAGCTGGGCGATGGCGAGCCTGGCGGTGGCCTCGGGGCTGCGCTCGGCGGAGAGGCGGGTCCACGCGATCGGGCCGGGGTCGCGGGCGATCTGGGCCGCGAGCACCTCGGCGGTGGCGTCCGAGACGTCGCCCGTTCGCGCGGCGAGGCGGTCGCGCAGGACCGGCTCGGGGGCCTCGAGCCAGAGACCGGCGAAGGGGGTGCCGAGGCGGCGCGCCAGCGTCTCGACGGCGGCGCGCTCGCGCGGGCGGAGGTGGGCCGCGTCGACGATGACGGGCAGGCCTGCCGACAGGACCAGCGCGGCGCGGCAGAGCAGTTCGCCATAGACGCGGTCACTGACGGCCTGGGTGTAGGTCGCCGGCGGCAGGCGCTCGGTCTCGGGCACGCCGTGCAGGCCCTTGCGGATCGCGTCGGAGCGCAACACGACGGCGCCGGTGCGGGCGGCCAGCGCGCGGGCGGTGGTGGACTTGCCGGTGCCGGAGAAGCCGCCGATGGCCACCAGGCGCGGCGCCGGCGGCGCGGCGAGGTAGCCGAGCGCGAGCGCAAGGTAGGCGCGGGCTTCGTCCGTGCGACGGTCGGCATCCCCGGCACCGGCCCGCGCGGCCAGCCCGCCGACCTTGGCACGGATGGTGGCGCGCACCGCCTTGTAGAGGGGCAGCAGCGCCAGCCCGGCATAGGCGGTCTCGGTGTCCGCGCCGGGGGCGGCGGAGATGGCTTCCGCCCAGGCATTCAGGACGGGCGGGCAGAGCTCGGCATGGCCGCGGTGGTCGAGGTCCATCAGCAGGAAGGCGAGGTCGAAGAGCGGGTCGATGTCCGAGAAGGCGTCGTTGAAGTCGATGGCGTCGAAAGGCGCCGGCGCGCCCCGCCAGAGGACGATGTTGCCGAGGTGCAGGTCGCCGTGGCAGCGCCGGGCGCGGCGGCGAGCGATCGCCGGGCGCAGGCGGGCGTGGGCGGCGGCCATGGCCGTCAGCACCTCGTCGACCTGGCGCCCCAGCAGCGGGCGGAGCGCGGCGAGCTGCGGGTCGTCGCCGCGGGCCATCGCAGGCAGGTCGCCGGTACGGGGGCGGATATCGGCGCCGCGGTGCATGGCGGCTATGGCGAGGCCGGTGCGGTGCATCAGCGCGGGCGTCAGGCGCCCCTCGGCGGCCATGCGGTCGAAGAGCGCCTCGGCCGGGAAGCGGCGCATCACGGTGATCGGCTCGGCATCGGCGGGCAGGTCCTCGCCGGGACCGGTGAGGCGGAAGCCGCCGGCCTCGCGCACGAGGCCGGCAAGGCCGAGCGTCAGGCCGGGCGCGGTAAGATCGTTCTGCGCGACCTCGCGGCGGGCGGCGGCGAGGCGTTTTGCAGGCGTCGCGTAGTCGAGCCAGCCATAGTCGACCGGGCGCCGCAGCTTGAGCGCTCGGTCGCGGGACAGGAAGATGGCCGCCGTGTGGGTGTCGATGCGCTGCACGGGGCCGCCCTGCGGGGCGTCGGCGGCGAGCCAGGCGGCGAGCTCGTCGAAAGCGGGGGCGGTCATGCCGGCCTGGCCCGCCGGGTTGCTGCCGAACCGGCGGTCGGGATGCCGGGCGCGGCCTGCGGTGGCGCCTGCCGGGCTGCGGCGAGCCCTCCTCGCCTGCGCTCCTGCGCACGGGCCGCGCGGAAGGCGACCGGGTGGGGGCCGACCGGCGGCGTGGCGGGGATGGGGCGCCCGGTCCGGCAATTGCTCGGGGCGCGGCAGTCGAAGCGGCGGTTGCGGCGGCGGGGGCTGCGGCGGCGTCCGTCCGGTGCCGGGAAACAGGGTCATGGCAGCACCATGAGGGGTCACTCGCGCCGGAGGGGGCGGCCGTAGAGCTGGCCGACGGCCTCGCGGACGTCGAGGCGGCCGTCGACCAGCGCGGCGACGGTTTCGGTGATCGGGGTGTCGACGCCAAGACGGCGGGCGAGCTCGAGCGCGGCGCCGGCCGTCTGGGCGCCCTCGTAGGTGCCGCTTTCGGGCGCGCGGCCCTCGCGGCCCAGGCTGACGCCGTAGCGGAAGTTGCGCGACTGCTCGGAGGTGCAGGTCAGCGCCAGGTCGCCGAGGCCGGACAGGCCGCCCAGCGTCTCGGGCCGGGCACCGGCGGCGGCGGCGAGGCGCGAGAGCTCGGCGAAGCCGCGCGCCATCAGCGCGGCGCGGGCGCTCTCGCCGAAGCCGGCGCCGATGGCCGCGCCGCAGGCGATGGCGACGACGTTCTTCAGCGCGCCGCCGATCTCGACGCCGGTCAGGTCGTCCGAGAGGTAGGGGCGCAGGCTGGGGGTGGCGAGGCGGCGCTGGAGCGCGTCGCCGTCGGGCGCTTCGGTCGCCAGCGTCACGGCGGTCGGCAGGCCGCGCGTCAGGTCGGCGGCGAAGGACGGGCCGGAGAGCACGGCGACCGGGTGGCCCGGGGCAGTTTCCGCGGCGATCTGCGACTGGCGGAGCAGCGTGTGCTTTTCGAGCCCCTTCGCGGTCAGGACGAGCGGCGCGTTGGGCGGCAGGGCGGCGGCGAGCTCCGTCAGCACCTGGCGCGTCGCCTGGGCCGGGACGGCCGCGATCACGATGTCCGCGCCCTCCAGCGCCGCCGGTTCGTCGCCGCGGCGCCAGAAGGCGACCTTGGCCCCGGCGGCGGCGAGCGAGTGGCCGAGCGCGGCGCCCCAGGCGCCCTGGCCGAGGATTGCGACGCGGGTCACGGGCCGGCTCCGGCCGCGGCGGGAGGATGGCCGGGCGCGGTGGCGCAGCCAGCCTCGCCGAGGGTGGCGGCGCGGGTCATGTATCGGCCCCGGAGACCGAAGGCACGGGGGCGGGCCACCGCGGGCAGGCGAAGCCGCGAGCAGGGGCCGCGCTGTCCCGGCCACGGATTAGCGGCGGGGCGGACCGCCGGCCGGACGCGGGCCGCCCGGACGTGCACGGCAGAACGACGCAACCGTGGTCGAGTGAGGGAGCCCCATCCCACCCGGAGGCCGGGGATTGACGGGGACGGGCCGGGGCGTCGCCCGGCTCATGCCTTGGCCCCGCGCTTGCCGGCGCCGAGCATCGGGGCGGCGGTGGTGTCCAGCGGCCAGCGTGGGCGGGCGGCGACGGGCTCGGGGGCCAGGCCGGCGGCGTGGCGCTCGAGGCCGGCCCAGGCGATCATCGCACCGTTGTCGGTGCAGAGCGCGAGGGGCGGCGCGGTGAGGCTGACGCCCTCGGCCCGCGCCGCGGCGGCGAGCGCGGCGCGCAGGCAGGCATTGGCGGCGACGCCGCCGGCGACGGCGAAGCCCTGCGCCCCCGGGTGGGCGGCGCGGAAGCGGCGGAGCGCGCGCGCGGTCTTGGCCGCCAGCACCTCGGCGGTCGCGGCCTGGAAGCCGGCGCAGAGGTCGGCGACGTCCTGCCGCCAGAGGCCGCCCTGGGCGGCGACCAGTGCGTCGCGGGCGCGCACGACCGCGGTCTTGAGGCCCGAGAACGAGAGGTCGCAGTCGTCGCGCTCGATCAGCGGGCGCGGGAAGGCGAAGCGGGTGGAGTCACCGGTGGCGGCGGCGCGCTCGACCTCGGGGCCGCCGGGGAAGCCGAGGCCGAGCGCGCGGGCGATCTTGTCGAAGGCCTCGCCGGGGGCGTCGTCGATGGTGCCGCCGAGGCGTCGGTAGTCGCCGAGGCCGGCGACGGCGAGGAACTGGCAATGGCCGCCGGAGACCAGCAGCAGAAGGTAGGGATAGGCCAACCCGTCGGTCAGGCGCGGCGTCAGCGCGTGGCCTTCCAGGTGGTTGACGCCGATCAGCGGCAGGCCGGTGGCGGCGGCCAGCCCCTTCGCCGTCATGACGCCGGCCAGCACGCCCCCGATCAGGCCGGGGCCGGCGGTCACCGCGATGGCGTCGAGGTCGGCGAGGCTGGCGTTCGCTTCGTCCAGGGCGCGGCGGATGACGAGGTCGGCGCGCTCGGCATGGGCGCGGGCGGCGATCTCGGGCACGACGCCGCCGAAGCCGGCGTGCAGGTCCTGCTGGCCGAAGACGGCGTTCGAGAGGATGCGGCCCGGGCCGGCGACGCCGGTCTGGCCCCCGCCGGTGACGACGGCGGCGGCGGTCTCGTCGCAGCTCGATTCGAGCCCGAGTATCGTGAAGGTGCGTTCCAAGGCGTCTCCGGACCGTCTCAGGGGCGCCCGGCCGGGCGCGTCGCGCACGCGGGCGTCCGACGCGATTGCCTGCGCGATTGCCTGCGCGCGCCTCGGGCCTTAACTGGGGCGGCTGGGCGAGGGAAGCAACCGATGACGACGACTGGGGACCGGCCACTGCGGATCGGCACGCGCGGCTCGGCGCTGGCGCTGGCGCAGGCGCACGAGGTGCGCGACCGGCTGATGGCGGCGCACGGCCTGCCCGAGGCGGCCTTTGCCGTCGAGGTGATCCGCACGACGGGCGATGCCGTGCAGGACCGCTCGCTGAGCGAGATCGGCGGCAAGGGGCTGTTCACCAAGGAGATCGAGGAGGCCCTGCTGGACGGGCGGATCGACGTCGCCGTCCACTCGATGAAGGACATGCCGACGCTGCTGCCGGACGGGCTGGAGATCGCGGCGCTGCTGCCGCGGGCCGACGTGCGCGACGCCTTCGTCAGCCGACGGCACGGCTCGATCGCGGCGCTGCCCCGGGGCACGGTCGTCGGCTCGTCCTCGCTGCGCCGCCGCGCGCAGGTGCTGCACCGGCGGCCCGACCTGCGCGTCGTCGAGTTCCGCGGCAACGTGCAGACGCGGCTGCGCAAGCTGGACGAGGGGGTGGCCGAGGCGACCTTCCTGGCGGTCGCCGGCTTGCATCGGCTGGGGCTGGACGCGCTGGCCGCGGCGCCGGTCGAGCCGGACGAGATGCTGCCGGCCGTGGCCCAGGGCGCCATCGGCATCGAGGCGCGGGTCGGCGACGAGGCGGTGGCGGCGCTGCTGGGTGCGATCGACGACGGCCCGACGGCGCTGGCGCTGGCGGCCGAGCGCGCGTTCCTGGCGGCGCTGGACGGGTCTTGCCGCACGCCGATCGGCGGGCTGGCGGTATTGGAGGATGGCGGGGTCTGGTTCCGCGGCGAGATCATCCGCCCCGACGGCAGCGAGCGCCTGGCGACCGAGCGGCGCGGACCGGCCGGCGACGCCGCCGCGATGGGGCGCGACGCGGCCGAGGAGCTGCGCGGGCGCGCCGGGCCGGGGTTCTTCGATGCTTGAGGAGACGGACGGGCCTCGGCGGGCGGCGGTGCCGGGCGATGCCGGCCGGGGCCGGTCACCCCGAGAGCGGATGTGCGCAGCCATGTGCCATGGCGCGAAGCGGCGGGGCCGGGAGCACGTGGTCGCCGGCCGGCTGTGCGTCCCCCTCGGCCGCGAGCGGTGCCGCGCTGCCCCGGGCCGCCGGCCGGGGACTGTGCGCGACCGCCGGCCGGCGCGCGAAATCGCTGGCCGGGCCGGTGCTGGATGGGTGGAGGTGATGCCGTGAGGGTGTGGACGCGACCGGCCGGGGACAGCGCCGGGAGCGCGGCGCGGCCGGACGTCGACGGCGCCGGCGGTGCGGCCTCGTTGCCGGGCGGCGTGGGCCTCGATCGTCTGACCAGGCCCGGTGCGCCCTTGGCCGGTGCCCTGCCCTCGCGGCTGGCGCCGTGAGGGTGCTGCTGACGCGGCCGGCCGAGGACAGCGCCCGGATCGCGGAGCGGCTGGCCGGCTCGGGCGTCGAGTGCCTGGTCTGGCCGCTGACCCGCATCGTGCCGCTGGCCGGCTGCATCGCGGTGCCGGCAGGGACCGAGGCGCTGCTCTTCACCTCGGCGAGCGCCGTCAGGGTGTTCGCCGCCGGCTCGGCCGCGCGCGGGCTGCCCGTTCTCGCGGTCGGCGACCGGACAGCGGCGATGGCGCGCGAGGCGGGCTTCGGCCAGGTCGTCAGCGCGCGGGGCGATGCGCGGGACCTCGCGCGGCTGGCGCGCGCGACGCCGCATCGGCGCTTTCTGCACCCCCGCGGGCGCGAGGCGGCGGGCGACCTGGCCGGGATGCTGGAGGCGGCCGGGCTGTCGGTCGCGGCGCCCGTCATCTATGCCGCCGAGCCGGCGGGTCCGCCGCCGGCGGAGGTCTCGGCGGCCTTTGCCGCGGGGGCGCTCGACATCGTCACGATCTGGTCGCCGCGGAACGCCGCCATCCTGGGCGACTGGCTGGCCGGCGCCGCGCCGCCACTGCGGCCGCCACTGGGCACGACCGACCTGCTCGGTATCTCGGAAAACGCCGTCGCGCCGCTGCGCGATGCCGGGTTTCGGCGCGTCGTGGTGGCGGATCGGCCGGATGCCGGGGCGATGGTCGCGTGGATTTCTGCTGCGCTGCGGCACTGATCGGTCCGACAGATGTTGTGCTTGTCCGGCGGGCAAAATACGCTGGCGGCAAGGCGCGGGCGGATTATCTGCATGCGGCGCGGCAGGATGGGAGGCCGGCATGGCAAATTCGCCGCACGATCCGGGGAACGGCCCCGGCAGGCGGGGTGGCAAGCGCGGTGGCAAGCGTGACGTCGCGCGCAATGTCGCCGGCGATGGCGAGCCGGCAACGCCGGCGATGCCCGAGACGGGCGAAAGCGCGCTGGCCGGGCGAGACGATCTGCCGGCCGACGCCGAGGCGCCCGGCCGGCCGGACCCGGAGTTCCGCGAGGACGATTTGAGCGACGACATGACCGACCGCACGGCGGTGCCCGGCGACACGCTGGACGGCACGCCAGACGACACTCTCGGCGGCGCGGGCGCGCCCGGGGTCGCGCCATACGGCAGCGCGGCGGAGCAAGACAGCATCGCCGGCGGCCCGGTTCCGGCGCTCGACGACGACCCGATCGGCCCGGGGGGTCCGGGGGGCCGGCCGGGCCGGACAGGCTGGGGCCGCACGGCGATGATGGCGATGACGCGGCCGGGCGCGGCGGCCTGGCCGCGACGGCGCTGAAGATCCTGATTTTCATCCTGATCATCTTCGGCCTGTCGCTGTGGATCGTGCCGAACGTCGCGCCGCGCCTGCCGGCCGGGATCGCCCGCCACCTGATGCCGGGCCAGGCGGCGGTGGACGAGCGGCTGGCCGCGCTGTCCGAACGCATCGAACAGAGCACGACCGGCACCGCCCAGCAACTGGCGGCGCTGGGCGACCAGGTGTCGGCGCTGTCGGACCGGGTCGCCGCCGTCGAGAAGGCAGCCGACGCCGCGAAGACGTCGGCGGCCGATTCGGCGGCATCGGCCCAGCAGAACGCGGTCGCCGGCGAGACGGTCGCGCGCGCCGAGGCGGCGGCGACCGAGGCGAGCCGGCTGGCCGACACGGCGACGACGGCGGCCACCGAGGCCGGCAAGGTCGCGGCCGCGGCGACGCGCGACACGGCCTCGCTGGCGCGGCGCATGGCCGGCTTCGAATCGCGGATGGCCGAGCTGGCCGACCAGGTGAAGGCGGTCAACGACAGCCTGGCCCAGGGCGCCGCCCAGGGCGAGGCGGCAACGCCCGAGCTGGCCGCCGCCTTTGCCGCGCTGAAGGCCGAGGTCGAGGGCTTTCGCCAGCGGCTGGCGGACGAGCCACGCTTCCTGACCGAATCCGAATCCGAGCGCTTTGCCACTCAGGACGACCTGCGCAGCGCCCGCATGGCGCTGGGCGCCGAGATCGACCAGAAGATCGCCGCGCTGCCACCGGCCGGGACGCTGGTGGTGAAGCAGGACCTGCAGGCGCTGCGGAGCGAGGCCGAGAGCGCGGTCGGGCTGCTCTCGGACCGGCTGGACGAGGTGCGGGGCACCGCGCAGAAGGCCGCCGACACGGCTGCGGGCGCCGAGCAGGCGGCGACGACCGCCGTTGGCCGTGTCGACGAGGCGATCCGCCAGGCCGCGCTGCGCGCCGCCTCGGCCGCGCTGACCAGCCGGCTGGCCAACGGCGTGCCATTCGGCGAATCGCTGGACGAGGCGGCAAGCCTGATGGGCACCGCCCCGCCGCCGGCGCTGGCCTCCGCCGCCGACAGCGGCGTCGCCACCTCGGCCGAGCTGCTGCGCGACTTCAACGGGCCGGCGCGCGACGCGCAGGAGGCTGACATGGAGGCGCGCTCGGGCGGCGGCGTGCTGGGCCGGGCGAGCGCCCGGGTGCGCGCGGTGATCGCCGGCCGGCCGGCCGGCGAGGCCGAGGGCGACACCGTCGAAGCCATCCTCTCGCGCATCCAGGCGCGGCTGGCCGAGGGCGACCCGGCGGCGGCGCTGGCCGAGGCCGAGACGCTGCCCCAGCCGGCGCAGGACGCGCTGGGCGACTGGCTGGACAGGCTGCACGCCCGCGTGGCGGCGGCCGAGGCGGCCGACAGCTGGCTGGCCCCGGCGGGCGGCGGCGGGGCCGGGGACGCAGGCGGCGCAGGCGGCGGCGCCTCTCAGGGCGGCGCCTCTCGGGGAGCAGGTGCCGGCCAGACGGGCGCGGGCAGCGGCGATCATACTGGCGGCCAGGCCGGCGGCCAGACGGATCAGACGGACGGCCAGACGGACGGCCAGACGGACGGCCAGAGCGGTGGCCCGACTGGCGGCCAGGCGGGCGGGCAAACCGGCGGCAAGGGGTAAGCACATGCTGGGACCACTCGTCTACATCCTGATCCTGCTGGCGGTCATCCTGGCCGGCGGCTTCGGGCTGAACTTCCTGGTCGAAGGCGATGGGCACATCGTCCTCTACTACGGCGACCGGCTGTACGACCTGACGCTGTTCGAGGCGGCGATCGTGCTGGTGCTCGTCATCGTCGCGGTGCTGATCGCGCTCTGGGTGCTGCGGTTGCTGATCGCGCTGATCCGCTTCATCGCCGGCGACGAGACGGCGTTCAGCCGGTTCTTCGCCCGCTCGCGCGAGCGGCGCGGGCTGGACGCGCTGGCCAAGGCCTACCTGGCGATGGCGGCCGGCGACGCCAGGCTGGCGCGGCGCAAGGCCGAGACCGCCGAGCAGAAGCTGATGCGGCCGAACCTGACGCGCATCCTGAACGCCCAGGCGGCCGAGATGGCCGGCGACGACGTCCGCGCGCGCACCTATTACCGGGCGCTGCTGACCGAGCGCGAGACGGCCTTTGTCGGCACGCGCGGCCTGCTGAAGCTGGCGATCAAGGACGGCGACAACGAGCGCGCGCTGAAGCTGGCCGAGCACGGCCGAGAGCTGCGCCCGAAGGACCGCGAGATCCTCGAGGCGCTCTACATGCTGCAGAGCCAGGCCTTCGACTGGGGCGCGGCGCGCAAGACGCTGGCGGCGCAGGCCAAGGCCGGCTACCTGCCGCCGCCCGAGGCGCGCCGCCGCGAAGCGACGCTGGCGCTGGCGCAGGCCGAGGACGCGGCCGGCATGGGCGAGAGCGAGCAGGCGCGCGCGCTGTCGGTCGAGGCCGCCAAGCTGGATCCGACGAACGCCGCCGCCGTGACGACGGCGGCGCGGCTGCTGCTCGAAACGGGGTCGAAGCGGGCGGCGACGAAGCTGGTGACCAACTCCTGGCGCGCACAGCCGAAGCCGCAGCTGGCCGCGGCCTTCGCCGCGATCGAGCCGGACGAGGCGCCGGCGGCGCGGCGGCGGCGCTTCGAGGCGCTGTTCGCGCTGCATCCCGAGCACCCGGAGACGCAGTTCCTGCGCGCCGAGCTGGCGCTGGCCGACCGCGACTGGAAGGGGGCGCAGGCGGCGATCGGCAGCCTGCGCGAGACCGAGCCGTCCGCGCGGAGCTGCGCCATCATGGCGGCGATCGCGCGCGGCCGCGGCGAGCCCGACCACGTCGTCCGCGCCTGGCTGGCGCGCGCGCTGGGCGCGCCGCGCGACGAGGCGGCCGAGGTGGCGATCAGCCACTCGGCGATGCTGCCGCTGCTGGTCGAGATGGACGAGCCGGTCGCCGCTGTCACGCCCGTCACCCCCGCCTCGCCGGCTGCCCCTGCAGAGCCGAGCCGGAGCCGGAGCCGGAAGACGTGCCGGTCGAGGAGATTGCCGAGTTCGAGGATGACGGCGACGCTCGGACGGCCGGCGACGAGTACGGCGAGGTCGAGCCGCCGCGGCGCGACTACGAGGGTGCGGAAGACGACCGCCCGGCCGGCCCCAGGTCCGCCGCCTGAGACGGCGGACGGTCCCGTGCGGCCCTCCGTGCGCCCCCCTGTGCGGCCCTCTATGCGCCCCCGAAGCGTCGGGGCGGCACGGGCGCCGTTCGGGACGATTTTTGGTTTGCGGCCCTGCGCCCCACGGTGTAGGAGACCCGCGCACCCGGGCCGGTGTAGCTCAGCTGGTAGAGCACGTCATTCGTAATGATGGGGTCGGGGGTTCGAGTCCCTTCACCGGCACCACTTTCCCCCGCCGACCAAGCCGCAGGCGGCTAGCCGCCCGTCCAGCGGGGCGCGCGCTTTCCGATGAAGGCGCGGACGCCCTCGGCGTAGTCCTCGCCGGACTGGGCCAGCGCGTACTGGTCGAAATCCGAGTGCGTGGCGACGCGGGCCAGCGCGGTCGCGTAGGCGTCGATGTCCTGCTTGCACATGCGGAGCGCCACCGGCGGCAGCGCGGCGGCGCGCTCGGCCAGTGCCATCGCGGCGTCGACCGCCGTTCCGTCGGGCACAACCTCGTCGGCGGCGCCCCACTCGGCGGCGCGGTCGGCGCCCAGCTTCTCGGCCAGGATGACCAGCCGCTTGGCGCGGGCGGGGCCGACGAGGTTGACGATGCGCGGCACCGAGCCCCAGCCCATGTTCATGCCGCGCTCGATCTCGGGCACGTAGAGCGTCGCCGAGGCACCCAGCACGCGCAGGTCGGTCGAGACGGCCAGAGCGACGCCGCCGCCGACGCACCAGCCTTCGATGGCGGTGATGACCAGCGGTTGCACCTCCTCCCAGGCGCGGCACATCCGGGCGCCGGTCTGCAGCGCCAGCCGGCGCCGGGCCAGCGGCGCGGCGGGCAACGCTTGCGTCTCGGCGTCCTTGAGGTCGACGCCCATGCTGAAGTTGTCGGCCCGCCCGGTCAACACGATGGCGGATGTCTCGGCATCGTCCTCGAAGCCGCGCGCGGCGGCGGTCAGCTCGCGCATCAGCGCGTAGGAGAGCGGGTTGGCGGCGATGCCGCGGTCGAAGCGGACGGTGGCGACGCGGCCGCGGCGCGTGACGGTGACGTGCTGCATGGGAGCTCCCGGCTGTTCGCGCGCAGCTTGGCGTTTGCCGGGCGGCCGTGTCCAGCCGGTCGGGCGGGGAAATGAAAAAGGGGGCGCGGGCGTCGACTGGGGCAACGGGGCTTCGAGACCGCGCCCGAGACGGACACGTGGTTCCCGGGAAAGCGGGAACCTCTTCGCTGCACGAGACCCCCGCATGCGCGGGGATGACGGTTGCCGCCCGCTGGCGGTCGGCAAAGGGTCACGGTCGGAAGCCGCGCTACCGGGCCGACATCAGCAGCTCGGGCACCGTGACCGGCGCGCGCCCCGTCGCCTGGCGGGCCTGCTCGCGGCAGCTGAAGCCGTCGGCGACGTAGACCGCCTCGCCCGCCTCGCGAAAACCGGGCAGGAAGGCGCGCTCGCCGACCTTCATCGCAACCTCGTAGCTTTCCTTGCGAAAGCCGAAATCGCCGGCCATGCCGCAGCAGCCGTCGTCGAGCATCTCGGGCTCGACGCCGGCGCGGCGCAGCAGCTCGAGCTCGGCATCCGTTCCCATCACGGCGTGGTGGTGGCAGTGCGCGTGGACCCTGGCGGTTCCGCCGACCTGCGGCGGCCGGTAGTCCTCGCGGACGAGGAACTCGCTCAGCAGCAGCGTGCTTTCGGACAGCGCCTGCGCCTGCGGGTCGCCGGGGCGCATCTGCAACAGCTCGTGGCGGAAGGAGGACACGCAGCTCGGCTCGATGCCGACGATCGGCGTGCCGGCCTCGACATGCTGGCGCAGCGCGTCGATCGTCCGGCTCCACACCCGGTCGGCGAGGTCGAGGAAGCCGACGGCGTAGAGCGGCCGGCCGCAGCAGACGGGCCGCGCCGGGATCTCGACGCGCCAGCCGGCGTCCTCGAGCAGCGCCACGGTCGCCTTCAGCGGCCCGGTGGTCATGTAGGTGTTGAATGTGTCGGGCCAGAGCAGCACCGGGCCGCGCCGGCCGTCGCCGCGCCGCTCGCCGCGGCGCTCGCGCCCGGCGAACCAGGTGCGGAAGTCGGGGGTGGCGAGGTGCGGGATCTCGCGCTGCGGCGCGAAGCCGCCCGCCCATTTCGCGATGTCCGAGAACGGCCGCGTGTGCGCCAGCGCATTGGCGGCGCCGGGCGCCTTGCTGCCCACGCGCATCCACCACCAGATCAGCCCCATCGCGTAGGCCGCGCGCGGGCGGATCCGCCCCTTGTAGTGGTGGTGCATGAACTCGGCCTTGTAGCTGGCCATGTCGACGTTCACCGGGCACTCGCCGAGGCAGCCCTTGCATGCGAGGCACATGTCCAGCGCGTCGTGCACGGCCTGCGACCGCCAGCCGTCGCGGACGGGGTCGCCCTCGGCCATCTCGTAGAGCAGGCGCGAGCGGCCGCGGGTCGAGTGCGCCTCGTCCCGGGTCGCCATGTAGCTCGGGCACATGATGCCGTGGTCGTGCTTGCGGCAGTCGCCGACGCCGACGCAGCGGTCGGAGGCCTTCGAGATGTCGCGCCCGTCCGGACCGAACGACAGCCGGGTGCGCCGCGTCCAGTCCGGCGACGGGCGCGGCGCGCGCAGGTCCTCGATCGGCGAGCGGGGGGCGACGACCTTGCCCGGGTTCATCTTCCAGTCCGGGTCCCAGATCGCCTTGAAGTCCTGCATGGCGCCGACCAGCCGCTCGCCGAACATCCTGGGCAAGAGCACGCCGCGCGACTGGCCGTCGCCGTGCTCGCCCGAGAGCGAGCCGTGATGCCCCAGCACAAGGTCGGCGGCGCGGTCGATGAAGCGGCGATAGTGCTGTCGGCCCCCGTCCGTCGAGACGTCGAAGTCGATGCGGCAGTGGATGCAGCCGTCGCCGAAATGGCCGTAGAGCGAGCAGTCGTAGCCGAACTCGTCGAGCAGCGCGCGGAATTCGCGCAGGTAGGCGCCGACCTGATCGGGCGGCACGGCGGCGTCCTCCCAGCCGGGATGCGTCTCGGGCATGTCCGGCACGTGCGCGGTCGCCGGCAGCCCGGCCTTGCGCACGGTCCACAGCTTCTTCTGCTGGTCCTTGTCGGTGACGAGCTTGTGCGAGGGCGCGCCGCCTTCGCCTTCGCCCCCTCCGTCGCCCTCGCCCAGCCGGTCGACCAGGGCGCGCGCCTTGGCCTCGGCTGCCTTGACGGTGTCGCCACCGAACTCGACGAAGAGCCAGCCTTCGCCGTCGGGAAGCAGGTCGATGTTCTCGTCGTGCAGGTGCTTGACCCGCATGAACTCGATCAGCTTGTGGTCGACGCCCTCCAGCCCGTCGGGCTTCGCCTCCAGCACGCGCGGCACGGCGTCGCCGGCGGCGTAGACGTCCTTGTAGCCGAGCACCAGCAGCACGCGCTCGGCCGGGTTCGGCACGAGGCGCACCTTGATGCGCAGGATGGTGACGCAGGTCCCCTCGGAGCCGACCAGCGCGCGGGCGACATGAAACCCCTTCTCGGGCAAGAGCTCGTCCAGGTTGAAGCCCGAGACGCGGCGCGGGATCGCCGGGTAGCGGGCGCGGATCTCGTCGGCATGCGCGTCGCGCAGCTCCCGCAGCCGGTGGTAGATGTCGCCCCGCCGGCCGCCGCGCACGACGATGGCGTCGATCTCGGCCTCGTCGGTCGGCCCGACGGTCAGGCGCTCGCCGTCATAGGTGACGATCTCCAGCGCCTCGACATTGTCCGCCGTCCGCCCGGCCATGACCGAATGCACGCCGCACGAGTTGTTGCCCGCCATGCCGCCCAGCGTGCAGTGGTCGTGCGTCGAGGGGTCGGGGCCGAAGGTCAGGCCGTGCTCGTTCGCCGCCGCGCGCAGATCGTCCAGCACGACGCCGGGCTCGACCCAGGCGGTGCGGGCGTCGGCGTCGATCTCGAGGATGCGGTTCATGTATTTCGAGAAGTCGATGACGACGCCGAAATTGCAGCACTGGCCGGCCAGGCTGGTGCCGCCGCCGCGCCCGGTGACCGGCGCGCCGTAGCGGCGGCAGACGGCCAGCGCCGCGACGACATCCTCGGCCGATTTCGGGATGACGGCGCCCAGCGGCACCTCGCGATAGTTCGAGGCGTCGGTCGAGTAGACGCCGCGCGCCTGCTGATCGAAGCGGACCTCGCCGCCGCGCACCGCCTGTCGCAGCGCCCTCTCCAGCCCGGCGACATCGATGCCGGCGATGTCGGGCCGGTCGTGGGCGGGCGCGGGGCGCGGGCTGGTTGCAGGCGACTGGTCGTTCATCTCGGCCTCACAGGCTGTATTGCGCGGCGTCCGCGCGCTTGAGCTCCAGGCCGAGGCCCGGGCGGGAGAGGTCCGGCGCGATGCAGCCGCCATGCGGCACCGGCGCGCCGTCGAAGAACAGCCGCTCGATGCGGACATGGTCGAAGAACCACTCGGCATGGCGAAGCTGCAGCGCGGCGCAGCAGACCGGCAGGTGCAGCGCCGGGGCGGTGTGGCTCGAGAGCGGCAGCTCGAAGGCGTGCGCCAACGCGTCGGCCATGCAGAAACCCCGTGTAGCCGGCGCAGCGCGTCGCGTCGGCCTGCAGCACGTCGACGGCGCCGGCCTCGGCCAGCGCGCGGAAATCGCCGATGTGCCAGCCGTACTCGCCGGCGCTGATCTCCATCGGCGCGCGGTCGCGGATCAGCCGCAGCCCGTCGAGGTCGTTCGACGAGACCGGCTCCTCGAACCAGGTCACGCCCAGGCCCGCCGCCTCGTCGGCGAAGGCCAGCGCCTGCTTGCGCGAGTGCGCGCCGTTGGCGTCGACGAAAAGCCCCACGTCCAGCCCGATGGCGTCCCGCGCCACGCGGACGCGGTCGAGGTCGCGCTCGGGCTCGCGGCCGATCTTCATCTTGACGGCCGGGAGCCCGTCCTCGGCCCAGCCGCCGAGCTGCTCGGCCAGCTCGGCATCGGTCTGCGAGGTGAAGCCGCCGCTGCCATAGACCGGCACCTCGTCACGGCGCGCGCCCATGAGCGTGGCGCAGGGGCACGTCCAGCAGCCGGGCCTTGAGGTCGTGCAGCGCCACGTCGCAGGCGGCGATGGCGGACGAGGCCAGCCCCGGCCGGCCCAGGTTGCGCACCGCGTGCACCATGGCGTGCCAGCAGGCGCGCGTCGCCATCGCGTCCATGTCGCGCAGGATCTCGGCCAGCTTGTCCTGCACCAGCACGGCGGCGGCGCGGTCGGTGTAGCTGTAGCCGATCCCCCTCTCGCCGCCGGCGGCGATGGTGACCAGCACCATCGTCGTCGAATCCCATTCCAGCGTGCCGTCGGATTCCGGCGTCTCGGTCGGCACGCGGAACGCCTCGACCGCGACGCTCTCGATGGGGGTGGCGCGCATGGGCTGCCCCGCCTCGGGCCGCCTCAGGCCCAGGACCTCTTTATCGACTGCTTGATCATGTCATAGCCGTCCGGGTCGCCCTTCAGCAGCGACTTGGCGAAGTTCTTGGCCTGGCTGTAGGTGATGTGCGGCGGCAGCGAGGCCATCTCGGGATCGACCAGCGCGTCGATCACGACCGGCCGGTCGGCGCGCAGCGCCTCGTCCCAGGCCGGGCCGACCTGCTCGGGCCGCTCGACGCGGATGCCCCTGAGGCCCAGCAGGGCGGCATAGTCGGCGTAGTTGAGCCGCGGCACGTCCTGCGTCGCCTCGACCTTGGGGAAGCCGCCCATGGCCCGCAGCTCCCAGGTCACCTGGTTCAGGTCGCCATTGTTCAGGACGCAGATGACCATCCGCGGGTCGGACCAGTCGCGCCAGTACTTGGCCGCCGTGATCAGCGCGCTCATGCCCAGCATCTGCATCGCCCCGTCGCCGACGAAGCCGATGGCGACGCGCTCGGGAAAGCAGAACTTGGCGGCCGTCGCGTAGGGCACGCCCGGGCACATCGTCGCCAGCGTGCCCGAGAGCGACGCCTTCATGCCGCGCCGGAACTTCATGCCGCGCGCGAACCAGTTGGCCGACGAGCCGCAGTCCGCCGCGACGATGGCATTGTCCGGCAGGCGGTCGGACAGCTCCCAGAACAGCAGCTCGGGGTTGATCGGGTCGGCCGAGAGGTGGGCGCGCGCCTTCTCGCCCTCCCACCAGTCGGTGATCTTGCCCTCCAGCGTCTCGCGCCAGCCGCGATCCTCCTTGCGCTTGCAGGTGCGGCAGCAGGGCGCGCAGCGTCAGCGCCGCGTCGCCGACCAGGTTGACCTCCATCGGGTAGCGGATCGAGACCATGCGCGGGTCGATGTCGATCTGCACGCCGCGCGCCTGGCCCTCCTTGGGCAGGAACTCGGAATAGGGAAAGCTCGACCCGATCATCAGGAAGGTGTCGCAGCCCATCATCATGTCCCAGCTGGGCCGCGTGCCCAGCAGGCCGATCTGGCCGGTGACGAAGGGCAGGTCGTCCGGCACCGCGGCGCGGCCGAGCAGCGCCTTGGCGACGCCGGCGCCCAGCACCTCGGCGGTCTCGATCACCTCGTCGGTGGCGCCCAGCGCCCCGGCGCCGGCCAGGATCGCGACCTTCTTGCCCGCGTTCAGGATCTCGGCCGCCTGGCGCAGCTGCTCCTCGCCCGGCACGGTGCGCGGCTGGGCATAGCCGATGCCGGAATGCACGGTGCCGTGCGCGCGGGCGGGCGCCTCGTAGGCCGCCTCCTGCACGTCGTTCGGGATGATGATGCAGGTGACGGTGCGCTCGGCCCTGGCGATGCGCAGCGCCCGGTCGACGAGGTGGCGCATCTGCGAGGGGGTCGTGCACATGTGGACGTACTCGCCGGCGACGTCCTTGAAGAGCGACATCAGGTCGACTTCCTGCTGGTAGTGCCCGCCCATCGCGGTGCGCGCCTGCTGGCCGACGATGGCGACGACCGGCTGGTGGTCGAGCTTGGCGTCGTAGAGCCCGTTCAGCAGGTGGATGGCGCCGGGACCCGAGGTCGCCATGCAGATTCCGACCTCGCCGGTCCACTTGGCGTGCGCGCAGGCCATGAAGGCGGCCTCCTCCTCGTGGCGCGTCTGGATGAAGGCAAAGCTGTCGTCCAGGGCCCCCTCCAGCGCGCCGACGATGCCGTTGATGCCATCGCCGGGGAAGCCGTAGACCCGCCTGATCCCCCACTCCTTCAGACGCTTCAGCAGAAAGTCGGCAACTGTATCGGCCATGGGGTCCTCTCGGTCACTCGTACTCGGGTCAGGCTCGGGTCGGTCTCGGGTCGGTCCGTTCGTCTCCAGGGGGCTGGCGGCCATCAGAGCGACAGCAGCGGCAGCCCGGTTGCGGAATCGGTCTTGCGGCAAAGATGCGCCGGCACCTCGGTCACGACGACCTCCAGCGTCGGGCGGACATGGGCTTCCAGCAGGTGGCCGCCCCAGGCGGAGCCGTCGCGCTTCGCGACGACCACATGCGGGTGCAGCTTGGCCTCGCCGTCCTTGGTGGCGAAGTTGCCGACCAGGCTGACGACCTCGACCTGCTCGTCGATGCGGATCTTCTCGTAGTCCTTCGCCTCGAGGTCGAAGAAGCCCAGCGTCACGTCCCGGAAGGCGCCGAGCCCGGTCAGCTCGCCACCGGTGATCCCGGTATCGCGGGCAAAGCCCAGCAGGCAGCCGACCGCCTCCTCGCCCGGGTCGAGGACGACGACGAACTGCCGGGTGGCGTCAGTGCGGATCTGCTTGACGTGCATCCTGCGTCCCTGCGGCATCGCACCGGACGGCCTTGCGCTTGCGGTCGGCCGGTCAAGCCGGCCGGCTGGCGCAGAAGCGCCGCCCACGAACAGTTAACCGGCAAGCTGGAATGACGGTTCCCGCGACGGCTCGCCGCGTCCGGGCGCGGGGCGCGCCGTCGGCGGGTGGGGCGGGCGGCTGCGGGGCGGGCTGGCCCAGGCGGGCTGCGGGGACGGGCCGAGACGCCGGCGGGCGGTCAGGATGCGGACCGGGTTCGGCGGGTCTCAAGGGGCACCGTGCCGACCCCGTCGGATCGGTCACGGCGATGACGGAGGGGCCGGCTCGCGCGCGGACGCGCCCGGCGCCCACCCGCACGCGCAGAAACGCCCCCGGCGGATCAGCGGCGGGGGCGCGGCGGGATGCCGGGTCGGCTGGGGGTCTTCTGCCCGGCGGCGCGCTCGGGCGCGCCGGACCGGCCGGTCAGCCCTGGCGGGCCTTGTAGCGGCGCTGCGTCTTGTTGATGACGTAGATCCGCCCCTTGCGCCGCACGACACGGCAGTCGCGGTGGCGGTTCTTCAGCGAGCGCAGCGAGTTCCTGACCTTCATCGCATCCTCCTCGGGGCGCCCCGCCCGGTCATCGGGGCGCGCGCCAGAATCCACGGCCGCGAAGCCCTGGGCGGCGCGGCGAAGCCGGTCATATAACGGCGCCGGATGGGGCTGGCAAGGCCGCGCTCAGCCCCGGCGCGACGCCTGGGCGACACCCGGCCGGGCCTCCGGCGCGACACTCCGGGCAGCCCCGCCGGCCGCCCAGGGCGCTGCGGAGATGCCGGCTTTGTCATCTGCGGACAACCTTCCGCGGATGCGCACTGTTGATCTTTCCGCCGTGGCGTCTAACCATCGCCGATGGGATCGGAAGGAGAGCGGATGTCGCTCGATCTCGCAGAGTCGGGAACGGGGGCGGCGCCGGGCGCAGGCCCGGCCGCGCGGCCGGTGCTGGAGGTCGAGGACCTGCGCACCGTCTTCCACACCGGCGACGGTCTGATCCACGCCGTCAACGGCGTCAGCTTCTCGATCGCCGAGGGCGAGCTCCTGGGCGTCGTCGGCGAGTTCGGGCTCGGGCAAGTCGGTGACGATGATGTCGCTGATGAAGCTGCTGCCGATGCCGCCGGGCGAGATCGTCGGCGGCAGCGTCCGCTTCGACGGGCGCGAGCTGACGACGATGAGCCAGTCCGAGCTGCGCAAGGTGCGCGGCGGCAAGATCGGTTTCGTCTTCCAGGACCCGATGACCTCGCTGAACCCGGTCTTCACCGTCGGCTTCCAGATCATGGAGCCGCTGCGCAAGCACCTGAGGCTGTCGCGCCGCGCCGCGCGGCAACGCGCCGTCGAGCTGCTGGAGCTGGTCGGCATCCCGTCCGCCGCCGACCGGCTGACCGACTATCCGCACCAGTTCTCGGGCGGCATGCGCCAGCGCGTGATGATCGCCATCGCGCTGGCCTGCGACCCCAAGGTGCTGATCGCCGACGAGCCGACGACCGCGCTGGACGTCACCATCCAGGCGCAGATCATCGAGCTGGTGAAGAAGCTCCGCCAGGAGCTCGGCATGGCGATCGTCTGGATCACCCACGACCTGGGCGTGGTGGCCGGGATCGCCGACCGCGTGATGGTGATGTATGGCGGCCAGATCGTCGAGCACGCGCCGGTCGCCAGGCTCTACGACGACCCGCAGCACCCCTACACGCGCGCGCTGCTGGAAACGCTGCCCAGCCTGGACGACAGCCGGGCCACGCGGCTGCGCTCGATCCCCGGCCAGCCGCCGAACCTGACGGCGCCGCTGACCGCCTGCCCGTTCCGCGCGCGCTGCGCGCACGCCTTCGCCCGCTGCCATCTGGAGAACCCGCCGCTGATCGAGGTAACCCCCGGCCACCAGTCAGCCTGCTGGTGGGATCCGCGCACCGGGCGCCCGCGCGATGTCTGAGCCGCCGCGCTACGCCTGCGTCGGGCCGGACTGCACCACCTGGCCGGCGGCGGCGCTGCGGCAGTCGGCGAAAGGCCCGATCTGCCGCGACTGCTTCGAGGCGACGCCGGGCACCGGCGCCTGGCCCGGCGCCGGAGCCCGGCCGATGCGCTGGGACGACCTGCCGCCGTTCCGCGCCCCCGATGCGGCGGGCGATTCGCGAGGCGATCCGGACGGCAACTCCCCGGCCGAGCCGCCGGCGCGCACGGACCCCGCCGGCACCCGACCGATCGGCCCCGTGGCGACGGACGCGAAGGGCGGGCCGGGCCCGGCCGCGACCGCTGCCGCGCCGCCGCGCCCCGCGGCGCCGGGGCAACCCGCCGCGACGGCGAAGTTCGCGAAGCGCGTGGACCCCGGCTCGTTCGGCCGCGGGCGCGGGCCTGGCAGAACCAGACCGCGAAAGCCCGGCCCCGGCGCCAACTCCCCGATGGACCAACCGGCCGGCGCGCCGCAAGGCACGCCGGCGCCGAAAGCCGCCCCTGCGGCGCCCGCCGCGCAGGCCCGCAGCGAAACCCCGGGCAGACCCCCGGCCACGGAGGCACCCGCCGCCGGATCGGCCGCCGCCTCCCCTGCCTGCCCCGGCCCCCGCCCCGGCTGAGGTGCTGGTCGCCGTCGAGAACCTGAAAAAGCACTTCCCGATCTACCGCGGCGTGCTGCGCCGGCAGATCGGCACCGTGAAGGCGGTGGACGGCATCAGCTTCGACATCCGCCGCGGCGAGACGCTGGGGCTGGTCGGCGAATCGGGCTGCGGCAAATCGACCGCCGGGCGCACCATCCTGCGCCTCTACGACGCCACCGAGGGCCGCATCCTGTTCGGCGGCGAGGACATCGCGAAGTTCTCGGGCGAGAAGCTGCGCGACACGCGGCCGCGGATGCAGATGATCTTCCAGGACCCGATGGCCAGCCTGAACCCGCGCATGACGGTCGGCTCGATCATCGCCGAGCCGCTGGTCGAGCACCGGGTCGCGCGGCGCCGGGCGCGCGAGGACCGCGTGCGCGAGCTGCTCGACGCGGTCGGGCTGAACCCGGACTACGCCAACCGCTACCCGCACGAGTTCTCGGGCGGCCAGCGCCAGCGCATCGGCATCGCGCGCGCGCTGGCGCTGGAACCCGCGTTCATCGTCGCCGACGAACCGATCGCGGCGCTCGACGTGTCGATCCAGGCGCAGGTGGTCAACCTGCTCGAGGATTTGCAGGAAAAGCTGGGCCTCACCTACCTCTTCATCAGCCACGACCTGTCGATGGTGCGCCACATCTGCGACCGCGTCGCCGTGATGTATCTCGGCAAGGTGATGGAGCTCGCCTCGCGCGACCTGCTCTACAACCACCCGCGCCACCCCTACACGGTCGCGCTGCTCTCGGCGGTGCCGATCCCGAACCCGAAGATCGAGGCGACGCGCAAGCGCATCATCCTGTCGGGCGACGTGCCGAGCCCGGCCAACCCGCCCTCGGGCTGCGTCTTCCGCACGCGCTGCCCCAAGGCGCAGGACCGCTGCGCCGTCGAGGTGCCGGCCTGGCGCGAGATCGAGCCCGGCCGGCGCATCGCCTGCCACTTCCCGGATTAACGCCATGAGCAGGCGGCGAGGCAGGGGCCGGCGGGAACGTCTTTACAACCAGAGGGCAGGCGCACAGGCTGAATTCGGGCACACAACCCAACAGGGAGAAGACAAATGAAAAAACTCGCAGGCCTGCTGGCGACCACCGCCGCCGCGGCACTGGGCGCAACAGCCGCCCATGCCGAGCGCGGCGCGGACGGCCAGCTCAACATCATCTACTGGCAGGCGCCGTCGACGCAGAACCCGTATCTGTCCGGCGGCACCAAGGAGGTCGAATCCTCGTCGCTGGTCATCGAGCCGCTGGCCGGCTTCGACGAGAGCGGCAACATCTTCCCGCGCCTGGTCGAGGACATCCCGACCGTCGAGAACGGCGGCGTCTCCGAGGACCTGAAGTCGATCACCTGGAAGCTCAAGCCCGACCTCAAATGGTCGGACGGCACGCCGGTCACGGCCGACGACGCGGTCTTTACCTGGAAGTACTGCACCGACCCGGACGGCGGCTGCGCCCAGGCCAGCTACTTCGCCGGCGTCGCCAGCGTCGAGGCGGTCGACCCGCAGACGATCAAGATCAACTTCACCGAGCCGAAGCCCTTCCCCTACACGGCGCTGGTCGGCGCCGAATCGCCGCTGATCCAGAAGAAGCAGTTCGAGAACTGCATGGGCGCCAAGGCGCCCGAGTGCACCGAGCAGAACTTCCACCCGGTCGGCACCGGCCCCTACACGGTCAAGGACTTCAAGCCGAACGACGTCATCGTCTACGAGGCCAACCCGAACTATCGCGAGGCCGACAAGCCGGCCTTCGGCTCGGTGGTGTTCAAGGGCGGCGGCGACGCGGCCGCGGCGGCGCGCTCGGTGCTCGAGACCGGCGAGTTCGACTATGCCTGGAACCTGCAGGTCGAACCCGAGATCCTCGCCCAGATGGAGGCTGCCGGCAAAGGCAAGATCGTCACCGCCTTCGGCACATCGGTCGAGCGTCTGCACATGAACCAGACGAACCCCGACGCCTCGCTGCCGCCGGAGAAGCGCTCGGTCTACATGGACGGCAAGAACCCGCACCCGTTCCTGACCGATCCGGCGGTGATCAAGGCGATGTCGATGGCGATCGACCGCAACCTGATCACCGAGCTCGGCTACGGCGCCGGCGGCAAGGCGACCTGCAACATCCTGCCGGCGCCCGAGCTCTACGCCTCGACCGCCAATGACGGCTGCCTGACGCAGGACATCGAGGGCGCCAAGAAGCTGCTGGACGATGCCGGCTGGAAGGACACCAACGGCAACGGCACGCGCGACAAGGACGGGGTCGAGCTGAAGGTGCTCTACCAGACCTCGACCAACTCGGTCCGCCAGGGCACCCAGGCGCTGATCAAGCAGTGGTGGGACGAGCTGGGCATCGAGACCGAGTTGCGCAACCTGTCGGCCAACGTGTTCTTCGGCGGCGACCCGGCCAGCCCGGACACGTTCCAGAAGTTCTACGCCGACGTCGAGATGTACACGAACAACTTCTCGGGCGTCGACCCCGAGGCGTACATGGCCGACTGGCGCTGCGACGCCATGCCGGGGCCGGACAGCCAGTGGCAGGGCACCAACATCCAGCGCTACTGCGACCCCGCCTATGACAAGCTGACCGAGAAGATGTCGAGCACCGCCGACATCGACGAGCGCGGCGAGATCGCGAAGCAGATGAACGACATGCTGGTGCAGTCCTACACCATCATCCCGCTCGTTCACCGCGCCTCGGTCTCGGCGCACGCCAACTCGCTGGCGGGCGTCAAGATGACCGACTGGGATTCCGAGCTCTGGAACATCCAGGACTGGTCGCGCCAGAAGACGCAGTAACCGCCAACCGGGGCGGCCCGGGCGGCCGCCCCGACCCTGCCGGGCCCCGCGCCGGGACCCGCACGATCCAGCGCACCGGGGACATCCGGGAGACCGCCGATGCTCCGCTACACCATCCGACGGCTGATCTTCGCGGTCCCGACACTCCTGGTGATCTCGTTCCTGATCTTCGCGCTGCTCGACCTCGCGCCCAGCGACCCGACCGGCAACCTGCCGCTGACCATCCCGCCCGAGGTGCGCCAGCAGATCCGCGAGAGCCTGGGCCTCGGCCAGCCCTTCCACATCCGCTATCTATACTGGCTGCAGCAGTTCTTCGTGAACGAGCCGCTGAACATCCTTCAGGAGTGGACCGGCTGGTCGATCGGCGACCCGCACCGGCTGCGCGTCATCTCGTGGTCGACGCGCTCGCCGGTCGTCGACCTGATCGTCCAGCGGATGCCGCAGACGCTCTGGGTCGTCGGCATGAGCTACGTCGTCGGCATCCTGATCGCCGTGCCGATCGGCGTCATCTCGGCCTATCGCCAGTATTCCTGGTTCGACCAGGCCGGCACCTTCTTCTCGATGGTCGGCTTCTCGGTGCCGACCTTCTTCACCGGCCTGCTCTTGATCGTGATCTTCTCGGTCTGGATGCCGACCAGCTCGCCCTTCTGGCTGCCGTCGATCTACGACACGACGCTGCGGGTGCGCGACTGGTCCAGCTTCGTCGCGCAGTTCAAGCAGATGATCATGCCGGTCATGGTGCTGGCGCTGTTCAACGCCGCCCAGCTCAGCCGCTTCATGCGCTCGTCGATGCTGGACAACCTGAACCAGGACTATGTGCGGACGGCGCGCTCCAAGGGCCTCAGCGAGCGCGTCGTCGTGCTGATGCACGTGCTGCGCAACAGCCTGATCCCGGTGGTGACGATCATCGCGCTCGGCATCCCGCAGATCTTCGGCGGCGCGATCATCACCGAGCAGATCTTCAAGGTGAACGGGCTCGGCGCGCTCCTGATCGGCGGCATCGAGGCGGCCGACATCCCGCTGGTGCAGACGCTGACCTTCATCTTCGCGATCCTGATCGTCCTCTTCAACCTGGTCGCCGACATCCTCTACGGCGTCCTCGACCCGCGCATCCGCTATGAGTGACCGCCGCCCTCTCCGCCCGGGCGGGCGCATCGCCGCCGCCGCCGCGTGCCATCTAGCCGGGAGCATCGCCGGCACCGAGGCGCGCCGTCGCCCGCGCGGGCGGGGACCTCCCCGCCACCGCGCACGAGGCCGCGAACCTTGCCCCGCCTTCGCGGGGACGCCGGCCGTCGGCGCCACGTCCGCCCGAGCCGCCGCCAGCCAAACTCGAACCCACCCCGGAGCCAGATCGTGACCGACCGCCCCGTCCTGGTGCCCACGGGCGCCACGCCCGCCGGCGGCATCGCCACCGCCGACGCGGCGATGGAGCCCGTCCGGCCGCACCGCTCGCTCTGGATGGACGTCTGGCTGACCTACCGCACGCATACCGGCGCGCTGGTCGGCACTGCGGTCTTCACGGCGATCGTGCTGGCCGTGCTCGCTCGGCCCCTACGTCCACACCGTCGACCCGGGATACCTCGACTACCGCTCGCGCAATCTCGGGGCCAGCCTGGCGCACCCGCTCGGCACCGACAACCTGGGGCGCGACATGCTGGCTCAGGTGCTGGCCGGCGGCCGCGTCAGCCTCGCGGTTGGCGTCACGGCGATGCTGCTGTCGCTGGCGCTCGGCGCGCTGGTCGGCGTGCTGTCGGGCTATTTCCGCTGGCTCGACGGGCCGCTGATGCGGCTGACCGACCTGTTCCTGGCGCTGCCGCTGCTGCCGCTGCTGCTGGTCATCATCATGCTGTTCCGCGACACGCTGCGCACCGCCTTCGGGCCGTCGACCGGCATCTTCATCCTGATCGTCTTCGTCATCGGCATCACGTCCTGGATGCACACGGCGCGCATCGTCCGCGGCGACGTGCTGGCCATCAAGGAGCGCGAGTTCGTCCTCGCCGCGCACTCGATCGGCACGCGCCAGCGCCGCATCATCACGCGCCACATCTTCCCGAACGTGCTGTCGCCGATCATGGTCTCGGCGACGCTGGGGCTGGCCAACGCGATCATCACCGAGTCGGCGCTGTCGTTCCTCGGCCTCGGCTTCCCGCCGGACTTCCCGACCTGGGGGCGGCTGCTCTACGACGGCAAGGATTTCTTGCAGATCACGCCCGACCGCGTCATCTGGCCGGGGCTGGCAATCTCGCTGACCGTGCTCAGCGTCAACTACATGGGCGACGGGCTGCGCGACGCGCTCGACCCGCGGCTGCGCGGCTGACCGGAGGACCATGCCCGACACCCTTTACGGCGCGGACACGCGAATCGGCCTCGTCGGCCTCGGCATCATGGGCGTGCCGCTGGCACAGCGCCTTACAGAGCGCGGCCACGAGGTCGTCGCGTGGAATCTCGAGCCCGAGCGCTACGCGCTGGTCAGGGATCACGGCGTCGCCTGGGCCGCCTCGCCGGCGGCCGTGCGCGCGGCCTCGGACGTGGTGTTCCTCTGCGTGCTCGGCGACGACGCGGTCGAAAGCTGCGCGATGGGGCCGCAGGGCTTTGCCAGCGCCGGCGGGGCGCGCGTGCTGGTCGACCTCTCGACCACCTCGCCGGCGGCGACGCTGGCGCTGGCGCCCCGGCTGGCCGAGGCCGGCATGGGCTGGGTCGACGCGCCGATGTCGGGCGGCCCGCTGGCCGCCGCCGACGGCACGCTGACGCTGCTGCTCGGCGGCCCGCGCGACCTCTGCGCGGCGGTCGGCCCGCTGCTCGGCGCCATCGCCGGCAACGTCACGCGGATGGGGCCGCTCGGCGCCGGGCAGAAGGCCAAGGTGCTGAACCAGGCGATCGTCGGCGTGAACTACGTGCTGATGGCCGAGCTCCTGGCCATGGCGCGGAGCGCCGGCATCGACCCCGCGCTCCTGCCCGGCGCGCTGGCCGGCGGCATGGCCGACAGCACCATCCTGCAGCGCATCCTGCCGCAGATGGCCGAGGCCGCCTTCGACCCGCCGCGCGCCCGCGCCCGCCAGCTCGACAAGGATCTCGCGGCGGTCCGCGGCTTCGTCGAGGCCCTAGGCCTCGACCTGCCCGTGCTGGCCACGGCCATCGCCCGATACCACGACTTCGCCGCCCGCGCCCCCGAGGCCGACAGCGCCGCGATCTCGAAGACCTACCGCGTGCGCGAGACCCCCTGACCGGCCGGCCTCGGCGCCTGCCGCCTGCGCGGCACCGGGAGCGGCACCGGGGGCCGCACCGGGCGCGGCGCGCCCATGTCACCGAAGGGTTCGGGGGAATTACTCGCCCGCAAATGCATCGACTCCCTTTCGGGCCGTGCAGTCCGCCCGGCCCGGAGGGACGATTGTCTTGCAAGAGTCACCGCCCGAGGGCGAGCCGCCCGATTACGCGAGATGTTCGGGGGCAATGCCCCCGAACATCTCTCGCAAGTCGCGGGCGCCCGTTGCCGAGCCGCCCGGCGAGGCTCAGCCGACGATTTCGAGGCCCGAGAAGAAGAAGGCGATCTCGGTCGCCGCATTCTCGTCCGAATCCGACCCGTGCGCCGAATTCTCGCCGATCGACAGCGCGAATTCCTTGCGGATCGTGCCGGGGGCGGCCTGCTCGGGGTTGGTCGCGCCCATCACCTCGCGGTTCTTCGCCACGGCGTCCTCGCCCTCCAGCACCTGCACGACGACCGGCGCCGACGACATGAAGGTGCAGAGCTCGTCGTAGAACGGGCGCCCCTCGTGCACGGCATAGAACTGGCCCGCCTGCTCGCGGCTCAGGCGGATGCGCTTCTGCGCGACGATGCGCAGCCCCGCCTCCTCGAGCTTGGCGTTGATCTTTCCGGTGAGGTTGCGGTTTGTCGCGTCAGGCTTGATAATCGACAGTGTGCGGGTGACGGCCACGGGGACTCTCCTTCTGGCGCCTTGAACTGATTGTGCGGGCCGGCCGGCCACGGCGGCGGCCCTACCACGGGAGTCCTGCGCATGAAAGCGCATTTCGAGATGATGGCCGCGTATAACGACTGGGCCAACACGCGTCTCTACGACGCCGCGCAGGGGCTCCCCGACGAGGAGTACCGGCGCGATCTCGGCGCCGCTTTCAAGTCGATTCACGGCACGCTGAACCACCTCGTCGTCACCGACATCATCTGGCTGGCGCGGTTCCGCGACCTGCCGAACCCGCCCTGGAAGCTGGACCACATCCCGCACGACGACCCGCACGAGCTGCGGGCCCGGCGCGACGCGCTGGACCGCGACATCCGGGGCTATGTTGGCGCGCTGTCCGAGGCGCGGCTGGACGGCGAGTTCGAGTACATGACAATCACCGACAAGCGCCGCGTGCGCCAGCCGCTGGCGCCGGCGCTGGCGCACCTGTTCAATCACCAGACGCATCATCGCGGCCAGTGCCACGCCATGCTGACGCGGCTGACCGGGCACGCGCCGGCGCTCGACCTCATCTACTTCCAGCGCGAGCGGTAGCATGTTTTTCGACGATTTCGCCCCCGGCGACCGCTTCACGACGGGCAGCCGCAGCCTCTCCGAAGCCGAGATCATCGAGTTCGCCCGCAAGTGGGACCGGCAGTTCTTCCACCTCGACCCCGAGGCGGCGAAGGGGTCGATCTATGGCGGCCTGATCGCCAGCGGGTTCCACACGCTGCTGACCACCTTCGACCTGGTCGTCGAGCGCGAGATCTGGACGGAGTTCGAGCCAGGGGTCGCCCGGTTTCGAGCAACTGCGCTGGCTGAAGCCGGTGCGCCCGGGCGATACGCTGACGGTCGAGGTCGAGGTCGTCGAGTGCACGCCCTCGCGCAGGGGCGGCCGCGGCTATGTCACCTGGGACCACCGCACGCGCAACCAGCACGACGAGATCGTCATGACCTTCCGCTCGACCGGCATCGTGCTGCGCCGGCCGGGCAACCTGGAGCCGGACGGGCGGGCGCGGACGGCGTAGGCCGGGCTCTCGGCGGCCGATTCTCGAAACACAAGGGGGGCCGTGCCGGCGGCACGCGCCGGGCTATCGGTCGAAGAACCGGCCGGCACGGTCGGTGACCGCGCGGACGTTGTGCCACCAGGCATAGGCCGGCTTCAGCGCGGCCAGAGCATAGCGCGTGTCGTCGGCCTCGCGCCACGGCGTGCGCCAGAGGCGGTCCCGCATGTCGGCGCTTTCGAGGAAGTCTCGCAGCTCCGCCTCGCTGCCGCCGTTGGCCCCTGCCAGCGCCACGAGGTCGGCCTCCTTGCCGCCCTGCCCGGCCGGCGCCCTCAGCGGCACCGGCACGTCGCCCGGCCTCGGCCAGCCGGACCAGCACGGCGCGCTCCCAGGCCTCGAACGGACGGCCGGGCGCGCGCTCGCGGAACCCCTCGTGCTGGTCGCGTCGTATCAGCTCGTGCAACACCTTGGCGCGCAGCGCGACGGCCACCTTGTTGCCCGCCCCGCCCAGCACGTCGAAGGACCAGACGCCGCCCAGCGCCAGCCGCAGGAACCAGGTCAGCCCCATGTCCTTCAGCACCTTGCCCGCCAGCTTGGCGACGCGGTCCTCGGCCTGAGCGAGGATCGGATCCAGCCGCGCCTTGCCGATGCGCGGCCAGCGGGGGATCGGCGGCCCGGCCGCGTAGAAGTCCTCGCCGGCCTCGATGACGCGGACCATCTCGCGGGCGTCGCGGCGGTCCTGCGGCAGGCCCAGCACCGGGTTGTCCGAGCGCAGGTTGAAGTAGCGCTTGAGGAAGCTGTGCGCGTTGCGCTGCCCCAGCATGTAGTCATGCGCCCGGAACGAGCGGTCGAAGAACCCGCCGAACCCGCCGAACGAGCCGCTTGCGATGGCGTCGGCGCCGCGCCAGGATCTCCCGCCCTCGATCGCGTTGCCCTCCTCGTCGCGGTCGCGCCGCGAGGGCGACAGCAGGTAGCGCGAGAAAACCCGCGCATCCGTCGCCTCGATCAGCTCGCCCGGCTTGAACCGCGCCTGGTTGATCAGCGCCGGGATCAGCCGGCGCACGGCCGGCACGATGCCGGCGAGCCGCCGCGCCTCTTCGGTGGTCAGCGGCGTATAGACCGGCCCCTCGGGGAACGGGTCGATCATCAGAACCGCGCGGTCGGCCGTCTCGGGGTCGCGCGGGTTGGACTGAAGGAACTTGTCGCCCGGCGGCAGCGCCTCGTGGCCCTCGCAGCCGCGGCGCAGGGTGTAGCGGGCCAGCTCGAAGGGCTCGTTGTTGGCCACGCCGCCGTCGACAGCGACATAGGTGACGTCCGCGCCCGGCGCCGCGACCTCGCCGAAGTCCGGCTTTGGCCGCGCATCCGGATGAAGCCCCGGCTTCAGGTTGATCGGCCAGGCGCCGCCACGGATCGCGCCATCCGCCGCCGCCACGCCGAAATCGCCGGCCTCTGCTTCAGCAGGTAGCGGTACTCGTAGCGATACCCGGCCTCCGAGGTGAAGCTGCCGTCGTGCCCGCCACCGACCTGCCTCCCGTCCCCGTCTCCGCTGTCCCCGTCGCCACCATCGCCGTCGCCATCTTTCCCGTCCGCCCCGGTGCGCGCCGCCAGCAGCCCGGCCAGCGCCAGCCCGGCCGAGACGCCGCCCGCCGAGGTGCCGCTGATCACGCGCAGCACGACGCGGTGACGCGGATGGCCGGCGGCGTCGCCCTGCCAGCCGCGCCGGCGCCCGGCCTCGAACCGGGCGTTGTGCCGGTCCAGCGCCTCGACCAGCGTGTCCAGCACGCCTGCCGTGTAGGCGCCGGCCGAGATCGCGCCGGCCATGGTCAGCCCGAGGTGGAAGGCCTCCGCCTGCCCGGCGGCGTTCCCGCCGGCCATGCTCTCCCCGTCCTCTCCGGCCATCGTCTCCCCCGCGGAACCCGCACCGCACCGGCGCAACCTGCGCGAGAGTGGCAAATTCCGCCCCGGCGCGCCACCGGGTCCCGGGCGTCCGGAAGCCGAAAACGCGAAGGGGCCGGGGCGTCGCCGCCCCGGCCCCAGCTGGCCCTGCTCAGCCCGCCGGGCTTATTTCAGGATCTCCTTCTGCCACTTGCCGTCGTCGCCCACGGTGTTGACGCCGTAGACGCCGGGCACGTCGCCGTGCTCGTCGAAATCGACCGTGCCCGAGGCCCCCTGGTAGTTGATCGCCTTGCCCTCGGCGATCAGCTGCTTGGCCTTCTCCCACTCGCCGGGGCCGACGACCTCGCCGTTCGGGTCGTTGATCTGCATCAGCGCGTCGGCGATGGCGCGCCGGTCGGTCGAGCCGGCCTTCTCGATGGCCAGCGCCATCAGGAAGACCGCGTCATAGCCGTGCCCGGCATAGGGCGCCTGCGGGTCGTTGCCGGTCTTCTTGTAGTCCTCGGCGAAGGTCGCGTAACCCGCGCTGTCCGGGTCCGAGGCCGACTGCGTCAGCCAGATATGGCCGCGCAGGTTGTCGGCACCGATCTGGTCGATCACCGACTGGTCGAACATGCCGTCGGCGCCGTAGAAGTCGGTGAAGGCGCCGGTCTCGAGGCTGTTCTTGACGATGGTGATGCCCGAGCCGCCGTAATAGGCGAACAGCGCCAGCGCATCCGGCTCGCCCTCGCTCAGCGTCGTCACCTCGGCGCGATAGCTGGCCTTGTTCGGCTCGTGCACCTGGCTGTGCGTGACCTCGCCGCCGAGGTCCTTGAAGACCTGCTCGAAGACCTTGGCGATGCCGGCATTGTAGTCGTCGTTCGCATAGGTCAGGGCGACCTTGCGCACGCCGTTGTCCCAGGCGACCTGGGCCAGTGCCTTGCCCTGGTAGGCGTCCGAGGGCGCCGTGCGGAACACGGTGTTCTTGTCGTCGAGGTTGGTGATCGAGGGCGCGGTCGCCGAATCCGAGATCGCCGCGACGCCGGCCGGGATCGTCACCGCCTGCACCATGCCGTTCGTCGCGCCCGAGCACGAGGCGCCGATGACGCCGACGACCTGGTCGACGTTGACGACCTTGTTGCCGGCGTCGACGCCGGCCTTCGGGTCGCACTGGCTGTCGGCCGTGATCAGCACCATCTTGCGGCCGTCCAGCAGCCCGCCCTGGGCGTTGATGTGCTCGGCGGCCAGGTTGCGCCCGGCCATGATCGGGCCGACCAGTTCGGCGATCGGGCCGGTGACGCCGGCGACCGAGCCGATCTTGACGTCGTCCGCCGCCAGGGCGGGGGCGGTCATCAGCGCGCCCAGCGCCACGGCACACAGCAGTCTTTTCATGATGTCTCTCCCTGTCTTTGGCCCCTGGGGGCCGGTTCCGGCGCCGGCCGCCTCTCGGGCAGGATGCCCTCGGGCCGGAGCTGGAGGATAAACTGCAGGATCAGCCCGATCAGGAAGACCCTGACATAGGCCGACCGGATCTGCAGATTCTCGATTTGGTAACCGAAAACGATTGCCTTGTCAGGCAGGTAGCTGCTGATGAACTGCGTCATGGACCAGACGATCCACAGCAGGAAGGCACCCAGCACCGCGCCGCGGTTGTTGCCCGAGCCGCCGGCGATCAGCATGACCCAGACCAGGAAGGTCGCCGTCAGCGGGTCGCTGACCTGCGGGTCGATCTGGCGCAGGTACTGCGCCAGCAGCGCGCCGCCCAGCCCCATCAGGGCGGAGCCGAGCACGAAGCTCTCCATGCGGAAGGCCTCGACGTTCTTTCCGACGGCGCTGGCTGCCTCCTCGTTCTCGCGGATCGCGGTCATGACGCGGCCCCAGGGCGAGGCGTGCGCGCGCTCGAGCAGCACGTAGATGACGGCGACGATGGCCAGCACCATGCCGAGGAAGGCCACCGAATCCCAGGGCGGCGCCAGCTGCCCGAACGCCTTCGGGATCTGGCTGACACCGCGCGGCCCGTTCGTCGCCCAGAGCTCGTTCTTGAAGATCAGCCGCAGGATCTCGGCGATGCCGATGGTGGCGATGGCGAGGTAGTCCGAGCGGAGCCGGATGCACACCTTGCCGATCAGCCAGGCGATCGCTGCCGAGAAGATCATCGCCAGCACCATCGCCACAGGGATCGGCACGCCCAGGCCGCCGATATGGCCCTCGGTGACCGGCGTCGTCAGCAGCGCCTGCGTATAGGCGCCGACCGCCAGGAACCCCGCGATCCCGGCGTTGAACAGGCCCGTGTAGCCCCACTGGATGTTCAGTCCCAGCACCAGCACGGCGTAGATGCCGCCCATGGTCAGCAGCGTGATGGCGTAGATCATGTAGCCGTAGGTCTGGGCGTCCATCAGAACTGGCTCCCCTTGAACAGGCCCTGCGGGCGCAGGATCAGGATCACGACCATGATGGCAAAGGCGATCCCGGCCTTGTAGCCGGGGTTCAGCAGCGGCTCGGTGCCGATCCAGGGATAGGCGCTCAGTTCCTCGATGATGCCGATGACCAGCCCGCCGGCGACCGCGCCATAGGGCTTGCCGATGCCGCCCAGGATGGCGGCGGCGAACATCGGCAGCAGCAGCTTGAAGCCCATCATCGTCTCGACATGCGTGTCGATCGCCAGGAACACGCCCGCCGCCACCGCCAGCGAGCCGCCGATGATCCAGGTCATCTTGACGACCATCTCGGTGTCGATGCCGGTGATGCGCGCCAGCTCCGGGCTGTCCGAGGTCGCCCGCATCGCCTTGCCGATCCGCGTGCGCGTCAGCAGCAGGTGGATGGCCAGCATCAGAACGACCGTGCCGCCGATGATCAGCAGGTGCTTCTGCGGGATTCGCAGCGGCGACAGCCACGCGACCGGCGGCTGGATGCCGCGCATCATCGGCTGCAACTGCACGCCCCAGAAGAACTGCACCGCCGAACGGATCATCAGCATCATGCCGAAGCTGGCGATGACGACCATGATCGTCGGCGACTTGCGGAACGGCTTGTAGAACACCTGGTCGATGCCGATGGCCAGCAGCCGCCGTGATCGCCATCGCAATGGGCATGACGACCAGCGGATGCACGCCCAGCGCCAGCACCAGCGTCAGAGTGATGTAGGCGCCCAGCGTCACCGTCTCGCCATGCGCGAAGTTGGCGAAGCGCAGGATGCCGAAGGTCAGCGAGATGCCGATGGCGCCCAGCGCGTAGATGCAGCCCAGCACGATGCCGGGCACCAGGTAGAAGTTGACGAACTCCATCATGCGCGCACCGCCGGCTGCCCTGCGGCAGGCTCGTCTGGATCACCGCGCCTCACGCCTTGGCCCCCAGGAACATGCGCGCCACCTCGCGGTCGGCCAGCAGCTCGGCGCCGGTGCCCTCGTGCCGGTTCTCGCCATCGACCAGCACGTAGGCGCGGTCGGCGATGCCCAGCGCCTGCTTGGCGTTCTGCTCGACCATCAGGATCGGCACGCCGGTCGCGTTGATGCGCTTGACCGTCTCGAAGATGTCGCCGCGATAGCGCGGGCTCAGGCCGGCGGTCGGCTCGTCCAGCATCAGCACCTTCGGCTCGAGCATCAGCGCGCGCCCCATCGCCACCATCTGCCGCTGCCCGCCCGACAGCGAGCCGGCCGGCTGGCGCCGCTTCTCGGCGAGGTCCGGGAACATATCGTAGATCTCGCGCAGCCGCGGCCGGAAGTCGTCGCGCCGCAGATAGGCCCCCATCTCCAGGTTCTCCTGCACGCTCAGCGAGACGAAGACGTTGCCGACCTGCGGCACGTAGCAGACGCCCTCGCGCACCACGCGGTCCGGCGGCATGTTGGTGATCTCGTTGCCGTCCAGCACGATCCGCCCGGCGCTGATGTTCAGCATGCCGAAGATCGCCTTCATGGCGGTCGACTTGCCGGCGCCGTTCGGGCCGATGATGACGACCACCTCGCCCGGCTCGATCGCCAGGCTGACGCCGTGCAGGATGGTGCTCTCGCCATAGCCGGCGTGGATGCTTTCCAGGGCCAGGACGCTCACGCCACCACCTCGCCGCCGAAATAGGCGTCGATGACGCGCTCGTCGGCGCGCACCGTCTCCATGTCGCCGATCGTCAGCACCCGGCCCTCGGCCAGCACGATGACGGGCGCGCAGAGCTCTGCGATCAGGTCCATGTCGTGCTCGATGATGCAGAAGGTATAGCCGCGCTCGGCGTTCAGCCGCTGGATCATCTGCATGATCGAGCGCATCAGCGTCGGATTCACGCCCGCGCCCGGCTCGTCCAGCAGCACCAGGCGGGCGTCGGTCATCATCGTGCGGCCCAGCTCGACCAGCTTCTTCTGCCCGCCCGAGAGGTTCTGCGCCAGCACGTCGCGGACATGGGTCAGGCCCAGGAAGTCCAGCGACTCCTCGGCCCGCGCCATCACGGCGCGCTCGCGCTCGCGGACGCGGCCCGGCCGCAGCCAGTTGAGGAAGATCTCCTCGCCCGGCTGGTCGGGCGCGGCGGCCATCAGGTTCTCCAGCACCGTCAGCTTGCCGAACTCCTTGGGGATCTGGAAGGTCCTGAGAATCCCCAGCCGGTACAGCTCGTGAGGCGCCAGCCCGGTGATGTCGCGGCCCTCGAAGACGATGCGCCCCGAGGTCGGCGACATCGCGCCCGCGATCATGTTGAAGGTCGTGGTCTTGCCGGCGCCGTTCGGGCCGATCAGGCCGGTGATCGTGCCCTGCGCGATCTCGAAGCTGCAGCCGTCGACGGCCGTGAGGCCGCCGAAGCGCTTGGTCAGGTTCTCGACCTTCAGCACGCCATGTCTCGACACTCCCCCCGCCCGGCCGTCATATAACAGTGTTTTCCGCAGCTGGGACAAGCCCGCGAGGTCGCATGAACGACAGGCCGCTCTCCAAGGTGTCGACGCACGACGCCGCACCCGACGACCGCAACCGCGACATCCGCATCTACGTCAACGGCCGCATCGTGCCGCGCGCCGAGGCGGTGGTCAGCGTCTACGATTCCGGATTCCTGCTGGGCGACGGGGTGTGGGAGGGGTTGCGGCTGCACGACGGCCGCTGGACGTTTCTCGACGAGCACCTCGATCGCCTGTTCGAGGCGGCGAAGGCCATCGACCTGGCCATCGGCATGGACCGGGCCGGGCTGGCGGCGGCGCTGGACGCGGTGGCCGAGGCGAACGGCATGACGGACGACGCCCACGCGCGACTGATGGTCACGCGCGGGCCCAAGTCGAAACCCTTCCAGGACCCGCGCCTGTCGAAGATCCGGGCCGACCATCGTCATCATCGCCGAGCACTCGGTCGTGACCGACGAGGCCTTCGACCGGGGCATCCGGCTGGCGACGGTGCCGCACCTGCGCGGCCTGCCGATGACGCAGGACCCCAAGCTCAACTCGCATTCCAAGCTGAACTGCATCCTGGCCGGCATCGCGGCGCAGAAGGCCGGCGCCGACGAGGCGCTGATGCTGGACGTGCACGGCTTCGTCAACACGACGAACTCGTGCAACTTCTTCATCGTCCGCAAGGGCGAGGTCTGGACCTCGACCGGCGACTACTGCATGAACGGCATCACGCGCGCCAAGGTCATCCAGGTCTGCCGGACGAACGGCATCCCGGTCTTCGAGCGCAACTTCAGCCTGGTCGACACCTATGGCGCCGACGAGGCGTTCATCACCGGCACCTTCGGCGCCCAGACCCCGGTCGTCGAGATCGACGGCCGACCGATCTCGGACGGCCCCGGCCCGATGACGCGGCGCATCCGCGCCGAGTACAGGCAGCTCGTCCACGCCGACACCGCCTGACGGGGCGCCCCGGCTCGACGTCGGCCCAGCCACCCGCTCCCTTCCATCGAGCCGGGGCGGCGCAGCCATCGCACCCGCAGTAAACGCGCCGTTAACCATCCTCAAGGAAGAGTGACGCCGGACCCTCACGGAGGCCCAGGCGTTGCGTTTCCCCGCGGCAGTGCTGCCCGCCATCCTTCCCGCAACGGTGCTCGCCTGCGGGATCGCGGGTCACGCCGCGGCCGGGGCATGGACGCTGGCAAAGGGCGACGGCCAGGTGATCTCGACGACCGGGCGCCGCATCGCCCCGGTCGGCGGCTTATTCGGCGGCGTCGCGGACGATGACGAGAATTCCTCGCAGATCTACGTCGAGTACGGCGTCACCGACGGATGGACGCTGGGCGCCACGGCGTATGCCGCGTTCTCGGCGACCGACCCCCAGGGCACCGAGATCAGCCTGGGTCTGCATGTCCGCCACCGCATCTGGCAGCGCGAGAACGGCGACGTCGTCTCGCTGCAGGCCGGGGTCTCGGCGCCGGTCGAGAAATGGCTGGTCGGCGCCGCCGCCGACAGCCTGCCCGGCTCGGTGCCCGAGGCGCACCTGCGCGCGCTCTACGGCCGCGGCTGGCAGACCGGCTGGGGCAACAGCTTCGTCTCGGCCGAGACCGGCTTCCACTGGCGCGGCGAGCACGCGGCCGACGAATGGCGCATGGACGTCACCGCCGGCACCGAGCACTGGAAGGGCGTCATGGGGCTGCTCGGCGTCTACTCCATCGTGCCCGTGATCGGCGACGGCGAGGCGTCGCTGAAGATCGCGCCGTCGGTCGCCTACACGCTGTGGCCCTGGCTGGGACCGAACGACAAGAAGCCCTTCGGCGAGGTGAACCCGGACACGGTGCAGCTCGGCCTCGTCTACGACCTGCTGAACCCAGACGACGGCCTCGAGGTGACGATCGGCATCTGGCGGCGGTTCTAGGCGGCCACCACAGCCCCCCGCCGCCGCCATCCCCGCGAAGGCGGGTATCTGATTGAAATACAAGGGATTTCTGCCTACGCGGGAATGACGAGTCGACCCCGCGACCCCAGAAGCCTAAACCCCGACCCCCGGCATCGCGCTCAGCTCGACGCCGGCGATGCGCCAGGCGCCGTCGACCTGCACCATCAGGTAGGCGGCCTCGAAGAGATGCCCGGCGCCGTCCTCGAACAGCACGATCTGGACCAGCCCGGCGGGCGTCTCCCGCAGCCCCTGCACCTCGTGGCGGGCCGAGCGCCAGATCATCGGATAGCCGGTCGCGACCATGCGGCCGAAGTTTTCCGGCGACCGAAAGATCGCCTGCAGCGCGGGCGAGGCGTGGCCGAAGGCCGCCGCCAGGTCGTTGCGCCGAAAGGCGGCCAGCTGGTCCTCGATGACGGCGCGGATCGACTCGTCCGGCTCGCCCGCCGCGGCGGGGCGCACCACGACGGAGGCGATCGCGAAGGCCAGCGCGAGCGAAACCACGAGTGCGGCAAGCAGCGGTCGCATGTCGGTCTCCCGGTCCGGCATCCGCAAGGACACGCAAGAGGGTGGCGCAGCGTCGCCCCACGTCAAGGGTGGTCGCGTAGTCGGCGCCGATGGCCCGCCCCGTCAGCGCGTCTCCTCGAGAAAGGCAAGCAGCCTCTCGACCACCGCGCCCGGCTGCTCCTGCTGCACCCAGTGGCCGGCACCCTCGATCAGGTGCGTGCCGCGCCAGTCGGCCGTCGCCGTCGTCTCCATCGCCTCGAGCGCGCCGGGGAACTGCGTCCGCCCCCAGTCCTGCCGCCCGGCGATGAAGGTCGCCGGCCCCTCGATCCGGCGCCCGTGAAAGACCGAGAGGTCGCGCTGGAACTGCGCCGAGGTCGAGACGCGGTAAGAGTTCAGCGCCCCCTGGAAACCTGTTCGGGCGTACTCGGCCGCATAGACGGCCATCGCACTGTCGGGCATCCACTCGCAGGCGGCGATCGCCGCCGCGTCGGGCATGGCGCGCGCGACGCTGGCGGGCATGTCCTCGTCGGCGTTCATGATGTAGTAGGTCGGCATCTTCGCCAGCTCGCCGGCGCTCCAGCTTTCCAGCCGATGCGGCCGGTTGCCCGGCCAGTCGGCCGATTTCATGTGGAAATAGGCGCGCAGGAAGCCGTGCAGCCCGGCCGGCGCCGCCAGCATGTCGGGCTCGGCCTCGCGCGTCGAATAATACCACTGGTAGTGTTTGCGCGGCGGGTCGAGCCGCAGCATCTCGTCGTGCACCGGGTCCTCGCGGGCCGCGATCGGCGGCGGCCCGCCGAAGGGCGAGCTCATCGTCGCCATGCGCGGAAACACGTCACCGCGGATCAGCGCCGCCCATGCGGCGACGCGCGCGCCATAGTCGTGGCCGATGACGGCGTGCACCGCCTCGCGCCCCAGCGCGCGGACAAAGGCGACCTGGTCGCGCACCATGTTCGGGACGGAATAGGCCGAGAGGTCGCCGTCATAGTCGCCCTCCCACCCGGTCGTGCGGCCATAGCCGCGCTGGTCGGGCGCGACGACGAACCACCCGGCCTCGGCCAGCGGAACCATCACGCGCCGCCACGAGAAGGCGAGCTCGGGGAACCCGTGCAGCAGCAGCAGCATCGGCCGGTCGGGCTGTCCGGCATGCAGGTAGTGCTGGTCGAGCCCGCTCTCCGTCGCCACCCGCGCCGAGGCGATGCCGTCGGGCAGCGGCAGCGGTGGCAGGTCGGCAGTCACCGCGCGCGCGTCAGTCTGCATGGCCGATCCCTCCCGCCGGGACCTTCGCGGATCGCGGCGGCGCTGTCCAGCCGGCCACCCTCGGCCGCGGCCGGGCGCGCGCGGACCGGAGGCACGAAAGGCGGGCCGCCCCGGCTCCGAAGCGGCCCGGCCCTGTTGGCAACCCTCACACGGGGTCCGGATCCCATTAGAGCATTTTCCACTTATTCTGGCTCGTAGCCTGCGGCGGTGAAGTAGTTGGCGCACTCGTCGGGCGAGAACGCGTCGAGGGCTATGGCGACAGCGTTCCAGAGCGTGTCGCGTGTTCGGGCAGCGATTTTGCGGAGGATCGCCTTGAGCTTGGAGAACGCCTGCTCGATCGGGTTGAAGTCGGGGCTGTAAGGCGGCAGCAGGCGCAGTTCGGCGCCGGCGGCTTCGATCGCCGCGCGGGCAGCGGCGCTCCTGTGGCAGCCGAGATTGTCCATGACGACGATATCGCCGGGCCGCAGAACCGGCACCAGCACGCGGCGGACATAGGCGAGGAAGGCCTCGCCGTTCATTGCCCCATCGAGCACCATCGGCGCGTCCATGCCGCCGAGCCTGAGCCCGGCGACGAAGGTGGTCGTGCGCCAATGGCCGTGGGGGATGCTGGCGAAGAGCCGGTCGCCGCGGCGGCAGCGACCGCGCAGCCGCGCCATCTTCGTGTTCAGCCCAGTCTCGTCGATGAAGATCAGCCGTTCGGGATCGAGCTCCGGCTGGCCCTCGAACCAGGCCTCGCGCGCCTCGCGGACGTCGGCACGGTCCTGCTCGCTCGCATGCCCGGACTTTTTTCACCGTCACGCCGCGGCGGTCGAAGAACCGCCAGAGCGTGCCGATCCCGGCCTGGACGCCGCGCTCGCCGGCAAGACGCGCCTGCATCTCGGCGAGCGTGATGTCGACCGTCTCCTCGACCAGCCCCAGCAGAAAGACCTCGTGCGGATCGAGCTTCCAGCGGATCGGAGGGCCCTGCCGCCGCGCCGTCCGCTCGCCCGTCTCCCGGTGCCGCCGCACCCACCGGATCGCCGTCGCCACACCGACACCGAACCGCGCCGCCGCCGATCGCGCCGAGCTGCCCGCCTCCACCGCGTCCAGCACCCGCCCTCGGAGATCCGCGGTATATGCCCTGCCCATGCCTCTGCCCCCGTTTTCCGACAGGGAATCAGATCAGGGCAACCTTGGGAATCCCTTCGTGAATCAGCTAAAGCGGAACATGCTTTAGCGAGAGATTAGCGAACGATCGTCACCGAACGGGTTCCACGCGCCCTTCGCGAACTCCCGGGCCGAAGTTCCATCCATCGTTCCCGATCTCCCGAGGCCCCGCGCGGGGCGAGCGGGGCAGCTGCCGCAGGGCGGGGTATCACCCCGCCACGCCGCGACCGTCCGCTCAGCCGGCGTTCGTCGCCCGGGCCAGCGCCTCGACCTTGGCCATCGCGGCGCCGGAATCGAGGCTTTCGCGCGCCATCGCCGCCCCCTCGCGCAGGTCTGCCCGCGCGGCCGGCGACCAGCAGCGCGGCGGCGGCGTTCAGGATGACGGCGTCGCGGTAGGCGCCGTGCGCGCCGCCCAGCAGCGCGCGGAAGGCGGCGGCGTTCGCGCCGGGCGTGCCGCCCAGGATGTCGTCGAAGGCGTGGACCGGCAGGCCGGCCTCCTCCGGGTGGACCTCGCGCTCGGTCAGCGCGCCGTCGGCCAGCGCGATGACCGTCGTCGGCCCGCAGATCGAGACCTCGTCGGTACCGTCGCCGCCATGCACCAGCCAGGCCGAGGTCGTGCCCAGCGCCGCCAGCGTCTCGGCCATCGGGCGCAGGAACTCGGGCGCGAAGGCGCCGGTCAGCTGCTTGCGGACGCCGGCCGGGTTGGTCAGCGGCCCCAGCAGGTTGAAGAGCGTCCGCGTGCCCAGCTCGACGCGGGCCGGGCCGACATGGCGCATTGCCGCGTGGTGCATCGGCGCCATCATGAAGCAGATACCACAGGTCGCCAGCGCCCGCTCGGCGACCGCCGCCTCGACCATGACGTTGACGCCCATCTCGGTCAGCGCGTCGGCGGCACCCGATTTCGACGACAGCGCCCGGTTGCCGTGCTTGGCCACCGGCACGCCGCAGCCGGCCACGACGAAGGCGGCGGCGGTCGAGATGTTCAGCGTCCCCTTGCCGTCGCCGCCCGTGCCGACGATGTCGATGGCGTCGGCCGGCGCCTTCACCCGCGTCGCCTTGGCGCGCATGACCGTGGCGGCGCCGGCGATCTCGTCGACCGTCTCGCCACGCACGCGCAGCGCCATCAGGAAGCCGCCGATCTGCGCCGGGGTCGCCTCGCCCGACATGATGATCTCGAAGGCGTCGACCGCCTGCGCGCGCGTCAGCGGCCCGTCAGCGGCGGCGGCCAGCAGCGGCTTCAGGTTGTCGCTCACGCCGCCATCCGGGGCGCGATGCCGGCGATGTCGAGGAAGTTGCGCAGCAGCGCCTTGCCGTGCGTGGTGCGGATCGATTCCGGGTGGAACTGCACGCCGTGCAGCGGCCGCGTGCGGTGCTCCAGCCCCATGATGACGCCCGACTGGCTGCGCGCGGTGACCCGCAGGCTGTCGGGCAGGCTTTCCGGCTCGACGGTCAGCGAGTGGTAGCGCGTCGCCTCGAAGCCCTGCGGCAGGCCGCGGAAGACGCCGGTGTCGTCATGCGTGATGTTCGAGACCTTGCCGTGCAGGATCTCGTGGCAGCGCACGACGCGCCCGCCCATCGCCTCGCCGATCGCCTGGTGGCCGAGGCAGACGCCCAGGATCGGCAGGTCGTCCGGCGCCTTGCGGATCAGCTCGAGGCAGATGCCGGCGCGCGCCGGGTCGCAGGGGCCGGGCGACAGCACGATGGCCTGCGCACCGCAGGCCAGCGCCTCGTCGGCCGTCAGCTCGTCATTGCGGACGACGCGGCACCCGGCACCCAGCTCGCCCAGGTAGTGGACGAGGTTCCAGGTGAAGCTGTCGTAATTGTCGATCAGCAGGAGCATGGCGGGTCCCCGGTCCCCTTGTCGCGTCCCCTTGGCGGGGCGCGGCGCTTGCGCGTATAGATGCGCGAAGAGCCGCGCGGGCGTCAAGGCGACCGGCGCGCCGGAACGCAGTTCAGGCAAATTGGCGGTGGGGTAAGCATGGACCGCGGGACGTCCGAGGACGAGATGGACGCCGATATCGATATGGAACCCGGCCGCTCGCGCTTTGGCGCGTTCCTGCTCGGCGTTGTGCTGGGGCTGGTCGTGGCGGCGGCGGCACTGGTGGCGGTCATCCTGACATCGCCGCCGCCGGCCAACTTGCCGCTGGCCGGCCGCGTCGAGATCCTCGACCAGCCGCCGCTGGCCGAGGGCGAGACGCTCCCGGCGGGGGCCGACGCTGCCGCAACCGCCGCGCCGGGCGAGGCGGGCGAGGCGGGCGCCCAGACGGCCGAGCCTGCCCCGACGGCCGAATCCGACCCCGAACCGAAGTCCGCCCCGGTGCAATCCGACAACTCCGAGCCCAACATGACCGAGCCCGGCCCGGCCCAGTCTCTGGCATCCGAGCCAGGAGCGGGCGAGTCCGCCGCGTCCGAGCCTGCCGTCACCGATATGCTACCGCAGGAAAGCGGAGCCGTCCTGCCGGAGGCTCGCGAAGACGCGCCATCCGGTGCGACGCTCCTCGATTCCACGCCGCCCGAGGCCGCGCCCTCCGACGCCACGCCGCTCGATCCCACGCCGTCCGATGGCCGCCGTCCGATGGCACGCCGTCCGACGGCACGCGGTCCGATGCCGCGGCCGAAACCGCTCCCTTATCCGCCGCGCCGACTGACACACCGCCCGTCGGCGACACGCTGCCCGCCTCCGGCGAGGGGGGACCCGCCGCGCTGGTCGTGGCGCCGGATGCCGCCGCCTCGCCGGCGCCATGGCGACACCGCCGAACCCTCGCAGCAACTCGCCGCCGCGCCGGGCGCCGCCACGGCGCAGCCCGCCCCGGCCGAGACTGCGACCAACACGGCGCTGGCCACCAACGCCCGTGCCTTCGACGCGCCGCGCCAGGTGCCGCTGATGGCGGTCGTGCTGGCCGGCGAAGGGGTCGCCGACCTCTCGGCCGACCGGCTGTCCCTGCTGACGATGCCGCTGACCATCGCCATCCCGCCCGACGCCCCGCGCGCCGCCGAGATCGGCGCCGACGCGCGCGCCGCAGGCCACGAGGTGCTGGCCGATCTCTCGCTGCGGGGCGTGGCCCGCGCCCCCGACCCAGCCAGGGCCGCAGCAGAGCGCGTCGCCGCGCTCGACATGGCGGTCGGGGCGACGGCGACCGACGGGACCGTCGGCGGCGCCACCAATGCCGACGTGCTGGCGCCGCTGCTCTCCGAGCTCGACCGCCAGGGTCTCGCCTGGGTCGACACCGGCGCCGAGATCGGCACGCCCGCCGAGCGCGTCGCGCGCGAGATCGGCATGCCCTACACGCAGGGCAACAAGGTCGTGGACGGCCATGCGCAGGCCGACCAGATCTACCGCGCCATCGACAGCGCGGCGCACCAGGCGCGGCAATGGGGCACCTCGGTGCTGTTCCTCGAGGCCAGCGAGGCCGCGCTGCAGGCGCTGGTCCGCTGGGGGCTCGAGCAGCGGGATTCGAACCCGGTCTGGTTCGCGCCGATCTCGGCGGTCATCCAGCGGCGTGCCTCGCTGTGAGCGACGCGGCGAGCGGTGGCGACGCGGACGGCCCGCTGGCCGCAGACTTCCGGGCGCTTGGTTTCCAACCGGACGGCCCTCGGAGCGTGGCCAGTCCTGTCATCAGGCGCCGCCACTCGTCCCGGGCCAGAGCCATGGCGCGTCGCGGCAAGATAAGCGCCCGCCCCGCCGCCCGCCACCCGGCGGCACAGGCCGCGGCGCACTGCCGGCGGATGACCGCGCAAACCCCGGCCGAGCCGACGAGACTGCGACCGGGCATTGTAATTCTTGCCCCCACGGGGGCACCCCGATTGTTGAATTCCCAAGGGCTAGCGGGGAAAGCCATGCACCCCCCTGGCGACGCACACGGCGTGACGATCGGGGCCACGCAGGGCGCGGGGGCGGCGGTGTCGTTCCGGTGGGATCACTGCCCGGGCGTGACGCGCAAGATCCGCAACTTCCGCCCGTTCCTCGTCTTTTCCATGAACCCCAAGCTCGGCGTCTCGGCCGGGCTGGAATACATCCGCGGCACGACCCGCGCGTCGACGGTCAGGATCGCGCAGCAGGGTCACAACCGTCGGGGCACGCCCCGTGGCGAGGGCTCCCGGTGCGTCCGCTCAGTTGAAGTTCCGCGCCATCGTCGCCGCCGTCATCAGCGCCTTGGCCTTGTTGACGGTCTCCTCGTACTCGGCCTCCGGGTCCGAGTCGTAGACGACGCCGCCGCCGGCCTGGACGTAGAGCCGGCCGTCCTTCACGACCCCCGTGCGTAGCGCGATGCAGGTGTCCATGTCGCCGCCGGCCGAGAAATAGCCGACGCCGCCCGCGTAGACGCCGCGCTTCTCCTTCTCCAGCTCGTCGATGATCTCCATCGCCCGGATCTTCGGCGCGCCCGAGACGGTGCCGGCCGGCAGCCCGGCCAGCAGCGCCGACAGCGCGTCCTGGTCGTCGCGCAGCCTGCCGTCGACGTTCGAGACGATGTGCATGACGTGGCTGTAGCGCTCGACCGTGAACTGCTCGTTCGGGTCGACCGTGCCGATCTTCGCCACCCGCCCGACGTCGTTCCGGCCAAGGTCGAGCAGCATCAGGTGCTCGGCACGCTCCTTCGGGTCGGCCAGCAGCTCGGCCTCCAGCGCGTCGTCCTCGGCCGGCGTGGCGCCGCGGCGGCGCGTTCCCGCGATCGGGCGGATCGTCACCGTGTCGCCGCGCACGCGGACCAGGATCTCGGGGCTGGCGCCGACGATCTGGAACTCGCCCATGTCGAAGTAGAACATGTAGGGCGAGGGGTTCAGCCGCCGCAGCGCGCGGTAGAGCGCGAACGGCGTGACCTCCAGCTCCAGCGACCAGCGCTGAGAGGGCACCACCTGGAAGACGTCGCCGGCCCGCACATAGGCTTTCGCCTTCTCGACCATCTCCAGGTATTCCGGCCGCGTCGTGTTCGAGACCGGCGTGACAGCGCGCACGGCCTCGGTCGGCAGGGGCGTCACCGGCGTATGCGCCGGCGCGCGGTCCAGCGCCGTCAGCGCGTCCTGCAGTCGGTTCGCGGCGTCCAGCCAGGCGGTCTCGGCATCGACGCCCTCGGTCACCCAGGCCGGCGCGCACAGCATCACCGTGTCGCGGATGTTGTCGACGATGGCGACGATCGACGGCCGCATCAGCATCGCGTCGGGCAGGCCCAGCGGGTCGGGATTGGGCTCGGGCAGGGTCTCGACCAGCCGGATCGTGTCGTAGCCCAGATAGCCGTACAGCCCCGCCGCCATCGGCGGCACGCCCTCGGGAAGGTCGATGCGGCTCTCGGCCAGCAGCGCGCGCAGGCTGTCCAGGACCGGCCGCTGGTCGCGGCGGAAGGCCCGGCGGTCGGCCTCGGCGATGCGGTTGATCTCGGCCTCGTTGCCACGGCAGCGCCAGATCAGGTCGGGCCGGCAACCCAACATCGAGTAGCGCCCGCGCACCTCGCCGCCGGTGACCGACTCCAGCAGGAAGGAATCCGCCTCGGCGCCGGTCAGCTTCAGCATCAGGCTGACGGCCGTGTCCATGTCGGCGACCAGCTCGGCGAACAGCAACTGGTTCCGCCCGGCGCGATAGCCTGCCGCGAAGGCGTCCTTGTCCGGGCTCAGCTGCATGGTCAGCGGGCGGACTGGCCGAGCCGGGTGTAGACCTGTTCGACCGCTCCCGGGTTGATCTCGACGCCAAGCCTGTCCTGCACGGCGCGGCCGAAATACTCGAGCTGGTCGTCTGCCAGGCTGCCGGTGATCGCCTCGTCCAGCTTGGCGGCGGCGTCGGCCAGCGCCTCGGGCGCCAGCGGCTTGACCGCCTCGAGCTGGCCCAGCAGCACCGCCTCGCCGTCGGCGGCGCGGCCGACCAGCGGGTCACCCGGCTTCGCGGCAAAGGCAGCGTCGGCCAGCGCCGGCGACAGCGACGGCGGCGCCGTCTCGCGCGTGAAGCTGACGGGCTCGGGCGCGGGCAGCCCCTCGGCCTCGGCCATCTGCGCCAGACCGCCGGCGGCCGGGATGCGGGCGGCCAGCTCGGACGCGCGCGTCTCCAGCGCCTGCATGCGCTGCTCGGCGGTCCAGGCGGCGACGACGCGGTCGCGCACGTCGGCCAGCTCGGGCAGGTGGCTGTCCTCGATGGCCTCGAGCATGACCAGCGCATAGCTGCCGTCGGACAGCTGCACGAGGTCGCGCTCCTCGCCCTCGGCCGCTGCGTTCACGTCGGCCATGAAGGCGGGATCGGCGGCCAGAGGCGGCGCCTCGCCCTCGGCGACCTTGCCCTGCGGGTCCAGGCCCTTGAAGTGCACCAGTTCGACGCCATCCAGCTTGTCGGCGATCTCGGCCAGCGGCGTGCCCGCGGCGCGCAGATCGTCGATCGAGTTCGCCCGGTCGATGACGGCCTCGCGCGCCTTGCGCGTCGCCATCTCCTTGCGGATCTGGTCCGCCACCTGGTCAAACGGCGCCGTCCCGCCCTGCTGGACCGCGGTGACGTTCAGCAGCATCGGCCCGAACAGGCCCTCGACCGGCCCGACGACGCCCGGCTCGGTAATGCCGAACACCGCCTCGGCCGAGGCGTCGGGCAGGTCGCCGCGCTTCAGCTTGCCCAGCGACAAATCGGCCATCGAGACGTTCTGCTCGGCAGCGATCTCGGCGAACGTCGCCTCGCCGGCCCGGATACGCCGCAGCGCGTCCTCGGCCGCCGCCTGATCGTCAAAGACGATCTGCTCGACCTCGCGCGCCGGCTCGACGGCATAGTTTTCCGGATGCGCATCGTACTCGGCGCGAACCTCCTCGTCGGTGGGCGCCAGCCCGGCCGCCAGCGCGGCGATATTGGTGTGCAGGTAGAATCCCGACCGACGCTCGGGCTCGCGGAACCGCTCCTTGTTCGCCTCGAACCACGTCTTCAGCGTCGTCTCGTCGGGGGCTGCCGGCGCCGGCACCATGTCGGGCGTCAGGCGGGTCAGTTCCACGGTGCGCTCCTCGCCGCGTCGCGCCGCCACCGCCTCGGCCGCGCCAGGCAGCGGGGCCGCGGGCGGTGACACCGCGTCGGCCAGCAGCTGCTGGCCCAGCAGCTCGCGCGTCATCGCCTCGTAGGAGGCCGGCGAGTAGTCGGAATTGCCCAGCCGGCTCTTGTAGAGGAACTCGCTGAACTTGCCCTGCCCGTCCTGGAAGGCCGGGTTGTCGACGATCGCCCGGCGCACCGCCTCGGCCGGCACGGCGATGCCCAGCCGGCCCAGCTCCTCGGAGAAGGCGGCGTCGCGCAACAGGCGGGCCAGCGCCGCGTCGGCCAGCCCGGTATCGCGAATCTGCTGCAGCGAGATCGCCTGGCGCTGCTTCTGCGACAGCGCCCGCTGCGTGCGCAGCAGCGCATCGGCGTACTGTTGGGACGCCACCTCGGTGTCGCCGACGGTCGCCACGGCGCTCGCCCCGGTGGCGCGGAAGATGTCGCCGATGCCCCAGATCGCAAAGCTGAGGATCAGGATGCCGAGCAGGATCTTCGCTGGCAGCGACTTGACGGCTCGGCGCAGGGAATGGAGCATCGGCTCTCCGGCAGGGGACTGTCTCGGTTCCGGCCCCGTTTAGCGGGCGCGCGCTGGCGGGACAAGCTCGGCCGGTGCGCCGTGCCGCCTCGCGTCAGGGGCCGTGCCCGCCTCGCGTCAGGGAAGGAACGCCGCCAGCCGCCGCCCGGTCTCGGCCAGCCCCGCCGCGTCGGCATTGGCGAAGGCGACGCGCAGCGCCCGGCTCGGCCTGCCCGCGCGGGCGGGATCGGCAGGCGGGACCTCGGGCGCGAACATCGTGCCCGGCAGCACCAGCAGCGACTGCTCGGCCAGCAACCTGCGCGCCGTCTCCCCCGCCGGCAAATCGAAGGGCGGCTCGACCCAGGCGAAGTATGCCCCGGCCCCGTGCACGGTCCACCCCGGCAGCCCGTCGAACGCCGCCAGCAGCGCGGCCTTGCGCGCGAGGATCTCGTCGCGCTCGCCGGCCACCCACTGCGACAGGTGCTCGAGCCCGTAGAGCGCCGCGATCTGCCCGGTCTGCGGCGCCGAGATCGTCATGGTGTCGAGGAACTTCTCCGCCTCGACCAGGCGGGCCGCGCCGGTGACGATGGCCCCCGTCCGGTGCCCGGTCAGCCGGAACACCTTGGAGAAGCTGTAGAGGTGGACCAGCACCTCCTCCCAGCCGTCGCGCCCGAACAGCGAGTGCGGCGCGGCACCCGGCCCCCCTGCGCCCGAGTGGAAATCGCGATAGGTCTCGTCGACGATCAGCGCCGCCCCGATCTCGGCCGCGAGGTCGTAGAAGCCATTCATCAGCGCGTCGGGGTACTCCGCCCCGGTCGGGTTGTTCGGCGTCACCAGCACGATGGCGCGCACCGGGGGCGCCCGCCAGAGCGCGTCGCCGCAGCCCGCGCCGCATCCAGGTCCGGCAGCATGCCTGCGCCGCAGGGCAGCGGGATGCACTCGATTCCGCTCATGTCCAGCCACATGCGGTGGTTGAAGTACCATGGGTAGGGCAGCATCACCGCCTCGCCCGGCGCACATGCGGTGGCGACCGCAACGCAGAACGCCTGGTTGCAGCCGGCCGTGATCGCCACCTGCTCCGGCACGATCGCGGCCCCGTAGTCGGCCGACCAGCGCCCGGCGATCGCGGCCCGCAGCGCCGCGTTGCCCAGCACCGGCCCGTAGAGATGCGCCGCCGGCTCGTCCAGCATCGCCTGCGACAGCCGCCGGCGCAGGCTCTCGGGCGGCGGTCCGGCCGGCGCCGCCTGGCTGAGGTTGATCAGCGCCAGCCCCTCGCGCAGCGGCGTTTCGCGGACCCAGCGCTGCACCTGCATGATCGGCGGGGCGGCGGAGGCGGCGAGGTTGGGGTTCACGAACATGGCGCCGACCCTAGCCGCCCTGCCGGACGCTGGGAAGCGTCGCGGCAGGGCCAGCGACAGCCGGACTGCCGCCGGATGCGCTGCCTTGCCGGCCAGTCAGCGTGCCCCGAAATGCGAGCCTGATTGCAAAGTGAAACGCAAAAATCGCAAATTGCTGTGCCACATTTTTGCTCCGGATTCCCGGCATTTATCTCGCCGTCAAGACAACGTCCTACCTTAAAAAGGAACACCCATGGGCAATTTGAAGAATATCGTCTGCGCATCCGTGCTGGTTTTGAGTGCAGCAGGCAGTGCTTCCGCAGTCGAGTTGATCACGAACGGCGATTTCGAGCAATCCGGCGGCAGCCTGGGCGGCTGGACGGTGACCAACGCGAGCAGCGGCGACTTCTTCCTCTCCAACTCGTCGGCCACCTCGACACCCAACGGTCTTCCGCTCAACACCACCGGCGCCACCGGGTCGTTCGCGGTCACCGATCAGACGGGCCCGGGCGTTCATATCCTGTCGCAGCTTTTCACCGTGTCCGGCCCCGTGTCCGGCCTGACGCTGAACTTCGACTTTTTCATCAATGACTGGAGCTCTGCCGGCCCGATCGTCAATGCGGCCGGCCTGGATTCGTCGGCCTCCCCGAACCAGCATTCCCGCGTCGACATCCTGACCGCCGGCGCCGACCCGTTCTCGACCGCGGCCGCCGACATCATCGCCACGATCGCGCTGCCGCTGCCGCAGAGCAACGGGACCAACCCGAACGCCTTCTCGGCCTTCGGTGCGGTGGACCTGAGCGCCGCTGTGCTGCTTGCCGGCGGCACGTTCCAGCTGCGCTTCGCCGAGGTCGACAACCAGGGCAACTACAACCTGGGGATCGACAATGTGAGCCTGCAGACGGTCTCGGCCGTCCCGCTCCCGGCCGGCCTGCCGCTGCTGCTGGGCGCGCTCGGCTTCGGCGGGTTCGCCGCGCGCCGCCGCTCCGGCAAGAAGGCTTCGCAGCCGACCGCGTAAGCCTCCGGGCAACCCTCGGGCCGCGGCGCAGCCTCGCTGCGCCGCGGCATCGCGTTCACGGTGCGCCGGTCGAACGCTGTTCCGGTCTCGCCTCCGCTCGCGGCCCCCGCCTCCGCTCGCGGCCCCCCGCCTCCGCTCGCGGCCCCCGCCTCCGCTCGCGGCCCCCGCCTCCGCTCGCGGCCGAAGCGCGGACCTCCTCCCACGCTCCGTCCGCCTGCCGATCCGCCGGCCCGTTCCTTCGCGGCGCTTGACCCGCGGCCCCGGCCGGGCCACCTCACGGCGCATGGCGTCTCCCCCCCTCCTCACGCTCTCGGACATCCGGCTCGGCTTCGGCGGCCGGCCGCTGTTCGACGGAGTCACGCTGGCCATCGCCCCGGGCGAGCGGCTGTGCGTCGTCGGCCGCAACGGCTCGGGCAAGTCGACGCTGTTGCGCGTCATGGCCGGGCTCGTCGAGCCCGATTCGGGCGAGCGTTTCGTCCAGCCCGGCCGCACCGTCGCCTACCTGCCGCAGGACCCCGACCCGACCGGCTTCGCGACGCTGCTCGACTACGCCGCCGCCGAGCTGGCGCCGGAGGACCGCTGGCGCGCCGAATCGGCGCTCGACGGGCTGAAGGTCGCGGCCGCCACCGATCCCGCCACCGCCTCGGGCGGCGAGCGCCGGCGTGCCGCGCTGGCGCGCCTGATCGCGGCCGAGGCCGACCTGATGCTGCTGGACGAGCCGACCAACCACCTCGACATCCAGGCCATCGAGTGGCTGGAGGAGCATCTCGACCAGACCCGCGCCGCCTTCGCCCTCATCAGCCACGACCGCGCGTTCCTCACGCGCCTGTCGCGCGCCACGCTGTGGCTCGACCGCGGCGAGGTGCGCCGCTCGCCCGAGGGCTTCGGCGGTTTCGAGGAATGGCGCGACAAGGTGTGGGAGGAGGAGGACGCCGCCCGGCACAAGCTCGACCGCCTCATCAGGGCCGAGGCGCACTGGGCGGTCTACGGCATCTCGGCCCGGCGCACGCGCAACCAGGGCCGTCTGCGCCGCCTCGCCGCGCTCCGCGCCGACCGGGCCGAGCAGATCAACCGCGCCGGCACTGCCGCGATGGCGCTGGAGGGCGCCGACCGCTCGGGCAAGCTGGTGATCGAGGCGAAGGGCGTGGCGAAGACGTTCGGCGACACGCCCATCGTGCGCGACTTCTCGATCCGGATCGCGCGCGGCGAGCGCGTCGCGCTGGTCGGCCCGAACGGCGTCGGCAAGACGACGCTGCTGCAGATGCTGATCGGCCGCGAGGCGCCCGACAGCGGCACCGTCCGCCTCGGCGCCAATCTGCAGATCGCCGTCTTCGACCAGGCGCGCGCCCAGCTCGACCCGGAGCGGTCGCTCTGGGAGACGCTGACCGACGACCGCAGCCTCGGGGCCAAGGGCGACCAGATCATGGTCCGCGGCACGCCAAAGCACGTCGTCGCCTATCTGAAGGACTTCCTGTTCGACGAGCGCCAGGCGCGCGGCCCGGTCAAGGCGCTCTCGGGCGGCGAGCGGGCGCGGCTGCTGCTGGCGCGCATCATGGCCCGGCCCTCGAACCTGCTGGTGCTGGACGAGCCGACCAACGACCTCGACATCGACACGCTGGACCTGCTGCAGGAGCTGGTGGCCGATTTCGACGGCACCGTGCTGCTGGTCAGCCACGACCGCGACTTCCTCGACCGCGTCGCGACGACGACGGTCGCGATGGAGGGCGATGGCCGCGCCACCATCTACGCCGGCGGCTGGTCCGACTACCGCGCCCAGCGCGGCGGGCGGTCCGCCGAGGCCCCCCCGCCGGCAACCGCCGTCAGGCGCCCTGCCCCGGCGCCGGCCCGGAAGCCGACCCCGATTCCCCCCCAGAAGGCCCCCGGCCTCAGCTTCACCCAACGCCACCGGCTCGAGACACTGCCCGGCGAGATCGACCGCCTCAACGCCGAGATCCGCAAGCTCGAGGGCCTGCTCGCCGACCCCCAGCTCTACGCCCGCGAGCCGGCGAAGTTCGACAAGGCGACCCGAGCGCTGGCCGACCGCCAGGCACGGCTGGACGCCGCCGAGACCGAGTGGCTCGAGCTCGAATCCCTCCGCGAATCCGCAGGCTGACCCCATCCGCCCCGAACCGCGCCGCTTGACCGGCCGGCCCCCGCGCCTTACGCGGCGCGCATGAAGCTGACCATCGACGACGAGGCCGGCCGCCTGACGGTCGAGGACGCCACCGGCCGCCGCGAGCTGGACCTCTGGTCCGACGAGGCGTTCGAGCTGATCGCGCGCCAGTACGTGCGCGTCGGCTGGAACCAGAAGCAGGTCTACAGCTACTCGTGGATGGGCCGCCCGGTCATCCAGCTCCCCGACGACATGGTGCGGATGCAGGAGGTGATCCACCGCCTCCGCCCGGACCTGCTGATCGAGACCGGCGTCGCGCATGGCGGCTCGCTGATCTTCTACGCATCCCTGATGCAGGCGATGGACCACGGCCGCGTGCTGGGCATCGACATCGAGATCCGCCCGCACAACCGCGCCGCCATCGAGGCGCACCCGCTGTTCCACCGCATCGACCTGATCGAGGGATCGTCGACCGACCCGGCGATCGTCGCGCAGGCCCGCGCCGCCGCCGAGGGGCTGCCGACCGTCCTGATCATCCTCGATTCGAACCACACCTACGACCACGTCGCGGCCGAGCTGGAGGCCTACGCCCCGCTGGTGACGAAAGGCTCCTACATCGTCGCGACCGACGGTGTCATGCGCGAGGTCGCCGACGTCCCCCGCGCCGGCCCGGGCTGGGCCACCGACAACCCGGCCAATGCCGCCGAGGACTTCGCCGCCGCCCACGCCGACTTCGCCATCGAGCAGCCCGCCTGGCCGTTCAACGAGTCGACGCTGACCCGCAACGTCACCCACTACCCCAGCGCCTGGCTCCGCCGCCTGTAGCCTGGGGTCCGACGTCGGCTTCGGCCGGTTGACAGTTGTTTTCGTGAAGCCGTCAAAGCGCGCGCCAGTCTTAGCGGGTGAATTGTAAATCAACCGCATTTATGGTAGGTTTAAACCCCCACAGTTACTGATCTGAGGGCAACTTGTACAAGGCGGTTACGTTGGGAGCGGCCCTTTCGGCCGTGCTTTCGACCATTGCCGCGGGCGCCGACTTCGGGCCCGCCAAGGCACACGACGCATTCCGCGAGGCCTTCAACGCGCGCAATTGGGAGGGTGTTCGGACCCTGCTGGCCGACGATGTCGTCTTCCAGCGCGCCGCGTCGACAGATGTTCACGCTGGCCCGGACGCGGTCATCGGAAACCTGGACGGCACCATCGCCAGCGAATGGAACGTTAAGTTCGTGAGGCTCGAGCCGACTGACCACATCGTCGGCAAGGACGGCCGGGTCGTCGAGCGCGGCGACTTCGCCGTGACGGCGGGCGCGGCGGACGACAGCTGCTATGCCGGCTCGTACATGATGACCTGGGTGCCCCGGGGCGACGGCTGGGCGCTGCAGGTGCTGAACTGGCAGGACGTCGAGGCCGAGATGTCCGCCTGCTGAAGAAGCACGACAGGGCGGCCGGAGCCCGGTCGTCCGTCACTCCGGTTGGCCGAGACAGTCCCGCAACCCCTGCTCCAGCCCGATCTCGCCTTCGACAGCGACCTCGTCCCGCAGCCGTCGGGTGTCGGCGACCAGCCGCGCCGGCTCGCCCGGCCCCAGCGCCCGGCCGCCGGGGCGGATGACGCCCTCCGCGCCGGCCAGCCGCTCGACAAGCCCGGCCAGGTCGTCGAACCGCACCGCCTGGCCGCTGGCGACGTTCACCGTGCCCTCGACGCTCCGACAGCGCCAGCGCGGCGAGGGCGGCGCCGGCATTGCGCACGTCCCAGAAATCGCGCTCGGTTTCGCCCGGGCCGATGGCCAGCGGCTCGCGCGCCAGCGCGGCGCGCAGCATCAGCGGCACGAGCCGGCCCGGCGGCTCGCCCTGCCCGAACAGGAAGAACAGCCGCGCCCAGGCCCAGCTCGCCTCGTAGGCCGCCGCCATGTCGGCCAGCCCCGCCGCCGTCCGCGCCTTGGCGGCGCCATAGGGCGAGTGCGGCCGCAGCGGCGCGTCCTCGGCGAAGGCGCCCGCCCCGGTCGTCCAGTCGTATTCCGCGCAGCTGCCGAGGCCGACGACCCGCCGCGCCCCAAGCGCGAAGGCCTGGTTGAAGAGGTCGAGCGACGCCGCCTGCCAGGCCGCGTTCTCGGGCGCCGTCCAGAAGCGCCCGTGCTCGGTGACCCAGGCGAGATGCACGACGATTTCCGGCCGCTCGGCGGCGACCAGCGACCGGCGCGCCTCGGCGTCCAGCAGGTCGATGCGCCGCCCCGTCGCGTTCTCGCGCGGCGTCACGACGCGCACCCGCCCGGCCAGCGCCGCCGCGACGTGCCGGCCGACGAAACCGCCGGCGCCGGTGAGCAGAAGCGTCTCCATGGCTCCCGCATAGCCACGTGGCCCGTCATCGACAACGATGCCGTTGGGGGTGACGGCGGCGGGTGGCGGCAAGGCTCTCGCAGGGCTATGACGACACGCGACGGCGGCGGGCCGATGCGGCCGGCAAAGCGGGCGGAGAGGCGCATGGCGCGGGTCGGCATCGGGGTGCCCGTCTTCAACGGCGGCGAACTGCTGCGCGAGGCGCTGGAATGCCTGCGCACGCAGACCTTCGAGCGATATCGAGGTGCTGATCGGAGACAACGCCTCGACCGACGGGACCGCCGGCATCTGCGCCGAGTTCGCCGCCCGCGACAGCCGCTTCGTCCACATCCGCCGACCCCAGAACATCGGCGTCCTGCCAAACTTCGTCGACCTGCGCAACCGCTCGACCGCGCCGCTGTTCATGTGGCGCGCCCATGACGACCTGTCGGACGCCAACTATGTCGAGGCGCTGGTCGCCTGCTTCGACCGCGCGCCCGCGCATCTGCCTCGCCGTCGGCACCATCGTCAGCCAGCCCGACGACCGCACGCGTCCCCGCCGCATCCGCTGTCGCGCCCCGCCGCCGGCGGCCGCGCATCGCTGAGCGTCGCGCACCAGCTTTTCGCCAGCCATGCAAGCTGGATCTATGGCCTCTGGGACCGCGAGACGCTGGCGCGCGAGCAGGACCGCGTACATGACGAATACCGACCACGCTTGGGGCTGGGACCACCTGACGCTGCTGCCGCTGATCCTCGACGGCCGCATTGCCGGGACGACACGAGACGACACTTCTCCAGCGCATCGTCCGCGCCGGCATGAGCGCGCCGAACGGCTGGCGGGCCCGCCGCCCAGTACCTCGCGATCCATGTCGGCCGGTCCGCGCCGATTTCGCCGCCGTGGCCCGCTCCCGGGTCGACGAGCCGCGACTTCTCCGGCCCGGAGCGCGCCGCGCTGGCCGCGCTCCTGCCCTCATATGTCGACCGCCGCGCCTATCCCGCGCGCCAAGCTGATGCGCCGGGCGCTGCGCCGCGTCTCGGCCTGGGCCTGGCAACAGCGACACGCCCTGACGCGAGCCTTGAACCGGCACGCCTCGACGGGCGTAACTGTGCCCGCGCCGGCACCACCGGCCAGGGAGGCATTCATGCGATACGAAGCGCCGGACTCGCTCGAAGGGGCGGTCGCGCTGCTGTCGGCCGAGACCGGGACCGCCCGCGTGCTGGCCGGCGGCACGGACGTGCTGGTCCAGCTCCGCTCCGGGCTGCTCGAGCCCGACCTGATCGTCGACATCAAGCGCGTCGACGGCATCTTCGACATCGCCGAGGAGGATGGCGGCTGGCGCATCGGCGCCGCGGTCCCCGGCGCCGCGCTGGGCGAGCACGAGGGCGTCAGCCGCGCCTGGCCCGGCGTCGTCGAGGCGCTCGAGCTGATCGGCTCGACCCAGGTGCAGTCGCGCGCGACGCTCGCCGGCAACCTCTGCAACGCATCGCCCGCCGCCGACAGCGTGCCGGCGATGATCGCCGCCGGCGCCACGGCCCGGCTGATCGGCCCGGACGGCACGCGCGACGTGCCCGTCGAAACCGTCGCCACCGGCCCCGGCAAGACCTCGCTGAAGAAGGGCGAGATCGTCTCGTCGATCTTCCTGCCGGCCCGCCCTGCGCATGCCTCGGACGCCTACCTGCGCTTCATCCCGCGCACCGAGATGGACATCGCCGTCGTCGGCTGCGGCGTCAGCCTCGTGCTGGATGGCGACAGGATCGCCGAGGCCCGCGTGGCGCTCGGCGCCGTCGCGCCGACCGCGCTGCTGGTCGCCGATGCCGGCGCGGCGCTGACCGGCTCGACCCTGGACGACGCGGCGCTCGACAAGCTGGCCGACGCCTGCTCGGCCGCCTGCAACCCGATCGACGACAAGCGCGGCACGATCGTCTTCCGCAAGCGCATCGCCGGCGTGCTCGCCCGCCGCGCCGCGCGGATTGCCTATGACCGCGCGAAGGATTCCGCATGAGCAAGATCCACGTCCAGACCACCATCAACGGCGACGCCGCCGAGTTCCTCTGCGACGCGGAGGAAACGCTGCTCGACGTGCTGCGCGACCGCATGGGCCTGACCGGCGCCAAGGAAGGCTGCGGCACCGGCGACTGCGGCGCCTGCACCGTCAGCGTCGACGGCCGCATCGTCTGCTCGTGCCTGATGCTGGGCGCCGAGGCGGCGGGCCGGAAGATCGAAACGATCGAGGGCATGGCGCATGGCGACCATCTGCACCCGCTGCAGAGGAAATTCCTCGAGCACGCAGCCCTTCAGTGCGGCATCTGCACGCCGGGCATCCTGGTCGCCGCCAGGTCGCTGCTGGAACAGAACCCGGACCCCGACGAGACCGAGGTGCGCTACTGGCTGGCCGGCAACCTCTGCCGCTGCACCGGCTACGACAAGATCATCCGCGCCGTCATGGACGCGGCCGCCGAGATGAGAGGAGCGTAACGATGGCCCTCGACGAATACGACAGCGACCACCGCGTCTTCACCGCCGTCGGCACGAGCCCGCTCAGGCCCGACGGCATCGACAAGGTGACCGGCCGCGCCCAGTTCGGCGCCGACACCCAGGCGCCCGGCATGCTGATCGGCGCCGTCCTGCGCTCGCCGCACGCGCACGCGCGCATCAGGTCGATCGACACGTCCAGGGCCGAGGCGCTGGCGGGCGTCAAGGCCGTGGTGACGCGCAAGGACTTCCCCGCCAAGGTTTCCCGCGCCAATGCCGACGTGCTGGAAAACTGCATGGCCGGCGAGAAGGCGCTCTATGACGGGCACGCCGTCGCTGCCCTTGCCGCGACCAGCGCCGTGATCGCCCGCAAGGCGCTGAAGCTGATCGAGGTCGACTACGAGATCCTGCCGCACGTCACCGATGTCGACGCCGCGATGCGGCCCGACGCGCCGGTGGTCCGCGAGGAGGGCGGCGACGAGACGGTGCCCGAGGGCTACTCGAAGAACGTCATGTCGCGCTGCGAGTTCGGGCATGGCGACGTCGAAAAAGGCTTCGCCGCAGCCGACCTGGTGATCGAGCGGTCGTTCAAGACCGCGGCCACGCACCAGGGCTACATCGAGCCGCACGCCTGCCTCGCCTCGCTGACCGCCGACGGGCGTGGCGAGCTCTGGGTCTGCACGCAGGGGCATTTCGTCGTGCGCAACATCTGCGCCGACCTGCTGGGCATCGACGCCGCCCAGCTCCGCGTCATCGCCTCCGAGATCGGCGGCGGCTTCGGCGGCAAGACCACCGTGTTCATCGAGCCCATCGCGCTGGCGCTCAGCCGCAAGTGCGGGCGGCCGGTCAAGATGGTCATGGCGCGCTCCGAGGTGTTCCGCGCCACCGGGCCGACCTCCTCGACATCCATCGACGTCAGGATCGGCATGAAGAAGGACGGCACCATCACCGCCGCCCATGCCGAGAACCGCTTCCAGGGCGGCGCCTTCCCCGGCGCGCCGGTCGACATGGGCGCGATGTGCTCGTTCGCCTGCTACGCGCTGGAGAACGTGCTGAGCGTTGGCTACGACGTGGTGACGAACCGGCCGAAGCAGGCCGCCTACCGCGCGCCCGGCTCGCCGATGGCGACCTATGCCGTCGAGTCGGTCGTCGACGAGCTCTGCCAGAAGCTGGACCTCGACCCGATCGAGGTTCGGCTGAAGAACGCCGCGCGCGAGGGGACGAAATCGTCCTACGGGCCGACCTGGCCGCGCATCGGGCTGGTGGCCACGCTCGAGGCGGCGAAAAAGCACCCGCACATGACGGCACCGCTCGGGGCCAATCAGGGCCGCGGCATCTCGTGCGGCTTCTGGTTCAACCACGGCGGCGAGACGTCGGTCTCGCTGGCGCTCTCGCCGGACGGCACGGTCGCGCTGTCGGTCGGCACGCCCGATATCGGCGGCAGCCGCGCCTCGATGTGCCTGATGGCGGCCGAGGAGCTGGGCATCCCCTACGAGAAGGTACGCACCACCGTCGTCGACACCGCGTCCCTCGGCTACAACGACGTCAGCCACGGGTCGCGCGTGACCTATGCCAGCGGCCTCGCCACCATCAAGGCGGCGCGCGACGCCAAGAAGAAGCTCTGCGCCCGCGCGGCGAAGATCTGGGGCATCGACGAGGATGCCGTCGAGTGGGAGGACGGCATGGCCAAGCCCTCCAGCCCGAATGCCGGCGAGTTCGAGCCGCTGTCCTTCCAGCGCCTCTGCCGCATCATGGGCCGCACGGGCGGGCCGATCTCGGGCCATTTCGAGGCCACCCCCGAGGGCGCCGGCGTCTCGTTCGCCACCCACATCGTCGACGCCGAGGTCGACCCCGAGACCGGGGCGGCCAAGGTCGTGCGCTACACGATAGCCCAGGACGCCGGAAAGGCGATCCACCCGGCCTATGTCGAGGGCCAGTTCCAGGGCGGCGCCGCGCAGGGCATCGGCTGGGCGCTGAACGAGGAATACATCTACGGGGCCGACGGCCGGCTGCAGAACGCGGGCTTCCTCGACTACCGCATCCCGGTCGCCTCGGACCTGCCGATGATCGACACCGTCATCGTCGAGGTCCCGAACCCGGGCCACCCCTACGGCGTGCGCGGCGTCGGCGAGACCTCGATCGTCCCGCCGCTCGCCGCCATCGCCAACGCTGTCAGCCGCGCCGCCGGCGTGCGCATGACCGAGTTGCCGATGTCGCCGCCCCGCCTCCTCGCTGCGCTCGACGCCCAGCGCGAGCAGTTGGCGGCGGAGTGAGCGCACGCCCGGCCACGGGCGTCCCCTCCCCCATCGGGGGAGGGCCAGCATGGGGACGCCTGCCGAGGCGCGCAGCGCCAGCCCATGCCTGAGCCGGTCATAGTCGGCCTCTTCGGCGCGCTCCGCGACCACGCCGACGGCGCCAGCGAGGTGCAGGTCGAGGCCGGCAACATCGCCCAGTTGCTGGACGCGCTGGCGGCGCGCTATCCCGGCATGGCGCCGCAGCTCGAGCGCGGCGTCTCGGTCTCGATCGACGGGCGCATCTACACCGAGTTGCTGCTCGAGAGAATCGGCCCCGGAAACGAGGTCATGCTGCTGCCCCGCGTCGCCGGCGGCTGAACGCCCCGTCCCGCGATCCCGTTCGCGCGATCCCGTCCCCGCGCTCCCGCGCCTCGCGTCCCTGCGGACCCCGGCACCCGCCTGCACACCCCGGCACCCGGAATCGCCTGTCGGGGCGTCCGCCATCTCATTAACGACAGATTACGAAACGATCGTTGCCGAACTGATTGCCGAACTGATTGCCGAAAGGGTGGCCGGCGGGACCGTCCGTCCCGCCGGCGCTTTCGCAGCCTATGACAGCATCATCCGTGGCAGCATCAATGCCAGCGACGGAAACTCCAGCACGATGAGCAGCCCGATCACCTGCAGCGTCACGAAGGGGATGATGCCGCCATAGATCTCCTGCATCTTCACGCTGCTCGGCGCCACGCCCTTCATGTAGAACAGCGCGAAGCCGAAGGGCGGCGTCAGGAAGCTGGTCTGCAGGTTCACCGCCACAAGGATGGCGAACCAGTAGATCACCTGTTCCTGCACCGCCTGCATCTGCGCCACGTTTTCCGGGTGGGCCAGCCCCAGGTGCGGCGCGAAGGTATCGGCCATCGAGCGGATGATCGGGTCGAAGACCGGCAGGATGATCAGCGTGATCTCGAGGAAGTCGAAGAAGAACCCCAGCAGGAAGATCGCGAACATCAGCATGAACAGCAGATACCAGGGGGTCAGCTCCAGGTACTCGATCAGGTTGATGATCAGGTCTTCGCCGTAGACGTTGCGGAACAGCGTCGAGAACGCCGTCGCACCGACGAAGATGAAGAAGATCATCGCCGTCGTCATGCCGGTGCGGTGGCAGACATCCCTGAGAACCGACCAGGTCAGCGTGCCGTTGACGACCGCGAGGACTATCGAGCCGAAGGCGCCGACGCCGGCCGCCTCGGTCGGCGTCGCCCAGCCGGCGAAGATCGAACCCAGCACCATGATGATCAGGAAGATCGGCGGCACGAAGCCCTTGAGGATGCCGCCGAACAGCGTATCGCCCTCGCGGTGGCCGATCCACATCGACGCGCCGAACACCGCCAGGAACGCGATCAGCGCCCAGTTCACCTCGCCGCCGAAGATCTGCACCTCGTCCAGGAGGAAGGCCACAAGGAGGAAGCCTATCGCCACGGCGAAGAACAGCAGCACGTTCGACATCCTGGTCCGGCCGAGGTCGATCTCGTCCTCCTCCATCGGCGGCGCGATCCCGGGGTTCAGCGTGGCCCGCGTCAGAATGTAGAGGAAATACAGCCCCGACAGCACCAGCCCGGGCAGCACCGCGCCGATGAACAGGTTGCCGACGCTGACCGCCATCAGGTTGGCCATCAGCACCAGCATGATCGATGGCGGGATCAGGATGCCCAGCGTCGCCGAGGCGGCGATCGTGCCCGTCGCAAGCTGCGGCGAGTAGCCCCGCGCCAGCATGGTCGGCAGCGCCAGCAGCGTCATCATCACGACCGAGGCGCCGATGATGCCGGTCGTCGCCGCCATGATCGTGCCCATGACCGTGACCGACAGCGCCAGGCCGCCGGGGATCCGCCTCAGCATGATCTGCAGGATGTGCAGCAGGTCGGCCGCGACCCGTGATCGTTCCAGCATCGTCCCCATGAAGACGAATAATGGTATCGCGACCAGGATCGGGTTCTGCACCGCGCCGGAGGCGCCGTCACCGCCCCAGATGCGGTTGATGACCCCGAAGAAGATGTTGATGTCCAGGATGCCCATCCAGATCGCGATCAGGCCCCAGATCAGCGATACCGAGCCGAGCGCGAAGGCCACGGGCAGGCCGGTGAACAGCACCAGCGCCAGCGACACGAACATGTAGGCGCCGATGTACTCCCACAGATGGTCCTCGATGAACCATGTCCAGAAATCGATCACGTCCGCGTCCCCTCGATACCCGGCGTCTCGTCATCCAGCACCACCTTCGGCAGCGGCTCGGAACTGAAGAACTGCAATTCCTCCTCGGCGATGGTCTGCTCCTCGATGTCGCCGAACAGGTAGACGATGCAGCGCAGGAACGTCGCCACCGCCGCCATCCAGACGATCACGAAGCCCCAGATCAGGAAGGACTTGATGATGTAGCGCATCCCCATCCCGACCTGGCTCTCCGAGCCCTCGCCCTGCAGCCAGGACGCGTGCGTCATCACCCATGCGAACCAGATCATGACGCACAGGAACGGGATGCCGCCGATGCCCAGTCCGATCATCTCGAGCCAGGCCTGCTTGCGGCGGCCCAGGTGCTCGCGGAAGATGTCGACACGGACATGCGAGTCCATCAGGTAGCCGAAGCCGAAGGTCAGCAGCAGCAGGGCACCGTGAATGTGCCATTCCAGGTCCTGCAGGATGAACGAGATCGAGTAGCCGTGGCCCATCGTAAACTCGGCCGACCACTGGTTGATGTAGTGGATCTTGCGCGTGATCACGTCGAACATGATCATCGCGATCAACGGCAGGATCAGCCAGCTCGCAAGCTTGCCGACACCGCGCGCGATCCGGTCCAGCACGGCCGCCGTGCTCAGCAGTCCCCCCATGGGCTTGGGCCTTTCGTCAGAAGTCCTGTCGCGGGTCCCGGCGCCTGTCCGGCGACCCCCTGCGCCGACGACCGGCAGCTTGCGCTGCCGGCCATCCGTGCGCGGCCCCGGTTTGCGCCGGGGCCGCGCGATCTCGGGGCTGCTACTTCAGATAGGCGCGGTCGCCCCAGATCTTGTACTTCTCGTGGAACGCCTGGAAGCTGTCCCACAACGTCTTGACGTCCGGGTTGGCAGCCACTTCTTCCTTGACCACTTCTTCCCACGTCGTGCGGAAGGTGTTCAGCTGCTCGGGCGTCCAGTCCATCATTTTGACGCCATCCTTCTCGTTGGCGATCATGGCGTCGGGCTGCAACGCCTCGCCATCGGCCAGCTCGTAGGGGATGTTCGCCTTGCACGCGGACTCGAGCATGGCCTTGTGCTCGTCCGACAGCTTGTCCCAGGCGGCCATGTTCACCAGGATCTCGTTGGTCGTCGACTGCTGGTGCCAGCCCGGGAAGTAGTTGTACTTGGCCACCTGGTAGAAGCCGTACGAGCGGTCCATCGACGGCATCGAGAACTCGGTGGCGTCGATCGTGCCCAGCTCGAGCGCCGGGTAGATGTCGCCGCCGGCGAGCTGCTGCGTCGCGACGCCGAGCTTCTGCATCACCTTCGCGCCGACGCCGAAGAAGCGCATCTTCAGGCCCTTGAGCTGGTCGAGGTTGTCGATCGGCTCGCGGAACCAGCCAGACGTCTCGGGCGGGATCATGCCGCAGTACATGTACTTGATGTTGTCCTTGGCATACAGCTTCTCGATGAGATCGTTGCCGCCGCCGTTCATCAGCCACGCATTGAACTCGATGGCGCCCGGGCCGAACGGCCATGTCGAGGCGAAGGCGTAGGCCGAATTCTTGCCCTGGTTGGCGCCGGGCGTGCCGTAGGCAGCCTCGAAGGCGCCCTGGCTGATCGGGTCGTAATAGGCATAGCCGCCGGCCAGCGCGCCGGGCTCGAATACCTTGATGTCGAAATCGCCGCCGGACATGGCGCGCACGGAGTTGGCGATCCGACCGGCGTTCGGCCCAAGCACGGCGACATTGCTGCCATAGGCGTTGTGCATCTTCCAGCGCACCTTTTCGGCACTGGCCTCGGTCGTCAAAGACGCCGCGGCCAGCGCCACCAGCGCCACCCCGGCGAACTTGCCCATCCTCGAACTAATCATGGAATTCCCTCCCGCTGAACCGGCCGTATATCGGCCCGTTGTTGCTGCTGGCGGCCAATGGACCACCGCCCCCTCAGTCATGCCAGAGGGGTGCGGCAAGTCAACGGTTTCCTCGGGCAGGCGGCAACATTGTTATGCCGCAGCCGGCGCGACGAGCAATTTTTCTCCCGCCGCGGGGTCTCTGCCCGGAACATGCAGAAAGCCACCCCGCGCGGATCGGCGCCTCGTGCCGCCGCCCCGCCGGCGTCCGTGCGGACGCGCCGGCGGAGACGGCGGATCGCGCGCTACTTCAGATACGCACGATCGCCCCAGATCTTGTACTTCTCGTGGAAGGCCTCGAAGCTTTCCATCAGGCGCTTGACGTCAGGGTTCGCGTCCTTCTCCTCCTGGAGCACCGTCTCCCAAGTCGTGCGGAAGGTGTCGAGCTGCTCGGGCGTCCAGTTCATGAGGTGGACGCCGTCCTTCTCGTTGGCGATCATGGCATCCGGCTGCAGCGCCTCGCCATCGGCCAGCTCGTAGAGCCCGTTCATCATGCACGCCGTCTCGAACATCGCCTTGTGCTCGTCCGACAGCGCGTTCCAGGCGTCCATGTTCACCAGGATCTCGTTCGTCGTCGACTGCTGGTGCCAGCCCGGGAAGTAGTTGTACTTGGCCACCTGGTAGAAGCCGTACGAGCGGTCCATCGACGGCATCGAGAACTCGGTGGCGTCGATCGTGCCCAGCTCGAGCGCCGGGTAGATGTCGCCGCCGGCGAGCTGCTGCGTCGCGACGCCGAGCTTCTGCATCACCTTCGCGCCGACGCCGAAGAAGCGCATCTTCAGGCCCTTGAGCTGGCCGAGGTCATCGATCGGCTCGCGGAACCAGCCCGAGGTCTCGGGCGGGATCATGCCGCAGTAGAAGTGCTTGATGTTGTCCTTGGCGTAGAGCTCGTCGACCATCTCGTTGCCGCCGCCATTGACCAGCCAGGCGTTGAATTCCAGCGCGCCCGGGCCGAACGGCCAGGTCGAGGCGAAGGCATAGGCCGAGTTCTTGCCCTGGTTGGCGCCGGGCGTGCCGTAGGCGGCCTCGAAGGCGCCCTGGCTGATCGGGTCGTAATAGGCATAGCCGCCGGCCAGCGCGCCGGGCTCGAACACCTTGATGTCGAAATCGCCGCCGGACATGGCGCGGATCGCATCGGCGATGCGGGGCCCGACCGGGCCGAGCACGGCGACATTGGTGCCGAAGGCCGAGTGCATCTTCCAGCGCACCTTCTCGGCGGCGGCCCCGGTCGCCGACAGCGACGCGGCGGCAATCGCCACGACGGCGACACCGGACAGGCAGTGACTGCGCAGACTCATGTTCCCCTCCCCTCGCCCGCCTGGCGCGAGCGTTTCGTTGAAATTTACGGAATGCTGTATCCCCACTATCCGCAAGATTACGAAAGACCATTCCCGTTGGTGAGTCAAATATTTCGTGCGCGCTCGCGCGGCTGCCAAAACCGGCGCCGCTCTTCCGGGCCGGGCATCGCGATCGGCCGGCGCTGACCGGCGGCGGCGTGCGCATCGCTGATTCTGCCGGCAGGCGGCCCGACGCGACCGGTGAACGCCCGGCAGCCTGCGCGTGTTACCGCGCAAGACATTCTGCGCGCAGGCAAATTCGCCCGGCCCTCACCCGGCCGGCGAGATGATGGCGTCGCGAGCCGGATTCACATATTTTATGTCGGGTGCGATCTTGACGGTGTATCGTCTCCACCGAGTTCGTGCTTGAGCATCCGTCAGGGACCCGGATCGGTTGCTGAAGTGCTTGTCCCGTCCCAACGGGGAGTTCCTAGTCAACCGGTCAGCCTGCAGCAGGAAGCACCGACGACGCAATGGAGAGACCCACGAGGATGTCCATGTTCGACGAGACAGCCAGCGCTGCTGCAGCCATCGACCCGGTGTCCCGAAGCGCCGACGACGTCGCCACCTGCATGGAAGAGGCGCCCGTCCTCCTGCCGATCCAGGCCGGTGGCGACGCGCCGCGCCTCGTCATCGTCGAGGACGCGCCGCTGATCGCGCTGGACCTTGCCGAGACCATGCGCGACCTCGGCTTCGACGTCCGCGCGACCGCCTTCACGCATGAGCAGGCGCTGGCCGAGATCGAGCGTTCGGCGCCGCAGTTTGCGGTGATCGACCTGCACCTCGGCGTCGGCGAGAATGGCGTGCAGCACGGCGAGGCACTGCTGGCCATGCTGGACGAGCGCGGCTGCCGCTGCCTGGTGTTCTCGGGCGACGAAGCAGCCTGCACCCGCGTGGCCGCGCAGTACTCGCACTTCTCGGTGCTGGCCAAGCCGGCGCAGCCGGACCAGCTGATGCGCGAGATGCAGAAACTGCGGGCGCAGAACGCGCGCTGACGGCTCTCCGGGCGGCGGCTTTCCTCGTTTCCGACTGCTCTGACGGGTCTGCCCGGTCTAACGGGTTGCCGGATCGCCGCCGGGCCGCGGCCGCAGGATCGGCTGGATGCCCGCCATCAGGTCGTTCTCGGAGAACGGCTTCGAGACGATCGGCCGGGCGCGGTATCGCTCCGGCAGGTTGAGCTTGCGGTAGCCGGTGACGAACAGGAACGGGATGCCCCGGCTCCCGAGGATGTCTGCGACCTCGAACACGGCCTGCCCGCGCAGGTCGACGTCGAGGATCGCGAAGTCCAGCGCTTCAAGGGCGGCCAGAGCGCGGGCCTTGTCGATATCTCCCGCCAGCCCGACGACCTCGCCGCCCTTACGGCGGCAGATCCGGCACAGGTCGTCGGCAACGAGATACCGGTCCTCGACGATCAGGACGCGTCGATTGGCCAATGCCGACGGGCCGAGTTCGTTCGACATGACTCTGCGGCCCTGATGACCCATTTCACTCTGCGGCACTGTTTGCCGGTTACGTGCCCCCGGTCGCGGACACTGTTAATTATGACATATGACAGTGTGTTCAGCGCTAAAATCGGATACAAATGATGCCGACGCGGGGTACCGGGCCCGGCCGATCTGTCACGGGGCAGGCCTTGCCAGGAGAATTATTCTTCCACGCCGCCAGGTCGACAGAGGCGAGCGGTGAGACTGGTCCGCTCGTGTTGTCGCTGGCAGAGTTCGCGACGGTGCGAACCGAGCAGCAGCTGCTGTCCGTGCTCGACAACATCGCCTCGACTCATTTCGGCGCCGTGCGCGCGATCCTGCTCAGCAGCGAGCCGGCGCTCGTCTCGGCGCACCGCATCCCGCGACTGGCCGGGGGCGCGGCGTCGCAGTGCGTCCAGGTCGGCGAGCCCGCGGTGCAGGCGCTGCTGAAGCGGGGGGACGCCTTCCTGACCGTGACGCCGCACGCCCACCTGCCGGGAGTGCCGGTGCCCGCCGAGGCCGCTCGCGCAGTGCTGGTGCCGTGCTGCGGCGAGGGCTCGATGAACGCCGTCTGCGCCTTCTGGACGGCGGATGCGCCGCACCTGCCGCCGTCCGGCTTCGACCGGTTGCGGCTGGTCGCCGCGATGGCCGGGCTGGCGTTCGACCGGCAGGTCTCGGAGCAGCGCGGCCGGATGCTCAGGGCCGACCTGGACAACCGGATCCGCAACGTCCTCGCGGTCATCCGCAGCGTCGGCACGCGCTCGGCGGAGCGGGCGGCCTCGATGGAGGACTTCCTGCTGCATTACGAGGGCAGGATCGACGCCATCGGCCGCTCGCAGATCGCCGCCGTCCGGCATGGCGAGATCAGCTTCGAGCTTCTGCTGCGCGAGGAGTTGCTGGCTCAGGCCATCCAGGACGAGGCGAACATCTCGCTCGAGGGCATGGACGTGCCCGTGAGCTCGGAGCAGGCCGAGGCGCTGGGGCTGGCGATCCACGAGCTGGCGGTCAATGCGGTCAAGTTCGGCGCGCTGGCGGGGCCGGGCGGATCGCTGGCCGTGCGCTGGTGGGTCGAGAGCGGGGCGGACTCGCTGGCGCTGAACATCGACTGGCGCGAGAACTGCGGCGCGACACCGTGTCCTGGACGGCCCGACCGGGACGGCTTCGGGCTGACCTATCTCGAGCGCGCGCTGCCCTTCCAGCTGAACGCCGAGGTGACGCTGGGCATCTCGCCGCAGGGCCTTCGCTGCCAGATCGCCGCGCCGCTGCACCGCGCGCCGGGCCGGCGCGCGCGCGGCTTTCCCGGGATGCCCGCCCCGCTGCCGACGGGCCGACGCCCGGCGGCGCCGAACCAGCCGGGACAGGGTGGCGCCCGGCATCGCATGACCGACCTTCTGCGGAGCTGAGAGCGACATGCCGACCAATCCATTCCTGCTGCGGCTCCGCCAGTTCGTCGACCTGAACGCGGACGACGTGGCCTATGTCCGGCACATGACGCGCAATGCCACGAGCCTGCCGGCCGACCGGCAGCTCAAGGCTGAAGGCGAGGCGCCGACGCATGTCCACGTCGTGCTCGACGGGCTCGCCTGCCGCTACAAGATCCTGGCCGACGGGCGCCGGCAGATCCTTGCGTTCCTGGTTCCGGGCGATCCGTGCGACTTCCAGGTCTTCCTGCTCGAGCACATGGACCACAGCATCGGCACGCTGACGCCCAGCACCGTCGCCACCGTGTCGCGGCAGGACATCGAGACGGCGCTGGACGAGCGGCCGGCGCTGGCGCGGGCGTTCTGGTTCTCGACCATGCTGGACGAGGCGATCCTGCGCGAATGGCTGGTCAATGTCGGTCGGCGCAACGCCTACGAGCGGATGGCGCACCTGCTGTGGGAACTCTACCTTCGCCACGCCGCCGTCGGAAAGGTGGCCGAGGACAGGTTTTTCCTGCCGCTGACGCAGTCCGACCTGGCCGACGCGCTGGGGCTCTCGACGGTCTATGTCAACAAGACGATCACGCGGCTTCGCGCCTCGGGCATCATCGAGACCGACCGCCGGCAGATCCGCATCCTGGAGCCTGCCGAGTTGAGCGCCATCGCCGGCTTCGACGCGGCCTACCTGCATCTGCGCAGGTTCTCGCACGAGGCGATCCCGGATGTTCGCCGGCGCCGCCAGAGCCAGATCTGAGAGGCTTGCCGCCGCCGGTCGGGGTCACGCGGGCAGGCATCGGGCGCGCTGGCATACATTTCCCCAGCTAATCTTTCTTTAAGGCGAATCGATGGGAGTCGCGGAAAACTCAGAATCGGTTTACTGTCATTGTGTCGGGGCGGACGCCAGGTGCGGGAGGGAACGATGGCGAGACCAATGATGTCGTGCATCCAGAGAACCTGCCCGGATTGCGGGACCCTGAACAAGATCGTGACGCCCGAGGTTCGCCCGTCCTGGCGGATCAACTGCTCGAGTTGCGGCTGCATGCTGTTCGAGCGCCGCGGGTTCCGGCCGCGACTGGTCGAGCCGGTCGCGCGCGATATCGAGGCGGCTGCACCCCTCCTGAAACCGGTCACGCGCGACCTGGACCTGCTGCGCAAGGCGATCTGACGAAAAGCGGGCTGCCCCGCTGACCGGCGGAACGCTGACGGCGCAGGATGGTCAGCCGTGATCGCCCGAGTCCGGCATGGCCGGGCGGTCGTTGGCGCCTTTCCAGACGCCGCCGCCCGGACCGAGGCACCAGGCCAGGCCGGCGCGCGTCTGGTCGCGCCAGTTCTGCCAGTGGTGCGCGTCCCGGGTCTCGACATAGCGCGTGCGCACGCCGGTCTGGCGCAGGAACGCGGCGATCTGGCGACTCTCGCTGGCCAGCCCCTCGTATCGGCCGCAGGTGACGTAGGCGCGACGCGCCAGCCGCTCGTCCTCGCTCAGATTGTCGACGAACTCGTGGACCCGCCGGAACAGCTCGCCGCGGGTGGCGAGCTTGCGGCGGTCGACGACGAACGAACCCGATTTCAGTACCAGTCCGCCAAAGGCGCGCGGCCTGCGGTCGGCAATCGAGAGCGCGGCGACGGCGCCCAGGCTGGCGCCCATCAGCACGCGGCGCGTCGGCTCGGGCGCCAGCGACCAGCGCGCCTCGAGCGCCGGGACCAGCTCATCGGCGATGAAGGCGGCGTGGCGCGGGTCGTCGACATACTCGGCAGGCCGGTCGGGCGACTGCGTCAGCGCCGCGACCAGCGGCGGCAGCTCGCCGCGATGGATCAGGTTGTCCAGAACCGTGTGCAGCCCGGCATGCTCGACATAGTCGAACCCGTCATGGACCACGACCAGCGGGTAGGCGTGCGCCGGGTCGTAGCCGGCCGGCAGGTAGACGCCGACGGGACGCTCGCCGGCGAACGCCCCGTTCACCAGCGCGAGCTCGTCGAGCGCGCCCGACGGCGCGGCAGGGTCGGGCAGCGCCCAGCCCGGCACCTCGTAGCCATAGGTGCGGCAGACCGAGTTGGCGCCGAACGGATCGGTCGCGACCTCCGGGTTCAACGGGTCGTTGACCCATTCGCCGCCGCCGTCTCGCCCGATGTCGATCTTGTACTCGAAGCGCGCGCCGTCCGGCGCGGCGAGGCGAAGATGCCAGAGCTCGTCGCCGATCCGCTCGAACGGGAACGCGCCCTGCGGCGTCGACATGAAGTGGCGTAGCACCACGCTGTCGGCCTGGCCCAGCCAGACGAAGCTGGCGTAGCCCGGCTCGACCAGCGGAAAGACCCGCTTCCCGAGCAGGCTCTGCCGCTCCGGGCTGGTCGCGCCGGTCCCGGCCAGCCGCTCGACGAAGGGATGGCGCCCGTCTGGATCGGGGCGGAACTCGCCGGTCGCGCGGTGCCGCCGCTCGCGCCGCTCGGACGAGGATTGCCCGCCCGCGGGCGGGCGCCTGCCCGCCTGTTCGACGATTCCGTTCATGCCGTTCTGCTCCTGCCTATGCGCCGGCGCTTCGCCGTGTCGCAAGCACGCTAACATAGTGGGTGAAAGCGCCATTCCCAACGCGGCGTGCGGGACGCCGGGCCGGGTGCCGTCCCGGGACCCTGCCCGGCGGGCGACAGGGTGCGCCCCGCGCCGGCCGGGATCGGTAGACGATGACCTCCAGCATCTGCAGGAACCGTTTCAAGGGGGGTGTGCGCAAGCCGTGTTGGTCAGGTTCGGGTAGAGTAGGAGGAAGAACCGACGACGGCGCCGAGAACCACACTGGTCACGGGGCACGCCGGCACCACCGCACTGCCAGCCGACCCGGTGCACACGATGATGACCTGCGTCCTCGGCCTGCGGACCCAACTCGAGCTGGCGCAACTGTCGAGCATGCGCTTTCTGCCGAACCCGACCAGCGAGGTCCATGGCGACCCGGAGGTCACATCCGCCGCCTGACGCGGATGGGTCAGCACCACCGGGCCGAGGGCCTGCCACTATAAGGGCAAGCGGGCCATCGAGGCGCTGGTCAGCAACGGTCGCCGGGCGAGCGGCGGCGTCGGCGTCGGCAGGGTCGAGAGTACTCACGGTCGAATTTCGACGCTGCGACAGGGCCCACCCCCGCTGTCCGGCCGGCGCCCGCGTCACTCGCCAAAGCGGGCGTTCAGCCGGCGCATGCCGCCCAGCCAGCGGTCATAATCGCTGGTCTTGCGCCGCATGTACTCGAGCACCTCCGGGTGCGGCAGCACCAGGAAGCGGCCGGCGCGGATGGCATCCAGGCAGGCCTCGGCGACCGGCCCCGGCTCGAGCTGGCCATCGATGGCGGCGACCGACTCGCGGCCCTGCGTCATCGCCGTCCGCACGGATTGCGGGCAGAGAACCGAGACGCCGATGCCCTTGTCGCCGTAAGTGATCGACAACCACTCGGCCAGGCCGACGGCGGCGTGCTTGGTGACGGCATAGGGCGCGGCGCCGACCTGGTTGAGCAGCCCGGCCGCCGAGGCGGTGTTCAGCAGGTAGCCACCGCCGCGCGCGACCATGCGCGGCACGACGTGGCGGGCGGCCCAGACATGCGCCATCACGTTGATGTCCCAGATGCGCTGCCAGTCCTCGTTGGCGACCTCGGGGCCGCCGGTCAGCAGGATGCCGGCGTTCGAGCAGAAGATGTCGATCGGCCCGTGACGCTCCTCGACCGTCTCGACCAGCGAGCGGATGTCGTCCTCGCTGGAGACATCGGTCGGCAGGCAGACGCCGCCGGTCGCAGCCGCCGTGTCCTCGGCGCCGTCGGCGTCGCGGTCGGCCGAGACGACCAGCTTCGCGCCCGCGGCGGCGAAGGCCTCGGCCAGGGCGCGGCCGATGCCGCTGGCGGCCCCGGTGACGACGACGATGCGGTCGGCGATATCCATTGCGTCTTTCCCACGATGTTTGCGGCATCGGCCGATCGGGCGCCCGCGCCGCGAGACGGCGTGCCGGTCTTGCGGTCAACTGTCGGCGGCCGACGGCCATGAAATCGGAGAGCCGCCGCTCGTGCAACGGTTCGCGTGGAAAATCCGCGGGCCGGCGCCATTGCGATCCGGCCGATCATGCCGGGGCCGCGCTATCCAAGGTAGCATAGCAGCGGCGCCGAGAAGTGACGAGAGCCCATGCGGGTGATGTGATGTCACGCAAAAGCTGGCGGGAGCGCCTCGCGCGAATGCCGCAGCCGCGACGACCGTCCCCCTCCCGAAACGCTCCCGCGGACCACCGCGTCGCGCCTCTGGCGCTAGTGCTCCGACAGCAGCAGTCCGGCGACCGAAGCGCGCAGCTCGGGGATGCCGAGGCCCTTTTCGGCGGCCGTCACGCGGATCTCGGGATACGCCGCCGGGTGGCGCGCCAGCCCCTCGGCGACGGCGGCGGCCGTCGGTTCCAGCGCCCCGGGCTTCAGCTTGTCGGCCTTGGTCAGCACCACCTGAAAGACCACCGCCGCCCTGTCGAGCAGCGCCAGGATCTCGTGGTCGACCGCCTTCAGCCCGTGCCGCGAATCGATCAGCACGAAGGCGCGCGCCAGCGTCGGGCGCCCGGCCAGATAGCTCTTCAGCAGCGCCTGCCAGGCCGCCACCTTGGCGACCGGGGCCTCGGCGAAGCCATAGCCCGGCAGGTCGACCAGATAGCCCGCCCCACCCTCGACGCCGCCCAGCGCGAAATAGTTCAGCTCCTGCGTCCGCCCCGGCGTGTTCGAGGCGCGCGCCAGCGCCTTGCGCCCGGTCAGCGCGTTGATCAGCGTCGACTTGCCGACGTTCGAGCGCCCCGCGAAGCAGACCTCGCCGCGATCCGCCGCCGGCAGCCCGTCCATCGCGACGACGCCGCGCACGAAATCGCAGGGGCCGGCGAAGAGCTTGCGACCGCTCTCGACCAGCGCCTCGGGCGGCGCGGGGTCGATGGCGAAGGGAACGCCGGCCATCAGACCGGCCGCGCCGTGTCGCCCCGGCGCACCGTGCCGCCGGCGACGACCTGGGCGTAGACGCCGAAATCCATGTGGCCGAAGCTCTTGCGCAGCAGCGCCGGCACCGGCACGTCGCGCTCGCCCGTGGCGGGGCTGGCGGTGGTGGCGGCGCAGCGCTTGTCGCGGGCGATGAGGCGCAGCCGCGCCGCCCCGACCTCGATCTCGCGCCCGATCATGTCCAGCTCGGCCCAGGGCTCCAGCCCGTCCAGCCACAGGTTCATGCGGAAGCGGATCGGCTCCAGCGCCGTGCCGGCGATCGCCTCCAGCGCCCGCAGCGAGGCTGTCGACGCCACCGAGACATGCGTCTCGGGGAAATCGGTGAACTGCACGCCCGGCTGGCGGCAGACGTGGTAGGGGCCAGCCCGCACCGTGCCCTCGGCCAGCGGCGCCACCCAGTCGGTCAGCGCGGCGTCGTCCCCGCGGCAGTCCGGCCGGACGGTCAGCTCGGGCCGGTCCGGGTGGCGCAGCACCAGCCGGCCCGAGCCCTCGTCGAAGCTGACCGAGATCTGCGCCAGCCGCGGGACGTTGGTCTGGTCGACCCAGTTGCCCTTGTCGGCCCAGGGCGAGCGCCCCGGCGCCCAGCCCGTGCGCGCGTGCCCGATCGCCCAGGCGCGATCCCAGGGCAGCGGACGGCCGGGCACCAGCGCCACCGCGTCCAGCGCCTCCTCGCCCAGGCTCTTGACCGGGTGCCGGTAGATTTCCGCCAGACGCCAGCTCATCTCCGCCCCCCGTTGCGGCGGCCCCTGCCGCGCCCGGCCCGCACCGCCCGGCGACGCTCGCCCGACCCGGCGGGCGTCACTGCTTCTGCCCGGCCTTCTTGCGCTTGAAGGTCGACTTGATGTTGCCCAGCAGGTCGATGTCGACGCCCTGGCTGCGCATGATGATGTACTGCTGCATGAAGGTGATCGTGTTGTTTGTGCACCAGTAGATCACCAGCCCCACGGCAAACCGCCCCAGCATGAACATGAAGACCCACGGCATCCAGGCGAAGATCATCTTCTGCGTCGCGTCGGCCGGAGACGGGTTCAGCTTCTGCTGCAGGAACATCGTGATGCCCATCAGGATCGGGAAGAAGCCGATCGACAGCACGGCCAGGAAGCTGGCCGGCCCCGGCGCGTCCCAGGGCAGCAGGCCGAACAGGTTCATCCAGGATGTCGGGTCCGGAGCCGACAGGTCGTGGATCCACCAGACGAAATGCGCGTGCCGCATCTCGATGGTGACGAACAGCACCTTGTAGAGCGAGAAGAAGATCGGGATCTGCAGCAGGATCGGCAGACAGCCCGCGGCAGGATTGACCTTCTCGCGCTTGTAGAGCGCCATCATCTCCTGCTGCATCTTCTGGCGGTCGTCGCCGGCGCGCTCCTTCAGCTTCTCCATCTCGGGCTGCAGGCGCTTCATCTTCGACATCGAGACGTAGGACTTGTAGGCCAGCGGGAACAGCAAGGCCTTGATGATGAAGGTCAGCAGGATGATCGACACGCCCATGTTGCCGATGTGGTGGTGCAGCCAGTTCAGCACCTGGAAGATCGGCTTGGTCAGGAAGTAGAACCAGCCCCAGTCGATGGCCCAGTGCAGGTTGGCGATACCGAGCGTCTTTTCGTAGTCGCGCAGCGTGTAGAATTCCTTGGCGCCGGCGAACAGCCGGTTGGTCGCCTCGATGGTCTGCCCCGGCGCGACGGTCGCCACCGGCAACCGCATCAGGCCGCGGAACTCCTCGTCGCCGGGGTGATGGAAGGTCTGGTAGTAGCCGTCGAAGGGCACGCCGGGCTCGGCGACCAGCGTGGTCATCCAGTACTTGTCGGTGAAGCCCATCCAGCCGTTCTCGTTGACGTGGAACGTGTCGACCCCGCCCGCCTGGCCAGGCGCGGGCTCCAGCTTCTCCAGCGCCGAGTACTTGAGCTCCTTCAGCTCGTCGTCGACATAGGCGACGGCGCCCTCGTGCAGGATCCACGTCTTGGTCGACGCCTCGCCGCCGACCCGCGTGATGCGGCCATAGGGCGCCAGGCTGACGGGCGTGTCGGTCCGGTTCTCAACCGTCTGGCGGATGGTGAACATGTACTGGTCGTCGACCGAGATCTGCCGGTGGAACACCAGCCCGGCGCCATTGTCCCAGACCAGCGTGACCGGCGTCTTCGCCGTCAGCGTGGCGCCGCTCTCGATCTGCCAGGCCGTGCTGTCGTCGGGCAGCGGGCCGGGGGTCGAGCCTTCGACCGGCACCCAGCCGAAATCGGCGAAATAGGGCTCCGGCACGCCCGCCGGGTTCAGCAGGGTGACGGTGTCCGAGCCGGGCTCGGTCGTCACCTGGTAGTGGCTGAGGTGCAGATCATCCAGCCGCGCACCGACAAGGCGGATCGAGCCCGTCACCGACGGCGTCTCGATCGGAATGCGCGGAGATTCGGCCAGTGCCGCCGCGCGCGTCACCGGCTCGGCGGCCGTCGCCGCAGGCGCGCCGGGCACGGCCGCAGCGCCGGGCACGCCCGGCACGCCAGCCGTCCCCGGCCGGTGCCGTCCCGGGTGCAGTTCCGGGCGCGGCGCCCTGCTGCTCGACGGGCGCGTCGGTGGGCGTCGGTGTCGGCGGGAACAGGGTGTACCACCCCAGCACCACCAGCATCGACAGCACCGCTGCGATAATCAGATTCTTGCCGTCGTCCTGGCCCATTCCCGAGGCTCCAGAAGGTTTCCGGGGGGTTGAACCGGCCAGCCCCCACAAGGTCAAGCGGATTCGCCGACGCACCCGACCCGCCGACCGGCCTCAGCCGGTCACTTTCCCGCGTTCGTCAGCTATGCTCGATTTCCGTGGCCGCAATGGCGGGTCTCCCCGCCCGCGGCGCCAGCCCGGAAAAGTCGAACAGCGCCGGATCGGCCAGGTGGCCGGGCCGGACGTTCGTCAGCGCCCTGAACATGGTGGCGCGCCGGCCGGGGCTGGCGCGCTCCCAGCCGTCGAGCATCGTCTTCACCTGTGCCCGCTGCAGCCCTTCCTGGCTGCCGCAGAGGTCGCAGGGGATGATCGGAAAGCCCATCGCCTTCGCGAACCGCGCGCAGTCCGACTCGGCGACATGCGCCAAGGGGCGCAGCACCGTCAGGTCGCCGTCCTCGTTCACCAGCTTGGGCGGCATCGCCGCCAGCCGCCCGCCGTGGAAGAGGTTCAGCATGAAGGTTTCCAGGATGTCGTCGCGGTGGTGCCCCAGCACGACGGCCGAGCACCCCTCCTCGCGCGCGATCCGGTAGAGGTTGCCGCGCCGCAGCCGCGAGCAGAGCGCGCAGTAGGTCCGCCCCTCGGGCACCTTCTCGGTCACGATCGAGTAGGTGTCGCGGTTCTCGATCCGGTGCGCTATGCCGAGGCCGGCGAGATACTCGGGCAGCACCGTCGACGGAAAGCCGGGCTGCCCCTGGTCCAGGTTGCAGGCCAGCAGGTCGACCGGCAGCAGACCGCGCCAGCGCAGCTCGACGAGCGCCGCCAGCAGCGTGTAGCTGTCCTTTCCGCCCGAGAGGCAGACCAGCCAGCGCTCGCGCGTGCCCCCCGGCCGGAGCATGCCGTAGGTCTCGATCGCCTCGCGCGTCTGGCGCAGGAGGCGCTTGCGCAGCTTCCGGAACTCCAGGCTGTCCGGAGCGCCGGCATATAGCCGCCCGAGAACGGCGGCGTCTCCCGGCTTGTCGGGCCCGGTCTTGTCGGAACTGTCGAGCATGGCGCGGCTGATAGTCCGGATCGCCGCGCTTCACAAGCGCCCCCGGATTGCCGCCAGGGGCGAACGAGGCGGAATGCGGGCCGGTCGCCCTCATAGCGCCGGGGCGCGGCCGGAAATCACGCAACTGGAGAGGGCAAGTCGCACTCCGCAGCTCCGCCGTGTCAGGCAGAGGTGGCTCGGGAAATCTGCACAGGGGCAATGAGTGGAAGATCCGCGCGACATCGGCATGATTGCCGAAAGCGAGGAGAGACCATGGCGAGACGACCGCGCCGGAACCACAGCCCGGCCTTCAAGGCGAAGGTGGCCGTGGCTGCGATCAAGGGCGAGAAGACGCTGAGCGAGCTTGCGCAGCAGTTCGATGTTCACCCCAATCAGATCACGCAGTGGCGTTCCCAGCTTCTGGAAGGGGCGACGGCTGTTTTCACACCGCGAAAGCCGAAGCGGCCCCGGCCATCGACGTGAAGGTTCTGCACGCGAAGATCGGCGAGCTGACCCTGGCGAATGATTTTTTAGAGGGCGCGCTCGACAAGGCCGGACTGCTGCCGAGCGCAAGAAAATGATCGACAGGTCCCATGAGCTGCCGATCGCGCGGCAGGCCAGCGAACTCGGGATCAGCCGGGGCAGCGTCTATTACCTGCCACGGCCGGCCCCGAATGCAGATCTCGCGCTCATGCGCCGGATCGACAAACTTCATCTCGAGTATCCGTTCGCGGGCAGTCGCATGCTGCAGGGGCTCCTGAAGGCCGAAGGCCATGAGGCAGGCCGGCTGCACGTCTCGACGCTGATGAAGAAGATGGCGATCGAGGCGCTTTACCGACGCCCGAGGACATCGACGCCGGCGCCGGGGCACAGGATCTATCCATACCTGCTCCGGAAGGTCGCCGTGACGCGGCCGAACCAGGTCTGGGCGATGGACATCACCTCCGTCCCGCTGGCGCGCGGCTTCGTCTACCTTGCCGCCATCATCGACTGGTTCAGCCGGAAGGTCCTGGCCTGGCGGCTGTCGATCACGCTCTCCGCGGACTTCTGCATCGAAGCTCTCGACGAGGCGCTCGCCCGCCACGGCCGGCCTGAGATCTTCAACACCGATCAGGGCAGCCAGTTCACCTCCGTCGACTTCACCAGGGTGCTGAAGAATGCCGGGATCGCCATCAGCATGGACGGCAAGGGCGCCTGGCGGGACAACGTCTTCGTCGAGCGGCTCTGGCGAACGGTGAAATACGAGGAGGTCTACCTCCGCGCCTACGCCAGCGTCTCCGAGGCCCGCGCCTCGATCGGGCGCTACCTGACCTTCTACAATCGGACGAGGCCCCATTCGTCGCTTGGCGGGCGGACACCCGATCGAACATATCTCAGCGGGCTGCAGCCAATCCCGGCGGCAGCATAACCAAGGCGGAAATCCACTTAACCAGCCCCCGGCTACTGCTCAGACAAAACGAGCCACCTCTTTCCCCGGACTGCTTTCCAGCGTGGTTGCTGGGTGGTTGCTGGCCAAAAACCGCGCCAATTAAGCGGGGTTTGACGTGACTCCCGCCTCACGTCCCTGAAATGACCGCTTCTTCGAGGTGCCCAACTTGCGCTTCGTGGAAGGCTTCGCGGAACGGAATGGGATCAGAACACCGGAACGCCTGACGTGACCCCTTGTTTCTCCTCCACGAGCTGCTGGAATCCGGACCACAGGAGAGGGACCGGATATGAAGCGAAGCAGGTTCAGCGAAGAGCAGATCATCGGGGTGCTGCGCGAGCAGGAGGCCGGTGCGGCGGTCGCCGAGCTGTGCCGCAAGCACGGTATGTCGTCGGCGACGTTTTATGCCTGGAAGGCCAAATACGGCGGGATGGACGTCTCGGATGCCAGGCGGCTGAAGGCGCTCGAGGACGAGAACGCGAAGCTGAAGCGGCTCTATGCCGACGCGATGCTCGACAATGCCGGGCTGAAGGATCTGCTGACAAAAAAATGGTGACGGTGAGCCATTGTCGCGCCATTGGTCCGAGCGACAATGGCGAACGCCAGGCGGGAAGCCGTCGCGCATCTGAGGACGAGCCTCGAGGTGAGCGAGCGGCGGGCGTGCACCATCATTGCCGCGGACCGGAGCACGGTCCGCTATTGCGCGAAGCGTCCCGACGACGCGGCCCTGCGCGGGCGGCTGAGGGAGCTGGCCGATCGGCGGCGGCGGTTCGGGTATCGCCGCCTGCATGTCCTTCTCCGCGGCGAGGGCTGGACGATGAACCGCAAGAAGACCCAGCGGCTCTACGGCGAGGAGGGCCTGGCGGTGCGGCGGCGCAGGTCGCGCCGCCGGATCGCGGTCGCGCGCACGCCGATCCCCAAGCCGGATGGTCCCAACAGCCGCTGGTCGACGGACTTCGTTCACGACCAACTGGCCAACGGCCGTCGTTTCCGGGTGCTGACGATCATCGACGACGTGACCAAGGAGTGCCTCGCCGCCGTCCCGGACACATCCTTGTCCGGGAAACGGGTTGTGCGGGAGATGAAGGCGCTGATCGCCCGGCGCGGGCGGCCCGGCACGATCGTCAGCGACAATGGCACCGAGTTCACCTCCTCGGCGGTCCTGGCCTTCACCCAGGCGGCCGGCCTCGACTGGCGCTACATCGCGCCGGGCAAGCCGACCCAGAATGCATTCGCCGAGAGCTTTCAGGGGCGGATGCGGGACGAATGTTTCAACGAGCATCTGTTCTTCTCGATGAACCATGCCCGCGCCGTCGTCGCCGGCTGGGTCGAAGACTTCAACACCGCGCGGCCGCACTCGGCGATCGGCTACATGACGCCCGCCGTCTACGCCGAGATCCTGAACCCGCAACAGGCACCGGCGCTACGCCACTTGGAAAGCTCCGCACCGATGCCCGTTGCTACCGTCGCGCTCACGCGCAATTCTCAACCCACGATTTCCAGTCGCCCGCGGATGA
>CAVRHY010000010.1:0-103147 GCA_963721105.1 uncultured Alphaproteobacteria bacterium | reverse complement strand
CTGCGCTGCGCGGGCGGATCCTCTGGGCGACGCCGACCATGTCGCCCTTCTGCCCCGACGAGGAGAAATACGCCGTCGCCGAGCGCCTGACCCGCCGGCTGGTCGGCATGAAGGGCGGCCGGCTGGGCGGCCTGGCGGTCGAGGACGTCGTCACCGTCAACGGCGCGCGCGTCGTGCTGGAGAGCGGCGCCTGGGCGCTGGTCCGCCCGTCCTCGAACACGCCGAACCTCGTCGTCGTCTGCGAGAGCACCCGCTCCGAGGAGGAGCTCCGCGCCATCTTCGCGGCGCTCGACGCGATCATCCGCGAGGAGCCTTCGGTCGGGGACTACGACCAGACGTTCTGAGCAGAAAATGGCCGGGTCCGGGCGGCGTCCCGGCCCTCGCATCCAGTTAGCGACAAGTTAGCGAAGGATCGTTGCCGAATTGATTTCCGCAAGGATTGCCGAAGTCGCCCTCACGATCTGCCGGGCGACCCCGCCTCCCGCATCGCCGCCCGCACCATCCGTTCGAGCGCGTCGAGGAAGCGCGAGCGATCCGCCCTGCCGAACGGTTTCGCCCCGCCGCCGGCACCCAGCGGATTGGCGGCGCGGAGGTCCGCCATCAGGTCCCGCATCGCCAGCGCGTGGCCGATATTGGCCTGGCTGAACACCTCGCCATTGTGCCGGATGGCCCGCCCGCCCGCCTCGATGCAGCGCGCCGCCAGCGGCACGTCGGCGGTGACGCAGATGTCGCGGGGGCCGATCCGCTCGGCGATCCACATGTCGGCGGCGTCCGCCCCGTCGGGCACGATGACGCTCTCGACCAGCGGGTTCGGGTCGGGCCGGATGCCACCGTTGGAGACGACGTAGACTTGCAGCTTGTGCCGGTCGGCCACGCGCATCGCCTCGGCGCGCACCGGGCAGGCGTCCGCGTCAATGTAGAGCCGGGTCACGTCACCCGCCCCGCCGACCGCGCCCCGGGCAACGCCCGGAAAAGCGTTTGGAATCAGAGCACGTAGCGGCTGAGGTCCGCCGAGCGCGCCAGGTCGCCGAGGTGCTTCTCGACCATGGCGCCGTCGACCGTCGACCTTCTCGCCGCCGCGGTCGGGGGCGGTGAAGCTCAGCTCCTCGAAGACGCGTTCCAGCACGGTCTGCAGGCGGCGGGCGCCGATGTTCTCGACGGTGCGTTGACCTCGGCCGCGATGCGGGCGAGCGCCGCGATGCCGTCCTCGGAGAAGCTGACCTCGACGCCCTCGGTGCCCATCAGCGCCGTGTACTGGCGGGTCAGCGCGTTGTCGGTCTCGGTCAGGATGCGCCGGAAGTCCTCCTCGGTCAGCGCGCGCAGCTCGACGCGGATCGGCAGGCGGCCCTGCAGCTCGGGCAGCAGGTCCGAGGGCTTGGCGATGTGGAAGGCGCCCGACGCGATGAACAGGATGTGGTCGGTGTTGACCGCCCCGTGCTTGGTCGAGACGGTCGTGCCCTCGATCAGCGGCAGCAGGTCGCGCTGCACGCCCTCGCGGCTGACATCGGCGCCGCGCGCCTCGGAGCGGGCGCAGACCTTGTCGATCTCGTCGAGGAACACGATGCCGTTCTGCTCGACCGACTGCACCGCCTCGCGCGTGATCGCCTCCTGGTCGATCAGCTTGTCGGCCTCCTCGTCGATCAGCAGGCGGTAGCTGTCGGCGACGGTGGTCTTGACGGCCTTCTTGCGGCCCGAGAACGCCTTGCCGAACAGGTCGCCCAGATTGGCGACGCCGATCTGGCCGCCGCCGCCAGGCATGTCGAGGAACGGCATCGGGTTCGCGGTGTCGGCGAGTTCGAGCTCGATCTCCTTGTCGTCCAGCTCGTTCGCCCGCAGCTTGTCGCGGAAATAGCGCCGTGTCGTCTCGGAGGATTCGCCCTTGACCAGCGCGTCGATGACGCGCTCCTCGGCGGCGAGATGGGCCTGGGCGCGCATTTCCTCGCGCTTCTTCGCGCGCAGCATGACGATGGCGCTCTCGACCAGGTCGCGGACGATCTGCTCGACGTCGCGGCCGACATAGCCGACCTCGGTGAACTTGGTGGCCTCGACCTTGATGAAGGGCGCGTGGGCGAGCTTGGCGAGCCGGCGGCTGATCTCGGTCTTGCCGACGCCGGTCGGGCCGATCATCAGGATGTTCTTCGGGTAGATCTCGGCCTGCATCTCGGCCGGCAGCTGCTGGCGGCGCCAGCGGTTGCGCAGCGCGACGGCGACGGCGCGCTTGGCGTCCTTCTGGCCGATGATGAAGCGGTCGAGCTCGGAGACGATCTCGCGGGGGGTCAGGTCGGTCATGCAGGTCCCAAGGTTGGCCGGGGAGATCAGGCCGCGCGGCGCCTCAGGCGTAAGGCCAGTAGTGCCATATCCAGCCCGAGCGCGGGCGTGGCGGACGACCGCCGGGGCCGAGTATCCAGCCGCGCGCCAGCGACATCTGGTGCAAGGGCAGCCACAGCGCAAGGTCCGCGACCAGGGTCACGAGGAAGAGCACGGGCCAGGTCTCGCGCCCCGGGTGCAGGCCGAGCGGCCCGGCGACGGCCAGGACCAGCGACTTGCCGAGGCCGAGATGGATCGCGACCAGCACCGCGACACGGTTGATCCGGAGCCCCCAGAGGAAGGCCGCGGCCCACATCGCCAGCAGCACCGGCAGGGCGGCCGCGGCGGGCAGCGTCGCGGCGGCGCGGCCGGCGACCAGCGCCGCGACGCCGGCGCCGACGACGTGCAGCGGGCGCGCCGAGGCCAGCGCGAAGTCGTCGGCGTGGAAGTCGAGCCGGCGAGCGATCGCCATCGCCGCCGCGCCGGCGAGCCCGGCAAGGGCAGCGACCTCGGGCCGGTCGATCAGGGCGGCCAGGATGCCGCGCGCGCTGAGGCCCTCGACGCGGCCGAGGCCCTCGGGGCCGGTCACGGTCAGGAAGAGGGCGACGATGCAGAAGGTGATGACCGGCGAGACCAGCCCCGGCAGGCGGAAGCGGAACAGAAAGGCGGCCATGCCGGCCGCCGCGGTGCCGGCGATCAGCGCGGTGGCGCCGGCCGGCGTGTGCGGCCCGGGCAGAGCCGAGACGGCGGCGAAGCCGAGGCTGAGCGCGCCGGCGATGGCGAGCGCGCTGGCCGGCCAGACGCAGGCCGCGGCGCGTGCCGATGTGCTCGGTGGCAAGCCAGGTCAGCGCGGCCAGCGCCAGCAGGCCGGCCGGGCGGATGCCGGGGCCGGCATGGGCGGTCAGGTGCCCGAGCGCAGCGACGATGGCCAGCCATGTGACGAGGATCGTGGCCGACAGCGCCGCCTGGCGGGCGCGGCCTTCCAGCGGCCGGCCGGCCGCGTCGACGCGCGGGGTGCGGATCGCATCGCCGTTCGCCATTCGCCGCCCTCGCGCCGCCCGCTGATCGCCGGCAGAGCCAAGACAGAGGAATGCAGCAGGAAGATGACGGCGGGGCCGCCGGCCGGGCAATCGGCGGTCAGCCGCCGATGATCTCGACGGTCGCGCTGCCGTTGGTATAGACGCAGATCGAGGCGGCGATCTCCAGCGCGCGGCGGGCGAGCCGCTCGGCGTCGTCCTCGTAGGGCGCGAGCGCGCGGGCCGCGGCCAGCGCGTAGTTGCCGCCCGAGCCGATGGCGGCGATGCCGCCTTCCGGCTCCAGCACGTCGCCGGCGCCGGTGACGACCAGCAGCTCGCGCCCGTCGGTGACGATCAGCATGGCCTCGAGGTTGCGCAGGTACTTGTCCATGCGCCAGTCCTTGGCCAGCTCGACGCAAGCGCGCATCAGGTTGCCGGGCGACTTCTCCATCTTGCCCTCCAGCCGCTCGAGCAGCGTGAAGGCGTCGGCGGTCGCGCCGGCGAAGCCGCAGACCACGTCGTGGCCGCCGGGAGAGATGCGTCGCACCTTGCGGGCGTTCGACTTGATGACGGTCTGCGCCAGCGACACCTGCCCGTCGCCCGCCACCGCGACCTTGTCGCCTTTTTTCACGGCGACGATGGTCGTGCCGTGCCAGCCGGGAAATTTCTCGTCCATGCGGCCGGACATAGCCACGGGCGCCGGGAATTGCTAGGTGACGGCCGCGCGCGTTCCGGACGCGGGGAAGGGTGCCATGCGACAGGCGAAGAAGACACGAAAGACCGCCGAGACCGAGATCTCGGTGACGATCGACCTGGACGGCACCGGGCGGTACGACAACCAGACCGGCGTCGGCTTTTTCGATCACATGCTGGACCAGCTGGCGCGGCACGCGATGGTCGACCTGACCGTCGCGGCGACGGGCGACCGGCACATCGACGACCACCACACGGTCGAGGATGTCGGCATCGTGCTGGGCCAGGCGCTGGCCGAGGCGGTGGGCGACAAGGCCGGCATCCGGCGCTATGGCTCTTGCCTGCTACCGATGGACGACACGCTGGTGCGGGCGGCGCTGGACCTGTCGGGGCGGCCCTTCCTGGTGTGGAAGGTCGGGTTCACGGCGCCGAAGATCGGCGCCTTCGACACCGAGTTGGTGCGCGAGTTCTTCACCGCCTTCGCTATGAATGCGCGGATGACGCTGCATGTCGAGCGGCTGGACGGAATCAACTCGCACCATATCGCCGAGGCCGCGTTCAAGGCGGTGGCTCGGGCGCTCCGCGACGCCATCGAGGCCGACCCGCGCGCCGGCGGGGCGCTGCCCTCGACGAAGGGGGCGCTCTGATGGAGGCGCATCTCTACACGATTCACCGCAAGGGCGAGCGCGGGATGCGCGTCGTCGGCGATCGCGCCGACCTGGCTGGCGCTGCTGCTGTGGCCGGTCTGGCTGATGTGGCACGGGCTGTGGATCACCGCGGCGGCGGTCGCCATGCTGCTGGGCGCGGCGGCCGCGGTCTCGCCTTTCGCCGTGCTGGCGGTGCTGTGTGGCGTGGGGCTGATCCTGGCGCTCGAAGGCGCCTCGGTCATCCGGGCCGAGCTTCGGCTGCGCGGCTGGCGCGAGGCGGGCTGCGTCGAGGCGCGCAGCGAGGCCGGGGCCGAGGAGTTGTTCCTGACCGGCGGTCCCGCATGACAACGGCGATCATCGACTACGGCTCGGGCAATCTGCGCTCGGCCGAGAAGGCGTTCCAGCGCATGGCGGCCGAGACGGGCGGGGGCGCGGTCGTCGTCACCTCGGACCCGAAGGCCGTCGCGCGGGCCGGGCGGATCGTGCTGCCGGGCGTCGGCGCATTCGCCGATTGCCGGCAGGGGTTGCAGGCGATCCCGGGGCTGGAGGAGGCGGTCTTCGCCCGCGTCGACGCCGGCGCCCCGTTCCTCGGCATCTGCGTCGGCATGCAGCTGATGGCCTCACGCGGGCTGGAGCATCGCGAGACGCCGGGCTTCGGCTGGATCCCCGGCGACGTGGTGCGGCTGGCGCCCGGCGACCCGGCGCTGAAGGTGCCGCACATGGGCTGGAACGAGCTGGTCATCGACGCCGGGCACCCGCTGCTGGAGGGCATCCGGCCGGGCGACCACGCCTATTTCGTGCACTCGTATCACCTGCGCCCGGCCGACCCGGCGATGCGGCTGGCGCATGTCGACTATGGCGAGGCGGTCACCGCCGTCGTCGCGCGCGACAACGTCGCCGGCACGCAGTTCCACCCGGAGAAGAGCCAGGAGACGGGGCTGCGCCTGATCGCGAATTTCCTGCGCTGGCAGCCCTAGAGGGCCCGACGACAATCACCGTCATGCCCGACGGGAGCATCCTTCGGGACGGGCGGCGATCGTCCGGTCGAGCCGGACGATGACGGCTCGACAGGTGCGCCTCGGGCTGCCCGTCACCGCACGCGCGGCCACTTCTGGGACTTGCAGATCAGCCCGCCCAGGATGCAGCCCGACACCTTCAGCACGTCGCCCTGCAGCTTCATCCCGGCGTCGTAGATCTTGTCCTCGTCGGGCTTCCAGATGCGGCCGTCGTCCCAGGTGTTCGGGCCGTCCGGAACCATGTCCCAGATCATGGGCTTGCCGACGCTGTCCGCGCGGGCGCCGCCGAAGGCGCCGACGATCGCGCCGCAGACCTTGGAGCTGTCGTCGGCGCAGGGTTTCGTCTCGACTTGCAGATAGCGGCCGTCATCGGTCGCCTGGGTCTGCCAGACGCCGAAGACGCCCTCGGCCCCGGCGGTGGTGGCGGCCAGCACGGCTGCCAGCGCAACCAAGGATGCACGCATGACACTCCTCCCGCATTCCGCGCGATCGTCCTTCATTTGCGCGCGCGTCACAACAGCCGAAAAAGCGCCCCTGCGGAGCCGCCGGGCCGTCATTCGGCCCCGGTGCTCCCTTGCGGACGCGCACGGGCGCGTTAACACTAGTCAATATGTTTGACGAGATGACCGGCTCCGGCGGCGAGATCCGCGCACCCTACGAGAGGATCTCGCGGTGGATCGAGGAATCGGGCATCGAGCTGCTGCACAAGCGCGCCCTTGAGGCCGAGGCGATCTTTCGCCGGATCGGCATTACCTTCGCGGTCTACGGCGAGGGCGGCGACCCGGAGCGGCTGATCCCCTTCGACCTGATCCCGCGCGTCTTCTCGGCCGCCGAGTGGCGCACGCTCGACCGCGGCATCCGCCAGCGGGCGCGCGCGCTGAACGCCTTTCTCTACGACGTCTACCACCGGGGCGAGATCCTGAAGGCCGGCATCATCCCCGAGCGGCTGGTCTATCGCAACGCCGCCTTCGTGCCGGCCATGGTCGATGTCGAGCCGCCGGGCCGCGTCTACAGCCACATCGTCGGCATCGACATCGTGCGCACCGGCGAGGGCAGCTTCCAGGTGCTCGAGGACAACTGCCGCACGCCCTCCGGCGTCAGCTACATGCTCGAGAACCGCGAGATCATGATGCGCATGTTCCCCGAGCTGTTCGGCGGCGGCGCGGTCGAGCCGGTCGACGCCTATCCCGACTACCTGCTGCGGACGCTGGAGGAGGTCGCGCCGCCTGCCTGCACGGGCGATCCTACGATCGTCGTGCTGACGCCGGGCGCCTTCAACTCGGCCTATTACGAGCACTCGTTCCTGGCCGACCTGATGGGCGTGCAGCTCGTCGAGGCGGGCGACCTGTTCGTCGACGAGGCGCGGGTCTGGATGCGCACGACGCGCGGGCCGCGCAAGGTCGACGTGATCTATCGCCGGATCGACGACGACTTCATCGACCCGCTGGCCTTCCGGCCGGACTCGCTGCTGGGCATTCCGGGGCTGTTCGACGTCTACCGGGCGGGCGGGGTGACGCTGTGCTCGGCGCCCGGCGCCGGGGTGGCCGACGACAAGTCGATCTACGTGTTCGTACCGGACATGATCCGCTTCTACCTCGGCGAGGCGCCGGTGCTGGAGAACGTGCCGACCTGGCGCTGCTCGAATTCGGACGAGTGCGCGCATGTGCTCGACCACCTCGAGGAGGTCGTCGTCAAGGAGGTGCATGGTTCGGGCGGCTACGGGATGCTGATCGGGCCGAAGGCGACCGCCGCCGAGCGCGAGAAATACGCGCTTCGCATTCGCCAGAACCCGGCCGAGTTCATCGCCCAGCCGACGCTGGAGCTGTCGACCGTGCCATCGCTGGCGACGAGCGGGCCGTCGCCGCGCCATGTCGACCTGCGCCCCTATTGCCTGGTCGGCCGGCAGATGCGGCTGGTGCCGGGCGGGCTGACGCGGGTGGCGCTGCGCGAGGGGTCGCTGGTCGTCAACTCCAGCCAGGGCGGCGGCGTCAAGGACACCTGGGTGCTGACCGAATGACCGGGCCTGCCAGCAGGATGCGGGGGGCGCAGGCATGACGGGCCGGACCCTTCTCGCGCGCACGGCCGAGAACCTTTTCTGGCTCGGGCGTTATGTCGAGCGGGCCGATTCCACGGCGCGGCTGATCGAGATGGGCTACCGGATGGCGATGCTGCCCGGCAGCTTCTCGCGCGACGAGTGGCGCTCGGTCGCCGCCGCGGCGGGCTGCGTCGACCTGTTCGACGAAGGCCCGATCACCGAGGCGGCCATCGTGCGCACGCTGCTGCTGGACAAGGAGAACCCGTCCTCCGTCCGCGCCTGCCTCGAGCGCGCCCGCGCCAACGGCCGCTCGGTGCGCACGGCGCTGACCGTGCAGGCATGGGAGGCGCTGAACGACGGCTGGCGCAAGCTGGAGCTGATGGACGCGCAAACGGCGCAGCGCGACCTGCCGGCGGTGCTGGACTGGGTCAAGTCGCGCGGCTCGCTGATCCGCGGCTCGGCCGCCAGCACCATGCTGCGCGACGAGGGCTATCACTTCCTGGTGCTTGGCGGGCTGACCGAGCGCGCCGACATGACGCTGCGCCTGCTGGACGTGAAGTCCTACGTCCTGCTGCCCGAGACCGAGGTCGTCGGCGGCGGGCGTGACCATTACCAGTGGACCAGCGTGCTCTATGCCACCTCGGCGGTGCGCGCCTATCACCACGTCTATCGCGGCAACTACAGCCCGGGGCGGATCGCCGACTTCCTGATCCTGAACCGCGCGTTCCCGCGATCCGTCGCCTTCTGCTACCATGAGATCGGCCAGGTGCTGGACACGCTCGCGCAGGGGCATGGCGAGGTGCATGACTGCAACCAGACGGCGGCGCGGATGATCGAGGACCTCGGGAGTCTCCAGATGGGGCAGATATTCCGAATTGGCCTGCACGAGTTCGTGCTGGAGGCGATCGGGCGCACCGACCGGCTGGGCGCGGAAATCTACGGCGCGTATTTCTCGTGACGATGCGCATGTCGATCCGCCACCTGACGCGCTACCGCTACGAGCCGGATGCGGCGCTGGCGGCCCTGCGGCTGAAGCTGTGGCCGCCAGCCTCGGTCGGCCAGACGCCGGTCGACTGGCGCGTGACGGTCAACGGCGAGCCGGTCGAGCCGATCGTCACCGACGCGCAGGGCGACCAGATCGCGCTCTGGCACGCGCATTCGCCGACGGGAGAGATCGAGATCATCGCCGCGGGCCAGGTCGAGACGTCGGACACGGCCGGCGTTCTGAAGGAGCTGGCGCAGCGGGCGCGGCCGGGCGTCTTCCTGCGCGGCACGCCGCTGACCATGCCCTCCGAGTCGATCCGCGCCCTGGCCGGCGGCATCCCGGAGGGCGACCCGCTCTCGCGCCTGCACGCGCTGAGCGACGCGGTGCACGAGGCCGTCGACTATCGCGCAGGCGTCTCGGACGTTACGACGACGGCCGCCGAGGCGCTGGCGCTGGGGGCCGGAGTCTGTCAGGATCAGGCGCATGTCTTCATCGCCGTCGCCCGCTGTCTGGATATCCCGGCGCGCTATGTCGTCGGCTACCTGCATGACCCGGATCGCGACGAACCGGCCGAGGAAACCCATGCCTGGGCCGAGGCGCACGTTCCGGGGCTCGGCTGGACCGGGTTCGACATCACCAACCAGATCTGCCCGACCGACCTCTACGTCCGGCTCTGCTGCGGGCTGGACGCGGCGGACGCGGCGCCGGTCCGGGGCACGGTGAGGGGCGGCGCCGAGGAGGAAATGGAGGTCGAGATCGCGGTCGAAGGCACCGCCAGCCAGTCGCAGCAGCAACAGCAATCCTGACCTCCGGGGCGGGGTCGCGCGGATGCCGGCCGGGCGTCGGGGCTTGCCCTTGCCCGGCCTGACCGGGCGACCGTTCCCCGGCCATCGAGATGCCCCCACCGGGCCCGGCCACGACCGCGCCATGACGGGGCGAACTGGGGGCTCCAATGACCTATTGCGTCGCGCTGAAGATTACGGCGGGGCTGGTGATGCTGTCGGACACCCGCACGAATGCGGGCGTCGACAATATCTCGCGCTATCGCAAGAGCTTCACCTACGAGCTGCCCGGCCAGCGGGTGATGTGCGTCCAGACGGCGGGCAACCTGTCGATCACGCAGGCGATCCTGACGCGCATCAGCGCCGGGATCCAGCGCGCCAACCATGGCGAGGACGTCGAGACGATCCTGAACTGCCCGACGCTGTTCCGCTCGGCCGAGCTCGTCGGCGAGTACATGCGCGAGCAGCAGGACCTGCACCGCATCCCGCTGATGAACCAGGGCATCGGCTCGGAGGCGGGCATCATCCTGGCGGGGCAGAAGGCGGACGGGCAGCCGCGGCTCTACATGATCTACTCGCCGGGCAACTTCATCGAGGCGACGCCGGACACGCCGTTCTTCCAGATCGGCGAGAACAAGTACGGCAAGCCGATCCTCGATCGGATGATCCGCATGGAGACGCCGCTTTCCGAGGCGCTGAAGGCGGTCTTCCTGTCGATGGACTCGACGATCAAGTCCAACCTGTCGGTCGGCCTGCCGCTGGACCTGGTGGTGATCCCGCGCGGCGAGCCGCGCTTTGCCGTGCAGCGGCGGATCGAGGCCGAGGACGAGGACTGGGTCGGCATTTCGGCCGGCTGGGCGAAGGCGCTGGAGACGAGCTTTGGCAAGATTCCCGACGTGCGGATCTGAGGCGGGCGCCGGTCCCGCGCGGGCCTTCCTTGAGGGCCCGCGCGGCGGGTGCGGGATCCGCAATGCGTTCGGCAATGACTTCGGCAACGACTTCCGCAACCAGTTTGGAAACGATCCTTCGGTAATTTGTCGTTAATCCGACGATCGGCCCGCCGGGCAGCGCTGCGGGAGGCTTTTCCGGCGCGAGAATGGCAGGGCCGAAGACCCACCCGCGGGGCGCGGGTGGCACCTGCGGGCGGGATGGTGAATGGCCAGCGCTCCGGCGTGGCGCGGCAACCGGCGGGCGCGGGTTGGCACCATCCCAGGATTGCAACCGCTGGGCGGCGGTTGGCACTCCCGGGAATTTGGCGGGGTGGAACCCCGCCCTGCCGGCACGCGGGGGAGCGGATGGCATTGGCCGGCGTGGCGCCGCGGACGCTTCGCACCCAGCCTGCGGCGGCCAGGTGTCAGGCCTCGCGGGGGCGGAAGGCCGGGCCCGCGGGGGCCGAGGCGGACGCCCGGGCGCAGCCGCGTGAAGGGCAGCGTGTCGAGCCGGCATGGATTGGCGCCGGGAGCCTCGGCGAAGATGACGCGCTCGGCCACTGGCTCGTAGTCGCCGAGGAAGTGGACGGCGCTCTTGACGGCCAGGATCTTCTGCGCGTGCGGGTCGATGCCGAAGGCGCGGAACATCGCCAGGTCGGCGTTCTGGCAGCGGTTCGAGCCGACGACGACGCGGACGTCCGCGCGGTCGTGCAGCAGCCGCAGGCAGGCCGACGGGCCGAGATGCGCCGTGACGCCGCCGAACATCGGGCCGGTGAACCGGAAGATGCCGTTCGAGAGGGTCTCGACGATGGCGCGAGCCTGCACCGGCGGGCCGCCGATGTCCGGGTAGCGGCCGCCGAGCTCGACCTCGATCAGGGCGCCGACGCCGACCCTGTGCGCCTCGGCCGCGGCCTCCGGGTCCCAGAGCATCGACAGCGCGGCCTGCTGCGCGCCCTCGTCCAGCAGGGCGCGCAGCAGGCCGGTGGTGTCGCCGACGCCGCCGGCGCCGGGGTTGTCCTGCGGGTCGGCGATGACGACCGGGCGCGTGGCCTGGGCGGCGATGCCCATCGCCTCGCGCACCGCGTCGGCCGCCGGGACCAGCGGGTTCAGGAACTCTTCCTCGGCCGCGGCCAGCGCGGACAGCATGGCGTCGGCCGTGCCGTCGACCGCCGCCTGGTCATCGCCATAGGCGAAGACCGAGGCGCCGTTGTCGGGGATGTCCGCCGGCGGGAAGCCGATGACGAAGTCGACCGAGGACACATCGCCGCCGGCCAGCCCCGGCAGCATTCCGTAGAGCCGGCCGGCCGGCTGGCGCCGGGTCGACTGGGCGGTGATCGGGATGATGTAGTCGAGCTGGCGCCAGGCGCGCGCGAAGGGGCGGCCGCGTTCCAGCAGCTCGGCCAGCAACGCCTGCGCCCGCGCGCCCGTCGCCGCCATGTCGATATGCGGATAGGTCCGGTAGATCGTGACGCACGAGGCGCGCTCGAAGAAATCGCGGCTCATGTTGCCGTGCAGGTCGAGGCTGACGGCGATGGGCAGGTCGGGGCCGACCGCCTGTCGGATGCGGCGCAGGAGCTCGGCCTCGCCGTCCGGGTAGCCCTCGGGCACCATGGCGCCGTGGAGGTCGAGGTAGATCGCGTCGAGCGGGCCGGCGTCGCGCACCAGCTGGACCATGCGGCCGGCGATGTGGTCGAAGGCGGCGCGCTCGATGATGCCGCCCGGCTCGGCGCCGGCCCAGAGCAGGGGCACGAGGTCCCAGCCTTCGGCGGCGTCGATGAAGCCGCTGAACGGAATGTTGAGGCCGCTCAGCTCGAACAGAGGCGCGCCCTCGGTATAGGCCGGCCAGGCGCCGGGATGCTCGAAGTCCTGCCAGCGCGTCGGCATCGGCGCGAAGGTGTTGGTCTCGTGCTGGAAGCCGCCGACGGCGACCCTGGGTGTCGGGCGGGATGCTGGCATGGGGGAGGGTCCGGGTGCGGATGAGGAAGGCCGGCAGAAGGGCATCTCGGACCGCGCCGGTCAAGCGGGCTCTCCGCGGCGCCGGGCCGCGGCGACGCCGCCCTCGACGGTGTGAGGCGATGAGCTGCATCGCCCGATTGAAGGCGCCGCGGACCGGCGCTGGCAGGAGACGGAGGACCGGCTGCGGGCGCGCCACGGCCACCGCGTCGGCCTGAAGGCCGAACTGGAGATCCGGCGGCTGCACGGGGAGCGCGACCACCTGCTGCCGCGCTGGCGGCGGCTCGCCGACATCCGGCAGCCGCAGGTCGGCATGCTGGAGGAGGTCGGGCCGCTGGCGCCGTGCCGCCGTGATCGCGACCCACGGCCCGGAGGGGGCTGCCGGAGATGGCGAAGTGCCCCCGCCCTCCCTCATCGTATGCGCCGCGGGGGGCGGTTTTTCCCGACTTGCCGGCGACTGATCCCGATTCGCGTCAGCCTCGGCGCGCCCGGCCCCGCCCCTGGTCCTCCAGCGCGTCGACCGAGGCGGCAGCCGTCGCGACGTCGCGCGGGTAGGTGTGGCGGCCGGGATAGACGAGGATTGCCCCGACCAGCATCGGTGCGAGCATGATCAGGAAGGTCCACATCAGCCCCTCGGTCCCGCCGCCCAGCAGGCGCGAGAAAAAACCGAAGGCCAGCGGCGCGGTGCCCTCGAACCCCATGCGCAACGTCATGCGCCCGGCCTCGGCCCGGCCCCAGAGCAGCGGATGCATGATGTCCTGGCGCGCCGCGTCGAGCGGCGCGATGGCTGCCGCCATGATCAGCGCGCCGAGCGTCAGCGCCGCCACGCCGAGCCAGACGGTGGTCACCCAGATGCCGATGCCGAGGAAGGGCACCGCCAGGGCCAGCGCGATCGCCGGCAGCACGATGCGCACCGTCAGGCGGCCGCGCTCTAGCAGGGCGTGCGACAGCCGCCCGCCGCCGATCACGCCGACCAGCGCGCCCATGCCGATGACGATGACCAGCGTGCTGACCGTCGCCTGCGACAGGCCGTAGTGCCCGGTGAAATAGATCATCGTGAAGGCGCGCACCCCCGAGAAGAAGTAGTAGGCCAGCGCCGAGGCGAGGATCAGCAGCCGGTAGCTCGGAATGCCGAGGCAATACCGGATGGCCCAGATCATGCCGTGCCTTCTGGGATCTTCGTGCAGGACCAGCGCGTCGCGCGGTTTGACGCTGCGACGCTGGACGATCCGGCGGGCGAGCGCTGCCTCGGTGCCGCCGCCGTCCTGCCGCCCGTCTTCCCGACCGGCATCGTCGTCGCCGGCATTCCGGCCGCGGCGCTGGCCGCCGTCCGCGTGCCCGCCCTTGCCGCCCTCGGAGGCGGCCGCGGGATCGGTCTCGCCCACCTCGAGCGAGCCCTGGCCGCCGCGCCGGGGTTCGGGCAGCCAGCGCCAGAGCGCGCCGGCCAGCAGCAGGCTGAGGACCGACATCGCGTAGAACGCCCAGTGCCAGCCCAGCCAGCTGCTCGCCTGGCCGGCCGTGAAATAGCCGATGCCGACGCCGGCGAGCTCTCCGGCGAGGATGAGGCCATAGACCTCGCTGCGCTCGCGGGCGGGGAAGAAGTCGCCGGTCAGCGAGGCAACCGCCGGCCAGGCGACCGCAGTGACGAGGCCGAGGAAAATGCGCGTCACCAGCAGGAACATGTACGAGGTCGCGACGCCGCTGACGGCCATCGCCACCGCCCACAAGACGATCGTGACCAGCAGCAGCCGCTTGCGCTCGGTCATGTCGACCAGGCGGCCCATCGGCAGCGCGCCGAGCGCGCCGGCGAACGACACGACCGCCAGCAGCAGGCCGAACCGCGTGTTGCCGATGTCGAAGGCCTGCTTGAGGGCGCCGCCGATCGCCGAGACCGTGCCCTTGTCGGCGGTGTCGAGCGCCAACACCGCGGCGAGCAGCAGGATCACCTGGAGGCGTGCCGGGCCGCCGGCCTTTTCGACGAGCTTTCCGCCGGCGTCGCTGACCGGGCCTGTCGCGCTTGCCATTTCGTTACCCCTCGAACACGCAGCGGCGCTCCGGGAGAGACCTCGCGCGAGGCCCGGGCCGGCCGCCTTACATCTTTTCCTTGATGCCGCTCGAGATCAGCCACCAGTTCACCGGGTAGGCGGTCACGAAGCCGAAGATCATGGCGATCTGCATCATGAACCAGAATTCGACGCTGTTGACCTCGAGCTTCGCGTCGAAGCCCATGCCGAAGACCACGTAGTTCGCCACGGCCATGAAGCCGTACATGCCGACCTGCCACGCGGTCAGCGACAGCGCGTCGGCCTTGACCGCCTGGACGATGCCCTTGCCGGGCGAAAGGCCGCGCATCGGCACGATGGTGAAGTACTGGAAGGCGACGCCCAGCAGGAAGGCGAGGATGAAGTCGAGCACCCAGACCGCCAGCATCTTGTCGGGGAAAATCGCCTTCCATCCCAGCGCCAGCGCCATGGCCGGGAAGGCGAAGGCCAGCCACTCGGCGATGATGTCGCCCAGCGTGCAGCCGGCGCCGCAATGCAGCGTGCCCTTGGCGACCATCATCGGGAATGGCGTGTATTTCTTGTTCGGCATCTCCTCGTCTCGGTCCATCGCCGGCTTGACGCGGCTGTGCGCGGCCAGCTTGCCGTACCGGAGGTACGCCCAGACGCCGGCGAACAGCCAGAACAGGCAGATGACCGGCCAGACGACGTTCATGATCCACATGTGCTGCGGATCGCGGAACACGTCGGCCGCCACGATCGCCGCGCAGATGAAGCCGAGCACCAGCCAGATGATGGCGAGGATGTGGAACCACTCGGGGACCATGCGAGGGACTCGTCTTTGTTGCCGGATTTGATATTCCCAATGCATCTCCCCGCGCTTCGTTCCGATCGGCGGAACGCTCGGTCGGCCTGGATCCGTGTCCTTCGTGCCGGGCCTTGGGGGCTGGCGCGCGCGACGCCTTTGGTCTGAAGCCGGCTGGGATTACGTGCCCTGAATGGCACACGTGTTCAGGCGCCAATCACCTTCAGGAATTTATCAAAATCCAGGACCAACCCGAAAACGAAGGTCGCCAGTGCAATCACGACCCCAATGAAAGCCAGCAGATTTCCGACATTGAAACGCATTCCCAGAATGGTCACGGACTGGCTCAGCAAGGAGCGAAGTTGCTGGTTCTGTTGCGCTCTGAGCCTGTCGAGCTCCTTCTTCGGAACGACCTGGAGTTCCCCCGGCGCAGTCCGCGCGCCCACGGTAGCGCCTTCTCGGCCGAGCACTTCAGAGACAAAGCGGCAAATCGTTCGGTGAACGCCTTCGATATCAACCTCTCTCCGCTCACAATAATGGTGTATGAAGGCCGCAAACAATGCATCGCCTGCGCCCGTTGGTGAAACAACCGCAGAAACATCTGGAGCAGGCATAGAAAAATGTTCGCCTGTCGAGAAGAGGGCCTTATATCCATTCTCCTCGTTTGTTATCAGGGCTATTTCTGCTCCGATTGACTTGCAGAAATTTGCTGCATAGTCACTGTCTATCGTTACATCGGGTTGATAGCCCAGCACTATCGCTTCGCTGATGTGCATACTGGCGGTAAAAATCGGGAACGCGGCGCCAACCCCTCTGTCGATGTTCAGAATCCTCTTCGCTTTTGGCTCGGAAACAGCCGCAACGAAGAGTTTCTTCCCGTGATGGAGACAGGCCCCACGCAACCTGTCCAGGAAGGCCGCCGTACAATTGCAGTCAGCTACTACGGCGGAGGCCTCCGAAATTGCAGAATTGTACAGGCCATGCGGAAAAACCAGCTTATCCAGAGTTGACGCCGTCACGGCCGACACAAGCCTTTTGTCTTGCCGCTGCGCGATAAAGCCGCTTTCGCCTGCGTCATCCCGCACATCAACAAATTCGGTATCTATGTTATAGCTTCTCAATCTGGAAAGTATCACTGGCGTTATCAGGGAATCAGACTTAAGTATGGAAATAAACGTAACCTTATTGCCATTTTGGGCCAAGTTCGCGGCGATATTATAAGCGGTTCCACCGACAGAGTACAAAATTTTTCCAGGTTTATCGACAGTGTGGGCAGCGGCCTCGCTGTAGTCCCCAACAATATCGAGATGAGCCGCGCCTATGACTACAATCTTGCTCATGACGAAATCAGAATTGCTTTGACGTTCCCGAACCGCGAACTCCACACCTCGTCGACATGAAATCCCGATAACTTTGCCAGTAACTCAACATCTTTCTCTGTATATAAGCAAACTTTCTCCCCTATCGAGTGCTTTTGTGCCATTTCAGCCGACAGATCTGAAAACCTCTCGCGCACGTCCCGCGCGGCATGGCCATACCCCGCCCCAAGTTCCGAATTCAACCCGGAAGCGGAAATATAGACCTTCGATCTTTTATTCAGGATCTTTCTGGCCTGGGTAAGGATGTTCACTGATTCCTGAAATGTCATGTAATGTATTGTTCTTTGTGAGTAAAATGCAGAAATGTTTGCCTCTCTATACGATAACAAAAATTTCTCTATGGGTCCGTGATAGTATGAGACATTCAAGTCCGGAAACGACGCTTTGATGGCGCGCACGCGCTCCGACATGTCGAGCAGGTCGATGAGTATCGTGGGGCAACCGAGAGACGCCATGCGCAATCCATGGTACCCGGACCCGCAGCCGACATCCAGCGCGACACCACGATCGAGAACGCCGTTCAGAATGTCTAGCAGGCACCGCCGGTCAAGATCGTCGATCCTCTGACTTGCTATGTCGGTTCCGTGCCGTCCCGTCGTGTCCCGGTGCTTGTCTCCATAGTCATTCAGCGTCCAGCCCGTCATGCGGTGACCTCGTCTGCCGGCCATTTCCATGCCGCCGCTGCTGCAGCAACGTCACCTTATCCGGTCCGCCCGGCGCGGCAAGCATCGGCGGTGGCCAGCACGGACAGGAAGCGGTTGCTCACGGCCTCTGAGTCGACCTGCGTGCAGACGCGGACGGGCGGCGTGCCGGTCTCGGGCGCGGCGAGGGTGCGGCCGATCTGCTCGCCCCCGGTGACGACGCGGAGCGGGGTGTCGCGCGTCGTGAAGAGGTGCGGCTCGGCGACGGCCAGCACGGCGCAGGGATCGTGCAGGAAGCAGCCGTCATGCACGCCCTTCTGGCGGTGCCAGCCGAAGTAGAACTGGACGGCCTCGTTCAGGAACCCGCCGATGACGGGCGAGGCGTCGGCCAGCCGAGCGAAGTCGACCGGGCCGCAGCGCGTCAACTCCGTGACGTCGAGGCCGACCAGCGTGACGGGCCAGGGGGCGGAGAGCACCTCGGCGGCGGCGTGCGGGTCGTGCCAGATATTCGCCTCGGCCCAGTCGGTGACGTTGCCGCGGCGCTCGACGACGCCGCCCATGATGACGACGCGTTCGACCTTCTGCGCGATGCCGGGGTCCAGCCGCAGTGCCAGCGCGATGTTGGTCAGCGGGCCGACGGGCACCAGTGTTATCTGGCGCGCGTGGTCACGGAGCGTCTCGACGATGAACTCGGCGGCGCCGAGCCGGTGCGGGGCGCGGGCGGGCGCGGGGGCGCCGAGCTGGCCGAAGCCCTCGTCGCCGTGCACGTCGTAGCCGGGCGGCTGGAGCGGGCGGACCAGGGGTGCTGCCGCGCCCTCGGCGACCGGGCAGTCGGCGCCCGCCATCTCGACCAGCGCCAGCGCGTTGCGCGTCGCCTTGTCGACGTGGACGTTGCCGAAGACCGTGGTCAGGCCGACGACCTCCAGCCCCGGATGGGCGAAGGCCAGGTGGATCGCCATGGCGTCGTCGATGCCGGGATCGGTGTCGATCAGGATCTTCTTCATGCGTCCTCGGCACCCCTCCCGGCCAGGAAGGCCAGCACCTCGGCCAGGGCGGGCATCGCCTCGGCCGCGCCCGGCCGCGTCACCTGGATCGCCGCGGCGGCGGCGGCGAGGCGGAGCGCGTCGGCGACAGGCAGGCCGCGATCGAGCCCTGCCAGGAAGTAGCCGAGATAGCAGTCGCCCGCGCCCGTCGTGTCGACCGGCGTGACCGGGAATGCGTCCTGGTTCAGCTTCTGCCGGCCCGTCCAGCAATGTGCGCCGCGGGCGCCCTCGGTCACCAGCAGCACCGGCGCGCCGAAGGTCTCGGCGGGCGCACCCAGATGGTGCGCCAACTGCGCCGCCTCGACCGCGTTGACGGCGAGCAGGTCGACATGCGGGATGACCTCGGCGGTGGCCGCTGGGTCGAAGGGCGCGGCGGCATAGGCGACGCGGAGTCCGGCCGCGCGGCCGGCGCGCGCCGCCTCGGCGACGAGATTGGTCTCGTTTTGCAGCAGCAGCCAGTCGCCCGGCCGCGTCCGGCCGATGGCGCGCTGGATCAGCGCCTGCGGCAGCGCCCGGTTGGCGCCGCCATGCACGACGATCGAGTTCTCGCCGGCGTCGTCGATCAGGATGACGGCGTGGCCGGTCGCCGCCTCCACCGTCGCCAGGTCCCCGACGTCGATCCCGGCACCGGCCAGCCGCTCGCGGCACCACGCGCCGTCGGCGCCGACCGCGCCGGCATGGCGCACCTCGGCGCCGGCCAGCCGGGCCGCCAGCGACTGGTTCGCGCCCTTGCCGCCCAGGCTTTTCGCGTAGCCTTTGTCGAGGACGGTCTCGCCGGCGCCGGGCAGCGCCGCCACGCGGTGGGCGTGGTCGATGTTCACCGAGCCGATCGTCAGGATCATGCCGCCTCGCCGCCCCTGAGGCCGCACCCTGCGCGCCGCCCCCGATGAGCGTCCAGCCCTGCACGCCCGCTGCCCGCATGAAGACGGAAAGCCTGTCCCGGTCAAGCCGGTTGCGGTTGCCTGCCGGCGCTGCCTCCCGGCGCCGCCGCGCCGACGGTCGTCGCAACGCCCGCCGGCCGCTCAGGCCTGCGTCACGCGGGTTTCGGAGTTGAACGACAGGATGACGCGGTCGCGCGCGCCGCTGTAGGGCAGCGCGCTGTGCAGCAGGTACGAGGGGAACAGCACCAGCCGCCCGTCGCTCGGCCGGATGTCGACATAGCCGCGCCCCGGATAGGCGTTGCCGAAGTCGCGCAGCCCCCCGCCGGTCTGGATCGGCGAGTAGAAGCGGTTGATGCCGTTGCCCGCCTTGTCGACGCCGCCCTCCGGGATCTCGTCGGCATCGCCGGAGGCCGGGTAGAAGATCCCGCACCACGAGCAGTTGCCGTGGATGTGCGCGTCGTGAAAGCCGCCGTCGTTCGTGATGTGGAACCAGCGGTCCGTCGTGTCGAACAGGTGCAGCGGGCTTTCGACCAGGCCCGTGGCGGGCTAGGCCGAGGTCGCGACGCCGCTGGCCACCGGCGTCGCGAAGCCGGCCGACCGCTGGCGCAGACGGTCGACGATCGCCGGCGCCCGGACAGCATGGTCCGGCCAGTCCCTGAGGAAGAGCGTGGTCGGCCAAGCCTCCATGATCGAGATTGTGTTCTGGCGCATCGAAACCCATCCCGTGCTGGCACCCCGAATAGACGGCGCGCGGGCGCCGCTGAGAAGACCCGCGGGGCGCCGGGCGCGGGCGGCCGGGGTGGCGCCGGCGGCGTCGCCCGTCAGTCCCTGCTCATGCCGCGTGGCGCCCGCCGCCGGTCGCGACGAACCAGCCATACATCTTCGCCAGCCCGTCGCGGATCGGGGTGTTCGGCCGCCAGCCGAGCGCGTGCAGGCGCGCGCTGTCCATGATCTTGCGCGGCGTGCCGTCGGGCTTCGTCCCGTCCCAGGCGATGCGGCCGCGATAGCCGGTGATCTCGGCCATCATCGCGGTCAACTCGCGGATCGAGACCTCCTGGCCGGAGCCGGCATTGACCATGCCGCCGTCGCGCCAGCGCTCCATCAGGAAGACGCAGGCATCGCCGATGTCGTCGGCGTCGATGAGTTCGCGCAGCGGGCTGCCCGTGCCCCAGGCGACGACCTCGGGCGCGCCCGCCAGCTTCGCCTCGTGAAAGCGGCGCATCAGCCCGGCGACGACATGGCTGCCGTCCGGGTCGAAATTGTCGCCGATGCCGTAGACGTTCGACGGCATCACCGTGAAGGCGTCGAAGCCGAACTGCCGGCGATAGGCGTCGCACATCGTCTTGCCGGCGATCTTGGCGACCGCATAGGGCAGGTTTGTCGGCTCGAGCGGGCCGGTCAGCAGCGCCTCCTCGCGGATCGGCTGGTCGGCCAGCTTCGGGTAGATGCAGGACGAGCCGAGGAACAGCAGCTTGCGCGCGCCGTGCCGGTACGCGGCGTCGATGACGTTGGTCTGGATCAGCAGGTTGTCACGGATGAAGTCGCCGCCCCGGCTGTCATTGGCGAGGATGCCGCCGACTCGCGCCGCCGCCAGGAAGACATAGGCCGGCCGCTCGGCCGCGAAGAACGCCTCGACGGCGGCGCGATCGGTCAGGTCCAGGACGCTCCGCGCCCGCGTCAGCACCTGCTTGCAGCCGCGCGCGCCCAGCGCGCGGACGATGGCCGAGCCCACCATCCCGCGATGGCCGGCGACGTAGATGCGGGCGTCTCGGTCCATGCCGGGTCTCCCCTGATCCGCTCGGCGTGCGCGCCGGGCCACGCGTTAAAACAGAACGGGCGCGAAGTCGTGAACTTTCCGTCGCAAGGTTTGCAACCGGAACGGTCGGTGACGCCCGCCGTTATTACGGGAGTTGCGTGATTGGACCGGTAAGGAGCACCAGTATGACCACCACAGTCGGAACCGACAGCGACCTCGGGTCGCTCATCCAGAACTTCATCATCCTCGAGCACGACGCGATCGCCGCCTACACGGCGACGATCGAGCGGCTGGAAGATCCCGGCCACAAGGCCAGGGTCACCGAGTTCCGCGCCGACCACGAGCGCCACCTCGGCGAGCTGAAGGCAATGGCCGCGAAGCACGGCGCCGAGGTGCCGACCGAGGGCGACATGAAGGAGATCCTGACCACCGGCAAGGTCAAGCTCGCCGGCCTGATGGGCGGCGACCCGGCCGTCCTCAAGGCGATGAGCTCGAACGAGAACGACACGATCAGCGCATACGAGAGCGGCTCGCGGAACGCGGCGATCCCGGTCGAGGACCGGCCGCTGTTCGAGCGCGCGCTGGCCGACGAGCGCCGGCACAAGACCTACATGGACGCCGCCGCCGCTCGGGCCGCCTGAGCGCCCGACGACGCATCGCGCCGGCGAGCGCCCGCACCGGCGCGCCGCCCGGCCCGGCCGCCGCGGCCATGCAGCGGCCGGCAGGGCCCCGAGAGACTCATCCAGCGAGAGGCACCATGACAGACCTCGAATTCCATCCCGAAGACTACTTGCGGCGCCGCCCCGCGCCCGTCCGGCCGCGCATCGGCCGGGACGATCTCGAGTTCCACCCCGAGGAGTTCGTTCGCGGTCGAAAGCCCCGCCAGCGGCGGCGCGGCGGCTGGGATCTCGACGAACTGCAGTCGCCCTGGATGGCGCTCGGCCTCGGCGCGCTCGCCGGCGCCGCCGCGCTCTACTACTTTGCGCCCGACGTCATCCCCGGGCGGCGGCAGCCCCGTCCCGACCCCCGGCCCGACACGGCCCGCTTTCGCGACAGCGCGCCGCGGATCGCCCGGCGCGAGAGCCACCCCCGCTACGCGCTGACCGGGCGCACGGTGACGATCAACAGGCCGCGCGCCGAGATCTACGCCTTCTGGCGGGACCCGGCGAACCTGTCTTTCATGGAGAACATCGAGCGCGTCGAGAAGATCGGCGGCGACGATGGGCGGCTGCGCTGGACGATCGACGCGCCCGGCGGCCAGACCGTGACGCTGGAGACCGAGACCACCGAGGATCGGCCGAACGAGCGCATCGCATGGGCGTCGGTGGCAGGCAGCCAGATCGAGGCGCGCGGCCATGTCGAGTTCCGCGACGCCCCCGGCGACCGCGGCACCGAGGTCTCCGCCGTCATCGAGTACGTGCCGTCCGGCGGCCAGCTCGGCCAGCTTGTCGCCAAGCTGTTCCAGCGCGAGCCGAACGTGCAGGTCCGGCGCGATCTCAAGCGGCTGAAGATGCAGCTCGAGACCGGCGAGATCGCCACCTCGCAGATGCGCAAGGCCGAGTGACAGTAGCAAACGAGTAAAAGGAGGCCCGCCCATGCGCGCCCTGACCTGGCACGGCACCCACGACGTCCGCGTCGACACTGTGCCCGATCCCGAGATCGTCAACCCCCGCGACTGCATCGTCGAGGTGACGTCCACCGCCATCTGCGGATCGGACCTGCACCTCTATGACGGCGTCATCCCCGGCATGACGGCCGGCGACGTGCTCGGCCACGAGTTCATGGGCCGGGTCGTCGAGAGCGGGCCCAAAAGCACGCTGAAGAAGGGCGACCGCGTTGTCGTTCCCTTCACGATTTCCTGCGGGCAGTGCTTCCACTGCCGGAAGACCGAGTTCTCGGCCTGCGACAACTCGAACCCGGTGCCGAACCAGGATGCCTCCGAGATGCTGTACGGCCAGGCGATGAGCGGCCTGTTCGGCTATTCGCACATGACCGGCGGCTATGCCGGCGGGCAGGCGGAATACGTCCGGGTGCCGTTCTCCGACGTCGGCCCGATGGTCGTGCCCGACGAACTGGAAGACGACAAGGTGCTGTTCCTGACCGACATCCTGCCGACCGGCTGGATGGCGGCCGACAATGCCGACATTGGCGAAGGCGACATCGTCGCCGTCTGGGGCTGCGGCCCGGTCGGGCTTTTCGCCGTGCAGTCGGCCAAGGTGATGGGCGCCGCCAAGGTGATCGCCATCGACCACCACCCGCGCCGGCTGGAACTGGCCCGCCGGCTGGGCGCCGAGGTGATCGACTACACCCAGACGCACGTGCTGGAGGCGTTGATGGAGATGTCGGGCGGCATCGGCCCGGACGCCGTCATCGACGCCGTCGGCATGGAGAGCCACGGCATGGCGCCCGACAACCTGCTCGATTACGCCAAGCAGACCATCGGCGTCGGGGCCGACCGCGCGCACGTGCTGCGCGAGGCGCTGATGGCGGTGCGCAAGGGCGGGCGCGTCTCGATCCCCGGCGTCTATGGCGGGATGACCGACAAGTTCCCGACCGGCGCGCTGATGGAGAAGGCGATCCAGGTCCGGACGGGCCAGACGCATGTCCAGCGCTACCAGAAGGAGCTGCTGGAGATGATCCGGGAGGGCAAGCTGGACACCACCTTCCTGATCAGTCACCGCCTGCCGCTGGAGGAGGCGCCGACCGGCTACGCCAACTTTCACTCGAACCAGAACGAGTGGACGAAGGTCGTCCTCAAGACCGAGAAGGCCGCAGCATGACGACGAGCCCGGCGGTCGCCACCGGCGTCCCGACGGGCATCGGCCTGGAACTGGCCGGCCGCCGCACCGCGTACGGCTACGCTGCATGACAGCGGAGTGACAGTCACCTGCCTGATGCCGGGGCCGACGGACATCGAGCCGTCTGCCCGCGCCGAGGGGCGTTCGAGCGTTTCCCGGCGGGTTGCGCCCGGGCGCCGCGCCGGGCTGCCGCGGCGCGGCCAGAACGCGCTGGACAAGCCTTTGCCCGATGCCGTAGATGCGGGTCGCGCCGTTTGCAGCGGGATGCCCAGGTAGCTCAGTTGGTAGAGCAGCGGACTGAAAATCCGCGTGTCGGTGGTTCAAATCCGCCCCTGGGCACCACTTCGCCCGCAGAGGCCGTTTCCCCGCAAGCGCAGGCATCCAGCCGGACATGACACGCACCGGGTCCGAGCCACCGCAGATGCGGGTCCGGGACTCCGAGCCCTCGGACATGCCTGCCGTGCAGGCGATCTACGCCCACCACGTGCTGCACGGCCTCGCCAGCTTCGAGGAACTCCCGCCCGGCGTCGACGATCTGGCCGCGCGACGGCGGGCCGTCCTGGCGGCCGGCCTGCCCCATATCGTCGCCGATCTCGACGGGCGCGTCGTCGGCTACAGCTACGCGACGGCCTACCGGCCCCGCCCGGCCTACCGGCACACGATCGAGGATTCGGTCTACGTTGCCGAGGGGCTGGCCGCTCGCGGCATCGGCTCGGCCCTGCTGGCGGCGCTGATCGCGCGCTGCGAGGACGGACCGTGGCGGCAGATGATCGCCGTGATCGGCGACACGGGGAATCACGGCTCGATCGCGCTGCACCGCCGGCACGGCTTTCGCGAGATCGGCACGCTGCGATCCGTCGGGTTCAAGTTCGGCCGCTGGGTCGACTCGGTGCTGATGCAGCGCCCGCTGGGAGACGGCGACGCCACCCTGCCGCCGGCGCCGGACAGCGCGGGGCGCTGACCCGGATCTGGACGGGTCCTGCGCGCAGCAGGGGCGCGGCCCGCCCGAAATCGGAACCATCGCCGGGTGCCGACGTTGCGCTGAGAGGGAAATCGTTAATACTGACCGGGGTGCGCCGTCGCCACGGCCGCTCGCGCATAGCTTGATCGCGATCCTGGAACGCGACAGGGCGCGTGGGGCATCGCCTCCCGTCAGAGACTGGAACCGGGGAAAGTCTGCATGAAACCGCTCTCGCAGCGAGCCGCCGCACGCGGCCGGCCCAAACAACAGGCAGACCAGGACTCCGAGCAGCGCCTGCAGAAACTGGCCGCCGAGCGGATCGCCATCGAGGCGCTCGCGCCATGCATCGATGGCGGCAGGTTTCCGGTAAAGGTCGTGCAGGGCCGGCTGTTCACCGTCGAGGCCGATATCTTCTGCGACGGCCACGACACGATCGACGCGGCATTGCAGACGCGCCGGGTCGGCGAGAAGAGCTGGCGCGAAGCGCCGATGCGCGCGCTCGTCAACGACCGCTGGCGCGGCGCCGCCACCTTTGACCATTTCGGCCCGCACGAATACCGAGTCGTCGCCTGGCGCGACCTGTTCGCCTCATGGCAGTCCGAGGTCGCCAAGAAGCACGCCGCCGGCCTGCCCATATCGCTCGAGCTGACCGAGGGCCGCGAACTGATCGAGAAGACGCAGAAGGCGAAGGGCGCCGCCAGGCAGGACGCCGCGGCGCTGCGTGCGCTCGACAAGCAGCTCAGGACGGCCAGCGAGGGCGATGCCTTCTCGCTGATGATGAACGGCGACGTGACGACGCTGATGCGCCGCGCCGGCATCCGCACGAACCTGACCGAGGACCGCTGGATCCCGGTCTGGGTCGACCGCGAGAAGGCGCTGGTCAGCGCCTGGTACGAACTGTTCCCGCGCTCGATGTCCTTTGACATGGACCGGCACGGCACCTTCGACGACGTCATCCAGCGGCTGCCCTATATCCGCGACCTCGGCTTTGACGTGCTGTACTTTCCGCCGATCCACCCGATCGGGACGACCAACCGCAAGGGCCGGAACAACTCGCTGACGCCGGCGGAGGACGACCCCGGCAGCCCCTACGCCATCGGCTCGCCGGATGGCGGCCACGACGCGATCCATCCCGAGCTCGGCGGCCTCGAGGCGTTCGGGCGGCTGGTCGACGCGGCGGCCGGGCACGGGCTCGAGATCGCCATCGACTTCGCCATCCAGTGCTCGCCCGACCATCCGTGGATCAGGGAGCACCCGGAGTGGTTCGACTGGCGCCCGGACGGCACGATCAAGTTCGCCGAGAACCCGCCGAAGAAGTACGAGGACATCGTTAACGTCCACTTCTACCGCGACGCGATCCCCGGCCTCTGGCACGCGCTGCGCGACGTCGTGCTGTTCTGGGCCGGGCACGGGGTCAAGATCTTCCGCGTCGACAACCCGCACACCAAGCCCCTTCCGTTCTGGGAGTGGATGATCGCCGAGGTCCAGGCGCAGCACCCGGACACGATCTTCCTGGCCGAGGCGTTCACGCGGCCGAAGATGATGAAGCGGCTCGGCAAGGTCGGCTTCACCCAGTCCTACAGCTACTTCACCTGGCGCGAGACCAAGGCCGAGCTGACCGAGTACCTGACCGAGCTGACGACCGGCGAGATGCCGGCGATCATGCGGCCGAACTTCTTCGTCAACACGCCCGACATCAACCCGGTGCCGCTGCAGACCAGCGGCCGCGCCGGCTATCGCACGCGGGCGATCCTGGCCGCCTCGCTCAGCACCAACTGGGGGCTCTACAACGGCTTCGAGATCTGCGAGGGCACGCCCGTGCCCGGCAAGGAGGAATATCTCGACAGCGAGAAGTACCAGATCCGCGTCTGGGACTTCGACAGGCCCGGCCACATCAAGGACGACATCCGCCTGATCAACCGGCTGCGCGCCGAGCACCCCGCGTTGCGCCAGATGGAGGGGCTGCGCTTCTACAACTGCTGGAACGACCACGTGCTGTTCTACGCCAAGTTCACGCCCGACCTGTCGGACTTCCTGCTGTTCGCGGTCAACCTGGACCCGCACAACGCGCAGGGCGGGCCGATCGAGATCCCGCTCTGGGAGTTCGACTTGCCGGACGACGCCACCATCGAGGGGCATGACGAGGTGACGGGCGCCGATTTCCAATGGGAGGGGAAGATGCAGCACGTGTGGCTGAACCCGCATGAGCGGCCCTACGCGATCTGGAGCCTGAAGAATCCGGCGGTCCGCGCATGACGTCGCCCGACGCCAGCCACTGCCACCGCCGCAATCGCCTCAGAGCCGGTCAGCATGGACGTGAACGACTGGTACAAGGACGCGATCGTCTACCAGCTGCACATCAAGGCGTTCCAGGATTCGAACAATGACGGGATCGGCGACTTCCCCGGCCTGATCCAGCGGCTGGACTACGTCGCCGAACTGGGCGTCAACACGATCTGGCTGCTGCCCTTCTACCCTTCGCCGCTGCGCGACGACGGCTACGACATCGCCGACTACGTCTCGATCAACCCGAGCTACGGTCGGATGGAGGACTTCCAGCGCTTCGTCGACGAGGCGCACAAGCGCGGCATCCGCGTCATCACCGAGCTGGTCATCAACCACACCAGCGACCAGCACCCCTGGTTCCAGCGGGCGCGCAAGGCACCGGCCGGCAGCCCCGAGCGCGATTTCTACGTCTGGTCCGACACCGACGAGAAGTGGCCCGAGACCCGCATCATCTTCACCGACACGGAAAAGTCGAACTGGACCTGGGACGACGAGGCGCAGGCCTATTACTGGCACCGTTTCTTCAGCCACCAGCCGGACGTGAACTTCGACAACCCGCTCGTCCTGGACGAGGTGCTGAAGGTTATGCGTTACTGGCTGGACATGGGGGTCGACGGGCTGCGCCTCGACGCAATCCCCTACCTGGTCGAGCGCGACGGCACGAACAACGAGAACCTGCCCGAGACGCACGCCGTGCTGAAGCGCATCCGCGCCGAGCTAGACGCGCACTACCCCGACAAGATGCTGCTGGCCGAGGCCAACCAGTGGCCCGAGGACACGCGCCCCTATTTCGGCGACGGCGACGAGTGCCACATGGGGTTCCACTTCCCGCTGATGCCGCGCATGTACATGGCGCTGGCGCAGGAGGACCGGCACCCGATCACCGACATCCTGCGCCAGACGCCGCCGATCCCCGACAACTGCCAGTGGGCGATCTTCCTGCGAAACCATGACGAGCTGACGCTGGAAATGGTGACGGACGAGGAGCGCGACTACATGTGGTCGTTCTACGCCTCCGACCGCCGCTCGCGCATCAACCTCGGCATCCGCCGGCGCCTCGCGCCGCTGCTCGACAACGACCGGCGCAAGGTCGAGCTGTTGAACGGGCTCCTGTTCTCGATGCCGGGCACGCCGATCGTCTACTACGGCGACGAGATCGGCATGGGCGACAACTACTATCTGGGCGACCGCGACGGCGTGCGCACGCCGATGCAGTGGACCGCCGACCGCAATGCCGGCTTCAGCCGGGCCAACCCGCAGCAGCTCTACCTGCCGACGATCCAGGACCCGGTCTACGGCTTCCAGTCGATCAACGTCGAGGCGCAGTCGGCGACGAACGGATCGCTGCTGAACTGGATGCGGCGGATGATCCGCATCCGCAAGCGGCAGAAATCCTTCGGCCGCGGCCGGCTGGACTTCATCTACCCGGGCAACCGCAAGGTTCTTGCCTATACCCGCACGCACGAAGACGAGGTGCTGCTCTGCGTCTTCAACGTCAGCCGGCAGGCGCAGGCGGTCGAGCTGGACCTGTCGGACTATCGCGGCCGGGTGCCGGTCGAGCTGGAGGGCGGGACGACGTTTCCGCCGATCGGCGACCTGCCCTACATGCTGACGCTGCCGCCCTATGGCTTCTACTGGTTCCAGCTGGCGTCGGCCGAGATGCTGCCCGACTGGCATAGCCCGCACCAGGAGATCATGCCCGAGTTCATCACGCTGACCTGCCGCGGCACGACCTGCCAGGACGTGCTGTCGGACGAGAACAGCCGGCGGCTGGCCGGCGACGTGCTGCCGGAGTTCCTGCAGCTGCAGCGTTGGTACGGTGCCAAGGGCGAGCGCATCCGCGGCGCCGAGGTGCTGCGCGGCCCGACGATCGGCGACGGCTTCATGCTGACGCTGGCCGAGGTCGAGACAGCCGATAGCGGGCGCCAGATCTACTTCATGCCGCTGGCGCCACTCTGGGGCGAGGAGCACATCCGCTTCGGCGCGCCGACGCTGGGCTGGACGCTGGCCAAGGTGCGCCGCGCGAACCGCGTCGGCGCCCTGATCGACGCCGCGCGCGTGCCCGAGTTCGCCGAGGCGATGGTCCGCGCGATGCGGACCGGGGCCGAGGAGGAGAGCGGCGGCCTGCGGTTCCGCGCCGACGGCGCCCCGGGCATCGAGGAGCTCGAGGCCGTCAACGAGGCGCGTGCGCTGGGCGTCGAGCAGTCGAACGTCTCGATCGCCTTCGGCGACAAGGGGCTTCTGAAGATCTATCGCCGGCTGCGCCCCGGGCGCCAGCCGGATATCGAGGTCGGCCGCTTCCTGACCGAGGTCGCCGACTACCCGAACACCCCCGCCTTCCTGGGCGAGGCGACGATCGTCCGTGACGGCGGCGAGGCGGCCACCGTCGCCGCCTGCTTCGCCTTCGTGCCCAACCAGGGCGACGGCTGGAAGGCCATGGTCGAGGCGCTCGTCCGCGAACTCGAGGACCGGGCGCTGGCCTCCGAGCCCTCCGCCCCGTCGGCGCCGGCCGAGGAAGCGACGCACCTGCCCGATCGCGAAGGCCAGACGCCGGAGGACGAGGACGCGTTTCCCTATCCGCTGGACCTGACGCGCATCCTGGGCCGGCGCACGGGCGAGCTGCACGTCGCCTTCGCGACACCCACAGACGACCCCGCCTTCGTCACCGAGCCGGTGGCGGCCGAGGACATCGCCGACTGGGCCGCCGACACGCGCGCCCAGGCCGAGGACGCGTTCCGCCGGATGCAGGGGGCTCCGAACGCCCTCGGGGGCGACGACGTCCAGGCGCTGCTCGCCCGCCGGGACGAGGCGCTGGCGCTGATCGACCGGCTGGGCAAGCTCGAGCCGCAGGGCAGGAAGTCGCGCCTCCACGGCGACTACCACCTGGGCCAGGTGCTGGTCAGCCAGGGCGACTTCTACCTGATCGACTTCGAGGGCGAGCCGCGCCGGACGATGGACGAGCGCCGCGCCAAGGGCTCGCCGCTGCGCGACGTCGCCGGGATGCTGCGCAGCTTCGACTACGCCGCCTTCGCCGCCATCGACCGGCTGCGCGCGCTCGGCCGCCAGACGCCCGAGGCCGAGGTGCTGGCCTGGGGCTGGCGCGACCGCGCCGCCCGCCGTTTCCGCGAGGGCTATGCCGAGGCCACCGAGGGCCTCGAGACCATGCCTTCCAACGCCGAGGATGTGCTGCGCCTCCTGATGCTGCAGAAGGCGTTCTACGAGATCGGCTACGAGGCGGCGAACCGCCCGGCCTGGCTCTCGATCCCCGTCCGCGGCGTCCTCGCCCTGCTCGACCAGGAGAGCTGACCATGCCTGTCCGCACACTCACGGCCGCCGAGAAGGCGGCCCCCATCGTGCCGCCCGAAATCGCGGCCGAAATCGCCGATGGCCGGGTCCGCGACCCGTTCGGATGGCTGGGCCTGCACCAGACCGAGCGGGGGTTGCGCATCGTCGCCTTCGATCCCGGCGCCACCGAGGCGGTCATCACGACGACCGATGGCGACCATGTCGCGACGCTGGAAAAGATCCATTCCGGCGGCGTCTTCGCCGCGCTGATCGAGGATCGCGACGAGCTGTTCGACTACTGCCTCGTCTTCTCGGGCGACGGAAAGGACTGGTCCGTCCGCGACCCCTATTCCTTCGGCGCCGTGCTGGGCGAGCTGGATGAATACCTGCTGGCCGAGGGCCGCCACGCCGAGCTCTGGACCAAGCTCGGCGCCCACCCGATGACCCATGAGGGCGTCGAGGGCACCGCCTTCGCCGTCTGGGCGCCGAACGCGCGGCGCGTCAGCGTCGTCGGCGAGTTCAACTTCTGGGACGGCCGCCGCCACCCGATGCGCAGCCGCTACGGCTCGGGCGTCTGGGAGATCTTCCTGCCCGACGTAGGCCCCGGCGCGCTCTACAAGTTCGAGATCGTCGGCGCCCAGGGCATCCCGTTCACCAAGGCCGACCCGGTCGGCTTCCGCCACGAGCTCGCCCCCGGCACCGCCTCCATCGTCCACGCGCTGGGAGAACCCGCGGCCAGGGGCACCCGCCCGCCCGCGGTCTCGGTGCGCGAGGCGCCGATGACGATCTACGAGGTTCACCTCGGCTCCTGGCGCCGCGGCGAGGGCGACCGGCTTCTCAGCTACGACGAGATGGCCGACAGCCTGATCGGCTACGCGACCGACATGGGCTTCACGCACCTGGAGCTCCTGCCCATCTCCGAGCACCCGTTCACCGGCTCCTGGGGCTACCAGCCAATCGGCCTCTTCGCGCCGACGGCGCGCTTCGGTGACCCCGACGGCTTCCGCCGCTTCGTCCACGCCTGTCACGAGGCGGGGCTCGGCGTCATCGTTGACTGGGTGCCGGCGCACTTCCCCTCGGATGCGCACGGGCTGGCCAAGTTCGACGGCACCAGCCTCTACGAGCACGAGGACCCGCGCCTCGGCTTCCACAAGGACTGGAACACGCTGATCTACAACTTCGGCCGGACCGAGGTGCAGAACTTCCTCGTCTCGAACGCCGTCTTCTGGCTCGAGCAGTACGGCGTGGACGCGCTGCGCGTCGACGCGGTGGCCTCGATGCTCTACCTCGACTACTCGCGCAACGCCGGCGAGTGGGTGCCGAACCGCTATGGCGGGCGCGAGAACCTGGAGGCCATCGAGTTCATCAAGGAAACCAACCGCATGGTCGCCGAGCGCACGCCCGGGCGGCTGACCATCGCCGAGGAGTTCGACCGCCTTTCCCGGCGTCTCGCGCCCGGTCGACGAGGGCGGGCTCGGCTTCGACTTCAAGTGGAACATGGGCTGGATGCACGACACGCTCGAGTACATGCAGAAGGACCCCGCCTGGCGGAAATTCCACCACGGCCAGATGACCTTCGGCCTGGTCTACGCCTTCTCCGAGAACTTCGTGCTGCCGCTCAGCCATGACGAGGTCGTGCACGGCAAGGGCTCGATGCTGAACAAGATGCCCGGCGACCGCTGGCAGAAGTTCGCCAATCTGCGCGCCTATTACGGCTTCATGTGGACGCATCCGGGCAAGAAGCTGCTGTTCATGGGCGGCGAGTTCGGCCAGGAGCGCGAGTGGAGCCACGACCGCAGCCTGGACTGGCACCTGCTGGACCAGCCCGACCACGCCGGCCTGCAGCGCCTGGTGCGCGACCTGAACCACCTTTACAAATCCCAGCCGGCGCTGCACGAGCGCGACTGCGACCCGGCCGGCTTCGCCTGGATCGAGGGCGGCGATTCCGAGCAGTCGGTGTTTTCCTACGAACGCCGCGACGCGCAGGGCAACCCTGTCGTCATCGTCTCGAACATGACGCCCGTGGTGCGGCACGACTACAACCTCGGCATGCCGCTCGGCGGCGGCTGGCGCGAGGTTCTGAACACCGACGCCGGCGACTACGGCGGCAGCGGCATCGGCAACGCCGGCCGCGTCGAGGCCACCGATACGCCCATGCACGGCCGCCAGTTCTCGGCCCGCCTGACGCTGCCGCCGCTGGCCACCGTCGTCCTGGCCCCGGAGACCGCGTGAGGGCCGGACGAGCCGCGCCGGCCGCCGGGCGGGGTTACGGAACGGCGAGGCCGCGGATATCGTTCTCTGCGGGTCGCCGCTGCACTGCGGCATTTTCCTGCATCGTGAGGGGGCTGCTGCAATGAGCGTGCGCGTGGATACCGGCCTGCCGCACCCGCTGGGCGCGACCTGGGACGGGTCGGGCGTCAACTTCGCCCTGTTCTCGGCCAATGCCGAGAAGGTCGAGCTCTGCCTGTTCGACCCGGCCGGCCGCCGCCAGACCGACCGCATCGCGCTGCCCGAGCAGACGCACGAGGTCTGGCACGGCTACCTGCCCGACGTCCGTCCGGGGCAGCTCTACGGCTATCGCGTCAGCGGCCCATACGACCCGTCGCGCGGCCACCGCTTCAACCCGCACAAGCTGTTGATCGACCCTTATGCCAAGGCGCTGGTCGGCGACCTGAAATGGCACGACGCCTGTCACGGCTACCGCGTCGGCTCGCCGCGCGAGGACTTTTCGTTCGACCGGCGCGACAGCGCGTTCGTCATGCCCAAGTGCCAGGTCATCGACACCGCGCACACCTGGGGCGAGGATCTCCGGCCGCGCCGGCCCTGGGCCGAGACCGTCATCTACGAGGCGCACGTCAAGGGCATGACGGCGCGCCACCCCGACATGCCGCCGCCGCTCCGCGGCACCTTCGGCGGGCTGGCCGACCCGTCCGTCATCGACCACCTGGTCAAGATCGGCGTCACGGCGATCGAGCTGCTGCCGATCCAGGCATTCTTCGACGACCGCTACCTCGTCGAGAAGGGGCTGTCGAACTACTGGGGCTACAACACCACCTGCTACCACGCCCCGGCCATGCGCTACAGCTCGCCCGGCCACGACATCGACGAGTTCCGCCTGATGGTGAAGCGGCTGCACGAGGCCGGCATCGAGGTGATTTTGGACGTCGTCTACAACCACACCGCCGAGGGCAACCACCTCGGCCCGACGCTCAGCTTCCGCGGCATCGACAACGCCAACTACTACTTCCTGGCCGAGGACCCGCGCTTCTATTTCGACACGACCGGCTGCGGCAACACGATGAACATGCGCCACCCGCGCGTGCTGCAGATGGTGATGGACTGCCTGCGTTACTGGGTCGAGGAATGCCATGTCGACGGCTTCCGCTTCGATCTCGCGACCCAGCTCGGCCGCGAATACGCGCATTTCGATCCCAGCGCGATCTTCTTCGACGCCATCGCGCAGGACCCGGTTCTGCAGGACGTCAAGCTGATCGCCGAGCCCTGGGACATCGGCCCCGACGGCTACCAGCTCGGCAACTTCCCGCCCGGCTGGTCCGAGTGGAACGGCGCCTATCGCGACAACGTCCGCAGCTACTGGAAGGGCGACCAGCAGGCCCTGTCCGGGCTGGCCGCCGGCCTGCTCGGCTCGGCGCACCTGTTCGAGCATCGCGGCCGGCGCGCCTGGGCCGGCGTCAACTTCGCCACCGCGCATGACGGGTTCACGCTGACCGACCTCTGGTCCTACAACGAAAAGCACAACGAGGCGAACCTCGAGGACAACCGCGACGGCCATGACGACAATCGCAGCTGGAACGTCGGCGTCGAGGGCGAGACCGACGATCCGGCGGTGCTCGAGACGCGGGCCCGGCTGCGCCGCGCGACGATGGCGACGCTGCTGCTCAGCCACGGCGTGCCGATGATCCTGATGGGCGACGAATGGGGCCGCAGCCAGGGCGGCAACAACAACTCGTACTGCCAGGACAACGAGATGAACTGGCTGGACTGGGAGGAGCACGACGACGCCTTCGCCGACTTCGTCGCGCGGCTGACCGAGCTCCGCCGGACGCGCCCCCTGCTCCGCGTCCAGAAGTTCCGGCACGGCCGGCCGATCGGGCAGCGCAAGATCCCCGACGTCATCTGGTTCAAGCCGGACGGCGAGGGCATGGGGCCGGACGACTGGCAGAACGGCACCGGCGGACGCATCGGGCTGATGCAGAACGGCGTCGGCCAGCGCTCTCTGGTGCTGCTGTTCAACCCGCTGGAAGAGGAAGCCGAGTTTGCCATGCCTGACCAGCCGGACGACACGCAGTGGCGCTGGCTCGTCGACACCGGCGACGGCGTGTTCGAGCCGGACTGGGCGCCGATCGACCCCGGCTCGCCGGTCGTCGTCGGCGGCCGGGCGATCTGCGTGCTGGAGAGCACAGAGGTGTTGCAATGACGGGATTTCGCCGGAGCTGGGGCGCCGACCCGGCGGGCGACGGGCGCTGGGAATTCCGGCTCTGGGCGCCCGCGCTCGACCGGATGGGCCTGCTGCTCGACGGGCGCGAGCACGCGATGGAGAGGGACGCCGAGGGGTGGTTCCGCGCCGAGCTGTCCGCCGATCCCGGCGCCGAATACCGCTTCGCGCCGCCGGGCGGGCCGCACGTCCCCGACCCGGCCGCCCGCGCGCAGGCCGGCGACGTGCACGGCGCGTCGGTCCTGGTCGACCCCGACGCCTACCAGTGGCAGACCGCCTGGGCCGGCCGGCCCTGGCACGAGACGGTGCTCTACGAGCTGCATGTCGGCACGTTTTCGAAGGCCGGCACCTTCGACGGTGTCCGCCGCCATCTCGACCACCTGGCCGACCTCGGCGTCACCGCGATCGAACTCTGTCCGGTGGCGCAGTTCGCCGGCACGCGCGGCTGGGGCTATGATGGCGTGCTGCACTACGCGCCGCATGTCGCCTATGGCGGGCCCGAGGGGCTGAAGCGCCTGGTCGACGCGGCGCACGAGCGCGGGCTGATGGCCTTCCTCGACGTCGTCTACAACCACTTCGGCCCGGACGGGAACTACCTCAACGCCTACGCGCCCGAGTTCTTCCACGAGGAACGCCACACGCCCTGGGGCGCGGCCATCGCCTACGACCTGGCGCCGGTGCGCAACTTCTTCATCGAGAACGCGCTCTACTGGCTCGACGAGTACCGTTTTGACGGGCTGCGCCTGGACGCCGTCGACCAGATCGAGGACCAGTCCGAGGAGCCGCTCCTGGCCGAGATCGCCACCGCCGTGCGCGACCACCCGTTCGGACGCCCCGTTCACCTGACGACCGAGGACGACCGCAACGTCACGCGCTTTCACGAGCGCGCCCCGGACGGCAGCCCGAAGCTGTACGACGGCGAGTGGAACGACGACTGGCACCACGTCGCCCATGTGCTCGCCACGCACGAGAGCGAGGGCTACTACTTCGACTATTCGCAGGACGCCCGGAACGACATGGCGATCGCGCTCCGCGACGGCTACGTCCAGCAGGGCCGCCACTCGCCCTTCCGCCACGGCGCGCGGCGCGGCGAGCCCTCGGCCCACCTGCCGCCGACGGCCTTCGTCAACTTCCTGCAGAACCACGACCAGACCGGCAACCGCGCCTTCGGCGAGCGCCTGACGACAATGGCCGAGCCCGAGGAGATCCGCGACGCTGACGGCGCTGCTGCTGCTCTCGCCGCAGATCCCGCTGCTGTTCATGGGCGAGGAATGGGCCGAGACGCGGCCATTCCAGTTCTTCACCGACTTCCACGGCGAGCTGGCCGACGCCGTCCGCGAGGGCCGCCGGCGCGAGTTCGCCCGCTGGCCGAAATTCGCCGACCCCGAGCTGCGCGAGCACATCCCGGACCCGAACGACCCGGAGACCTTCGAGCGGTCCAAGCTCGACTGGAGCGCGCACGAGACGCAGGCCGGCGCCCGGCGCCTCCGCCTCGTGCGCCAGCTCCTCGAGATCCGCGCCCGCGAGATCGCGCCGCGCCTCGCCGGCATCGGCGGCAACGCGGCCGAGGTCGCGGTGCACGGCGCCAACGGGCTGGAGGCGCGCTGGCTGATGGGCGATGGCAGCACGCTCCACATCCTCGCCAACCTCGGCGGCCGGCCCTTTGACGCGTCCGTCCCCGGCCGCGAGCTGTTCGATCTCGGCGACGTCTCGGAAGACCCCTGGGCGATCCGCGTGACCATCGAGGACGCATGACCGGCCTCGCGCAACTCTGCGCCTCGCACGGTGTCGAGCCCAGCTACCTGGGCATCGACGGCCGCGAGCACGTCGTGCCCGAATCGACGCTGGCCGCGCTCGTCGAGATCTTCGGCCTGCACGCCGAGGCGCAGCGACCGCCCGCCGGCATCGCCGAGGCGCGCGCCGAGCCGGACGCGCCGCGCTGCTTCGTCCCGCCCGATCTGCAGGACGCCCGCATCTGGGGCATGACCTGCCAGGTGCCGTCGCTCGTGTCGCAGCGCAATCTTGGCATCGGCGATTTCGCCGACCTTGCTCACCTCGCCGAAATCGCCGCCGGCGAGGGTGCCGACTTCCTGGGCATCAACCCGCTGCATGCCATGTTCTGGGCCGACCCGGAGCGGATCAGCCCGTTCTCGCCGTCGAACCGGCAGTTCCTGAACCCACTCTACATCGCGCCCGACTGGATCGACGGCTTCGACGGCCTGGCGCCGGACGAGCAGGACCACGCCGCCCGGCTGCGCGACACGCCGCGCGTCCAGACCCCGGCCGCCGCGGCGCTCAAGGACCGCGTGCTCCGCCGCCTGTTCGCCCGCGCCGCGCCGGACGCCGCGTTCGACGCCTTCATCCGCGACGGCGGCGAAACCTTGCAGACGCACGCATTGTTCGAGACCGTCTCGGCCGCCATGGTCCGCGCCGGGCACGCCGCCGGCTGGACGGGCTGGCCCGAGCCCTACCGCGACCACGCCTCGCCCGAGATCGCCAGCCTTGCCGACGCGCACGCCGACGAGCTTCGCTACCATCTCTGGCTGCAATGGCAGGCCGACCGCCAGCTCGCCCGCGTCCAGCGCGCGGCCCTCGACGGCGGCATGCGCGTCGGCCTCTACCTCGACATCGCCGTCGGCGCCCAGCCGGACGGGTCCGCCACCTGGACCGACCCGCACCTGACCGTCCCCGAGCTCAAGATCGGCGCGCCGCCCGACGACTTCTCGACGCTTGGCCAGGACTGGGGCCTCGCGCCCGTCTCGCCCGTCGTCATGCGCGAGCGGCGCGGCCGCCCGCTGGCCGGGATCATGTCGGCCGTCATGCGCCATGCCGGCGCCGTGCGCATCGACCACGCCATGAGCCTCGCCCGCCTCTGGCTGATCCCGCAGCAGCGCGAGGCGCTGGCCGGCGCCTACATGCGCTACCCGCTCTCGATCCTGCTCGCCCGCCTGGCCGAGTCCTCGCAGGCCACCCGCGCCCTGGTCATCGGCGAGGACCTTGGCGTCGTCCCCGACGGGTTTCGCGAGCTGATGGCCCAGCGCGCGCTGCACTCCTACAAGATCTGGTTCTTCGAGCGCCTGCCCGACGGCCTGCCCGACACCGCCCGCTGGCCGGCCGACGGGCTCGCCTGCCTCGGCACGCACGACATGCACACCGTCGCCGGCTGGGTCGCCTGCGCCGATCTCGACATCCGCGCGCAGCTCGGCATGATCGACCCCGACCGCGCCGACGCGATGCGCCGCGAGCGCGTCGACGACCGCGCCCGCCTCGCCCGGCTGCTGGGCGCCGAGCCTGCGACGCTGCCGCTGTCGCTGGCGCTGCACAGGCACATGGCCGGCAGCCCCTGCAGGCTCGCCGCGCTGCAGATCGAGGACGCGCTCGGCGTCGAGACGCAGGTCAACGTCCCCGGCACGATCGACGAATACCCGAACTGGCGCACCCGCCTGCCCGTGCCGCTCGACGATCTGGCTGGCGAGCACGGCTTCCGCGAGCACACCCGCACCATGCGCGAGGCCCGCCCGCGATGAGCGTCGCCCCGGGCCTGCCGACCGCCACCTACCGCCTGCAGTTCCGCGGCGCGATGGATTTCGCGCGCGCCGCCGGCATCGTGCCCCATCTGCGCGACCTCGGCGTCAGCCACCTCTACGCCTCGCCGCTCTTCCAGGCGACCGAGGGCTCGACGCACGGCTACGACGTCATCGACCACGGCCGTTTCGACGACGCGCTGGGCGGCATGGAGGGCTTCCTCGCCTTCTCCGACGCGCTGCGTGCCGCCGGGCTCGGCCTCGTGCTCGACATCGTGCCGAACCACATGGCGGCGTCCGTGCAGAACCCGTGGTGGCGCGACGTGCTGAAGAACGGCCCGACCAGCCGCTATGCCGGGCACTTCGACATCGACTGGTCGGCGCCCAGCCTCGTGCTGCCGATCCTCGGCCGCACCTATGGCGAGGTGCTGGACGCCGGCGAGTTCTCGCTCGGCCGCGAGCCGGACGGCTACGCGCTCCGCTATTTCGAGCACGCTTTCCCGCTGTCGCCCGTCACGACGCCCCTGATCGCCGAGGCGGCCGGCAGCGACGCCCCGGACGACCGCGCCCTCGCCCGGCTATCGCGGGACCGCGAGCTGATCCATCGCATCCACGAATCGCAGAACTACCGCCTCGCCTACTGGCGGCTGGCCCGCGACGGCCTGACCAACCGCCGCTTCTTCGAGATCTCCGACCTCGTCGGCGTGCGCGTCGAGGAGCCGCGCATCTTCGACGACGTCCACGCCTTCCTGTACGAGATGATCGCGGCTGGCCGGATCGACGGCGTCCGCGTCGATCATGTCGACGGGGTGGCCGATCCCGCGGGCTATCTGGAGCGCCTCGTCCGCACGCTGCCGCGCCCCGTCCCCGTCTGGGTCGAGAAGATCGTCGCGCGCGGCGAGCGGCTGCCGCCCGACTGGCCGGTCGCCGGCACGACCGGCTACGAGTTCGCCGACCTCGCCGGCGCCGTCCTGACCGATGCGCGCGGCATCCCGGCGCTCACCGAGGGCTACGACGCCTTCACCGGCGTGCCGCACGACTACGACGAGATGCGCGCCGCCGCCAAGCGCGAGATCCTGGCGCAGAACCTCGCGGCCGAGCTGTTCATCCTGACGAATTACGCCGAGACAGCGCTCCGCGACGACCCCTACGGCCGCGACTGGGGCCGCGACAGCCTGCGCCGGTCGCTCGGCGCGCTGCTGATCGGCCTGCCGGTCTACCGCACCTACCTGGCGGGCGACGCGCCGCCCTCGGCCGCCGACCGGGCCGTGCTGGACCGGGCGCGCGACCAGGCGCTCGCGAACGCCGCGCTGGACGACCCGGCGGTGATCGAGACGGTTCTCCGGCACATGACCCATGCCGGGACCGAGGCGGACCGGCGGCTGCGCACCCGCTTCCAGCAGACCGGCGGCGCGCTGATGGCCAAGGCCATCGAGGATACGCTGTTCTACCGCTACAGCCGCCTGATCTCGGCCAACGAGGTCGGCGGCGAGCCGGACCACCCCGCGCCTGCCGCCCGAGACCTTCCATGACGAGATGCGCGAGCGCGCCCGCAGCGCCGCCGCCGCCCTCAGCGCCACCGCCACGCACGACACCAAGCGCGGCGAGGACGCGCGCATGCGCATCGCGGCCATCGCCGAGCTGCCGGACGTCTGGCTGGGCGCGGTCGCCGCCTTCGACCGCGACCTCGGCGAGACGGCGCAGGCGATCGGCGCCGAGATGCGCTGGCTTTTCTACCAGGGCCTGCTCGGCGCCTGGGAGACGCCTGCCGACGACCAGCTGCGCGACCGCACCAAGGCATGGCTGGAAAAGGCCGCGCGCGAGGCCAAGCGGGAAACGAGCTGGCTCGGGCCGAACGAGGCCTACGAGACATCGCTGATGGACTTCGCCGACGCGGCGTTCGCCACGCCGCGCTTCCTCGGCCTGTTCGACGAGCTTTCGGCGCCCTTCGTCGCCATCGGCCGGCGCAAGTCGCTGGTCCAGCTCGCGCTCAAGCTGACGGCGCCCGGCATCCCCGACATCTACCAGGGCACCGAGAACCCCGATCTCAGCTATGTCGACCCGGACAACCGACGGCCCGTCGACTTCGACGGCTTGCGCCAGCCTCCCGAGCACGACAGCGCCGCCGGCGGTCTGCTCCCGGCCGAGGCCGGGGCCGGGTTTCGCGGCCGAGCTGCTCGCCACGACCAAACCCGCTCTGATGCGCCACGTCCTCGCGCTCCGCCGCGACATGCCGGGCCTGTTCGCCACCGGCAGCTACGGCCCGATCTCGCTGCCCGGGGAAGAGCGCCTGCTCGGCTTCTGGCGCGAAGGCGAGGGCGCCCGCCTCCTGGTCCTGGCCGACCTCTCGGGCCGACGGCGCGCCGGCCCCGTGCCGCACGGGGTGCCGGACGCCCGCACTCTCTCAGCCTTCCCCGGCGGCGCGGATGGCCGCGAGGGCATCGCCGCGGCGCTGGCCGCGGACTCGGTCTTCATCGGCCTTTGCGAGGGCTGACGATCCCGCCGGGCAGCCTTCCGACGAGGCGACGGGCGTTTCGCCGGCCGCATGTCAGGTCTCTGCCGACCGATAGAACCCGGTCGGGAACCTCTGGCAGTTCATGCGCCAGAACCGGATAACGAATGCCGGAGAGCGCGCCGGATCGACAGCAGGTGCATCACAGCGCCTGTACGACAAGAGCTTCTCGACCCGGCGATATTCGCAGAGCGTGCTGACGCGTGTGGGTTCGCCACCAGGCGCGTCGAGTGGTGGCGAGCGGCCGCATCGGCTATCGCTGGCGGCCCGTCCCCCTTCCTTGACGCTTCCTGCGCCTCGGCATCGCGCTGCGGGTGCAAGGGGCGCGCCGTCTGGCGCGCCACGGACCCGCCCTGCGCGGCCAGGAATGCGGCCATGTGAAAGGCGCGCTGCTCGACGGGCGGAACGGTGCCGGCGCCGGCCGGGCAGGCGGCACGGACGAGGCAGCCGCGCCGGCAGTCCGCCCCCGCCGGACCGGTGACGTGGGCGACGCAACGCGGCACGTCGTAGGCGCCGCCTGCGAAGGCGTCGACCGGGCAGGCCGTCGTGCAGGGCGCCGGGCAGGCGTGGCACGGGTCAGCCGACTGGCGCGGCGGCAGGCGCAGGCGCCCGGCGAATGCGAGCGCGCCGCGATACGACATCCAGAGGCCGCGCGTCGGGCTTGCCTGCATCGCGACCGGCGAGACGACGGCGGCCTCGCCCAGCGTCGCCCAGCGCTGGAACGGATGCCAGGGCGGGCCGCCGAACGGGTAGAGCGCGCCGGCGCCCAGCCGTGCCGCCAGCCCGTCGATGACACGCCGCGACCAGCGGTCCAGCGGGTCGGGGAGACCGTCGCGAAACTCGCTGCTCGCGGAGAACAGCGCCCACATCGCGCCGTCGGACGGACCGAGCAGGAGCAGCGTGCCGGTGCCCGGGGGCGCGCCGTCCTCGGGCCGGGGATGGAACCAGCCGACGATGCCGAGGCCGGTGGCGCCGACCTCCACCGCGATGCCGGCCATGCTCATCGTCGGAACGGGAACGCCAGCGACCAGCCGACGCGCACCGGCTCGTCGGTCTGGTGGGCGGCCAGCCCGATCGCCATGCCGCGATGGCCGAGGCGCGGCTGGTCGACATAGGTGCGGAACAGCCGGTCCCAGAGGCTGAAGTTGAATCCGTAGTTCGCGTCGTGTTCGCGCCGGTCGGTCGAGTGGTGGACGCGGTGCATGTCGGGCGTGACGACCGCCAGCCGCAGCGCGCGCTCGATGGGCGCCGGCAGGCGGATGTTGGAATGGTTGAACATGCTCGCACCGTTCAGGACGACCTCGAAGACGATGACCGCGGCCACCGACGCCCCCAGCGCGTACACCAGCGCGATCTTCCACAGCATCGAGACGGCGATCTCGATCGGGTGGAAGCGGATGCCGGTGCTGACGTCGATCTCGCGGTCGACATGGTGGACCCTGTGCAACCGCCAGAGCAATCCCCAGCGGTGGCTGACGAGGTGCTGCAGCCAGATGGCCAGGTCGAGGACGACGAAGACGACGACGCCCTCCAGCCATTCCGGCCATGCGAGCTGGTTGAACAGGCCGACGCCGCGCTCGCCGGCGTCGATGGCGGCCAGCACCGCGGCGAGGCCGAGGCCCGTCGCCAGCGCTGCCGTCACGCCGGCATTGACGGCCGAGAGCGCCCAGTTGGTCAACCATCGCCGCCGCCGCGTGAACAGGCGCGCGCGGGCGGGCGCCGCGACCTCCCACAGCGCCATGCCGGCGAAGATGCCGAAGAATGCGGCGAGGCGCAGGAAGGTGACGGACCCGAGCAGGCCCAGGAACGGTTCGGACATGCGCGGGAGATAGCGCGGCGCCGCGGCGTGGGGAAGGGCGCGGGGCGGAGCGGGGACGGGCACTGCGGGGGGAGATCCCCGCCTTCTTGTTCTTGTCGCGGCCGTGGGCGGCGGCCGGCGGGGCGCCGTCACCGCCCCGCGCCCAGCCGCAGCGGTGTCATCCCGGCGTCTCCGTCGCCGGCGCGGCCTCCGACCACAGCGCGTCGAGCGCCGCGAACCCGTCCCGCGCGACCCGCTCCGCCGGCTCGGCGCGCAGCGCGTCGCTGAAGCACTCCAGCGAAACGACGCCGTCATAGCCCGTCGCCCGCACGGCGCGGGCGAAACGGTCCAGCGCCAGCGCGCCCCGGCCCGGCAGCGTCCGGTGCCCGCGACTCCAGTCCATGTAATCCGTGTCCAGCATCGGCGCGTCCGAGATCTGCACCAGGAAGATGCGTCCGGCCGGAATGTCGCGGATCGGTGCCAGGTCCAGCCGTCGCGCCAGGACGTGAAAGCTGTCGAGCACCAGCCCGACCGCCGGATGGTCCGCCTGCCGCACCAGCTCCCAGGCCGCCCCGTAGTCCCGGACATGCCGCCCCCATGACAGCGCCTCGTAGGCCAGCCGCAGCCCGCGCGCGGCGGCAAGCTCGCCGACCGCCTGCAGGTCTGCGGCGATGCGCTCCGGCTCGGCCAGGCTGTCGTCCTGCACGTTCGAGCACGCCATCACCATGCCGGCACCCAGCGAGGCCGCGAAGTCCAGCAGCCGCGCCGCGCGCTCCAGCACCGCCGGCCGCCGCGCCGCCGGCACGCCCTCGACATCGCGCAGGGGAAAGAAGTCGACCAGCTCGACCCCGGCGTCCGCCGCCATGCGCCGCAGCGTCGCCGCCGAGGCCGCCGGCCGGCCGAGATCCGCCTCGAAAAGTTCGACCCCGGCGAACCCGGCCGCCGCCGCGGCGCGCAGCCGGTCCTCCAGAGATCCGCCGAGCGTCACCGTCGCGATGGTCGGGATCATGCGCCGCCTCCTCCTGCTGCGTCCGCGGCACCAGCCTCCCCGCCGCGCAGCGCCCGGTGCGCATCGCGCGCCGCCACGAAGCCGAACGTCATCGCCGGCCCCAGCGTGATACCCGGTCCGGGATAGCGCCCCGCCATGATCGACTCCATGTCGTTGCCGCAGGCGTACAGCCCCGGCACTGGCGCGCCGCCGGCGTCCAGCACGCGCGCCTGCGGGTCGCAGGCGAGCCCGGCGCTGGCGCCGATATCGCCGGGTGGATCGCCAGCGCGTAGAAGGGTGCCCGCGCGATCGGCCCGATGCACGGGTTCGGCCCGTGCGCCGGGTCGCCCAGGTTCCGCTGATAGGCGTCCTCGCCCTTGCCGAACTCCTCGTCCCGCCCGGTGGCGGCAAAGCCGTCATGCCGCGCCACGGTCTCGGCCAGCGCGCCAGAGGGCACGCCGATCGCCTCGGCCAGCCCGCCCAGCGTCCCGGCCGCCACGACATAGCCGTCGGCCAGCGCCGCCTTCAGCCCGATGCGCCGCGGCCGCACCATGCCCAGGCCGTATCTCTCTATAAAGGCATCGTCGCAGACCAGGTGACAGGTGCCGCCCGGATGCCGCCCCAGCGCGGCGAACAGCGCCTCGCCGAACAGGTGGTAGGTCGTCGCCTCGTTGACGAAGCGCCGCCCCTCCGGATCGACCGCCAGCACCCCCGGCTTGCCGCGGTCCAGCACGAAGTGCGGAAACACCGCCACCGACCCGTCCGCCCGCCGCCGTCGCGAGACCGGCGCCCAGAAGCTGTTGGCGTCGTGCTCCGCCAGGTGCCCGCCGGCCGCCTCCGCCAGCCGCAGCCCATCGCCCGTCGCGCTTTCCACCACCGCCAACTCGACGTCCAGCGCCGCCGGCAGCAGCCGGGCGCGCAGGCCCGGATCGCGCGAGAACCCGCCGGTCGCCAGCACCACCCCGGCCCGCGCACGGACCCGATGGCGCGCACCATCGCGCTCCAGCACCGCGCCGGTGACGCGCCCGCCCGCGCGGGTGATTTCGGCGACCCCGGTCGACAGCAGCACCGGAACGCCACGCTGCACCAGGCCCAGATACAGCCGCCCGCCAGCGCGTTGCCCATGACCAGCCGCGTGCCGCGCCGGTGGCGCAGCCGATCCCGCCCATGCCGCGCCAGCAGCCGCACGGCATGGACGAAGGATCGCGGCCGGCGCGTCGCCGCCAGCAGGTGCCCGATATCCGTGCGGTCGACCATCATGCCGCCGAACAGCGTGAACTCGGGCAATGGCGGGCGCAGCTCGGCAAAGCGCGCGCCCAGCACGCCGGCATCGAAGGGCAGCGCCTCCAGCACCCGGCCGCGCAGCGTCGCGCCCTCCAGCGTCGCCAGGTAGTCCGGGTGGTGCGGGTAGGCGCGAAACCGCACCGGCGTGTCGTCCTCGAGAAAGTCCACCATCTCCGGCCCGGCGCGCAGGAAGGCCGCCGCGCGGCCCGCGTCCAGCCGGTTGCCGACGGCGTGGCGCAGATAGGTCATCGCCTTCCCGACGTTGTCCTCGCCGGCCGGGCTATGCCGGCTGTTCGGCACCCAGACCGACCCCGCCGAGCGCGCCGAGGTGCCGCCGACCAGCGCGGTCTTCTCGACCAGGGCCACGTCGAGCCCCAGCACCGAGGCCGCCAGCGCCGCAGTCATGCCAGCCGCCCCGGCGCCCAGCACCAGCAGGTCGACCTCCTCGGGGATCGACGGCAGGCCGGCGCCCCGCGCCATGCCTCAGGCCGGCGCCGATCCGGCCGGCCCGACCCTGACCGGCTCGGGCAGCCCCTCCGGAATCGCGCCCAGCATCTGCGCCGCCGACTGCATGGCGACGATATAGCCATAGACGCCCAGCCCGCAGATCACCGACGTCGCCACGCCGGACATGATCGAGTGCCGGTGCAGCTCGTCGCGGGCGTGGATGTTCGAGATGTGCAGCTCGATGATCGGCGGCGCGAAGGTCTTCAGCGCGTCCAGCACCGGGATCGAGTGGAACGAGCAGCCGGCCGGGTTGATGATCAGCACGTCGGCCTTGGCCCGCGCCTCCTGGATCCAGTCGACCAGCACCCCCTCGTGGTTGGTCTGGCGGAACTCCAGCCCGGCGCCCAGCACGCTGGCAAACTCGTGGCAACTCCGCTCGACGGCGGCATAGCTGGTCGCGCCGTAGATGCCCGGCTCGCGCTCGCCCAGCAGGTTCAGGTTCGGCCCGTTCAGGACCCACAACTGCGCCATCCGGCTCCCCCGTCCTCTTCGCCGCCAAGCCTATGCCGAGCCTCCATCCCGCCGCAACGGCCCGCCGCACCGGCGCGCCCCGCCGCGCCCGACCATCACCGGGCTGCTCGATCCGCCAGGACGGGCTGGCCGAACCGCCGCCCGCATGGCATCGATGGCGCCGAAGGGGGGCCGCGCCCTCCCGCGGACGGAGGACCACATGGCACTCACAGGCGACGCGCTGCTGGCGATCTGGCACGACATCGACCCGCCGATGCAGGCCGAATACATGGAGTGGCACACGCGCGAGCACATGCCCGAGCGGCTGTCGATCCCCGGCTTCACCGTCGGCAAGCGGCTGATCAACCACGGGCTCGGCCGATACATGTACGGCACGATCTACGGCGGCGAGAGCGTCGAGACCTTCCGCTCGCCGGCCTATCTCGAGCGCCTGAACAACCCGACCGCGTGGAGCCTGCAGGTCCAGCCCGCCTTCCGCAACTTCCTGCGCGTCGCCTGCCTGCGCCTCGCCTCGCGCGGCGTCGGCGAGGGCGGCGCGATGGCGACCGTCCGGCTCGACTTCGCCGACGGCGCGGGCGAGCGCGACCTTCGCGCCGGCGCCGGCCGCCTCGCCGAGACCCTGCTGGCGATCCGGGGCGCCTGCTGCGCGCATGTCGCGCTCGCCCGCGCCGAGGTCTCCGGCGTGCGCACGCGCGAGACCGAGACTCCGCCCCGAGATGGCCGAGCGCGCCTTCGACGCGCTGGTGCTGGTCGAGGGCAGCGGCCGCCCCGAGCTCGAGGCCGTCATCGGCGAGATCGGGCGCGCCGCTACCGACAGCGACTGCGGCCTGACCGCGCCCGTCCCGCTCGTCTACGACCTCGCCTACCAGCTTGGCGCCGCCGACCTCACGACCCGGCCGCGCTGACGCCGCCGGGCCTCGCCGCGCCGCCGGGACTGCTCGGCCCGGACCCCGGCCCGGAACGGGAGCGGAGTCACGCCCGGCGCAGGGGGGCCGGCGGCTCCGCCCCGACCGTCAGCGGCTCTCGCCCACCGTGTCCGCCGCGTGCGCGCCGCGCTCGCCCATCGGCTCGCGCGCGCCGGTCGTGCTGTCCTTGGCCGTCTGGTGCTCCATCTCCGAGTTCAGCTCGGCGCCCATCAGCACGATGAAGGCCGACAGCCAGAACCAGGTCAGCAGCACGATCGCCGCGCCCAGCGTGCCGTAGGTCGCGTTGTAGTTGCCGAAGTAGCTCATGTAGATCGACAGCCCGATCGAGCCGATGACCCAGACGATCGTCGCGATGACCGCGCCCCAGTCGACCCAGCGCCATTTCGGCGTGTCGCGGCTCGGCCCGTAGCGGTAGAGGATCATCAGCCCGAAGACCACGACGACGGCCAGCAGCGGAAAGCGCATGAAGCTGATCACCGTCTGCAGGATCGAGCTGAACCCGAACAGGTCGATCACCGACGGATAGACGACCAGCAGGCCCAGCGTGCAGATCATGATCAGCACCAGCGCCAGCGTCAGCAGCAGCGCGACGAGGTTCAGCTTGACGAAGCCGCGCTTCTCCTCTTCGTCATAGATGATGTTCAGCCCCTCGATCAGCGACTTGACGCCCTTCATCGAGCTGTAGAGCGCCAGCAGGATGCCGCCGATCGCCGCCAGGCTGGCGCCCGTGCCGGCGTTCGCGGAAATCGTCGCCGCCTGCTGCTTGATGACGTCGTGCGCCTGCTGCGGCAGCATGCCGCTGATCTGGTCGATCTGGGCGGTGATCGTCGCCGGGTCGAACATCAGCCCCCAGATCGAGATGATCGCCGTGATCGCCGGGAAGATCGCCAGCAGCCCGAAGAAGCCGACGCCGGCCGCCACCATCGAGACATGGTCATGGCCCATCTCGGTCCATGTCCGCAGCAGGATGTCTCGCCACCCCTTCTTCGGGATTTCGCCCGGGCTGTCGGCCTGCCGGCCCCGGCCCTGCTGCCCTGCCGAAGATGCCACCTGTCGCCTCCTGTCAGACTCCGCCCGCGCCGGTGATCCGGAGACTGATCCGGAGAGGGCGCGTGCCTGAGAAACCGTGCCGCCCCGCACGCCATGGCTCCGTCGCGCCACGGTCTCCCGCACGACGGCTACCACGCTGCGCAGCAGGATCTCGCCCCAAGCCGGCCTCGGGCGCTCAACGGCCCCGTCCGCCCGCCCGCCGCGCTCGTGCTTTCCTGCTGCCGACTTTACCACCTGCCGCTCCCTGTCATCGGTGCGCTCGGTTCCGCCGTGCGGGCGCGCTTATTCCGGTAGTAGAACAACGGCGAGCCAGCGGCGTTCCCGCCGGCAAGGATGGGAAAGCGCCGCTCATCGCCGCTTCGAGCGGCGAGCGCGCGCCCGGCTGCCTGACAGGTCTCATGCCGAAATGGACCAGTCTGAACGTTTCCGACGCGCGAGGCGGGTCGGATGCGCCCGGACGGCGATGCCGACAGGCCGCATCACAGGTCTCCGGACGGCACAGGCGAAGACGGCTGCGCAAGCGCCGGAGCGATGCGATCCATCGGTCTGCGCCCGCTCCCGCAGCGCGCTCACGCGCCACGTTCGGGAAGCGCCGGGCCATATGCCAAAAAGCGGGGCGGGCGGCGCGCAGCCGCCCGTCCGAGGCGTCGGCGCCTCAGAGCTTGGCGTCGATCAGCTTCGCGAAATCTTCGAAGCTCATCTCGCCGCTGGCCTTCTCGCCGCCGATCAGGAAGGTCGGCGTCGCCTTCACCTCGTCGGCCTCGACGTTCTGCTGGTAGGTCGACAGAAGCTGCTTGGCGAACTCGCGGTCCGACAGGCACTGGCCCAGCCGGTCGGCCGACAGCCCGGCGCGCCGGCCGATCTGCTGGATGGCGCTGCCGATGTCGGGCGCGCGCGTCCAGGTCGACTGCGTCGTCAGGTAGGTCTCGGCCAGCGGGTAGAACCCCTTCTCGCCGCCGCAGCGCGCCACCATCGAGGCCCAGAGCCCGTACTGGTCGAAATAGACCTCGCGAAGGACGAACTTCACCTTGCCGGTGTCGATGTACTTCTCCTTCACCTCGGGGAATGTGTGCACGGCAAAGGCGGCGCAGTGCGGGCAGGTAAACGAGGCGTACTCGACGACCGTCAGCGGCGCGTCCGGGTCGCCCAGGACGATGTCGCCCATCGCGTAGCCCTTGTCCTCCAGCGCGACCGCCTCGGCCGGCTGGTCCCCGGCCGGCGCCGTCTGCGCCCCCGTCTGGTCTCCCGACTGGCCCGCAGTCTGGCCCGCAGTCTGGCCGCCCGTCTGGCCCGCACCCTGGGTCTGGTCGTCTGCAGGCTGCTGCGCCGCCTGGCCACCCATATTCTGGGTCGAGCTATCCTGCCCCGCGGTCGCCCCGGCAGCCGTGCCGGTGTCGCTGCCCGTCGTCTGCGCCCAGGCCGGAACGGCGAGCGCGGCGACAAGCAGGGCGGCGGCGGCGCCGCCGGTGAAAGTGAAACGCATGGTCGGTCCTCTGGTGGTCACTTGAGGGGAACGCCGGCGCGCCCGCGCGCCAGCACGTTGGCGCCCAGCCGCGTCAGCGCCGCGCGCAGCCCGTCATCCTCGACGCCCTGCGCCAGCACCGACGCACGCTCGGTCTCGGCGCTCGATGGCGCCAGCTCCGGCCCGGCGAAGGCGGCCGCCGGCTCGGCGAAATCCGGCCGCGCCGGTCTGGACGATCTGAACGCGCGAGATCGCGCGGTAGCCGTAGAACTGGTTGACCCGCTCGATGATGTGCGTCTTGCGGTGCTCGACCTCGGGCGCCCGCGCGCCGTCGGCCGAGACGACCAGCGTCGCGCCCAGCTGGCGGTTGCTGCCATAGCGCACCTTGACGGGCCGGCAGGTCGGCGCCAGCGCCTCGCCGGCGATCTCGGCCCAGCGCAGCAGCACGTCGGCCTGGGCAAAGCCATGCCGCCCGGCGACCTTCTCGAAGGTCGGCCGCGCCCGGTCCGAGGCCCGGCGGAACCCGCCGCCGCGCCGCGCGACCTCGCCGGCCTGCCCGCCGCCCGGTTTGCGGCGAGCCTTGCCGCCCGACTTGCCAGTTGCGCCGTCCTCGGTCATGGCCTTCTCCGCCGGAGTCGCGGGCGGTTATACGCCCGACGGGAGGATAGGCGTTGCCCCCTGCGATAACAACCGCGCGAGCGGCCGACCTGCTGGCCTGGTACGACCGGCACGCCCGCGAGCTGCCCTGGCGCACCGCCCCGGCGGCGCGGCTGGCCGGCGCGCGGCCAGACCCCTATCGCGTCTGGCTGAGCGAAGTCATGCTGCAGCAGACGACGGTCGCCGCCGCCACCGGGCATTTCCTGCGCTTCCTCGGCCGCTGGCCGGACGTGCACGCGCTGGCCGCGGCGCCGCGCGACGAGGTGCTGGGCGCCTGGGCGGGTCTCGGCTACTACGCCCGCGCCCGCAACCTGCACGCCTGCGCCGGCGTCGTCGCGGGCGACCTCGGCGGCCGCTTTCCCGACACCGAGGAGGGGCTCCGCGCGCTGCCCGGCATCGGCGTCTACACGGCGGCGGCGATCGCCGCGATCGCCTTCGACCGGCCGGCCACCGTCGTCGACGGCAATGTCGAGCGCGTGATGGCGCGCCTCTTCGCCGAGGAGGCGCCGCTGCCCGGCGTCAAGCCGGCGCTGAAGGCGCGCGCCGCCGGGCTGACCCCGCAAGAACGCCCCGGCGACTATGCGCAGGCCGTCATGGACCTCGGCGCGACGGTCTGCACGCCGGCCCGCCCGGCCTGCCTCGCCTGCCCCTGGCGGGCCGCTTGCCGGGGGCACGCGCGCGGCATCGCCGCGACGCTGCCGCGCCGCGCCGAAAAGCAGGCCAGGCCGGTGCGACACGGCATCGCCTGGGTCGCCATCGACGCCGCCGGCCGGGTGCTGACCGAGCGCCGCGCCGAGGCCGGGCTGCTCGGCGGCATGCTGGCCGTTCCAGGCACCGACTGGGCGCCCGGGACGCCGGCCACGCCGCCCGCACGGAACCTTAAGGCGGATCACCCCATCGAACCCGAGGACGCCGCCGGTCCCGCTGCCCCGCGCGCCGGCCCCGCGCAGCCCCCCGGCGGGGCCGCCCCTCGGCCCCCGCTGCCCGGCGACTGGCAGGCCGTCGGCGAGGTCCGCCACACCTTCACGCATTTCCACCTGCGCCTCGAGGTGCGCCTGCTGCGGCTCTCGACGCCGGGCGGCGCCGGCTTCCTGCCGCTCGACGGGGCGCTCGCCGCCATGCCGACCGTCTTCGCCAAGGCGGTACGGCTGGCTCGCGGCGCCCTCCCGCCGCCGGACGGGGCCTGACGGGGCCGCGGAAGCCCACTGCCCGCGACGAAAAAAGAAGGCCCCGGACGGATCCGGGGCCAAGTGAGGGACGAGGCAGTCGTCCAGGCAGAAACAGTCGCCCGGGGCGGAACGCCCGGGCAGGAAGGCGGGCGGCCGGGCGGCCGCGGAAAACCCTCAGTCGCGCATCTCGGCGCGCAGCTGCTGGCGCAGCACGTCGATCGGCACCGGCCGGCCGTCGCGGCGAAAGCACCAGTAGGTCCAGCCATTGCAGGACGGCGCGCCCTCCAGCGCCGCGCCGACCTGGTGGATCGAGCCGGTCATGTCGGCGATCACCAGCGTGCCGTCGGCGCGCACCTTGGCGTGGTGCCGGCCGTTGGCCGATTCCAGCACGTCGCCCGGCTCCAGCAGCCGGCGCTCGACGAGCTGGCCGAAGGGGATGCGCGGCTCGGCGCGCTTGCCGCGGCTGACCTTCAGCGCCGCCGGCTCGTGCGCCCGGACGCGGCCGATGCGCTCGCGCGCCACCGCCGCATAGGCCGGGTCGCGCTCGATGCCGACAAAGCGCCGGCCCAGCCGCTTGGCGACCGCGCCCGTCGTGCCCGAGCCGAGGAACGGGTCCAGCACCACGTCGCCGACATTCGTCGTGCCGACCAGCACGCGGTGCAGCAGCGCCTCGGGCTTCTGCGTCGGGTGCGCCTTGGCGCCGTCCGGCCCCTTCAGCCGCTCGGCCCCCGAGCAGATCGGCATCAGCCAGTCCGAGCGCATCTGCAGCCCGTCGTTCAGCTCCTTCAGCGCGTCGTAGTTGAAGACCGGGCGCGCGGTCTGCGAGGGCGCCGCCCAGATCAGCGTCTCGTGCGCGTTGGTCAGCCGCTTGCCGCGAAAGTTCGGCATCGGGTTGGTCTTGCGCCAGACGACGTCGTTCAGCAGCCAGAACCCCAAATCCTGCAGCGCCGTGCCGAGGCGGAAGATGTTGTGATAGGTGCCGATCACCCAGATTGCGCCGTCCGGCTTCAGCACGCGGCGGGCTTCGGTCAGCCAGGCGCGGGTGAAGGCGTCGTAGGCGGCGACGCTGTCATAGCGGTCCCAGTCGTCGTCGACGCCGTCGACGCGGGTGTTGTTCGGCCGGTGCAGCTCGCCCTTCAGGCGCAGGTTGTAGGGCGGATCGGCAAAGACGAGGTCGACCGATCCGGCCGGCATCGCGGCCATTGCGGACACGCAATCCCCCTCGATGATCCGCTCCGCCACCAGCTCGGTCATTGTTTCCCCCTCGTCAGCATGGAGAGAATCACCTGAAACGAGCGATCCGTCAACAGGGTTTTTTTTCAGTCCGTTACGAGGGACTCTTCAGGCGCAGCTTCGTCCATGCCGCCGCCCAGTACCGCCAGCACCGGCGCCCAGGTCCGCCGGTGGTGCACCGTCACGCCCAGGCTCGCCAGCGCTGCGCGGTGCTGCGGCGTGCCGTAGCCGACATTGCTGATCCAGCCATAGCCGGGGCATTCGTCGTGCAGCCGGTGCATGATGCGGTCGCGCGTCACCTTGGCGACGATCGAGGCCGCCGCGATCGACAGCGACAGCGCGTCGCCGCCGACCACCGTGCGGACGGGGATCGAGATCGTCCGCGGCTTCCACTTGCCGTCGACCAGCGCGACGCCGGGCGCGCGGCCCAGGCTCGCCAGCGCGCGCGCCATCGCCAGGTCGTTGGCGCGCAGGATGTTCAGTTCCTCGATCTCCTCGACCGAGCCGATGCCGACGCCGACCCGGCAGCTCGCCATGATCGCGTCGAACAGCCCGGCGCGCGCCCCCGCGTCGAGCTTCTTCGAGTCGTCGATGCCCTCGGGGATGCAGCCCCGGTCGAGGATCACCGCCGCGGCGACGACCGGCCCGGCCCACGGCCCGCGCCCGGCCTCGTCGATGCCGCAGACCGCGTCGCGGCCGCCGGCCTCGGCGCAGCACTCGTCCTCGATGGCGCAGTCGGGTGGCATGGCAGCCGTGATGCCAGCCGCCGCCGGCCCGATCAAGCGGCCCGCCCCGGGGCAGCGGGCAGCCCGACCGCGCGGCGTGTCCAACATGCATCACCGCCGCCCCGCCCCGCCCCTCCGCGCGAGCGACGCCGCGATATGCGCCGCCCGGCTGCCGAACGCCGCGCGCCTCCGCCCCGCGCATGCGCCGCCGTGCCAATCGCGCTGCGCTCGGACTGTCCCTCGCCGCGCGCCAGCGCCCCGCACAGGCGCCGCGCGTCACCCGCAGATGCGCCAGCGCACCTGCTCATGCGCCCCCGACCCGCACTGCCCTGGCAAACGTCCCGCCCGTGCGCCGGCGCCCAGCCTCGCCCATGGTCCGACCACGCCGCCTCGGCCCGCCGACAGGCCGCTCGCCAGCGCCCCGGCCCGCGCCCCGCCCGCTCACTCCGGCGCGGCGCCGCGCTCCCAGGCGCGCTCGCGCGAGACGGCGCCGCGGTCGCGCACGATCTCGATGCCCAGGCCCGCGCCGCCGGGCAGCCGGTCAAGCTTCTCGATGCGGATATGCACCCGCCGCGCCCGCGGATCGACGAGGCAGAGCTCGGCCAGCCGCTCCGCGAAGGTCTCGACCAGGTTCATGCGCGGCCCGCGCGCCAGCGTCTCGATGGCCTCGACCAGGTCCTCGTAGTTCAGCACGCGCGTGTAGTCGTCGCCGGACGGCACGCCGCCGCTCCCGACCTCCAGCGCGATGTCGATGCGGACGCGCTGCGTCGTGCCGCGCTCGTCCGGATAGGCGCCGATCTCCATCTCGCGCACGTAGTTCGAGACGAAGATTCGGTCGGGCGGCAGGTCGGCGTCGTCGGTGCTGGCGGTCATCATGGGCCCTCGCGGCGAGACTATCTCCCGCCGCAAACGCCCGCCATCGCAAATGCGACCCCTTGGCCGCGGCGGCCCGATCGCGCTACGCATGGCCCGAGCGCAACGGAGGACGCCGATGACCCACCCGATGAACCGGCGCCTGTCGCGGGCGGTCGTCGTGCCCGTCGTGCGGATGGCCAGCGAGGAGAACGCCGAGCGCGCCGTGCAGGTGCTGGCCGACAGCGGCATCGACGCCTTCGAGATGACGATGACGACCCCCGGCGCGCTGCGCCTGATCGCGCGCCTCCGCGACAAGGGCGCCTCGCTGATCGGCGCCGGCACGGTGACGACGCCCGAGGAGGCCGCCGAGTGCATCGCCGCGGGCGCCGAGTTCATCGTCTCGCCCGTCGTCCTTCCCGACGTCGCCGCCGCCTGCACCGAGCGCGACATCCCATGCTATCTCGGCGCCGCGACGCCCACCGAGGTGCTGGCGGCGCACCGCGCCGGCGCGGCGGCGGTCAAGATCTTCCCGGCCGCCCAGCTCGGCGGCCCGGCCTACCTGCGCGTGCTGAAATCGGTCTTCCCCCGGATCGACCTGATGCCGACGGGCGGCATCGGCGTCGAGAACATCGCCGCCTACATGGCGGCCGGCGCGCTCTGCGTCGGCATGGGCGGCAAGCTGGTCGACGAGGACGCCATCGCCGAGGGCCGCCTCGGCGACGTCGCCGAGGCCGCCGGCGCGCTCCTCAGCCACGTCTCGGAGCTGAAGGGCGAGGCGTGAGCATGGGCGGGACAGGACCCGACATCGTCTGCCTCGGCGAGCCGCTGGTCGAGTTCGTCCGCGCCGAGCATCCCGAGATCGGCCCCTACTACCGCCCCGGCTTCGGCGGCGACACCTCGAACGCCGCGATCGCCGCGGCCCGCCAGGGCGCGCGCGTCGGCTACCTGACGGCGCTCGGCCGCGACGTCTTCGGCGAGCAGGTGCTGGCGCTCTGGGCGGGCGAGGGCATCGACACGGGCGCGGTCCGCCGCAAGGACGCGCCGACCGGCATCTACTTCGTCGACCCGGACCCGTCCGGGCGGCGCTTCACCTACTATCGCGCCGGGTCGGCTGCCAGCCTCTACTGGCCGGGCGACCTGCCCGCCGGCTATGTCGAGTCCGCCCGCGCGCTGCACCTCTCGGCGATCACCCAGGCGATCAGCGCGCACATGCTGGCGGCCTCGGTCGCCGCCATGCGGGCGGCGCGCCGGGCCGGCACGCTGGTCTCCTACGACACCAACCTCCGCCTCGCGCTCTGGCCGATCGAGCGGGCGCGCGAGACCATCGTCGCGGCGCTTGGCCAGGCCGACATCGCGCTGCCCAGCGAGGACGAGGCCCGGCTGCTCTGGGGCATCGACGACACGGACGCGATGATCGACCACCTGCTGGCGCTCGGCCCCGGCATCGTCGCCCTGAAATGCGGCGACCGCGGCGCCGTGATCGCCACCCCCGACCGGCGCGAGACGATCGCGCCGGCGCCGTCGAGGCCGGTCGAACTCGACCGGCGCGGGCGACGCTTTCGCCGGCAGCTTCCTGGCCGAGTACCTGGCGACCGGCGACCCGTTCGCCGCCGGCCGCTACGCCGCGCGCGTCGCCGCGGCGACGGTCTCGGGCTACGGCGCCGTCGCGCCGATCCCGCGCCGAGCCGAGCTGGCCGGCGCCGCGCCGCCGGCCTGACGCGCGCCCGGGCGGCGGGCGCGAAATCACCGAACGGTTCGGGGGCAATTGCCCCCGAACTGCGCCGATGCCCGCTTCGGGCGGGCAACCCGCCCTCCCCGGAGGGACGATTCACTTGCAAGAGTCACCGCCGCAGGGACGACTCCCGCTTGCGTGATCTGCGCATGGAGCCTTGTTCCGGATCATATCGCCGAATGCGGGGCCGCGAGTTCAACGCGGCATTGCCGAACCCGCGCCGCGCCGCGCCGCGCTCCCGGCGCGGCGCAGCCCGCGGGCCGCGCCTCTGGACGCCGCGACCCGCCGGCTGCATGGTCGAGCGCGAGGGAGAGCCCATGCGACCGAACATCCTGATACTGATGGTGGACCAGCTGAACGGCACGCTCTGGCCGGACGGTCCGGCCGGGTGGCTGCATGCGCCGAACCTTGCGCGGCTGGCCGAGCGCTCGACGCGCTTCGCCAACAGCTACACCGCCTCGCCGCTCTGCGCGCCGGGCCGCGCCAGCTTCATGTCGGGCCAGCTGCCGCGCCGGACCGGCGTCTACGACAACGCCGCCGAGTTCGTCTCGTCGATCCCGACCTATGCCCACCATTTGCGTCGCGCCGGCTATCGCACCGTTATGTCAGGGAAAATGCACTTCGTCGGCCCCGACCAGCTGCACGGGCTGGAGGAACGGCTGACGACCGACATCTACCCCGCCGACTTCGGCTGGACGCCCGACTACCGCAAGCCCGGCGAGCGCATCGACTGGTGGTATCACAACCTCGGCTCGGTCACCGGCGCCGGGGTCGCCGAGATCACGAACCAGCTCGAATACGACGACGAGGTCGCCTTCCACGCCGTCCGCCAGATCCACGACTTCGCGCGCGAGGCCGGCCGCCCCTGGTGCCTGACCGCCAGCTTCACCCACCCGCACGACCCCTACGTCGCGCGCCGCAAGCACTGGGACCGCTACGAGGACTGCCGCCACCTGGCGCCCGAGATCCCCGCCATCCCCTACGACCGGCAGGACCCGCACAGCCGCCGGCTGCTCGACGCCTGCGACTGGCGCGCCTTCGACATAACGGACCGCGACATCGCCCGCGCGCGCCGGGGCTATTTCGGCGCGATCAGCTATGTCGATGAGAAGATTGGAGAAATCCTGTCGGCGCTGGAGGCGACGCGGCAGGAAGCGATCATCGTCTTCCTGTCCGACCACGGCGACATGCTGGGCGAGCGGGGGCTGTGGTTCAAGATGAGCTTCTACGAGGGTTCGTCGCGCGTGCCGCTGACCATCGCCGCGCCCGACCTTGCCCCCGGGCTGATCGAGACGCCGGTCTCGACGGTCGACGTGCTGCCGACGCTGGCAGAGCTGGCCGGCGTGCCGCTCGGCGAGGTCATGCCGTGGACCGATGGCGAGTCGCTGGTGCCGCTGGCGACCGGCACGCCGCGCACGACGCCGGTGGCGATGGAGTACGCCGCCGAGGGCTCGGTCTCGCCGCTGGTGGCCTTGCGCGACGGCCGCTGGAAGCACGTCCGCTGCGAGGCCGACCCGGACCAGCTTTTCGACGTCAAGGCCGACCCGCACGAGCTGACCGACCTGTCCCGCGACCCGGCCTATCAATCCATCCTGCGGGAAATACAGCAGAAAAGCCGCGCCCTCTGGGACCTGCCGGCTTATGATTCCGAGGTCCGCGAGAGCCAGGCGCGCCGCCACGTCGTCTACGAGGCGCTGCGCAACGGCGCCTATTACCCTTGGGATTTCCAGCCCCTGCAGCGCGCCTCGGAGCGCTACATGCGGAATCACATGGACCTCAACGTGCTGGAAGAGCAGAAGCGCTTTCCGCGCGGCGAGTAGCGCGGCGCCGCCGCCCGCGCCGGCGCGGGCGGCCAGAGAGGAGAGACCATGATCATCGTGCACGGACGCGCCACCTCGTCGAACGTCCAGGTCGTCATGTGGGCGATCGGCGAGCTGGGGCTGGAATACGACCGACGCGACGTCGGCGGCATGCATGGCGGCACCGACACGCCGGAATACCGGGCGATGAACCCGAACGGCCGGGTGCCCACCATCCAGGACGGCGACCTGACGATGTTCGAGTCTCCCGCCATCCTGCGCTACCTCTCCGGCACCTATGGGCGCGACCCGTTCTGGCCGGCCGACGCGAAGCGCCGGGCCGAGCTGGACATGTGGGCCGAGTGGATGAAGACCTCGTTCTGCACCGCCTTCGCCAACGACATCTTCTGGCCGCTGATCCGCACCCGCGCCGCAGACCGCGACGACCGGCAGGTCGCCCGCGGCGAGGCGACGCTGGCGCGCCTCGCGCCGATGATCGACCGGCGCATCGGCAAGGGGCCGTGGCTGGGCGGCGAGGACTTCACCTTCGCCGACGTCATGGTCGGGCACATCCTCTACCGGTATTTCGACGTCGACTTCGCCCGCGTGCCGACGCCGAACCTGGACGCCTACTACAAGCGCTGCACCGAGCGGCCGGCCTATGCCGAGCACGTCATGGTCAGCTACGATTCCCTGCGCGTGAGCTGAGCAAGTGCCTGTTCCCGCGACGTTAACCTTCTTGTCGGCACCGGCCTCCTTCTGGTAAACACGGGCTTTGCCCCATGAGGTGTATGATGACAGGCGCAGTATTTCCTCTGGACAGCGATGATCTGAGTATTGACACGGCCCTGGCCCGGAAGACCGGCAGCGGTTTTGCCGAGAAATACCAGTCCTCGCTTCCGTTCAACCATATCTGCATCGACAATTTCCTGCCGCAGGAAATCATCGACCGGGTGCTGGCCGATATTCGCGAACTCCCCGAGGCGGAGCGCAGCTTTGATCGCGACCAGGAGAAACTCAAGGAGTCCTTCAACCCGGAAAGGCTGCCTTTTTACGCGAAGAGCCTGTTCCACGCCTTCAACGCCCGGCCGTTCATCCTGTTTCTCGAGGAGATGACCGGGATCAAGGGGCTGATACCGGACCCTTACTATGCCGGGGCGGGAATCCATCGGGTGTCTAACGGCGGCCACCTCGATATTCATGCCGATTTCAACTTCCACTCGCACATGAAGGTCGAGCGCCGGCTGAACGTCCTGATCTACCTGAACGACGACTGGCGCGAGGAGTGGGGCGGGTCCTTCGAAATCTGGGACAAGCAGATGACGAAGAAGGAGGCCAGCTTCGTCCCTGTCCGCAACAGGATGGTGTGCTTTTCGACCGGGTCGGACACGTTCCACGGCAATCCCGAACCGGTGAACCACCCCGAGGGGAAACCGCGCCTCTCGATCGCGCTCTACTACTACACCGCGACCTGGGACGACACCCGCAAGTCCCACACGACGCTGTTCAAGCCGCGCCCCGGCACGGCGGACGCGGCCGACCGGCTGGTGGCCCGGCGGGCACTCGTCCGGGATATCCTTCCGCCGGTGGTCTACAGGAAGATCGCTCACCGACTCGGCCGATTGGGCCTCTGAGGTCGCGCCACGCGCGACCGCATCGTCTGATGCGGGTAGAAATGCAGACCGATTACATCATCGTCGGGTCGGGATCCGCCGGCTCGGCGATGGCGGCCCGGCTGTCCGAGGCGGGCGCCTCGGTGCTGGTGCTGGAATATGGCGGCTCGGACCGCGGGCCGTTCATCCAGATGCCGGGCGCGCTCAGCTATCCGATGAACATGCCGCGCTACCACTGGGGCTTTGTCACCGAGCCCGAGCCGCACCTGGGCGGGCGCGTCTTTCCGGTGCCGCGCGGCCGCGTCATTGGCGGGTCGTCCTCGATCAACGGCATGGTCTATGTCCGCGGCCATGCGCGCGACTACGACGCCTGGGCCGAGGCGGGCGCGACCGGCTGGTCCTTCGCCGACGTCGCGCCCTATTTCGAGCGGATGGAGAACTGGCACGGGCCCGCCGACGAGCGCGATCCCGGCTGGCGCGGCCGCTCGGGCCCGCTGCACGTCACCCGCGCGCGCCGCGAGAACGCACTGAACGCCGCCTTCATCGAGGCCGGGCGGCAGGCGGGCTTCGAGCTGACGCCCGACTACAACGGCGTCCAGCAGGAGGGCTTCGGCCCGATGGACATGACGGTCTGGCGCGGCCGGCGCTGGTCGGCCGCAAACGCCTACCTGAAGCCGGCGCTGAAGCGCGGCAACTGCACGATGCTCCGCTGCCTCGCCCGGCGCGTCGTCATCGAGGAAGGCCGCGCCACCGGCGTCGAGGTCGAGCGCGGCGGCCGGGTCGAGATCGTGCGGGCGGCCCGCGAGGTCATCCTCGCCGCCTCGTCGATCAACTCGCCAAAGCTGCTGATGCTGTCCGGCATCGGCCCGGCGGCGCATATCGCCGGCTTTGGCGTGCCCGTCGTCGCCGACCGGCCGGGCGTCGGGCAGAACCTGCAGGATCATCTCGAGCTCTACATCCAGCAGGCCTGCACCAAGCCGATCACGCTCTACCGCTACTGGCACCCGATGGGAAAGTTCTGGGTCGGCCTGCAATGGCTCCTGATGCGCGACGGGCCGGGCGCCTCGAACCAGTTCCAGGCGGCCGCCTTCCTGCGCTCGGCGGCCGGCATCGACTACCCCGACATCCAGTACCACTTCCTGCCGATCGCGGTCCGCTACGACGGCAAGGCAGCGCTGAAGGGTCACGGGTTCCAGGCGCATGTCGGGCCGATGCGCTCGCCCTCGCGGGGGGCCGTCACGCTGCGCTCGTCTGACCCGAAGGAGCCGCCGCGCATTCTGTTCAACTACATGAGCACCGCGCAGGACTGGGCCGAGTTCCGCCACTGCATCCGGCTGACCCGCGAGATCTTCGCGCAGCCTGCTTTCGACGAGTTTCGCGGCCCCGAGATCCAGCCCGGCCCGGATGTCCGCAGCGACGACGAGATAGACGGCTTCATCCGCGAGAACGTCGAGAGCGCCTATCACCCCTGCGGCACCTGCCGCATGGGCTGCGCCGACGACCCAGACGCCGTGGTCGACCCCGAGTGCCGGGTCATCGGCGTCGAGCGCCTGCGGGTGGCCGACAGCTCGATCTTCCCGAGGATCACCAACGGCAACCTGAACGCGCCGTCGATCATGGTCGGCGAAAGGGCCGCCGACCTCATCCTGGGCCGCGAGCCGTTGCCGCGCGCCAATCGCGAGCCGTGGATCAACCCGCGCTGGCGCGAGTCGGACCGCTGAGCCCGGCGTCCGAGAGGCGGCCTGACGCGCGAACCGTGCGGAACTTGTTGAAAATTCCATGATTTCAGAACGTTGATGCTCGCTGAACGCCGCCGTCGGCAGTGTCACGGTACCTTTGCAATCGCCATCACGGCTGCTAAGCAACCCGCGCCCGGCGAGGAGGGCAGCGTGGGAGGACTGGCGTGAACGAAGAATCCATGCACCTCATTGCCGGCAACGCCAACCGGCCGCTGGCCGAGGCGATGGCGCGCCGGATCTCGGTCTACCAGGGCAAGAAGATCAAGCTGACCTCGGCACGCGTCGAACGGTTCAACGACAGCGAGATCTTCGTCGAAATCTACGACAACGTCCGGGGCCAGGACGTCTTCATCATCCAGCCGACCTCCAGCCCGTCGAACGACAACCTGATGGAGTTGCTGATCATAACCGACGCGCTTAAGCGCGCCTCGGCCAAGCGGATCACGGCTGTCATGCCCTATTTCGGCTATGCAAGGCAGGACCGGAAGACGGCGGCGCGCACGCCGATCACCGCCAAGCTGGTCGCCGACCTGATCCAGCAGGCGGGTGTCACGCGCGTCCTGACGATGGACCTGCACGCCGGGCAGATCCAGGGCTTCTTCGACATCCCGACCGACAACCTCTACGCGGCGCCGGTCTTCGCGCTGGACCTAAAGCACAACATGGCGGACAGGTCGAACCTGACCGTCGTCTCGCCGGACGTGGGCGGCGTGCTGCGGGCGCGCGATCTGGCCAAGCGGCTGGATGCAGGGCTGGCGATCGTCGACAAGCGCCGCGCGCGAGCCGGCGAGATCGAATCGATGACGGTCATCGGCGATGTCGAGAACCGCGTCTGCATCATCGTCGACGACATCTGCGACACGGCCGGCACGCTCTGCCGCGCCGCCGAGCTCCTGATGGAGAAGGGCGCCGCCGAGGTGCACGCCTATATCAGCCACGGCGTTCTGTCCGACCCGGCCGTCGAGCGCGTGTCGAACTCGGTGCTGAAGTCGCTGGTCACGACCGATTCGATCGAGCCGAAGCAGGCGGTGAAGGACTGCCCCAACATTCGCATCGTCTCGATCGCGCCGCTGTTCGCCCAGGCGATCCTGAACGTGAAGAACGATACCTCGGTGTCGAGCCTGTTCGACGAGGAGATGCTGGGGCCGATCTACGAGGCGTTCTACCGCTTCGACTGAGCGGTGCCGCGCGGGATTGCCGCCGCCGACCCTGGTCGGGCACTGCCCGCACGCGCGAGATGCCCGGTCGAGCCGGGCATGACGATGCCTTCGGCTGGCGCCGGTGCAGCCTCTTCCCGATCACCATCAGGGCGTCACGCAGGCCTGCTCGCGGCAGTAGCGCGCGATCTCGGCATGGGTGGCGAACCAGACGTCGCCCGCCGCGCGGATATGCGCGATCAGCGCGCCCAGCACGCCGATGCGCGAGCGGTGACCGGTGATGTGCGGGTGCATGGTCAGCAGGAAAAGCCCGCCCTCGGCATGCGCCCGGTCGAACTCGCGCTGGAAGATCTCGAGCACCGCCGAGGGCGCCGAGTGCGGGATCAGGCCGCGCGCGAAATCCATCGTCCAGTAGGGCGCGTCGTCGCGGATCCACTCGACGGGCAGCTCGACCACGCCGGTCGGCTGGCCGTCCTCGAGCAGCTCGTAGGGATCGTCGTCGGCCATCAGCGACGAATCGTAGACCAGGCCCAGTTCGCGCGTGATCGACAGCGTCGCTTGCGAAAAATCCCAGGAGGGCGTGCGGATGCCGACCGGGCGGACGCCGCAGACCGCCTCCAGACGGTCGGCGGCGCGGAAGGCGAGGTCGCGCTCGACCGCCGGGTCCAGCGTCGAGTTCATCTCGTGGATCCACGAGTGGATGCCGATCTCGTGCCCCTCGGCGATAACCCGGCGCTGCTCGTCGGGGTAGAGCGTCGCCGTGACGGCGGGCACGAAGAACGTCGCCGGCACGCCCTGCCTGCCCAGCAGCTCGAGGATGCGCGGCACGGCGACGCGCGCGCCGTACTCGCCCTGGCTCAGCTTGCCGGGCGAGGCTGTGCCGTGCCGGAGCGTCAGCGTCTCGTGGTCGGAATCGAAGGACAGCGCCACCGCGCAGCGCGCGCCGCCCGGCCACGCGTCGGGCTTCAGCGAGCGGCCGGCGCGGACCTTGCCGACGATGGCGCGCACCCGCTCCTCGGGCCAGGTCCAGGGTTCGGGTCGATCGGCCATCGCTCTCCTCCGCGGTTTTGGGCAGGATAGCGGCAAGCGGCCGGCGCAAAAGCCGTGAAGATGCGTACCTGCAAGCGAGCTGTCGCCCCGCTGTCACGGGGCTGGCACAGGATGATGGCAGGATGGCAGGGGAGAGCGCGGCGAGGACTGGTCGCCGCGCCCGGATGCCAGGAGACCGCGACATGAAGTTCACCATCCACGACCCCGCGACCCGCTCGCAGCGCGCCGATGCCGCCGAGGACGCCGGCCGCAACCCGTCGGCGACGCCGACGATCGGCGACGTCATCGCCGCCCGCTTCAGCCGGCGCGACGTGATGAAGGGCGCGCTCGGCGTCACCGCGATCTCGGCGATCGCGGGCCCGGCCGCCTTCCTGCCGCGCGAGGCGCGGGCGGCCGCGAGCGCCTTCGGCTTCGACGAGCTCAAGGCGACGGTCTCGGCCGACTCGGCGGTCGCGCCCGGGCATGTCGAGACGGTGCTGATCCGCTGGGGCGACGCGGTGGTGGCGGGTGCGCCGGCCTTTGACCCGGCGGCCCAGTCGGCCGAGGCGCAGGCGGGGCAGTTCGGCTACAACAACGACTATGTCGGCACCGTGCCGCACCCGGACGCGCCGGACGACCCGGACCGGCTGCTCCTGGTCGTCAACCACGAGTACACGAACGCCGAGCTGATGTTCCCGGAGATGGCCGTGCAGGATGGCGCGATGTCGCGCGACCTGGTCGAGATCGAGATGATGGCGCATGGCGGCACCGTCATCGAGATCGCACGCGGCGCCGACGGCATCTGGCAGACCGTCGCCGGCGGCAGGCACAACCGCCGCATCACGCCCGCGACCGAGATGCGCGTCTCGGGCCCGGCCGCCGGGCACGACGCGCTTAAGACCGGCGCCGACCCGTCCGGCACCAGGGTCCTAGGCACGCTGAACAACTGCGCCGGCGGCATCACGCCATGGGGCACATGGCTGATGGCCGAGGAGAACTTCGACGGCTACTTCACGGGAGACGCCGCGAAGGGAGACGGTGCCGCGGATGACCCCGCCAGGGTGCTCTACAGCCGCTACGGGGTGCCGGGCGGCTGGTATTCCTGGGCGAAGGTCCACGACCGCTTCGACCTGTCGAAGGAGCCGAACGAGCCGAGCCGCTTTGGCTGGGTGGTCGAGGTGAACCCGGCCGACCCGGCCTCGACGCCGGTCAAGCGCACGGCGCTGGGCCGGCTGAAGCACGAGGGCGCCGAGACGGTGGTCAACGGGGACGGCCGCGTGGTCGTCTTCATGGGCGACGACGAGCGATTCGAGTACGTCTATCGCTTCGTCACGGACGCGGCCTTCGACCCGGCGAGCCCCGACCCCGACATGCTGGACAAGGGCACGCTCTCGGTCGCGCACTACGACGCCGACGGCACGATGCAGTGGCTGCCCCTGGTGCACGGGCAGGGGCCGCTGACGGCGGAGAACGGCTTTCGCGACCAGGGCGAGGTGATGGTGAAGACCCGGCTGGCCGCCGACCGGCTGCAGGCAACGCCGATGGACCGTCCCGAGGACGTGCAGGCCAATCCGAAGACCGGCCGCGTCTATGCGATGCTGACGAACAACACCAAGCGCAAGCCGGGCGACGAGAACGCCGCCAACCCGCGCGCCGACAATGTCTTCGGCCACATCATCGAGATGATCGCGCCGGATGGCGACTTCGCCGCCGACCGGATGCAGTGGACCATCCTTCTGAAATGCGGCGACCCCGCCGTCGCCGAGGTCGGCGCCACCTTCGCGCCGGGCACCAGCGAGAACGGCTGGTTCGGCAACCCGGACAACTGCGCCATCGACGCCGACGGGCGGCTGTGGGTGGCGACCGACGGGCTGGACTACAAGCGCGGCGGGCGCAGCGACGGGCTCTGGGCGGTCGACACCGAGGGCGAGGCCCGCGGCACGTCAAGGCTGTTCTACCGCGTGCCCGTCGGCGCCGAGATGTGCGGGCCGTGCTTCACCGCCGACGGGAAGGCGCTGTTTCTCTCGGTCCAGCATCCGGGCGACGGCGGCAAGGATTGGCCCGGCTTCGGCCGCGTCTCGACCTACGCCGACCCGTCGACCCGCTGGCCGGATTTTCGCGAGGGGATGCCGCCCAGGCCCTCGGTGGTGGTCGTCACCCGTGAGGATGGCGGGCGGATCGGCTCCTGAACCCGGGGCGCGGGCGGTGACGGGCGGGCGGCCGCTCCATTGCGCGCGGCGGACGACGCACTAGGTTGATCCGGCGGTCGACCGGCCGACGGAGTTCCGATGCGCGCCTGGTTCGCAAGCCTCGTCGATCCCTTCCCGTCCGACCGGACGGCGCCGCCCCGGACCTTCCGGGCCTTCCTGCGCTGGGCGCTGAAGGGGTCCGGCAAGGCGATCGGGCTGCTGCTGGTGACGTCGGTGCTGACGGGGCTGGCCGAGGCGGCGGGGGCGCTGCTGACCGGCTGGGCGGTCGATGCGACGGCCGCGGGCGCGCCCGGCACCTTCATCGCCGACCACTGGGCGGCGATCGCCGCGATCCTGGCCTTCTTCCTGGTCATCCGTCCGGGGCTGATGATCATGTCCTCGGGCTTCGTCAGCGTGACGCTGCAGCCGGGGCTGTTCCCGCTGTCGATCTGGCGCCTGCACCGGCACACCCTGGGCCAGTCGCTGCGCTTCTTCGAGGACGATTTCGCCGGCCGCATCAGCCAGAAGCAGAGCCAGACCGCGAACGCCATCGTCGAGGCCGTGACCGAGTTCGTCAACTCGATCAGCTTCGGCGCCGCTGCGGTGCTCGGCGCGCTGGCGGTGCTGTCGAGCGCCGACTGGCGGCTGATGCTGGTGCTGCTGGGCTGGTTCGCGGTCTATGCCGCCTGGGTCGCCTGGATGCTGCCCAAGGTGCGCCGGCGCGCCGCGGCGCGGGCCGAGGCGCGGGCCAGCCTGTCGGGCCAGCTCGTCGACACGCTGTCGAACATGCCGACCGTCAAGCTGTTCGCACACACCGACCGCGAGGAGGTGGCTGCGCGCGGCTCGATCGACCGCTACCGAAGCGCGGCGCTGGATTTCGGCGGCATGGTCTGGGTCTTCCGGACGGGGCTGGCGATCCTCGGCGGCATCCTGCCGGCGGTGCTGATCGGCGCCTCGATCTGGCTGTGGTCGATCGGCCAGGGCAGCCCCGGCACCATCGCCATCTCCGCCATGCTGGCGACGCGGCTGAGCCAGATGTCCGGCTGGCTGTCGTTCACGGCCATGCAGATCTTCGCCAATGTCGGCATCATCGAGGACGGCATGCGCACGCTGACGCCGGCGCACCGGCTGCGCGACGCGCCGGACGCGACGCCGCCGGGAACGGTGGCCGGCGCCATCATGTTCGAGGACGTGCATTTCGGCTATGGCCGCGAGACCGGCGGCGGGCTGCACGGCGTCACGCTGTCGATCGCGCCGGGCGAGCGCGTCGGGCTGGTCGGGCGCTCGGGCGCCGGCAAGTCGACGCTGATCCGCCTGCTGGCGCGGCTGGACGATGTCGAGGCGGGCCGCATCCTCCTGGACGGCCGCGACATCCGCGGGCTGACGCAGGAGGGGCTGCGCCGGCACATCTCGGTCGTCACGCAGGACACCGCGATGTTCAACCGCTCGGCGCTGGACAACATCCTCTATGGCCGGCCCGATGCCGGACGCGAGGCGGCCGTCGCCTCCGCCCGGCAGGCGCGGGCCGACCATTTCATCCGCGAGCTGCACGACCCGCGCGGCCGCACCGGCTACGAGGCGCACCTGGGCGAGCGGGGCGTCAAGCTCTCCGGCGGGCAGCGCCAGCGCATCGCGCTGGCCCGCGCGGTGCTGAAGGACGCGCCGATCCTGGTGCTGGACGAGGCGACCTCGGCGCTCGATTCCGAGGTCGAGGCCGAGATCCAGCAGACGCTGCACGACTTCATGACCGGGCGGACGGTGCTGGCTATCGCGCACCGCCTGTCGACCGTCCGGGCGATGGACCGGATCGTCGTCATGGACGAGGGGCGGATCGTCGAGGAAGGCACGCATGACGCGCTGCTGGGGCGCGGCGGCATCTATGCCCGGCTGTGGGAGCACCAGTCCGGCGGCATGATCGGGCTGGACGCCGCCGAGTAGCCGGGATGCAGGCGCTTCGCGAGGCCGCCCGAAACGCGTTCCCGTTTCCGGCCCCGTTTCCGGGCCCCGTCTCCGGCCCCGTGGTCCGCCCCCGGTCTCCTGCGGCACTCGTCCCGAATCCTGCGCCTGAACCCCCTGAACGTCCCCGGCGGGTCACGTCGAGGCGAGCGAGATAGGGTGATCCCGTCCCGTGGATGACGAGGGCGTCCCGAACCGGGGATATGCCCCGGGGCATGTGGGCTCGGTGGCCCGCGGTCAGTAGATCGCCTGGATCGTGGCGGGATCTTTCGCCCCGCACCGAACGGTGCAGAGCGCCTCGCCGAGATCGGCCAGGAACTCCTCGCGGGGTTCCTCGTGCAGCAGTGACATCATGGCGTGCATTCCCTTCGGGTTGCGCGTCAGGCCCGGCAGCCAGCCCCTCGTCGCCATCGCCTCGGCGACCTGGAAGATGTCGACGTCGTCGGCGGTGTAGTTGATGATCGAGAAATCCGGCCGGGCGATCATGCGCATGCCGAGCGCCTCGATCCCGGCGACATAGGCGTCCGTCATCGCCGAGAGCCGGCGCGCGATGTCGCTGTAGCCCTTCGCGCCCAGATGGTTCAGCACGGCCCAGGAGGCGGCGACGGCGCCACCCGGCCGTGTGCCGGTCAGCGTCGGCGTCTCGAAAAGGCCGTTCGGCCAGGCATCGGCCTTGAAGGTCGCGCGGGCCAGGTCCTCGGCGTCGCGGTAGAAGACGGTCGAGGCGGGCTTTGGCGTGAAGCCGAACTTGTGCAGATCGGCCGAGATCGAGCGGACGCCCGGGAAGCGGAAGTCGAAATCCGGCGTCGGCCGGCCGATCCGCGTGAACCAGGGCGCGAGCCAGCCGCCGACGCAGGCGTCGACATGCAGCCACACGCCGGTGTCGAGCGCCAGCTGCGACAGGTCGTCGATCCGGTCGATGACGCCGTGCGGAAAGCACGGCGCCGAGCCGACGATGGCGACGGTGCGCTCGTCGATCAGCGGGCGGAGCGAATCGAGGACGGCGCGGCGGTCCTCGTCGACGTCGCCACGGCGGATCTCGATGTCCATGGCGTCGGCAGCCTTGTCGAAGCCGGGATGCGCGGTGATCGGCATGACCAGGTTCAGCCTGTCGATGTCGGGCCGGAAGCCGGCGCGGGCGCGCAGCTCGTCGCGCGCGGCCTTGATGGCCATGAAGATGCTCTCGCTGCCGCCCGTGGTGAACGCGCCCTCGGCGCCCTCGGGGGCGTTGAACAGCGACAGCCCGTAGTCGAGCACGTCGCGCTCCATCTCGCCCAGCCCGTAGAAGGCGCGCTTCCGGCCCAGCGCGTTCTCGGTGAAGAACTCGAAATACGCCTTGCGGCCGATCTCGTAGGTCTCCTCGTCGCACTGGAAGACAAAGAGCGGCGTCCGCCCGCGGCGCCAGTCGATGTCGTCCGCCGAGCGGCGGCGCATCTCGGACCTGAGCGCGTCCCAGCCCATTCCTCCGGCGGGGAATGCCGCGCGTTCGTTGGTCATGTCCGTCTCCTTCATGCTGGCGCCCGCGAGGGGCCGCCGCGGCGTCAGTCCGATAGCGTCTCGAACACCCTGGTGGCGCCGCAGGTCAGATCGGCGGTCATCGCCTCGTGCGCCGCGTCCGGGTCGCCCGTGCCCAGCGCCGCGACGATGCGGCGGTGGTGGTTGTAGCCGGCCAGCGACTTGCGATAGTCGCGCGGCAGCCGGGTCCGGGTGGGCCCGACGCGCAGCAGCAGGCTCTGGATCATCGACCGCAGCAGGGGCTGCTCCGCGGCGTCGTAGATCGACAGGTGGAACTCGGAATCGGCTTCCCACGCCTCGGCATAGGCGTCAGCCTGGAGCATCTCGGCCAGGTGTTCGTTGAACGCCTCGATCGTCTCGAGGGTTTCGGGCGTGATGCGCTCGGCGGCGCGCGCGGCGGCCATCGGCTCGAGAGCCAGGCGGATGCGCAGCACTTCCTCGTATTCCGCCCGGGTCAGCACGGGCGCGCGGAAGCTGCGGGTCTCGGAGAGCTCCAGCGCGCCCTCGTTGGCCAGGCGAAGCATGGCCTCGCGCACGGGCGTCAGGCTGACCTCCATGTCGCGGGCGATGGCGCGGGCCGACAGCCGGTCGCCCGGCGCCCAGGCGCCGACGATCAGGCCGCGCCGCAGCCGTTCGTACACGCGATCTGTCAGTGACACGCCGCGCGGCAGCGCGCCCAGGATATCGTCCGGAATGAGGGGATGATCGTTCATCGTCCGCGTGCGCTCCTCAGCCGACCCTCGATGCGGCGGCCGTACAAGGAAATCGCGCCGCACATAACCGCGTAGATGGCGGCGGCGAAAACGTAGGCCTCGACGTAGAAGCCGATCCAGTCGGGGTCGGCCAGCGCCGCCTTGGCCGCCCCCAGCAGGTCCATCATCGAGACGATCACCACCAGCGAGGTGCCCTTGAGCGCGCCGATGACCAGGTTGATCATCGCCGGCAGCACGATCTCGAAGGCTTGCGGCAGGACGATCCGCCCCACCAGCACCCAGTAGCCGACACCCAGCGCGCGCGCCGCCTCGACCTGGCCACGGGGGATTGCCTGCAGGCCGCCGCGCAGCACCTCGGCCATGTAGGCGGCGAAGAAGAAGACGATGCCGACCAGCACGCGCCCCAGCCCGTTCGGCGTCAGCCCGTCGGGCAGGAACACCGGCAGCAGCACCGAGGCCATGAACAGCACGCTTATCAGCGGCACGCCGCGGACCAGCTCGACATAGAGCGTGGCTGCCCACTTGAACACCGGCAGGTCCGAGTGCCGCGCCAGCGCCACCGGAACCGCTATCATCAGGCCGAAGAAGACGCCGAAGATCGTCAGCAGCACCGTCAGAGGCAGCCCGCCCCAGTACGAGCTCTCGATGAAGGTCAGGCCCAGCACGCCGCCCCACATCAGGACCGAGTAGACGGCAATGCCGGCAGCCCAGGCGGCCGCCAGCCAGCGCCGCCAGAAGCGCGGGTCGAGCGAGAGCACGACCAGCACGACCAGCACCAGCGTCGCCAGCGCGGCGCGCCACTGCTCGTCATAGGGAAACCGGCCGAACAGGATCAGCCGCACCTTGTCGCCGATGAAGGCCCAGCAGGCGCCGCTGCCGGGCGGGCAGCCGTTCATGTCGTCGGCCGACCAGACGGCCGAGAACACCGCCCAATCGAGCAGCGGCGGGATTACGACCAGCAACAGCGCCAGCACGGCGAGGTTCAGCGCGCCGACCAGCGGGCCCGGGAAGAACGGGGCGAAGAACGGGCGAAGCTGGCGGGCCAGCGCGGTCATCGCTCGACCAGCTTCGCGCGGGCGTTCGCCCAGTTCAGGATCAGCGCCGTGATCAGGCTGAGGGTGAGGTAGATGAGCATGATGATCGAGATGCACTCGAGCGCCTGGCTGGTCTCGGCCAGCGTGATGTTGGCGACGCGGACGATCTCCGGGTAGCCTATGGCGACGGCCAGCGAGCTTTCCTTGGTCAGGTTCAGGTACGAGTTCGTCATCGGCGGGATGATGATGCGCAGCGCCTGCGGCATCACGATCTTGCGCATGACCTGTCCGCGCTTCAGGCCCAGCGCCATCCCCGCCTCGCTCTGCCCCCGGGACACGCCCAGGATGCCGGCGCGGATGATCTCGGCGTTGAAGGTGGCGGTGTAGAGCGTCAGCCCCAGCAGCATCGCGGCGAACTCGGGCGTCAGCGAGATGCCGCCCTGGAAGTTGAAGCCCTTCAGCGCGGGCAGGTCCAGCGCGAAGGGCGCGCCGGCGGCCAGGAAGACCAGCAGGGGCGGCGCGAGGAACAGCGCCAGGGCGATCGTGCCGGCCGGCTGCGGGCGGCCCGTGCGCGCCTGCCGCCGGCGCGCCCGGAGGACGGCGCCGGCCGCCAATGCCAAGCCGACCAGGGCGGCGAGGCCGACCCAGACATAGGCCGGATCGTCGACCGGGACGGGCAGGTAGAGGCCGCGGTTCGTGAGATAGACGCCGTCGACGGGCGACAGGGCGTTGCGTACCGTCGGCAGCGTCCGCGTCAGGAAGGTGTGCCAGAAGATGAGCTGCAACAGCAGCGGGACGTTTCGCAGCACCTCGATATAGCCGCGACAGAGGCGCGCCAGCATGATCGAGGGCGAGAGCTGGCCGAGCGCGATCAGCAGCCCCAGAACGCTCGAGAGCACGATGCCCAGCACCGCGACCTTGAGCGTGTTCAGCGTGCCGACGACGAAGGCGCGCAGGTAGGTGTCGCCGGCCTTGTAGGGGATCGGCGTCTCGCCCAGCTCGAAGGGCGCGGGCTCGAGCAGGAACTCGTAGCCGGTGTTGACCGACAGCTTGGTCAGGTTCGCGGTGGCGGTCTGCCAGACCACCACCGCCAGGATCGCGAGCACGATCAGGAACAGGGCCTGCGCGCGGATGTCGGGGCGCCCCAGAGCACGCCCCACCCCGCCGGGCCAGCCGACCCGGGCGAAGAGGCGCGGCCGCGCGCGCCTCGGCATGTCCGGGCCGCCCTGCTGCACCGTGCCGGCCCGGCCTTACTGCCAGCCGGGCGCGATCATCGCGCCGCCGTCACGGTAGAGCGCGTTCATGCCGCGCGGCACGTTGAGCTGCGAGCCCTTGCCGAGATTGCGCTCGTAGAACTCGCCATAGTTGCCGACGGCCTTGATGACGTTGACCATCCAGTCATTGGCGACGCCCATGTCCTTGCCGATGGTCTCGTCGACGCCCAGGAAGCGGCGCACGACCGGGTCCTGCGAAGTCTTGGCCATCTCCTCGACATTGGCCTGGGTGATGCCCAGCTCCTCGGCCGTGACCATGCCCCAGTGCGTCCACTGCAGCACCTCGCGCAGCTTGGGATTGCCCTCGAGGATGACGGGCGCCTCGAAGGACTTGGCGATCAGCGTGTCCAGGATCACGCTCTCGTCCGGTTTCTCGGAGCGGGCGCGGCGGATTGCCAGGTACGGCGGCTCCATCGTCACCGCGTCGCAGCGATTGTCGAAATACATCGAGAACATCGCGTCCGAATCCTCGGCCGCGACCGGCGAGAAGGTCATGTCGTGCGCCCGGAACCAGTCGGCGAGGTAGCGCTCGGTGACGGTGCCCGAAAGGACGCAGATCGTGGCGCCGTCGAGGTCCTCGATCTTGCTGACGCCGGTGTCGCCGTGCACCATGAAGCCCTGCCCGGTCAGGTGGTTCGGACCGATATAGTCCATGCCCATTGCCGTCTCGCGCGAGATCGTGTCGGTGACGCTGCGCGACAGGATGTCGATCTCGCCGGACTCGAGCACCGGGAACTTGTTGGCGCCGGTGGTGGCGACGAACTTGACCTTGGTCGCGTCGCCCAGGATCGCCGCCGCGGCCGCCTTGCAGAAGTCGACGTCGAAGCCCGACCACTCGCCCTTGTCGTTCAGGAAGCCGACGCCGGCCAGGTAGTCGAGCGTGCCGCAGTTCAGCGTGCCGCGCTCCTTGATCGTGTCGAGCAGGTCCTTCTTTTCCTGCGCCTCGGCCTGCAGCGCGCCGAACGCGAGTGTCGCGGCCGCCGCCGCGAGGATCATGCGTCCCGTCATGGTGTCCACCTCCGTTGCCCTGTCGTTGCGTCCCGTGGCGACTCCTGTCCCGGGAACCTGGGAACGCATTGCGGCATACGATATATCATATGTCAATCGGATGTGGGTTGGCAGTGACGCTCCCGTCGCGCCGGACAAGGTCGCCGCCTGTGCGGGTGGCGGGAGGTGTGGCGTCGCTTCCGAGGCCCGGGGCGACCGGCGTGGAGGATTGGCCCGACAGGGGATGATGGTCCGTCAGGAGGGATTGCCGGCTCGCGCGGGGATGCCTGTCGGGTGCGAGCTTGCGTGCCCCCGTGACGAAGCGGTGCGTACGAGAACGCATCTTGCCGGGCGGTGCGATGGCGGGATCGGATGGCGGGCGAGCGTGCCGAGGCGCGGATCGCCCGGTTTCGGGTGTCCGATCATCGACTGGTCTCGTGTAGGGAAGGGCACTGGGCGCCTGGATGGCGCCTGCCCTCGCTGCTTGCGTGCCCGGAGTTCCGGCGCCAATGGGCGCTGCGGTCCGGCGCCTCGCGAAAGAAACACGGCCGGCCGGCCGTGGGTGCCCCTTGCGGAGCGGGATGCGCACCGGTGTGCCAGGCACCGGGGCGCGGTTTCGTGCGCGCACAGGGGACGGACGGCTCTCACCCGCCGCTCCCTATGGGATGGGGTAATACGCCGGCAGGGTTAAGGCGGAGTTAACGACACCGCGCCCATGCCGTGAGCGGCGGGCGACGGGCGCACGTCACGGGCCGGCGCGTCACGGGCCGGCGCGGCGCGGCGCCGGGCAGGCGCTGCCCGCGTCAGACGCGGACGGCCATGCCGTCGCGGCCGGGATCGGCGCCGCCGTCCCAGCCGGCCGCGGTGCGCCTGAGGGCGTGCACGCCGGCGAAGCCGTAGCTGAGCGCCGAGCGGCGCACGGCATAGCCCATCTCGCGCAAACCCCGCTCTGTGCGGCGCAGGATGCGGTTGGTGACGTCGATCGTGTCCGAGGTCGTGCAGAAGCGGGGTGCGGCAACCGCCTCGGCGGCGGACATGCCGAAGTCGACGGCGTTCAGGATGCCCTGCAGCACGCCCATGGTGATGTAGGTGCCGCCCGGCGCGCCGGTGACGAACCACGGCTGGTCGCCATCGAACAGGATCGTCGGGCACATTGCCGTGAACCGCGCCTTGCCCGGCGCCAGCGAGCCGGCGCGGCCGGGGCGCGGGTCGAAGACGCCCATGCAGCCATTGTACATGAAGCCGAGGCCCGGCGTGACGACGCCCGACGGCATGCCGATCGAGTGCGTGACCGAGACCGCGTTGCCCTGCCCGTCGACGACGCAGATATGCGTCGTGTCCTTCGATTCCTCGCCGCCGCTGTTGAGACGCGGCACATGGGTCTTCTCGCCGCGGCGGATGCGCTCGGCCATCCTGGCGGCGTAGTCCTTCGAGGTCAGCTCGGCCACGGGGACATCGACGAAGCGCGGGTCGCCGACCTTGGTATCCTTGTCGACGGTCGCGATCTTCATCGCCTCCGAGACGGTGGCGACGTATTCCGCCGAGTTGTGGCCCATGCCGGCCAGGTCGAAGTTCTCGAGGATGTTCAGCATCTCGAGGATCATCACGCCGCCGCCCGGCGGGTTGTTGGTGGCGACGCGGTGCCCGCGATACGTGCCCCAGAGCGGCCCCGCATCGACCGGCGCGACGGCCGCCAGGTCGTCGGCGGCCAGCAGCCCGCCGTTCGCCCCCATGTCGGCGGCGATCTCGCGCGCGATGGCGCCGGTGTAGAAATCGTCGACGCCGTGCTCGGCGATGCGGCGGAGCGTCCGGCCCATCTCGGGGTTGCGCAGGCGCTCGCCGACCTTTCGCGGCCGGCCGTCCTCGTGGCAGTAGATGGCGCGCGTCGCCGGGAAGCGGGTGACGAACTCGATATGCGGCACGCGGCCGGCGCCCGGCACCTCGTTCCAGAAATTGCTGACATGCGGGCGAACGGCGAAGCCGTCCTCGGCATAGGCGATGGCCGGCGCCAGCAGGTCGGCGAGCCGCCGCGTGCCGTGCCTCGACAGCGCCGTATCCAGCGCCCGGATGGTCTGCGGCGTCATGATCGACTGGTAGCCGATCTCGTTGACGGCACCCTTCAGCAGGAAGCCGAACCCGTCCTCGGCCTCGCCGAGGACGATGTCGGCCCACATGTCCGGGCGGCAGGCGGCCGGCGCCCGGCCGTGGAAGTCGATGCAGGCGTGCGTGCCGCCCCCGTTGCCGTCGCCCGGCATCCAGACCTGCATGGTGCCGAAGCCGGCGAGCCCGCACATGATCGGGTCGACGACCGTCTGCACCAGCGCGCAGGCGACGGCGGCGTCCACGGCGTTGCCGCCCTCGCGCAGGACGTCGGCGCCCGCCTCGACCGCCTCGGGCTGCGGGGCCGTGATGATGCCTTGCATGGTCTCTCCAGTCTCCTCAGGTCGGGATCGCGGCGGGGCAGGCCGTCACGGGTGCGGGACAGCCGGGTCGCCGAGGTCCCAGTAGAGCCCGGCCATCACCTGCAGCGCCTCGCGGCACTGCGGCAGCAGGACGTGCTCGTCGGGCGCGTGCTGCGAGCAGCCGCGATACGAGTGCGGGATCCAGATCGCCGGGATGCCCAGCGTGTCGGTGAACACCTCGTTGCAGATCGAGCCGCCCATCTGCGGAATGATTGCGGGCGTCTCGCCCGGTGGCGCGGGTCAGCGCCTCGCGCGTCCAGGCGGCCCAGGGGGCGTCCAGCTCGGTGCGGCTGGCGGCGAAGCCGCCGGCGTTCTCGGGCGGCGGCGGGTTTACCTCGACGCGGGTGATGCCGTTCGCCTCGAGGTGGCGGCGCAGCGCCGGCAGGATGTCGTCGACATCCGTCCCGGCGATGTAGCGGAGCTGGCAGTGCGCCCGCGCCCATGGCGCGATGGCGTTCACCGGGCTGGCCGGGATTGCCCGAGATCATCGCCAGCACGGCGAACGAGTTCCAGGCGTGCACGCGCTCGGCCGGGGTCAGGCCCGGCTCGCCCCAGTCGGCGTCGACCTCCGGACCGCCGGGGCCGCCGTCGAGCGTGACCCCCGCCAACGCCTCGCGCCACGAGTTCCGCACCGGCTGTGGCCGCCATTCGGGGACGCGGATCTCGCCGTTCGGGGCGATGGTCGCGATGGCCTGGGCCAGGATCGCCGCCGGGTCGGCCAGCGCGCCGCCCCAGTTGCCCGAGTGGTTGCCGCCGCCGTCGCGGAGGTGGCAGACCAGCTCGAAATTCTGCGCGCCGCGCGCGCCGAGGCTCATCGTCGGCTGGTCGGGCCGGGTGCGCGGCCCGTCCGAGGCGATGAAGACGTCCGAGCGGAAGGCGTCGAGGTTCTGCTCGACCACCGCGCGGACGCCGGCCGAGCCGTTCTCCTCGCCCGTCTCGATCATGAACTTGGCGTTGAAGCCGAGGCTGCCGCGCTCCTCCAGCACGGCGCGCAGGGCTGCCATGTTGATGGTGTGCTGGCCCTTGTTGTCGGCGGTGCCGCGGCCGTAGAGGCGGTCGCCGTCGCGGGCGATCTGCCACGGGCCCGCGCCCTTCGACCAGAGATCCTCGAGCCCGTGGATCACGTCGCCATGGCCGTAGCCGAGCACGGTCGGCAGGCCGGGGTCCTCGGTGCGCGTGGCCAGCAGGATCGGGCCGCAGGTCTCGACAGGGTTGTCGAAGATGCGCGTCTCGAAGCCCATCGCCTCGAAGGCCGGGATCATCTCCTCCTCGAGATAGCGCCGGCAGTGCGGCAGGCCGCGCGCCGCCTGGCTCTCGGTCGGGATGGCGACCCGGCGGCCGAGCTCCTCCTCGAACGTCCCGCTGTCGAAATACTCTGTCGCGCGGGCGACCGCGTCGTCACGGCTGGGCATGGGCGAGGGTTCCTTTCGGTGTCGTCTCTTCGTCGTAGAGGTGGCATTCGACGCGGCCGCCGGGGACCGGGATCGGGCGCGGGTCGATGCGGGGGCAGTGCTCCATCACCTTCGGGCAGCGCGGATGGAAGCTGCATCCCGAGGGGATGTCGAGCGGGTTCGGATAGGCGGCGCCGAGCTGCGTGTCCGGCACGCCCTTGCCGGGGTCCGGCGTCAGCACCGAGCCGAGCAGCGCCTGCGTATAGGGATGGCGCGGGCTGTCGAACAGCGACGCGGTGTCGGTCTGCTCGACGATCCGGCCGAGATACATGACGGCGACGCGCGTCGCGATGTGCTCGACCACCGCCAGGTTGTGGCTGATCAGCAGGTAGGTCAGGCCCAGCTCGGCGCGCAGGTCCTGCAGCAGGTTCAGGATCTGGCTCTGCACCGAGACGTCGAGCGCCGAGGTCGGCTCGTCGCAGATGACCATCTTCGGCCGGTTGATCAGCGCGCGGGCGATGGCGACGCGCTGGCGCTGCCCGCCGGAAAGCTGGTTCGGATAGCTGTTGAACATGCGCCGCGCCAGGCCGACCATCTCCATGATCTCCTCGGTGCGGCGGCGCCAGGTCGCGGGCTCGGGGTCGCCCTGCACGCGCAGCGGCAGCATGATGATCGAGCCGATGGTCTTGCGCGGGTTCAGCGAGGAATAGGGGTCCTGGAAGATCGGCTGCACCGTGCGCGCGACCGTCAGCCGGTCGGTGCCGGTGATCGGCTTGCCCTCCAGCAGCACGTCGCCGCCCGTGGGCGCCAGCAGGCCCATCATCATCTTGGCGAGCGTGGTCTTGCCGCAGCCGGATTCGCCGACCAGCGCCATCACCTCGCCGCGCTCGATGACGAGGTCGACGCCGTTGACCGCGTGCAGCGCGCGCTTGTGCTTCATGAAGCCGCCCGAGATCATGAAGGTGCGGCGCGGCGTCGCGGGCCTCGATGATGGTGTCGGTCATCCGGCGCGCTCCCGGCTCTCGGCCTCGTCCTGCTCCTGGCGGGCCATGTTCGCCGCCGTCCGCGCGGGGTCGAGGACGCATCGGTAGCGGTGGCCGAGCTCGGCGCCCTCGCGGAGCGCGATCTCGCCCCGGCGGCAGATGTCCATCGCGTATGGGCAGCGGTCGGCGAAGTGGCAGCCGCGGAATTCGCCGACCAGCGAGGGCACCATGCCGGCGATCGAGCCGAGATGCGAGCCGCGCGGCGTTCGCCCCGGGATCGGGATGCAGGCCAGCAGGCCCTGCGTATAGGGGTGCGAGGGCGCCTCGAAGATCTGGTGCGCGGTGCCCTCCTCGACGATCTGGCCGGCATACATCACGGCGACCCTGTCGGCGACGCGGCTGACGACGCCGAGGTCGTGCGTGATCAGGATCAGCCCGGTGCGGAACTCGCGCTGCAGGTCGGCCAGCAGATGCAGGATCTGCGCCTGGATGGTGACGTCCAGCGCCGTGGTCGGCTCGTCGGCGATCAAGAGGTCGGGGCCGCACATCAGCGCCATCGCGATCATCACGCGCTGGCGCAGCCCGCCCGAGAGCTGGTGCGGGTACTGGCCGAGCCGGCCGGCGGCGCCGGTGATGCCGACCTTCTCCAGCAGGTAGACGGCCCGCTCGCGCGCCTCGGCCCGGCCCGCGGATTCGTGCCGGCGCAGCGCCTCGGTCAGCTGGTCGCCGATCGTGTAGGCCGGGTTCAGCGAGGTCATCGGCTCCTGGAAGATCATGCTCATCCGGTTGCCGCGGATGTCCGACATCCGGCGCTCCGACAGCCCGGTCAGGTCGCGCCCGTCCAGCTCCAGCGTGTTCGCCGCCCGCTTGGCCCTGGGCGGCAGCAGGTCCATGACGGCCAGCGAGGTCAGCGACTTGCCGCAGCCGGACTCGCCGACGATGGCCAGCGTCTCGCCGCGGTCGACATGGAACGAGACGCCCTGCACCGGGTGCAGGATGCCGTTCGACACGGGAATGTCGACGTTCAGCTGCATCGACCTCAAGGATGCGCTCGCTCATGTCCCGTTCAGCCCCGTTCCCCGGGCGCCGTGACATCGCGGATGCCGTCGCCCAGCAGGTTGATCGACAGCACCAGCATGAACAGCGCGACGCCGGGGATCATGATCAGCCAGGCCTCGAAGAAGATCATGCCCTTGGCCTCGGAGATCATCAGCCCCCAGCTCGGCTCGGGCGGCTGCACGCCCATGCCCAGGAACGACAGCGCGGCCTCCAGGATGATGGCGTGCGCCATCTCGATGCGTCGCGACGACGATCAGGCTGTTGGCAATGTTCGGCATGATCTCGGTCAGCAGGATGCGCGGCGTCGAGCAGCCGAGCGCCTTCGCCGAGGCGACGAAGTCGAGGTCGCGCACCTGCATCGTGGCGCTGCGCATCACGACGGCGAAGCGGTCCCAGATCAGCAGGCCCAGCACCCAGATGACCACCGACAGCGACGAGCCGACCAGGCTGACCACCGCCAGCGCGACCAGCACCACCGGCATCGAGAGCCGCGTCGTGATGATGAAGTTCGCCACCATGTCGACCCGGCCGCCGAAATAGCCGGCCAGCACGCCGATCGTCGTGCCGATCACGCCCGAGATCAGCATCGCCGTGAAGCCGATCAGCAGCGAGATGCGCGCGCCGTAGAGCAGGCGCGAGAAGTAGTCGCGGCCCAGCGCGTCGGTGCCCAGCACGTGGTCCCAGCTCGCCTTCGCGTTGTCCGACCAGACCGGCGGGATCAGCTTGCGCGACAGCACCTGATCGTAGGGGTCGTGCGGGGCGATCCACCCTGCCAGCAGCGCCATCAGCACGATGGTGAGCAGCACGGCCCCGCCGATCAGCAGCCCGGCATGGCCGAAGACGCGCCGGCGCAGCAGCTGGCCGGGCGATTTCTCCTTGGGCAGGGCCGCCGTTGCGGCAGTGTCGGCAAGGGCCATGTCACGCCACCCTTATGCGCGGGTCGAGCCAGGCGTTCAGCAGGTCGGCGAGCAGCGTCAGCACGATGTAGAAGACCGAGAGCACCAGCACGATCGCCTGCATCGTCGGCAGGTCGGCGCGCAGAATCGATTCCCAGGCCAGGAAGCCCAGCCCGTTGATGGCGAAGATCGTCTCGATGACGATCGACCCGCCCAGCATGAAGCCGAACTGCACGGCGGCCAGCGAGACCACGGGGATGATCGCGTTCCTGAGCGCGTGCTTGAACAGCACCGTCATCGGCCGCAGCCCCTTGGCGCGCGCCGTGCGGATATAGTCGGCCGACAGCACTTCCAGCATACCGGCCCGCGTCAGCCGCATCACGGCGGGCGTGATGTAGTAGCCGAGCGCGATGCCCGGCATGACGAAGTTCCGCCAGGAATCGCTGCCCGTGATGGGCAGCACGCGCCAGTAGACGCCCAGCCAAAGCATCAGCGTCAGGGCGAACCAGAAGCTGGGCATGGCCTGGCCGACGACGGCGATGGTCAGCGCGACGCGGTCGATCAGGCTGTTCGGCCGGATCGCCGCCAGCACGCCCAGCGGGATCGACAGCACCAGCGCGAAGATCAGTGCGAACAGGCCCAGCGTCATCGTCACCGGCAGCCGCTCGAAGATCACCGTCGCGACCGGCTCGCCCAGGTAGTGCGAGCGGCCGAAATCGCCCTGCACGGCGCGGAACAGCCAGTCGCCGTACTGCACGAGGATCGGCCGGTCGTAGCCGTAGAACTCGCGGATGCGCGCGATGTCCTCCTGCGTGGCGGTCTCGCCGGCCAGCGCCGTGGCGGGATCGCCGGACAGGTAGATCATCGAAAATGTGATGACCGAGACGGTCAGCGCGACCAGCACCGCGACGCCGAGGCGCTTCAGGATGTAGGGCAGCATACCGTTCGCCTCCTGCACCCGCGCCCGGAGCGCAGACTGTCCCGGCAATGGCCCCGCCGGCGGTTCCGGCGGGGCCGCGTGGCAGCGCCGTTCAGGCGCCCGTTCTCACTTCCAGCTCGCGAGATAGAAGCGCGGGATCTCGTCCGAGGTCGGCGTGAAGTTCAGGTCGTTCGACCACGCGTAGTACTTCGCGTAGGTGAACATCGGCAGCCAGTAGAGCTTCTCGGTGATGATCGAGAGCGCCTGCTTGTAGGCCGCCTTGCGCTCCTCCGGGTCGATCGAGGTGTTGCCCTTCTCGATCAGCGCGATGACCTCGGGATCGTTCGCCGGGTCGTCCGCCGTGCCGGTGAAGAACTGTCCGGTCGAGGCCGACACGTCCGGGATCGAGTTCGAGCCCCAGGTCATGTGGTGCAGTGGCGTCTCGCCCTTGCGCACCAGGTCGCGCAGCGCCCTGTACTGCATGAAGTTCAGGTTGGCGTCGATGCCGACCTTGGCGAGGTCGCCGATTACCGCCTCGGTGTATTCGCGCTGGCGGTAGGCGTAGATCTCGGTCTTGAAGCCGTCCGGAAAGCCGGCCTCGGCCAGCAGCTGCTTGGCCTTCTCCGGGTCGTAGTCCCAGTCCTTGATGTCCTGCGCGCAGCCGAACTGGTCCGGGTGGCAGGCCGAGTTGATGACGACCGAGGCGGGGCCGACCAGGTTCTCGACGATCGCCTTGCGGTTGATCGCGTGGGCAACCGCCTCACGCACCTTCAGGTCGGTGAAGTGCTCGTCGCCCGAGCTGCCGTCGACGTCGAAGGCGATGTACGAGATGCGCATCGTCGGCGCGTTCGCGACCGTGACGCCGGGGGCGCCCTCCAGCCGCTCCGCCTGGTCCTTGGGAATGTCCCAGGCCCAGTCCAGCCCGCCGGTCATCAGCTCGGCCAGCTGCGTGTTCATCTCCTTGATGGTGCGGAACTTGACGTTGCCGATCTGGGGCGTGCCCTTCGCCGTGCCCTGCATGTAGTCTTCGTTCTTCGCCCACAGCACGTATTCGCCGGGCTTCGACTCGACGAACTTGTAGGGGCCGGTGCCGATCGGCTTGACCGCGCCGTAGTCCTTGCTTCCGTCGGCCTTTTCCGGGGCGGCGTCGTAATACCCCTCGGGCAGGATGAAGATGGCGTTAGCCAGATAGGCGAAGGCCGCCGGGAACGGCTCCTTCAGGTGGATGCGGACCGTGTTCGGTCCGGTCTGCTCGGCGCTTTCCATCCAGTTGACGTTCGCCTGGGTCAGAACGCCGTTGTCGGGGTTCGAGATGTGGTTGACCGTGTAGACGACGTCCTCGGGCCCGAAGGTCGAGCCGTCATGGAAGGTGACGCCCTCGCGCAGGTTCAGCTCCAGCGTCTTGTCGTCGATCCACTCCCAGCTCGTCGCCAGCAGCGGCTCGTACTCGCCGGTTTCGAGGTTCAGGAACATCAGCCCGTCCCAGCCGAGATTGCCCATCACCACCAGCTCGCGGGTGTTGTTGTAGTACGGGTCGATGACCGCGACCTCGCGGTCGGTCGCCCAGTTCAGCGTGTCGCTCGCCTTGTCGGCCAGTGCCTGGGTCGCGCCCAGCGCCAGCCCGACCGCGATCAGCGGCACGGCGAAAGCCCGGTACTTCATGAGGTGACATCTCCATGTTGATTATGTTTGGCCCTTGTCCGCTTGTGCGGCGGACCCCTGTGGGCAAAACTCTGTCATGGAAAATCCGGCCGTTCAAGGCGGTGCGGATGTTCCACAGGCCTTCGACGCCGCCTCATCCAGCAGGACCGGGCCACGCAGCACCGGAGACGGGGACAGCGCATGGCAACGGCTGCCGGAATTCCGTCCGTGCACCGCTCGGTGACGTCGGGCATCCTGTGGATGCTGGTGTCGTGCGCGCTGCTCTCGGCCGTCGCGGTGCTGGGGCGCTATGCCTCGCTGGCGGGGATCGCGGTATCGCAGATCGTCTTTCTGCGCCTGGCCTTCGCCGGCCTCGCAATGCTGCCCATTGTCGCCGTGCGCGGTCCGGGGATGCTGCGGACGCCGCATCTGAAACTCTACTTCGTGCGCGTGGCCGTGGGCTTCGTCGCGATGACGACCTGGTTCGCCGCGCTGGCCCATGCCCCGGTCGGCGAGGTCCAGGCGATCGGCTTCCTGACGCCGCTCTTCGCCACGATGGGCGCCGGCCTGCTGCTGGGCGAGACGGTCGGCTGGCGGCGCTGGTCGGCCATCATGGTCGGTTTTGCCGGCGCGATGGTCATCCTGCGGCCCGGCATCGCCGAGGCGTCGCTCGGCACCTGGCTGGCCGTGGCCGCGGCAGTCGGCATGGCGACGTCCAGCCTGTTCATCAAGCAGCTCGCCGACCGCGACCACCCGGACACGGTCGTGCCTGATCACGACGCTGATGCAGTCGCTCGTCGCGCTGGGGCCGGGGCTGTGGGTCTGGCAGCCGCTGACGCCGCAGCTCTGGGGCGTGTTCGCGGCGATGGGCGCGCTGGGCATGCTGGGCCACATCACGCTGGCGCGCGCCTTCCGCGCCGCCGACGCCTCGGTCGTGATGGGCATCGACTTCTCGCGCCTGCCATGGTCGGTGCTGTTCGCCTGGCTGCTGTTCGGCGAGCTGATCGACTTCTGGACCTGGGTCGGCGCCGGCATCATCTTCGGCGCCGCCTTCTACACCGCCCAGCGCGAGCGCCGGCTCGGCCAACTCAAACGACTGGCAGGCTGAGACGCCGTCGCCCGCCTCCGATCCGCACCCCGTTCCGTCCCCGCCGATGCGCCGATGGCCGGGGCGGCCGCAGAGCCAGAGGACGAGTTGTCCCGCTCGGCGCCGGCCAGCCCAGCCCGATGCGTGCCCGGCCGGAAAGGCCCGCGAGGTCGGCGGCAGCGAGATCTGCCAGCCGCACCCGCTCGCCGCGCGCCGCCGCGTCGCCCCGGCGGAAGCTCGGCAGCGGCCAGGTGGCACGATGGGTCGCGCCGGTCTCGCGGCCGTCGCGGTGCGGCGCCCGCAGCATGCCCCTCGGTGACGTAGCGGCGCGTGCCATCGGGGGCGACGTCCTCGAGATATGCGAGACGCAGGCATCGGCCGGGTCGCAGGCGAACTGCAGCGACAGCACGGGATGGCCGGCGATGCTCACCGCCTCCGGCGCGGCGTCCGAGCGGAAGGCCAGGTGCCCCTCGGACCGCGCCTGCCAGTCGTCGTAGTGGTCCTGCACGTTCCTGATCTGCAGCCGCTTCCGGCCCTTGCTCAGACCTACTCCGTCACCGCGATCTCGGCGTCGACCGTCCCCGCAAGGAGGCGACCGAGATGGAAGTTCGACAGGGCGTCGTCCTCGTACTCCCCGACCAGCACCGCGAACGCCTGCTTCGCCTTCGGGTCGCCGCCTTCGAGCAGCGAGAACGCCTTGCGGTAGCTCTCGATTGCGGGCGACCCGGACAGTTCGGGCGGCAGCGGCTCGTGGCACCTGATGACCTGCGACTTGCCCCGCAGCAGCATCGTTCCGACGGTGCGCCCGGAAAAGTCGGGGATCTTCTCGACGACGCTGTCGCTGACGCAGATCCGGGTGCCCGTGACCTTGTTCGCCTGCTCGAGCCGGGCGGCGATGTTCACGGCGTCGCCATAGGCGGTGTAATCGAAATATCGCTTCGCCGCCGAAGTTGCCGATGATCGCATCGCCCGTGTTGACGCCGATCCGGGTGACTCCGAGATCGACGCCCTGGCCCTTCATCTTGTCGCGGAAGCCGGTCGCGAACGCGTCGATCGCCAGGGCGCACTCCACGGCGCGCCTGGCGTGCTCGGGGTCATCGACCGGCGCGCCGAAGATCGCCTGCACCGCGTCGCCGACGATCTTCATGACCGTTCCGCCATGCGCGAAGACGGTCTCGGTCATGCCGTCGAGATACTCGTTCAGGATGCGGACGATCAGCTCGGACGCCGAGGATTCGACCAGCGGCGTGAAATTGGCGAGATCGGTGAACAGGAACGTCGCGGACCGCCGCTCGCCATGCGGCCGCATGGCTTCGGGGTCCTGCGACAGCGCCTCGACGATCGTCGGGGAGAAATACCGCGAGAGGATCGCGTGTGCCCGCTCGGCCTCGTCCTTCGCATCACGAAGCTGGCGGAAGAGCTGCAGGTGCTCGACCGTCTTGGCGATGGTCGTCTCCAGGTCGTCGAACTCGATCGGCTTGGTGACGAAGTCGAAGGCCCCTCGGTTCATCGCCGTGCGGATGTTCCCCATGTCGCCATAGGCCGAGACGATCACGGTCTTCACCTGCGATTCGAGTCCGTTCAGCCGCTCGAGCAGCGTCAGGCCATCCATTCTCGGCATGTTGATGTCGGACAGCACGATCTCGACGTCCGGGTTGGCGGCGAGGACTTCCAGCGCGTGCTCGCCGTCGTGCGCGAAGACGAAGTCGATCTCGCCCTTGCGGATCCTGCGACGGAATTTCTGGGTGATCAGGGCCTCGATGTCCGGCTCGTCGTCGACGACGAGAATGCGGGGCGCGCTCATTCCTCTGCCCCGGAGACTTGGCGCAAGGCCAACTTCAGGGCGCCGAAATCGACCGGCTTGGTCAGGAACCGCTCGGCGCCGAGCGCTCGGACCCGCGCCTCTGTCGCCTGATCGCCATAGGCGGTAATCATCATCACCGGGAGCTCGGGCCATTCGGTGCGGATGCCCTCGAGCAGCTCGATCCCCGACATGCCCGGCATGTTGATGTCCGAGAGCACCAACGTTACCGAGCCCGGCGGCGATGCCCTTGAGGCGCCGGAGCGCCGCCTCGCCGGACAGCGCGAAGTCGAACTCGTAGACGCCCCGGCGGATCTCGCGGCGGAAGTTCTGCCTGAACAGATCCTGCGCGTCGGGCTCGTCATCAACCATCAGGATGTGGGTCATGTCGACCTCCCCGGCGCGACAGGCAGCGAAACGACGAACGCGGTGTGGCTGCCCGGCTCGCTGTCGACCGACAGTCTGCCCCCATGCTGCTTCACGACGATATCATAGCTGAGCGAGAGACCCAGCCCGGTCCCTTCCCCGGCGGGCTTGGTCGTGAAGAACGGCAGGAAGATCTTTTCCCGCGCCTCGGGCGGGATGCCCGTCCCGTTGTCACGCACCTCGATCTCGACGGCACCGTCCGCGCGGCGCGTGGCCAGCGAGATCGTCGGTTTGAAGCCGTCGTCCTCGGCGGTCTTCCGCTTGTTCGCGGCGTACATGCCGTTGGTGATCAGGTTGAGAAAGACCCGCATCAGGTCCTGCGGGTAGCACTCGATCGTGCCGACATCGGCTCCGATCGACCTGACCATCTCGATGTTGAAACCCGGGTTCTCGGCGCGTGCTCCGTGATAGGCGAGGTTCAGCGCCTCCTCGGCGATCGGGTTGAGCGCCACGACCTGCCGCTCGCTCGGCCCCTCGCGCGAGTGCAGCAGCATGTTCTTGACGATCGAATCGGCGCGCCGCCCGTGCTGGTTGATCTTCCCGAGGTTCTCGCGGACTGTCCGGAACAGGTCCTCGGCATCGTCGCGGTCGTCCTCGTCCAGCGCCGCCATCGGCTTTTCCAGGATCTCCGCCAGCTCGCCCAGCAGCTCGTCGGACAGCTTGGCGAAGTTGTTGACGAAGTTCAGCGGGTTCTTGATCTCGTGCGCGATGCCGGCGGTCAGCTGGCCGAGGCTGGCCATCTTCTCGGACTGGACCAGCCGCTCCTGCGCGCGGCGCAGATCGGCGAGCGCCGCCTCGGCCGCATCCCGGGCGACGACCAGCGCCTCGCGGTTGGCCTTGTCCTCGGTGACGTCGTAGATCCAGGTGAGCCGCGCCGGCACGCCCTGCCACTCGGCGCGCTCGTAGGTCGTCTGCGTCCAGACCTCGCTATCGTCGAGCCGGACATAGCGCATTTCGCGCCGCGCGACCGAGCCGTATTCCCGGAACGTCTTTTTCCACTCGGCCACCGCGAGGGCGTCGGTGCGGAAGCGCGTGCTCGACGTGCCGACGAGATCCTGTCCGTGGCCGCCCAGGATCTCGGTGAAGCGGGGATTGTGGAACAGTATCTTGTCGTCGTCGTCGATCACGGCGACCCCGATAGGGCTGTTCTCGAGGATGCCGCGCAGCCGCGCCTCGCTGTCGCGCGCGACCTGCTCGGCCTTCTTCAGCTCGGTGATGTCGAAATAGGTCAGCATCCGCCCACCATCGGGCAGCGAGACACACTGGTAACTCAGCACCTTGCCATCGGCGCGGCGGAACTCGCCGGGGGGAATGTCGCCCTTTCGGATCCGCGCGATACGATCGGCGATCCAGCGGTCCCAGTCTTCCGGCGCGACATCGTAGACGCCGTTATGGCGGTTGTATTCGATCAGCTCCTGCATGTTCGGGTGCTGCTCGATGTAGTCCTGCGGGATGTTCCAGATCCGGCCGAAGGCACGGTTCACGATGCGCGCCCGCAGCTCGGGGTCCATGAAAAGGACGCCGTAGTCGATCGAGTTCGAGCACCGCGTTGAACTCGGCCAGCGCCGCCTTCAATGCCTCCTCCGCCCGCTTGCGCCCGGTGATGTCGGTATAGGTCGAGACGAAACCGCCACCCTTGATCGGGTTGCCGACGATCTCGATTACCGAGCCGTCGGGGCGGGTGCGCTCGAACTTGTGCGCCTGAAACTTCGCCGCCAGCCCGACCCGAACGCGCACCTGCTCCTCGATGTCGCCGGGGCCGTACTCGCCGCGCTCGGCGTTGTAGCGGAACGCCTGTTCCATGGTGAAGCCGCGCTTGAATTGCTCGGGCGGGAACTGCATCAGCTCGAGGAACTTCTGGTTCAGCGCGATCGCCCTGAGGTCCTTGTCGACCAGCGTGATGCCCTGGCCCATGTTCTCGAGCGTCAGCTCGAGGATCGCCGTCTGGTTCTCGACCTCCATCTGCTTGGTCTTCAGCTCGGTGATGTCGGTGTAGATCGAGACGATGCCGCCATCAGCGGTGCGATGGTCGGTGACCTGCAGCCACAGGCCGCCGATGAACTGCTCGCGCGGCTCGCCCCTGGCATTCAGCCGCTTCTCGGCGATGGCCGCCATGTACCCCTCGACGTTCCCGTCGGCGAGCGGGAACATGCCGCGCTCGATGCCCGCGACGACGATGTCGGTGAAAGCGGTGCCTGGCGTGACCATGTCGGCGAGATCGGCGAAATACGTGCGGTAGCGCGCGTTCGAGACCACCAGCCGGTCGTCGGCGTCCCAGAGCGCGAAGCCGGACGAGATCGCCTCGATCGCCTCCTCGAAGCGCCGGCGCGCCGCCTGCGCCTCGGCCTCGCGGCGCTTGAACTCGGTGATGTCGGTGTAGACCGAGATGCGGCCGCCATCCGGCATCCGGCGCTCGTTCAGCAGGATCCACGCGCCGTTTGCGAGTTCCAGCTCCCAGTTCGCGACCGGCCGTTGCCATGCCTGCCTGCGCCTGGCGATCCAGTCGTCGACGCCCCCGGCATGCGGCTTGAACATGCCCAGTTCGTAGCCGTCCCGGATCATCTCGAAGAAGTCGCGGCCGGCGACCACGAGATCGGAGAGATCGGCGCCGCCGGCGGCCTGGCTGAAGATCTCGACATAGCGGTCGTTGAACAACTCGACGCGGTCGTCGCCGCCGACCAGCAGGATGCCGTCCGCGATCGTCTCGAGCGACCCTATGAGCCGGCCCTGGACGCGCTCGAACTCGGCGCGCGCCTGCCTCATCCCGGTGATGTCGCGCACCGCGCCGACAAGGCGTGTCACCCGACCGTCGGGCCCGCGCACGCCGACGCCGCGATCGAAGACCCAGCGGTATCCGCCACCCTTCGCACGCACCCGGTACTCGTGCTCGACCACGTCCGCCTCGCCTCTGAGGTGGGCGCGCAGCGAGGCGATGTAGTCGGCGTGGTCGTCCGGGTGTATTCGCTCGGCCCACATGGCCGAGCGGCCCCGCGAGAGATCGAAGTCGAGGAGGCTCATCAGATTGTCCGAGACGTAGAGCACGTCGTCGGTGATGTTCCAGTCGTAGATGCCGTCGCTGGTCGCCTTGGTGACCAGTGCGTGGCGCTCCTCGCTGGCCGCCAGCGCGGCATCGCGCTCGACGCGCTCGGTGATGTCCCGGATCGCGGCCACCATTCGTATCGCGCGGCCGTCGCCACCGCGGATCGAGGTGCCGTGATCCGAAACCCAGCGCCACGCGCCCTGCGCATCCTTCAGCCGGTACTCGCAGGACCAGCGCGGCACGATGCCCGAGATGTGCGCCTCCAGCATCTCCGAGTAGCGGCCGATATCGTCCGGGTGGACATTCTCCGCCCAGTCCCAATCGCGGCCGCCTTCCCCGCCGACCTCGCGCCCCAGCACCTCCTGCAGCCGCGCGGACGCAAAAAACCGCCTCTCCTTAATGTGCCAGTCGTAGATTGCCTCCTCGGCGGCGTCCGAGACCAGCGCATAGCGCTCCTCGCTGGCGCGCAGCGCTGCCTCGGCGCGGCGCTCCGCGGTCCTGTCGTCGAAGGTGACGACCAGGCCGCCCGACCGCGTGCGGCGGTAGGAGATGTGCAGGATCTGCCCGTCCGCCATCTCCCGCTCGAGGTCGCGCGTGCCGGAGACATTGATCTCGGCCATGCGCTCGGCGACCTGCGCGCCGGCATCGCCCGGTCCGAAGTCGCCTCGCTCGGCATTGTGCCGGAGCAGCGCCTCGAGCGTGACGCCGCTCCGGCAGACTGCATCCGGATAGCGGCGCAGCGACTTGAAGGCCGGATTGCAGTGTCGCAGCCGCAGGCTCTCGTCAAAGACGCCGATGCCCAGGTCCAGCAGCTCGAACACTTCCTCGGACTGAACATCCACAGAGACCATCACGGCCCCCTGTCCGTTCCCGACGCAATGTTAGCCTGACCGGCGTGAAGCGCGGAGTCAAACGCGAACGACCGGTGGCGGGCGGTTGGCATCATCCGCCATCAAACGAGAGCGATCCCGCGCCTCCGGGCGAGCGCTCCTGTTGCGCAGCAGTGGCAAGCCCGCGCGGCGGGATGTCGGCTCCTGCCGCACAGCGGTTGCCGCTCCCGCACCGGCAAATGCCTCGAAGGGCTCCAAGTCGTCATGGGGCACTGCGGCAGGGCAGTCTCCTCGTCGCCGCCGAGATCGGCGCTCTGGGCCGATGCTGTTGAAGAAGTCGTTGCTGCACCGCAGCGCCGGCGCGGCGCGAATTGAGCCTGAGGCCCGGCTCAGGCGGGAGCCGGGATACGCATTGCCATCTTGCGGAGGTTCTGGACGGTGGCGGCCATGAGGAACTCGTCCCGGGCGCCGTTCGGTCCTCTGAGGCGCAGGCGGGTGACGCCAAGGATGCGTTTCAGGTGGGCGAAGAGCATCTCGACCTTTTTCCGGGCGTAGGCGGAGGTGACGTAGGCGTCGCTTGCGGTGATCTCTCTCGCGAGGTCAGGTGCGCCCTCGCGGATCGACCGCGTTACCTTCCGCGCCGGCGCGTTCGGGCAGCATTGTTGTTTCAGGGCACACACCTCGCAGTCGGCCTTTCTGGCGCGGTAGCGGATCGCGTCGTCCTTCGGCTCCGGCCGGATGGTCTGGAATGCACGGCGGCTCGGGAGCAGCTCCTTCCCGGCTGGACAGGTATAGCTGTCTGTCTCCCGATCATAGGCGAAGTCCTCGCGGGAGAACGTCCCGTCCTTGCGCTGGGACTTGTCGATGACCGGGATGTGCGGCTCGATCCCTTCGCTCTCGACCAGCCAGCTGAGCACCTCGGCCGAGCCATAGGCCGTGTCGGCGACCAGCTTCTCGGGGTAGAGGCCGAAGCGCTCCCGGGTGCGGGTGATCATGTCCATCGCGGCGCCGGCCTCGGCCTGCCGGATCGGCGCCGTCGTCTCGACGTCCACGATCACTGCATTCTCGAGGTCCACGAGATAGTTCGTGGAGTAGGCGTAGAATGGCCGGTCACCATTGGCGGCCGTGAAGCGCGCTGCCGGGTCCGAGGGAGACAGCACCTTCGGCTTCACCGGCGTCGCCGCGCCGAACGCCGCATCATTGAGCGTGTCGAGATATTCCTGCGCGGCGCGGCTGATCTTCTCGGGCCCCCAGTCCTGTGCGTCGACCTTCTCGAAGCGGCAGGCGTCGGCCGAGATCAGCGAGGCATCGACGCCGAAGCTGTCGCCACCCACCAGGCCCTCTGCGATACAGCGCGCGAGGACCTGCTCGAAGAGATGGCGGAACAGATCGCTGTCGCGGAAGCGACCATGCCGGTTCTTCGAGAACGTCGAGTGGTCGGGGATCGGGTCGGTCAGCTCGAGGCGGCAGAACCACCTGTACGCCAGGTTGAGATGAACCTCCTCGCACAGGCGCCGCTCCGAGCGGATGCCGAAGCAGTAGCCGACGATCAGCATCCGGATCATCAATTCGGGATCGATCGAGGGCCGCCCCGTCGCGCTGTAGAACGGCGCGAGGAATCGCCGGATTTCCGAGAGGTCGACGAACCGGTCGACCCGCCGCAGCAGGTGGTCGTCCGGGACATGATCCTCGATGCAGAAGTCGTAGAACAGGGCGCCCTGCGCCACCTGCCGCGGACCCATCATCGCCGACGCCTCCCTTGCTCGCCGACGAGTGAATCAGGACCCTATGGCAACTTCAACAGGATGTTTTTCAACAGCATTCGTCTGCTCCGGCCTTCGAAACATGAAACGAGCGTCTGAGGTCTCGCCCATGAAAGATCCAGGGCAGCCCCGCGATCAGGTCGTGACGGCTCCGCGCTCCCGAAACACGAAGCGGCGGTAGATGTACCCGATACCGATCAGAAGTCAGTCCGAGGCCGAGGAACGATGCAACGCGGAGGAGGCCCGCGAGGTTAGAGAGGTCGTAGAGAAAGACCTTCAGCACCGTCACGATCAGCACCGCCATCGACGAATAGCGCCAGAATCTCGCCCGCCAGACGATCCCGAGCCCCAGCAGGGCGAGCGCGTAGATGATCCACGCCGCCGAGTAGGCATAGATCTCGGGATCCGTCGGCCCGGTCTCCCAGGTGAGCTGCATCTTGCTGCTGACGTGACCCCTTGTTTCTCCTCCACGAGCTGCTGGAATCCGGACCACAGGAGAGGGACCGGATATGAAGCGAAGCAGGTTCAGCGAAGAGCAGATCATCGGGGTGCTGCGCGAGCAGGAGGCCGGAGCGGCGGTCGCCGAGCTGTGCCGCAAGCACGGTATGTCGTCGGCGACGTTTTATGCCTGGAAGGCCAAATACGGCGGGATGGACGTCTCGGATGCGAGGCGGCTGAAGGCGCTCGAGGACGAGAACGCGAAGCTGAAGCGGCTCTATGCCGACGCGATGCTCGACAATGCCGGGCTGAAGGATCTGCTGACAAAAAAATGGTGACGGTGAGCCATTGTCGCGCCATTGGTCCGAGCGACAATGGCGAACGCCAGGCGGGAAGCCGTCGCGCATCTGAGGACGAGCCTCGAGGTGAGCGAGCGGCGGGCGTGCACTATCATTGCCGCGGACCGGAGCACGGTCCGCTATTGCGCGAAGCGTCCCGACGACGCGGCCCTGCGCGGGCGGCTGAGGGAGCTGGCCGATCGGCGGCGGCGGTTCGGGTATCGCCGCCTGCATGTCCTTCTCCGCGGCGAGGGCTGGACGATGAACCGCAAGAAGACCCAGCGGCTCTACGGCGAGGAGGGCCTGGCGGTGCGGCGGCGCAGGTCGCGCCGCCGGATCGCGGTCGCGCGCACGCCGATCCCCAAGCCGGATGGTCCCAACAGCCGCTGGTCGACGGACTTCGTTCACGACCAACTGGCCAACGGCCGTCGTTTCCGGGTGCTGACGATCATCGACGACGTGACCAAGGAGTGCCTCGCCGCCGTCCCGGACACATCCTTGTCCGGGAAACGGGTTGTGCGGGAGATGAAGGCGCTGATCGCCCGGCGCGGGCGGCCCGGCACGATCGTCAGCGACAATGGCACCGAGTTCACCTCCTCGGCGGTCCTGGCCTTCACCCAGGCGGCCGGCCTCGACTGGCGCTACATCGCGCCGGGCAAGCCGACCCAGAATGCATTCGCCGAGAGCTTTCAGGGGCGGATGCGGGACGAATGTTTCAACGAGCATCTGTTCTTCTCGATGAACCATGCCCGCGCCGTCGTCGCCGGCTGGGTCGAAGACTTCAACACCGCGCGGCCGCACTCGGCGATCGGCTACATGACGCCCGCCGTCTACGCCGAGATCCTGAACCCGCAACAGGCACCGGCGCTACGCCACTTGGAAAGCTCCGCATCGATGCCCGTTGCTACCGTCGCGCTCACGCGCAATTCTCAACCCACGATTCCAGTCGCCCGCGGATGAGCGACGGGGGTCACGTCACTGCCCCAGAACAGATGCCTCACCTCGAGCGTGATGTAGATGAAGAGCAATGCGCTCGCGCCGATGGAGAGGACCTTGCGCAGCTCCGCCGTGTCAGGTGACACGACAAACTGGCCCTCTGGCGACATGAGGATCTGGCCCCCTCGGTGAGCTGAGAGGAGGGTCTGGATGACCATGTTGACGACGACGACGCTGCCGCGGACCGGGGGTCTGCGGAGGGACGAGATGCTGGAGCCGGACGATGTGTCGGCCATGCTGAAGCTGAAGGCGCTTGGCTGGGGGCACGTCGGATTGCGGCGGAGCTCGGGTGCTCGCGGACGACGGCTCGGCGTTGGCTGAGGGAGGGCGAATGGCGCAGACCGTCGCCGCCTCCGCGCCCGAAGGCCCTGGACGGGTTGGAAGTCTGGCTCGATGAGCGCTTCCGCCGTCATGGTGGCAACGCCGACGTGGTGCGCCAGGAGCTTGCCAGCGAGAAGGGCGTCATTGTGAGCCTGCGCACGGTGGAGCGGGCGGTTGTTCACCTGCGCCAGGCGTTGCGCGCCGAGGCGCGGGCGACGGTGCGCTTCGAGACCCGGCCGGGCGAGCAGTTGCAGATCGATTTCGGTCAACGGCGGGTCGAGATCGACGGCGCGCTGCGGCTGGTGTCGTTCTTCGTGGCGACGCTCGGCTACTCGCGGCGAATCCACGTGCGGGCGTTTCCCGGCGAGCGGCAGGAGCATTGGTTCGCGGGGATGGAGAGCGCCTTCGCAGCCTTCGGCGGCGTCCCGGCGGAGGTGCTGCTCGATAACGCCCGCGCGCTGATCCTGAGCCACGACGTGGCCAGCCGCGAGGTGGTGCTGAACCCGAAGCTGCATGCCTTCGCGCGGCACTGGGGCTTCCGGGTCCAGGCCTGCGCGCCTTATCGGCCGCGGACCAAGGGAAAGGACGAGCGTGGCGTCGGCTACGTGAAGCGCCATGCCGTCGCCGGCCGCCGCTTCGAGACCTTCGAGGCACTCGAGGCCCATCTGGCGCGCTGGACGCGGGAGATCGCCGACCAGCGGGTGCACGGCACGACCGGCGAGGCTCCGGTGTTGCGATTTGCCCGCGACGAGGCCGGGAAGCTGAAGCCCCTGCCGCGATGCGGACCGTTCCTGGCGACGCGCGAGCTGAGCCGGCGCGTCGGGCCCGATTGCGCGGTGGAGCGACGCTGGTCCTTGCGCGCGATCTCGCGTTCGCAGAGGAACGCCAGCGCATCGCGCAGCGTCATCTCCGAACGGGCGACCTCGTCGAGGAGCGTGTCGAGCTGATCCCGGACCGCGGTCAGCTTCAGTCGCGTCAGCATCCGGTCAAGCTCGGACTGCATCTCGGCGCCCATCACCAGGCCCCTCCGGCCGCGGCCTCGTACTCGGCCAGCGGGCGCAGCAGCGCCGGCATCACGCTCGGCGCATCGTTCGACCGCGCCCACTTCGATGGGGTCGCCGGCGCCGCGGGCCGTGTGATCCGGGGAGGTGCCGCGGCGGATCGACATGAGCTTCGGTCTGGCGAAGTTCCCGTTCGTGCGGGACCTGACCGGCTTCGACTTCGCTGCCCAGCCCTCGGTCGACAAGGCGCAGATCCGCGACCTCGCGACCGGGCGCTTCATCGCCAACGGCGACGCGCTCCTGCTGCTCGGTCCGCCGGGCGTGGGCAAGACGCACCTGGCGGTGGCGCTCGGCCGCGCAGCGATCGTCGCCGGCTATACGGTGCTCTTCACCGGGGCGATGGAGCTGGTCGCCAACCTGGCCAAGGCGCAGGCGGCACCGCCCGCCTCGAGGAGCGGCTGACGCACTTCGCCAAGCCGAAGCTCCTGATCGTCGACGAGCTCGGCTACCTGCCGCTCGAACCCGACGCCGCACATCTCTTCTTCCAACTCGTCAGCCGCCGCTATGAACGGGGCGCGATGCTGATCACCTCGAACCGGGCCGTCGGCGAGTGGGGCAGCGTCTTCGGCGACCCGGTGGTCGCCACCGCGATCCTCGATCGCCTGCTCCACCACAGCCACGTGATCACGATCCGCGGCGACAGCTATCGGCTGCGCGAGAAACGCCGCAGCGGGCGCCTGCAGAAGCCCGCTGCGGCACCCGAAACAGAAACTGCATCGAGCTGAAGGGGGCCAGTTCTTCGTGTCGCCCCCGGGCCAGTTCCGAATGTCGCTGGACACGCCGCAATCTTGAACCCGCGGCCTGAGGCGAGAATCCAGAGCATCACGGCGGGCAGAAGATAGGCGAGGCCGAGCAGGTTAAGAAGCGGCAGGGCACCAACCGGCTCGTCGCTCAGCACCGGGTTGTTGGCGATCACCTGTCCGAAGGCAATCTGCAGCATCGACAGGCCGAGAAGGCCGGCCCCGCCGAACCAGGCCCACGGGGCGCGCTCGTCCAGCTCGCGTCGGAGCAGGAGCGCGGCGGCGATCAGCCACCAGAACGACTGGACTGACTGGTCAAACAGGTCGTATCGCGGAAAATCGATGGCGCCGGATGTCCAGATCCTCAGCTGCAGGGCAACCAGCAGGAAGACGAAGCCGACGCCGGCGATTTCGCAGAGGGCCGCGAGCGGGTCCGATGGACGCTCGCGGAACAGGCGCGCGGCGCAGAGGAAAGCGATGGCGGGAATGCCGTAGCCGTAGATCACCCAGCTGAACATCCCGCCGCCCGGCGCGTCATAGTCGACGACCTCATAGCTCAGCACGAGACGAATGATGACGACGGCGACGGCAGCGAAGCCGATCAGCCGCAACTCCTCGACCTTCAGGCGCGTCCACAGCCAGCCGAGCGCCGCCACCTCGAGCGAGATCGCCACGGTCAGCCAGGCCTCGCGGAACAGGGAGGTGAAGGTGAGTGCCAGGGCCGCCGTGCAACCGGCAGCGTAGAAAGCGAGTGACACGTCGCTGTCACGACGCTCGATCATCCGTGGCAACAAGGCTGCGGCGACGAGGTTCAGCACTGCCAGCCCGAATGCGAGCGCCGCCCACTGGACGTCGATCTCGAAGGCGCCGATACGCCAGTAGCCCATGGCGAGGCAGAAGAGCGGCATGGCGCTCGACATCGCACTCCAGACGGCAGGCGTCTCGGCCCGCCTGAGCGCGAGGAACCCGCCGATCCCGAACAGGCCTGCGAAGGCGAGCAGACTGCGTGCGAAGGCAACGAATTCTGGGGGCATGACATAGGGGCCGAAGGCGGTCCTGTAGCTCTCGACACCGAGCCGCGCGAGCTCTGACGGGATGGAGACTTCGGCGGGCGCAGGCCAGGCGAGGAAGGCCACCGCCGTGACGAGGGCGCCGACGACGGCGAGGCCCTCGAATGTCGCGCGCCGCAGCCCGAAGCCGAGCCCGACGGCCGCGTAGAGTCCGAGAAAAACGAACGCTGCCTCGTTGAAGTCGTGCGCGATGGCGAGCAGCACCACCAGCGCTCCGCTGAGCGCAAACCCAAGTCCCGCCGTGTCAGACAGCACGGCGACCAGCCAGGTCGTCGCGGGCGTCCCCGGAAGCTTCACGGGCAGCCCCACGCTGAACAGGGCGAACAGGCCGGCAAGCGCCACGGCATAGAATCCGAGCACCCCCTGATCCGCCGGCGTCCACGGCCCGATCAGCCAGAGGACGGGCCAGGCGAGTGCGCCGAACAGGGTCGCGAAGGCGAGCCACCACCATCTGCGCCAGACCATCAGGCCGAGGCAGCCAGCCGCCACGGCGAAGATGTAGAGGAAGACCGGGAGCGGGTTCGACGACTCGCTCTCCAGCAGCGCGGGGACGGTGAACCCGCCGACAAGCCCCAGCAGCGCGACGAACCATCCCTGCCGGAGCGACAGCGCGAGGGCTGCGAAGGCGACCGCGCCGAGCGCCAGAAAGGCAAGCCATGCCGGGATCAGGCCGTAGAGCGCGTGCGCGGCGAAAAGGCTGACGAACAGCGCGAACAGCCCGGAGGCCGTGAGCGCAGGCGGTACGAAGTCCGCGCGGATCGCCCGCGTGACCGCCGCCGGAGCGTGGCGGTGCATCCATTCCCCGGCACCGATCAGGGCGAGCCCGAGCAGCAGGCCGAGCGCGAAACGGGTCGTCGGCCCCAGCCAGCCCTGTTCGGCGGCGTAGGTGAACAGGAATACGGCGCTCAGCCCGATCGTGAGTGCGCCCAGCCAGACCATCCATTGCGATGCGAGCGCTTCCTCGAAGTTCCGGGCCGGGGCCTGCCCCACCGCTGTCGATGACCCCGTGGCGCGCACGACCTTCGACACCCGGGCCGAGGCCCCGACCGAAGCCGCTGGAGCGACCATCTCCCCCGTCGGCGGCAGAACCCATGCGGGGTCGATGGTCGCGAGGGGCCGCCCGGGCCCTTCGTCTCTCGGCGGCTCGGTCGCCGAAGGAGCTTCCGCACCATCGCGAGCCGAGGAGGCTTCCGAGGCAGGCGCTGCCGGAACGGGGTGGAACGGCGCCAGCCTGGATTCCTGGTCGGCGAGACGCTTCTCAAGGATGCGAACCTGCGCCGTCAGCCCAACCAGCTGGACAACGATGAAAATCGGAAAGCCAATGATCAGAACGAGAATCAGAGATGCGAGCACAATAAATTCCATGACGGAGGGCCGCGCCAGCGCAAGGCGTCGTCAAGCTGCCGTCATCCACCAGTGATCGCAGCCTGTGGGCATCGGCGGACGAGATCGTTCGATCGTCGACCTTCGGGAGCCTGGGCCGGATACCCGGAGCCGGCCAGATCCGGAAGCGAGTCAAGTCGGCACAATCGGCAGATTTGGGTCAGGCCGTCATGCGGCATTGCGCGAAGCCGGCTCGCTCGTCGAGACGGAGAGGCCGCCGCTCTCGGCCCTGAGCCGAACCTTGTGCGGAGCGCCGCTGGCCCGCATTCTCGACAGAAGGCGGTCGCGACCATCGATCGAGGGTCGCAATTATCCGATCGCGGTCCAATCAAGGAGACCGCACGTTCGCGAGAAGCTACCATTGCATGCCGCGCCATGCGCACAGCGAAGGAGACGCATGCATGCGGGACGTCGGTGAATGGCTGGGCGCGCTGGGCCTGTCCCGCTACGAGGCCGCATTCCGCGAGAACGACGTGGACGCGGACGTCGCCGCCGGCCTAACCGCGGACGATCTCCGAGGGCTGGGCGTGGCGTCGATCGGGCATCGACGCAAGCTGGTAGACGCCATCGCCGCGCTCAAGGGGGTGGCGGAGGGCGCGTCCTCCGCTTCGACAGTCCGCTCCGGCACCTCGGCGCCGTCGACGGCGCCGTCGGAGGCGAAACGCAGGCAGCTGACGGTGATGTTCGTCGATCTGGTCGGCTCGACGGCACTCTCGGCGCAACTTGATCCCAAGGACATGGGCGGCGTGATCCGCGCCTAGGACGTGGACTATATGTCGCCAGCCAAATGCGGATTGCGGCGAGCTTGATGGCGGCGAGGAAGTTCTCCGGGTTTCGGCCGTATTGGGTAGCGAGGCCCCGGAAGTGCTTGAGGCGGTTGAAGAACCGCTCGATGCAGTTGCGCTGGCGGTAGACCCAGCCGCTGAAGGCGAAGCTGTCCTTTCGGATCACGCGCGGCGGGATGTTCGCCCAGGCGCCGCGCTCGGCGGCGAGGCCGCGGATCGCGTCGGTGTCGTAGGCCCGGTCGGCGATCAGCGTCGCGCCCGGGGCGAGCATCTCGAGGAGTTCGGGCGCTGCCGGCGCGTCGCCCGCCTGCCCGGCGGTCAGCGTGATCCGCACCGGGCGGCCCTCGGCGTCGACGAGCGCATGGATCTTCGTCGTCAGCCCGCCCCGGGAGCGTCCCATGCAACCATCCCCGTCGTCTTTTTGGGGGCGGCGCCGTGCTGGTGCACGCGCACGCACGACGAGTTGATCATGACGATCTCGCCATCGTAAGCCTTTGAGACCGCCTCCAGAAGCCTGTCCCAGACGCCTGCCTTTCGCCATCGCACGAAGCGGTTGTAGAGCGTCGTTCTCGGCCCATAGCGCTCGGGTATGTCGCGCCAGGGCGCGCCGGTCCGGAACCGCCACAGGATGCCGTTCAGCACGCGACGGTCGTCGACCCGCGGCACACCTCTCGGCTTGTTCGGCAGCAGCGGCTGGATGATCGCCCATTCCTCGTCGCTCAGTTCGGGGCGTCGCATCGAAACCTCCTCTATTCAGGAGGTTGAATCACCGCCGGCCCTCAAAAGGAATACCCTTTATGGGGCCACGTCCTAACCAGAACGCCGTCGCGGGCGAGATCGCGCGCGTCGGGGGCACGTGGCGAAGTTCATGGGTGACGGGGTGCTGGCCTATTTCGGCCGGCCGCGCGCCCATGAGGACGAGCTGGTGCGCGCGGTGCGCGCCAGCCTCTCCATCGTCGCGGCCGTGACCCGCCTGCAGTGAGGCGGCGCGCCGCTCGCCTGCCGCGTCGGCGTCGCGACCGGGCTGGTGGTGGTCGGCGATCTCGTCGGCAAGGGCGCGGCGCGGGAGGAGGTCGTCGTCGGCGACACTCCGAACCTCGTCGCGCGGCTTCAGGGCGTCGCCGGTCCCGGCCAGTGGTCGTGGCCGAGGCCAACCGCCTGGCGCGCGGCGACGCATTCGATCATCGCACGCATCACCGGCGGGCGCAGGCTGCCCGAGTCGCTGGTCGATCAGACCGCCGCGCGCACCCACGGCGTGCCGCTCTTCGTCGAGGAGATGACCAAGGCGGTGGTGGAGTCCGGCGCGCTGCGCGAGACAGCCGACGCCTACGAGCTTGACGGTCCGCCCAGCACGCTGGCGATGCCGGCGACCCTGCACGACTCGCTGATGGCCCGGCTCGACCGGCTGCACGGCGTCAAGGAGGTCGAGCAGACCGCCGCGGTCATCGGCCACGCCTTCGATCATGCAACCCTCGCCGCCCTCTCGCCCCTGCCCGCGGCGGAGCTCGCCGGCGCGCACGACCGGCTAGTCGGCGCGGAGCTGGTGTTCCGCCGGGGGGCGGGCGCGGACGCGACCTATCTCTTCAAGCACGCGCTGGTGCGCGACGCGGCCTATGAGAGCCTTTTGAAAGCGCGCCGCGTGACGCTGCACAGCCAGCTTCACGACGTCCTGGTCGCGCGCGGCGACGCGGCGCCCGAGATCCGCGCCCAGCACGCCGAGGCCGCCGGCCGCCTAGAGGCCGCGCCGGACGCGTGGGAGGAGGCCGGTCGCGCAGCAGTGATCCGACCGGCGTTTCGCGAGGCCATCGCGGATTTCGAGGCGGCGGTGCGCCTGTGCGGCGCGCTCGGCCCCGGGCCGCACTGGACGCTGCGCGAACAGGCGATCCAGGTCGAGCTCGGGCAGGCGCTGATGGCCAGCGAGGGATACCAGGGCGCGGCTACGCTGGCGGCGTTCGAGAGGGCGATGGCGCTCGCTGACCAGACCGGCGACGCCGCACTCCAGCTTGCGGCGATCCACGGCCTCTGGGCGGGGCGCTACATCGCGGCGAGCGGTTCGGCCGATCTCGCTGACCGTTTCACCGAGATCGCGGAGACGCAGGAGGACAACGGCCCGCATCTGATCGGACTGAGGATCCTGGCGCTCGAGAGCTTTCATGCCGGCGGCTTTCGGAAGGCGCTTGCGCTTGCGGACCAGTCGATCGAAGTTTATCGGCCCGAGACGCATGGCGACCTCAAGCTGAGCTTTGGGCACGACCCGCGCGTTGCGGCAGGCAACTATCGGAGCTGGTGCCTTTGGCAGCTCGGGTTACCCGAGCAGTCTGCGCGACAACTCGACGAGGCGCTTGTCTGGGCGCGTGCGGCCGTCCGCCGACGCCTCGGCGCACACTATTGGAGGCAGCGGCCCATTACGTTCTTCACCAGCCGCGAGACGTTGTTGTCGAACCCGTTCCACGGCAGCGACCCGCAGAAGGTGATCGAGCCGGTCGAGAACACCATGCCGCCGCCCGGAACGTCGAAACAGACCATGTCGGCATGCACCAGCTGCTCCTTCGGCTGCTGCGCCCATGTCGTCAGGTGCGTGAGCTGCTCCTCGTGCACCAGGACGAAGCTCGGCCCGAGGCCCTCCGAGCTGGCCAGGATGCGCACGGTCAGTGGCGAACCGAGTCGCGGGTCGGCGCGGTCCAGCTCGAAGCCTGCCGCGCCGCCGCCGCTGTATCCGAAATCGCCGAGGATCTCGCCCTCGATGCCGTCGAAGATCCAGGCGAGATCCGGCGCGTGGCTCTCGGCGCTGCGGCGGTAGTACGATCCCTCGAACTGGCCCTGAGCGGTGAAGCCGACGCCCGCCAGCATCTGCGGCGGCCGGCCGTTGCGCCGCCAGAGCCCGCCATAACCGCCGTCGAAGGCGTTGAAGTACTCGCCGGGCTCGGCGGCCCAGGCGCGGATGCCACCCTCGGCGCGGCGGATCTCGATCAGGTCGGGCTCCTGCCCGTGGGTCGCGACGCGCCAGTAGAACCCGTTGCCGCCCAGGTACATCAGGTGCCCCCCGCGGTCGCGGTAGGCGGTCAGCGCGTCGAGAGTCTCGGGCGTGTGGTACTCGGGATGGCTGCCGGTCGTGACGGCGCTGTAACCCTCGAGGACAGACGCGCCTTCCTCGTGCAACTCGCGGTCGGTCAGGATGTCGTAGTCGATGCCCTGGTGGTGCAGCCAGGCGATCAGATGGCTGTCCGCCTGGAAGTGCCTGAGCCCCGATCCCTCTCCGGAGCCATACGTGATGTAGCCGGGCCGGAGCGTCAGGAGCGGCCGCAGGTGCGAGGCGTGGCAGATGCCCGATCCGTCCGAATGGAAATTGTAGGTCGAGAGGCCGAGCTCGCGGTACTCGGCCGGGTTCCAGGGATAGGCGTTCCACTTGGCGATGCGCTCGAGCCAGGACGGGCGGAAGTCGACGCGCGCGTTGTTGCCGTAGACGACATAGGTGAAGGTCGAGACCAGCACCGCCAGCTTCGCCCTGCGCCGGCCGCGGGGCGGGCAGACGAAGACCGGCACCGCATCCTCGTGCTCGCCACACCGAAGGCGCACCACGTAGATGCCCGAGGGCAGGCCGTCCGGAACCGCCCAGGTGAAGTCCGTCTCCCAGCCGAAATCGTAGATGTCGTCATCATGAAAGTGGATTGCGCCGTAGTGATCGGGCTTGTGGCGCCAGCACATCTCGGAGCCGTCCCAGTCCATGCCGCGCATGGCTCGCGCCGGGTGGTTGACCAGCACGCCGTCCAGCGCGCTCGGCCCGGCGTCGCGGATCCAGGTCGTCATCGTGTCGCGCGCGAAATCCCAGGCCGCGACGACGGCACCGGCATCACGGATCGCCGGCGCCTCGATCTTGCCGTCGAAGTGCCGCTCGGCGGCGCCGTCGCGTATGGCGGCGGCGATCACAACCGGCGCGCCGGGCGCGAAGCGGAAGTCCGGCGCGTCGGCGGACGCCTCGGCCGGCTTGGCCCAGATCCCCGCCGGCATCTGCTTCAGCGTCGCGCGACCTGTGGCGGGGTCGTGCGTCAGCTCGAGCGTGTACCACTCGCGCACCAGGAGCGGCACGCCCGTGCCGAGCAGCGCACCGCCGAGCCGCGCGGCCGGCGCCCCGTTGCCGTCGAGAAACAGCTCAAGCCCGCCGGCGCTGACGATCACCTGCTCGCCCGCGCCGGGCAGCGTCGGCCATATGCGGACCGAGAGGGACAGCGCGCCCCCGACCGCAGGCCCCGCCTCGACCACGGCGTAGGAGCCCGGGTTGAAGGACTGCCGGCGCGACGGATAGCTCTCGGCGAACGCCGCCTCCACCGGCTCCTCGATGATGCCGGGGCCGGCCGGGTTCGGATCGGCCGAGATCGATCGCGTCAGCCGAACCGTGAAGGGCTCGGACCCGTCGGAGGAAACCTGGACACTTACGGTCTCGCCTGGCCGAGCGGACAGGCGATCGGCGTAGGCGAGGAGCGGGATACGTGGGAATTGTCGCGCCAAGAGGCATGCCTCTGAAAACGAAGCGTCGGACGCAGACTAAACGACGTCGGGAAGAAGACAAGCGGGAGCATCGACGTACCATGCCGGCGGGCAGGGATAAGGGCGGGGCACGCTGATGCGCCACGGACATGCTGCGGACCGAACGCCATGGCGCAGAACGCGCCACCACCGCACCATTCCACGGCCGCACCGCCGGTCAAGATTAGTGTGGGGGGCTGGGAATGCGAGCGTAGTTCAGGAGTAGAACATGAGCTTCCGAGTTGAGCGCGCGCCGCCTTCCGATCTTCTTCACCAGTTTCTGATTGTAGGCGTCCAGCGCGTCCAGACGGTGAATCCGGTTGTGCTCGGTGCGGTGGGTCGCCGAGTAGCGCAGGATGAAGAGCGGCTTGAACTTCGGCAACGCCTCCATGGTCACTGCGCCTTCCATCTTCTGCGGCTCGTCCAGGATCGGATCGAGGTGGTTCCCGTTTTCCGGACAGTTTTGCGGCGCTGCTAAGCTTGCCTGTTGATCATGCCGCCGCCTTCAGGCTGGGGCCCTGATGGGCCTCGACCGGTGTTCGTCCGCCGAGCGCGGAATGCGGGCGCTCGCTGTTTTAGAAGGTGATCCATCCGCCGATGCCAGCCCGGGCCGCTGACCCGGTCTCGAAGGCGTGCAGGTA
>CAVRHY010000009.1:0-54627 GCA_963721105.1 uncultured Alphaproteobacteria bacterium | reverse complement strand
TCCGGTCCAGCCTTCTGTGGCGGAGTCCAGCCTTCTCTGACGGCCAACACGCGTGGCGACCCCTGCAGGACTCGAACCTGCAACCTGCGGATTAGAAGTCCGCTGCTCTATCCGGTTGAGCTAAGGGGCCCCGGCGCCCGGGGATACCGTCGTGGCAGGGGGGTCGCAAGCCGGTTCGATGGCCGCCGCCTCCCCGCCGCATCCCCGGCGCGTCCCGCCACTTTCGCCCGGCAGCCCCGTTTGACAGCGGTGCCGCCCCGCGGCATGACGGCCCGGGCCCGCGATCGGCCCGCGCGAAAGAGGCGGGGCGATGGTTCCGGTTGTGCTGACGATCGGGGCGCTTGACCCGCTGGGCGCGGACGGCGTGCTGGCCGACATCCGCAGCTTCGCGGCGCTCGGCGTGCACGGCGCGGCCTCCGTGACGCTGGTCGGCGCGCCGGCCAGGACGTTCGTCCACGCCCCGGTCGCACGGCTTGACGCGCCGCCGCCCGCCGCCGGACTGGTAGACGCTGGGCTGGTCGCCAGCCAGGTCGCCGCCGTGTTGGCCGCCACCACGGTCGCCGCGGTGAAGCTCGGCGCGCTCGGCTCGGCCGCGACGGTGCGCGCGGTGGCCGACGCGCTCGCCGCCTGCACGGCCCCGGTCGTCGCTGACCCGTCCTTCGCCGGCCGCGACGGCGCCGCGCCCGACCCGGCGCTGGTCGCCGCCTGGCGCGACACCCTGCTGCCGCGCGCCGAGGTCGTCACCCCCAACATGGCCGAGGCGGCGCTGCTGTCCGGCACGGCCCGCGCCGCGACGCTGGGCGAGATGCGCCGGCAGGGCGAGGCGCTGGTCGCGCTCGGCTGCCGGCACGCCGTGGTCAGCGGCGGGCACGGGCAGGGCGCCCATGCAGTCGACATCCTGGTTTCGCACGACCGCCCGCCGCTCGAGATGCGCGGCGAGCGTCTGGAGCGCGGCGGGATGCGCGGTCTCTCTGCCACGCTCGCCTCGGCCATCGCCGCGCACATCGCGCACGGCATGCCGACGGCCCAGGCGATCAACCACGCGAGGCTGTTCGTCGCGACGGCCCTCGGCGCCGCCGACAGCCACGGCGCGGGCAACGGCCCGCTGCTGGCGCACCAGCTCTACCGCATGTGGCGGCCGCGCGGCGGCGCGCGCGACGCATAGCCCCCGTTGCCCCCGTTGCCCCCGTTGCCCCCGTTGCGCCCCGTTGCCAGCGTGCGCCCGCGTGCTAGAAGCGGGCGTCCGGACCCGGCCCCTGCCGGAACCGGACCCTGGCCGAACCGGACCCTTGCCATGACCGAACTCGACTATCGCGAACCCGAGCCGAAGACGATCGCCGGCGTGCGTGAGGACTGGGAGGTCGTCATCGGCCTCGAGGTCCACGCCCAGGTCGCATCGAAGGCCAAGCTGTTCTCGGGCGCCTCGACCGCCTTCGGCGCCGAGCCGAACACCAATGTCAGCCTCGTCGACGCGGCCATGCCGGGCATGCTGCCCGTCATCAACGAGTTCTGCATCGAGCAGGCGGTCCGCACCGGGCTCGGCCTGAAGGCGCAGATCAACCTGCGCAGTGTCTTCGACCGCAAGAACTACTTCTACCCCGACCTGCCGCAGGGCTACCAGATCAGCCAGTTCAAGCACCCGCTGGTCGGCGAGGGCGAGGTGCTGGTCGACCTCGGCCCCGGCATCGCGCGCCGCGTCCGCATCGAGCGCATCCATGTCGAGCAGGACGCCGGCAAGTCGATCCACGACATGGACCCGGGCCTCTCCTTCGTCGACCTCAACCGCACCGGCGTCGCGCTGATGGAGATCGTCTCGCGCCCCGACATCCGCAGCGCCGAGGAGGCGGCGGAATACGTCCGCAAGCTGCGCCAGATCATGCGCTATCTCGGCACCTGCGACGGCAACATGCAGGAAGGCAGCCTGCGCGCCGACGTCAACGTCTCGGTCCGCCCGAAGGGATCGGACACGCTCGGCACGCGCTGCGAGATCAAGAACATGAACTCGATGCGCTTCATCCAGCAGGCGATCGAGCACGAGGCGCGCCGCCAGATCGCGATCCTCGAGGATGGCGGCAGCATCGACCAGGAGACCCGCCTCTACGACCCGAACAAGGGCGAGACGCGGCCGATGCGCTCCAAGGAGGAGGCGCACGACTACCGCTATTTCCCCGACCCCGACCTGCTGCCGCTCGAGATCGAGCAGGCATGGGTCGACGGCATCGCCGATCGCCTGCCCGAGCTGCCCGACGAGAAGAAGGCGCGGTTCGTCCTCGACTACGGCGTCACCGAGTACGACGCCGGCGTGCTGACCGCCGACCGCGAGCATGCCGACTATTTCGAGGCCGTGGCCGAGGGCCGCGACGGCAAGCAGGCCGCCAACTGGGTCGTCAACGAGCTGTTCGGCCGGCTCAACAAGGAAGGCCGCGCGCTCCGCGACAGTCCCATGGCCCCGGCGCAGGTCGGCGGCATCATCGACCTGATTGGCAAGGGCGACATCTCCGGCAAGATCGGCAAGGAGCTGTTCGAGATCGTCTACAGCGAGGGCGGCAACCCTGCCGAGATTGTCGAGGCCCGCGGCATGAGGCAGGTCACCGACACCGGCGCAATCGAGGCCGCCGTCGATCAGGTCATCGCCGCCAACCCCGACAAGGCCGAGCAGGCCAGGGCCAAGCCGACCATGTCCGGCTGGTTCGTCGGCCAGGTGATGAAGGCCACCGGCGGCAAGGCCAACCCGCAGGCAGTGCAGCAGCTCTTGAAAGCCAAGCTCGGGATCGACTAGCGCCACCCCGGCCCGCCAGCAGCGCCACCGCCTGCCGTCATTCCCGCGAAAGCGGGAATCTCATATGACTGTCAAGGACATGCCGTCGCCCGGACGGTCCGGGACGCCGCTGCGGTAACGCGCCGGACGTGACGAGGGACTTCGTTCACCCGCCCTTTACCGTCCTGCCGTAACAAGTCCCGGCGCAAAGGTGGCGGCCGGGCAGAGACGTCCGCCGCCCGTCCATGGACGAAAGCCGGCGCACCGGTGATTGGCACACCGGGGCGCCACCCCGCTCCGCAAGGGGCAGACGCGGCCGGCCGGCCGTGCTTCTTTCGTGAGTCCCGGACCAGAGCGCCCATGGCGCCGGAGTTCCGGGCACGAAAACACCGAGGGCAGGCGCCTTCCGGATCGGTCCGGCGGCACTCAGGTCCCTCCCCGCAAGAGACCCGCCGACGACCGGACGTCCGAAATCGGGCGGACCGCGCCTCGTCACGTCCGCCGCCCGAGCGCGACGATCACAGAATGCGGGTCGGGCCAGCCCTCACCTCAAAGCGCCACCGCACAGGCCGCGCCGCCGATAGCGATCGCGACTGTCCGGGCGATTCGGCCTTCATAGGCGGAAACCCCGATCCCCATGCATCTCCGTGCTCCGCACGAGCGCGGGCAGGCACATGGAGCCCCACTGTCGCGGCGCCGCTTGGGGGTGGGCGGCTGGCGGCGGGGGCGAGGGAAATCTCACCCCACCAGCCTTTCAGGACGGACGGCCCACCGCCCACGCCGCGGGGCGGCGCGAGCGGTCATCCGGGGGCAGCCTCAGCAGGCGGCGACGGCGCGGCGCGTCATGACGCCGATCAGGTGCGCCCTGTATTCGGGCGAGCCGTGGATGTCGCCGATCAGGCCGTCTGCGTCATGCGTCAGGTCCTTGATCGCGTCCGCCGAGAAATTCGCCCCCAGCGCCTGCTCGGCCTCGCTCCAGCGGAAGACGCCGCTCTCCGACGCACCCGTCACGGCGACCCGCACGGCGTTGGAGAACTTCGCGACGAAGACGCCGACCATCGGAAAGCGCGAGGCCGGCTGCGGGAACTTGCCGTAGGCGCCCTTTTCCAGCCGGCCGCGGCTCTGGTCGCCGCGCCCCGAATCGCCGGCGGTCGAGGGGAACACCACCTCGGTGACGATCTCGCCGTCCTCCAGCGCGGTCGTGAACATGCCCTGGAAATAGTCTTCGGCCTGGATGGTCCGGGCGTTCGTGACGATCTCGGCACCCAGCGCCAGCACGGCGGCGGGGTAGCAGGCGGCCGGGTCGTTGTTGGCGAGGCTTCCGCCGATCGTTCCGCGGTTCCTGACCTGCGGATCGCCGATGCGCGCCGCCAGCCCCTGCAGGCCGGGGATGGCGGCGGTGTGCTCGCTGGTCTCGATGGCGTGGTGCTTCGCGGCCGCGCCGACATGCACCGCGCCGCCGCGGTCGGTCATGATCCCGGCGCTCAGCGCGCCCGTCAGGTCGACCAGCGTCGACGGCATGGCCAGCCGCGCCTTCAGCGTCGGAATCAGCGTCTGCCCGCCCGAGATCGCCATGGCGTCCTCGTTCTGCAGCGCCTTGACCGCCTCGTCGACCGAGCCCGGCCGCACATAATCGAAGTTGTACATCCCTCGTCTCCCTTGTCTCGCCCGCCCGCGCCGGCGCTTGCCGCCGGCATTCCCTCCCCGTCCGGGGGAGAGCAGGTGGGGTGTGTCTAGTGTGCCGCCTGCATCGCCTCCCAGACGCGATTCGAGGTCAGCGGCATGTCGATATGCGTCACCCCCTGGTCGGCCAGCGCGTCGATCACGGCGTTGACCAGCGCAGGCGGCGAGCCGATCGCCCCGGCCTCGCCGCAGCCCTTCATGCCCAGCGGGTTTCCGGGGCACAGCGTCTCGTGCGTCGAGACCTTGAAGCTCGGCAGGTCGCGCGCCCGCGGCATCGCATAGTCCATGTAGGACCCGCTCAGCGGCTGGCCGTCGTCATCGTAGACGGCGTGCTCCATCAGCGCCTGGCCGATGCCCTGGGCGATCCCGCCATGCACCTGGCCCTCGACGATCATCGGGTTGATGATCCGCCCGAAATCGTCCGCCGCGACAAAGTTCTCGACGGTGACGACGCCGGTCTCCGGGTCGACCTCGACCTCGCAGATGTAGCAGCCGGCCGGGAAGGTGAAGTTCGTCGGGTCGTAGAACGACCCTTCCTTCAGCCCCGGCTCCATGCCTTCGGGCAGGTTGTGCGCCGTGTAGGCGGCCAGCCCGATCTCGTGCCAGCCCATCTGCCGATCGGTGCCCTGCACCTTTGCGACGCCGTCCTGGATGACGATGTCCGACTCCGAGGCCTCCAGCACGTGCGCGGCGATCTTCTTGGCCTTCGCCTCGACCTTGTCGAGCGCCTTGTGGATGGCGGACATGCCGACCGCGCCCGAGCGCGAGCCGTAGGTGCCCATGCCGAACTGCACCGAGTCGGTGTCGCCATGAACAACGCGGACGTTGTCCATCGGCAGGCCGAAGCGCTCGCAGACCAGCTGCGCAAAGGTCGTCTCGTGTCCCTGCCCGTGGCTGTGCGAACCGGTCAGGATCTCGATGGTGCCGACCGGGTTGACGCGCACCTCGGCGGATTCCCACAGGCCGACGCCGGCGCCCAGCGAGCCGACCGCGGCCGAAGGCGCGATGCCGCAGGCCTCGATATAGCAGGAATAGCCGATCCCGCGCTTCTTGCCGCGCGCCTCGGACTCCGCCTTTCGCTGCGCGAAGCCCGCGACATCGGCCGCGGCCTTCGCGGCGTCCAGCGTCGCCGAGAAGTCGCCCGCGTCGTAGTTCATGATCACCGGCGTCTGGTGAGGGAACTCGGTGATGAAGTTCTGCCGCCGCAGCTCGCCCGGATCGACGCCGAACTCGCGCGCCGCCTTTTCCATCAGCCGCTCGATCACGTAGCACGCCTCGGGCCGCCCGGCGCCGCGATAGGCGTCGACCGGCACCGTGTTCGTGTAGACCGCCTTCACGTTGGCGTGGATCGCGGGGATCCCGTACTGGCCCGACAGCAGCGTCGCGTAGAGGTATGTCGGTACCGAGGACGAGAACAGGGACATGTAGGCGCCGAAGTTCGCCAGCGTGTCGACCTTGAAGCCGGTGATGCGATTGTTCGCGTCGAAGGCCAGCTTCGCCGTCGTGACGTGGTCGCGGCCGTGCATGTCGGTGATGAACGCCTCGGAGCGGTCGGCCGTCCACTTGACCGGCACCCGCGCCTTGCGCGCCGCCCAGAGGCAGACGATCTCCTCGGGGTAGATGTAGATCTTCGAGCCGAAGCCGCCGCCGACATCCGGCGCGATGACGCGCAGCTTGTGCTCGGGCGCGATGTTGTAGAAGGCCGACAGCACCAGCCGCGCGACATGCGGGTTCTGGCTCGTCGTGTGCAGCGTCAGGTGGTCGGAGCCGGTGTCGTAGACCGCCATCGCGGCGCGCGGCTCGATGGCGTTCGGCGCCAGGCGGTTGTTGGTCAGCTCGATCTCGACGACCTTTGCGGCGCCCGAGATCGCCGCGTCGGTCGCGGCCGCGTCGCCGATCTCCCAGTCGTAGATCAGGTTGCCGGGCGCCTCCGGATGGATCTGCGGCGCGCCCTGCTTCAGCGCGCGTGCGGACGTCGGTGACGGCCGGCAGCTCCTCGTAGTCGACGTCGACCAGGGCCGCGGCGTCGCGGGCGTGGGCCTGGCTGTCGGCGATGACGACGGCGACCGCGTCGCCGACATAGCGGACGAACTCGGTCGCCAGCGCCGACCAGGCGCCCATCTTCATCGGGCTGTCGTCCCTGGACTTGACGGCCCAGCCGCAGATCAGGTTGCCGACGCCGTCGCCGGTCAGCTGCTTTCCGTCATAGACGGCGACGACGCCTGGCGCCGCCTCGGCCGCCGACTTGTCGATCCGCGCGATCCGCGCGTGGCCGTGCGGGCTGCGCACGAAGGCCGCGTAGTGCATGCCCTGCACGGTGAAATCATCCGTGTAGCGGCCCCTGCCGGTGGTGAACCGACGGTCCTCGACGCGCTTGACCGACGCGCCCACGCCCATGTCGTTCGGCATTCTTCCCTCCCCTGTTTCTCCCCCGGACGCCCGCTGATGCGGGCGGGCCGGTTCTTCCGCCGGTCGTCCCTTCCCTCGCCCGAGGGAGGGGCCGGGGGAGAGGTTTTCTTCTTCGCTCGCCTACTCGGCCGCGACCGACTGGCCGCCCATCGTGGCCGCGGCCGCCTGGATCGACTTGACGATGTTGTGGTAGCCCGTGCAGCGGCAGATGTTGCCTTCCAGCCACTCGCGGATCTCGTGCTCGCTGGGGCTGGGGTTGCGCTTCAGCAGGTCGGCCGCCGACATCACCATGCCCGGCGTGCAAAAGCCGCACTGCAGCCCGTGATTGTCCTGGAACGCCTGCTGGATGACGCCCAGCGAGCCGTCGGCGTTCGCCATGCCCTCGATCGTCTTCACCTCGGCGCCCTCGCAGGCGGTGGCGAAGACCGTGCAGGCCTTCACGCTGTCGCCGTCGACATGGACGACGCAGGCGCCGCACTGGCTGGTGTCGCAGCCGACATGCGTGCCGGTCAGGCCGAGACCCTCGCGCAGGAACTGCACCAGCAGGGTACGGCCCTCGACCTCGCCCGAGACCTGCTTGCCGTTCACCACCATCGAAACCTTGGGCATTCTTCCCCTCCTGGATATTCCGTGCCGGCGCCGCTCAGCCTCGCAGGCGGCCCAGCCATCCCTTTTTCTTTCCGTGCGCGTCGCCGGCCGTTTCGCCCTCGACCTTCGCCGCCGAGTCCTGCGCCCGCGCCGCGCCATCGCCGGCGGTCGGCGTCACCGACGCGCCGCCGGTTTCGCCCTCGGTCGCCTCGGGGGCGCCCGGTCCCTCGACCTCCGACTTGAAGCGGTCGAAGAAATCGTCCGCGAACTTCTTGGCAAAGCCGTCGATCAGCCGGCTGCCGAGCTGCGCGAGCTTGCCCGTGACCTTCGCGTCCACGTCGTAGGCCAGCTTCGTGCCCTCGGCCACATCCTCGAGCCGCACCGAGGCGCCGCCCGAGGCGCCGCCGGCGGCACCGCCCTTGCCCTTGCCGTCGATGCGGTAGCTCTCGCCCTCGACGATGTCGGTCAGCTCGACCGCGCCGTGGAAGGTGGCGCGCACCGGGCCGATCTTCTGCGTCACCGTCGCCTCGAAGCTGGTCGGCGAGGTCTTTTCCATCTCCTGGCAGCCGGGAATGCAGGCCTTCAGCACGTCGGGGTCGTTCAGCGCCGACCAGACCGTCGCCCGGTCCGCCGCGATGGTGCGCTCGCCCGACATCTGCATTGTGCTGCTCCGCCTCTCCCGCGTCGCGGGGAGACTAGCGCATTCCCGGCGCGCGGCAACACCCCTCTCGGCTGATATCACGGCCCCGCAACCCGGACGGCGTGAGGGTGTCGGGACGGCGGCTTGACGGGGCGCGCCGCCCGGCGCAACGCTCCGCCGCAACATTTCGGCCGAGGGCGAACGGACCGGGGGCGAACGGGCCGGGGCGCACGGGAGAGACGGATGCTGACGATCTGGGGCCGGGCGACCTCGCTGAACGTCCAGTCGGTGATGTGGACGGTGGCCGAGCTGGAGCTGCCGCACCGGCGCATCGACTGGGGCGGCCGCTACGGCGGCAACGACGACGCTGACTATCGCCGGATGAACCCGACCGGGCTGGTCCCGACGCTGAAGGACGGCGACGTCGTCGTGTGGGAGAGCCCGGCGATCGTGCGCTATCTCGGCGCCCGCTACGGCCGAGGCACCTTCTGGCCCGAGGACCCGGCGATCCGCGCGCCGCTCGACATGTGGGCCGAGTGGGCGAAGAGCACCATCTACCCGCATCTCACCCGCATCTTCATCCAGCTGGTTCGCACGAAGGAGCCGCAGCGCGACATGCGCGACGTCGCCGGCGCGGCCGAGGCGCTGATCGCCACGCTGCCGATGCTCGAGGCGCGGATCGGCGACGGGCCGTTCCTCTCCGGCGAGCACATCTGCTTCGCCGACGTCATGCTCGGCCACCTGCTCTATCGCTACATGACGCTCGATTTCGCCAAGGCGCCGACCCCGGCCATCGACGCCTGGTACGACAGGCTGGCCGCGCGACCGGCCTATCGCGACCACGTTATGGTCAGTTACGAGAGCCTGCGGCCGGGCTGAGCCGCGTCCCCCTCGCCGCGGTCCGCACCTGGGTGCGCCGCGGGTCACACTGCCCCCTCCATTTTCGCCGGACGGACCCGAACGGCGCTTTGCTGCGTTGGTAAATGTGGCAGCGCGCCGCCTCCGTGCCCACGGGCACGGACGGCGTCCCCCTGCCCGAGGGGCAGGAACGGTTGAGGCGCATGCAAGGCGACGGAAGCACACCCGAGGAACGGCTGCGCAGGCAGATCGCGGCGCTGGCCGATTTCGGCCTTTACGCCTTCCGCTCGAACAATCTCGACGCGCTGCTGCACCGCAGCGCCGAACTCGTCTCGCAAGGTTTGAGCGTCCGGCTGGCCAAGGTGCTCGAGCTGCTGCCCGGCGGCCAGGAGCTTCTGATCCGCGCCGGCGTCAACTGGAAGCCGGGCGTCGTCGGCCACGTCACCTTCGGCGCAGACGGCGATTCGCCCGCCGGCTACGCCCTGTGCCGGGGCGAGCCCGTGATCTCGCTGGACCTGTCGCGCGAGACCCGCTTCAGGGTTCCCGAGGTGCTGGTCGACCACGGCGTGGAGAGCATGATCAACGTCATCATTCCCGGCGCCGAGCACCCGTTCGGCGTTCTGGAGGTCGATTCGCCCGGGCATCGCGGCTTCGACAGCGACGACATCGCCTTTCTCGGCAACTACGCCAACCTGCTCGCCGCGGCCGTCGAGCGGCACCGCGCCAGCGAGGGGCTGCGCGAGGCGGCGCGCGAGCAGGACGTGTTGATCCAGGAACTGGCGCATCGCGTGAAGAACATGCTGGGGCTGGTGCAGTCGCTGGCCACCCAGACCTGCGCCGAGGGCTCGGCCGCGCGCGCCTACCAGGAGACCTTCGTCGGCCGCCTGCAGGCGCTGGCCCGCGCCGAGAGCCTCCTCTTCGACGACCACGCGCAGGAGGTCGATCTCGCCCGGCTCGTGCCCCGCTCGGTCGAGCCGTTCAGCGACACCGGTTCCGGTGCGGTCTCGATCGACGGGCCGTCACTGATGCTGCCGGCGCGCAACGGCCGCATCCTGGCGCTCGTGCTGCACGAGCTCGGCACGAACGCCGCCAAGTACGGCGCGCTTTCGACCGGCGAGGGCCGCGTGCGGGTCACCTGGAAGGTCGAGCAGGCCAAGAACGACGCGGCCGGGCGCAGTCTTCGCCTGTGCTGGAACGAGACGGTCGGGCCGCCGGTGGCGCCGCCCCGTCACGAAGGCTTCGGCACGCGGCTGCTGACGACGCTCGCCAGCTACGAACTCGACGGGGAGGTGCAACTCGAACACCTTCCCGGGGGTTTACGCTACCAAGTTGTGTTCCGGGTACCGAGTGAATGAGCGTGCACAATCCCAAATCCTTCGACGGACTGCGTATTCTCATCGTCGAGGACGACCCGTTCATCGCAATGGATCTGCAGGACAGACTTTCCGTGCTGGGCGCCGACGTCATAGGGCCCGTCCCGGCCGTCCTCGCGGCGATGCGCGCGATCGGCGACGCGCTGCCCGACGCCGCCGTGCTGGACGTCAACCTGCGGGGCGAGATGTCGACGCCGATCGCCTGCGCGCTGTCGGAGGCCGAGGTGCCCTTCGTTCTCGTGACAGGCTACAGCCGCGGCCAGCTCGACCCCAAGCTGCGCGGCGCGACGATCCTGCCAAAGCCTTTCTGCCCGGACGAGCTGGCCCGGGCGCTCGAGCGCCTCCTGCAAGGATCCGACGAGGGGTGAGGCCCGCACGGCACCCGACCGGCTCGCCTGCAGGCTCGACACGCGCCCGCCAGCGTGCCTAGATCGCGCGAACCGATCGTCATCAGGGGAACCCGATGGAGCATTTCAAGGCGGGCAGCCGCCCGACCAGGCGCGCGCCGGCGGACGCCTTCACCGGCACCGTCCTGCAGGATCCGATCATCGAGGCGCCCGAGCCCGCGCGGATCCGCTCGGCGGTGGTGACGTTCCTGCCCGGCGCGCGGACGAACTGGCACACGCACCCGCTCGGCCAGACGCTGCACGTGCTCTCGGGCGCCGGGCGCTTCCAGACCGAGGGCCAGAAGGTCGTCGAGATCCGCGCCGGCGACACGATCTGGATCCCGCCCGGCGAGAAGCACTGGCACGGCTCGGCCCCCGAGACCAAGATGGTCCACGTGGCCATGCAGGAGGCGCTGGACGGCAAGCACGTCGAGTGGCTGGAGCCAGTCTCGGACGAGGACTTCTCCGCCGCGCCCTGACTCCGCCACCCTGCGCGCGCCGAGCAACGATCTTTCAAGCCGGCGCGCAGTTTTCTTGCTTTTTTCCGCGGCCGGCCGTGGGCGCTTGCGACCGGGCGCCCGCCCGGTCCAGTCTCCCGCAAAACCCGAAACAAGAAACAACCAAGGGAGGACCGGCATGTCCGACAGGCTGAACGTGCTGATCATGGGCGCGACCTACGGGTCGCTGCTGGCGCAGAAGCTGCTGCTGGCCGGGCACGACTGCTGCCTGGTCTGCCTGCCGCAGGAGGCCGAGCTGATCAACAGCGACGGGCTGCGCACGCGCATCCCCGTCAAGGGGCGCGACGGGCTGGTCGAGGTCGAACTCGAAGAGGGCGAAGGGCAAGGTCTCGGCCTGCGGCCCGGCCGAGGCCAACCCCGCCGACTACGACATGGTCGCGCTGGCGATGCAGGAGCCGCAATACCGCCTGCCCGGCGTCCGCGACCTGCTTGCCGGCGTCGCGCAAAGCCGCGTGCCGGCCATGTCGATCATGAACATGCCGCCGCTGTCGTATCTGGCGCGTCTGCCCGGCGTCGACATCTCGACGCTGCGCGAATGCTTTGCCGACCCGACCGTCTGGGACGGCTTCGACCCGGCCTTCATGACGCTGGCCAGCCCCGACCCGCAGGCCTTCAAGCCGCCGGAGGAGCCGCAGAACCTGCTGCAGGTCAGCCTGCCGACGAACTTCAAGGTCGCGGCCTTCGAGAAGCCCGAGCACACCGCGATGCTGCGCCGGATCGAGGCCGACATCCAGGCCGTGCGCTGGGACACCGGCGACGGAGAGGTCGAGCTGCCCGTCAAGGTGCGCGTGCACGACTCGGTTTTCGTGCCGCTGGCCAAGTGGGCGATGCTTATGACCGGCAACTATCGCTGCATCACGGCCGACGGGCCGGTATCGATCCGCGACGCGGTGCACGGCGACCTCGACGCGTCGCGCGCCGTCTATGACTGGGTGCGCAAGGCCTGTGTCGCGCTCGGCGCGGCCGAGGAGGACCTCGTGCCCTTCGAGAAATACGCCAACGCCGCCAAGGGGCTGGTCAAGCCGTCCTCGGCGGCCCGGGCGCTGTTCGGCGGCGCGCCCTTCATCGAGCGGGTCGACCTGCTGGTGCAGAAGCTCGCCGCCTCGAAGGGGATGCAGAACAACTCCGTCGACCGCACGGTGCAGCTCGTCGATGCCCAGCTGAAGCGCAATCGCGAGAGCGCCGCGGCCTGAGCGGCGCCACCCGAACGCCGCAGCCCCGACCGCCAACTCCATGCCGGCAGTCGGGGAGCTGCGGGATGCGCGCATCGAAATCGCGCCCAGCCATCATGCGCCCGTCGGCCCGCCGGGTGACGCTTTCCAGCCCCGCGATGCCGCGCAGGGGGCAGGCGATCTGCACCGGCGCGATTAGAAACGCCGCCACAATGGCCGGGCACGCGAGGAAAGACCGATGGCAGCCGAGATCATCGACGGAAAGTCGATCGCCGCCGGGCTGCGCGCCCGTGTCGCCGAGCAGGTGGCGAGCCTGAAGGCCGGGCACGGCATCACCCCCGGCCTGGCCGTCGTGCTGGTCGGGCAGGACCCGGCTTCCGAGGTCTATGTCCGCAGCAAGGGCCGCGCGACGGTCGAGGCCGGGATGGAGTCCTTCGAGCACAAGCTCGACGCCTCGGTCTCGCAGGCCGAACTGCTGGCGCTGGTCGGTCGGCTGAACGCCGACCCCGCCGTGCACGGCATCCTCGTGCAGCTGCCGCTGCCCGAGCACATCGACTCCGAGGCGGTGATCAACGCGCTCGACCCGGCCAAGGACGTCGACGGGTTCCACATCCTCAATGTCGGTCTGCTCGGCACCGGGCAGGACGCGATGGTGCCCTGCACGCCGCTCGGCTGCCTGATGATGCTGCGCGCCCGGCACGGCTCGCTGTCCGGGCTGGACGCGGTCGTCGTCGGCCGCTCGAACATCGTCGGCAAGCCGATGATGAACCTGCTGCTGCGCGAATTCGTGCACGGTGACGGTCGCGCATTCGCGCACCCGCGACCTGCCCGAGGTCTGCCGCCGCGCCGACATCGTCGTCGCCGCCGTCGGCCGGCCCGAGATGGTGCGCGGCGACTGGATCAAGCCCGGCGCCACCGTGATCGACGTCGGCATCAACCGCGTGCCGGCACCCGACAAGGGCGAGGGCAAGACGCGGCTGGTCGGCGACTGCCATTTCGAGAGCTGCGCCGCGGTGGCCGGTGCCATCACGCCGGTGCCGGGCGGCGTCGGCCCGATGACCATCGCCTGCCTGCTGGCCAACACGCTGACGGCCTGCTGCCGCGCCAACGGCCTGCCCGCGCCCGAGGGGCTGACCGCCTGACGAAGGCTTCCGGCTGGTCGGGGCGGCAGGATTCGAACCTGCGGCCCTCTGCTCCCAAAGCAGATGCGCTACCAGGCTGCGCTACGCCCCGACCGGGGCGACGTAGCGCGGCGCGGCCGATCCCGCAAGCGGCGGCGGCGCGGGAAGCGCGGCCGGAAGCCGCCCATTGGCCCGGAAGTCAGCGGACAAGCCGGCATCGTCCCGGGCGGCGCCGGCGCCGCGCAGCCTCGCAGCACTCTCCCGCGAAGCGGCCGGCTGCACGCGCTGCCCGCCCCACGCGCGACGCGGATGGTGGTCGGCGAGGGGGCCCATGGACGCCGAGCCGATGTTCGTCGGCGAGCAGCCCGGCGACAGCGAGGATCTGGCCGGCAACCCTTCGTCGGCCCGGCCGGGCGGCTGCTGGACGAGGCTTTGGAAGCCGCCGGGACAGGACCGGGTTTCATCCCGCCGCAAAAGTCCGCTGGGCGGGACTCCCGCCCTGCCGGGAGCAGTCGGCAGGCGGCGCTACCCGTCCAGCCCCGCCAGCACCTTGTCCAGCGTCGCCGGCAGGTCGCGCACGCGGACGCCGGTGGCGTTGTGGATGGCGTTCACCACCGCCGCGCCGGCGCCGCAGATCGACAGCTCGCCGATGCCCTTGGCCTGCAGCGGGTTGGCCCAGCCGTCGCGCTCCTCCAGCAGGATGACGTCGAGCTGCGGCACATCGGCGTTCACCGCGACGTGGTACTCGGCGAAGTCGTGGTTGACGATGTTGCCCCAGCGCGGGTCGTGCACCAGCTCCTCGGTCAGCGCCATGCCGATGCCCCAGACCATGCCGCCGATGCACTGCGAGCGCGCCGTCTTGTGGTTCAGGATGCGGCCGGCGCCGTAGACGCCGAGCATCCGGCGCACGCGGGTCTCGCCGGTGACGGCGTTCACCGCGACCTCGGCGAAGTGGGCGCCCCAGGTTGCCTGGCGAACCGTGTCCTCGGCCTCGCCCGGCTCCAGCGCGCCCTCGGCCGACAGGGTCTCGCCGCCCAGCGCCTCGGACAGTGCGACCGAGCGGTTGGCGGTGATGGCGCGGCCGTCCTTCAGCGTCAGCTCGGCCTCCTCGCAGCCCAGCCGCTCGCAGAGCTGCCGGCGGATCTCCTCGCAGGCCGCAAAGACCGACGTGCCGCTGGAGCAGGCGCCCCAGGACCCGCCGGAGCCGGCGGCCGGCGGGAACTCGGAGTCGCCGAGGCGCGTCTCGACGCGTTCGGGCGGCAGGCCCAGCATCTCTGCGGCGATCTGCGTCAGGATCGCGTAGGTGCCGGTGCCGATGTCCGTCATGTCGGTCTCGACCACCGCCCGGCCCCCGGCCGTCAGCGTGACGCGCGCCTGCGACTTGCCCAGCATGTTGACGCGCACCGCCGAGGCCATGCCCATGCCGATCAGCCACTCGCCCTCGCGCACCGCGCCCGGGGTCGGGTTGCGACGCTCCCAGCCGAACGCCGCGGCACCGCGGTCCAGCGCCTCGCGCAGCGTGTGCGACGAGAACGGGCGGTCGTCCGACGGATCGCGCTCGGGTATGTTGCGGCGGCGCAGCTCGACCGGGTCGATGCCGGCTGCGAAGGCCAGCTCGTCCATCGCGCATTCCAGCGCGGTGACGCCGACCGATTCGCCCGGCGCGCGGACCGAGCCGGCGCAGGTGCGGTTCACGCGGGCGATCTCGAGGCCGATGACGCGGTTCTCGCCGCGGTAGAGAAAGGGGGTCGCCTGCGTGACCGGCTCGGTGAAAGTCTCGTCGGGCAGCGTCGAGACCAGCGCCTCGTGGCCGATGCCGGTCAGCCGGCCCTCGGCGTCGGCGGCCAGCCGGATGCGCTGTCGCGTCTCAGAGCGGCGCATGACCGTCTCGAACACCTGAGGGCGCGTCAGCGCGACCAGCACCGGCCGGCCCAGCTCGCGCGCGGCGATGGCGGCGGTGACGCTCTCGTGCGAGATGCCGAGCTTCGAGCCGAAGCCGCCGCCGACATAGGGCGAGAGGATGCGGACGTTCTCCTCGGCGATGCCCAACGAGTCGGCCAGCTCGGCGCGGTTGTATTTCAGCATCTGCAGGCTGCCGCGCATCGTCAGCCGGTCGCCATCCCAGGACGCGATGGCGGCGTGCGGCTCCATCGGTGCGCTGTTGTGGCCGGGGGTTCGGTAGGTCACGTCCAGCGCGTGCGCGGCGTTCTTCATCGCGGCGTTCAGGTCGCCCTGCGCCGTCTGCTTCTTCTCCGGCTTCTCGTGCTCGACGCCCGGCGCCTCCGGGCCCAGCACCGGCTCGCCGGCGTCGACCACCGCGCCCAGCGCCAGCGCGCCCTGACAGGCCGCCTCGAACGTCTCGGCGACGACCAACGCCACCGGCTGGCCGAAATAGGCGATGTCATCCACCCCCTGCACCGGCGCGGCGCCGGCGGTGCCCTGCGCCGGGTTGCGCAGGAAGCGCTTGTCCTGCAGCACGGCCAGCACGCCCGGCATCGCCTCGACCTCGGCCTTGCCGGTCAGCCCGGTGACGCGACCGGTGGCCGCCGTGCCGCGCACCAGCACGCCATAAGCCATGCCGTCGAGCTGCCACTCGGCGGCGTAGGTGGCGCGGCCCGAAACCTTGAGCGGTCCCTCCGGGCGGTCCATCGGCGTGCCGATGACGCCCTGCGCCATGTCCTCGAGGCGGTCGCGCTCGACGCGCTTGTCCATCCTGATGTGGGCGGTCATGCGCGTTCTCCGGTCTCGGCCGTCGCCTGGTCCAGCACGGCGGCGAGCGTGCGCCGCGCCAGCGGGATCTTGAAATCGTTCGAGCCCTGGCCCTTCGCCTCGACAAGCAGGATGTCGGCGGCCTGGTCGAACAGCGCGGCCGACGGCGCCTGCCCGATCAGCGCCTGCTCCACCTGCGCGTTGCGCCAGGGCCGCGGCGCGAGGCCGCCGAAGGCCAGCGCGGCGCGCGAGATCCGGCCGTCCTCGACGTCGATGGCCGCCGCGACCGAGACCAGCGCGAAGGCGTACGAGGCCCGGTCGCGCACCTTGCGGTAGATCTGGCGCGGCGCCAGCGGCGGCGGCAGGACGACGTGCGTGATCAGCTCGCCGGGTTGCAGCACCGACTCGATGTCGGGGGTGTCGCCGGGCAGGCGGTGGAACTCGGCCAGCGGGATCGAGCGGGTCTCGCCGTCCGGCGTCCCGGTCTCGACCGTGGCGTCGAGCGCCAGCATGGCGACGGCCATGTCGCTCGGATGCGTGGCGATGCAGTGCTCGGAGGCGCCGAGGATCGCGTGGATGCGGTTGAACCCACCGATGGCGGCGCAGCCGCTGCCGGGCTGGCGCTTGTTGCAGGCCATCGCGCGGTCGTAGAAGTAGTAGCAGCGCGTCCGCTGCAGCAGGTTGCCCCCCGTCGTCGCCTTGTTCCGGAGCTGCCCGCTGGCGCCGGCCAGCAGCGCCTGGGACAGCAGCGGATAGCCGGTGCGCACCCGCATGTCGGCGGCGAGATCGCTGTTGGTGACCAGCGCACCGATCCGCAGCCCCTCCTCCGAGGCCTCGATGCCGTCGAGACCGAGGCGCGTGATGTCGACCAGCCGGTCGGGCGCCATGACCTCGATCTTCATAAGGTCCAGCAGGTTGGTGCCGCCGGCGATGAAGGCGGCGCCGGGCGCGGTGGCGGCGTCGACCGCATCGGCAAGGGACCGGGCGCGGGAATACTCGAAGGGCTTCATTCGTGCGTCTCCCCGCCCTGGCCGGCCACGTCCATGATGGCGTCGACGATGTTCGGGTAGGCGGCGCAGCGGCAGAGATTGCCGCTCATGCGCTCCGAGATCTCGTCGGGCGTCAGCTCGGGATCGGCCATAAGGTCGCGGGTGACGTGGCTGGGCCAGCCCTCCGCGACCTCGCGCAACATGGCGGTGGCCGAGCAGATCTGGCCGGGCGTGCAATAGCCGCACTGGTAGCCGTCGTGCCGCACGAAGGCCGCCTGCAGCGCCGACAGCGCGCCCGGCTCGCCCAGCCCCTCGATCGTCGTGATCTCGTCGCCGTCGTGCATGCAGGCGAGCGCCAGGCAGGCATTGATGCGCCGGCCGTTGACCAGCACGGTGCAGGCGCCGCACTGGCCGTGGTCGCAGCCCTTCTTTGTGCCGGTCAGACCCAGATGGTGGCGCAACGCGTCCAGCAACGTGGTGCGCGGATCGGCGTCCAGCGCGTGCCGCGCGCCGTTGATCGTCAACTCGGTCTGCATCGAGGGTCCCTCCTGCCCGGACGGCGGCGCCGCGGGCGCGAGAGCCGCGGCGTGCCCTTCGTGGGGCAACGGCTTCGGCGGAGGGTCGTTCCCGGCCGCGTGCCGGCGCACTTTGGTCAGCCGGCGGGCGGTCTGGTCAGCGGGCGCTGGGGGCGACGGGGCCGGAAGCGGGCCCGAACCGGGCGGCGCCGGGCGGGCGTCAGGAGGGCGCCGGCTCGCCCAGGAGCGCGGCGACGTCGGGCCAGGCCAGCGGGTCGGCGGCGACCTTCGCGGCCGTGAAGGCGTCGCCAAAGCCGAGCACGCGGCCCCGCACGTCGACCATCGCCCCGGGCGCGGGGTCGGCGCCGGTGAAGGGGCACATCGCGTTTTCCGGCCGCCCGGCCTGCACCGGCGTCCCCGTCAGCGCCGGCTCGTGCGGGTCGGGTCGGGGCGGCAGGTCCATCTCGTACTGCGGCTGGATCACGCCGTCGGCCATCGCCATCGCCCGCCAGCGGCGCACCGAGGGGTGTGCCAGCAGCGCAGCCGCGTAGTCCATGTCCGCGGCGTCCATCTCCAGGTTGTAGCTGGCGATGCGGCTGGCGATCGGCGCGAAGAAGGCGTCGGCCGCCGAGAAGGCACCGAACAGGAAAGCCCCCTCGCCCGTGCGCCGGGCGCGGGCAATTGCCCAGAGCTCTGCCAGCCGGTCGAGGTCGGCCCGGACCCCGGCGTTCGGGCGGAAGCCGGCATAGGCGCGGCGCATGTTCATCGGGCAGGCCTGGCGGAGCGCGGCGAAGCCGGCGTGCATCTCGGCCGCTATCGAGCGGGCAGCCGTCCGGGCGCGCGCGCCCCGCGGCCAGAGCCCGGCCTGGTTGTGGTATTCGTGCACCGTCTCGGCGATGGCCATGGTCTCCCAGACCATCGCCGCCGGGCCGGCGCCGTCCGAGATCGCCAGCGCGGGCACCAGTCGCGACGGCGCCATCTCGGCCCGCATGGCCTCGAAACCCGGCGTCTTCAGGTGCGCGTAGCGGCGCGTGAAGGGGATGGCGAAGGCGTCGAGCAGCAGCCAGCCGCGCAGCGACCAGCTCGAATAGGCGTAGTCCGCGACATACAGCGTGAAGTCCATAGCGGTCCCCCGTTTCGCCGCCGCCGGCCCGCTGCGCCGCGCCGGGCCCGCCGCCGCCTGAGCCGCCGCCCCCGGTTGGGCTGCTGCCGTCCCGCCGCGCCTTCCGGCACCCTCATCACTTGCAGCGCCCCTCGCCGCCGCGTCCTGCGGCGAACTGTCACGCGGCGGCGCGGGACAAAAATTCACGCCAGGGCAAATCCGGTTCGACGCGCGCCCCGTAGAACCTTGCAAGGACCCCTCAGGAGGCCGCCATGAGAGAATACCAGGTGTCGACCCCGTCAGCGATCGGCCGCTACGCCATGAAGGCGGAACTGCTGGACGCCGAAACAGAGCGCGATCTTGCTCGTCGCTGGCGCGACGAGCGCGACCCCCAGGCGCTGCACCGGCTGGTCACGGCCTACATGCGCCTCGCCATGTCGATGGCGGCGAAGTACCGGCGCTACGGCGCCTCGATGAACGACCTCGTGCAGGAGGCGAACATCGGCCTGCTGAAGGCGGCCTCGAAGTTCGACCCGGACCGGGGCGTGCGGTTCTCGACATATGCGGTCTGGTGGATCAGGGCCTCGATCCAGGACTTCGTCATGCGCAACTGGTCGATGGTGCGTACCGGCTCGACCAGCTCGCAGAAGTCGCTGTTCTTCAACCTGCGTCGGGTGCGCGCGCAGATCGAGCGCGAGAACGCGGCCGACGGGCTGGGCCTGAGCGCCGAGGCGATCCGCCGCGAGATCGCCGAGGAGCTTGGCGTGCCGCTCCACGATGTCGAGATGATGGAGGGCCGGCTGGCCGGCTCGGATTTCTCGCTGAACGCGCAGCAGTCCTCCGAGGAAGGCCGCGAATGGGTCGAGACGCTGGAGGATGACGGCCCGCGGCCGGACGAGACGGCGGCCGAGCGGGCCGACACGGAGCGCATGCGCGACTGGCTTACCGATGCCTTCCACGCCCTGACCGACCGCGAGCGGGTGATCCTGGCACGCCGCAAGCTGCAGGACACGCCGGAGACGCTGGAGAGCCTCGGGCGCGAGTTCCGCCTGTCCAAGGAGCGCATCCGGCAGCTCGAGGATCAGGCGCTGCGCAAGATGCGCAACCGGCTGGAAACGACGCATGGCGGCGCGGTCAGCGAGTTCGTGGCGATGCTGTAAGCCGGGGCCGCCAGCGCTGTAAGCCGGGCTTTGGGGCCCGGCTTGTGAAACTGGCGCCCTCGAGCCAGGCCTGACGCCCCGTGCCGTGAAATTGGCGGCAGCGCCGCCGGCGCCCGCCTCAGGCCCGTTGCTCGATCCGCTCCGGCATTGCCGTTGCCGGCCGGACCTGGCCGTCACCCGCGCCACAGCCGCACCCGGCCGAAAACACCGGCGGGTTCTCGGTGCGCGCGGCATCGGACTCGCGGCGCTCGCGCCGGGCCTGGGCGACGATCTGGACCGCCGAGGACAGGAACAGCCCGGCCATGACCCCGGCGACGACCAGGTCGGGCCAGCCCGTCGCCGTGCCCCAGACGCCCAGCGCCGCCACCATCACGGCGACATTGCCGATCGCGTCGTTGCGCGAGCAGAGCCAGACCGAGCGGACATTGGCGTCGCCGTTGCGATAGCGCGCCAGCAGGGCCACGCTCGCCAGGTTAGCCGCCAGCGCCAGAAAGCCGATCAGCCCCATCACCTCGGCCTTCGGCACGCCGTCGACGAAGATGTGCCAGACCGTCGCGCCGAACACCCAAAATCCCATCGCCGCCAGGCTGATGCCCTTGGCCAGCGCCGCCCGCGAACGCGCCGCGACCGAGGCGCCGATGACCGCCAGCGAGATGCCGTAGGTAAGGGCGTCGCCGAAGAAGTCGAGCGCGTCGGCCTGCAACGCCTGCGAGCCGGCGAGCTGGCCGGCCGCCATCTCGACGACGAACATGCCGGCATTCAACGCGATGACGGCCCAGAGCCGCCGCCGGTAGGCGGGCGACAGCCCGTCGAAACTGGCATTGGCGCCGCAGCAGGCGGCCATCGCAGACTCCCGTCCCGTCCGTCAGGTGGCCGCCATCCAGAAGGCCATCGCCACCATCATGACATTCTCGGTCAGCGAGAGAAACCCCAGCGGGACGTTGCCGCCGCCGCCGACGCAGGCGCATTTCAGCTCGCGCTTGTCGATGTAGACGGGCTTGACGACCGAGACCGCGCCGATGGTGCCGATGAAGAAGGCGAGCGGCGCGGCAAGCCAGATCAGCGCCCGGCGATCATCAGCACGCCGGCCAGCAGCTCGCCGAACGGGTAGAGATAGGCGTAGCGCACCCAGCGCTGCGCCAGCAGGTCGTAGCCCAGGAACTGCGAGCAGTTCCTTGGATTTCAGCCCGAACGGGCAGGTGTGCTCGGGCGTCACCATGCGGTAGAGCCTGGCAGTCTTCGGCTGGTCGAGGGGAGAGGTGGCTCGGGAAATCTGCACAGGGGCAATGAGTGGAAGATCCGCGCGACATCGGCATGATTGCCGAAAGCGAGGAGAGACCATGGCGAGACGACCGCGCCGGAACCACAGCCCGGCCTTCAAGGCGAAGGTGGCCGTGGCTGCGATCAAGGGCGAGAAGACGCTGAGCGAGCTTTCGCAGCAGTTCGATGTTCACCCCAATCAGATCACGCAGTGGCGTTCCCAGCTTCTGGAAGGGGCGACGGCTGTTTTCGGCGACACCGCGAAAGCCGAAGCGGCCCCGGCCATCGACGTGAAGGTTCTGCACGCGAAGATCGGCGAGCTGACCCTGGCGAATGATTTTTTAGAGGGCGCGCTCGACAAGGCCGGACTGCTGCCGAGCGCAAGAAAATGATCGACAGGTCCCATGAGCTGCCGATCGCGCGGCAGGCCAGCGAACTCGGGATCAGCCGGGGCAGCGTCTATTACCTGCCACGGCCGGCCCCGAATGCAGATCTCGCGCTCATGCGCCGGATCGACGAACTTCATCTCGAGTATCCGTTCGCGGGCAGTCGGATGCTGCAGGGGCTCCTGAAGGCCGAAGGCCATGAGGCAGGCCGGCTGCACGTCTCGACGCTGATGAAGAAGATGGCGATCGAGGCGCTTTACCGACGCCCGAGGACATCGACGCCGGCGCCGGGGCACAGGATCTATCCATACCTGCTCCGGAAGGTCGCCGTGACGCGGCCGAACCAGGTCTGGGCGATGGACATCACCTCCGTCCCGCTGGCGCGCGGCTTCGTCTACCTTGCCGCCATCATCGACTGGTTCAGCCGGAAGGTCCTGGCCTGGCGGCTGTCGATCACGCTCTCCGCGGACTTCTGCATCGAAGCTCTCGACGAGGCGCTCGCCCGCCACGGCCGGCCTGAGATCTTCAACACCGATCAGGGCAGCCAGTTCACCTCCGTCGACTTCACCAGGGTGCTGAAGAATGCCGGGATCGCCATCAGCATGGACGGCAAGGGCGCCTGGCGAGACAACGTCTTCGTCGAGCGGCTCTGGCGAACGGTGAAATACGAGGAGGTCTACCTCCGCGCCTACGCCAGCGTCTCCGAGGCCCGCGCCTCGATCGGGCGCTACCTGACCTTCTACAATCGGACGAGGCCCCATTCGTCGCTTGGCGGGCGGACACCCGATCGAACATATCTCAGCGGGCTGCAGCCAATCCCGGCGGCAGCATAACCAAGGCGGAAATCCACTTAACCAGCCCCCGGCTACTGCTCAGACAAAACGAGCCACCTCTGTCCGCCGGATCCTCTACACCACCAATGCCATCGAGGCGCTGAACGCGAAGCTCCGGCGGGCGGTCCGCGCCAGGGGCCATTTCCCGACGGACGAGGCCGCCATGAAGCTCCTCTTTCTCGTCTTGAACCGCGTCGAGAAAGAGTGGACCATGCCGCCGCGCGAGTGGTGCATGGCCAAGGCCCAGTTCGCCGTCCTCTTCGGCGAGCGCTTCACACGGGCCATGGCCTGACGATGTTCACCGCCCGGCCGCACACGAAATTCCCGACAGTCCCGTGGTCGATGCACCACCGACGGCGCGAAGGGCTCAGAAGTTTCCCTGAGCCGCCTCCGTCAGGATGAGCTTGTCCAGCGTCAGGTCGGAGACCGCCCGCCTCAACCGCTGATTTTCCTTCTCAAGCTCTTTCAGTCGCTTCAGCTGCTCCCGCCCCATCCCGCCGTAGAGCTTCCGCCACCGATAGTAGGTCTGCTGCGTCACGCCGATCTGCCGGACCGCATCCGCGATCGACATTCCTTGCCCCTGCAGCACCTCAACCTGGCGAAGCTTCGAGACGATCTCCTCCGGCCTCGGTCGTTTCCCTGCCATTCTCCGGTCCTCCTGAAAACGGGCTCATCAGAACCCTCCAAGCGGACCACTTCAACGGGGGCACTCCAGGCGCTCCGCTGGGGCGCGTCGCGCTCGCCGTGATCCTGTTCCTGCTGTCACTCCGGCGCGCCGGCGAGCGCGCCGGACGGATGGCGGATCGTCTCGAAACCATGGAGGTAGCCGATGAGGTTCATCGCCGGATGCTCGAGGCCGCGGCGCGTCGGAGTCGGCGCTGGCCTTCAACGCTCGAGGACGTAGTTGGGCGGCAGATCCCGCCAGAGGTTGCCCGAGCGGAAAAGGTCGGCGCCCACGTCGTACAGGCACTTCATGAACACGCGATCGAATGTCTCCTGCGGGTCCGGACAGGGCACCTCGGGAGGAATCCAGCCGACATTGAAGTCCACGTCGTCGCGTTCGCTGATCACGTAGAGCTTGTACAGGTCGCCGATGCCGCTGCCGCGGATCAGAGAGCTGACCGCAGCGCCGCCGATGTCGGCGATCCGCGGGTTGATCGGGCTGTAGGGTGGCGCAAGATCGTTGTTCATGATCAGGTAAAGGTGCCGTTCGAGATTCCGGCCGAGCGCAGCGACAGTCGCCTCCCGGATCGGCACTTCGGGCGACACGAAGGTGACCTGCGAGGTGGCGCCGCCGTCGACGTGAAGCTCGTCGTATGTCTTCCCGTCGGGTCCGACCACCTCGATGATGGCGGGCGGGAACGCGACCGGAATCGACGCCGACGCCAACAGGACCTGCCGGAAGAGATGGACCGCGCCCGGGTGCCCCGACGCGGCGATCGCGCCCATGTTCCAGATCATCGGCCGACCGGCGTCGAGATTGGTCGTGCCGACCAGAAGCATGCGCCCCTTGCGGTGCTCGTCGGCGATTTTGGCCACGAATTCCGGGGTGACAATGCTGGCGATGATCGCCTCGAGCTTGGAGGTGTCGGCGAGGGCGTCCCCGGAGACGAGGCCCGAGAAGACGGTCTTGTCGACCAGGTCGTCGGTCTGGTAGCTGGTGTAGAGTTTCTCCAGCACGGGGTCGTACTCCGGTCCGAGGAAGGCGAAGGGCGCCGTGAGCGCGCCCGTCGAGACGCCCGAGACGGCGGTGAATTCGGGCCGCGTGCCGCTCTCGCTCCAGGCGCGCAGGATCCCGGCGCCGAAGGCCCCCCACTGCCCGCCGCCGGAGATGCCGAGGAAGGTCAAAACCGGCGGCTTTCCAGCCGCGATCGCCGGTCCGTAGGCCGCCTTGAGAAAGGCGCCTCGGGCGGTGGCCATCTGCTGCATGTCGGCCGCGCTGAGCGCATCGCCCCAGTTGCGCAGGCCCGGGATGCCGAGCGGGTTCGCCTGCCCGACCATCGCCTCGGGCAAGGGGTTGCGCGTCACGCCCGACGCGCAGCCGCCGACGAAAACCGCCGTCGCTAGAAACAGCCAGCGGAATGCCGTGCCGCCCTTCTGGATCGCGCCCATCTGCCTATGCCTCGTCATCGTGGTTTCCTGAAAGCGCCGGAGCGTGCGGACCTGGCGAGGCCCCGTCACCGGCACGCGGCCGGCATGCCGGGCGAAGCGCCGACCGGGCGTGTCCTTCCCGGGCAGCCGGCTCAGCTCGAATGCCGGCACGTGTCACTTCACGCGGGCCCAGACGTCGCCCTCGCACATGATCGAGATGCAGCCCTCGACATCGAGGCTGTCCCCGTCGATCGACATCTTCGACTTGTAGGTCTTGCCGTTCTCCGGGTCGAACACCGTGCCACCGGAGTACCGGCCCCCGCCGTCGCTGGACATGTTCTCGAGGATCGGCTTGCCGAGATAGGCGTAGGCCGGATCCTCGACGCCTGCCTTGAACGCCTTGCTCACCATGCCGCAGGTCTTGGCCGGGTCGCCGGCGCAGGGAGCGACGGTCACCTCAATGTAGCTGCCCGAGGCGTCCGCTTTCGTCTTCCACACTCCATCGGCGTCGCTGGCATGTGCCAGGCCGGGCGCCGCAATCATGATGGCAATCATCGCGAGTCTTCGCATTTGGATATCTCCAGGGTCACTTCGTTGAACGATCACGTGCTGCGGCGCCCGTCACGGGCCGCCGTCCTCTCGGCTAGGCGCCGAAGAGGGCCGCGCCGATCAGGAGGAAGTGGAGCAGCGGCTCCTTCGCCAGGGATGCGACTTTCATGCGACCCTCTCTCGTCGAGTGGCTGTCCCCGCGACGACGGACCTTATCGGGGGAACAGGAATGTCAGGACCAGGCGGCCACCCACCCTTCTGGCCCGGAGTCGGGGCTCTCGGCCCAGTAGCGCACCCCGGCCCCGAGGCTGACCGGCAGCGGTCCGAGCTTCACCACCTTGCTGACCTGCGCGTTGAGCGGCACCGTCCAAGCGGCGGCTTCCCAGTCGTAGGTGGATTCGGTGTTCAGCGTGAACGTCCAGGCGCCAGGCGTCGTGTAGGCGACGAAGGGCTGCAGGAACGTGCGGTTCACGTCGGCTCGGCTGTCGTCGCCGGCCACCGACCAGATGTGGTTGACCAACGCGCCGACCGTCCAGGGCCCCCGCTGCGTCAGGGCGACCGCAGGCGGTCCGAGCCCCAGCTTCTCACCCCCGAGCAATCGGTCGGTGGCGGTCGGCACCAGGACGACCGGCCCGACGCCCCAGATGATGCCGCCCGGGCCGGGATCCTGCGGCGAAAGGAAGAAGCTCTGGACCACGTCGCCGAGCCCGATCTGGTCGCCGGCGCCCGGAAAGACGTCGTCCTGCCAGGTGATCGGGACGATCGTCCGCGAGATCAGGTTCCATTCATCGGACAGCGCGATCGGGATGACCGGCTGGACGTTGAGGACGAAGCGCTCGCCATCGTCCGCCGCGCCGATGTTCGCGTCATAGTTGGCCTGCAACGGCACGCTGATCAGCGACGAGATCGGGTTCGCGAGCCTCTTGGCGAGATCCTGGCCATCGCTCTGGCCCCGCGCCTCTCCTGCCGCATGGACCAACAGGGCGCCAGCGAGGAGACACGCGCTCGACAGCCGCAATCGCCGGGCGCGGCGCCCGGCCCCGCGGCCGATCCGGGCGGCGCACCCGCCGCCCGTCACGTCATGCTGTCGCAGGGTCGACATGGTCGTGGCCGTCGACGCCAGAAGGCCCGCCGCCGCGCTCGTCATTGGCAAGACGATCCAATGCATCTCGATCCCTTTCAATTTGCTTCCTCAGGTGCCGGGGGCGTTGCGGTCGATCAGAACCGCAGCGTCGCGCCGAGCACGGGGCCGTAGGTCGTGAGGTCCAGCTCGGTGCCGCCGTCCTCGTAGTCGATCGAGAGGTAGCGGAAGCCCGCGACGGTGCTGAACCGGTCGGTGATCGCGTAGTCGAGGCCGCCGTAGACCTCCCAACTGAACTGCGAGCCGGCGCCGAAGCCGCCGATGTCGACGAAGCCGCCGGCCGACAGCCTGTCGGTGATCGGGGCGCGGCCGCGGACGCCGATCACCGGGTCCCACCACGACTCCTTGATGCTGACGGCGCGCGAGAGTCCCAGCGGGCCGCCACCGACGATCTTCACGTCGGTCTCCATGTCGACATAGCGGGCGCCGGCGAACGGCTCGACCAGCCAGCCGTCCTGGTCGTAGACCCGGTACGAAAGCGCCGTTGTCGAGATCAGCATGTTCAGGTTGGCGTTGACCTTCGAGGCGAACGGACCGGAGAGGTTGCCACCCCCGCCGAGGTCCGCGTAGATCAGGTCCTGGAGCAGCCCGAACCGGCCGTAGTGGACCTCGCCGGCCGCCATGAACGCGAAGTTGATCGCCCCGATAATATCCTTGCCGCTGAACGAGACCCCGGCGCCGCCCCCGGTCGCGGAGGTCGTATCGGCGTCCATCGCCGGCAGCCAGCCATAGACCGTCACGCTGCCGCCGATCTCCTGCGCGCCTGCATCGTGCGCGGTTGCTGCTGACGCGATCAGCGCCAGCGCGGCGAGTGCGGACGACCGCGCGGCCCGGCGGCGCCAGGAGATGTCTCCCGGCCCGGCGACGCTCTTCAGGATGCGCATCTCTTTCCCTTCCCGGAAGTCACCCCGTTGCGCGCTCAATACATCTCGACAGCGACGCACTGCCCTTGATAGGACTCATAGTAATTCAGGCCGCATTCGTAATACTTGTGCCCGTTTATATTCACCGGCACGCACCCCAGCGGCAGCGTCGAGATGTAGATCGTGGTGCGCCGCATGGTGCGCCGGGTGGTGCGGCGGGCGACGCCGGCGACGCTGACCGGCGACAGCGGCCGTCCGATGCGTGCTTCGACAGAGGCGAACGGACCCGCCTGCGCTCCAGCGGGTCACATCCGGCTCCACCGAGAGCCCGACACAGAACGCCGCCACGGCACCAGCGGTCATCAGGAATGCCTTGCGTGTCATCATCGACCTCCGGTTTCGGCGCGCCCTGCAGCCTCGGGCCAGCGCTCAGCAGCGATAGACGCCGACGGCGCAGCGACGGACGGTGCGTCGGGCGACGCCGGCGACGCTCACAGGCGTGAGCGGACGGCCGACGCGCGCCTCGGCCTCCGTCACCAGGCCATGCACACCCGGCACCGACAGCAGCGATCCGACCTCGATCGCGGCGATACCGAGAAGTGAGGCAACCACGATCGTGCCCATGAAGGCTCTCCAGACGCTCATTGCTTGGTCCCCTCGGCGAAGTGCCCTGGCAGATCCGCCACGCTTGCGCGCAGATCCTCGATCGCGATCTCGGTGGCGCCGGTCGGGTTGGTGAAGACGAAATCGGCGGTCCCGGCCGCATCGCCGGTACGCCAGTCGCGCACCTGGATCGTGTACTGCGGCGAGTGCGCAATCTTTCTGGTCGTGATCACGTACCGGCACGGGTAGGGCTGCTCGCCCTGGGCGATCCAGATCTGCCAGTCGACCTGCTCGTTGCGGAAGGCGAGCCAGTCGCATTCGACTCCGCCAATCATGCCGCTGCCGAGATCCTTGACGTCGGTGACCGACTCCATCAGCGCGTCGTACGGGTCCGACGTCAGGAGGTCGGCCGCCGGCATCGGCAGTCCGTGGGTGTTGCGCAGGTCGTCCAGCAGCTGGTCGATCGAGCCCGGCGCCTCGAGCTGGGTGTAGACATTGGCGTCCTTGCCGAGCAGCGTCAGGGTCGTGCCGTCGAAGGTCATTTCGACGTCCACGAAGCCGTTGGCGCGCGTTGCGCGCAGCCGGTCCGGGCGGGCGAGCATCACGGTTCCCGAGCTCGCGATCCCGAGTTTCTGGTCCTCGACGGTCACCACCTCGAGCGTCGCGTCGTAGTCAAAGGAGATGGTGTCCTGCCCGGCCAGATAGTCGGACATCGCCTTCAGAATCCCTCTGGCGTCGCTCTCATCGGCCGACGCCGCGAACGGCGTTCCGGAGGCGGCGAGGGCCAGAGCCGCCGTCGCGAGCGACCGTCGGACGACGATTGTAATTCCCGATTGCATCCCTTCCTCCATCTTGCGGTGGTCATCGACAACCGGTTGCGGCGAACCAAGTCGACGCGGCTCCCGACTGCACCTGCCGCGGTTCCACGACCCACGTTCCCGGAGATCGCTCCGTCCGCCGCGGCGCTTGCCGCCCGGCGTCAGTTCGGCACCTCGCCCGCCGCATAGACTTGGCTGCAGGACGCTCGCCGGATTTTTCAGGCGTGCCAGGATTTCCCCCGGCACGCCTGGTGCGGCTGACCTTTGCCGCTTCGATCGCCGACAACTCCGTGATCGTCGGTTGAGTGCTGGGTCGCGGGATCAGTTGTGGCCCTTCACCATCGTATTGACGACTTCCCAGACGCTCTTGTCGGGCTCGGACTGACACATCTCCGTGACCTCCTCGACGGAGACCGGCGCGTAGTCGTCGCTGACCTCGATCATCTCGACGCCATGGGCGTTTCCAGTCGCCCATGCCGTAATGTAGTTCTGGTAGACTTCATCGGTTTCGATGTACTCGCTGCAGGTCACCTGCTTCGGGTGCTTGAACTCGTAGTTCTGATGGTTATTCTGCCATGCGAAATCGCGCGCACCTGCACTCGTGAAAACGAGTGCTGCGGCGCTGGTGGCCAGAACAAGAGAAAGCGTCGTCATCTTCGCCGTCATGGCTATATCTCCTTCTGAGTTGCCGGGGATCCCAGCTTGCTGTGTCGGAGTATGCACGAACGACCGTCCGGACGTGGTCTCCGGGCTAGGACGTGTCGTCGGCACGCCATGGGGAACCATGCGCGCGCCACGCTCGCGCTTCTGACCATTTCGCGCCACATCCGGAGGCGCGTTCCTGAAGTCACTGCATTTCGGTGAAGTGCTTCAGATAAGCGCGCGGGCTCATGCCGCTGATATGCCTGAAGGCGCGCGAGAAATGCTGCGGACTCTCGTAGCCTGCAGCGTAGGCGACCTCGATGATCTTGTTGGCCGGATTGTCGAGCAGCTCGCATGCCAACTGGAATCACACGTCGCTAATCACCTCGAAATAGGTTTTTGCATGGTGCGCAAGTTCGCGCTGCAGGATCCGCCGACTCAGGCCCGCGATCTCGGCGGCTATCACCTGGTCTGGGCGCGCGACGCGGTGAACGCCGGGCTGGGCCTGCTGGCCGTCGGGCAGGTCGACGATGCCCGCCGGATGCTCGCCTACCTGGTCGCCATGCAGCATCCCGACGGCCACTGGGCGCAGAACTTCTATCCGGACGGTCTGCCGTTCTGGAAGGCGGTTCAACTCGACGAGGTGGGTTTCCCCATCCTCCTTGCGGCAAAGCTGCGCGAGGCTGGACTTCTCGACGAGGACGGCCAGGACGAGACCTCTGCGGGCATCCGCCTGATGGTAGAGCGCGCTGCCGGCTACATCCTGCGGGGTCGGGCCTGTAACTCGCCAGGACCGGCGGGAGGAAAATGCCGGTCTGAGTGTCTACACGATTGCGGTCCTGGTTGCGGCGCTGGTGGCAGCGGCGGAGTGGCTGGACGGCGGACCTCGCGATTAAGCCCTTGGCGTCGCGGATGACTGGAACGCACGGATCGAGGAGTGGAACTTCGTTACCGACAGCCCTCTCGCGCGGGCGCATGGCGTCGCGGGTCTGTCAGTCGACACGACAAACTGGCCCTCTGGCGACATGAGGATCTGGCCCCCTCGGTGAGCTGAGAGGAGGGTCTGGATGACCATGTTGACGACGACGACGCTGCCGCGGACCGGGGGTCTGCGGAGGGACGAGATGCTGGAGCCGGACGATGTGTCGGCCATGCTGAAGCTGAAGGCGCTTGGCTGGGGGCACGTCGGATTGCGGCGGAGCTCGGGTGCTCGCGGACGACGGCTCGGCGTTGGCTGAGGGAGGGCGAATGGCGCAGACCGTCGCCGCCTCCGCGCCCGAAGGCCCTGGACGGGTTGGAAGTCTGGCTCGATGAGCGCTTCCGCCGTCATGGTGGCAACGCCGACGTGGTGCGCCAGGAGCTTGCCAGCGAGAAGGGCGTCATTGTGAGCCTGCGCACGGTGGAGCGGGCGGTTGTTCACCTGCGCCAGGCGTTGCGCGCCGAGGCGCGGGCGACGGTGCGCTTCGAGACCCGGCCGGGCGAGCAGTTGCAGATCGATTTCGGTCAACGGCGGGTCGAGATCGACGGCGCGCTGCGGCTGGTGTCGTTCTTCGTGGCGACGCTCGGCTACTCGCGGCGAATCCACGTGCGGGCGTTTCCCGGCGAGCGGCAGGAGCATTGGTTCGCGGGGATGGAGAGCGCCTTCGCAGCCTTCGGCGGCGTCCCGGCGGAGGTGCTGCTCGATAACGCCCGCGCGCTGATCCTGAGCCACGACGTGGCCAGCCGCGAGGTGGTGCTGAACCCGAAGCTGCATGCCTTCGCGCGGCACTGGGGCTTCCGGGTCCAGGCCTGCGCGCCTTATCGGCCGCGGACCAAGGGAAAGGACGAGCGTGGCGTCGGCTACGTGAAGCGCCATGCCGTCGCCGGCCGCCGCTTCGAGACCTTCGAGGCACTCGAGGCCCATCTGGCGCGCTGGACGCGGGAGATCGCCGACCAGCGGGTGCACGGCACGACCGGCGAGGCTCCGGTGTTGCGATTTGCCCGCGACGAGGCCGGGAAGCTGAAGCCCCTGCCGCGATGCGGACCGTTCCCGGCGACGCGCGAGCTGAGCCGGCGCGTCGGGCCCGATTGCGCGGTGGAGCGACGCTGGTCCTTGCGCGCGATCTCGCGTTCGCAGAGGAACGCCAGCGCATCGCGCAGCGTCATCTCCGAACGGGCGACCTCGTCGAGGAGCGTGTCGAGCTGATCCCGGACCGCGGTCAGCTTCAGTCGCGTCAGCATCCGGTCAAGCTCGGACTGCATCTCGGCGCCCATCACCAGGCCCCTCCGGCCGCGGCCTCGTACTCGGCCAGCGGGCGCAGCAGCGCCGGCATCACGCTCGGCGCATCGTTCGACCGCGCCCACTTCGATGGGGTCGCCGGCGCCGCGGGCCGTGTGATCCGGGGAGGTGCCGCGGCGGATCGACATGAGCTTCGGTCTGGCGAAGTTCCCGTTCGTGCGGGACCTGACCGGCTTCGACTTCGCTGCCCAGCCCTCGGTCGACAAGGCGCAGATCCGCGACCTCGCGACCGGGCGCTTCATCGCCAACGGCGACGCGCTCCTGCTGCTCGGTCCGCCGGGCGTGGGCAAGACGCACCTGGCGGTGGCGCTCGGCCGCGCAGCGATCGTCGCCGGCTATACGGTGCTCTTCACCGGGGCGATGGAGCTGGTCGCCAACCTGGCCAAGGCGCAGGCGGCACCGCCCGCCTCGAGGAGCGGCTGACGCACTTCGCCAAGCCGAAGCTCCTGATCGTCGACGAGCTCGGCTACCTGCCGCTCGAACCCGACGCCGCACATCTCTTCTTCCAACTCGTCAGCCGCCGCTATGAACGGGGCGCGATGCTGATCACCTCGAACCGGGCCGTCGGCGAGTGGGGCAGCGTCTTCGGCGACCCGGTGGTCGCCACCGCGATCCTCGATCGCCTGCTCCACCACAGCCACGTGATCACGATCCGCGGCGACAGCTATCGGCTGCGCGAGAAACGCCGCAGCGGGCGCCTGCAGAAGCCCGCTGCGGCACCCGAAACAGAAACTGCATCGAGCTGAAGGGGGCCAGTTCTTCGTGTCGCCCCCGGGCCAGTTGGGCGCCTCGAAAAACCTCCTCAGATCGCTGGTTTCGTGATTCTCTTGTCTCGGAGGAGATGTGGAGGCGCGGATGCGTGGACAGTCGGGGTTCTGGGACATTGACGAGCGCTATGTGCGGCTGAGTGAGGCCGGCGATCCGCTGGAGAAGCTCACCGCGCTGGTGCCGTGGGAGGTGTTCCGCAAGCCGCTGGGGAAGGCGCTGAAGCGCTCGGACGGTGCAAGGGCGGCAGGCCACCCTACGACGCCGTGCTGACGTTCAAGGTGCTGGTCCTGCAGGCGCTCTACAATCTCTCGGACGATCAGGCCGAATTCCAGATTCAGGATCGGCTGTCCTTCATGCGCTTCCTGGACCTTGGGTTGGCCGATCGGGTTCCGGATGCCAAGACGATCTGGCTGTTCCGCGAGCACCTGGCGCAGGCGGGCGCGATCAAGACGCTCTTCGCCAGCTTCGACAAGCATCTCGCCGAGGCGGGCTATCTCGCCATGGGCGGGCAGATCGTCGACGCGACGATCGTCGCCGCGCCGAGGCAGAGGCACACCGACGAGGAGAAGGCCGCGATCAAGGCCGGCGAGGTGCCGGAGGAGTGGAAAGCCAGGCCGGCCAGGCTGAGGCAGAAGGACCGGGATGCGCGCTGGACGGTGAAGTTCTCCAAGGCGAAGCCGGCAGTGCCGGGCAGGCCGCAGCAGGTGGACATCGCGGTGCCGACCTTCGGCTACAAGAACCACGCCGCCATCGACCGCCTGCACGGCTTCATCCGCGGCTGGTCGGTGACGAGCGCCGCTTCCTATGACGGGGCGCAGCTCGCCAACGTCCTCGACCGCTCGAACACCGGCTCCAGGGTCTGGGCGGACACTGCCTACCGGTCGGCGAAGAACGAGGAATGGCTGGGGAAGAACGGCTACGTCTCGGACATCCACCGCAAGAAGCCGAAGGGGCGGCCGATGAGCGAGAGGACGTCCCGCGCCAATGGCCGGCGCTCGATGGTTCGCTCGGCGGTCGAGCACGTCTTCGCACGCCAGAAGGGACCGATGGCGCTGTTCGTCCGCACCATCGGCATCGTGCGGGCCGAGGCCAAGATCGGCATGGCCAATCCGGCATACAATCTCACGCGCTTCGTCTGGCACCAGCGGAGAGGAATGTCCGCCTGACGGCGAAAGCAAAGCCGAAGGGGCGACCCCGCGTCCGGTAGTAAGCAACAACGCCCGAGACCTGTGGCCTCAGCGGCACCCCGGCAGACAAGGCTCGGCTACGCCCGCCTCACGTCCCTGAAATGACCGCTTCTTCGAGGTGCCCAGTTCCGAATGTCGCTGGACAGTGAGCTTCTCCAGCGGATCGCCGGCCTCACTCAGCCGCACATAGCGCTCGTCAATGTCCCAGAACCCCGACTGTCCACGCATCCGCGCCTCCACATCTCCTCCGAGACAAGAGAATCACGAAACCAGCGATCTGACGAGGTTTTTCGAGGCGCCCATCTGGCTTAGAGCCAGGAGGGTAGGACGGTCCGCAAGCACAAGCATGATTGCATGCGAACATTCTTAGCGCGTATACGGGCCGCGCCTCTTGCGGAACCCCAGGAAGTGCGCGTCGGGGACCTTCGCGGCAATGCCCTTGTCGAGCACCCATGAGCGCCATTCGTCCTCGAGCACATGCACGTCCCAGCCTGGCGCACCCCCCCCCCCGCGCCGCGTCGTAGCTGTCGGGATCGAGCCGCAGGCTGGCCGAGGAAGAAAGGGGCAGGGACGCCTGCGAGGCCTCCTTCTTCGACCGGACGACGATGATCTCGTCATCCAGCGCGAAGGCGTAGTCCGGGATGTAGTCGTGCTGCACATCGTCCTCGATGATCTTGCCGACCAAGCGCTTGAACTCCTTGGGAGACGAGCCCGATCCGCACTTCTCCCGGAGCGTATCGAGGCCGATCCGCCATTCCGGCTGCTGTCCGCAGTGCTTCCGGGCAAGTTCGTACAGGCGGCGTTCCAGCGGCTTGCGCAGGAAGAAGTAGCGCCGGTTCAGCGTCAGGACGTGTTTGTTCTCGATGGCGTCGAAGACCCAGTCCGACAGGGTGATTTCCACATCCTGCATGCGCCCGTCCCGCGCCTCGCGCACCATCTCTGCGGAGTTGATCAGGCCGAAGACCTTGAAGTATTCCTTGCCGCCCTGGCGCAGGTTCGTCTCGATCTGCGTGCCCTGCAGCCGCCGCAGCGCGTCCTTCAGGAGTTCGTAGCCGCGACCGGAGGTCTGCCGGTTGGTGGCGACCAGGAGGTCATAGGCCTTGAAGCGCATGGTCCGGGCAACCTGTCGGCCTTCGTTCAACGCCGCCATGCACTGGCTGATGCAGTAGATCAGGATGTCGCGGTCGTGGACCGTGGCGAGGCCGTAGCGGGACGGAGAGATCTCTATCCAGTTGCGGCCCCGCTCGTACCGCCTCGGCCGCATGTCCGGCTTCGTCGAGAGCGAAAAGACCGGATGCTCCATCGAGGACATATCTCCCTTTCGTACCGCATCCACGATGTCGCAGACGAAAAGGTCGCGCTGCGGATGCCGGTCGGGCAGCAGAGGGGAACGCTCGTTCGTCACTTCACCCACTCGCCGGACATGCTGGATTCGTCGCCTCAGAGGCCATGACACACCATCGTCATTTCACACGCTGGCGGTCAAGCTTCGTCACTTCACCCACCGGCACGCGCTGTGGGTAACTCGGCGGCAACCTCGTCACTTTGCACACCGAGATTCGTCACTTTGGCAAGACGGGCTCGACATCTGCTTCCGCACCGACGGGCTCGCCGGGCTGGTGTGCGACTTCGGCGTCGACGCGAGGGCGGCCGCATGCACCTCCAAGTCGAGGTCAAGGAACGGCCCGATCATGATAGTCCTCTTCCGCCATCGCCGCTGTCCACGCCCGTCGCTTGGACGAAGGACAACAGCCCCGGTGCGCTTGCCTTCAATCCGGATCCGAAATGTCTGGAAGCAGCGGGTCGCCGTCAACCTCCGCCAGAAGGTTGCGGAGCAGGTCGTCCCCCGGATTCGCCCTGATCCCATCGCGGAGCGCGGCGCGGGCGGCGTCGCGGTCGTCCTCGGCGGCGGCGATCCGGGCGAGCATGATCCAGCCCTCGGTTCGCTGCGGGTCCATGCGCACGACCTCGCGGAACGCCGCCTCCGCCCCGCGCAGGTCACGCATGGTCAGCGCGATGCCACCGAGCTTCACATACGTCTCGGGAAAGTCGAGATTGGCTTGGAGGCTCGCCCGCCAGTCGTCCATTGCGCCCCGCATCGCCCGCGCCTGCCGCTCGGGCACATGAAGGATAGGCGCGTCGAGCAGAGCACGGGCAGCTGCCATGCGGACGGTGCGGACCGGGTCTTCGAGCAGCCCGACCAGCCGCTTGAGGCGCACCGGCACGGGGGCCAGGCGCTGGACGCCGACGGCGCCCGCGCGGACGAGCGGGTCGTCGTCCCGGAGCGCCGGCTCCAGCCGCTCCGCCGCGGACGCGTCGCCCGAGCCCTCGAGCAGCCACATCGCTGTCGCACGCACGATTCCCGGCCGGTCGGTGTCGGCGGCAAGATCGGCGAGGTTGTCCGCCGCAAGGTCAGGGGCCTTCCGCCCGGCCGCCAGGACCTCGCCGTAGTGGGGGCCGCGGTTGGTGCTGGCAGGGTACCAGTCCTCCAGGCGGTCGGCGGCCCAGCGCGCCGTGCGGTCACTGTGACAGCCCGTGCAGGCATCGGGAGCGTCCGTCACGGCCGCGAGGTCAGGGCGGGGAATGCGGAAAGAGTGATCCCGCCGCCGGTCGTTGCCCATGTAGACGCGGTCGGTCATGTGGCAGTTGATGCACGCGGCGCCCTCGCTGCCCGGCTCGTGAAAGTGGTGGTCGGGATGGTCGTAGGGCGCCGGCTCAAGCGTCGGGAACCGCGGGTTCCCGCCAGGGTTGTGACACTGGACACAAAGCGCGTTGCCTTCGGCCCGCAGCTCGGCGGCATGGGGCTCGTGGCAATCGAGGCAGCCGACCCCGGCCGCGTACATCTTCGACTGCAGGAACGAGCCGTAGACATAGACCTCGTCCTGGATCTGTCCGTCGGCGTGGTAGAGGCCGGGACTGAGCAGCGCCAGGCCGTAAGCGTCGTGGAACGGCGTGCCCGGCGGCGGCGAGCCAGACTGGTACGACTCCCGCCGCGCGTGACACGAGGCGCACTGCTGGACCGTCGCCTCGGTGTCGGAAAAGTCGACGGCGAAGCCGGCGTTCGCGGGTCGTTCGCCGGAGCTCTCCTCCAGGTCGTCAACCCAGGCGAGATGCCGCGCGCCCGGGCCGTGGCAGGCCTCGCAGCCGACCCCGATCTCAGTCTGGGTCGAGGCATAGGAGCGCGCGACGGGATCGTAGTTCTTCTCGAAGCCGGTCGCATGGCACCCGGCGCAGCGGGCGTTCCAGGTCTTGTAGGGCCCGGTCCAATGCAGAGCGTCGTCGGGCGGCAGCTCCTGGTCCGGGTATAGGTGGAACCAATGCCCCTCCTTGGTGTCCCAGACGACGTCGAAGCTCTGCAGCCGCCCGGCCCCGGTCTCGAGCAGGTATTGCTGGAGCGGCTCGACCCCGGCGACCGAGTGAACGGTGTAGTGGGTGGTCTCGCCATCCTTCTCGGTCACGCTGACGCGGTGGCTGCCGTCCTCTCCGATCTGGAAGCGGGCGGTCATGCCGTCATGCGAGAACATCGTGCCGTCGAAGTCGGCAACGATGTTCCCGGCGGTCGGCGCTGTCCAGGCAAGCGCGTGGTGCGAACCGGCCCAGTCCGCGCCGGCCTTGTCGTGGCAGCCGACGCACGCCTCCGAGCCCACATAGGCTGCACTCTGCCCGGGCGCGGCCGGCGGTGCCGCGAGGACGCACCCGAGGAGCGCGACCGCAGACCGCCGCACCGGCCTTCCGTTCAGAATCGCGGGCCTAGGCCACTGCACTTCAGCGGATCAGTCGCTCGCCTTCTGCATCGCCGCCTGCAGCTTGGCCTTGTCCGCGTCGCTGAGCTGCGGCCGCTTGACCTTCACGGTCAGCTTGTCGAGCGTCGCGGTGAGCGGGAACGGCGGCTTGTAGTCGTCGTCGTTGACGCCGGTCAGCGTGTCCGACCCGATGTCGAAGCTCTCGTCCCACTGCAGGATGATCGGAATGGTCTTCTCCATCTTCTTGGTGTCGACCGCCGTCCCGTCGACCTTGAGCGTGCCGGTACCGGACCGGCCGACCCCGCTTATGTCGTTGTAGGCGAGCGTTTCGGCGCCGAGCCCGTCGTAGACGAAGTCGAACTCCAGCGTGTGCTTGCCCGGGCTCAGCGCGTCCGTGCCCTGCCACTTGATGCGCTCGAGGTCGAGCAGGTTCCAGAGGAACACGGGCTTGCCCTCCAGCAGGTAGAACCCGTACCCGGCGAACCGACCGCCGGAGGTCAGGATCATCCCCTCGGCCCCGCCTTCAGGAACGTCGATCTCGGCCGTGATCGTGTAGGACGTGTTGAGCAGCACCGGTAAATCGCCCTGCGGCAGCCCGGTCATCGCCCGCGTGTAGACGAACTCGTCCCGGCCCGCGGTGATGTTCGGGCGCGGCGCCGCCAGTCGGGCCGCGGCCGAGGCGTCGAGCGGGAACACCTGATACTTCGTGGCCTCCCGGATGAACATCTCCTTCATGTCCTGCACGATGTCGGGATGCGCCGAGGCGATGTCCGTGCTCTGCGTCGGGTCGGACTTGAGGTCGTAGAGCTCGAACACCTGATTGTTCAGCGGATGCGGATTGGGCGTGGCGAACGCTTCCCACGGGGCGCGGTTCACCTTGGTTCCGAGGAACCAGCCGTCATGCCACAGCCCCCACTGACCCATCATCTCGAAGTACTGGGTGTCGCGCGGCGGCGCGGCGTCGGCGTTCGCAGCGTCGAACAGGTAGGCGAAGCTCTTGCCATCCATCGGCACCTGGGTGATCCCGTCGACCGCCTGCGGCGGCGTGATCCCGGCGACCTCCAGGATCGTGGGCACCACGTCGATCACGTGCACGAACTGGTCGCGCTTGCTGCCCTTGTCTGTGATCTTCGCGGGCCAGGTGACAGTCATGTTCTGCCGGACGCCGCCGAGTTGCGAGGCGATCTGCTTCATCCACGGAAACGGCGTGTCGAAGGCCCAGGTCCAGCCGACGGCCATGTGGTTGTACGTCTCTTCGGTACCCCAGACGTCGTACCATTTCATCTGCTCCTCGGCGGAGATATTGCTCTCGCCGTTGAAGTAGGCGACCTCGTTCGGGGTGCCGAGCAGCCCGCCCTCGGCGCTCGTGCCGTTGTCGCCGTTGATGTAGATGATCAGCGTGTTGTCGTACTCGCCGATGTCCTTGAGGTACTGGACGATACGGCCGATCTCGTGGTCCGAGTAGGCCGAATAGGCGGCGAACACGTCGACCTGCCGGATGAACAGCTTCTTCTCGACGTCCGTTAGCTGGTCCCATTCCTTGATGTAGTCGGTGGGCCAGCGCGTGATCTTCGCGTCCTCGGCGAAGTAACCCAGCTTCTTCTGGTTCTCGAAGATGGTCTTCTGCAGCTCGTTCCAGCCGTCGTCGAAGAGGTGCATCGCCTCAATCTTGTCGACCCATTCCTTGGTTGGGTGGTGCGGCGCGTGCGTGGCGCCGGGCGCGTACTTGATGAAGAACGGGTTCGACGGGTTGATCTGGTGCATCCGGCTGATCCAGTCGATGGCGTCGTCGGCCATCGCGGTCACCAGGTTCCACTCGCCCTTCGCCTCGTCGAAGGGATAGATCTGCGTGGTGTTGCGGAACAGGTTCGGCTGCCACTGGTTCGCGTCGCCGCCGACGAAGCCGTAGAAGTACTCGAAGCCCATGCCGGTCGGCCACTGGTCGAACGGTCCGGCTTGGCTGGCCTCGAACGCGGGCGTGTTGTGGTCCTTGCCGAACCACGACGTGTTGTAGCCGTTGTCGAGGAGGATCCGGCCGATCGTCGCCTTATCGTCCGTGATAATGCTGTTATAGCCGGGATAGCCGGTCGACTGTTCCGAGATCACACCGAAGCCGACATTGTGGTGGTTGCGGCCGGTGATCAGCGCCGCGCGAGTGGGCGAGCAGAGCGAGGTCGAATGGATGCCGGTGAACCTCAGCCCGTCTTCGGCGAGGGCGTCCATCGTCGGAGTGGGAATGACGCCGCCGAAGGTGCTGGGGATGCCCCAGCCGGAGTCGTCGGTGATGATGAGCAGCACGTTCGGCGCGCCCTCGGGCGGAACGACCCGCGGCGACCACCACGGGCTTGATCCGGCAGCGTCGGTCTGGATCTCGCCGCCGAATTGAGACGGCGGCGGCGGCAGCTGCAGACCGTTGAGGGTCCTGGTGGCATTGGGTGCCCCCGACGCGTCCTGCGCAGAGCCCACTACAGGCAGCCCAAAGAGAAGAGCCGAAACCGCCAGAGTTTTTGCAGCAAAAGTAATGGGTTGCATCATCTTTTCCTTGCTTGGCGATTGCGGTTCGCTTTGCGAATCGGCCTGTGAACGCACCTCTCCGGAGAAGTCGGCGAATCTGGTCGGTTAAATTACGCGGAACTTTCCGGCGGTCTAGTTGTTTTTTTTGCCAATCGGCCGGAGCTGCAGTCGGCTGCCTGCATTGTGGAGCACGCTCCGGCGGTGCGCTCATTCGTGAAAAACTTGGGCTGAACTTCACCATCCCTACCTGCATAACGGCAAGCCTTCGGACTCCCTGCCGGACTTCGTCGTGCGCTTGGGGAGCGAGACCGAGCGCTACCTGATCATGGAGATGAAGGGCGCCGACTGGGAGGGTACTGCCGAGATCAAGGCGCAGGCCGCGCACCGCTGGTGCGCCGCGGTCAACGCGACCCAGCGGTTGAGAGTGGAGCTATGTTTTGGTGAATCAGGTGACTGAGCTGAGGAAGCACTTGGACCGGACGATGACACTTCTTCCAGCACGGCGACCGGTCCGCGGTCGCAGCAGAACAAAGCAGCCGTCCGTTGTAGCCGCAGCATTGTCCCCACCGCGGACGGTAGCTCTCCGCGCCTACTTCGAGAAGAAGGGCTGGCGAGCAACAATGTTGCGCCAGAGGGCTGACCAGCAGCCGATCAGGAAATGGGCGCCTCGAAAAACCTCCTCAGATCGCTGGTTTCGTGATTCTCTTGTCTCGGAGGAGATGTGGAGGCGCGGATGCGTGGACAGTCGGGGTTCTGGGACATTGACGAGCGCTATGTGCGGCTGAGTGAGGCCGGCGATCCGCTGGAGAAGCTCACCGCGCTGGTGCCGTGGGAGGTGTTCCGCAAGCCGCTGGGGAAGGCGCTGAAGCGCTCGGACGGTGCAAGGGCGGCAGGCCACCCTACGACGCCGTGCTGATGTTCAAGGTGCTGGTCCTGCAGGCGCTCTACAATCTCTCGGACGATCAGGCCGAATTCCAGATTCAGGATCGGCTGTCCTTCATGCGCTTCCTGGACCTTGGGTTGGCCGATCGGGTTCCGGATGCCAAGACGATCTGGCTGTTCCGCGAGCACCTGGCGCAGGCGGGCGCGATCAAGACGCTCTTCGCCAGCTTCGACAAGCATCTCGCCGAGGCGGGCTATCTCGCCATGGGCGGGCAGATCGTCGACGCGACGATCGTCGCCGCGCCGAGGCAGAGGCACACCGACGAGGAGAAGGCCGCGATCAAGGCCGGCGAGGTGCCGGAGGAGTGGAAAGCCAGGCCGGCCAGGCTGAGGCAGAAGGACCGGGATGCGCGCTGGACGGTGAAGTTCTCCAAGGCGAAGCCGGCAGTGCCGGGCAGGCCGCAGCAGGTGGACATCGCGGTGCCGACCTTCGGCTACAAGAACCACGCCGCCATCGACCGCCTGCACGGCTTCATCCGCGGCTGGTCGGTGACGAGCGCCGCTTCCTATGACGGGGCGCAGCTCGCCAACGTCCTCGACCGCTCGAACACCGGCTCCAGGGTCTGGGCGGACACTGCCTACCGGTCGGCGAAGAACGAGGAATGGCTGGGGAAGAACGGCTACGTCTCGGACATCCACCGCAAGAAGCCGAAGGGGCGGCCGATGAGCGAGAGGACGTCCCGCGCCAATGGCCGGCGCTCGATGGTTCGCTCGGCGGTCGAGCACGTCTTCGCACGCCAGAAGGGACCGATGGCGCTGTTCGTCCGCACCATCGTCATCGTGCGGGCCGAGGCCAAGATCGGCATGGCCAATCCGGCATACAATCTCACGCGCTTCGTCTGGCACCAGCGGAGAGGAATGTCCGCCTGACGGCGAAAGCAAAGCCGAAGGGGCGACCCCGCGTCCGGTAGTAAGCAACAACGCCCGAGACCTGTGGCCTCAGCGGCACCCCGGCAGACACGGCTCGGCTACGCCCGCCTCACGTCCCTGAAATGACCGCTTCTTCGAGGTGCCCAAATGATGGTTCCTTTCAGCGCGTGAAATCAATGCGTGAGGGCGGCGCGCTTTTGCTCGCCAGCGTTCGATTAAAATTCGGGGAAGCCACCCCGCCGGGAAGCCGGCCGCAGGCCGCCTGAATAAGCTCAAGAAATCAAAGGGATGCCCTCCCGCCCGCCGGTGGACTCCGTGGACTCCATCCGGAAGCCACCACGGGGTCCACCCGGCCGCGCCGGCTTCCCGCGCGACCGGAGGGCAGCGGTGCCAGGATGGACCGTCCGGCTGAACGAGTTCGCTCAGATCAAGGGCCGCTGGGGCAACATCGTTCGGTGCCTTCTGGCGCACCCCGGCCGGCGCTATCTGGCCCGCGAGATCGCCGACGTGATCTACGCGGACCGGGAGGATGGCGGGGAGAACGTCGCCGACATCCTCAACCACGGCGACCACAACATCGTCGAGGAGATCGCAGAGGCGCCCGATCCACTCGGATACGAGGCGCGCTACGCACTCATCAAAACGGTTCCTCAGGTCGCCGCAAGTCGTTGACGACGATGCGCTGGGGTCGGGATGCCGACTGTCGGATTGCGGTCGACCGCGCCCGCGACTAACACTTGACCCTGCGCGGCACCCTCTGATCGCCGAAGCAACGCGATGCCGCGTTCGCGGCCGACCTCCTGCCTGCACAACAAGACCAAGTCTGCCAACAAGGAGACCGAAATGATCCTCACGACCACGATGAAAGGCGCCCTGTTCGGCCTTGCCGCGCTGGGCCTGGCCATCCCGGCGACGGCTGACCAGCTGGACGACATCAAGGCGGCGGGCAAGATCGTGACCGCGACCGACATGCATTACGCCCCGTTCGACATGCTGAACAACGGCACCTACGAGGGTATGACCAAGGACCTGTTCGACGAGGTCTCGAAGGAGATCGGCGTCGAGCCGGTCTACCAGGATATCCCCTGGACGGCGGAACTGCCGGGCTTGGAAGTCGGCAAGTTCGACATCATCATCGCCCCGGTGACCATTACGCCCGAACGCCAGGAACGGTACACGTTCACGCCGCCGATCGCGGACGCGACCGTGTCGCTGGTCAAGGCGGCCGGGAACGACGAGCTGCAGAAACCTGAGGACATCGCCGGCAAGACCGTCGGCGTCCAGCAGGGCACGGCGCAGTTCAAGCAGCTCCAGGACTTCGGCAAGACGCTGGGCGGCATCACGATCAAGGAATACGGCACCACCGACGAGGCCTATGCGGACCTGGCGGCGGGCCGCCTAGACGCCGTCGCCGGGTCGCTGCCGAACCTGAACTCTCTCGTGAAGACGCGGCCCGAAACCTTCGCGCTGTTCACGCCGGCGCAGTTCGGCGAGCCGACCTATTTCGCCTGGGCCCTGCGGAAGGATGATGCCAGCCAAAGCCTCGCCAAGGCCATCGAGGATGCGATCGCCAAGATGACCGCGGACGGACGTGTCAAGGCGATCCAGGAGAAGTGGCTCGGCAGCTATACCGAGCTGCCGCTGACGGCGCCCGCCACCTGATCTCTCGCCGGGTGGGGCCTGCCCCCGCCCGACCCCTCGCCCGGTCGGAGCGGCAATGTTTTCGGTCCAGACCTTCCTCGACAGCTTCGGCCCTCTGCTCTGGGCGGCGCGGTACACGCTGCTGGTCTCGGGCCTCGGCATCGGCGTGGGGCTGGCCATCGGGGCGCTGATCTGCGCCGCGGCCCTGTCGCGCTGGCCGCCCGCGCGCCGCTTCGCCGCGATCTGGGTCAGCTTTTTGCGCGGCGTGCCGCTGCTGGTCCAGCTTCTGCTGATGTATTACCTGCTGCCGGTGATCGGCGTTAACGTGCCGCCTGTGGCCGCCGCCGTCATAACGGTGGGCATCTGCGCCAGCGCCTATATCAGCGAGATCTGGCGCGGCGCGGTCGGCGCGCTGCCGGCAGGCCAATCCGAAGCCGCCGTCGCGATCGGGATGAATTCGCGCGATGTCTGGACCCGGATTGTTCTGCCGCAGGCGGTCGTGATGTCGCTGCCCGCGCTCGTGAACGAGCTGATCCTGCTCGTCAAGGCGTCGTCGCTGGTCTCGCTCGTCGGCATCCTTGAGGTGACCCGCGCCAGCCAGGCGCAGGCGGCGATGACCTTCCGCCCGCTGGAAGTCTACCTTGCGGCAGCCTGCATCTACCTACTGATCAATCTCTGCCTGGCGGGGCTTGGTCGGTATCTCGAGCACCGAATGGCCATCTGATGGACTGGAGCATTTTCCAGCAGTACGGCCCCATGCTGTCGCGCGGCTTCGCGATCACGGTCGTCTGTTGGCTGTTCGGGACCGTTTTGGGTATGATCCTCGGCCTGGTCATCGCGCTGACCCAGCGCTACGGGCCCCGGCCGGTGCGCTGGTCGCTGCAAGCCTATATCGAGATCATCCGTGGCACGCCGTTTCTCGTTCAGCTGTTCGTTCTCTACTATGGCGGTCCGCTGGTCGGCCTGCGACTGGACGCGTTGCCGGCGGGGCTGCTGGGGTTGACGATCTATGGCAGCCCATATTTCGCGGAGATCTTTCGCTCGGCTTTCGGCGCCGTTCCGACAGGGCAGATCGAGGCCGCCCGCGCCATCGGAATGGCGGAACCGTCCATCGTGCGCCGCATCCTGCTGCCGGTCGGACTGGTCTCGGCCCTCCCGGCGCTGGTCAATTTTTCAATCATCCTGACCAAGGAGACGGTCATCCTGTCCGTCATCACCGTTCCCGAATTGATGTACCAGGTCCAGCGAATGGCCACCGAGACGTTCCGCTATGTCGAGGCGAACCTGGTGCTGGCGCTGTTCTTCTGGGGCCTGGTCGAACTGATCTCGCGCGCCGGTCGCAGGCTGGAGACGCGCATAACGAAGCATCTGGTCGGAAGGACCTGACATGGTCCAGGCGTCTGCTGTCGAGATCCGCAAGGTCAACAAGTTCTTCGGCGAGTTTCAGGCGCTGAAGGACGTCGACCTGACCATCCCACCTGCCAAGGTCACCTGCCTGATCGGTCCATCTGGATCCGGCAAGTCGACGCTGCTGCGCTGCATCAACTTTCTCGAGGAATATGACTCGGGCGAGGTCCGCATCGACGGCGAGATGATCGGGTACGAGGCGTCGGGACGGAAAATGTCTGGCCGCAAGCTGCGCCGGATGCGTCGCTCGATCGGGATGGTGTTCCAGCAGTTCAACCTGTGGCCACACATGACCGCTCAGGAAAACGTGGCCGAGGGGCTGTTGCGGGTGCGCGGCCTGCCGAAGTCCGAGGCCGCATCGCGGGCGGCCGAGGCACTCCGCAAGGTCGGTCTCGCCGACAAGATGGCGAACCACCCGGCGCGGCTGTCGGGCGGCCAGCAACAACGGGTGGCTATCGCCCGCGCCATTGCGATGGAGCCACGGTTGATGCTGTTCGACGAACCGACCAGCGCACTCGATCCGGAGCTGGTCGGTGAAGTGCTGAACGTGATGAAAGCCTTGGCGAGCGAGGGCATGACCATGGCGGTCGTGACCCACGAAATGGGCTTCGCCGCTCATGTCGCGGATCAGGTGGCCTTTATGGAGGCGGGGGAGCTGGTGGCGGTGGACGCCCCGGCCGGTGTTCTGCATGACCCGGACGACCCGCGGATCACCGAGTTCCTGAAGACCTATCACGAGCGGAACGCGTTCTGATCGGCGTCTGACTGGAGATAGCTATATTTTCGTGTTTCGTCCGGCATCCGCGAATAGCGTTGGAGAGCTTCGATGTCGATGGCGCGGCACTGCTTTCCCGGCGGGCGCAGTGTCGTCATATCCTCGGCCGCAGCCATGGCGTTGACCACGGCCTCCTCCGTCGCCTCGGCGGCGGCCATGTAGAACGGATCGAACTCCTCGTCGGCCAGGAAGCGGTACTCGTGCTCGCTCCGGGCCAGGCGGCCGCGGGGAATCGCGTTGGCGGTGCTGAAGGCCAGGAAGATGTCGCCCGAGTTGTTGCCGCCCGGCGTGCTGTGCCGGCCGATGCCGATGGTCTCCCAGCGCGCCAAGCGGTTCAGCTGGTGCGGCATCATCGGCGCCTCGGTCGCCAGCACGACGACGATCGCCGGTCTCGCGCTGCCAGAGCGGCTCTCCCGCAAGGGACGGGCCGACCGGAACGCCCAGCCCCGTCAGCCAGTCGCGCCGGCCGTGGTTCGCCTGCACCAGCGTGCCGACCTTCCGATCGCCGACTAGGACGTGGCCCCATAAAGGGGATTCCTTTTGAGGGCCGGCGGTGATTCAACCTCCTGAATAGAGGAGGTTTCGATGCGACGCCCCGAACTGAGCGACGAGGAATGGGCGATCATCCAGCCGCTGCTGCCGAACAAGCCGAGAGGTGTGCCGCGGGTCGACGACCGTCGCGTGCTGAACGGCATCCTGTGGCGGTTCCGGACCGGCGCGCCCTGGCGCGACATACCCGAGCGCTATGGGCCGAGAACGACGCTCTACAACCGCTTCGTGCGATGGCGAAAGGCAGGCGTCTGGGACAGGCTTCTGGAGGCGGTCTCAAAGGCTTACGATGGCGAGATCGTCATGATCAACTCGTCGTGCGTGCGCGTGCACCAGCACGGCGCCGCCCCCAAAAAGACGATGGGGATGGTTGCATGGGACGCTCCCGGGGCGGGCTGACGACGAAGATCCATGCGCTCGTCGACGCCGAGGGCCGCCCGGTGCGGATCACGCTGACCGCCGGGCAGGCGGGCGACGCGCCGGCAGCGCCCGAACTCCTCGAGATGCTCGCCCCGGGCGCGACGTTGATCGCCGACCGGGCCTACGACACCGACGCGATCCGCGGCCTCGCCGCCGAGCGCGGCGCCTGGGCGAACATCCCGCCGCGCGTGATCCGAAAGGACAGCTTCGCCTTCAGCGGCTGGGTCTACCGCCAGCGCAACTGCATCGAGCGGTTCTTCAACCGCCTCAAGCACTTCCGGGGCCTCGCTACCCAATACGACCGCAACCCGGAGAACTTCCTCGCCGCCATCAAGCTCGCCGCAATCCGCATTTGGCTGGCGACATATGAGTCCACGTCCTAGAGCGCGAGGCGGTGCCGCCCTTGAATTCGGAACAGATCATGCCCGTGCCGCCGCCGACTTTGCCCTCGGCAACTCGCCCGCCGCGCGCGCCGTCAATGACATCGCGGACATGGCGCTCGCTGACGTGCTGGCCCTTGATGTCGTTCAGCACGCCGTCATAGGTCTCGGCTGCGCGGCTGATGACCGGAAGCAGTGCCTTAGACTGTAGTGCCGCACCCTGCACGGCGGCGGCCGGCTCGGTCTCGGCAATCGTCAGGCGCCCGTCCGGGCCCGCGCTTCCGCGACGGCGCGGCCCCATGCCTCGGCGATCGGGGCGGTCGCCCGGATGACCTCGGACGGGGCGCCATACTGGACGGCGCCGACGCTCGGCAGGTAGATCGCGCGAACGAACCAGATGCGGTCGCCGTGGACGGTCGTGAAGATGGCGCCGAAGCCCTCGTCGCCCGCGGGTGGTCGGTTTCCGTAGAGGGTCATCACCGGGTCCTTCGTCATCTCCGGGTCTCCTGCGGGAGGCGGGGCCGCCGGCCCCGCCTCCAACGATCAGGCCTTGCCGGCAGTGCGGCAGATCCGGCCGCGGGACTCGTCCTTCTCGGAGGTGACGTCCAGGCCGAGTTTCTTCTTGAGTGCCCCCGCGATGGCTCCCCTCACGGTGTGGCTCCTCCAGCCGGTCGGGGCGCGGAGCATGTCGATCAGCATCGCCTGTTTCGTGCCGGCGCGGACCTTCAGCGTCTTGGCCTCTGCGCTGTCCGCCACCGTGTCGCCCGCGGGCGCGCCCTCGGCCGGGGTGGCGTCCTCGGTCGCGCGACCGGCGTCCTGCGCCCCGTCGGCGCCGTCCGTCGCGGCGTCGGGCGCGTCGTCCGCGTCCGCCGCGTCGGCGCCCTCCGGCTCGATGCCGATGGCGGTCAGCCCGTCCGCGGTGGCGACTAGGGTGATGAAGTGTCCCTCGTCGGTCTCGTCCCAGACCAGCGTGCCGGGCGCGCGCCCTGCGGGTACCTCGGCGAGGCACCCCTTGGCGAGGAGCGCGCCGACGACCTTCTTCGCGGCGCCGCCGCGCAAACTCGGCGGCAGCGGGAGCGCGATGGCGCCCTCCCGCTGTGTGGCGGCGGAGAGGATCATGGCCTGGGTGTCGGTCAGCTTCGTCATGGGGTGGGTCCCTTGTCGGGGCCGGGACCGTCCCGGCCCTCCTACAACCCCGAGCCGCGTCGCCCTCCGGGCCGCGGCGGGGCCGGCGCGATCCGCGTCGGCGCAGGGACGACACAGGCTCCGTGTCAACGGCGGAGCAAAAGCCGGCCAAAGGGCGGCGAAAGGCCGACCACCTTCTGGTCTCCGATGAACACTGAGCGGTTGTGGCGGCGTCTGGAATATTGTCTTCTGCCCGAGGTCGCAGTGAGAGTTGGGCGAAGCCGTCCATGCAGAACGGTCAGCACGTCGTCGAGATCGAAAACGTCACCAAGACTTTTCACCTGCCGGGGGGCGGCACTGTGGATGCCGTCAAGGGCGTGACGAACTGGGTGAGCCGCGGCGAGGTGCTGGTGATCATCGGGCCAAGCGGCTCGGGGAAGAGCACTCTCCTCCGGACCCTCAACGGACTCGAGACCTACGACAGCGGGCGCATCGTCATCGACGGGGTAGACCTGGGCGCCTCCGGGACGGACATGAACCGGCTGCGCGCGCAGGTCGGCATGGTCTTTCAGCATTTCAACCTGTTCCTGCACAAGACTGCGCTGCAGAACGTGGTGATGCCGCAGACAGTCGTGCTGAAGCGCCCGCGCGCCGAGGCGGAGCGAAACGCGCGCGACCTGCTCGCCCGGGTCGGCATCGCCGACCGCGCCGACAACTACCCGAGCCAGCTTTCCGGCGGCCAGCAGCAGCGCGTGGCCATCGCGCGGGCCCTGGCAATGAACCCGAAGGTCATGCTGTTCGACGAGGCGACCTCCGCGCTTGATCCCGAGACCGTCGGCGGCGTGCTGGAGCTGATGACGGAGCTGGCATCGGAAGGCATGACCATGGTGGTCGTCACGCACGAGATGGGGTTCGCGCGACGCGCGGCGCATCGGATGATCTTCATGGATGCCGGCGAGGTCGTCGAGGAGGGCGAGCCGGAGCACTTCTTCACCAGCCCCCGGGAGGAGAGGACGCAACGGTTCCTGCGGGAGATTCTATGAACGGCCGGCTGGGCTCTCGGGTCGCAGCCCACAATCAACATAGCAGAGGAGGAGACCTGATGACTGCCTTGCGGAGACTACTGGGGCTTGCGGCTTGTGCCGCCACGGCGCTCGGGATCGGCACGTCGGTGGTTCGGGCCCAGGACGTTGTCGACAGGATGTCGGAGGAGGGCGTTCTGCGCGTCGCGGTCCAGACGCAGGGACCGCCGATCAGCTTCGTCGACAAGAACGGGGAGCGCACCGGCCTGGCGGTGGAGATCGTCAAGAACCTGGCCGAGGCGTCCGGTCTCAAGCTGGAACTTCTCGACTACGAGTGGAAGGGGCTCATCCCCGCGGTGCTGTCGAAGAAGGCCGACTTCATCGCTGCGGACATGACGCCGACGCAGAAGCGTGCGCTTAAGCTGAACTTCACCATCCCGATCTTCTACTCCGAGGTCCTCTCCATCGCCATGAAGGACAAGGGGTTCAAGAGCTGGCACGACCTGAACAAGGAAGGCGTGACGATCGGCGTGGTGCAGGCCAGCAGCTATGTCGACATGGTCAAGAACATGATGCCCAAGGCGACGCTGAAGGAGTTTGCGGGCGGCGGCCCGTCGGTCGCGCAGGCGGTGGCCTCTGGGCGCGTCGACGCGGCGGTGATGGACCGCGGCGGCGCGATGCAGTACGTCAACGCCTATCCCGACATGCAGATCCTGGACGACGTGATCCGCAAGGAGCCGCTGGCCTTCGCCGTGCTGCCGGAGAACACGCACCTGCTGCACTTCCTGAACAACTATATCCGCTTCATCCAGACCGACGGCGAGCTCGACGCGATGCTCGATTACTGGTGGAATTCCACCGACTGGGAGAAGGACCACAAGTAATCTCGCGCGGCCGCGCAGACGAAGGACCCCGGCGCGCCTGCCGCGCCGGGGTCCGTTCGTCGGCGGCAGACCAGACCCCGGAGTGATCTCGCTTGGACTGGATCCTCGGCTTCTACAACTACCGGGTCGTCGGCGAGTACCTGCCGCTGTTCGCGCAGGGAATCTGGACGACGATCTGGATTTCGGGCGTCAGTCTGGTGCTGGCGCTGATCGTCGGCACGTTGGTCGCGCTCGCCCGCATGTCGCCCCGCGGCTGGCTGAGCTGGCCGGCGGGCGCCTACATCGAGGCGATCCGGGCGACGCCGTTGCTCGTGCAGATCTACGTCATCTATTTCGGGCTGCCGAAGGTGCCCTTCACGGATTGGCGGATCGGGCCGCTGGAAGGCGGCATCATGGCGCTCGCGCTGAACTCCGGCGCCTACATGGCCGAGATCATCCGCGCCGGAATCGAGGCGGTGCCGCCCAGCCAGACCGAGGGCGCGATGTCGGTCGGGATGACCTTTCGCCAGCGCATGGTTCACGTCATCCTGCCGCAGGCCTTCGCCAACGTCGTGCCGCCGGTGCTCGGACAGGCAATCGTGCTGATCAAGGACAGCTCGCTCCTGAGTATCATCACCGTGTCGGAGTTGATGAGCGCGGGACTGCTGGTGCTCTCGGAACGCATCATGCCGAACGAGGGATTCCTGACCGTCGCCGCCTGCTATCTCGCCATCTACCTCGTGATGCTGGTGCTTTCCGGGTACGCGCAGCGGCGGCTCGGCGGGGTTCGCTGAGAGAGAGGGACGGCCATGCTCGCCATGTACGAGAACGTGTTTCCCTTCCTGCTGCAGGGCCTGGGGCAGACCGTCCTGGTTTCGCTGCTCGGGATTATCTTCGGCAGCCTCGTCGGCTTCGGCGTGGGCCTCGGCCGCGCGCGGGGCGGGCGTTTCACCGTCAACGGCCTCGGCGCCTACGTGCACATCCTGCGCGGCACGCCCTTCCTGGTGCAGATCTACATCGTCTATTACGTGCTGCCGACCACCGGGCTGGCGGTTTTCCAGCTTACCTCGTTCCAGGCGGCGGTGATCGCGCTCAGCCTCTACACTTCGACCTATGTCGCCGAGATCGTCAGCGCCGCGATCGAGGCCGTGCCGCGTGGCCAGACCGAGGCCGCGCGGGCCTGCGGGTTCACGGGATTCCAAGCGCTCCGGTACGTTGTGCTGCCGCAGGCATTCAAGATGATGATGCCGCCAATGGGCGGCGTCTACGTCCTTGTGATCAAGAACACCGCCGTGCTTTCGGTCATCGGCGTGACCGAGCTGGTGCGCGAGGCGAACGTCTCGATCCAGAGGTTCCCGACATACATCATGCCGGTCTTCCTGCTCGTTGCGCTGATGTACTTCTGCTACTGCTATCCGATCCTGCGCCTGACACGCTGGGCGGAGAGGAAGTGGGGCGGGGTGCACCTCAACGTCTGATGGCACGCAATGCTGCCCGCTACACGGGCAGTTCGTCACGGACTTGAGTGATATCGATGACGATGACGGGGAGGATTTCGCACCGTATATCCGGTTGAAGCAGATGCTGGCGCGCATCCGACAGTCCCCCTCAGGTTCACTGGAGCGACCTCACCGATTGGCAACAGCTGCCGAATGCTCCAAGCGGCGAGACATCGATCGGTCTGTCGCATGTGTTTCTGTCAGACTTGCCGGACGAGGCCCCGATGTCAGCCTTATTGAACTCCAATCCCCAAAGCTATGCCCAAAACCTTTACTCGCATGCAAGTAATCTGCTCCTTTCTTCGGGATCAAATCAGATTACAAGCGCAGGCAAGCAATTTGAGTTATTATCTATTATTGACATTCATGCTATATTTGACGATCTCGCGTATACGACCCTTCATATTCACAGAATTCGGAACTCACCGGAACGTGTATAGCGCACACAGGTGAGTAATCTGGCCAGAATAGCCGACTTGGATGAAAGAATCGATCGGATTCAAGATGATTTTGGACTCGGCGTGGGCTAGCATGGGATCCCTGTCCGACAAAACCGATCTGCACAAGGTGGGAGGAAGAGTACCGGACGCATGACCGGCGAAAGATCCGCATGCTCTTTGTGCTCGACGAGTTCTTCCGCGGGAAGATGCGCGAGACATTCTACGAGACCGTCGATGCGCTGAAGGCCGACCTCGATGCCTGGCTCGTCCACTACAACACCGAGCGGCCGCATCTCGGATACCGCAACATGGGCCGACGGCCATCGAGACGGTCATGTCATTCGTCAGCCAAGAAGGTTAAGTGGACAGATTATCAGCGCCAGTGCGCGCAAGCCACCGGAATGTCGCATTTCAACCTCCCCAAGGGTGGACACCGCTAGTCCCCGATGCGCGAGATCTTCGTCCCCTCGAGGCCCGCGCCTGCGAACAGCCCCTTCTGGTCGATGAAGAAGACGTAGATGCCGTTCTGGATCGTGGTGGTCGAGAGCCGCCTGGAGAAGCCCTTGTCGGCGATCGTCAGGTTCGGTGCCGAGCCGATCTCCCAACCGTCGCTCTCGCGGGCGAACTGCAGCGCGGCAGCGTCCATCAGAAAGATGACGTAGCCGAACTTCGTCAGCCCAGCCTGGTAGCCGATCGAGAGGGAAGTGGACCGGAAGTATCCGGCGTTCTTTCCTTTCACGCGAAGCACGCCCTCGCCGGTCGCGCCGCCGACGATGAACCCGGCCTTCACTATCTCCGGGAAGATCAAGATGCCCTTGGCCTTCTCGATCATTTTTGCCGTGACCGGTTCGGTCGCCTTCAGGCGCGCCAGCGTCGCACTCGCGGCCGCGTCGAGATTCGCCGCGCTTTCCGCGTAGATCGGCGCCAGCGGCGCCACCATTGCGAGCGCCGCGATGGCCGTCATCAGCCGGCGGCGTGTCATCTTGAAATGCATTCGGTATCCTCCTGTCCAACCGGTCGGCGCACATGATCGCGGCGCCCACAGGTCCTTTGTTAAGATTCCGGCCGCGCTTCCGTCAGCCGGCGGGCGTGTACCAGATGGGCGACGTGTAGGCGCGCTCTCAAAGGTTTTCATGTAATTTACAGTCCTTACGTGTCGGCGGTCGCGATCTTCAGCCAGAGTGCGGTGTTAAAGCGAGCGCAGGGTCGAGCCCTAGAAATGAGGCGGCACCTGCTCGGGTGCAGATGCCGCGGCATGCCACCGATGTTCAGCGAACACTCCGACACGGGGCACTGGCCAGGCAGTATCTTGCACCGACGGAGGATTAAATATGGATGATGTTTGGACGCGCATCGCCGAGAACCTGATGGACCGCATCAGCGGTCCCATGAAGTTCCGTCTCCTCTTACAGCCAGTCATGGCAGTGTCTTTCGCGACCATCGCCGGCTTGCGGGATGCACGAACCGGCAATGCCCCGTATTTTTGGAGTGTGATCACGGACCGAGCGCACCGTGGGGACATGCTTCGCGACGGCTGGAAGGACATTGGTAAGGTTTTTGCGATCGCGATCGTACTCGATGTCATCTATCAAATGACCGTTCTCCGGTTCGTCTACCCTGGGGAAGCGATACTGGTCGCCGTGATCCTTGCTATCCTGCCGTACTTGGTCATGCGGGGTCTCGTCACGCGGATCTGCCGGAGGCGAGAGGACGCAAGGTCGCGACGGTGAGGTTGCCTGTTCCGACACTGCCCGCTGACCCTGCCCCCTTCATGCCCTCGCCTACAAGTTAGTCCTGTTCATGATCTGGTCCGATCGGGACCGGGTTGCAAACTCTCTCGGCGTGAGGCCGCCGAGGCTGGTGTGCGGGCGGGCCGAGTTGTAGTCGGTCCGCCCCGCGTCGATGATCCGCCGCGTTTCGCAGCCCGTGGAACAGGTTCGTTCAGGCATTCGTCCCTGAGGCGGCCGTTGAAGCTCTCGATGAAGGCGTTCTGCATCGGCTTGCCCGGGGCGATGTAGTGCCACTCGATGCCGGTCTCGCCGGACCAGGCGAGCACGGCGTTCGAGGTCAGCTCTGTCGCATTGTCGCTGACGATCATGCACGTCCGGCCGCGCAGCTCGGCGATCCTTCCGAGGTCCCGCACCACACGGGCGCCGGAGATCGAGGTGTCGGCCGTCAGCGCCAGGCACTCCCGGGTGAAGTCGTCCACGGCCGCGAACCGGCGGCCGTCCGCCAGCACGTCGTGCAGGAAATCGACCGACCAGCGCTGGTTCGGGCCTTGCGGGACGGCCATGGGCGCCCGCGTGCCGATCGCCCGCTTGCGCCCGCCGCGCCGGCGCACGGTCAGCCGCTCCTCGCGGTAGAGCCGGAACAGCTTTTTGTGGTTGATCTCCACGCCTTCCCTCCTCAGCAGCAGGTGCAGCCGCCGGTAGCCGAAGCGGCGGCGAGCGTTCGCCAACTCGCGCAGCCTGCTTCTCAGCATGCTGTCCTCGGGCCTGACCGGGACATGGCGGCAGGTCTTCGGCGCCATGCCGACCAGCGCACAGGCGCGGCGCTGCGAATAGTCTCTTTCCTGGACCGCCCAGTTCACGGCATCTTTCCTCGAACGCTCGCCATTGTCGCTCGGACCAATGACGCGACAAGGCTCGCCGTCAGAAGTAATGGGATGACCTGCCCCGCCCTCCAGCCTCACGCTCGATGCATCGAAGAGGAGGAGTTGAGAATGATCCGCAATGCGCCGCGTGACGCCGCCGTGTTCGGCGTCGATCTGGGGAAGAACGTCCTTCACGTCGTCGGGCTCGATGGCCGTGGCGCCGTCGTCCAGCGCGTGAAGTTTCGACGCGACACGCTGCTGGCATTCTTCGAACGGGCGAAGCCGACCCTCGTCGGCATGGAAGCATGCCCCGGCTCGCAGTGGCTGGCGCGGAAGCTGCTGGCGATGGGGCACAAGGTGCGCATCGTGCCCGCGCAGTTCGTGAAGCCGTACGTGAAGTCGCAGAAGAACGACACGGTCGATGCCGAGGCGATCGCCGACCCT
>CAVRHY010000008.1:0-88230 GCA_963721105.1 uncultured Alphaproteobacteria bacterium | reverse complement strand
CGACGCGGGTCCGCTCGGACCGGAGCTTCGGACGGGCGAAGTCGGCATCGGTCGCGGCTTCCAGCGCTGGCGCTCCGGTCTGGATGGCCTTGCCGGCACCGCGCGACAGGGGGAGCGAAAGGCGCAGCGCCGTCTCCCGCGCCGCCGCAGCCGAGATCGTCGGGTGGCCGCGCAGCCGACGATCTGCGAACCCCGGATCGTAGCCTACGTCAGTGTGCGATTCCCGGGGCGGACGTCGGCCGCCTGCCCGGGTTCGATCCTGAGCGCGCGGAGCGCGTTCAGGATGACCGCGACGTCGATCACCTCCTGAAGCAGCGCGCCCTGCACGGGCGTGAGGTATCCGAACGCCGCCGCGATCATGCCCGCAACCGACAGGCCGATCCCGGCAATAACGCTTTCAAGCGCGATCCGGCGAGACCCGCGGGCCACCTCCAGGCCCACCAGCAGGCGGTCCAGATGGTCGACCAGAAGAACCACATCCGACGCCTCGGCCGAGGCCGCCGCACCACGCGCCCCCATCGCCACCCCGATATCTGCCGCGGCGAGCGCGGGCGCGTCGTTCACGCCGTCGCCCACCATCATCACCGGCCCGTTCTTGCGCTCGCTCAGAACCAGAAGCACCTTCTGATCTGGCGTCAGCTCGGATCGAATGGCATCGAGACCCAGCCCCGCCGTCACCGCCTCCGCAACCGCGCGCCTGTCGCCGGTCGCGAGCAGGATCCGTTCGATGCCGTTCCGGCGCAGCCCCGCCAGAAGCTCCGACGTCCCCGGCCGCAACGCATCCGCCATCACCAACTGCCCGGAGAACTTTCCATCCACCGCCAGCGCCACCGAAACGGCACCGGGTTCGTGCATTCTCTCGTCGGATCCCGGTGCGCCCAGCCGTGTCCTGACATACCCGGAACCGCCGACGAGGACCTGTCGGCCGTCGATCACACCGGCGACGCCCTCTCCCGGCGTCTCGATCACGTCTGCCGGGATCGGCAGGACAACGCCGCGCGCGCGTGCCGCAGCGACGACCGCCTGTGCGATGGGATGCTTGGAGGCCTGATCCAGGGCCGCCGCGAAATAGAGAACGTCGTCCTCCGACAGCGCTCCCGCGCTGCGAATGGACACGATCTGGGGGCGGCCTTCGGTCAGCGTGCCGGTCTTGTCGATGACCAGCGTCCGGATGCGGGCCAGCGCCTCGAGCGGCTTGGCACCCTTGATCAGAACGCCGTAGTGAGCTGCGCGCGAAAGCCCCGCCACAAGCGCAACCGGCACCGCCAGGATCAGCGGGCACGGCGTGGCCACGACCAGAACCGCGACGGCCCGGATCGGGTCGCCCGTGCCCCACCACGCGGCGCCCGCCAGACCAAGCGTCACGGCCAGGAAGAGCATCGAATACCGATCTGCCATCCGCGCCATCGGCGCCCTGGACTGCTGCGCCGCCTCGACCAGACGGACGATCCCGGCATAGGTGCTGTCTGCCGCGCGGCGGGTTGCAGAGAGGTCGAACGCCTCGCCCACATTGGTCGAGCCGCTCATCACATCCTGACCGCGGGCCAGGCGCACCGGCATGGCCTCGCCGGTCAGCGCGGACTGGTCGAGCATGGCCCGGTCGCTCGTCACCGTGCCATCGACCGGCGCCACGTCGCCCTGCCGGATCAGCAGCAGGTCTCCGGGCTCGATGTCGTCCAGAGGCACCTCGTCCAGCGTGCCGTCGCGATGCCGCGTCGCGGTCCTGGGCACCCGCGACAGCAGGTCGCTCATTTCGCGCCGGGCGCGGCCCTCGGCAAAGCTCTCCAGGAACGTGCCGCCCGAATACATCAGCGCAACGACCGCCGCCGCGAGCGCCTCTCCAACGAACAGCGCCGCGGACATCGAGAGAGCCGCCACGATGTCGAGCCCGACATCGCCCGCCCGGAGGCTCCGGATGATCTCGACCGCGAGCGCGGCAAGGACCGGCACAACGCCTGCTGACCAGACAAGAGCCGACAGCTCCGGCAGCCCCGCCAACCGGAGGCCCAGACCTGCAGCCAGCCCGAGCGCCGCAATGGCCAATAGAACGGTCTTCAGGCGATCCCGAAACAACAAGGTCACCTTTCGTTTGCTCAATCGGCCTTTCCGCAGCTCACACTGAGCCACACGAAAGGCAGGGCCGCCAGATTTGCGTGCCTTCGATTGTTTTTTCCGCCATGACGCCGGTCCGGCACCTGCCCAAACCGCGCAATCGCGGACACGTCCTTGCGGGGGCCAGGCCACGAGCCACCTCATGTCAACCGCAAGATCCTCATTCTCTCCCGTCATCCCCTCTTGCGTCGTATCGACTTCCGCCACGCATTCACTCAAACGCATATTGGTTCAGGCGCCCTGATCTCGATCAGGATCGCGTACCGGACTTTGCGCAGTAGTTCGTGAGCAGGCCCCGAAGGGCTTGTGGGGGGCCAATCGTGTCGCCAACTGTCTGCGATGGTCGCGCCCGACCGATACCGATCCCGTTTCGGCGAGCCTGCGTCTCAGCCCCCATGACCAAGGAGTACCTTCCGTGAACTATACGATGAACCGGATGTTCGATGACAGCGCATTCGACGAGATTGATGCCCGCGCGCGCGCCGCGCTGGCGGACAAGGGCTTTGGTGTCCTGACCGAGATCGACGTGAAGGCAACGATGAAGAAGAAGCTGGATGTCGAGATGCGACCCTATCGCATTCTCGGCGCCTGCAATCCGAAGATGGCGTATCAGGCGATCGGGATGGAGCCGCGCGTCGGCGCGATGCTGCCCTGCAACGTGATCCTGCGCGAAGTGGACGGCGGGGTCGAGGTCAGCGCGATCGATCCGGTGGCGTCGATGCAGGCGATCGGCAATCCTGAGTTGCACGCGGTCGCAGGCCAGGTGCGCGACTTGCTGGCAGAGGCGGTCGCAGCAATCTGACGACCCTTCCAGCCCTGGATCGGCGCAGGAAAGGCCGCAGCGTCAATTGCTTCACGGTCCGGAGGTGGGTCCTGGGGCGGGCATTTGGCCACGCCCTGCCGCCGGTCCCGCTGCATCCTCGCGACAGAGCCTGCGGCCCTCGCCCGATTGACGCAGATCAGTGTCGCACTGCAGCAACGGCCCTATTCGCTGGCGAGACGGATATGGCGTCTGCGCCGCCCTGAACCGGAGGTGTGATGTCGGCGTTGACAGACCCCGTCGAGCCAATATCGAAGATCCCCCCGCCGCTTGGCGGCGAGCCGATCGGCCCCGCATCCTCGCCACAGACGTCGTCGACGCCGCCGAATGTCTACGAAGCGATGGACCGGACCGCTCATGCGGCGGTTGCGAAGGCGACCTCGGGGATCGCCATCTCGGTGCTGGGCGAGGCATGGATGGACTGGGCAGTGCATCTTGCCGCCTCACCGGGCAAGCAGTTGCAGCTCATTGAATCCGCCATGGTCAATGCGCAGACGCTTTGGGCAAAGGCCCTCGGCGCCGGGACGGCCGCAAATGGATCTGGCGCGCCGCCCGACAGGCGTTTTGCCGGCGATGGCTGGCGCTACTACCCCTTCAGCCTCTGGTCGCAGGCCCATCTCCTGACCTGGCAGTGGTGGCAGGATGCGACCAAGGGCGTCCACGGTGTCGCGCCGCCGCACGAGGACCTCATGGCGTTCGTGGCGGGCCAGTTGGTCGACCTGGCGGCACCGTCCAATTCCCCCTTGACCAATCCCGACGTGATCTCTGCGACGCTGGCCGAGAATGGTCAGAACCTCGTTCGCGGCGCGTCGAACCTTGTCGAAGACCTCGGGCGCAGGGCCGGCATGGCACAGCCGTCCGGCCCGAAGCCCTTCGAGGTCGGGCGCAATCTGGCGGTCACCCCAGGCAAGGTGGTGTTCCGCAATGCGCTGATCGAGCTCATCCAGTATTCGCCGAGCACCGAAACCGTCCGCCCCGAGCCGATCCTGATCGTGCCGGCCTGGATCATGAAATACTACATCCTCGACCTGTCGCCGGAGAATTCGCTGGTCCGATACCTTGTCGGCCAGGGTTTCACCGTGTTCATCGTGTCCTGGAAGAACCCCGACGCCGATGACCGCAATCTCGGGATGGAGGACTATCGTCTCCTTGGGGTCATGGCCGCGGTGGATGCCGTACAGGGGGTCACGGGCGCGGAGCACCTCCATGCGGTCGGCTATTGCCTGGGCGGCACGCTCCTGGCGCTCGCGGCGGCGGCGATGGCGCGCGACGGGGACGCGCGCTTCGCGACGGTGACCTTGCTCGCCGCACAGGTCGACTTCACCGAAGCCGGGCCACTGAGGCTCTTCATCAACGACTCCGAGGTCACGCTGATCGAGGACATGATGTCCGAGACTGGCTATCTGTCGTCCGACCAGATGGCCGGCGCCTTCGCGCTTCTGCGCGCCAGGGATCTGATCTGGGCGCCCGCCATCCGCGACTATCTTCTCGGCAAGCGCGGCAAGGCGTTCGACCTGATGGCCTGGAATGCCGACCCGACCCGGATGCCCTTCCGGATGCACTCGGAGTACCTGCGCCGGCTCTTCCTGGACAACGATCTCGCCGAGGGGCGCTATCGGGTCGGCGAGAAGGCCGTCGCCGTCTCCGACATCCGCGCGCCGATCTTCGCCGTAGGCACCGAGGATGACCACGTAGCGCCCTGGCGCTCGGTCTATAAGCTCCACCTCTTCGTCGACACCGACATGACCTTCGTCCTGACCAGCGGCGGGCACAATGCGGGCATCGTCTCCGAGCCCGGCCACCGGGACCGGCATTTCCGTATCGCCGATACCCCCGCCGACGCCGCGTTCCGCGATCCATCCGAATGGCTGGCCGAAACAGCTGCAACAAACGGCTCGTGGTGGCTGGCCTTCACCGATTGGCTCGCCGGGCATTCGGGCGAGCCCGTGTCCCCGCCGCCGATGGGAGCAGCGGCGGGCCGCTACGCTGCGCTCTGCGATGCACCAGGCACCTTCGTGATGCAGAAATGACGCCGCTTGAGGACAAGAGCGCGCTGGTGGTGGGCGTCGCCAACGAGCATTCGATCGCGGCCGGCTGCGCCGCTGCCTTCCGCGGGATCGCACGTTTTGACGAGCTGATCGACGCGGCTCGGCTGCGCGCGCCGGAGCAGAGCCGCCTCACCGTCGAGGATGTGGGCGATCCGGCGGTGATGCTCGCCAGCGACGGGGCGCACCGCGACGCGGGCGACACCGCCTCGGTCGACGGGGGCTTCCATGTCCGCACCTGAACGGAGCGATGCCGCAACGACCATGCAGTTCATCGAGAACAAGACCTATGACGAGATCTCCGTCGGCGACAGCGCCGAGCTGACGCGGACGCTGAAGCCGCAGGACATCGAGCTCTTCGCAGTAATGTCGGGGGATGTGAATCCCGCCCATGTCGATCCGGCCTACGCCAGAAGCGACATGTTCCACGGCGTGATCACCCACGGCATGTGGGGTGGCGCGCTGATCTCCGCGGTGCTCGGCACCGAGCTGCCCGGCCCCGGCACGATCTTCCTCAACCAGACGCCTGCGATTCATGGCGCCCGTCGGGCTGGGCGATACGGTTGTGGTTCGGGTCGAGGTGACGGAGAAGCGGGACGCGGGCCGTCTGATCCTGACCTGCACATGCCTCAACCAGCATGGCAAGATGGTGATCGAAGGCGTGGCCGAAGTCATCGCCCCGCGCGAGAAGGTGCGCCGGCCCCGCGTCGTATTGCCCGAGGTGCACCTGCACGTGCAGGGCGCCCAATATGCCAAGCTGATCGCGGCGACCCATGACCTCGCAGCCGTGCGCACCGCCGTGGTGCATCCCTGCGACGCGCTCTCCATCACCGGCGCGCTCGAGGCGGCGAGCGAGGGGATGATCGTGCCGGTCCTGGTCGGGCCGCGGGCGAAGATCGCCGCGGCGGCCGCGGCCGCAGGCGCGGACCCTTGACGGAATCGAGATCGTCGACGCGCCGCACAGCCATGCCGCGGCGGCGGCGGCGGTGGCGCTCGCCCGGTCGGGCAAGGTCGAATGCGATCATGAAGGGGGCGCTGCACACCGACGAGTTGATGGACGCCGTCGTCGACGCGGACCGCGGGCCTGCAGGACCGAGCGCCGGATGAGCCATATCTACGCGCTCGACGTGCCGACCTACCCCAAGCCGCTCCTCGTCACTGACTCGGCCATCAACATCTATCCCGATCTCGCGGCCAAGCGCGACATCGTCCAGAACGCCATCGACCTCGCGCACGCGCTCGGCATCGAGCGGCCGAAGGTGGCGATCCTGTCGGCCGTCGAGACGGTCAATCCGCGCATTACTTCGACGCTCGAGGCGGCATCGCTCTGCAAGATGGCCGACCGGGGCCAGATCACCGGCGGGCTGATCGACGGGCCGCTCGCTTTCGACAACGCCGTCTCTCCGGCGGCCGCGGCGGCGAAGGGGATCGTGTCCGAGGTCGCCGGCGACGCGGACATCCTGGTCGCGCCGGACCTCGAGGCCGCGAACATGATCGCCAAGCAGCTCATCTACCTGGCCGGTGCGGACGCGGCCGGCATCGTGCTCGGCGCGCGCGTGCCGATCATCCTGACCAGCCGGGCCGACGGCGCCATGTCGCGGCTCGCATCCTGCGCGCTGGCACAGCTCTATATCAGCCGCGCGGCGAAGCTTCTTCCATGACCGATGGCATCCTCGTCCTCAACGTCGGCTCGTCGAGCATCAAGTTCGCGCTCTACGGGCAAGCGACCGACGCGGCACCCCCGACCCTGCGCGGCAAGATCGCCGGGATCGGAAGCGATCCCGTCCTGTCGGCCAGAGATGGCGCAGGCCGGGCGGTGCGGCAGGACAGGCTCATGCGGATCGATCCCGCCTCGCGCCATGACGACCTCATCCCCGCGCTCCTCGATTGGCTGAAGCGCCACCAGGACGGGATTGACATCGCGGCGGCCGGGCATCGCGTCGTGCATGGCGGGCGTGACCACGCCGGCCCGGCGCGCGTCACCGAGGCGCTCCTCGCCGATCTCGACGCCCTGGTGCCGCTCGCGCCGCTGCACCAGCCGCACAACCTGGCGGCGATCCGCTCCGTCGCCGCCTGGGCGCCCGGCCTGCCGCAGGTCGCCTGCTTCGACACGAGCTTCCACCGCACCCAGGATCGTCTCGCCCAGCTCTTCGCCCTGCCGCGCGCTCTGAGCGACGCGGGCATCATCCGCTACGGGTTCCACGGGCTGTCCTACGAATACATCGCCGGCACGCTGCCGCGGCTCCTCGGCGATCGTGCCGAGGGGCGGGTGATCGTCGCCCATCTCGGCAACGGAGCGAGCATGTGCGCCATGAAGACGCGCCGCAGCATCGCCACCAGCATGGGCTTCACCGCGCTCGACGGGCTGATGATGGGCCGGCGCTGCGGTGCGATCGACCCCGGCGTCCTCCTCCACCTGATCGAGGGGAGGGGCATGGAGATCGGGCAGGTCGAGCACCTCCTCTACGAGGAATCGGGCCTTCTCGGCGTCTCGGGCATCAGCAACGACATGCGTGTGCTGGAGGCGAGCACCGCACCCGAGGCGCGGGAGGCGATCGAGCTTTTCTGCTACCGCGCCGCCTGCGAAGTCGGTGCACTCGCCGCCGCGATCGAGGGCCTCGATGCGATCGTCTTCACGGCCGGTATCGGCGAGAAATCCGCGACGGTCCGCGAGCTGATCTGCGCCCGGCTCGGCTGGCTGGGTGTTTCGCTCGATGCGGAGGCCAACGCCAGGCACGCAACGCACATCGGCGCGCCGACGTCGAGCGTTGACGTCCTCGTCGTGCCGACGGACGAGGAGGGGATCATTGCGCGTGCGACGTGCGCCCTCACCAACGTCGATACGCGCTCCCGGCCACTTGTCTCCCCGCGGGCCCGTTAGCGGCGCGCGGGAGCAGGCGCGCGACGCCGAAGCCGGTCATCGACGGCGGGTCGATGCCGAGTCAAGCACGCCCTATGCAGACGCGTCTGGCATTGTCACCTCGCGTCGTGCGCAGCCGTGGCACCGGTCCCCAGCTCGATGATCTCGGCTGTGATCGCCTCCTGCCGGACCCGGCGCAGCGTGGCCTGAAACACGTCGAGCTCGCTCGCGATCTGGCTGCTTGCCGAGGTCATGGCCTCCATCCGCGCCTCGTTCTCGGCGGCGAAGGCGTGGAGTGCTGCCTTGCAGATCAGCGCATGGACATAGTCTGCACCGAGGCTGGCGACCAATGTGGTCGCGGGAAGCTGGGTGAGCGGGCTTTCTGCCGCCGGGGACGCGGACATCCGACAGATCGACCGGAAACAGCGTCTGCCGCTCGACCTGTGGTCGCCCGGAGGTCCAGCCGGCATGGATGACATCCAGGCGGTCGATGCGGCCGTCGTCCAGAGAGCGATAGATCGCCTTGGTAATCTCGTCCGCCAGCTTCGGGATGCTGGGCGTGTGGGATGGCATCGCCGCGCTCCAGAGCGGCGCGAGGCCCCGCGCCGCCGCAACCGACAGGCCGCGGGTTCCGACGAGGAACAGGCTTGCCGTCTCGAGCTCGCCAGCGCTGCTGTCCAGCACCCGCTCGCTGAACGCACCGGCAAATCCCTGTTCGGCGAGGAAGATGAGCAACCCGGTCTTGCCCGCACCCGTTTCCCGGGAAGCGGCCCCGGATGTCCACAGCGTCATCGCGGTCGAGGACGCTCGACATGGCGGCGGATATGGTCGCGGCATAGCTGTCGACGGCGTCGACCTGCGCCCTGGCAATGCGGGCACGGGCGCCGGCAATGCCCTTCATCGCGTTCACGACAGCCCCCAGCTGGCGGATGCCCTCGATCCGGGCGCTGACCTCGGCGAGCCGTTCGGTCATGTCGCTGTCGCGCCTTCGCTCAGCGACGCCGCAAGGCCGCCTCATCGCCGCCAGCAGACCATCCTTCGTTCCGGCATCCATCCCCTCCGTCCCGGCAATCGCGCGCAGGACGTCGGCGGCGTCTCTGTCCATCATCGCAGGCAAGCCCGCGCGGAACGCGGCCACCGCGTCCAGCGGCAGGGGATCGAGCAGGCCCGATTGCACCGCAAGCATCAGCGCGACCTCGTCGGCCAGGCGGAACGGCGCGTGCTGGGGCTGGCGCAGGATCTCTCTGATCCTTGCCCCGCGCGTCAGTTGCTGCCGCACCCGGCCCTCGGGCATCCCGCCAAAGCGGGTAAAGACCTCGAGTTCCAGAAACTGCGCATAATCAAGCCGCAGCGTGCCTGCCGCCTCGCGCAGAAGCTTCGACTGGGTCTTGCCGCCCACCCGACTGACGCTCAGCCCGACATCTATCGCCGGCTTCTGGCCCTGATGGAACAGGGCTGCGTCCAGCACGATCTGCCCGTCGGTGATCGAGATCAGGTTTGTCGGGATGTACGCCGAAAGATTGCCGGAATCCGTCTCGGCGATCGGCAGGGCAGTCAGCGAGCCGCCGCCACGATCCTTCGACAGCTTGGCTGCGCGTTCCAGCAGACGCGCATGGATGTAGAAGACATCTCCCGGGTAGGCCTCGCGCCCCGGCGATTGCCGGGTCAGCAGCGCGATTTCACGGTGGGTAGCGGCATGCTTCGAGAGGTCGTCGATCACGACGAGCGCATGCTGGCCCTTGTCACGGAAGTATTCGGCCATGGTGACACCCGCATAGGGTGCGATCCATTGCAGCCCCGGCGCAGAGGCAGAGCCCGCCACGAGGACGATGCAGCGCGCGAAGTCTCCCTGCGCCTGCAGCGCGTCGATGGCGCGGCGAACGCTTGATGTCTTCTGCCCGACCGCGACGTAGACGCAGATCATGTCGCTGTCGCGCTGTGCGATCAGCGCGTCGACCGCGAGCGTCGTCTTGCCGGTGGAGTGGTCACCGACGATCAACTCGCGCTGGCCGCGGCCGAGCGCGAACAGCGTGTCCATCGCGACGATCCCGGTCTGCACCGGCTCGGTCACCAGGTCGCGCTCGATGATCGACGGCGCCGGGCGCTCTATCGGCAACCGCATCTCGGCCTCGATCGAACCCTTGCCATCGAGCGGGCGGCCCAGCGGGTCCACGATCCGGCCGAGCATCGCTTCGCCGACCGGTACGTTGACGACTTCTCCGGTGCCGAAAACCGCCTGGCCCGCCTCGACATCGGTCGCAGCGTCCAGAAGCACGCAGCCGATCAGATCCGGATCCAGAACCCGCGCGAACCCGACCTGTCCGCCCTGAAACCTGAGCACCTCGTCAAGACGGACATCGCGGAGACCCGAGATCATCGCCACGCTGTCGGCGATCTCCTCGACCCGCCCCCTGTGTTCCGCCCGCGGTCCGAGTGGGGCGCGCCGGACTGCGCCCCGCGCGGCGACAAGCCAGTCGGGTGCATCAGGCTGCATTCGCCAGGTCCTTCCGTATCCCTTCGAGGTCCGACTGCCAGCTGTTGTGCAACACGAAATGCGCCGTGCGCATCTCGAAGCCGGCAATCACATCCGCGTCCGTCACGAACGTCAGCGCGGGCGCGCCGCCAAGCGCCTGCCCGACCGCCTCTGCGATCCTCGCCTTGTCCGCGTCGTCCAGCTCGGTCGCGCTGACCAGCTCGATGCCGTCCGCCGTCCCGGCCAAGGCCGCCCGGTCATTCGGCGGCATCTGTTCGATCGTCTCGATGAAATGATCGAGAAACGCGGCCCGAACCACTGCGGTGTCCAGCCTCTCCAGCAGCTTCCGGGCGATGTCCACGGCAAGCTGGGCGGATTTGACCGCGTTCTCGGCGCGCGCGGCTGCGGTCTCGCGCTCTCTGGCGAGCTGGGCGGCCTCGACGAGTTTCTCTGCCTTCTCGGAGGCTGTTGCCAACGCCGCCTTCGTCGCGGCTTCCGCCTTTGTCGCCGCCTCGGCCAGCAGCGCATCTCGCTCTGCCGCGATGCCCGAGCGGGTCTTGGTGACCTCGGCGAGAGCCGTATCAGCCTTGGACTGGGCAGCTTTCGCATCGCTCAGCATGGTCCGCGCCGCCTCCTGGCGTTTCGCGATGGCCCCCGCGACCGGGCGCCAGAACACGCGGGAGAGAAGCCAGACGAGGATCAGGACATTGACCGCCTGCAGCCCGAGCGCCCACCAGTCGATCGTCATGCGATCACGCCAGCAGCGGATTGGCGAACAGCAGCAGCAGTGCGATCACGAGACAGTAGATCGCCGTCGTCTCGATCATCGCGAGACCCACGAAGAGCGTGCGCGAGATCGTGTTCGCCGCCTCCGGCTGTCGTGCGATGGCGTCCATCGCGGCGGCGACTGCACGGCCTTCGGCAAGGGCCGGACCGATCGCGCCGAAGGCGACGGTGAAGGCCGCGGAGCAGATGCTGGCAAAGCTGAGATAGTCCATCAGGGGGCCTCGTTCGTGGGGGGAGATGCCGGCTCTGCGGCAGTCGGTTTGTGCGCGCCTTCCTCGACCGCGGCGGTGATGAAGACCATCGCGAGGACGGCGAAGATGTAGGCCTGCACCAGCCCGGTCAGCAGATCGAGCGCCATGAGCGGGATCGGCACCAGAAGGCCCGCCAGCGAGGCGACGATGCCGATGACGAAGACCCCGCTCATCACGTTTCCGAACAGGCGGACGAACATCGAGAAGACCCGTGTCACGCTTTCCATCATGTTCAGCGGGATCATCACCGGATTGGGCACGGCAAAGGATCTGAGATAGCCGCGCAGTCCTCCGCTGCGCATGCCGAACCAGATCACCGTCAGGAAGACGAGAATGGCAAGGGCTGCATCCGTTTCCAGTTGCGCCGTCGGCGGCTCGACCCCCGGCACGAGAGACGACCAGTTCGCAACCAGGATAAACAGGAACAGCGTGCCGATGAACCCGCGATAGGGCGCGGGGTCGGCCCCGGTGGTTTCGCGAATCTGGGTGTCCAGGGTGGCGACCATCAGCTCGAGGGCCGCCTGCCGCCTGCCCGGGACCAGATCGAGGCGCCGGGTGAGCAGAAACGATCCGAGTGCGAGGGCCGCCATGATCGCCCAGGTCGTGACCAGGGCCTGCGTGATCGGAACCGGCCCGAGCTGGAACAGCACCACGGAATCGAGGGGGGAGTTCACGTGCCGGCACTCCGTATCCGGCGGAGCATCAGGGTCTTGGCGCACAGGACGCCGCCCAGCGCCGCCAGAAGGGCAAGACCGCCCGCAAGCACGGCGACATAGAAGCCTGCGCCAAGAAGCCCCAGGCGTCCCAACGTCAGCGCCAGGCCGAGGAGCGGATGTCCGTTGCTCACGATCAGATTTGCCGTCTCGCGCAGGGCGCGGAAATACGCGTATCCGAGCAGAAGCCCGCCCATGAAACAGACCGGGAGGGTGACAAGCAGCGGCAGGGTCGACAGGTCGATCATCGCGCGTTCATCCATTTCCAGGCGGTCCAGCCGCCAAGGCAAAGCCCCAGAACCATGAACGGGGCGGTCCAGAAGATGCCGCTCGAAAGGCGCGCATCGAGCCAACGCCCGAAGAACAGGCCCGCAAGGGTCGGCACCACGAAGATCCACCCCAGCACACCGATCTGCGCGAGACGACGGCCAATGGACATGTCTCCCTCGCGCAGCCATCGGTCATGCCGGTCGCGGCGCAGCCGGGTTTCGCTGACCAGTTGATCGTCCTCCGGTTCGGTCGGTTCGGTCGGTTCGGTCGGGGGGCCGGACGTCACCGGAACTCTCCTGCGTCTACCCCGGGCTGGAGTCGGCTGATGATGCGCCGGATGGCATTCAACTGCAGACGAACGGTCTCGACATGTTCGATCCGTTCTTCGTCGGCATCGGAGCGGAACCGGGCCAGCACCTCGGCGTCGAGCGTCGCAAGGTCGTCACCGATCACGGCCTCGCGCGTGGCGATGTCGATGGCGGCCCCGCCGGTCACGGTCAACACGCCGCCCCGCAGGGCACAGAACCTTTCGCCCGCAGGCATGCGCCAGTTGACGATGGAGATCGCCAGCGCCGTCAGGAACGGGGCGTGACCGGGAAGGATGCCGAAACTGCCGCTGGCATCCTCGGCGCGCAGGCTCTCGATGTCTTCATCCACCACGACCGACAGGGGCGTCACGATCCTCAGTCTCATGCCGCGGACTCGGCATGAGGCCCGTCGGAGGCTTTTGCGCCCGCCTCCTTCCTGCGCGCGTCCTCGAGCGTGCCGACCATGTAGAGCGAGCTTTCCGCCCAGTCGTCGGCCGCGCCGTCCAGAATGGCGCGGCAGCCCGACAGCGTGTCGGCAAGGGCGACGCTGGCGCCCGGTGTGCCGGTAAAGGCCTCGGTGACCATGAACGGCTGGGTGAGGAACCGCTGCAACCGCCGCGCGCGTTTCACGATCTGGCGGTCGGCGGCCCCCAGTTCCTCGACCCCGAGCAGCGAGATGATATCCGTCAGTTCCCTGAACCTTGCCAGCGCCCGGCGCACGGCTTCGGCTGTCTGGTAGTGCTCGGCACCGACGACCAGCGGATCGAGCAGCATCGAGGACGAAGCAAGCGGGTCGATCGCGGGGTAGAACCCCTCGGCTGCCTGTGCCCGCGACAGCACGATGACGCAATCCATGTGCCCGGAAATCGTTGTCACGGCCGGATCGGTGAAGTCGTCTGCGGGGACATAGACCGCCTGGATGGCGGTCACCGCCGAGCCCGCAACCGACGCGATGCGCTCCTGCAGCCCTGCGACCTCGGTCGCCAGCGTCGGCTGGTAGCCCACGCGCGAGGGCAGACGGCCCAGCAGGCTCGAGACTTCCGCGCCCGCCTGGACGAAGCGGAACACGTTGTCCATCAGCAGAAGCACATTGCGATGCTTCTGGTCACGAAAGTATTCCGACACGGTCAGGGCGGTCAGCGGCGCGCGCCAGCGCGCCCCGGGAGGCTCGTTCATCTGGCCGTAGACCAGCACGGTGCGCTCCAGGACACCGGATGCCTGCATTTCGGTCAGAAGCTCGTGGCCCTCGCGCGACCGTTCGCCGATGCCGGCGAAGACCGAGATGCCTTCGTACTTCTCGACCATGGCGCGGATGAGCTCCATCACCAGGACGGTCTTTCCGACCCCCGCGCCGCCGAACATCGCGGCCTTGCCGCCCTGCGCCATCGGCGTCAGCAGGTCGATGACCTTGATACCGGTCTCGAACACGTCGGTGGTGCGGGTCTGCGACCTCAGAAGCGGCGGTCTGGCGTGGATCGACCGGCGCGGCGTGTCTCCGGGCAGCGCCGGCCCGTTGTCCTTCGTGTCGCCCACGACATCCAGAATCCGCCCGAGGACCGCCTCGCCCACGGGCACGGTGATCGGCCCGCCCGTCGCGCGAACCGCAACGCCGCGGGCGAGCCCCGCCGTGGACTGGAACGCGACGGCGCGCAGCGTGTGCAGATCCAGATGGCTGTGGACTTCGAGAATGAGCGGCGTCGGCCGGTCCCACTCCACGACGAGGGCGGAATTGATCTGCGGCAGCTCGGTCGCCGCGAAGACGACGTCCACAACTGCACCTCTGACGGCATGCACGACGCCGTCAGGCGGATTGGAGGCAGCCGGATGCTCTTCGTTCTCCGTCATGCGTCGGGACCCTTCGACCAGACGTGGTGGACGCTTCTGATCCGATCAAGCCTATGCGCTGAACTGGGGCTCCGCCATGATCTGTGTCAGAAGGGCAACGCGGCGCCAGACGCTTGATCGGCGAACGCAATCTTATCGGACGAGCCGGGGCTTGCGCGTCCCGATCAATCGCGTCGGGACGGTCGAGAGAAGTCGCGCCGAACGGCGGAGGCACATCCGCCGGCGCGGTCGCGAGCGCGCCACGATCCGCCCCGGCGGGCGGAGGGAGTCTCCCGGCGGCGATTCCGGGGCTGGAATCCGCCCCGGCTCCGGCCTAGCGTGCGCGCCATGAGCGACGAACACGCACTCCGCCAGGCCATCATCGACCAGTGCCTCTGGATGAACGCCACCGGCCTGAACCAGGGCACGTCCGGCAACATTTCGGTCCGGCACGGGGCCGACATGCTGATCACGCCGTCCTCGGTGCCCTACGACTCGATGACGGCCGAGATGATCTGCGCCGTGCCCCTGGACGACCCCGAGGCGTGGCGCGGGCCGAAGAAGCCGTCCTCGGAATGGCGCTTTCACCGCGACATCCTGGCCGCCCGGCCCGAGTTCCACGCCATCGTGCACACGCACTCGATCCACTGCACCGCGCTGGCGATCTGCCGACACGAAATCCCGGCGGCGCACTACATGATCGCCGCGTTCGGCGGCCCGACGGTGCGCTGCTCGGACTTCGCCATCTTCGGCAGCCAGGCGCTGTCGGACATGGCGCTGACGGCGCTGGAGGGCCGGAATTCCTGCCTGCTGGCGAACCACGGCGCCATCGCCTGCGGTCCCGATCTCGACCGCGCCATGTGGCTGGCGAACGAGCTCGAGACGCTGGCGAAGCAGTACATCCTGGCCATGCGGATCGGCGATCCCGTCATCCTGGACGACGACACCATCGCCCGGACGGCCGAGAAGTTCGGCCTGACCGGCTACGGGAAAAGCTGACATGACAAACGCTTCCGACTACCCGTCGCTGACGGGCCTTGCCGACGCCTACCGCGAGGGCGCCGTCCGCCCGACCGCCGTGGTCGACGCGCAGCTCGACCGCATCGCCCGGCTCGACGACAGGATCGGCGCCTACCAGGCCGTCTATGCCGACGAGGCGAGGCAGGCCGCCGAGGCCGCCGACAAGGCGCTGGCCGCCGGCCACCGCATCGGCCCGTTCCATGGAATTCCGTTTGCGCTGAAGGACATCGTCGACCTCGCGGGGCGCGTGACGACGGGCGGCTCGCTGGCGCTGGAGGACCGCGTCTCGCCTGCCACCGCCACCATCGCGCGCCGGCTGATCGCGGCGGGCGGCATCCTGCTCGGCAAGACCAAGACGGTCGAGCTCGCCTTTGGCGGCTGGGGCACGAACCAGCGCATGGGCACGCCGTGGAATCCGTGGGACATGGCAACGCACCGCGTCTGCGGCGGCTCGTCCTCCGGCTCGGCCGCGGCGGTCGCGGCCGGCCTGGCCGTCTGCGCGGTCGGCACCGACACCGGCGGATCGGTCCGCCTGCCCGCCGGTTTCTGCGGGCTTGCGGGGCTGAAGGTCAGCGAGAAGCGCCTGCCGACCGATGGCATCCTGCCGCTCTCGCACACGCTCGACACGCCGGGGCCGATCGCGCGCTCGGTCCGCGACGCCCTGCTGATGTTCGAGGTGATGGACGGCCGCGAGGGCTGGGCGATCGACCGCGACCGGGCGGCACGCACCGGGCTCTGGGGCACGGTCGGGCAGGGCGCGCGGGGGCTGCGCATCGGCGCCATCGCCGAGGTCGAGCGGGCGGTCTGCACGGCGGAGATGCTGGACGCATACGACGCCGCGCTGGACCGGCTGCGCGGGCAGGGCGCCATTGTCGAGACCTTCTCGGCCCCTGTCGATTTCGAGAGCATGAAGGAGGACAACGGCCGCCTGATCGCCGCCGAGGGCTGGTTCCACCAGGGACACCTGTTCGGCAACCCCGAGCTGCCGATGGACGAGGACGTGCGCGCGCGCTTCCTGTCGGGCCGCGGGATTTCCGCCGCCGACTATCTGCGGCTGCTGGCCGACCGCGCCGCGCAGTCGGCGGCGTTCGCCGAGGCGATGCGCGGCTTCGACGCCATCGCGACGCCGGTCACGACCGCCGCCGCCAGCCCGGTCGCCGAAATCGACCAGGCGGTCTCGCCGGGTCATTTCACGCGGGTCTTCAACTGGCTTGGAATGTGCGGCCTGGCCGTGCCGATGGCGACCGACGCCGGGGGCCTGCCGCTCGGTCTGCAGGTCGCCGCCCGCGCCGGCGGCGAGGCGATGGCGCTGCGCATTGGCGCGGCGGTCGAGGAGGGGCGGGAGCCCATGTCCTGGCCGGACCTCTGAGCGAACTTGACCGGGGCCGCTTGCGGCAGATCAAGGCGGTGCGCGGATTTGTGGTATTCAAGAGCCACTTGACCTGCATTAGGGTATCGGGCGACCGGGGATGGAGTGCGCGATGGACTACGAAGGCTTTTTCCGCGACCGGCTGGCGGCGCTGAAGCACGAAGGCAACTACCGCGTCTTCGCCGACCTGGAACGCCGGGCCGGGGCCTATCCCCGCGCGCTGCACCACACGCCCGACGGCCCGCGCGAGGTCACGGTCTGGTGCTCGAACGACTATCTCGGGATGGGCCAGCACGGCGACGTGCGCGCCGCGATGGTCGAGGCGATCGAGAGCACGGGCGCCGGCGCCGGCGGCACGCGCAACATCTCGGGCACCAATCATCACCACGTCATGCTGGAGCGCGAACTGGCCGACCTGCACGGCAAGGAGGCGGCGCTGCTGTTCACCAGCGGATACGTCTCGAACTTCGCCGCGCTGGGCACGCTGGGCGCGACGCTGCCGGGGTGCGTCATCCTGTCTGATGCGCTGAACCACGCCTCGATGATCGAGGGCATCCGGCACAGCCGCGCCGAAAAGCGCATCTGGAAGCACAACGACGTCGAGGATCTCGACCGCCAGCTGGGCGAGATCGGGCCGGGCCGGCCGAAGCTGATCGCCTTCGAGTTCGGTCTACTCGATGGACGGCGACATCGCGCCAATGGCCGAGATCCTGGACGTCGCCGAGGCGCACGGGGCGATGACGTACCTGGACGAGGTCCACGCCGTCGGCATGTACGGCCCGCGCGGCGGCGGCATCGCCGAGCGCGAGGGGCTGATGGACCGCGTGACCGTCATCGAGGGCACGCTGGCCAAGGCCTTCGGCAACATGGGCGGCTACATCGCCGGATCGGCGGCGATGTGCGACTTCGTCCGCTCGTTCTCCTCGGGCTTCATCTTCACGACCGCGCTGCCACCGGCGGTCGCGGCCGGCGCGCTGGCCGCCGTGCGGCACCTGAAGGCCAGCGACCTCGAGCGCGCGCGCCAGCGCCGCGCGGTGGCGCGGCTGCGCGCCCGGCTGGATGCGCTGGGCATCCCGCACAAGGACAACCCCAGCCACATCGTGCCGGTGATGGTCGGCGACCCGGTGAAGTGCAAGATGCTGTCCGACATCCTGCTGGACGAGGCCGGCATCTACATCCAGCCGATCAACTACCCGACCGTTCCGAAGGGCACCGAGCGGCTGCGCATCACCCCCGGCCCCCTGCACTCCGAGGCGGATATCGAGCACCTCGTCGGCGCGCTGCACCGCCTCTGGTCGCGCTGCGCTCTCAGCCGCGCGGTGGCGTGAGTCGGGCGCCTGAGCCCGTGGGCTGAACCGGGGGTCCCGAGCCGGGGCAGCTGATCGCACCGGCGATTCCCGGGTCCGCCTTCTCGCCTTTCCGCCAGTCCGCCCGGAGCATGGCGGATGGAGATTGCCCGATCCCTCGCCAATGCCTGCCGGAGCTGGCGGCGCCGGAGGTCGCCGCTCGCGCCGGAGCCGAGACGGATCCACTTAGCCAATCCTGAATCCCCTTTCGCTCCATCCCGGCGACGCCGCGTCGATGGAACCCGCTCCACGCGCCGTTAACGCCTGCCGGAACTTCCCCGGCACCCTTTCCCTGCCCGGCGGCCCCGGCACAGATCCCATTAGCGATTCCTGAATCCCCGTTTTCTCCACCGCGCGGGTGCGCCGCCGGTGGAACCGGCTCCGTGCGGCGTCAACCCTTGCCGGAACCGCGCCGCCGCAAGCCCGCGCCGCCGCCCGCACCATTCCCCGCAAGCCGTTTCGCTGCTATTCCAACGAGATGGACATCGTCGTCATCGTCGCGATCATCGCCGGGCTCTTCGTCGTCATCGGCGCTGCCGAGCCGCTGGCCGAGCGATTGCGGCTGCCCTACAGCGTCATCCTTGCGGCGCTGGGCATCCTGATCGGCGCCGGCGCGGCCTGGTTGCTGCGCACGACCCTCACCGACGCGCTGAACCCGGTTGCCGAGGCGATCCTCGCGCTGCCGATCCGGTCGAACGTCTTCCTCTACGTCTTCCTGCCGACGCTGCTGTTCCAGGTCACGCTGGACATGAACCTCCGCCGGATGCTGGACGACTGGGTGCCCATTCTGGTGCTGGCCGTGCTGGCGGTGGTCGTCGCCACCGTGTTCGTCGGCTACGCGCTGTCCTGGGCCAGTACGCTGCCGCTGGCGGTCTGCCTGCTGGTCGGCTCGATCGTCTCGACGACGGACCCGTCGGCGGTGGCCGGCATCTTCCGCTCGATCGCGGCCCCGCGCAGGCTGAACCGGATCATCGAGGGCGAGAGCCTGCTGAACGACGCGGCCGCCATCGCGCTGTTCACGCTCTTCATGGGCCTTGTCATGATCGGCGGCGCCGAGGCGACGGCCGCCGACGCGCTGGCCCGGTTTCCGCGGCTGATCTTGGGCGGGCTGGTCGTCGGCTGGCTGGCCGCGCAAGCGGCGGTGCGGCTGATGTCGCTGTTCGGGCGGCTGGACCTGGCGCAGATCTCGGTGTCGGTGGCCCTGCCCTACCTGTCCTACGTGGCGGCCGAGCACCTGGCAGACGCCTCGGGCGTCATCGCGGTGGTCGCCGCCGGGCTGACGCTGAACCTGACCGGGCCGGGCCGACTGCCGCCCGGCAGCTGGGCCAGCCTGCGCGAGGTCTGGGACCTGCTGGCGCACTGGTCGGGGGCGCTGATCTTCATCCTGACGGCGCTCCTGATCCCCCGCCTGCTCGAGGAGGTGCGGCTCTCCGACGTGGCGCTGATCGGCGTCGTGACGGCGGCGGCCATCGCGGCGCGCGCCGTCATCCTGTTCGGGCTGCTGCCGCTCCTGGCGCTGCTGCGGCTGTCGCCGGTGATCGAGCGGCCCTATCGCGTCGCCATCCTGTGGGGGGGCCTGCGTGGCGCGGTCACGCTGGCGCTGGCGCTGGCCGTGACCGAGAGCTACCTGGTGCTGCCCGAAACCAAGCGCGTCGTCGGCATCCTGGCGACGGGCTTCGTGCTGTTCACGCTGATCGTGCAGGGCACGACGCTGCGGCTGGTGATCCGCCGGCTGGGGCTCGACCGGCTGTCGCCGCTGGACGCGGCGCTGTCGAACCAGGTGGTCGCCGTCGCGCTGCAGACCGTGCGCGAGGACGTGGCCGAGGCGACCGAGAACTACGACCTGACGCACGAGACCGTCCGCTCCGAGGCCGTGCGTTTCGGCGAGCGGCTGGACGTCGCCGTCAGGGCCGCGGAGGAGGCCGAGGCGATCCTCGACCGCGACCGCATCACGCTCGGCCTGATCGCGCTGGCCGGCGCCGAGCGCGACATGATCCTCGCGCGCTTTCGCGAACGGGTCATCTCGTCGCGCCTGCTCGACCGAATCCTCAGCGACGCCGACCGGATCATCGAGAGCACGCGGCTGGGCGGCAGGACGGGCTACCTGCGCGCGGCGCGGGCGGGGCTGGACTATGGCCCGCGGCTGCGCGCGGCGGTCTGGCTGCACAGCCGCATCGGCCTCTCCCGGCCGCTGGCTGGGATGACGGCAGACCGTTTCGAGCAGCTTCTGTCGACGCGGCTGATCCTGCGCGACCTGCACGGCTTCATCGACGGGCGTATCCGGCGCATCCACGGCCGGCGCGTCGGCGACCTGCTGCACGAGCTGCTCGAGCGCCGGCAGGAAACCGTCGAGCAGGGGCTGGAGGCGCTGCGGCTGCAGTACCCGGGCTATGCCGAGGAGCTGGAGCGGCGCTTTATCCGGCGCACCGCCCTGCGGCTGGAGGAGCGCGAATACGATGCGCTGCGCGAGGACGGGCTGATCGGCGCCGAGCTGCACACGGCGCTGTTGCACGACGTCGCCGCGCGGCGGGCGGAATCCGAGGCGCGGCCCAGGCTGGACCTGGCCGTGCGGAAGGCCGAGCTGGTGCGCCAGTTCCCGCTGTTCGCCGACCTGGACCAGAAGACGCTGCGAAGGCTCCGCCGCGCGCTGGTGACGCGCCATGTCGACTCGGGCGAGATCATCGTCGGCAAGGACCGCTGGGCGCGCAGCGTCTTCTTCATCGCCTCCGGCGCCGTCGAGCTCGAGACCGCGGGGGTCGAGCACCGGCTGGGGCGGGGAGAGATGTTCGGCCAGCTCTCTCTGCTGATGCGCCGGCCGTTACGCACCGAGGCGCGGGCGATCGCGCCGTCGACGCTGCTGGTGCTGGACGAGACGCGTTTCCGCCGGCTGCTGTCGCGCAGCCCCGTGCTGCAGCAGGCGATCCGCGAGAGCGCGGCGAAACGCGGCGTCGCGCCCGGACAGTTCGACATGGCGGGCTGAGGGGCGGCCCCTCGAGCCGGCGTCACGGGCGGAACCCGGCTGGCCCGGTGACCCTTTCCGCGCCCGCCTCGCGTGCCCGATTCGCGGCGCAACGGGGCGGGCGCCGGAGGAGGCGCGCGGCGGTCCGCCCCGCGCCCGTGACCCTGGAACCGCCGGATCAACGCCGAATCCGCGACAATTGCCCCGCAAATCACCTTGGCGGCCCGCCCGGGGGCGAATATGAACAGGTCCCAGTACGCGCGCGCCAATGCGCGCGATCAACCAATACGGGAGGATTACTCCAATGAAGCGGATCATGCGCGCGGCGCTCGCCAGCGCCGCCGTCATCGCCCTGACCGCGGGCATGGCGACCGCCAAGACGCTCGTCTACTGCTCCGAGGGTTCGCCCGAGGGCTTCGACCCCTCGCTCTACACGGCCGGGACCACCTTCGATGCCTCGGCCCGCAACATCCTCAATCGCCTGACCGAGTTCGAGCCCGGCACGACCAAGATCGTCCCCGGCCTCGCCGAGAGCTGGGAGGTCAGCGACGACGGCAAGCAGTACACCTTCCATCTGCGCCCCGGCGTCAAGTTCCACTCGACCGACTACTTCACGCCGACGCGCGACATGAACGCCGACGACGTCGTGTTCTCGTTCGAGCGGCAGCTGAAGAAGGACAACCCCTGGCACGACTATGTGCAGGGCGCGGCCTACGAGTACTTCAACTCGATGTCGATGCCGGAGCTCCTGACGTCGGTCGAGAAGGTCGACGACATGACGGTCCGGTTCAACCTGACCCGGCCCGAGGCGCCGTTCCTGGCCAACCTGGCCATGGCCTTCGCCTCGATCCAGTCGAAGGAATACGCCGACCAGCTGGAAACCAGCGGCAACATGGAGCAGCTGAACCAGAAGCCGATCGGCACCGGCCCGTTCCAGTTCGTCGCCTACCAGCCTGACGCCGTCATCCGCTACAAGGCCAACCCGGACTACTGGGAAGGCAAGGCGCCGATCGACGACCTGGTCTTCGCCATCACGACCGACGCCAGCGTTCGCTACCAGAAGCTGCAGGCGAACGAGTGCCAGGTCATGCCCTACCCGAACCCGGCCGACGTCGAGGCGATGAAGAACGACCCGAACATCACCGTGCTGGAGCAGGAGGGCCTGAACGTCGGCTACCTTGCCTACAACACGCTGCAGGCGCCGTTCGACAACCCGAAGGTCCGCAAGGCGCTGAACATGGCCGTCAACAAGCAGGCCATCCTGGACGCCGTCTTCCAGGGCGCCGGCAAGATCGCCAAGAACCCGATCCCGCCGACGATCTGGTCGTACAACGACGACGTCAAGGACGATCCCTACGATCCCGACGCGGCGAAGAAGATGCTCGAGGAAGAGGGCGTCACCGACCTGAAGATGAACATCTGGGCGATGCCCGTGCAGCGGCCCTACAACCCGAACGCGCGGCGCATGGCCGAGCTGATCCAGGAGGACCTGCGCAAGATCGGCGTCGACTCCGAGATCGTCACCTACGAGTGGGCCGAATACCTCGAGCGCTCCAAGGACAAGGATCGCGACGGCGCGGTGCTGCTGGGCTGGACGGGCGACAATGGCGACCCGGACAACTTCCTGGCCGTGCTCCTGGGCTGCGACGCGGTCGGCGGCGCCAACCGCGCCCAGTGGTGCTACCAGCCCTTCGAGGACCTCATCCAGAAGGCGAAGGTAGAGCAGAACCAGGACGAGCGGGCGAAGCTCTACGAGCAGGCGCAGGTGGTGTTCAAGGAGCAGGCCCCCTGGAACACCATCGCGCACTCGGTGGTGTTCAAGCCGGTCCGCAAGGAGGTCAAGAACTTCAAGATCGACCCGTTCGGCGGCCACATCTTCTACGGCGTAGACCTGGCCGAATAAGCCGACACGGTCCGGCGGCCACGCGCCGCCGGACCTTTTTCGCAGGGCGGGCCGCACCCCACCGGCGTGGCGCGCGGATCCCGCGCGGCAGGTGGGTCGTCAGCCACCCTATCCAGCGGCCCCGTTTCGCGGCTATGGTGACGGAGAAGACGGCACCGGAGCCCGCCCATGCTGCGCTTCCTGCTGACCCGCATCGGCCTGCTGATTCCGACGTTCATCGGCGTTTCGATCGTCGCCTTTGCGTTCATCCGGCTGTTGCCGGGCGACCCGATCATCCTGATGGCCGGCGAGCGCGGCATGTCGGAGGCGCGCTATGCCGAGATGCAGACGCTCTATGGCTACGACCAGCCGGTCGTCGTGCAGTATTTCGATTACCTCTGGGCCGTCCTGCACGGCGACCTGGGCCGCTCGATCGTCACCAAGCGGCCTGTGGCAGAGGATTTCTTCACGCTGTTCCCGGCAACCGTCGAGCTGTCGCTCTGCGCCATCGTCTTCGCGGTATCGCTGGGCATCCCGGCCGGCGTCTTCGCCGCCGTGCGACGCGGAACGGTCGTCGACCAGGCGATCATGTCGACGGCGCTGGTCGGCTACTCGATGCCGATCTTCTGGTGGGGACTGCTGCTGATCATCCTGTTCTCGGGCACGCTTGGCTGGACGCCGGTCTCGGGGCGGATCTCGCTGCTGTTCTATTTCCCGCAGGTGACGGGCTTCATGCTGGTCGATTCGCTGCTGTCCGGGCAGAAGGGCGCGTTCGGATCGGCGATCAGCCACCTGATCCTGCCGACCATCGTTCTGGGCACGATCCCACTGGCCGTCATCGCGCGACAGACGCGCTCGGCGATGCTCGAGGTGCTGAGCGAGGATTACGTCCGCACCGCCCGCGCCAAAGGGCTGCCGCCGCTGCGCGTCATCGGGGTGCACGCGCTCCGGAATGCGCTGATCCCGGTCATCACGGTGATCGGACTGCAGGTCGGCGTGCTGCTGGCCGGGGCGATCCTGACCGAGACGATCTTCTCCTGGCCGGGCATCGGCAAGTGGATGGTCGATTCGGTCTTCAAGCGCGACTATCCGGTCGTGCAGGGCGGGCTGATGCTGATCGCCGGCATCGTCATGATCGTCAACCTGCTGGTCGACGTGCTCTACGGTCTCATCAATCCCCGTATCCGGCACTGATCGGGCATTCAGCGCATGGTCCACACCGAAGCCCAGGAGATCGACACCAGCCTCGCCGAGGTCGAGACCGAGATCGAGACCGCGAAACGCTCGGTTCTGGGCGAGTTCTGGCACTACTTCGCCGAGAACAAGGGGGCCGTGGCCGGGCTTGTCATCTTCGTCCTGCTGATCGTCGTGGCGCTGGCCGCGCCCCTGCTGGCTCCGCACGAACCCTACCAGCAATACCGCGACGCGCTGCTGCATCCGCCGGCCTGGAGCGCGACAGGCAACTGGGCCTATCCGCTTGGCACCGACCCGGTCGGGCGCGACATCTTCTCGCGGCTGATCTACGGAGCGCGATTCTCGCTGTTCATCGGGCTGGTCGTCGTCACGCTGTCGCTGACCGGCGGCATCGTCATGGGGCTGGTCGCCGGCTTCTTCCGCGGCGTCGTCGACATCGTCATCATGCGTGTGATGGACGTGATCCTGGCGTTCCCGTCGCTGCTGCTGGCGCTGGTGCTGGTCGCGATCCTCGGGCCGGGCCTGATCAACGCGATGATCGCGATCTCGCTGGTGCTCCAGCCGCACTTCGTGCGCCTGACCCGCGCCGCGGTAATGGGCGAGATGGGCAAGGACTACGTGATCGCGGCGCGCGTCGCCGGCGCCGGCCCGGTGCGCCTGATGGTGCGGACGATCCTGCCGAACTGCCTGGCGCCGCTGATCGTGCAGGCGACGCTCTCGTTCTCGACCGCGATCCTCGACGCCGCGGCGCTGGGCTTCCTGGGGCTGGGCGCACAGCCGCCGACGCCGGAATGGGGCACGATGCTGGCCGAGGCGCGCGAGTTCATCTCCAGCGCCTGGTGGGTGGTGACCTTTCCGGGGCTTGCCATTCTGATCACCGTGCTCGCCATTAACCTGGTGGGCGACGGGTTGCGCGACGCGCTGGACCCCAAGCTGAAGAGGTCCTGATGGCGCTGCTCGAGATCGACAATCTGACCGTCGAGTTCCAGACCGCCCAGGGCCGGCTGCGCGCCGTCGACGGCGTCTCGCTGTCGGCCGATGGCGGCGAGCTGGTCGCCATCGTCGGCGAGTCGGGGTCGGGCAAGTCCGTCGCGATGCTGGCTGTCATGGGCCTGCTGCCGTGGACCGCGACGGTGACGGCCGACCGGATGGAGTTCGACGGCACCGATCTCCGCACGCTTTCGCCGCGTCGGCGGCGCGCCATCATCGGCTCGGACATGGCGATGATCTTCCAGGAGCCGATGTCCAGCCTCAATCCCTGCTTCACCATCGGCTTCCAGCTGACCGAGGCGATGAAGTTCCACATGGGGCTCGGCCGCGGCGAACGGCGCGACCGGGCGGTCGAACTGCTCGAGCTGGTCGGCATCCCCGAGTCGGCGCGGCGCCTCAAGGCGTTTCCGCACCAGCTCTCTGGCGGCATGAACCAGCGCGTGATGATCGCCATGGCGCTGGCCTGCGAGCCCAAGCTGGTCATCGCCGACGAGCCGACGACCGCGCTGGACGTGACCATCCAGGCGCAGATCCTGGACCTCCTGGTGCGCCTGCAGAAGGACACCGGCATGGCGCTGGTCCTGATCACGCACAACATGGGCGTCGTCGCCGAGACGGCCGAGCGCGTCGTCGTCCAGTATGCCGGCCAGCAGGTCGAGCAGCAGGCGGTGCAGGCGCTGTTCGACGACCCGCACCACCCCTACACAGCGGCCCTGCTGGCGGCGCTGCCCGAGCGCGCGACCGACCGGCTGCTTCCCTCGATCCCGGGCGTCGTGCCGGGGCTGCTGGACCGCCCTGTCGGGTGCCTCTTCAGCCCGCGCTGTCGCTTTGCGACGCCGACCTGCCACGCCACGGTGCCGCCGCGCCAGCCCGAGGCGCTGGGCCGCGCGCTCTGCCACTACCCGCTGGTCGCGGGCGTGCCGCAGAACCATCCGGAGGTGCAGGTCGCATGACGGGCGAGGTCGTTCTCGAGGCGCAGGGCCTCAAGCGCCACTACGAGGTCTCGCGCGGGCTTTTCCGCAGCCAGGCGGTGGTCAGGGCGCTGAACGGCGTCTCGTTCACGCTGACACGCGGCAAGACGCTGGCCGTCGTCGGCGAGTCCGGCTGCGGCAAGTCCACGCTGGCGCGGCTGGTGACGATGATCGAGCCGCCCTCGGACGGTACGCTGCTGATTGACGGCAAGGACGTGACCGACGCCGACGCCGAGACCCGCAAGCGGCTGCGCGGCGACGTGCAGATCGTCTTCCAGAACCCCTACGGCTCGCTGAACCCGCGCCAGAAGATCGGCGGCGCGCTGGAGGAGCCGCTGGCCATCAACCGCCCCGACATGCCGCGCGCCGAGCGGCGCGGGCGGGCGCGCGAGGCGCTGGCCGCCGTCGGGCTGAGGCCCGAGCACTACGACCGCTACCCGCACATGTTCTCGGGCGGCCAGCGCCAGCGCATCGCCATCGCTCGCGCGCTGATGCTCGAGCCGAAAATCCTGGTTCTGGACGAGCCTGTCTCGGCGCTCGACGTCTCGATCCAGGCGCAGGTGCTCAACCTGCTGGCCAGGCTGCAGACGCAGTTCGACCTCGCCTACCTTTTCATCAGCCACGACCTTTCGGTGGTGCGCCACATCGCCGACGAGGTGATGGTGATGTATCTCGGCGCCGCCGTCGAGCACAGCACCCGCGACCGGTTGTTTGCCGCGCCGCTGCACCCCTACACCAAGGCGCTCTTGTCGGCGACGCCGGTCGCCGACCCGCGCCGCGCCAAGGAGCGCATCGTGCTGAAGGGCGAGCTGCCCTCGCCGATCAATCCGCCGCCGGGCTGCACCTTCCACCCTCGCTGCCCGTGGCGCTTCGAGCCCTGCCCGAAGATCGAGCCGGTGCTCAAGGCCTACGGCGCGACCCGCGCCGCCTGCCACGCCGTCGACGAGGGCCGGATCGAGACGCCCGAGGCGGCGTGATACCGGGCCTCAGCCGCCCGCCTGGGCGGCCGCCGAAGCCACGCTGGCGGCCGGGCCGGCGCCCCCCAACGGCGCGACCGTGGCCGCCTTCAGCGTTACCGTGCAGCGCAGGCCCGCCGGGTCGTAGGAGAACGTCACCGATCCGCGATCCGGCGGGAACGCCGCCCGAACGAGGTCGCTGCCAAACCCCTTGCGCGTCGGCTCGCCGACCGGCGGGCCGCCGGTCTCGGTCCAGTCCAGCCGGACGCTCTCTCTGGCGCATGACCAAAGCACCGCCACGCTACCCTCGGGCCGTGACAGCGCGCCGTGCTTGACCGCGTTCGTGCAGAGCTCGTGCACCAGCAGCGCCAGCATCGGACGGTCGCGGTGGTGGATGCCGGCGGGCGGGCCGGAAATGGTGATCCGATCGTGGTCGAAGGGACGCAGCACGACGCGCAGCAGCGAGTCCAGGTCGGTCGGGAGGTCCGGATCGGGTCCGGCGAGCGCCTGCGCCTCGGAGAGCGCGCTCAGGCGCTGCGAGAACTGCGTCTCGAACTCCTTCAGCGTCGTCGCGTGGCGCACGCTCAGCCGCACGATCGACTGCACGATGGCCAGCTTGTTGCCGATGCGGTGCTGCATCTCGCGCGCGATCAGCGTGGCGCGCGCCTCGGACTCCCGCGCCATCGCCACCGCAGTATGCAGCAGGTGCGCCCCCAATACGATGATCGTGCCCATCAAAATGAAGACGACGACCGTCGATGCGCCGAGCTTCGTCAGATCGGCCGTCCGGAACGGCTCGAGCCAGAAATAGGCGGCGACAAGCGCACCGAGCACCAGCGTGATCACGCCCGAGCGCGTCCCGCCCCAGACGCTGGCGACCAGGACGGCCGGGAAGAATGTAATGAAGGGGACGCCAGCCAGTCCCGATTCGAGCATGAAATGAAGGGCCGCGCCGACCGTAACGCAGACCAGCGCCAGCGCCGCTTGCTGGTGCAGCGACATGGCCCGGCGCGGGAGGGAACGCACGAGGCGCTGCATATCCATCATTGCTGCAGCGCAGGCGTCCTTTTCGACCGTCGGTGCGGTCGAGGGATAGAGTGCCAGATCACGCTGTTACTCTCAACCAGTCTTCAGGATCGCGGCAGGGCTGCCAAGCTATCAGCGCAACCGTATGTCTGTCCAGACAGGCAGGTGGTCCGAGGCGCGGCGCGCCATCGGGCCGGTCTCGACGCCCATGTCGATCAGGTCGATCCCGGCACCCAGTGCAAAGCGGTCGAGCGGCGCCACCTGCTGCGAGGCATGGAAACTGAGTCCCGGACTGACGACGCGGAACCACGGCAGCAGCGGCTCGACCCCGCGGTCGGTGGACCACTCGTTGAAGTCGCCCAGGATGACGGCACGCTTGCTCTCGGCCGGGCCGAGCATGTCGAGGATGCGCGCGAACTGCAGGCGCCGGCAGCGGCGGCGCAGGCCCAGGTGGACGCCGACGATCGTCAGCGGCCCCGCCGGGGTGGCGAGGCGGACAATGACGCCGCCGCGCGGCTCGATCCCGGGCAACTCGATCAGGTCGATCCCGGCGACCTCCAGCCCCTTGCGGACCAGCACCGCGTTGCCATGCCAGCCCAGGCTGACCGGCGAAAGCGCCAGCGCCACCGGCCGCATCCCCGTCTCGCGCGCGATCGCGTCGGGCGGCAGGGCGGCGGGGCGCAGGCCAAGCCGCTTGTCGGCTTCCTGCAGGGCGACGACATCGGCGCCGAGTTCGCCGATCACCCGCAGCGTGCGCGCCGGGTCGCGGCGCCAGTCCAGCCCGACCGCCTTTCGGATATTGTAGCTGGCCAGCCGAAGCCGCGTGCTGCCCATCGCCCGCCTCACAGCAGCGGCGCCATCAGGCGTGCCACAGGTGCCGCGATGCGCAGCCAGCGCGGTTGCTGGCGCAGCGTACGCTCCATGCGCATCGAGCGCGACAGGTCGGCCTCCAGCATCCGCTCGACCTCGGCGGCGAAGTCCCTGTCGGCGACGATGGCCGTCGTCTCGAAGTTCAGCATGCAGGACCGGATATCCAGATTGATCGTGCCGATCGACACCAGGCAGTCGTCGACCAGGACCACCTTCTGGTGCAGGAACGCGGCAGTGTAACGCCAGACCTCGACGCCGGCCTCGCGCAGGTCGTCGAAATAGGTGTATGAGGCCAGCCAGGGCAGATAATGGTCGGCCCGGTCGGGGATGATAAGCCTGACCTCGACACCACGCAGCGCCGCCAGCTTCAGCGCCTCGAAGACGTCCGAGTCGGGCACGAAATAGGGCGTCGCGATCCACAGCCGGTGCCGCGCGGTCTGGGTCATCGCCGCAAAGTAAAGGTTGCCGGTCTCCAGCCGGCTGGTCGGCGCCGGCGCCATCACCAGGCCGCACATGTTGCGCGGGTGGCGCGGCGGGTCCCAGTCGAAGTCGACGTCCGGGTCGGTGCCGGTCGACCAACGCCAATCGATGCGGAAATCGTCCTGGAACCGGGCGATCATCGGCCCGGTGACGCGGACATGCGTATCGCGCCAGGGGCCGTAGGCCGGGTCCAGGCCGAGGTACTCCTCACCGATGTTCAGCCCGCCGGTGAACGCCACCTTGCCGTCGACGATCAGCATCTTGCGGTGATTGCGATAGTTTACCTGGAACCGGCCCAGCGGTCCGCGCGGCCCCTGCGGGGCACGCACCTGGACACCGGCCTTGTTCAGCTCGCGCACCCAGCGCCAGGGCAGGCCGACGCCGTGGAAGGCGTCGTTCAGCATGAAGACGCGCACGCCGTCCCGCGCCCGCTCCAGCACCGAGGTCTTCAGGCGCCGGCCGATCGCGTCGTCGCGGACGATGTAGAACTGGATCAGCAGGTACTTCTCGGCCTTGTCGATCGCCTCGAACAGCGCCTCGTAGGTGCGCTCGCCGTCGATCAGCAGCTCGACATTATTCCCGTCGCAGGCCGCCTGGCCAGCCAGCCTCTCGAAGACGCGCAGCCGGCTATCGCCGACGGATTCTTTCTCCGGCCCGGGCTCGGAGCCGGCGATCCGGCTGCGCTCGACTGCGTGGCGCGATGCCCGCATCCGGCGCCGGCTGGCCGGACCCAGAACGACGTAGACCGGCAGCGCGACGATCGGCACCAGCGCGAGCGTCAAAAGCCAGCCGATGGCCCCCTGCGGCGTGCGCGCATTGACCACCGCGTGGCTGCCGGCCAGCACGGCGGCGGCGGCCATTGCCATCAGCAGCTTCGGATCCCAGCCGGCCCACCACATGGCCTAGCCCCCCATGGCCGAGGACGGTGCGGCGGCGCGCGGCCGGCGATCGCTCATCGCGCGCGCCAGTGCCGCCAGCGCCGCTGCCAGATGTCGACGCGGCGACGGACCCGGATCACCGCCGCCGAGACGCAGGGCTGCAGGACGGGGATGTCGATGGCCAGCAGCAGCAGGCCGACGGGGACCATCCAGAAGCCGAGTATCGGCAGAAAGCCGGCGAGGCCGCCGAGAATCAGAAACACCGAAAGCGGAATGCGCAGCATCCGGTAGCGGCCGCTGCGTAGCGTGCGGAGCGCGCCGCTGCCCGGGAGCGCCCGCTCGATCGCCTCGAACTGCCTTTGCAGCCTGTCTTCTCGCTTGCCCATCCAGGTGCAGAACCCGCATCCGGCTTCTTCGATCCGCCCCGCCGCCAGGACCGCCGCCGGGACCGCCACCGAGACTCGCCGCGCGCTCGAACCGCCGTGCGGCAACCCTGCCCCGGGGAACTGCGCCCGCGTTTCGGAACCAAACCCGTCACACGCCCGTATCCGGAACGTGAACGTCCTGCAAGATATGGTCGGGTGGACCTGTACCGATCCCTGCAGTAAGGATCGGAGACCGCAGCGATCGGCCGGGTGTCCCGGGCCCTGGCCGGCCGGAAACCGCCGGAGCCGGCTGCCGAGGCCGGGGCCGGTCGTAAAAGGCCTCGGGTAAGGAGGAGCAGCGCATGCGTCGTCACGGAGTGATTCACCTCGTCAATCCCAAGACAAACTCCCTGACAACCCGGCCTCTCTACCTGAACAAGGCACTGTACTCGCCGATCGCCGGCCTGCTGGCCGTGGCCGCGGCCATCCCGCGCGACCGCTACGAGGTCGTGCTGACCGACGAGAACATCGAGGACGTCGACTTCGACATGGAATGCGACATGGTCGGGATCTCGGCCATGACCGCCTACGTCAACCGCGGCTACGAGATCGCCGACGAGTTCCGCCGCCGCGGCGTGCCCGTCATCATGGGCGGCGTCCACCCCAGCTTCATGCCCGACGAGGCGCTGCAGCACGCCAACGCCGTCTGCATCGGCGAGGCCGAGCTGGTCATCCCGCAGATCCTGGACGACCTCGAGGACGACAGCTTGGGCGGCACCTATCGCGCCGAGAAGCTGCACCCGATGCGCGGGCTGCCGATGCCGCGCTACGACCTGATCAAGCGGCACCGCTATGTCAACAAGACCTTCGTGCAGACCTCGCGCGGCTGCCACCAGGGCTGCACCTTCTGCGCCGAGCCGCTGATGAACGGGCTCAAGTTCCGCTATCGTCCGGTCGACGAGGTGGTGCGCGAGATCGAGGAATGCGGCAGCCGCATGATCTCGATCAACGACGCCGACTTCTTCGGCACGCCGCAGCGGCCCAAGGAGGTGATGCGCGCGCTCAAGGGCCGCGGCATCCAGTGGCAGGCCGGCGTGACATCCAAGCTGGCGCAGGACGACGAGATGCTCGAGCTCGCGGCCGAATCCGGCTGCACCATGCTGTCGATCGGCTTTGAGAGCATATCGCGCGACACGCTGAAATCGGTGCACAAGCACGTCAACCGGCCCGAGCAGTTCAAGGGGCTGGTCGACAAGCTGCACAGCTATGGCATCATGTGTTTCGGCCTGTTCATATTCGGCTTCGACGGCGATGACCCCAACGTCTTCGAGCGTACTGCGAACTTCAACATCGACGCCGGTTTCGACGCCGTCGCCTATTCGGTTCTGACGCCCTATCCCGGCACGCTGACCTGGTACGAAATGAAGAAGAAGGGCCAGATCCGCACCTATGACTGGGAGAAGTTCGATCAGGCCAACGTCGTCTACACGCCCGAGCAGATGACGCCCGACGAGCTTCGCCTCGGCCATATCGGCGCCTACGAGACGTTCTACTCGGCGAAGTCGATCGCCAAGCGCTTCCCGCTGCGCGGCAGGCGCAGCCGGACGCAGTGGTCGATCTACAACCTGTTCATGAAGAAGGGCTCGGCGACCGACCGCAAGGACAGCGTGCCCGAGCCGACGGCGATGCCCGATGTCGCCCCCGTCCCGCCGATCATGCCGATCAAGCGCGAGTGGAAGGACGCCGTGCTCGAGGCGCTCGGCGACCGCGCGGCGCCGAAGAACGAGCGCGAGCGGGCGCCCTCGGCAAGCTGATCACCTAACGCTTTTTGCCGGGGCTGCCCCAAGGCCCGACCGGTAACCGCCCGCCCTCGCCGCGCCATGCAGCGGGGAAGAACGCCCCGCATTCGGCTGGCGTGATTCGGCGTCACGGCAGCGGACGATAGGAACACGTCCGGCTCATTCCGAAGCGGTGAGAAAGATCAAGCTCCGAGCCGATCGAGCCGCCGGCGCCGGCGCCGGCGATCATCACCGAGCGCCCGGCATAGGCCTTCGCGACGTCCGGAATGTCGAGGTCGACGACTGTTCCGGCCCAGCAGGTCGTCCGACGAGACCGAAGTGACCGAGCTCAGCAGCTCCCCTTCGACCAGCCCGGCATAGCCCGGCACCGAATGGACCTCGCAGGGCAGCGCCTCGAGTTCGGCGACGATCTCGCGCTGCCGGCTCTTCGGCACCGAGGGCATCGCGAACACGACGCGGGCGATGCGGCGGCTGTGCGCCAGGTGTTCCGGAATGCCCGGCGACTGGACGCGCAGGCCCGAGATGTAGACGTCGCGCAGGCTGGGGCTGTCGTCGACGATGGCAACCACACGGAACTTCTCGCTCTCGTGCCCAGCACCGGAGCTTACCGCGTCAGGGGGCAGCCGCCCTGCGGCGAGCAGGGTCGTCCCGGGTCGCGCCTGAAGCATCTTCCTATGGAGTCGAGCCACCCGGATCGCGAACCGTCATCCCCGCGCGGGACTCTCTCTCGACCATGGAACAAATCCCGCATGCGCGGGGATGACGGCAACCGAAACTCCAATCGACCAGGTCGGACCCCACCCTAGATCATCACCTCGACCAGGTACGGGCCGTCGCTGGCCAGCCCGGCGCGCAGCGCGTCGGCCAGGTCGGCATTGCTCTCGACGCGGCAGCCCTCGACGCCCATGCCGCGCGCCATATCGACCCAGTTCAGCTCGGGCCGGTCCAGCGTCAGCATGTCCCGGGCGCGCGGTCCGGGATTGGCGGCGCCGACGTTCTTCAGCTCGCCATGCAGGATGCGGTAGCTGCGGTTGGCGAAGATGACGGTGGTGATATCCAGCCCCTCGCGCGCCATCGTCCACAGCGACTGCACCGTGTACATGGCGCTGCCGTCGCCCTCGAGCGCCAGCACCTTGCGGTCCGGGCAGGCGATGGCCGCGCCGATCGCCACCGGCATGCCGTAGCCGATCGAGCCGCCGCGGTTGTTCAGCCAGTCATGCGGCGGCGCGCCGGCGGTCTGGCCGAAGAAGGCGCGGCCGGTGGTGACGGATTCGTCGACGACGATGGCGTTCTCGGGGATCAGGTTGCCCAGAACGCTGGCGATGCTGTCGGGGTCCGGTCGGCCGTCGGTGATCTCCGGCCGGCCCGCCTCGGCCACGCCCGCCGGCTGCTCGCGCCGCGCGCCGACGGCGTCGCAGAGCGCGTCAAGCGCGCCCGCGACATCGCCGTCCTCGCCGACCAGCTCGACGAACTCGACGCCCTCGCCGGTCAGCCGGCCCGGCTTGTCGGGATAGGCGAAGAACGCGACCGGCTCGCGCGCCGCGACGCGGACGATGCGGCGATAGGGCCGCAGCACCTCCAGCGCCTGGTCGACGGGGTAGGGGATGCGGTTGACCGAGACGCGCCCGGCGCCGCGCTCCAGCCGCGCGTTCGACCACTCGGTCAGCAGCCTGCACCCGGTCTTCGCGGCGATCTTCCCGCACAGCTCCAGGCAGTCCGCGCCCAGCGCCGCGCCGCCCAGCAGGATCAGCGTCTCCGGCCCGCCCAGCGTCTTCGCGGCCGCCTCGACGGCGCCCGCGTCGACCGGCGTTCGGCCCAGGCAGCGGCAGCGGCTCGGCGACGCGCCCACCATCGTTCCAGGCCGTGTCGCCCGGCAGGATCAGCGTCGCGATCTGGCCCGGCGGCACCATCGCCGCCGCCACCGCCTTCGCCCCGTCGGCGCCGACGTCGCCGGCCGTCGTCGAGGTATGCACCCAGTGCGACATCGGCCAGGCGATGCCCTCGATGTCGGCGGTCAGCGGCGCGTCCAGCGCGATATGCGCCGTCGCGTGCTCGCCGACGATGTTGACGATGCCCGATCCCGCCTTCTTGGCGTTGTGCAGGTTGGCCAGCCCGTTCGCCAGCCCCGGCCCGAGATGCAGCAGCGTCGAGGCCGGCCGCCCGGCCATGCGGTAGAACCCGTCCGCCGCGCCCGTCGCGACGCCCTCGAACAGCGCCAGCACGCAGCGCATCCCCGGCACCTGGTCCAGCGCCGCGACGAAGTGCATCTCGGACGTTCCCGGATTGGTGAAGCAGACATCGACCCGACTGGCGAGCAGCGTCCGCACCAGGCTTTCGGCACCGTTCATGTGACCCCCTTCGATCTGTCCGGTCGCTTCTACCCGAGCGCGCGCAAATGACCACGCCGAAGACGGGCGTCGGCCCTCACCACCCGCGCTGATCACGAGGATGAACTCGCCGGGCCGTGCCCGTCCCCGCCGAAACCCCCGGTCATGAGCAACTCAGGTCTCTCACGCCAAGCCGCCACCCCCCGGCATTGTCCGGTGGACCCTTCCGCCGCAGCCGCTAAGCTGGCGCGACCCAGGCGCTGGACCAGGCGCGGCCGACTGGAGGACAACCTTGGACGCATCGCACGACCCGACCGCGCAGCAGGCGACCGCCTGGCTCTCCGCCTTCGACGCATCGCTCGCGCGCGCCAGTGAGGCAGCGCTGGTGCCGCTTTTCTCGCCCGATGCGCACTGGCGCAACCTCGGCGGCATCTCCTGGCAGGTCGCGACCTTCAGCGGCGGCGAGACGATCGCCCGCGAATTCGCCCGGCGCGCTGCGGAAGCCGGCGCCGCCGGCTTCCGGCTCGACAGCGAAACGCTCGCGCCCCGGCACGCGACGCTAGCCGGCCGCGAGGTCATCGAGGCGGTCTTCCGCTACGACAGCGAGGCCGGCCCCGGCCGCGGCATCGTGCGCCTGCTACCCGGAGAGGGGGCCGATGGGCCGACTGCCTGGACCATTTCCACTCTGCTCGACTTCGACCGCATCTGCGGGGCCAAGGCGCCGCCCACGCGCCGTTCCGAGACCGAGCCCGACGTGCTTGTCGTCGGCGGTGGCCATACGGGCCTGACCGCCGCCGCCGAGCTGCAGCGCATCGGTCTCGACGCGCTGATCGTCGACCGGATGGCGCGCCCCGGCGACAACTGGCGGCTGCGCTATGACGGCCTCAAGCTGCACAACCGCACGCCGATCAACCATTTGCGCTACCTGCCCTTTCCGGCGGACTCGCCAGACTACATCCCCAAGGACGAGGTCGCCGACTGGCTGGAGCGCTATGTCGAGACGCAGGGCCTCCGCTTCCGCACCCGCACCGAGTTCCTCGGCGCGACCCGCGACGAGCGGACCGGCCGCTGGACCGCCCGCCTCCGCCACCCGGACGACGGCGAGCGCGACATCCACCCAAGCCACATCGTCATCGCCACCAGCGTCAGCGGCACGCCGAACATCCCCGCCATCCCGACCATCGAGGCGTTCGCCGGCCCGGTCCTGCACTCCAGCGCGTTCTCCGACCCGCGCGCATGGACCGGCCGCCCGGTTCTCGTGATCGGCACCGGCACCAGCGCGCACGACATCTGCCAGCAGCTTCACGCCGCAGGCGCCCGCCCGAGCATGGTGCAGCGCAGCCCGACCATGGTCGTCAACATCGAGCCCAGCGCGCAGCTCTACGACGGCATGTACCTGGGCGACGGCCCGCCGCTGGAGGTGCGCGACCTGCTGAACTCGTCGGTGCCCTACCCGGTGGTGAAGGCCGTCCACCAGCAGATCACCCGCAGGGTCAAGGAACTCGACGCCCCGCTGCTCGACCGCCTGCGCGCCGTCGGCTTCCGCCTGGAATTCGGCGAGGACGACACCGGCTGGCCGCTGAAATACCGCCAGCGCGGCGGCGGCTACTACTTCAACACCGGGTGCTCGGACCTGATCGCCGACGGCGCGGTCGGGCTGATCCAGGCCGACGACATCGAGCGCTTCACCGCCGACGGCCTGCGCCTCTCGAACGGCTCGCATCTGCCCGCCGACCTGATCGTGCTGGCCACCGGCTACAAGGGCCTCGGCCACGAGGTCGGCCGCCTTTTCGGCGCCGAGGTCGCCGCTCGCGTCGGCCCGGTCTGGGGCCTCGACCCGGAGACGCACGAGCTCCGCAACCTGTGGACGCGCACCGGCCAGCCGGGTCTCTGGTTCACCGCCGGCTCGTTCTCGCAGGCCCGCATCTACTCGCGCCTGCTGGCGCTCCAGGTTGACGCTGCCGGGACAGGCCGGCCCGGCGCGCGCACGCAAACCATGCAGGCCGCAGAATAGCGCCCTCCACAGACCGCCCCGGCTGGCGCATCCTGCCCGGGTCCGACTCGCCGCGCGAAAGGGACGCCCGATGCAGACGCCGCAGGACACAGGGCCGGAAACCGCAACCATTCGCGCCGGGCTGGTCGGGCGCGGCATCGGCCTGTCGCGCACCCCCGCCATGCACGAGGCCGAGGGCAGGGCGCTCGGCATCGACTACGCCTACCGCCTGTTCGACATGGACGACCCGGCGATGGCCGGCAGCACGCTCGCGCAGGTCATCGAGACCGCCGAGGCGCAGGGCTTCGGCGGCCTGAACGTCACCTATCCCTACAAGATCGAGGCGATCGGCCACCTGCACACGCTCTCGGACAACGCCCGCGCGGTCGGCGCCGTCAACACGATCGTCTTCCGCGACGGCCGCCGCGCCGGCCACAACACCGACCTCTGGGGCTTCGCCGAGGGCTTCCGCCAGGGCATGCAGGGCGCGGCGCTGGGCGAGATCCTGCTGCTCGGTGCCGGCGGCGCCGGCGGCGCAGTGGCGCACGCGCTCCTCTCGCTCGGCGTCGGCCGGCTCCGCATCTTCGACACCGACGCCGCCCGCGTCGCCAGCCTGATCGCCTCGCTCGACGCACGCTTCGGCGCCGGCCGCGCCACGCCCGCCGACAGCCCCGAGGACGTCGCACCCACCCTCGACGGCGTCGTCAACGCCACCCCCGTCGGCATGGCCAAGCTGCCCGGCTCGCCCTTCCCGCCGGCGCTGCTGCGCCCCGCGATGTGGGTCGCCGACATCGTCTACTTCCCGCTGGAAACCGAGCTTCTGGCCTCGGCCCGCGCGGCCGGCTGCCGCGTCCTGCCGGGCTCCGGCATGGCTGTCTACCAGGCCGTCCGCGCCTTCGAGCTCTTCACCGGCCGCCGACCCGACCCGGCCCGGATGCGCCGGACCTTCGAATCGATGGGTGGCTGAGATGAAGACCTCGATTGCCACCGTCTCGCTCGGGCGGCACGCTCCGCGAAAAGCTCGACGCCATCGCCGCCGCCGGCTTCCAGGGCGTCGAGATCTTCGAGACCGACATCCTGGCCCATGACGGCCCGCCGGCCGAGGTCGGCGCGATGGTGCGCGACCTCGGCCTCGAGATCGTCGCCCTGCAGCCCTTCCGCGACTTCGAGGGGATGCCCGAGCCGGCCCGCGCCCGCGCCTTCGAGCGCGCGAGGCGCAAGTTCGAGCTGATGACGGTGCTCGGCACCCGGAACCTGCTGGTCTGCTCGAACGTCTCGCCGCAGTCGCTGGGCGGCATCGACCGCGCCGCCGACGACCTCCGCGCGCTTGGCGAGCTCGCCGCGACGTTCGGCCTCGCCATCGGCTTCGAGGCGCTCGCCTGGGGCCGGCACATCTCGGACTACCGCGACGCGTGGGAGGCCGTGCGCCGCGCCGACCACGCGCATGTCGGCCTGATCCTCGACAGCTTTCACCTGCTGACGCGCGGCCTGCCGGTCGACCCGATCCGCGCCATCCCGTCCGACCGCATCACCTTCGTGCAGGTCGCCGATGCGCCGCGCGTGCAGATGGACCTGCTGCAGCTCTCGCGGCACCTCCGCTGCTTTCCGGGCCAGGGCGAGCTCGACATCGCCAGCTTCATGGAGGCGCTCGCCGCCACCGGCTATGACGGCTGGATCAGCCAGGAGATCTTCAACGACCGCTTCCGCATGGCGAGCCCGCGCCAGACCGCCGCCGACGGCCAGCGCTCGCTGATCCAGATGACGGGCCGCGACCGGGCCGGCCGGAAACTGCCCGAGCCGCCGGGCGTCGAGGGCGTCGCCTTCGTCGAGTTCTCGGTCAGCGAGGAGGAGGCCGACGAGCTCGCCCACCTGTTCCGCGCGATGGGCTTCGCCCATGCCGGCCGGCACCGGACCAAGGACGTCGAGCGCTTCCGCCAGGGCGAGATCGACCTCGTCGTCAACACCGAGAAGGAAGGCTTCGCGCACGCCCACTACATCACGCACGGCCCCTCGGTCGCGGCGCTGGGCTTCTGGGTCGGCGATGCCGACCGGCAGATGGACCGGGCCGAGGCGCTGCTGGCCCAGGCCTTCCGCCAGCCGGTGGGCCCGGGCGAGCTCGACATCCCGGCGATCCGCGGCGTCGGCGGCGGCCTCGTCTACTTCCTCGACCACGGCGCCAGGCTCGGCCGCGTCTGGGACGTCGAGTTCGAGCCTGACGCCGAGACCGACGCCTCCACCGGCGCAGCCGGGCTGACGCGCATCGACCACATCGCCCAGACGCTGCACTTCGAGGAAATGCCCAGCTGGCGGCTGTTCTACCTCTCGGTCTTCGGCTTCCGGACGTCGCCGCAGGTCGACGTGCCCGACCCGGCAGGACTGGTCGAAAGCCAGGTCGTGCATTCGCCCGACCGCTCGGTGCAGATCGCGCTCAACGGCAGCCAGGCGCGGCAGACCCAGTCCGGCCGCTTCATCAGCGAGTTCTTCGGCGCCGGCGTCCAGCACATCGCCTTCGCCACCGGCGACATCTTCGCCACCGTGGAGGCGATGCTCGCCGCCGGCGTCGACCTGCTGCCGATCCCGCCGAACTACCACGACGACCTCGAGGCGCGCTTCGAGCTCGACGCCGACCTCGCCGACCGCCTGCGGGCGCTGAACATCCTCTACGACGAGGACGAGCACGGCCGCTATTTTCAAGTCTACACGCGCGTCTTCGCCGACCGCTTCTTCTTCGAGATCGTCGCCCGCGAGGGCTATCTCGGCTTTGGCGCCCCCAACGCGCCGATCCGCCTTGCCGCCCAGGCCAGGCTCTCGGCGACCGCGGCCGTCTCGCAGATCTGACCCCCCGCTCGTGCGCTCCGCATCATTGCCACGCAACGCGAAAGCGGGGATGACGGCTGTCGGCGGGGGCGGCCGGAGGGGCGCCGTGGGGCCGGGACGGCAGGTTCGGATCAGCCAAGCACCTCGAAATGGGCATCGACCGTCCGGCCCTTGTTGATCGGCAGGATGTCCTGCGGGCAGCAGGACATGGCGCAGATGCAGTCCATCTCGGCGCGGAAGGTGACGTGGTCGCCGGACTTCGAGACCGGCTCGCCCCAGCCGGTGTTGCCCTCTGCGTCGACGGGGATGTTCATCCAGAGGTTGAAGGGGCTGGGCACCTCGTAGCCGGTGACGCCGACCTCGCGCATCGCCTGGTGCAGGTTGTCGGTGCAGTTGTCGTGGTACTCGGTGCAGCCGAGCAGGCCGTAGCGCTCGTTGTCGCAGGCCGCCATCAGCGTGTCGTGGATGCCGGGGCTGGTGTCCTCGACGAAGGTCAGGATCGGCCGGCGACGGTTGGTGACCAGCCCGTCACCCTGGCGCGGGAAGATGCGGCCGATAGTCGGGCGCAGGTGCTCCATCGACAGGAACTCGGCGATGTCCGGGTCGCGGAAGGCCCAGAAGTCGACGACCTGGTGGCCGTGCGTGTTGACGACGCGGATGGACTGGCCGGCCTTGAGCCGGACGCCGCGGCCTTGGCGCGCGGGAATGGTTTCGAGTGGCATGGGGTTCCTCCGGTGGTTCGAGCCACGGTTGCCCCGGACGCGCGGCGCGCGCAAGGCCGTCGGCAAGTCGGGGCCGCGCGTGGGTGCAGGGCGGGGGGCAGCCCGCCATCGGCCACGGGGCGGGGTGGACCCCGCCCCTACGAGAGCGCCGCCACCAGGTGCTCGGCGAAGCCGTTGAAGGCGTCCTTCTCGATCCAGCGGACGACGGCCACCAGATCCAGCGCGGGGTCGATCCAGATGACGTTCCGGCCGACGCCGAGCGCGAAGACGCTGCTGCGCGGCGCCGTCGGGCAATATTTCAGGTCGGCGTTCAGCCACCAGAGAAAGCCGTAGCTCGGGTTCAGCGCGCTCGGCGTCAGGCACTGGTCGATCCAGGCCTCCGACACAAGTTGCCGGTCGCCCCAGCGGCCGCGGTTCAGCATCAGCAGGCCGATGCGCGCGTGGTCGGTGGTCGGGATGAACATGCCCCCGCCCCAGTGCGCGCCGCCCGAGACGGACTGCATCCGGCGCCCGCCGACTTCGACCCACGAGGTGCTGTAGCCGTGCCATTCCCAGCGGTCCGAGGCGCCGACGGATGCCATGACGCGCTCGGCCAGCACCTCGGGCAGCGGCCGGCCGAAGACGCGCATCAGCGCATAGGCCAGCACGTTGACGCGGATATCGTTGTATTCCCAAAAGCCGCCGGGCGCCGCCAGGTCGCGGTGCGTGCCCTTCAGCGAGGGCTGGCCGGGCGCGGTGTCGAGACTGCGGTTCCGGTCGATCCGGTCGGCCTTGCCCCAGAGCGTGCCCTCCCACTCGGAGGTCTGCTGCAGCAGGTGGCGCCAAGTGATGGCGCGGTTCTGCGGCGCGTCGAAGAGGTCCGGCACGGCCTCGCACGCCGGGCTGTCGAGCGCGATAAGCCCGTCATCCCAGGCCAGGCCGGCGCAGATCGACAGGTAGCTCTTGGTCACCGAGAAGGTCATGTCGGGCGAGTCGACCGGCCCCCATTCGGCCGCGACCCGGCCGCCTCGGATCACCATGCCCGAAGGGTCGCCGCGGGGCCGGGTCGGGCCGATGATCTCGCCATCGGGCAGCGGCTCGGAGAAATGCGTGTTCAGCGCGCGGCCGATGTCGCGGTCCATGACGCTCTCGTTGGCGCGGGCATAGGCGATGGCCTGCGCCAGGCGGTCGGGATCGAAGCCGGCGTCGCGCGGGTCGACGGTGGGCAGGGGCTTGCCGCCCGCCTGGCTTTCGGGGGCGTCGGTCATTCGGCGGGCACCCGGGCGGGCACGGCAGCCGGCGGCGCCGGCAGGCGCGTCGGCAGGCAGGCGACGGCGGCCAGGATGACCGCGGCGGCGCCGGCGAGGATCAGGAACAGCACGTCGAACCCCCATTCTTCATAGACGAAACCGACCAGCGGCAGGGTCGCCGCGAGCACGGTGAAGCTGACCACGTAGCGCACGGCGTAGATGCGCGCCCGGAACGGGCCCGAGGCCATCTTGCCGATCATGAAGTCGTTGATCGGGATCTGCCCGAACGCGCCCAGCATGAAGCCCAACGCCACCAGGAAGGCAACCCCGCCCTGAAGGCCCGGCATGGCGGCGAAGAATGCCACCTGCAGCGCCGCCACCACCATGAAGACCCGGCGCGGCCCGAAGCGGTCGAGCGACGAGCCGACCGCGACCTGTGCCAGCGATGCGACGGCGAAGACGACGAAGGCCAGCGCGCCGACCGTGGTGGCGATCTCGGCGTCGCCCGGCGCGGCGCGGTCCAGCCATTCCGAAATCTCGCCGGCGAAGCCTCGCAGCCGCTCGTCGAAGATTTTCGGCAGCGCGAAGGTGGTCGACTGGAAGACGATCGAGGACACCGCCGTCGTCAGGAAGACGATGACCGAGACCCGCTTGAGCATCGCCCTGTAGGCTGGCGTCGGCGGGGGAGACTTGGCCACCGGTCCGGCCGGATTTTCGGGATGGGCGACGATCAGGTCGCGGAAGACCACGGCGTAGACGACCGCCAGCCCGATCGAGACGACGCCGGGCAGCACGAAGGCGGCCCGCCAGCCGGCATTGTCGATCATCCAGCCGGTCAGCAGCGCGGCGCTGGCGACGCCGAGATTGCCCCAGACGCCGTTGACGGCGATCCGCATCCCGGTGTTCCGCCACTTTGCCGTTACGATCGCCAGCCCGACCGGATGGTAGATCGAGGCGAAGATGCCGATGACGAACAGGCCGATGCCGATCTGCAGCGGCGTCTCGGCGAAGGTCGTGGCGATGGCCGCCAGGCCGACGCCGGCGAAGAACACGACCATCATGCCGTCGCGGCTCCAGCGGTCGGCCAGCCAGCCGGCCGGCAGCGCGAACAGGCCGAAGGCGAAGAAGCCCGGCGTCGCGTAGGCGATCAGCTCGCCATAGCCGAGGCCCCAGTCGCGGCTGAGCGCCAACGCCGCGACGGTGGCGAAGACCAGCATGAACAGATGGTCGAGGAAATGCCCGATGTTCAGCATCAGGAAGTGGACGCGGTCGCGGGTCATCGCGGTCTCCCGGTGGGTCGCGCACCAGTCATAGACCGAGGCGGCGGCCCCCGCCAAGCCGCCTGACGTTCGGGAAGGCGGCGCGGGACGCGGGCGGCGGCGGCCGGGCCCGGGTCACCCTTGCAGCCCCGCGCGCGACCGATTAGGCCTGCGCGCAAGCTCGACGAGACAGGACAACGGAGGAAACGGCATGGGCTACGAGAAACTGGATCTGCTGATCGACGGCGCATTCCGCCAGGGCTCGACAGGCGTCACCGAGGACGTGCTGAACCCGGCGACCGAAGAGGTGCTGGGCGCCGTGCCGCACGCCTCGAAGGAGGATCTGGACGCGGCGCTGGCGTCCTCGGCCGAGGGCTTTCGCGTCTGGAAGGCCAAGACGCCGCTGGAGCGCCAGAAGATCCTGAACAAGGCCGCCGAGCTGCTGGAGGGCGACATCGACCGGCTGGCCCGCAACCTGACGCAGGAGATGGGCAAGCCGGTCGGCGAGGCGAAGCTGGAGCTGGGCTTCGCCATCGACGCGCTGCGCTGGTACGGCGAGGAGGGCAAGCGCGCCTACGGGCGGCTGATTCCGGCTCGGGTGCCGGGGGCGCGGCAGCTCGTGATGAAGGAGCCGGTCGGGCCGGCGCTGGCGTTCGTCGCGTGGAACTTCCCGGCCGTGAACGTCATGCGCAAGGTCGCCGGCGCGCTGGCGGCCGGGTGCTCGCTGATCATCAAGCCGTCCGAGGAGACGCCGGCCACCGCGGTCGCGATCGCGCGGGCGCTGATGGAGGCCGGGCTGCCGAAGGGCGTGCTGAACGTCGTCTTCGGCGTGCCGGACGAGGTCTCGCGCCATCTCCTGGCCAGCCCGATCCCGAAGAAGCTGTCCTTCACCGGCTCGATCCCGGTCGGCAAGCACCTGCAGAAGCTGGCGGCCGACACGCTGAAGCGCTGCACGATGGAGCTGGGCGGGCACTCGCCGGTCATCGTCTTCGACGACGCCGACGTCGACCGCGCGGTCCAGGTGATCGGCGCCAACAAGTTCCGCAACGCCGGCCAGGTCTGCATCTCGCCGACGCGCTATTACGTGCAGGAGGGCGTCTACGAGAAGTTCGTCGACGGCTTCACCGAGGTCGCGAAGTCGGTCAAGGTCGGCAACGGGCTGGAGGACGGCGTCACGATGGGCCCGCTGATCGCCGCGCGCCGGCTCGACGTGATGGAGGGCTGGGTCAAGGACGCCCGCGACCATGGTGCCACGATCACGACCGGCGGCAGCCGCATCGGCAACATCGGCTATTTCTGGGAGCCGACCGTGATGCGCGACGTCCCCGAGGAGGCGCGCATCATGAACGAGGAGCCGTTCGGCCCGGTCGCCCCGGTCGCCTCCTTCAAGTCGATGGACGAGGTCGTCGAGCGCGCCAACAAGCTGCCCTTCGGGCTGGCGTCCTACGTGTTCACCTCGGACGGCAAGAAGGCGAAGGCGATGGAGGAGCAGATCGAGGCCGGCCTCGTCGGCGTCAACCACCCCGGCGTCTCGATGCCCGAGACCCCGTTCGGCGGCGTCAACGAGTCCGGCTACGGCTCCGAGGGCGGCATCGAGGGGCTGGACGCGTTCCTGCGGACGAAGTTCGTCACCGAGATCGGGGTCTGATCGGCGGGGGGCGTGGCGCACACGCCCCCTTTGTAGGGTGGGCGCCTCGCCCACCCTGTGGCTTTCGACGTAAGCAAGAGACGTAAGCAAGAGGTGGGCCAGGGGCCCACCCTATGTTTGCTCAACGGGGCCTTGGGAAGAGGAGGATGGGCCAGACTTACAAGGCATTTGTTGCCGAGCTTGCGATGAAATTCCCCCGTCTTTTCCAACCACTCCGGCGCGTGATCGGAACGCGGCCGCCCCGCGCCGCCCCGTAGGGTGGGCCCCTGGCCCACCCGCTGCAGGGTGGGCGAGGCGCCCACCCTGCAGGTCGCGAGCGTGAGGGGGTCAGTGCACCGCGACCGGCTCGCCGAAGCCGCCCTCGGGAAACTCTCCGGCCCAGTCGATCGGAACGACGCCATCGGCGACGGCGCGGTGAAAGCTGGATAGCGGCCAGTCCGCGACCCGGCGGACGAGGCCGTGCCTGACCGGGTTCGCCCAGCAGTATTCGACATGCCGGAGAAAATCCGTCTCGTCGCGGATAGCGTGCTCCCAGTACCGGCGCTGCCAGACACCGCGTTCGCGCTTGACGCGTTTCGACGCGCTGCGCCGGGCCGTCAACGCGAGCCGGCGAGAGAACCGGCCCTTTATCTTGTTCCAGATCAAGGGAAAGTCCGCCTTGCCCGGCGCCATCGTCCAGACGGCGTGCAGGTGATCGGGAAGGATGACGATCGCATCGACGCCGAAGCGATGCTCGGCGCGGGTCTCGGCGACGACGCAGCGGAGACGGTCGATCTCGCGAAGCAGCAAATCGCTCTGCCGGTCGGCGAGGGCGACCGTTAAGAAGTAGGTGCCGCCCGGCACGAAGACCCTTCGGTAGTTCGGCATTGCCGGACGGTGGCGGAGTGATGGTTAATCAGAGGTGAAGAAGGGTGGGCGAGGCGCCCACCCTACGGCTGTGAGCTCCCGGTAGGGGCATTCACCCCATCCCCACCCGCCGTGCCGCGATCTCCGGGTGGCGCGGGTTGACGCGGTAGCGGCCGCGCGCCAGGCGGACGACCATGCCCTGCTCGACCTTGCGGCTGAGGATGATCGAGGCGCGTTTCGGGGCGATCTCGAAATCGTTCGAAGAGGTGGGCCTGCAGGTCCACGGCGGTCACGGTGTCGTCGGCGGCGGCCAGCCAGGCGTGGACGGCGTCGACGATCTCGCTGCGCGAGGCGGCGCGGCGGGTCAGGCGGACCCTGGGCATCTCGAGCTTTGCCAGCTCGATCTTGAGCGCCCGGCGGTCGTCGCGGGGCAGGACCGGGATCAGCGACATCAGCGAGCGGGTCAGCTCGGCGCTGCGGCCGCGCGTGATCGTCAGGTCGCGCGACAGCTCATCCTCCCAGGCGGCCAGGTCGCGGAGTTCGCGGACCAGCACCTGCGCGGCGTCGGTCAGGGGCATGGGCTTCTCCATCAGGCGTGAACGGCGGGTGGAGCGGGCTCCACCGCGCCTGTCGCCCGGCGGTGTAGCGAATGTGGATTAAATCTTGCGTAATGAGATGCGCGGCGCGCGGGCCGCGTCGGCGCCCGTCCGACGGCGCGGCGGGTGGCGGAAGGGGCGGCGTTCCGGCAGGGGTTAACGGCGGGTGGAGCCGGTTCCACCCTCGGCCGCGGGCGGCCGTGGAGCGAACGGGGATTTACTTGTCGCTAATGCGATCCGCCGGCGGCCGGCGGGAAAAGCAGGCTGCCATGACGGTGAGGCCGGCCCCCCGGCCGGTCCAGGCGCAGGCGTCAGTGGCGGCGCGGCTGGACGAGGTAGCCGTCGACCTCGGTCTCGCCCAGCGCCTTCAGGGCCTCCAGCCGGTGCAGGCCCTCGACCAGCACCCAGCGCTCGCCGTCGGCGCGGACCTGGATCGGCGTGCGCTGGCCCTCGTCGAGGATGCTGGCGGCGATCTCCTCGACCTTGGCCGGGTCGAGCGTCCGGGCCCGCTTTCCGGGGACGTAGATGCGCGCGATCGGGAAGGCTTCGACTTTCAGCATGGCGGGCGTCCCCCGCGGGTCTCTCCCGCGGCCGCCAGCCTAGTGCCGCGGCGGCGGGTTTGCCAGCGGCGCCGGCCGGCGCCCGCGGGCTCAGGGCGCGCGCGGGGTCGGGATGTGGACAGGCGCGGCCAGCGCCTCGAGCGCGAGGCGGACGCGGTGGCGCTCGGCGAGCAGGTGGTTGTACTGCGCGTCGCAGCCCGCGACGGGCGTCGGGTAGCCGTGGATCTCGGCGTCCAGCTCGGCAGCGGCGGCATCGAGGGCGGCGCGGGCGCGGGCGGTCGGCCCGATCGCGGGGGCGACGGCTGTGGGTGTGTCCGGCACGCGGCGGTCCTCCCGGTCTGTCGGATGGCGGGGCTTGCGTCATCCGCCGGCAAATGTAGACAGCAGAGGCTCGCCGGAAGCAAGGGAAGCTGATGCAGGACCTCGGCCAGTACGACCTGCTGGTGTGCGGCGGGGGCAATGCGGCGCTGACCGCGGCGATCTCGGCCGCCGAGCGCGGGCTGAGCGTCGTCGTCTGCGAGGCGGCGCCGCATGGGTTTCGCGGCGGCAACTCGCGGCACACGCGCAACTTCCGCTCGGCGCACGAGGCGCCGACCGAGGTGCTGACCGACGCCTACCCGGTCGACGAGTATTTCGACGACCTGATGCGCGTGACCGCCGGCAAGACGAACGAGCGGCTGGCGCGCATCACCATCGCCGAGAGCGCGCATGTCGCCGAGTGGATGACGACGCGCGGCGTGCGCTTTCAGCGCGCGCTGGGCGGCACGCTGTCGCTGGAGCGGACGAACGCCTTCTTCCTGGGCGGCGGCAAGGCGCTGCTGAACGCGCTCTACCGCACGGCCGAGCGGCTGGGCGTGCGCGTCCACTACGAGACCGAGGTCACGGCGCTGGAGCTGGACGACGGGTTCTTTGCCGGCGCGCGGCTGCGCTATCGCGGCTTCGAGGCGCGGGTCCGCGCGCGCGGCGTCGTGGTGGCGTCGGGCGGGTTCCAGGCGAACCTGGGCTGGCTGGAGGAGGCCTGGGGGCCGGCGGCGCGCAACTTCACCGTGCGCGGCACCGGCTATGCGCAGGGGACGCTGCTGCGCCAGATGCTGGACCTCGGCATGGAGCCGGTGGCCGAGGCCGACCAGTGCCACGCCATCGCGCTGGACGCCCGCGCGCCGAAGGTCGATGCGGGCATCGTCAGCCGGGTCGAACTCGGTGCCGTTCTCGATCATGGTCAACCGCGAGGCCGAGCGGTTCTACGACGAGGGCGAGGATTTCTGGCCCAAGCGCTATGCCATCTGGGGCCGGCTGGTGGCGAGGCAGCCCGAGCAGATCGCGTATTCGATCATCGATTCCAAGGCGCTGGAGCTGTTCATGCCCTCGCTGTTCCCGCCGGTGCGGTCGGAGACGATCGAGGGGCTGGCGGGCGAGCTGGGGCTGGACCCGGCGAAGCTGTCGCGGACGGTGGCGGCGTTCAACGCGGCCTGCACGGGGGGCGATTTCGACCCGGCGTCGCATGACGGCTGCCGCACGACCGGGCTGGCGCCGGACAAGACCAACTGGGCGCGGCCGCTGGACGTGCCGCCCTACTACGCCTGGCCGATGCGGCCGGGGATCACCTTCACCTATCTGGGCGTCGCGGTCGGCGAGGACGCCAAGGTGCGGATGGCCGACGGGCGGCCGGCGGCGAATGTCTGGGCGGCCGGCGAGGTGATGGCCGGCAACGTGCTGGGGCAGGGGTACCTGGCCGGGATCGGCATGGCGATCGGCTCGGTCTTCGGCCGGCGCGCCGGCGAGAGCGCGGCAGCGCAGCTGAGGAACTGACGATGGATGGCGCGCCGCACTCCGAGACCGTCGCCGAGGCCCGCCGGGCCAGCGAGATCTGCAACGCCTGCCGCTATTGCGAGGGGTTCTGCCCGGTCTTTCCGGCGATGTTCGCGCGGCGGGCCTTCGCCGATGGCGACCTGAGCCATCTCGCGCATCTCTGCCACAACTGCAAAGGCTGCTGGCACGCCTGCCAGTACGCGCCGCCGCACGAGTTCGGGCTGAACCTGCCGGCGGTGCTGGCCGGGCTGCGGGCGGAGGACTACGAGCGGTTCTCGTTCCCGCCGGGCGCCGGGCGGGCTGTTCCGGCGGGGCGGCTTCTTCGTCGCGCTGGCGCTGGCCGTGGCGCTGTCGGGGGTGCTGATCCTGGCGGGGCTGTTCGGCGGCGATCTCGGCGCGCGCTGGCTGGGGCCGGGCACCTTCTACGCCGTCATCCCGCATGGCGTGATGGCATGGACGGCCGGGATCACCTTCGGCTGGGCCGTGCTGGCGATCGGCATCGCCGTCGCGCGCTATTGGCGCGCCTGCGGCGGCGGGCGGCCGGGTTGGGCGGCCGTGAAGGCGGCGCTGGCCGATGCGGCGGTGACACGCCACCTGGGCGGACGCGGCGCCGAGGGGTGCAACGACCTGGACGAGGGCTACTCACGCGCCCGGCAGCACCTTCACCTCGCGACGATGTGGGGGTTCCTGCTGTGCTTCGCGGCGACCTGCGCCGGGGCGCTGGCGCACTGGGCGGGGTGGCCGGCGCCCTATCCGTGGTGGTCGCCGCCGGTCGTGCTGGGGACGGTCGGCGGCATCGGGCTGGCGGTCGGCACCGCGGGGCTGTTCGCCGTCAAGATGGCGACCGACCGGGCGCCCGAGGCGGTCAACCTGTGGGGAATGGAGACGGGGCTGATCGCCCTGCTGTTCCTGACAGCCACGACGGGGCTGGCGCTGCTGTTCTGGCGGGACACGTCGGCGATGGGCTGGCTGCTGGCGATCCACCTGGGCGTCGTGCTGGCGCTGTTCGTGACGCTGCCCTACGGCAAGTTCGTGCACGGCTTCTACCGGCTGGCGGCGCTGGTGCGCCATCACGGCGAGCAGCCGCGGGCGTAAGAGGGCGCGGGCGGGCGGGCCTGCACCTTTCCCTTGGGGCGATGCCGCAGAGAGGTCCCCGCCTGCGCGGGTACGACGCCGGGTGGGGCTGCCTTACGTCGTCGCGGTGCGCGATTGGTCGGAACGTCGGCTGGCGGTTCACCTCGCCATGGCGGGGTGAAACCCCGCCCTGCGTTGATTGCCCGTGCGGCTGGCTGTCGCCCGACAGCACGCATCTTTCTCCAGCCCGGGACGACATCCGCGCGCCGGCGGACCTTTTTCAGGGCTGCCGGAGCCCCCCGCCTTCGCGGGGACGACGGTCCAGCGCAGTAGCGCCGGTGAGGTGGTCGGCTATCCCGCCAGCCGCGGCAGCAGGCGCTCGATCATGGCGAGGCACTGGCCGAGCTGCTCGACGGCGACGAACTCGTCGGGCTTGTGCGCCTGGTCGATATGGCCGGGGCCGCAGACGACGGCGGGGATGCCGGCGCGCTGGAAGAGGCCGGCCTCGGTGCCGAAGGGGACGACGCCGATCTCGTTGCCGCCGGTCAGCTCGGTGACGACCCGCACGGCCTCGGACTCGGGCATCGGCACGAGGCCGCCGACCTCGCCGACGGTCTCGGTTTCGATCGTGGCCTCGGGATGCACGGCGCGCATGCCCGGCAGCAGCACGTCGTCGGCATAGCGGCGGATGCGGTCCTTGACCCAGGCGGCGTCCTCGCGCGTGACGGGGCGGAATTCCCAGTCGACCTCGCAGCGGTTCGGGATGACGTTGTGGGCGATGCCGCCCCGGATGGCGCCGACGCTGACCGTCGTCCAGGGCGGGTCGAAGCGGCTGCCGGCGGGGGCGCGGGCGCGCAGGTCCTGGCCCGTCGCCAGCAGCTCGCCGACATAGCGCGCGGCGTATTCGCAGGCGTTGACGCCGGCCTCGGGGCGCGAGCCGTGGCCTTCCAGCCCGGTGAAGCGGGTGGTGTATTCGTGGCAGCCCTTGTGGCCCTCGATGATCTTCATGCCGGTCGGCTCGCCGACGATGCAGAGGGCGGGGCGCGTGCCGTGCTCGGCCAGCGCCGCCAGCATGACGGGGGCGCCGAGGCAGCCTGTCTCCTCGTCGAAGCTGAGCGCGAGATGCAGCGGGCGGGCGAGCCCGGCCTCGGCGAAGCGCGGCGCGAGCGCCAGCGCGCAGGCGATGAAGCCCTTCATGTCGCAGGCGCCGCGGCCGTGGATGCGGCCGTCCCGCTCGACGGCCTCGAACGGGTCGGTCGACCAGTCCTGGCCGGCGACCGGCACGACGTCGGTATGGCCCGAGAGCACGACGCCGCCGTCGACGTCCGGGCCGATGGTGGCGAAGAGGTTCGCCTTGTCGCCGGCCGGGCTGAGGGTCAGGTGCGTGCGAACGCCGATCTGGTCGAGCCGGGCGTTTGCGTAGGCGATCAGCTCGAGGTTCGAATCGGCCGAGATGGTCGGGAAGGCGATCAGGTCGCGCAGGATCGCCCGCGTCAGGCCCAGCGCGGCGGGGTCAGCCATGCCGGCCCGCCCCCGGCGCGAAGCCACCGTCCCGGCCCGTCATCGCGCGTGGCGCTCAGTTCTCGACATGCAGCACCCCGAAGGTCGTCGAGTTCTTCACCTGGCTCGACGGCTTGGAGTGTCCGGTTATCCGGAACCCGGCCTTTCCCCAGTTGCCGATCGACCCGACGAAAAAATAAAGTGTCTTGTTGTTGTAGGTGAACTTCTGGTCGTGCAGCTCGTCCTTGACGTAAAGATAGAGTTCGCGACAGTCCTTGTTCTTCCACTCGATCTTGGTCTGGATGCGGCAGCTCGGGCCATAGCTGCCCTCCCACCGCATGTCGTCGACGTAGCGCATGATCTCGTCGTAGTCGGCCTCGAGCGTCTTCGACAGCGTTCGCGCCGGTTTCGGGGACGACTGCACGGCCGGCTTCGGCTGCACGGGCGGGACGGGCGGCTTTGCGACCTGCGGCTGCGGCTTCTGCGCGATCTGCGACCAGTTCATCTTCTGCGACGTTGCCGGAGAGACCGCCGGCTTGGGCTGCCCGTGGTCGGGTGTCGCCGGCTTTGGGCCGCTCATGCCCTCCATGACCTTGTCGACCTTCGACTCCCACGAATGCGGCTGCGCCGCGTTGCCGGACACCGTCGCCGGCAGGGGCGGCTTCGGCCCGCCGATCGGTTTGACGGGCCTGGGCCCCGAGACCTTGGCGACGGGGGGCGGGTTCCAGAGTTCCTTGGGGAGCGGCGGGATCGGCTTGCCGGGGTCGGTTTCCCACGGGCAATCCTTGCGGGTGCATTCGCTGAGGTCGTACCAGGTCGGGTGGGCGCCGCACTTCTCGCAAGGCATCGCAATACCCCCCATTTCACGCGGAGAATTCTGCCACCGCTTGCGCGCCAAAGCGAGAGGGCTTGGCCGGCGCGCCGGTCATGATTTCACGAACAGCTTGCGCGGGTAGTCGGCCAGGCATTCGGCCGGGCCGGTCTCGCGGATCAGCAGGGGCTCGGTGATCTCGAGGCCCCACTCCGACAGCCAGAGGCCGGGCATGAAATGGAAGGTCATGTCCGGCTTCAGCTCGGTGTCGTCCTCCGGGCGGATGGAATAGGTGCGCTCGCCCCAGTCGGGCGGGTAGCTGAGGCCGATCGGGTAGCCGCAGCGGCCCTCGCGCTCGATTCCATGCTTCGCCAGCACGCCGTAGAAGGCGCGCGCCACGTCGCCGGTCGTGTTGCCGGCGCGGGCGGCGTCGATGCCGGCCTCGACGCCCTCGACCAGCGCCGCCTCGGCGCGGCGAAGCTCGTCCGGCGGCGTGCCGAGCCAGACCGTGCGGCAGAGCGGCGCGTGGTAGCGCCGGACGCAGCCGGAGATCTCGAAGAAGACGCCGAGGTCGCGACACGTAGGCCTTGTCGGTCCACGACAGGTGCGCCGCCGTCGTGTCCTTGCCGGCCGGCATCAGCGGCGCGATGGCGGGGTAGTCGCCGCCGAACGGGCCCTCGTCGTCCTCGGCGCCCAGGATGGCGGTGCGGTAGATCTCGGCCGCGACCTCGTTGCCGCGCACGCCGGGCGCGATCACCTCGAAGGCGCGTCGCCTGGATGCGCTCGCAGATCTTCGCGGCGCGGCGCATGTAGCGGATCTCGGCCGGCGACTTCACCGCGCGCTGCCAGTTGACCAGCGCCGTGGCGTCGATCAGCCGCGCGCCGATCTCGGCCTCGAGCACCTGGTGGGCCATGGCGCTGTAGTAATAGTTCTCGAGCTCGACGCCGACGCGCGCGCCCGCCTCGCCGACCAGCCCGCGCTCGCGCAGCAGGGCGGCGAGGTGCTGCATCGGGTGGCGGATCGTCGACATGACGTAGTGGTCGGGATAGCCGACGATGCTGTCGTGGCCCATCCAGCAGGTCAGAGTCGCGCCGACCGCGTCCATGCGCCGGCCCCAGTAGAGCGGTTCGCCCTCCATGCCGACGACGACCGCCTGCGGGGTGTAGAAGCTCCAGCCGTCATAGCCGGTCAGCCAGGCCATGTTCGAGGGATCGACGGTGACCAGCACGTCGATGCCCAGAACCGCCATCGCGCGGCGGGTGCGCGCCAGCCGGTCGGCATATTCCTCGCGCGTGAACGGCAGGTCGCCCATCGGTCCCTCCGGATTGCCCCGAAGCCGTTGCCCCGAGCCCCGCGTCATCAGACACCGATTCGCCGCGGCGCGACAGGGGGCGCGACAGGAGGGCGCGACAGGGGCCGCGACGGGGGCGTCCCTTTAGAATCATTCTTGATTTCTCCGACAGGAACGGTCATCTATCCGGCCAGCACGGAGGATCCCGACATGTTCATCCAGACCGAAGCGACACCGAACCCGGCGACGCTGAAGTTCCTGCCCGGCCAGACGGTGATGCCGTCCGGCTCGGCCGATTTCCCGGACGTGGACGCGGCCGCGGCCTCGCCGCTGGCGGCGCGCGTGTTCGCGGTCGACGGCGTGGTCGGCGTCTTCCTCGGGCCGGATTTCGTCTCGGTCTCGAAGAACGACACGGTCGACTGGTCGCACATCAAGCCGGCGATCCTGGGCGCGATCATGGAGCATTACCAGTCCGGCCAGCCGGCGGTCGCCGGCGACGGCACGGCGGCGGCGGACGAGGACGGCCACGTCGCGCATGGCGAGGGGCCGGATGCCGAGATCGTCGGCCAGATCAAGGAGCTGCTCGACACCCGCGTCCGCCCGGCGGTGGCGCAGGATGGCGGCGACATCACGTTCCACGGCTACGAGCGCGGCGTCGTCTACCTGACGATGAAGGGCGCCTGCTCGGGCTGCCCGTCCTCGACGATGACGCTGAAGCACGGCATCGAGAACCTGCTGCGCCACTACATCCCGGAAGTCACCGAGGTGCGGCCGGTCGGCGTCGGCTTCTGAGGCAGGCGCGCGGGCAGTGCGCGGCGCCCGCGCCGCCGCCCGTTTCGCAGCCATCGCCTCGCCCCGTCGCGGGGCGAGCGGGCGCCGGACCCATGATCCTCGGCATCGACACCTCCGGCGCGCAGTGCGCCGTCGCGCTGGTGGACGGCGCGCTGGTGGACGGCGCGCTGGTGGACGGCGCGCGCCCCGAAGCGCCTGTCGTCCGCCGGGCTTGCGCCATGCAGCGCGGCCATGCCGAGCACCTGATGCCGATGATCGACGCGGTGCTGGCCGAGGCCGGCGCGTCCTTCGGCGATCTGACCCGCATCGGCGTCTGCACGGGCCCCGGCTCGTTCACCGGCATCCGCATCGGCGTCGCCGCGGCGCGCGGGCTGGCGCTGGGCCTCGGCGTGCCAGCCATCGGCATCGGCCGGCTCGAGGCGCTGGCGGCCGGGGCGGCTGCCGGGCGCCCTGCGGTCGCGGTCGTGCCGGGACCGCAGGGCGCGGCATACGCCCAGGATTTCGACGCCGAGGGGCGGCCCGAGGGGCCGCCGCGGCTGGTCGCGGGCGATGCGCCCATGCCGGGCGGCCGGGTGCTGATCGGCGCCGGCGGGCTGCTGCCCGAGGCGCTGGCCGACGCGGCCGTGGTCGCGCGGCTGGCGGCCGGGCGCGCGGCCGATACGCCGCCGGCGCCGCTCTACCTGCGCGACTCGGGCGCGGCGCCGCCGCGCGAGGCGCCGCCGCCGATCCTGGACGCGTGATCCGGCGGCTGCCGGCGGCTGGAAGGCGCGGCGGCGGTGGCGCACAGCGCCGACATCGCGCGCCTGCTCGCCGCGGCCTTCGACGACCCCGGCCAGCGCTGGTCCGCCGACAGCGTCGCCGCGACGCTGGCCGCGCCCGGCTGCCTGGCGCTGCTGGCGCCCGGCGGCTGCGCCCTGCTGCGCGTCGCCGGCGGCGAGGCCGAGTTGCTGACCCTCGCCGTCGCGCCCGAGGCGCGGCGCCGGGGCGTCGGCGGCGCGCTGCTCGACCGGTGCCTGGCCGAGGCGGCCGCGGCCGGCGCCGACCGCCTGCACCTCGAGGTCGGCGCCGCGAACGCCGGCGCCCTCGCGCTCTACGCCCGCGCCGGCTTTGCCGAGACCGGCCGCCGGCGCGGCTATTACGCCGGCCCCGCCGGCCGCGAGGACGCGCTGCTGATGAGCCGCGCGACGGGGCCCGCGCCATGAGCGCCGGGCCGGCGCGCTCTCGCGCCGGCTGGCTGGCGCGGCGGCCACGGGCAGCGATGGTCGGCGTCGCGCGGGCGCGGGTGGCCCCGGCGAGGGTCGGGGCGAGGGTGTGGACTCGCAGCCGCACCACCATATGAGCCGCGCACCCTCACCCGCCGCAGGCCGGCGCCCTGTCGATCGACAGGGGACGCATCGGCGCACGCATCCATCGCTTGCCCGTCCGGACATGCGGCGCTAGGGATAGCTCGCTCCGGGGAGACCGATAAATGACCGCCAAGACGCTCTACGACAAGATCTGGGACGCCCACGTCGTCCACGAGGCCGATGACGGCACCTGCCTGCTGTACATCGACCGCCACCTCGTCCACGAGGTCACCAGCCCGCAGGCCTTCGAGGGGCTGCGCCTGGCCGGGCGCCGCGTGCGCGCGCCCGAGGCGACGATCGCGGTGCCCGACCACAACATCGCCACCACGATGGACCGCCTCACGACCATCCTTGACGAGGAGAGCCGCACCCAGGTCGAGGCGCTGCGCGAGAACTGCGCCGAGTTCGGCATCGAGATGTACGACATCGACGACGTCCGCCAAGGGCATCGTCCACATCATCGGCCCCGAGCAGGGCATGACCCAGCCCGGCATGACCATCGTCTGCGGCGACAGCCACACGGCAACGCACGGCGCCTTCGGCGCGTTGGCGCACGGCATCGGGACTTCCGAGGTCGAGCACGTGCTGGCGACGCAGACGCTGATCCAGAAGAAATCGAAGAACATGAAGGTCGAGGTGACCGGCGCGCTGCATCCCGGCGTCACCGCCAAGGACATCACGCTGACGGTCATCGGCAAGACCGGCACCGCCGGCGGCACCGGCCATGTCATCGAGTACACCGGCGAGGCGATCCGCGGCCTGTCGATGGAAGGCCGCATGACGCTCTGCAACATGGCGATCGAGGGCGGCGCCCGCGCCGGCCTGGTGGCGCCGGACGAGACGACCTTCGCCTATCTCGAGGGCCGTCCCAGCGCGCCGCAGGGCGCGATGTGGGACAAGGCCGTCGCGCACTGGCGCACGCTGCGGTCCGACGAGGGCGCGCATTACGACAAGGTCGTGACCATCGACGCCTCCGAGATCGTGCCCGTCGTCACCTGGGGCACCAGCCCCGAGGACGTGCTGCCGATCACCGGCACGGTGCCCGACCCGGCGAGCTTTGCCGACGCCGGCAAGCAGGCCGCGGCGGCGCGCTCGCTGAAATACATGGGCCTGACGCCCGGCACGCCGCTGGACGCCATCGAGATCGACACGGTCTTCATCGGCTCGTGCACCAACGGCCGCATCGAGGACCTGCGCGCCGTGGCGCAGGTGATGGAGGGCCGCAAGGTCAAGGAAGGGCTGCGGGCGATGATCGTCCCCGGCTCGGGCCTGGTGCGCAAGCAGGCCGAGGAGGAAGGGCTGCTGCAGAAACTGACCGAGGCGGGCTTCGACTTCCGCCTGGCCGGCTGCTCGATGTGCCTGGGCATGAACCCGGACCAGCTGAGCGCCGGCGAGCGCTGCGCCTCGACCTCGAACCGCAATTTCGAGGGCCGGCAGGGCAAGGGCGGGCGCACCCACCTGGTCAGCCCGGCCATGGCGGCGGCGGCGGCGATCACCGGCCGCCTGACGGACGTTCGGGACCTGATGTGACGCAATGCATGGCGCACCGGCCAGACGCGGCCGGTGCAGACGACCAAACGGCGCACTCGACTTGCCGCATGGTGGCATGCCGCGGCAAGGGGAGTGAGTGATGCGGTTCCTGCCAAAGATCTTCAGCCGGGCGGTGCGCTCCGGCACGCTCGAGTTGCGCGGGCCAGACGGCTATGTCGGCCATTTCGGCGGCCACGAGCCCGGGCCGGACGTGACCATCCGCATCACCGACCCGGCGCTGGACTGGAAGATCGCGCTCTATCCCGAGCTGCGCGCCCCCGAGGCGATGATGGACGGCGGGATGCTGATCGAGAAGGGCTCGATCCACGACTTCATCACGCTGTTCTTCTCGAACCGCCAGCGATTTGACAGGACCCCCAGCCAGATGTTCTGGCACGAGGCGGCCCGGCGCGGCCGGCGCTTTCTGCAGCACAACCCGATGACGCGGGCGCGCCGCAACGCGGCGCACCATTACGACCTCGGCAACGACTTCTACCGGCTGTGGCTGGATTCGGACCTGCAGTACTCGTGCGGCTACTGGGAGGACGGCGTCGAGACGCTGGAGGAGGCGCAGGCCGCGAAGAAGCGCCACATCGCCGCCAAGCTGGGGCTGCAGCCCGGCATGCGGGTGCTGGACATCGGCTGCGGCTGGGGCGGCATGGCGCTGTACCTGGCTGCCGTCTGCGACGTGCACGTCACCGGCATCACGCTGGCCGAGCGCCAGCTGGACGTGGCGCGCCGGCGGGCCGAGATCCTGGGCCTTTCGGACAGGATCGACTTTCGCCTGCAGGACTATCGCGAGGTCGCCGAGACCTATGATCGCGTCGTCTCGGTCGGCATGCTCGAGCATGTCGGGACGGGCTTCCTGCCGACCTATTTCACCAAGGTGCGCGACTGCCTGGCGCCGAACGGGGTGGCGCTGATCCACTCGATCTCGACCCGGCACGGGCCGGGGGCGACCAGCGTCTTCCTGCGCAAGTACATCTTTCCCGGCGGCTACTCGCCGTCCCTGTCCGAGGCCACCGCCGCGGTCGAGCGCTCGGGCCTGTGGTCGCTGGACATCGAGATCTGGCGCCTGCACTACGCCCGCACGATCGAGCAATGGCGCCACCGGTTCATGGCGGTGCGCGACCAGGTCGTCGAGATGTACGACGAGCGCTTTGCCCGCATGTGGGAGGTCTATCTGAGCGGCTGCGAGCTGTCGTTCACGCATGGCAGCTCGATGGTGTTCCAGTACCAGCTCGGCCGGGACCGGGATTCGATGCCGCTGACCCGCGACTACATCGCCGAGACCAAGGCGGCGCTGCGCGCCCGCGAGATGGAGGTCGGCGAGATCGCCTGCTCGGCGTCGCGCGCGCTGGGCGCGGCGCCGCCGGCCTGACCGGAGCCACCCCGCCGCCGCGGCCGGGCTCCGCGCCCGGCGGCCGGTCAGGGTCGGTGACCGGCTGTCGCGCGGGCCAGATTTTCCTTCCCGCGCGGCCGGGGCCTGCGTAAGAACATCCCATGAACGCGCACCCGCTTTCGCTGGCCGGAGCCCGGCTGTCACTGCTGCCGTCGGGCGTGCTCTGGTGGCAGGACGCCGGGCTGATGGCGGCGGGCGACCTGCATCTCGGCCGGGCCGAGCGGCTGGCGCGGCGCGGCGGCGGGCTGCTGCCGCCCTACGAGACGACGGACACGCTGGACCGGCTGGGAGCGGAGGTGGCGCGGCTGCGCCCGCGCACGCTGGTCCTGCTGGGCGACAGCTTCGACGACATGGCGGCGGTGGACGGGCTGGCGCCCGGCGTCGAGGCGCAGCTGGCGGCGCTGGCGGCCGGGCGGCGGCTGGTCTGGATCGCCGGCAACCACGACCCGGCGCCGCCATCCCTGCCCGGCACGCATCGCGACGAATGGCGCGAGGGGTCGCTGGTGTTCCGGCATATCGCGGATCCGGCGGCCCGGGGCGAGGTCAGCGCCCATTATCACCCCAAGGCGCGGCTCTGCCTGCGCGGCCAGCCGATCGCCCGGCCCTGCTTCCTGGCCGACGCGCGGCGGCTGATCCTGCCGGCCTTCGGCACCTATACCGGCGGGCTGGACATCCGCGACGCGGCGTTCGACGGGCTGATGGGGGACGACGCGACTGCGTTCCTGACCGGGCGCTGCGTCACGCCGCTGCCGCGCCGGGCGTTGCTGCGCGCCTGAGACGCGAATGGGGTGGGCCAGGGGCCCACCCCACGGGGTTGCGCGGGTTCGCGGCGCGTCTCGCCCGCGCGCCCGCGATGCCGGTCAGCCGAACCGCACCGACTTGTTCTCGCCCATGTCGGGACGCTTGCCGGTGGCGGCGGCCGTCATCATGCGCAGCATGTTGGCGATGTCCGAGGAACTGGCGTCCCAGTACTCGCCGGAGCGTACGTGCACGCGGATCATGGCGACGTTCGGGTCGTCCTTGCCCTCGGGGAACCAGGCCTTGACCATGCTGTTCCAGTGCTTCTCGATCAGCGCCTTGTCGCGGGTCAGCTCGGCCGTGCCCTGGACGGCGATGAACTCGTTCCTCTTGTGCGACATGAAGGTCAGGCAGACCTCGTTCGAGAGGGCGATCTCGTGCGCCTTGCCGGCCTCGGCCGCGGTGTAGAAGAGGATTTCGCGGGCGTCGCGCTCGGCGATCGCGTGCATCGGCCGGGCGTGCAGCGCGCCGCCAGGGCCGTGCGAAACCAGCATGCAGGCGTGGTGGTCCTCGATCAGGTCCCAGAACTTCTCGCGTTCGTCGGTCATCGGGTCCTCCGTTGGGATTCGAACTCGGGTCAATGACTCCCTGGGGCCGGCTCGGGTTCCGGGGCGCGCGGAAAGGCCGCCGCCGGCCTTGCGCTGCGGCGCAGCATCGGACAGAATCGCCCCGAAGCGGTGGCCGGCGCGGGAGAGCGGCGATGGCGGACGGCAGAAGCCCCAACATGGCGCCGGCGGACGAGCTGGAACTCGTGCGCGGCGAGCTGAAGCGGCTGCGGGCGCGCGAGGCGGCGCTGCGCGAGCAGGTGCTGGCGGATGGCGGCGCCGAGGCCGGCGAGGACTGGCGCGTCGAGGTCGTCGAGCAACGCCGCCGGACGCTGGACCGCGCCGCCCTGCCCGCCGAGATCGCCGACGACCCGCGCTACTGGAAGGAAACGACCACGCGCGTCGTCAAGACCGTCTCGGTGCGGGCGCGCGCGCCGGGCGAGGGCTGACCGCGCGCACGGGCCGCCGGGCCGGATCGCCATCGCTCACGCCGATTTGCGCACCGCCATGACGTCGCGGTCGGCACGCCCCCATGGCGGTGCGGGCGGCGCCGGCCTTGCTGTGCCTCTCCTGGACGGTCGGATTCAACCGGAGGGCGGTTGTCGGTGCGGCGGTGCCCGCCCCGCGGCCGTCCGGGTGGCCAGCCGCTGCGTCCGCCTGCGCCCGCTTGCAAGGGCGCCCGCTGTGCAAGGGCGTCCGTATGGAAGCGGCCGGGCTTGCGCATTTCATCGCGCCGGCGGGTGCGCTCAGAGGCGCGCCAGCCAGTCGAGCACGGCGGCGGCGAACTCGCCCGGCTTCTCGGCGTGCAGCCAGTGGCCGGCGCCCTCGATCGACTGCATCTCGGCGTTCGGGAACAGCGCCTCGATCACCGGGCGGCTGTCCTCCGGCACATAGGGCGACTCGCTGCCGTGCAGGAACAGTGCCGGGCCGTCATAGCGGGCGTGCGGCCAGCTATCCGGCCACCCGGTCAGGCGCGGCATCTCGCGCTCCATCGCCTCGAGGTTGAAGCGCCAGCGGGCGCGGCCGTCCTCGATCAGCAGGTTCTGCAGCAGGAACGAGCGCAGCATCGGGTCGGGCACCGCGTCGGCCAGCATGGGATCGACGTCGGAGCGCCGCGTGACGCCCGACAGGTCGGCGGCGCGCATCGCCTGCACGTAGGGCAGGTGCGTGTGCGGATAGGCGACGGGCGCGATGTCGGCGACGATCAGCGCCTCGACCAGCTCCGGCCGCGTCAGCGCCAGCGCCATCGCCGCCTTGCCGCCCATCGAGTGGCCCATGACGACGGCGCGGCCGCCGGCCAGCCGCTCGACCGCCTCGGCCAGGTCGCCGGCCATCGCCGGGTAGTCCATGGCGTCGTCCCACGGGCTGGCGCCGTGGTTGCGCATGTCGAGCATGACGACGCGCCGGCCGGCGGCGAGCTTTCGCCCCAGCGTGTTGAAGTTGCGCGCCGAGCCGAACAGGCCGTGCGCGATGACCAGCGGCGGCGCGGTCTCGGCGCCGTCGGCGGCGTGTTCCAGATGGGAGAGGCGAACAGGCATGCGCCCGGCTAGCGCAGGCCCGCGCCGGAGGCAATGGGGTGAGCGCCGCGCCCCGCCGCGACCCGCGCCCGGGCCTGCCTCACATCAGCGGGTGGATGATGCGTCGGCGCACCGGCAGCACGCCGCCCAGCAGCCAGCCGGCCAGGAAGCCGCCAAGATGCGCCTGCCAGGCGACCGCTTCGCCGAACACCAGCCCCGCCGGCAGGCTGATCGCCGCCAGCACCACCAGCACGCGCCAGAGCGCGATGGGCCTGGCGCGCCAGCGCAGCACGACGCCGAGCAGTCCGAAGACCGCGCCCGAGGCGCCGACCATCATGCTGTTCGCCGGCGCCAGCAGCAGGAAGACGACGGCGCCGGCCACCGCGGTCAGCAACATCGTGCCGAGGAAGGCGCGCGTGCCGGCCTGCGCCTGCACGACATGGCCAAGGCAGAGCAGGCCGACCGAGTTGAATATCACGTGCATCCAGCCGGCGTGCAGCAGCGCGTGGCCGACGAGCCCGCCGAGGAACCAGGGCAGCGCGCCCGGTACGTGCAGCGCCGCCGAGGGCGGGATGGCGCCGACCGCCAGCAGGTAGGCTGGCTCGCGCAATGCCCGGATCAGCCCGAGATCGCCGGCCTGGAAGACCGCCTCGATGGCGAGCAGCAGGGCAACGATCCCCCAGACGACCGGATGAACCTGCTCCCGCATCAGGCGCGCGGCGGCGTGACTTCTTCGCCGGGCGCCTCGGGCTCGTCGTCGACCAGCGCCGCCGGGAAGCCGGGCGCCGTGATCGACAGGCCCGTGGCCTCCTCGAGGCGCCTGACGATCTGGTCCGACTGCTCGCGCGGGCCGTAGCGCCGGGCGCCGTCGCGGAAGATCTCGATCAGCAGCGGGTTGACTTCCAGCGCCACGCCGGCCTGGTCGGCCAGCGCCTGGAAGAGGCCGATGTCCTTGAGCACGAGATCCATCGTGAAGTCGATCTGGCGCGAGCCGTTCAGGATCAGCTGGCTCTCGGTCTCGTGCACGAAGGAGTTGCCGGACGAGATGCGGATGGCCTCGAAGGTGGTGGCCATGTCCTGCCCGGCCGCCTTCATCACCGTCAGCGCCTCGACCAACGTCACCAGGTTCGCCGTCGCCAGGTAGTTCGTCATCACCTTCAGCACCGAGGCCGAGCCGAGCGGCCCGGTGTGCAGGATCTTCCGCCCGATCGCGCCCAGCACCGGCAGCGCCCGCTCGAAGGTGGCGCGCTCGCCGCCGACGAAGACCGAGATGTTGCCCGTGGCGGCCCGGTGCACGCCGCCCGAGACCGGGCAGTCGAGCGCCGCGGCGCCCTTCCATTCGACCAGCGCGCCCAGCCTGCGCACCTCGGCGGGGTCGGTCGTCGACATCTCGGCCCAGATCGCGCCCCGGCGGATGCCGGCGAGCACGCCGTCGGGCGCATCCATCACCTCGGCCGATGCCGCCGGCGAGGGCAGGCAGGTGATGACCATGTCGACGTCCGCTGCCAGCTCGGCCGGGCTGTCGGCCCAGCGGGCGCCCCTGTCCAGCAGCGGCGTTGCCGCCGCCCGGTCGAGGTCGCGCACCGTCAGCGCGTGGCCGTTGCGCAGCAGCGACGCGGCCAGCTTGCCCCCGACATTGCCGAGCCCGATGAAGCCGACCCTCATGCCCCCTGCGCGTCACCCGTCATTCCCCCGTCACTCCCCCGCCACGCCCGCAGCCATGCCGACCCCCGTGCGCCCGAAATGGCCGGAACCATGCCCGCAAGAACGCGATGCCGCCACCGCAGCGAGCGCGAGGACCCTTCCGGACTCCCGGTCGAAATCAGCCATCTTGTCCGGTCTCCGTCGGTCGGCCGGCGCGAGCCTTAGCGCAAACGTGCAGCGGCGTCACCAGCGTCAAGCGCGCGGGGTGCGGCATCAACCCGACGTGAGCGGCGCCGACGGCGCGCCCGTCTTCCCGGTCACGGGGGACGCGCGGGGGGCACACGGGGGCGCGGCCGCGGCGATGGTCAGAAATCGGTCGGCGCCCCGCCCTCGGCCTTGCGCCGTATGACGAAGGCGTCGAGCTCCTCGGCGATGGCCTGGTCGATCGGCGGCGGCTCGAACTCGGCCAGGATCTTCTTCCAGATGGCGTTTGCGCGGGCCGGGGTCTGGACGGCGCCGTTCGCCTCCCAGGCCTGGTAGTTCGACCAGTCGGACAGGAAGGGGCCGTAGAACGCCGTCGTGTAGCGGTCCTGCGTGTGCTGCACGCCGAAGAAATGCCGCTGCGCCGGCGGCATGGCATCGACCTCGCGGATCGCCTCGACGGCAAGGTCGTCCTCGGTGACGGGCACCGGCTTCATGTAGGTCATGATCTGCTGCAGCGTCTCGCAGTCCATGACGAACTTCTCGTAGCTGGCGCAGAGCCCGCCCTCGAGCCAGCCGGCCGAGTGGTAGACGATGTTCGCCCAGCCCGACACGCAGGCCCAGAGCGAGAACGCGCTCTCCCACGCCGCCTGCGCGTCGGGGGCGTTGGCGGCGCAGGCGTTCGAGGCGCGCATCGGCAGATTGTAGCGGCGCGCCATCTGGCCGGACATCTGCGTCGCGCGCATGTATTCCGGCGTGCCGAAGGCAGGCGCGCCCGTCTTCATGTCGACGTTCGAGGTGAACGAGCCCATCACGACCGGCGTGCCCGGCCGGATGTGCTGCAGCAGCACGATGGCGGCCAGCGCCTCGGCGGTCTGCTGGGCGATGGCGCCGGCCAGCGTCACCGGCGCCATGGCGCCGGCCAGCGTGAACGGCGTCACGATGGTCGGCTGGCCGCGCTCGGCCATGCGCATCGCGCCGTCCAGCATCGGCCAGTCGTGCTTCAGCGGCGAGGTCGAGTTGATGTTGGTGTACATGCGCGGGGTCGCCGCGAATTCCTCGTGCGTCAGGCCGCCGGCGATGCGCACCATCTCCATCGCGTCCTCGACCCGCTCGACGCCCAGCGAGTAGGCGTGGATCACCTTGTCGGTCAGCATCAGCTTGTCGTGGATGCAGTCGAGGTGGCGGACGCCCGGGTGGATGTCCATCGGCTCGACCGGGTAGCCGCCGGCCATGTGGATGCAGTTGAAGTACTGCGTCAGCTTGATCAGGTCGCGAAAGCTCTCGCGGTCGCCGGGCCGGCGGCCGCGGTCGAGGTCCGAGCAGGACGGCGGCGACGAGACGTTGACATAGACCTGCCGGTCGCCGCCGATCTCGAGCCGCCGCTCGGGGTTGCGCGGCGTGATGGTGAAGGTCTGCGGCGCCCTGGCCGTCAGCTCCATGACCATGTCGCGGCCCATGCGGACGCGCTCCTCGCCGTCGCGGACCTCGGCGCCGGCGGCCTTGAGGTGGCGGCGCGCGTCGGGGTGCAGGAAATCGATGCCGATTTCCTCGAGGATTCGCATGGCGGCGTTGTGCACGGCCTCGACGCCCTCGGGCGACAGCGGCTCGGTCGGGCGGTCGGTCAGCCGGGGAAGCTGCCACTCGAGCTGCGAAATCGCGCTGACCGGGCTGCGCCGGGCATTGCCGGCCCGCCCGCCGCCGCGCTTGCGCTTCGCCTGCTCGTTCATCGGCCCGCCCCGTTCTATCGCATGCCGTCCTGTCGAAAGCCCGGCCTGTCGAATGGTCGCCCGCCCTGCAGCCTGCGCCGGTGGCCGCGCCGATTCGCGCGCGAAATCGTCACGCGGTGTCGCGTTTCCGCGAGTTTCCGGCGCTGTCGAGCCGCGCCAGAAGGTCCGGCAGCGCGGCGATCGAGTCCAGCACGACGTCGGCGGCGTGCTCGAGGTCGGCGGCGACGGCCGGCCCGGTCAGCACGCCGACGCGCAGGCCGGCTGCCTCGGCCATCGCCATGTCGTGCAGGCTGTCCCCGACCATGGCGATCTCGGCCGGGTCCAGCCCGGCGTGGCGCGCGAAGGCCAGCAGCATGCCCGGCCCGGGCTTTGCCCCGTGCCCGCTGTCGGCGCCCGCGATCCAGTCGAAGTCCGCCAGGATGCCGGCGGAGCCGAGCTGCTGGCGCGCCGCCGCCTCGGTGTCGTTGGTCGCGACGCCCAGCCGATAGCCCGCCGCCCGCAGCCCGCGCAGGAAGCCGGCGAGATCGGGATGCGCCGGCACCAGCGCGCCGCCCGCGACGGCGTCGTCGGTGATGCGCTCGGCCAGTTCGGCGATCCGCGCGGGCCCGAGATCCGGACGGAACGGCGCCCAGAGCTCGGCATTGTCGCCGAGTGTGCCGGCGACGATCGCCGAGCCCGGCGCAAAGCGACGCGTCCGCTGGTCATAGCCGACGGCACGGCCCATCGCATCGGCGGTCGGCGCGTCCGGCGCCAGTTCCGCCAGCACCGTGTCGGTGACGAGGGCCCATGTCGCCGCGAAGTCGAACAACGTGCCGTCCTTGTCGAACAGCAGCCCCGAGATGCGTTGCGCCGCCATGCGCTCCCTTCCAAGCTCCCGCGCCCGTGCCGCGAAGACTTAACGCGGATTCGGGGCGCGCGCACCATCCGCGCGCCGGGCGTATTTCGGGAACCGCCCCCGATGCGACCCGTTGGGTTCAGGAGAGAAACGGGAGGCATCTCATGAAACCGCTGAACGAGGACCTGCTGCGGGAGCTGGCCGCCCACGAGGCGCCGCTCTGCCTCAGCCTCTACCTGGAGGTCGCCGCCGGCGGCGGCGAGCACGACCAGATCCGCATCGCGCTGAAGAACGCCCGGGCCGAGGCGACCCGCTGGATCGAGGCCGCCGGCCCGGACGACGCCGTCGCCAGGGTGCGCGCGCGGCTGGACGCGCTGGACGAGCGCGCCGTCTCGGGCGGCCACGACCGCCACGTCGCCGTCTTCATCGCGCCCGACCTGACCGAGATCGTCGACGCCCGCTTCGACGAGACCGGCGTCCATGCCGGCACGCGCTTCCGGCTGGCGCCGCTGCTGGCCTCGCTGGAGATGACGCCCGACCACGCCATCCTGGTGGCAACGCACGAGCATGCCTGCCTCTACCGCGCGCATGGCGGCGCGCTGGTCGACGAGAAGGTCGCGGACCTGCCCGGCTCGCTGGAGACGTTCAAGGGCCTGACCGACATGCAGGAGAAGGGCAACGTCAAGGGCCGCGAGGACGCCGGCATCGCGCACCACAGCATGGGCGGGCACGACTGGCACGAGGACAAGGAGGACGATTTGCGCCTCTACGCCAACGCGCTGATCAACGCGGTCGGGCGGCACCTGGGCGGCACCGGGCTGCCGCTGGTGGTCGCCGCCGACGAGCGGCTCTACGGCATGATCCGCGCCAACAGCGAGTATCCGCACCTGGCTCACGAGGGTATCACGCTGAACCCGGACGGCCTGGATCCGCGAGCGGCTGCGCGGGGAAGCCGCCGCGTGCCTGGGCCGCGCCGTCGACAAGCGCCGGGACGAGGCCTGGGACAAGGTAGCGATGGGGCTGGGCCGCGACGATCACGCGGCCAGCGAAGACCCGGCCGAGATCGTCACCGCCGCCGCCGCGGGCCGCGTCGCCCACTTGTTCGCGCGGACGGGCGCGACGCTGCCGGGCCGGTTCGACGCAAGCAGCCTGGCGGCCGAGCTGGACGAGGACGGCCCCGACGACCTGGTCGACCGGGCCATCGTCGAAACGCTGAGGAACGGCGGCGACGTCTTCCCGCTCGGCGACCGCAGCCCGACCACGCCACTGGCGGCCGCCTACCGCTACCCGGCCTAGAACCGCCGACGGACCTGCAAAAGCCCTGCGCCATAACGGGATACAGGGAGAATCCCCCGAAAAATCATCGGCTTGACCCCGGTCTCACGCGTGAGATCGGGGCTGCCGGCCCCGGCGACGCGCTATCCCGGGTACTCGACGCGCGTCAGGTACAGCCCGTCCGGCGGCGCCACCGGGCCGCAGGCGGCGCGGTCGCGCGCCGCCAGCGCCTCGCCGACGCGGGCGGCCGGCCACTTGCCGGCGCCGACGCGCTCCAGCGTGCCGACGATCGAGCGCACCTGGTTGTGCAGAAAACTGCGCGCGTGCAGGCGAAAGCGCATCTCGCCGCCCGCCTCCTCGATCTCGACGGCGTCCAGCGTCTTGACGGGCGAGGCCGCCTGGCACTGCACCGAGCGGAACGTCGTGAAGTCGTGCCGGCCGACCAGCGCCGCGGCCCCTGCCCGCATCGCCTCGGCGTCCAGCGCATAGCCGACCCGCCAGGCCAGCCCGGCCGCCAGCGCCAGCGGCGCCCGGCGGGTGACCACGCGGTAGAGATAGTGCCGCCGTACGGCGCTGAACCTCGCATGGAAATCGTCCGGCACCCTCTCGGCCGCCAGCACGGCCACCGGGTCGGGCCGCAGGTGGTGGTTGAGTGCCTCCGACAGGCGGAAGGGCTCCCACTCGCGGGCCAGGTCGGCATGCGCTACCTGCCCCGTCGCGTGCACGCCGGCATCCGTCCGCCCGGCGCCGGTGACGCTCGCCGCCTCGCCCAGCCGCGCCAGCGCGACTTCGAGCGTGCCCTGCACGGAGGGGCCGTTCTGCTGGCGTTGCCAGCCGACGAACGGGCCGCCATGGTATTCGAGGGTCAACCTGTAGCGGGGCATGGCGCCTGATTGCGCGAAACCCTGCGCCCGGGCAAGCGGTTGCGCCTCTCGTGCTCCGCCCGCATATACCCTTGCGGCAAGCGGCACGGGACGGCGCGGGGCATCCTTGGGTATCGGCGACTGGGCGGACGACCTGCTGGACGGGATGGAGCGGGCGCGCCGCGGTATCGACGGGATGTTCGAGCCGGTCGTGCGCCTCGGCGTCACCGGCCTCTCGGGCGCCGGCAAGACGGTCTTCATCACGGCGCTGGTCGCCAGCCTGCTGCACCGCGGCCGGATGCGCCTGCTGGCGGCGCAGGCCGAGGGCCGCATCTTCGCGGCCATGCTGCAACCACAGCCCGACCCCGACGTGCCGCGCTTTGCCTTCGAGGACCACCTCGCCGCCCTGACCGCGCCCGAGCCGCGCTGGCCCGAGTTCGACGCGCCAGATCAGCCAGCTGCGCCTGTCGCTGAAGGTGCAGCCCTCGGGCCTGTTCTCGTTCTTGCAGGGCGTGCGCACGGTGCATCTCGACGTCGTCGACTATCCGGGCGAGTGGCTGCTGGACCTGCCGCTGCTCGACAAGTCCTATGCCGACTGGTCGGCCGAGGCGCTGGCCGCGGCGCGCAGCCCGGCGCGGGTCGTGCAGGCGCAGATCTACCTCGACCGCCTGCCCGACATCGACCCGGCCGCGCCGCTGGAGGAACCCGTCGCCGCCGGGCTGGCCGAGCGCTATCGCGCCTATCTCGCCGCTGGCCGCGTGGCGGGCCTGTCGGCGCTGGCGCCGGGGCGCTTCCTGATGCCGGGCGAGCTGGAAGGCTCGCCGGCGCTGACCTTCTCCCCCCTGCCGCGCCCCGACCGGCCGGCGCGCGACTCGCTCTGGCGCGAGTTCGAGCGGCGCTTCGACGCCTACAAGCGTGTCGTCGTCCGCCCGTTCTTCCGCAACCACTTCGCGAAACTGGACCGGCAGGTCGTGCTGGTCGACGCGCTGGGCGCGCTGGCCGCCGGGCCGCGGGCGCTGGGCGACCTGACAGCGGCGATGGCGGCGACGCTCGCCTGCTTCCGGCACGGCGAGAACGGCTGGCTGGACCAGCTGCTGGGCGGGCGGCGCATCGAAAAGCTGCTGTTCGTCGCCTCGAAGGCCGACCATCTGCACCACGAGCAGCACCCGCGCCTGACGCGGCTTGTCGAGGCGATGCTGGCCGAGGCGGCGCGGCGGGCCCAGTACAAGGGCGCCGAAACGGCCGCGATGGCGATCGCCGCCGTGCGCGCCAGCTCGGAGCAGACCATCCAGCGCGACGGCGCCGAGATCGGCCTGGTGCGCGCGCGGCGCGCCAGCGACGGCAAGGAGGTGGCGCTCTACCCCGGCCAGCTGCCCGAGGACCTGCCCGTCCTGCTGGGCGCCGCGCACGCGCATGCGCCTGGCACCGCGCCGGCCGACTGGAACGAGGGCGCCGACTTCGTCCGGCCCGTCTTCGCACCGCCGCGCTGGGCGCCGGGCGGCAGCGGCGAGGACAACGGCCCGCCGCACATCCGGCTGGACCGCGCCATCGAGTTCCTGATCGGCGACCGGCTGGAGTGACCATGCCCCGCGCCCTGCCGCCCCCTCGCCGTCAACGTCCGACCCGACCGGGTGACCCCCCGCCTCGCGTCCGTGCCCCGGTCAGGCGCCCGCAGACACCCGAAAGGCTCCGGCCATGAAACGCGACCAGCACGGCCCGCTGATCCTCGAGCTGGACACCACCGCGCTGCCCGAGGCGCCGAGCCCGGCCGACGCGCCGCCGCCCGACGACCCGCTGCCGGCGGCGACGCAGCAGGCGCTGGCGATCGCCGCGCACGGCCGGCGCTGGGGGCTGGGGCGGCTGGCGCTGGCGCTGTTCGGCGCGCTGGTCTCGCTGGCCGTCGGCGTCGCGATGACCGAGTTTGTCGCGGCGCTCTTCCGCGACAATCCGGTCCTCGGCTCCATCGCGCTCGCGCTGGTGGTGGGCCTCATGCTCGTGCTGGCCGTTATCTGCCTGCGCGAGCTGGCGGCGCTCTCCCGTCTGGGCCGCATCGAGACGCTGCGCGCCAGGGCGGTCGAGGCGCATGCCTCGGGCTCTCCGGCCGCCATCGAGGCGCTGCTGGGCGGCCTCGATACGCTCTATCGCGGCCGGCCGGAGCTGGCCGACGCCCGCCGCAAGGTTTCCGAGGCGACCGGCGACATGCCGGACACGCCAGCCCGCCTCGCCTATGCCGAACAGCAACTGATGGTCCCGCTCGACGCCCGGGCCGAGGCGGCCATCATGCGCGCCGCCCGCGACGTCGCGACCGCGACGGCGATGATCCCGCTGGCGCTGGCCGACGTCGCGGTGGCGCTGACGCGCAATCTGCGGATGCTGCGCGAGATCGCCGAGATCTACAATGGCCGCGCCGGCTGGATCGGCTCGTGGCGGCTGATGCGCGCCGTCGCGACGCACCTGATCGCGACCGGGGCGGTGGCGGTCGCGGACGACATCCTGGGGCCGATCCTCGGCGGCGGGATTCTCGAACGCCTGTCGCGCCGCTTCGGCGAGGGCGCGGTCAACGGCGCGCTGACGGCGCGCGTCGGAGTCGCCGCGATGGACGTCTGCCGCCCCCTGCCCTTTGCCGCTGCCAGCCGGCCGAACGCCTCGGCCCTGGTACTCCGCGCGCTGAAGGCATGGCGGCGCGAGCCACGCCCGCGGTGACGCGCAGCGCAGATGCGGCAGCGGGATAGGGCGAGGCGCGCCCGTTCCACGAAACGTGGCAGACTGGCGGGGTTGCCTGCCGGCCGCCGCGATGGACGATGACAGTCCGGCATCGCCACGGCGAACCGCCGCACGTAATCTTCAAAGGTCGTGCCCGGTCAACGACCTGTTCCGGAGGGAAGCCATGCCAGATTTCTTCGACGAGTTGGAGACCCGCCGCCCCGAGGACCGGGACGCGTCGGTGTTCGAATGCCTGCGCGCCCAGATCGCCCGAGCGCAGGAGAACGCCCCCGGCGTGGCGCGCCACCTGGGCGCCATCGACGCAACCGCCGTGACCGACCGGGCGGCCCTGTCGCGCCTGCCCGTGCTGCGCAAGGCGGCGCTGGTCGAGATGCAGAAGGCCGAGCCGCCCTTCGGCGGCCTGACGACGCGCCCGCCCGGCGCGTTCACGCACATCTTCCAGTCGCCCGGCCCGATCTACGAGCCGGGGCTCGACACCCCTGACTGGTGGCGCTTCGCGCGGGCGCTCTGGGCCGGCGGGCTGCGCGCGGACGACATCGTGCTGAACTGCTTCGCCTACCACCTGACACCGGCGGGCATGATGTTCGACTCCGGCGCCCGCGCCATCGGCGCGACCGTCATCGCCGGCGGCGTCGGCAACACCGAGGCGCAGATCACGGCCGCCGCCGACCTCGGCGCCACGGCCTATGCCGGCACGCCGGACTTCCTGAAGGTGATGATCGAGAAGGCGGCCGAGCTCGGCCGCGAGCTGAACATCACCAAGGCCGTCGTCGGCGGCGGGCCGCTGTTCCCGCAGGTCCGCGCCTTCTACGAGGAGCGCGGCATCTCGTGCCTGCAGGGCTACGGCACGGCGGATCTCGGCTCGATCGCCTACGAGAGCGAGGCGCGCGAGGGCATGATCGTCGACGAGGGCGTGATCCTCGAGATCGTCCGCCCCGGCACCGGCGATCCCGTCCCCGAGGGCGAGGTCGGCGAGGTGCTGGTCACCGTCCTCAACCCCGACTACCCGCTGATCCGATTCGCCACCGGCGACATGTCGGCGGTGCTGCCGGGCGCCTCGCCCTGCGGGCGGACCAACATGCGCATCAAGGGCTGGATGGGCCGCGCCGACCAGACGACCAAGGTCCGCGGCATGTTCGTCCGGCCCGAGCAGGTGGCGGCGGTCGTCGCCCGGCATCCCGAGGCACTGAAGGCCCGCCTGACGGTGACGCGGGATGCCGACCAGGACGTGATGACCCTCGCGGTCGAGACCGAGGCGCCCAGCCCGTCGCTGGCCGCCGCCATCGCCGAGACGCTACGCGACGTCGTCAAGCTGCGCGGCGAGGTCGAGTGCGACATCCCGGGCAGCCTGCCGAACGACGGCAAGGTGATCGACGATATCCGGAAGTTCGACTGACGGGGGCGGGCGTTCGACGAGGGTGGGCGCTGCGCCCACCCTCCGGCACGGGGGCTACTTCAGCGCCTTGTCCGTCATCGTCGTGCGTCCAGGCGCCCTCGGGCTCCTTGGTGATCACCGGGTCCGAGCCGCCCTCCAGCAGCGTCTGGACGGTGCGCTGGTAGTCCTCCGGGTCCAGTTCGCCCGACGAGCCGGCAGTCAGCTTGGCGATCTCGCCCATCATGCGCTTCTGGTGCTTCTCGGTCTGGGCGCCGGTGGCATCGTTGTCCAGCACGATCTCGGCGGCCTCGTCCGGGTGCTCCTCGGCGTACTTCCAGCCCTTCATGCTGGCGCGGACGAAGCGGACCATCTTGTCGACGAAGGCCGGGTCCTTCAGCTCGTCCTCCATGACGTAGAGGCCGTCCTCCAGCGTCGCGACGCCCTGGTCCTCGTACTTGAAGGTGACCAGGTCCTCCGGCTTGATGCCCGCGTCGATGACCTGCCAGTACTCGTTGTAGGTCATGGTCGAGATGCAGTCGGCCTGCTTCTGCAGCAGCGGGTCGACGTTGAAGCCCTGCTTCAGCACCTTGACGCCTTGCGGAGAGCCGTCGGTCGGGATGCCGAGATGGCTCATCCAGCTGAGGAACGGGTACTCGTTGCCGTAGAACCAGACGCCCAGCGTGCGGCCCTTGAGATCCTCGGGCTTCTGGACGCCGGTTTCCTTGAGGCAGGTCAGCATCATGCCCGATTTCGCGAAGGGCTGCGCGATGTTGACCAGCGCCAGCCCCTTCTCGCGGCTGGCAAGCGCCGAGGGCATCCAGTCGACGATCACGTCGGCGCCGCCGCCGGCGATCACCTGCGCGGGCGCCACGTCCGGGCCGCCGGGCTTGATCTCGACGTCCAGCCCCTCGTCCTCGTAGAAGCCCTTGTCCTTGGCGACGTAGTAGCCGGCGAACTGAGCCTGCGTGACCCATTTCAGCTGCAGCGTGACGTGATCGTCCGCCGCCGCCCCCGTCGCAATCAGCCCCGCCACCAGGGCGGCCGCCGCAAGTCCCGTCATCGATTTCATGAAGTCTCTCCCTGTCGCGTCAGCCGCGCCGGGACGGATGCCAGAAGGTCGCCTGCCGCTCCGCCAGCGCCACCAGCCCATAGAACGCCGATCCTGCCAGCGCCGCAACGGCGATCTCGGCCCAGACCATGTCGAGCGCCAGCCGGCCGACCTCGGTCGAGATGCGGAAGCCCATGCCGACGATCGGCGTGCCGAAGAACTCGGCGACGATGGCGCCGATCAGGGCGAGCGTGGTGCAGAGCTTGAGGCCGTTGAAGATGGCGGGCGCGGCGGCGGGAAGGCGCAGCTTGAACAGCGTCTGCCAGTAGCTGGCGGCATAGGTGCGCATCAGGTCGCGGGCCAGCGCCTGGCTGGCGCCGAGGCCCTGCATGGTGTTCACCAGCATCGGGAAGAAGACCATCGCGACGACCACGGCCGCCTTGGACTGCCAGTCGAAGCCGAACCACATGACCATGATCGGCGCGATGCCGACGATCGGCAGCGCCGCGGCGAGGTTGCCGATCGGCAGCAGCCCGCGCTGCAGGAAGGGCGAGCGGTCGATGGCCAGCGCCGTCAGCATTCCCGCGCACGCAACCGATGGCATAGCCCGGCAGCACCGAGCGGAGCACCGTCTGCACGAAGTCGGCCCAGAGCGTCGGCACGTTGGCGACCAGAGCCGCGCCGATGTCGCTGGGCGCCGGCAGGATGACCTGCGGTACGTCGAGGCCACGTACGATGGCCTGCCAGAGCACCAGCACCGTGATGCCGAAGAGCGCCGGGACGACCAGCGTCACCGCGCCGCCGCGCCGGCGCGCCAGCCAGAGGTTGGCGGCCCAGGCCCCCGCCCAGACCGCCAGCGCGACGGCGAGCCAGCTCATCGCGCCAGCCCCATGCGGCCGAGCACCAGCCGCTGCACCAGCCCGATGATCCCGACCAGCAGCCCGGCGCAGACCGCGGCGCCGACCAGCGCCGACCAGATCACCAGCACCTGCCCGTAATAGCTGCCGTTCAGCATCCGCGCGCCGAAGCCGCCCTGCGCGCCGGTCGGGAGTTCTCCGATGATCGCGCCGACCAGCGCGATGGCGATCGCGATCTTCAGCGCTGTGAACAGGTAGGGCAGCGAGGCGGGGAGCCGCAGCTTCCAGAGGACCTGCGCCGGCGAGGCCGAGTAGGTGCGCATCAGGTCCAGCTCGATCCGGTCGGGCGAGCGAAGGCCCGAGACCATGCCGACGACGACCGGGAAGAACGACAGGTAGGCCGAGATCGACGCCTTCGCGATCAGGCCCGAGATGCCGACATTGTAGAGCACGACGATGATCATCGGCGCGATCGCCAGGATCGGCACCGCCTGGCTGGCGATGATCCACGGCATGACGCTCAGGTCCATCGCCCGGCTGTGCACGATGGAGACCGCCAGCAGGATGCCCAGCCCGACGCCCATTGCGAAGCCCGAGCAGCGTCGCCGAGAGCGTGATCCAGCCATGCCAGACCAGCGAGCGTTTCGAGCCGATGGGCTTGTTGACGGTCGTGTCCCAGATCTCCCACGCGACCTGGTGCGGGGCGGGCAGGACGGGGCGGTCCTGGCTGCATCGTCGCCGGGATGATCTCGGCCCAGCCGATGGCCTGCCCGGCGCGGGCGGCCTGGTCGCGCTCCCACTTCGCGTTCAGCAGGACGGCGCCGGCGTACCAGAGCGCCAGCAGGACAGCCAGGATGGTGGCGACGGGCAGGACGTTACGCATGGCCAGGCCCTGCGCGCGCCGCGGTCTCACATGTGAGACCGTACTTAAGCCTTTGTTTCGGATGGGCTTCCCGATTCTGGCACGCACCTCAACCGAGGTTGAGCGGATCGTGGCACCTCGGATCGACCCGTGTCCCCGATAGACCGGCGTGGAATCCGCCGGGGTCCCGGGTCTGCACCGCAACGCTTCGCGCTGCGGCGCGCACGGGACGGCGGCGCGGGTTTCAGATCGTAGGGTGGGCCCCTGGCCCACCGCTCGGACCGGTGGGCCAGGGGCCCACCCTACGGTCCGTCGCCGCGCGTCAGTCGTCATAGCTGTGCCCGGCGCGGAGCCCCGCGCGGACGCGGGCGGCGATCTCGAGGAATTCGGGGGTCTCGCGGATGTCGAGCGGGCGCTCCGTCGGCAGGGGGCTGTCGATGATGTCGATGATCCGGCCGGGGCGGGGCGACATGACGACGATGCGGGTCGAGAGGTAGACCGCCTCGGGGATCGAGTGGGTGACGAAGCAGACCGTCTTGCCGGTCCGCGCCCAGAGCGCCAGCAACTGCTCGTTCAGGTGGTCGCGGACGATCTCGTCGAGCGCGCCGAAGGGCTCGTCCATCAACAGCAGATCGGCGTCGAAGGCCAGTGCGCGGGCGATGGAGGCGCGCTGCTGCATGCCGCCCGAGAGCTGCCACGGAAAACGCCGGGCGAAGTCGGAGAGGCCGACGAGGTCGAGAACGCGGGCGGTGCGCTGGACCTGCTGGTCCTTCGGGTAGCCCATGATCTCGAGCGGCAGGCGGACGTTCTTTTCGATCGTGCGCCAGGGCAGCAGGCCCGGCGCCTGGAAGACATAGCCGTAGGCGCGCGCCGTGCGCGCCTCGTGCGGGGACATGCCGTTGACGGCGATGCGTGCCGCCGGTCGGCTGCTCGAGGTCGGCGATCGACGCGGAGGAAGGTGGTCTTGCCGCAGCCGGACGGGCCGATGAACGAGACGAAATCGCCGGGGTGCACCGTCAGGTTGACGTCCGACAGCGCGTGCACGGGGCCGTCGCCGGTCTGGAACGTCAGCGTCCAGGTTCTCGCGCATCGATGATCGCGTCCGACGCGTTCGCTCGCACTTCGAGTCGCGAGGCTTGCGGGCAGTCGCCGCGAACGCCTCGACTGTTCCTTCGCCGTCTGCAGATCCGTTCCATGTGCTTCGCAAAGCCTCGATCATCTCGTTCGCCCGCCTCTTCGCCAGCAAGGCGCTCAGCTCCGCCTCGAACGCTCCCTCCGTGGCTTGCGGCGCCGCCGTCGCCGGACCTGCGCGGTCTCGGACCAAGTCGGACGGCTGGGGCCTGGCGTCTCGAAGCCGATTGGCCGTGCGCGGCCCATGCGGAAGAAGCCGCCGCCCGAGGCGCCCTCGGCCTGGGCATAGGCTGCCGGATAACCGTCGCGTCTCGGCGTCGGGGTGCTCGCGGCCCGGTGTAACGCTCGGCCCAGGTCGATCGCCTCGGCCTCGTCGTAGCCCTCGGCCTGCAGCAGCGCTGCGGCCGCGACGACGTCGCGCTCGGCGATCAGCTCGTTCAGGCGGCGGTTGCGCTCGGGGTCCATGCCCTCGATCTGGACCGAGAAGCTGCGGCTGCCGACGATCCCGGCCGCGATCGCCGGGCGGGCGGGTGTGCCAGTGCTTGCGCTTGCGGTAGAGCCGCCAGGTCTCCCAGTCGAGCGTCTGGTTGCGGTCCCGCTCGAGCCACATGACGACGAACAGGACCGCGACGATCGCCAGGATAGCCCAGCCGGGCATCGGCGCCTCACACCCCGCTCGGGATGTTCGTCGGGTCGCGCTTGACGCCCCGCGGCGCGGTCAGCTCCTTCCAGGTCGACAGCGCCTTGTTGACCGCTGGGAAGGCCGGGCGGGGGACGAAGCGGCCGCGGCCGGGCTGGGGCTGCGAGTTCTTGCCGTGCTCCCAGATCACCTCGCCGCGGAGAGGGTGTAGCGGGCCTGGGCGGTGACCTCGATGCCCTCGAAGACGTTGTAGTCGATGATCGATTTCTGCGCCGCCGCCGAGATCGTCTTCTTTATCTTCGGGTCCCAGACGACGATGTCGGCGTCGGCGCCTTCGACCAGCGCGCCCTTCTGCGGGTAGACGTTCAGGATCTTCGCGATGTTGGTCGAGGTCACGGCGACGAACTCGTTCGGCGTCAGGCGGCCGGTCTCGACGCCCCTGGTCCAGAGGACGGGCATCCGGTCCTCCAGTCCTCCGGTGCCGTTCGGGATCATCGGGAAGCCCTTGAGCCCCATCTTCTTCTGCTCGGACGAGAACGCCGCGTGGTCGGTGGCGACGACCTGCAGCGAGCCGGCGGCCAGCCCGGCCCACAGCCCGTCCTGGTGCGCCTTCGAGCGGAAGGGCGGCGACATCACGCGGCGGGCGGCGTGCATCCAGTCCTTGTCGAAGTACTCGGACTCGTCGAGCGTCAGGTGCTGGATCAGCGGCTCGCCGAAGACGCGCATCCCCTTCTGGCGGGCGCGGCGGATGGCCTCGTGCGCCTGCTCGCAGCTGACGTGGACGATGTAGAGCGGCACGCCGGCGGCATCGGCGATCATGATGGCGCGGTTGGCGGCCTCGCCCTCGACCTCGGGCGGGCGCGAGAAGGCGTGGCCCTCCGGCCCCGTCACGCCCTCGTCCATGTATTTCTGCTGCAGCGCGGCGACGACGTCGCCGTTCTCGGCATGGACCAGCGGCAGGGCGCCGAGCGCGGCGCAGCGCTGGAAGGACGCGAACATCTCGTCGTCGTCCACCATCAGCGCGCCCTTGTAGGCCATGAAGTGCTTGAAGGTGTTGACGCCGCGGCGCACCACCTCGGCCATCTCGTCATGGATGCGCTCGGACCAGCCGGTGATTGCCATGTGGTACGAGATGTCGGTGCAGATCTGGTCCTTCGACTTCTTGTCCCAGCTGTCGAAGGCGGTCAGCAGGCCGCCGTCCTCGCCCGGCAGCACGAAGTCGACCAGCATGGTCGTGCCGCCCGTCGCCGCCGCCCAGGTGCCGGACTCGAAGGTCTCGGCGGCCGTCGTGCCCATGAAGGGCATCTCGAGGTGCGTGTGCGGGTCGATGCCGCCGGGGATGACGTAGGCGTCGGTGGCGTCGACCGTCTCGTCGCCCTTCAGGTTTTCGCCGATCGCGGCGATCTTGCCGCCCTCGACCAGCACGTCGGCCTTCCACGTCCGGTCCGCCGTGACGACCGTGCCGTTCTTGATGACCTTGCTCATGCTCACCCCCTGACGCCGGCTACTGCACCCGCCGGATTTCCTGATAGCCGCCCAGATCCCGCTCGTGGTCGATGCGGTTCATGTCGATCAGCATGCCGGTCGCGTCCAGCGAGTAGAGCGACTCCTGCAACAGCGTCGTCCGCCCCTGCAGGTCGCGCGCCGGGTCGCGGCGGATCGTCTCGTGCCAGATGCCGCCCGTCTCGCTGGTGGTGACGGCCAGATAGTCGACCCTGCCGTTGGGGTTCGTCCGCGCGGTGCGACATTCGCCGACGACCGCGCGGCAGTCGTGCGGGTCCCAGCGCACCTGCACGCCGCCGAGATCCGAGGCGAGCGTCCGGCCGCGCGCGTCGAGCCGGTCCCGCGTGCGCAGCACGACGTCGGTACCCTCGACCTCGGCCGAGCGGCCGTCGCGCTGGCGCACCATCGTGGCGATCAGCCGGGCCTCGGGCCCCGAGCTTTCGGGGATGCGGACGGTTTCGGTGCGGAGATAGCCGTCGCCGTCGCGCTGCAGCACGACCTCCATCGCATTCGGCGCCTCGCGCAGCGGGGTGTGGATCTGGTAGCGGACCGGCATGCCCAGCGGCGGCGTGGCGGCGACAGCGCGCGGCGCGCCGACGCCCGGGCGGATGCCCTCGGCCGTCAGCTGGCGCTGGCCGCCCCCGGGGAGCGGCGCGCAGGCGGCCAGGGCAAGGACGGTGGCGAGCAGCAGGGGCGCGAGGGCGCGCATGTCGGGCCTCTCAATCGACGATCCCGGCCGTCTCGACAACGGCGTGGAACAGCACGTTGGTGCCCTTCTCGGCCCATTCGGGCGAGATTTCCTCGGCCTCGTTGTGGCTGAGGCCATCGACGCAGGGGCACATCACCATCGCCGTCGGGGCGACGCGGTTGATCCAGCAGGCATCGTGCCCGGCGCCCGAGACGATGTCGCGGTGGCTGTAGCCGAGCCGTTCGGCGGCATCGCGCAGCGCGCTGACGCAGCCCTCGTCGAAGGCGGGCGGGTCGAACTGGCCGACGATCTCGGACTCGAACCCGACGCCCAGCGCCTCGCACAGTTTCGGCGCGCGCTCGGCCAGCTCGGCCACCATCGCCTCCAGCGTCTCGAGCACGTGGCTGCGGAAGTCGACGGTGAAGACCGCACTTGCCGCGGAATGATGTTGCGGCTGTTCGGGTAGATGTCGACATGGCCGATGGCGCCGACGGCGTTCGGCTGGTGCTTCATGGCGATCTCGTGCACCAGCTCGGTGATCTGCGCCAGCCCGCGGCCGGCGTTGCGGCGGATCGCCATCGGCGTCGAGCCGGTGTGGCTCTCCTTGCCGGTGACGGTGCACTGGATCCAGCGCAGCCCCTGGCCATGCGTGACGATGCCGATGTCCTTGCCCTCGGCCTCGAGGATCGGGCCCTGCTCGATGTGCAGCTCGTAGAACGCCTTCATCGGGCGGTTGCCGACCGGCTCGTCGCCCTTCCAGCCGATGCGGACCAGCTCGTCGCCGAAGCGTCTTGCCCGCGGCGTCCGTCTTGGCGTAGGCGTCCTCGATCTTCAGGATGCCGGCGAAGACGGCCGAGGCCATCATGGCGGGGGCGAAACGGCTGCCCTCCTCGTTCGTCCAGTTGACGACGACGATCGGGTGTTTCGTCTTTATCTCCAGCCTGTTGAGCGTGCGGATGATCTCCAGCGCGCCGAGCACGCCGAGCACGCCGTCGTACTTTCCGCCCGTCGGCTGGGTGTCGAGGTGGCTGCCGACATAGACCGGCGGCAGCGACGGGTCGGTGCCCTCGCGCCGGGCGAACATGGTGCCCATGGCGTCGACCGACATGGCCAGCCCCTCGGCGTCGCACCATTTCTGGAACAGCCGCCGGCCCTCGCCGTCGGCGTCGGTCAGCGTCTGGCGGTTGCTGCCGCCGGCGATACCGGGGCCGATCTTCGCCATCTCCATGATCGAGTCCCACAGCCGGGCGCCATCGATCTTCAGGTTCTCGCCGGGGGCTGCCATCGGTGACCTCGCATGCCGGTTTCGCGACACGCTATCAAGCGCGCGAGGCCGGTCAAGGGGCGGCTGGCGCGGCGTAGCGCTCCTTTCGCGGCCGGGCACGCGCCCGGCGACCGTCAATTCACCCATTTCGCTTGGGAAAATGGCGGCGCAGGCACATAATCGGCCACTCACACCGAGAACCGGCGCGAGTCGTTCCACCCGAGAGGAGGAGACGATGCGTACGCTTCTTGCTTCAACCGTCGTGACACTGGCCCTCGCCGCCCCGGCCGTCGCCGCCCAGCACGGCACACCCGAGGAGGCGCAGGCCATGCTGGCCCGCGCCGTCGAGGCGATCCTTGCCGACGAGCCGGCGACCCTAGCGGCCATCAACGCGCATGATCCGAGGTTCCTGGACGGCGAGCTCTATGTCGTCTGCGGCGGCGACGACGGAATGCTGACCGCCCATGCCCTGAAGAGCTACGAGGTCGGCCTGATCAACATGCGCGACTTCGTAGACCGCGGCGGCCGCCCGACGGGTGAGATTGTCTACCAGGCAGCCGTGGCGGGCGAAATGCACACGGTCGAGTATTCGTACCCGAAGCCGGGTGACAGCAGACCGAGCGAAAAGGTCAGCTACGTCATCAGGGTGGCGGACCAGGTCTGCACGGTCGGCTACTACAAGTAGGCGGTCGGCCGAGCTGTCTCGCAGGGTGGGCGCCGCCGGCCAAGCGCGGAACGGGCCTGGCCGGCGCCTCGGGACCCCGCCCCTAATCCCGCAGCAGGACCAGCAGCGCGGCGACCGTCGCGACGACGCCCAGCCAGACCGGCGGCGCGACCCAGCCATGGCCGAGCAGCCCCTCCCAGAGGATGACGAAGGAGGGAACGAGGTAGCCATAGGCCATCACCTTGGCGGACGGCAGCCGCAGCGTCGCGTACTGCACCAGGAAGAACGTCGTCGCGGTGGCGAAGACGGCCAGGTAGACGACCGCCGCCCAGGCGATGGCGGGCAGCGCGGTCCAGTCGGTCGCGATGACGTCGCGCCAGCCCCAGGCCAGCGTCACCGCCAGCCCTCCGCAGATGCCGCCGAAGGTGTAGACCAGCACAGGTTCGCCGCGGTTCAGCATCCGGCCGAGCGGGGCGTAGAGCGCGTGCATGGCGCAGCCGACGACAAAGATGCGCTCGCCCGGGCCGAGACGGAGGCCCATGATCGCGTCGGCATCGCCGCGGAAGATCACCCAGACGGCGCCGACCCCCGCCAGCAACAGCGACAGGGCCATGGCCGGCGTCGTCACCTGCCGCATCAGCAGCCAGCCGAAGCCGGCCGACATGATCGGCGTCAGCGTGAAGACGGCGCCGGTCGAGACCGGGTCGGTCAGCCTCAGCGCCGTGAACATCAGGATGAAGTAGCCGGCCAGCAGCCCGCCGACCGCGACATAGCGCCAGGGCGCGCCAAAGTGGGCGCGGCGCATCCGGGGCGCCGCCAGCGCGCCGATGATCGCCGCGCCCACGAGGAAGCGCGCCGCCGTCAGCGCCGAGGGCGCGATGTGCGGCGCCGCCAGGTCGCCGAGCGTGAACGACACCGAGATGATCGCCGCGAACAGCAGCATGGCGCCGTGCCCGCGCAGCGCCTCGCCGCGCGCGCCGGCTCGACCGCGGGGGGGCGACGCGTTAGGCTCGGACATGCAGTCGACCGTGAACGACCCGGTCGCGCCGTCCGGCCGGATCATCGAAGACGCCGTCGTACCGGCGCGCGCGCCTTGGAGCGCGCGTCTGCGCGCCGGGCAGATGCTGCGGCTGGTCGATCTTGAAGGGCAACAGGCGATCGACTTTCTCTGCTTCGGCGCGGTGCGCCACCGGGGAGACGTCGAGCGCTACCACATGCCGAACACCGTCAAAATCCCGAAGAACGTGCTGATCCGCCGCGGCAGTGTGCTCTATTCGCAGTTCGCCCGGCCGATGATGACGGTGATCGCCGACACGATGGGCGACCGGACGGGGGCCGGGCACGACACGATCTTCGGCTGCTGCTCGTTCGACGTCGACCGGGTGCGCTATGGCCAGCACAACGCCGAGTGCTGCCAGCGCAATTTCGAGCGCGAGATGGCCCGGCACGGCATCGGCCCGGAGCACGTCGTGCCGAACGTAAACTGGTTCATGTCGGTCCCGGTCGCGTCCGACGGCCATGCCGAGATCGTCGAGAGCCCGTCGCGCCCCGGCGATCACGTCGACCTGCGCGCCGAGATGGACGTGCTGGTCGTGATCTCGAACTGCCCGCAGGAGCTGAACCCGGCCGCGGGCGCCGGGCCGACCCCGGTGCGCGCAATCATCTGGGTGCCCGAGGGGCACTGAGCGGTCCTGCGACCGCGGGGCGACTGCGGGGCGCACGGGCCGGGACGGGATGCCCGGCGGCCAGAGCCGACGGCCGCAGAGTTCACCGGTCGTTAATCTCGTTCGCTCACCATCATCAGACGAGTCGCCGCCTGGCCGAGCTGGCGAAGCGGGGCGGCAACAGTGAATTCGGCGGTTTCTGCCGCGTGGCAGGGCTCGTCCCCCGTCGCGGGGCCTGAGGCCGGAAAGGACAGCGATGGCCTTGGTTCGGACTGCAGTACTGCTGGCGATCCCTGCGGCGATGCTGACGACAGGTCTTGCGACAATCGTCGAGACCGCCGCGGCTGCCGGGCCGGCGCCGACGCCGGCGCAGAGCCTGTGCGGCGAACGCAAGGCGGTGATTGCCGAACTCCACGCCCGGTACGGCGAGACGCCCCGCTCCATCGGCCTGGCGCAGGACCGCGGAATTGTCGAGGTTTACGCCTCGGACAGGACTGGTTCGTGGACGATCCTGCTGACGACCACCGCGGGCCAGACCTGCCTGATCGCGTCCGGCGACGCGTTCGAGGCGGTGACCACCGCGCGGTCCGGCACGCCCGCCTGAGATCGGCCGGGAACCGCCCCCGTGCGGCTGACGCGCGGGCCTGCACCTAGCGGTGTCCGGCGCACGAGCGGCCGATAACAATCGACATGCCGCGGCATCAACGGCCGCCATGCACCGCAGGTCAGATCGCGATGGGCCCGTCCCTCGGCCGGGCCCGTCAGAAATCCAGGTCGGCGTAGTGCGCCGGCGGCGGCGGGAAACCGGGCAGATGGTCAGCCAGCAGCCCGCGGAAGCCCGGGCGCGACTTCATCACCGCGTACCAGTCGCGCACGCCCGGGTACTCCTCCCAGGGAATGTCGCCGGTGTAGTCGAGGCACGACAGGTGCGCCGCCGCGGCGAGATCCGCGATCGACATACGCTTGCCGGCCAGCCAGTTGTGTCCCTCGAGCAGGTAGGTGATGTAGTCGAGATGCACCCGGATGTTCTTCGAGCCTGCCTTCAGGTTCGGCCCGTCCGGATAGCCGCTGCGCGACAGCCGCTTGTTGACCCGCTCGTAGAGCAGGTTCTCGGTCACCTCGCGCTGGAACTTGTCGTCGAACCAGGCGACCAGCCGGCGCACCTCGGCGCGCTCGACCGGGTCCCGCGGCATCAGCGGCGGCTCTGGCAGCACCTCGTCGAGATAGCCGACGATCGCCCGGCTCTCGGCCAGCACGATGCCGTCATCGGTCACCAGAACCGGCACCTTGCCGGCCGGGTTCATTCGCAGGAAGTCCAGCCGGCGCTCCCACGGCCGCTCCTCGACGAGGTCGACCTCGACGCGCTTTTCAGCGAGCACCAGCCGCACCTTGCGGCAGTAGGGCGACAGCGGCAGGTGGTAAAGCCGGTACATGGGTATCCGAGGGCCTGGGGCGTCTGGGGCCGGCACGATGTCCGACGCGAGCTCGCCTCTCTCTGCCGAAGACCGGCCCCCCGCGCAAGGGGCGCGCCCAACAGGTGTCTAGCCGCAGGAATTTTTCGATTTTGCGAATTGCGGCGGAACCCGGCGCCGAGTTCGGCGTTCGATCTCAGTCGCGCGGGTGATTGACCCAGCCCGCGAACAGGTTCGGGTTTCGACGTCGAAGGTGCTTCGTGGTGTATCTCCTCCTTGGTGCAACTCTGGGCTACGGGATCGGGGCGCTGATCTCGGAGGCTTTGTTCGGCGCGAAGAAGCCTGTCCGGCGCCCGCTTGGGCCCCCTGTGAAGCGGGCCGGCAATCCGGACGCGGCTTTCCTCCTGATGACACTCACGGTCTTTGGCGGCATGGCGGCCGGCGGATTGCTCGGCCTCTGATCGCCTTCCCCGCCGCGTCGCATACGCGGCGGTCGATCGGGGCGACCCCCTCCACCTGTAATCTCCACCGTCATCCCCGTTCTCGCGTCAGCGGTGGCGCTTGAGGTAGACGTAGAAGGCGCCCTCGCCGCCGTGCCGGCGGTGCGCCTGGTAGATGCCCACGATCGAGTGGCCGAGCGGCGAGGCGCGGAGCCAACCAGGCAGCGAATCGCGCAGCACGCCCCGTCCGCTGACATGGCCGTACTCGTCGCGCCGGCCCTTGCCCGTGATGACCAGCACGACCCGGTGCCCGCGCGCAGCCGCCTCGGCGAGGAAGCGCAGGCACGCGCCATGAGCGCGCGCCGCGGTCATTCCGTGCAGATCGATGCGCGCGTCCGGCGTCCGGGCCCCCTTGCGCAACCGGTCTGCCGTGCGGCGGTCGAGGCCCGGCTGCGGGCGGCCGACCGGCTCGGCATCGGGCGGGGCGTAGCTGATGCGCGCCGGCGGCGCGGCCGGGGACCTTGCCTGGCGGGCCGCCGGGCCGGTCGGGCGCGGTGAATCGGGAGGGGCGGGGAACGGCGCGGCGGAGGGCTGGGACGCCCCGGCGGGCCGATCGCTCCGCGCGGCACCCGGCGCGGGCGGCGGCGCAACCGTGGTCGAGCGCCCGTCCATGATTTGGGGGACGGCGCGCGGCGAGGCGGAGTGCAGCGGGCTCGTCGTCGCGGCGACCCGCTCCCAGAGCTGCCGGTCCTCCGGCGCCAGGCGGCGCCTGCGCCTCTTTCCCATGTCGCTCATCGCCGGTCCGGCCGCGGGGCGCCCGCCGGCGTCAGTCGCCGGTGCCGGTCAGCAGCCAGTTCGGGTCTGCCGAGCCCATCTCGCGGCTGAACGTCCAGCGGTCGGTCTGGCGGCGGATTTCGTTGGGGTCGCCCTCGACGACGTGGTTCTCGGCATCGCGGACGGCGGTGATCAGCTCGCCGACGAAGCGGACCGTAATGTCGGCGATGTTCGTCTCGGGGTCGAAGGCGATCTCGTCGACCGTGGCCTCGCGAACGCCGATGAAGCGCGCCTCGACTCGCAGGCCGGCTTCCTCGCGCGTCGCGATGCCCTGCTCGAACGCCTGGAAGACGTCCGGCGCCAGCAGAGAGCGAAGCGTCTCGCGGTCGCCCTCGTCGAAGGCCATCAGGATCATCTCATAGGCACTGCGCGCGCCCTGGACGAAGTCCTTGCTGGTGAAACCGGGCTCCAGGCGGCGGATCGCGTCGATGGCGGCGCGGCCGCTCTCGGGCGTACCGGGGGCCTCGTCCTCGTCCGGCAGCGGGCGGAGGTCCGGCACGGGCTGCGGCACCGGGGCGCCGGGGCGATGCGCCTCCTGCTGACGGCGCACGAAGTCGGGCGGCGATTCATGGCCGGTACGCGTGCCGATCACCGCCTTCAGCCGGTACAGCACCACCGCGGCCAGCGCGAACAGCACCAGAAGTTCGATCACGTCGCTGCTCATTGCGGCTGCCTTCATGTTGCGGTGCAAGGGGCTTGGCGGCTCCTTCCGGCGCGCGGACGTTGCGATCTCGCGACGCCACTCCCTATGTAGGGAGAACGCTTGGTCGAGTCTATGAACCAGGCCAATTTCCGCGCATGCCGGAGGCGAGCCCCATGCCCCTGTTCCTGCTGCTGCTGATCGTGCCGATTATCGAAATCGTCCTTTTCATCGAGGTGGGCGGGATGATCGGGGTCTGGCCGACGATCGGCATCGTGCTGCTGACGGCCATCATCGGCACGGCAATGCTGCGCCGGCAGGGGCTTGCGGCGCTGCGGAACCTGCAGGCGCGGATCGCGGCGGGCGAGAACCCTGGCCGGCTGCTGGCCGATGGCGCGATGATCCTGATCGCCGGCGTGCTGCTGCTGACGCCGGGCTTCCTGACCGACATGGTGGGCTTCCTGCTGCTGGTGCCGGGCGTGCGCGGCTGGCTCTGGAGCCGGCTGGCGCCGCGGCTGGTCGTCGTTGACGTGCAGGGCCGGCGGACGGCCCGCGTCTGGCCGGGCGGCAAGACGGTGGTCGAGGGCGAGTACGAGGAGGTCGATCCCGGGGCCGGGACCGGGAACGCAACCGGGCACGAGGGCGGGCGGGACCCGACGGACGGCCCTGCGCGCCCGATCGGTCACGACACGCGGTAGCCGAGGGCGCCGGATCGGGCGTCAGATCCGGCACACCCGGTCGAGGGCGGCGTTGGAGCGCGGCTCGGGAAGGTGGGCACCTCGAAGAAGCGGTCATTTCAGGGACGTGAGGCGGGCGTAGCCGAGCCGTGTCTGCCGGGGTGCCGCTGAGGCCACAGGTCTCGGGCGTTGTTGCTTACTACCGGACGCGGGGTCGCCCCTTCGGCTTTGCTTTCGCCGTCAGGCGGACATTCCTCTCCGCTGGTGCCAGACGAAGCGCGTGAGATTGTATGCCGGATTGGCCATGCCGATCTTGGCCTCGGCCCGCACGATGACGATGGTGCGGACGAACAGCGCCATCGGTCCCTTCTGGCGTGCGAAGACGTGCTCGACCGCCGAGCGAACCATCGAGCGCCGGCCATTGGCGCGGGACGTCCTCTCGCTCATCGGCCGCCCCTTCGGCTTCTTGCGGTGGATGTCCGAGACGTAGCCGTTCTTCCCCAGCCATTCCTCGTTCTTCGCCGACCGGTAGGCAGTGTCCGCCCAGACCCTGGAGCCGGTGTTCGAGCGGTCGAGGACGTTGGCGAGCTGCGCCCCGTCATAGGAAGCGGCGCTCGTCACCGACCAGCCGCGGATGAAGCCGTGCAGGCGGTCGATGGCGGCGTGGTTCTTGTAGCCGAAGGTCGGCACCGCGATGTCCACCTGCTGCGGCCTGCCCGGCACTGCCGGCTTCGCCTTGGAGAACTTCACCGTCCAGCACGCATCCCGGTCCTTCTGCCTCAGCCTGGCCGGCCTGGCTTTCCACTCCTCCGGCACCTCGCCGGCCTTGATCGCGGCCTTCTCCTCGTCGGTGTGCCTCTGCATCGGCGCGGCGACGATCGTCGCGTCGATGATCTGCCCGCCCATGGCGAGATAGCCCGCCTCGGCGAGATGCTTGTCGAAGCTGGCGAAGAGCGTCTTGATCGCGCCTGACGTGACCCCCGTCGCTCATCCGCGGGCGACTGGAATCGTGGGTTGAGAATTGCGCGTGAGCGCGACGGTAGCAACGGGCATCGGTGCGGAGCTTTCCAAGTGGCGTAGCGCCGGTGCCTGTTGCGGGTTCAGGATCTCGGCGTAGACGGCGGGCGTCATGTAGCCGATCGCCGAGTGCGGCCGCGCGGTGTTGAAGTCTTCGACCCAGCCGGCGACGACGGCGCGGGCATGGTTCATCGAGAAGAACAGATGCTCGTTGAAACATTCGTCCCGCATCCGCCCCTGAAAGCTCTCGGCGAATGCATTCTGGGTCGGCTTGCCCGGCGCGATGTAGCGCCAGTCGAGGCCGGCCGCCTGGGTGAAGGCCAGGACCGCCGAGGAGGTGAACTCGGTGCCATTGTCGCTGACGATCGTGCCGGGCCGCCCGCGCCGGGCGATCAGCGCCTTCATCTCCCGCACAACCCGTTTCCCGGACAAGGATGTGTCCGGGACGGCGGCGAGGCACTCCTTGGTCACGTCGTCGATGATCGTCAGCACCCGGAAACGACGGCCGTTGGCCAGTTGGTCGTGAACGAAGTCCGTCGACCAGCGGCTGTTGGGACCATCCGGCTTCGGCATCGGCGTGCGCGCGACCGCGATCCGGCGGCGCGACCTGCGCCGCCGCACCGCCAGGCCCTCCTCGCCGTAGAGCCGCTGGGTCTTCTTGCGGTTCATCGTCCAGCCCTCGCCGCGGAGAAGGACATGCAGGCGGCGATACCCGAACCGCCGCCGCCGATCGGCCAGCTCCCTCAGCCGCCCGCGCAGGGCCGCGTCGTCGGGACGCTTCGCGCAATAGCGGACCGTGCTCCGGTCCGCGGCAATGATGGTGCACGCCCGCCGCTCGCTCACCTCGAGGCTCGTCCTCAGATGCGCGACGGCTTCCCGCCTGGCGTTCGCCATTGTCGCTCGGACCAATGGCGCGACAATGGCTCACCGTCACCATTTTTTTGTCAGCAGATCCTTCAGCCCGGCATTGTCGAGCATCGCGTCGGCATAGAGCCGCTTCAGCTTCGCGTTCTCGTCCTCGAGCGCCTTCAGCCGCCTGGCATCCGAGACGTCCATCCCGCCGTATTTGGCCTTCCAGGCATAAAACGTCGCCGACGACATACCGTGCTTGCGGCACAGCTCGGCGACCGCCGCACCGGCCTCCTGCTCGCGCAGCACCCCGATGATCTGCTCTTCACTGAACCTGCTTCGCTTCATATCCGGTCCCTCTCCTGTGGTCCGGATTCCAGCAACTCGTGGAGGAGAAACAAGGGGTCACGTCA
>CAVRHY010000007.1:0-172990 GCA_963721105.1 uncultured Alphaproteobacteria bacterium | reverse complement strand
GCTCCCAGGATCGCCTGCTGCTGGGTCCGCGCGACGGACGAGACCATCAGCCCGATGCCGATCACAGCCAGGACGTAGAGGAACAGCCCCGCAAACAGCGGCACCAGAGCGCCCCGAAACGGAACGCCGAACCAGAAGATGATGCTGTACGCGCACGATAACCGAGCCCTCGGCAAGCCCGATCAGTAGTGGCGGCACGGATTTGCCGATCAGGATCTCGGCCGGGCGGAACGGGCCCACCAAAAGCTGCTCGAAGGTGCCCACCTCGCGTTCGCGCGCGACGCTCAGCGAGCTCACCACCACGGTGACCACCATGGTCAGCAGTGCGACGATGCCGGGCACGATGAACCATCGGCTCAGGAGGTTCGGGTTGAACCAGGCGCGCACGACCAGCGACGCCGGGGGACCGGCCTGGCCGTGGTCGGCGAGCCAGTGGTTGTTGAACTGCGATACGACGGCATTGATGTAGCCGAGGATGATCAAGGCAGTGTTCGATTGCCTACCGTCGAGAATGACCTGCACCGGCGCCGGGCGACCGATTGCCAGGTCGCGGGAGAAGGATTGGCCCAGATGGATCACCAAGATCGCCTGCTTGGCGTCGATAACGCCGCGGATCTGGGACTGGTGGGTTAGGTGGGCGACGATGTCGAAGGCCGGGGCTCCCTCGAATTCGGCGACGAATTCGTGGGACGGAAGGCCGCCGTCCTCGTCGAGGATGGCCGTGCGGACGTGATTGACGTCGAAGCTGGCCGCGTAGCCGAAGACCAGAAGCTGGATCAGCGGGGGCACGACGATGACGACCCGGCTCCGGCGGTCGCGCCACAGAACCAGGAACTCCTTGACGGCAGGGCCGATCCGGCGGAGCATGGCCCCTCACTCCAGGGACTTGCGCATGCGGCGCAGGGTGAGGCCCAGCAGGATCGCCGCCATCAGCGCCAGGACCGCGCCGTCCGCCAGGACGATCGGCCAGACGTCGCCCGCGAGGAACAGGGTTTGCAGGGCGGAGACGAAGTATCGCGCCGGCAGGATGTGGGTCAGCCATTGCACGGGCACGGGCATGCTGTTGATGTCGAAGATGAAGCCCGAGAGGATAAAGGCCGGCAGGAAGGCGACGATGATCGAGACCTGCCCGGCGAGGAACTGGCTGCGCGCCACCGTCGAGATCAGCAGCCCCATGCCCAGCGCCGTCACCATGAAGAGCGTCGAAACCGCGAAGAGGGCGCCCAGCGAACCGCGCAGCGGCACTTCGAACACCCAGACGCCCATGGCAGTCGACAGGGCCATGCCGCCCATGCCCAGCAGGAAATAGGGGATAATCTTGCCCAGCAGGATCTCGCCGATCCTGTCCGGCGTGACCATCAGCGCCTCCCAGGTGCCGCGCTCCATTCCCGGGCCACGACCATGGCGGTCAGCAGGGTGCCGATCAGCGTCATGATGATGGCGATCAGGCCGGGTACCAGGAAGTTGCGGCTGCGGACCTCGGCGTTGAACCAAACCCGCTGCTCAACCGTGACGGGCGGCGCCAGGCCCGACCATGGTCCCGCGCGTATTGACCGAGCCAGGTCCGCCAGGCGCCCTGCACATAGCCCGAGACGATCCGCCGTGTTCGCGTCGACCCCGTTGACAATCACCTGGATCGGCGCGCCCCCGGCGAAATCCGGCGCGCGAAGTCGCTGCGCAGAGCGACCATGGCGTCGACCTCGCCTTCGACGATCGCTGCTCGGCGTCGCGGTGGTTCTGCATCAAACGGGCATCGAAATACCCGGAATTGGTTAGCGAGGCGGTGAAGCTGGAGGCCTCGCGCACTGGGATTCGATCACGAGCGCTACCGGACGCGCTTGCGTCCATGAGACGCCATGCCGAACAGCAGCAGCAGATTGCCGCCAGGACGAACGCGATGGATATGCCGCTGGGGTGGCGCATGATCTGCAGCGTCTCCTGGGACGAGCCCGCGCAGTCGCGCCGCCGTTGCGGCCGTCACCATCATGGTTCGCGCCCGACTCACTGTACGTGCTCCCGCTCGTAACGCTCGATAAGGTCGACGAAGGCGTCCTCCAGGGTCGGGTCGGGGAGCGTATCGCTGCGGTTCCGGGCGCGCAGGTCTTCGGTCGAGCCGAGCGCGACCAGTCGGCCGGGTAGACGATGCTGATCCGGTCGCAGTACTCGTCCTCCTCGATGAACGGCGGCGACGATGACCGTGATGCCGTCGACGCCATGGCGTTGATCCGCGACCAGAACTCGCGCCGCACCAGCGAATCGACGCTCGAAGTCGGCTCGTCGAGGAAAAGGACGCTGGGTTCGCGCATGATGGCGCAGGCCAGCGTGAGGCGCTGCTCGAAGCCCAGCGGCAGCAGCGCGCTGGTCTCCTCGGCATGGGTGGCGAGCCTGAAATCGCTCAGCGCCGCATCGATCTTGCGGTTCGCGCCGCGTCGGCGAATCCATAGGCACTGGCGAAGAAGCTCAGGTCGGAGGCACGCCGAGGTCGCCGTAGAGCGAGAACCTCTGCGCCATGTAGCCGATCCGCCCTCGCGCGACCGCGGCGGCGCGGCGCAGGTCGATCCCAGGGACCAGCGCCGAGCCGTCGGTCGGCGGAGCAGGCTGCAGATAATCTTGAGGCGGTAGATTTGCGGGCGCCGTTCCGGCCCAGCAGGCCAAGATCTCGCCGCGTCCGACGCGGAAACTAATCCGGCCGACCGCGGTAAACTCCCTGAAGCGGCGCACTAGGCCCCTGAGCGCGATGATCCTGTCATCCGGGGCTTCTCGGGCTGGATGACTGGTCCGCCAGGGCCGTTGCGCACCGACGCTCGCCGCGCTCCTGGCACGGTCCATGCGCCGCGCGATGAAGGCGTCCTCGAAGGCGGGCTCAACTTCCGCACCCGGACATCCCCCGCGGCCAGCTTCTCGGCATCGCGCGCCAGCAGATCCGGGGCCGCACGGCCGCGATCATCACCCGCATGCGCTGCCCTTGATGATCGCGTCGACCACACCGGGCAGGTCCCGTGCGGCGCGCTGAACGGCGCGCCGGTCCGCGCGGGGGGCGGCCAGCGCGAAAGTCCGGCCCCTAATTGCGGCGTGGAAATCTCGGGCGGACCCGAGGCAAGCAGCCGGCCTTCGTTTAGCAGCAGCACCTCGTCGCACTTCTCGGCTTCGTCCAGATAGGCGGTGGCCCAGACGACGCTGATCCCTTGGTCCAGCAACGCGTGCACCATCGACCAGAGTTCGCGCCGCGAGACCGGGTCTACCCCGACGCTCGGTTCGTCGAGCAGCAGGAGGCGCGGCGGCCGCACCAGGGTGCAGGCCAGGCCCAGCTTCTGCTTCATGCCGCCCGAGAGGTTGCGGGCAAGCCGTCGCCGGAACGGTCCAAGGCCGGTGAAGTCCATCAGTCGGTCGAAGCGGTCCGCGCGTTCGGCCCCGGCCAGTCCCTGGAGATCGGCGTAGAGGTCAAGGTTCTCACCGACCGAGAGGTCTTCGTAGAGCCCGAAATGCTGGGGCATGTAACCGACGCTGGCCTGCACCCGTGCGGGCTCGGCCACCACGTCTGTTCCCAGCACCCGGACTTCGCCCGAGTTGGGGCTTAACAACCCCGTCAGGATCCGCAACAGGGTCGTCTTGCCCGCCCCGTCCGGCCCGACCAGCCCGGTGATCTTGTCCACGACGACCCTCAGAGACAGGCCGTCCAGCGCGGGCCTCTGCTTGCCGTCCGCCGCGAAGCGCTTGATCAAGTCGCGGACCTCGATGACCGGGGCCTCTGTGATGGGGGCCTCCATCGGCGCGCCTCAGTTCCCGGCGCCTGGTGCAGCAGGCTCCAGCCGGATGGTCACGGGCATTCCCTGCCGCAACCCTTGATCCGGGTTCTTCACGAAGACCCGCAGCCGGTAGACGAGGCTCGTGCGCACCTCGCGCGTTTGCACCGTCTTGGGCGTGAACTCGGCTGTCGGCGAGATGAAGCCGATCCAGCCCGCATAGGGCCGGTCAGGCCGGGAATCGGTGACGACCTTCGCCTTCATGCCCGGGTGGATGCGCCCGAGGTCGGGCTCGCCGATGTAGGTGCGGACCCAAACCGGATCATTCAGCGCCACGGTGTAGACCGGCGACTGCGGCTGCACCACCGCGCCCGGCTCGTCGATGCGGGTAGTGACGACGCCGTTCTCCTTTGAATAAAGCTTGGTATAGGACAGCCGCTGCTGGCTCAGCGCGAGGTCGGCATCCGAGGCGCGGAGCTGTGCCCGAGCCTCAATGATATCCTCCTCGCGCGGGCCCTGGACAGCCAGCAGCACCTCCTGCTTCGCTACCCGAAGCTCGGCTTCGAGCCGCTGCACGGTTGTTCGGTCGTCCTCCAGCTTCTGCTCTGGCGCGATGGTCTCGGCGACCAGCTTCTCGGTGCGCAGCAGATTCCTCTTGGCATTGTCGAGCTGGACTTGGATGGCGTCGGCATTGCTGCGCGCGCGGTCGATCTCCTCGGTGCGGCTGCCGGCCAGCAGGCGGTCGAGCACCGCCTTCTTCGCCTCCATCCGGGCCTTCGCGGCGTTGACTTCGGCCGCGTAGAGGTTGGGCTCCAGCGTGGCCAACAACTTCCCCTTGGAGACGGTGTCGCCTTCATCGACCAGCATGCTCTCGACTCTGCCGGTGATGTTGAAGGCGAGGTCGGCCTCGCGAATGTCTACATTCCCGTAAAGAGTGATCTCGCCGGAGGCCTGGTTCGCGCCGCTCCGATAATACTCGTAGGCGAAAACGCCGGCGGCTGCAGCCAGAAGAAGAAGCAGGGGGACCGCGATCCTCGCTCGGATAGACATGCCAGCCCTCTTGTTGCGCTGCCGGTGTTTTCTACCGCTCTGCCGGTAAGCCGCATCTGATAGCAAGCCTCCGATCCAGCGGCATTGCGCTGCATCAATCCGTTGAGAACCGTTATCCAATCCGAAACCATCAGACAGCATGCTGTCCGTCGTCAGATAATTCGGGGCACCGGAGGCCATGACGGTCTGGAGGGTCTGGCTCTGGCGGGTTGAGTTTAGGCAGTGTGCATCTGGTTGAGCAAGCGGCGCTGCCGGATGGTTTCCTCCTTGATTCTCCTTCTCTTGCTGATGATGGCCGCAGCCCTGCCGAAGTAGGCGTCGGCGGGCGTGACGTTGCCAAGGCTCTCATGGCAGCGCCGGTGATTGTACCGCTCGACGAAGTCGCCAATGGCGTGTTCGAGGGCGCCGGGCAGGTAGTGGTTCTCGAGCAGGATCCGGTTTTTCAGGGTCTGGTGCCAGCGTTCGATCTTGCCCTGGGTCTGGCGGCGGCGTCTCGTCCGGCTCGCCTTCCTCGCCCCCGATCTGCAGCGCGCCATTCTCGACGGCCGGCAGCCGGCCGACCTCACGCTCGCCCGCCTGATGGATGGCTCCCTGCCGCTCCTCTGGTCCGAGCAGGCCAGGGTGCTCGGCATCGCAGCGATCGGCTGAGCCGAGCGCTCGGAGCCGCGTGCAATTCCGAGCCGCCTGTTCGCACCAGCGGCTCTCCCTGTTCCGCCGTCTCAATTCCCTGTTCCGCGCAAAGAATTCCCTGTTCGGCCGCGAACAGGGAAATCGCGATCCTGTTTGGCGAAGGCATTGAAAGGTCACGAGAATCACACGCGCTCGGCGCTGTCGCGTCCCGATCCTGGTCCCTCCGGGCACCATAATCGCGAATATTCCCTGTTTCTTTCCCTGTAACCAGGGAAACTCACCCCGCCATCGGACGGCCGGAGACAGCCCGCCGAACGGGCGTCCCGTTCAGACGGATTGCCGGACAGAGAAGCGATGGCGAACGGGAACCGCCGCGGAAAATCGCCCCTGTTCCGGCGGCTTGGCAGGCCCCAGGCAAGCGGAGACGACTTTCGGGGGTCCGTGGCGGAGGGGATGGGCCTGACGTCGAACCTTCTCCAGCCAGTAAGCTATTGTGTTTACTGACTAACGAAGTGCAGATCGCTCTATTTTATGGTCGAACGTCGCGGCCCCTCCACCATGCCCTCAAGCGTCAAGTCTCGGCCTGCCGCTTTCAGTTGCGAGACCTCGGCTTCCAGCGCGGCAATCCTCGCGTCCCGGTCTGCCAGAGCGGCCGCAACCTCTGCGGCCTCGAACCTTTGCGGAATGTGCTGGGGGCAGTTCGATTCCCAGGCAGAGACGGTGAACAGGATCACCTGTTCGGCGCGCGCCTTGTAGTCCGGCGGCATGAACTCTGCGACGAGCGCCTCATCTCCCTCGACGACCCTCGCTGTTCCCCAGATCTTGATCCGGCGCCGGTGGGCATAGTCGATCAGGAACAGGTAGGCTTTGGGATTGTCCGCCAGATTGCCCGAGGTGATGAACTGCCGGTTGCCGGCATAGTCGACGAAGCCAAGCGTATGCGCGTCGATCACCTTCAGGAACCCGGCAGGGCCCCCGCGATGCTGGATATAGGGCTGCGCCTCGGCGTTCGCGGTCGCGAGGAAAACACTGGTCTGCGCCTCGATGAACTCCTTTAGGTCGGGCGTGACTTCCGTGCGCCAGCCGCCTGACTGCTCCTGATTGGCATAGGCGCGGCGCGAGCCCTTGCGGTTCTGAATGGCTTTCACGGTCGGCGTGAAGGCGATATCGCTGGAGTAGGTGATGTCCATCAGATTCTCGCTAGAGGCCGAGTTCGCTGAGGCCGGGGTGGTCTTCGGGGCGGCGCCCGAGCGGCCAGTGGAACTTGCGGTCCGCGTCCGCGATCGGCAGATCATTGATGCTGGCGATGCGCCGCTGCATCAGACCTTCGGCGTCGAATTCCCAGTTCTCGTTGCCATAGCTGCGAAACCACGCCCCGTCGGCGTCTTGCCATTCATAGGCGAACCTCACAGCGATTCGGTTGTCGGCAAAGGTCCAGACCTCCTTGATCAGGCGATACTCAAGCTCGCGCGCCCACTTGGCGGTGAGGAACGCCTCGATCGCCGCGCGGCCGGTCAGGAACTCGGCCCGGTTCCGCCAGCGGCTGTCCGGCGTATAGGCAAGCGCCACGCGTGCTGGATCGCGGCTGTTCCAGGCATCCTCGGCCAACCGCGCCTTTTGCCCGGCGGTCTCGGCGGTGAAGGGGGGAAGCGGCGGACGGGACATCGGGGTTCTCCGGTATGGGATTGGGTGCGGGCCCGCCGCTCGGGCGAGCCCGCGGTGTCGTCAGGCGGCGAGCGCCTCGACGGCGGGGAAATCGACAACGGTCTGCGCCACCTCGTTGGCGTAGTTGGTCAGCGTGTTCACCGCGACATGCAGGACGATCTCGACCACCTGCGCATCCGAGTAGCCGGCAAGCTTGACCGCCTTCACCTCGTCATCGCTCACGTGACCCCGCGCTTTCACGACGCTTGCGGCAAAGCGCACCGCGGCATCGGCCTTGGGATCTGTCGAATGGCCACGGCGGTTGGCGGCAATCTCGGCCGGATCGAGCTTGGCCATGTTCGCGCCGATGTAGCTGTGCGCGCAGGCAATAGGCGCAGCCATTCAGCTCGGCGACGGCCAGCGCGATACGTTCGCGGGTGGGCGCAGGCAGGCTGCCCTTGGCGAGCGCGCCCGAGAGGGAGAGGTACCCTTCCAGCGCGGCCGGGCTGTTCGCGATCAGGCGAAACAGGTTCGGCACGAGGCCAAGCTGCTTTTCCACGGCCTGCAGCAGCGGCTGGCTGGCGGTGGGGGCATCGGCGGTGGTGGCGGGGATGGCAAGGCGGGTCATCGGGGTTCTCCTGTCGGAAGGGCCAGTCATTCTGGTCGGCCCATAGATAGAGGCTGGCGGAAGACGGGATAATCCGGTAAATTCGGCAGTCACATTCCCATATTCTGGAAGGATCTCATGGACCGGATCGCCGCGATGTCCGTCCTCCACGCTGCTGTCGAGGCGGGAAGCCTGTCGGGTGCCGGACGGCGGCTCGGCATCCCCCTCTCGACCGTAAGCCGCAAGGTCTCCGATCTCGAGGCGCATCTCGGAACGCAACTGCTGGTCCGGTCAACGCGCACCATCAGTCTGAACGAGGCTGGAAAGGCCTATGTGATCGCCACCCGGCGCATCCTCGAAGATCTTGCCGAAGCCGAGCGCGCGGCAGCGGGCGAATACGCGGTCGTGAAGGGGGAACTGGTGATCACCGCGCCCATCGTTTTCGGGCGCCTGCACATGGTCCCGGTCGTCACGGCCTTCCTTCAGGCCTATCCGGAAACGGATGTGAGGCTGGTCCTTGCCGACAGGCTGCTGCACCTCATGGACGATCACATCGATCTGGCCCTGCGCATCGCGAACCTGCCTGACAGCAGCGATGTCGCAGTGAAAGTCGGAACGATCCGTCGTGTGGTGTGTGCGAGCCCCGACTACCTGGAAAGGCGCGGATGTCCGCAAAGTCCGGGGGACCTTGCCGACCACGACGCGGTGACCTTCTCGGCCCTCGCCCCGTCCGAGGCCTGGACCTTTGGGAAAGGAGCGACGGGACGGCCCGCAACGCCCCGCGCGCGCCTGACAGTCAACACGGCCGAGGCCGCGATCGATGCGGCAATCGCGGGCGTGGGCCTGACGCGTGTGCTTTCCTACCAGATTGCAGACGCCGTCAGTGCGGGAAGGCTGGTGACGGTCCTCGACGGCCACGCGCCCGACCCGGTGCCCGTCAATCTAGTCTATCACGGTCAGGCAATGCTGCCACTGAAGCTTCGGGCCTTCCTCGATTTCGCGGCCCCGCGTCTGAGAACGGGACTGTAGCAAGGCCTGAGCGGCGCTCCGGGAGGATGAAGCCGCATTCGACCCGCCGATCGCATGGTCGGCTACGGCGATCAATCGGGCCGCGGCCGGCTGAGCGTTGGATTTCGGTTCCATTTGAAGGTGGCGCAGGGAGAGGGTCTGAAAGACAACCTTCTCTACCCACTAACCAATTGGAATTGCGTGAGAAAGAGATCTTGCGCCGGTTTCCGCCTGATTCAATGGCATACTGCTCGAGACGCTATGCGATGCCCAGCTCGCCTCAGCTCCTTTCTTCATTTGACATGGCTCAAGCTGTACGCGGCGCAGCAAAGTGTCCTGACAGGGCCCATAGAGAATGGCGAATAGGCATGCAACGGCGACGCCGGGCGGATCGCCGCTCGCGCGATGTATCCCGGATCATGCATGAGCGTGCTGGGCGCGTTCATCTGGTGGCGAGAAGTTCGCCAGGAGGTCTCGGCGGACACGGCTGAAAACCCACGCCTCTGGGCGGGCTGGGTCGGCGGTGCTTGGGGTTGACGGGACGGGGTTCGGGTCGGGGCACGACGCCCCGGCGTTCAGGTCATGAGCCGTGTTGTGCGGGTGAGGATCAGCGCCAGCACGGGCTGCACCGGGCAGGCGGTAGGCAGGTGGACCTTGAGCTTGGTCTTCCTCTCGACGACGCGCGCGGCGATCTTGAGCAGGCGCAGGCGCAGCGTATCGAACTGGGCGACGCGCCAGGCGCGAGCGCCGCGGCATCAGCGGCGCGCAGGCCCCACATCAGCCAGTAGGCGCCGGCGTGCAGCGATCAGGCGCATCTGGTTGGCGGTGGCCCGGCGAGCACGACGGTGCGGTCGGCCGCGAGATGGCGTCTTCCACGCCTTGATGTGGTTCTCGGCCTGGCCGCGGCGGCAGTAGAGATCCTGGTAGAGCGCGCTTGCCGCGGCCGGCCGTCGAGGCTGGTGACGATGAAGCGGGTGTCGCCGCCCTGCGGTCCGGCCTCGACGCGGGCGATGATGCGCTCGACCCGGCCCCAGCTTGCGGCGCCGTCATAGAACTCCTTGAACCGCCGGACCTTGCTCGCTGCCGGCGTTGGCGGCGCGCGCCGTCGTGCTGGCCTCCAGGGCGGCGACATGGCTGCGCAGCGTCGGGTTGGTGCCGACGCCGAGGATGAAGTCCACGCCGCTCGGCGCGGCAGAAGTCGCAGCACCTCGGGCGCGGCAATAGTGGCTGTCGGCGCGGAGCAGGATCTCGACGCGCGGCCAGTGGCCACGGAAGCGCCGGATCAGGCGGCGCAGGTAGCCCGACGATCTCGCGCCCGCTCGGGCGGCGGGCGGGGCGCAGCACGGCGGCGACAATGCGGCCCTCGCCGTCGAACACCACGATCGGCTGGAAGCCGTATTCATCGTAATGGGCGTTGAACAGCCGCAGCTGCTGGCCGCCATGGACGGCATCGAAGGTGTCGTCGATGTCGAGCACGATGCGCCGCGGCACCTGGCGGAAGCTGGCGCAGTAGAGATCGACCATGCCCCGGCCCATGCGCAGCAGGGTGCGGGCATCCGGCCGGTTCTCCAGCGCGCGAGATCGTCGACTGCGAGCACAGGTCGGCCGCCGACGGGCAGGCGGTCCGAGCGCCATCTTGAAGGCCGGATCGCCGCGCAGGCTGTCGGCGTCGTTGCCGTCCTCGTAGCCGGCAGGCGATCATCAGCATGCGGAAGCGGACGATCGTCGGCCAGGCTGTGCCGGACCCGCGCCGGGCGCCGCGGGTCGGCGATGCAGCGCGGCCAGCCGCCCGGCGACGCCGAGCCGCTGCTCGACCTCGCGCAGCACCAGCACGCCGGCATCCGACGACAGGCTGCCGCCGTCGAAAGCGGGCTTCGACGGCCTTGCCGGAAACCGGTGACAGGCCGGGCAGCAGGGGCGTAGTCTCGCGCATGGCGGGTGGGTGCTCCGCGGAGTGGGCAGGCTTCGGTTTGGCAACAGAATCCTAAACCCAACCAACGGCTTGCGCTACATCCGCCACCCCTTCGGCCGATGCTCGTGCATAATCCGGGGTAGCAGGATTAACTCTGCCCTGCGCCTGTTGTCCTCAACCTCCGGATGTCGGCCGGTGCGCAGTAAGTCCCAGCAGGTGCCAGATCTGCATGCCGTTCCGATAGTAGAAAATTCGCTCCGGCGGATAGCCGGCCTCGACCATCCCCCGAATGGCGGTCGGCGACTGCCCACACCAGACGCCGTTGCAGAACAGGGCGACCAGTCTGGCCTCGGTGCAGTCCCAGCCTCCCGCGGTACGCACGCAGCCCAGAAGATCAATCTGCTCACCCGCAGCGGTGAAGGGAATGTTCATAGCGCCGGGAATCGTGCCCTGGGCATATTGGTCGCTCTTGCGGCTGTCGACGACGACCACGTCCGGCCGCTGCAGCATATCGAGAAGTTCCAACTCGCCGATCGGCACGACGCCCGGGCACGGGATCAGCGGCTGAATGACTGCTGGCGGGGCCGGGCGCGAGGTCCTGGCCCAATCGCCCCCGATCCGATGATCGAGATCCTGAATGCGCCGGATCTCGACAGGGCCCTCGCCCGTGTCGACCAACACGCACGCGAACTCGGAAGTGATCCGGACCTCGCCCGGCGCGGCACCACCGCCGGCATCGGCCGCCCCAGTCCCGTCGTCACGAGCGTCAGACATTCCGGACCGCTACCGGTGGACCTGCATCACGGGATCCCATCAGCTTCCCTCTCGCGCGAACTGCTCCTGCGGAATATCAATTGAGATGTAGCGCAGACCGCGACCGGCGACGAGGTTCCATGCTGTTTCTCCTTCTCGGCCTCGTTGAGGCTAGCGGCCAGGCGCGCGATGATCCAGCGTTGCACGAGCAGGATCCCGACCTCGTGCCTTGGCCTTGTCGCGCGGCTTGAGAGGGCGCGCAGATATCACCGCGTCGTCGTAGTGCGCCGCCATCTCGGCGTAGGTCCGGTTGATCCGGGGTTCATGGAAGCTTGCCTTCGTGACGCCGGCCTTGAGATTGTCGGAGACCAGCTGCTCCGGCGCGCCGCCGAAGAACGCAACATCCGGACATAGGGGCCAATCCAGTCCGGCAGGCCCGCGTCCAGGTCGCCTCGGCGTAGGTGTAGTTGGAGGCGCCGAGCACGCCGAAGAAGATCTGCGCCGTCCGCACCTCACCGGTCAGACTTTTGCGCCGCCCATTGGCCTGCTTTTGCTCCGCCGTTGACATGTTCAACCGTCGTGTCACCGTGGTGGTCCGCGAAGGGCTTCTGGCCCCGTCGAGGCTCAGATGGATCTGGATCAGGAGGCCAAGATGAAGGTCTTACACGCTCTTGGTGTATTCAGCTTGCTTCTTTCGATGGCAGGTGCAGGCGCTCTTGCCGCGCAATCATCGGCCGCGAGCTCGGCCGGCGCACGCAAGCATTCGGCATCGACCCAGCCGACCGGGTATATTGCTCCGGGGCTCCTGATGCCGGCGATGGATCCGGTGCGCGGGAAAAAGCTATTCGCGAGCAAGGGCTGCGTCGTGTGCCATTCGATCAATGGTGTCGGCGGGACTGACGCTCCGAAGCTGGATGCCGCCACAATGCCGCCGGCTATGAACCCCTTCGACTTTTTCGCCAAGATGTGGCGGGGTGCCGTGCCGATGATAATGATGCAGCAAGATGAGATCGGGCATCAGATAGAATTCACCGGACAGGATCTCGCCGATATCGTTGCATTTGTGCACAATCCGGAAGAGCAAAAGATGTTTTCCAAGCAGGACATCCCACCGGAGATCGCCGAGCACATGGAAGAAGGCGAATCCGAAGGAGAAGGCATGGGCGCCGGGATGATGGGCGGCAGTGGCATGGGGCGCGGAATGATGGGCGGCACAGGCATGGGCCAAGGAATGACCGGCGCACAGCCGAAGCAGTGAATGATCGAAAACAGGCGCGCGATCGAACGGATCAATGCGGATAGCGGGCGAGAACCGCGAGCAACGGCTGAGACACGCTTGGAAGCGCCGCCCCATCACGAAGTCTACCGTGTGCTCCCAGCGTTACTGAACCCAGCATCATCGCGGTCCGCGTCGGCCACAACCGCCGTCAGTTACCGGCCCGGCGGCTGTGCCCCAACTCGATTGCCGCTTCATTTATGATATCGCGTCATCATCCCGGCCAGGCCGGATGGTGATCGTCGATGACGAACCGGTGCGCGTGACGGATCCTGCGATGACGATGCCTGCCCGACCGCGGATCGCGCCAGGCAACGGCGTCCGGCAGGTGGTGCGGGTCGTCGGCTGGCCCGTGCACGTGCTCGATCTCGGTGTGGACGTGAGGAATCTCCTCGGGATCGTGACGCGGCCAGAGGAGGGCGGCCGCAAGCGCCCCGGCCGCCGCCGCCGCGCCCATGATCGCGAAAGTCGCGCCGAGGCCGATACCGGCGCCCAGCCATCCGGCCGCAGGGTAGGCGACGAGCCAGCAGGCGTGCGAAAGCGCGAATTGCGCGGCGAAGAGCGCCGGGCGGTCCTCCGCGTGCGATGACCTGCGGAGCAGGAGACCGGACGGGGTCTGGACGAGCGAGGCGCCCGCGCCGATCGCCGCCCAGAGTGCCAGCGCCGGACCATAGGCCGGGGCGAGCGTCCCGAGCACGAGCGCGATAGACAGGAGGGCGCCGCCGGCCAGCATGACCGGGCGTGCTTCGACCCGATCAAGGAGCCGGGGCAGCGACAGCGCCACCGCCATCGACCCTGCACCGTAGGCGGCGAAGAACAGCGCAACGTCGCGGTCGCTGCCGCCGAAGCCGGCCCGGACAACCACGACCGTATTGACGATCACCATGGCGCCTGCCGCCGCGACGACGAGGTTGAGCGCGAGCAGTCCCCGCAGCCGCGGCGTCGCCAGATAGATCCAGGCGCCGCGCGTCAGCCGCCGCAGGAACGGCCGCTCCTCGTCGCGACGGACCGCCGGCAATGCCACCGAGATGACCAGCGCGGCCGAGGCGAGGAAGCCGAGCGCGTTGCCGACGAACAGCCAGTTGAAGCTGACGATCGTCAACAGCACCCCGGCAAGCAGCGGACTCGCGACGGATTCGAGATCGTAAGCGAGCCGCGAGAGCGAGAGCGCCCGCGTGTAGTCCCGCTCCTCGGGCAGCACGTCGGGGATGGTCGCCTGGAAGGTCGGCGTGAACGCGGCCGAGCAGGCCTGGAACAGGAAGACGAGCAGGTAGACCTGCCAGATCTCGCTCACGAACGGCAGGAACAGCACCATCGCCGCGCGGACGAGATCGAGCGCCACGAGGAACGGTCGCCGCGGAAGGAGGTCGGCCAGTGCGCCCGCGACCGGTGCAAGACAGACGTAGGCGGTCATCTTCAGCGCCAATGCGGTGCCGAGCACGGCGCCTGCATCGGCACCGGCAAGCTCGTAGGCGAGGAGGCCGAGAGCGACCGTCGTCAACCCGGTGCCGATCAGCGACAGCACCTGCGCGGCGAACAGGTGTCGGTACGTCCGGTTGCCGAGCACCTCCAGCATCAGCTTTCCCCGTCGGGTTCGGCCGGGGCGCGCGGTTGCCTGGCCTCGGTTGGGGCGGAGCTGGCTTCGTCCGGTCCCGACAGGAAATCGGCGACGGCCGCGGCCGTCTCCTCCGCAAACTCCTCGTGCACGGACAGCTTGCCGCGCGGCAGGACGACCTCGCGCACGCCCGGAACGGCGGCGAGGGCCCGCATCTCGGCGCGCGATTTCGGCGGCGAGTCTGCGCCCCGGACGACAAGAACCGGGGTCGAGCTCGACCGCCCGGCGCGCCGCCCCGAGGAACCCCTCCCGGTCGGCGAACGGGTCCAGCTGGCCCGTGACGAAGCGGATCGAGGCGTGCCGCGCCCCGGGGGCGCGGATGACGGCGAGCTTCTCGGCCGTGCGAACCTCGTCGAGCCAGCCCGGGTCGGCGTAGACATGCCCGCGGACCATCATGTTCATCACCGGCCGGTTCACATTCAGGCGGTAGAGAGCCGCGCCGATGACCGGCCAGTCGCCGGCCGCCGCGACCTGCGCAAAGGCGGGATGGCGCCGCCCCGCCATGGCCGGCAACGGCCCGCGCCAGGTCGGCGCCACGAGACAGAGCCGGCCTCCCGAGCCGGGCGCCGCCGCGGCGCGACGGAGAGCGAATCCGGCCCCGTGCCCTGCCGCAACAGTCGCATGCGGTGCGGGCACCACGTCGGCCAGGAGGTGCGCGAGGAAATCGTCATATGCGTCCGGTGACCAGGCCAGCGCCGGCCGCGGCAGGTCGCCGAAGCCCGGCCAGTCGATCGCGATGGTCGAGAACCTGTCCGCCAGCCGCTCCTGCACCTGCCGCATTTCGTGGCGGGTGGAGATGGAGCTGAGCGCGGGCAGGAGCAGCACTGCCGGCCCAGAACCGAGCCGCGTGACGCCGATCCGAACCCGATCACCCTGCCATGCCCACGCAATCTTTTCTGTGCTGCACTCGATCATTGATCGTTCCTGGCTTCCTCGCGCAGACCCGCGCCATACCCGGAACGGCCCATCTGATCGCGTCCTAAGTTCCAGTCGCCCGGGGCCTCGTCCATCAGGCCGCCCGTGGCTTCGCGGATGAGACGGTAGCCGGACCAGAGGATATTGACGGCGACGAGGGCAGCGAGCAGCGGGTCGATCCACAACGCACCAGTAAGCGGGACAAGCACCAGCCCGGCGAGGACGCCGCCGGACGTCCAGACATCCGTCAGCACGTGCCGACCGTCCGCTTTCAGCGCCGGCGAGCGGAAGGACCGGCCCCATCGCAGGAGCAGAGTGCCCCAGACGGCGTTGATCGCGGTCGCGCCGGCATTGATGGCGATGCCGAGCGCCGGCGCGTCAAGCGGTTGCGGATCGAGGAACCCGAACCAGGCTTCGCGCAGGATCGAGAGCGCGGCGACAACGATCAACACGCCCTCGAATACGGCGGAGAAGTACTCGGCCTTGTCATGACCGTAGGGGTGATTCCGGTCGGGCGGCCTGGCCGCGACCCGGAACGCCCAGAACGCCGCGCCGGCGGCGACCACGTTGATGATGCTTTCGAGTGCGTCCGAGTAGAGTGCGATCGACCCCGTCAGCCACCATGCGAGCGTCTTCAGGAGCAGTACGAGAATTCCGATGCCGACGCTGCTGGGTGCTGCCTTCTGAGGCAGATCCATGACGTCCCGCTCCTCCCGCGCGGCAGCTGGTCCGGGTGCCACCTGTCCCGCTGCGATCCCAGGTTGCTGGGCACGATCGGGACCGCTTGTCCGGCGAGGCCTCAGCCGAGGCGCCGCCGCTGTCAACCCGCTCGCGTGGTCGGTTTCACATGGCGGTCACGCCCATCCGGAGCGACTGTTCGGCGATGGCCCGCCGAGATGCGTCGCCGTGCTCCGGGCGACCGATCGTGAGCATTCCCGTCCGCAGCGTCCACACCTCACCCATGCGGGCCGCGAGGTCTCGGTCGTGCGTGGCGATGAGGCAGGTCGCGCCCGATGCGCCGAGCAGCCGCAGGACCAGGGCCGGGCCTTCGTCGTCAAGCCCGGATTCCGGTTCGTCCAGCAGCAGAAGGCGCGCGCCCGAGAGCGCCGCGCGAGCCAGCCGGATCCGCTGCGCCTCGCCGGTGGAGAGGTTCCGGGCCTGTTCGGAAATGCGGCCGTCGAGGCCGCCGAGGCGGGAGAGGACGGGCGAGAGGCCGAACGCCTCGGCGGTCGCCAGGATGGCAGCGTCCGCCTGCCGCCGGCCCGTGCCCATCGTCAGGGCGCGTCTGAGACTTCCGGCGAGAATCGGAGAGCGCGGCGTGAGCAGGTGAAGCGTTCGCCGCCGCTCGGCTGCCGAAAGACCGAGCGGCGGCCGTCCATCGATCGTCAGGCGCCCTCGGCGCGGGGCATCGAGTCCGGCGGCAAGCGCCAGAAGCGTGGATTTTCCGCTGCCGTTCGCGCCCACAAGCGCGACCCTCTGCCCGGGCGCGACGTCCGCGGTGATGTCCCGGAGGCGACCGGCCGAGACGGACTCGAACCGGACGGCGACCGGGCCATTCCCGGCGGTCGCCGGCGCGTCCGATCGCGCGTGGACGAGCCTGGGCGCCGAGAGCAGTCCCTCGCAGCGCCGCCGCGCCTCTGCCCACCCCTTGTGCCGGTCCCAGGACCCGGCGAGGTCGCGCAGGTTCGACGCGAGAATCCCGAGTGCGGCCAGCGCGCCTGCCGTCGTCCCCGACGCGATGCCGCACGCGAGTGCCGTGCCGAGCATCGCGGCGGCCGCGGCGCCGGCCGCCGCGTCGGGGATGGCCCGGAGCAGCCCCGATGCGGCGGCCCGCCGCCTGGCGGCGCGGATCAGCCGTGCGCTGCGCCTGCCGAGCAGTCTCTCCTCGCGCCGCATGCGGCCGAGCAGGCGCAGCTCGGGACCGTGCGGCAGCCGCTCGGCCATGTCGCCCGCGAGCTTTGCCCTGCGGCTGCGAAGCCGCCGCTGCAGAGGCTTGAGCCTGGCTGCGACGAGTGCCATCGCCCCCGCTCCAATGACGATCGGCACGGCCGCCGCCGCCCCGAGCCGCGGGTCGAGCAGGAACAGGACGCAGATCACCAGCGGCACGACGATCCCCGCCGAGATCACGCGCGCGATCCCGAGGCTCGCCCAGCCGCGAACCGAGGCGAGGTCGCCGACGAAGCGCAGCGACAGTGCACCCGGCCGGCGTCGTGCGATCTCGCTCGCGGGCATCCGGCTGACGTAGCGGAAAAGGTGGAGCCTCAGCGCTGCAGCGTAGCGCTGGCCCAGCAGCTCGGCGAGAACGCGCCCGAGTGTCCTGAGGACGGCAATGGCGAGGCCGCCCCCCGCGATGACGGCGAGCGTGCCCCAGGGCAGCGCGCCGCCGCCGCCGAAGCTTGCGAACGCGTCCCGCATGGCGAACGCGATCAGCCCTGCCGCCCCCGCCTCGGCGATCGCCAGCAACGCTACGCCACCGATCTGCCTGACGCGGCCGTCTCCGATGATCGGCGGCACGGCGCTCACGCGGCGATCTCGGGCGCTGCGGCGGCGGCTGCGGAGAGGCGCGCGGGCGCGGGCCGGCGGATGCGGCAAAGAAGCGCGCTGGCGACAGCCGGGTCGCGCAACTCCTCGCGGCTGACGACCCGATGCCCTGTGGCGGCCTCGGCTTCGGCGGCGCCGAGCGGCGACAGGCTCAGGGTGCCGGTAAGGACGGCGGGGGCGACGCCGAGCGAGTGGAGCCATGCGCAGCCGCCCGTCGCAGCCATCGCGTCCGGGGCGGCGAAGACAAAACCGGCGAAGCTACTCCGGACGCGAGGTTCGGCGAGAAGCGCCGCGGTCTCCTGCTGGAACAGCCCGTCGGCGATCTCGACGATCGCTACCTCGCAGCCCGCCGCCGCGGCGTGACCGAGGAGCGTGGCCAGGCCGGCCTCGATCCGCTCGATCGGCTGCCGGTAGGTCGTTGCCATCCCCGCGTCGGTGAAGTCGGCGACGAACTGCGCCCCGGCGTCGGCATAGGCGTTGTAGTCACCACAGGCGCCGGTGCCCGTCGCCTTGATTGCCGCGACCCTGTGACCGGCGCGGGCGAGGCCGTGCACCAGGCTCGCCGCCGCCGTGGTCTTGCCCGAGTTCATCGACGTGCCGATTGCGGCGATCACGGTGAGCGTCGGCGGGCAGGGCTGCTTGCGGAGCGCGTACCTTCGCACGTTCAGCGGCACTCCGGCGGCATCGGCGAGGAGGCCGATCGGTGCAACCCGCGTCGGGGCCGAAAGCTTCGCATGCCGCGACAGCATCCGGCCGATGATTCCGCCGCCGGCCAGCAGGTCGGCGCCCGCGCGTCCGATCTCGGCCACGCCTTCGAACTGGTCGGGAGCGTAGCGGGCTCCGACGGCGGCAACGATCACGTCCCCTGGATAGAGATCCGAGTGCCGGCCGGTCTGCAGCTGCAATCGCCTGTGCGAACCGGTCTGCTCGACCCGGGCGAGCACCAGGTCGCCCGACGCAGCCCCGTCCAGCCCGTCCACGATGTGCACGGCATCCCCCCGGCGCGCCCGCCGCGTCACGAACGACCACTTCGCCCGCCGCCATGCAGCTTCCGCGAATACCTCGCCCGACCCCATCTGTCCCTCCTTGTGGCCGCACCAGCGGCGATCTGTGGTCCCGCCGGAGCCGCCGGCGGACGGATTTCTCAATCGGGAGCGACCACCGCCCCGGCCCGGGCGGGCTGCCCGGCCAGCGCGATCTCCGGCAGACCAGCCGCGACGCACTGGCCGAAGTCGTGTCCGCAGCCCTCGAGCACGTGCAGTTCCGCCCGTGATCGAACGCCGCGCACGACGGCTGCTGCCTTCAGCGCGTCGATCCAGCGGGTCGCGCGGGTCAGCCGGTCCCGTCCCTGCCGCCGGTCGAGTCCGGGCCGGCTTCGGGTGCTCTCGTCAGGGATTCTGTCGGCGCCCCCGACGCAGGCCGCGACCGGAATCGAGAGGAAGGCATCGAGTCCCGCCGCAAGGCGCGGCCCCCACTCGCCGCCGCGTTCCTCGGGCGCACCCACGCCATACGGAAAGACGGCGTCCTCCGGGAAAGTGTACCAACCGGCCGCCGTGACAGTCAGGCGCTCGACCAGGTGCGGATAGAGCATGGCGAAGCGATGCGCGAACTGCGCGCCGCCCGAGTAGCCGGCGATCGCGAAGCGCGGCCCCTGCCAGAGACCTGCGAGGCGCAGCTCGTGCATGAGGTCGAGGAGCGCCAGGTCTGCACGGCCTCCCCGTACGACCTGCTGGTAGCGCGGCCAGGAGCGATCATCGAAAAGCGGCGCGATGACTGGCCGGCCGAGCGCGGCGGCGCGGCCGCCGAAGGCGCGGGCCTGTGCCTCGGGCTGCCGCCCGATTCCGTGCACGGCAACCAGCGGCACCGCGTCGGCCGCCATCAGCCGGGGCAGCGCCATCCAGCAGGAGAGGCCGCGTTCGCCCGATCCCGGACGCTCCACGATCCGGAAGGCGGGCTTGCCGGACGGACCCTCGATGCCGCGCACCTCGCGCTGCCGGCCCACATCGTCTCTCGGGCCCGGCTCGATCTCGCTCCGGAACATCATCTCAGTCCGCCCGCAGCCAGGCTTCACGGACGCCGCGGGTCTTATGCTCCTCCCGGTAGGCAACGGGACCTGTGCCTGGCGCGTACCATGTGGTGCGCACGACCCGCCCGTCGTCGCAGCGGACGACCCAGGTGGCCGTCTCGGGCCGGCCCGGCCGGACGACGGCCGCCTTGTCGATGACGGCGCAGTCGGTTTCGCGGGTCGAGACCTCGCCCGCGGACGAGACCAGGCGACGGAGATAGCGGCCGGTGCGGCCGAGCTCGAGCGGGTAGAGGCTGTCGATCACGCGGACCTCGCCCGTCGCGGTCGACCAGCCGGCGGAGCTGCCGCAGCCGGTATAGCTCTCGCTGGGCGAGAACCAGTCCCGCGACCGCGTCGCCACGCAGCCGCGCCCGTCGTCGATCCGGATGCGCTCGCCCTCGGGTTGGAGGGCGATGTGGGCCGTGCTGCCGTCGAGCAGGCTGCGCACCGTCATGCTGCGCAGCTCGCCTGCGTCCGGCGCCCCGATCGCGGGCAGGGCTGCGGCTACCGGCCGGGTGGGAGGGAACCCGACGCGTTCCGCGTCGGCCGCCCTGCCGCCCTCGCCGCCCTCGCCGCCGGCGCAAGCTCCCAGCCCGGCCACGACAGCGATGGCGCAGGCGCTGGAAAGCAGAGGCTTCATGTCCGGTTCCCCGATTGTCCACTCGCGCCCCAGTGCGCGATCGGCAGGACAACGGCGGGGGAGAGACTTATTCCGGCCGATCCGAAAAGATCTGCGACCCGATCAGCGGCAGCCGTCGCCCGACGACCGGACGAGCCCCACGCCATAGACCTCGTCGCGGCCCGGTGCCCCCAGGTCGCGCGCGGTCCGCTCGACCAGGGACAGCGCGGCCGCCGCGTCCCCGCCGGTCTCCGCCCTGGCGCGCATCAGCGCCGCCATAACGAAGGGCACCGAGAAGCTGGTCCCGGTCCAAGCGGTCGTCCCGCCGTTTGCATCCGCCGACCTGATTTTCACGCCGGGCGCCGACAGGTCGATATAGGCGCCCCGGGTGCCCCTGCGGTATGGCCGCTGCCGGGCATCGACCGCTGCCACCGCAATCACGTCGGGATACGCGGCCGGGTAGGCGGGAGCGGCATTCGGGCCGCCATTCCCTCCCGCGGCGACGATCGTCGCCTGCCGGGCCGCGGCGGCAATGCCCTGCTCGAGCACCCGGTTGGCCGCGCCGGCGAGGCTGAGCCCGACGATCTTCGCGCCGGATGCGACCGCCCAGTCCAGCCCCCGGAGCACGGTGAGGGCGTCGGCCCGGTCGCCCTTCTCCTCGCGGCCGAAGCTCTCGGCCACCAGCAGCTCGCCGCCGGGGATGAGCGGGCGCGCCTCGCCGGGCCGCCCGACAAGCAGCGCCGCGATCGCCGTGCCGTGACCGGCCGGCGCAGGCTCGGCCCCGCCGTCCACGAAACTGCGCGCGACGATCCGCGCGCCGACGAGCGCCGGGTGCCATCGGTTCACGGTTGTATCGACAATCGCGACCGGCGGGGCGGCCGTGCAGGCGTCGGCGGCGAGCGGAGCGAAGCCGACGAGGTCGCTCGGCCAGCAGGCGTCCGGGTCGCAGGCCGTTCCCTCCGACGAATAGAGGTGATTGAGTTCGAAGACCGCGTTCGGCGCGATCGCCTCGGCCGCCGCGAGCGCTTCCTCTGAGCCGAGGCCCAGTGGCACCCTCATGCGGGTGACGGTCTGTCCGAGCGCCGACAGATCGTAGGCGGCAACCGGCCGGAACCCCGCGCCCGCCAGGGCGCCGTTCTCGGCGGCGGTCAGGCCGACGCCGAGAATCTCGCCACGACGGAAATCGTTGTCTCGCCCGCCCCGATCGGAGCCGCCTCCGAAAAGCCCTCCGAAGAAGCCACGATCCTGGTCTTCATCGTCCTCCCCCTCATCGTCGTCACCCCGGTCGTCGCCGCTGTCGTCACTGCTGCCGCCGTCGTCGCCACCTCCATCGTCGCCACCTCCATCGTCACCGCCGCCATCGCTCCCACTCCCGCCCCCGCCGCTACCGCCCTCCCCGCCTTCCTTGCCGAATGCTGGTGAGACCAGATGGAACGGGGATTGGGAGTGCTCGCCAACCCGCACGAGCGATATGGCAACGAGGACAAGTCCGGCAATCAGCGATCTGCGCATGGGCTCTCTTCGGCGATGAAAGCGGACTCGGCTGGAGAAACGACGCGCAACGGAGTTTATTCCATCGCGTCCCGGAATAATCGTCTCTTCCGGGCGTTATGAACGCGATTACGTGACCGGGACCGCGATGCAGGACGAGATCAGAGGCGAGATCGCGGCGCTGGTTCCGCGCCTCAGGCGCTTCGCCGGCGCATTGGCCGGCAGCATGGAAGACGGAGACGACATCGTGCAGACCGCCTGCATCAAGGCCCTGTCCGGTCTCGACAGGTTCACGCCTGGCACCCGGCTCGACAGCTGGATGTTCCGCATCGTCCAGAACACCTTCCTGGACTCGGTGCGGAACTCGACGGCGCAGGCCATGATTGCCGATCCCGACCTGATCGAGCGTCAATCGGACGCCGGGCTCGGCGCCCGGCGCGCCGAGGACCGGCTGATGCTCGCGGAACTTCGAACGGCCGTCGCAGCGCTGCCCGAGGACCAGCGCGCCGTCCTGGCGCTGGTCGCGATTGACGGCCTCTCCTACAAGGAAGCTGCCGCGGCGCTGGAGATCCCGATCGGCACCGTGATGAGCCGGCTCGCACGCGCCCGGGAGAAGCTGATGCATTTCGCCGGCGGGGATGCGGAATGACCCGCGACTGGACCGACGAGGAGATCGCCGCGCACGTCGATGGCGCGCTCGACCCGAGCGACGAGCCCGCGTGCGGCGGGCGATCGAGACCGATCCCGAAGCCCGGGCTGCCGCGGAGCGGGTCAGGAGGCTGAACCGCCTGCTCGGCGCTGCCTTTTCGCTCCCCGGCCCGGAGGTCCCGGGCGGCATCGCTGTCGGCGCTCGCGCACGGTGGAGGCAGGGTCGTTCCGTTCAGGGGCCGACCCGCGGCAATGGCCGCAACTCGCCGTGGCCGCGACCGTCGCGCTCGCCGTCGGGATTGGCGCCGGTATCATGTGGGCGGACCGCGACCACAGTCTCGGAATCCGGTCCGATATTGGCCGATGCCGGCCCGGCTCTCGCGCAGGCGCTCGAGACGCTCCCGAGCGGGACCATGTCCGACGCCGGGGTGCGGCCGCTCTCGACCTTCCGCGACTTCGAAAGGGCCGCCCCTGCCGGGAGTTCGAGACATCCGGAACAGCCGCCGGCTCGCACCGGCATCGCCTGCCGGCAACCGCGGGGCGGATGGGACATGGTGGCCCTCGTCGCGCTGCCGGACTCCGACCAGGAGGGCGGCGGCTTCGCGCCTGCGTCCGGGCCGGAGGACCAGCTCATCGATATGGCCCTGGAGTTCGCTCGGGGCGGGTGTGCCGTTGCGCCCGGACGAAGAATCCAGCCTCCTTCGCTCGGAATGGCGGCAGCCATAGTGCGTCGGCCATTCGATCGCTGGTGCGAGTTCACTACTTGAACTCCGGCGTTCGCTGCGTTCCCTCTAGCGCGTCCGTCAGGAAGGCGACGAGGTCCGCCACCTCCTGGTCGGTCAGGCCAAGCGGCTGAAGCATCGGCGACCTGTTCGGATCCTCGCCGCCGCCCCTGCTGTAGAACCGGACGACGTCTTCGAGCGTCGCGAGCGCGCCGTTGTGCATGTAGGGCGCGCTCTCGCGGATGTTCCTGAGCCCCATCGTCCGGAACTTGCCGATGTCGTCGGCGTCGTGCGAGATCTGCGCCCGGCCGATGTCGCGGTCGACCGTCTGCCAGTCCGGCCAGCCGGTGCGCTTGGTGTCGAAGCGGATGGACGCCATCGCCGCGGGTCGCCGGTGACGATCTCGCCGGGCACGCCGAGATTGTGGAACTGGTTGTCGGTCAGATTCGGCCCGTTGTGGCAGGCGGTGCAGTTCCCCTTGCCGATGAAGACCGCGAGGCCGCGCTTCTGCTGGTCGTCAGCGCGCTCTCGTCGCCGTCCATGTAGCGGTCGATCGGCGCGTCGTCGAAGACGAGCGTGCGCTCGAAGGTGGCGATCGCCTGGGCGATCCGCTCCTGCGTGATCTCCGGGTCGCCGAACGCCGCCTCGAAGGCTTGCGGATAATCCGTGGTGCCCTGCAGCGTCTCGACCAGCAGGTCGAGATTGTTGTTCATGTGCAGCACGTTGCCGATCGGGCCGAGCGCCTGCTTGTCGAGGGTCGGCGCGCGGCCGTCCCAGATCAGCGGCTGGTTATAGGCGACGTTGATCAGCGTCGGCGAGTTCCGCCGCTCCTGCTTCGACGGGTATGCCGGGCCGAGCGCCTGGTCGACCGCAAATCCGTGGTCCGGCAGGTGGCAGGTCTGGCAGGCGATCGAGCCGTCGCCCGACAGCCCCGGATCGTTGAAAAGTCTCTCGCCGAGATCGGCCTTCGCCTTCGTCATCGGGTTCTCGTCCGGCACCGGGACCGGGCCAAGATGGCCGATCGCAGTCTTGACGTCATCCGGCGAGGGAACGCTGTCGGCGGCAATCGCCACGCCCCCGAAAAGGGCCAGCAGGGCTGCCGGAAGCAGAAGTCGATGAGCCATTTGCATGTTCCTCCAGTCGCAGCGAGGCCGGGCTCTCACCCGGAACAGACGTCAGCCTCCGGCGCTCTCTTCTCGCGCCGGGACATCAGAAGCGTACCGGAAACCCGCCGCCGCGATCCTGAGCAACCCGTCGGCCGGTCGTCTGCCAACGACAGCATACCCAATTCCGTCATCGATTCTGGAGACCGCGCCGATCCCCGCCACCTCGGTGCTGGCGAAGCCGGATTCGCCCCAGGCCGACACCGGAACGAAGTAGCACGAGACCGGGGCAGTCCCGTCCCTCCCTGCATAGCGCAGGACGACGCCCCGGTTCGCTCCGATTGCCGCCTCGTGCACGGCGGCGAGTGCAGGCCGAAGCCGGCCAGGTCGGGCATTGCCAGCCTGCCGCCGGTAACAGCCGCCAGCCGCGCAGCGACCGTCTCGGTGGAGCCCGGTTCATGGTCAATGGCGTCAGCATAGGACAGGTGCGCAAGGACCGCCTGCTGGGCGATCTGTCCCGCCATGTGCGCCAGGCTTTGCCTGTGGCTGAGCCACCAGCCGCCCGTACCGACCGCAAGCGCAGCGGCAGCGGCCGCCGCAAGGAAGCGCCGGCGGTGCGGTCGGCCGGCGCGGCGCTCCTCCGTTCCGGATCATCCCCGTCGGGAGCGACGGCCGACAAGCCCTTCAGGCCGAGCTTGAGCAGCTCGTTCTGCCGCCGGTAGGCGTCGACGACTACGGCGCTCTCCGGGTCGGCGGCGAGATGGCGAGCGACCTCGCGGCGGCGACGACCGCTCAGCTCGCCGTCCGCATAGGCGCTAAGTTCTGCCGTCGGTCGGCGGGCGGGCAACTCCTCACTTCACCCTCCTCAGCGGCACCGGCTGCCTCGCCGTTCATGATGGCGCGCAGCCGCTCGCGCGCGCGGGAGACGCGCGAGCCGACCGTCCCCTCGGAGACATCCAGAACGCGCGCCGCCTCGCGGTAGCTCATCTCTTCCACGGCGACCATCCGTTCGACCTGGCCGTTGGTCCACGGGTGGTTCGGTTTCGTGAGCCGGTGCTCGATGTCGAGGTCAGCGCAGGCGAGTTCGAAGGAGTGGCAGCGGAACAGCTCGCCGGCGGCTCTCATCCGCCTGATGTCTGCGGGCTTCCAGCCGTCGCCGGTAGGCTCGGTGAAGTGCGTGCCGTTGTCCGTGAGAACGGTATGGATGCGATAGGGAACCGCCACTGCCAGACGGCGCAGGAAGTCGGCGGCCGCGCGCCGCGTCACCCTCTCATGCAGCTCGGCGAAGGCGAACTTGCTGGTCCGGTCGATGGCGACGAGCAGGTGGAGCTTGCCTCCTCGTCGGACCTCGGGAAGCCTCCGCCAAGGGCCGTCTGACGCGGTTGGCTGACGCAGTTTACGAGCATGCCTTATGGCATGCGCTAAGGTGATATCGCAGTTTGAGGTGCTGGCCGCCGGCGACGCTGGTCGGCGCCGTTGGTGGACGGACGAGGAGAAGGTCCGGATCGTCGAGGAAAGCCTGCGCGGTCATCGGCAGGGGTCGGCAACGGCGCGCCGGTACGGGATTTCGCGCTCGCTGCTGACGCGGTGGCGGAAGGAGCATCGGCTGGGTCTCCTCGAGGGCGCACCGGCGGCGCGGTTTTCGCCGGTTGCGATTGCGCCGGAGCCGCCCCGAACGGCGACGGTCACGCCTGCGCCGAGGGCGACCAGCGAGACGGTGGAAGTGACGCTCGTGAACGGCCGCCGCCTGACGGTGCCGGCGACCATCGATCCGGATGCGTTGGGGCGGCTCATCCAGGTTCTGGAGCGGGCATGATCGCCTTCCCGGCGGGCGTGCGCGTCTGGATCGCTGGCGGTGTCACGGACATGCGGCGCGGCATGAACACGCTGGCGCTCCAGGTGCAGGAAGGCCTGGGTCGGGACCCGCACGCCGGTGAGATCTTTTGCTTCCGCGGTCGTCGGGGCGACCTCGTGAAGCTGCTCTGGCACGACGGCGTCGGCATGTCGCTCTATACCAAGCGGCTGGAAGCGGGGAAGTTCATCTGGCCGACGAGCAGCACGGGCGCGGCAGTGGCGATCTCGGCGGCGCAGCTCGGCTACCTGCTCGAGGGGATCGACTGGCGCAACCCGCGCTGGACGCAACGCCCTGCAAAGGCGGGCTGACCGCCGTATTCCTTTGAATTGGTTGAGCTTTGGCTGAGCGGCGTGATATGTTCGACCATGCCCGACGACGCCGCCGAGATCGCCCGCCTTCGCGCCGAGCTGGCGGCCACCAAGGCCGACCTGGCGCAGGCGCGGGCGGTGGTGTCGGCCTCCGAGGCGATGATCTCGCACCTCAAGCTCGAGATCGCCAAGCTGCGGCGGGCGCAATACGGGCAACGCTCGGAACGCCGCGCCCGGCTGATCGAGCAACTGGAGCTCCAGCTCGAGGAGCTCCAGACGGCCGCCGCCGAGGACGAGACCGCCGCCGAGGCGGCCGCGGCGAAGACGACGACGGTGCAGGGCTTCCAGCGCCGCCGTCCGGTGCGCAAGCCCTTCCCCGAGCACCTCCCGCGCGAGCGCGTCGTGATCGAGGCGCCGGCCGCCTGCGGCTGCTGCGGCTCGGGACGCATCGTGAAGCTCGGCGAGGATGTCACCGAGACGCTGGAGGTGATCCCGCGCCAGTGGAAGGTGATCCAGACGGTGCGCGAGAAGTTCACCTGCCGGGATTGCGAGAGGATCACCCAGCCGCCGGCGCCGTTCCATCCGACGCCGCGAGGCTGGGCCGGACCGAACCTGCTGGCGATGATCCTCTTCGAGAAGTTCGGCCAGCACCAGCCGCTGAACCGGCAGGCCGAGCGCTACGCCCGGGAGGGCGTCGAGCTCAGCCTCTCCACCCTGGCCGACCAGGTGGGCGCCTGCGCAGTCGCGCTGGAGCCGCTGCATTCGCTGATCCGGGCGCATGTGCTGGCGGGCGAGCGGCTGCATGGCGACGACACCACGGTGCCGCTGCTGGCGCGCGGCGGCACGCGCACTGCGCGGCTCTGGACCTATGTCCGCGACGACCGGCCGTTCGCCGGCGCGGCTCCACCGGCGGCGCTGTTCTTCTTCTCGTCCGACCGGGAGAAGACCCATCCCAACCGGCATCTCGCCGGCTGGCAGGGCATCCTGCAGGCAGATGCCTATGGCGGCTACAACGACCTCTACCGGCCGGACCGCGCGCCCGCGCCGGTGACCAGCGCGCTCTGCTGGGCGCACGCCCGGCGCAAGTTCTTCGAACTGGCCGACATCGCGGGCGCTCGCCATCGGGCTCGGACCGGTGGCGCCTTCGATGGCTCGCTCCGCAAGGGCAGACCTGCCCATGAGATCTCCCCGGTTGCGCTGGAAGCCGTCCGACGCATCGACGCGCTCTTCGACATCGAGCGCGGCATCAATGGCCTGTTCGCCGAGCAGCGGTTGCAGGCCCGGCAACGGCTGTCGCGCCCCTTCGTCGACGACCTGCGCGGCTGGCTCGCCGCCGAGCGGGCTCGGCTGTCGAAGCACAATCCCGTCGCCAGGGCGATCAACTACATGGTCGAGAAGGAGGGCCGCTGGGAGGCCTTCACCCGCTTCCTCGAGGATGGCCGCATCTGCCTCACCAACAACGCGGCCGAGCGCAGCCTGCGTGGCGCGGCCCTGGGCAGAAAGAGCTGGCTCTTCGCCGGCTCCGAGCGGGGCGGCGACCGCGCCGCCTTCATGTACTCCCTGATCGTCACCGCCAAGATGAACGACATCGATCCGCAGGCCTGGCTGGCCGATGTCCTCGGCCGCATGCCGAACATGCCCGTCTCGCGCTTGCCAGACCTGCTCCCGTGGAACTGGCCGCAGCACTCCGCGCGGCGCAGAGCGGCCTGATGGCCCGCGTCACCCACGTCTACAGCATCGGCCAGGTCGCGAGGATGACAGGCGAGAGCCTCGAGCTGATCGAGGTGGTCAGCTGGAACTCCGACAACATCGACTATGGCGAGATGATCCATGTCCACGACGGCACCGAGGAGGGCATCACCACCTTCACCGATCGCGGCATCGAAGCCCTGCAGGAGTTCCTCGCCGATGTCCGGACCTGGAATGGCGGCATCCGTCAGTTCCTGATCGACCAGCAATGCGAGCCCGAGGTGATCGAACGCATCATGGCCGACGAGGACAAGCCCTGACGTCCCGTGGCCCACGCCGGATGCTTACCGCGCAGGACGGGTCCGCACCGGGACTCCGGGCGGGAATTTGTGCCGAGTCACAGATATGGCCCGCTTCGAGCCATCCGCAGTCGACGCTAAGTGATTGATTTCGTTGGCGCACCCGACAGGATTCGAACCTGTGACCTCTGCCTTCGGAGGGCAGCGCTCTATCCAGCTGAGCTACGGGTGCCTGCCGGCGGCTATAGCAAGCGCACCGGGGCGGTGCAACAATGGTGCGTCGCGGGAGGCCGAGGGGGAAATGCCGTGTCGTCAGCCGAGGAGCATCGAGCCGTCGTCCGGCGCTTCTACGCCGAGATCTGGAACCACCGGAACGTGGCGGCGGCCGAGGCGCTGCTGGCCGATGACCTGGCGTTCCGAGGCTCGCTCGGCGCCGAGCACGACACGCGCGACGGGTTCCTCGGCTATGTCGCCGAGGTGTCGGGCGCGCTCCAGCACTATCGCTGCGATATCGACACGCTGGTTGCCGACGACGAGGGCGCCGCGGCACGGATGCGCTTTTCGGGGCGGCACACCGGCGTCTTCATGGGCGTCGCGCCGACCGGGCGGGTGGTCGGCTGGTCCGGGGCAGCGTTCTTCGGCTTCCGCGACGGGCGGATCGCCCGCATCTGGGTGCTCGGCGACCTAGCGGCCCTCTACGCTCAACTCGGTGTGTCAGGCGGAGCCGGACAGGGCGCGTGAGCGGCGCTTGAACTCCTCGGCCGCGCGCGCGAAGCCGCCGCCGGCGGCATCGACGAAGTGGACGTGCTCCGCGCGTTCCAGGCTGAAGACGAGGCAGGTCATCAGCGCCGCCCGGTCCTGGTGCAGGCCGTAGACCAGCCGCCCGGCGGCGTGCTCGGCGGCCAGCCAGGCGTCGATCTCGGCGACCTGGCCGGCCGTGCAGTCGAGCACGGCGCGCAGGCACCCGTCGAACCGGCGAAAGTCGGTCTGCGCCTTGATGTCTTCCAGATGGCGCGGCGCGTCGTAGCTGCCGATGCGGATGCCGCGCCAGTGTGCCCATTTCTGCGCCGCGGACGAGAGCAGCGTCCACATCACCCCGCCCAGCCGGCGCGAGCCCGTGCCCGGCGGCCGCGCGCCTCGAGCCAGAGGCCGCTTGGCGGCCAGCGCAGCCGCAGGTTCTGCCCGGTGGCCGGGGCATGATCCGGCAGGCTGTCCAGGATCGCCGTCAGACGGTCCAGGATCTCGCGATATCCGCCCGAAACGCTCGACGCACCCTCTACAGGCCGCACCATCAGGGCGATCATGCGGCCGCGGCTGGCGGCCAGCGGCTCCCACCTGCAGGACAGGCCACCGAGGTCCGGCGGCGCCTCGTCCGGGCCGGGGTGCAGGATCGCCGGATCGCCCGCCGGCCCCTTCAGGATCTCGTCGGCGCGTTCCATGCCGCCGCCGGCGAACATCGCCAGGTGGTTGGCCGCGTTCAGGCGCAGCCGGCCGACGCGCAGGTCCTGCCCCTCGGCGCGCAGCCGCGCGACCGGCACGGCGGCGCCGCGAAGCTCCAGCCCGAAGGCGCGGACGGAGTGCGCCTGCAGCCGGCGCAGCGCCGCGGCGCCGGCCTCGGCATGCGCGCGCGGCACGACGACGATGCCACCGTCGCCACCGAAGACATAGGGCACGTCGACCCCACCGCAGGCGTTCAGGATCGAGGTGATGACCGCGGCGCCGACCATGTTCACGGCCTTGTAGCGCCCCTCCGCGATCGCCGCGGTCGAGCCGCGCACGTCGCCTGCCAGCACGACCCAGTCCTCCGGCACCGGCGCATAGGCATCGGCGCCGGCAAAGCGCTCGAAGGCGTCGAGCGGGGGCAGGTCGGCATAGAACCGGTCGGTCGGGGCGGTGTCGTCCATGGCCGCGAATGGTGGCACAGCGTCGGCGCGTGTCCAGCAACATCACGGGTGCGCGATTTCCACATGCGCGATGTCGTCGGCGGGCGGCGCGCACTCCGCTGGAAACGCGACGGGAAGGCAGTCATGCTCGCCGCGATGCCGGAGTCCGCCCCCCCTGCCGCTCCCGGCCGGCTCCGCCGCTGGCGGGCCGGGCTGCCCGACGCGCGCCAATGGCTGGTCTGGGCCGCGTCGCTGGCCATCGGCGCCGCCGGAGGCGCCGTCTGCCAGCGCATCGGCACGCCCCTGCCCTGGCTGCTGGGCGCCATGCTGGCAACCGTGCTGGCGCTGGCCGCAGGCGTGCGCGTGGCGGGCCGGCCGCTGGGCTTTCCGCAGGGCCCGCGCATGGCCTTCATCACCATCATCGGCGTCGCCATCGGCGGCTCGGCCCAGCCCGGCATGTGGGGCCAGGTCGCCGAGTGGTGGCGCTCGCTGGCCGCCGTCGGCGCCTTCGTCTTCATCGCCCACGCGCTGAACTACCAGCTTTTCCGCCGGCTGGCCGGCTATGACCGGCCGACCGCGTTCTACTGCGCGACGCCCGGCGGGCTGATCGAGTCGATCCAACTCGGCGAGGACGCCGGCGGCAACGTCGCGCTGCTGACCGTGCAGCACTTCTCGCGCATCACGCTGACGGTGACGGCGGTGCCGCTGATCTACTGGGCGATGCAGGGCCACGTCGTCGGCAGCGCCGCCGGCGTGGTGCTGGGCCATCCGGGGACGCCGGTCGGCGTTTCGGACGTGCTGCTGCTGGCCGCCTGCGCGATTGTCGGAGGCTGGGGCGGGCGCCGGATCGGCTTTCCGGCCGCGGTCATCACCGGGCCGGTGATCCTGTCGACAATCGTGCACGGCGCGGGCCTGACCGATGTCGTACCGCCGCGCTGGCTGATCTCGATGGGCCAGCTTGTCATCGGCATCGGGCTGGCGATGCGCTTTCGCGGCATGTCGCATCGGCTGCTGGTGCAGGGCGTGGCGCTCGGTGCCGCCAGCGTCGCGCTGATGCTGTCGATCGCCGCCCTGCTGGCGCAGGGGCTGGCGCTGACCGGCGAGCACCCGTTCCAGGTGCTGCTGATGTGCTACGCGCCCGGCGGCGTGGTCGAGATGGGGCTGATCGCCCTGTCGCTGCACGTCTCGCCGGTGATGGTGACGCTGCACCACATCGTGCGGATCGCCTTCACGGTCGTCGCTCGTGCCGATGATCGGCCGCCGGCTGATCCTGCCGCCCCCGCCCCCACGTCACGAGCCGGCCGAATGAGCGCCGTCCGGAACGTGCTCTTCGTCATGTGCGACCAGCTCCGCTGGGACTATCTCGGCTGCACCGGCCATCCCCACCTCGAGACGCCGAACATCGACTGGCTGGCCTCGCAGGGCACGCTGTTCAGCCGCGCCTATGTGCAATCGCCGATCTGCGGCCCGTCGCGCATGTCGTTCTACACCGGGCGCTACGTCCGCAGCCACGGATCGAGCTGGAACAACTTCCCGCTGCGCATCGGCGAGATGACGCTGGGCGACCACCTGGCCCCGCTCGGCGTTCGCACGGCGCTCGTCGGAAAGACGCACATGGCCGCCGATCGGGCCGGCATGGCGCGGCTCGGCATCGACCCCGACAGCGCCATCGGCGTGCGTGTCGCCCAGTGCGGCTTCGAGCCGTACGACCGGCTGGACGGGCTGCACCCGGACGGCGAGGCGCCGCGCCCGGCCTTCGAGGACTGGCTGCGCGGCCTCGGCTATGGCGGCCCGAACCCCTGGGAGCAATGGGCGAACTCGGCCGAGGCCGACGACGGCGAGATCCTGTCCGGCTGGCTGATGGCGCACGCCGACAAGCCCGCCCGCGCGCCCGACGAGGCGACCGAGACGCCCTACACGACCGGCCGCGCCATCGACTTCATGGAGGAAGCCGGCGATAGCCCGTGGTGCCTGCATCTCTCCTACATCAAGCCGCACTGGCCCTACATCGTGCCTGCGCCCTATCATGCCATGTACGGCCCGGACGACGTGCTGCCGGTCGTGCGCGACGGCGCCGAACTGGCCGACCCGCACCCGCTGCTGGCCGCCTATCACGAGCACCGCTTCAGCCGCGTCTTTCGCCGCCAGGGCGTGCGCGAGCGCGTCATCCCGGCCTACATGGGCCTGATAAAGCAGATCGACGACCAGCTCGGCCGCCTCTGGGCCTTCATGCGCGAGCGCGGGCTGTTCGACACCACGCTCGTCGTCTTCACCTCGGACCACGGCGACTATCTCGGCGACCACTGGCTGGGCGAGAAGGAGCTGTTCCACGAGCCGTCGGTGAAGATCCCGCTGATCGTCCGCGACCCGCGCCCCGGGGCCGCGCGCGGGCAGGTGCGCGACGAGCTGGTCGAATCCATCGACCTCGTCCCCAGCTTCGTCGAGGCGCTGGGCGGCACGGTGCCCGACCACATCCTCGAGGGCCGCTCGCTCATGCCCCTGCTGGCCGGCGGGACGCCGCCGTGGCGCGACATCGTCTTCTCCGAGTACGACTACTCGATGCGCAAGGCGCGCCGGACGCTCGGCGTGCCGATCCGCGACGCCCGCTGCATCATGGCCTTCGACGGCCGCTGGAAGCTGGTGCATGTCGAGGGCATGCGCCCGATGCTCTGGGACCTCGCCACCGACCCGCACGAGTTCCACGACCGCGGCGCCGACCCGGCCTGCGAGGCCGAGCGCGCGCGCCTGATGGCGCGGATCGACGCCTGGGCGCGCCGACACCACAACCGCACCACCATCTCGGACCGCGAGATCGAGATTCGCGCCGGCAAGGAATTCTACCGCGGCATCCTCATCGGCTTCTGGGACGAGGCCGACCTCGCCGAGGCGCACGAAACCGGCATCGGCGGCGACAACTAGACCAGAGCCCGATAGACCAGAGCCCGACCCGGCCCCCTCGGACCCTCCGCACGCCGTCATCCCCGCAGAGGCGGAGATCTGTCTGAGATCACGGAAAAATTCCCGCCTCCACGGGAATGACAGGCAATCCCAGGCAACCATCGGAAAACGCCCCGCGCGCGGCCGCTCGCTTCACCGCGGCGGCCGCTCAAACGCGGGCCAGGTACAGGATCAGCCCCCGGCACAGCGGATGCGACGCCAGCCGCGCGTTCGTGTAGATCGTGGTCTCCTGCTTCTGGTAGAGCAGCTCGACCGGCACCTCGATCGGCTCGGGCGGGACCACCGGGGTGTCGATCCTCAGCAACAGAGAGCCGTTGCCGGGGCCGACCAGGGTCACCGAGAAATCCAGCCAGCCGGTGCTGCCGGCCCGGACCACCGGCGGCGCGCCGAGGTCGATCTCGATGACGCGCGACGCCGAGATGGTCGGACAGTCGCCCTTCGCCGTCCTGAAGTCGCTCGTCACCTGCAGCCGCATCACCTCGCCCGGCGACTGCGCGCCGACAGCACAGCCGACGCAGGCGAGCACGCCGCCCAGCGCGACACGCAGAAGCACCGTCTTGCCCCGCACCCGCACGGCAGCCCTCCCCATCTGCCGGCCCGCACCGGCGGCGGGCCAAGCCTAGCACGCCGCGCCTGGCCGGCCAAACCGCGCGGGCCTACTTGGTGCCGAACAGCCGGTCGCCCGCGTCGCCGAGGCCGGGCACGATGTAGCCCTTGTCGTTCAGCCGCTCGTCCAGCGCGGCGGTGAAGACCGGCACGTCCGGGTGCGCGGCGCGGAACACCTCGACCCCTTCGGGCGCCGCGACCAGCGCCAGAAAGCGGATGTCGCGCGCGCCGGCCTTCTTCACCTCGGCAACCGCCGCGGCGCCCGAGCCGCCGGTCGCCAGCATCGGGTCGACGACGATCGCCAGACGCTCGTCCATGTTCTCGGGCAGCTTGTTGTAGTAGCTGACCGGCTGCAGCGTCGTCTCGTCGCGATAGAGCCCCAGGTGCCCGACCCGCGCCGCCGGCACCAGGTCCAGCAGCCCCTGCAGCAGCCCGTCGCCGGCACGCAGCACCGAGACGAAGCACAGCTTCTTGCCCGCGAGCCGCCGCGCCGTCATCGGCGCCACGGGCGTCTCGATCCCGACCTCCTCCAGCTCCAGGTCGCGCAGCACCTCGTAGGCCAGCAGCATCGAGATCTCGCGCAGCAGGCGGCGAAAGCTGGCCGTCGATGTCTCCCGGTTCCGCATCAGCGTCAGCTTGTGCTCGATCAGCGGGTGTTGGATGACCGTCAGACCCTGCATGGCGCGCTCCTTCCGTCCGGCTTTCCCGGCTGGATAGCGGCCGCTGCGCGATTCGTCCCGACCCGACACGTCGCCGGAGCCATCCCCGCTCGGATGGCTGGATTCCGGCAGCCGGGGGCGCTAACCACGCGCCATGAGCGTTCTCGACCGGATCCGGGCCTACAAGCTCGAGGAAATCGCCGCGCTGAAGCGCACGCGCCCGCTGGCGGGGCTGGAGGCCGAGGCGCGCGCCGCCCCGCCCGTCCGGCCCTTCCGCGCCGCGCTGCAGGCGGCGCAGGACTCGGGCGGCTACGGGCTGATCGCCGAGATCAAGAAGGCCAGCCCCTCGAAGGGCCTGATCCGCGCCGACTTCGACCCCGAGCATCTCGCCGTCGCCTACGAGCGCGGCGGCGCGACCTGCCTCTCGGTGCTGACCGACGGCCCCAGCTTCCAGGGCGCCGAGGCGTACCTACCGGCCGCCCGCGCCGCGACCGCGCTCCCCTGCCTGCGCAAGGACTTCCTCTACGACCCGTGGCAGATCCCCGAATCCCGCGCCCTCGGCGCCGACTGCGTGCTGATCATCATGGCCGCCGTCTCGGACACTCAGGCGCGCGAGCTCGAGGACGCGGCAATCGCCTGGGGCATGGACGTGCTGCTCGAGGTGCACGACCGCGCCGAGCTCGACCGGGCGCTTGCGCTGAAATCGCCGCTGGTCGGCGTCAACAATCGCGATCTCCGCAGCTTCGAGGTCTCGCTGGCGACAACCGAGGCGCTGGTCCCGCACCTGCCCGCCGACCGGATGCCGATCGCCGAGAGCGGTCTCTTCACGCCCGCCGACCTCGCCCGCCTCGCCCGCGCCGGCGCGCGCAGCTTCCTGATCGGCGAGAGCCTGATGCGGCAGGCCGACGTCGAAACCGCCACGCGCGCCATCCTCGCGGACCCGATCGGGCAGGTCGCGCCGTGACCCGCCTCACCCATTTCGATGCCGAGGGCCGCGCGACGATGGTCGACGTCGGCGACAAGGCCGTCACCGAGCGCACCGCCACCGCCCGCGGCGCCGTTACCATGGCGCCCGAAACGCTGGCGCTGATCGAGCAGGGCCGCGCCGCCAAGGGCGACGTGCTGGCCGTCGCCCGCCTCGCCGGCATCATGGCGGCGAAGCGCGCCGCCGACCTGATCCCGCTCTGCCACCCGCTGATGCTGACCAAGGTCGCCGTCGACCTGACACCGGCGCGCCCCGACCGCGTCGAGATCGAGGCTACCGTCCGCGTCTCCGGCAGGACGGGCGTCGAGATGGAGGCGCTGACCGCCGTCTCGGTCGCCGCGCTGACCGTCTACGACATGGTCAAGGCCGTCGACCGCTCGATGCGCCTCACCGACATCCGCCTCGTCCACAAGGCCGGCGGCAAGTCGGGCGAGTTCACCGCGGAATGATGCCCGGAATGACCGTCGGATGACCACCGAATGATCCCCGTCGCGGAAGCTCTCGACCGCCTGCTCGCCCTCGTCCGCCCGGTCGGCACCGAAACCGTGCCGCTGGCCCGCGCCGGCGGCCGCGTGCTGGTCGGGGACGCCGTGGCGCGGCGCACGCAGCCGCCCTTCGCCGCCTCGGCGATGGACGGCTACGCCGTGCGCGCCGCCGAGGCGACACGGGGCGCCGCGCTGCCCGTCATCGGCGAAGCCGCTGCCGGCCGGCGCTTCGCCGGTGCCCTGCCCGCCGGCGCCGCCGTCCGCATCTTCACCGGCGCGCCCGTGCCCGAGGGCGCCGACGCCATCCTGATCCAGGAGGACGCGCGCCGCGACGGCAGACCGCATCACCGTCGCCGAGGCGCCGAAGCCCGGCGATCACCTGCGCCCCGCAGGCGGCGATTTCACGGAAGGCGACCGCCTGCGCGCCCCGCGCCGGCTGACGCCGCGCGACGTCGCGCTGCTGGCGGCGATGAACCTGCCCGAGGTCACCGTCTCGCGCCGCCCGCGCGTCGCGCTGATCGCGACCGGCGACGAGCTGGTGCTGCCCGGCGAGACGCCCGGCCCCGACCAGATCGTCAGCTCGAACAATTTCGGGCTGGCCGCCATGCTCGACGCCGCCGGCGCCGCGCCGGTCCTCTGCCCGATCGCCCGCGACAGCCGCGACAGCCTGATGGCGGCGCTGGAGCCGGCGCGCGCCGCCGACTTCATCGTCACGCTGGGCGGCGCCTCGGTCGGCGAGCACGACCTCGTCGCCTCCATCTTCGGCGACGCCGGGCTCAGCCTCGATTTCTGGAAGATCCGCATGCGCCCCGGAAAGCCGCTGATGGCCGGCCGGCTGGGCGAGGCCGTGATGCTCGGCCTGCCCGGCAACCCGGTCTCCGCGATGGTCTGCGGCGAGGTCTTCCTGCGCCCGGCGATAGACAGGTCGCTGGGCCTGCCGGCACGCGCCCGCGCGACGCGCCCGGCAAGGCTGGCGCACGCGCTCGGCGGGAACGGCCCGCGCGAGCACTACATGCGCGCCGAGGTCTCGGCCGAGGGCGCCGTGACGGTCTTCGAAAACCAGGATTCCAGCCTGCTGGCGACGCTCGCCCGCGCAAACGCGCTGGTCGTCCGCCCCCCCGACGCGCCCGCCCTGCCCGAGGGTGCCGAGGTGCGCTGCATTCCTCTTTGAACTCCTGCGCTGGTTCCTGCCGTTCCAGTGTAATGCCATTGACACAAAGAGGGAACACTTGTAGAACGCCAGCGGGTCAAGCGCTGAGGGGCGGCTCCATGCTGACAAGAAAGCAGTACGATCTGCTGATGTTCATCCACAACAGGGTGAAGCGCGACGGCGTCTCGCCCTCGTTCGACGAGATGAAGGCGGCGCTCGACCTGCGCTCGAAGTCCGGCATCCACCGGCTGATCACGGCGCTGGAGGAGCGCGGCTTCATCCGCCGGCTGCCGCACCGCGCCCGCGCCATCGAGATCGTGCGCCTGCCCGAGAACCTCGAGACCCGCGGCGAACCCCGCGGCCGGGGCGGCTTCCGCCCGGCGGTGATCGAGGGCGATCGCGGCCGGGCCGGCCCGGCGCAGGACGCCCCCGACACGTCCGACGCGATTGCCAGCCTGGGCGGCCAGGCGCTCGACGAGCGCGCCGAGACGCGCAGCGTACCGCTGATCGGCCGCATCGCCGCCGGCGTGCCGATCGAGGCGATGCAGCAGGGCGCCGTGCAGATCGGCGTCCCCTCGATGATGACCTCGAACTCGGGCGAGCACTACGCGCTCGAGGTCAAGGGCGACTCGATGATCGACGCCGGCATCCAGGAGGGCGACGTGGTCGTCATCCGCCGGCAGAGCACGGCAAACAACGGCGACATCGTGGTGGCGCTGATCGACGACCACGAGGCGACGCTGAAACGGCTCCGCCGCAAGGGCGGCGCCATCGCGCTGGAAGCCGCCAACCCGGCCTACGGCACCCGCCTCTACCGCAGCGACCAGGTCAAGATACAGGGCCGCATGGTCGGCCTGATCCGCACCTACTGACCTGCCGCCGCTGCGGCGGGGCTCGCCTCCGGAGCAATTGCTCTCTCCTGCCCCGCGGGCCACGAAGCGGGCGACAAGGCCTGCGCGTTGGCACGCCCCGACTCCTTTACCCTGCGTTGACCGTCCCCCGTTCACCCCATGCTAACCGTCCGGGCGTATCACCCGCCACATAGGACAAGCGGCCGGTCGTGGACGGTTCGCCCCCTGTGCGCGCACGAACGGGCGCTCCGGTTTTTGGCAGACCGGGGGCGCCACCCGCCCCGCAAGGGGCACCCGCGGCCGGCCGGCCGTGCTTCTTACGTGAGACCGGGTCGCAGCGCCGCAGGCGCCGGACTTCCGGGCACGCAGGACAGAGGGCAGGCGCCTTCCGGATCGCTCCGGGAAAGCCCGGGTCCCTCCCCGCACGAGACCTCCCGACCATCGGACACCCGAAAACCGGGCGAGCCGCACCTTGGCGCGTCCGCCCGCCATCCCGGCGCGCGCCCGCCTCTCGGGTTATATCCGCATCCGCTCAGACCGGACCCGCCCGTCTTCCCCGACCATCATCCCCGCTCGCGCGGGGATCTCCCGCCGGACGCGACACCTCCGTTACGGCGGCGCCCACAGCCGTCCGCGGCTGTCGTCGCGGCCGCGGCGAACCGCCAGCCCGTCGCCATCGGTGCTGACCGCAAGCGCGCCGGCGGCGCGGAGCTCCTCCTCGCCGAAATAGAGACAGGGCCCCTCGACCGGCCCGCCGTTCCGGGCAATCACCAGCGTGCGCGGCCGGCAGAGCCGGGCGAGGTCGGCCGGCTCGGGTCTTCCACCCCCGACCTCCAGCCGCCAGCCATTTGCAAAGCCGCCGCCGACATCCCGCCCGGCGCGCGCGAGCCCGGGGCGCGCCGCCGCCACCGCCTGCGTCCGCGCGTCGCCATCGCGGCGAAGCCAGGTCTCGGCGGCAAAGCTCTGGGCGCTCTCCTTGTCGAGGACGCGGCCCTCCGGCCCCATCAGCCCGACCAGCATGCCGCCGGGCGCGACCAGCAGCGCGGGCCGCGGCGGCGCGAAATGCCAGAGCACCAGCGCCGCCGCGATGCCGGCCGCGCCGGCCAGCCGCCAGGTGCCGCGCCAGAGCGCCAGCCACAGCCCGCCGAGCGCGATCAGCGCCAGCACCGCCGGCCCGGCGGCGCGCACCGGCTGGACGGCGCCGGGCAGGCCTCCGACCCAGTGCGCGACGACCAGGATGTGCTCGATGCCCAATCCCATGGCGCGCAGCACCGGCTCGGCAAGGCCGAGCGGCGCGACGGCCGCCGAGATGCAGGCCAGCGGCGCGATCCAGAGGCCCATCACCGGCACCGCCAGCAGGTTCGCGAGCAGCCCGTAGGGCGCCGTGCGGTTGAAGTGCCAGGCGGCGATCGGCGCGGTCGCGGCGCCGGCCAGCGCGCTGGTGAACAGCAACGCCGCGACGTAGACCGCGGCCAGCCGCAGCATCCATCCCAGCCGGTCGCGCCAGCCCTCCGCCCGCCGCACCCGGACGTGGGGGTGCCGCGCCCGCCAGCCGCGCAGCGCCTCGTAGCCGGCGACCAGCGCACCGGTCGCGGCAAAGCTCATCTGGAAGCCGGCGTCGAGCAGGCTGATCGGCCGGATCACCAGGATGACGACGGCCGCCACCGCCAGCGCCCGCATCGTGATGGCCGGCCGGTCCAGCAGCACCGCCGTGAACGCCACCGCGACCATGATGAAGGCGCGCTGCGTCGCCACCGTCGCGCCGGAGAGCAGCAGGTAGGCCAGCCCCGCCGCCAGCGCCGCCACGGCCGCCGTCTTCTTGGTTGACAGCCGATAGGCCGTCCACGGCAGCGCCGCCAGCAGCAGCCGCACCAGCCCGAAGACCAGCCCGGTCAGGATGCCCATGTGCAGCCCGGAGATCGCCAGCAGGTGCGACAGGTTGGCGGCGCGCAGCGCCTCGGCGTCGGCGTCGTCGATGGCCGCGCGGTCGCCGACGATGATCGCCGCGGCGAACGCCCCCTGCCGGCCGGGCAGTACGGCGCGCAAGTAGCGCGACAGCGCGTGGCGCGTGCGGGCAATCGCCATCCACGCGTGGTCGATCCAGCCGCTCTCCAGCCCCGGCACGACCAGCAGGTGGCCGCGCGTCAGGCCGATCCCGCCCAGCCGCTCGAAGAAGGCGCGGCGGTGGAAGTCGAAGGCGCCGGGCTCGACCGGCTCGCCCGTCGGGATCAGGCTGGCATAGACGCGGACGCGCTGACCCGGCGCGGGTCCGGCCTCGCCTGCCCCATCCGGGCCGCCGCCAAGCCCGCCGTCCAGGACGGTCAGCCGCAGCCGAACCGGCGTCTCCTCTGGCTCGACGCCATAGACGACGACCCGGTCGAGCAGCAGCCGCGGCGCGCCGGAGGCCGAGCGCGAGACCTCGATGACGCGCCCCTCGACGGTCTCGCCCAGCGGCCAGCGCACCTGCGGCGCATCGGCCATGCGCGCCGACAGGATGGCCAGCCCGAATCCCGCGGCGAGCGCGAAGCCCGCCCAGCAGAGCGCCAGCGCGCCCCATCCGGCGCGCCGGGCCAGCCCGGTCGCGATGACCAGCGCCGGCCCCGCCCAGAGCCAGCCCCAGCCCGGCGCCGGCTCGACAGGCAGCGCGAAATAGGCCCAGATGCCGACGCCGAGAAAGACCGGCAGCCACAGCACGAAGCGGCGGCTTTCGACGCGGTAGAGCCTCTCGAGAGAGGGTGTCAGGCGCACCTTGTCCGACCGGCCCTCCTGGCCCATAAAGCCCGCCGGATCACCCCGCTGCCCACGCTTCCACGGGCGCGGGGCGCACAGCAAGCAAATTCCACAGGGACCCCGCCGCATGACCGAGCCCGAAACGGAGGTCGTCACCCGCTTCGCGCCGTCGCCGACCGGCTTCCTGCACATCGGCGGCGCACGGACGGCGCTGTTCAACCGCCTGTTCGCCCGCCACCACGGCGGGCGTTTCCTGCTGCGCATCGAGGACACCGACCGCGCCCGCTCGACACCCGAGGCGACGCAGGCGATCTATGACGGCATGAGGTGGCTGGGGCTCGACTGGGACGGCGAGGCCGTCAGCCAGGCCAGCCGCGTCGAGCGCCACGCCGAGGCCGCCCGCCAGATGCTGGACGCAGGCACCGCCTATCGCTGCTTCGCGACCGCCGAGGAGATCGACGCCTTCCGCGAGCAGGCGAAGGCCGAGGGCCGGCCGCCGCTCTTCGTCAGCCCGTGGCGCGACCGCGACCCGGCCGACTGGCCGGACGCGCCCCACACGGTCCGGCTCAAGGCGCCGCGCGAAGGCAAGGTCGAGATCGAGGATGCCGTGCAGGGCAGCGTCGCCTGGGACGCCGACCAGCTCGACGACCTGATCCTGCTCCGCTCGGACGGCACGCCGACCTACATGCACGCCGTCGTCGTCGACGACCACGACATGGGCATCACGCACGTCATCCGCGGCGCCGACCACCTGACGAACGCGGCGCGCCAGGCGCTGATCTACCGCGCGCTCGGGTGGAAGACGCCGGTGTTCGCCCACCTGCCACTGATCCACGGCCCCGACGGGGCCAAGCTGTCGAAGCGGCACGGGGCGACCAGCGTCATCGAGTACCGCGACATGGGCTATCTGCCGGCGGCGGTGCGCAACTACCTGGCGCGCCTCGGCTGGAGCCATGGCGACGACGAGGTCTTCAGCGACGCGCAGGCCATCGAGTGGTTCGGCCTGGACGCCGTCGGCCGCTCGGCCGCCCGCTTCGACTTCGCCAAGCTGGAAAGCCTGAACGGCCAGCACATCCGCATGACCGACGATTCCGAGCTGGTCGCCCGCGTCGAGGAGCTGCTGGGCGCGCAGGGCCGTCCGCCGCTCGACGCCGACCGACGGGCGCGGCTGGCGCAGGCGATGCCGGGGCTCAAGGAGCGCGCCAAGACGCTGCTCGATATCATCGAGATGGCGCATTACATCCTGGCCGAGCGCCCCTTCGCGCCCGACGAGAAGGCGGCGAAACATCTCGATGGGGATGGCCGTGCCATGCTCGCTCGATTGACCCCCCGGCTGCGCGATGCTAGCGAATGGAAGGCCGGACCCATCGAACAGATCGTGCGCTCCTTCGCCGAGGAGGAGCAGTTGAAGCTCGGCAAGGTCGCCCAGCCGCTGCGTGCGGCGCTGACCGGCCGCTCGGTCAGTCCGGGGGTCTTCGACGTGGTGGAGACGCTCGGCCGGGAGGAAACGCTGGCACGGCTCGACGACGCCGCGACCGGGCGCACATAGCAACCCCGAAGGCGCCGGTATTTCTGCCGCCGCGCCGCAGAAAGGGACGAGAATGGCCGACACGACAACCCGCACAGCGACGATCACCGTCGACGGCAAGACCTTCGAGACGCCGGTCTACGACGGCACCATCGGCCCGTCGGTGGTCGATATTCGCCGGCTCTACGCCGAGCTTGGCGTCTTCACCTACGACCCGGGCTTCACCTCCACCGGTTCGTGCCAGTCGGCAATCACCTATATCGACGGCGACAAGGGAGAGCTGCTGTATCGCGGCTATCCGATCGAGCAGCTCGCCGACAAGAGCCACTATCTCGAGGTCTGCTACCTGCTGCTCTACGGCGAGCTGCCGACGCCGCAGCAGGCCGAGGACTTCGAGGGGCGTGTGACCAATCACACGATGCTGCACGAGCAGATGCAGTATTTCTACCGCGGCTTCCGGCGCGACGCGCACCCGATGGCGGTAGTCTGCGGCGTGATGGGCGCGATGTCGGCCTTCTACCACGACTCGACCGACATCAACGACCCGTGGCAGCGCGAGGTCGCCAGCATCCGGATGATCGCCAAGCTGCCGACGATCGTCGCCTGGGCCTACAAGTACTCGATCGGCCAGCCGTTCATCTATCCGCGCAACGACCTCGATTACGCGACGAACTTCCTGCACATGTGTTTCGCCGTGCCCTGCGAGGAGTACGTGGTCGATCCCGTCCTGGCGCGCGCCATGGACCGGATCATGACGCTGCACGCCGATCACGAGCAGAACGCCTCGACCTCGACGGTGCGGCTGGCCGGCTCGAGCCAGGCCAACCCGTTCGCCTGCATCGCGGCCGGCGTCGCCAGCCTCTGGGGCCCGGCGCATGGCGGCGCCAACCAGGCCTGCCTCGAGATGCTGAAGGAAATCGGCACGCCCGACCGCGTCGACGAGTACGTCAGGAAGGCGCAGGACAAGAACGACAGCTTCCGCCTGATGGGCTTCGGCCATCGCGTCTACAAGAACTACGACCCCCGCGCGAAGGTCATGCAGGAGACGGCCAAGGAGGTCCTGGCCGTCATGGGCGTCGAGAAGAACCCGATCCTGCAGGTCGCCCAGGCGCTGGAGAAGCGGGCGCTGGAGGACGAGTACTTCGTCTCGAAAAAGCTGTACCCGAACGTCGACTTCTACTCGGGCATCATCCTCGAGGCGATGGGCTTCCCGACCTCGCTGTTCACGCCGATCTTCGCGCTCAGCCGCACGGTCGGCTGGATCTCGCAGTGGAAGGAGATGATCGAGGACGATCACGGCAAGATCGGTCGTCCCCGACAGCTCTATGTCGGCCCGGTGCGGCGGGATTACGTGGATGTCGAGAACCGCGCCTGACGCACCCGTCGGCGGATTGTGGCAAGGCCCGGCAAGTGCCGGGCCTTTTTTGTGCCATGATTCGGCGCGGGCGTCATCGCCGCGCCCCTGGCGACGCAACCTTTACGTGTAATATCTTTCCCATTCTTCAGAGATTTTGTCGCCTCTTCTTGTGCTTGGCCTGCGTTTTGTGGCCACCAGGGCCGTTTCATCTATATGTTGAGGGCGTGCCCCGAGCATTAAGCGGGCCTTTCTGTCGCTTAAACATTGTGGCATAAAAGGGGCAAGATTCGGAGGCGATTGGCGCCGACGGTCACTGGAGTCACGAAATGAAGCGTTTATGTACATATTCCGCGGCGGCAGCCGTGCTCGCTTTTGGGCTCTGCGTTGCGAACGCCGCGCAGGCGGTCGTTGTCACCTTCACGACGCTCGAGTCCGGTGAGGACCTGGGGACGACTCAGCTGGCGACGCTTGAAGCGGTCCAGTCTGGCAACGACGTCCAGTTCACATTCACCAATACACTCGCCGCGCACTCTGGGAGCAAGCTCACGCTGCTACTGCTCGGCTACAATGGTACCGCGAGCGATCTGCAGAACATCGGAATAACCGACACTGGCGGGATCGCCCACAACACGTTCGATGTCGGCATCAAGACCAATCCGTCGCTTCAGAAGAAGCCGATCACCGATGCGAGCAACGACTTCGACATTTCCATCGGCTTCCCGACGTCGGCCGCCAGCGCGATGAACCCCGGTGAGTCCTCCGAGTTCACGCTGACCAACGCCTTGCTGAGCAACATGTTTCTGGGCACCCCCCGGAATCCGTTTGCGCAGATCCACATGCAGGCTCTCAATGACGGAGGATCGACGAAGTATTCGGCGTCTGTCGTTCCTCTCCCGGCCGCGCTGCCGCTGCTGCTGTCTGCCTTTGGCGGCCTTGGATTTTTCGGCTGGAGGCGTCGCGCGGGCAAGATCGCCTGATCGCGACCAAAGGGCGCTGCCCCGCTTCGCAGGCCGACCCTTTCGCGTGAGGGTGCGCCTGGCATCGCCCGCCTGTGGACCTCGTTCCCACGGGATGATGGAGGAACGAGGAACAAGACCAAGCAGGCATCGAGAAGCGGGGCTGACGCATAACCGGCCCGTTCAGCAAGGCCCGGCAAGCACCAGGCCTTTTTTGTGCCATGATTTGACGCAGACGACATCCCGATGTCGGGATCGATGCAACTTATACGTGAAAATTTCTTCGCATTTTTCCAAATTTTTGTTGCACCTTGTCGCGGCTCGGCTGAATCCTGTACCCGTAACGGGAATTTCGTCTATATGTTGATGCCGCCCCGCGCATGAATGGAACCTTTCTATCTGTTAAACATTGTGGCATAAACTGGGCGGGAATCGGGCGGCGATTGGCGCCGACGATAACGACCCGCTCTCAGGAGTGTTGTTATGATGCGTACATATACGGCTGCAGCAGCAGGGCTCGCGTGCCTGCTCGCCGTTTCGACTGCCTCGGCTGCGACCCAGTCCTGCAGCGCCTAAGTGGGCCTCAGACGGTCAACTACACTCTAGCATCCGCGACTGACAGTTTATGCGTCAGCAACGCGAACGATACGAACACGATCGACAGCAGCTTCTCGATGTTCAGCAATACCGGCTGGATTTTGGGCGACAAGGCTGGTGACGAATCGGGCGGCGACGGTGTGATTTTCTTCACTGACTCTCCGACGGCTGGTGAGACGTCGCCGGGTAGCTGGGCGATCAACTTGGATGCGTTCGCGCTGGCGTCCCAGGTCGTCGTCACCCTGAAGCAGGCGGACTCGTTCGCTGCGTTCCTGGTCGATGCCACGAGCGGAACGTGGACCACGGCCGGCCCCGGCGGATCGGCGATGGGTCTGTCGCACGGCTCGGTCTACTACCTTGCCGACGGCCGGAACCCGGGCCCGCCGCCGGTTCCTCTCCCGGCCGCGTTGCCGCTGCTGCTGTCTGCCTTTGGCGGCCTCGGCTTCTTCGGCTGGAGGCGTCGCGCGGTCAAGACCGCCTGATCGCGCTGTTCATGCTCTCTACGCATCCTGCCGCACGGGTCGGCCGGCCTCCCGGCGAAAGGAGATGATCATGGACGCGCACGACAAGATCCGCCGTCCCCGACAGCTCTATGCCGGCCCGACGGGTCGCGACCACGTCGGGATGGAGAAATGCGGCTGAGAGAAAGACCGAGCAAATGAAGGCCCGGCGGAAACCCCGGGCCTTCATTTGCCACAATGGGTCGCTGACCGCCTCAAGCGCCTGATTCGGGGATCGCGGACCAAAACCGTTGCGCTTCGCTGCATTTCCGGTCGTAGCGGCATGATTCACCTCATCCAAACGTTGAGATGCTCGGGCGCTTACAACCGGAAGCAGCATTCAAACATCTTACGATGCGGTTTCCCTTCCCACCCGCGCCACAATTTGGCATAAATGGGGCAGAGAGACTCGCGGCAATGGCGCCGCACGAAGGCGAAAACCTTATAGGTGAAGCATCATGAAGATTGGCCTGCTACCATTTGCAACTGTGGCGGCGTTGGCGGCGTTTGGATCGCTGCTCTCGGCCTCGTCCGCCTCGGCCGCGACGTGCACCGCGACGGTTACGGCCTCTGTCAGTTTGAACAGCGGGTGCGAGATCGGATCGACCACGAACGACGCTCTGAACGTTGGCGCACCTTTGCCGCCGAACACGCTTCGGGTCAACGTTGACAACATCTTCGGCGACGGCTGGTCCTTCATCTCCAGGGACAATGATCTCGACGGCACCGAGAGAGGCGACGCTGCTGCCCTGACCATTACCGGCGATCAACTGAGCGGATCGTTCCTGGTTGATCTGACGGGAACGCTCTTCGACGAGGCGCTGCTCGTCTTCAAGGGCGGAGCCGGCGCAAACACCGAGCCCCAGAATTACGTGGCGTATCTGTTGTCTTCGGCCCTGATCGGGATCGACGGCATTCTCGCGGGGATATACTCTTCCCCATTCCTGGACACGACTGACCTGAGCTCGAGAAACATCAGCCAGGTCTCGCTGTACGGCCGCATCGATGCCGTCCCGCTCCCGGCGGCGCTCCCGCTGCTTCTCTCGGCGCTCGGCGGGCTCGGCTTTATGGGCTGGCGTCGCGGCGCGTCCGGGACGGCCTGAAGACCCCTCTCCAGATCAGCTAGGAAGCGCCCTGCGGGGCGCTTCTTTCGTTCTGGCCTCCTTGGCAGGGCCGCCCTGCCCCTCTATACGGACCCGGGCAATCCGGTGGAGAGCGATGGCCGTCCTGACCAGCATCACGGGTTTTCTGGCCGGCATCGGCGCCGCCGTCATCGGGCTCTGCCAGGCGACGGGGGCGCTCGTGATCTTCGCGGCGCTCGGCGTCGTCAACGTCTTCATGCCGCCCTGGTACCCGGCCGAGTTCGGCCGGCAGATTCTGCGCATCGGCTATTTCTCGCTGCCTGTCGTCGGGATGACGACGCTGTTCACCGGCGGCGCGCTGGCGCTGCAGATCTATGCTGGAGGCACGCGCTTCAACGCTGCCTCGGTTGTGCCGAACATCGTGGCGCTGGCCATGACGCGCGAACTGGGGCCGGTGCTGGGCGGGCTGATGGTGGCGGGGCGCATCTCGGCCTCGATTGCCGCAGAACTGGGCACGATGCGGGTCACTGAGCAGATCGACGCGCTGACGACGCTCAGCACCAACCCGATGAAGTACCTGGTCGCGCCGCGCCTGCTGGCGGCGACCCTGACGCTGCCGCTGCTCGCCTTCGTCGGCGACATCATCGGCATCCTCGGCGGCTTCCTGGTCGGCGTGACGCGGCTGGACTTCACCCCTGGCACCTACATCAACGCCACCTGGGAATTCCTGACGGCAGGCGACATCGTCTCGGGGCTGATCAAGGCCGCCGTCTTCGGCTTCATCATCGCGCTGATGGGCTGCTTCCACGGCTACAACTCGGGCCGCGGGGCGCAGGGCGTCGGCCTGGCGACGACCAACGCCGTCGTCACCGCCTCGATCCTGATCCTCGGCTCGAACTACCTTCTGACCGAGGCGCTGTTCACGACATGAGCGGCACACCTCCTCCCCGCCCTCCCTCCGAGGCGGAGGGGGCGCCGGTCGCGCGCGCCGCGCCCGGCACCGACGGCGGCGCTGCCCCCGACTACGCAACGACACCCAAGATCGAGATGATCCACGTCGCCAAGGCGTTCGGTCGCAAGCAGGTTCTGCGCGGCGTCGAGCTGACGGTGGCACGCGGGCAGTCGATGGTCATCATCGGCGGCTCGGGCACCGGCAAGTCGGTGACGCTGAAATGCGTGCTCGGCATCATCCGGCCCGACAGCGGCACGATCCGCGTCGACGGCGAGGACGTGAGCCGCCTGCGCGGCCGATCGCGCGAGCGGCTGCTCGACAAGTTCGGCATGCTGTTCCAGGGGGGCGCGCTGTTCGACTCCCTGCCGGTCTGGCAGAACGTCGCCTTCCGGCTGCTCCAGGGTCACCGCCGCCGACCGCGCGCCGAGGCGCGCGACATCGCCATCGAGAAGCTGCGCCGGGTCGGCCTGACGGCCGAGACCGCCGACCTCTTCCCGGCCGAGCTTTCCGGCGGCATGCAGAAGCGCGTCGGCCTCGCCCGCGCCATCGCCGCCGAGCCCGAGATCATCTTCTTCGACGAGCCCACCACCGGGCTCGACCCGATCATGGCCGACGTCATCAACGACCTGATCCGCGAGATCGTCGTCGAGATGGGCGTCACCGCCATGACGATCACGCACGACATGACGAGCGTCCGCAGGATCGCCGACCGCGTCGCCATGCTGCACGAGGGCGTCATCCAGTGGGAGGGGCCGGTCGGCGAGATCGACAGCTCCGGCAATCCTTACGTCCACCAGTTCGTCAACGGGCTGCCGGATGGGCCGATAGCGGCAATCCGCTGACCCCGGCGCGCGGCGCGGCGCCCCGGCTTGACAGGGCACGCCCGGCAGCGCCATTTGCCGCGCATACTTACCCCCAATCCCGAGGCCAGCGATGTCCAAGCACGTCAAGATCACCCTGCCCGACGGCTCCGTGCGCGAGTACGAGGCCGGGACGACGGGCGGCGAGGTGGCAGCGGACATCTCGACCTCGCTCGGCAAGTCGGCGCTGGCGGCGCGCATAGACGGGCGCGTGGCGGACCTCTCCGAGCCGCTGGAGCAGGACATCGCGCTCGAGATCCTGACCGCCAAGGACAGGGACACGCTGGAACTGCTCCGCCACGACGCCGCGCACATCATGGCGCGCGCCGTACAGGAGCTGTGGCCCGACACCAAGGTGACGATCGGGCCGGTCATCGAGAACGGCTGGTATTACGACTTCGACCGCGCCGAGCCGTTCACGCCGGAGGACCTGGAGAAGATCGAGGTCCGGATGCGCCAGATCATCGCCGCCCGCGACCCGGTGCGCTGCGAGACCTGGGAGCGGCAGGCGGCGATCGACTTCTACCGCCAGCGCGACGAGCCCTACAAGGTCGAGCTGGTCGAGGCGATCCCCGCGGACCAGGCGATAAAGATGTATTGGCACGGGCACTGGCAGGACCTCTGCCGCGGCCCGCACCTGGCGCATACCGGGCAGGTGCCGCCGGACGCCTTCAAGCTGATGAGCGTCGCCGGGGCCTACTGGCGCGGCGACAGCCGCAACAGCATGCTGCAGCGCATCTACGGGGTCGCCTTCCGCAACAGACAGGACCTCGAGGCGCACCTGCACATGCTGGCGGAAGCGGCGAAGCGCGACCACCGGCGCATCGGCCGCGAGATGGAGCTCTTCCACATGCAGGAGGAGGCGCCGGGCATGGTGTTCTGGCACCCGAACGGCTGGGCCGTCTACCGGGTGCTCGAGGACTACATGCGCCGCCGGCTGAAGTCCGCCGGCTACAAGGAAATCAAGACGCCGCAGCTGATCGACCGCAAGCTGTGGGAAAAATCCGGCCACTGGGAGAAGTATCGCGAGAACATGTTCATCGCCGAGGTCGAGGAAGAGCACGCGCAGGAAAAGCGCGTGAACGCCCTGAAGCCGATGAACTGTCCCGGCCACGTCCAGGTCTACAACCATGGGTTGAAGAGCTACCGCGACCTGCCCCTGCGGCTGGCCGAGTTCGGCTCGTGCCACCGCTACGAGCCCTCCGGCTCGATGCATGGGTTGATGCGTGTTCGCGGCTTCACCCAGGACGATGCGCACATCTTCTGCACCGAGGACCAGATCGAGGACGAGACCGCGCGCTTCATCGAGCTGCTGGGCTCGGTCTACCGCGATCTCGGCTTCGCCAGCTTCGACATCAAGTTCTCGACGCGGCCCGAGGTGCGGGTCGGCTCGGACGAGGTCTGGGACAAGGCCGAGGCGGCGCTGGAGAACGCCGTCCGCAAGGTGACGAACGACTACGAGGTCGATCCCGGCGAGGGCGCTTTCTATGGCCCGAAGCTGGACTTCAAGCTGACCGACGCGATCGGCCGCGAATGGCAATGCGGCACGTTTCAGGCCGATTTCAACCTACCAGAGCGGTTGGACGCCGAATATGTGGCCGCGGACGGCTCGAAGAAGCGGCCGGTGATGATGCACCGGGCGATCCTTGGCAGCTTCGAGCGATTCCTGGGTATCCTGATCGAGAACACCGCCGGACGCTTTCCGCTGTGGCTGGCGCCGCGGCAGATCGTCGTCGCGACCATCGTCTCGGACGCCGACGAGTACGCCGAGCAGGTCGCGGCGCGCTTCCGCTCGGCGGGGATGCGGGTCGAGGTCGACAGGCGCAACGAGAAGATCAACTACAAGGTCCGCGAGCACTCTGACGCGCATGTGCCCGTCATCCTCGCCGTCGGCCGGCAGGAGGTTGAAGGGCACACCGTCTCGGTCCGGCGCCTCGGCGAGAAGGGCCAGCGCGTGCTGTCGCTCGAGGAGGCGTTCGCGCACCTGGTCGAGGAGTCACTGCCGCCCGACCTGGCCGAGGGCCACGGCACGGCGCTCCGGAGCTAGACAGCCGGAAACAACCTCTGGTTGCGGCTTGACCCACGACCAGCCCAGGCAACGGTCGCGGCCTCGGCCGGGCGCCTGCCTCGCGGCCGAACAGGGCGGCGCGGTTTCACCCGGGTGGGGCGCAGCTGGATTGTGTCCGAATCGGCCTACGGTTCTGTTTCACCATAAGACAGAATCTTCGTTATTCCGTTGCAAAGTGCGAATTCTCGTGCTCATCGGCGGGTTCGGGGCGTCGAATAGGGCAAAATTGCCACGAAATCTCCACGAACCAGAAGGATAATTTTAACGTAAGAACAATGGCCTGAGGATGGTCTTCGTAATGATGCGTCTTCCGACATCGTGGCGTTCGGGTTCCGCGTCGGAGCCGGTCTCGGCCCTGATCGGCGGCGCGGAGAAGCAGCCCCCGCGCGAGGCGGTCGGCTTCCGGCTGGTCCAGCCCTCGGGCAGGCTGACCGTCGCGCCCGCCCCGCACCGGACGACACGCCAGTTCAGCGCCATCCTCCTGCTGGAGGACGAATGGGAGCTGGACGTCGAGGCGGTGGCCGCGACGGCGGCGATGCGATTTCCGACCATCGGCCAGATCGACGCCAGGCCCGCCCTCGCGCCCGAGAGGCCAGGGGCGGCGATGATCGACGGCGCCAAGGTCACCATGCAGATGCTGCCGGGCCAGGTTCCCGCCGAGCGGCTGTCGCCGCCGCTGGTCCCGGTTCGCGGCTGGGATCCCGAGCCGGCCATTCGCAACCATGTCGGCGCCGTCGAGATCACCTGCGGCGGCGACCTGCCGGGGCTGGAGGGCGCCGAGGCCTATGCAGCCGCGGTGCATTTCGTCGCCACTGCCGCCCTCCGCGTCGCGCCGGTCAGCGCCGTGCTGTGGCGCGAGGGCTGGGTGTTGAGTGCGCCACAGAGCTTCGCCGACGCCGCCGAGAAGATCCTGGCCGGCCGGATGCCGCTCAGCACCTGGGTCAGCTTCGCCAGTGTCGTGCCCAGCGGCTACGATCCGGCGCTCGCGACGGGCATGGTGACCTACGGCATGCGGCACTTCATCGGCCGCGAGCTGGAGTTGGCACCGCGCCCGTGCAATGCGCGCGACGCCTACCGCAGCATCGCGCGCGTCGCGGGCATGGCGCTGAACACGGGCCTGGCGCTGGAGGACGGCCAGCAACTGGCCGATATCGCCGGTGAGTTCACCCTGACGGTGCGCGAGCGCACCTTCTGGCTGCGCCGCGACCTGTCGGCATATGTGCTGGTTGCCCCCGATTCCGTGGTCGACACCGAGACCCTGAAGCCTCGCAGCCGGGTCGCCTGAGACAGACAGATCGCGAGGCGCCGGGGCTGCGCGCCCCCGAGGCCCAGCGTCGAAGCGTCATGCCTGGCGATGCGGACTGCAGCGGCGATCCTGCCGCGCAGCGGTCCGCTTGCCCGCGACGCCTACCTGGCGGCCTCGTTCGCCGGCTCGGCCCTGACCCACCAGTCGAATGAGAGCGCCCTCGCGTGCGTCACGTTCGCGTTGCCGCCCATCGTGATGGTGCCGGCGGCCATGGCGCCGCCTGCGGCGATAGCGGCGATCTTCGCCCGGCCCGTCGACGAGAAGGTCTGCGCGGCCGGCCACAGATCCTCGAACAGCCAGTCGCCGACCGCCAGGCCGTAGGCGCCGTCCGGCGCGTCCAGCGTGGCCTCGACCGCGATGGTCGCGGCAGTCGTCGAGGTCGTGCCCATGATCGGCTGCGGCGCCAGGTAGACGGCCGTCCCGATGACGTCCCAGACGCCCGCCGAAAGCACGAACCCGTCGTCGAACAGATCGTAGCCGCCGGCGCCGTCCGCGATGTAGTTGTTCTGAAGCTCGGCCTCGATCGCGCCCGTCGCGTGATCGACCGAGCGGATGAACATCACCGTCCCCGTCACCGTGTCGCGGATCACGCCGCCGTTGCGGTATCCCTGCTGGACGGCGTTCTGCTGGTTTGTCGCCAGCGAGCCGGCGTTGAAGCTGATCGTCAGCCCGGATCGCACGGGCGCAGAGCCGTAGGCGCCGCTCGATCGGTCGCGGCGATCGAACAGGACCGGGCGGCGCAGCGCCTCGCGGCGACGCTTGATCGCCCCCCCGCCGCGCTGCACAGCGCCGGACCACAGGGGCACGGTAAACGCGCGCCCCGTCTCCCGGCACTCCGGGCCCAGCAGCAGGGCGCCGTGATTGATTCCGGCATCGAGGTCGTAGGACGCGAAGACACACTCGAACTCCGGCACGAGGTCATTCGGGCTGAGCACGAACCCGCCGGCCAGGGCGTTCGATGCGACCTGTCCGTAGGCCTTGTCCCGGCTCCCCGCTCCGTCGGTGAAGTTGACCATCGTGCCGTTGATGACCTTGACGCGGGCATCGAGGACCGAACCGACCGACGCAAACAGAATGTCACCCCCATCGAAGCCAACCATCCCGCGGCTGCCGTTGCCGTCGAGAATGTTGGCAGGGTGGCCGTTCGTGTCGCTATGCCGGAAATTCAACGAGCTGTCGCGGAACCAGACGCCGATCTGACCGGTCGCAGACGACGCGATGTCGCCGATCCTGTGCAGGCTCTCGATGTCGCAAGTCTGGAAGGTCATCCCACCCCTGGCCAGCGTGGCGAGCGAGAACAAGCGTCCTATGAATCCGCCGAAACCGCATGAAAGGAACAGGCCATTGCTGGTGCCGTTCTGTTTGCCGTGCGTATTGTCCGTGTAGACCGTCCAGATGTCGGCGAACTGGCACGAATAGAACGTGGGGACGCGCCCCTGATTGTTGCCCGTCGAGAACGCCCACTTGTTGCCGTCGAAGCGGACGTGCCGCATGGTCGGAAAGTCGCCGTTCGAGTCGATGTCGGCAGGCGTCTGCGCAATCCCGACCTCGAAGCCGCGGATGGTGACGCGCTCGATCGCCGGGGCCGTGCTGCGCTTCTTGCCGTAGCGGGTGAACGCAGGCTCGATCCAGGACGGGCACGTCACGTCCGGGTAGGCCGTCGCCGGCGCGGTCCCGGCATAGGGGTCGATGGCGATGCCGGCATAGGGGGCATAGCGCCGGCCCGGCGTCACCCCGGCGGCAGTAAGCGCGGCGTCCCAGGTTGCCTCCAGCGTCGGCCCCTTGCCCGTCGGCCCGATGGCCTGGATGTCGCTGTCGGCCGCCCCGATGATGGTCAGGTCGGACAGGCGCGAGTCCCGGGTGGCGCTCATCGCAAAGGCCGGCCGGTCTGTCATGGTGCAGGTCAGCACCGTGCCCATGTCCTGCGCCGAATTGACGTATCCCTGCCCCAGCCCGCGCACGATGACCGTCTGGAAATCCAGCCCGTAGCCGACCTGGATCGTGTCGGAGAGCGTGCCCCGGCGGATGTCGATCAGCACGTCGGCCGGCTTTGACGTGCGCGTCCCGCCGCTCGTCGCGCCGTAGGCCGCGAAGTTGATCGCGTTCTGGACGGCGGCGGTGATGTCGGCGCCCTCGGTCGCGCCGAACTGCGTCGCGCGCACCTGCGCCTCGGGCGCCAGCTCCCACCAGGCGCCGTCCGCCGACTGCACCTTGCCCTCGTGCGGCGGCTCGTCGGGCCGTCGCACGTAGAGCCCAGAGCCCAGGTCGCCGGGCGCCGCATAGCCGTCCGTCCGCACCGAGGCCACCTCCGCCGGCACGTCGGCCGCCGCCAGGTCCGACCGCAGCGATATGCGCGCGCCCGACAACGCATCGAGTTTTGCCTTGTCCGAACTGCCCATCACGCCGGCCGACACCTGCGAGGCCGCGGGAATCTGGACGGAGGTGCCATCGTCGGCAGTGATCGAGATGCTGTCCGCTGCTCGGGAGACCCCGACGACCCCGGCCCCACCGCCTCGCCTCATGCCGAACGCGACCGCGGCCACCTGCGGGTACAGACAATCGTGCAGTCTCATCGCTCATTCCCTCGCCTTGGCTCGAGGCGCCCGGGACCGAGTTGTCGCGATGATCGGACTGGAAGTGATCAGCGCTGCCACTTTCCCCTCACCACGGTGACGTGCTCGGGTCGGCGGGCGCCGTATCGCGGGGATGTTTAGTCAATGATCGTTAATTTTTTGTTTCCCTTCGGGGCGGGACTGCAGGCGCGATGATGTGTGCCGGTTGGGCGAGATCGACGTCGGAAGCCCCGGCCACCACGCCGTCGAGGTCGCCCAGGTCCGAGCGCCCGGCGACCCCGAGCAAGGCAGCGGCGGATCGTCACCGGCCCACGATCGCCACACCGGCGTCCGTTCGCCTCTGGATCGAGCGCCGCTATTCTGGAGGCGGCACGGGCGCACCTTCGTGGAAGGGCGGCGCCCACTCCGACACGCGACGTAATGGAGATGCTGGCCGCTAACAACATTGAGGTCGGTGGCTCTGTTCCCCAGAACGTCGTGAGTTCGCTGTTGTCGAAGTCCCCTGACTTCCAATCGCATGGCCGGTCCGGTTGGACGCTGGTCAAGGAAAAGGCCGATGGCGCTCCCCCTGAGAGCGGGGCGTCATCGGCCTCGGATCAACCCCAAAGCGATCCGGTGAAGACCGGAGAGGAGGTGCACAATGAGAAGATAAACGACATCTTCGGGTGAGGGGCGGCAACCCCTCACCCATCGATGCGCCCGTAGCTCAACTGGATAGAGCGTGTGGTTCGTACCCCCAGGTTCCCGGTTCAAGTCCGGGCGGGCGCGCAATCCAAACTGAGCCCCACGTGCAATCGCGCATATAGCACGTGGGGTTCCTAATGTAAATCCCCAATCTTATGCTTGACGCTAAGCAAAAAAGTTCATATTGTAGGGGCATGAACAAATTGCCCCTGCACAAGCGTGTCATGATCCTGAGCCTGCTGGTCGAGGGATCGTCCATGCGGTCGATCAGCCGGACGGTTGGCGTCAGCATCAACACGGTCACGAAGCTGTTGGTCGAGGCAGGGGAAGCCTGCGCCGCCTATCACGACGAGACGGTGCGCGACGTGAAGGCTACTTGGGTGCAGTGCGATGAATCTGGTCGTTCTGCTACGCCAAGGCGAAGAACGTCCCGACCGCGAAGGCCGCACCCAGCGGCGCCGGCGACGTGTGGACGTGGACTGCGCTGTGCAGCGATAACAAGATGATCCTGGCCTACGAGGTAGGGGATCGGTCGAGCGCCACGGCAATCGAGTTCATGGATGATTTGCGGCGCGGCTGGCGAACCTGGTGCAGATCACCACGGACGCGCACCGGCCTATCTGGAGGCCGTGGAAGGCGCTTTCGGCGGCGCGGCGTGCAGACCGCTATCCGGCGATATGATAGGGTGAACCATGGACCGCGCCGTGCTTCAGGGGCCTTGCTCGGGTGTGACTGCATGGTCGGGCAAGGCAGGGCTGAATGCGTCACGACATGGCAGCATCGGGTGGCAGGTTGCCCAACGGCCGGCGGCGCTCTTCCGGTCGCCGCCCGGCCGATGTGCCGGCGTTCGCCTGGGCCTCGACGGCCCGGGCCGGGATTCCGTGTCGGCGACGGTCGGAGCCGTCGCGATGACGGGGCGAGCGCCCGGCGCAGATCACGAGGCCACGCGGCCCGATGCGGCCGCGAGGACGCCGACGCCGGCGGCATCGCTGGCGGCGTCGAGCACCGTGGCCATCGTCATCACCACCTTCAACGACGCGCGTTTTCTGCCCGATGCGCTGACGAGCGCGTTCGCGCAGGACCGGCCACCCGACGAGGTGATCGTCGTCGACGACGGGTCGACCGAAAACCCCGCCGACATCGTCTCGCAGTTTCCCGGCGCCCGGCTGATCCGGCAGGAGAACAAGGGGCAGTCCGTCGCACGGAACACGGGGCTGCTGGCGACATCGGTAGATTTCGTCGCATTCCTGGACGCCGATGACGTCCTGCTGCCCGGCGCCCTGTCCGCTGGGCTCGCCTGCATGGCCGGACATCCGGACGCTGCATTCGTCTATGGCTCGTATGTCTTCAGCGACGAGACCCTGCGACCCTTCGGACATGTCGGCTGGTTTCGGCCGTGCGGAGGAGACGCGTTCGCCACGATCCTGCTGGCGAACACGATCGGGATGCACGCGACGGTTCTCTACCGCCGGGAGATCCTCGAGAAGATCGGCGGCTTCGACCCTTCGCTGCGCAAGATCGAGGACTATGATGTCTTTCTTCGGATCGCCCGCGACCACGCGGTCGCGTCTTATCCGGAGGTGGTGGCGCTCTATCGCAGGCATGCGAACAACATGACGCGGGACGCCGAGGACATGCTTCGCGTCTCTGTCGCAGTGCAGGACGCCCATCGGCCGGGTCTGGATGATCGCGCCCGCCAGCGCGCCTGGGCGGAGGGGCGGGACAAGTTTCGCAACCACTACACGAAGGCCGGCTTGAGACGCCTCGCGACGGATGCTCTGCCGGGCCGCAGCCCGGCAGAGACCTGGTCGGGAATCCGCCGCCTGTACGCGCTCTGGACGCAAACCCGTCCGGCCGGGCGCGGGCTGGTGAGGGACCAGGCCAGGTTTGGCGGCCATCTGCTGACTCAGTTCCTCAGAGGTGCTGCGGAGACGCTGCTGCCGAACGGGGTCAGGCACCGCCTGCGTCGGCTGCGGACGCGCGCGAAGGTCGCCCTGCAGCGAGCGGCGCCCGGCGCCGCCTCTCGCCCCATGCCGGTCGGCATAGCGCCTGACTCCGGTCTCAGCGAGCGAGGCGACCAATGCCAGGCACTTTTGGCCGGCGCCGCGACGGTCACCGGGCGAACGCCCGGCGGCGGATGTACGGATGACCCGCTGGCGTCGGCCGGCGCCGCGCCATCGAGGGCACGCCGGCCGTGACGCGGCATTCGCCGGACGCGGTGCGCGCCCGAGCCCGCGCCGGGGCGCCGAAAGGCTCGTCTGCCCCGGCACGGTCGGACCGGGTGGCCGTCATCGTGACGACGTACAACGACTCGCGGTTCCTGCCCGATGCGCTGCGCAGCGTCTTCGAGCAGGTCCGGCCACCCGACGAGGTGATCGTCGTCGACGACGGTTCGGCCGAGGATCCCCGCGACATCGTCTCGCGCTTTCCCGGCGCGCGGCTGATCCGGCAGGAGAACCAGGGCCTGTCGGGGGCACGCAACACCGGCCTTCTCGCGACATCAGCCGACCTCGTCCTGTTTCTGGACGCCGATGACATCCTGCTGCCATCCGCGCTGTCTGCCGGTTTGGCCTGCCTCGCCGAAAATCCTGACGCCGCATTTGTTTATGGCGCCTACATGATGGTCAACGAGAACCTGCGGGCTTTCGGGAACGTATACTACCGTCCTGCCGGCGCGGATGCCGTTGCGACGATCCTGCTCGGCAACGCGATCGGCATGCACGCGACTGTGCTCTACCGTCGAGAGGTGCTGGCGGCGGTCGGCGGGTTCGACCGGACGCTCCGGAAAGTCGAGGACTACGAAATCTACCTGCGGATCGCGAGCGAGCACCCGGTCGCCTCCCACCCGGAGGTGGTGACGCTCTGTCGCCGCCACGGGCGCAACATGTCGCTGGCCGCCGAGGACATGCTTCGCGTCTCCATCGCGGTTCACGATGCCTACCGCCCGGAACCGGGCGAGACCTCCCGTCGGCGCGCGTGGTCGGAGGGGCGGGAGCTGTTCCGCGCCTACTGGATCCAGGTCGGGCTGGGCGCTCTCGCAACGGCGGCGCTGGCTCGCCGGAAGCCGAGAGAAACCTTGCAGGGCATGGTGCGTCTGTACAGTTTGTGGAACGAAACGCGGCCGTGCGGGCGCGCGGCGGCAAGGGATCGGCTCATGTTCGGCGGCCACGTGATGCGTCGATTTATGCGCGGGCTCGCGTCGCAGGTGCTGCCGGTATCGGCGAAGCAGTGGATGCGACGCCGGCTGACCAGCCACCATCCGGGTGCGATGCTGGCCTCGGAGGCGGGCGGCGGTGCCGCACCGCGGCCGGTCAGCATCGACTTCGGATACGACCGGGGGGACCCGATCGACCGCTACTACATCGAGGGCTTCCTCGAGCGCCACCGGGCGGACGTCCGCGGACGCGTGCTCGAGGTCGGCGAGGCGACCTACTCGCGGCGGTACGGCGGCGACCGCGTCGAGCGGCAGGACGTGCTGCACGTCCATCCAGGCAAGGCGCAGGCGACGATCGTCGGCGATATCAGCCAGAGGGGCGTCCTGCCCGCATCGGCGTTCGACTGCATAATCCTGACGCAGACGCTGCACCTGATCTTCGACATGCAGGCGGCGCTGGAGGAGCTGCACGCCGCGCTGAAGCCAGGCGGCGTCCTCCTCCTGACGGTGCCGGGCATCACGCCGGTCGATCGCGGCGAGTGGCGCGACAGCTGGTACTGGTCGCTGACCGCCGCCTCGGTGCGACGGCTCTGCGAGCGCGCCTGCGGCGAGGCGGAAACCAGCATCGAGACGCACGGCAACGTGCTGGCCGCGACGGCATTCCTGCAGGGGCTGGCACAGCAGGATCTCGATCGCGCGCAGCTCGACCCGACCGACGGGGCCTTCCCCGTCATCATCACGCTCAGGCTCAGGCGCCCCGGATGATCCTCCGCGCCGTCAGGGCCGCGGCGCGCCGGCTACTGCGCCTGCGCCCGCGTCCGGTGATCCTGATGTACCATCGCGTGATCGACACCGAGAGCGACCCGTGGGGGCTGGCCATCGGTACCGAGCGTTTCCGGCAGCAGGTCGACTTCCTCGCCCGCCGCCGCAGCGTCCTCGCCCTGCCGGAGTTTGTAGACGCGCTTGCCGGCGGCAGGCTGCCACGCGACGCGGTCGCGATCAGCTTCGATGACGGCTACGTCGACAACCTGCTGCACGCCGAGCCGATCCTGGCCGCGGCCGGGTTGCCGGCGACGCTTTTCGTCGTCAGCGGCATGGTCGGCCGGCCCGAGCCGTTCTGGTGGGACGAGCTCGCCGCCCTGGTGCTCGACCGCGAGCAGCCGCTCGACTGCCATATCGCTTTGGGGGACGGGACGCATCACCTTCAGCTGCCTGAGCAGGAAGCGGCGGATAACAGGAGTGGCTGGCGCACCTGGCAGCCTCCCCGCTCGGCGCGGCAAGCGGCCTACGTGGAATTATGGACGGCGCTGCGGCTCCTGTCGCCGGCCGGCCGGGAGGTGGCGCTCGGCGCACTGCGCGACGGGGCGCCGCCCATCGGCGGAGCGGCCGCTCGGGCGATGACGGGAGAGGAACTGAGGGGCATGGCGAGCCGCGGCACCTTCGCGATCGGCGCACACACCGTCAGCCATCCCGTCCTGCCGGCCCTCGGCGCCGACGCCCGCCGGCACGAGATCGAGCAGGGAAAGGCAGAACTCCAGCGCATCATCGGCCGCGAGATCGCAGGCTTCGCCTATCCCTTCGGCGAAGCAGACGAGGCAAGCCGCGCCTGCGTTGAACGCGCCGGTTTTGACTGGGCCTGCTCCATCCGCCCGATCGGCGGACGCCCGGCGTCCGACCCGTTCGGCCTGCCCCGGATCGCCGCCCCGGCCCGCGGCGCGGCAGCGCTGGCCGGCGCGATGGCGGCCGGGCCCGACCTGTCGCGGTCCGCATGATGCCGATGGAGGGACCGCCCGCGCCCGTGCCGATTCCCACATCTGCTGCCGGTCGCCGCCACGCACGCCGCCCGGCCTTGCCGTGAACCCTGCGCCGCTGATATCCATCGTGACGCCCTTCTTCCAGGTGGGCAACTACCTGGAAGAGGCTATCGAAAGCGTGCTCGCGCAGAGTTTCACGGATTGGGAGCTGATCCTGGTCGACGACGGGTCGACGGACCAGGGGCCCCGCGTCGCTCGCGCCCATGCCGCCCGCGATCCCGCCCGCATCAGGGTGCTCGAGCATCCGGGTCACGAGAACCGCGGGATCAGCGCCTCGCGCAATCTCGGCGCCGCGCATGCTCGCGGACGGTGGATCGCCAGCCTCGACGGCGACGATGTCTGGTTGCCAGGCAAGCTGGCCGACCAGGCGCGGATCGTCGCGGCAAATCCCGATATCGGCCTCGTGGTCGGCGCGTCCGTCTACTGGCAAAGCTGGGCCGGCGGCGGCGCGCCTGCCGACCGGGTGGTCGCGGTCGGCGCGCCGCCGGATCGCATACACGAACCGCCCCGGCTGCTGGACCTGCTGTACCCGCTTGGGACAGGCGCGGCGCCGTCGATGAACACCCTGCTGGTCCGCTCGGACATGCTGAAGCGCGTCGGCGGCTGGGAGGAGGCGTTCCCGACGGCCTACGAGGACCAGGCCCTGCTCGCCAAGCTCTACCTGGCAACCCCCGTCTATGTCAGCAGCGCCTCGTGGGACCTCTACCGTCAGCGGCCCGGGTCATGCATGGACGTGGAATTGCGCGGAGCCGCGTACCACGTCCACAGGCGCCGCTTTCTCGAATGGTTCGACGGCTATCTTGCCGCGCTGGGCGGGCATGAGGCGATCCGCAGCCGCGTGCGCGCGGCGCACTGGCGCTACCGCCACCCCGTGCTGCACGGGGCGATGCGCGGCGGCCGACGGATCGCCCGATCGCTGGCTGCCGGACGTTTCGGGCCGTCGTGAGCGCCTGCGCCCGGACCGCGCCGGTCCGGCTGCGGCAGGTGCATCCGAATGGGCGCCGGCCGGAACAGGCGGCCCTGCGCAGTTCCCGCGCCTGCCTGGCACGATGGACGGTGACCCCTGCCCCGGACGTCGTCGGCACCGGGAGGGCTCAGGGACCGTCGTCCGGTCCCTCGAGCGTATGCCAGACCGCGGGCCAGTCGAGATGCCCCACCCCGGAGTCAGGTCGGCCGACGCCGCCGTCGCTCTCCTCGCCCAGCCGGACGCGCAGGATGTCCAGCTTGTGGTCGAAATCGTCATGCCAGTCCGAGAGCCAGACCGAGACCGTATAGTCGCCGGGTACCAGGGGCAGTGCCCTGGCCTCGCACCGCAGCACGCCGCTCGTCACCGGCTTCCCGGCGTGTACCGCGCGATGGAAGTTCGCGTTGGAACCCCACACCGCCTCGCCCTGCTCGGCTCGAAGAACCAGGCCGCCGACCGGGTTCCTGAGCGGCACCGGCGCGACGAAGCCGATGTCGACGATCAGGTCGCGGGCAGCCAGCGCCGCGCGGTCGATGCCGACTCGCGAGATGCTTGGTCGGCCCGGATCGACGGCGAAGCTGACGGTGCTCTCTTCCTCGCTCGACCGGAGATAGTCCGCGATTGTCCGCGCGGCGGGCCCATCCGCGACGATCCGCCCCCGGTCCAGCAAAATTGCCCTGGGACAGAGCCTCGAGACCGCCGCCAGGTTATGGCTGACGAAAAGGACGCTACGCCCCTCGCGCGCCACGCCCGCCATCTTGCCGAGGCACTTCGCCCGGAACTCGGCATCGCCCACCGCCAGCACCTCGTCGACGATGAGCAGCTCGGGCTCCAGGTGCGCGGCGACCGCGAACGCCAGCCGCATGCTCATGCCGCTGGAATACCGCTTGACCGGCGTGTCGATGAACCGTCCGACCTGCGAGAACTCGACGATCTCGTCGAACCTGCGGTCGATCTCGGCGCGGGTCATGCCCAGGATCGACCCGTTCAGATAGATGTTCTCGCGCCCGCTCAGTTCGGGATGGAAGCCCGTCCCGACCTCCAGAAGGCTCGACACCCGGCCGCGGACGGTGACCTGTCCGGCACTGGGCTCGGTGATCCGCGACAGGATCTTGAGCAGCGTCGACTTGCCGGCGCCGTTCCGCCCGATCACGCCGACGATCTCGCCGGGATGCACCTCGAACGTCACGTCGCGGAGCGCCCAGAACGCGTCAGCCGCACGGTCGCGGCCGCCTTGCCGGCCGAGAGCTCTATCCCGCGCGGATCGCACGAAGCCTGTCACGCGGCGCGCGAGCGTGTCCCTGATCGTCGCATAGCTCTCGGTCTCGCCGGCACTGCGCACCGTGTACGTCTTGCCGAGGCCCTCGGCCCGGATGACGGCGTCCGGCACTAGATCACGTCCGCGAAGGTGCGCTCCGCCCTCAGGAAGTAGGTGGTGCCGACCCGCAGCATAACGAGGATGACGGCGATGCTGACCCCTAGCCCGGGCAGATAGATCTCGCTGCTGCCGCCCAGGATGCACCAGCGGAAGGACTCGATGACCCCGACCGCCGGGTTGAGCGCATAGACAAGGCGCCAGCCGTCGGGGACCACCGCGCTCGGGAACCCGACGGGAGAGAGATAGAGGCCGATCTGAATGACGAAAGGGATGACGTGGCGGACATCGCGGTACCTGACGCCGAGGGCGCCCAGCAGAAACCCCGGCCCCAGCCCGGCGGCAACCGCCAGCGCGACGACGAACGGCAGCAGCACGACCTGCCAGCCGGGCAGGAAGCCGTACCAGGCCATCACGCCCCCGAGAAACACGAGGTTCATCGCGAAGTCGACCAGGGCCACGCCCGACGACGCCGCAGGGATGATCAGCCGCGGGAAGTAGACCTTCTGGACCAGGGCGGCGTTGTCGACCAGGCTGCGCGACGCATCGCCGACGATCGTCGACATCAGGAACCACGGCAGGATGCCGGCAAGGACGAAAAGCGGATACGGCGCCGCTCCCCCCGACGACAGGCCGGCGATCCGCCCGAAGACGAAGGCGAGGATCATCATGGTCAGGAAAGGGCGGAGCACCGCCCAGAGCACGCCGACCACGGTCTGCTTGTACTGGACCGCCACATCCCGCCAGGCCAGGATCAGAAAAAGCTCGCGCCGCTCCCAGAGGTCCGCCCAGCGATGACCGTCAGTGCCGCCCGGCTTCAGGACGACGCTGCGCAGGGCCTCTCCGTCAGTGGATCGCGGCTCGTGGCTCATGCGCGTCGGCTCCTGTCGCGCCCATGGATGACGCCGCCCGACCACCATTGACGCACCGGCCGCCGTCTTTGTCACGACCGGCGCGCACGGGAGGCCGCGAAGGCCTCTTCCTCGTCGGCCGCCCTGCTGACCAGTCGCGCAAGGTGCGTGCGGCGCCGCCGGTCGGCGCCATCATCCGGATCGAAGGAAAAAAAATCCCGGTCCGGGCCGACTCCGCCCATTCGCTTCCGGCTCGTGCTCCTCATCCCGCGGATGGAGAGCCGCAGGAACCGGTCGGCAGTGTCCATCAAATCCGCCGCCGCCGCCGCGGGCGAGCGGGCGAATGCACGGGCGATCATCGAGAAGGACTCACGCACGAGCAACCGCCGCATCAGGTTCCGGGCCAGGCTTACCTCGGTGAGCGCGCGCGCGGCCTCCATCACCCATTCCGGGATATCCGGCACGCGCGTCTCCAGCATGGACAGCATGACAAGCCGCGACCGCGACATGCTGACCTGGTCGGCCGACATGCAGGAAGGCGTCCTGCGGTAGCCGACGAGGTAGCTCGGTACCATGCCGACCCGCCACGACCGGGCGATGAGGCTCTGGACGAGCCGGTCCTCGGTTCCCTCGACGCCGCGCCGGCGAAGCTCCTCGGTGTAGCCGCCGATCGCCTGCAATGCCTCACGCCGTATCAGGATCCCGCTGCCGTTCCCGACGAGGTTGATGATCACCGATCGCAGGAACACCTCGCCCTCGCACCAGGTCATCGCGGCGGACTCCATGACCCTGTCCTCGGCGTCGATCGTGCGGAATCCGGTGTAGACGAAGCCCATCTGCGGCCCGCCCCGCTCGATGACCTCGAGCTGGCGGGCAATCTTCTCGGGGTGCCACAGATCGTCGGCGTCGAGCGGCGCCACGTAGTCTGCGCGCGATGCCGCGGTCCCGGTGTTCCGGGCTGCCGCGACGCCGCGGTTCGGCGTCGTGATGACGCTGAGGCGTGGATCCAGCCGGGCAAGGTCCCTCGCGATCGCCTCGGTGGCGTCGGTCGACCCGTCGTCGACCACGATGATCTCGAGGGCGGCATGGCTCTGGTTCAGCACGGAGTCGAGGGTCGCCCGCAGCGTGCCCTCCGCGTTGTACGCGGGTATCACGACCGAGACGAGCGGGCCGCGTGCGCCGGGCGGGTCTTCGGAGTCCTCCGGCGAGGCCGTCATGCCCGCGCCCGAAGCGGGTGTCGGCTGAATGCCCGCGGCCGGGCAGCGACGTCATCGTCGACGGGTTCGATCTGTCGGCCCGGAGCCGTCGCGCTGTTCATCGAGACCGCCGGGTTTCCAATCTTGCCGCGCCCATCCTGACCGCCTGCCGCGGGCCGTTCGCAATTTGGAATGATAACCCTCTTGGCGCGGAACGGAACACCAACTCGCAGGGGACGCCTCCGACAGGTCCGACATCCCCCGTCGGTGGTCCTGCCGAGCCCCGGTCGCATGGCGGTCTGGCGATGCCGCCGCCATCCTGCCCTGCCCGGCCCGGCGCTGCCCGGCCCGGCGCTGCCCGGCCCGGCGCTGCCCGGCCCTGCCCTGCCCGGCGCGGCGCGGTCGCCGGGCAGGGCGGGATGGGAGACCCGGCGCGGTTGCCCGGGCCACCTTTGCGTCAGTTGTTTGTGCCGATCAGGCCCAGCCCCTCGAGCTTGAGCAGCACCTGGTGGGCGCAGTGGTCGGGGTCGACGGTATCGGTTTCGAGGCGGATCTCCGGGGTCTCGGGCGCCTCGTAGGGGTCCGAGATGCCGGTGAACTCCTTGATCTTGCCCTCGCGCGCCAGCCGGTAGAGGCCCTTGCGGTCGCGCCGCTCGCATTCCTCGAGGCTGGTCGCGACGTGCACCTCGACGAAGGCGCCGTGCGCCTCGATCATCTCGCGCACCGCCCGGCGGGTCGCCGTGTAGGGCGCGATCGGCGCGCAGAGCGCGATGCCGCCGTTCTTGGTGATCTCGGAGGCGACGTAGCCGATGCGCCGGATGTTGATGTCGCGGTGCTCCTTCGAGAAGCCGAGCTCGGACGAGAGGTGCTTGCGCACGACGTCGCCGTCGAGCAGCGTCACCGGCCGCCCGCCCTGCTCCATCAGCTTGACCATCAGCGCGTTGGCGATCGTCGACTTGCCCGAGCCCGAGAGCCCGGTGAAGAACACCGTGAAGCCCTGCTTCGCCCGCGGCGGGCGCGTGCGGCGGAGCTCCTCGACGACCTCGGGGAACGAGAACCAGTCCGGGATCTCGAGCCCCTCCTGCAGGCGCCGGCGGAGCTCGGTGCCGGAGATGTCGAGGACGGTCCAGCCCTCCTCGATCTCGTCGCGCGGAAAGTACTGCGCCTTCTCCTGCACGTAGACCATCTGCTTGAAGTCGACCATCTCGACGCCGATCTCGGAGGCATACTTCTTGACCGCCTCCTGTGCGTCGTAGGGGCCGTAGAAATCCTTGCCCTGGCTGTCCTTGCCGGGGCCGGCATGGTCGCGCCCGACGATGAAGTGCGTGCAGCCGTGGTTGGCCCGGATCAGCGCGTGCCAGACCGCCTCGCGCGGGCCGCCCATGCGCATGGCGAGGTTCAGGAGCGACAGGTGCGTCGTCGAGGCCGGGTACTTGTCGAGCACCGCCTCGTAGCAGCGCACGCGAGTGAAGTGGTCGATGTCGCCGGGCTTCGTCATGCCGACGACGGGATGGATCAGCAGATTCGCCTGCGCCTCCTTCGCGGCGCGGAAGGTCAGCTCCTGGTGCGCCCGGTGCAGCGGATTGCGCGTCTGGAAGGCGACGACCCGCCGCCAGCCCACCTTGCGGAAATAGGCGCGCAGCTCGTTCGGCGTGTCGCGCCGCTGGCGATAGTCGTAATGCGTCGGTGGCTGGATGCCGGTGACCGGGCCGCCCAGGTAGACCGGGCCGCTGGCGTTCATCAGGTGGTTGACCGCCGGGTGCTTCAGATCGGTCGAGCCGAAGACCTCGCGCGCCTCGCGCTCGCGGTCGGGCGACCACTTGTCGGTGACCGACATGATGGCGAGGATCACGCCCTCCTGGTCGCGGAGCGCGATGTCCTGGCCGGGCTCGACGCCCTCGGCGAACTTCCCGGTGACGTCGAGCGTGATCGGCATCGGCCACAAACTGCCGTCGGTCAGCCGCCACTCGTCGACGACGCGGTCGTAGTCGGCCTGGCCGAGAAAGCCCTTGAGCGGGCTGAAGCCGCCATTCATCAAGAGCTCGAGGTCGCAGGTCTGGCGCGGCGTCAGGTCCCAGCTGGCCAGGTCGCCGGCCGACGCCTTCAGCTTGGCCGCGCTCTCGGCCGAGACGTAGAGCTCGGCGATCGGCTGGGTGTTCGAGGTCATCGGGACCGCCTCGGCAGACGTGGAATTGGGCTTCGGTGTCGCGTTCATCGGGGAACCGCCTCCGTCATGGATCGCCCGCGCAGAACCGCGCGAGCCCGGGCGGCCGCCATCAATGATACGCCGCGCGCGTCCCCTAGCCGCCCCACGCACCCCAGTCCAGCCCAATGCGATATTTTGACCAAAACGCGAAAGACGTGCTGGCGCCGCTTTACAGCATCATCACCAATATGTCGCCAGACCCCCGGGATCCGTAGGGGCGCCGAGGGCTCCCAAACGAATACCTGCCTACGGTAGAAGCGACTTGCGCAAGGCGTGAACGTCCTCGGCACTCACAGACTTCTCGCGCGCCTTGCTGACATCGGACGGCGTGATCTTTGACATGCCCGACGGGCTGAGCGCGTCATTTCCCCATTGCCCGCGTACAAAGTCCACGACGGCCGCAATCTCTTCGTCAGAGAGGAAATCAAACGAGGGCATCGCCTTGTCGATGTAGTCGCCGGTCGTCTCGATCGGGCCGCTCATACCGCTCAGCACGACTCGGACAGGAAACTCCGGCGACAGGAAAAGATCGCGATTGCCCGCGAGCGGCGGGAACTCACCGGCCTTGCCGCTGCCGTCAGCCGCGTGACAGGCGCTGCATATGTCAGAGAAGATCGCCGCGCCGTCCGCGGGGCCTTCTCCGGTCCCCGAGGCAACAGCCGATTCCGCCGGCGGGTTGGCGCCCAGATAGGTCGCAAGATAGTCGAGAATCTGCGCGCGTTGTTCCGCGCTGACCCTGAGCCCGAAGTCGTGCATGTTGTCGAGCACCGCATCCCACGCGCCCCGCGGGATGCCCGCCGAGTCGCGCAGTGATTGCAGGTCGTGGCAGGTCTGGCACTGGCCGTAGACGAGGTTGCGGCCCGGACCCTCGGGAAGCTCGATCCGCGAAGCGGCCGCCGCCGCCGGTATTGCCGACCCGGCGAGAAGCAGGAAACACATCGCCCGTAGCACGTCACGCTCCACGTGGAAGAAAAGGGAGAGACGGCGCATCGGGTGCGCCGTCTCGGTCGGATCAGATGCTGATCTCGAGGTGCTGGACGCCGTTCCACTCGTAGCCGCGCGGGTTCCAGCGGGTGAGCCCGTTCATCGGCTGAGTGCGGCCGAGCGCGTCCGTGGCCCGCACCATCAGGACGTTCTTGCCCGAGGCGAGCTTGCCCTTGGCCGTCCAGTGATACCAGGCCCAGGGGCTTTCGGCGGGCTTGATGTCGGCGTCGCTCCAGGTCTTGCCGCCATCGGCCGAAACCTCGACCGAGGTGATCTCGGCCATGCCGTCGTTGAAGGCGACGCCGGTGATCTCGGCCTCGCCCGCCGCCGGATTGTCCTCGGGCAGCGGCGAGAAGATGACGCTCTTGATCTGGTGGCCGTAGGTCGGGCGGCTGTTTTCGAGCGTGTAGTCGTTGGCCTCGAACTCACCGGGCTCGACCGGCTTGAGCGGCATGCGGTAGCCGACCGACTGGAAGGCGCTCGGCGATTGCCGCTCGGCGAACATCAGCACCGTCAGGAACTTGACGTTCATGTTGCCGTAGTAGCCGGGGATGATCAGGCGGACCGGGCCTCCATGCACGGCCGGGATCGGCTCGCCGTTCATCTTCAGCGCCAGGATGGCGTTGTCGAGCGCCGGGTCGGCGATGTGGTAGCTCTTGGCGAAGTCCGAGCCCTCGCGGGTCCCCGGCTGGTCCCAGCCCTCGGCGGTCAGCCACTCGGCCGACCCGGCGACGCCCAGCTGCTGGTCCTCCAGGAAAGGCCTCAGCGGCACGCCCTCCCACTCGACATTGCCGAGGCCGCCGTTCAGCCACTGGCCGCCCGCGACCTTCTGCTTGGCCGCATAGAACGAACGGCCGTTGCCGGCGCACTGGATGACGGAGACCCTCTTGACCTGTTCCATCCCGGCGAGATCGGCGACGCTGACATCGCGTGGGCGCTCGACCAGCCCGTCGATCCGGATCTTCCAGTCGGCGATGTCTGGCGCATCCGTGGTCGCGTACCAGGCGGCGTCGCCTTCGTGCGGAAAGTGCAGTCGGTTGAACAGAATGTCCTTTGGCGTGTGATCGTGCTCGCGCAGCAGGGTGATCGGGGTCTCCATCACGCCGAGCTTGGCGTTGTGCACGATCATGCCGGAATGCTTGCCGGCGATGATCGCCGACGAGTCCGCATCCTGCGCATAGGCTGTCCTGAGCGCCGCCGGCGAGACGCCGAGAGCCAGGCCCGCCACGCCGGCGAGCCTTCCGAAATCGCGGCGGGTCATGACCTGGGGTATCTGCTGCAAGTCCATGATCGCTGTTCCCTCCCTGGGCTTCTTGTTTGCCCGGCGGGATACGGCTGGCGCCGACCCCCCGGCTTCTTCTTGCAAACAAGAAACGTTCGGAGGTGGCGAATTCTTCCCTTCGCCGTGCGGAAAGATCAGGCGACGCAGCTCGTGCTCTGGCGCTTGCGCGCGGAGATCAGATCCCGGGTGCCCTCGTCGAAGGGCGCGCGGGTTCGGGTCTCCTCCTCGACCTTGTGCGCGATCAGGTCCAGCATCTGCTTGTCCATACCGCGGGCGAACAGCATGTAGCCGAGGTCGTTGACCCGCCAGCCATAGGCGCGCTCGAGTCCGATATCGACGCGCGCCATAGTCTCGGGCATCTCCGCCGAGGCGAAAACGAGCAGGCTCAGGTGACAGTCGTGCACGCCACGATAGCCGACCTGAAGGACAGGCGCGCCCGCCGGCTCCGCCAAGCGCACCCGAGTGATGGTCAGCCTGGCGCTTTCCAGGTCGGGGATCACAGGCACCTGGCGGAAATGGCCGAGCGCGGCCATCAGCGTGGGCGAGGCATCGTCCGGCTCGCCCACCCGCGCGTCGAGCCATTCGGCATGCAGCGCGCGGGCCGTCTCGAGAACATCGTCAGGCAGCACCGAGGGCGCCGACCTCGGACCAAACAGGACGGCGATCATAACCATTGCCGCCATCGCCACGACAGTGGCGATGCGGGTCGGGGACCGGTCCCGGCGTGCAATCCGCGGGAGCCCGGCGACGAGGCACGGCGGCGCAGCCGGGAAGCCGTCATGAACGATAGCCTTGAGGCGATAGAGCGTCGCGATGTCCTCGGCGACGGCAGGGTCGTTGCCCGCGGCCTCGGCGACGACGGCGGCGGCATGCGGGTCGAGCTCGCCGTCGACATAGGCGTTCAGGGTAGACCAGTCGAGAGATCGCATATTCATCGTCTCGACCCCCGGGCCCGCGCGAGCGGGGTCACGTTCTCGTGCTCTATGATCGTCAGCAGCGCCTTTCGCGCTCGCGACACCCGGCTCATCACGGTGCCCGCGGCGACGCCGAGCACCTCGGCCGCCTCCGAATAGGTGAAGCCGACAAAATCGACAAGCGCTATCGCCTCGCGATGCGCCGGCGAGAGCTTCGTCACGGCGATCCGCACCGTCACGATGTCGACCATGCGCCGATCGCCACCCCAGCCCGCCTCGGCATCGTCGACAAAATCTGCATCCGGATCGAGCTGTGTCTCCGGCCGGCGCTTGCGGCACTGGTCGATGAAGGCATTGCGCAGGATCCGGAACAGCCAGGCCCGATAGGCCGGCTCGTCCCGCGGTCGCCGCGCGGCGCCGAGCGCGCGCAGCACGCACTCCTGCACCAGATCGCGGGAGCGGTCGCTGTCCTGGGTCAGAGCGAAGGCGAAGCCGTAAAGACGATCGAGATTGGCCTCGGTCCAGCCCCAGAATGGCTCGTCCGCCATAGGTGCCGCCTCCCCGGGGCGCGGCGGCGTCGCCGCGCGTTCACCCGTTCATGCATGCTCCTGTCGGATCCGGTGCGTGTCAACCGAACGTGTCCGGTCCGGTCGACCCTGCACAACAGCATTCAGCGCAACTTGCGCCTCACCAACGGCCTCGCCTCCGCCGGAATCGGCAGGATACCGACGCCAGGCAGGACGGCGAACAAGGCGGGTTCTTTGAGGCGTGCTGCACTATAAACCGAGCGCCTCGGGAGGGGTGCCGGTCCTTCGCTGCCGGAAAAAGTGTCGGCTCGCTCGTGCAGCGTGACGGCACTTGGTCGAGTGCTTCCGAAGACGTCCTGCCGATGATCGCCGACCAGCCCTTCGTGGCGCATCCTTCAATATTACCTCGTCGCGCCGGGTGCCGCTTCGCGGTCCGTTCCACGGCCTCGGACGATTGTCTGCTGTCAGGTTACGCGAGTGGTGGGCGGTGAGGGGTTCGAACCCCCGACATCTTCGGTGTAAACGAAGCGCTCTACCAGCTGAGCTAACCGCCCCCGGCTGGGCCGCATGTCGCAGGCCAGACGGCGCAACGTCAAGGGCCTCGCGACCGCAGGCGAGCGTTGACGGCGGCCCCGCCACACCCCATATTCTTTCTGTCCCGGCAACGGGACTACGGCGATAAACGCGCACGAAATAAGCGGTTCGGACCCGGGGGCGGTACCCGGCGGCTCCACCAACCACCTCCCGTCATGGCGGGACCAGGGGGCCGAAACAGGATCGACGGACGTGTAAAGGTGTTGCTTTCGCTCGGTGAGGTACCACCGTTATCGGTCCAAAAAGTACAGTTGCCAATGACAACCGTGCTCCGGTGGCGCTCGCCGCGTAAGCGGCGCTAACCATCGAAATCTAAGCCCCGGGGCCTAGCAGCTTCGGGCGGGGTTCGCAGGCACCTGGCAACAGAAGCCTGCACTTTCCTCTGAATGACACAGAATCGTTAAGGCACAACCTTGGCGAGTTTCGCCTCTTTCATGCCGCCGAGAATCGGATAAGGTCGGCCTCGACGGGATCGAGGGATCCGAACCGATGAGTGCCAGCGGCCGATTGAATTACGGACAGTTGATGCAGAAGGCCATGCGCCGCATGATGGCCGAGGTCCTCGGAGACGTGGCCGATAACGGGCTGCCCGGCGAGCACCATTTCTACATCAGCTTCGAGACGGACCATCCAGGCGTCGACATCCCGGTCTGGCTGCGCGAGAGCCATCCGGAGGAGATGACGATCGTGCTGCAGGACTGGTTCGACGACCTGGCGGTGACGCCGGATCGGTTCTCGGTGACGCTGAACTTCTCGAACCAGCCGCAGACGCTGGTCGTCCCCTTCCAGGCGGTGCGCACCTTTGTCGATCCCTCGGTCCGGTTCGGTCTGAAGTTCGACCCGCACGAAGCCGGCGAGACCGATCTCGACGCGCTGCTGCCCGACGAGGATGACGGCGACGCCGACGCGGCGCAGCCGGAGCCGCCGCGCGATCGCGGAAAGGCCGCCGAGCAGCGCCGCGACGGGGACGCTGGGGCCGACGTCGTCAGCCTGGACCGCTTCCGCAAGCACTGACGGTCGACCACCGGCCAAGATGCCCGCGTCCGGCGGCGCCGTCACGCCGATTGGCAATCTCCCCCGCGGGCGGTAGAAAGCGGCACAGCCGCATTCCGGGGGGAGACATGGCGAAGATCAGCACCGAGACCCGCACCGAGACCGACAGCTTCGGACCCATCGATGTGCCCGCCGGCCGCTACTGGGGCGCGCAGACGCAGCGGTCGATCCTGAACTTCCCGATCGGCTGGGAACGCCAGCCCATCGCCGTCGTCCGGGCGCTCGGCGTCATCAAGAAGGCGGCGGCGCAGGCGAACATGGAGCAGGGCCTGCTGGACAAGAAGCTCGGCGACGCCATCATCCGGGCCGCCGATGAGGTGATCACGGGCAAGCTCGACGATCACTTCCCGCTTGTCGTCTGGCAGACCGGCAGCGGCACCCAGTCGAACATGAACGCCAACGAGGTGATCTCGAACCGGGCGATCGAGATGCTGGGCGGCGAGATCGGCTCGAAAAAGCCGATTCACCCGAACGACCACGTCAACAAGTCGCAGTCCTCGAACGACACCTTCCCCACCGCCATGCACATCGCCGCCGCGCGCACGGCGGTGGACGTGCTGATCCCGGGGCTGGAAAAGCTGCACGGCGCGCTGGACGCGAAGGCGAAGGCCTTTGCGAAGATCATCAAGATCGGCCGCACGCACACCCAGGACGCGACACCCCTGACGCTGGGCCAGGAATTCGGCGGCTACGCCTTCCAGGTCAAGCAGGGCATCGGCCGGATCCAGACGGCGCTGAAGAACATCTACCCTCTGGCCCAGGGCGGTACCGCCGTCGGCACCGGGCTGAACACGAAAAAGGGTTTCGACAAGCTGGTCGCGGCGAACATCGCCGAGATCACCGGCCTGCCGTTCAAGACGGCGCCGAACAAGTTCGAGGCGCTGGCGGCGCATGACGCCATCGTCGAGATGTCCGGCGCGGCGAAGACGGTCGCCGCGAGCCTGTTCAAGATCGCCAACGACATCCGCCTGCTCGGCTCCGGTCCCCGCTGCGGCCTCGGCGAACTCGTCCTGCCCGAGAACGAGCCGGGCAGCTCGATCATGCCGGGCAAGGTGAACCCGACCCAGTGCGAGGCGCTGACCCAGGTCTGCGCGCACGTCATGGGCAACGACGCCGCCATCGGCTTCGCCGGCAGCCAGGGGCATTTCGAGCTGAACGTCTACAAGCCGATGATGATCTACAACCTGCTGCAGTCGATGCAGCTGCTGGGCGACGCGGCGGTGGCGTTCACCGATAACTGCGTGGTCGGCATCGAGGCGGACGAGGAGCGCATCAGCCGCCTGATGTGGGAGAGCCTGATGCTGGTCACGGCGCTGGCGCCCGAGATCGGCTACGATAACGCCACGAAGGTCGCCAAGACCGCGCACCAGAACCGCACGACGCTGAAGGCCGAGGCGATCAGGCTCGGCTTCGTCGACGAGGCGACCTTCGATCGCGTGGTCCAGCCGAAGGACATGCTGGGGCCGAAATGAGCCCCGTCGGCGGCACCGGGAGTCTTGGTCTTCGGCTGATGGCCGGCGCCGCCGCCCTGCTGGCCACCGGCGTCACCGGCTGCACGCTGTTCGGCGGCGAGCAGGTGCTCTCTCCGGGGGACCGTGCCGCCAACTACATGGTGGACAAGACCACGGGCGAGATCTGGGCCTGCGCGACAGGCGGCTGCCAGCTCAACGACTAGCTCGCCTTTGGCATGGTGGAGGCTGCATGGACGCCCGCATCGTCAACCTGAGGACCCGGCGCAAACAGAAGGCGCGGGACGAGAAGCGCAAGGCGGCGGGCATTGGGCTGACCCCCGGACTCTCGCTTGCCGCGCGCCAGCGGGCCGAGGCCGAGCGGCGGCTTGAGCGGGACCGGCTGGAGGGCCACCGGCTGGATGGCAACCGTCTGGACGGCGACAGTCCGGCTGGCGACGGGCGGGACAGCTCCCGCCCCGACGATGAGGAATGACCGCCCCGTCAAGCGCTCGCTTACGCTGTCCGGGCACCGCACCTCGGTCAGCCTCGAAGCGGCGTTCTGGGACGAGTTCCGCCGCCTGGCCGAGGCCCGCGGCGTCTCGGTCAACGCGCTGGCGAGCGGGCTGGACGCCGACCGCACGCCGCCGGCCTCTCTGGCCAGCGCCATCCGCCTGTTCGTCCTCTCCGAGCTGAAGGCAGGCCGGTAGGCTCGCAGGTTGCACCGCGCGACGGTCCCCCACCTCTTGCCACAAAAACCCGTGCGCCCCAGCGGCGATCAAGGCCGGCCCCGCATCATCTCCCCCTGCGGCCGTGATCCGGTTTCGCAGGCGGGATCAGCCGAGAGTGGCGAGGGTCGGAAACGTCTCTATGAGGAAATAGGCCAGCCGCTCGAAATCGCCGGTGATCATCATCAGGCCGACGATCATGAGCAGGGCGCCCATCGCCCTTTCGACCCGGCCGAGATGCCGGCGGAAGCCCCGTGTCCAGCGCAGGAACGGCCCGATGAACAGCGCCGCCACCAGGAACGGCACGCCGAGCCCCAGCGCGTAGACGCCGAGGAGCACGGCGCCACCCAGCGCGCTGCCGCTCTGCGCCGCAAAGGTCAGGATGGCCGCGAGGATCGGCCCGAGGCAGGGCGTCCAGCCGAAGGCGAAGGCCATTCCGATGACGAAGCTCGCGCCGACCGAGCCGGCATCGGCCGGCCCGTGAAACCGCGCCTCGCGGTGCAGGACCGGAATGCGCTCCCAGCCGGTGAACTGCAGCACGCCGGCGACGGTCGCGACGGCGACCAGCCCGGGCCATGCGAAGGCGAGATCCTCGCCGAAGGACTGACCGGAGACGGCCCACCAGGCCGCCGTCAGCGCCAGCATGGCGGCGGTGATCAGGGCGGCCGTGCGAAGGCCCCAGAAATGCAGGCCGAAAACGTAGATGATGACGCCCGAGGCCATGCCAAACTCGGCCTTGCGGTCGAGCAGAAAGCCGCCGGCGCTGGCCATGCCGACGCCGAGCGCGACGAAGACCGTGCCGAGGCCGAGCACGAAGAAGACCGCGGCGAGCAGCACCCGGCGCGCCGCCTGGCGGTCGACCATGCCGGTCTCACCCGAGATTTCGTCCAGCGTCGTGCCGCCGAGATAGGCCAGGTATGGCGGCGCCATCGGCAGCACGCAGGGGCTGAGAAAGCTGATGAGGCCGAACAGAAAGGCGAAGCCCAGCCCCACGAGGCTGCCGCTGCGGATCGCCTCGACGCCAATTTCGCTGAGTGCTTCCAAGAGGTTTGCCGTCCCGTTACCGCATGCTGCCGCATTGGCCCGGCGGCTTGACCTGTCCTGCCCGCCTACCCTGCGCAACGGGCGTCAGAAACTCAACTTGCCGTGACGCTCACCGCCCCTCGGTCTGTCGCAACAGGTAGGCGACGAGGTCCTCGACCTGGCCGGCCGTCAGCAGCGGTTCGCCATAGCGCGGGTCGGCCGGATCGTCGCGCTGGCCAATCGAGTAGTAGCCCGGCATCCGCGTGCCGGGGTCAATGACCTGCGGCGCGACCAGCCACAGGCGGATCGCGCCCTCGGAGAGCCGACCGGCCACGCCCGCCAGCGACGGCGCGCCGGCGGCGCCCGGGTCGGCCTGCGCTCCGGGTCCGCCGGGCGAGCCATGGCAGCCCGAGCACCGGGTGAGCTGGCGATCGAAATAGAGCTTGCGGCCGGCCTCCGGGTCGCCGGGCCGGCCTGTCAGGCTGTCCGGCACCTCGCGCGCGTCGACAATCGAATAGGCGACGACGTCCTGGGCGGCAGAGTGCGTTGCCGCCGCAACGAGCGCTGCAAGCGTGACCGCGGCGACTGCCGAACCGGCCATCCGGCCTGCCGGGAAAGGAGGTCTCATGTCGGCTCGAGCGATCCGTCGTGACCCTGCATCGGACGGGCCGGGGATACCGGCGAGCCGCGTGCCGGGCAAGCCCTTGCGCGCGGCCGGCCGACCGCTATCGTCCGCCGCATGACCGAGACCGACCCCAAGGCCGAGACTGTCGAGCTGGACACCAGCGGGCTGCTGTGCCCGCTGCCGGTGCTGAAGGCGCGCAAGCGGCTCGCCGGAATGCCACCCGGCGCCTTGCTTCGCGTGCTAGCGGACGACCCGGCAGCGCGGGTCGACTTTCCGCATTTCTGCACCGAGCAGGGGCACGAGCTGGTCAGCGCCGCCGAGCGAGGCACGACGCTCGAGTTCGTCATTCGAAAGCGCTCCAGGTGAGCCGACGCCCCCGCAGCGCCGCCAGGAAGGCCGGTCAGACACCCCGTCCACATGTGGACGCCTGCCAAGAGCTTCTGAAGCAGAGGGTTATCGACGGCGCCGACTCGGCATGAACTCTTCGCAGCGCTCCCTCCCGGCGAGGGGCGGACGGCCGCCGGAGCGGCCTGGCGCCGCCCGCCGCCCCACCCGCCGCCTTGCCACGCCAGCGGCGCCTGCCTAAGACAGCACGTCCCCGCCGGAGGCCTCATGCCGCAGTTCCTGGATCAGCGCGACGCCGGTTTCGAAGCCGCCTTCACGCGACTGCTCGACCGCACACAGCAGGTCGGGGGCGGCGTCGACGCGGCGGTCGCGGGCATCCTGGACGACGTCCGCGGGCGCGGGTTAGAGGCAGTGCTGGAGCTGACGGCGCGCTTCGACCGAATCGAGTTGACGGCCGAGACCATCGCCTTCTCGCCGGCCGAGATCGATGCCGCGGTTGCCGCGGTCCCGGCCAAGGACCGCGCGGCGCTGGAACTCGCCGCCGCGCGCATCCGCGCCTATCACGAGCGCCAGCGCCCCGACGACGCGCGCTGGACGGACGAGACCGGTGCGACCCTCGGCTGGCGGTGGACCGCGGTCGGCGCCGCCGGCCTCTACGTGCCGGGTGGGCTGGCCAGCTATCCGTCCTCGGTGCTGATGAACGCGATCCCGGCGCAGGTTGCCGGCGTTGGCCGGCTGGTGATCTGCGCGCCGACGCCGGGCGGCACGTCGAACCCGCTGGTTCTGCTGGCCGCGCGGCTGGCCGGCGTCGAGACCGTCTACCGCATCGGCGGCGCGCAGGCGATCGCGGCGCTGGCCTACGGCGCCGGCCCGATCCGGCCCGTCGACAAGATCACCGGCCCCGGCAACGCCTATGTCGCCGAGGCCAAGCGGCGGGTCTTCGGGACGGTCGGCATCGACATGATCGCCGGCCCTTCCGAAGTGCTGGTGATCGCCGACCGCGACAACGACCCCGACTGGATCGCGCTGGACCTGATGGCGCAGGCCGAGCACGACGCCGACGCGCAGTCGATCCTGGTCACCGACGACCCGGCGTTCGGCAGGGCCGTCGCCGAGGCGGTGGACCGCCGGCTATCGACGCTGGAACGCGCTGCCATCGCGGGGCCGAGCTGGCGCGACCACGGCGCGATCATCACCATCGGTGCGCTGGACGACGCCGTGGAGCTTGCCGACCGCATCGCCCCCGAACACCTGCAGATCTGCACCGCCGACCCGGAGCGGCTGGCCGGCCGCATCCGCAACGCTGGGGCAATCTTCCTCGGCGGCATGACCCCCGAGGCCATCGGCGACTATGTCGGCGGCCCGAACCACGTGCTGCCGACGGCGCGCTCGGCGCGGTTCTCGTCCGGGCTGTCGGTCCTCGACTTCATGAAGCGCACGACCATTGCCGGCATGACGCCGGGCGCGCTCCGCGCCATCGGGCCGGCGGCGGAGCGCCTCGCCCGCTCGGAGGGGCTCGAAGCGCATGCGCTCTCGGTTGCCGCCCGGCTGGAGCGGCTGAATTGACCGGGTTCGCCGAGACGGACCGGCTGGCGAAGGTGCGGCTGATCGAGGACCGGCCGCGGCAGCGTACGCCCGAGATCCAGCAGGAGCTGGACGTCGCCATCTTCGACCTGATCGAGGAAAACCGCTTTCGCCCCCTGCCCCGCCCTGGCGAGGAGATCCCGGCCGGACCGTACACCCTGGGAATGGGGATGGCCGAGCGGATGCTGCTGATGGACGTCCGCACCACGGACGACCGGCCGGTGGCCGAGCTGCTGCTCTCGCTCAGCCCGCTGCGCGGGGTCATCAAGGACTACTTCGCCATCTGCGAGAGCTACTTCGACGCCGTGAAACGTCTGCCGCCGTCGAAGATAGAGGCGATCGACATGGGCCGGCGCGGCATCCACGACGAGGGGGCTACGATCCTGGCCGAGAGGCTGGAGGGCAGGATCGAGACCGACAACGGCACGGCGCGGCGCCTGTTCACGGTGATCTGCGCGCTGCAGTTCCGCGGCTGACATGGCCAATCCCGCCCGACACGGCCTGGCGCGCACGCTGCCGGGATCGGTGCTGTTCTGCTGCGACCATAACTGCGTGCGCTCGCCGATCGCCGAGGGCTATCTCAAATCCCTGCACGGCAAGCGCATCTTCGTGCAGTCGGCCGGCGTCTTCAGCGACATGGAGGTCGACGGCTTCATGGTTGCTGTCGCCGCCGAGATTGGCGTCGACATCTCGCGCCATCGCGTGCGCAGCTTCGACGACATGGAGAGCTGGGGCGACACGATCGACGGCTACGACCGCATCATCGCGCTCTCGCCCGGCGCCCAGCGGCGCGCGCTTGACTGTACGGCCGACTACCACGTCGATGTCACCTACTGGCCGACGCTTGACCCGACAGGCCTGGGCGAGAAGCGCGAGGAGCGCCTGGCCGCCTATCGCCAGACCCGCGACCAGATCATCGCCCGCATCCGAGGGGAGTTTCCGCCGGGGGCCGCGGGAGAGTGACGCCGGCAACCGGTTTCGCTGACCCGGCTGGCGACCGGGCGCGGATCGGGGATCGGGCGCGGATCAGGGATGACGGGCTGCCGGTCCGGCGACCCGCGTCAACGCTTCCGTGCCGCAGGTGAACCGCACGACCCCGTCGCTCGTTGTCTTCGGTGCATGCCTGACGCGCCGTTCACCGCCCGCGCGACGGGCCGGACCGGACCGGAGGCGAATCGGAGCGCGAGTGTCGTGGCCACCTTCCATCACCTGATCGGCAGCCAGGCGGACCAGATCGCCTGGTGGCAGATGTGCATTCGCGCGGGCATCGTCTTCCTCTACGGCCTCGTGCTCTATCGGGTCATGCCGCGACGAGCCTTCGGCAGCACCGCGGCCGCCGACATCGTCGTCGTCGTTGTCATGGGCTCCAGCCTCAGCCGGGCGCTCACCGGCAATGCGCCGCTGCTGCCGACGCTGGCGGCGACCGCCACGCTTGCCGCCCTCTACATGGTCGTTACCGAACTGACGCGGCGCTCCGCGCTGCTGTCCCGGCTGATCAAGGGCCGGCCGCTGCAGATCGTCTGCGACGGGCGGATCGACTGGCACGCGCTTCACCACGCCGAACTGGGAGAGCGCGACCTGACCGAGACCCTGCGCATGCGGGGCATTGCGGATGTCGAGCAGGTCGAAGCCGCTTATCTCGAGCGGAATGGCAGAATCAGCGTCGTCCGCAAGGACTGACGGCCCGCCGCTGCCGCGGCTCGCGAGACGAAGGTCAACCGGTTGCGGGGCGCGTTTTCCTCAGCCGTCCAGCGCCGCCCGGAATTCGCGCCACTCGCCCTTCGACATGCCGGAGTTCTCCTGCGTCACGGCCTCGCCCGCCAGCATCCGGCGCAGGCAGGCCATCGCGGGGCCCGAGAACTGCGCGGCGTTCAGCCGGTAATCCTCGAAGGCCGCGTAGGCAGCCGGCACCCAGTCCCGGGCGATCTCGCAGATGGCCTCCGCATAGGCACGGATCTCGTACTGGGCATGAGGGTCTGCCCGCAAGCGCAAGAAATGAAAAAGGTTATGCAGGTCGATCTTCCAGTACCACTGAGTGTAGATGTTGGCCGGGAGGTTCATCCGCGCCAGTTCGCGCGCCAGGCCCTGCTGGCCGTCCTGGTCCAGCATCTCCTGGTAGTGGTCGTAGGCGCGGGTCGCATCGTCGCGCAGCACCGCCAGCACGCGGGCCGCCTCGTCGCCCTCCAGCACCGCGCCGCGGCCCTGGTTGTTGGTCGTCGACTGCGCCGCCAGGTGCTCGGGCGCCGGAATGTAGAACTCGCGGTCGAGGATCGAGTAGCGCGCCGAGTACTCGTTGACGTTCGCGGTGCGGTGACGGATCCACTGGCGCGCGACGAAGACCGGCAGCTTCACGTGCAGCTTGATCTCGCACATCTCGAACGGCGTCGAGTGCCAGTGCCGCATGAGATAACGGATCAGCCCGGCATCGTCGCGGGCGTGCCGCGTGCCCTGGCCGTAGCTGACGCGCGCCGCCTGCACGATGGCGGCGTCGTCTCCCATGTAGTCGACGACGCGCACGAAGCCGTGATCCAGCACCGGGACGGGCGTGTAGAGCCGCGCCTCCAGCCCCTCGGCGACGGCGCGGCGGGTTTCGCGGGCCGTGCCGCGCGCCGCGTCGATTTCGGCCTGTTGATCGGACGTCACAGACATATCATTCATAGCGTTCCCCCGGCGGACGTTTCGCGCAAGCGATTCGGCAGCGCGCTAGATGTTGTAGTCCGCCACATGATAGACGCAAAACGTAGCCTTGCAACAGCGCTTGCGAGGCCTGAAAGGGACGGTATGAAAATCAAGTACCTGCACACCATGGTCCGCGTGGCCGACATCGAGGCCTCCAAGCGGTTCTACTGCGACCTGCTGGGGCTGGTCGAGACGCGGCGCAAGGACCTCGAGGCCGCCAAGGCGACGCTGGTCTTTCTGTCGCCGCAGGGCGGCGGTCCCGGCAGCGAGGTCGAGCTGACCTACAACTGGGACTCCGACGAGAAATACTCCGGCGGCCGGAATTTCGGGCACCTCGCCTACGAGGTCGAGAATATCTACGAGAAGTGCCAGCAACTGATGGACGGCGGCGTCACCATCAATCGGCCCCCGCGCGATGGGCGCATGGCGTTCGTTCGCTCGCCCGACGGCATTTCGATCGAGCTGCTGCAGATGGGCGAGCCGTTACCGAAGCAGGAACCATGGGCGAGCATGGAGAACACCGGCACGTGGTGATCGCCCGCGCCTTGGCGGCGCTGCTGGCGCTTGCGGCCCCGGCGGCGACCGCCGCCGGGCAGGCCGTCGAGCCATGCGGCACCGCCTTGGCGCTGGGCCTCGACGTCTCGTCCAGCGTCGACCAGGCAGAATACCGGCTGCAGATCCAGGGGCTGGCCGCTGCCTTCCGTGACCCCGAGGTCGTCGCCGCGATCGTGGGCGGCGCTGCCGGCGGCGTCATGGTCTCGGTCTACGAATGGTCGGGTTTCTTCCAGCAGGAGGTCGTCGTCGGCTGGACATGGCTGGCCGACGGCGCCGCTGTCGAGTCCTTTTCGGACCGGCTGGCGCAGGTCGCGCGCCAGCACGACTCCTGGCCGACCGCGCTCGGCCGCGCCGTCGAGTTCGGCACTCTGCTGCACGCCCATAACCCGCGCCCCTGCGCGCGCCGCATCATCGACATCTCGGGCGACGGCCCGAACAATCACGGCGCCGCGCCGGACTGGTACGCGCGCCAGGGCACGCTGCACGGGTTCACAGTCAACGGGCTGGCGATCGCCGGCGGCGCGCGCGACCCCGCCCAGTATTACCGCGAGCACCTGATCCACGGTCCGGGCGCCTTCGTCGAGGTCGCGCATGGTTACGCCGACTATCCCCACGCCATCATCCGGAAGCTGGTGCGAGAGCTGCAGGCGCCGGTGGCGAGCCGCTGACATGTTCCGGGCCACGCTGATCGTCGCGCTGCTGATGGTCACCGCCCAGGCCCAGGCGCGCTGCAGGCTGGCTCTGGCGCTCGGGCTCGACATCTCGTCCAGCGTCGACAGCCGCGAATACGCGCTGCAGCTCGGCGGGCTCGTCCAGGCTTTCCGGGCCGACGAGCTGATCGCGGCCATGCTGTCGCCCAAGGGCTCCGACGTCGCCGTCACGGTCTACGAATGGTCGGGCTACAACCAGCAGGACATCGCCGTCGGCTGGACCGTCCTAGACAGCCCGGGAGCGGCGCGGGACTTCGCCGCGCGCCTCGGCGCCCACCGGCGTCCCTATACGGACCTGTCCACGGCGTTGGGCAAGGCCGTCGAATACGGGGCGACTCTGCTGAAGACGGCCCCCGCCTGCACCCGGCGCGTGCTCGACATCTCCGGCGACGGCGCGAACAACGATGGCGCCGGGCCCGGGGACTTCCGCCGGCGCGGCCTGCTGGAAGGGGTGACCATCAACGGCCTGGCGATCCGGGGAGACCTGCCCGACCCGGCGCTCTACTATGCCGACAACGTCGTCCAGGGGCCGGACGCCTTCGTCGCCATCGCGCGCGATTTCGACGACTTCCCCCCAGTCATGCTGCGCAAGCTGCTGCGCGAGGTCAGCGGCGAGATGATCATGGGCGGGCTGCCATGAGGGCCGCGCTCGCACTCTGCCTCCTCGGGGCCATGCCCGGCGCCTCGCTCGCCGCCGCCCGCCCCGCCGCCGTGGCCGAGCCCTGCGCCCTGCAGCTGATACTAGCCGTCGACGTCTCCGGGTCGATCGACGACCGCGAGTTCGCGCTGCAGATGGAAGGCATGGCCTCGGCCTTCGAGGACCCGCAACTGGTCGAGGCAGTCGATGCCCAGAAAGGCGGCGTCCTGGTGACGCTGACAGAGTGGAGCGGCGCGTCGCGGCAGCGCCAGGTGACAGGCTGGCACCTCCTGACGGATGCCGGGTCGATGGCCGACTTCGCCGATGCGATCCGCCAGAGCGGGCGCGACTGGCGGAACTATTCGACCGCCATCGGCGAGGCGCTCTACCATGCGCTGAAGGTGAGCCGGACGGCGCCGCAGGAATGCCGGCGGCGCGTCATCGACGTCTCGGGCGACGGCGTGAACAACGAGGGCCGCGCGCCGCGGGCGATGGCGGACGCGCTGGCGGCGCTCGGCTACACGGTGAACGGCCTGGTGATCCGCGGCGACACGCCGGACCCGGTGAAGCACTACGAAACCAACGTCCTGGCTGGCCCGCGCGCCTTCATGGAGATCGCGGCGGGCTTCGAGGACTATCCGGAAGCGATCCGCCGCAAGCTGCTGCGCGAAATCGAGGAACGCGCGCTGGTGTCGGAGTTCGCGCCCGGACACTGAGCGCGGCGCGCGGGCGCGCCGCCGCGGTCTCACTCGTGGATCTTCGTGCCGAGCCCAATGGCGCTTCTGCGAAAGAGTTGATCCACCAAGGCATGTCGGCGACCATCGACCGCCTTTCGCCGGACAGGGTCTCTCGCTGCCATGAAAGTCACCGAGCACCGTGTCCACCAGGTATTCCGCGTCAGCGTGATCCTCAAAGGATTGCACGCACTCGTAGAAATCGCTGGCGGCCTTGTATTCTATCTGGTCAGTGCGCAATCAGTTCTGCACTGGGTTAATCTCCTGACCCAGGAAGAGCTGACCGAGGACCCACGCGACTTCATTGCGACCCGCATGCTCGACGCCGCCCAGCATCTGACCGGCACCACCCAATCTTTTTATGCCTTTTACCTTAGTCAGCCACGGCCTGATCAAAGTCGTGCTGGTCGCCGGCCTGCTCCAGGAGAAGATCATCGCCTATCCGCTGTCGCTGATTTCGCTGGGCGCATTCATGGCCTATCAGCTCTACCGCTACAGCTACACCCATTCCTTCGGGCTGATCCTGCTCACGGTCTTTGATCTGATTGTCGTCGCCCTCGTCTGGCATGAGTGGCGCCTTCTGCGAAAGCACCTGCCGGTCGACTGACGCATACGCCAAGACCCGGAAGTCAGGGGCTCAGAAACCCGGTCTGGCTGTTCCCAGTCGAAACGGGGAACAGCCAGCGGAATTCGTGGGTCGTCGGACCCTGCCCTTCCGGTCGGCGGTGTCTCTCGCCGTCAGTGCGCCAGCGACGTCGTCGCCGTGTTGTCGTCCTCGTCCGCGGGCCGCGGATTGTCGACCTCCTCGACCTCCTCCCAGTCGATCGGCTCGGGCTGGCGGACCAGCGCGTGGCCGAGTACCTGGGAGACGTTTTCGACCGGGATGATCTCGAGCCCGTCCTTAACGTTGTCAGGGATTTCGGCCAGGTCCTTCACGTTGTCCTTGGGGATCAGAACCGTCTTGATGCCGCCGCGGAGCGCCGCGAGAAGCTTCTCCTTCAGCCCGCCGATCGGCAGCACGTTGCCGCGCAGCGTTACCTCTCCCGTCATCGCCAGATCCCTGCGGATCGGGATGTCCGTCAGAACCGAAACGATCGAGGTCACCATCGCAACGCCCGCCGAAGGCCCGTCCTTGGGCGTCGCCCCTTCGGGCACGTGGACGTGGATGTCGATCTTCTCGAAGCGCGTCGGCTTCACGCCATAGGTCGGCGCCTTCGAGCGGACGAAGCTGGCCGCCGCGTCGATGGACTCCTTCATGACGTCGCCCAGCGTGCCGGTCGTCTTCATCCGGCCCCTTCCGGGCAGCTTCAGCGCCTCGATATGCAAGAGGTCGCCGCCAACCGAGGTGTAGGCGAGCCCCGTCGTGACGCCGATCTGGTCGGTCTCCTCCGCCAGCCCGTGCTTGAAGCGCGGCACGCCCAGGTAATGCTCGAGGTTGTCGGCCGTCACCTCGACCGACTTGTGGTCGCCACGAACGATCTCGGTCAGCACCTTCCGGCACACCTTGGCGATCTGCCGCTCGAGGTTCCGGACGCCGGCCTCGCGCGTGTAGGTCTGGACGATCGCCTTCAGCGCCTCGTCGCTCAGGCTGAACTCGCCCTTGCGCAGCCCGTGCTCCTTTTCCTGCTTCGGCTGAAGATGGCGCCGGGCAATCTCGATCTTCTCGTCCTCGGTGTAGCCGGCGAGGCTGATGATCTCCATGCGGTCGATCAGCGGCTGCGGCATGTTGTAGGTGTTCGCCGTCGTGATGAACATCACGTTGGACAAATCGTACTCTACCTCGAGGTAGTGGTCGACAAAGGTCGAGTTCTGCTCGGGGTCGAGCACCTCGAGCATGGCCGACGCGGGGTCGCCGCGGAAGTCGTGGCCCATCTTGTCGATCTCGTCGAGCAGGATCAGCGGGTTGTTAGACTTGGCCTTCTTCATCGACTGGATGATCTTGCCGGGCATCGAGCCGATATAGGTCCGCCGGTGGCCGCGAATCTCGGCCTCGTCACGCACGCCGCCAAGCGAGATGCGGATGAACTCGCGCCCCGTCGCCCGCGCGACCGACTTGCCGAGCGAGGTCTTGCCGACACCCGGAGGGCCGACCAGGCACAGGATCGGGCCCTTGAGCTTCTTGCTGCGCTGCTGCACGGCAAGGTACTCGACGATCCGCTCCTTGACCTTCACGAGCCCGTAATGGTCGTCGTCCAGCACCGTCTGGGCCTTGGCCAGGTCCTTCTTGACGCGCGACTTTGCCCCCCACGGGATCGACAGCATCCAGTCGAGGTAGTTGCGCACGACGGTCGCCTCGGCCGACATCGGTGACATGTTCCGCAGCTTCTTCAGCTCGCCCGTCGCCTTGTCGCGCGCCTCCTTCGAAAGCTTGGTCTCCTCGATCTGGCGCTCGTACTCGCTGATGTCGTCGCGGCCTTCCTCGCCCTCGCCAAGCTCGCGCTGGATGGCCTTCATCTGCTCGTTGAGGTAGTACTCGCGCTGCGTCTTCTCCATCTGGTTCTTGACGCGCGACTTGATCTTCTTTTCGACCTGCAGCACAGAGATCTCGCCCTGGATCAGGCCGAGAATCTTCTCCATGCGGGCCGAGACGCTCGGCTCCTCCAGAAGCTTCTGCCGCTCGGAGAGCTTGACGCTCATGTGGCCGGCGATGGTATCGGCCAGCTTCGAGGGCTCCTCGATCTCGCCTATCGAGGCCAGCGCCTCCTCCGGCACGTTCTTGTTCAACTTGACATAGCGCTCGAAGCGCTCGACCAGCGAGCGCGAGAGCGCAGCCACCGTGTCGGCGTCGCCCGCTGCCTCGTCGACCGGCTCGATCGACGCCTCGAAATAGTCCTCGTTCGCCACGAAGCCGGTGATCTTCGCGCGGCTGCGGCCCTCGACCAGCACCTTGACGGTACCGTCCGGCAGCTTCAGAAGCTGCAGCACGTTGGCCAGCGAGCCGGTTCTGTAGATGTCGTTCTCGCCCGGCTCGTCCTTGGCGGCGTCGCGCTGCGAGGCCAGCAGGATCTGCCGGTCGTCCTTCATCACCGCCTCGAGCGCCTTGACGGAGCGGGTGCGGCCGACGAAGAGCGGCACGATCATGTGCGGAAAGACAACGATGTCACGGAGCGGCAGCACCGGGTACGTGGCTGCCGCTTGGGTGGATTTCTGATCGCTCATCTATCTGCCTCTCGCTCCCGGCGGAAAGCCACGGGAGCCTTTGTTGCTTGAACCGGAAAATGGGTTCCGGGCAGGCTGAATTCAAGCGGCCAGCGTGGTCGGGCGCGCCCTTAACATCAAGATGCGGTGGCCTCGGCGCTTTTCTCGGCGTAGATGTAGAGTGGCTTGGCCTGGCCCTCGATCACGTCGTCATTGACGACGATCTCCTGCACGCCTTCCATTCCGGGCAGGTCGAACATCGGGTCGAGCAGCACGTCCTCGAGGATCGAGCGCAGGCCGCGGGCGCCGGTCTTGCGGGCGATCGCCTTCTTGGCGATCGCCACCATCGCCTCGTCGGTGAACGAGAGCTCGACGCTCTCCATCTCGAACAGCCGCTGGTACTGCTTTACCAGCGCGTTCTTGGGCGTCGTCAGGATCTGCACCAGCGCCGCCTCGTCCAAGTCGCGCAGCGTCGCGATGACCGGCAGGCGGCCGACGAATTCCGGGATCAGGCCGAACTTCAGCAGGTCCTCGGGCTCCAGCTCCATCAGCATCTCGCCGACGCGCCGATCCTCGCTCGACTTGACGTCGGCGCCAAAGCCCATGGCGCTGCCCTTGTTTCGCTGGGCGATGATCTTGTCGAGCCCGGCGAAGGCGCCGCCGCAGATGAACAGGATGTTGGTCGTGTCGACCTGCAGGAACTCCTGCTGCGGGTGCTTGCGGCCGCCTTGCGGGGGCACGCTCGCGACCGTGCCCTCCATGATCTTGAGCAGCGCCTGCTGCACGCCCTCTCCGCTTACGTCTCGGGTGATCGAGGGGTTGTCCGACTTGCGGCTGATCTTGTCGACCTCGTCGATGTAGACGATGCCGCGCTGTGCCCGCTCGACATTGTAGTCGGCCGACTGGAGCAGCTTGAGGATGATGTTCTCGACGTCCTCGCCGACATAGCCGGCCTCGGTCAGCGTCGTCGCGTCGGCCATGGTGAACGGCACGTCGAGGATGCGCGCCAGCGTCTGCGCCAGCAGCGTCTTGCCGCAGCCGGTCGGGCCGATCAGGAGGATGTTCGACTTGGCCAGCTCGACGTCCGAGGACTTCGCCGCGTGGTTCAGCCGCTTGTAGTGGTTGTGCACGGCAACCGAGAGCACGCGCTTGGCGACCTCCTGGCCGATCACGTAGTCGTCCAGCACGTTGCAGATGTCGCGCGGAGTCGGCACGCCCTCCGACGATTTTACGAGATTGTTCTTCGTCTCCTCGCGGATGATGTCCATGCAGAGCTCGACGCACTCGTCGCAGATGAACACCGTCGGGCCGGCGATCAGCTTGCGCACCTCGTGCTGGCTCTTGCCGCAGAACGAGCAGTAGAGGGTGTTCTTGCTGTCCGAGCCGGTGGTCTTGCTCATGTCAACTCTCCGGGCGGACCCTCTCCGCCTTACATCTGTCGGGCGATATAGCTCCGCCGCCTGTCACAAAACATCGCCGTGGCACCCAAGGGCTGCAGCGCGAATCCTGCGTTTCGCAGGTTAGCGCCACCGCGCCGCCCTGTCACCGCTTTCGCCGGATTGCGAAAATCGGCTCAGCCGGCCTCGTCGGCAGCCTTGCGTTCCTCGACGATGTTGTCGATCAGCCCCCATTCCTTGGCCGCCTGCGGCGTCATGAAGTTGTCGCGGTCCAGCGCGCGCTCGATGATCTCGATGTCCTGGCCGGTATGCTTCATGTAGATCTCGTTCAGGCGCTTCTTCAGCTCCTGCACCTCGCGGGCATGGATCTCGATGTCGGACGCCTGGCCACGGAAGCCGCCGGAGGGCTGGTGCACCATGATGCGCGCGTTCGGCAGCGAGAAGCGCATGTCCTTGGATCCTCCCGCCAGCAGCAGCGAGCCCATCGACGCCGCCTGCCCGACGCAGAGCGTCGAGACCTTGGGCCGGATATACTGCATGGTGTCGTAGATCGACAGCCCCGAGGTGACGACGCCACCCGGGCTGTTGATGTACATCGCGATTTCCTTCTTCGGGTTCTCCGCCTCGAGGAACAGCAGCTGGGCGACCACCAGCGTCGCCATCTGGTCCTCGACCGGGCCGGCGACGAAGACGATCCGCTCCTTCAATAGGCGCGAGAAGATGTCGTAGCGGGTCGAGCCGCGGGCCGTGATCTCCTCGACCGTCGGGATGATGAAGCTGGTGTAGGTATCCAGAGGGTCGCGCATGGGGGCTGTCCTGTCTGCGAGCGCCGGCCGAAGCAGAGCGGATCGGCATGGGTCATAGCTTGTCTGAATGTCATAATGGCTGCTTATCTGGGCTTCAATGGCGCGCCACGAAAATGATGCGCAGGCGGACCTCCGGGCGGACGATCGAGGCATTCAGGCCGCATGATCTGGCAACAGCACCGCCTCGCCGAACGCATCGCGGCGCCGCGCCCCGCAGCGGCGCCGCGCCCGCTCTGGCTGCTTGCCGCGCCCGTCGTGTTCTGCTGCCTCTGGTCCGGCGGCTACGTCGTCGCCAAGATCGGCATCCGCTATTCCGAGCCGCTGACGCTGCTGGTGCTGCGCTATGCCTTCGCCATCGGCGCGATGGCCGTGCTGTTCGCGATCCTGCGGCCGTCCCTGCCCCGCCGCGCCGCCGAGTGGGGGCATCTCGCGATCGTCGGCCTGTTCATACAGACTGGCTATTTCGGCTTTTCCTACCTGGCTTTCCGCGCCGGGGTGGCGGCAGGCGTGGTGGCTCTGGTCATGTCGCTGCAGCCGATCATCGTCGCCATGCTCGCCCCCGGCGTCGCGGCCGAGCACATCGGCTGGCGCCGCTGGTCGGGACTGCTGCTGGGGCTGGCAGGCACGGCGGCAGTCATCCTGGCCCGCTCGGCCATCGCGCCGCCGCCAGCGGATGGGCTCGCCTTCGCGGCGCTGGGGCTCGTGGGCATGATCGCCGGCACGCTCTGGGAAAAGCGGTTCGGCGTCGCGCACCACCCCGTCACCGCGAACCTCGTCGGCTTCGCCGCGGGTCTGGCCGGGATCCTGCCTTTTGCGCTCGCCTTCGAGTCCCTGCACGTCACCTGGAGCTGGCCGTTCGCCGGTGCGCTCGCCTACCTGGTGATCGGCAACTCGCTCATCGCCACGTCGCTGCTGCTGGCGATGATCCGTGCCGGCGAGGTGGCACGCGTCTCGGCGCTGATGTTCCTGGTGCCGCCGATCGCCGCCGCGTTGGCCTGGGCGCTGCTGCACGAGGTAATGCCGCCGCTCGCCTGGGCCGGCATGGCCGCGGCCGGGATCGGCGTCCTGATCGCGACGCGGGCGCGCTGAACCGCGAGGAGACGCGCGGCGGCCCCGGCGCGGATCCGTCACCCGGAGCGCACCAGCGAAGGCGCATTGCGCCGAGCGGGTCGTTTCAAGGGGTTTCCGCCGGTCGCACTTTGCGACCGGCCCCGGCACCGCCGCGCAATGTGGACGGTGCCCAGGCGTCGGGGGCGGGTCAGCCCTCGACGGCCACCCCCTCGGCGGTGGCGGCCGCAGCCGGGCGCTCGTCGGCCTCCAACTCGTCCATCTCGGACTGCAGCGCGTCCTTGCTCGACCGGCGTGTCGGTCACCTGCGCGCGTCCGAGGATCAGGTCGACCACCTTGTCCTCGTAGACCGGCGCGCGGATCTGCTCCAGCGCCTCGCGGTTCTGCCGGACGAAGTCGAAGAACTCGCGCTCCTGGCCCGGATAGCGCCGCGACTGCGCCATGATCGCCTGGCCGAGCTCGGCCTCGGAGATCTCGACCTTCTCGCGCGAGCCGATGTCGGCCAGCAGCAGGCCCAGCTTCACGCGCCGCTCCGCCAGCTTGCGGTGCTCGTCCGTCGGCTCGACATGCGCGTGGTCGTGGCCCTGCTCGTCCGGGTGCTCCTCGTGCCAGAGCTGGTGCGCGATCGAGTTCGCCTCGATGTCCACCAGCGACTGCGGCAGATCGAAGCTGACAAGCTCGTCCAGCCGATCCAGCAGGCGGCGTTTCAGCAGCGTGCGGGCGGCGCCGGTGTATTCCGCGCCGATCCGCTCGCGCAGCTGTTCGCGCAGCGCGTCCAGCGTGTCCGAGCCATAGCGCTCGGCCAGCGCGTCGTTGATTTCCGCCGGCTTCGGCTTGCGGACTTCCTTGACCGTGACCGAGAACACCGCGTCCTTCCCGGCCAGGTTCGGCGCGCCGTACTCTTGCGGGAAGCTGACGGAGACGTCCTTCTCCTCGCCTGCCTTCGTGCCGACAAGCTGCCCCTCGAAGCCCGGAATGAAGCTCTCCGAGCCCAGCACCAGCGGGTAATCCTCGGCCTCGCCGCCCTCGAAGACCTCGCCGTCGATGCGGCCGGTGAAGTCGATGACGACCTGGTCGTTCTCCTCGGCCGCTTCGCCCTCGTCGCGCGCCTCGTAGTCGGTCGAGCTGGCCGCCAGCCGCTCCAAGCGCCTCGTCCAGCGCGGCGTCGTCGACCTCGACGACCCGGCGTTCCAGGCTGATCTGGCCAAAGTCGATCTCGGGCACCTCTGGCAGGCACTCGTAGGTGATCTCGACGTTCAGATCGTCGCCCTCGTCGAACTTGTCGTTGGCGATCTTGACGTCGGGCTGGCGGGCGGGGCGGTGGCCCTGCTCCTTGAGGTGCTCGGCGACCGAGCTCTCGACGGTCTCCTGCACGACCTCGCCCATCACGGACTTGCCGAAGCGCTGCTTCATCAGCTTCAGCGGCGCCTTGCCCTTTCGGAAACCCTTGAGATGGAAGTCCTTGCGCAGGTCCTCCAGCTTCTCGGTCGTCCGTGCGTCAAGGTCCGCGGCCGTCACGACCAGCTTGTACTCGCGCTTCAGCCCCTCGGCCCTGGTCTCGGTAACCTGCATCAGCATCCTCGTTCACCCCGGCACGCCGACCGGGAATATGGGGGTGGTCTTGGTGCGGACGGAGGGACTTGAACCCACACGCCTTGCGGCACGAGAACCTAAATCTCGCGTGTCTACCAGTTCCACCACGTCCGCCCACGCCGGAACCGGCCCGGCGAAATCGGCGCCTCTATAACAATGAGTGGGCGGGGGCGATAGACCGAATTTCCTCGCCGTAACCTGACGCGACGATGCAGCCGCACCGGGCTGCGCGGATGCCCGCGGCCCCGCAGACCTGCCGCACGGGGCCGAAGGCAGGCGAGCGGTGGACGTCCGAGGGGAGCGTTGTCTGGCCAGAGGCTGCATGCTAACCGCCGCCAGCTTGTTCCGCGACGAGGACGCGCGTCGATGATGTCACGCATGGCAAAGGCGAGTTTCTACGCGGTCGCGGGACCGGCCATGACCGCGAACGGGTGGATCTGGCGCAGCTTTCGCAAGCCGCGCTGCCGGGACGACCGGGTGCGCGTGCAGCTCGGCCCCGGGCGCGAGCGCTACCTGGACGGCTGGGTCAACGTCGATGCCAACATGTTCACCGGCAGGTGCGACGTATGGGCCGACCTGCGCAACCCGCTGCCCTTCGCGGACGGCTCGGTCGACGCCGTCTACTCGCACCACGTCATCGAGCACCTGCCCGACCTGACGGCGCATTTCATCGACGTCCACAGGGTGCTGAAGCCGGGCGGCGTCTACCGCGCCGGCGGGCCGAACGGCGATTCCGCGGCCCGCAAGCTGCTCGAGGGCGACGCCTCGTGGTTCGGCGACTTCCCCGACAGGTACGAGAGCGTCGGCGGCCGCTTCGTCAACTTCATCTTCTGCCGTGGCGAGCACCTGACGATGCTGACAGAGAGCTACCTGCGCGAGATCGCCGACCGCGCCGGATTTCGCACGGCGACGAAGGTGATGCAGACGCGCGAGACGGGATACCCGGAGCTCTTCGCCGAATGCCTGCCGATCGAGTTCGAGGCGAACTACGACTGCCCACGCACGCTGCTGATGGAGTTCGTCAGGTAGCGGCGGGGCGAACTTGCCGCGTTGGCGGGACGCCCGAGCGCTGCCCACCGTGGTGCCCGCAAGCAATGGTCCCTTCGGGCACGACCACGTGCGCAGGGGCGGAGGCCTCTCCGGAAACCGCGACTCAACTGGCTTCAACCCTGTTTGGTCCTGACGACCACACTCGCCGCGCCGTCGCCGAGGATTTCGTAGCCGTCCAACCGCTCGATCAAGTCCGCAAGCCGCGGGACGCTGAAGCGCTTCTTGTACTGGCCGCCGAATGCGCTTACCAGCTTCGTACCCAGCGCCGACAGGCTTCAGGCCGCCGCCCGCCGTCTCAGCCTCGACCACGGCCTTCAGCTTGCGCCAGTCAGCATCGGCATCGGCGGCAGGCACCGTCGCGGCAGGCGTTTTCTCGACCGGAAACTCGACGAACTCCGCGCAGGCGTAGCGCAGCGCGGGCGGTGCATTGGGCCGCCCGATTCCGATCACCCGCACGCCGGCCTCAACCACACCCCGCGCGATCACGGCGAAGTCGCTATCCGAGGACACCAGGGCGACCGTGTCGACCACGCCCCGTTCGGCCAGCCGCACGGCGTACAGCCCCAGCATCAGGTCGGCCGTGTCCTTGATGCTGCGCACCGATGGCAGCGCCACCTCTGCCGCGAACCCCAGACGGCCCAGCCACGCCGCGTGGCCGCCGGATCGCGTCGATCCGGCCAAAGGCGCGCCGCAGCACAATGGTGCCGTGCCGTGCGGCCTCGGCCTCGGCAAAGTCGATCTGCTCGGCCCGTCACGTTGTCGGCGTCGACCAGGAGAGCAACGCGCGCCTCGGGAACGATCCGGATCGTCTTCATCAACGTCAGCCTGCTTTACGACCGTCAGCCTTCGAGAATTTCCTTCAGTTCATAAAGCATTGTTAAGGCGTCTCGCGGCGAAAGTGTGTCCGGGTGGATGTCCTGCAGCCGCTTCTCCAGCGCCGTGGCGCGGCTCTCGACCGCGGCGGTCGCGCGGGCCGGGGCGGCCGGGCGGGCGGCGAACAGCGGCAGCTCCTGCGCCAGCGCCTGCGCCGCGCCCGACCCCTCGCGGGCGCCGGCCTCGAGCTTTTCCAGCACGTCGCGGGCGCGGGCGACGACGCTTTCCGGCAGGCCGGCGAGGCGCGCCACCTGCACGCCATAGGATCGGTCGGCGGCGCCCGGGCGGACCTCGTGCAGAAAGACGACGTCGCCCTCCCATTCGCGGACGGCGACGGTGGCGGGCGACAGGCACGCCAGCCGCTCGCAGAGGCCGACCAGCTCGTGATAATGCGTGGCGAAGAGGCCGCGGCAGCGGTTGACCTCGTGCAGGTGCTCCAGCGTCGCCCAGGCGATCGAGAGGCCGTCCCAGGTGGCGGTACCGCGGCCGATCTCGTCCAGGATCACCAGCGCGCCGGGCCCCGCCTGGTTCAGGATGGCGGCGGTCTCGACCATCTCGACCATGAAGGTCGACCGGCCGCGCGCCAGGTCGTCGGCCGCGCCGACGCGGCTGAAGAGCTGGTCGACGACGCCGATCCGCGCCTCGGCGGCCGGAACGAACATGCCCGCCTGCGCCAGGATCGCGATCAGCGCGTTCTGCCGGAGGAATGTCGACTTGCCGGCCATGTTCGGGCCCGTCACCAGCCAGATCGGCGCCGGGCCAGCGGCGTCGGCGGTCAGGTCTGCGTCATTGGCGACAAAGCTGTCGCCGGTCCGTTTCAGCGCGCGCTCGACGACCGGGTGACGCCCGCCGGAGATGGCGAAGGCGCGGCTGGAATCGACGATCGGTCGCGTCCAGCGCTCCTCGACGGCCAGCACGGCGCCGGCCGCGGCGGTGTCGAGTTCCGCCAGCGCGCGGGCGGCGTCGCCGATGGGAGCCTGCTGCGCCAGCACGGCGGCGCGCAGACTCGGCGAAGATGCGCTTCTCGAGCTCCAGCGCGCGGGCGCCGGCGTTGACGATCTTCGACTCCAGCTCGGCCAGGTCGACGGTGGTGAAGCGCACCGCGTTGGCCAGCGTCTGGCGGTGGATGAAGGTCTCGGAATGCGGCGGCTTCAGCATTTTCTCGGCATGCGTCGCCGTGACCTCGATGAAGTAGCCGAGGACGTTGTTGTGCCGGATCTTCAGCGCCGGCACGCCTGCCCGCGCTGCGTAGTCGGCCTGCATCCCGGCGATGACCCCCCTGCCCTCGTCGCGGAGCTTGCGGGCCTCGTCGAGCGTGGCATCGTGGCCGGCGGCGACGAAGCCGCCGTCGCGCGCCATCAGCGGCGGCTCGGCGACCAGCGCGGTGTCGAGCAGGTCGACCAGGTCCCCGTGACCGGCCAGGCGCCGGCCGGCTTCGGCCAGCAGGGCGGGCAGGCCGGCGGTCTCGGCCAGCGTTGCGGCGATCTCCTCGGCCTGGGCGAGGCCGGTGCGGATGGCGGCCAGGTCGCGCGGGCCGGCGCGGTCGAGGACCAGGCGCGAAAGGGCGCGCTCGATCTCGGGCACACGAGCCAGCGCCTCGCGCAACTGCGTGCGGAGTTCGCGATCCTCGACCACATGCTCGACGGCCTCGAGGCGGGCGGCGATGGCGGGCGGGGCGGTCAGGGGGGCGGAGAGGCGTGTCTCCAGCAGCCGCGCCCCCGCCCCGGTCAGCGCGCGGTCGATGCAGGCCAGCAGCGAGCCGTCGCGGCCGCCGGCCAGCGACCGCGTCAGCTCCAGGTTGCGCCGGGTCGCGGCGTCGATGCGCATGACACCGCCGGACGCCTCGCGCATGGGCGGCTTCAGCATGGGCAGGCGGCCCTTCTGCGTCAGCTCGAGGTAGTCGGCCAACGCGCCCAGCGCCGCTAGCTCGGCACGCTCGAAGGCGCCGAACGCGTCGAGGGTCGCCACCCGGAACAGCGCGCAGAGGCGCTTTTCGGCCGAGGTCGAATTCGAAGCTGGCAGGACCCAGCGGCGTGGCGACGGCGCCGGCCTCGCCGATCTGTGCGTCCAGCGCCGGGTCGGCCTCGGGCGCATCCAGCACCAGCACCTCGCGCGGAGCCACGCGGGCCAGCATGGGGCCGAGGGCCGGGCGGGCGAGGCGGGCGACGGACAGGTCTCCGGTCGAGACGTCGGCCCAGGCCAGCGCGCCCTCGCCGCGCACCTCGGCCCAGGCGGCCAGGAAGTTGTGGCGCCGGGCGTCGAGCAGCGTCTCCTCGGTCAGCGTGCCGGGAGTGACGACGCGCGTGACCTCGCGCCGGACGACGGACTTCGAGCCGCGCTTGCGAGCCTCGGCCGGGTCCTCGATCTGGTCGCAGACGGCCACCCGAAACCCCTTGCGGATCAGGGTCAGCAGGTAGTTGGTCGAGCTGTGCAGCGGCACGCCGCACATCGGGATGTCGTCTCCCTGGTGCTTGCCGCGCCTGGTCAGCGCGATGTCCAGCGCCGCCGCGGCCGCCACCGCGTCGTCGAAGAACATCTCGTAGAAGTCGCCCATCTGGAAGAACAGCAGGCAGTCCGGATGCGCCGCCTTGATCTCGAGGAACTGTGCCATCGAGGGCGTGATGTCGGACATACTGGCCTCTCCCCGCGGGCGCGCCCACGGATAGCACGGGCGCGCCGGGGCGCAAGGCGCGAGGACCCGGACGGGGCGGATGGCTCGGGGATGGCCTGCATGTGGCTCGCGTATTGTCGAGGTTTTCGCCTGGATCCGAGTCCGCACGCGGAGGCGAACGGCCGCCCTCCGGCGCCCAACGGGCTTGACGCCGCGCTCGGCACGTGGTGCATGGTATACCAGATGCTCGCCAAGGTGGCGGCACGGGGGTTTCGATGAGCACTGAGCTTCGGCTCGAACCGGTGGACGCTTCCTTCAGCCTGAAGGAGCACATCTACCGCGTGCTCAAGGACTTGATCATGGATCTCGACATCTACGACCCCGAGACGAGCCTCCGCATGGACGAGCGCCGCCTGGCCGAGAGCCTGGGCATCAGCCGCACGCCCGTGCGCGAGGCGCTGATGCGGCTGGAGCAGGAGGGCTTCGTCGAGACCCGCGCCCGGCGCGGCGTCTATATCCGGCGCAAGTCGCTGACCGAGATCCTGGAGATGATCACCGTCTGGGCGGCGCTGGAGAGCATGGCGGCCAGGCTCGCCTGCGCCGAGGCGACCGACACCGAGATCGCCGAGCTTCGCCAGATCGGCGCCAGCTACACCGCCGACGAGGCGACGGCGCATATCCACGAGTATTCCGAGACCAACATCGACTTCCACCTCTGCATGCTGCGCCTGTCCAAGTGCCACATGCTGCAGGAGATCGCCGAGGGGCTGTTCACCCACCTCAAGGCCGTGCGCCGCAAGGGCACGGAGGACACCTCGCGCGCCGGGCAGTCGGTCGTCGACCACATCCACATCATCGAGGCCGTCGAGGAGCGGAACGCCGACCTGGCCTCCGACCTCGTGCGCGACCACACCATGCGGCTGCGCGACTACATCCGCGACAGTTGGAAGCACATCGCCGGCGAGACGGCGGAAGATTGACGGAGGAAACGCGATGGCATCCGCGACCGCACACGACATGACGGGGCACGACGTCGACACCGAGCAGGAGCTGACCGACGGCTTCCACCTGGTCATCGACGCGCTGAAGCTGAACGGGATCGAGACGATCTACCACGTCCCCGGCATCCCGGTGACCGACCTCGGCCGCATGGCGCAGGCCGAGGGGCTGCGCGTCGTCAGCTTCCGCCACGAATTGAACGCCGGCAACGCCGCCGCGATCGCCGGCTACCTGACGAAGAAGCCGGGCGTCTGCCTGACCGTCTCGGCGCCCGGCTTCCTGAACGGGCTGGTGGCGCTGAGCCACGCGACGACGAACTGCTGGCCGATGATCCTGATCTCGGGGTCGCAGCGAGCGCGAGATCGTCGACCTGCAGCAGGGCGACTACGAGGAGATGGATCAGCTTTCCATCGCCAAGCCGCTCTGCAAGGCGGCCTACCGCATCCTGCACGCGGCCGACATCGGCATCGGCGTCGCCCGCGCCATCCGCGCAGCGCTGTCTGGCCGTCCGGGCGGCGTCTACCTGGACGTGCCGGCCAAGCTGCTCGGCCAGGTCATCGACGCCGCCGAGGGCGCGGCCTCGCTGGTCAAGGTAGTCGACCCGGCGCCGGCGCAGTTTCCGGCGCCCGCGGCGATCGACCGCGCGCTGGGCGTGCTGAAGGCAGCGAAGAAGCCGCTGATCATCCTCGGCAAGGGCGCCGCCTACGCCCAGTGCGACGACCTGGTGCGGCGCTTCGTCGAGACCAGCGGCGCACCCTACATCGCCATGTCGATGGCCAAGGGCCTGCTGCCCGACGACCACCCGCAATACGCCGGCGCCGCCCGGTCGCTGGTGCTGAAGGACAGCGACTGCGTCATGCTGGTCGGCGCGCGGCTGAACTGGCTGCTCAGCCACGGCAAGGGCAAGCAGTGGGGCGCGCCCGGCTCGAAGAAGTTCGTCCACATCGACATCGACCCGAAGGAGATGGACTCGAACCAGCCCATCGACGGCCCGCTGGTCGGCGACATCGAGAGCTGCCTGACCATGCTGCTCGACCGCATGGACGGCTGGCAGAAGCCGTCGGAGGAGTGGACGGGCGCGGTCCGCCAGAAGTCGGACGACAATGTCGCCAAGATGGCGCCGCGGCTGCAGAACAACAACGTGCCGATGGACTTCCACGGCGCGCTCGGGCGGCTGAAGCGGATCTTCGCCGACAACCCGGACGCCATCCTGGTGAACGAGGGCGCCAACACGCTGGATTTCGCCCGCTCGATCATCGACATGTCGAAGCCCCGCAAGCGGCTGGACGTCGGCACCTGGGGCGTCATGGGCATCGGCATGGGCACGGCCATCGCCGCGGCCGTCGAGACCGGCCAGCCGGTGGTGGCGATCGAGGGCGACAGCGCCTTCGGCTTCAGCGGCATGGAGGTCGAGACGATCTGCCGCTACAACCTGCCGGTCTGCGTCGTGATCTTCAACAATTCGGGCATCTACCGCGGCACCGACACCGACCCGACGGGGCGCGACCCGGGCACCACGGTCTTCGTGCGCGACGCCAAGTACCACATGATGATGGAGGCCTTCGGCGGCGTCGGCGTCGAGGCGAAGTCGCCCGACGACCTCGAGCGCGCCGTGCGCGAGGCGATCGCAAGCCGCAAGCCGACGCTGGTCAACGCGCTGATCGACCCGCAGGCCGGCACCGAGTCCGGCCGCATCGGCAACCTGAACCCGCAGAGCAAGGTCAAGAAGAAGTAACGCGGCTTTCGCAAGGCCGGCCAGGGACATACGAGAGGACGTGATGAAAGCACTCGAAGGCGTCAAGATTCTGGACTTCACGCATGTGCAGTCGGGGCCGACCTGCACGCAGCTGCTGGCATGGCTGGGCGCCGACGTCATCAAGGTCGAGCGGCCGGGCGTCGGCGACGCGACGCGCAAGCAGCTGGTCGACGTGCCGGGCGCGGACAGCCTGTATTTCACCATGCTGAACCACAACAAGCGCTCGATCGAGCTGAACTCGAAGAACGAGACCGGCAAGGAGGTGCTGACGCGCCTGATCGAGACCTGCGACGTGCTGGTCGAGAACTTCGCGCCGGGCGCGCTCGACCGCATGGGGTTCGGCTGGGACAACATCCAGAAGATCAACCCGCGCATGATCATGGCCTCGGTCAAGGGCTTCGGCCCGGGCAAGTACGAGGACTGCAAGGTCTACGAGAACGTCGCCCAGTGCGCCGGCGGCTCGGCCTCGACGACCGGCTTCGTCGACGGCCCGCCGCTGGTCACGGGCGCGCAGATCGGCGACTCGGGCACCGGCCTGCACCTGGCCTTCGGCATCGTCGCGGCGCTGTTCCAGCGCGAGAAGTCGGGCAAGGGCCAGCGGGTCATGGCCTCGATGCAGGACGGCGTCCTGAACCTCTGCCGCGTCAAGCTGCGCGACCAGCAGCGGCTCAAGGCCGGGCCGCTGACGGAATACAGCCAGTTCGGCGAGGGCATCCCGTTCGGCGAGGCGACGCCACGCGCCGGCAACGACTCGGGCGGCGGCCAGCCCGGCCGCATCCTCAAGTGCAAGGGCTGGGAGACCGACCCGAACGCCTACACCTACTTCATCACCCAGGCCGCGGTCTGGGAGAAGGTCTGCGACGTCATCGGCAAGCCCGAGTGGAAGACCGACCCGGACTTCGCGACGCCCAAGGCGCGCCTGCCCCGGCTGAACCAGGTCTTCGGCGCCATCGAGGACTGGACGCAGACCAAGACCAAGTTCGAGGTCATGGACATCTGCAACCCGCTGGACATCCCCGTCGGCCCGATCCTCAGCATGAAGGAGATCGCCGAGGACGAGGGCCTGCGCGCCACCGGCACGATCGTCGAGGTCGACCACCCCGAGCGCGGGCCCGTACCTCTCGGTCGGCATGCCGGTGAAGCTGAGCGACAGCCCGGCCGAGGTGAAGCGCAGCCCCCTGCTGGGCGAGCACACCGAGGAGATCCTGCGCGACGTGCTGGGCTATACCGGCGACGACCTGGCGCGGATCACCGGCTCGGGCGCCGTCGGCGAGCTGAAGCACGCAGCGGAATGATCCCGGGCGAACACATCGCCCCGCCTGTCGCCCTCGGGCGGCGGGGACGGGGCATCGGACCGGCCGCATGACCACCGGGCGCGCCATCGACCATGCCGTGATCGCATCGCGCGATCTGGACGGGCTGGCGGCGCGTTACGAGGCGCTGGGCTTCACGCTGACGCCCAGGGCCTGGCACGAGGACCGGATGGGCACCTCGAACCGGCTGGCGCAGTTCCGCGGCCGCAACTTCATCGAGCTGCTCGAGGTCGACCGGCCCGCAACCGTCGAGGACCCTGCCCCGGGCGGCTTCGCCTTCGGCAGCTTCCTCAAGGGCTGGACGGCGCGGCACGAAGGGCTGGCGATGATCGTCTTCCGCACGGACGACGCGCGGGCCGACATCGCGCGCTGGCGCGCGCGCGGCATCGACACCTACGACGCGTTCGACTTCCAGCGCCAGGCGCGGCTGCCGGACGGGTCCGAGGCGACGGTCGCCTTCAGCCTGGGCTTCTGCACGTCGAAGGCGATGCCCGAGCTGGCCTTCTTCGTCTGCCAGAACCGGGCCGAGGAGCACTTCTGGAAGCCGGACTACCAGCAGCACGCCAACGGCGCCGAGGAAATCGCCGCGGTCCTGCTGGCCGCGCGCGAGCCCGAGCGGCACGGCCTGTTCCTGGGCGAGATGTTCGGCGGCGACGTGACCGAGCGCTATGGCGGCATCTCGGTGGCCTCCGGCCCGCAGCGGATCGACGTGCTGACGCCCGAGGCGCTGGAGCGGCACGGCTGGCACGGAAATCCCGGCGACGGCGCGGTCGGCGCGGGGCTGGCGATCCGCTCGGGCCTGCGGGCCGGCCAGGTGACGCCGGCGGCCGAGGCAGGCGGCGTCGCGATCGAATGGATGAACTGACAAGACCGGCGACAGCGCCGGCGTGAAGGGAGGACGGATGCGGTTGATCGTCATGGGCCAGCAGGCCTTCGGCAAGGAGGCGCTGGCAAAGCTGCTGGACGCGGGGACGGACGAGGTCGTCGCCGTCTACTGCGCCCCCGACAAGGAGGGCAGACCCGTCGACCCGCTGAAGGAGCTGGCACTGGAGAAGGGCCTGCCGGTCCACCAGCCTGCCGACTTCAAGGGCGAGGAGACGCTGGCGACGCTGCGCTCGCACGACGCCGACCTGATGATCATGGCCTACGTGATCGTCTTCGTGCCCGAGGCGGCGCGCGACATCCCGAAGCACGGCTCGATCTGCTTCCACCCCTCGCTCCTGCCGCTGCACCGCGGCCCGTCCTCGATCAACTGGCCGATCATCTGGGGCGAGACGAAGACCGGGCTTCTGCTGGTTCTACCCGACCGACGGGCTCGACGAGGGCGATATCCTGATGCAGTGGGAATGCCCGATCGGCCCGGACGACACGCTGGGCGACGTCTACTTCAAGAAGATCTTCCCGAAGGCGATCGACTCGGTGCTCGAGGTCTGCGACCTCTACCGCGCCGGCGACCCGCCCCGCACCAGCCAGGACGAGTCGAAGGCGACCTACGAGAGCTGGTGCCGCAAGCGCGACGCGCAGATTGACTGGCAGAAGCCCGCCGGCGACGTCTACAACCTGATTCGCGGCACGAACCCCCAGCCGGGCGCCTGGACGACGGTGAACGGCGCCGAGCTCCAGATCTTCGATGCGCGCATGGCCCCCGGAACGGATGGCGGCAGCGGCACCCCGGGCGAGGTCGCTTCCGTCTCGGATGACGGCGTGACCGTGCAGGCCGATGGCGGACGCATTCTGGTCAAACGGGTGCGCCCGGCCGGCGGCGGCAAGATTCCCGCGGCCGAATGGGCCGCCTCGGCGAACATCGCCGCCGGAACGAAACTCGGCGCCTGAAGGGGACACGAATGGCAACCGATATCGAGATCGCCCGCAAGGCGAAGAAGAAGCCGATCCAGGAGATCGGCGAGAAGCTCGGCATCCCGTCCGAGCACCTGCTGCCCTACGGGCACGACAAGGCCAAGGTCTCGGCCGAGTTCATCGCCTCGCTCAAGGACAAGCCGGACGGCAACCTGATCCTGGTCACCGCGATCAACCCGACGCCGGCCGGCGAGGGCAAGACGACGACGACGGTCGGCCTCGGCGACGGGCTGAACGGCATCGGCAAGAAGGCCTGCATCTGCATCCGCGAGGCGTCGCTCGGCCCGAACTTCGGCATGAAGGGCGGCGCCGCCGGCGGCGGCTACGCGCAGATCGTGCCGATGGAGGACATGAACCTCCACTTCACCGGCGATTTCCACGCGATCACCAGCGCGCACAACCTGCTGAGCGCGATGATCGACAACCACATCTACTGGGGCAACGAGCTCGGCATCGACACGCGCCGCATCGCCTGGCGCCGCGTGCTCGACATGAACGACCGGGCGCTCCGCCAGGTCGTCACCTCGCTCGGCGGCGTGTCGAACGGCTTCGCGGCCGAGAACGGGTTCGACATCACCGTCGCCTCCGAGGTCATGGCGATCCTCTGCCTCGCGCTGGACCTCAAGGACCTGGAAAAGCGCCTCGGCGACATGATCGTCGCCTACCGGCGCGACCGCTCGCCGGTCTACTGCCGCGACATCGGCGCCGCCGGCGCCATGGCCGTGCTGCTCAAGGACGCGATGCAGCCGAACCTGGTGCAGACGCTCGAGAACAACCCGGCCTTCGTGCATGGCGGCCCGTTCGCCAACATCGCGCATGGCTGCAACTCGGTCGTCGCGACGCGGACGGCGCTCAAGCTCGCCGACTACGTCGTCACCGAGGCCGGCTTCGGCGCCGACCTGGGCGCCGAGAAGTTCATGGACATCAAGTGCCGCAAGGCCGGCCTCAGCCCCAAGGCGGTGGTGCTGGTCGCCACCGTGCGGGCGCTGAAGATGAACGGCGGCGTCGCGCGGGCGGACCTCGGCACCGAGAACGTCGAGGCGGTGAAGAAGGGCTGCGCCAACCTGGGCCGGCACATCGAGAACATCGCCAAGTTCGGCGTGCCGGCGGTCATCGCCATCAACCACTTCGTCTCGGACACCGATGCCGAGATCGAGGCGGTCAAGGCGTTCGTCGCCGGCCAGGGCGCCGAGGCGGTGCTCTGCAAGCACTGGGCGAACGGCTCGGCGGGCACGAAGGAACTGGCCGAGAAGATCGTCGCCGTCATCGAAAGCGGAAAGGCGGCCTACAAGCCGCTCTACCCCGACGAGATGGGGCTGTGGGAGAAGATCGACACGATCGCCAGGGGCATCTACCGCGCCGACGGCGCCACCGCCGACAAGAAGATCAAGGACCAGCTCAAGGCGTGGGAGGAAGCCGGCTACGGCAACCTGCCCGTCTGCATGGCCAAGACGCAGTACAGCTTCACCACCGACCCGAACGAGCGCGGCGCGCCGACCGGCTTCGAGATCCCGGTGCGCGAGGTGCGCCTGTCCGCCGGCGCCGGCTTTGTCGTCGCCATCTGCGGAGAGATCATGACCATGCCCGGCCTGCCGCGAAAGCCGGCAGCCGAGTCGATCAGGCTGAACGATCAGGGAGAGATCGAGGGGCTGTTCTGAGCGGCACCGCCGCCTGACCAGAAGACGACGGCCGCCGGCACGTGTTCCGTCGCGTACCCGCCGGCGGCCGGGGCTGGGATCACCAGCCCGATGCGTGATACGTGAATCAATCGGGTCCGCCGCGCAGTGTGAGCGCGTAAGACCGGCGGCAGGCCGGCGTGCGGGCGGGAACAAGACGGACAACAAACCAAGGGAGACGATACACGTGACCTATTTTTCGAAACTGACGACGCTGGCCGGCGCGGCCGCTCTGGCGGTCGCCGGGCTCGCCGGCAATGCGCTGGCCTGGGAGCCGACGAAGCCGATCGACTTCGTCATCATGGCCGGGGCCGGCGGCGGCGCCGACCAGATCGCCCGGTTCATCCAGTCGGTCGCCGAGAAGGAGAACCTGACGGTCCGGCCGCTGGTGCCGAACAACAAGGGCGGCGGATCGGGCGCCGAGGCGCTGATCGCGCTGGCCAATGCCAGCGATCCCAACCACACGATCCTCGTGACGCTGAACTCGTTCTTCACGACGCCGCTTCGCCAGAAGGATCTGGGCGTCGACATCATGAAGTTCGTGCCTATCGCGATGATGGGCGTCGACCCGTTCGTGCTGTGGGTCCACAAGGACAGCGGCATCACCTCGTTCGACCAGTGGCTCGACGTGGTGAAGAAGGGCGGCTACGTGATGGGCGGCACGGGCAAGGGCCAGGAGGACTCGATCGTCATCGCCTGGCTCGAGAAGAACTTCGGCCTCGACATCAAGTACATCCCGTACAAGGGCGGCGGCGCGGTCGCCAAGGACCTGGCCGGCCAGCAGATCATGGCCTCGGTCAACAACCCGTCCGAGGCGCGCGGCTTCTACGAGTCGGGCGACGTCGTGCCCCTGCTCGCCTTCTCGGACGAGCGGCTGCCGAACCTGCCCGACGTGCCGACCGTCAAGGAGCTGGGCAAGGACTTCTCGTACTACAACCAGCGCGCCATCGTCGGTGCGCCGGGCATGTCGGACGAGGCTGCCGACTACTATCGTGACCTGTTCAAGAAGGTCTACGACTCCAAGGACTGGCAGAACTACATGAAGTCCGAGAGCCTCGAGCCGCTGTGGATGGGGCCGGACGAGTCCAAGAAGTACTGGCAGACGCAGATCGACCGCCACACCGATCTGCTGAAGGAAATGGGCGAGTAATCGCTCACTCCGCCGCTCCCGCCCCGGCAGTCGCCGCGGGCGGGAGCTTACCCTGACAGACGGGCGCGGCAGTGCGCCCGCGACGCGCACCCGCCGGCGCGGGTCCCTTGCGGAAAGACCTAGTGGAGAATTCGGCATGCGCCGGGCAGAGATCATTACGGCAGCAATCCTGGCGGTGCTTTCGATCTACCTGATGACCGAAAGCGCCAAGCTCGACATCAGCTACATCAGGGGCGAAGGCCCCGGAGGCGGCGCCTGGCCGTTCTGGCTGTCGGCAGTCATGCTCGTGTGCACGGGCGTCATCGCGTTCAACTGGTGGCGGCGCACCTCGCCGCCCTCGCAGTCGACCGACGAGTTCGTCGATTCCTACGCGCTGAGGATGCTGCTGCTGGTCGGCGGCGGGATCATCGGCTTCGTCGCTTTGACGTCCGTCATTTCGATGTACGGCGCGATGATGGTCTTCCTTTTCTACTACACACGCATCCTCGGGCGGCACTCCTGGACGCTGACGCTGTCGATGTCGCTCGGGCTGCCCATCGCCTTCTTCTTCTTCTTCGAGGCGCTGATGCGGATCACGCTGCCAAAGGGCATGGCGTTCATGGATCCGCTGTTCGCCTACACATCCACCCTCATCTACTGACCGCACGGACGCCGCGACGGCTGGGAGACGCCTTTCATGGAAATTCTCGCACATCTGGGGGACGGCTTCCTGCTGGCGGTGCAGCCGCTGAACCTGCTCCTGATCATCATCGGCGTGACGCTGGGCCTGTTCATCGGCGCGATGCCCGGGCTCGGCTCGGTGAACGGCGTCGCCATCCTTCTGCCGATCACCTTCCTCGTGCCGCCGGACTCGGCGATCATCTTCCTCGCGGCGATCTACTACGGCGCCATGTATGGCGGGGCCATCTCGTCGATCACGCTCGGCATACCGGGCGCCTCGACAGCGGTGGCGACGACATTCGACGGCCGGCCGCTGGCACTGAAGGGTCGCGCCACGCTGGCGCTCGTGACCGCGGCGCTGGCGTCATTCGTCGGCGGCTCGGTGTCGAACATCCTGTTCACCGCCTTCGCGCCGCCGCTGGCCAAGGTCGCGCTGTCCTTCGGGCCGCCCGAGATCTTCTCGCTGATGCTGCTGGCCTTCGCCACCTTCGTCGGGCTCGGCGGCGACGACATCCCCAAGACCGTCCTGTCGATCTGCTTCGGGCTGGTCATGGCCGCGGTCGGCTATGACGAGATCTCCGGCGCGCCGCGGCTCGTCTTCTTCCACATCTCCGGCTTCATGCACGGCATCAACTTCCTGGTGCTCGCCATCGGCATCTACGGCATCGGCGAGATGTTGTGGACCATCGACTCGACACGCGGCGAGGTCACCTCCACCGAGGCCAAGATGACGCTCCGGGGCATGATCACCGACAGCAAGGAGGCGGTGCGGCGGGGCTGGAAGGGCACGGTCATCGGCTCGTTCCTGGGCTTTTTCGTCGGCATCCTTCCGGCCGCCGGGGCCACGCCGGGCTCGCTCATGTCCTACGGCGTCGCCAAGATGGTGGCGCGCAACCCCCAGGAGTTCGGCAAGGGCCACCCGGGCGGCGTCGCGGCGCCGGAATCGGCCAACAACTCGGCCTCGACAGGGGCCATGCTGCCGATGCTGACGCTCGGCATCCCCGGCTCGCCGACCACCGCCATCCTGCTCGGCGGCATGGTGATCTGGGGGCTGACGCCGGGGCCGCGGCTCTTCACCGACCAGCCGGCGTTCGTCTGGGGCCTGATCGGCTCGTTCTACGTCTCGAACTTCTTCGCGCTCGTCATCAACCTCGCCTTCATCCCGCTGTTCATCTGGATGCTGCGGATGCCGTTCACGGTGCTGGCGCCGCTGATCTTCGTGCTGTCGATCGTCGGCGGCTACGCGGCGACGCAGGACATGCACGACGTCTGGCTGATGCTGATCTTCGGGTTCAGCTTCTACTTCCTGCGCAAGCTCGACTACCCGGTCGCGCCGGCGGTGCTGGCGATCGTGCTGGGCCCGATCGCCGAGCCGACGCTCCGCCAGTCGCTGCTGCTGTCCTCGGGCGACCCGATGATCTTCCTGACGCGGCCGATCGCCGGCCCGATCACCGTCATCGCCTTCATCCTGATCCTGCTGCCGCTCTTCGTTGCGATCCGCCGGCGGCTGCGCGGGCACGAGCAGGAGGGCTGAGGCCCGCCATGCGGTGACGACGCCGGGCGCCCGCGGGCGCCCGGCGCGGCCTCAGGGGCGCAGCAGCACCTTGCCGGCGTGCCCAGGCGCCTCGACCGCCTCGTGCGCGGCGCGCGCCTCGGCAAAGGGAAAGACGCGGCGCGTCACCGGCCGCAGCTTGCCCTGGCCGAACATCGGCCAGACCCGTTCGGTCAGCTCGGCGGCAACGGCCGCCTTGAACTCGGGCGGACGGGGGCGCAGCGTCGAGCCGGTCAGCACCAGCCGCTTCATCATGATCGGCCCGAGGCTCAGCTCGACCTTGGCGCCACGGTCGAAGGCAAGCTGGATGATTCGGCAGTCCATGCGCGCCGCCTTCATGTTCTTCTCGACATAGTCGCCGCCCATGAAGTCGACGATGATGTCGGCGCCGCCGGCCGCCTTGACGATCTCGACGAAGTCCTCGGCCTTGTAGTCGATGACCCGCTCGGCCCCCATCTCGCCGGCCAGCTTGCGGCTCGCCTCGGACCCGGCGGTGGTGAAGACGCGAAGCCCCATCGCGGTGCCCAGCTGAACCGCCGTCGAGCCGATCCCGCCGCCGCCGCCATGCACAAGCATGGTCTCGCCTTCCGGCACGTCGTGGCCGTGCCAGACATTGCTCCAGACGGTGAAGAAGGTCTCGCAGAGCCCGGCCGCGTCGACCGGGTCGACGCCGTCGGGGACGGGCAGGCACTGGGCCGCCGGGATCGCGACGTATTCGGCATAGCCGCCACCGTTGCAGAGCCCGCAGACCATGTCGCCGGCCTTCCAGCGCGTGACGTCCGGCCCTGCCCCGACGACCTCGCCCGAGACCTCGAGCCCCATCAGGTCCGAGGCGCCCGGCGGCGCCGGGTAGTTGCCCTTGCGCTGCTTCAGGTCCGGGCCGTTGACGCCGGCGGCGATCACGCGGACCAGCACTTCGCCGGGGCGCGGCTCGGGCACCGGGCGGGTGCCGAGGTGCAGCACCTCGGGGCCGCCGCCCTCGCCGTGCTCGATCACTCTCATCTCTCCGGGCGTGTCGGCCATTCTGCGCTCCTTCGCTTTGCGGCCCGTCTAGCCGGGGCCGGCCGGCTTCGCAACGGCGCGGCCGGATGGCGCTGGACGGCGCGGCCCGCCGGGCGCACTCTGCCGGGCGGGAGGATCGGACGATGGGTCTCTGGTCGATTCCGCTGGCCGCCCTCGCCGCCTTCGTCGCGGCATCGGCCTGGTACATGGCGCTCGCCCGGCGCTGGGTCGCCGCGACCGGCCGCAGCGAGGCCGAGCTGCAGGCGGCGCGGCGGCGGAACCTGCCCTTTGTCGTGGCGCCCCTCGGCTACTGCCTGACGGCGGCGATGCTCTGGCACATCATGGCGTCGTCCGGCGTGACCGGGCTCGGCGCAGGGCTGGTGGCGGGGCTGGGGCTCGGCCTCTTCGTCGCGGTGCCGTTCGTGCTGACCAACTACGCCTTCGCCGACCGCCCGCGCGCGCTCTGGTGGATCGATGCCGGCCATGTCGCGCTCGCCTGCGCCGTCATCGGCGCCGTGCTGGGGGCCGCCGGCTGAGACCGCGCCGCCCGTCCGGCCGCGCCCGTGGTCAGTACAGCATCGGCTCGTAACGCCTGACCATGTCCTCGTCCGACTCGTGCGGCAGGTCCTCGCCGATGTGGTCCTTGATCATGTCGCTCATGGTCGGGACGGGGCGCTCGGCCGGCCAGGTCGCCGGCGTACCACAGCTCCGAGCGCAGCAGCGCCTTGGCGCAGTGCAGGAAGACCTCCTCGGCGCGGATCCGCATGACGGTGATCGGGCGGCGCCCCTTGATCGCGCAGCGGTCTAGCAGCTCCGGCTCGTCGTGGATCGTCGCGGTGCCGTTGACGCGCAGCGTCTCGCGCACGCCGGGGATCAGGAAGATCGTCCCGACCCGCGGGTTCTTCAGGACGTTCAGCATCCCGTCGATGCGGTTGTTGCCCGGCCGGTCGGCGACCAGGATGTGCCGGTCGTCCTCGACCACCACCGACCCGGCCGGATCGCCCTTCGGCGAGACGTCGAGGCGCGTGCCGTCCGTCGTGGCGACCAGCACGAAGGGCGAGGCCGCGATGAACGCCCGGCAGTGCTCATCCAGCCGACCGATGATCTTCTTCGCCGCGCGCGGATGAATCTCGCCGTAGAGCTCGCGAAGCTCCGCCTCGCTTGTGATCGCCATGCCGTCCCCTCCTGTCGCCGCCGGGCCGCGCCCCAGGCGTCAGCCTACTCGCCGCCCCCGCCGGGCGCTCCCTCGTCCTTGCGATCGTACGGCACCTCGGCGGTCCTGTCAGCCGTGCCCTGCACGGTCTCCGGCGCCGCCCGGGCGACGCCGACCAGCGCCGGGCGCAGCAGGCGGTCGGCGATGATGAAGCCGTCCTGCATCACCTCGATGATTGTCCCGGCCTCGGCGCCGGGCACCGGCGCCTCGAACATCGCCTGGTGGCGGTTCGGATCGAAGCGCTCGCCCTTCTCGGGAGTCACCTTGGCGATTTTGTGCTTCGTGAACGCGTTCAGCAACTCGCGCTGGGTCAGCTCGACGCCCTCGATGAACGCACCGTACCGGCCACGCAACTCGTCATCGGCCGCCTTCAGCGCGCGCTCGAGATTGTCCCAAACGCCCAGCACGTCGCGCGCCAGGCGCGTGCCGCCATAGGCCTCGGCGTCGCGCCGATCGCGCTCGGCGCGGCGGCGGACGTTCTCGGCTTCGGCCAGCGCGCGGGTCCACTTGTCGCGCAGCTCGTGCAGCTCGGCCTCCAGCGCGGCGATCCGCGCCGACTCGCGCCCGATTTCGTCCCCTTCGTTCTGCCGGTCGATCTCGTCGCCCAGCCCGGGCACGAGGTCCTCGACGCGCGGCCTGCCGTCGCCAGGCGCTTGGGCCTGCCCACCGGCCTGCCTTGCGTCGTCGCCGTCGTTTTCCGGGAAGCTCACCTCGGGTTCCACGCGATCCTTCTTCTCCGTCATAATGCTCACTCGCTCGATTTCTTGCTGCGGTCGCTGACCATCCGGCCGACAAGCCGCGCCGTGTAGTCGACGATCGGGACGATTCGCCCGTAGTTCAGCCGCGTCGGACCGATCACGCCGATGGCGCCGATGATCCGGCGGCTCGTGTCGCGGTAGGGCGAGATCACCAGGGACGAGCCGGACATCGAGAACAGCTTGTTCTCCGAGCCGATGAAGACGCTGACCCCTTCGCCCGCCTCCGCCAGATCCAACAATTGGGCAAGGTCTCGCTTGCGTTCAAGATCGTCGAACAGCCGCCGGATGCGCTCGAGGTCCTGGTCGTCCTGCGGGCGCGCCAGCAGGTGCGACTGGCCGCGCACGATCAGCCGCTCGGGCTCGTTCTGGCTGCCATTCGACCAGATGGCGATGCCCTTCTCGACCAGCCCGGCGGCCAGCTTGTCCAGCTCGGAGCGGCGCGCCTCGATCTCGCGCGAGACGACGTCGCGCGCGTCGACCAGCGTCCGGCCGCGCAGATAGGCATTCAGGAAGTTCGCCGCCTCGCGCATCGCCGCCGGGGTCAGCCCGGGCGGCGGGTCGAAGACGCGGTTCTCGACGGTGCCGTCCTCCATGACCAGCACCGCCAGCGCCGAATCCCGGCCGATCGAGACGAATTCCAGGTGGCGCACCGGCGCGTCGACCTTGGGGGCAAAAACCAGGCTGGCGCACTGGCTGAGGCCGGACAGGATCGCCCCCGCCTGGTCCAGGATCGTGGGCAACTCACCCTCGACGGCCATCGACTGCTCGATCTGGCGACGCTCCTCGGCCGGGATGTCGCCAAGCTCGAGCACGCCGTCGACGAACATGCGTAGCCCCGTCTGCGTCGGGATGCGTCCGGCGCTGACGTGCGGGCTGTCCAGCAGGCCAAGCTGCTCGAGGTCCTGCATGACGTTGCGGATCGACGCGGGCGAGAGGCCGAGGTCCATGATCCTGGACAGCGTGCGCGACCCGACCGGCTCGCCGGTTTCCAGATAGGTCTCGACCAGCCGCGCAAAAATTGCCCGGCTGCGGCCGTTCAGATCGCTGAGTGTCGGAGTGGGATGCGCCATGCGTTCCTGGCAGGCCCGTTCTGGCAGGTTCGGCCATTCTGGCGGGAAGTCTCGTAGCGGTAGGTAGTCGCCGCGGCTCGCCGCGTCAATCGCCCCCCGGGGGCCGCCGGGGAGCCGGGGCCGGGTGGGGGCAGCCAGCGGACCGGACTAACGGCCCGGCCGCCGGCGACAGTCTTCGGCGCCGCCACCAGCCTTCGCAGCGCGCGCCGCTTCACCCAGTCGGTCGGCCGGCCGCCGCGTCAAAGCGTTACCCGGCATCGTCCACGGTCACCTCCGCCCGGCCAGATGGTCTGCCCCGCAAACGCCGGCTTCAGCGGCTGCGCACAAAGTCGCTGACCGACAGCAATGCGGACCCTTCGGGTGTCCGGCACGCGACGGCCGGCCGAGAGATTCAATTAACAACAAGTTAGCGAAGGATCGTTGTCGAAGCGATTGCCGAATGGATTGCCGAACTCGCTGCCGCCGGACCCGCCCCGGCATTCACGTAATCACGCCGCCACGCGCGCCGCCACGCCTCAGGCGTGGATCGGGCCCAGGCCGCAGGCCAGCGCCGCCTCGCGCATCGCCTCCGAGTAGGTCGGGTGGGCGTGGCAGGTCAGCGCCAGGTCCTCGGCGGCGGCGCCGAACTCCATGGCGACGCAGATCTCGTGGATCAGGTCGCCGGCCGAGGGGCCGATGACGTGGCAGCCGAGGATGCGGTCGGTCTCGGCATCGGCCAGCAGCTTGACGAAGCCCTCGGTGGCGAAGTTGGCCTTGGCGCGGGCGTTGGCCATGAAGGGGAACTTGCCGACCTTGTACTTGCGGCCGGCCTCCTTCAGCGCCTGCTCGGTGGCGCCGACGGCGGCGACTTCCGGCGAGGTGTAGATGACCGACGGGATCACGCCGTAGTTGACGTGGCCGTGCTTGCCGGCGATCTCGTCGGCCACCGCCATGCCCTCGTCCTCGGCCTTGTGCGCCAGCATCGGGCCGGCGGTGACGTCGCCGATCGCCCAGATGCCGTCGACATTGGTGCGCCAGCGCTCGGTCTTGACCATTCCCTTTTCGACCGCGACGCCGGCCTTTTCCAGCCCCAGCCCGTCGGTGAACGGCCGCCGGCCGGTCGAGACCAGCACGACGTCGGCATCGGTCGTCTGCTCGCTGTCGTCCTTGCGCAGCTTGTAGCGCACGGTCAGCCTGTCGCCCTTGTCGACGCCCTGCACCGCGGCGCCCATCACGAAGTCCAGCCCCTGCTTCTTCAGCATCCGCTGGAAGGTCTTCTGCACCTCGGCGTCCTGGCCGGGGGTGATCTGGTCGAGGTACTCGATCACCGTGACCTTGGCGCCCAGCCGGCTCCAGACGCTGCCGAGCTCCAGCCCGATGATGCCCGCGCCGATGACGACCAGCTTCTCGGGCACCGTCTCCAGCTCCAGCGCGCCCGTCGAGGTGACGACGCGCTCCTCGTCGACCTCGACGCCCGGCAGGCTGGCGGGCTCGGAGCCGGTGGCGATGACGATGTTCTTCGTCTTGAGGCTCTTGTCGCCGACCTTGACCTCGCCCGGCCCGGCGATCTCGCCCCAGCCCTGCACCCAGTCGACCTTGTTCTTCTTGAACAGGAACTCGATGCCCTGGGTATTCGACTTGATGGTGTCGGCCTTGTAGGCGAGCATCTTGCCGAGATCGACCGAGACCCCGTCCACGTTGATCCCCATCTTGCCCCAGGTGTGCTGCGTCTCGTGCAGCATCTCCGAGGCGTGCAGCATCGCCTTCGACGGGATGCAGCCGACGTTCAGGCAGGTGCCGCCCAGCGCACCGCGCCCCTCGACGCAGGCCGTCTTCAGCCCGTGCTGCGCGCAGCGGATGGCGCAGACATAGCCGCCGGGGCCGCCGCCGATGACGACGACATCATAGTCGGACATGGGGCTACTCCCTCAGTTTCCGGAAAGCATCGGCGCGCCGGATCACAGGTCCATCAAGAGCCGCCGCGGGTCCTCCAGCGCCTCCTTGACGCGGACGAGGAACGTCACCGCCTCCTTGCCGTCGATGATGCGGTGGTCGTAGCTGAGCGCCAGGTACATCATCGGGCGCGCTTCGATCTTGCCGCCGACGACCATCGGGCGGTCCTGGATCTTGTGCATGCCCAGGATGCCGGACTGCGGCGGGTTCAGGATCGGCGCCGACATCAGGCTGCCGTAGACGCCGCCGTTCGAGATCGTGAACGTGCCGCCCTGCATGTCGGCCATCGACAGCTTGCCGTCGCGCGCCTTCTCGCCCAGCGCCGAGATGGTCTTCTCGATCTCGGCAAAGCCCATCCGGTCCGCATCGCGCACGACCGGCACGACCAGGCCCGAGGGCGTGCCGACGGCGACGCCGACATGGGCGTATTCCTTGTAGATGATCTCGTCGCCGACCATCTCGGCATTGACGGCCGGCACCTCGTTCAGCGCGTGGCAGCACGCCTTCACGAAGAACGACATGAAGCCCAGCTTCACGCCGTGCTTCTTCAGGAACAAGTCCTTGTAATCGTTCCTGATCGCCATGACTTCGGTCAGGTCCACCTCGTTGAAGGTGGTCAGCATGGCGGCGGTGTTCTGCGCCTCCTTCAGGCGGCGGGCGATGGTCTGGCGCAGGCGGGTCATCTTCACCCGCTTCTCGCGCGCGCCCTCCTCGGCCGGGCGGGCGGCGGGCTGGCCGCCGCCGGAGCCGGGCATCTCCTGCACCGAAGGCGCGGCTCGCGGCTCGCCGCGCGCCTGCGGGGCGGCGTCGGCCGGCGCGCGCAACGTCCTCCTTCATGACACGGCCGTCGCGGCCGGTGCCCTGGACCTCGTCGCGGCTGACGCCCTTCTCGGCCATCGCCTTCTTCGCCGAGGGCGCATCCTCGACGTCCGACCTGCCGGACGCCGGCGGCTCGGGCTGCGCCGCCGCGCCGGGGGCCGCATCCTTGCCGTTGCCGCCCGGCGCGGGCTCGGGCGCCGGCGAGGCGGCGGGCTCGGCCTTCAGGCGGGGCTCGTCGGGCGTCGTGGACTCGGCCGGCTGGGGCGCCGCCGCCGCGCCCTCCTCGATCGTCGCCAGCAGCGCGTCGACGCCGACCGTCTCGCCCGCCTTGGCGACGTGCTCGCCCATCTTGCCGGCGACGGGCGAGGGAACCTCGACCGTCACCTTGTCGGTCTCCAGCTCGCACAGCATCTCGTCCGCCGCGACCGCCTCGCCGGGCTGCTTGAACCAGCTTGCCACCGTCGCCTCGGTCACCGACTCGCCCAGCGTCGGGACGCGCACCTCAACCGCCATATCTCGCCTGTCCTCTTTCTGAGCCGTCCGGCGGCCTTACCTAGAGCGCCAGCGCCGCACTCACCAGTGCTTCCTGCTCGGCCTTGTGCTGCGATGCCAGCCCCGTAGCCGGCGAGGCCGTCGCCGGGCGCCCGGCATAGAGCGGCCGCGTCAGGCGCGCGCCGATCCGGCTGAGCACCCATTCGATGTTCGGCTCGACGAAGAACCAGGCGCCCTGGTTCTTCGGCTCCTCCTGGCACCACACCATCTCGGCGTTCTTGAAGCGCGACAGCTCGCGCGTCAGGGAAAGCGCCGGGAACGGATAGAACTGCTCGAGCCGCATGATGTAGACGTCGTCCAGCCCGGCCTCGTTGCGCGCCTCGAGCAGGTCGAAGTAGACCTTGCCCGAGCACATGACGACGCGGCCGATCTGGTCGTCGGGCTTCAGCGTGAACTCCGAGCCCTGCATCTCGGCGTCGTCCCAGAGCACGCGGTGGAAGCTCGAGCCCTCGGCCATCTCGCCGAGCGTCGAGACCGCCCGCTTGTGGCGCAGCAGCGACTTGGGCGTGAACAGGATCAGCGGCTTGCGGAAGCTGCGGTGAAGTTGCCGGCGGAGGATGTGGAAATAGTTGGCCGGCGTCGTGCAGTTGGCGACGATCCAGTTGTCCTCGGCGCTCAGCTGCAGGAAGCGCTCGATCCGCGCGCTGGAGTGCTCGGGCCCCTGCCCCTCGTAGCCGTGCGGCAGCAGCAGCACGAGCCCGGACATGCGCAGCCACTTGCGCTCGCCACAGCAGATGAACTGGTCGATCATGATCTGCGCGCCGTTGGCGAAGTCGCCGAACTGCGCCTCCCACAGCACCAGCGCGTTCGGCTCGGCCAGCGAGTAGCCGTACTCGTAGCCCAGCACGGCGTATTCCGAGAGCATCGAGTTGATGACGTCGAAGTTCGCCTGGTCCTCGCGAATGTGGGCCAGCGGGAAATAGCGTTCCTCGGTCTCCTGGTCGGTCACCGCCGCGTGGCGCTGGCTGAAGGTGCCGCGGACGCTGTCCTGGCCGGACATGCGCACCTTGTAGCCCTCGAGCAGCAACGAGCCGAATGCCAGCGCCTCGGCGGTCGCCCAGTCGATGCCCTCGCCCTTCTCGATCGCCTCGCGCTTCGCTTCGAGCAGGCGGGCGACGGTGCGGTGCGGGTGGAAGTTCTCGGGCAGGCGCGTCAGCGCGGCGCCGACCTCGCAGAGCGTCTCCATCGGCACGGCGGTCTGGCCGCGCTGGTACTCGCCCTCCGAGGTCTCGAAGCCCGACCACCGGCCGTCCAGCCAGTCGGCCTTGTTCGGGCGGAAGGTCTTGGCGGAGTCGAATTCCCGGCTCAGCATCGCCTGGAATTCCTCCTTCTCCGCCTCGACCTCGGCGCGCTCGACAAGTCCTTCCTCGACCAGCCGGTCGGCGTAGATCTGCAGCGTCGTCGGCTTGCCCTTGATGGCCTTGTACATCAGGGGCTGGGTGAACATCGGCTCGTCGCCCTCGTTGTGGCCGAAGCGCCGGTAGCAGAAGATGTCGATCACGACGTCGCGCTGGAACTGCTGGCGGAACTCGGTCGCGACCTTGGCGGCATGCACCACCGCCTCCGGGTCGTCGCCGTTGACGTGGAAGATCGGGCAGTCGACCATCTTGGCGATGTCGGTCGGATAGGGCGACGAGCGCGAGTGGTGCGGCGCCGTCGTGAAGCCGATCTGGTTGTTGACGATGATGTGGATCGTGCCGCCGGTCTTGTGGCCGCGCAGGCCCGAGAGGCCGAAGCATTCCGCCACCACGCCCTGCCCCGCGAAGGCCGCGTCGCCGTGCAGCAGCACCGGGATGACGGTCGTGCGGTCGTCGTCGTGCTGGCCCTGCTTGGCGCGCACCTTGCCCAGCACGACCGGGTTGACGGCCTCGAGGTGGCTGGGGTTCGCGGTCAGCGACAGGTGGACCTTGTTGCCGTCGAACTCGCGGTCCGACGAGGCGCCGAGGTGGTACTTCACGTCGCCCGAGCCATCGACGTCCTGGGGCTTGAAGCTGCCGCCCTGGAATTCGTTGAAGATCGCCCGGTAGGGTTTCGACAGCACGGTGGCCAGGATGTTCAGCCGGCCGCGATGCGGCATGCCGAAGACGATCTCGCGCGCGCCCAGCGCGCCGCCGCGCTTGATGATCTGCTCCATGGCGGGGATCAGCGCCTCGCCGCCGTCCAGGCCGAAGCGCTTGGTGCCGGTGTACTTGACGTGCAGGAACTTCTCGAAGCCCTCGGCCTCGATCAGCTTGTTCAGGATCGCCTTGCGGCCCTCCTGGGTGAAGCTGATCTCCTTGCCGTAGCCCTCGATGCGCTGCTGCAGCCAGCCCTTCGCCTCGGGGTCCTGCAGGTGCATGAACTGCAGCGCGAAGGTGCCCTGGTAGGTGCGGCTTGAGGATCGCCTCGATCTCGCGCATCGTCGCGCTCTCGAGGCCCAGCACGTTGTCGATGAAGATCGGCCGGTCCATGTCGGCGTCGGTGAAACCGAAGAAGCGCGGGTCGAACTCGGGATGCTGGCGGTTGCCCTGCAGGCCCAGCGGGTCGAGGTTCGCGCCCAGGTGCCCGCGCGACCGGAACGAGCGGATGTACATGATTGCCCGGATCGAATCGAGCACCGCCTGGCGCACGCCCGCCTCGTCCAGCGCCGGCTGCTTGCCGTTGCCGGACTTCGCGCGGTCGTCGCGGATCTTCGCCTCGATGCGCCGCGCGTCGGGCAGCCGGTCCCACTGGCCGTCGAGCGCCGCGGTCAGCTCGTCCGAGGGCTGCGGCGGCCAGTCGGCGCGGCCCCAGGGCGCGCCCTCGGCCTCGGCCGTGACATCCTTGGCGGCGTCGCCGAGCTCGCCGAAATAGCGCCGCCAGCTCGGGTCGACCGAGCCGGGGTCCCTGGCGTAATTCGCGTAGAGCTGTTCGACGTACTGGCCATTCTGGCCCTGCAGGAAGGACGAGGCGTGCAGGCCCTCGTTTGACGGTGCGTCCGACATGTCACCCGAGGGGCGCGGCGGCCCCTCCCCTTGTGCAAACGGCGCCGCCGTCCGGCGGCGCCTCACTGGAGCCCATTTACGGGGCGCGGCGCATCATTCAACCATTCATCGCCTTTAGCAAGGCCTGCCCGAGGCCGGCCGGGCTGTCGGCGACGGTGATGCCCGCCTGCTTCATGGCGTCGATCTTGTCCTCGGCGCCGCCCTTGCCGCCCGAGATGATGGCGCCCGCGTGCCCCATGCGCCGGCCCGGAGGCGCGGTGCGCCCGGCGATGAAGCCGGCGACGGGTTTCTTCCGGCCCTTCTTCGCCTCGTCGGCCAGGAACTGGGCGGCGTCCTCCTCGGCGGAGCCGCCGATCTCGCCGATCATGATGATCGACTCGGTCTCGTCGTCGCCGAGGAACAGCTCGAGCGCGTCGATGAACTCGGTGCCCTTGATCGGGTCGCCGCCGATGCCGATGCAGGTCGACTGGCCGAGGCCGGCCGCGGTGGTCTGCGCCGACCGCCTCGTAGGTCAGCGTGCCCGAGCGCGAGACGATGCCGACATGGCCGCGCCGGTGGATGTGGCCGGGCATGATGCCGATCTTGCAGGCGTCCGGCGTGATGACGCCCGGGCAGTTCGGCCCGATCAGCCGCGATTTCGAGCCGTCGAGCATCCGCTTGGCCTTCATCATGTCCAGCACCGGGATGCCCTCGGTGATGCAGACGATGAGGGGCACCTCGGCGTCGATCGCCTCCATGATCGCGTCGGCGGCGAAGGGCGGCGGCACGTAGATCGCGCTGGCCGTGGCGCCGGTGGCGGCGACCGCCTCGGCGACGCTGTCATAGACCGGCAGGCCGAGATGCTCGGAGCCGCCCTTGCCGGGCGTCACGCCGCCGACCATCCGCGTGCCATAGGCGATGGCCTGCTCGGTGTGGAACGTGCCCTGGGCGCCGGTGATCCCCTGGCAGATGACTTTCGTGTTCTGGTCGACAAGCACGGCCATCAGCCCGCTCCCCCTCTGTTTCCGTTGCGCTGCGCGATCACCGCGCGCCCTCGTCGTCCGCCAGCATGTCCAGCAGGCGGACCGCCAGGATGCCGACCCCGGCGAAAACAAGCCCGCGGCCGATCCCGCCCAGCAGGTTCTTCGGCAGCACCCGCACCAGCACGTCGCGCGCCTGCTGCGCGGCGGCGCCCAGCTGGTCGCCGCCGCGGAACCGCGCCAGCGCGCTCTGCGGCGTCTTGCGCGGCTTCGGCATCGCCAGCAGATCCGGGTTGAGCTGCATCAGCAGCACGCCGCAGAGCGCCAGCGCCACGCCGGCCACCAGCGGCGCCTCGGGAAAGGGTTTGGCGTGCGGATCGAGCATGGATATCACCTCACATCTCGGGGCTGGCGGACGGGGCGGGCTGGCGCAGCGGGCGGAACACGGCCACGCTCACTGGCTGTAGGGCAAGGCCTTCGAGCCCCGCCCGAGAACCTTGCTCCGGCTGGCATCCAGCGCCGTCACATCCCATCGATAGTTATGCGCGCCCGAGGGCGGGCACGGCCCCTTGTAGCGGAAGGCGCCACGTGGCACCTCCGGTCCACTGTAGCGCACCGTGCCGCCTCCATGCTCGAAGTCGGGCGCATCGAGGTCGGTCATCTCGAAGCGCAGATACTCCGTGCCTTTGGGGACGTTGGACACAGTGAACGCCGGCGATTCCGGCGCGAAGCAGCCCGATGTCTCGGCCCAGGAAAAATCAACGCCCAGCGTCACGACCTCACCCGCCGCCCCGGGCTCCGCGGACGCCGCAAACAACGCGGACACGGCAACGGCGGCGAGGGCGGGGCGCATCGTCATCGCGCCCGCACCGCCTTGACGATCTTCTCGGCCGCGTCCGCCAGGTCGTCGGCGGCGATCACGTCCAGGCCGGATTCGTTGATGATCTGCTTTCCGCGCTCAACATTGGTGCCCTCCAGTCGGACGACCAGCGGGACCTTCAGGCCGACCTCCTTGACCGCCGCGACCACGCCGTCGGCGATGACGTCGCAGCGCATGATGCCGCCGAAGATGTTGACCAGGATGCCTTTGACCTTGGGGTCCGAGGTTATGATCTTGAACGCCTCGGTCACCTTCTCCTTGGTGGCGCCGCCGCCGACGTCAAGGAAGTTGGCGGGCTCGGAGCCGTAGAGCTTGATGATGTCCATGGTCGCCATGGCCAGCCCGGCGCCGTTGACCATGCAGCCGATCTCGCCGTCGAGCGCGATGTAGTTCAGGTCGTGCTTGGAGGCCGCCAGTTCCTTCGGGTCCTCCTCGGTCTCGTCGCGCAGCGCGACCACGTCCTTGTGGCGGTAGAGCGCGTTCGAGTCGAAGTTCATCTTGGCGTCGAGGCAGACCAGCTTGCCGTCCTCGGTCAGGATCAGCGGGTTGATCTCGAGCAGGCTCACGTCCTTGTCGAGGAACGCCCGGTAAAGCGTTGCGGCAAGCCGCCCCGCCTGCTTTGCCGCGTCACCGGTCAGGCCCAGCGCGGCGGCCAGCTTGCGGCCGTGGAAGGGCTGGATGCCGGTCGCCGGGTCGATCGAGAAGGTGTGGATCTTCTCCGGCGTCGAGGCGGCGACCTCCTCGATGTCCATGCCGCCCTCGGTCGAGGCGATGAAGGCGACGCGCGAGGTCTCGCGGTCGACCAGCAGGGCCAGGTAAAGCTCCTGCGCGATCGCCGCGCCCTGCTCGACATAGACGCGGCCGACCTGCTTGCCGGCCGGCCCGGTCTGCTTGGTGACCAGCGTGCGGCCCAGCATCTGGCGGACGAACTGCACCGCCTCCTCGGGGTCCTTGGTGACGCGGACGCCGCCCTTGCCGCCGGCCTCGGACTCCTTGAACGTGCCCTTGCCGCGGCCGCCGGCGTGGATCTGCGCCTTGACGACCCAGACCGGGCCGCCCAGTTCGTCGATGGCCTCGCGGGCGTGGTCGGGGTCCAGCACGGCGTGCCCCTTGGCGACCGGGGCGCCGGCGGCGCGCAGGATTTCCTTGGCCTGGTATTCGTGGATGTTCATGGCGCGCGCGTCCCCTTCTCGCAAGGGGCCGCTCCGCTGCGGGCGGCCCCCTCGGGTGCGGGTCGGCCCCGCCCCGGCTGTGGCAACCTACTCTGGTATACCAACTACTGGTATACCAGCCTTAGCGGGCCGCGCGCCTGCGGGCAAGCGCGCCGTGAGGCCCGGCCGTCAGGTCAGCGAGCCGTCGATCTTCTTGCAGGCCTCGACCAGCCCGTTCACCGAGTCGATGGACTTCTGCAGCATCGCCTGCTCGGCCTTGTCGAGGGTGATCTCGATGACCCGCTCGATCCCGTTCTCGCCGATGATCACCGGCACGCCGATGTAGAGGCCCGACTGGCCGTAGGCGCCCTCGACCCAGGCGGCGCAGGGCAGCACGCGGCGCTGGTCCTTGAGGTAGCTCTCGGCCATCGAGATGGCGCTGGCGGCCGGCGCGTAGAAGGCGCTGCCGGTCTTGAGCAGGCCGACGATCTCGGCGCCGCCGTCGCGGGTGCGCTGGACGATGGCGTCGAGCCGCTCCTGCGTGATCCAGCCCATCTTGACGAGGTCGGGCAGCGGGATGCCGGCGACGGTGGAATAGCGCGTCAGCGGCACCATCGTGTCGCCGTGACCGCCGAGAACGAACGCCGTAACGTCCTGGACGGACACCTGCAATTCGTCCGCCAGGAAGTGCCGGAAGCGCGCCGAGTCGAGCACGCCGGCCATGCCGACGACCTTTTCCTTCGGCAGGCCGCTGAACTGCTGCAGCGCCCAGACCATCGCGTCGAGCGGGTTGGTGATGCAGATGACGAAGGCGTTCGGGGCGTGCGCCTTGATGCCCTCGCCGACGGCCTTCATGACCTTGAGGTTGATGCCGAGCAGGTCGTCGCGGCTCATGCCGGGCTTGCGCGGCACGCCGGCGGTGACGATGCAGACGTCGGCGCCCTCGATGTCGGCGTAGTCGTTGGTGCCCTTGAATTTCGCGTCGAACAGGTCGACCGGCGCGCTCTCGGCGATGTCCAGCGCCTTGCCCTGCGGCGTGCCCTCGGCGATGTCGAACATCACGACGTCGCCCAGTTCCTTCAGCCCCACCAGATGGGCCAGCGTGCCGCCGATCTGGCCCGCGCCGATCAGCGCGATCTTGCGTCTGGACATTTTTTCTCCCCGCTCGCAACGGCGCGGATGCGCGCCGGACCGGCGGGGGCGTGACTCATTTCGCAGGCGAACGCAAGGGGCCGCGGCGGCGAGGAACCGGGTGCCGTGCAGGAGAGCACGAGGCGCCGGACGGTGAGGGAGGCGACGAAGCGACGGGTTACGGAAGGTGAGGGAAAGTGAAGGGTCGCGTCGGTTACGGAAAGTGCAGGGTAGGTATCGTTAATCAGATGCCGGGCGGGGAATTAGCGGGCCAGGCGGTCGGCGCGAGCCGCGGAGGTGGCGGGTGGCGCCGGTTGACCGGCGCGCATTCCGAGGGCGTGGGGCGGCCGGTTGTGGGGCGGCCGGTTGGAGGTCCCCGCGTTCGCGGGGACGACGGCGTTTGGCGGGCGACGGTGTCGGGGTCGGCAGGGGCGTGGCGGGCGGGGTGGAACCCCGCCCTGCGAGGCAGCGGAGCCCTGGGGCGTTGTGCCCCGCCGTGTCGGCGGAGGGGGTCAGCCCTCTATGGCGTCCCAGATGGCGACCTGGCGCATGGCCTGGCGGACGCGGGTCAGCAGGCAGAGGCGGTTGCGGCGGACGACCTGGTTGTCGGCGTTGACGGTGACCTTGTCGAAGAAGGCGTCGATGGGCGCGCGGAGGCGGGCCATCTCGGTCATCGCGGCGGCGAAGTCCTCGGCGGCGAGCGCCGTGGCGATGGCCGGCTCGGCCGCGTCGAGGGCCGAGAACAGCGCGTGCTCCTCGGGCTGCTCGAACAGGCGCGGCTGCACCTCGCCCTCGAAGGCGACGTTCGGCCCGGCCTCCTCCTCGGCCTTGCGCACGATGTTCGAGGCGCGGCGGTAGGCAATGAGCAGGTTGGTGCCGTCGTCGGTGGCGAGGAAGTCCTGCAGCGCGCGCACGCGGTTGACCAGCAGCACGAGGTCGTCCTGCCCGCCGAGATCGAAGCAGGCCTGGATGACATCGTGCCGGATGCCCTGGTCGCGCAGGTAGACCTTGAGGCGGTCAGCGAAGAAGGAGAGGAGGTCGGATCATCGCCTGAGCTCTCATAGCTTTGAGCTCGAGCGCTTCCCCATCGGGAAGTATTCTCGATATTCGGTGACAACATCGCACTTCCTACTGTCACTCCCGCAGTCTAGCAACACGCTCTGAGACGCACATCTGTCATTGCTGCCTCTGTCGACCTAGCAGTGTTGATCGTCCGCGTCGAAGTGCTCGAGCAATCGGAGACGCGCTCCGCTCTCGAGCACGATCCGGATCACCCCCAGCGCCGCCCGCCTCAGCGCAAACGGGTCCTTGCTGCCGGTCGGCTTCTCGTCGATGGCCCAGAAGCCGGTCAGCATGTCCAGCTTGTCGGCCAGCGCCACGGCGATGCTGACGGGGCCGGTCGGCACGGCGTCGGAGGGGCCGAGGGGGCGGTAGTGTTCCTCGCAGGCTTCGGGCACGCCGCTGTCGTGGCCGGCGGCTTCGGCATAGTAGCGGCCCATCGTGCCCTGCAGCTCGGGGAACTCGTAGACCATCTCGGAGGCGAGGTCGGCCTTGGCAGATGCGGGCGGCCTCGGCGGCGAGGTCGGGCTGGGCGCCGACCTTTGGCGCGATCTCGCGGGCCAGCGCCTCGATGCGGCGGACGCGCTCGGCCTGGGTGCCGAGTTTCGCGTGGAAGGTGACGCTCTCCAGCGGCTTCGCCATGCCCTCCATGCCGATCTCGCGCACGGTGCGCAGGTCGTTCTCCCAGAAGAACTTGGCGTCCGACAGCCGCGCCGCCAGCACGCGGCCGTTGCCGGCGAGGATGGCCTTGCCGCCGTCGGGCGCCGTGATGTTGGCGATGGTGACGAAGTGGGTGATGCGGCCCGCCCCGTCACCACCCGCCTTGTCGCGGACCGAGAAGAACTTCTGGTGCTCGCGCATCGAGGTCTGGAGGACCTCGGGCGGCAGGTCGAGGAAATCCTCGCCGATCCGGCCCATCAGCGCGACGGGCCATTCGACGAGGCCCGCGACCTCGGCCAGCAGGCCGGGGTCGGGGACGATCTCGAGGCCGCGGGCGAAGGCGAGGTGCTGGGCGTCGGTCTCGATGCGGCGCGCGCGTTCCTCGGCGTCGAGGACGACGTGCGCCTGCTCGAGCTTGTGGGCGTAGTCCTCGAAGCCGGTGACGCGGATCTCGCCCGGCGAGAGAAAGCGGTGCCCGCGCGTGGAGTCGCCGGCCCGGATGCCGTCGATGTCGAAGGGGACGATCTCGGCGCCGGCCTCGTCGGTCAGGATGCAGAGGATGGAATGCAGCGGGCGCACCCAGCGGAGCGAGCCGGCGCCCCAGCGCATCGACTTCGGCCAGGGGAAATTGCGGACGGCGTGCGTCACCGCCTCGGCCACGACCTCGGCGGCCGGGCGGCCGGGGCGGCGGATCGTGGCGAAGTACACCTGCCCCTTCTTGTCGTCGCGGACCTCGAGGTCGTCGCGCGTGAGCCCGGTCGAGCGGAGGAAGCCGTCGAGCGCCTTCTCCGGCGCGTCGGTGCGCGGGCCGCGGCGTTCCTCGACCGTGCCGGGCGTGACCTTCGGCAGGTCCGAGAGCGCCAGCGCCAGCCGGCGCGGCGTCGAGAAGGCGCGGCCGCCGCTGTATGTCAGCCCGGCCTCGACCATGCGGTCTGTCACCAGCCGCTTGAGGTCGTCGGCCGCGCGCGCCTGCATGCGGGCGGGGATTTCCTCGGAGAAAAGCTCGAGCAGGAGGTCCATCGGGGCGCCGTCGTCTGGGGGTCGGGGGTCGGGCCGCGTCCTAGCGCAGCCGGCCCGCGAAAGCGACACTCAGTTGTGGCGGACGACGCAGGCGCCGCCGGTCCGGCGGATGCGGTCGCAGAGCGTCATGGCCTCGCCGCGGCTGTCCGCGCCGACGCGGGCCGAGTAGGCGGCGTGCCCGGCCACCAGCCGCGAGCGCACGACGATGGCGTCGCGACCCCCGACGATCGAGGCGACCTGCGAGCGAGCGCGGTGAAAGGCCCGCATCGCCGCGCCATAGGTGATGCCGGCGGCGATCTGCACGCCCCAGGGCTGGCGGTTGGCGGCGACGCCGCTGGCGCGGGTGGCGATGACGGGCAGGTTGGCGCAGGCCTCGGCGAAGGCGACGCCCTTCTCCAGCGGGTGCGGCTCGACCTCGCGGCCGGGCTCGCGGAACCACTCGACGGGGCGGCGGGTGATGTCGAGGACGTAGTCGACCGTCTCCCAGGGCAGGCCGCCGCCGCGCGACAGCCAGCCGGCGACGCGGTCGGGGCCGCCGTTATAGGCGGCGGCGGCGAGGCCGAGATTGCCGAACTGGTCGCGGAGGTCGGAGAGGAAGCTCGGCCGAGGCCGAGATCGCCTGGCGCGGGTCCCATGGGTTGTCGAGGCCGCGCAGCCGCGCCGTGCCGGGCATGAACTGCGCAACCCCCTGCGCGCCGACGGGGCTGAGCGCCTTCACGTCGAAGCGGCTTTCCTTCCAGATCAGCCGGGCGAAGAAATCCGGCGGCAGGCGGTTCTCGCCGGCCGCGTCGGCGATCAGTTCGCAGAGGCGCGGCGCGTCGTAGGTCAGCGTCGCGGGCCGGGGCTGCGGGATGGGCACGGTCTCGCGCCCCATCTGCGGGCCGTCGCGCGCCCCGGCGGGCAGGCCCGGAACCGCCACCAGAAGCGCGGCGGCGGCAGCGGCGGCGAGCCCGGCCCGCGCGCCCATGTGGCCCGTCAGCGTGCGCGGGCGCGGTCGCGCCGCGACGACATCGGCTGGAAGGCGACGGCGACGTGGTGCGGGCAGTAGGGCTTGCCCGGCACGCAGGCGAGGCCGCAGAAGGCGAAGTCCTCGTCGTTCGGGTCGCCGATCGGCCATTTGCAGGTGCGCTCGGTCAGGTCCAGCAGGCCGACGCGCTTGGCGATCTTCTCGATCTCGGCGAGCGTCGCGCGGGCGGCCTCCTCCTCGGGCGTGGGCGCGCCGGGGGCGCGCGGCTGGGTCGCGTCGCGGATGGCGGGGGGCGTGCGCCGCGCCGCCGGGACGGGCGCCGCCGGCTCCTCGGCCGGGGCGGGCGCCGGCTCGGGCGCGGGGGCGGCGGACTTCGCGGCGGGCGCGGGCCTGGGTGCGGCGGCGGGCTCGCTCTTGGCCTCCTCGACGCCACCGGGGCCGCGGTTCGACAGGCCGAGGCGGTGCACCTTGCCGATCACGGCGTTGCGCGTGACGCCGCCCATCGTCTTGGCGATCTGGCTGGCGCTCATGCCCTCGGCCCAGAGCTCCTTCAGTTTCTCGACGCGCTCGTCGGTCCAGGACATCGCAAATTCTCCAACGCCGCCCCACCGCCCGCGGCGCCGATCGCGCCGGCGCGGGCGATCCGGTCACCGGGGGATCCGTCGCGGGATCCGGCCACGGGGCTTCCAACCATTCCGAACGCCCTATCTTATGCGCTGGCCGTGCGGTTACAAGACGGCCCCGCCGCGGCGAGGCGGCGCAAGGCAGCAACGGAGACCCGCGATGAACCGCGCACCCGGCGTGTCGCGAACGATGGGACAGCGCCGCTTCGGCCGCTTCAACCGGCTGGGGCTGTGGACGCTGATCGAGCGCGAGATCATGCGATTCCTCAGCGTGTACACGCAGACGATCCTGGCGCCCGTCGTCACCTCGCTGTTGTTCATGGCGGTGTTCACGCTGGCCTTCGCGGCGCGGCGCGGGCCGGTCGGCGACGTCCCGTTCCAGCAGTTCCTGGCGCCCGGCATCCTGATGATGGTCGTCATCCAGAACGCCTTCGCCAACACCTCGTCCTCGATCATGATCTCGAAGGTGCAGGGCAACATCGTCGACACGCTGATGCCGCCGCTGAGCCCGGGCGAACTGCTGACCGGCTATGTCGCGGGCGGCGTCGTGCGCGGGCTGGTCTGCGCCACGGCCGTCGGGCTGGTCGTCTTCCCATGGGCTGGGATCTGGCCGGCATACCCGCTGTGGATGCTCTGGTTCGCGCTGTCCGGCTCGGTGATGATGGCGCTGCTGGGGCTGCTGGCCGGCATCTATGCCGAGAAGTTCGACCAGATGGCGGCGATCACGAATTTCCTGATCACGCCGCTGAGCTTCCTGTCGGGCACCTTCTACTCGACCGCCACCCTGCCTGCCGCCTTCCAGGCGGTGCTGCACGTCAACCCGTTCTTCTACCTGATCGACGGCTTCCGGCACGGCGCGCTGGGCACGGCCGACTCGCACCCGTGGATTGGCTTCGCCGTGACGCTGGCGGTCGACCTGGGCCTGTGGTTCTGGGCGCTGCGCTGGCTGAAGACGGGGTATCGACTGAAGGCGTAGCGCGGCCCGGCGGCGCGGCCGGAAGCTGGACAATCCGTCGGAGACTTGCCCGCCTTGGCTTCTTGCCCGCCGGCGCGACTGGCTTATGGGCCCACGATGCGCGTGAGCGCACGATGCGCGTGCGGGGCGCGTGCGGGGCGCGTGCGGGGCGGCCGGCCCCGTCAGCCGGCCACGGCGGTATTCGGCGGCGCGCCGGCTGCGGCCGGCGCCAGGCCCAACGGCTCGCCGCGGAACGGCCGGCGCACCTCGGGCACGATGCCGCGTGCCGCCAGCCAGAGGGCAACGCCGCCGGCGGTCACCTGCCGTGGGGCCGGATGTGTCGGGGCGGTTGGCGCGACAGTCATCGGCACGCCTTGTCCATGACGTCCAGCGCGGCGGCGGCGCCGGTCAGCGGGATTTCGAGCCGGTCGCCCTCGGTCGAGAGCGTCAGCACCCTGCCCGCGCGCAACCGCGCGAACAGCGCGTCGTCGCGGGACAGCATCAGCAGCGGAACCGGGCCGAACATCTCGGAGTCCTCGATCTCCGCCAGCCGCGTCTCGGCCGCGCCGTCGATGTCCAGCGTGACCTCGAGCCGCGCGCCGGTCGTGTCTTCGCCCGGCACCAGGCCGATCAGCTCGACCGCGACCGTGTCGCTCGCGCGCTCGCAGCTGATCGCGATGCTTTCCTCCTCGACGCAATCGGTGCAGTCGACGGCCCCGCCAACGCCGTTCTCGGCCCAGCCGGACCAGCCGTCGGCGCGAGCCTCCACCGCCGCGCCCGTCGCCTGCGCGCCGAACGCCATCCCGATCGCCGCCATCCCGATCACCGCCGCCCCGAATACCGCCCGCATGTCATCGCTCCACCGGCCTGCCGCCCGTCGCTGCAATGTCGTCCGCTTCCCCCCGCGCGGCAAGCCCGAGGCGGGGTCGGACACCGCGGCAGGCCCGCGTTGACAAGCGCGCGGGCCTTCTTTCATAGTCCGGACCCGTCGCCCCGGGGCACGCCTCGGGGCGTTTCACGTTCTGGCAACCGAAACAGGAGAATGTCCGTGATCGCGCCCGTCATGCCGACCTACGCACGGGCACCGCTCGCGTTCGAGCGGGGCGAAGGGTCATGGCTGATCACCGCGGAGGGCGAGAGGTATCTCGACTTCGGCGCGGGGATCGCCGTGAACAGCCTTGGCCATGCCCATCCGAAGCTGGTGGCAGCCCTCGAGGATCAGGCGCGACGTCTCTGGCATACCTCGAACCTCTACGAGATCCCCGGCCAGAAGCGGCTGGCCGAAAAGCTCGTCGAGGCGACCTTCGCGGACAGCGTGTTCTTCTGCAACTCCGGCGCCGAGGCGATGGAGCTTTGCATCAAGATGGCGCGCAAGTACTGGTCGGCCAGGGCCGAGCCGCGCTATCGGATCGTGACGTTCGAGGGGTCGTTCCACGGGCGCACGATCGCCACCATCTCGGCGGCCGGCAACAAGAAGCACACCGACGGCTTTGGCCCGCTGCTGGACGCCTTCGACATCCTGCCCGTCGGCGATCTCGACGCCGTCCGCGCCGCTGTCGGGCCCGAGACGGCCGCCATCATGATCGAGCCGGTGCAGGGCGAGGGCGGCATTCGCCCGGTTGCGCCGGAGTTCATGCAGGGTTTGCGCAAGATCGCCGACGATAACGGTATCTTGTTGATCATGGACGAGATTCAGACCGGGGTCGGTCGGACGGGAACGCTTTTCGCGCACGAGCAGGCGGGGGTCACGCCCGACATCATGGGCATCGCCAAGGGCATCGGCGGGGGATTCCCGATGGGGGCCGTGCTGGCGACGGAGGCGGCGGCGACGCCGCTGACGGCGGGAACGCACGGCACGACGTTCGGCGGCAATCCGCTGGCGATGGCGGTGGGCAGCGCCGTGATCGACGAGGTGCTGTCGCCGGGCTTCCTGGACGACGTGAAGCGCAAGGCGGGGCTGCTGCGCCAGCGGCTGGCCTCGGTGGCGGACAGCCACCCGGAGGTCGTCGCCGAGGTGCGCGGCCTGGGGCTGATGCTGGGCGTGCGCATCCGCGACGGCGTGGCGCTGGGCGACGTCGTCGAGGCGGCGCGCGAGCGGCACCTGCTGACGGTGCCGGCGGGCGACAACACCATGCGCATCCTGCCGCCGCTGACCTGCACCGACGACGAGATCGTCGAGGCGTGCAGCCGGCTGGACGACGCCTGCGCGGCGGTGGAGGCGAAGAGCCGCATGAGTCCGCGGCACTTCCTGGACCTCGACCGGGTGGCGCCGGAGGAACTCCGCGCCATCCTGGACGACGCGGCGCGGGTCAAGGCGACCCGCGACGGCTGGCCGCGCCTGCGCCCGGACGACGAGCAGCCGCTGAAGGACCGGATCGTCGCGCTGATCTTCGAGAAGCCCTCGACGCGGACGCGGATCAGCTTCGAGGTCGGCATCCGGCAGATGGGCGGGCAGACGATCTACCTGTCCGGCAACGAGATGCAGCTGGGGCACGGCGAGACGGTGGGCGACACGGCGCGCGTGCTGTCGCGCTATGTCGACGCCATCATGATCCGCACCTTCACGCCCGAGACGCTGGCCGAGATGGCCGGGAACGCCACGGTGCCGGTCATCAACGGGCTGACCAACGAATCCCACCCCTGCCAGATCATGGCCGACGTCATGACCTTCGAGGAGAAGCGCGGGCCGATCCGCGGCCGGCGCGTCACCTGGTGCGGCGACGGCAACAACGTCTTCGCAAGCTGGGCGCACGCGGCGCGGGCGTTCGACTTCTCGCTGGTCTGGTCGGGGCCCGAGACGCTGGACCCCGACCCGACGCGGTGGTCCGCGCCGCCGGCGACCACCTGACCGTCGAGCCCGACCCCGAGCGCGCCGTCGCCGGCTCGGACGCCGTGATGGCCGACACCTGGGTCTCGATGCACGACGGCGTCGACAGCCGCGACCGCCGGCACAACCAGCTGAAACCCTACCAGGTGACGGCGCGCTGATGGGCCACGCGAACCCGGAGGCCATCTTCATGCACTGCCTGCCGGCCCACCGCGACGAGGAGGTCACCTCGGAGGTTTTCGACGGGCCGCAGTCGGTGGTGTTCGACGAGGCCGAGAACCGCCTGCACGTGCAGAAGGGGATTTTGCGGTGGTGTCTGGAGGGGTGAGGCCCTTCCTGCCCCACCCGAGCCGCCGTCATGCCCGCGAAAGGCGGGCATCTCCTGCGCCCCGCCCTGGGAGACCCCCGCGTTCGCAGGAGTGACGGCGGCGTGGTCGCACCACTCCAAGCATTATCGGCCCGCAGAGAGCAAGCCCCACCTTCTCTGCGAACCAAGCTTCTCCATGAGGTAATTCCCCTTGGTGGTAAGAGTGTATCTTCGTGAGTCTGGATACTGCTTAAACTCCTTCGCTAAACGGAACGAGCTTTTGACCCCAGCGTAAACGCCAGCCACTCCGATCGCAACAGCGAGTGCTGAGAGGCCATACCCGATCGGGTCTGGCACGATGCTCGCGAAAACTATCCCCATTACACACAATGTCATACCACCCAGTATAGGCGCAACTTGCTCGGAATCTTTCAATGCCGTAGCGCCGGAATTTTCCACGGCTTACGGGGTTTGCAACCGCATTAATGCTCTCCAGCTTTGCGATCAGCGCCTCGCTGAGTGGATCGCTTCCCTGCAATTCCTGCAGTTCTCTCTCGCTTAATTCCCTGACACATCTTGTTAATTCGAATTCCTCGTTGGAAATATCCGAAAGTGCTTTTTCAAGCAAGGCAGATCTCAGTGGAGAAGAACGCTTGGATACGTCCTTTGCTACATCTGTCCATTCGATCAAACCAGAAATCTGGAGGACAGTAGGATATTGAATAGACGGGGCTGGGAGCGATGCTTCAGCGGCGCTCAAATGATCGTTTTGCCGGCGCGGCATGGTGGGTTGAAAACCCACCCTACGGGGCTGCCTGCGGTGGTCGGTCGCCGCCCGCCTCCACCATCTCCGGGTGCGTCCGCACGATCCGGTAGCGGCCCGTGCGGATGCGCACCAGGACGCCGCGCTTCTCCATGCCGAAGAAGCGGTTGGCGACGTAGTTCTTCGGCAGCTCGAAGCCGCGCGCCCGCAGCGCCTCGGTGCCGGCCAGCGGCGTGATCGTCTCGTCGGGCCAGTCGGCCAGCAGCGCCTTCAGGACGGCGAGGCGGCCGTCCTCGGCCAGGCGGCCGACGGGGCGGTCGGGGGCCGGCTCGGCGATGGCGGCGAGGCGGGTGGCGTAGGGGCGGGCGGCGTGCGGGCCGAGGGCGCGGAACAGGCCCTCGAGCGAGAAGGCGAGCTGGTCGCGCCGCGCGCGGGCGGCGGCGACCTCGGATTCCAGCTCGGCCAGCCAGGCGGCGTGGCGCTCGGCTTCGGCCAGGATGGCCTCGATGGCCTGGGCGAAGGCGGGCGCGGGCGGCTGGGGGGCCGGGTCGGGAGCGGCGGGCATGGGCGGTCTCCTGCAAGCCAAGGGGCATGGGGACGGGCGTGGGGACACGCCTGGGGACCGGCATGGTGACAATCATTGCGTAATTTATTGTTAATGCGATGGTTTTCCCGATCAACGAGTCTTGCAAGAGAATCGTCCCTGCGGGGCGGGCAAGCTGCCCTGCCCGCGCGGGAGTCGCGCATGTTGGGCGAGGATTCTCGCCGAAGGGTTCGGGGGAGTCGGCGGCTGCGGGCGGGGCGGCGGGAGATCCCCGCCGTCGCGGGGATGACGGGCGGGCGCGGGGATGGCGGGCGCTGCGCGGGCGGGGCGGAAGATCCCCGCCTTCGCGGGGATGACGGGTTGGGCGGCCGTCGGGCGCGCCGCCTTGGGGGCGGCGTCAGAGCAGGCCGCGGGCGAGCGCCTGGCGGACCATCTGGCGGTCGCCCTCGACGTCGAGCGCGCGGGCGGCGCGCTCGGGGGGGAGCCAGACGGGCGTGTGGCCGGGCTCGAGCGGGGGCCCGAGCGGGTGGATGGCGCGGGCGAGGTAGATCAGCTGCACCTTGTGCGCCCAGATCCGGTACTCGGGCATCCAGGTGAAGCGCTGGAAGCCGCCGAGCCGGCGCGGCGCGGCGATGCGCCAGCCGGTCTCCTCGCGGACCTCGCGGTGGAGCGCCTGCAGGGGCGTCTCGCCGGGGTCGATGCCGCCGCCGGGCAGCTGCAGCTCGCCGTCCTGGTCGACGAGCAAAAGGCCCCGCGCGCCCGCGATCACGGCATAGGCGCCGCGGCGGCTGCGCCAGGGGCGGTGGGTCCAAGGCTCTCCGATGCGGCGCATGGGGCGGTTCTGGCACGCGCGGGCGGGGCCTGGGGATGCGCGGTTTGCGCGCAGGGGGGCTGCGCGCGTGGCACGGTTTGCGCGCGGGCGCGCGGTCTCCTATGTGGGGGGCCTTGCCCGAAATCCTGCCGGAGAGCCGTTCATGCCGACCCCCGACGATTCGCTGCTGCCGTTCCGCCTGAACCGCGCCAACATGCGCGGGCGCGTCGTGCGGCTGGACCGGACGCTGGGGACGATCCTGGCCCAGCACCGCTATCCGGCGCCCGGTCGCGGCGCTGGTGGCCGAGGCGGTCATCGTCACCGCGCTGGTCGGGCAGGCGGTCAAGCTGCGCTGGCGGTTCAGCCTGCAGGTGCGCGGCGACGGGCCGGTGCGGCTGATCGCGACGGACTACTTCGCGCCCGAGAAGCGCCGGCCAGCCGGCGCGCATCCGCGCCTATGCGGGGTTCGACCGGGGCGACGTGGCCTCGAGCCGGCTGCGCCCGTTCGAGATGATGGGCAAGGGCGCCTTCGGCGTGACGATCGACCAGGGGCCGGGGATGCGGCCCTACCAGGGCATCACGCCGCTGGCGGGCGGCAGCCTGGCGGCCTGCGCCGAGACCTATTTCGCGCAGTCCGAGCAGCTGGCGACGCGCTTTGCCGTCGTCGGCGCCGAGGCGCAGGAGCCGGGGCGCCATCCGCGCTGGCGGGCCGGCGGGCTGATGATCCAGCAGATGCCCGACGAGGGCGGCCACGCGCCCGACGCGCCGAGCGGCGAGGACGGGCTGATGACGGCCGACGACGTGGCCGCCATGGGCTCGCGCGAGGAGGACTGGAGCCGCGTCAACTTCCTGCTGGGCACGCTGGACGCGCACGAGCTGATCGGGCCGCATGTGCAGCCGGAGGCGCTGCTGGTGCGGCTGTTCCACGAGGAGGTGCCCTCGGTCTACGAGGCGCAGCCGGTGGAGTTCGGCTGCACCTGCTCGGCCGAGCGGGTCGAGCGCGGCGATGGCGCAGTACTCGGCCAAGGACATCGCGCACATGACGACCGACGACGGCCGCCTGACCGCCGACTGCCAGTTCTGCGGGGCGCATTACGAGTTCGACCCGGCGACGCTGGGCTTCGAGGCGGGGCGCTAGGCGCGGCCGCCGAGGGGGTAGGTTTCCAGCACCTCGGGCGCCGGGCCGTCCGGGGCTGGCGCGGAGCGCGATCAGCGCGAAATCGGTGACGGGGAACGGGCCGGCGCTCAGGGCGGCGCGGCGCGACAGGAAGCTCATGATCTGCTTGAGGTCGTGCTGGCCGAGCGCCTCGAAGCGGGCGAGCGGCACGTGCGGGGTCCATTTCCGGTAGGCGAGCGGCACGCCGGCCTCGCGCACGGCGCGGCCGACCAGCGCGTGCAGGTCCTTGAGGCCGCGGGCGAGCTCGGCCTGGGCATAGAGCGTGTGCGGCGCGTTGCCGCCGAGCGTGCCGAGGCCCTCGATCCTGACCCAGAACGGGCCCGTCGAGACCTCGCGGAGCCCGGCCCTGACCGCGTCGAGCACGCCGTCGGGCTGGTCGCCGAGATCGGCCAGCGGCAGGGCGATCTGAGCGCGCGGCACCGGGCGGCCGGCGTGCAGCCCGCCCTGGGCCTTTTCCAGCACGTCGACGACGTCCTTCGCCAGCGGCAGGACGACAAGTGCTGCGGTCATGACGGGCTCCCCTCCCCAGCTGCGGGCGAGAGTGCCCGGATGCGGGCCAGGCGGCAAGGACGGGCTGCGTCGGGCGGACGCACGCGGCGTCGGCCGGCTAGATCTTCCTCGTCCAGGCGCGGCCGCGGGAGGGCGCCGGGTCGAGCCGGGCGATGACGGTGACACGAGCGCTCGGCGTCGGCGGCGCGCACGGAATTGTGGGCGAGGCGCCCGGGGTTTGGAGGCGGGCCGCACGCATGGCAGGCCGGAGGCCCGGCGCATGGCTTGGCGGCCGGGTGACCTGATCGGACGGTCGGGCATACGGCTGGCCGGTGGCGGAGCGCGCCGGCAGGGTGTCGCGGCGTGCCGGGCAAGGCGTGAGGAGGACCGGTGCAGGACCGGTGCGGGCGGGCTTGCGACCCGGCGGCGTCTCAGGCCAGCGGCATCTCGAAGGTGAAGCGGGTCTCGGTGTCGTCCGAGGCGACCGAGAGCGTGCCGCCGTGGGCGCGGGCGATCTGGGCGGCGATGTAGAGGCCGAGGCCGAGGCCGTCACCCTTTGCGCCGCCCTGCCCGCTCGGCCGCCCGTTGTCGTGGCCGTGCCCGTGGCCGTTCCCATGGCGGCGGCCGCGGAAGAAGGGGCGGAAGAGCGAGTCGCGCACCTCGGGCGGGATCGGCTGGCCGGCATTGGCGACGCTGAGGCGGAAGGTGCCGTCGGCGCGCGCGGCCTCGACGCGGACGGGCGTGTCCGGGGCGCCGTGCGCGACGGCGTTGTCGATGAGGTTCGCGGCGAGCTGGCAGAGGCGGTCGGGATCGCAGGCGACCGGGCCGGCGATGTCGAGCGTGGAGACGATCTCGCGACCGCTGGCGGCGCGAGCCTCGTCGACGACCTGGGCAAGCGCGGCCCCCAGGGCCGCGCAGGGCTCGATCTCGACGGGAATGCCGTGGGCGAGGCTCGCCCGCGCGAGGTCGAGCAGGGTTTCGACCATCGAGTCCATCCGCTCGAGGCTGCCCTGCATCAGCTCGATGATCTCGTCGGCCCGGTCGCCCGCCCTACCCGAGCGCAGCATCCGGACACCCGACATGATCGATGCCAGCGGCGTGCGCAGGTCGTGGCCGAGCATGGCGAGGAACTCCTCGCGCTGGCGCCCCGTCTCGCGCTCCTCGCTGAGCGCGGCGCGGCTTTGATCGAGCGCCTCCAGGCCGTCGATCTCGCGGCCGAGCAGCTCGGCGAAGCTCTCGAAGAGCGCGATCGTGCGCGGCTCGTCCAGCCGGCGCGGCTGCGGGTCGATCGCGCAGAGCGTGCCGAAGAACGAGCCGTCGCCGAGCCGGATCGGCACCGAGACATAGCTGCGGAAGCCGTACATGCGCGGCGTGCGGTGCTCGCGCCAGCGCGCGTCGGCGGCGACATCGTCGATGACGATGCGCTGGTCGCAGTTGCGCACCTCGTGGCAGATGGTCGTTTCGACCTGCAGCTCGTCGCCGGATTTCAGGCCGAACCGAACGTGGTCGAGCGCGGCGCAGGCGATCCAGCGCCCCGGTGTCACGCGGGCGATCGCGGCGAAGCCCATGCCGGTCGAGCGGCAGACGATGTCGAGGATATGCGGTACGGAGGGGATCGCGAGGACGCGCGCCGCCTCGTCGCCGATCCGGTCGACATTGTCCATCAGTGCGTCTCGTCTTCCGGCCGGCATCGTCGCCGCGGCGCGTGCTATCACGCCGACCGGTTGGCAGGCAAACCGGTCAGCAGGCCGGCGGGCTGCGACCGGGAGGACAGCGATGGAGCGGTTCGGGGATCGGTTGCGCCGCTGGGCGCGGGCGCTGCGGCGCGACCTGGCGGCGTTGTGGCTTGCCGCCCGAGACCGGCGGGTGCCGTGGTACGCCAAGGCGCTGGCGGTCGCGGTGGTCGCCTACGCGGTCAGCCCGATCGACCTGATCCCCGATTTCATCCCCGTGCTGGGGCTGCTGGACGACCTCGTGCTGGTGCCGCTGGGGATGTGGCTGGCGATCCGGCTGATTCCGCCGGGCGTCATGGCGGAGCTGCGCGCACAGGCCGGGGCGATGACGGCGGACCCGGCGGGCGCGGCCGGGCGCGTCGCCGCCGCCGTGATCGTCGCGGTCTGGCTGGCCGCGGCGGGACTGGGCGCGGCCTGGCTGGCTGGCTGGCTAGGGCCTTTCGGATCGGGTCATGCGGGTCGACTGTCCGTTTGCGCGGAAGCGGTATCCCTCACGGGCTTCGGGAAGTCGGGCCGACCGGGTCGGGCCGCGCCCCGCAGTCGGGGCAGGTGCGCCGGCAGGAGGGAGCCAGGCGGTCGCGAGGGCAGCCGGGCGGCGCGAGGGCTGTGCGCCGCCCGGTCCCCTCGCGCCTCAGCTCGCGTGGCGGCGCATCAGGTTGCGCCGGGTGGGACCGGCGGTGTCGTCCGTCCCGCCGGCATGCAGAGGCGGCTGGACGTTCGTCCAGGGAAACCTGCGCACGAGCGGCTCATTCGCGGGCGCGGGCTCGGGCGCGGACTCGGCGGCCGGCGACTCGCCGACCTCTGCAGCCTTGGCGTCTTCGGCGCTGTCGGCCTCTGCGGGATCATCGGTCGATTCGCCGCTCTCGGCGGGCTCGGCCTGCGCTGCGGGCTCGTCCTGCAAGTCGGATTCGGCCTGCCTGGCGGGCCCGGCCTGTTCGGCGTTCCCGGCCCATTCAGCCCGCCCGGGGGGCGATCCGGCGGTGGTATTGACCGAGCCCAACAGGCGATCCGCCATGCGGATGAACTCTTCAATCTCTGCAATTTCCGCACGCAGCGCGCCCTGTCGCTCGCGTGCGATCGTCAGAACATCCATGTGACCTCCAATCCCCGCGACGATGGCCCCGGCCGCCTGGGTGTGCCGGTGTAATCGTCGACCACTTGCGGACGGTCTCGCTAAGGCAGGATTCGGGCGAAAAAAGGCCGGCTTCCGAACGAAAAGTGACCAAGGGCGCGGCGGTGCCATTTTTCGTGCGGACTGTGGCAGGAAAGCCCACCGGAGCACGTCAAGCCGGGCGGGAATGCGGCGGCGCGCCGGGGCCGATTGTGGCGGTGCCGCGGCGGGGCGCGGACCCGTCCGGCGGCCCGGAGCGGGCCGCAGAGCGCCCGGTGGAGGCGCCGGAAAGGCCGCGATCCGCCGCGGTGCGGACGCCGCCCGGCGGGCGCGGGGCCGCGCCCGCCGGGCCCCTGCCCCGCGCCGCCGAGGGGCAGGCCGCGGCCGGCGTCAGTAGCGGTAGTGCTCGGGCTTGAAGGGCCCCTGCTGCGGCACGCCGATATAGTCGGCCTGCTGGTCCGAAAGCTCGGTCAGCCGGGCGCCGATGCGGCCGAGGTGCAGGCGGGCGACCTTCTCGTCGAGGTGCTTGGGCAGGACATAGACCTTGTTCTCGTAATGGTCGCCGCGGGTCCACAGCTCGATCTGCGCCAGCACCTGGTTGGTGAAGCTGGCCGACATGACGAAGCTGGGGTGGCCGGTGGCGTTGCCGAGGTTCAGGAGCCGGCCCTGCGAGAGCAGGATGATGCGAGCGCCCGACGGCATCTCGATCATGTCGACCTGGTCCTTGATGTTCGTCCACTTGTGGTTCTTCAGCGCCGCGACCTGGATCTCGTTGTCGAAGTGGCCGATGTTGCCGACGATCGCCATGTCCTTCATCTCGCGCAGGTGCTCGATGCGGATGACGTCCTTGTTGCCGGTGGCGGTGATGAAGATGTCGGCGGTGCTCGACCGCGTCTTCCAGCGTCACGACCTCGAAGCCGTCCATCGCCGCCTGCAGCGCGCAGATCGGGTCGACCTCGGTCACCTTGACGCGCGCGCCCGGCGCCGCGCAGCGACGCGGCCGAGCCCTTGCCGACGTCGCCGTAGCCGCAGACCAGCGCGACCTTGCCGGCCATCATCGTGTCGGTGGCGCGGCGGATGCCGTCGACCAGCGACTCCTTGCAGCCGTACTTGTTGTCGAACTTCGACTTGGTGACGCTGTCGTTGACGTTGAAGGCGGGGAACGGCAGGTGGCCCTTCTCCATCATCTTGTAGAGGCGGTGGACGCCGGTGGTCGTCTCCTCGGAGACGCCCTTGATCGCGGCGCGCTGACGCACGAACCAGCCGGGGCTGGCGGCCATGCGCTTGCGGATCTGGGCGAAGAGGTATTCCTCCTCCTCGGAGGTCGGAGTCTCGATCAGGGCCGTCTCGCCCTCCTCGACGCGGGCGCCCATCAGGACGTAGAGCGTGGCGTCGCCGCCATCGTCGAGGATCATGTTCGCCGTGCCCTCGGGAAAGTCGAAGATGCGGTCGGCGAAGTCCCAGTACTCCTCCAGCGTCTCGCCCTTGTGGGCGAAGACCGGCGTGCCGCCGGCGGCGATGGCGGCGGCGGCGTGGTCCTGCGTCGAGTAGATGTTGCAGGACGCCCAGCGCACATCGGCGCCGAGCGCGGTCAGCGTCTCGATCAGCACGGCGGTCTGGATCGTCATGTGCAGGCTGCCGGCGATGCGGGCGCCCTTGAGCGGCTGGCTGGCGCCGAACTCCTCGCGGCAGGCCATCAGGCCGGGCATCTCGGTCTCGGCGATCTCGATTTCCTTGCGGCCGAAGCCTGCCAGGTCGATGTTCCTGACGGCGTGGTCGTCGGCGGCGTCCTTCATTGTCGCGCTCCTCGGCTGCGTTCTGCTGACGGGCTGCTGACGGGCCAGCCTGCCGTGTCGCGGGCGCCTATAGCAGCGGACCTGCGTCCGGGCAATGCGACCCGGGCGGATCGCGGCGACAGGCGTAGGCATCGGTCCACGCCGCGATTGCCGCGGGCCAGGTGAAGCGTTGTTTCGCGATCCGCCGTGCCCGGCCGGCAAGTGCGTTGGCGAAGGCGGGATCCGTGGCGAGCCGGCTCATGGCGGCGGCGAGGCCCGCTACCACCGCCGCTTCGCTGTCCGGCTCGACGAAGACGGCCGCGCGATCGTCGGCGAGGTTGACCGGGCCGCCCCAGCGCAGGGCGATGACGGGAATGCCGGCCATCATGGCTTCCTGCATCACGATCCCGTTCGCCTCGGCGAGGCTCGAGAAGACGAAACCGCGATAGGCCGGAAGCTCCTTCATCAGGTTTTCGTGCGGGTACCAGCCGCGAAAGGTCACGCGGTCGGCGACCGAGAGCTCCCTTGCCAGCGCCTCCCACTGGCCGCGACACGGACCGTCGCCGAAGATATCCAGGGTGACCGGCTCCTGCGCCGCGGCAACGGCGCGGATGGCGAGGTCGACCGCCTTGTAGTTCACGAGGCGAGCCGAACAGAGAAACCGGTGATTGGTGCCCGCATGGACCGGGATCTCGCCGCCGTCGAGCGGATCGTCCACGCCCGCGTCTGTCACGTCGACCATTTGCTGCTCGACGCATCCGCCCAGCCTGAGCGAGTGTCGCGTCCGCTCTCCCCCGGAAATGAGGACCCGATCGTATCGCTTCTTCTCGCCGAGAAGTCGAAGGACGATCTGGACGACGCCGTGAAAGGTGCCGCTGAGACGTTCGCCAGCGCTCTCGCGCGCCCGAAAGGCGGGCGGAAAACGGAGGTTGCCGTTCAGCGGCCCGATCACGACGCGGTAACCCTCTCACGGGAAAACGGGGAACCACCGGGGAAATCGGGCAGAGATAATGAAGGACGTGCCCCTGGCCGGGCGGAGCGATCTTGCGGATTTCCTTGCGCGCCAACAGGTGGAAATAAGGGGTGAGAAGGAATTCGAAAGATCCGTGATCGCCAGAGGGCCAGCTGGACCCAGTCGTCTTCGACAAACCGAATATCCGGCCCTGGGCCGGACTCGGGAAAGAGGTGAGCAAGCCGCTTTCTCGAGCGCGCGTGAGCAAGCAAGGTAACATCCTGCCGCATAGACTTCAGGTGCAGGAAAAACTGGTAAGCCTTGATGGCCTCGCCACCCATCGTCTGACCGACGTTCGGGGCGATGATGACGACTTTCTTGTCCGGCACCTCTGAAATCCTTGTCAGCGGGATGCCAGATCCCAGGGATTGTGGTGTGAGCCTGTCGTTCGCCAGGGAGGCTGTCGACGTCGGCAGGAATGGAGCCTCGAGATAGGGTCGGGCGCCATCGCTGTCGAGCGTGGAGCGTGCCGAACCGGCCCGAGGGTGAACTGCTGGAGCGTCTGCACGCGCACCCCCGGCCGGGACTTCGGCCTGCCGGCAGGGCAGCTCGACGGCGTAGGAGGTCGCCCATTCCAAAGGGATTTTTCTGAGCGTTAACGCTTCCTGAAGGGCTGCGCGTGCGCGGCCTACTTGATCCGGAACCGGTTCCGGATCGCAGGCCCAGCAGGAAGACCAGGACCAGGCCGAGCACCGTCTGGGTGGCCGAGACGACCTCGGAGAAGGCGGTCAGCGTCAGGATCTCCTCGCGCAGGAAGGTGCGGTTGAGGCCGAGGAAGCCGAAGACGTTCGAAAAGCTTAGCGAGAGCGATCGCCACAACCCGAGATTCTCGCGCGGATGATCGCGAGGATGACCCAGTCGTAGAAGACAAACTCGCACCACTCGGCGATTCCGATGAGCGCCCAGCCGGCAGGATCAGGCCGGCCAGCCAGTCGCCGGCCGCACCGGGTCCCAGCCGTAATCCGACAATAGCCCGTAGAGGCGCGAGACGCGTGCCACCCACCAGTCCCGCTGCTGCCAGTCGCCCACTGTCTCCGCCTCGCGGCAGCGCAGTTCCAGCCGCTGGAACATCAGCTCGTCGGCCACCTTCTTCTGGCTGTCCATCAGCAGCTTGAGGCGCTCGTAGGCGCGTCGGTGGGCGATGGCGCGGTCGCGGCGCGTCTCGGGTCGGCATCGTCCGGCACGGCGGCCAGTCGACATCGGTGAAATCGGTGTCCTCGTGCAGCGTCGCGTTGAAGAACAGCGGCGGGCGTGGCTGCGGAAGCCCGTTCGATTTTTCGGGCGGCCATCGTCGGCCTCGGTGATCGGTCGAAAGACGGCATTGGTGAAGAGCGTCTTGCTCTTGAATGTCGCATCGCTGAAGTAGGGCGTCCCATTGAAGGTGGCGCTCTCGAAGGCGGCGTAGTCGGAAGGTGGCGCTCCGGAAGTCGGCGGAGCCGGAGAAGGTGGCGCTCCGGAAGACGGCGGGGCCGGAGAAGGTGGCGCTCCGGAAGCGGCGGAGTCGGAGAAGGTGGCGCTCTGGAAGGCGGCGAAGCCGGAGAAGGTGGCGCTCGAGAAGTCGGCGCGGCCGGAGAAGGTGGCGCTCTGGAAGAGGGTGAAGCCGGAGAAGGTGGCGCTCTCGAAGTCGGCGCGGCCGGAGAAGGTGGCGCTCCGGAAGTCGGCGGGGCGCGGGAACAGGAAGCCCCGGGCGCAGAAAACGGCCCCCACCTCCGTTACCATGGAGGTGGGGGCCGTTTTCTGGATTCGGCTTTTCGGCGTCGGGGCATCGGTCGGCCAGCGCCCGGTCGATTGCGGCGGCCTCGTCTTCGGTCAGCGGCGCGAGGTCGTCCTCGCTGGCCCGGCCCCGCTCGACCAACGCGGCTTTCTCCTCATCCGACAGCACCTGTGCCGCCCAGGCGTTCCAGTAGCGGCGGTTGCGGGCGTGCAGGTCGTTGTCGATGTCGGACAATTCCGTGCCCGTCTGCTCCCCGGCCACGGTCATCAGCACGTACCACGGGTTCGTGGCGGCGGGCTGAAGCTGTGGCTTTTCGGGCGCGTCGGACATGGGCGCCAGTGTCACGCAGGGGCTGGGCGGGTGCAATGCTTTGGCGGGGGGGAACCCCGCCCTACCGGCCACGGCCCCTTGCCGACTCGGCGGGACTAGAACAAATATGGAACATGCCCGTCGAGCTGGCCGCCACCACGAACTTCACCTTCCTCACCGGGGCCTCGCATCCGGAGGAGATGGTCGAGCGTGCCGCCGAGCTGGGGCTGGCGGCCATCGCGATTGCCGACCGTAACTCGCTGGCCGGCGTGGTGCGCGCGCATGTGCGGCTGCGCGAGCTGAGGCGCGAGGCGACCGGCATCGGCCCGCGCAACGTCACCGGGGCGGATGTGCGCGAGCATGCCGCCCGCATCCGCTCGCATCGGCGGATGGACCCGTCCTCGCGGATGCCGGAAGCCGAGCTGGGAAGGCCCGGCGCCGGGCGACAGCGCGCGCCCGGCCGGGCTCTTGCGGGCCGGGAGACCGCCGGCGGCGAGGGGGAGCCTCGATCCCCGGGGGAAACGCCTCCGTCCGGGGATGCGGCCCCCGTCCGGGATGACGACCCGCCCGCGCGCGCGGCATCCCCTGCCGGCGCCGGGGGAAGCTGCGGCGAGGCTCCTCGGCTGCCGAAGCTGATCGTCGGCGCCCGGCTGGTGCTGTCAGACACGCCCGTCGAGATCGTCGCGCTGGTGCCCGACCGGACGGCCTATGCGGCGCTCTGCCGGTTGCTGACGCTGGGCAAGCGGCGGGCGGCCAAGGGCGAGTGCCTGCTGACGGTGGACGATGTGGCCGAGGGGGCGGCGGGGCTGATCCTGATCGCCTGCCCGCCGGACCCGCTGGCCCCGCCCCGGGATCGCGCGTCCTTCGCGCGAAAGCCGGATTCTCCTGCCCCCGCCGCCCGTCATTCCCGCGAAGGCGGGAATCCCCTGCCGCCAGCTCGTGAGGCCCCCGCCTGCGCGGAGACGACGGTGCAGGACGTTCGAGCCCTGGCCGAACGCCTGCCCGGGCTGCACCTGGCGCTGGTGCCCGGCTGGGACGGGCGGGATGCCGGGCGCTTCGCGGCGCTGGCCGGGACGGCGGAGGCGCTGGGCATGGCGCCCGTCGCCGTCACGGCGCCGATGATGCATCGCGCCGGGCGGCGGCAGCTGGCCGACGTGCTGACCTGCATCCGCGAGGGCTGCACGGTCGACGCGCTGGGCCTCCGGGCGCTGCCGAACGCCGAGCGGCGGCTGCGCCGGCCGGAGGAGCTTGAGCGCCTCTATGCCGGGCACGCCCGGGCGCTGGCCAACGCCGTCGCGATCGCCGGGCGCTGCACCTTCTCGCTGGACGAGCTGCGCTACCAGTACCCCGACGAGGGCCGGGGCGAGCCGCCGCAGGCGCGCCTCGCCCGGCTGGCCCGCGAGGGGCTGGAATGGCGCTACCCGGATGGCGTGCCGGAGCGCGCCGCCGCGCTGGTCGAGCGCGAGCTGGCGCTGATCGGCAAGCTGGACTACGCGCCCTATTTCCTGACCGTGCACGACATCGTCGCCTTCGCGCGCAGTCGCGGGATCCTGGCGCAGGGGCGCGGCTCGGCGGCGAACTCGGTGACGTGCTACGCGCTGGGGATCACCGAGATCGCGCCCGAGACGATCTCGATGGTCTTCGAGCGCTTCGTCTCGGAGGCGCGCAACGAGCCCCCCGACATCGACGTCGACTTCGAGCACGAGCGGCGCGAGGAGGTCATCCAGCACATCTACGAACGCTATGGCCGCGAACGCGCCGGGCTCTGCGCCACCGTCATCCACTTCCGCTCGCGCGCCGCGATCCGCGAGGTCGGCAAGGCGATGGGCCTCAGCGCCGACGTCACCTCGGCGCTCAGCGGCCAGGTCTGGGGCTGGTCGAAGGAATCCATCACCGTGCAGCGGTTGCGCGAGGTCGGGCTGGACCCCGAGGACCGGCGCCTGCGCCAGACGCTGGCGCTGACCGACCAGATCATCGGCTTTCCGCGCCACCTGTCGCAGCATGTCGGCGGCTTCATCATCACCGAGGGGCGGCTGGACGAACTCTGCCCCATCGAGAACGCGGCGATGGAGGACCGCACCGTCATCGAGTGGGACAAGGACGACATCGACGCGCTGGGGATTCTCAAGGTCGACGTGCTGGCGCTGGGCATGCTGACCTGCATCCGCAAGGCCTTCGACCTGCTGGCGACGCATACCGGCACGCGCTACACGCTGGCCACCCTGCCGCAGGAGGACCCGGCCACCTACGACATGCTGTGCGAGGCGGACAGCCTCGGCGTCTTCCAGGTCGAGAGCCGGGCGCAGATGAACTTCCTGCCGCGGATGCGGCCGCGCTGCTTTTACGACCTCGTCATCGAGGTCGCGATCATCCGGCCCGGGCCGATCCAGGGCGACATGGTGCATCCCTACCTGCGCCGCCGGCAGGGCGAGGAGGCGGTGACGTTCCCCTCCGAGGCGCTGGGCGAGGTTCTGGGCAAGACGCTGGGCGTACCGCTCTTCCAGGAGCAGGCGATGCGGATCGCCATCGTCGCCGCCGGCTTCACGCCGGACGAGGCGGACCGGCTGCGCCGCTCGCTGGCGACCTTCCGCAAGTCGGGCACGATCTCGAGCTTTCGCGAGCGGTTCATCGGCGGGATGCTGGAGCGCGGCTACGAGCCGGACTTCGCCCAGCGCTGTTTCGACCAGATCGAGGGCTTCGGCGAATACGGCTTCCCCGAGAGCCACGCCGCCAGCTTTGCGCTGCTGGTCTACGCCTCGGCCTGGCTGAAGCGGCACCATCCGGCGGTGTTCGCCTGCGCGCTGCTGAACTCGCAGCCGATGGGGTTCTACGCGCCGGCGCAGATCGTGCGCGACGCTCGCGCGCATGGCGTGACGGTCAGGCCGGTCTGCGTCAACGCCAGCTACCGGGACTGCACGCTGGAGCCTGACGGGCGCGGCGGGTTCGCGCTTCGCCTCGGCTTCCGGCAGGTCAAGGGGCTGGCCGAGGAGGACGGCCAGTGGATCGCCGCGGCGCGCGGCAACGGCTATCCGGACATCGAGAGCCTGTGGCGCCGCGCCGGCATCAGCCGCCGTGGCATCCGCAAGCTGGCCGAGGCCGACGCCTTCGCGCATTCCGGGATCGCGGGCCTGGAGCGCCGCAGCGCGCTCTGGGAGGCGCGCGGCCTGACGGGCGAGACCCCCCTGCCCCTGTTCGCCGATGGCGAGGGGTTGCAGGAGCCGGCGCCCGACCTGCCGGCGGCCTCGCTGGGCGAGGAGGTCGTCAACGACTACCGTGCCACCCGCCTCAGCCTGCGCGCCCACCCGCTCGCCATCCTGCGCCCCGAACTGTGAGCGGCGCCGCAGGTGCCCCGCTGGCGGGCAATCGCCGGCGAGCACGGGCCGCCGCCCGGAATGGCGCGGCATCGGCGAGCATGCTACCGTCCGGCCGCGACGGGAGAGGCACATGCCGCGGATCGACGAGAAGCTGCGCGCGCTCGGGTTGACCCTGCCGCCCGCGCTGGCGGCACCGAGCGGCGTGGTCCTGCCGTTTCCCTGGGTCAGCGTGCGCGGCGACCGGGCGTTCGTCTCGGGTCACGGACCGCAGGAGCCGGACGGGTCGCTGGCCGGTCCCTTCGGCCAGGTGGGCGCCGAGGTGGGTGTGGAGGAAGCGCGACTCCTCGCCCGCAAGACCGGTCTCTCGATTCTTGGCAGCCTGCGGCGCGAGCTCGGCGATCTCGACCGGGTCGTCGCCTGGCATCGCGTCTTCGGAATGGTCAACTCGGCCCCCGGCTTCGACCGGCAGCCGCACGTCATCAACGGCTTCTCCGAGATGATCCTCGACCTCTGGGGGCCCGAGGCGGGGCGGCACGCCCGCTCGGCGGTCGGCATGGCAGCGCTGCCCTTCCGCATCGCCGTCGAGATCGAGGCCGAGGTCGCCATCGCACCCTGAGCCCCTGCCGGGCCGGCAGGACCACTCGGCACCGCCCGCCCGTGAACCGGAGGTCGACCTGAAGAGTTGTCCGGTGTAAGCTGCAGGGAAAGCTCGATGAACGACATTCCACGGGCGACCGCGCCCGACAGCACGCTCGCCTTCCTGCGCGAGGGCTACGAATTCGCCGAAAACCGGAGGCGGGAGCTGGGTTCGGACGTGTTCCGGACGCGGCTGATGCTGAGGCCGGTGGTCTTCGTCGTGGGCGCCGAGGCGGCGGAGATGTTCTACACGCCCGACCGCTTCACCAGGAAGAAGGCGATGCCCTTCACGGTCGTCAAGCTGCTGCAGGACTATGGCAGCGTGCAGGCGCTGTCGGGTGCCGCGCACCGGCACCGCAAGCAGATGTTCATGAGCCTGATGGGCGACGCGGCGCTGGCGCGCATCGTCGAGATGGCCGCCGCCGAGTGGCGCGCCGCCGCCGGCCGCGCCGGACGGGTCGAGCTGCTGGCGCTGGCGCAGCGCGTCATCTGCCGCGCCGTGCTGCGCTGGTCGGGGCTGTCGCCGACCGACGCCGAGGCCGACGAGCGCGCGGAGAGCTATGCCGCGATGGTGACGGGCGCCGGCGATGTCGGCGTCGGCGCCTGGGTGCGGGGCGAGTTGCTGCGGACGCGGAACGAGCGCTGGGCGCGGGGGGCGATCGAGGACGTGCGCGCCGGCCGGATCTCGCCCGGCGCCGACCAGGCGGCGCGCAGTCATTGCGCTGTACCGCGACCCGGAGGGCGACCTGCTGCCCGTGAAGATCGCCGCCGTCGAGCTGATCAACCTGTTCCGCCCCGCAGTGGCGATCGCGCATTTCGTCGTGCACGCCGCGCTGGCGCTGCACCGGCATCCCGACTGGCGCACGCGGCTGGCCACCGCCGACGAGGACGAGGACGGCGACGATTCGGGCGACGTCGAGCTCGAGCGCTTCGTGCAGGAGGTGCGGCGGCTGGCGCCGTTCTTCCCGATCATCGGCGGGCGCGTGCAGCAGCCCTTCGACTGGCGCGGCGAACACTTTGCCGAGGGCGCGTGGGTGGTGCTGGACCTCTACGGCACCAACCGCGACCCGCGGACATGGGAGGACGCCGAGGCGTTCCGGCCGGAGCGCTTTGCCACCTGGGACGGCAGCCCGTGGAACTTCGTGCCACAGGGCGCCGGGCCGTACCTCGAGGGCCACCGCTGCCCCGGCGAGTGGATGACCATCGCCCTGATGAAGCAGGCGGTGCGCTTCCTGGCGCGCGAGCTGGACTACTCGCTGCCCGAGCAGGACCTGAGCGTCGACCTCTCGCGCATCCCGGCGATCCCGGCGAGCCGGTTCGTGATGGAGGTACGGGGGCTGCGCGGCAGGTGATCCTGCTGTCCTGCCGGGAGGGGGGCACAGGTCATTCCCGCGCAGCCGGGACTCTTCCAATGCTGTCGGGCAGATCTCCGCATTCGCGGGGATAACGCCTGAGCTAGCGGGGTGAAGACCTTCGCGGGGATGCGTTTCCCGTCGCGGCCCCCTCCCCGGACCGAGAGGGGGCGTTTGCGCCGGGCCGGACGGGGTCAGCCGGCGAGGTTCTTGCGCAGGAACGGCAGGGTGCGGCTGAGCGCCTGGGCATGGCTTTCGGGGTGGAAGCTGCCGCGCTCGTCGCAGGAGAAGCCGTGGCCGGCGTTGTAGGTGTAGACGGGGATCTCCGGGTGCTTCCTCCGCACGGTCTCGACGTCGGACATCGGGATGGCGTGGTCGTGCTCGCCGAAGTGCAGCATGACGGGGCAGCGCGGCGTCTCGTCGGCGTTCTTTGCGACCTCGCCGCCGTAGTAGCCGACGGCGGCGCCGACGCCGTCGAGCCGCGTCGCCGCCGCCCAGGCCAGCGAACCGCCCCAGCAATAGCCGACGACACCGACCGTCAGCCCGTCCTTGCGCAATTCGGCGACGGCGGCGGCGATGTCGGCGAGCGCGTCCTCGTTGCGGACCTTGCCGCGGATCTCGCGGCCCTTCTCGATGTCCTGAGGGCCGTAACCGAGCTCTATGCCTGGCTCGACGCGGTCGAACAGCGCCGGGGCGATGACGGAAAATCCTTCCGCCGCAAAGCGGTCTGCCGTGGCGCGAATGTGATGGTTGAGGCCAAAGATCTCCTGGATCACGACCAGCCCCGGCGCGCCGTCGCCCGAGCGCCAGGCCTGCAGCTCGTGGCCGTCCGAAGCCGTCAGCGTGATGAACTCGCCCATTACCGTCTCCTGTTGCCTGTGCACGCCGGCTTGCAGGCCGCCCGCATTGACAGCCGCGTGCAAGGCGACGTTAACCTGCGCCGGGCAGGGACGCCACCGCAGGAACGGCATGAGCATCAACGCGGCGATCACGCATGTGACGAGCTATGCCTACGACCGGCGGATCACACTGGGCCCGCAGGTCATCCGGCTGCGCCCGGCGCCGCATTCGCGGACGCGCATCCTTTCCTTCAGCCAGACCGTCGAGCCGGCCGAGCACTGGCTGAACTGGCAGCAGGACCCGTTCGGCAACTACATGGGCCGCGTCGTCTTTCCCGAGAAGGTCGATCACTTCCGGGTGACGATCGACCTGGTCGCCGACATGGCGTCGATCAACCCGTTCGATTTCTTCCTCGAGGAGGCGGCGCGCGAGTTCCCCTTCGGCTACGAGGCCGAGTTGAAGCGCGACCTGGCGCCCTATTTCGAGACCCGGCCGCAGGGGCCGCTGTTCGACGACCTGCTGGCCTCGATCTCGCGCGAGCCGCGCAGCACCATCGACTTCCTGGTCGAGGTCAACCGGCTGGTGCAGGACGCGGTCGCCTACACGATCCGCATGGAGCCGGGCGTGCAGGCGCCCGAGGAGACGCTGGCGAAGGGCTCGGGCTCGTGCCGCGATTCCGGCTGGCTGCTGGTGCACGTGCTGCGCCAGCTGGGCCTGGCTGCACGGTTCGTCTCGGGTTACCTGATCCAGCTCACGCCCGACATCAAGGCGGTGGACGGGCCGGCGGGGCCGGAGGCGGACTTCACCGACCTGCACGCCTGGGCCGAGGTCTATGCGCCCGGCGCCGGCTGGATCGGGCTGGACCCGACCTCGGGCCTGTTCGCGGGCGAGGGTCATATCCCCCTGGCAGCGACGCCGAATCCCGGCTCGGCCGCGCCGATCAGCGGCGTGCTGGAGAAGTGCGAGGTCACCTTTCACCACGAGATGAAGGTCGAGCGCGTGCGCGAGGAGCCGCGCGTCACCTTCCCCTTCACCGACGCGCACTGGGCCGAGATCGACCAGGCCGGGCGGCGGATCGACGAGATGCTGCGCGAGGGCGACGTGCGGCTGACCATGGGCGGCGAGCCGACCTTCGTCTCGGCCACCGACCGCGACGCGGGCGAGTGGAACACCGATGCCGTCGGGCCGACCAAGCGCCAGATGGCCGACGTGCTGATCCGCCGGCTGCGCGACCGCTTCGCGCCCGGCGGGCTGCTGCATTTCGGCCAGGGCAAGTGGTATCCGGGCGAGCAGCTGCCGCGCTGGGCGTTCGGCCTCTACTGGCGCGGCGACGGCACGCCGCTCTGGCAGGACGCCGACCTGATCGCGCCCGAGAAGGCCGGCGGCGCGACCTTCGAGGAGGCCCGCGCGTTTGCGACGAAGCTGGCCGAGGCGTTCGAGATCGACCCGGAGCAGGTCGAGCCGGCCTACGAGGACCCGGTGACCTATGTCCTGCAGGAGAACCGGCTGCCGTTGAACCTGGACCCGGCGACCAACAAGCTGGACGACCCGCTGGAGCGGCGCCAGCTGGTGCGGGCGTTCGAGCGCGGGCTGGGACAGCCGGTCTGCATGGTCATGCCGGTGCAGCTTTCCATGGCGCAGGCGGCGCAGGACGGGCGCCACCGGCGGCGCTATCGCTGGGTGACGGAGAAGTGGAAGACGCGGCGAGCGCGGCTGATGCTGGCGCCGGGCGACTCGGCGGCGGGCTATCGGCTGCCGCTGACGGCGCTGCCGTTCCTGCCCGAGGCGGACTATCCGTTCATCGTGCAGCGCGACCCCTTCGCCGACCGGCCTCGGCTGCCGGAGCGGTCGATCCTGCTGCAGGAGCGTGGCGAGCGGCCGATCCCGCCGCGCGACGGGGCAGCGGCCGGCGACGGGACACGGCGAGCCCCCGGCGGCCAGGGTGTCGGCTATCCGGGTGGCACCGCGGCGGCGGCAGCGCCCGAGCTTCCGGCCGACCCGTCGCGCGCGATCTACACCGAGCATGTCCGCACCGCGATCACCGTCGAGCCGCGCGACGGCAAGCTGAGCGTCTTCCTGCCGCCGGTGCCGACCGCCGAGGCCTATGTCGACATGATCGCTGCCGTCGAGGAGACCGCCGCCGCGCTCGGCCAGCCGGTGCATATCGACGGCTACGCGCCGCCCAACGACCCGCGCATCAACGTCATCAAGGCGACACCCGATCCCGGCGTGATCGAGGTCAACATCCACCCGACCGACAACTGGGACGACCAGGTCGCAGTGACGGAGGCGCTCTACGAGGAAGCGCGCTGGGCGAAGCTAGACACCGTCAAGTTCCTGCATGACGGGCGGCAGGTCGGCTCGGGCGGCGGCAACCACATCGTCGTCGGCGGCGCGACGCCGGACGACAGCCCTTTCCTGCGCCGGCCGGACCTGCTGGCGTCCCTGGTGCGCTACTGGCAGAACCATCCGAGCCTCAGCTACCTGTTCAGCGGCATCTTCATCGGCCCGACCAGCCAGGCGCCGCGCGTCGACGAGGCGCGCCAGGAGGTGCTCTACGAACTGGAGATCGCCTTTGTCGAGGTCGACCGCGCCGGCCCCAGCCCGGCGCCCTGGGTCGTCGATCGCATCTTCCGCGACCTGCTGACCGACCTGACCGGCAACACGCACCGGGCCGAGATCTGCATCGACAAGCTCTACGAGCCCGCCTCGCCGACCGGGCGGCTGGGGCTGGTCGAGTTCCGCGCCTTCGAGATGCCGCCGCATCCACGCATGTCGCTGGCTCAGGCGCTGGTGCTGCGCGCGCTGATCGCGCGGTTCTGGCGGGAGCCCTACCGCGCGCCGCTGGTCCGGCACGGCACGGCGCTGCACGACCGCTGGATGCTGCCGCACTTCGTCTGGGCCGACTTCCTGGACGTTCTGGAGGAGACCGGCGCCGCGCTCGGCCTGGCGCTGGACCCCGAGTGGTTCAAGGCGCAGTTCGAGTTCCGCTTCCCGCTGCTGGGCGACGTCGCCTATCGCGGCATCACGCTGGAGATGCGGGCGGCCATCGAGCCGTGGAACGTGCTGGGCGAGACCGGCGCCATCGGCGGCACGGCGCGCTATGTCGACAGCTCGCTGGAGCGCGTGCAGCTAAAGGTGACCGGCGCGCTGGGCGAGCGCCACCGCGTCGCCTGCAACGGCATCGAGGTGCCGCTGGCGGCGACCGCGCGCGCCGACGAGCGCGTCGCCGGCATCCGCTTTCGCGCCTGGCAGCCGTCGCAGGCGCTGCATCCGACAATCGGCGTGCATGCGCCGCTGCGCTTCGACCTCTACGACGACTGGACGGGGCGCTCGCTGGGCGGCTGCACCTACCATGTCGCGCATCCGGGCGGGCGCAGCTCGGAGACGCAGCCGGTCAACGACCTCGAGGCCGAGGGGCGGCGTCTGGCGCGGTTCGTCCCGCACGGGCACACGCCGGGCGCCTTCCGCCCGGCGGCAGCGCGCATCAGCCCCGAGTTCCCGCTGACGCTGGACCTGCGCCGGCAACGCTAGGGTGCTGCACCTCACCGATATCGAGGACGCCGGGGACGGCACGGGCACGGAGGCCATGTTCGCCGGCTACGGCGAGATCTCGGGCCATGACGAGGCTTTCGCGCCGGACGGCACGCCCCGGCCGCACTGGCGCGGCCTGTTCGACTGGCTGGGCGCCGTCGGTCGCGCGGGCTACGAGGACGCGGCGCTGGACCTCGTTCGGCTGCGCACCGAGAGCGGCGTCGCCTTCGCCAGCCGCAGCGAGGCGGCCGGTGCCGGCGATGCGCTGCCCGTCGTGCTGGACGCCGCCGACTGGGCCGCGCTGGAGGCCGGCATCGCCCAGCGCGCCCGGCTGGCCGAGGCGGCCGTCTCGGACCTCTACACGCAGGGCCGCGCGGTCGGCGCCGGGCTGGTGCCGCCAGGGCTGGTCTATGGCGGCCCGGCCTTCGCGGCGCACTGCGCCGGGTGGGAGCGCCCGCCACGGCACTGGGTGCATGTCTACGAGGCCGATGTCGCGCGCACGGCCGATGGCGGCTGGGTGCTGCTGGCCGACCGGCTGGACACGCCGCTGGGCGATGGCTGGCTGCTGGCCAACCGGGTGGCCGCGAGCCAGGCGCTGGCCGACCCGTTCGTCGACATGGGCGTGCAGCGGCTGGCCGGGCACTATGCCGCCTTCCAGGACCATCTCGACAACATGATGGGCTGGGACGGGCGGATGGCGCTGCTGACGGCCGGCGAGGCCGACCCGCGCTTCTTCAGCCATGCCTACCTTGCCCGCTACATGAGCGCCGTGCTGATCGAGCCGGCCGACCTGACGGTGCGCGAGGGCTCGGCCTATGTGAAGACGCTGGACGGGCTGAAGCGCGTCGACGTGCTGCTGCGCGGCGTGCCGGACGCGGCGATCGACTCGCTGCACCGGCCGGGCCGCGCCGCCTTCGGCGCGCCGGCGCTGTCGCTGGCGGCGCGCTCCGGCTCGCTGAAGGTCGCCAACGCCATCGGCTGCTCGGCCTACGCCTACCGCGCGCTGGCGCCCTACGCGCACCGGCTGGCGCAGTTCCTGCTGGGCGAGGATCTGTGCCTGGCCGACGCGCCCTGCCTCTGGCTGGGCACCCAGCGCGCCCGCGAGCAGGTGCTGGCCGAGCGCGACCGCTGGCGGATCGAGCCGCTGACCGCCGACAGCGGCGAGCCGCACGCGCTGGAGCTTGGCGAGAGCGCCGCCGGCCCGGAAGACGACCCCCTGCCCGACCGGCTCGGTCGCATCGGCGAGCGGCTGTGCGCCGTGCAGACGCCGCCGCTGGCGCACACGCCGGTCTGGGAGGGCGACAGCGTGCGCCCGGCCGGGTGGATGATGCGCGTCTTCGCCTGCCGCACCGAGGATGGCTGGGCCGTCGTGCCGGGCGGCGTGGCGGCGCAGGTCGAGCCCGGCCGTCCGCCACCCGCGCTGGGTTTTGGCAAGGATGTCTGGGTGCTGCCGGCCAGCGGCAGCGCCGTGCCGGAGGCGCACACGCCGCTGGCGGCTCGGATGGGCCAGGCGCATCTGCGCCGCACCGGGCGTGACCTGCTCAGCCGGGTCGCCGATGACCTGTTCTGGCTCGGCCGCAATGCCGAGCGCACCGAGCACGTGCTGCGCCTGGTCGGCGTCTGCCTCAAGCGGCAGCTCGGTGGCAACCGCGCGGATGCCGACGCGGAGGTGCTGTGCACGCTGATCGAGATCCTGGCCGAGCCGGACGAGGACCTGGAGGGCGACGTCCGCTATCGCGACGCGGTGCAGCGCCTGATCCGCGGCGACGAGGACGAGGACCACGCCATCCCGCCCCTGCTGCGCGCGTTGCGCAGCGGCGCCTTGCGGGTCCGCGCGACGATCTCGGACGAGAGCTGGCGCTCGATCGACCGGCTGTGCTCTGACCGGCGGTGGGAGGGGTCGGTGACAAGCCGGCCGACCGCTTCGCTGGCCCGGCTGATCGACGACTCGGTCCATTCGCTTTCGGCCTTCGCCGGCACGGCGCAGGAGAACCTTACGCGCAATTACGCCTGGCGCTTTCTCGAGCTGGGCCGGCGGCTGGAGCGCGGCATCCAGATCGCGCTGTTCGCGGAACACCTGGCCGGCACCGAGCGCGACACCGAGGAGACCTATCTGCGCGCCTGGCTGACGCTGTCGGATTCCACCGCCGCCTACCGGGCACGCTACATGATGACGGCGCAGCCGGCCGCGGTCATCGACCTCCTCGTGCTGGACGAGACCAACCCGCGCTCGCTGGCCTTCCAGCTGGTGCGGCTGGAGCGCGTGCTGTCCGAGATGCCGACCGACATCCCCTACCGGCGGCCAGAGCACCGGCTGGCGCTGGCGCTGCTGACCGAGCTGCGCCTGAAGGACGCCGCCGTGCTGTCGCTCGCCGACGGGCAGCACCGCAGGGTCGAGCTGGTCAAGCTGGCAAAGCGGTGCCGGCGCCAGCTCGAGGAGGTCTCGGACCTGGCTGCGCGCGCCTTCTTCGCCCATGCCGAGATGCCCGAGGCGCTGGTCGCGCAGGCGCGGATCGGGCCGGCCGACGAGGAGGAGGAGCCGTGATCCTGGAGGTCCGCCACCGGACGCGCTATCGCTACGCCTCGACGGCGGTGTTCTCGCAGCACCTGATGTACCTGACGCCGCTCACCGCCCCCGGCCAGCGGGTGCTGGCCAATGCCATCACCATCACGCCCGAGCCGGACGGCATCGACCGGCACACCGACATGTTCGGCAATGTCGTCCACGTCGCCACCGTCTCGCGCCCGCACGACTCGCTGGAGATCCTGGCGACCGCGCGCGTCGAGCGGGCCGAGCGGAACGCGCTGATCTTCGCCGCCTCGGCGCCGTGGGAGGAGCCGAGGGACGCCGCGCTCGGCCAGTCCGGCGGGAGCCCCGTCACCGAGCTGGCACCGTTCGCCTTTCCCTCGCAGATGACCGCCTCGGACCGGCCGATCGAGGCCTATGCCCGCGAGAGCTTCACGCCCGGCCGCCCGGTGCTGGATGCGGTCGGCGAACTGAGCCGGCGCATCCACCGCGACTTCCGCTATGATCCGGGCGCGACGGCGGCAGACACCCTGCCGGTCCGCGCCTTCGCGCTGAAGAAGGGCGTCTGCCAGGACTTCGCCCACGTCATGCTGGCGGCGATCCGGTCCCTGCGCGTGCCGGCCCGCTACGTGTCGGGCTACCTGCGCACGAAGCCGCCCCCGGGCAAGCCGCGGCTGGTCGGCGCGGATGCCAGCCATGCCTGGATCGCGGTCTGGGACCCGGGGCTGGGCTGGATCGAGTTCGACCCGACGAACGACTGCGTGCCGGGCGAGGACCACGTCGCGCTGGCGATTGGCCGGGACTATGGCGACGTGGCGCCGGTCTCGGGCGTCGTCGTCGGCGCCGGGCGGCAGACGCTCACCGTCGGCGTCGACGTCAAGGCGGCGTGACCGCGCCGGCCTGGCAGGAGGCGCCAGGGCGTTCGGACCCTCGGCCTGGCTGGGCGGGCAGCCGCGAGGGGTGATGCCGCCGCCTCTCGCCACCGCGTTCAGGGCCGCCACCGCAGCGCCGCCGGGCCCGCCTCCAGACCGTCCGCCCGTCATAAGGATGGCGCGTTCCGGCAGCTTGGCCGGCAGCCGGCCGGCAACCCGGCGAACCGGTCAGCGGATGAAGTGCAGCCCCTGGAACCGTCGCCGGAAAATTGTCACGTCGGCCGCCACCGCCTCGGGCTCGCCATGCAGGGCGCGGGCGATCAGCTGCGCCAGCTCGGCCATGTGCTCGTGCGTCATGCCGCGGCGCACGATCTCGGGCGTGCCGAGGCGCAGGCCGTTGACGTCGCCCGGCACCGGCTCGACGGGCAGCCCGATGCCGCAGGCCAGGATGTTCGCGCGGCGCAGCCGCCTGGCCATCGCCTGCCCGCCGCCCCACTGCGCCGCCGGCACGGCGAACTGGTGCGAGCGCGTCACGACCTCCTCGGGCAGGTAGGGGCGGACGCGCTCGACCATCAGCGAGGCGGCCAGCGTGCGCGCCGTCGCCACCATCTCGCGCGCGTAGGCTGCGCCGTGCTCGCGCCAGTCCAGCAGCGTGCGCGCCAGCGCCGCGACGCGCCCGGCGTCGAAATTTGCCGTCATGCCGGGATAGGCGATCCGGTCGAGACGCTCGGCAAGTCCCGCGTCGCTGGTCACGATCAGCCCGCCGGCGGGTCCGCCGAGCGACTTGTAGGTCGACATCGTCATCAGGTGCGCGCCGAGGTCGAGCGGGTTTTCCCAGGCGCCGCCGGCGATCATGCCGCAGAGGTGGGCGGCATCGAACAGCAGCACCGCGCCCACCTCGTCGGCGATCTCGCGCGCCTCGGCCACCGGGTGCGGCTCGAGGTTCAGGCTGCCGCCAAGCGTGATCAGTTTCGGCCGCACCTCGCGCGCCATTCGGGCCAGCCCGTCGACGTCGACCGAGTAGTAGGCGTTCCGCACCGGCGCCGGGTGGCTGACCACGCCATAGAGCCCCGCCGCGCCCGGCGCGTGGTGCGTGACGTGGCCGCCGATTTCTGCCGGCGGCACGATGATGGGGTCGCCCGGCCGGCACGTCGCCATGAAGGCGTAGAGGTTCGCCATGGCGCCTGAAGAGACGCGCACCTCGGCGAACTTCGCGCGAAAGATCTCGGCCGCAAGCTCGGCGGCAATGATCTCGATGCGCTCGATGGCCTCGAGACCCATCTCGTACTTGTCGCCCGGATAGCCGAGCGAGGGGCGCACCCCCAGCCCGCGCGCCAGCAGCGCCTCGGCGGCCGGATTCATCACGTTGGTCGCCGGGTTCAGGTTGATCGTGTCGCGGTCGATCGCGTCGTTCCGCCCGACCAGCGCCTCGAGCTCGCCGTCGACGCGTTCGGAATCGGCCGAGGCCACGCTGCCGGCGACCGCCCGCACCAGCGCCTCGGAGGCCTCGGGAACCCAGGGCCGCGGGGCAAGCGCCGTCATCGGCGCCTCCGCCGGTTACTCGGCGGTACCTTGCGCGCGGCGGTGGCGGCGCGCAGCTCGAGGGCGATCGCCCCGGCCTGGTCGGAATCGACGTGCATTCGGCATTTCGACGCGCTCGGCCCTGGTGGTCGTCCCCGCCGTCAGCCTGGCCGTCAGCCCGGCGGCGATCTCCGCGTCGTTCCTGTCCATTCCCGGCCCCGCCCCGGCTTCGCCTGCCCGTCCGCAGGCGATACACCGGCTCCGGTCCGCCCGCCAGAGTTTCGCGCGGCGCCCGCTTGAATTCCCGCAGCCCCGACGGTAGATCAGCCCCGCGTGCCGCCTTAGCTCAGTAGGTTAGAGCACCAGATTGTGGATCTGGGGGTCCCCCGTTCGAGCCGGGGAGGCGGTACCACCAAGTCATTGACCTGGAATGCCTGTTTTGTCTCGTTCTCGACCCCGGAACGAGAGCGCCTGGTCCAGGCACAAAAAACGGGGAGCAGAGATTTTTCGGCGCCACCAACAGGTGGACGGATTTCGATCCCACCCCCCGGTTCTCATGACGGCGCACCGGTTGATGGTCGGGTGAACCGTTGCAATACGCGATCCAACCTCATTTCCGGGCCGGGTTTCGATCCTCAAGGCGGCTGCTCGGAAACGAGTTGTCCGCGGCGGTTTTGTGCGGCAACCGCGTTCTCGGGATCTCTTGGACCGGCCAGCTGAGACCTCCCGCAACGTTCAACCGCTGCGCTGCATCCGGATCGGCTTGGCCATGTTCCAGGTTTGGGGGGGCGCCACGTGCCGGAAGCCTGCATCCGGCATGCTGGTGATCGTCCGTGAATGCGGCTCGGATTTCACTCCTTCGTCCCTCAGGAGGAGGGGACCGTCTCACATTGAGGGGTTCGCCCAGGTTGATGACGCGCCGGCGAGGTTGGGCGTGCTGAAGCTGTGGCGGCTGTAGCGTGATCGCTCCCGAAAAGGGCAAGCCGCAGCCCTCCGATGTCGTGCGGAGCGAGATTTCGGCGCTGCGGCGCGCTGTCGTGGCGGCGCAGCAGCACGTCGACGACATCAGGGGCCGCGTCGCGGTTCTCGAGGACAGGGCAAGCGATAATCGGCCTGCTGGCGACAACTCCACACGGGCGCGCTAGCGAGAGTGTGAATGTGCTGCGCCGAATTGGCGCGCAGCGCGCGCTCGATGCAATCTGTTCACAATTCGTCAATACTTCATTTGCCAGAAATGAGTCGAATTCTGAGCGAATTAACCGACGATTTAGCATTCAACATTAGAAGCTGTTGCCACAAATTGATGACATTCCCGACGGGGTCGGACGTGCACAGCACCAGGACATCGCCGACCGCCCACCCCTCGCGCTGAAAGGAGATCGCCATGGCCGCAGGCGCATGGAAGATGTACGGAAACGCCCTCGAGCAAGTGCTCGGCGGCACGATCGACTGGGACAGCGACAGCTTCCGTATGGTGCTGCTGACCAGCAGCCATACGCCGGACCTGACGCACACCGCCTATTCGTCGCTGTCGTCGGCGGAAGTGGCGGACGGCAACGGCTACAGCACGCATGGCGCGGCGATCACGGCGACTCAATCGCGCGCCGGGCAGGCCATCACGCTGGATTGCGACGACCAGACATGGCCGGGGTCCACCTTCTCCGTGAAATACGCGGCGATCGTGCGCGATGGCGACGGCAACGGCTCGCTGGCGGCGGGCGACACCCCGATCATGTATTGCGACCTCGACACTGGCGGCGGGTCGCTGAGCCCGTCGAACGGGCCGCTCTCCGTCACGGTGGCCGGCCTCTACACGATCACCCTGGAGAGCTGACATGAAGAATACACGTCACCTCGCCTTCGGGCTGGCCGGGCTGGCCGACTGGCAGCCGCAGCAGCCCTTTCTCGACTACCTGAAGATGGCGCGCGGCTGGTCGGCCGTGCAGGATGGCGCGCGCATCAAGCACGAAGACATCGAGACGCTCGACATTCTCGACGCCGACGGGTGGCCGACGCGCATCCCGGCCAACGTCGAGAAGATCTACACCCTCTACGACTGGAACGGCGCCGACGCAGAGACCGCGGCGACGCGGGTGGGCCGCTACGTGTTCACCTACGAGGGCGCGGGCACGGTGCGCATCACGGGGCGAGCCAGCTACGTCTCGGCCGAGCCGGGACGGGTGGTGTTCGACAACCCGACCGGCGGCACCTTCGGCATCGAGATCAGCGAGACAGACCCGGACGGGACGGGCGACCATATCCGGGGCGGCCGCCTGGTCCGCGAGGAGCAGGAGGCGCTGGCCGACACGGGGGCGATCTTCAACCCGGACTGGCTGGCGCTGCTGAAAGGTGCCGCAGGACTGCGGTTCATGGTCTGGCAATCCATGAACGGCACCACCCAGTCGGCGTGGAGCGACATGCCGACGCCGGGCCATTTCAGCTGGTCGATCGCGAACAAGGGCGTGCCGGTCGAGGTCATGGTGGCCCTGGCCAACGAGGTCGGCGCCGACCCGCATTTCTGCATGCCTCTGCACGCGACCGAGGAATTCGTTCGGAATTTCGCGAGCTATGTGCGCGACAACCTAGACCCGCGCCTGGTGTCGTCATTCGAGTTCTCGAACGAGACCTGGAACTGGGGGATGGTGCAGACGCACGACATCCAGGACATGATGACCGCCGATTGGGGCTCGGAGGGCGATCACGCCAACTATCGTGCCAAGCTGGCGACCCGGACCGCGGCGCTGATCCGGGAGGTGTTCGGCACACGGCCGCACCGCAACGTGCTCGGCGTGCAGACCGTCAACGCATGGGTCACCCGGCAGATGCTGCTGGCCGAGGGCTGGAAGGGCATCGAGCCGGAGGCATGGATCGACCCCGCCGCCGTGTTCGACGCCATCGCGGCGACATCCTATTTCGGCAGCAAGCTCCTCGGTGACGACGATCTGCGGGGCGAGTTGCTGGGGGTCGTGACCGGCGGCGGGGACGCGCCCGGCTGGATGGTCGGAAAGATGCTCGACCCGGACTGCCCGAACTCGATCCCGCAGATCGCCGCCTTCCTGGGCGACCAGAAGGCCGTCGCCGCTGAGTTCGGCCTGGCCCTCGTTCTCTACGAGGGCGGCTCGCACCTGCACCACTGGCCCAAGCTGACCGGCACGAAGGACGAGAAGGCGGCGAAGCAGGCGCAGCTCGACCAGCTCCAGCCGTTCCTGTCGGACTTCAGCTACAGCGACAGCATGGCGGAGCTCTATCGCGTCCTGTGGCAGGCATGGGACGAGGTCGGAGACGGCCCGTTCATGCAGTACGTCGAATGCACGGGATCGTCGGCCTATGGCAGCTTCGGCTCGCGGCGGAACATGAACGACATCACCCCGCGCTGGACGGTGCTGATGGACGGGATGACGCCGAGGGTGCTGGGCGAGCCCGAGCCGATCCCGGAACCGCAGCCCGACCCGGAGCCCACTCCGGAACCGCAGCCATCACCCGAGATGATGACGTTCGGCTTCACGATCGAAGTCGCCGTGGCGCTTCCCGCCGGGGCTTCGCCGCCATCCATCAACGTGACCGCCCTGCCCTCCGACAATGCGGCCGGATAACGCGCGATGCCAGCCGTTTCATCCTCGACCGCCGACGCGAGTTATCTCGACGGTGCGTATCGCGTGCTGGAGTTCCGCACCGGCACGGCGCACTCGGTCACGATCTCGGCCGGCGGCGATGTCGAGTTTCTCGTGGTCGCAGGAGGCGGCTCCGGCGGAGCCGGCAACAAATTCACCCGAGGGGCTGGTGGTGGCGCCGGCGGTCTTCTGGCGGGCGCATTCACGGCCACGGCAGCGACTTACGACATCGTCGTGGGACTCGGGGCGCAGGCCCCCGCCGCCGCCGCCCGAGGAAGCAATGGTGGTGACTCGGACATCACCCTGGCCAGCGCCAGCCAGATCGGCGGCCCCGCGAAAGGAGGTGGCGGCGGGGGCGTCCAGAACATCAATGACGCGGGCATCGACGGCGGATCTGGCGGCGGGTCAAGCATAAGCACGGCATCGCCCGGCGCCGGCACGACCGCACAGGGTCACGCCGGGGGCGACCCGAACGGCTTCCTCCCCGCCACGGGCGGTGGCGGCGCCGGCGGCCCCGGCGTCACCGCTACCGGCAATTCAGCCACGGACGGTGGCATCGGCTTGCAGTCAGCCATAACCGGAGCGGACATTTACTACGCTGGTGGCGGCGCTGGCCGGCGGGGAAGCCAGGGCGCGGCGAATGGCGGCCTCGGCGGAGGGGGCGGCGCCGACGGCTCCCCCAATGGCCAGGACGGCACCGGCGGCGGCGGTCAGGGCGGGTCGGCCACGGGCAACGGCGACGCGCCTGCAGAGACTGCCGGCAAGGGCGGCAACGGCATCGTCATCCTGCGGTTTCTCGAGGATGCGGGGGCCACCGGCGAGACCGCGTCGCCGACGGCGGGGGCGGCCTCGGGGGCCGGCCGTGCCCCCGTCGCGACCGCCGGCAGCGTCGCGACGTCCGGAGCTGGCAGCGCCATCGGAGCGGGCGTCGCTCCGATGGCGTCGGAAGGCGCAGCCGCCTCTCCCGCGGCAGGGAGTGCCACGGGTGCGGGTCTCGCCCCGGCAGCGTCCGCAGCCGTGACCGCGGCGCCTGCGGCAGGAGCGGCCTCGGGAACTGGCATCGCCCCGGCCGTGTCCGCAGGCGCCTCCGCAGGTGCGTCCGCGTCGCCGACGGCGGGGGCAGCATCGGGGGCCGGTATCGCCGCCGTCGCAACCGCCGTCATCATCGACTTCGTCATCGCGGCGTCCGGAGCAGGCGCCGCTGCCGGGTTGGGCATCGCTCCCTCCGTCTCCGCGACGGTCGTGGCGTTCCCCCCGCCGGGCACGGCAGGCGGGGTTGGCATCGTCCCCGGTGCCGGGTTGGGCGGGTCATCCCGCGCGCCGGACGCGCGCAGCTTCGCGAGCGGGTCCGCGTTCCGGCGCTTCGCATCCGTCGCCACACCGCGACGCTTCGAATCCTGACAGAGGGAGGAACACTGAATGGTCTCTGCAATTGCGCCCGCCCCGAAAGATCCCGACGAGGTGCTCGATTACGAGTGGGACTTCACGGCAGACCTGACCGACGGCGAGGCGCTGTCCTCGTACACCGTGACCGCCGACGGGGCGACGCTGGACACTGACAGCATGTCCGGGGCCGCCGTGACCGCATGGGTGAGCGGCGGGACCGATGGCACAAACGCGACGATCGCCTACCGCGTCGTCACCGACAACGTGCCGCCCCGGACGATCGAGCGGACCTTGCAGCTGCGGATCCGCGAGCGATGACCATCCCGGTGTCGATGGCGCCCTTCCCGGTCCGCGCCATCGACACCGAAGGCGGCTCCGCGTTCAAACCCGCTTCGAGGCCGCCTGCGCGGCCCGCGTCGCGCTCTGGCGCTCGCCGCCCCCCTCGCCCGAGCTCAACGGCCGTGTCGAGCGCATGCAGTCAACCGGCGGTACGAGTTCTACGCGGTCTACGATCTCCACAGGATCCGCTGGGTCATCATCTCGTCGGTCATCGGTGATTTCCGTGTCAGTTGGCAGTCGCAACCCGACCCTACCGAAGATCCGCCGGTGACCACCGAGCCGCCGCCCGCCCGCTACGGCGCCATTTGGGAAGCGCGTGGGCGGGCGGCGGAGCTATCCAAGAGCTGCACCACCAGCGGGGACGCGACCGACACCCAGCCGTCTGACATCGGCTGAACCCCGACACGGGCTTGTCAACGTTCCGCGTAAACACTAGCGTGCGCGCCGATGCGGAGAGGTGGCCGAGCGGTCGAAGGCGCACGCTTGGAAAGCGTGTATACCGGCAACGGTATCGTGGGTTCGAATCCCACCCTCTCCGCCACTCCTTCTAACGTGTTGATATGCCTCAGGAAAAGCCGATGTTGCCCAAGCCGGGGTTGTCCAAAGTGGACAACAAGGGTGGCGAGGACATGCAGCACCTGAAGCGTTCGCGGGGGCCGGGATCGGCCCTCGTTTTCCGGATGAAAACCCCTGCCGAGTTGATCGGCCTCAAGAGCCCGTGGACGGGGAAGCCGTTCGGGGGCGAGATCAAGCTGGGCACCGGAACCAGCCACCTACCCGAGGCCCGCAGGCAACGGGACGTGTTCCTTGGCAAGGTCAGGGAACTCCAAGGCGCGTTGAGAGGCCAAGCGGAGTGGTCGGTGGAGAGCGCGGAGGAGTGGGCGAAGGACATCGACGCCGGCGCCGGGGCACAGGATCTATCCATACCTGCTCCGGAAGGTCGCCGTGACGCGGCCGAACCAGGTCTGGGCGATGGACATCACCTCCGTCCCGCTGGCGCGCGGCTTCGTCTACCTTGCCGCCGTCATCGACTGGTTCAGCCGGAAGGTCCTGGCCTGGCGGCTGTCGATCACGCTCTCCGCGGACTTCTGCATCGAAGCTCTCGACGAGGCGCTCGCCCGCCACGGCCGGCCTGAGATCTTCAACACCGATCAGGGCAGCCAGTTCACCTCCGTCGACTTCACCAGGGTGCTGAAGAATGCCGGGATCGCCATCAGCATGGACGGCAAGGGCGCCTGGCGGGACAACGTCTTCGTCGAGCGGCTCTGGCGAACGGTGAAATACGAGGAGGTCTACCTCCGCGCCTACGCCAGCGTCTCCGAGGCCCGCGCCTCGATCGGGCGCTACCTGACCTTCTACAATCGGACGAGGCCCCATTCGTCGCTTGGCGGGCGGACACCCGATCGAACATATCTCAGCGGGCTGCAGCCGATCCCGGCGGCAGCATAACCAAGGCGGAAATCCACTTAACCAGCCCCCGGCTACTGCTCAGACAAAACGAGCCACCTCTGCGCATGCCCTCGCACGGCATCCGCGCTCGAGCTTCCACTTCACCCCGACATCGTCCTCATGGCTCAACGCCGTCGAGTGGTTCTTCGCCAAGCTCTCCCGCAGGAAGCTGCGACGCGGTGTCCGTCGTCAGATAATTCGGGACACCGGAGGCCATGACGATCCGGAGGGTCTGGCTCGGCGAGTTAGGCTACGCGGCTCTGATTGAGGAAGCCGCGCTGACGAAAGGTTTCCTCCTTGATCCTCCTCCTGTCGCTTAGGATGGCCGCAGCCCTGCCGAAGTAGGCATCGGCGGGCGTGACGCTGCCGCAGCTCTCGTGGCAGCGTCAGTGGTTGTAGTGCTCGACGGAGTCACCTATGGCGGCTTCGAGGGCGCCGGGAAGTTAGTGGTTCTCGAGCAGGATCCGGCTCTTCAGGGTCTGCTGCCCAGCGCTCAATCTTGCCCTGCGTCTGGGGGTGGTTGGGGCGCCGCGGACGTGATCCATGACCTTGTCCTTCAGCCAGGTCGGTGGCTCGCGGGCGATGTGGGACGAGCCATTGTCGCTGAGCAGGCGTGGTCTGTGCCGCACCGTCAGCCGATCGCATCCCGATGCCTCGAGGGCGAGTTCGAGCGTGTCCATGTCCGGGCTGGCGATCAGGTCCTGGGCCTTGAGGATGCGATACACGGAAGCCTCTAACAGGTAATGCCTTTCCGTGTCGGTGAAGCTTACCGCCAGCTCTCGTGGCGAGAGCTCCGGCTCGTCGAGCGCGAGCCGCACCAGCGGCTCCCGGACGTCGTCGGGGATGCGGTTCCAGACCCGGCCGGGATGCGGGCTGCGATCTTCCAGGCCAGCCTCGCCGACGGACTGGTAGCGGTCGTACCAACGGTAGAAGGCGGTTCTCGGGATGCCGAGCTTCTCAAGGGTGCGCCGCACCGGCAGATGGGACCGCTCGACGAGGCGGATGATCTCCAGCTTCTCGGACACGGGATACCTCATTCCCCGTCCTCCCCAGCCCCGATCATGCTTTTTTTGAGCAGCCGGTTCTCGAGGGTCAGGTCCGCGACCGCCTCCTTGAGCGCGGCGGCCTCGGCGCGCAGGTCCTCCACCTCCGGGCTCGTCGCCTGGCGGGCCGTGTCACCGGCCAGGCGGCGCTTGCCGGCCTCGAGGAACTCCTTCGACCAGCTGTAGTAGAGGCTGCTCGCGATGCCTTCGCGGCGGCACAGCTCGGCGATGCTTTCCTCGCCGCGCAGCACTTCCAGCACGATCCGGATCTTCTCCTCGGACGAGTGCTGATTGCGCGTCCGGCGACGGATGTCCTTCACGACCTTCTCCGCCGACGGCTTGGGCATTCCGGGTTTCTGTCTCATCTCCAATCCTTGGCGGTTACGATGAGCCATAAACTTTCCGTTCCGAAATCAGTTCAGGTGTCCCAGGGGCGCTGACGTCGGACAGGGCACTCCAGAGGCCTACGTCGACCACGTCCTCGCGCCTGCGCTGAGGCCCGGCGACATCGTCATCATGGACAACCTCTCCAGCCACAAGCGGGCGGGGGCCAGAGCGATCATCCAGGCACGCGGCGCCGAACTCCGGTTCCTCCCGCCCTACAGCCCCGACTTCAACCCGATCGAGATGGCCTTCTCGAAGCTCAAGGCTCTCCTGCGGAAAGCCGCCGAGCGCACCGTCGACGGCTTGTGCAGCGCCATCGGCCGCCTCGTCGACGTCGTCACCCTGCAGGAGTGCGCAAACTACTTCAGCGCCGCCGGATATGATCCAGACTGATCGGATACGCTCTAAAATCCTCACCGAGAGACCTTGGTGGACAGGCTCCATGTCTGACGCCGACCCTCGTGGTCGAGATGTGTGCGGTCGGCGACCTCGTGCTCTACGCGAACAATGCCCGGCGCCACTCGGACCGTCAGGATCGGCAAGATCGCGAAGTCCATCGAGATCTTCGGATTCCAACCCGGTGCTCGTCGACCGCGACGGCGGCGGGTTCGCCCGCCATGGCCGGCTGGCCGAGGCGAAGCGACTCGGTTCGTCAAGGTGGCGACGATCCGGCTCAATCACACGACCGAGGCGGAGAAGCGTGCCTATGTGCTCGCCGACAACCGTCTTGCCCAGCTCGCGGACTGGAACGAGGAGATGCTGAAGATCGAGATCGGCGCCAGCCCCGTCGTGATCACCAGCGGCTGCACTCGACCGGTGCGCCGGTCAATGAGTTCCGCCGACGTAAACGCGCGTCCCGGTCGCCCGCTCGATCCCTGCGGCGTCAAATGGATCGACGTCGGCGCCGTGCCCAAGCCACTAACGCGCCATTTTCTCGATCGGCCCCAGCGCGCGCGGCGTGCGGCGCGCAGACCCAGCCGCGCCGGCCCGGGGCTCGCAGTTGGACACCCGCAAGAACCTACCGGCTTGAGCGCCGATGTGATTCACTCCGGCGATCGGATCGGGGGGCATCATGCGGCAGGCGGGACTGTTCGGGCTTACGGAGCATCTGGAGCGGCTGAGCCGGCATGGCGATCCGCTCGAGGTGCTGGAGGCGACGGTGGACTTCGAGCACTTCCGGGGCTGGCTGGTCGAGGGTCTCGGCTATGGCGACGGCTCCAGGGGCGGTCGCCCACCCTTCGACCCGGTCTCGATGTTCAAGGCGCTGATCCTTCAGGCACAGCACAACCTCTCGGACGCGCGGATGGAGTTCATGATCCGCGACCGGCTTTCGTGGATGCGGTTTCTCGGCTTCGATCTCGGCGCGCCGACGCCGGACGAGAACACCATCCGGCACTTTCGCAACCGGCTGACGGAGACGGGCACTCTCAAGCGGGTGATGAAGGCCTTCGACTGGCAGCTGCAGAAGAAGGGATACATCCCGATGGCCGGCCAGATCGTCGATGCGAGCCTGGTGCCGGCCCCGAAGCAGCGCAACACCGAGGGCGAGAAGGCGGCGATCAATGCGGGCAGGACGGCCCGCGAGATCTGGCCGGACGAGCCGAACAAGGCGGCGCAGAAAGACGTCGATGCCCGCTGGACACTGAAGGTCGGCGGGAAGGTGCGCTATCGCCCGGATGGCACGCCGTTGCCGATGATCGCGGTGCCGGTGTTCGGCTACAAGAGCCACATCTCCATCGACCGGCGCTTCGGCTTCATCCGTGAGAGCATGGTGACCGCGGCGTCAGCGGCCGATGGCCGGCAGCTCCGGCGCCTCGTGAGCCCGGAGAACACGGGCTCCGAGATCTGGGCGGACAGCGCGTATCGCAGCCGGACGAACGAGAGGTGGCTGGCAGCTAGTGGATAGAATCCAACACTTGGTGCCCGCGCCTGACGGCGGCGATGATCCGATCCGGATCGGCGGTCCAGACGAAGGGCTTCGGGTCGGTGTTGTGGTCGGCGACGAAGCGGTTGATGGCGGCCTGCAGATCGACCACCGAGCGGAAGACCCCCCGCTTCAGCCGGCGCCTCGTGAGCTTGGCGAAGAAGCCCTCGACGGCATTCAGCCACGAGCACGAGGTGGGCACGAAGTGGAAGGTGAAGCGCGGGTGGCGGTCGAGCCAGCGCCAGACCTTCGGGTGCTTGTGGGCGGCGTAGTTGTCGAGGATGACGTGGACGACCTTGCCGGCCGGCACGTCGGCCTCGACGGCGTTGAGGAAGCGGATGAACTCCTGATGGCGGTGGCGGGCCATGTTGCGCCCGATCACGCTGCCGTCGAGGACGTTCAGCGCAGCGAAGAGCGTGGTGGTGCCGTTCCGCCTGTAGTCGTGGGTCATGGTGCCGGCGCGGCCCTTCTTGAGCGGCAGGCCGGGCTGGGTGCGGTCGAGCGCCTGAATCTGGGACTTCTCGTCGACCGACAGCACGACGGCATGCGCCGGCGGGTCGACATAGAGGCCGACCACGTCGCGCAGCCTGTCGGCGAACAGCGGGTCGTTGGAGAGCTTGAACTGGCGCATGCGGTGCGGCGCCAGCCCGTGTGCCCGCCAGATGCGCTGCACCGAACTGACGCTGATGCCGGCGGCCTCGGCCATCATGGCGCCCGTCCAGTGGGTCGCCTCGCGCGGCGGCGCCTCGTTCAGGGTCAGAGCCACCACCCGGTCGGCCACTGCCCGGTCGAGCGGCGGGATGCGGGACGGCCGCGTCTTGTCGCGCAGCAGACCGTCGACACCATCCTCGGCGAAGCGTTCCTGCCAGCGCCAGACGCAGGTCTTCGACTTGGCCGTCGCCCGCATGATGCCGTTGGTGCCGATCCCGTCCGCCGTCAGCAGGACGATCCGTGCCCGCCAGACATGCTTCTGCGGGCTGTTGCGATCCCCGATGACCGCCTCAAGACGGCGGCGATCCTCGGGCGAGACTTCTATGGTGATGCCGGTGCGCATGCCACAGGCTCGCATGCCACCGCCGGCAGGGGAATCCCCTTCGGGACTCCTCTGTCAGGTTCTATCCACTAGGATGCTGACCAGCCGCATCCACCACCGCAAGCCGGCGGGCAAGCCGATGCCCCGCCACATCGCGCGGGCCAATGCCAAGAAGTCCTCGATCCGCGTGGCCGTCGAGCACGTCTTCGCCCACCAGAAGACCCGCTTCGGCCTCTTCATCCGCACAATCGGCCTGGCCCGCGCCGAGGCGAAACTGACGCTGGCGAACATCGCCTACAACTTCGACCGCCTGGTCTTCCACGAGCGTCGGCGCGCCATGGGGTGAGTCCGTCCGAAATTGCTCCAGCAGCCTATCCGGATCTCTCTGGATCATGCCAATCCCGCATGAACCACGCCGAAAAACCGCTCGACGCGCGTCGAACTGCTCAGTTCATGGAGTTCTTGCGGGTGTCCAGTTGATTGCGTGCCGCTCGATGAGCCCGAACACCGGGTCGGCCGATCTCGCCGCCGTCTCGGCCACCGCCGCGCGTCATCACCATAGCGCCGCTCGAGATGTATTGGGGCCGAGCTTCTGGCCGGGGCTCACCTTGCCATTGCTTCGGCCTGACGCTCCGGCGCCCACCGCGTCGGCCTCGAGCAGGATGCAGTCGACATCAGCCCCCGCTAGTGGATAGAACCTGACAGAGGAGTCCCGAAGGGGATTCCCCTGCCGGCGGTGGCATGCGAGCCTGTGGCATGCGCACCGGCATCACCATAGAAGTCTCGCCCGAGGATCGCCGCCGTCTTGAGGCGGTCATCGGGGATCGCAACAGCCCGCAGAAGCATGTCTGGCGGGCACGGATCGTCCTGCTGACGGCGGACGGGATCGGCACCAACGGCATCATGCGGGCGACGGCCAAGTCGAAGACCTGCGTCTGGCGCTGGCAGGAACGCTTCGCCGAGGATGGTGTCGACGGTCTGCTGCGCGACAAGACGCGGCCGTCCCGCATCCCGCCGCTCGACCGGGCAGTGGCCGACCGGGTGGTGGCTCTGACCCTGAACGAGGCGCCGCCGCGCGAGGCGACCCACTGGACGGGCGCCATGATGGCCGAGGCCGCCGGCATCAGCGTCAGTTCGGTGCAGCGCATCTGGCGGGCACACGGGCTGGCGCCGCACCGCATGCGCCAGTTCAAGCTCTCCAACGACCCGCTGTTCGCCGACAGGCTGCGCGACGTGGTCGGCCTCTATGTCGACCCGCCGGCGCATGCCGTCGTGCTGTCGGTCGACGAGAAGTCCCAGATTCAGGCGCTCGACCGCACCCAGCCCGGCCTGCCGCTCAAGAAGGGCCGCGCCGGCACCATGACCCACGACTACAGGCGGAACGGCACCACCACGCTCTTCGCTGCGCTGAACGTCCTCGACGGCAGCGTGATCGGGCGCAACATGGCCCGCCACCGCCATCAGGAGTTCATCCGCTTCCTCAACGCCGTCGAGGCCGACGTGCCGGCCGGCAAGGTCGTCCACGTCATCCTCGACAACTACGCCGCCCACAAGCACCCGAAGGTCTGGCGCTGGCTCGACCGCCACCCGCGCTTCACCTTCCACTTCGTGCCCACCTCGTGCTCGTGGCTGAATGCCGTCGAGGGCTTCTTCGCCAAGCTCACGAGGCGCCGGCTGAAGCGGGGGGTCTTCCGCTCGGTGGTCGATCTGCAGGCCGCCATCAACCGCTTCGTCGCCGACCACAACACCGACCCGAAGCCCTTCGTCTGGACCGCCGATCCGGATCGGATCATCGCCGCCGTCAGGCGCGGGCACCAAGTGTTGGATTCTATCCACTAGGCACAGCGCTGCCGAAAGCCCGGCCAAGCCGCCGCCGATCACCAGGACTGACGCAGCGGCGTCCCGCTCAGCGGCTCTGCCCCGATCGGCGGCTTTCGTGAGGTGTCGACCCAGAGCGTGCGGCCTACCCCGCCGGCCTCAGCCATGCGCAATACCCGCGGTCGGAAGATTCAGCAGCGGCAGATCCTCGAGTTCGCGAAGCACCGTGGCGAGGTCGCGCACCTCGCCCCAGCCGACCCGCACCATCTCGAGCGCCGGCTCGTGCAGGTGCGGCAGGGTCGTGCCGGTGCATTCCTCGACGATAATCGGCTTGAAGTCGCGGAAATTCGCGTCCTTCGAGGTCGCGGCGACGCACTGGTTCGTCAGCACGCCCCCGAACAGCACCGTCTCGGCGTCCAGGCTGCGAAGCACGATCTCGAGATCAGTACCGTAGAAGGCGCTGAGGCGGCTCTTCTCGACAAACCTGTCGTCGTTGCGTGCTCCAACCTCGTCGATGATCTCGCAACCCCACGTCCCGCGCCGCAGCCCGCCCTCCTTCAGGAACGGCCTCAAAGTAAGAAAGACGCCCGCGTCCCGCGCGTCGCGAAAGCCGTGCCGCGTCCAGACAACCGGGACGTTCCGCGCCCGCGCCGCCTCCACCAGCCGGCGCACCGGCTCGACCGTTCGCCGCATGTGCGAGATATCGACGCCCTTCTGCGCGTACCAGCCGTCTGGGTGCAGGAAATCGTTCTGCGCGTCTATGACAACCACCGCCGTCCGGCCCGGGACCAGATCCCAGCTTACCGCCTCGAAAGGATCGATTCCCAAGTTGTCCTCCCCTGTCCGCCGCCCGACCATAGCCGCGGCGCGCTCGGTGTCCATCGTTGGCGCGGCTTGAACATCGTGCGCGGGAGACGCCATACTACCGGCCGCGCGTCCTCGGCGGGCGCCAAGCGGAGAGGAAACGGATGCCTCGGCATATCGCCTGCCTCACTTTCGACTTCGACGTCTGGTCCGGCTGGACCGCGCGCGGCATGACGACGCCGACCCCCGTCTCACGCGGCGAGTTCGGGCTGATCGGCGCCGAGCGCATCCTGGCGCTCCTGGCTCAGCACGCCATCCCGTCGACCTGGTGCGTCCCGGGCGTTATCATCGAGACGCACCCGCAGGCATGCGAGCGTGTCGTCGCCAGGGGCCACGAGATCGCGCATCACGGCTACTCGCATGTGCCGCCGGCAAACCTGTCCCCCGAGAAGGAGGAGGAAGAGTTGCTGCGCGCCCGCGATTGCATCGAGCGGCTGACGGGCCGCCCTCCGCGCGGCTACCGTTCGCCCTCGTGGGACCTCAGCCCGGTCACCATCGACCTGCTGTTGAAGCACGGCTTCGACTACGAAAGCAGCATGATGGGCAACGATCATACGCCTTACTTCGCCCGGCAGGGCGACCAGCCGACGGTCGATCGCCCCTTCGTCTTCGGCGCCGAGACCCGTCTCGTCGAGCTGCCGATCAGCTGGTCGCTGGACGACTACCCGCATTTCGAGTTCGTCCGCACCCAGACCGCGGTCGTGCCGGGGCTCTCGAACGCCGGAGACGTGCTTAGCAATTGGATCGACGACTTCCTCTACATGACCCGCACCACGGACTGGGGCGTGCTGACCTTCACGTGCCACCCCTTCGTCATTGGGCGCGGGCACCGCATGCTGATGCTCGAAAGACTGATCGAAGCCTTGCGGAACATGGGCGCCGTCTTCCTGACGATGGAGCAGGCCGTCGACGAGTTCCTGTCCCGCGGGGCCGCTCCCCGTGCCTGACCCCCTCGACGGTCAGCGGATCGCCGTGACCGGAGCGGCGGCCGGAATCGGTCTCGCGCTCGCCGACGCGCTCCTCGCCCACGGGGCCTCGGTTGCGCTGATCGACTCCGATCCCGCCATCCGCGAGATCGCCGCCACGGCGGCGGGCAGCGCGACCGCGATTGTCGCGGATCTCCTGGCTGCTGGCGAACCCGGCCGGGCCGTCGCCGAGGCCTGGGAGGCACTCGACGGACTCGATTCTCTCGCCAACGTGGCTGGCATCTACCCGGTCACGCCCGCCCTCGACGTGGAAGAGGCCGAGTGGGACCGCGTCCTGGACCTGAACCTGAAGGCGCCCTTCCTCTGCGCGCGCGCCTTCGCGGCGCGCGCCGCGCGGCGGGTCGTCCGGGACGCGTCCTCATGCTCAGCTCGACCGCCGCGACCCAGGTCCGCCCCGGGATCGCGCATTATGCCGCCTCGAAGGCCGGGCTGAACCAGCTCACGCGCGCGCTAGCGATTGAATGGGCGGAGAAGGGCATCCTCGTCAACGCCGTCGCGCCGGGCGTTATCGAGACCGAGCGCGTGCTGGAGCACAATGCCTCCGACCGCGGGCGGGAGGAGGCAGCAGCCAAGCTCGCCCGCGTGCCGCTCGGCCGTTTCGGCACGCCCGAGGAGGTGGTCGAACTCTGCCTTTTCCTTCTCTCAGGCGCCAATTACTGCACAGGGTCGATTTTCGCTGTCGATGGCGGCTACGGCCTAGGCCTGCCGCGCTATCGCTGAGGCGTCTCTGGGACAAGCCGGGGCCTGACCGGCCGGCTGTGCCTCAATCACCACCCTGCTATGCGCGGCATCCCGCTTGCCTCTTTTGCAAACTGGCCCCTAAGTTGCTGCGACTCGCGCGGACAGCGACAAAGGATCCCCATTGGCTCGCATTGGCGTAGAGGTCGGCGGCACGTTCACCGACCTGGTCGAGATCGGCCCCCGCGGGGTCCGGATCGCGAAGACACCCAGCACCCCGGCCAGCCCGGACGAAGGAGCGTTCAATGCCTTGGCCGAGAACGGCACGCCGATCGGCAGCATCGACGACCTCTCGCACGGCTCAACCGTCGCCACCAACGCGGTGCTCGAGCGCAAGGGCTTCCGCATCGCCTTCGTCACGACGCGCGGCTTTCGCGACATCCTACTGATGCAGCGCCATGGCCGGTCGAGCATCTACGACCTTGAATATCGCAAGCCCGAGCCGGTGGTCGAACGCGCCGATACCTTCGAGGTGACCGAGCGCATCCTCCGGACGGCAGCGTCCTGACCGCGCTGGACCGCAACGAGGTCGAGCGCGACGCTGATCCCCGCGCTGTCCCGGGAGCGCTACGAGGGCATCGCGGTCTGCCTGCTGAACGGCTACGTCAACCCCTCCCACGAGGAGGCGTTGCGCGACGCGATCCGTGCCGCCGCCCCCGACCTGCATGTCACGATCTCGGCCGACATCACTCGCGAGTTCCGCGAGTTCGAGCGCGCCTCGACCACCACGCTGGCGGCCTATGTCCAGCCCGTGATCGACCGCTATCTCGGCCGCATCGACTACCGGCTGGCGCAGGAAGGCTTTGCCGGCCGTTTCAGCGTCATGCAGTCGAACGGCGGTCGCCTTCCGGCCGACGTTGATCCGCCGCAACCCCGTCAACGCGCTGCTATCGGGCCCGGCGGCGGGCGTGATGGGGGCGACGCGGCAGATCGGGCGGTCGGGGCCAGACCAACCTGCTGACGCTCGACATGGGGGGCACCTCGACCGATGTGAGCGTGGTCACCGACGGAGCCGCACCTGACCCAGGAATTCACCATCGACGGCCTGCCGATCCGCTTGCCATCATCGACATCCACACGATCGGCGCCGGCGGCGGCTCGATCGTCTGGGTCGACGAAGGCGGCATGCTGCGCGTCGGCCCCACTCGGCCGGCGCGGCACCCGGGCCCGCCTGCTACATGCGGGCGGCACCGATCCGGCTGACCGATGCGCACGTCATCTGCCAGACGTCCGGCCGAGGCGTTCCTGGGCGGGCGGATGCAGATCGACGCCGAGCTGTCGAAGCAGGCCTTCCAACCCATCGCCGCGCGCTTCGGCATGTCGCTGGAGGAGGCCGCGGCCAGCGCCATCCGGCTGGCCGACGCCAACATGACCCGGGCAATCCAGCTGATCTCGACCGAGCGCGGTCTCGACCCGCGCGACTACGTGCTGGCGCCTTTTGGCGGTGCCGGACCGCTGCACGCCGCCAGCGTCGCCGAGGACGTTGGGGTCGACCGCTCGTCGTTCCGCCCAGCGCCGGGGTCATCTCGGCCTATGGCCTGATCGCCTCGGATTTCATCCAGTTTTCCATCCTGACCCGCCGGGTCGTCGACGACGGTGCGGCCGACTGCTGCGCACGGCCTTCGCCGAGATGCGCGCGGAGGCGCTGGCCCGCGCCGGCGATGCGGCTGGAGGGCGACCTCCGGCTGGAGTTCACCGCCGACATGCGCTTCGTCGGCCAGGCATTTGAGGTGCCGGTGTTTTCGACCCCGACGAGCTCGACAGGCTGACCGCCCGGGATGTCGCCCGC
>CAVRHY010000006.1:0-56032 GCA_963721105.1 uncultured Alphaproteobacteria bacterium | reverse complement strand
AATCGGCGTTGAAAACTGACCCTCGATCGGCGTCCAAAATTGCCCCCCCTCGGCTCCGGTCAGAGCGGCAGGGATCAGACGCGGTTCTTGAAGCGCCAGCTCTCGTTGCCGGTTTCGACGATTTCGCAGTGGTGGGTGAGCCGATCGAGGAGCGCGGTGGTCATCTTCGGGTCGCCGAAGACGGCCGGCCATTCGCCGAAGGCGAGGTTCGTGGTGACGATGATGGAGGTCTGCTCGTAGAGCCGGCTGACAAGGTGGAACAGGAGCTGGCCACCAGCCTGGGCGAACGGCAGATAGCCGAGTTCGTCGAGGACGACGAGGTCGAGCCGGCCGAGATGATCGGCCGTGCGGCCCTGTCGACCGGCGCGCGCCTCGGCCTCGAGCTTGTTCACGAGGTCGACGACGTTGAAGAAGCGGCCCCTCGCGCCATTCCGGATGCAGGCGCGGGCGACACCGACGGCGAGGTGGGTCTTGCCGGTCCCGGTGCCGCCGACCAGCACGACATTGCGCTGGTGGTCGAGGAAGTCACCGGCAGCGAGATCGCGGACCAGCGTCTCGTTGATCGGCGTCTCGTCGAAGACGAACTCCTCGATGTCCTTGGCGAGCGGCAGCTTGGCGATGGTGATCTGGTACTTGATCGAGCGCGCCTGCTTCTCCGAGATCTCGGCCGCGAGCAGGTCGCCGATCACCCGATGCGGCTCGTGCTGCCGCTTTACGGCCGTGGCAACGATCTCGTCATAGGCGGCCCGCATGCCGAAGAGCTTCAGGCCGCCCATGGCTTCCAGTATCTCACTGCGCTCCATCAGATCGCCCTCCTCAGGCTGTCATAGCGGGCGCAGTCGGCGGCGGGCTCGTGCCGCAGCTGCAGCGCCTCGGGTGTCATGATCGTCACCGGCGGTCCGGGATCGCGTTGGCGGGCCAGGATGTTCAGGATGATGTCGGCGGAGTGGACGCCTTCGCTCAGCGCCTCGGCGCAGGCGGCGTCGACGGCAGGCAGGCCATCCGAGAGCACCGCGCCGAGGATCTCGACCATCTGGCGGTCGCCGTCGGGCGCGGCACGCAGCTTCCGGCGCACTCGCTCGATCGCGGCCGGCAGCACCCAGTCCTTGAACGGCGCGCCATTCCGGAGAGCGCCGGGCTTGCGGGCGAGCACCGGAACGTAGTGCCATGGGTTGTAGACGGTCTCGCCGCGTCCAAAGGCGCGCCGGTGGGACCCGACGATCCGCCCGTCCTGGCGCAGCTCGATACGGTCGGCATAGGCGCGGAGCTCCACCGGCCGGCCGACGGCGCTCGCCAGGACCGAGTACTTGTTGTTGTCGAAGCGCACGAGGCAGGTCTTCGACGGCGAGGCCGGCACCGAGTGGAAGCCGTCGAAGGGTCCGGCATAGGGCACCAAGCTCGGCCGCTCGGTCTCGAACATCTCCCAGATCGTCCTGTCGCGGACCTCGGGATGCGGCTGCGCCTTCGCCCAGGCGACGCAGCGGTCGAGCAGCCAGGCGTTCAGCTCGTCATAGCTCTTCACGCGCAGCCGCGGTGCGAAGAAGCGCTGCCGGACGACGCCGACCTGGTTCTCGACCTGGCCCTTCTCCCAGCCCGAGGCCGGGGTGCAGGCGACCGGGTCGACAAGGTAATGGCTGCACATCTGCTGGAAGCGGCGATTGTAGGCGCGCTCCTTCCCGACGAGGATCGCGTCGACCGCCGTCTTCATGTTGTCGTAGATCCCGCGCGTGCAGGCGCCCCGGAAGAAGGCGAACGCCCGGTCGTGGGCGTCGAACACCATCTCCTGCGTCTCGCGAGGATAGGCCCGCACGAACAGCATCCGGCTGTGGCAGAGCCGGACGTGCGCCACCTTCACGGTGACCGTCGTGCCGTTGATCAGCACGACCTCATGGCTCCAGTCGAACTGATATGCCTCGCCCGGCGCGAAGCTCAGCGGCACAAATGCGGCCGCCGTCGCTTCGCTCTCGCGACGCCGCCACGAAGCCGCATACCGGCGAACGGCATCGTAGCCGCCCTGATAGCCGAGCCCCCGCAACTCCTCGAAGATCCGGATCAGCGTCAGCCGCTCGCGGCTTGCACGAGCAGCGTTCGCCGACAGCATCCGGTCCAGATCTTCACACCACCGGCTGAGCCGCGGCTGTGGCTGGACACTGCGTTCATAGGCGAACGCCGTCTCTCCGCTCCGCACGATCTTGCGCACCGTGTTCCGCGAGATGTGCAACTCGCGGGCGATCTCCTTGATCGGCCGACCTCGCACGAAGTACTCGCGGCGAACCCGCGCGATCGTGTCCACGCCCTTCATCCCCCATCACCCGTACCCGTCCCGATTCTTGGACGGGCAGTGTCCGCATCACGCGCGACAGGGGGGTCAGTTTTGGACGCCGATCCGGTCGCTCAGGGGGTCAACATTCCACGCCGATCCACACGTTGATCGCCATTGGAGCCTCCTCGTTTGTTTATCCTAGCGGCAAAGCCGCCAAGGATGGCGATCATCAGCAGCGGACTTCTTCCGGAGGGACAGTCGATAGCGATACGGGCCGGCCTCATCGAGAGGGGCCAGCCGTGGAATTAGGTTGCGCTGACGCGTACCTCCCAAGTTCAAACCGCGCAGGATCAAGCCGCTCCACGGATCGGCGATGATCAGCCCCTTGGCAGGTGTCAACTAGGCTCCTTCGCCCGCTCCATCAGGCGCTTCAGGTTGAACTGGATTGCCGTGGCCTCGAAGCTGGGCTCGTGGTCCTGCAAGGCCCCGCGGACGTAGCGGGGCGGGCGGGCGAAGCCGTCTTCGACCTGGACGATGGCCAGGATGAATTTCTCGGGCTCGTGCAGCGAGGTGATGACCTCCTGCCGAGTGATCATCACCGTGTCGGCGCCGTCGATCCGGCCCTTCACCTCGATGAAGCGCAGATGCTCGCGTCGCCGGGCTGTAGGAGGCGATGTCGTAGCCGACCTTCTGCGCCGAGACGTCGGTCGGCGCGTTGCCGAGCGCGCGCTCGGCCGCCATGACCGCCTCCATCGCCGCCAGCTCGATCTCGCGCCGGGCGGCGGGGTCCTCGGCGAATGCCATCGGGGCGTCAGTCCTGTCCCGGCTGCCCGCGCGGCCAGCAGGCCCTGCGGGATGACGACCATGCCGCCGCGAACGCGCGGCGGCTGCGAGGAGATGAACCTCTCCTTCTCGAGCAGCTCCATCCGGCGCTTCAGCCGTTCGGCAAGGTCCTCGGCGCGGCGCTGGGCGTTCTGCCAGTTGAGCCGGGTCTTCTTGCCGGCCTTCTCCTCCTCCTGGAGCTCGAAGGCGCGGCTGTCCCAGTAGTTGATCTCCTTCTTGAGGCGGGCCCGCACCTCCCGTTCGACCTTGTCGATCTCGGGCAGGCGCCGCGCCTTGACCTCCGCGACATGAGCCTGGGCGAGTTCGACCGTCGCGAAGCGGACGGCGGTCTTCTCCAGATCCGCGGCGCAGCCAGTCCTCCTGCAGCAGGTCCTCGACCAGGTGCGATCTCGTCGGGCGTCGCCGGGCGCAGGTTGAGGTGCGGCGCGATGCCGGCGTTGGTCGCGTTGCCCGCCTTGTCGATCGCCGCGAACTGCAGCCTCTGGAAACGATATGCGGCTTGCCGGTGCTCGTCGGCCGGCCGTCCTGAACGCTGTGCTCCAGCAGGAAGATCGCCGATGATCTCCTGCCCGGGGTCGGTCTCGTCGACCAGGACCGCGCCCTGCTTCATGAGGTGGTCGTACTGCTCGCGGATGATGCTGATGACGGCTTCCAGCAGCGGATGGCCGGGGCAGACGAAGGCCGCGACCGGCTGCTGGTTGATCCTGGCTCTTCTCGAAGCAGATCCGCTCGTACCTTCTTCTGGATCGGCGCGCCCGTGCCGATCTGGCGATCGCGCTCGCGGATGCTGACGGGGACATGCGTGATCTCCCAGCGGCCTTCCTCGCGCGGCTTGATCTGGCCGCCGAGATGCTGGAACGCCTCGACGAAGAAGCTCTGGATGTGGTGCGGCTGCAGGCGCTGCGCCTCGGCCCGCTCCATCTCCAGCCGCAGCTCGCTGCACCTTGGCCGCCGGCATCGTGTCGTTGGTCAGCGCCCGGCGCTCGAAGCAGATCGAGCAGGTGCTGCTGATCGACCGCGCCATCGACTGCCTGGAACAGCCTCGCCTTCACGTCCTCCTGCTCGCCGTACTGGATGGCCTCGAACAGCAGGTCCTTCAGCGCCGTCCCTTCGAACAGCTCGCCGAGCACGTCGTAGACGCGGCCGCCCAGCGCTTCCCGCGCCGCCTCGAGCTTTTCGAGCAGCCGGGCATAGACCTCGCCCTCGCGCGTGTCGGCGGCGACCAGGTTCCAGAGATGGCAGACTTCGGTCTGGCCGATCCGGTGAATGCGGCCGAAGCGCTGCTCGATCTTGTTGGGGTTCCACGGCAGATCGTAGTTGACCATCAGGTGGCCGCGCTGAAGGTTCACGCCTTCGCCGGCGGCATCGTTGGCGATCAGGACCAGCATGTCGCGGTCCTGCATGAAGCGCTCGACGACCTTGCGCCGCTCTTCGCGCGTCACGCCGCCATGGATGACCTCGACGGCGTCCGGCCGGCCGAGGCGCGAGCGGACCTTGTCCAGCAGGTAGAAGAGCGTGTCCTTGGGTTCGGTGAAGATGATCAGCTTGCGGCGGTTTCCATCCGCGTCGATCATCAGCTCGTCGTCGAGGATCCGGTTGAGCTGCGTCCACTTCGTGTCCTCGCCGGAACGCAGGACGCCGAGCGCCATGCTTTCGAGACCCTTCAGCGTTTCGACCTCGATCGCGAGCTGCTCGACCGTCTCCGCGGTGGTCGCAGCCGGTCGAGATCAGATCCTCGAGCTCGTCGACCTCCTCCTGACCGTACTCCTCGATGTTCTGCAGCACGTCATCGGTGACGGTCGGTCTGCGCCGAAGCCCGACCCGCCTGCCCCGGACCGCCAGCCGCGCCTCGGCCAGTTCAGTTTCGAGGCGTTCCCGCCGGCGCTTCAGTGACTGGTAGATGGCGGCCGGTGACGACGCCAGTCGGCGCTGCAGAATCTGCAGCGCGAAGCCGACGTTGTTGCGCTTCTTGCCGTCGTTCTCGGCGAACCGCTGCACGCGGTTCATCTCGTTCCGGACGTACTCCGTCACGGCGGTGTAGAGCGCGGCCTCCTCAGGCGGAGAGTTCGTACTTGACGGTGTAGGCGCGGCGCTCGGGAAACAGCGGGCGACCGTCGAAGCGCAGCAGTTCCTCCTTGGTGAGGCGCCGCATCATGTCGGCAGTGTCGGCATAATGGACGCCGTCGCGGAACCGGCCCTCGAAGCGGTCGCCGTCGAGGAGCGCCATGAACAGCTGGAAATCCTGCTCCTTGCCGTTATGCGGCGTCGCTGACATCAGCAGCAGATGGCGGCAGACCTCGCCAAGCCGCTGTCCGAGCTGGTAGCGCTTCGTGTACTTCGACCTCTCCACCGAAATACGTGGCCGACATCCGGTGAGCTTCGTCGCAGATGATCAGGTCCCATTCGGTCGATTGGGAAAGCTTTTCCTGAAGCTCCTCGTTGCGGGCCAGCACATCGAGACGAGCGATCAGGCGGTTCCGAGCCAGCTTTATCCGGTTGGCCTCGGTGACCAGCCGCAGCAAATCGCCGTCCGCGTCGAAAGACCAGGTTCTGCCGCGGGCATCGAGCTGGAGCCGGGATTCGTCATCTCGATAGAGGGTCGTTTCGGCGACCCCGCCACCCTGTATCCGATAGACGAGGTTGATCGCCTGTTCGCCGATCCACTCGACGGTGACGACCTCGACAGGCTGAACGGGGACGACACCCTGTACGATGGCGCCGCTCTTGATCTCCTCCAAAGATGCCATCTTTCCCCCAAGCATCGCCAACCAAGACTACTACCCCGGGATTGGCAAACCCCGAACGCGCCGATGCTTGGGCGACCCCCTTGCATCCAACGATAGCGGCGCTGGATTTTTCCGGCAAGGCGAGAACAGGATCGACTGCCGCGCGGCGGGTCAGTGCGGCACTCGAGCATGGACGCGCCATTGGCAGGCTCGTTGGAGACGAGTTAGCGGATCATAACTGGCCCCTGCTCCTGCCATTCCTCAGGAATTGGCTTCATCAGCCCCGGCAGGGTCGTCCCCTCCGGCGGCCGCTCGTCCAAGACCGTCTCCGGCGCGAGCGTCAGCCGCAGGACCCTCCTCATGTACGACTGGTTGATCTCCGCCGCCGCGACCAGCTCCGTTAGGCTGGCATAGCAGCCGCTCTCCAGCAGCCGTTGCCAGCCGCGTGCCCGGACGATCGACTTCATCAGCGCACTGTCGACCCGCGGCCGGGGGCGGCCGGCACGCCGCCGACCGGGCAAGCATCGCGCCCATGCTGCAGCACCGTCTGACTGACAAAGGAGCTTGAGGCGATCGGAATTCAGCGTGTGCATCGGCGCGAAACCGCACTCGCGATCCCTTGGGAGGTTGGCTGTCCGCTTGACCTTTCAGGGCCCTGTCTTTACCTGATCTGGCGGCGCGGGCATGGTGTAATGGTAGCGCTCTAGCCTTCCAAGCTAGCCGTGCGGGTTCGATTCCCGCTGCCCGCTCCAGAAATTTTTCTCCGACAAATCACCTGCAAAGCAGCTCTGCCCAGGAGGCTAACCCCCTGAGGAAATCTGGAATTCTACGGTTTGCTTACGTCCCTTCCAAGCTAGCCGTGCGGGTTCGATTCCCGCTGCCCGCTCCAACATCTGCCTTACCCCATCTCCGTTCAGGCCCGCCGTCACAGGCCCGCAGTGGCATTCCCGCCGTGGCGAGCCTGTCCTGGCCGGCACCGGCCGCCGGTTCGGACGGCCCGACAGCGCGACGCATGACCTGCCGGGCACTGCGCGCGCCGGAAGCCGCACCACACCCGGCGCCCTCCGCGCCGCGCGGCCCGCCCGGCAGGGCGGCGCTTGCGCACCCGCCTGTTCTGTCCTATCTGGCGCCCGCCGGCGCGAGGCCGGCAGGACGGCGGCCGGCAGGGGCCGCGCTCTGACGGGACAGGACGGATGGCGAAGCAGAAGTTCGAGCGGAACAAGCCGCACGTCAACGTCGGCACGATCGGCCATGTCGACCACGGCAAGACGACGCTGACGGCGGCGATCACCAAGTATTTCGGGGATTTCAAGGCGTTTGACGAGATCGACGCGGCGCCGGAGGAGAAGGCGCGCGGCATCACGATCTCGACGAGCCATGTCGAGTACCAGACGGATGCGCGGCACTACGCGCATGTCGACTGCCCGGGCCATGCCGACTACGTGAAGAACATGATCACGGGCGCGGCGCAGATGGACGGCGCGATCCTGGTCTGCTCGGCGGCCGACGGGCCGATGCCGCAGACGCGCGAGCACATCCTGCTGGCCCGCCAGGTCGGCGTTCCGGCGCTGGTGGTCTACCTGAACAAGGTCGACATGGTCGACGACGAGGAGCTGCTCGAGCTCGTCGAGATGGAGCTGCGCGAGCTGCTGTCGTCCTACGAGTTCCCGGGCGACGACATCCCGATCGTCAAGGGCTCGGCGCTGGCGGCGCTGGAGGGTCGTGACCCGGAGATCGGCGAGAACTCGATCAAGGCGCTGATGGAGGCGGTCGACACCTACATCCCGACGCCTGACCGGCCGATCGACCAGCCCTTCCTGATGCCGATCGAGGACGTGTTCTCGATCTCGGGCCGCGGCACGGTGGTGACGGGGCGCGTCGAGCGCGGCGTCATCACGGTCGGCGAGGAAGTCGAGATCGTCGGCATCCGCGATTCGAAGAAGACGATCTGCACGGGCGTCGAGATGTTCCGCAAGCTGCTCGACCGCGGCGAGGCGGGCGACAACATCGGCGCGCTCTTGCGCGGCATCGGCCGCGAGGACGTCGAGCGCGGCCAGGTGCTGTGCAAGCCGGGCTCGGTCAAGCCGCACACCAGGTTCGAGGCCGAGGCCTACATCCTGACCAAGGAAGAGGGCGGGCGGCACACGCCGTTCTTCTCGAACTACCGGCCGCAGTTCTACTTCCGCACGACCGACGTGACGGGCACGGTCGAGCTGCCGTCCGGCACCGAGATGGTCATGCCGGGCGACAACATCAGCTTCACCGTGAACCTGATCCAGCCGATCGCCATGGAGGAGAAGCTCCGCTTCGCCATCCGCGAGGGCGGCCGTACCGTCGGCGCCGGCGTCGTCTCGAAGATCATCGAGTAATTCTTCGACGACGCCGAACGCGTCGCCGGACTGATAGCGGGCCCGGGCGAAAGCCCGGGCCCTTTGCGTTCACGCCGACCTGAATTGACCGTCGCCGGCGGCGTCGCCTTGGTGCTGTCCGCCGGCGGCAGCGTGCTCGAACCGCAAGATGGCGAATGGCGCCCCTTCGAAGGCTTTGGCCGGTCTGGCGAGCCGGTGGAGCGGACCCCTGATCGTCGCCGCGAGCGACGATGCGGCGCGAGCTCTCGCATGCTGAGATGCCGGCCGCCAAGCCGACGGATCACTCCGCCCGGATCGACGATTGCAGCTCGACCAGGCTTTCGCTGCTCACCTTGATCAGCCCGCGGCGCGGCCGGTCGAGATCTATGATGATAAAGACCAGCACGACGATCAGCAGCACCAGTACATAGGTGACGAAGGACGGCCTGTGGCCGGCGATCCCGGACGCATAGCCGATGATCAGCCCGGCCATCAGGAAGGTGCCGTAGAGAAGCTCGAGGACGACTTCGGGCACGTGCCGGTTGAGCGCCGCATCGCGCCGGCCGAGGGAATTGATCATATCGTTCACCGACTGGACGAAGCCGAAGACGACGGCGTTCGGCGCCGCCGTCGCCGCCTGCACCGCCACGTCCCAAACCGCTGCCTGGAGGCGCTCGGCCTCGGCGATCAACGCGGCAAGCTCCGCCGTTTCGTCGAGCGAGACATCGCTCGAGCGAACGCGCAGGTCGACATAGTCGCGGATCAGCGCCTTGGCATTGTCGCCGTAGGGGGCGGGCAGGACATCAGTCCTGAGATAGACGGTTCCGATCGCATTGGCCTCGTCGACGAGCGCCTGACTCCGGCTGTCGAAACGGGAGAGTGACAACGAGAAGGTGAAGCCGAGCAACAGCGCGAGCACGCCGAAGAACGACGCCTGGACGGCGGTGATCTGCCCGCGCGAGGCCTCGGTTTGCCGCTCCTGCCGCGCGCGGCCGACGCGAAGGCCGATCTCGATCGTCAGCAGCATGCCGGCAAAGAGCACGCCTGCGAGCCAGAGACTGCTAATGTCGTACATGAATTCTTTCATCTATTATTCTGTATTAAGAGGACCCCTGCTCACCACTAGGTGAATTCCCCGATCAGCATGTCGACGATCGCCTGGCACGCCTCGACCGCGTCGGCGCCCCCGGCCATCGCCTCGCGATAGGTCGCGCGCTGGCGCTCGGCCGAGGTGTTGCCGCGCGCCATCTCGCGCGCGCGTGACAGCAGCGCCGCCGAGCCCAGCCGCTCGGAGTCCTCGCCGACCAGGTCGATGATCTCCTCGATCAGGTCGGCCACCGGCACCTGCTGGCCCTTTCCATGATCCACCAGCATCCCCGCCGCGCCGTAGCGCTGCGCCCGCCAGCGGTTCTCGCGGATCAGCGTCGAGGGGTAGAGCCGCCAGCGCTGGTTCTGCGTCCGCAGCCGGTAGAGGAAGCCCAGCACCGCCTGGAACATCGCCGCGATCGTCGCCGCGTCGTCGACCGTGGCGCAGACATCCGTGACGCGCTGCTCCAGCGTCGGAAACTTCGCGCTCGGGCCGGATGTCCCACCAGATCTTGGTCGCGTCCTCGATGCAGCCGGCCCCGGTCAACGCGTCGACCAGCCGGCGGAACTCGCCATACGAGGTCATCTGATCCGGCAGCCCGGTCCGCGGCAGCGCGTCGAAGACCGTCAGCCGGTAGGACGCCAGCCCGGTGTCCTCGCACTCCCAGAACGGCGACGAGCAGGACAGCGCCAGCATGTGCGGCAGGAAATACGCCGCCTGGTTCATCAGGTCGATGCGCAGGTCCTCGTCCTCGACGGCGACGTGGACATGGCAGCCGCAGATCAGCAGCCGCCGGACCGCATGCCCGAGGTCGACCCACAGCTCGTCATAGCGCGGTTTTCGCGTGTGGGTCTGCCGGCGCCACTGCGCGAAGGGATGCGACGAGGCGGCGATCGGCGCATAGCCGAACTCGTCCGCCGCGTCCGCCACGCCCCGGCGCAGTTCCGCCAGGTCGTCGCGCGCCTCGGGCACGGTGGCGTGCGGCCGCGTGCCGACCTCGACCTGGCACTGCAGGAACTCGGGCGTCGAGCGCTCCGAGGTCAGCTCCGAGCATCGGTCGAGGAACCGCGCATCCGGCTCGCGCACCAGGTCGCGCGTCTCGCGATCGACGATCAGGTATTCTTCCTCGATCCCGACGGTCAGGCTCGGCGGCTCGGTCATCGGCGGCTCCCCTTGTGCGCGCCAACCTTGACGTTACGCCACGCCCGGCGCAATGGCGCGCGCCGGCGACGGCCACGCTCGGGCCAGGCAGTTGCCGCGCGCGGCAGCCGGGAACGGCTCGCCGGCCGTGCCGGCGGATGCGATCAGGCCTTCTTCCGCCGGCCAAAGAGAATCCGGCCGCCGCCCGCGCCATGCCGCTCTCGGTGGGCGACACCGGCAGGCACGTCGAAGACCTCGCCCGGCGCGTAGCTCCGGCTCTCCCCGCCCTGAACGACCGTGAACTCGCCCTCCAGCACCATGCCGCGGGTGTCCCAGGGGTGGTCGTGCTCGGGAGCAACGTGGCCCGGATCCAGGTCGCGGCGGGCGACGTCGTATCCGTCCTCGCGCAGCTTCGTCTCGAATTCCGCTTCGTTCATCGTGGCTCCTCGGATCCGCGGCCGGCGCCGACCCGTGGCCGACCCGCCGCCGGGTAAAATCCATAGCACGGGGCCGCCACCTCCGGTAGCGGAAGCAGCCGCGTGACCCGGGCAGCCGGTCGGCGCGCGCCGGTCGCGCCTTGGCATCGCCGGCGTTTCAATGTACCCTTTCTGTTCTGCCACGCACCAAGGAGACCCAATGCAGTTCGTCACCGACAACCAGGCCGTGCTGACGCTCGCCTTTCTCGGCCTGATCGCCGTGCTCCTGCTGGTTCTCCTGCTGCGCCGCCCCGGCCGCGATCCGGCGCTGGTCGAGGAGCTGTCGCGCACCGGCGCCCGGCTGGCCGCCGCCGAGGAGCAGCTCCGCACCGCCGAGTCGCAGCGCGAGGCGCTGCGCGGCCAGCTCGAGGGCGAGCGCGTCGCCTGCGGCCGGCTCGAGACCGAGCGCGAGTCGCTGAAGGCGCGCCTCGCCGCCGTCGAGGAGGAGCTGCGCGCCGAATCCGAGCGGCTGCACGACACGCAGCGCGACCTCTCGACGCTGAAGCAGGCCGAGACGCGGCTGACCGGCCAGCGCGAGACGCTGCAGGGCGAGTGCGAGAAGCTGGTGCGCTCCTACGAGACCCTGGAGGAGCGGCTGCGCGCCGAGACGAACACGCTGAAGACACGCGACGACGAGATCGGCAGCCTGAAGGGCGAGATCCGCGGCCTGACCGAGACGCTGCGCGCCGAGCGCGAGAAGCATGTCGCGCTGGTCGAGGAGACCGAGAAGAACCGCGACCAGTTCGTCGCCCAGTTCAAGGCGATCTCGGGCGAGATCCTGCAGAACCAGGGCAAGGCCGCCACCGAGGCGCAGAAGACCGAGCTGGAAAAGATCATCGTCCCCTTCAAGGCCGAGATCGAGGGGCTGAAGACGAACCTCAGGGACATCAGCGACAAGGCCGAGAAGGAGCGCCAGGGCCTCGGCACGCAGCTCCTGCTGATGCAGACCAAGGCCGCCGAGCTGGCCGAGGAGGCGAACGGGCTGGCCCGCGCGCTGCGCGGCGAGAAGAAGAAGCAGGGCAACTGGGGCGAGACGATCCTCGAGCGCATCCTCGAGGCCGCCGGCCTGCAGGAGGGCACCCACTTCACCCGCCAGGCGCAGGCGCGCGACGAGGACGGCGCGCGCCTGATCCCCGACGTCGTCGTCCACCTGCCCGGCGAGCGCGACGTCGTCATCGACTCCAAGGTGACGCTGGTCGCCTACCAGGACCTTGTGCAGGCCGACGAGCCGGATGCCGAGGCGGCGGCGCTGAAGCGCCACGTCCAGTCGGTGCGCGCGCACATGCGCTCGCTGTCGGACAAGCGCTATGACGGGCTCGGCTACGGCTCGGTCGACAGCGTGATGATGTTCCTGCCCGTCGAGGGCGCCCTGACGGCGGCGCTGTCCTCGGACCCCGACCTGGTGCTCGAGGCGGCCGAGCGGCGCGTCCACCTGATGACCCCGGCGACGCTGATGCCGACGCTGAAGATCGTCGAGCACCTCTGGACGATCGACACCCGCAACCGCAGCGTCGACGACATCGTCGACCGGGCCGGCCGGCTGCACGACAAGTTCGTCTCGGTCGTCGAGTTGGTGCAGAAGATCGGCGAGCACCTGAAGAAAGCCTCCGACTGCCAGGACGAGGCGATAAAGCGCATGTCCGATGGCCCCGGCAACGTCATCCGCCAGGTCGACCAGCTCCGCCAGCTCGGCGCCAGGGCGCGCAAGGCACTGCCCGCCGACCTGCTGGCCGCCAGCGACGACGGTGAGGCGCCCGACGACGCGGAGCCCGACGAGACAGCCGACACGCCCGAACCCCGCACCGTGCCGGCCCTGACCGGCACCTGAGACCCCGCGCGGCGGCGCCGAACGTGTTCGGCCACCGCTTGCGGGCGGTCGGTACTTGTGCCACCCGGAGCGCGCATCGCGACAGGGGAACACAGATGGCGAAAAGCTGGTCCGGCAATTTCTTCGAGGACTTCTCCGTCGGCCAGGACCTGCGCCACCCGACGCCGCGAACGCTGACCGCGGGCGACCGGACGCTCTACACGGCGCTTTACGGCCCACGCTTCGCGCTGACGTCGTCGGACGAATTCGCCCGCGCCTGCGGCCTGCCCAGCGCGCCCCTGGACGAGCTGGCGGTCTTCCACGTGGTCTTCGGCAAGACCGTGCCGGCCATCTCGCTGAACGCGGTGGCGAATCTCGGCTATGCCGAGGGCCGGTTCCTTGCCCCCTGCTACCCCGGCGACACCCTGACGGCGACCTCGGAGGTCATCGGCCTCCGCCAGACCTCGAACGGCCGCGCGGGCGTCGTCTGGGTGCGCACGCGAGGGCAGAACCAGCGCGGCGAGGCGGTGCTCGACTACGTCCGCTGGGTGATGGTGGCCAAGCGCGACGCCGCCTCGCCCGCGCCCGACCCGGTCGTGCCCGAACTGGCAGAGGCCGTGCCCGCCGCCGATCTCGCCATCCCGCGCGGCCTGGATTTCTCCCGCTATGACGCGGCGCTCGCCGGCAGCGTCGACCTCTGGGACGACTACGCCCCGGGCGAGCGCATCGACCACCTCGACAGCGTCACGCTGGAGGAAGCCGAGCACATGATGGCGACCCGCCTGTGGCAGAACACGGCGCGCGTGCATTTCTCGACCATGGCCCGGCCCGAGGGGCGGCTGATCTATGGCGGCCACGTCATCAGCCACGCCCGCGCGCTGTCCTTCAACGGGCTCGCCAATGCGCAGATGGTCGCGGCGATCAACGCCGGCACGCACGCCGCCCCGGCCGGCGCGGGCGACACCGTCACCGCCTGGTCCGAGGTACTCGACAAGGCCGCGACCGCCGCGCCGGGCGTCGGCGCGCTGCGGCTGCGCACCGTGGCCGTCAAGAACCGGCCGGCGGCGGACTTCCCGCTGCGCGGCGAGGACGGCCGGCACGCCGCGGGCGTCATCCTCGACCTCGACTACTGGGTGCTGATGCCGCGCCGGGCCTGACTGCACCTGCCGGGCCCGACTGCACCTGCCGGGGCCTACGGGGCCTGGCTGCATCTGACCGCGAGTGCCTCGCGCCGAAACGCAACGGCGGACTTGACGCGCGCCCCCCGCCGCGCCGCTATGGGCGCAACCAACAGGGAGACCGCCATGCCGATCGATTCCGCCTACATCCTTGTCGTCTCGATGGACGTCGAGCGCGGCCACGAGGACGCGTTCAACGAGATCTACGACACCGAGCACGTCCCCTACCTGCTAAAGGTGCCCGGCGTCCGCTCGGCGAAGCGCCTGAAGGGCGAGGCGTTCAGCATGTTCCTCGGTGGCGAGGTAAAGGAGATGCCGGCGCCGCGCCCGATCTACTCGGCGGTCTACGAGATCGACTCGCCCGATGTCCTGACCTCGCCCGAATGGCAGGAGGCGGTCGAGCGCGGCCGCTGGCCGTCGATCCGCCCGCACACCTCGAACCGGAGCGCCATCGTCTACAAGGTGCGCTGATGGCGCAGGGAACGGCCGGCAGGCTCGACGGCCGCACCGCCATCGTCACCGGCGCCGCGCGCGGCATCGGGCGGGCCATCGCCACCCGCCTGCACGCGGACGGCGCGCACGTCACCCTCGCCGACATCGACCCGGCCGAGGCCGAGGCCGCCGCCCGCGAGATCGACCCAAAGGGCGCCCGCGCCGTCGCGCATGGCCTCGACGTGCGCGACCGCGCCGCGGTCGAGGCGATGGTCGACGCGGTCGCCGATCGGCAGGACGGGCTGGATATACTGGTCTCGAACGCCGGCATCATGGACCGGATGCCGTTCCTCGAGATGACCGACGAGTTCTGGCAGCGCGTGCTCGGCATCAACCTCTACGGCACGTTCCTCTGCGGCCAGGCGGCGGCGCGGCGAATGGTGGCGCAGGGCAGCGCCGGGCGCCGCGGGAGCCGCATCGTGAACGTCGCCTCGAATTCCGGCATCTTCGGCGGGCGCGGCCGCACGGCCTACGGCGCCAGCAAGGCCGGCATCATCAACCTGACGCAGAGCATGGCGATCGAACTGGCCGAGCACGGCATCGCCGTCAACGCCGTGGCCCCCGGCCCGACGAAGACCGGCCCGCACATGCCGGAAGAGCCCTGGCCGTCGGTCAAGGCGCGCATGCCGCTGGCCCGCTTCGGCCAGCCGCACGAGATCGCCGCGGTCGCCGCCTTCCTGGCCTCGGACGAGGCCAGCTTCGTCACCGGCCACACCTATGCCGCCGACGGCGGCTACACGATCGCCGGCATCATGGAGGGGTGAAGCTCGCAACGAAAACGGGGCGCCCCCGGGCTGTCGGGGAACGGGCCACGCCGGGTCGTGTGGCCGCGCATCGCTTCGACGAACAGCGGCCCCTCGGTTGTCGTCTCGAACAGCGTGCGATAGTGCGCCTGGCCGCCGATTGTCGGGCACGGGGGTCGACGCTCAGCGCGACTCGTCAAGCCGGGCGGCCAGCGCGGTCAGCGCGTCGATCAGCTTGGCGGCGATCAGCGGCTTGTCCAGCCGCGGCGCATCGCTGAACACCGGTTCCTGCGTCTGGTCGCGCCTGTAACCCGAGACGATCACGAAGGGCACGCCGCGCTCGACCAGCGTCTCGGCCAGCCGCACCGGCTGCTCGCCGCCAAGGTTCAGGTCCAGGACCGCCAGATCCGGCCGCTTGTCCTCGACCAGCGCCAGCGCCTTCGACTCGCGCGGGACCGGCCCCATCACCACGCATCCCTCGCCCTTCAGGATCGCCTCGTAGTCCATGGCCAGCAGCGTCTCGTCCTCGACGATCAGGACGGACAATCCGGCGAGACCACCCGCGTCTGGAGGTGTCGTCATGACGCGTCTCAACGCTGCGGGAACACGATGTCGCAGGTCAGGCCGTCCTCGGCCCAGTCCATCTCGGCCTCGCCGCCGAGGTCATACTCGCTGGCGCGCTGGATCAGCTGTGTGCCAAAGCCCTCTTCCTCGGGCGGCACGGTCCTCGGGCCGTCGCGCTCGCTCCACGAGAAGCGGACAAGACGCCCGGCCTCCCCGCCATCTTCCTCCGACCAGGAGATGCGGACGCTGCCGCCCCCGGCCGACAGCGCGCCGTACTTCAGGGCGTTGGTCGCCAGCTCGTGCAGCACCAGGCTCAGGCCCAGCGCCTGCCTGGCGCCGACGATGACCCGCGGCCCCTCAACCGACACGCGACGGCCCTCGCCGATCTCGTAAGCCGACATCGCGTTCCGCACCAGCTGGCCAAGATCGGTGCTGCGCCAGTCGGTATCCAGCAGCGCCGCGTGCGTCTTGGCCAGCGCGTCCAGGCGCCCGCCAAAGGCCGCGCGAAACTCTTCGACTGTGCGGGCGCTCGTCTGGCGGGCCAGCGCCTGGACGACGGCCAGCGTGTTCTTGACGCGGTGGCTCAGCTCGTGCGTCAGAAGCTCGCGCTCGACCTCGCTGTTGCGCCGCTCGGTCACGTCGCGGAACAGGATGGCGACGAAGTTGTCCCCGGACTCCACCCGCCAGAATACCACGTCGAACCACTGGCCCAGCGGCGCCGCGTGCAGCAGTTCGTGCGTCTCGCTTTTCCCGCTTTCCAGCACGCGTGCGGGGATTTCCCACCAGTACGGCTCGAACTCGGGCGAGATGTCGCGCAGGTTCTTGCCGACCAGGTCGCGTCCGACGATCCGCAACGCTGCCGGGTTCGCCTCGACATAGCGCACGTCCACGGCGCTGCCGCATTCGCCGCGGACCACCTCGACGAACAGCAGGCCCTCGGTCATCGTCTCGAACAGCGAGCGATAGCGCGCCTCGCTCTCGCGCACCCGTTCCTCGGCCTCGCGCCGCGCGGTGACGTCGACGAGTGTGACGACGACGCCGTCGATGCGGTCGTCGATCGTCCGGTAGGGGCGCAGCCGCATCATCATCCACCGGCCGTCGACGGTGCCGATCTCGTGCTCGATCGGCGTCAGGTCGCGCAGCACGCGCTGCGCCAGGGCGCCGATCCCGTCCTGGACCAGCCGATGCGTGAAATCGGTGATCGGGCGGCCGATATCGGCCTCGGTGACGTTGAACAGCCCGCTGACCACGGGCGTCATCATCCGGATGCGCAGGCCCGAATCCAGGAACAGCGTGCCGATCTCGGTCGAGGTCACCAGGTTCTGCAGGTCGCTGTGCGCCGTCGAGATGCTCTCGAGCTTGCTCTTCAACTCGGCGTTGACCGTGTGCAGCTCCTCGTTCATCGACTGGAGCTCTTCCTTCGATGTCTCGAGTTCCTCCGAGGTCGAGCGGTACTCCTCGTTGACGGACTGCAGCTCCTCGTTGGAGACGCGCAGGTCCTGGATGGCGCTCTCGTTCTCGTTGCGGCTGGCGATCAGCCGCTCCTCCATCGCGCGCACTTCCTCGCGCAGGCGCCGGACCTCGCCGTCGCCGGCCTCGGTCTCGGCCGCGACATCGGGCACCGGGCCGCCGTCCAGGAAGAAGACCAGCGCCTGGTGCGGCGGCGAGTCGTCGCTGCGGCGCACCGGCGCGACCTGTATCATCACCCGGCGCCGCTGGCCGTTGAAGGCGACCGGCAGCGGCAGGGTCAGCGTCGTCTCGGCGTGCTCCAGCGCCCGGCGCAGCGCGCCGCGCAGGTCCAGTCGCAGCTCGGGCCGTACCAGCATCGTGATGTCGGTGCTGAACGGACCGGCACCCGGCAGCAGGAAGCGCCCGGCCGAGGCGGACAGGTCGATGGCGCGGTGCTGGTGATCGACCAGCGCGCTGGGCGGCGCCGACCGCTCCAGCGCCGTCATGTGTGCCGAGCCGTTGCCCTGCTCACCGTCCGGTTCGCGACCGCCATCCTGCCGGACGCGACGGTGGCGGTCCTCGAGGACGTCCGGCCGGTGCCCGGTCGGCAGGTTCGACAGGATCGGCAGGCTGCGCCGGGCGACCGGACGGGCGCGATAGAGCCGGGCCTCGCGGTTAACCGGGAAGAACACCTCGGGCGTCGCGTCGACCGTCTCGGCGGAGCCGAGGAACAGGAATCCGTCCGGCTCGAGCCCGTAGTGGAACAGCGTGCAGACCTGCCTCTGCAGCTCGCGTTCCAGGTAGATCAGGAGGTTGCGGCAGGAAATCAGGTCGAGGTGCATGAAGGGTGGGTCCTTCAGGACGCTGTGCGTCGCGAACAGGACGATGTCGCGCACCTCCTTCTTGATGCGGTAATGCGGCCCCTCGCGCACGAACCAGCGTTTCAGTCGCTCCTCGCTGACATCAGCCTCGATGTTGGCCGGATAGCGGCCCTCGCGCGCCATCGCCAGCGCGGCCTCGTCCAGGTCGCTTGCGAAGATCTGGATCGGCGCCGTGACGCCGCGACGGCTGGCCTCCTCCAGCATCAGCATGGCCAGGCTGTAGGCCTCCTCGCCGGTGGCGCAGCCGACGACCCAGGCGCGCAGGCCGACGTCGCCGGGATTGTCGAACAGCGGCCCGATCGCCTGCTCGGCCAGCACCCGGTAGGCGTCCGGGTCCCGGAAGAACTGCGTGACCGAGATCAGCAGGTCGGCGAACAGCTCCTGCGCCTCCTCCGGAGTTCTCGGCCAGGTACGTCGCGTACGCGCCCATGTCGGCGCGCCGCGTCACCTGCATCCGCCGCGTGACGCGGCGCATCACGGTGGCGCGCTTGTAGCTGGAAAAATCGTGCCCGGTCCGCGAGCGCAGAAAGGCGATGATGCGGCGCAGATCGCCCTCGGCGCTGCCCAGGTCAAGCGCACGCACCGCTGCCTTGGCGTGCGCGACCTCGACCAGGCGCTCGACCAGGCGCGGGATCGACGCGACGAAGTCGGCGACGCCGGTGGCAAGCGCGCTGCGCGGCATCATCGGATACTCGGCTTCGGATGGCTCCTGCACGAAGACGACGCCGCCAGCCTCCTTGATCGCGCGTACGCCCAGCGCGCCGTCCGAGCCGGCGCCCGAAAGCACGACCGCCAACCCGTCGCCGCGCCCGGCGGCGATCGAGCGGAAGAACATGTCGATCGGCGCGCGATGCCCGCGCGGCTGGGTGAACGGGCGGGCCTGAATGTCGTCGTCCTGGATCACCAGCTCGCGGTCGGGCGGGATGACGTAGACGCAGTTCGGCTGCAGTCGGGGGGTATCCGTCACCTGGTGCACCGGCATCCTGGTGACGCTGCCCAGGATCTCGCTCAGCGCGCTGGGATGGTCGGGGGCAAGGTGCATGATGACGACGTAGGCGACCCCGAGGTCGTCCGGCAGGTGTCGAAACAGGTCGCGCAACGCCTGCACCCCGCCGGCGGACGCACCGATCGCACAGATTGGTGTCGGCTGAGGCACGGCCGGCGGTCGAGCTCTGGTTACTTTACGAATAATTCGCTCCCTCGACAGGAAAACAATACAGAGCGGCCATGTCACTGGCAACGGCCGAAAAGATGCCCGTCCGGACGTGCGGTCCAGCATGCAAGTGATTGACCGACCGACCCCGAATCCCGTCAGCGGCGCTTTCCGGGCCGGGCGGGCCGGGCGGGTCGGGGCGGGCCGGGTTGGGCGGCAGGGACGAAACAGTCGCCGCGGCCGCTGCGACGACACGGCGAGTTGGGCGATCGCCCGGGCTGTCAGCGGTCGCCGGCCAGCGCGCGATAAGCATCGCGGATACGGCCGGCGACGGCCGGGTCCTGCTGGTCGACGGCGCGGGCCAGCGCCCGCAGTTCGCGCCGGACGCCATAGAGCTGGTCGACCAGCGAAAGAACGACAGGGATCGCCTCGGCGTCGAGGCCAAGGTCGTCACGAAGCTGTCGGACCAGCTGGATGCGCGCGACATCCACGTCGTCAAAGACCGGCCCGCGCCCGGCATCGCCGCCGGCGCCAGCCCCGGCATCGCGGCCGGCCGCGGCCCCCATCGCCTCGCGCATCGCCTCCCGCATCGAGGCTGACGGCGGGCGCCACCCAGCCTGCCTCGCACCAGACGCGCAGCTCGGTGACGCTGATGCCGACGGTCTCGACGACCTGCCGCTCGCCCAGCCTCTCGCCTTTCCCGTTCCGCCTCATGTCTCTCTCCTCAGCGCCGCGCGCGGGTCATAGCCATGCGCATCGCGCCATCCCTTCAGAAACTCCTCCAGCCCGGCGTCGATGGTCTCTGGCATGACGACGCGCAGCACGACGCGCTGGTCTCCGGCGCCGCCCCGGCGCGCGATGCCCTTGCCCTTCAGCCGCAGCACATCGCCGCTGTTCGAGCCCTTCGGCACAGTCATCCGCACCGTCCCGCCGATGGTCGGCACGTCGACCCTGCCGCCCAGCGCCGCCTCGTCGATCGTCACCGGGACCTCCAGCACGACGTCGTCGCCCTCGCGGCGAAAGCGCGGGTGTGGCCGGACGGCCAGCTCGACCAGCGCGTCGCCGGCCGGCCCGCCGCCCAGGCCCGCGCCACCCTTGCCGCGCAGCCGGAGCACCGTGCCATCCGCGACGCCCGCCGGGATCGTGACGTCCAGCGTGCCGCCCTCCGGCATCGTCAGCCGCCGCGTCGCGCCGCGCGCGGCGTCCATGAAATCGACCTCCAGGTGATAGCGCCGGTCCGGCCCGCGCATCCGCAGGCCCTCGCCGCCTGCCCCGGCGCGTCCGCCGCCGCCCCCGCGGCCTCGGCCGCGCTCGAAAAGGTCGGCGAAGACGTCCGAGACGTCGGCGAAATCGGCGTACCCGGCATCGCTGTGATAGCGCGCGGCCCCGTGCGTGCCGGGGTCGGCATCGGCGTAGCGCCGCCAGGATTGCTGCTGCGCGCGCTCCTGCCCGCTGGCGTCGATTTCGCCGCGGTCGTAGCGGCCGCGCTTCTCGTCGTCGCGCAGGATGTCGTATGCCGCCTGCGCCGCCTTGAACCGGTTCTCGGCCGCCTTGTCGCCGGGGTTCAGGTCCGGATGGCTGGTCTTCGCGATCTTGCGGTAGGCCTTGCGGATTTCCTCGGCGGTCGCCGTCCGGGCGACGCCGAGGGCCGCATAGAGATCCTCTGCCATTCTCCAACTCCTGTCCGGCGGTGGCGCCGGTTCCCCAACAGATCAGCGATCGCGACCGGCCATGCAAGCACCGGGCGACGCGGCAGCATGTCCCGCCCGGTTTCCGTCGCGGCCGTCGAGACCTATGTTTATGGTCCCGCGTAGAGGTCCCGATGCCGTTCACCCGCTTTTTCGCACAGCTCCTCATCGTCGTTGTCGCGGCGCTGGTCGTCAGCGTCGCCTGGCAGTCGATCCCGCTGATCCAGGCCGAGCTGCTGGGCTGGAACGCCGCCCCGCGTCTGGTCACGGCGCGCGGCGAGCTGGCCTCGGACGAGCAGGCGACGATCTCGCTCTTCCAGCAGGCGCGCGACAGCGTCGTCTACATCTCGACCGCCGAGCGCGTGGTCGATCCCTGGACGCGCAGCGTGCACGAGATGCCACGCGGCACCGGCTCGGGTTTCGTCTGGGACCAGCTCGGCCACGTCATCACCAACAACCACGTCATCGCCGGCGCCTCGCAGGCGCTGGTGCGGCTGGCCGACGGGCGCACCTTCCGCGCCTCGCTGGTGGCGACCGACCCGTCGCATGACGTCGCCGTGCTGCAGATCGGGGTGGCGACCGGCCGGCCCGAACCGCTGCCGGTCGGCACCAGCCACGATCTGCAGGTCGGCCAGAAGGTCTTTGCCATCGGCAATCCGTTCGGGCTGGACTGGACGCTCACCACGGGCATCGTCTCGGCGCTCGACCGCGAGCTGCCCGAGCAGAACGGCCGCACCATCAGCGGCCTCATCCAGACCGACGCGGCGATCAACCCCGGCAACTCGGGCGGCCCGCTGCTCGACAGCGCCGGGCGGCTGATCGGCATGAACACGGCGATCTACAGCCCGTCCGGCTCGAGCGCCGGCATCGGCTTCGCGGTCCCTGTCGACGCGATCAACCGCGTCGTGCCGCAGCTCATCCGCTCCGGCCGCTACGCGCCGCCCGAGCTGGGGGTCGCCACCGACCCGCGCGCCGACGCGCTGGCCCGCCGGCAGGGCATCCCCGGGGTGCTGATCCTGCGCGTCGCGCCCGGCTCGGGCGCCGAACGCGCGGGCCTCCGCGCCGCGCACATCGACGCCCAGGGCACGCTCGACCCGGGCGACGTGATCGTCGGCATCGGCGACCGGCAGATCGAAACCACCGAGGAACTGCACGCCGCGCTCGACCTGCGCAGCGCCGGCGACACGGTCCCGCTGAAGGTGCTGCGCAACGGCAAGCAGGTCACGCTGGACGTCACCCTCGACCCGGGAGCGTAGGCGAGGCTTCTCCCGAACCCGACGGTCAAAAAGGACCGAGCGCGGCCGAGCGCCCCACGCCCCGCCCTTCCCGATCCCCCATCACGTCCGGGCCCGCCGACGCTCACCACCGGCCCGATCCCGCCGGGCCTTCTCGGCCAATCGGCACCCCGGCGCGTGACCGCTCCCGAGACCGCGCTGGCGAATCCCCCGCGGCCATTATCGCCAGGCGATCGAACACCACCCCCCCTCGCGCCCCGCGGTCGCCGCGCGCCGGGTGAGGTGGGTGAAGGGTTCTCGCAGAAGCGATGCGATTCCCCGAACTCCTGGGCAAAGCCCCCTACCCTGCCTGGCGCGCATGCACCCGCCGGCCGCCGGACCAGGTCTCGGCGATCGCCCGGTCGTCCCCCAGCACGGCCAGCGCGAACAGCACCTCGTCGATCGTCTTCGCGCGCCCGACGCGCTGCGCCAGCAGGGGCGTGGCGGCGGTGTCGATCAGCACGAAGTCCGCCTCCAGCCCCGGCGCCAGCCGGCCGACGCGATCCTCGAGGTGCAGCGCCCGCGCGCTGCCCGCCGTGGCCATCCACCACAGATGCGCCGGCGACAGCGAGCTGCCGCGCCGCTGCGCCACCTCGTAGGCGCCGCGCATCGTCGCGAAGGGCGAGAACGACGTCCCCCCGCCGGTGTCAGAGGCCAGCCCGACGCGCACGCCTGCGCCGGCCAGCCCGGCGACGTCGCACTCGCCCGAGCCGAGGAACTGGTTCGAGGTCGGGCAATGCGCCACCGAGGCGCCGCGCTCGACCAGTGCCGCCCGCTCGCGCGCCGTCAGGTGGATCGCATGGCCGAAGACGGCCCTCGGCCCGCAAAGGCCGAAGCGCTCGTAGACGCCCAGGTAGTCCGGCGCGTCCGGGAAGAGCTCCGCCACCCAGGCGATCTCGCGCGCATTCTCGTCGAGATGCGTCTGCATCAGGCAGTCGGGATGCGCCGCCCACAGCGCCCCGGCCGCCTCGAGCTGCGCCGGCGTCGAGGTCGGCGCGAAGCGCGGGCTGATAGCGTAGGTCGCGCGTCCCCGCCCATGCCAGCGCCCGATCAGCGCCGCCGAGTCGTCGTGCCCCGATTCTGCCGTGTCGCGCAGGTCCACGGGCGCGTTCCGGTCCATCATCACCTTGCCGGCGACCGCCCGCACGCCGCGCCGCGCCGCCTCGGCGAAATAGGCGTCCACCGAGCCCGGATGGATCGTGCAGTAGCTGGCCGACGCAGGTCACCCCGTGCCGAAGCTGCTCGTCGAAGCTGGCCCGCGCCGCGCGCGCGGCGTGCTCCGGGTCACCGAAGCGCGCCTCCTCCGGGAAGGTATGGCGCGTCAGCCAGTCCAGCAGTTGCGCGCCATACGAGGCGATCACCCCGATCTGCGGATAGTGCATGTGGCAGTCGACGAAGCCCGGCGCGATCAGTAGCTCCGTCCGCCGCACCTCCGCGCCCGGCCGGTCGCCCAGCACGGCGTCCGCCGGCCCGACGGCGACCATGACGCCCTCCTCGACGACCAGCGCGCCGTCGGTGTCATGCACCAGCGCCGTCTCGCCGGCGAAGGGATCGCCGACGAAGCGGATCAGCGGCCCGCGAATGACGCTGGCGCTCACTCCGGCAGGCGCCCGGTAACGGCGATGAAGCGGCGCTGCGCGCCCTCGAAGCCGGGCGAGAAGACGCCGATCAGCACCGCGACGCGGTCCGGCGGATACCCCTCCGGCACGACGACCCGGTCGATGCGGTAGGTGATCGGGCAACCGCGCGAGCGAGGCACCACGTCGTCCTCGCCCAGCACCACCGAGCGACCGCCCTGCCGCTCGACCGTCAGCCGGAAGCCCATCGGCCGGTCGCCGATGACCGTCACGCAGCCCTCGGTCAGCGTCTCGGCATGGTAGATCTCCAGCCGCGCGACATAGCGCCGGTCGGGCGTCCCCAGCGGCAGCGCCGGCAGCACCGGGGCGAAGGCCAGCCGGGCCGGGTCGGACTCGATCTCGCCCAGCGGCGAGTGCGCCAGCGTCACCGCGTCGTCGAATCTGCCGAAGGCGTCCGCCAGCCGCGTCTCTGCCTCGGCGCGCGCGCTCGGCCAGCGTCGCCCCGTCATCGTCCAGCCGCACCCGGATCGGCGTGCCCTCGACCCACGTGTCCGTGTCGGTGTCGACGACATAGATGTTGGCGTAGGGAAAGCCCGAGCCGTCCTGCACGCCGTACTCCTCGAAGGCGAACCGCGCGCCGTCAAAACCCAGCACCCTGGCCTCGGCGGCATCCCCGGCCCGTGCCGCCGCTGCGGCCAGGGCGACGGCCAGGGTGACAACCACGACAAATCCGAAACGTCTCATGCGACCCTCGCGCTACCCGCCGCGGAAACGCCAGCGCGCCGCGGTCGTTGCGACACTATCCCGCCCGCTCGACCGGCCGCCGCGCAGCCAGCGCCGCGTCGACCTGCAAAAGCTGCGCCGCCGCCGAGGCCGCAATCACCGCCGGGCGCTTGTCGCGCAGCCCGGCCAGCCCCAACGGGCAGGTCAGCCGGTCGATGGCGGCGCGCGCCACCCCGCGCTCGGCCAGCCGCCGCCGGAAGGTCGCCCGCTTCGTCGCCGAGCCGATCAGCCCGCAGAACCCGAAAGGCCGCCGCATGACCGCCGTGACGATCTCCAGGTCCAGCGCGTGGCTGTGCGTCAGCACGACGTGCAGCGCATCCGCCTCCGCCGCCTGCGCGACCTCCTCGGGCAAGGGCGTCTCGTGCACCGCCACCCCCGCTGGCGCCGCCGCGCAGGCCCCGGCCCGCGCGTCGACCCAGGCCAGCCGGAACGGCAGCGGCGCCAGCGCGCGCACCAGCGCCGTGCCGACATGGCCGGCGCCGTAGACGACGACCTGCCGCGGCACCGCCGGCTCGCGAAAGACCGGGCCGCCGGGCCAAAGCTCCAGCTCGGCGCCGTCCAGGAGGGCCGCCCCGACCGCCCGCCGGGCGGGCGACACCCCCACCCCGACCCTCCCCCGGAGGGGAAGGGAGTGCGGCGGCGCCCCATCGGCCTCCGCACCCGCGTGTGCGCGCACTGCGCCGGCCGCGCCATGCATCCGCGTCGCCCCTTCGGCGCCGGCCTCGCCAAGCGTCCGCGTTACCCCGTCAAAGGCGCCGCCCTCGCCATCCGGCGTCACCGTCAGGACCGACCCGTCGGGAGGGCCGGCGCTGCCGTCCGGCGTTCCCTCCCCCTCCGGCCGAGGGCCAGTGTGGGGGCGCAACGGCCCGGCCGTCGCCTCCAGCAGCGCGAAGGCCAGCCGCATCCGGCCGCCGCAGCACTGGTCCAGCGCCGGGCCAAGCGGGAACTCGACCTCGGCGGTCGGCTCGCCATCGCCGGCCAGCATGGCGCGGGCGATCTCGACCGCCCGCTGCTCGACAGTGCCGCCGCCGACCGTGCCGCGCGGGCCCGAGGGCGCGACCAGCATTGCCGCCCCTGCCTCGCGCGGCGCCGAGCCCTGCGCCTCGGCCACCAGCACCAGCACCGCGCGGCCCTCGCGCGCCACAGCCTCGCGGATATCGGCCAGCCTGATCACCCGTCCTGCGCCCCGTCCCGCGCACCGTCACCCCGCGCCCCGGCCCGCACCCGCTCCACCGCCGCCAGCACGCGCTCCGGCGTCGCCGGCGCGTCCAGCGCCGGATGTGCGCCATCCCCCGCCGCCGCCACCGCCTCGGAAAGCGCGTGCAGGGCCGAGATCGCCAGCATCAGCGGCGGCTCGCCCACCGCCTTGGACCGCCGGATCGTCAGCTCGCGGTTCATGCCCTTTTCCCACAGCGCGATCCGCATCTCGGGCCGGTCGGAGGCCGTCGGGATCTTGTAGGTCGAGGGCGCGTGCGTGCGCAGCCGCCCGTCCGCGTCCCACCAAAGCTCCTCGGTCATCAGCCAGCCCGCCCCCTGCACGAACCCGCCCTCGACCTGGCCGAGGTCGATGGCCGGGTTCAGCGATTTCCCGACATCGTGCAGGATATCGACGCGCAGCAGCCGGTTCTCGCCCGTCAGCGTGTCGATCACCGCCTCGGCCACCGCCGCGCCATAGGCGAAATAGTAGAACGGCCGCCCGCGCGCCGCCGCCCGGTCCCAGTGGATCTTCGGCGTCGCGTAGAACCCCGTCGCCGACAGCGGCACGCGGGCCAGATAGGCCGCCTTGGCCAGCTCCTCCCACGCCATCTCCTGCGTCCCGAAGCGCACGCGGTTCGGCAGCCACTCGACCTGGCCTTCCGTAACGTTGTGGTTCTCGCAGAGATAGCGCACCAGCCGCCCGCGGATTTCGGCGCAGGCCGCCGCCACCGCCATGCCGTTGATGTCCGACCCCGAAGAGGCCGCGGTCGCCGAGGTGTTCGGCACCTTGTCGGTCCGCGTCGCCGTGATCCGCACACGGTCGAGGTCGATGGACAGCTCCGAGGCCGCCACCTGTGCGACCTTGACGTAGAGCCCCTGCCCCATCTCGACCCCGCCATGGTTCAGCATGACCGAGCCGTCCTGGTAGACATGCACCAGCGCCCCCGCCTGGTTCAGGTGCGTGGTGGTGAACGAGATGCCGAACTTCACCGGCGTCAGCGCGATCCCGCGCTTCAGCACCGGGCTGGCGGCATTCCACCGCGCGATCTCCTCCCGCCGCGCGCGATAGTCCGACGACGCCTCCAGCTCCTCGACGATCTCCCCGATGACGCAGTCCTCGACCACCATGTGATAGGGCGTCAGCACGCGCTCGCCCGGGCCATCCGGCGGCTCGTAGAAATTCGCCTTGCGCACGGCCAGCGGGTCGATCCGCCAGCGCGTGCGCGATGCGGTCGATCACCGCCTCCATCCCCACCATCCCCTGCGGCCCGCCAAAGCCGCGAAAGGCCGTGTTCGAGACCGTGTTCGTCCGGCAGCGATAGGAGGTGATCTCGACTGCCGGCAAATAGTAGGCGTTGTCGGCGTGGAACATCGCGCGATCCGCGATGGCCGCCGACAGGTCCAGCGACCAGCCGCAGCGCGCCATCTGGCGGAAGACGATGCCCCCGATCCGCCCCGCACCGTCGAAGCCGACCTCCCAGTCGATGACGAAGTCGTGCCGCTTGCCGGTCAGCACCATGTCGTCGTCGCGGTCCAGCCGCAGCTTCGCCGGCCGCGCCGTCCGCTTCGCCACCATGGCGACGCAGGCGGCCATCAGGTTGCCCTGCGTCTCCTTGCCGCCGAACCCGCCACCGAGGCGCCGCACCTCGACCGTCACCGCGCTCGCCGGCACGCCCAGCACATGCGCGACGATCGCCTGGCATTCCGAGGGGTGCTGGTTCGACGAGAGCACATGCACCTCGTCGCCCTCGCCCGGCCAGGCGACCGCGACCTGACCCTCGAGGTAGAACTGCTCCTGCCCGCCGACCTCGGTGCGTCCCGACAGCCGGTGCGGCGCGCCGTCGACCGCCGCCCGCGCATCGCCGCGCGCCATGCGATAGGGCGGCTGCAGCAGCGCGCCGGCCGCCATCGCCGCCTCGATGGTCAGGATCGCCGGCTCGGGCCCATAGTCGACCCGCGCCAGCCGCGCCGCCGCCCTCGCCTCGGCCAGGCTCTCGGCCGCGACGAGGAACAGCGCCTGCCCGGCATAGTGCACCTCGCCCGGCGCCCGCTCGCTGGCCGCCAGCATCGGCTCGTCCTGCACGACCGGCCCGGTGTCGTTGACACCCGGCACGTCGTCCGCCGTCGCGACCCAGACGACGCCCGGCGCCGCCCGCACGGCGTCCAGCCCGACCGGCCCGATCCGGGCGTGCGCGTGCTCGGACAGCGCAATGTAGCAATGCAGCAGGTCCCGCGGCTCGGCCACGTCGTCGGCATAGGGCGCCGTCCCCGCGACGTGCCTGTCGGCCGAGTCGTGCCGCCGCGGCGCATGCACGCCGTCGCGCACCTCCGCGGCCGGCATGTCGGCCTGCGCGTCCATCACGCCACCGCCAGCACGTCGGTCGCGACGCCCGGCTCGGTCGTCTCGATGAAGTACCGCAGCAGCAGGTTGCCGGCGACGCGCATCCGGTAGTCCGCCGACGCGCGCATGTCCGTCAGCGGCGAGAAGTCCTCCCGCATCGCCTCCATCGCCGCCTCGACCGTCGCGCGCGTCCACGGCTGCCCGACCAGCGCCGCCTCGGCCGCCGCCGCCCGCTTCGGCACGCCCGCCATCCCGCCATAGGCCAGCCGCGCGGCCGTCACGCGCCCGTCCTCGACGGCGACGTCAAAGCACCCCAGCACCGCCGAGATATCCTGCTCGAATCGCTTCGAGACCTTGTAGCAGCGGAGCCGCCCGCCGCTCGAACCGGCCACCGCGTTCCCGGTTGCCGCAGGAAGGGCCGCCCCGCCCCGCCCGGCCGCAAGGCCGGGCAGCGGCACGCGCACGCCCTCGACGAACTCGCCCGGCCGCCGGTCCTGCCGGCCGTACTCCAGGAAGAAGTTCTCCAGCGGCATCTCGCGTCGCTCGGCCCCGCGGCGCAGCACCAGCACTGCGCCCAGCGCGATCAGCGCCGGCGGCATGTCGCCGATCGGCGAGCCGTTGGCGATGTTGCCGCCGATCGTACCGGCGGCGCGCACCTGCGCCCCGCCCAGCCGCGTCAGCATCCGCCCGATGCCGGGCCACAGCGCCGCCAGCCGCAGCTGGACCTCGGCATAGGTTGCGGCCGCCCCGATCCACAGCGACCTTGCCCCGTCCGCCCCCTCCGCCTCGCTGAGGCCATGCAGTCCGGCGACGCGGCCCGTCCAGATCACCTCGGCCGGGTCGAAGGCGCGCTTGGTCACCCAGAGGCCGACATCCGTCGCCCCCGACAGGATCGTCGCCTCCGGATGAGCCTCGACCAGCGCGGCCAGCTCGTCGACCGTCACCGGCGACCAGAACCGCCGCCCGCCCGCCGCGTAGGCCAGCGGCCCCTCGGCGCCCAGGCCGCGCAGCCGGTCGGCCACCTCGCGCCCCGACGCCTCCCCGTCCGGCGACGCCCGGTCATGCGCCGCCCCGGCCGCCGCCAGGATCGGCCCGTATCCGGTGCACCGGCAGAGGTTCCCCGCCAGCGCCTCCTTCGCGCGCGCCGCCGAGGGACGCCCCTCGCCGTAGAGACACCAGAGCGACATGACGAAGCCCGGCGTGCAGAAGCCGCACTGGCTGCCATGCCCCTCGGCCAGCGCCGCCTGAACCGGGTGCAGCCGCCCGTCCGGCGCCGCGAGGCCCTCGACGGTGACGACCTCGCGCCCGTGCAGCATCCCAAGTGTCTGGATGCACGCGCAGACCGGGCGCACCGTCACGCCCTCCGGCCCGGCGACCCGCAGGGCCACCGTGCAGGCGCCGCAATCGCCCTCGGCGCAGCCCTCCTTGGTGCCGGTCAGTCGGCGCTCGTAGCGCAGCCAGTTCAGCAGCGTCGTCATCGGCGGCAGGTCGCGGATCTCGACCGGCTGGCCGTTCAGCAGGAACCGGATCGCCCCCGCGCCGCCGCCGTCGACCACCCCCTCGACCGCGGCGGCGCCGCCCGTCGGCGCGCGTAGCGGGTCGGTCTCGCGGCTGGGCGACGTCGCTGGCTCGCGCTCGGCCATCGCCTCAGCTCCCCCGGTAGGTCGTGTAGCCGAACGGCGAGACCAGCAGCGGCACGTGGTAGTGCTGCGACGGGTCGGCCACGCGAAACCGCACCCGGACCTCGTCCAGGAAGTCCGAGCGGCCGAAATAGGCGCCGACCTGAAAGATCAGCTCGTAGGACGCGGCCTCCAGCGCCTCGCCCTCCAGCAGCGGCGCGTCGCAGCGCCCGTCGGCGTTCGTCGAGCACGAGATCAGCGTCCGCCGGTCGTCGCCGTCGAACCGGCAGAGCGTCAGGCGAAGGTCGGCGGCCGGGCGGCCGTTCGCCATGTCCAGGACGTGAGTGGTCAGCCGACCCATGCGTGGCCTCCGCGATGCTCCGGCCGCCAATGTCGCATCATCGGCCGCACTTGCAAATGCCTCCGCACGGGGGGGCGCGGGACGGGCGGGTCGCCGCACCTGCGCCGCGCGCGACGACTCCCCCGCGGCGACGCTGCGGCCCGCTGCACGCGGCCGCCGCGTGGCCGGCGATCGTGGCGGTCAGGACACGAAACGGGAAAGTTGGCGCCGACCGGGAACCCCTCTGGCCGGGGTGGCCGCCCGGAAGATCCAATTAGCCAATCATGAATGCCCTTTTTCTCCATCACGCCGGCGCCGCGCCAGTGGAGCACGCTCCATGCGTCGTTAACCCCGGGCGGAACTCGACGCCGCGCCGAACCTCCACGCACAGGACGACGACCGCGTGGAACTCGCTCCACCCGGCGTTAGCGGCAGGTGGAGCGCGGTTGGAACGCCCTATCGCTCGGCCCGGAAAGGCCGGCCGATGCAGGCCGGCGCGTTCGCCTTGGTCAGCGCGACGTCGCGCGAGATGATCACCAGCGCGACGATCGTCGCCAGATAGGGCGCCATCGCCAGGAACTGCGAGGGCATCGGCACGCCCAGATCCTGCCCGTAGAACTGGAATTGCGTGACCATCGCGAACAGGTAGGCCCCGGCGACCAGCCGCCACGGCCGCCAGGTGGCAAAGACGACCAGCGCCAGCGCGATCCAGCCGCGCCCGGCCGTCATGTTCTCACCCCACATCGGCGTGTAGGCGAGGCTCAGATAGGCGCCGCCCAGCCCCGCCATCGCACCACCGTATGTCACTGCTGCGTAACGGATTCCGATGACCGGCAGGCCCAGCGCATGGCCGGAATCGTGGTTGTCGCCGACGGCCCGCAGCTTCAGCCCGGCCCGCGTCCGGGCCAGGAACCACGCGACCGCCGCGGCATTGACCAGCGCCAGGTAGACCATCGCGTCGTGGCTCAGGAGGATGCGCCCGAGCATCGTCGAGTTCGACAGCATCGGCACCGCCAGCCGCGGCAGCGGCTGGATCGTCTGGCCGACGAAGCCCTGCCCGATCAGCCCCGAGGCGCCGATGCCGAAGATCGTCAGCGCCAGCCCGGTCGCCGCCTGGTTTGCCAGCAATGTCAACGAGATGACGGCAAAGACCAGCGCCAGCACGGCACCCGCCCCGGCCCCCGCAAGGATCGCCAGCGGCGTCGACCCGGTGCTCCACGAGACACCGAACGCCATGACGGCGCCGACCAGCATCATGCCCTCGACGCCGAGGTTCAGCACGCCCGAGCGCTCGGCCACCAGCTCGCCCATGCCGGCAAAGAGGAACGGCGTCGCCGCGATCACGACCGAGATCAGGAACGGCTCCATCACCCGGCCTCCGGAGCCCGCCGCCCCAGCCGGATGCGGTAGGAGATCAGCGTGTCGCAGGCCAAAAGGAAGAACAGCAGCATGCCCTGGAAGATGCCGGTCACGTTCTTCGGCAGCTGCAGCGCGATCTGCGCGTTTTCGCCGCCGATATAGGTGACGGCCAGCACCAGGGCACCGAATATGGCTCCGACCGGGTTCAGCCGCCCCAGGAACGCGACGATGATTGCCGTGAACCCGTACTCGGCGCCGATGACCGGTTGCAGCTGCTGGACGGTCGCCGAGATCTCGATGGCGCCGGCCAGCCCCGCCAGCCCGCCCGACAGCAGCAGCACGAACCAGATCGTGCCCACCTGCGAGAATCCGGCAAAGGCTCCCGCACGAGGCGCGGCCCCGATGACGCGCACGGCAAAGCCGCGCATCGTCCGGCGCATCATCACCCCCAGCGCCAGCGCCGCCGCCAGCGCCAGGAACACGCCCAGGTGCAGCCGAGTCCCCTCGACCATGACCGGCATCAGGTAGGCCCCTGAATATGCAGGAGATTCCGGGAACCCATAGCCCGCAGGATCGACCCACGGCCCGCGAACCAGCCAGTCGAGCAGCAGCGCCGCGACATAGGTGAGCATCAGGCTGACCAGAATTTCGTTGGCATTGAAGCGGGTCTTCAACAGCGCCGGGATCGCCGCCCACGCCATGCCGCCCAGCACGCCGGCCGCCAAATAGACCGGCAGCCACAGCCACTGCGGCGCTTCCGGCGCGTGCAACGCCACCGCGCCGCCCATGATGGCGCCCAGCGTGTATTGCCCGGCTGCCCCGATGTTCCAGACATTGGCCCGAAAGCACACCGCCAGCCCCGCGCCGATCAGCGTCAGCGGGATCGCCTTCACCACGACCTCGGACGGCGTATAGACCCACATCGCGCGCTCGTCTGGCCGCGTAAGAAACTGAAAGAACTCGACAAACGGCTGCCCGAAATAGACGTACAGCGCCTCCCCCGGCGCCCTCCCCAGCGCCGCCAGCAGCACCGCGCCGGCCGCCAGCATCAGCAGGATGGCAATCATCGGCGACAGCAGCGCCAGCAGGCGCGAGGGCTGCGCCCGGGGCTCGAGCGCGATCATGCGGCACAAGCTTTCGTCGACGGGAAGGCGGGCACTGCCCGGAACAGCGCCGAGAGATCCCGGGATCCGCGGGAATGACGAGCATCCCCGCCCGTCGCCCCCGCGCAGGCGGGGGCCTCCCGCGACCAGCGCGACAGCGTGCCCGAACGGCGGTCGCGCATGGCCCGCCTCACGCGACCTCCTCCGCCGGCAACTCGGCCTGCTCGGGATGGGCGCCGCCCATCAGGAGGCCGGCGCGCTCGGGCGTCATCTCGGCCGCCTCGTGCAGGCGCGACAGGCGGCCATGATGGATCACCGCGATGCGGTCGCAGATCGAGAAGATCTCCTCCAGGTCCTGGCTGATCACCAGCACGGCCGATCCCGACCGCGCGAGTTCCACCAGCGCCCGGCGGATCACCGCCGCAGCGCCCGCATCCACGCCCCAGGTCGGCTGGCTCACCACCAGCACGCCCGGCCGCCGAAGTATCTCCCGCCCGACGACGAACTTCTGCAGGTTGCCGCCCGACAGCGACCCGGCCACCGGGTCGGCGGCACCGGCACGCACGTCAAAGGCCTCGCGGATGCGCGCTGCCCAGTCGGCCGCCCTCCCCCAGCCGATCCAGCCGCTGCGCGCGATGCGCTCGGCCCGGTGGTGCGTCAGCACGACGTTCTCCGCCAGCGTCATCGAGGCGACGGCGGCGTGGCCGTTGCGCTCCTCGGGCACGAACGCGGTGCGGGCCAGCCGCCGCCCGGTCGGCCCCTCGTGCCCCATCGGGCGCCCGTCGATGGCGATGCTGCCGGGCCTTGGCGACAGGCGTTCGCCGGACAGCGCCTCCATCAGCTCGGACTGGCCCTCGCCGGCCACCCCGGCGATGCCGACGACCTCGCCGCCGCGCACCTCCAGCGAGACGCCGCGGAGCGCGGTGGCGAACTCGGAGGGCGCGGGCATGTCCAGCCGGTCGACCCGGAGGCGCACTTCGCCCGGCGCCGCGCCCTCCTGCCGCTCGACCCAGCCGATCTCGCTGCCGACCATCAGCTCGGCCAGCGAGCGCGCCGTCTCGGTGCGAGGGTCGCAGGTGGCGACAACCTCTCCGTGTCGCAGGACCGTCGCCCGGTCGCAAAGCGCGCGCACCTCGTCCAGCCGGTGGCTGATATACAGGATCGCCCGACCCTCGCCAGCCAGCCGGTCGAGCGTGGCGAACAGCGCCTTCGCCTCCTGCGGCGTCAGTACCGAAGTCGGCTCGTCCATGATCAGGAGCTTCGGGTCCTGCAGGAGGCAGCGGATGATCTCGACGCGCTGCTTCTCGCCGACCGACAGCGTGTGCACGGCGCGGCCCGGGTCGATGGCAAGGCCGTAGGTCTGCGACACCTCGCTGATGCGGCGCGACAGGCGCCCCATCGGCTCGGGGGGCAGCGCCAGCGCGATGTTCTCGGCGACACTCAGCGCCTCGAATACCGAGAAGTGCTGGAAAACCATGCCGATGCCCAGCTCGCGCGCGACCGCCGGGCGCGCGATGGTGACTTGCCGCCCCTGCCAGGCGAAGTGCCCGTCCGAGGGCTGAATCACGCCGTAGATCATCTTGACCAGCGTCGACTTGCCGGCGCCATTCTCGCCCAGCAACGCGTGTTTCTCGCCTGGCCGGATCGCCAGCGAGACGCGCCGGTTGGCGGCGAACGCGCCGAAGAGCTTCGAGACCTCGAAGGCCTCGAACAGCGGCTCCCCTGCCCCCGCCTCGGCTCCGGTCACGGCTGGCGCGCTCCCCCGTATCGCACCGCACCACCGTGACCGCGCAACGCTCGGCTGTCAAATGCCTGCGCCCTCGGCGGCGCACCCTGCTTCGGCTTGACCCGCAGGGGAGCGCCGCCTAAAGCCTCGGCCCCGGGGAGCCCGTAGCTCAGTCGGTAGAGCAACTGACTTTTAATCAGTGGGTCCAGGGTTCGAGTCCCTGCGGGCTCACCACTGAAATCAACAGGCGAGCAATCGGCCGGCTTTCTCTCAGACCTGAAAGCAACCGTGCCACGATGCTCCAGCGGTCGCGATCGCAGAAAGTCGCCCCCGGATGATCAGGACGGCATCATAAATGCCCTCAACATCCATCGAGCCGTTCGCAAAGAGATGGTCCCGTTTCGCCGGCATCCGACACACTCCAAGCAGCGGATGTGCGACGAGCCCGTCGACCCACACCGTCAGGGCGGCGCGACCTTTACCCCGTGACGGGATCATTAAAATTTAATCTCATACCGCAATTCCGTTTGTAACTCAGGCGCCTTTTGGTCGCTTATGAGAGCGGTCGTCAGGTTGAGCCCTAACCAGTCGCCGCCGACGAACGGGCCGCCAAGACTCGCCGAAAGGGACTGTTGGGAAAAGAAGCGGCGGCCGAAGGTGGTTTCATATGCCACCGTGAGATCAGCTCCCATCACTTCGCCCGATGCACCGAACCGCAGCCTTCCGAAAACTTGGTCAATATCATCGCCTACCACGATGAAACGTGGCCCGCCGCTCCCGAGCGCGGCAAACGATGCTGAGGTGGTGTTCCGCGCATCCAGCAGTTCGTAGTTCAACGATCCCTCCCCGAACACGGATATGGGACCAAGCAGCGTCTCCATCGGAGGGGTCTCGGTTCGCAATCCGAACTCGGCGATAAGGGATTCGTACTTCTGCCGGGCCACAGAGAGGGACAGTCCGCCTGCACCCCGTTCGTCATAGCCATCCGTGCGGGCATTCAGATAGTCGAGTTCCGCGAAAGCCGTGTATTTCCAGCCTTCAGGCGAGGGAAACGGATTCTGCACCGCCAGCGGCGCCAGATCGTACTCCAGCCTGGCAACTGCGTTGACGTGCTGACCGAGAAAATCTGCGACGGCCATTCGATCGAAGGTTGTTCCGTTCGCCGTGAACTGGATCCGCCTGTCGGAATTGTAGCTGCTCAGGCCCGCTGTCAGCACGCCGCCGAACCGCAGCCCCTCCGTGAACAGGTCGTTCACCGAGCCATAGAGCGACACCTGGTAGCTCTGCGCGTCGATCCCACCATTCTGGCCAGCGAAGTCCATTACAGACTGTGAGTAGCCAAAGGCCGCGCCGGCCATCATGTTCTCCGTGAAGGCATAATCAACGCCACCCTGCACGCTGACGCTTTGCAGGTCATAACCGGACTGCCTGGAGGTCGTACTGCGGTCAGCGAGCGTGATCTCGCCGCTCAGGAACAGCCCGAATGCCGACAGGTCGGGATTCGAGAAGAATCCGGCGCCGTCACCCTGCGCCAGATGCTGCACGACAGAGTCCAAATACTCCGAAGACACGGTTTGATCGCCGAAATTGACGCGCACGTCACCGACGTTGACCCCGCGCCCGGCGCCGCCCCAGCTGGAATTGATCCGGTCAAAGATCGTGGATTTCATCGATCTGCCGACCGTCCGGGCAATTTCGCCGACGGCAAGCATCTCCTCGTTGCGGATGGCGATGAAGGCGCCGTCAACGTTCCCTCCCGCCCCGGATTCAGCGGAAATCGCTGTGCATACGTCCACCAGGTCCTTCTGGTCGCCGCGCACCGGTGTTGCGGATCCGATCAGGATATCACAGCTCTGTCCCAGGGCGAGCGCGACCGGCTTGAGCGACGGATCATCCGTCATGTCCTCGAACGCACCACCGTCGACCACGGCGACATTGACGGTCACGGTGGCGGCGGTCTGTCCGAAACTGTTCGCCGAAAGATAGGCCATTGTGATCCGGCCTTCGAATCCTGGCGGTGCGGTAAACTCGATTTCCCTGGCGGCGTTGACGAACGCGCTTCCGGCTGCCGGCGACACCGAGATCGTCACCGTGTCCGGCTCGCCACCGCGGTCATTCGCCAGGATCGGTATCGCGATGACCTGCTCGGACGCAGCATTGACGCGGTCATCCACCGCAAGCGGCGCACCGCTGGGGACGATGTTGACGGTGACGGTCGCCTGAGAGTCGCCGATTTCATTTTCCGAGCGGTAGACAAACGTATCGGCGCCTGTCCCAATTCCGTTCGGGGTGTAGGTAATCGTGTTGGTTGTTGCATTGACAACGGCAGTGCCCTTCGCGCCGTTGCTGGCGATCGTGACAATATCGGCCTGGCCGCCCTCGTCGTTTGCAAGCACGTCTATCGTGACTGGGCTCGCGGTATCGGTGTTTACCGGTCCGTCGTCGCGGGCGAGCGGCGCGAAATCGACGACTTCGATCGTCACGCGGGTCGCTTTCGGCTTGCCGAGCCCATCGACAGGGAAAAAGCCAGGCACCCCGACCCTCAGTCGAGCCGCGCTGTCCCGTTGCCCGGCATCATTTATCGGAACGACGTCGATCGTGTAGAAGCCCGGCGGCGGCACGGATGCCGTGGTGCGGATCTGGCCCGATGCATCGACGCTGAATTGCCCGGGCGACGAGGCGGCGACAATGTCGAACGCAACGATCGTCGAGGGATTGTTCGCAACGTCGCGCCCCGCGTTGTGGTCGAGCGGCCTGCCGACGAGGGCGTTCGGCTCGGCCAAGACCTCGCGCACCGGGCTGGCCTCGTTGATCTGCGGCTCGAAGTTTGGCGCGACGTCCTGCAGACGCAAGGCGATATCCTCTCCGCGCCGCGTCTGGCAGAGCCGCGTGCCAAAGACGGTAAAATCCCCCGGGTTTTCGCAGACCGGCTTCGCAGCGTTTACGGTCGCCAGCTGATGGCAGCTCAGGCAGGCGCCGGGGACGGTCGTCGCCGGCTCGAAATGGCGGCCGAACCTTTCCGTCTGGTAGCGGTCCGACAGGTTGTTCGCATAAAGGCCGACATTTAGCTGGTGGTCTGTCGCGGCCACGCCATTGACCGTCACGCGCACGGTGTTCGGCACCGCCACGAATCCGTCGAAGATCTCGTAGGCGAAGACCAAGTCGACGGTCTCGCCGACCGCCAGATCGCGGACGATGAGCGGCTGGAGCGACAGCAGATCGTCGTTCTCGATCGTGACGCTGCCCGGGTCCGCAAGGTCCGCGGCAGAAACGATCGTCAGATTGCGGGCGATCAAATCGACGTTTTCGGTGTCCGCATCAGTGATGGTGGACGGCAGCAGGTCGACTGTCGTGCGCAGGGTGCCCTCTTCGCGCGCCGCCCTGACTTCCGTGGCGACGGGAGCGTCATTCACGCCCGTCACCGTCACTGTGAGCGTGTTCTGAACGCTGTTCGATCCGTCATTGACGTCATACGTAAACGAGAGGACCTCCGACGCGCCCTGAGGCAGGGACTGGAAGGCATCCAGGGTCGTGAAGCGCAACTCGCCGGCCGTTTCGTTAATCCGGACGCCCGGATCGCGCCCGGCCGTCTGAACGAGCGAGCCCGGCCGAACCGAAAGCGTGTCATTCTCGGGATCGACGAACGGGACGCCGGAATTGTCAGCGAGAAGGTCGAACGCGATCGGGACAGCCGCATCCTCGCTGATCGCCCCCGGGGTCAGCGGCGACACGACCGGCGGCTGGTTGACAACAATTGGCTCGTCCACGCCGCTGAAGGTTACCCGGTAGCTGCCCCCCACGGCGTCGAAGCCGTCGCTGACATCGTAGCTGAAGATCAGCGTCCGAGTTTCTCCGGTGTTCAGGCCCTCAAAGACCGTCGTGTTAAAGGAGATCCGGCCGGCATTCAGCGTGGGGTTCAGGTCGGACGGCGCGGGCAGGACCGAGGTCCCGGTTTCGTCGACGAAGTCGTGCAGCACGAGACTCGCGGAGGGGGTCTGCAACGGGTCGCCGTCGGCATCGCTGACGCCTGCGAGCAGGTTCGTCGAGGTGAACGTCGCGCCGTCCCCCTCGGTCGGCGGATTGGGCTCGACGATGCCGGCGACGCCCGTCGGCAGGCGGTTGACCTGCACGGTCAGCTGCGAGATCGCCGACGCCCCCGTCGAGAAGAACCGGAAGCCGGTTGTGTTCAGGGGGGCGATGGACGCCTCCTGCTTCTGACCTTCCGCCAGCGCGCCCGCCGACACGGCGATGTTGCCGCTGCCGTCGATCGTCAGCGCCCCCTGCGTCGTCGGCTTGGACGTGACGTTGCCTGCCACGAAAAAGCTGAACGCGACGTTCCCTGGGTCGGCGCCGCCCTGCAGCCGGTTGCCCCGGCTGTAGGCGAGCGAGCGGATCGTCGTTCCGGCCACGGCCGCCGTCAGCGGAATCCGGCGGGTGACCGGGCCGTTCAGGATCGGAACGAAGCGCGTCGAGACGTCCGCCTCCATTGCCTGCAGCCGGTTGCGCAACGCGCTCCTGCAGGCGGCCTCGCTGACATCGCAGGCAGGGTGGATCGCCGCGTCGCTGCTGATGGCAGACCCGAGATCGTTAAAAAACGGGGAGAAGGAGGGGCCGTGGCAATAGGTGCAATCGCTGCCGGAGATCGGCTTCAGGTCGGGGTAGAGACTCTCCAACTCGGCAATCATGCCGCCGCCGAACCCGCCGTCGGCCAGCGCCCCCCCGGATGCAGCCATTATGCCGACGAAAACCAACGTCGGCACGCACCGGCGAAAGAGTTCGCCCATGTCGTAGTCCCCCCTTCACTCCGAACGCCTGCGTTCCCCCAGAACGACGGAGCGGTTACCTGCGGACCGCCCGATCGCGATCAGAGCAGGTCGATCCGGATGCCGTGTGCCCTCCAGTAGATCTTCGACAGGGCCAGCAGACGTGCCATTGCATTATCGGCAGGCATGTCGACCCCATAGCTGTGAGCCAGCCTGCCCAGCGCCTCCCGCGTCGCCGGGCCGACTACCCCATCGACAGTCTGCTCCGGCTCGAAGTTTCCGATGAGCATCTGCGTGGCCATATCCAGCACCCGCGGCTCCAGTGCATCGAGCATCTGCATGGCCTGGTTTGCCGCTTCGTGGTCGAGCAGCCCCGCTGCCTTCGCGGCGCGGACTGCGGCGTCGACGATCGTGTAGCCTTTCGGATGCTGATTGAGGATGATCCAGGCGGCGTTCGCGCCACCCCAGGCGGTGCCGCGATCCAATCCCTGATCGTACCACTGGATAGCCTGCACCGGATCTGGCGTACCGAGCTCCCCGTTGAAGTACATCCTTCCGATGTTGACGGGGGCGTAGGGGTGCCCACCGTCCGCGGCTTTCCTGTACCAGTCCAGAGCGGCCGACGGGTTGGGCGAGATCGGTCCGACACCTTTCTCAAAGAGCAGGCCCAGGTTGTTGTAGCCGTATATGTCGTTGCGACCGGCCAACTCCGTAAGATAGCGGATTCCCCGCTTCGGATCAAAATGGTCCGTGCCTTCCTGGGTAAAGAAATAACCGAGCTCGTTCATTGAGAATGTGTGGCCCAGTTCGATAGCTTGGCTCAGCAACTCGAAGCCATAACTGCGCGATGCCTCAGACTTTCCGTAGCGCAGAAGCTGCTTGCCCAGAGCGTGGAAGGCATATGGATCGCCCCGCTCGACACCTTCGGCATAAAAGGCCAGGGCTTCTTCAGGCGCCGCAACATTGCTCTGCCCGCCTGTCGTGGCCTCTGCTTCGGCGACCAGGTCGCCCAATGCATGCCATGCACGCGTGTGTCCAAGATCGCGGGATCGCTCGAACGCCCTGCGAGCTTCCTCATATTGAAGATCCGCTTGCAGCGCGCGCCCGAGTTGATAGTGGAAGCGTCCGACTTCTGGCGAACGCGCGACGGCCGCGCGGCAAGCCGGAATAGCGGCTTCCGCGTCGATTTCGTTCGGATATCGCGCGAGCCCGACCCCTTCCGGATCGAGCCAATCCCCCGCCAGGAAATCGCACGCGTCCGGTTGCATGACGAGGTTCACCGACTGTTCGCCACCTCCGGGGCGGCGCACGACGATCTTTTCGGTCAGCGTGAAGTCGTCGATGTCTCCGCGCGCAGCCCGCTGCCGAGGAATATACTCGTAAACAAGCGTCTTGAGATCGGCGGCGGAGAGTGGTTGGCCCCTGTAGTCCGCGTCCCGGGAGCCCTCCTCGACCAGCCGACCGAACTCGAGCTTCGGATCGATGGTGATCGGGTCGGACCCGCGCAAGCTCAGCGCGTCGACCAGCGCCTCGCCCAGGACGATCCGCCGGTTGAGAACCGAAGAAATGGTGTTCGACGTGGATGCGACCGGCTGCACGCCACCCGTCGGCCCTCCGAGCTGGGCAAGGATCGGCGACAACCCTCGCGACATGCCATATTGCGCCCGCTCGGTGCCGGTTGCCGGGGGAACCCCGAGAAAAAAGGGCTCGACCAGTGTCGAACTTTCCCAAGGGACCTGAGCTCCGCCAGTCTGAGTATAGACATCACGCCTGACCCGTTCCAGCAGCGTCCGTACGTCCGAGACAGGATCGGCGTTCGCCAAGCGAACGAAGGAGGAGGTGAAAGGACTGTTTCCTGTGTCGCCGTCCAGAGCCATCATGCCAGGAGAGGTGGAGAACGCCACCATGCTGTTCACGGGAGCGGACGTCGCGCTGAACCCCTCGCGGGTCTCGAAGAGCATAGGCTCGATTCCCGTCATCAACTTCGCGTCGGTAAACGGGTTATTGCGGCAGGAATCGAGAATCACGACTTGGGATCGAGATCGCTCTCCAAGTACTTTCAGTACAGCGTCCAGGGCGAGTGTCTCAAAAGGCGTGTCATAGGCAGAAGAGAGCTTGGCATCCACCGGCAACAGGTAATTACGGCGGCCAATCTGGATCCCATGGCCTGCAAAGTAAAACAAGACGTCGACGTCGGAACCAACTTCGAAGAGGATGCGGCGCATCATATCCTCGAAGCCCCGCTTGTTAACGTCGTAATACTCCTCAACCTGAAATTCGTGTTCTCGCAACAATGCGGCCATCAACCGAGCATCAGATTTGGCGTTAGTCAACGCCGGAGCGCTACTGTATGAGTCGTTACCGACAACGAAAGCAATTCTCCGCGACGGCTGTGCTGCTCAAATCCAGGCGGTTTTTGGAGAACTGGAAAGTAACTGATCTTGCATTCAGCCAGCCGGGGCCGCCATTGCCCTGTGCTGCCGCACCGCTGGCGAAAACCGCCCCGGCCACAACAGCTGCGGCCAAACCGTATGCTATTCGCGCGACGGCCCTGGTTGCCGGGCCTGCCACGGGCGAACTACCAGCTACCTCCACCGCTACCTCCACCGCCACCTCCACCGCCACCGCTACCGCCACCCAGGCGCGGACGCGCCGAAGTGGCAGAATATCCTTCGGGAACAGTCGGCTTGTCCTTGGTGCTCGGCCCGGTGCTTGACGGTTCGGGAGAGGCGACACGAACGACCCCAGTGTTCTGGCGGGGCGCCGCGGCACTGGGCACACTCGCCGCCTCCGTTCTCGAACTGGACGACTGAGGTGTGGTCGAGGCGACGCTCTGCCGGACGGGTGCACTGCTCCCCCTCGTCACTTTCTCCCCCGCGGCCTCCTGCAGAGATAGCAAAAGCGGATATGTGTAATTACCCGTTGGCGATGCCCCGCTCACCTGCTGGTAGGCGCCGATGGCCGCCCTCGTGGACGGGTCGATCTGCCCGTCTACGTCGCCAGTCAGGAAGCCGAGCTGCTTCAGATAGACCTCCAGCTCGACGAGCTGTGCGCTCGTGAGGTCGTCGTCACCCGCCTGAACCTGAACCAACTGCGGTTGTAACTGATTCGCTGCCGCAGAACGCTCGCCTTGCGGCGCGACACAACCTCCAACGCTGCCAAGCAGCAAAGCCGCAAAGCCGCCGAGAAGTACAGATGATGTCCTGGGCAATTTCCTCTCCTTAAGCCTTCCAAGCGGCGAGGACGGGGACACCAAGTCATCTTGCACTGTCAGCGACAGTTAAGGCACCATTGGCCCCGGCCGCAGGCCGAGTACGATTAAGTCTACTGTATTAAATCAATAAATCGAAAAAATCCCCTGATCCTTTGCAGGAAAAGGAGGTCACAGTCTTCTCGAAGCGACACAATTGCCTTGCTACTGACTGACAGCGTCCGATGAGTTCGATCCCCTGTCAACAAATTCTTGCATTTAAGAGAATTATACCGGGCTTTGGAACGATTGCGGCATGCCCGTCCGTCACCCCGCGGCCCGGTTGACGTGATGCGGAATGCTGCCGTGGGGCGCTCACCCCACCTTTCAGAAACCCATTGGCTTCAATGGCTTGATCGGGTGTTCACGCGTGAGCACCCGGAACTTGCTCCTTGCAGCGCCGGCATATCCGCAATGCCGCGCTTCATGCTGGCCTACGCCGTCGGTCGATAGCTCTTCCGGTCTTGATGAGGCTCTTGGCCTGAGGGTTGTCGTAGGGATTACCGCGCCGGTTCATCGAGCCGACGAGGTGCTGGCCGAACTGGGCTGACGCGGGCCGAACGGCAAAATCCGGCGCGTCGGCCGTAGGGTGGGCGCCTCGCCAACCCGCCCGCATGGTAGGCGCCCCCCCGCGCGGCCAGCGGCTGCTGCTATCCCCTGTGGCTCGCCTCGATCTTGGCGCGGATGTGGCCACCAGCGGTGATCGACGGGTGGCGCGGCGCCTCGCCGGGCGCGAGGCAGGTCGGGATGCAGGCGATCTCGGCATCGTAGTTCGGGTGCATGAAGTAGCCGATCGACATTCGCCGGCTCATCGCGTCGTTCAGGTTCTCCGGCACCGCGACCCGATGCATGGTCGAGACCCAGCGCTCGTTCGTCCAGCGCTGCATCATGTCGCCGAGATTGACGACCAGATCGCCCGGCTCGGGCTGCACGGGCAGCCAGGTCCCGTCCGCGCGCCGCGCCTCGAGCCCGCCGGTCGCCTCGGTCGTCGCCAGGATCGTCAGCGCGCCATAATCCGTGTGCTCGCCGGTGCGGAGCTGGCCCGGCATCGGCGGCTCGGTGAGGGCTGGGTAGTGATGCACGCTGAGGATCGAGAAGTGCCGGTCGATCAGCGGCGCGAAATGGTCCTCGGGCATGTCGAGCGCCACGGCGAAGATGCGCAGCAGGTCAGCGGCCAGCCCCTCGTAGGCGCGGTACATCTGCGTCACCGCCTCGGCGAAGCCCTCCGGCCGGTCGGGGATCAGGTTCGGCGCATAGGCGGTCGCGGCCTCCGGGATATGGGCATACTCCGCCCGGTGATCGTCGAGCGGGCCGAGGAACAGGCTCTCGCGCAGATCCTTTGGCGCGTTCCGCCCCAGCGTCGCCGACAGCCCGCGCGTCGCCATGCCGTGCCAGCCGCGCTGCTTCGCCTCGCCGGTGGGATGCCAGCGGTTCTTCACCTCGACGGGCAGGTCGAAGAAGGCGAAGCCGCGCTCGACAAGCGTCGAGATCCTCCGCTCCGGGATGCCGTGGCCGGAGATGACGAGGAAGCCGATCTCGCGGCAGGCGCGGCCGACCTCTGCCGCCACGCGGCGTTTGCCCTCCGGGTCGCCGGCCAGGAAGGGGCCGATGTCGATGGCGGGATCCGCGTGATTCCGCCGCTTGAGTTGTGTCGCCAATGTGATTCATTTCAGCAGCCTCCTCGGCAGTCGGTCGCCGCGTCGCCGATTGCGCCCGCCAGGCTGTCGTCGATTAACCGGTCATAGGGAATGTCGCGGCGGATGAGGCCGCCCGACAGGAGCGCCGCCTTCAGCGCAACGACGGTCCAGGCGGGAAGGCCGGGCATTCGTGCCCAGAGCTGCGAATTTGCGGTAGCCCGCGATGGCGCGCGTCAGAAGAGGCGCAGGCAGGTCGGGAAAGTAGCCTGCCACCGCCTCGGCCGTCGTCTCGACGGGCTGGGCGTAGAGCGCCGTCACCGCCCGGTGGATGCCGCGCACCAGCTTGGCGCAGGTCGCGCGGTTTCCGTCGAGGAACTCGCGCGTCGTGTAGAACGAGGTGTAGCCGAGATCGCCCCGTCCCGCAAAACGGTGCCAGACATGCGCGACGCCTTCGGCCTCGGCGCGCGCGGCATAGGGCTCGAAGACCTGCACGACGTCCACCTCGCCCGCCGCGAGGCGCTCCAGGTTCTCCGCCATCGGTGCGTCCGTCGCGCGGTCGATGCCGGCCGGGTCGATGCCCGCGCGGCGCAGATCGTCCTGGAAGCACATCCAGGGCGTCGGCACCTCGGAGGCGACGGCGATTCGCAGTCCGCGCAGCTCGTCGAACCGGAAGGCGGGCCTCGGCTCGCGCCCGACCAGCATGAACGGGTCGCGCGCCACCACCTGGCAGAAGCAGACCAGCGGGCAGTCCGGGTCGCGGTCGTGGTGCAGCATCACCCGCATCGGCCCGCCCCAGGAGACGTCGGCGCGGCCGTCGAGCAGTCCCTGAGCCGTTTCCACCGGCTCGGGCGAGAGGCGCACCTCGACCTCGATTCCCTCGCGCACCCATTCGCCGCGCTCGATGGCGAGGTAGAAGGGGGCGTAGGCGACGGTGCGCAGGTTCTCGTAGAGAACGATCGGGCGGGCCATCGCGTGATCAGAGCCCGGCGCCGCCCGTCCTGTCAACAGATCGGCGATGATCGCCGCTCCCCTCTGGACGGCGGCGACGCCCTGGCACAACCTGCGAGCCGGACACCAGGAGGAGACCATGCGCAAGATCGTCATCGGTGCGGCCCAGATGGGGCCGATCCAGCGCGCCGACAGCCGGGCCGACGCGGTCCACCGCATGATCGCGCTCCTCGACGAGGCGAAGGCCGCCGGCTGCGGCATCGTCGTCTTCCCGGAGCTCTGCCTGACGACCTTCTTCCCGCGCTGGTACAGCGAGGACCAGGCCGAGATCGACGGCTGGTTCGAGCGCGAGATGCCTGGCCCCGAGACGCAGCCCCTCTTCGACCGCGCCCGCGAGCACGGCATCGCCATCAGCTTCGGCTATGCCGAGCTGACGCCGGACGGGCACCGCTACAACACCTCGATCCTGACCGACGCCGGGGCCAACATCGTCGGCAAGTACCGCAAGGTCCACCTGCCCGGCCACGCCGAGTACGACCCCGAGCGGACGCACCAGCACCTCGAAAAGCGCTATTTCGAGCCGGGCGACCTCGGCTTCCCGGTCTGGCGCAACCTCGACGCCTGGATGGGGATGCTGATCTGCAACGACCGGCGCTGGCCCGAGGCATTCCGCGAGCTCGGCCTGCAGGGTGCCGAGCTGATCACCCTCGGCTACAACACGCCGACCACCAATTCGCAGCGCCCGGACGAGCCGCTGGAGCTGCGCGTCTTCCACTCGGACCTCTCGATGCAGGCCGGCGCCTACCAGAACTCGGCCTGGGTCGTCGGCGTCGCCAAGGCCGGCGTCGAGGACGGCCACGGCCTCTTCGGCGGCAGCATCATCGTCGACCCGAACGGCCAGGTCGTGGAACGCGCCCGCACCGACGGCGACGAGCTGCTGGTCCACGCCTGCGACATGGACGCGGCGACCTTCGGCAAGAAGACCATGTTCGACTTCAAGCGCCACCGCCGGGTCGAGCACTACGGGCGGATCACCGGCCAGACCGGCGTGATCTACCCGGACGGCCAGCCGGGCTGAGGGAGGCCGCCATGCAGGACTTCGACCTCGTCATCCGCGGCGGCACGGTCGCCACCGCCTCCGACACCTTCCGCGCCGATATCGGCATCCGCGACGGCCGCATCGCCGCGCTTGCCGAGAAACCTGGAGGCCCCGGACGCGATCGACGCGACCGGCAAGCTGGTCCTGCCCGGCGGAATCGAGGCGCACTGCCATATCGAGCAGGAATCCGGCATGGGGCTGATGCCGGCCGACGACTATCGCACCGGCTCGATCTCGGCGGCCTTCGGCGGGAATTCCTGCTTCGTGCCCTTCGCCGCCCAGCACCGCGGCATGACGATCCGCGAGACGCTGGACCTCTACGACGAACGCTCGGCCAAGTCGGTCATCGACTACTCGTACCACCTGATCGTCACCGACCCGACCGAGCTGGCGGTCACGAAGGAGCTGCCCGAGGCGTTCGCGCGCGGCGTCACGTCGTTCAAGGTCTTCATGACCTACGATCTGACCCGGATCGACGACGCGCAGTTCCTCGACATCCTGACGGTCGCCAAGGCGCACGGCGCGCTGACCATGGTGCACGCCGAGAACAACGAGATGCTGAAGTGGATGGCCCGGCGCCTGCTCGACGCCGGCCATGTCGAGCCGCGCTACCACGCCCCCAGCCATCCCGGCGCTGGCCGAGGAGGAGGCGATCTTCCGCGCCGTCACGCTGGCGAAGTTCGTCGACGCGCCGCTCCTCATCGTCCACGTCTCGACGCCCGGCGGCGCGCGCGATCGTCCAGGACGCGCGGAACGCGGGCGCGAAGATCTTCGGCGAGACCTGCCCGCAATACCTCTTCCTGACCGCCGACGACCTCGACAGGCCGGGGCTGGAGGGGGCGAAGTACATCTGCTCGCCGCCGCTCCGCGACGCGGCCACGCAGGAGGTGCTGTGGCGGCACGTCCAGGCCGGCACCTTCCAGCTCGTCTCGTCCGACCACGCGCCCTACCGCTTCGACGCCAGCGGCAAGTTCCACGCCGGCAACAACCCGACCTTCCGCCAGATCGCCAACGGCATGCCCGGCATCGAGATGCGCCTGCCGCTCCTGTTCTCGGAAGGTGTCAACGGCGGGCGGATCACGCTGAACCAGTTCGTCGCGCTCTCCTCGACCAACGCGGCGAAGATCTACGGGCTGCACCCGGCCAAGGGCACCATCGCCGTCGGCTCGGACGCCGACATCGCGATCTGGGACCCCGACGAGGTGCGCGTCGCCGGCCGGATGCACGACAACATGGACTACAACCCCTTCGAGGGCCGCGAGGTGCGGGGCTGGCCCGTCACCGTGCTCAGCCGCGGGCGCCGCGTCGTCGAGGACGGCTTGCTGCTCGGCCAGCCCGGCGACGGCCGGTTCGTCGCGCGAAAACCCGTCGACCTGACCGGCTATGCCGGCCACCGGGCGGCCGAGCTGGACCCGGCGCGGAACTTCGGCGCGAGGATCGCGCCATGAGCGGAACAGCGAGCGGACGGCGGGCCGATCGTCGTCATCAACCCGAACTCGAACCAGGCCGTCACCGACGGGCTCAGCGAAGCGCTGGAGCCGTTCCGGTTCCCCGGCGGCCCGGCCATCGAGTGCCTGACGCTCGCCGAGGGCCCGTTCGGTATCGAGAGCCAGGTCGACTCCGACAGCGTGGTCCTGCCGCTGGTCCGGCTGGTGCAGGGGCGCCCCGACGCCGCCGCCTTCGTCATCGCCTGCTACTCCGACCCCGGCATCGACTCGTGCCGCTCGGTCGCCAGCGCGCCGGTCTTCGGGATCCAGGAGAGCGGGCTCCTGACCGCGCTCGCCCGCGGCGACCGGGTCGGCATCATCGCCGTAGCCGAGGCCTCGGTCCGCCGCCACCGCCTCTACATGCGCCGCATGGGCGCGCTCGACCGCGTGGTGGCGGAGCGCCCGGCGAACATGACGGTGGACGAGAGCGCGCGCGGCAACCGCACGCTCGAGCGGCTGACCGAGGTCGGCCGCGCGCTGCTCGGCGACGGCGCCGACGCCATCGTCCTCGGCTGCGCCGGCATGGCCAGGCACCGCGCGCCGCTCGAGCAGGCGCTGGCGGTGCCCGTGATCGAGCCGACGCAAGCCGCCGTCGCGATGGCGCTGGGCGCCGCGCTGACGTGCGGCTGGCCATCGGAACGCCATCGGTCCGAGTGACGATGGCAAATGCCGCCAGAGACTGTGGAGGCGATCAAGGCACTGGCTCTGGAACACCCGGCCATGGCTGCAACCGCCGCGACAAGGCGCTGCTGCGCTGGAGGCGTGAGCCGTTGTGCGCCATTGGTTCGAGCGCAATGCCGAACGCGTCTCGTCGATCACGATCCAGAACATCCTGAACGAGAACGGCCTGCCCTGGGAGCCTCTCGGACGTTCACTTATTATTGCATGCCCCGATTGCCGTTTCGCTGTCGGTGACCAGCTCGGTGAAAATTCTCAGGTCACGATTGCGCAGAAGCGGGACCATGGACGCCTCGGATTTGCTTCTGGCCATCAGGATCGTGTGCTTGTCGCGCTCTCTCGAGCGCTGCACCAGATCGGCGATCTCGAACAGCGTGATGGCTCGGTAGTCGTCGTCGCTCTCCAGGATCGGGCCATCGCCGGAATAGGGGCGATACTGGATGTTGCCGACGTAGCCCTTGGACGTGATCCCTCTCAAGGCCTCTCCGGATTGTGCTCCGAGGAACCTGTTCAGGAGGTCTCGTTCATCGCTTGCGTCTCCCATTGATGTCACGCAGAGGAAGATCTCGTCCTTCATCGCCATGGCTTCCTTCACACCCGGCGATTGCATCATCTTCTCGAACTCGCTGTTCCAGATGAGGTTGGGCGCAAACAGGCCGACCCGCCCTTCGACGATCGCGTCAGGAATTGCCGAGAAGAAGCTTATCGGTGAGACTTCCGGCTCGTCGGGAGGCGCGCCTCCCGCGAGAGCGAACAGTCGAAGCCGGACGGGGGAAGAGGTCTCCAGCAGCCGGCCTAGCTCCGACGTCATTTCGGCGGTCGTCAGGCCCGGGCCCAGTCCCAGCCCGATCGGCGCTTTGGGGCTGCGGCCGCGGTTGCTCCACTCCCTGACGAGAATGTCCCTCGCGATCCGCGCTGCCTCGGACGGCACGTCATGAGCGAACTTGACGACGTGGACGCTCGATCGCGGGATCTCGAATGTCTTGTGGAGCGCCTCCTCGAGGTCGATCTCGCGTTTCGGATTGTATGAGATGATGTTCCGCTTTCCCAGCACCCCGACCGCGCGATAGATCGTCTGCGACTTGAGATCGGGATACGCTGCCAACAGCGCGCTGTGGATCTGCGGCACCCCGCGCCCTTCCTTGACGAGCATGCGCGCGACGCGATGAAGGAACAGGTCATCGTTCAGCAGGATCTCGCGTGTCATCCCTCCACCTCGTGAAGCTTGCCATGGCTTCCACCGGGTAGATCGAGCGAATTTCAGGGTCGGAGAACTCCCGCGGAATCTCAAGGAGATTCCTCCATTGAGTTACTTCCGGGCCGTGTCAGCCTCGATTCGTGTGGTGCCCGGCCCGCCCGGCGGCTTTGCGACCGCGGCCTTCGGACACGGCGTGCACATGGTCACCGATAGGGACGCGAGGTGCAGCATGAATGAAGTGTCGTCGAATTCTCGCGGCTCGTCGCACGCGGTCGAGATCGATGTTGCCGCGCCGCATTGGCCGCTGGCGCAGGTGGTTGAGGCTCGGCTCCGGTCGGCGGGCGCCGAGGTCTCGCTCCGGCAATGTGAGGCAACCGAGAGCGACGAGACGACCCTGGCGGTGCCGTCGGGACCGCTGCCTGAATCTTTCGGCGCGCTGCTGAGGGCGCTCGGACCGCTCGTCGATGAGCGGATTGTCTCGGAGTGCCTGGGACCCGGCCAGCTAAGGCTACGCATTGGCGGCGAACGCGACGCGTTAAGGAAGCCCGTCCTCGTGCGTTGCCCGGATGCAGACACGGGCCAGGCGATCGCCGACTCGTTCGAGGACCGCCGGCTTCTCCAATGTCACAAGCGAGACCGAGAGCGGACTGGTTGCAGACCGCCTGCGGGACATGGGCACGTCGCCCCTCGCGGTCTCGGCCGCCGCGTTCGTTCTGGCCAACTACGCTGTGCTTCCCGAGATCGTCGTCGCCGAGCGCTGGCGGAACGGTGCGGACGAACGGGGTCTTGTCGTCGATTTCCTCACCCCCGCCCTGAAGAAGTTGGTGGGCAAGGTCCATCTCGAGACCGATGACGCGGAGACGTTGCCCCGCTGCGTCGCGGCCTTCGAGAAATGCGGCTTCGATGTCACCCCCCGCATCCTTGCTCCCGGACGCATCGAACGCATCCAAATCGACCCTGGCGCCGTCGGTGCAACCGGAGCAGAGGGCATTATCGGGCGCCTGATCGTCGCCGCGGAGTCGGTGCTGCCGCCTCGCGACACTGCGAGTTTCCCGATTGAGCGTGTCACGACGCGCACTCGCTCCAACGTCACCGTGAAGCTCCCGATCAAGGAACTCCGAGACGGCACACTCAGGCCGTACGCGGGCGACGATCCACGCCGATGGACTGTCCGGGTTTACCGGGACGACAAGGTGTCGGGCCAGAAGCTCGTTGCGGCGCTCCGTTCGAGGGGCTTCGACCGGATCAGAACGTGCACGATGCCCGACCGGGTCTCGCACGGTTTCGAGGTGCGCCGTGGCGGCGGCGCCGAATACTCGCTCCAGCTGCGGGAGACGATCCGGGAAGCGATTGAGGTCGTCATGCTCGACACGGGCGAGGTCGACCACGTGATCAACTTCACAGGCGGCAGTGACGCCGTCATCGAGATCGACGCACCTTTCGGCGCGGCGATGGACGGCAGCCTGGACCACGAGCGAAACGACCCGGGCGCATACGAGGTCACGATACGCGCGGACGAGCCCGAGGCCGAATTCATCCGGCGGGAGCTCTTCGACGCCGGCTTCAGACACATGCGGACCGACAGCCGGCCCGCAGACGGCGACTACCTGATCTTCGACACGGCCAAGCGAAGCTTCGCAAAGGCGATACGCGACCGCCTCTCGACGCTCCCCGACGCACCTGCACTCGAATTGTCCAGAGCGCCGGGCGAGAGCAATCGACGGATCATCGTCTCCATGACCGAAAGAAAGGCGCTGCGCATGCATGGCACGGCATCGAAGGGCTGGCGGCAGTGTTGCGATAACGGATCGGCGCATTCGGGGCGTCCGGGCGAGCGGGAGACGGCCGATTGCATCGTGCCGCATGACCTCGCAGAGGGCATGCCAACCTTCATCGAGCGGGTGGGCGAGGAAATGCGCATCGGCGAGCATATCCTCAGGGTGAGGACGGGGGGCCACGCCCGCGTGCCGACTCCTCCCGAAGCCTTCACGATCGACCCGGAGACTGCCCGCGGGCTGGCCTTCCTGGCCGAGGCCGATCTGCGCAGGCGATCCGCTCTTCTTGTGGGAGAAACGGGGACCTCCAAGACGGCCAGCGTGCATGCCTTCGCTCACCTGACCGGGCGGCCTCTCTACATCGTGAACTTCAGCGAGCAGACCCAGCTCGAGGACCTGGTCGGACAGATCACGCCGACCAGTGACTGGTGGGAGTGGACCGATGGCGCTGTGACAAGGGCGATGCGGGAGGGCGCGGTCCTGCTGCTGGACGAGGTCAACCTGGCACCGAGCTCGCTGCACGTGCGCCTGCACGAGGTGCACGAGCGCCGCCCGACGCTGGGTCTGCAGGAACGCGGCGTGGAGCGCGTCGATGCGGCGGAGGGATTCCTCCTCGCGGCCGCGTGCAATCCGGTGAGCTACCAGGGCCGGCAGGCGCTCTCGCCGGACCTGATCGAGCGGTACTCCGGCCTCAGGACAGGCCTTCCCGGTGCCGGTTCGCACGTCGCGTTCCTGCGGCGCTGCGTATTCGGAGAGATGCCGAGCATCCAGGTCGGCGGCCGGATCTATCGCGGCGGCCGCGTCTCCCCGATCTACCCGGGACTGGCCAAGGCGCCCGGAATGGATGCTCTGCTCGAGAACCTCGGCCGCTTCCACGCCGAGGCGCAGGCGGCCGCAATGGCGGCGGCCCAGGACGGCCGCGGCAGCTGCTGGACGCCGGTGGGGGCGTGCGCCTTCTCGCGGCGCAGTCTCGCCCGCGCCATCGAGGACATTCACGCGCTCGTCCAGTCGGGCGCCACCCCGAACCGGGCCGCGGCGGCCGCTGTCAGAGGGCGCTATCTCGGGCTGCTGACCCCGGACGCCACCGCGATCGTCGAGGACATTGCAGCCGCGAACGGGCTTGACGCAGGGGGAGAATGAACCATGAACTCCGCCTTCCGCCACTGCGCGACGCTCGCGTCCGGTCTGACCCGCAATCCACGGCTCGAGGCGGTCGACGGCGCATGGGCCTACGCGCCGGAGTCCGGCACCATGCAGCTTTCACCCGAACGGCCGGAGACGGTGAACGACTCCGACCGGGGCGCCGTCGGCCACGAGGCCGCGCACTGCCATATCTCGCACTATCTCGAGTTTGCGCCATTCGACGGCATGACGCGTGGCCTCTCCGGCGCGCTGTCGAACGCCATCGAGGACCCAAGGGTGCACGAATTCCTGTACCGCGCCTATGGCAGCGGCATGCGCCGGTGGGTCGCGGCGCTGCGGCGGCACCACCCTTTCCCGGGCCGTCCGTTCCATTCGGCGACACTGGGTTTCCTCGCAGGTGCGGCAGTCGGCGAAGCGGTTGGCTACGGCGTCCCTTCGCGGCTGGTGCTGCCGGACGCGGCGGCCGATGCGCTCGTTCGGACCGGAGCCGCGCGCCGGTCCTATGCCTGCGACCACCTTCCGCAGGATCTGTCGAGGGCCCTGTCCGGCCGCGAGATCATGCGCGCCTGCGAGGACGAGCTGGGACCGCTGCTGGGCACGCGAATCGTCGGAATGCCCTTCGAAGGCGCGCTTTCGATGCTCGCCGCCTTGCGGGCACATCGCTTGGCAGAGCGAGAAATCGCGCCCGCCTTCGCGAAGCTGATCGAGTACGACGTCTCGCTAGTCGCCGGCGCCGCGTCAGGCGACGAGCAACTCGACAAGGCCCTGCACGGGCAGAGGAGCACTGCCGCGGGCGCGCGTGGCGGCGGCGCTTCCGCTCGCCTGTCCGATCGACACCGGCGAGGCCGACCCGGCGCTTCTGGAGGCGCTCGAAGACTTCGTCACCCGTAGTCTCTCCCCTCCGGGCGCGGACGAACCGCACGGAATGCCCGGCGCAGGCATCCGCGGCAGGCCGCCCAGCCGCGGACGCGCACGTTTCGGCCCGGGGCAGGTCGAAGACGCGTCGGCGCTCGCGAGAGCGGCGGATCGGCAGGTCGCCGCCCTGACCGAGGCGCTGCGCGAGCATTTCGGCTCCGATCGGCCGCGCCGGTGGCGGCGCGGCTTCCGGTCCGGTCGCCGCGTCGATGTCAGGGCGCTCTTGAAGCGCGAGGCCGACCGCGAGTTCGACCGGGTCTGGATGCGGCGCGAGACGCCTGCCAATCTCGCCGAGGCGCACGTCGTCATCCTCGTGGATCTCAGCGGCAGCATGGCCGGGCCCGAGATCGCGCACGCCGCCGCGGCGGTCGGTGCGATCGCCCTAGCGTTCTCCAATCTCGACCGGCTGGAATGGCGCATCTTCGGCTTCCAGGACGTTCTGATTCCGATCGCGCGGAAGGGCGGATCGTTCGATCCGGATGTAATCCGCCGACACATGATCGAGGAGGTCGAAAATCGGCGGGCAGGCGGCAACAACCAGGCGGGCTACAACGATGACGGGCCTTCGGTGCTCGAAGCGTCCGAGCACCTGCCGGCAGCCGCTGGCCTGCGACGGGTCCTCATGGTGCTGTCCGACGGCCGACCGGCCGGTCGACACAGCACGCCCGAGGACCTGACATCGGCAGTCGAGCAGGTTAGCGCGAGCGGCATCGATCTGATTGGTCTCGGCATCGGTCCCGGAACACGGCACGTGACGGAGTACTATCCCAACGCCCGCGCAGAGGTGCCGCTCGACCGTCTCGCTGGCACGATCGCCGAGATTCTCGATGAGGCCCTTCGATGAAGTGGTCGGGTGCTTGTGTCTGCTCATGCAGCGCCCACCGTCGGCGAGCGTTGGTCGCGGTGTCCAGCGACATTCGGAACTGGCCCGGGGGCGACACGAAGAACTGGCCCCCTTCAGCTCGATGCAGTTTCTGTTTCGGGTGCCGCAGCGGGCTTCTGCAGGCGCCCGCTGCGGCGTTTCTCGCGCAGCCGATAGCTGTCGCCGCGGATCGTGATCACGTGGCTGTGGTGGAGCAGGCGATCGAGGATCGCGGTGGCGACCACCGGGTCGCCGAAGACGCTGCCCCACTCGCCGACGGCCCGGTTCGAGGTGATCAGCATCGCGCCCCGTTCATAGCGGCGGCTGACGAGTTGGAAGAAGAGATGTGCGGCGTCGGGTTCGAGCGGCAGGTAGCCGAGCTCGTCGACGATCAGGAGCTTCGGCTTGGCGAAGTGCGTCAGCCGCTCCTCGAGGCGGGCGGTGCCGCCTGCGCCTTGGCCAGGTTGGCGACCAGCTCCATCGCCCCGGTGAAGAGCACCGTATAGCCGGCGACGATCGCTGCGCGGCCGAGCGCCACCGCCAGGTACGTCTTGCCCACGCCCGGCGGACCGAGCAGCAGGAGCGCGTCGCCGTTGGCGATGAAGCGCCCGGTCGCGAGGTCGCGGATCTGCGCCTTGTCGACCGAGGGCTGGGCAGCGAAGTCGAAGCCGGTCAGGTCCCGCACGAACGGGAACTTCGCCAGACCGAAGCTCATGTCGATCCGCCGCGGCACCTCCCCGGATCACACGGCCCGCGGCGCCGGCGACCCCATCGAAGTGGGCGCGGTCGAACGATGCGCCGAGCGTGATGCCGGCGCTGCTGCGCCCGCTGGCCGAGTGCGAGGCCGCGGCCGGAGGGGCCTGGTGATGGGCGCCGAGATGCAGTCCGAGCTTGACCGGATGCTGACGCGACTGAAGCTGACCGCGGTCCGGGATCAGCTCGACACGCTCCTCGACGAGGTCGCCCGTTCGGAGATGACGCTGCGCGATGCGCTGGCGTTCCTCTGCGAACGCGAGATCGCGCGCAAGGACCAGCGTCGCTCCACCGCGCAATCGGGCCCGACGCGCCGGCTCAGCTCGCGCGTCGCCAGGAACGGTCCGCATCGCGGCAGGGGCTTCAGCTTCCCGGCCTCGTCGCGGGCAAATCGCAACACCGGAGCCTCGCCGGTCGTGCCGTGCACCCGCTGGTCGGCGATCTCCCGCGTCCAGCGCGCCAGATGGGCCTCGAGTGCCTCGAAGGTCTCGAAGCGGCGGCCGGCGACGGCATTGCGCTTCACGTAGCCGACGCCACGCTCGTCCTTTCCCTTGGTCCGCGGCCGATAAGGCGCGCAGGCCTGGACCCGGAAGCCCCAGTGCCGCGCGAAGGCATGCAGCTTCGGGTTCAGCACCACCTCGCGGCTGGCCACGTCGTGGCTCAGGATCAGCGCGCGGGCGTTATCGAGCAGCACCTCCGCCGGGACGCCGCCGAAGGCTGCGAAGGCGCTCTCCATCCCCGCGAACCAATGCTCCTGCCGCTCGCCGGGAAACGCCCGCACGTGGATTCGCCGCGAGTAGCCGAGCGTCGCCACGAAGAACGACACCAGCCGCAGCGCGCCGTCGATCTCGACCCGCCGTTGACCGAAATCGATCTGCAACTGCTCGCCCGGCCGGGTCTCGAAGCGCACCGTCGCCCGCGCCTCGGCGCGCAACGCCTGACGCAGGTGAACAACCGCCCGCTCCACCGTGCGCAGGCTCACAATGACGCCCTTCTCGCGGGCAAGCTCCTGGCGCACCACGTCGGCGTTGCCACCATGACGGCGGAAGCGCTCATCGAGCCAGACTTCCAACCCGTCCAGGGCCTTCGGGCGCGGAGGCGGCGACGGTCTGCGCCATTCGCCCTCCCTCAGCCAACGCCGAGCCGTCGTCCGCGAGCACCCGAGCTCCGCCGCAATCCGACGTGCCCCCAGCCAAGCGCCTTCAGCTTCAGCATGGCCGACACATCGTCCGGCTCCAGCATCTCGTCCCTCCGCAGACCCCCGGTCCGCGGCAGCGTCGTCGTCGTCAACATGGTCATCCAGACCCTCCTCTCAGCTCACCGAGGGGGCCAGATCCTCATGTCGCCAGAGGGCCAGTTTGTCGTGT
>CAVRHY010000005.1:0-532705 GCA_963721105.1 uncultured Alphaproteobacteria bacterium | reverse complement strand
GGAACCATCAAATCATCCTCTGAAGAAAGAAAGGCACCTTTCGGAAGGTCAAACTTTATCCTCCTCCCATCTTTGATCTCTGTGTCTTCGAGAGGGGTGTGGGCTTCGATAAGCTTGTCAATGGAAGAAATCCGAGGACCAAAAAAATCTCGAGCGTGCGAAGCAGTATTCCACCTCGTTCGAGAAAGTCGAGAGGTAGAAGACTTTTCCGTCTTGAAAATGTAGCGCGATCTCAGTGATATGCCGAACTTCAATCTTTCCGTTGAAAATCTGCCCATACTTGGCGTAGTCTCTATCGCGCTCCTGGAAGTGCAGAAGAACTATATCGTGTTCCCTTGCAACTTTAGCGGCGCCCGACTGAAACCCGCAGCTGCTTGCAATAATAGCACGGTTCGCTTTTGCAGATCGTGACTTTGTAACGAACGCCTCTACGTCACTCACCGGGACGGGCGTTTTGTAGTCCTTGCACTCGACAACGATCAAAAAGTTGTATAATCCTTTCGTGTAGCGCACGACGACATCGAACTGTCTGCCGTTAATCTTCTCGTTCCAACGCACATCGGCGCCCTCATCTGCTGCCCGATGCACGGCGGCGACTAGTCTCTCGAAATGTTCCCACTTCTTCCGGTTCGCCATGGTTGCGGGCCTTGCGAGGTTCAGAATCTACAAGAAGGGGTGTGTCACCCTCCGGCCCGCTATATGTAGCGCAAGCGGCTTAATATCGGAAGCCTTGGGCCAGAGCGGTGGGAGGTCCCCGCCTTCGCGGGGACGCCGAGAGGGGTGGCGGGCGGCGGCGTTGGCCGTCATGCCCGCGAAGGCGGGCATCTCGTGCCGGTGTGCGGAACGGATGGAGGTCCCCGCCTTCGCGGGGACGACGGCGGGGTGGCGGGCGGCGGCGCCGTTGTCATGCTCGCGGAGGCGGGCATCTCTTGCAGTGTGGGGGAGTGGTTCCGCGGAGATTCCCGCTTTCGCGGGAATGACGAGGGGTGGGCGCAGGCGGTCAGCGGCAGATGTCCTCGTAGAGGTCGCGCCAGTCGGGATTCTGCGCCTCGATCAGGCGGAGTTTCCAGGCGCGGCGCCACTTCTTCAGGCGCTTTTCGCGCGTGATGGCATTCTCGGCGTCGGCCTGCGGCTCGAACCAGACCAGGCGGTGCAGGGTGTAGCGCTTCGTGAAGCCGTCGGCGGCGTTGCTGCGGTGCTGCCAGACGCGGCCGGGCAGGTCGCTGGTGACGCCGGTGTAGAGCGTGCCCTGCGGGCGGTTCGTCATCATGTAGACGAAGAAGTGCTTGGGCATGCGAGGAGATTCCCGCTTTCGCGGGAATGACGCAAGACCAGACCGCCGGGAAATGCCGTCATGCCCGCGAAGGCGGGCATCCCGTGCGGTGGCGCGTGGCGGTGGGAGGTCCCCGCCTTCGCGCGGACCACGGGAGGGATGGGCGGGGACGACGGCGACGCACGGGCCGCCTGCGCCGATGACGCGCTTTTGAGGTGGGTCAAGGCGGGGGCGGGGAAACCGGGGCAGTCTTCTGCCGTTGACGAAGCACGGCCGGTCTTCCGCCGCCGCGAGGGCGGGCGGATGCGGGTGGCCGGATCTCGACGGAAGGACACGGATATGCGGACACTTCTCATGGGCGTGGCGGCGGTCGCCATGACGGCGGGCGTCGCGGCGGCGCAGATGCAGCAGGGCCAGCAGGAGCAGCCCGCGCCGCGGCCCTCCGGTCAGCAGGGCGGCATGATGGGGCAGGGCATGGGCCCGGGCATGATGGGCGGCTACGGCATGGGCCAGGGCATGGGTCCCGGCATGATGGGCGGCTACGGCGGCTACGGCATGATGGGGCAGGGCATGATGGGCCACCCCATGCACGACGATGACGACCGCGGCATGGATCGGCACATGATGCTGATGATGTTCGCCCTGGCCGACCAGGACGGGAACGGAAAGCTGTCGCTGGAGGAAGTCCAGGCCGTGCACGCCCGCCTGTTCAAGTATGCCGACACGGATCACGACGGCAGCCTGACGATGAAGGAAATCGCCGCGTTCATGCATGGCGGGCCGGGCCTCGGCGGAGACGCGGACAACTAGGCGCGCAGGGTTGGCGGCCGGGCGGCGTTTGTGCCGGCCGGCGTTATCGTGGTGGTGCCCACCCTACGTGTTCGGTCCCGGGATGAGATGGTCTGGATGAAGTCTGAAGCGGTGCGGCTCAGATGTCCATCTCTGGGCGATGAACTCGAACGGCGTGAGGCCTCGAAGCGTCTTCAGGCGCCTGGCGAAATTGTAGGCGTCGATGAACGTGCTGAGATGCGCCCGCAGCGCGTCGTGGGTCTCGTAGTGGTAGCGGCGGACGGTCGCGTCCTTGAGCGTGCGGTTCATCCGTTCGACCTGGCCGTTGGTCCACGGGTGGTTCGGCTTCGTGAGCCGATGCTCGATGTCGAGGTCGGCGCAGGCGAGTTCGAAGGAGTGGCAGCGGAACAGCTCACCGGCGGCCCTCATCCGCCTGATGTCCGCGGGCTTCCAGCCGTCGCCGGTCGGCTCGGTGAAGTGCGTGCCGTTGTCGGTCAGTACCGTGTGGATCCGGTAGGGAACGGCCTCGACCAGGCGGCGCAGGAAGTCGGCGGCCACGCGCCGCGTCGCCCTCTCGTGCAGCTCGGCGAAGGCGAACTTGCTGGTCCGGTCGATGGCGACGAGCAGGTAGAGCTTGCCCTCCTCGGTCCGGACCTCGGCGATGTCGATGTGGAAGAAGCCGATGGGATATGCCTTGAACGCCGTCTTCGGCTTTGAGCCCTCCACCTCCGGCAATCGGCTGATCTCGTGGCGCTGCAAGCAACGATGAAGCGAAGATCGCGTCAGATGCGGGATCGTCGCCTGAAGGGCGTAGAGGCAGTCGTCGAGCGGCAGCAGCGTGTGGCGGCGGAAGGCGACGACCAGCGCCTCCTCCTCCTTGCTGAGAACGGACGAGCGGCGTTCCTTCGGCCCCATCGGCGCATCGGCGACGGTCTCGCGCTTACGCCACTTCGCCACCGTCTTCGGGTTGATCCCGTATCGCCGGCTCAGCTCCGCGATCGAAGCCTGCGATCGCTGTATCGCAGCTCGGACGGCGTGCGTGGTCGCGGCGCTTCCGTGCAGTACCTGGCCCATAGCCCCTCCCTCGCATGACGGCAGAACGATACGCCATCACACTCCGGGCACACCTACGGGACCGTTCCCGACTTCAGCAGCTTCCGCTGCGCCTTCAGCAGCTCGAACTCGGACTCGGCCACGCGGCGCCAGCGGAGGTGGCGGAGGCGGTCGTGGTTGGTGTTGATGGCGTAGCGGCCCATCGACAGGCGCATCAGGATCTCGTCCTTTGCCAGCGTCGAGAGGAGACCGCCGACATAGCCGACGCTGGACTTGAGGCCGTGCTGCTCGAGATGCGCGCGGATCTCGGCGTTGGTGACGGGGCCTTCGCCGCGGAAGGCCAGCAGGTCGAGCACCGCGGCCTGGCGGCCGTCTCGCGGCGGGCGGCCCATGCGGGGGGTGTCGAGGCGCTGGCGCATGATGCGGAGGTAGAAGGGGCGGGCCTGCTCGGCCGGCAGCGTGCCGATCGCCGATTCGACCGAGGCCAGCAGGCGCTGGCATGCGCGCTCGGAGCGCTCGGTGTCGGCGCGGAGGTCGGCGAGCCATGCCTGCTCGCGCTCGAGCTGGGAGAGCAGCGTCTCGACGGCGTGGGCGACGGGCTCGGCCGGCGCCGTGGTGGCGTCGGTTGCGGCGGGGCGGCGTAATTGGGCATGGGCGGGCCTTTCGGATCGTCGCGGAATTCGGCAACCAGTTCGACAATCCGATAGGTAACGATCCTTCGCTAATTTGTTGCTAATCGGACGATATGCGGGCCCGGGGCACGGCTGCCCGGCGGCGGGCGGCCAGCGGGCGACCGGCGGTCAGGCGGGGGATGGCGGGCGTAGCCCCGGCAGGATTCGAACCTGCGACCTACCGCTTAGGAGGCGGTTGCTCTATCCCCTGAGCTACGAGGCCACGCCCGCCCCGGATACTCCGCCGGGGGCGCGCTGGCAACCGGCGGCGCGGGGCGGCCTTGCCGGCGGCCGGGCGGCCTGCTACCGCGCGGCCGATGAAGTCCGTCCTGATCACCGGCTGCTCGTCGGGCATCGGCCACGACGCGGCGCACGCGCTGGCCAAGCGCGGCTGGCGCGTCTTCGCCACCTGCCGCAAGGCCGCCGACGTCGAGCGGCTGCGCGGCGAGGGGCTGGAGTGCCTGCGGCTCGACTACCAGGACGCGGGCTCGATCCGCGCCGCCTTCGCCGAGGTCGCCGAGGCGACCGGAGGGGGGCCGGACGCGCTGTTCAACAACGGCGCCTGGGCGCTGCCCGGGGCGCTGGAGGACGTGCCGACCGACGGCTTGCGCGAGATCTTCGAGGCGAACTTCTTCGGCTGGCACGAGCTGACGCGGCTGGCGATCCCGGCGATGCGGCGGCGCGGCTGGGGGCGGGTCGTGCAGTGCTCCTCGGTGCTGGGGCTGGTGGCGGCGCGGATGCGGGGCGCTTACGTCGCGACGAAGTTCGCGGTCGAGGGATACTCGGACGCGCTGCGGCTGGAGATGCGCGGCACCGGCGTCGAGGTCGTGCTGATCGAGCCCGGGCCGATCGGAACGCGGTTTCGCCAGAACGCGCAGGCGCATTACGAGCGCTGGGTCGAGAAGGCCGACACGCCCTGGGCGGCATTCTACCGCCAGGTGCTGGAGCCGCGGCTCTACGCAACCGACGGCAAGCCGCGACTTCATGGAGCTGGGGCCGGAGGCGGTAACGCGAACACTGGTCCGCGCGCTGGAAAGCCGCCGCCCGGCGCCGCGTTACTATGTGACGGGACCGACCTATATGGTGGGGGGCATGAAGCGGCTGCTGCCGGCGCGATGGCTCGACGGCATCCTGATGCGCGGCTGAGGAGGCGGCATGAACTTCTTCTTTTACCTGGCCTGCATCGCGTGCTTCGCGACGGTGGCGGTGCTGGCGACGGGGATCGGCGGGTTCGGCAGCGGCAAGATGAGCTCGCGCCGGCAGAACAAGATGATGCAGCTGCGCATCGCCGCGCAGTTCACGGCGGTAATCCTGCTGGTGCTGATGGCGCTGGCGGCGGGGTGAGGGAGGCATGGTCGTCCTGAACCGCATCTACACGCGCACCGGGGATGCCGGCGAGACGGCGCTGGGCAACGGCGCGCGGGTCGCGAAGCACGCGCTGCGGGTCTCGGCCTATGGCACGGTCGACGAGACGAACGCCGCGGTCGGCCTTGCCCGGCTGCACGCGGAGGACGAGATGGACGCGGCGCTGGCGCGCATCCAGAACGACCTCTTCGACCTCGGCGCCGACCTCTGCCGGCCGGACATCGAGGCGGATGCCGAGGCCGAATACACGCCGCTGCGCATGAACGAGGCGCAGGTCGACCGGCTGGAGGCCGAGATCGACGCGATGAATGGCGCGCTGAAGCCGCTGCGGAGCTTCGTGCTGCCGGGCGGGACGGCACTGGCGGCGCACCTGCACCTCTGCCGCACCGTCAGCCGGCGCGCCGAGCGGCTGGCCGTCGAGCTGGCCGGGCGCGAGGCGGTCAACGGGCATGCGCTCCGCTATCTGAACCGGCTGTCCGACTGGTTCTTCGTCGCCTCGCGCGCCGCCAACGAAAACGGCGCGCGCGACGTGCTCTGGGTGCCGGGCGCCAATCGCTGACCATTGGTAGCGGCGGCCGCACCGCCTCCATGCCGGGCAGCGCCATTTGCTGAGGTAGGGGGCTGCGGCGGCCGGGCGGCCGGGGCCGCTGCGGGGCGGGGGCCGCGACCGACCCGCCTCGTGATGTCTGGCGGCGATGCCGCCCGAGCGCCGGGGCGCGTCGATTTTTCGGTATGGTCGGCGGCCGAAACGCGCTAGACGCGCCTCCGAACTCCGATCAAGGAGAACGCGATGAAGGTGCTGGTGCCCGTCAAGCGCGTGATCGACTACAACGTCAAGGTCCGCGTCAAGGCGGACAAGACCGGCGTCGATCTCGCCAACGTCAAGATGTCGATGAACCCCTTCGACGAGATCGCCGTCGAGGAGGCCATCCGCATGAAGGAAGCGGGCAAGGCCGAGGAGATCATCGTCGTCTCGATCGGCGTCGCCAAGGCGCAGGAGACGCTGCGCACCGCGCTGGCCATGGGCGCCGACCGCGCCATCCTGATCGAGGCCGCCGAGACCGTCGACACCGACATCGAGCCGCTGGCCGTCGCCAAGCTCTTGAAGGCGGTGGTCGAGGAGGAGAAGCCCGGCATCGTCATCTGCGGCAAGCAGGCGATCGACAACGACGTGAACGCCACCGCGCAGATGCTGGCGGCCCTGCTGGGCTGGCCGCAGGCGACCTTCGCCTCGAAGATCGAGCTGAAGGACGGCAGCGCCGAGGTGACGCGCGAGATCGACGGCGGGCTGCAGGTGATCCGGGTCAACATGCCCTGCATCGTCTCGGTCGACCTGCGCCTGAACGAGCCGCGCTATGCCAGCCTGCCGAACATCATGAAGGCCAAGAAGAAGCCGATGGAGACGAAGAAGCCCGACGACTACGGCGTCGACGTCAGCCCGCGGCTGCAGATCGTCTCGGTCGGCGAGCCGCCGACGCGCAAGGCGGGCGTTAAGGTCGAGAGCGTCGACGACCTGGTGGCCAAGCTGAAGAACGAAGCGGGGATCCTGTAATGGCGGTTCTGCTGATCGCGAAGCACGACAACCAGACGCTGGACGACGGCGTCGCCAAGTCGGTGACGGCCGCCAGGAACATGGGCGGCGACATCCACGTCCTCTGCGCCGGCAAGGACTGCGCCTCGGTGGCCGAGGCGGTGTCCAAGCTGGATGGCGTCAAGAAGGTCATCCACGTCGACGGCGACCAGTACGCCCACCGGCTGGCCGAGCCGCTGACCGACCTGGTTCTGAAATACGCCGGCGACTACGAGCACATCGTCTTTCCGGCGACGACCTCGGGCAAGAACACGGCACCCCGCGTCGCCGCCATGCTGGACGTCATGGTCATCTCGGACATCCAGGAGGTGAAGGGCCCGGACGAGTTCGTCCGCCCGATCTACGCCGGCAACGCCATCGCGACGGTGAAGTCCTCGGACGCCAAGAAGGTCGTGACCGTTCGCGGCGCGTCCTTCGACGCGACCGGCGAGCAGTCCGCGTGCCCGGTCGAGCAGGGCGAGGCCGCCGCCGACCCCGGCCTGTCGTCCTGGGTCGAGGACAAGGTCGAATCCTCCGACCGGCCGGAGCTGACCTCGGCCAAGATCGTGATCTCCGGCGGCCGCGGCATGGGCTCGAAGGAGAACTTCGCGCTGATCGAGAAGGTCGCCGACAAGCTGGGCGCCGCGATGGGCGCCAGCCGCGCCGCGGTCGACTCGGGCTACGCCCCGAACGACTGGCAGGTCGGCCAGACCGGCAAGGTCGTGGCCCCGGACCTCTACATCGCCGTCGGCATCTCGGGCGCCATCCAGCACCTGGCCGGCATGAAGGACTCGAAGGTCATCGTCGCCATCAACAAGGACGAGGAGGCGCCGATCTTCCAGGTCGCCGACTACGGCCTGGTCGGCGACCTGTTCCAGGTCCTGCCGGAGCTGGCGGAGAAGCTGCCCTGAGCCATTCGGGGTGGGCGTCCCGGCCAGGCCACGCCCGGACGTCCGCCGCTCGCACGCTCGGGGCCATGACGCGTGAATCCACCAGCTGGTCGTGAACTCGTAGTCAGGTTGTTCGCCGCCTCGCAGGTGAACGTATGAGCACTGCTTGCTGCCGTCGATCTCCTGACGGTCGCTCTCGTGCGCCGCCCGCGGACGTGAAGTGGCCGCGTTGCCTGCTGTTTCTCGTCGAAGATGTCGCGTACGATGTTCCCGCGACCGCTGATGATCACGCCGACCTCGATGCTCGTCGAGCACCCGTGATGTGTCGATCCGGAACCGAGTCGTCGCCGTTGCTCTCGGTCGTCCTGCCGGCGACCCTGGACCCCGGCTTCACCCGATTTGCCTGCCGGACCTGGTCGTTGGGCTCGATCTCCCGGGCGTCCGGCCGTCGGCAAGGACGACAGTGTTCCCGGCGCAGCCGTCGCCGGCGCCTTGGCGCGCCTGCGCCCGGAGACTCGCCGGCGTGCCCGGACCCTGCGGGGCTGCGCCGCCGGGCCGCTGTTCGCGCTCGGGCACGAAGACCGGCACGGCCAGGAAGACCGCGCCGATCAGGAAGACCAGAAGCCCCGCGGAGGACGACTGGAACTTCATGCCGAAGAGCTCGACGTGCGCCGCCTGCCCCTGGACCGGCGGGCGGAACATCAGCCAGAGACCGGCCAGAGCGAACACGCCGCCGGCCGTCATAAGGATCAGCAGCTTTGTCCCGTCGAGCGCGACCGGCGACATGGCTGGCCTGATGCGCCCCCTAGCCCGGGTTGCTTCGGGAAGGTCTGCGCGCCCTCGGGCAGGGCCTGCCAGCTCAGCTTTTCGTCGGTCCAGATGTGCGCGCCGGGCGCCGCGTGGTCGCCGTCGATCGTGCCGGCCTTGATGAACTCCAGCCCCTCATAGGCCGCGCCGCCCGAGATGAAGTGCGAGCCGCAGTTCGAGCAGAACTTGCGGTAGAACGGCTTGCCGCTGGCGCCCGAGTGGTCCTCGTAGGTCTTGACCGTGTCGCCGGTGATCTTCACCGACCCCTCGGGCACGGCGTAGTTGTAGCTGTTGGTGGTGCCCGAGTTCTTCTGGCAGGTCTTGCAGTAGCAGTTGACCACCATCGCCGGCTCGGCGTCGGTCTCGTAATGCACCTTGCCGCACAGGCAGCTGCCCTGGATCTTCGCCATGATGTTCTCCCGCTCTCGCTGTGGTTGAAAAATTGTCCGCGAATTCACGCGCCTTTCGGCAACCCCGCAACGTCCGTCAGATCAGGCACGGTCGCCGGCACGCAGCCCCGACCGGCACGCGCTTGGCGAGCCGGTCGTGATCGCTGCATCGCTCTCCGGGGCGCTTTCCCCGCCGGCCGGCGCCGCCGGTCGCTTAGAGCCCCACTGCCCGCTGCGGCAGGTGGATGGCGAAACGCTCGCGCACCGCCCGGTCGGCTTCGTCCCGGACGTGGCGCGGGAACACGGTCGACAGGATCTGCCGCTTGCGCTCGATCGCCTTGGCGACAAGGTCGGGCCGGCCGATCTCGACCCACTCCTTGGGCGAGGTCCGGTCGCCCAGCGCCGGGTAGACGTATTCCGTCTGCATCAGCCCCAGCGTCTGCGCGTGCCCCAGATAGTGCCCCGGCCCGTCGAGGCAGACCGAGCGCATGACCTCGAGCGAGACCGAGTCCTCGGTCACCTCGATGCCGCGCACGCAGCGCAGGCACTGGCCCAGCATGTCGTCGCCGAGGATCAGCGACTCCAGGCAGAAGCCCAGCAGGGATGCGTGCATGCCGACCGCCTCGTAGACCATGTTCAGCCCGGCCAGCCCCGCCATGACGTTCGAGATGCCCTGCTCCCAGCCGGCCTGCATGTCGGGCAGCTTGGCGTCGGCGATCCCCGCCGCGGCGCCGCCCGGCAGGCCGTAGAAGCGGTGCATCTGCGCGAGGCCCGCGGTGAGCAGCGCCTGCTCGCCCGAGCCGCCCGACATCGCGCCGGTGCGCAGGTCGCTGACGAAGGGCCAGGTGCCGAAGATCGCGGGATGCCCCGGCGCCATCGCGTTGACGTAGACGACGCCCGCCATGCACTCGGCGACCGCCTGGACGATGGTCCCGGCGATCGGCGCGGGGGCGGTGGCGCCAGCCTGGCCGGCCGAGAGCAGCAGCACCGGCATGCCGCCGCGGATGCAGTGCTCCATCGTCGTGCAGGCGTCGGTCGCGAACTTCATCGGCGGCACGACGAAGCAGTTCGAGTTCGAGACGAAGGGCCGGGCCCGCCACTCGGCCTCGCCGCCGGCCAGCATGTGCAGCATCTCGAAGGCCGGGGCGACGTGCGGCGGCTCCGAGAAGCTGGTGCCGACATGCTTGGACGTTCCCCGCACGCAGGCGTAGAGCGTGTTGAGGTCCATCTCGAGATTGTCGACGATGTCGCGGCAGACCATCGGCCGCTGGAAGAAGTGGACGTTGTCCAGCACCTCGACGATGCGCGCGGCGTCGTAGAGGTCCTGCACGGTCGACTCGCGGTACTCGCGCTTCTCGACGTCGACGACGTGAACCGCGGCGCCCGCCGTGCCGTAATGGACGCGGGTGCCGGTCAGGTGCAGGTCGTGCTTCGGCGCCTGGCCGTGCAGCGTGATGTCGCGCGCGGCCTTGGCCAGCATGTCCTCGATCAGCGCGCGGGGCAGGCGGATGCGGCCGTCCTCGCCCAGGACGCCGCCGGCGCCGGTCAGGATCTCGACGCCGCTGGGCGGCGCGTCGGCAAAGCCGATCTGCTCGCAGGCGTCCAGCGCCGCCTGGTGGATGCGCTGCACCCCGGCCTCGGTCAGCGGCGAGTAGGTGCCGCCGGTCAGGCCGGCGCGGACGGGCCGGACGTCCTCGGCCAGCGGTGCCGCGCGCAGCGCCTGGCGAGCGGCGCGGCCGCCCGCGCGGCGTGCAACGCGGCGGGGTTCGCAGTCCAGTGGATCTGTGCTCATGGGTCGTCCTGCGTGATGGCTGCGCCGAGAGGTCAAAGGCTCAGCCCGGAGACCCCCGCGCCGCACGCCCGCGCACGGCGCCGATCGTTCGGACGACAATGGCGAGCAGGTGGTCGACGTCCATCGGCAGCACACCGGCACGGATAATCGTCCGGACACCTTGCACGGCGCCGCCCGCCGCGAACCGCCTGTTCGCGACGGACAGGTCGCTTTCAGGACATCCGGCGCGGTTTCGCCGCGATCGGGTCGGAGTTGCGGGGCAGGGCGGGCCGGAGCGCGACACCGCGAGCCCGGCTGCGCTCGGCCCGGAGCGCGATTGAAGCGCGGCACGGCGAGCGGAGCGCCCACCCCGTGGAACAGCCCGCGCCGCCTCCGGCCGCCTGGCGGCTCACCCCGCGCCGGCGCCCTTTTCCAGCAGCGGGTCGATCTCGGCGGCCCCGGCGGTGCGCGTCAGGGGGGTCAGGTCGCCCTGCTCGAGCATCGCGCGGCCGGCATCGACGATCAGCCTGTGCGTCGCCCGGGCCAGCGCGCCGCCGATCGAGATGCGGGCAACGCCCATGCGGGCGTACTCGGCGACCGGGATCTCGGCGAACTTGCCGGCGGCCAGCGCGTTGACCGGCGGGCCGATCCGGCAGATCTCCTCCAGCGTCTCGACGGGGACCAGCGGCGCGTAGATCACGTCCGCCCCGGCCTCGGCGAAGGCGCGGCAGCGGCGCACCGCCTCGGCCGTGTCGTAGGCCTTCGTCAGGAACCCGTCGGCCCGCGCCGTCAGCACGATCCCGGCCTCACGCGCCGCCGCGACCGCGGCCACCACCCGCGCGAGCGCCAGGTCGAACGGGTAGGCGTCGCTGCCCGGCAGGTCGGTGTCCTCGATCGAGCAGCCGGCCAGCCCCGCCTTCGCCGCCAGCCCGATCGTTTCGGCCGCCCGGTCCGGCTCGCGCGCGTAGCAGTTCTCGAGGTCGCCGTTCACCGGCACATTGACGGCGCCGCAGATCGCCGCCGCGTGCTCCAGCGCCTCGTCGCGGCTGACGCGGCCCATGTCCGGCCGGCCCAGCGTGAAGGCGTGCCCGCTCGAGGTCGTGGCCAGCGCCTCGGCCCCCAGCGCCGCCAGCACCCGCGCGCTGCCGAGGTCCCAGGGGTTCGGCATCAGCAACGGCTGCCCCGGCCGGTGCAGCGCCCGGAAGCGGGCGACCTTTTCCTCGCGTGTCATCTTCCCTCCTGCCGGCGTCCCTCCGCCGCGTTCCACCAATTGCGGGCGCAGTCTCGCGCAAAGCGCCGCGCCCCGCCAGTGGCCGGATCGCGGCGCGGCCGCCGCCGGCGGTGCCTGTGGGCGGCTCTGGCGAGCCGGCAGCCAAGGTTATGTTTTTGGACGTATACAGTCGAAACGCGCGGTATAAAGTCGTGCCCGGCCCGAACCGGGATATTGGAGTGTTTGATGACGGCCGACAGAGTACCGGCGCCAATGGCGCGCACCGGCGTGCCGGGGCTGGACGACATCATGAACGGCGGCTTTTCGTCCGGCCACGTCTTCCTGCTCGAAGGGATGCCCGGTACCGGCAAGACGACGATCGCGCTCCGCTTCCTGCTCGAAGGCGCCGCGGCCGGCGAGACCGGGCTCTACATCACGCTGTCCGAGACCGAGGCCGAGCTGCGCGACGGCGCCGCGTCGCATGGCTGGACGATCGACGGCAACGTCGAGATCTTCGAGCTGGTGCCGCCCGAAAGCCTGCTGAACGAAGACCAGCAGCAGAGCCTGCTGTATTCGTCCGACCTCGAGCTTGGCGAGACGACGCGGCTGATCTTCGACGCCATCGAGCGCGTCCAGCCGCAGCGCATCGTGCTGGACAGCCTGTCCGAGATCCGCCTGCTGGCGCAGAGCTCGCTGCGCTATCGCCGGCAGATCCTGGCGCTGAAGCACTATTTCGCCCGGCGCGGCACGACGGTGCTGATGCTCGATGACCTGACCTCGGACACCCAGGACAAGACGGTGCACAGCGTCGTCCACGGCGTCACCCGCCTCGAGGAGCTGGCGCCGACCTACGGCGCCGAGCGGCGGCGGCTGCGCATCCTGAAGTACCGCGGCCAGCAATTCCGCGGCGGCTATCACGACTTCACCATCCGCACCGGCGGCGTCCAGGTCTTTCCGCGCCTGGTCGCTGCCGAGCACCGCTCGGGCTTCGTCCGAAGGCAATTGAGCAGCGGGCTGCCCCGGCTGGATGCGCTGCTGGGCGGCGGCATCGAGCAAGGCTCGAGCGCGCTCGTCCTCGGGCCGGCCGGGGCGGGCAAGAGCATCTTCACGATGCAGTTTGTCGCCTCGGCGATCGGTCGCGGCGAGCAGGCGGCCATCTTCGCCTTCGACGAGGAACTGGGGCTGCTGTTCGATCGGGCCGAGGCGCTGGGCTTCGACCTGCGGGCATGGCAAGCGTCCGGCGCGCTGCACATCGAGCAGGTCGACGCGGCCGAGCTTTCGCCCGGCGAGTTCGCCCACCGCGTGCGCGAATGCGTCCGCGATTCCGACGCCCGGACCGTCGTCATCGACAGCCTGAACGGCTACCAGGCCGCGATGCCCGAAGAGAGCGCGCTGATCCTGCACGTCCACGAGCTTCTGCAATTCCTGAACCGGCGGGGGGCGACGACGTTCCTGACAGTCGCCCAGCATGGCCTGATCGGCGAGATGCACTCTCCCGTCGACCTGACATACTTGGCCGACACCGTGATCCTGCTGCGCTATTTCGAGGCCCGCGGCCTGGTGCGCCGGGCCGTTTCGGTCATCAAGAAGCGCATGGGGCGACACGAGGATTCGATTCGCGAGTTCCGCATCAACGGCGACGGGCTGGCGCTCGGCGACCCGCTGCATGAGTTCCACGGCATCCTCCGGGGCATCCCGACCTTCAACCCGCTTGGCCAGGACAGCCCCGACCCGCTGCTTCCGATCGGAGACAACGGGTGACGCAGGCCGACCGCGAAAGGGTCGTCGCGGCGCTTCTGCTTGCCCCGCACGGGCGGGATGCCGAGGTCGCGGCCCAGCTGCTGGCCGAGGTCGGCGTGCAGGCGCGGGCCTGCGCCGACCTGAACGACCTTGTCGGCCAGCTGTCGCCCGAGATCACCTTCGTCGTCCTGGCGGACGAGGCGACGCGCCGGGCGAACCTGCGCCCGATGGCCGACTGGCTGGCCGCGCAGCCGAGCTGGTCGGACATGCCGTTCATCGTGCTGACCAGCCGCGGCGGCGGGCCCGAGCTCAATCCCCGCGCCGCGCGGCTGTCCGAGGTGCTGGGCAACGTCACCTTCGTCGAGCGGCCGTTCCACCCGACCACCTTCGCCAGCCTGGCGCGCGCGGCGCTGCGCGGCCGGATGCGGCAGTACGAGGCGCGCTCGCGGCTGGAGGAGCTGCGCGAGAGCGAGGAGCGGTTGCGCACGGCGCTGTCCGCCGGGCGGTTCGGCTCGTGGGAGCTGGACCTCCTCGACCTCTCGCTCGATGCCTCCGATGTCTGCCGCGCCAACTTTGGCCGAACCCCGGACGAGCCGTTCACCTTTGCTGACGCCTTCGCGCAGGTCCACCCCGAGGACGCCCCGCTGGTGCGCCGCGCGATCGCCATGGGTCGCCGGCGCGGCGGCGACTTCGCGGCCGAGCACCGCGTCGTCCGGCCGGACGGCACGGTGCGCTGGCTGGAGGTGCGCGCCCGCGTGGTGCCGCAGCACCGCGCCCCCCGGCCGCGGCTGGTCGGCGTCTTGCGCGACGTGACCGACCGCAAGCAGGCCGAGATGGAGCTGCTGGAGCTGACGGGGATGCTGGAGGCCCGCGTCGCCGAGCGCACGGCCGAGCTCGAGCAGGCGCACGCCCAGGTCGTCGACGAGATGCGCCAGCGCGAGCTGGCCGAGCAGCAGCTGCGCCAGGCGCAGAAGATGGAGATCCTCGGCCAGTTGACGGGCGGCGTGGCGCACGACTTCAACAACCTGCTGATGGCGGTGCTGGGCAATCTGGACCTGCTGCGCCGGACGGCGCCCGAGGACGCCAGGATGCAGCGGCTGATCGACGGCGCGCTGCAGGGCGCGCGGCGCGGCGCGGCGCTGACGCAGCGGATGCTCGCCTTCGCCCGCCAGCAGGCGCTGGAGGTCAGGCCGGTCGACCTGGGCGGGCTGGTGCGCGGGCTGGCCAGCCTGATGGAACGCTCCGTCGAGCACGCGGTCGAGATCCGCGTCGAGATCGCCGACGGGCTGCCGGCGGTCCTGGCCGACGCCAACCAGACCGAGCTGGCGCTGCTGAACCTGGTGGTGAACGCGCGCGACGCGATGCCGGACGGCGGCACCGTCATCATCCGCGCCGACGCCACCGAGCCGCCCGCCGACAGCGATCTGCCGCCTGGCCGCTACGTCCGGCTTGCCGTGATCGACGAGGGCACCGGCATGAGCCCGGACACGCTGAGCCGGGCGATCGAGCCGTTCTTCTCGACCAAGGAGGTCGGCAAGGGCACCGGCCTCGGGCTGTCGATGATCCACGGCCTGGCCGTGCAGATGAACGGCGCCCTGGCGCTGGACAGCACCCTCGGCCACGGCACCAGCGCGACGCTGTGGCTGCCGGTTGCCGCGTCGGTCGCCGGGGCGGCGGACAGCGAGACCGCCGAGCGCCCGCCCGCGCCCGCGCCCGCCCCCGCAGTGCCGGCCGGCGCCGCCGGCAGCCCGGGCGAGCCCGCGAGCATCCTGCTGGTCGAGGACGATCTCCTGATCGCGATGAGCACCGTCGACATGCTGCAGGACCTCGGCCACCGGGTGATCGAGGCGAACAGCGGCGCCGAGGCGCTGCGCCTGCTGGAATCCGGCGAGCCGGTCGACCTGGTCATCACCGACTTCTCGATGCCGAAAATGACGGGGGTCGAACTCGCCGAGGCGGTGCGAGCGCTGCGGCCTGACCTGCCGATCCTGCTGGCGACGGGCTATGCCAGCTTTCCCGACGGCACCGAGATCGACCTGCCGCGCCTCAACAAGCCGTACACGCAGGGCCAGCTCGCCGGCGAGATCGCCAAGCTCGCCCTCGGCGGGGCGGCCCCGCCGGACGCGCGGTCTGGCTGAACCCGGCGCGGGGGGCGGCTTCCCGGGTGCCGCCCGCCATCCTGTCCGCGCGCTTCCGCCCGGTCCGCCGTCCGGTCTCGACCGACCGGCAGCGATGCCGGTGACCAGCGCGCCGGGGCCCGGGACACAACGGAGCACCGCGCCCGGCCGCCTGCCAGTTTTGCCTTGCCCGCCCGGCCCCGCCGCAACACGCGCCCGCCCGCTCCCCCGCCCGTCCGCCGCTCCGCGACCGCGTCAGATGCCGAACGGCAGGTCGACGGTTGTCACGCTGCAGCTGTCGGTCACCTGCGACCCGCCGACCAGGGCAAGCGCGCCGACGTTCCTGGTCACCGCCGTCGGCGGGCTGCCGGCGCTGCAATGCATGGAGACGCCGGGATCGGCGAAGTGCGTGCTGTCGGTCTGGTTCCGCTCGATAGCGCCAGCGCGAGCCGGTCGCCGCGAGCCGGGGCGCCGCCTGCGACGGGCTGGCCCGGGGTCGACGGCTACCCGGCGGTCCAGCCGCCATCAACCAGCAGCGACGTGCCGGTGACAAGCGCGCCCGCGTCCGTGGCGAGGTAGAGCACGGCGCCCATGATGTCGGGCACTTCGCCGAGGCGCGGCAGCTTGATCTTCGAGCGCACCCAGGCCTCCATCTCGGGCCGCGCGAGCGTCTGCTCGGCCAGCGGCGTGCGGATGAAGGTCGGGCAGATCGTGTTGACGCGGATCGCGTGCGGCCCGAGCTCGATCGCCATCGCGCGCGTGAAACCCTCGAGCCCGTGCTTCGAGGCGCAGTAGACGGCGCGCTCGGGCCCGCCGACGACGCCCATCTGCGACGAGATCGTGATGATCGAGCCCGGCCGCGCCCGGCCTCGATCAGCCCGCGCGCCACCGACTGCGCCAGGAAGTAGGCGCCGCGCAGGTTGACCGCCATGACGGCGTCATAGTCCTCGGGCGTCGTCGCCAGCAGCGAGGAATGCCGCGCCGTGCCGGCCGAGTTCACCATCACGTCGAACGGCCCGCCCGCCGCCACCGCCCGCCGCGTCGCCTCCACGTCGGCGATGTCGAGCACCAGCGCCTCGGCCCGCCCGCCCTCGGCCCGGATGGCGGCGACCGCCTCGTCCAGCCCGGCCGCGCGCCGCGCCGCCATCACGACCTCGGCCCCGGCCCCGGCCAGCGCCGCCGCCGCCCCCAGGCCAAGGCCCGAGGACGCCCCGGCAACCAGCGCGCGCTTGCCGTCCAGGCGGAACGAAGGGGTGCGGGGCAGGGGTCATCGGGCCGGCAGAGGGCTCCGCCGATGACGGGCCCATCACTCCGCCGCCTGCCCGTAGGGTACGTTTTTCCTGCCATACCGGCGGACGCGCAGGTTGGCCTGCTCGGCATGGCCGACGAAGCCCTCCAGCATGCAGAGCCGCGAGCAGCGGGCGCCGATCTCGGCCGCCGCCTCGTCTGTCGTGACCTTCTGGTAGCTGTGCGTCTTCAGGAACTTGCCGACCCACAGCCCGCCCGTGTAGCGCCCGGCGCGGCGCGTCGGCAGGGTGTGGTTGGTGCCGATCACCTTGTCGCCGTTGGCGACGTTGGTGCGCGGCCCAAGGAACAGCGCGCCATAGCTGGTCATGTTCTCCAGGAACCAGTCGTCGCGGTCGGTCATCACCTGCACGTGCTCCGAGGCGATGTCGTTGGCGACGGCCAGCATCTCGTCATAGGTGTCGCAGAGGATCACCTCGCCATAGTCCCGCCAGGACACCGAGGCCGTCCCGGCGGTCGGCAGGATGGCGAGGATGCGGTCGATCTCTGCCATCGTCGCCTCGGCCAGCCGGCGCGAGTTCGTCACCAGCACGGCGGGCGAGTTGTAGCCGTGCTCGGCCTGGCCCAGCAGGTCGGTCGCGCACATCTCGGCGTCGACCGTCTCGTCGGCGATCACCATGGTCTCGGTCGGCCCGGCGAGCAGGTCGATGCCGACCCGGCCGAAAAGCTGGCGCTTGGCCTCGGCGACGAAGGCGTTGCCGGGGCCGACCAGCATGTCGACGGGGCGGATCGTCTCGGTCCCCAGCGCCATCGCGCCGACCGCCTGGATGCCGCCCATGCAGTAGATCTCGTGCGCGCCGCCCAGGTGCATGGCGGCGACGATCGCCGGGTGCGGGCGCGCCGTCGACGGGCGGCGCCGAGGCGATGATTCGCGGCACGCCGGCGACCGAGGCGGTGACGACCGACATGTGCGCCGAGGCGACCATCGGGAATTTTCCGCCCGGCACGTAGCAGCCGACGGACTGCACCGGGATCGTCCTGTGGCCCAGGATCACGCCCGGCAGCGTCTCGACCTCGATGTCGGTGATCGAGGCGCGCTGCGCCTCGGCAAAGGCGCGGATCTGCGCCTGGGCAAATCGGATGTCGTCCAGGTCGCGCGGTGCGACCCGGTCGATGGCGGATTCGATCTCGGCCTCGGAAAGTCGAAAATTGTCCGGTTCGTAGCGGTCGAACTTCATGCTCATCTCGCGCACCTCGGCGTCGCCGCGGGCGGCGATGCCGGCCAACGCCGCCTCGACCGTGGCGCGTACCGTCGCGTCGTCCTCGGCGCGCTCGGACTCGGTCTTGCCGCGTTTCAGGTACTCGGTCGCCATCCGTGTTCTCCAGCATTCTCGGGTCCGCGCGAAGCCGGTCTTCGGCCGGTCGCGGGTTTCGGTCAAGGGTCGAGCGGACTGTCGTAAATCCTTCACAGGGTTGAGCGGCCCTGAAATTCCGGGCTATGTTCTTCACACGGAGTCCGATTCCGCAGGGGAGCGTTCCGATGACCGACAGCCTCGATGACGGTGACGCCATCGCGCGATCCGAAACCGAGCTTCCGGTCAAACCAGACGACCCGGATGCCTTGTTCGGCGATTACTCCGTGCTGAGTCCGGGCGTGCAGATCGTGCTGGACGGCCGCCCCGTCAGCGCGCCGCCCGGCGACTGAGCGGCCGGCGGCCCCCGCTCGCGCACCGCGGCCGGAAACGCTCCCACGGTCCGCCCCTGACAGGCAGTTCTGCCGGCGTCCGCCGGCTACATCCTCGATGAGATGATGCCTGAGTTGATGCCGCCCCAGCTCAGTTCGCCGCACAGCCGCTGGTGCTCGATCTTCGGGCAGCGGTCCATGACGACCGTGACGCCCTTCGCCTCGGCCCGCTTCGCCGCGGCATGGTCGATGACGCCGATCTGCATCCAGATGGTTTCCAGCCCGCGGTCCAGCAGCGTCTCCAGCGCCTCGTCGACCACCGCGCCGGCGTCCTCGGAGCGGCGGAAGATGTCGACCATCTGGATCGGATCGCAGGCGCCGGGGATGGCGGCTAGGCTTTCGTGCACCGTCTCGCCGAACGCCGTCTGCCCGGCATAGCGCGGGTTGACCGGCAGCACGCGGTACTTCTTCAGCTTCAGGTAGCGCGCGACGTAGTAGCTGGGCCGCACCTCGTTCAGCGAGACGCCGACGACGGCGATGGTGCGCGTGCGCGTCAGGACGTCGCGCAGGTGCGAATGGCTGTAGTCGGGGGCGGTCATGGGGTGTAGGTGCCACGGACCGCGCCGGGGTGCGAGCGGAAACCGCCGCCTCCGCAGGACAAAAATGCGGGCCCGATAAAAAAAGGCCCGCCGGGATTTCTTCCTTGGGGGGAGATCCGGCGGGCACCAAGTCGGAACGAGGGACAGTGTGTGTTGAGGCGGGGTCGTTCATATCCCGTCTCCACTCCATACAATATGGGCGACGCGCGAGCGTCTGTAACCCTCTGTCGCAATCTCGTGATCGAAAATGGTTCAAGCCCCTGTTTTCAGGACGGGATTTTCTCCCGGCGGTCGTTGCAGGATGCAAAAAGCGCCACCGCCGCAGCGTTCGAGACGTTCAGCGACCCGAAACCGCCCGCCGGAATGATTCGTGCCAGGACCGAGCAGGTCGTCCGCGTCCTCTCGCGAAGCCCCGCGCCCTCGGCCCCCAGAACCAGTGCGACCGGCTGACCGGCCGTGCCGGCCAGCGCGGCGCCCAGCCCGGTTTCGGCCTCGCCATCCAGGCCGACCAGAACGTAGCCGAGCTTTGCCAGGTCCTGCATCGCGTCGGCCAGGTTGCGCACGCGCAGATAGGGCTGGCGCTCCAGCGCGCCCGACGCCGCCTTGGCCAGCGCCCCGGTCTCGGGCGCCGAGTGATGCCGCGGTGCGATCACGGTGCGCGCGCCAAAAACCTCGGCCGAGCGCAGGATCGCCCCGACATTGTGCGGGTCGGTGACGCGGTCGAGCAGCACGACGACCGGCGCCGGCATGGCGGGCGTCGGCGCGGCCAGCGCCTCCAGCGGCCCCCAGTCGAGCGGCAGCACCTCCAGCGCCGCGCCCTGGTGGACCGATTGCGGGTCGAGCGGCGCCGGGAATTTTCGCGCGTCGGCGATCTCGGGATCGATGCCGGCGACGCCGATCGCCTCGGCCAGCCGATCCGCGGCGTTGCGCGTCACGATCAGCCGCAACCGCTCGCGGCGCGGGTTCTCCAGCGCGTCGCGCACGGCGTGAAAGCCGAACAGCCACACGGTCTCGGGCCCCGCCTTGCGGGCCTTGTCGCGCTCGATCGCCCATTTCGGCTTTGCCGGTCTGTCCTGCTGCGCCATGTCGCCTCCTCGCGCGCCCGGTATCGCCGCCAGAGCAGGCGACCGCAAGCGCCCGCCGGCGGCAGGGCGCCGGGCGCAGCCTGCCTTGCCCCGGTCGGCGCCCGAGGCGGGTAGCGGGTGGCGGGCGACTCGCGTGTTGACAGCCGGGCGCCCCGCGCCATATGCGATGCGCCTGTCGGGCGACCCGCCCGGCAACCCACGCCGACGCGGCGGCCGAAAGGCGATCGTGGGGGACGTGCTGCAAGGTGCGGCAGCGGACTGTAACTCCGCCGGGGCAACCCGTGCCTGGTTCGATTCCAGGGTCCCCCACCACGCTTTTCGCGGGCCCCGCCAGCCTCGCCCTCAGGTCCGCCCGCCAGGCCCGCCCCGGCAGCGCCAGGCCCGCCCCGGCAGCGCCAGGCCCGCCCCGGCAGCGCGATGCCCTCTGCGACCGGCGGGCGGAGCGGATCAACTCTCGTTCTTCAGTGGCTCGGACAGGGTCTCGGTGACGCGCCGCAGCACGCCCCGCCTGTGCCATTGGTCGGGCGTGTCCAGCAGACTCTGCGCCTTGTCGGCCTGCCAGATGGCGTCCATCCGCGCGGCAAAGCCGCGGTCCAGCACCGTCACCGCCAGCTCGTTGTCCTTGTTGACCGAGCGCACGTTGAAGTTCGCCGTGCCGACCGTCGCCACCTCGCCGTCGACCGCGATCAGCTTCGAATGCAGCATCGTCGGCTGGAACCGCCACAGCTTGCAGCCGGCGTCGAGCATCGCGACGATCTCGTCCGAGCCGGCATATTCCGAAATGCGCAGGTCGGTATGCGGCCCGGGGATCATGAACTCCACCTCGACGCCGCGCCGGCGCGCGTCCATGACCGCGTCGAACTGCACGCCGCTCGGCGCGAAATAGGGCGTCTGGACCCGGACGTACCGCTCGGCCAGCCGGATCAGCATGTCCTGCAGCCGCGCGATGGCGCTCCATCCGACGGCCGCCTGGGCAACCAGCACCTGCATCGACAGGCCGCCCTCGACATGCAGCTCCTTCAGGGCGTCGAGCGCGCCGCCCGCCGTCTCCTCGGCCTCCATCCAGTCATCGTAGAAGCCGCCGCGCAGGCCGCGCACGGCCGGCCCGCGGATCCGGAAGTGGTTGTCGCGCCAGTGCTCGGGCCTGTCGCCGTTGCCCTGCCACTCCGCGGCGATGCCCACGCCGCCGGTGAAGCCGACCTCGCCGTCGACGATCAGCAGCTTGCGGTGGGTCCGGTTGTCGGATTGCCAGGCGCGCAGCCGGGGCAGGGGGTTGAACCAGCGGATGCGACAGCCGGCCTCGTCCATTCGGTCGAGCAGCTCCCTGTTCATCGGTCTTGCGCCAAAGCCGTCGAGCAGCACCAGCACCTCGACGCCGGCGCGCGCGCGTTCCGACAGCGCCTCGGCCATCCGCTGCGCGATGTCGCCGGTCCAGTAAACGAAGGTCACGAACTCGATGCGCTCGCGCGCGCCTCGGATCGCGTCCAGCATGGCCGGGAAGATCTCCTCGCCATTCTGCAGGATCTCGATGGCGTTGCCATTCGTGAACGGCACGCCGAGGGCGGATTCGAGCGCCCGCCGGATGCGGGCGGCGCGCCTGTCCGCGTCATGCGACGCGCTGGTTTCTCCATGCATCGTGTTCCCTCTCGCGTGCCGCCCGCGCCGAAGTTGACGGGGCTGACGGCGGAATGCAACCAGCGGGTCGGAGACGCCTCGGCGGAGCCACGGGGTTCCCGCCGGCGGCCCGCTGGCGCCTGCACCGGAAACATCCGTCCCCTCCATCATGCGCCCCCCGGCCCGCGCCTTCCGACGGCGCCCCTGCTGGACGGCCCTGCTCGCGCCTTCCGCTTGACGGCGCGCGCCCCGGCGGCCACATCGCGCGCATGGACCAGACACCCCCGTCCGCGCCCGCCTGCCCGATCTGCGGCCAGCCGACCCGGCAGCGCTATCGCCCGTTCTGCTCGAAGCGCTGCGCCGACATCGACCTCGGCCGCTGGCTGAAGGGGCAGTACGCGGTCCCGGCCGAGGAAGGTCTCGAGCCCGGCGATCTCGAGGACCACTCCCCCGAGGATGGCGACCCCGAGGACGACTTCGGCCGGGGCTGAGCCCCACGCCCTCACGCCATCGGTATCGCCGGCACCTGTCCTTGCGTCACGGCGCGACAGGTTGGACCTCCACGTGGAAATGTCCACCGGACCGCTTGGAGGGTCTCATGAAATTGACGCCGATCGCGGCCGCGCCGGTGGCCTGTCCGGTCCCGGCCCCTTCACCGTCTTCGCGCCGACCAACGCCGCCTTCGACGCGCCGCCGCCCGGCGCCGTCGGCTCGCTCCTGCAGCCGCAGAACAAGGCGGCGCTGACCGGCGTTCTGACCTACCACGTCGTGCCCGGCCGGCTGACCGCCGCCGATCTCGCAGTGCTGGCCGCCGCCAATGGCGGCGTCGCGACGCTGACGACGGTCCAGGGCGAGCCGCTGCAGGTCATGCTGCGGGACGGCCGGGTCATGGTCCGCGACCAGACGGGCCGCGTCGCCACGGTGACGACCGGCGATGTCACGCAGTCGAACGGCGTCATCCACGTCGGCGACACCGTGCTGCTGCCGGCCTGAGCCTCCCCGGCGCAGGGGGCGCGCCCGTTCGCGGGCGCGCTTTTCGCGGCCCGCGCCCCGGGGTGGCCCGGGGGAGGGGTGGCGTTCCCCTGCCGGACCGGTTAGGCACCGCGAAACGCGGATGGCGAGGACCGATGGCGGAGCATCCCCCCGGCGGCCGGCGCGACGCCGCCCTGCATCACCGGCTCGAGGCTGCCTACGCGGCCCGGGGCGCCGATTACCGGCCCCGCACGCGCCAGATGGACGGCGGCCGCGCGCGCTACGTCAACCGGCTGATCGAGGAGGCATCGCCCTACCTCCTGCAGCACGCGCACAATCCGGTCGACTGGCGGCCCTGGGGGCCGGAGACGCTGGCCGAGGCCGCGGCGCTCGACCGCCCGGTCTTCCTCTCCGTCGGCTACGCCACCTGCCACTGGTGCCACGTCATGGAGGAGGAGAGCTTCGACGACGAAGATGTTGCCGAGGCTCTCAATTCCGCGTTCATCCCCGTCAAGATCGACCGCGAGCAGAACCCGGATCTCGACCACGTCTACATCACGGCGACGCAGCTCCAGCACCAGCACGCAGGCTGGCCGAACTCGCTCTGGCTGACGCCGGAGGGCAAGCCCTTCCATACCGGCACCTACTTTCCGAAGGCGCAGTTCCTCGAGACCCTGGCCGCCGTCAGCGCCGCCTGGACCAGCGCCGAGGGCCGGCGCGAGATCGCCGAGGTCTCGACCCGCCTCGCCGCCGCCGTCCAGCGCCTGACCGCGATGCGCACCGAGGGTGAGGTGGCGCTGGACGCCGCGCTGCACGCCAAGGCGGCGCAGCAGATCCTCGGCATGGCGAACCCCGCCGAGGGCGGCTTCTCGACCAGCCAGCAGTTTCCGCAGGAAGGCTTCCTGCTCTACCTCCTCGACCACTGGCGCCGCACCGGCCAGCCCGGCGCGCTGTCCGTCGCGACGAAGACGCTGGACGCCATCGCCGCCGGCGGCATTCACGACCAGGTCGGCGGCGGTTTCCACCGCTACACGGTCGACCCGAACTGGCGCACGCCGCACTTCGAGAAGATGCTCTACAATCAGGGCCTTCTCGCCCGCGCCTTCGTCGAGGGCTGGGAGATCACCGGCAACCCCGCCTGGCGCCGCGCAGCCCGACGCTGCTTCGCCTATGTCGCGCGCGACATGACCGACCCCGCCGGCGCCTGCTATGCCGCCGAGGACGCCGACAGCCCTGACCTGCAGGGCAAGCTGGAAGAAGGCGCCTTCTACGCCTGGACCCCTGCGGACGCCGAGGCGGCGGCCGGCGATCCCGCCATCGTCGCGACGCTCGGCCTCGACCGGCGGCCCACCATCCCGGCCGGCGCGGTCCCGCACCTGGCCCCCGGCGCCGAGATCGACTTTGCCGCGCTCGACCCGCTGCTCGAGCGCCTTCGGGAAGCCCGCGACCGCCGTCGGCGCCCGCTGCGCGACGACAAGGTCATCGCCGGCTGGAACGGCCTGATGATCCGCGCGCTCGCCGACGGGGCCGCCGCCTTCGACGCCCCCGAGTACGCCCGACAGGCCGCCCGCGCCGGCGAGGCCGTCTGGTCCCGCCTCTGGGACGGCACAAAGCTCGCCCGCCTCTGGGCCGGCGGTCATGCGCGCGAGGACGGCGCCCTCGAGGATTACGCCTGGCTGGCGCTCGGCTATCTGGCCCTCGCCGACGCCACGGGCGAGGCCGTCTGGCGCGACCGGGCCCTCGCGCTCGCCGAGGCCATCGAGACCCGCTTCGCCGACGGCACCGGCAGGCTGAAGATGGCGGCTAGGGATGGCCCGCTCGGCCCGGTCTACGACAGCGCCGACGGCGCGACCCCGTCGGGTGAAAGCTCGGCCCTCGACCTCCTGGCCCGCCTGTCGCGCCGCGGTGCCGGGCCCGGGATCGAGGCGCGCGCGCTGAAACTCCGCGCCGCCCTCTCGCCGGTGCTGGCCGAGACGCCGCTGCTCCGCCCCGATGCGCTTGCGGCCGCCCGCATCCTTGCCGGGGGCGAGTCTGGCTGGCGAGGCCGGCGGCGAGTCGGGTGGCGAGTCTGGCCGGCGCCGCACACTGGGGCAGGGCGCCGTCCGGGCGATCCTGCGCTCCGAGCGCCTGACTCTCGACATCGCCCCCGGCTGGCACGTCACCGCGCCCGGCGCCGGCGGCGAGCTGGTCCCCGTCTCGCTCGACGGCGCCGATGCCGCCTGGCCAGGGGGCCATCCCGTCACCCTCGGCTTCGCCGACACGCCCGTCGCCGCGGTCGTTTACGAAGGCCGGGTCGACATCCCGCTGACCGCCCGCGCGACCCTGCTCACCCTCCGCCTGCAAGCATGCTCCGACCGCCTCTGCCTGGCGCCCGAGACCGTCATATTCCGGTTGCCCTGACCCCGCGCGCACGGCAAGACTCCTCCGCATGAGAACGCTGCTCGCCGCCCTCGTCCTCCTCGCCGGCCCCGCCCTGCTCGTTGGCCCGCTGGCGCAGGAGATCGTCAGCCCGGACGAATTCCGCGATTTCGCCGAGGGTTACACGCTCTATTTCGAGCGCGACGGTGCCCCCTTCGGCTCCGAGGCGTTCGAGCCCGGCGGCCACACCCGCTGGCGCTACACCGACGGCACCTGCGTGCGCGGCGTCTGGCGTCCGCACGGCGCGCAGCTCTGCTTTCTCTACGATTCCGAGGACGAGACCCGGCCGCTCTGCTGGCGCATGCTGCGCGATGCCGACGGCCTGCTCGCCCGGCTGCTCGACGGCGACAGCGCCGGCATGGAGATCCGCGTGACGCGCCGCGACCACGCGCCCCTGCTCTGCGGCGCGCCCGGCCGCAGCACCTGACCGACGTGAGCGCCCCCGACACCCCGGCCGCCAGCGTCCCCGCCATGCGCATCGGCCTCGCCGGCTGCGGCCGCATGGGCCTGCCGATGGCGCGGGCGATGGAAGCCGCCGGGCTCGACGTCGCCGGCTTCGACGTCCGCCCGGCCGCCGAGTTCGGCGCCTTCGCGCCGCGCATGGTCGCCGACCCGGCTGCCTTCGCCGCCGACCGCGACGCCATCCTCACGGTGGTGCGCGACATCGACCAGACCGAGGACCTGCTGTTCCGCCGCCAGGCCATCCTCTCGCACGCGCCGCGGCTGCGCTGGCTGGTCGTCTGCTCGACGCTGTCGCCGCGCTACGTCGCCGGGCTCGCCCGAGCGGCTGCCGCCCGGCATCGCGCTGGTCGACGCGCCGATGTCGGGCGCGCAGGTCGCGGCCGAGCAGGCGCGGCTCTCCTTCATGCTGGGCGGCACCGACACCGACCTCGACGCGCTCGAGCCGGTCTTCCTGACGATGGGCACGCGCCTGCATCGCATGGGGCCGACCGGCGCCGGCATGACCGCCAAGGTGCTGAACAACTTCGTTGCCGCCGCCTCGACCACCGCCACCCGCTGGGTCATCGACCGCGCCGCCGAGCTGGGCGTCGACCGCGAGCGCCTGCTGGCGCTGATGCACGACAGCTCGGGCCAGACCTGGTTCGGCTCGAACTTCGACGCCATCGAGTTCGCCCGCGACGGTTACGACCCCGGCAACACCATCGGCATCCTGAAGAAGGACGTCGAGAGCTGCCTCGACGCCGTCCCCCCGGAAACCCGCGAGGGCCTGCCCGAGGCGATCATCGCCGCTGTCGAAAAGCTGCGCCCGCTCGACTGACCCGCGCCACGAGCCAACTGCGACGCTCGCCGTCGCCTGCCCACCAGCACCGTCCGGCAGCTCACCGGACGGTTGTCCCCGCCGCGGCAGAGATGCCCGGTCAGGCCGGGCATGACGAGGCCTGTCTCGCGACCTCTCCAGAACCCGTCATCCCCGCGAGCGCGCGAGTCTCATCCAGTGAAAATCGGCCCCCGCGGCACCGCCGCCCCGCCGCAGGCGGGCAGGGGCGTGCCTCCCCGACGCCCGAATACGCCGCCTCAATACGTCGCGGGCGGATCGCTGGCCGGGAACGACTCGTCCGACGCCTCGTCGACCTTGTCCCATTGACCGCGATCGTCGCGCGTGGCGCCAGGGCCGGCTGGCCGGATCCTGCCGTAGTCGCGGTCGCGAACGCCCGGCAACCCGGGCCGATAGGCCGTCGAGCGGCGGCGAAGCGGCAGCCGCGGCACGCGGGCCCCGCGCTGGTCGACATAAATGCCGAGCGCGATCAGGCCGCCCAGGAGCAAGAGATTCTGCAGTCGCATGGTTGCCTCCCCGCAGGCGCCAGGCGCCCGCTGTCGTTTGCGAAACGCGGGCACGGGTGGCGGGGTTCCGGCGGCCCTTCCCGGCATCGACGGGGCAGGACGCCGGCCCCGTGCCTCTCCGACGCCCGCGCGGCGCGTCCAGGCGGCCGGGCCGGAAAGCCCCGGATGCCTTAGGCGAGAAATGCCCCCGAACCTGCGCGACTCCCGCTACAGGAGGGCAACTTGCCCGCGCGAGAGGGACGATTCTCTTGCAGGGCATCCGTCCGACCCGACAAGATTGCCTTAGCAACAAATTAAACAAGGATCGTTGCCGAACAGGTTGTCGAATAGATTGCCGAACAGATAGCCGATCAGACCGGCGAAAAGGCCCCCATTTCCGCGATTGCATCGACCCGTCACGGACCCGCGCCGACGCTGCCCGGAACGCCCGAGCAGCAGAGGCGGACGCGGGCGGACGGGGCGGACGGGGCGCGCCCCGTCCGAGGCGCCTCAGACCTGGCGCTCGACCATCAGCTTCTTGATCTCGGCGATGGCCTTGGCCGGGTTCAGCCCCTTCGGGCAGGTCTTGGTGCAGTTCATGATCGTGTGGCAGCGATACAGCCGGAACGGGTCCTCGAGGAAGTCCAGCCGCTCGCCGGTCGCCTCGTCGCGGCTGTCGTCGATCCAGCGCCAGGCGTGCAGAAGCGCCGCCGGGCCCAGATAGCGGTCGCCGTTCCACCAGTAGCTGGGGCAGGACGTCGAGCAGCAGGCGCACAGGATGCACTCGTAGTAGCCGTCCAGCTTGTCGCGGTCCTCGATCGACTGGCGCCACTCCTTCTCGGGCGGCGGCGACGAGGTCTCGAGCCAGGGCTGGATCGCCGCGTGCTGCGCGAAGAAATGGCTGAGGTCCGGGATCAGGTCCTTGACCACCGGCATGTGCGGCAGCGGGTAGATCTTGATATCGCCGTCGACCTGGTCGATGCCGGTCGTGCAGGCGAGCGTGTTGACGCCGTCGATGTTCATGGCGCAACTGCCGCAGATGCCCTCGCGGCAGGACCGGCGGAAGGTCAGCGTCGGATCGATCTCGTTCTTTATCTTGATGATGGCGTCCAGGATCATCGGACCGCAATCGTCGAGGTCGATGATAGTAGGTATCGACGCGCGGATTGTCGCCCGGTGTCCGGGTCCCAGCGATAGATGCGGAACTTCTTCAGGCGCGCCGCGCCGTCCGGCTTCGGCCAGGTCTTGCCTTCCTTGACGCGCGAGTTCTTCGGCAGGGTCAGTTCAACCATCAGTCTTCTCCTGCGGCGGGCTTTCGCCCGATGAATACCTTCTCGCCCCGGTGGAGCGCGTAGCGGCTGGCCTCCGGCTCCAGCGCGGTGAACTCGTCGACGCGGAAGCCCGGCGCGGCGAAGCGGTCGCGGAAATCGCGCCCGTACCAGCGCAGATGGTCCGCGTCGCCGTAATACAGACGCCGCGCCTCGGGCGTGTCATGCGCCGGGTCCTCGTAGGTCCGGTCGAAGCCCTCGATCAGCGGCACGGTGATAACGGCCTGCCCGCCGGGCGCCAGCACGCGGTAAAGCTCGGCAAAGGCCGCCCGGTCGTCGACATGCTCCAGCACGTGGTTGGCGATGACCATGTCGACCGATCCGTCGGCCAGTTCCATCGCCGTGATGTCCAGGCGCAGCTCGAATTTGTCATTCAGATCAGCTGTTTGATAATCGGCCCCGCGAGCCGCCATCTTGGCCCTGACCCAAGGTTCGGCCGCGAAATGCAGGACGCGCGCACCCGGCGCCAGCCGCATCTCGCGGTCCATCCACAGCTTCAGCAGCCGATGCCGGGGCCGCGAGTCGCATGACGGGCACCAGATCTCGGGCTTGTGCTTCACCGGCGAGAACATGCCGACATAGCCGCAGACCGGGCACTCGCGCGGTGTCCGCCCCCAGGCGAGCGCCGTCACATGGTCGATCGACCGGCGCGCGCGCAGGTCCATCTTCTCGGCGATCTCCGCCGCCGAGCGCCGGCCGACAGTGCAGACGCCGGCCACAGTCTCAGTAGACCCGCGCCTTGGGCGCGATCTTCTTCGGGTCGATGCCCCCCTCGCTTGGGCGCGGTCAGCGGCTCGGTGACGACGGCGCGGTAGCCGATCCTCACCTCGTTGTCGATCCAGGCCAGCGAGTGCTTGCGCCAGTTCTCGTCGTCGCGGTCCGGGTAGTCCTCGCGCGCATGCGCGCCCCGGCTCTCGTGCCGCGCCTCGGCGGAATAGACGGTGGCCAGCGCGTTCGGGATCAGGTTGGCCAGTTCCAGCGTCTCCATCAGGTCGCTGTTCCAGACCAGCGAGCGGTCCGTCACCCTCACGTCGTCGAACATCGCGTCGATGCGGCTGACCTGCCCGCAGCCCTCCTTCAGCGTCTTCTCGGTGCGGAAGACGGCGGCGTCGTTCTGCATGGCCTTCTGCAGGCTGTTCCGGATATCCGCCGTCGGGCTGCCGCCCTTGGCGTGGCGCAGCCGGTCGAAGCGGTCCATCGCCTTGTCGACCGAGGCCCTGTTCGGCTCCGGGTTCGCGCCGGCGCGATCGACCACCTCGCCCGCCTTGATGGCGCAGGCGCGGCCGAAAACCACTAGATCCGTCAATGAGTTGGAGCCCAGCCGGTTCGCCCCGTGCACCGAGGCGCAGGCGGCCTCGCCGGCCGCCATCAGGCCGGGCACGATCACGTCCGAGCCGTCGCGGTGGTCCAGCACCTGGCCCCAGTAGTTCGCCGGGATGCCGCCCATGTTGTAGTGCACGGTCGGGATGACGGGGATCGGCTCGCGCGTCACGTCGACGCCGGCGAAAATTTTCGCACTCTCGCTGATGCCGGGCAGGCGCTTGTGCAGCACCTCGGGCGGCAGGTGGTTGAGGTTCAGGAAGATGTGGTCCTTCTCGGGCCCGACGCCGCGGCCCTCGCGGATCTCCATCGTCATGCAGCGGCTGACGACGTCGCGGCTGGCCAGGTCCTTGGCGGAGGGCGCATAGCGCTCCATGAAGCGCTCGCCCTCGGAGTTCGTGAGATACCCGCCCTCGCCGCGCGAGCCCTCGGTGATCAGGCAGCCGGCGCCGTAGATGCCGGTCGGGTGGAACTGCACGAACTCCATGTCCTGCAGCGGCAGGCCGGCGCGCGCCACCATGCCGTTGCCGTCGCCCGTGCAGGTATGCGCCGAGGTGCACGAGAAATAGGCGCGGCCATAGCCGCCGGTCGCCAGCACGACCATCTTGGCAGAGAAGCGGTGCAGCGTGCCGTCGTCCAGCTTCCAGGCCATGACGCCCTGGCACTGGCCGTCATCGGACATGATCAGGTCGATGGCGAAGTACTCGATGAAGAACTCGGCCTTCTGCTTCACCGACTGGCCGTAGAGCGTGTGCAGGATGGCGTGCCCGGTGCGGTCGGCGGCGGCGCAGGTGCGCTGCACTGGCGGGCCGTCGCCGAACTCGGTCATGTGGCCGCCGAAGGGGCGCTGGTAGATGCGGCCGTCCTCGGTGCGGCTGAACGGCACGCCGTAATGCTCCAGCTCGATGACGGCCTTGGGCGCCTCGCGGGCGAGGTATTCCATGGCGTCCATGTCGCCCAGCCAGTCCGACCCCTTGATGGTGTCGTACATGTGCCACTGCCAGCTGTCCGGCCCCATGTTCGCCAGGCTGGCGGCGATGCCGCCCTGCGCCGCGACGGTGTGGCTGCGCGTCGGGAAGACCTTGGTGACGCAGGCGGTCTTCAGCCCCTGCTCGGCCATGCCCAGCGTCGCCCGCAGGCCGGCGCCGCCGGCGCCGACAACGACGACGTCATAGCGGTGGTCGGTGAACTCGTAAGCGGCCATGGTCATCCCGTTGCGTTGCCGGCTGGAGTATGCCGCGCCCAGCCGGCGCCGCGTCCCGCCCTCTCCCCAAAACCCGGCGCCCCCAGGCGCCGCGACCCGCCATGCCCGTCAGGACAGGAAGGCGATCCTCAGCACGGCGAACACGCCTGCCAGCCCGAAGAAGGCGCACAGCATGGTGTTGCCCAGCAGCAGGCCCGTCCGCCAAGCCTTGTGGTGAACATAGTCCTCGATCACCACCTGCAGGCCCAGCATCAGGTGATGGAAGCCGACGGCGAAGAACAGCACGGCGACGATGGCGTTGAACCAGTTGTGGTAGGTGGCCAGCACCGCCAGCCGCCCCTCGCCCAGCGCGCCGGCGAACGGGAAGACGAACAGCAGCCCCAGCGGCACCAGCGCCACCGAGCTGACCCGGGTCGACCACCAGTGATGCACCCCGGTGCCCGAGGCGCCGAGCCCCGTCGCCATGCCGCGCGCGGTCTTGTAGGCCATGATTACCCCCTCAGGCCGCGATCAGCACGATGATGGTCAGCACGACCGAGCCGATCAGCACGGCCTGGCCGCTGCGGGTCACGCTGGCGATTTCCAGGCCATGCCCCGTGTCCCACACCAGATGCCGGATGCCGTTCAGCAGGTGGTACGAGAACGCCCAGAGCAGGCAGACCCAGACGAAGTTCCCGACCCAACTCGTCCAGAGCCCGTCGATGACCCGGAAATATCGCGCATCCGTTGCAGCGGCCAGGAGCCACCAGACAACGCCGACCCCGCCGGCCACCAGGCCGATTCCGGTGACACGGTGCAGGATCGACAGCATCGACGTGATCTGCGGGCGGTAGATCGAAAGGTGCGGCGAAAGCGGGCGGTTGCCCCGGTTGACGTCGGCCATGCCGTTCCCCTCGTTCGGCTTTCTCGCTGCGTATACTAGGGCGACGACCCGGCCGGGGCCAGAGTCAAAACGACGCCGGCCCACGGGTTTGCGCCGGGCGCCTCAGCCGGCGTGGCCGGAACCGGCGTCAAACGCCGCCGCGCCCGGCAACGGGCGGTGGCCCCCCGCCGTGCCGGGAGGCGTGCGTCAGCATGTAGAGCTCGCTGGCGTTCTCGGCGTTGATGTAGCCGACGAAGCCGCGCGCCCGGCTCATCACCGCGACGGCGCGGGTGGCGCTTTTCGACAGCTTGGCCATGACGTCCTCCAGCGGCTCGTCCTCGGGCACGGCGACGAGGTCCGCGACCATGAACTGGCTGACTGGGGTCGCGGCGCCGGAATGGCGGATCGCCTCGATCAGGTCGCGCCGCGTCACCATGCCGACCAGCCGGCTGCCGGCGCCGATCACCGGGAACTCCTGCTGCGTCGTGCGCAGCAACAGCCGGCCGGCGTCCTCGGCCGTCGAGTTCGGCGCCAGGCTCTCGTAGCGGGTGATCATCGCGTCGCGCGCGCGATAGCCGCTGACGGTGCGGCGCATCCGCTCCTGGCCGGCCTCGGCCTCGGCGGCGAAGAACAGGAAGACCGCGATCAGCAGCAGCAGCGGGTTGCCGTAGAGCCCGACAATGGCGAAGATCACCGCGAAGGCCTGGCCGATCCGCGCGGCATAGAGCGTCGCGCGCGCCCGCTCGAAGCGCATCGACAGCAGCGCCCGCAGCACCCGACCGCCGTCCAGCGGAAAGGCCGGGATCAGGTTGAACAGAACCAGCATGACGTTGACCGCCGCCAGCCGACCCGACAGCGACATCTGCGCCCGCTCGATGGCGCCGATCTGGCCGAAGTCGAAGCGCGCGCCCAGCACCAGCAGCAGCAGGCCGACGATGACGACGTTGACCATCGGCCCGGCCAGCGCGACGACCAGCTCGCGCCCCGGCCGCTCGGGCATCCGCTCGAGGCTGGCCAGCCCGCCGATCGGCAACAGCGTGATCGTCGGCGTCTTGATGCCGTAATGCGCCGCCGCGGCGACGTGGCCGTATTCGTGCAGCACGACGCAGAGGAAGATCAGCAGCACGAAGACGACGCCATCCAGCGCCGCCTGGGCGCCGCCCTGCTGCCAGCCGGCGAAGGCGACCCAGGCGATCAGCAGGAAGAACGTGACGTGCACGTAGAGCGACGTGGCGCCGAGCCGGGCGATCTTCAGGGACCAGCGCACCGTCGCGTACTCCTAGCAAATGAATGACCGGGAGCGCCCGGACACCGCCTCCGCAATATATAGGGGCGACCCGGCCAGGATCAGCCCGCCGGTTGGCGTCGATCTAGCACCCGGGGCGCCCGGCCGTCCATCGCCGCGACGCCACGGCATCCACCCCTACGCGCCCGCGGAGCACCGCGGGCCGGCCAGCCGTGACGCCGGCCGTCACGCCGCCTTCAGCCGCTCCCGGCCATGCGGCGCGTCGAAATCGATCTCGGGCCCCAGCGGCACGATGCCGGTCGGGTTCACCGTCGCGTGGCTGGCGTAGTAGTGCGTCTTGATGTGGTCGAGGCGCACCGTGCCGGCGACCCCCGGCCACTGGTAGAGCTCGCGCGCGTAGGGCCAGAGGTTGGGATAGTCGGCCAGCCGCCGGATGTTGCACTTGAAGTGCCCGACATAGACCGCATCGAAGCGCACCAGCGTCGTGAAGAGCCGCCAGTCAGCCTCGGTCACCCTGTCGCCGGCCAGGTAGCGCTGGCGCCCCAGCCGCGCGTCCAGCCGGTCGAGCTCGGCGAAGAGGGCGCGTACCGCCTCGTCATAGGCCGCCTGCGTCGTCGCGAAGCCGGCCTTGTAGACGCCGTTGTTGACGTGGTCGTAGACGGCGGCGTTGACGGCGTCGATCTCGCCGCGCAGCGGCTCGGGATAGAAATCCTGCCCGTCGCCGGTGATGCCATCGAAGGCGCTGTTGAACATGCGGATGATCTCGGAGGATTCGTTCGAGACGATCGTCCCGCGCTGCCTTGTCCCACAGCACCGGCACCGTCACCCGCGTCGTCGCCTGCGGGTCGGCCGCCTGGTAGACCTCGCGCAGGAAGCGCTTGCCCAACAGCCGGTCGCCCGTCGCGCCGGGAAAGTCGGTGTCGAAGGTCCAGCCGTCCGACTGCATCAGCGGATGCACGACGCTGACGTCGATGTGGTCTTCCAGCCCCTTCAGGCTGCGGAAGATCAGCGTCCGGTGCGCCCAGGGGCAGGCAGAGGAGACATAGAGGTGATAGCGCCCGGATTCGGCGGCGAACCCGCCTTCGCCCGAGGGGCCGGGGCTGCCGTCCGCCGTCACCCAGTTGCGGAACGAGGATGCCTGGCGCTCGAACTTTCCGCCGGTGCTCTTCGTATCGTACCAGGTGTCGTGCCACTCGCCGTCGATCAGCAGGCCCATTCTCGCCTCCGCGCATTGCCTGCCATGCGAGGTAACGACGGAGCGGCGGTCCTCAAGGCGGCGGATCGGGCGAAAGACCGTTGCGCCTGGCGCAACCTTGTTCGTGGGGGAGGGGCGGCGGCCCGCCGCCGGGGCGGTGTCAGCCGGCGGCAGCCCGCCCGGACTCCTGCGCCTCGCGGGCGGCGTCCAGTTCGCCGATCAGCTTTACCCAGGTCTCGGCCGGCTGCGCACCCTGCAGCACGTAGCGCCCGCCGATGACGAAGCAGGGCACGCCGTTGACGCCCATCTCGCGCGCCGCGGCCTCCTCCTCGCGCAGCTGGTCGCGGTCGGCATCGCCCTCCAGCAGCCGGGCGACGACCTCGCGCTCCATGCCGACCTGCTCGGCCGCGTCCAGCAGCACCGCGTGCTCCGAGATGTCCCGGCCGTCTCGGAAATAGTCGGTGAACAGCCGGTCGACCACGGCCGACTGATGGCCGGTCGTGCGGGCCCAGCGGATCAGCCGGTGCGCGTCCATCGTGTTCGGCGTGCGCGGGATGCGGTCGAAATGCATCTCGATGCCGGCCTCGGCGGCCGCCTTCTCGACGCGGTCATAGACCTCGCGGGCGCGCTCCGGGCCGCCGAACTTGGCCTCGAGATAGGCCCGCCGGTCCATGCCCTCGGGCGGCATCTCGGGATTAAGCTGGAAGATGCGCCAGCTGATGTCGAATGGGTTCACGCCGGTCTCGGCGATCGCGCGGTCGAGCTGCGCCTTGCCGATGTAGCACCAGGGGCAGATCGGGTCTGAGATGATGTCGAGGCGTGTCATGCCCCGAAATCTAGGGACTCGGCGGCCGATGCGAAACCCCCGCGTGCGGCGGCAGGGGCGCGCGGGCTTCCGTGGGGCCGCGCATCCGACCCAGTGTCCGGTCCGGCCCGGTCCGGCTTTCGAGGCGCGGCCGACCCGCATATCGCCCCGCCCCGGTCGCACTTCCGGCGCATTCGTCGGGCCTGCTGACTGGACCCTTGTCGAGGAGGCTCGAGATGCGACCCATTGGCAGAACAGCCGCGCCGGCCTGTGCCGCTCTGGCGCTCGTCTCGGCGCTGACCGCCTGCGAGTTGACGGATGTCGAGCGGCACTCGGTCGACGCGACGCGCTATTTCTCGGAAAAGGTTCTGGGCACCGAGTACGATGTCCGCCTGACCCCGACCGCGACCGCCGACACCGGCCCGCTGGTCGTGACGCGCACGCGCCTGATCTTCGAGGACGGGATGCAGATCCCGCTCTCCCAGGTCAGGTCGGGGATCTATCGCACGCCGTCTCTGCGCACGCGCTACGGCGCGCGCGGCTCGCGCCTCTGCGGTGGGCAGCCGGTCAGTTACCTGGCGCTGCATCAGGGCCCGGACGATCTCTACTACCTGAACGCCGGCGACTGGGCGACGGCGCCCGCGGTCCCGGGGCATGATGTCGAGAGGATACCGGGTGCCTGCGAGACGGCGGCCTACACGCTGGGCGCCAAGGGCTCCTGAGCGCCGGGGCGGTCCGGCGGTGCGGGCCGCCGGTGGCTGCCCCTGGGGCGCGGTCGCTGCGGCCGGGGTCGGCCGCCGCGGGACGGGACGGCCAGACCAGCCCGATGCCCGTCCCCTTTTCCCGGCCGTCAGCGGCCGAGCGCGGTGCGCGTCAGGGCAGCGCCGCGACGACCATGATCTCGACCGTGTAGTCCGGCGTCGCCAGCGAGGCCTCGACGCAGGCGCGCGCCGGCGTGTTGCCCTCGGACACCCAGGCGTCCCAGACCGAGTTCATCGTGGCGAAGTCGTCCATCGACTTCAGCCAGATCTGCGCCTGCAGGATGCGGCTCTTGTCGGTGCCGGCGCCCTTGAGCAGGTCGTCGATCTTGGCCAGCACGTCGCGCGTCTGCTGCTCGGTCGAGCCGCCGGCGGTGCCGACCTGGCCGGCCAGGTAGACGAGGCCGTTGTGGACGACGGCCTGGCTCATGCGCTTGCCGGGCTGCATGCGTTTGATATCGGACATGGGGTCTCTCCCTCGGTGTTCTCGGGGTCCGGGTTCTCAGCGGAACCTGGATGGCGACAGGGCCGCGACGGTGGCGTCGGGCAGGGCAGGGGGTAGCCCGAGCACCACGTCGGCCGCAAGCCGCGACAGTGCCGGCGAGGTCTGTATGCCGTAGCCGCCCTGGCCGACCAGCCAGACAAAGCCGTCGGCGCCCGGCTCGGCGCCCGCCACCGGCGTCCGGTCGGGCGCGAAGGTGCGCAGGCCCGCCCAGGACCGCTCGACGCGCGTCACCTCCATGTCGACCATCTGCTGGAAGCGGTCGATGCCCTCGGCCAGCACCATGTCCTCGGGCCAGGCGTCGTGCGGCTCGACCGGGTCCTCGTCGGCCGGCGAGACCCAGAGCCGGCCGCCATCCGGCTTGACGTACCAGTCCTCGGCCGCCGAGGCGGTCAGCGGCCAGCGCCGTGGATCGAGCCCGTCGGGCACCGGCACGACCGCGATCGACCGCCGCATCGGTTGCAGGCCGACCGGGGTGATCCCGGCCCGCGCGGCGATGACGTCGCCCCAGGCCCCGGCCGCGTTGACGACAATCGGCGCCTCGAACGGCCCGGCGGCCGTCTCGACCCGCCAGATGCCGCCCTCGCGCCGGATCGCCGTCACCTCGGCGCGCGGCACGACCTCGCCGCCATGCGCCCGCAGCGTCCGCAGGAACGCCTGCAGCAGTGCGTCGACGTCGATGTCCGAGGCATCCCGCTCGACCGCCGCGCGCACGACCCTGTCGCGCCGGAGCAGCGGGAACAGCGCCGCTGCCTCGTCGGGCGAGATCTCCTCCATGCCCGTCGCGCCTTCCAGCGCGTGGTCCAGGTGCGCCTCGTGCCCGGCGGCCGCGACGTACATCAGCCCGCGGGGGCTGAGGAATCCGCGCTCGGCCAGGTCGCCGCCGCTCCGCAGCACCGCCTCCGATGCCCGGTTCAGCGCACGGAGGACAGTGTTGCCGTAATTCAGGATGAAGGTCGCCGCCGAGCGCCCCGTCGTGTGATAGGCCGGCCGCTCCTCCATCTCGAGCACGACGACATTTGCCGAGGGCGCCAGCCGCGCCGCGGCCCCGACGCCGGCCATGCCGGCGCCGACGACGATCACGTCAGCGGTGCGGGTCATGTCGTCGCGCAGAGGGATGGTTAATCATTCCTTCATTGACTCCCTCATAGGTTGTCTGGTGGGCACTCGGATGGGTGTCCGGCCGGGCATCTTACCCGCCGGCGTGGGCCCTCCCGCCGGATGCCCGGTCGGACACTCGCCGGTTGGCGCAGGGCCGTGCGCCCCCGCCTTCGCAGGCGGGGCAGGGCGTGCGGCAATCCTTTCGACGATGATCCTCGTGCCGGCGGGCGGTGTCCCGGCGCTTCTCGACTGGCAGCGCTCAGAAATGGATCGCCCGCCCGTAGGCGTCCAGCACGCTCTCGTGCATCATCTCGCTCAGCGTCGGGTGCGGGAAGACCGTGTGCATCAGCTCCTCCTCGGTCGTCTCCAGCGTGCGAGCGACGATGTAGCCCTGGATCAGCTCCGTCACCTCGGCCCCGACCATGTGCGCGCCCAGCAGCTCGCCGGTGGCATCGTCGAAGATCGTCTTGATCATGCCCTCGGCCTCGCCGAGCGCGATCGCCTTGCCGTTGCCGATGAACGGGAAGTGGCCGACCTTGACCTTGCGCCCGGCGGCCTTGGCCTCGTCCTCGGTGATGCCGACGCTGGCGATCTGCGGCTGGCAGTAGGTGCAACCGGCGATCGCGTCCGGGTCCAGCGGCAGAACATGGTTCTTGCCGGCGATCATCTCGGCGACGATCACCCCTTCGTGGCTGGCCTTGTGCGCAAGCCAGGGCGGACCGGCGACATCGCCGATGGCCCAGATGCCGTCGATGCCGGTGCGGCCCCAGCCGTCGCTGACGACATGCGTCTTCTCGACCTTGACGCCGAGCTTTTCCAGCCCCAGCCCTTCGGTGTTGCCGACGATGCCGACGGCCGAGATGACGGTGTCGAACTCCATCTTCTCGACCTTGCCGCCGGCCTCGATATGGGCGGTGACCTTGCCTTCCGTGCGGTCGAGCTTCTTGACCATCGCCTTGGCCATGATCTTCATGCCCTGCTTCTCGAACTGCTTGCGGGCGAATGTGCCGATCTCGGAATCCTCGACAGGCAGGATGCGGTCCAGCACCTCGACCACGGTCGTCTCGCAGCCGAGCGTGTTGTAGAAGCTGGCGAACTCGATGCCGATGGCGCCCGAGCCTATGACCAGCAGCTTTTTCGGCATGCGCGGCGGCTGCAGCGCGTGCTTGTAGGTCCAGACCTGCTTGCCGTCGGCCTCGAGCCCCGGCAGCTCGCGGGCGCGGGCGCCGGTGGCGATGATGATGTTCTTCGCCGTCAGCTCCTGCGCCTTGTCGCCCTTGACGCTGACCTTGCCCGGCGCGGCGATCGTCGCCTCGCCCATGATGGTCGTGACCTTGTTCTTCTTCAGCAGGTGGCCGACGCCGGAATTGAGCTGCCCGGCGATCTTGCGCGAGCGCTTGACGACCGCGTCGAGGTCGTAGCCGAACTTCTCGGCCGTCAGCCCGAAGTCCTTGGCCCGCTCCATCAGGTGGTAGACCTCGGCCGAGCGCAGCATCGCCTTGGTCGGGATGCAGCCCCAGTTCAGGCAGATGCCGCCCAGGTGCTCGCGCTCGACGATGGCGGTCTTCAGGCCAAGCTGCGCCGCGCGGATCGCGGCGACATAGCCGCCCGGTCCGGCGCCGATGACGACGACATCGTAGCTGCTCATGGGGCGCGTCCTTCCGGCTGCATCGGGTCCGGGCGCAGACTAAGGCCGCCTACGGGCTTTGCAATCCCTCGCGGCAGGCGCGCGCGCGGCCGGCGCCCCGCCGCGGTCCTGCCGGTACCGTCGCCATTGTCGCCGGCCGGGAGGTCACGCGGGATGGCGACGGGCAGGGTAGCCCGATCGCACGCTTCGGCTCCGTGCTCGATCATACAGGTCTGAGCCGGCGCCGCCCTGTCGGTTCAGTGCGCCGAGCTCACCCCATGTAGCCGCCGGCGGCGCGGTAGGCGCGCTCCGCCTCGGTGTCGGCGCGGCCAAGTGCGGCGTTGCGGCTGGGGAAGCGGCCGAAGCGGCGGATGACGTCTCGGTGCTTGACGGCATGCTCGACGTTCACGGCGCCCTTCTCGGGCATCCGCATCAGGCAGAGCCGCACGCAGCGCTCCTGGTCGGCAAGGCTCTCGGCGTGCATCAGCGGCAGGTAGAAGAACTGCCGCTCCGGTTCGGCCACGCGCAGGTCGTCGCCGCGTCCGATCGCCGTCATGGCCAACGCCCGGGCGTGCCTGTCGGCGGCATAGGCCGCGGCGGTGCCGCGGTGGACGTTGCGCGGGAACTGGTCCAGCAGCACCAGCAGCGCCAGCGCGCCTCGCGGGCTGGCCTGCCAGCCCTGCAGCCGCCCGGCCAGCGCGTCGGCCATCGCCCCGCCGAACTCGTCGGCGCAGCGCCGGTCGACCGCCTCGGCCACCGCGTACCAGCCGGCCGGGCCGACTTCGTCCAGCCAGAACCCGAGCACGCGCTCGGCCTCGGTCGGCGTATCCCTGCGCATTTCAGCCCTCCCCGCCCGGCATCGGCCCGGAATGCGCATGCTCCTGCTCCTCGTCCTCCCGCGCGTGTTCGATCACCGCGTCGATCGAGGCGTCGACGGCCATCGGGCTGGAGATCTGGCTCATCGGCACGACCGGCGTCTGCTCGCCGATGACGGCGCGCACCGGGCGCATCCGCATGCGCAGCAGCGCGTAGAGGGCGATCGAGGCGAAGCAGGTCGACAGGAACCAGAAAAAGACATTGTCGACAGTCGTGTCCATCAGGTGGCCGACGAGGATCGGCGCTCCCATCGCGCCGATGCCGTTCAGCATGATGAGCCCGGCCGATGCCGCAGGCATGTCCTCATGCTCGAGGTAGTCGTTCACATAGGCGACGACCAGCGAGTACAGCGGGTTCGACACGCCGCCCATGATGAAGCCGGCCACCAGCACGGCCGGAAAGCTCGCGCCGACGATCGGCACCAGCAGGCAGCCCAACGCGCCCATGCCGGTCAGCACGATGATCAGCTTGCGCCGGTCCACCCGGTCGGAAACCCAGCCGATCGGCGGCTGGCAGACCAGCCCGCCGACATAGATCATGCCGATGAAGACCGAGATCTGGAAATAGCTGAAGCCGCGGCCAACGGCGTAGACGGCGCTCATGCCGAACTGCACCGCGAAGACCGCGCCCAGGATGAAGATCGCGACGCAGCCCAGCGGCGAAGTCCGGTAGAGCCGCCGCAGGCTCATGCTGCGCGTCGACTCGAAGACCGGCACCGGGCCGGAGGACAGCAGGATCGGCATGAAGGACAGCGAGACCGCCACCGACATGACGACGAACAGGTCGTACCCTCCCGGGTCGGCGACGTTCAGCAGAAGCTGGGACAGGATGATGCCCATCATCTGAACGGTGATGTAGGCCGACATGGTCTGGCCGCGTGTCTCGTTCGTCGCGGTGTCGTTCAGCCAGCTCTCGGCGACGACGTAGACCCCCGAGAAGCAGAACCCGACGGCGAGGCGCAGGAAGAACCACGACAGCGGATGCACCAGCGTCGCGTACATGATGAAGGCCGACGAGATCAGCGAGGCCAGCGCCGCGAAGACGCGCACATGGCCGACCCGGCGCAGCATCCAGGGCGTCGCCCATGTGCCGCCCAGGAAACCGACGAAATAGCCGGACATCACGTAGCCGAGTGTCGAGTCCGAGAATCCCTCGACGCCGCCGCGGACGCCCAGCAGCGTCCCCTGCAGGCCGTTGCCGATCATCAGCATAAACATGCCGAGCAGCAGCGGCCAGGCCTTCAGGATCGCGCCGAGCATGGATCCTCACGAGCTCCCCGCCGGGCCGCGACGGCGGCCGGCGCGCGCTTGCCTATCAGCGAAGGGTGGCATCGCGCCAGCCCTCCTCGCGGGGATTTCACAGGGCCGGGTCGCCGCGGAGAGGGCGCCGCGCGGGCAGGGCGGTCACCCTCCGGCGAGGGTTGCCGTCGCCTGCGGGGAACGGGCCGGGCGGGGGGACCTGGCCAGGCGGGAGACTGGCGCCGAGCCGCGCCGGGGGCGGGCCGGTTCGGCTCGCGTCCCGCCGGCTCTCCGTCCTCTGTTCTGCGGCAAGCGGGGCCGCCTGCGCCTGGCGCGCCGTGCGGTCGCGCTATACCTGGAACACCGCCCGTTCGTCGGCGTCGAGCTGCTCGACGAGCCCGATCTCCCAGGAAAGGTAGCGCCGCGAGGCCTCGTCATCGCCTTCGTGCCGGCCATGCGTGAAGGCGATGAAGTCGATCCGCCCGGCGTCCGGCGGCAGGTCCGGGGTCGCCTCGGCCGGCAGGTCCGCCGCCTGCCACGCCGACATGCCGCCATCCAGCAGCCGGATGTCCCGCGCCCCGGCCTCGCGCAGGTCCAGCGCCGCCAGCGCGGCGGTCTCGGGCGAATCGGCGACCAGCACGTGCGGGTCGGTGCCCGCCGCTGCCGCGATGCGCGGCCTGATCGCCCAGGCCGCTCCCGGCACGTGACCGGCGCGGTAGGCGGCCGAGGAGCGCAGGTCCAGCACCCTCGCCCCGCCGCCCTGCCGCAGCGCGTCCAGCCCGGCGGCGTCGATCCGCGGAAGCGCCGGTAGCTCGGGCGCGGCTGCTGCCGGCCGCGGCTCCAGCCCGGCCAACGCCGCCAGGCCGCCCTCGAGGACGGCGGCGGCGTGGCCCTGCCGCGCCAGCCAGGCGGCGGTCACGGGCGCGCGCAGGCCCTCGGTGTCCAGCACGACGACGCGGGCGCGGCGCACGGCGATCCACTGGTCGGTCGCCTGCACGAGCTGGCCGCCCGGCGCGTGGACGACGCCGTGCCGGTCCAGCACCGCGCGCGTCGCCGCCGGGTCCGCCGACCGCTCCTCGGCGGTGCGGACGTCCAGCAGGTAGGTGGTGCGGTCGCCATCGCGCAGCCAGCCGGCCAGCGCCCCGGGCGAGACCGTCGCGACGCCGTGCCGCCTCGCCAGCTCGGCCGCCCGGCGCCGCCGCTCATCCAGATCGCCGGCAGGCTCGGGCAGGGCGGGGTCGGCGCCGTGCTCCAGCGTCAGCCCCGCCAGCGTCCAGCCCTGCGTGCCGTTCTCGAGCGCGACCACCCGGTTCGGGATGCCGAGGTCGATCAGCGTCTGCGCGCCGATGATCGAGCGCGTCCGCCCGGCGCAGTTCACGACGATCGTCGTCTCCGGATCGGGCGCCAGGCGGTCGATGCGCAGCGCCAGCTCGCCGTTCGGGCAGAAGCGTGCGCCGGGAATGTTCATCCGCGCGAACTCTGCCGGCGTCCGGCCGTCGACGACCACGAGGCCGCCGGCGGGGCCGCCGCCGGCCCGCATCGCCTCGAGCTCGGCCGGCGAGACGCGCGGCGTGGCGCAGGCGTGCTCGACCAGCTCGCCGAACGCCTTGCTGGGCACGTTGACGCCCTGGTAGAGCGTGTGCCCCGCCTCGCCCCAGGCCGCGGCCCCGCCCGCCAGGCAGAGGACGTTGCGGTACCCCATCGCCCGCGCCCGTGCCGCCGCGCGCCCGGCCACGCCGTCGCCGGCGTCGCAAAGCACCATGCGTACACCGGGGTTCGGCGCCAGCCGCGGCAGGTCGGTCTCGAAGCGGCTGTAGGGCAGGGGCGCCGAGAACAGGATATGCCCCTCGGCGACCTCGCCCGGCTCGCGCACGTCCAGCAGCGCCAGCTCGTCGCCGCCGAAGAGCCAGGCGCGCAGAGTCGCCGCCGATACGGTGTCAGTCATCTTTCCCCCTGTCGTCATTGTTCGCGGCCGGCGGAGCGCAGGCTCAGCCGGACTGCCGCGGACCAGCAGGGCGGGCAGTCCGCCCTGCCGCTGCCGCGGTCCGCGATGCGTCCACTCAGTTCTGCGCGACCCGCGCGTCCTCGACCGCCGCCCTGAGCTGGTCGGCCGGCAGGTAGCCGCGAATTATTTCGTCGCCGATGACGAAGCCCGGCGTGCCGTTGATCCCGAGCGCCTGGGCAAGCTGGTAGTTCTGTTGCACGCGCTCGGCGATCTTGTCGCTCGAGGCCAGCGTCTTCAGCGCGCCCGTGTCATAGCCGGCCTCGGCGGCCAGCCGGTAGGCGACCTGCTCGGTCAGGTTGCCCTTGTAGCCCATCAGCGCGTCGTGCAGCGCGCCGAACTTCGCCCGGTCGGTCTCGAGCGCCGCCAGCGCCATCCGCCCGGCGGTCACCGAGTCCGGGCCGAGGATCGGGAACTCCTTGACGACCAGCCGGATGTTCGGGTCCTGCTTCAGCAGCGCCTCCACCTCGGGCTGCGCCTTCTTGCAGTAGCCGCAGCGGTAGTCGAGGAACTCGACCAGCGTGACGTCGCCGTCAGGGTTGCCGGCGACCCAGGAGAAGCCGTCGTCCAGAAGCCGTTCGGCGTTCTCGGCGACGAGTTGCTTGTCGGTCTCCTCGGCCGCGGCCGAGCGGCGCTTCTCCAGCTCCTGGATGACCTCCATGATCACCTCGGGATGCTCCATCAGGTAGCCGCGCACCTGCTCGCCGAAGGCGGCCCGGTCCGAGGCGGACATGTCCGTCAGGTCGAGCGGCGCCGCGCCGGCTGGCGAGGCCATGACGGCGGGAAGCGCCAGCGCGGCGGTCAGGGCCAGGGTGGCCAGTGTGGTTCGCATGATCTCTCCGGTTCGGGTGTCGCGTCACTTGTCGGTGTCGAGCGCCAGGATGTCCTGGGCGCGCAGCCAGCCGGGCGAGCCGTTTGGCAGCACCGCCGCCGCGCGCTTGGCCAGGCTGATCGCGTCGTCGGTAGCGCCGTTCAGCGCGTAGCGCTCGGCGGTGGACAGCGCCGCCATGCCGAGCTGGCCGGCGCGGTCGTAGGCGGTCGCCAGGTCGCGCAGCGCCGAGGCGTCGGCCAGATCTTCGCGCCGCGCCGCCTCGAGGATAGACAGCGCCTCGGCATCGGCGGCGGGCGTGTTGAGCTGCAGGAGCGCGCGGCCGAGCCCGGCCTTCAGCAGAGGCTCCCCCGGCGCGAGCTGCACGGCCCGGCGATAGGACGGCACCGCCTCGGCAGCCTTGCCAGTCTCGAGCAGGATCTGCCCCTTCAGCTCGTTGTAGTAGGGATCGCTCGGCCGCATGGCGATCAGCCGGTCGGCGGCCTCGACGGCGCCGCGGGGGTCGGGCAGCCGGTGCAGCGCGATGGCGCGCTCGTAGAGGGTGAACTCGGTCTCGGGCTTGCCCGAAATCTGGTTCAGCACCTGCGCCGGGTCGCGCAGGAAGCCGCTGAGCTTGGCGCGCGTCCGCTGGTACCAGTACTCGCGATCCGGGTCCTTCGGCCAGGCGCGCCCGGCCGTCTCGGCGACGCGGCGCTCGATCAGCGTCATGCGCTCGGTGCTGAGCGGGTGGGTCAGGACGTAGGGGTCGAGGTTGCCGATCGCCAGCACCTCCTGGCCGCGGAACCGCTCGAGCACGCGCTCGAGGCCCTCGGGGTCGACGCCGGCGTGCGTCAGGAACGACAGCGCCGCCTGGTCGGCCGAGGCCTCCTCGCCCCGGCTGTAGGCCAGGATGTTGCGCTGCAGCAGCCCCTGCATGCCCATCGCGGCCGCCGCCCCGGCCTCCCCTCCGCCGGCCGCACCCGCGGCGATGCCGGCCAGCAGGGCGATCAGCGCCGGTCCCTTGGTCTTGCGGACGGCAATGGCGCGGCGCGCCTCGTGCCCGCCGACGATGTGGCCGGTCTCGTGCGCGATGACACCCAAAAGCTCTTCGGGCGTATCGAGTTCCATGATCAGCCCGGTGTTCAGGAAAATCCGCCGCCCGCCAGCGACGAAGGCGTTCAGCGACCGGTCGTTGATCATGAACATCTCGACCGAGGACGGCGTCAGCCTGGCCGCCTCGAAGACCGGCGTGGCCATGTGCTTCAGCGTCCGTTCGATTTCGGCGTCGCGGATCAGCGACAACGCCGCCGCCGTCCCGGGCAGGACCAGGAACGCGAGGACGCCGACTACGGGGGCGACGACCCGAAGGCGACCGATGATGGACACGGGTACGCACTCCCGGTTGCAGCGCGAGGCGGGCGCCGGATGCAGGAGACTTATCCCGTCGCGCAGCCAAGGGCAATTGACGCCACGGTGAACTGGCGGTGAGCTGGCGGTAAGCTGGCCGGCGCCGCCCGGTTGCGCCACGAGCAGGGGGCACGGCCCGGCTCCCGGCGCGTCCGATCGCCACAGGGAATGCCGTGGCAGCTCCGATGAAGGGCGGCCGGCGACGGGAGTTCCGACCCGGCCGGGTCGCGGTCGGTCCCTGAAGGTCCTGCGCCAGCAGATCCCCGCTTGCGCAGGGAGGACGGTCGGGCAGCCGCGGGGGGCGGTTGGGTCTGAGCGGATGCGGAAGTAGGGTAATTGCGCGGTCCCGGCGGGCGGACACGCCAAGGCGCGGCTCGCCCGGTGTCCGGGTCTCCGATGGTCGGGAGGTCTCGGGTGGGGGAGGGACCTGGGCGCCCCCGGACCGATCCGGAGGGCGCCTGCCCTCTGTCCTGCGTGCCCGGAAGTCCGGCGCCTGCGGCGCTGCGGCCCGGATCTCACGGAAGAAGCACGGCCCGCCGGCCGCGGGTGCCCCTTGCGGGGCGGGTGGCGCCCCCGGTCTGCCAGAAACCGGAGCGCCCCTTCGTGCGCGCACAGGGGGCGAACCGTCCACGACCGGCCGCTTGCCCTATGGACCGGGTGATACGCCGACAGGGTTAGCGTCAGGTGAACGCAGGCCGTCGGCTCAAGCGGGTAGGGCGCGTGCACGCACGCACCCACATCGGCCGGGAGAGCTGGCCCCCACCGCCGGGGTGGGGGGCGGGGCCGGGATTACTCGCTGGCGGCCGCCTTGCCGGCGTCCTCGCGGGGCCGGTAGTTCGTCTTCTCGACGATGCGGGCCGACTTGCCGCGACGCTGGCGCAGGTAGTAGAGCTTGGCGCGGCGGACCTTGCCGCGGCGCACCACGAAAATGGCGTCGATGTTCGGCGAGTGCAGCGGGAAGACGCGCTCGACGCCCTCGCCAAAGCTGATCTTGCGCACCGTGAAGCTGGCGCCGATGCCCTTGCCGCCGTTGCGCGCGATGCAGACGCCCTCGTAGTTCTGGACGCGCGTGCGGGTGCCCTCCGTCACGCGGTAGCCGACGCGCACCGTATCGCCCGGCGCGAAGTCGGGGATCGTGCGGCCCAGTTCGGCGACGTGCTCGGCCTCGAGCTGCTGCAGCAGGTTCATGGTCTCAGTCCTTCTTCTTGCCCGCCTTCGCGGCGGTGTGCGCGTCCGATTGCTCTGGGTCTGCCGCGGCCGCCTGATGGGCCGCCCAGAGGTCGGGACGCCGTTCCCGTGTCAGTTCCCCGGCCCGGTCGCGCCGCCAGTCGGCGATGCGGGCGTGGTGGCCGGAGAGCAGAACCTCCGGTATCTCGCGCCCTTCCCAGGTCGTGGGCCTCGTGTAGTGCGGGTGCTCCAGCAGGCCACCCGCGAAACTCTCCTCGTCGGTCGAGGCGGCGTTGCCCAGAACCCCGGGCCGCAGCCTGACCACCGCGTCCAGCAGCACCATCGCCGCCGGCTCTCCCCCGGTCAGCACGTAGTCGCCGACCGAGATCTCCTCGACCTCGCGCGCCTCCAGCACGCGCTGGTCGACGCCCTCGTAGCGGCCGCAGAGGAGGGTCAGCCCCTCGCCCGCGGCCAGTGTCTCGGCGCGCGCCTGCGTCAGCGGGCGGCCGCGCGGAGACAGGTAAAGCACAGGCCAGCGCGCCCCTCGGGGCACCTGCTCCTGCGCCGCATCCACAGCCGCCGCGACGATGTCGGCACGCATCACCATGCCCGGCCCCCCGCCAGCGGGGGTGTCGTCGACGGTGCGGTGTCTATCGTGCGCGAAGCCCCGGATGTCAAGAACGTCGAGACGCCATAACGCCATCGGCCAGCGCCCGCCCGGTCAGCCCGATACCCAGCGTCCCCGGGAAGGCCTCGGGGAACAGCGTGAGGACGCGCGCGGTGAAGGGCTCAGCCACCCGCGACTTCCCCGAGATCCGCGACAAGGCGGCCGGCGGCCAGGTCGACCGTCGGCACCACGGCGCGGGTGAAGGGCAGCATCAGCTCGGTCTCGCCGAGCACCTCGATGACGTCGCCGGCGCCGAAATCGTGCACCGCGCGGACGCGGCCGAGCACCGCGCCGCCTGTGTCGACGACCTCGAGGCCGATCAGGTCGGCGTGGTAGAACTCCTCGTCGGCCAGCGGCGGCAGCCGGTCGCGCGGCGCGTAGAGGCGGGTGCCGCGCAGCGCCTCGGCCTGCTCGCGCGTCTCGACGCCCGAGAGGCGCGCGGCGAAGGCCTCCTTGATCTCGCGCGTGATGCGGAGGTCGAAGGTCCGGCCGTCCTCGGTCGACAGCGGCGAATAGCCGGCGATGGCGGCGGGGTCGGTGCAGAACGACTTGACGCGCGCCTCGCCGCGCACGCCGAAGGCGCCGGCGATGGCGCCGACGCAGACCATGTCGCGCCCCGGCACCGGCGCCGCCACTCTAGCCCTGCCCCGGCGGGGGAGGAGATGCCTGTGGCGAGGCCGGGCGCGTCATCTCAGAGGCCGAGCTGGACGCCGCCGGTGACGGGCATCGCGACGCCGGTGATGTACGAGCCGCCGGGGCCGCAGATGAAGCCGATCAGCGCCGCCACCTCGTCCGGCGTGCCGGCGCGGCGCAGCGCCACCTACTCGTAGCGCTTCGCCTTGAAGGTCCTCGAGGCCGAGCCCCTGCTCGGCGGCGAGACGGCGGTTGACGTCCTCGTGGAACTCGGTGGCGATGAAGCCCGGGCAGACCGCCGTGCAGCGCAGCCCCTGCGGGCCGAACTCGGCGGCGATCGTCTTGGTCATGCCGATCAGCGCGTGCTTCGACGTGGTGTAGGCACCGAAGGCGCGCTGCGCGCCGATGCCGACCATCGAGCTGAGGTTGACGATGCAGCTCTCGGGCTGCTCGAGCATTGACGGGATCGCCGACTGGCAGAAATCGGCGGTGCCCTTGATGTTCACCGAAAAGCTCGCCTGCCAGTCGGCGTCGGTGATCTCGAGGAACGGCTTGCCGCCCGCGGCGACGCCGGCGTTGTTGACCAGGATGTCGAGCCGGCCATGCTCGGCCATCACCGCGGCGACGCAGGCGTCGATCTGGCCGCGGTCGGTGATGTCGACGGCGCGCGACCGCGCGCCCGCCGCCTCGGCCACCGCCCGGCAGTCCTCGGCCGAGCGGTCGGTGGCGTAGACGGTGGCCCCGTCGGCGACCAGCTGGCGCACCGTGGCGGCGCCGATGCCGTTCATCGAGCCGGCGCCGGTGACGATCGCGACCTTTCCCTCGAGCGTGCCCACGGGCTTACTCGGCCGCCTGCTCGGTGGTCGAGTCGTCGGCGGTCGCGGCGTCTGCCGTCGCCTCGGCGGCCGGCTCCTCGGCGGGGGTTTCCTCGGCCGGCGCCTCGGCGGGCGCCTTCGCGGCCTCCTCGGCAGCCTTGGCGCGGGCGTCGCGCTCGTCGGCGCGCTTCTTCGCCTTCTCGCCGGGCACGGCCTTGTTCGGGTTCGAGCGCTTGCGGGCCGCGACGCAGGCCGGCGGCCTCGAGCATGCGGGCGATGCGGTCGGTCGGCTCGGCGCCCTTCTCCAGCCAGTGCTTGACGCGCTCGACGTCCATCTTCACGCGGTTCTCGTTGTCGCGGGGCAGCAGCGGGTCGTAGGTGCCCAGCCGCTCGAGATAGCGGCCGTCGCGCGGCATGCGGCTGTCGGTCGCGACGATGCGGTAGAAAGGCCGCTTCTTCGAGCCGCCGCGAGCCAGTCTGATCTTCATTGCCATGAGGTCTCTCCTTGAATTGGCGACGCTCCGGTCGGGAGCTATTTCTGCATCTGCTGGTGGTGGTGGATCACTTCATCGACGATGAAGCGCATGAACTTCCTGGCGAATTCCGGGTCGAGCCCGCTGTCGGCCGAGAGCCGCTCGAGCCGGTCGATCATCCGCGCCTCGCGGTCCGGGTCGGCCGCCGGCAGGTCGTGCTCGGCCTTGAGCCGGCCGACCGCCTGGGTGCAGCGGAAGCGCTCGGCCAGCGTGTGGACGAGCACCGCGTCGAGGTTGTCGATCGAGCGGCGGAGCTCGCCCAGAAGGGCCTGCGCGCGGTCGGCGTCGGACATCACGGTCTCCGGCTATGGGGTGGTGAGCGGCGCCACGGCGCGGCGGGCGCCGCGCCGTGGCCGCCCCGAGCCCGCACCCGCTGCCCCCGCATCACGACGCCCCCGGGGCAGGGTGGCGGAAGACGAGGGTGCCGAGCTCCGGCTTCGGCCGCGCGGCCTTGTCGTCGCGGACGGCGCCGAGGCGCTCGGCCAGCGCGATCGAGCGGGCGTTCTTCGGGTGGATGTAGCTGACCGCGGTGGCCCAGCCGAGCCGGCTATAGGCGAAGTCGCGGGCGGCGAGCGCCGCCTCGCGGGCTAGCCCCAGGCCCTCGGCGGGCGGGAAGATGAACCAGCCGATCTCGCGCTCGGGCCAGCCCTCCGGGTACCAGCAGCCAACGGTGCCGAGGATCGCTTCCGAGCCTTTCCGCGTCACGGCCCAGAGGCCGAAGCCGCGCAGTGCCCAGTGGCCGGTGATGGCGGAGAAGGCGCGCCAGGCGGCATCGCGCCCGGAATGGCCGCCCATCCATTGGGCGCGTTCCTCGTCATGCGCGGCGATGTAGGCGTCGACATCGCGGGAAGCGGGCGCGCGCAGCACCAGGCGCTCGGTCTCGACGATGGGCACGCCAACGAGATCCGGGGTAGAGAGGAGGGGGAGGTTCATGCTGCGGCCTCCGGGCCGGGGTGTCGGAACACGAGATCGCCGCGCTCGTACATCGGGCCGCGCTCGTGGATGGCGGGGTCCGAGGCCGGGCAGGCGGCATGGTCCTGGAAGCCCGGCAGCGCCGGCTGGCGCAGGCGCAGTCGTTCCGCTTCGAGAGTCGGGATGGTCATTTCTTCCTGCCGAACCCGCCGAGGCCCGGCGGCAGGGCCTGGCCGCCGCCGCCGACACCGGGAAAGCCGGGGGGCAGGGCGCCACCGCCGCCCGGCGCGCCGGGGCCGGCCATGCCGCCCATGCCGCCCGGGGCCATCGGCGGCATCCCGCCCTTGCCCATCATCTGGCCCAGCATGCCGCGCATGCCCTTCTTGCCGCCCATCTTGCCGACCTTTTTCATCATGTCGGCCATCTGGCGGTGCATCTTGAGCAGGCGGTTCACGTCCTGGACCTCGAGGCCGCAGCCCTTGGCGACCCGCTCCTTGCGGCTGGCCTTCATCAGGTCGGGGTGCTTGCGCTCCTGCTTGGTCATGGACTGGATGATGGCGATCTGGCGCTTGAGCACCTTGTCGTCGACGCCGGCCTCGTCCATCTGCTTCTGGACCTTGCCCATGCCGGGCAGCATCGAGACGATGCCCGTCATGCCGCCCATCCGGATCATCTGGTCGAGCTGCATCTGGAGGTCGTTCATGTCGAAACGGCCCTTCTGGAACCGCTTCATCATCCGCTCGGCCTGCTCGGCCTCGAGCGTCTCCTGCGCCTTCTCGACCAGGCTGACGATGTCGCCCATGCCGAGGATGCGCCCGGCGATGCGCTCGGCGTGGAATTCCTCGAGCGCGTCCATGCGCTCGCCGAGGCCGACGAACTTGATCGGCTTGCCGGTGACGGCGCGCATCGAGAGCGCGGCGCCGCCGCGGCCGTCGCCGTCCATCCGGGTCAGCACGACGCCGGTGATGCCGATCCGGCCGTCGAAGTTCTCGGCGGTGTGGACCGCGTCCTGCCCGGTCAGGCCGTCGACGACCAGCAGCGTCTCGTTCGGCGCCGCGACGTCGCGCACGGCCTCGACCTCGGCCATCAGCTCGTCGTTGATCGAGAGCCGGCCGGCGGTGTCGAGCATCACGACGTCGTAGCCGCCGAGCGTCGCCTGCTGCTTCGCCCGCTTGGCGATCGCCACCGGCGTCTGGCCCTGGACGATCGGCAGCGTGTCGATGCCGGTCTGCGTGCCCAGCACGGCGAGCTGCTCCATCGCGGCCGGGCGGCTGGTGTCGAGGGACGCCATCAGAACGCGCTTTCGGCCGCGCTCGGTCAGGCGCTTGGCGAGCTTTGCCGTCGTCGTCGTCTTGCCCGAGCCCTGCAGGCCGACCATCAGGATCGTGGCGGGCGGCGCGTCGATGCGCAGCCGTCCCGGCTCCGGGTCGTCGCCGGCGAGCACGCGGATCAGCTCGTCATGGACGATCTTGACGACCATCTGGCCCGGCGTGACCGATTTCAGCACGGCCGAGCCGGTCGCCTTGTCCTGCACGCCCTTGATGAAATCGCGCGCGACCGACAGCGAGACGTCGGCCTCGAGCAGCGCCACGCGCACCTCGCGCAGCGCCGTCGTCACGTCCTCCTCGGTCAGCGCGCCCTTGCCCGTGAGCCGGGTGAGCACGCCCGAGAGACGGTCGGACAGGGCCTCGAACATGCCGTTTCCTCCGGCGGGATCGGGCCCGCCTGCGGGCGCGCCCGCGCAAACACGTAAGGCGCCGGTGGGCGCAACGCGCTGACCGGCGGCGATCCCGGGCCGCGCCCGGGACCGGAAGCACACGACTTCCGGGATGGCGGCGATCTAGCGTTGCGACACGCGACTGTCAATGCGGGTTGGCCCCAGGGCCGTTGACTTGCGTCAAGGCGGGTGCTCAGCATGCGCGCCAATACGCGGGCACAATTCAGCATGCGCGCCCAATAGGCGGACACAATCACGGAGGTCCAGTCTGATGCCCGACTACAAGCGTTTCGAGAAGCAGCTTCGCGAGCGCCAGGCCTATCTCGAGCAGTCGCTGAACCGCTTCGAGCAGTCGCTGGAGGAGCCGCCGAGCAAGGACGACGAGGAGCGCGCCGTCGAGCGCGAGGGCGACGAGGTGCTGGAAAGCCTCGGCAGCTCGGGCGTCGCCGAGCTCAGGGCCATCAGGGCCGCGCTCGACCGGATCGAGGACGGCGCCTATGGCGAGTGCGTGAACTGTGGCGAGCCTATTTCGACGAAGCGGCTGGAGATCATCCCGCACGCCGCTCGCTGCGCGAAATGCGCCTGAACGGGGCCGCCCCGGTGCGGGACCGCGCGGGGTTACGGATCTCAAGGAAAGTGAAGGAGCGGGTTACGGGCCCTGGCCCCTAAAGGACGGTCACGGTCGATATTCGTTAAGAATATGTCGGGGCGAGCGGGACCTCCCGGGCCGGTGCCCGGTGGGTCGGAGGCCCGCCCTGCGCATGCCCTGGATGCGGGTGTCCGCGAGCCGATCATGGGCGTGACCTGCAACAGGCCGCTCGCCAGCCGCGCGGTCGCTGCGCGCGCCGCCGCCGCGCCGCCGCCACCAGCACCGGCGGCAGGTTCCCGTGGCTCCAGGGCGCGTGGGTGATCGGGGTCAGGTTGCCGCCATGGCGGACAACCGCAAGCACCCGGACCGCGTCGCCCGGCCCCCGGCCCCCGGCCCCGCCCGGAAGGTCGCGTCGTTGCAGCAGACCGTCCGGATGGCCGATCCGACCGTCATGCCGGTAGCGGCGCGCTCCAGGCGCGCTCGCGCACGGGCAGGTGGATGATCGCCGAGAAGATGCCGAGCGCGATCGCCGCGTACCAGACAAGGTCGTAGCTGCCGGTCAGGTCGTAGACCCGGCCGCCCAGGTAGACGCCGAGGAAACTGCCGACCTGGTGGCTGAGCAGCACGAGGCCGAACAGCGTGCCGACATGGCGCGGGCCGAACATCGTCGCCACCAGGGCCGAGGTCAGCGGCACCGTCGTCAGCCAGAGCGTCCCCATCGCGAAGGCGAAGACGATCACCGAGGCGGGCGTCACCGGCAGCGAGATGAAGATGGCGATCACCAGCGCCCTGAGCGCGTAGATCGCCGACAGGATGTAGGGCTTCGGGAAATGCGTGCCCAGCCGGCCGATGATCAGCGTGCCGAAGAAGTTGGCCAGGCCGACGATCGACAGCGTCGCCGCGCCGAGCTCGGTGGCCGGGCGGCCCGGCGTGCCGCACATCTCGGCGACATAGGCCGGGAAGTGCGCCGAGATGAACGCGACGTGAAAGCCGCAGACGAAGAAGCCGGCGGTCAGCAGCACGTAGGACGAGTGCCCGAAGGCGCGGCGCAGCAGGGCGCCGGTCGCCAGGGTGTCGCTGGCCGATGCCGCCGAGGGCGGGATGCGTGCCTTGAGGAAGGGGATGCAGGCGACCATCGGCAGCAGGAGCGCGGTCATCGCGAGGCTCGCCATCTGCCAGCCATAGGCCTGCACCAGCGCCCCGGCGACCGCCGGCAGCGCCATCTGGCCGAGCGAGCCGAAGGCCGCCGTCAGCGCCATCGCCTGGCCGCGGCGCTCCTCGGGCACGGCGCGGCCGACGACCGACAGGATCAGCCCGAACGAGGTGCCGGCGATGCCCATGCCGACCAGCACGCCGGCGCCCATGTGCATCGCCAGCGGCGACTGGCCGAAGGTCATCAGCAGCATGCCGGCCAGGTAGAGCACGAAGCCGAGCCAGATCGCCGGGCGGTCGCCGTACCAGTCGGCGATCCAGCCGAAGATCGGCTGGCCGACGCCCATCATCACCATGCCGATGGCCATCGACAGAGAGAACACCTCGCGCGGCCAGCCGAAGCTTTCGGAGATCGGGTCGAGCATGATGCCGAACACGGATCGGATGCCGAAGCTGAGCGTCAGGACCACCGAGCCGGCGATGATGACGATTGCGGCGTTCGACAGAAGGGGAGACGGGCGGGCCATTCGGCGCTCCGATGAGGTTACGTGGCGGACAATCCGCGATCCCGGGCGCGGCGACAAACGAATTTTCGCGGGGCCCCGGTTCAGCGGATTTGACTCGACCGCCGCGGCCGGTCGTGCATCCCGCGATGGGCCTTGCCACCGCACCGCCAGCCCGTACTGTGACGGAACCGGGCTGGTGTGAGGAGATGCGCGATGAGGTTCCGGGTTCTCGCGGCCTGCCTTCTTGCGCTGGCGTCCTGCGCCGGCGCGAAGGACGCGGACAGCGTGGCCGAGATCGGGCTCGACTTCAGCTGGGCCGAGACCTCGGGCTGCTTCCAGCCGACCTCGCCGGCCTTCACGGTCAGCAACGTGCCCGATGGCACCGCCTACCTGCGCTTCACGATGACCGACCTGCAGGCCCCGAGCTTCAACCACGGCGGCGGCACCGTGCCCTACACCGGGCCGACGGTGCGGCGGGGGGCGTTCGTCTACAAGGGACCCTGTCCGCCGGGTGCCGCCCACGACTACCGCTGGGAGGTGACCGCGCTGAACCGGGCGAAGGACACCGTCCTCGGGCGAGGCTCGAAGACTTTGCCCTACCATCAGTAGCGGTCGCGCCAGCGCCGGCCTCGCGCCGCCGATCCGCCCCGCGCGGCGGCACTCGCCGGCCGGAACGGGCGTTTGGCGGGTGCTTGTGATCTGCGATCCGCTGACGCTAGTGTCGCGCCGCCGCGAGGGGCTCAGGGTAATGCCGGATGTCGGACGGGCCGATGCAACGCTATCGCGCGCTCGTCGAGCAGGGGCGCATCCGCCCCGACCCGGCGCAGCGCGCTGCCGTCGAGAAGCTGCAGCTGCTGCACATGCGGCTGGCCGGCTACGACCCGTCGAAGCGCATGATGGTGGCGCTGGGCTGGCTGGGCTTTGGCCGCAAGGCCGCCAAGCAGGACAAGTTCCTGACGGGGCTTTATCTCTATGGCGGCGTCGGGCGCGGCAAGTCGATGCTGATGGACGTCTTCTTCGACGGCGCGCCGGTGACGCCGAAGCGCCGCGTGCATTTCCACGCCTTCATGCAGGAGGTGCAGGTGGGCCTGCAGATCGCCCGTGAATCGAACGTCCGCGACCCGTTGCGGCCGGTCGCCGACGAGATCGCCGAGGGCGCGACGCTGCTGTGCTTCGACGAGTTCCAGGTGACCGACATCGCCGACGCGATGATCCTGGGGCGGCTGTTCGAGGCGCTGTTCGCGCGCGGCGTGGTGATCGTCGCGACGTCGAACCGGGCGCCGGACGAGCTGTACAAGAACGGGCTGAACCGGCAGGTCTTCCTGCCGTTCATCGGCCTTCTGAAGGAGAACATGGACGTCCACGAGCTGGAGGGCGACTCGGACCACCGGCAGGGCCGCGATGCCGGCGAGCAGCGGTATTTCTCGCCGCTGGGGACCGCCGCGCGCGCCGGCATGGACGCGGCCTGGGCGCAGGAGATCGACGGCGAGGACGTCGCGCCGCTGACCGTTTCGGTGCGCGGCCGGCGCATCACCATCCCCGAGGCGGCCGAGGAGGTGGGCCGCGCGAGCTTTGCCGACCTCTGCGCGACGCCGCTGGGCCCGGCCGACTATCTTGCCATCGCCCGGCAGTTCCGGGTGTTCTTCCTGGACGACGTGCCGCGCCTCGGCCAGGCGAAGCACAACGAGGCCAAGCGGCTGGTGACGCTGATCGACGCCTTCTACGAGGCGCGCGTGAAGCTCTACCTGTCGGCGGACGCACCGGCGGGCGACATCTTCACCGAGGGCGAGGGCGCCTTCGAGTTCGCCCGCACCGCGTCGCGCCTGGCCGAGATGCAGGCCGCCGGGTGGCCCGATGACTGAGCGCACGCCGCACTGGAGCGGGCGGCTCTGGCACACGCTGCGCAACCCCCGGCTGGTCATGCAGCGGCTGGTCCCGGCCAAGCTGCAGCATCTGCTGGAGGCGTTCTGGCTGCTTCCGCTGGCGCTGGCGATTCTCGGGATCGTCGCGCCGGTGGCCTTCCAGATGGTCTCGCAGGACCATCTGTCGGTGCTGTTCGGCGACGTCGACATCGACATCGACGGCGCGCGGGCCACCCTGCAGGTCGTCGCGGGCGGAGTGATCACCATCACCTCGCTGGTCTTCTCGCTGGCCTTCGTGGCGCTGTCGATCACGGCGCAGCAACTCAGCCCGCGCGTGCTCGACTACGTCGTCGAGGAGCGCGTGACGCAGGTCCTGGTCGGGCTGTCGCTGGCGACCTTCCTGTTCGCGGCGATCACCCTCTCGTTCGGCATCACCGGCGGCGAGATGCGGCTGGCGGCCTCGTCCTATCTCGCGCTGGCGATGGCCACGGCGACGCTGGCGATCGTCGTCGTCTTCACCCACCGGATGACGCGCATCATGCGCGCCGAGGACATGGTGTCGTGGCTGGGCCAGGCCTTCGCCGCTGCGATCCGGCGCGGGCCGCGCTCGATCGACGACGCGATGATGGTCGCCGACGTGGACGACGAGGACGCGCTGGAGCGCAGGCTGGCCGATGGCCGCGCGGTGCACGCGACGCGGACGGGTTATGTGGGCGCCGTCGACCATCCCGGCCTGCTGGCCTGGGCCGAGGAGAACGATCTGCTGGTGCAGATCCTGCTGCGCGAGAACGCCTTCGTGCTGGAGGGCCAGCCGATCGCCGTCGTCGCGGGCGTCCACGGCGACCCGGACTGGGTGGCCGAGCGGATCACGCATTACGCCAACCTGACCGAGCGGCGCGTCATCGGCGAGACGCCGGAGTTCGAGGGCAACTCGCTGTCCGAGGTGGCGCTGCGCGCGCTGTCGCCCGGCATCAACGACCCGGCGACGGCGCGCTCGTGCGCCAACCGGCTGTACGAGGGGCTGGTGGTGCTGGCGGGGCTGCCCGAGCGGCCCCGCGCGCTGAAGGGCAAGGACGGCGTGCCACGCATCCTGCGCGCGCGGCACGGCATCCCCGAGTTCCTCGAGGACGACGTCGCGCCGATCATCGAGGCGGCGCGTGACCGCACGACGATGCGCTGCCTGCGCGAACTGAACGAGACGCTGGCGGCGATCGCGCAGAGGCCGCACGAGCTGGAGGCGATCGCCGCGGTGGCATCGCGGATCAAGGAGGCGAAGGTGCCCGCCGAGCGGCACCTGGGCGAAATCGCCATGGAGGGCGAGCGACGGACGGAGGCTCGCCCGGCCGAGCCCGAACCTCGCGCGGGGCGCGGGCGCGGGCGCGGACGACGGCGACTGAAGGGCGTCGCCGTGCGCCGTGGCGCCCCGGGGCGCTGCGTGGCAGCGCCGGGACAGGGGCGGGTGCGAACCTTTGGAGCGTGGACGGCCTTGCGGGGTGGAACCCGGCCCTGACGGCGCGGCGGCTGTCGGCCGCCGTCCATCGGCGCCGGTCATCTCATCTGTCGGGGGATCGGCGCGTCGCTGCCGCCTCGCGCTGTGCCAGCCACTGGCCGACGAGGACGACGAAGACGGCCGTGCCCGCCGCGACGAGATAATGCGCCGGCAGCCCGGGATGGCCGAGCAGGTCGTCGACGATCGGGTCCGACATCGCCAGCCCGCCGGCGATCCAGCCGAGCAGCGCGCTGCCCGCGATCATCAGGCTGGGCATGCGGTCCAGCAGCCACAGCATCATCTGCGAGCCGACGACCATCAGCGGGATCGATATCGCGATCCCCAGCGCCAGCAGGCCGACATGCCCCCTGGCCGCCGCGGCGACGCTGATGACGTTGTCGAAGCTCATCACGGCGTCGGCGACGACGATGATCCGAATCGCGGTCCACAGCGTTCCCGCGCCGGCATGCGCCTCGCCGCCGTCTCCGTCGCCCTCGCCCTCGCCTCGGGCACCAGCAGCTTGATGGCGATCCACAGCAGCATGAGGCTGCCGGCGAGCTTGAGCAGCGGGATCATCAGCAGGTAGACGATGGCGGCCGCGAAGGCGATGCGCAGCACCATCGCCGCGCCGGTGCCGAGCCAGATGCCGCGCCGGCGCTGTTCGCGCGGCAACTGCCGGCAGGCCAGCGCGATCACCAGCGCGTTGTCGCCGCTGAGGATGATGTCGATGCCGATGATCTGCAGCAGCGCGACCAGCGACGTGGCTTCCGACTCCACGCTTCAGCCCGCCGGCGCGAAGGCAGCGGGGGCATGACCCGCCGCGCGCCGCGCCAGGCGATTCCGGCCCGGCGGGACGGTCAGCATGGCGGCCAGCGTGACGGTCAGCATGGCGGCCAGCATGGCGGCCAGCATGGCGGCGTCGGTTGGCTGGCGTCAGGCATGCGGCGGCCATCCCCTGTCTTGTCCGGGTGCAATGACCTGCACCGCACCCGGTTGCACCTTAGCGATCCGCGGACCGACCGAAAGGGGGTGGATCGCCGGACCGGAGCGCGCGGCCCGGGCAGCGCGGTGGCGGCGGCATCCGTCCCGCTGCTCCGCCCGCGGGTGGCGCCGACCCGCAGCATCGCCCGGCTGCATTGACCCGCCCGGCGACCGGCAGCAGGGTTCCGCACGATGGCCACGCCCTTTCCCTGGACCGAGATCGCGACGGCGCTGGCCATCTTCGGCGCCAACGTAGCCTCTCCCGGGCCGAACGTCTTCAACACCATCGCCATCGCGCTTGGCTCCGGGCGGCGGGCGGCGCTGGCGGTCGTGCCGGCCGTGTCGCTGGGCGTCTGCGGCTGGGCCTCGGCGGCGGTGCTGGGCGCGGCGGTGGCGTTCCGGCAGGCGCCCTGGCTGGCGCCGGCGCTCTCCGCGCTGGGGGGCGCGCTGCTGCTCTGGTTCGCCTCGCGCTACGCGCGGCGCGCCTGGGGCTGGACCGCGGCCAGCACCGGCGCCCGCGCCGTGACGCCGCGAACGGCCTTCGCGGTGACGCTGGGCGTGCTGGCGCTGAATCCGAAGGCGCTGACGACCTGGCTGGTGCTGGTGACGATCTTCCCGGCCGGCACGGCCACGCCCGCGGCCATGCTGACGATGATCGGCGGCGCCTCGGCGCTGGCCGGGCTGATCCACGCCGGCTACGCGCTCGCCTTCTCGACCCGGCCGGCCGCGGCGGCCTACGCCCGGGCCGGGCGCTGGATCACCGCCGGGGTGGCGGTCTTCTTCACCGCGCTGGGGGGCACGCTGCTGGTCCGCGCCGCCGGGATGCTGGGCTGAGCCTGCGCGCGGCCCGGCCCGCCGCAGATACCCCTGCAACAGAGCCGGCCATGCGACTCCTGCGGCAAGTCTGACCGTTGCCCGGACGTTCCGGCCGGGCTAAACCCTCTGGTGCATCATCTGGCGGCCGGGGGACGGCCGTCCGCACGACACCACCAGGAGCCCGACATATGGCAGACGCGGCCGTCCACGCGCACGAACACCACCCCGGCTTCTTCACCCGCTGGTTCTGCTCGACGAACCACAAGGATATCGGGATTCTCTACCTGATCACGTCCGCCGTGATGGGCACCATCGCCATCGCGTTGTCGATGTACATGCGCCTCGAGCTGATGCATCCGGGCGTCCAGTACATGGCGAACGGGCACACCTGGAACGTCATCATCACCGGCCACGGCATCCTGATGATGTTCTTCGTCATCATCCCGGCGATGTTCGGCGGCTTCGGCAACTACTTCATGCCGCTGCACATCGGCGCGCCGGACATGGCGTTCCCGCGCATGAACAACCTCAGCTACTGGCTGTACGTCGCGGGCTCGACGCTGGCGATCTGCTCGATCCTGGCGCCCGGCGGCAACGCCCAGGCGGGCTCGGGCGTCGGCTGGGTGCTGTACCCGCCGCTCTCGACCTCGGAAGAGGGCATGGCGACCGACTTCGGCATCTTCGCGCTGCACCTGTCGGGCGCCTCGTCGATCCTGGGCGCGATCAACATGATCACGACCTTCCTGAACATGCGCGCGCCGGGCATGCGGCTGATGAAGGTGCCGCTGTTCCCCTGGGCGATCTTCGCGACCGCGTGGATGATCCTGCTCTCGCTGCCGGTGCTGGCCGGCGCCATCACCATGCTGCTGACCGACCGCAACTTCGGCACGCTCGTTCTTCCAGCCGGCCGGCGGCGGCGACCCGCTGCTCTACCAGCACATCTTCTGGTTCTTCGGCCACCCCGAGGTCTACATGCTGATCGTGCCGGGCTTCGGCATCATCAGCCACATCGTCTCGACCTTCAGCCGCAAGCCGATCTTCGGGTATGCCGGCATGGTCTTCGCCATGCTGATCATCTCGGCGCTGGGCTTCGTGGTCTGGGCGCACCACATGTACACGGTCGGCATGTCGCTGAACTCGCAGGCCTACTTCATGCTGGCGACGCTGACGATCGCGGTGCCGACGGGCATCAAGATCTTCTCGTGGATCGCCACGATGTGGGGCGGGTCGATCGAGTTCAAGACGCCGATGCTCTACGCCATCGGCTTCATCTTCCTGTTCACCTTCGGCGGCGTGACCGGCATCGTGCTGAGCCAGGCCGGCGTCGACCGCGCCTATCACGACACCTACTACGTCGTGGCGCACTTCCACTACGTGATGAGCCTCGGCGCCGCCTTCGGCATCCTCGCCGGCTTCTACTACTGGATCGGCAAGATCTCGGGCCGCCAGTACCCGGAGATGTGGGGCAAGATCCAGTTCTGGACGCTGTTCATCGGCGCCAACCTGACCTTCTTCCCGCAGCACTTCCTGGGCCGGCAGGGCATGCCGCGGCGCTATATCGACTACCCGGAGGCATTTGCCTACTGGCACTGGTGGTCGTCGATCGGCTCCTTCATCTCGGGTGCCAGCTTCGTCCTGTTCATCGGCATCATGCTCTACACGGTGACGCGCGGCGCGCGGGTGACCAATCCCAACTACTGGGAGGACATCTACGGCACGCTGGAGTGGACGCTGCCGAACCCGCCGCCGGCGCACACCTTCGAGGTGCTTCCGACGGTCGGCGACTGGGACAAGCAGCACCCGGCCCACCACTGAGGTGACTGGGCCGGACCGGCCCGAACCCGACGACCCGGCCGGGGGCACGCCCCCGGCCGCGCGCGTTTCAGGCCCGCAATGGCGAGACCGGACCGACCCGCCGGTCTACGAGGTCACGCTCTGGCCGAACCAGTCGCTGACCCGCCGCGGCTACCGCGTTGCGCTGGGCGCCGCCGCCGCCGGGCTGGCGCTGCCGCTGATCGCGCTGGCCGGGACGAAGGTCTTCTGGCCGCTGGCGGTCTTCCTGGTCATCCCCTTCCTTTCGCTGCGTTACGCCTTCCGCCGCAACGCGCGGGCGCTGCGCATGGGCGAGTGGCTGGCGGTCTGGCCGGACGAGGTGCGCGTCGAGCGGCGCGAGACCGACGGGCGCGTGCTGCGCTGGGCGGCCGACCCGATGCGCGTGCGCCTGCGGCTGCACAAGGAAGCGAAGGTCGAGGATTACCTGACTCTGGCGGGCGGCGGGCGCGAGATCGAGCTGGGCGCTTTCCTGTCGCCCGAGGAGCGCGTCGCGCTGGCCGACGAGATCGAGGCGGCGCTGACCCGGGCGCTGCGGCTGTGACCGGCGGTTCAAGGCTGGCGGAGCGAGCTTGGCGGGATGCGGGCTGGTCGCCCGCATGAAACATACCCTCGGCCTGTCGCTTCGCTTTCGGCCGAGGAGCAGGCGGCGTCGGCGGCTTTTATCGTCGGCGTTGCTCGGGGTTCGGAGTTGTCGGGAAGGGATGGCTGGGGAAGGCCCGACGAGGTCGGGCCGATGGTGTGGGCGGTGGCCCCGGGGTCGGCGGTTGCGGGGCGGCGTGCGAGCAGGCGGCGGAGCTTGGAGGCGACAGCGGGATCGGCGGCGACTCAGTACGGCCGGTACGACTTCTCCTCGACCATGCGCGAGCCGAGCAGCAGGTTGAGCTCGCGCTTCAGCGCCGCGCGGCGGTCGTTGGTGAGGTAGACGTTGCGCGCCAGCTCGACGAAGCGCGGGCCGAAATCGCCGGCGCGCTCGCAGTCGCGGAGCGCGTCCTCGATGTCCCAGAGCTCGGTGTTTATCTGCCGCAGCGCCTCGGCCAGGCGGTCGGGCTCGGGGCCGTCGGCGATGCCGGCGGCGCGCGCCGCGCTCAGGAGCTCGAGTTCGGACAGCACGTTGGCGCGCTTCGCGGCGTCGCCTATCCGCTCGGCCTTGATCTCGAGGATCGTGATCCTGTCGATCAGCTCGCCGGGCGAGACCTCGATGGTGATCGCGCCGCTCACCCACGCGCCTCGATGAAGCCGCGGAGCCGCGCCTCGACCTCGGCGAAGACGCCGTCCCAGTCGCCGCTGCGCCTCTGGCGGATCAGCCGCATCGAGGGATACCACGGCGTGCGCTCGCCGCTGCCGTAGAGCCAGAAGCCCTCCCAGGTCAGCATGTTCCAGACCGGCTTGCCGAGCGAGGCGGCGATGTGGACCACGGCCGTGTCGGTCGTCAACCCGCGGAAGACCCCGCGATCACGCCTACATAAACCAGGAGACCGTCGAAGCCTGCATCGTGACAACGAAAAATTTCCCGCGGCGTGGCCAGCCCGCCGATAGGCAAGGCCGGGCGGCCGCGCTATCAACCGCCCCAGCAGGCGGGGGGACCATGGCCGAGCAGACGCCCGAGACCGATCCGCGCGAGCGCCGCGAGGACGAGTACGGCCTGGACCCGGCCATCGTCGACGCGGTGCGCGACGCGGTTCGCGCCGGCGACCGCGAGACGGTCGTCGCCTGCATCGACGAGCTGCACGTCGCCGACATCGCCGACCTGTTCGAGCAGATCGACACCGACGACCGCCGCGCGCTGATCGAGCTCGCCTGGTCGGACATCGACCCCGAGGTGCTGGCCGAGCTGGAGGAGGGAGTTCGCGACGACGTGCTCGGCATCCTCGAGCCCGCCCAGGTCGCCGAGGCGGCGCGCGAGCTGGAGACCGACGACGTCGTCTACCTGGTCGAGGACCTGGAGGAGGACGAGCGGCGCGAGGTGCTGGCGGCGCTGGACCCGGCGGACCGCGTCGCCGTCGCGCAGTCGCTGACCTATCCGGAGTACTCGGCCGGCCGCCTGATGCAGCGCGACCTGGTCAAGGCGCCGCCCTACTGGACAGTCGGCCAGATGATCGACTGGATGCGCGCCGCCGAGGACCTGGCCGAGCAGTTCTACGACGTCATCGTCGTCGATGCGGCGATGAAGCCCGTCGGCACGATCCCGCTGTCGAAGATCATGGCCTCGCGCCGGCCGGTGACGCTCGGCTCGCTGATGGACGAGGAGTTCCGCACCGTCGGCGTTCTGGATGCGCAGGAGGACGTCGCCTACGCCTTCAATCAGTACCACCTGGTCTCGGCTCCCGTGGTCGACGAGGACGGCCGGCTGATCGGCGTCATCACCATCGACGACGCCGTCGAGGTGATGCAGGAGGAGCACCACGAGGACCTGATGCTGCTGGGCGGCGTCGGCGACGAGGAGATCTCGGATTCGGTCTGGGAGATCTGCAAGCGCCGCGTGCCGTGGCTGGCCGTCAATCTTGTAACGGCGATCATGGCATCGCTGGTCATCGGCATCTTCCAGGCGCAGATCGCGGCGCTGGTGGCGCTGGCCGTGCTGATGCCGATCGTCGCCTCGATGGGCGGCAATGGCGGCACGCAGACGCTGACGGTGGCGGTGCGCGCGCTGGCGACGCGCGACCTGACGCGCTCGAACGCCTGGCGCGTGATCGGCCGCGAGGCGGGGGTCGGCATCGCGAACGGGCTGGCCTTCGCCGGCATCATGGCGGCCATCACCTATGGCTGGTTCGGCGACCCGCTGCTGGCCGCCGTCATCGGCGCGGCGATGATCGTCAACATGCTTGCCGCCGGGCTGGCCGGGAATTCTCATTCCGATGGTGCTCGACCGGGTGGGCGCCGACCCGGCGCTGGCCTCCGGCACGTTCGTCACGACCGTGACCGATATCGTCGGCTTCTTCGCGTTCCTGGGCCTCGCCAGCCTCGTCCTGATCTGAACCGCTGATCCTCCGGCCCCGTTGCGTCTGCGGGTCCGCGTCTCGCCCTCGTTCGGAAGGGCGGCGGACGACCCGGCTCTCGTGGCGAGACCAGGTTGCATGGGCGTCGGCTCCGCGCTTCCGGCGGTCCCGGGAACCATATTCGGTCGGCGCGCGATAGGTGAAGATGACCGGAAGCCCCCTGATCCGGACAGTCCTTCTTTTGCTCGGTCTTTGGCTGGGCTGGGCGGGGCAGGCCGCGGCCCAGTCAGCCAACCCTCTCGCACCCCCATCCTCCGGCGGGTCGTCCTCGGCGACGCAGGGGCCGGACGATGCGTGGTTCCCGGTCGAGACCCTGAACCCCGGCCTGCCCCCGGCGCCGAAGACGCTGGACCGCACCACTCCGATGGGCGCCATCGAGAGCTTTCTCTCGGCCGCCCGCGCAGGCCGCTACCGCGAGGCCGCGCACGTGCTGGACCTGTCCGGTACCCGTGTCGAGCAGCAGGCCGGTCTCGGGCCGGAGCTGGCGCGCAAGCTGGATACCATCATCGAGAACCATGTCTGGCTGGACTGGGGCACGCTGCCCGACCGGCCCGACGCGCTGGTCGAGGGTGGCGCCGGCAATCAGCCGCGTGCCGGCGAACGGCGCCGCAGCCTGGTCGTTGGCCGGCTCGACATTGGCGACCACTCGGTGCCGCTGCGCCTGAGGCGCGTGAAGCCGGAGGGTGCCGACCCCGTCTGGGTCTTCGCGCCGCAGAGCGTCGCCAATATCGACGCGCTCTACGGGCGCTACGGGCCAGGCTGGCTGCACGAATGGTTTCCCGCCCAAGTGGCAGGAGCAGAACTGGCTGTCGCTGCACTACTGGGAGATGGTCGCCCTGCCGATCGTCCTGCTGCTGGCGGTGGGGATATTCGTCGTCCTGCGCGTAATCCTAGGCTGGTTGGCCACCGCGGCGCCGTGGCCTGCGGCGTCGAACGCCTTCTTCGCGGCGCGCACCCCGCTGGCGTTGCTGGGCGCGACGGCGCCGCTGTACTGGGCGACGTCCCACTTCATCACCTTCTCGGCGCCGATCACGGCGATTCTGTCGCCTGCGCTGATCGCCCTGATGGTGCTGGCCGTCACCATGGCGCTGCTGCGCGGGCTCGACCGGTTGATCGAGCACTTCACCTACCGAATGGTCGGCAGTCCCGAGGTCGAGTACGACCAGCACCAGCGCCAGCTCTACACCACGATCTACGCCGTGCGCCGCATTGTGCTGCTGCTCGCCTTCGTCATCGGCCTCGGCGTCGTGCTGATGCAGCTCCAGTTCTTCCAGGCGATCGGCGTGTCGCTGCTGGCCTCGGCCGGGGTGCTGACGGTGATCCTGGGCATCGCGGCGCAGCCGATCCTGGGCAACATCCTCTCCAGCCTGCAGATCGCCCTGGCAAAGCCCATCCGCATCGGCGACAGCGTCGACTACGAGGGTCGCTGGGCTTACGTCGAATCGATCTTCTTCACCTATGTCTGCCTGCGGACCTGGGATGAGCGGCGTATGGTCGTGCCCGTCCAGTATTTCATCTCACACCCGTTCGAGAACTATTCGATCGTCGACAAGAAGATGACGCGCGTCTTCGTGCTGACGCTGGACCCGCGCACGCATATCGACGCGCTGCGCGACGCCTACCTGGAGATCGCCAGGGCGGACGAGGACGTCATTCAGGACGAGATGCTGAAGGTGCTGGTCGTCGACCAGAACCAGGTCGGTATCCTTGTGCGCTTCTACTGCACGGCGAAGGACGCGACGACGGCATGGAACATGCATTGCCGGCTGCGCGAGAAGACGCTGGACTGGATCCGCGTGCATCACCCCGAGTGGTGGCCGCGCCAGCGCGAGCTGGAGGAGCACTACGATGATGACCCGCACGGTGCCGAGCAGCGCTTCAACGATGCGGCCGAGTAGGCGCGGCGCCGCTGGCGATTGCATCGCGCCGCCCGTGCCGCTAGGCGAGGGCCCGGGCGACGGATGCGAGGCGACATGACCGACCTGCCGACTTCGATCGACGACACGCAGGCGCTGCTGTCCGGCACCGGCTATATCTGCGGCCGGTCGCTGGCGACGGTGGTGTTCCTGTCGCTGAAGCTCGGCCGGCCGCTGTTCCTGGAAGGCGAGGCCGGCGTCGGCAAGACCGAGATCGCCAAGGCGCTGGCGGCGGCCCTGCAGCGCCGGCTGATCCGGCTGCAGTGCTACGAGGGACTCGACGCCTCCTCGGCGGTCTACGAGTGGAACTACCCGGCGCAGATGATCGAGATCCGGCTGGCCGAGGCGGCCGGCGACCGCGACCGCGAGTCGTTGAGCTCCGAGTTGTTCTCGGAGCGGTTCCTGACGCGTCGCCCGCTGCTGGAGGCGATGGAGCCGCAGGTCGGGGGGCCGCCTGTCCTGCTGATCGACGAGATCGACCGCACGGACGAGCCGTTCGAGGCATTCCTGCTGGAGGCGCTGTCGGACTTCCAGGTGACGATCCCCGAGCTGGGGACCGTGAAGGCCAAGCACCCGCCGATCGTCGTCATCACCTCGAACCGCACGCGCGAGGTGCACGACGCACTGAAGCGGCGCTGCCTTTATCACTGGGTCGACTACCCGGACGCCGAGCGCGAGCTGGCCATTCTCGAGTCGCGTGCGCCCGAGGCGTCGAAGCAGCTCTCGGCCGAGGTCGTCGCCTTCGTCCAGCGCCTGCGCTCGGAGGACCTGTTCAAACGCCCCGGCGTCGCCGAGACGATCGACTGGGCCAAGTCGCTGGTGGCGCTGGACGCGCTGGCGCTGAGTCCGGAGGTCATCACCGACACGCTGGGGGCGCTGCTGAAATATCAGGACGACATCGCCCGCTTCCAGGGGTCGGAGGCCAGGCGGATTCTCGACGACCTGCGGACGGCAAGCGCCGCTGTGGAGTGATCATTCGCATTTTGCGAGGATGCTTGACGCTCGGCGAGAAAATCTCTAAAAGTTGCCCATCTAAACGCCTGTAAGAGAAGGAATATTTCAATGCAGGGTTGTATTCTCCCAAAGGCCGTTCTCATTGCGGCAACTTTGGCGCTGCCTTGCGTCGCCCAGGCGGCAACGGTGGTCGTGAACGGAACATTCGATGATCGGACCAGCGGCTGGACCGGCACCTGGGGTATTCGTGACGATGGTCGGATCGACACCGGCCCTTACTACAGCGCCGGTACTGCCGATAACCTGTCGATTACGCAGGTCTATAGTCTGACGGCGTCGGAGCTCACCGATCTGGCGGCCGGCGGTCTGGGCTTCGTCATGTCGGCGGATCTTTTCGGATTCCGCGCGCACCGCGATTCGTCCACCTTCAGCGTCTCGTTTCGTGATTCGGCGTCCAATGTGCTCGCCACGCAGAGCCTGACGTCGTTGACCCTGGAGCCGATCATCTGGCCCGATTCGCTGGTCGCGGGCAACGCGCCGAACTTCCAGTCGGTCACCGGCAGCGTTCCGGTCGACACCGCCAGCCTGCTGTTCACGGTCAGCTCGAACCGGCAGACCGGCATCAACAACGACGGCTATGTCGACAACGCGTTCTTCGAGCTGACGGGCGGGACGGATGCTCCGCCGCCGCCGCCGCCCACCGTGCCGCTGCCGGCCTCGATCTGGCTGATGATCGGCGCGCTCGGCGGGCTCGGCGCCGCGACCAGGCGGTGGCGCCAGAGTTGAGCCACTGCGCCGGCCCGGGCAACGTCACCCGCGCGGGGGCGTTGCCGGTTACCCGGCAGCGATCGGTTTGATGGACGCCGCACAGGCGCGGGAGCGGCTGTGACAATTGCGAACGACGGCATTGCCGCCCCTCGGGCGGGACGGCTGCCCGAGAACATCCTGCACTTTGCGCGAGCGCTGCGCGCGGCGGGCGTCCCGGTAGGCACCGGGCGCGCGGTGCTGGCGGTGCGCGCCGTCGCCGCCGGGGGCTTCGAGCGGCGTGTGGATTTCTATCACACCCTGGCCGCATGCTTCCTGTCGCGGCCCGAGCACCGGGCGGTCTTTGACCAGTGCTTCCACATGTTCTGGCGCGACCCGCAGATCCTGGAAAAGATGATGGGCATGATGCTGCCCGAGCTGGTCGCGCCGCCGCACGAGCGCGAGAAGAAGCCGGGCGAGCAGCGCGCCGCCGAGGCGCTGACGAAGGGCGCCGATCGCCCCGCGCCGCAGGCCGCCGAGCGCGAGCCGGACGAGATCGAGATCGACGCCCGGCTGACCTTCTCGGATCAGGAAAAGCTGCGCGAGCGCGACTTCGAGCAGATGACCGCCGACGAGATGCTGGAGGCGAAGCGCGCCATCGCCCGCCTCAAGTTGCCTGTTCGCCCGTTCCTGTCGCGCCGAACGCGGCCGGCATCGCTGGGGCACCTTCCAGACTGGCGGCGCACGATGCGCGCCAGCCTGCGCGGCGGCGGCGCCCCCGTGCTGGCCCGGCGCGAGCGCCGCGAGCAATTCCCGGCGCTGGTGGCGCTCTGCGACATCTCCGGCTCGATGGCGGCCTACAGCCGGATGCTGCTGCATTTCCTGCACGCCGCCGCCAACGCCAAGGGCGCTGGCTGGTCGAAGGTGCACGTCTTCACCTTCGCGACCCGCCTGACCAACGTCACCCGCCACCTGCACGAGCGCGACGTCGACGAGGCGCTCCAGCGCGCCGGCCGCGAGGCGCGCGACTGGGAGGGCGGAACGCGCATCGGCGCCTGCCTCGAGCAGTTCAACCGCGAATGGTCGCGCCGCGTACTGGGGCAGGGCGCCGTCGTGCTGCTGATCACCGACGGGCTGGACCGCGACGACCCGGATCGCCTGGGGCGCGAGGCCGAGCGGCTGCACCTGAGCTGCCGCCGGCTGATCTGGCTGAACCCGCTGTTGCGCTGGGACGGCTTCGAGGCGAGGGCGCAGGGCGTCCGCGCGCTGCTGCCGCATGTCGACGCCTTCGTCGCGGCGCACAATGTCGCCAGCCTTGAGGGGCTGGCGCAGACCATCGCGCGCGCCGACGGGCAGGGCGAGAAGCAGCGGCTGATGGCCGGGCTGCGCGCGGCCTGAGCGGGGCTCGCCGCTGCCTGACCCTCCGGCCGACGGCGTGTCCGTCCTGCCGCAGATGCCGCCGGCCACGACGCCGCCGGCAGAGTCGATCAGGCGACCTGCATCGTCTGCCACAGCCGCGATGCCGCGTCCCGTCCGCTCTGATAGGCGCCGTGCGCCGTTGCCTGCCAGCGTGGCGCGAATGCTTCGCCGGCGAAGGCGATCCTCCCGGTGTCGGTGGCGATCATCTCGTGCCGCCTGGCCGCGCATCCCGGCCTGGCATAGCTGTAGGCGCCGCGCACGAAGGGATTCTCCTGCCAGCCGGTGACGGCCGTCGAGACGATCAGTTTCCGGACATCCGAGCCGAAGGCGGCCGCCAGCCGCTCGACGGCGAAGTCGGTCATGGCGGCCTCGCCGTCGGCCGCGAGGTCGCGCGCCATGCTGCCCCCCATGTGGGCGATCATCATGGGGCTTTCGGACGCCGCGACCTGGAAATCGAGCGGCGTCGAGCCGTCGCCCGCGTCGACCATGCAGAACAGCGTCCCGGCATCCTCAACGGGACTCTGCCGCAGCGCGATCGCGACCTTCTCGTAGGCCCCGCACGGCACGTCGCGAACCAGATCGAGCAGCTCCCGCGCCGGCCCCGCGAGGGCGATGGCGCCGGACAGCAGCACGTTCGTCGACACCGTGACGATCGCGGCCCGCGCGTCGATCTTGCCGCGTGCGGTCCGCACCGCCACGCCGTCGCGCCGGTAGTCCAGCCCGGACACCGCCGTGCCGAGGCGGACGGGCAGCCCGGCGGCCATTCGCCCGGCGAGGTCGCCGAGCCCGGTTTTCATCGGCCAATTGACCTCGGTGTCGTCATAGTCGGCATAGCCAACCGCCGAGACGCGCTCCGGGTCGTCGCTGGCCATCAGCTGCAGGATGTGCCGCACCGCAGGGGCCCAGCGGCCGGCCCGGGGCAGCACCTCGGCCACCGGGACGTCCTCGCCCCTCTGGCCGGCCTCGTAGACCGCCGCGAACGCGGCGGTCAGCGCGGCGCGGGCTTCTGCCCGCACCGGCGCGTCCACCCAGGCGCCCCCGGACCAGACGTGGAAATGGTCGGCGCGCTGTTGCTGCACGTAACGGGCGCCGAGCCGGTCGGCCCAGCCGACCAGCGGATTAACGTCGGCGCAGTGCAGCCAGTGACAGCCCTGGTCCCAGGCGACAGGCAGGGACTCCGCGTCCGTGTAGGCGCGCCCGCCGATCCTGTCCGATGCCTCGAGGATGACGAAGGGAACGCCGCGCGCCTGCAGTTCGAGGCCGGCGCCGATGCCAGCGAAGCCGGCGCCGACGATGACCACGTCCGGATTGCTCATCGATGGCTCCGTTTCTCGTTTACGGTTGCTGGCGGGCGCCAGGCAACGGCGCCTCCGGGCCGTTCATCGCATGCTCGTCCATGCGCGGCCAGACCTCGCGGCCAGATCCCCCAGTCAGACCGTGCAGTCATCTGCCAGGGCCGTCGGGTGACCGCCGTGCGTCGCACGTCGGGTGACCGCCTGCGTCGCCTCGACCGTGCCCGGTGCCATCGGCATTCGCGGCGGATGACGGGCCGGGTCGGGCAGAACGCCGGGGCGAGGGGTCGCCCCCGGTTGCCGGCGCGCGGGCGCAGGCTTACCTTTCGGCAAGCCAAGGAGGCCGACCATGCCCGCCGAACACGACCGCATCCCCGAAATCGCGCTGGAATGGCACCGCGCCGGCAAGGGCGCCGTGCTGGCCACCGTCGTCGAGACCTGGGGCTCGGCGCCGCGGCCGGTGGGATCGCAGCTCGTCGTCTCGCGCGAGGCCGAGATGATGGGCTCGGTCTCGGGCGGCTGCGTCGAGGGCGCCGTCATCGCCGAGGCGCTGGAGGCGATCGACGACGGCAGGTGCCGCGTGCTGGAGTTCGGCGTCAGCGACGACGACGCCTTTGCCGTCGGGCTGGCCTGCGGCGGGCGCATCCGCGTGATGGTCGAGCCGGTCGGCGTCGGGCAGGGGCCGGGCGAGGACCTGCTGGTGAAAATCGCCGAGGCACGGACCGCCCGCGAGGCGCTGGCGGTCGAGACCGACACCGGCGCCTGGTCGCGCCGGGTGCTGGGCTATGCCGACGCGCCGGGGGCATTCGACGCCGACAGGTCGGGGTTCCGCGAGGACGGGACGCGGTTTCTCTGGGTCTCGAACCCGCCGCTGAGGCTGGCCATCGTCGGTGCCGTCCACATCGCCCAGCCGCTGGCCGAGATGGCGCGGCTGGCCGGCCACGACGTGACTCTGATCGACCCGCGCGAGGCCTTCGCCAGCGAGGCGCGCTTTCCCGGCCAGCGGCTGGTGCACGACTGGCCCGACGCCGCTCTGGCTGCCCATGGCCTCGACCATCGCACCGCCGTTGTGACGCTGACGCACGACCCCAAGCTGGACGACCCGGCGCTGCTGGCGGCACTGCGCTCGCCGGTCTTCTATATCGGCGCGCTGGGCTCGACCCGGACGCACGCAAAGCGCGCGGCGCGCCTGAGCGAGTCGGGGCTGACCGAGGACGAGATCGCGCGCATCGACGCGCCGATCGGGCTGGACATCGGCGCCCGCTCGCCGGCTGAAATTGCCATCGCCATACTGGCCGAGCTGACCGAGCGCCTGCGCCGCCCGGCGACACGTCCGGGGGCGCGCAGCGTCGGCGAGGCGGCGTGAGGTTCGGCCCCGTCCCGGTCGCCGAGGCCGAGGGCGCGATCCTCGCCCATTCGCTGGCGCTGCCTGGCGGGCGGCTGAAGAAGGGGCGGCCGCTCTCGGCCGACGACGTCTCCAGGTTGGCGGAGGCCGGCATCGCGACCGCCATCGTCGCCCGGCCCGAGCCCGGCGACGTGCCCGAGGACGAGGCGGCTGCCCGCCTTGCCGCGGCGCTGGCGGCCGACCCGGCGGCGGCGCATGTCAGTGTCGCGGCGCCGTTCACCGGTCGCGCCAACCTGTTCGCCGAGGCGGCGGGCGTTCTGCGGGTCGATGCCGAGCTGGTGCGCGCGCTCAACGACATCGACGAGGCGATCACGCTGGCAACCCTGCCCGACTACGAGCGGGTAACTGGCCGGCAGATGCTCGCCACCGTCAAGATCATCCCCTATGGCGTCTCCGGCGCCGCGCTCGGGCGCGCCGAAGCGCTGCTGCGCGGGCGCACCGTGCTGTCGGTCCACCCTGTGACGATGCGCTCGGCGCAGCTGATCCTGACGCGGACGCCGGGCATGAAGGACAGCGTCGTCGCCAAGGGCGGCCAGGCGGTGAAGACGCGAACTCTCGGCGTTGGGCATCGAGGACGTGACGGAGACCGTGGTGCCGCATGAGACGGCCTCGCTGGCGGCTGCGATCGAGGGCAGGGCGGACATGACGCTGATCCTGACCGGCTCGGCGACCTCGGACCGCGGCGATGTCGGGCCGGCGGCGCTGGTCGCGGCCGGCGGGCGGCTGGCGCGCTTCGGGATGCCGGTCGATCCGGGCAACCTGCTGTTCCTCGGCGATCTCGGCGGACGGCCGGTGCTCGGCCTGCCGGGCTGCGCGCGCTCGCCCAAGCTGAACGGCGCCGACTGGGTGCTCGAGCGGCTGGCCTGCGGGCTGGAGGTCACGCCGGGCGACATCTCGGCGATGGGTGTCGGCGGGCTGCTGAAGGAGATCCCCTCGCGGCCCGAGCCGCGCGGCGGCGGCGCGACCGCGCCGCAGCGACCGACGGTGGCCGCGGTGCTGCTGGCGGCCGGCTCGGCGCGGCGGATGCAGGGGCGCGACAAGCTGCTGGAGACGGTTGGCGGCGCGCCGCTCTTGCGCGTGCTGGCCGACCGGCTGGCGGCCAGCGCGGCGGACGAAGTCGTCTGCGTGCTGCGCCCCGACGACCCCGAGCGCCGGGCGGCGCTGGCGGGCGCGAGCGCGCGCATCGTCGTCAATCCGCGCGCCGCCGAGGGCATGGGCACCTCGCTCGCGGCCGGCATCGCCGCGCTGGGGCCGGAGGTCGACGCTGCCGTCATCCTGCCCGCCGACATGCCCGAGATCACCGCGGCCGACATCGACCGCCTGATCGCCGCCTTCGACCCCGAGGAGGGCCGCGCCATCGTCCGCGCCGTCAGCGAGGACGGCACGGGCGGGCACCCGGTGCTGTTCGGCCGGCGCTTCTTCGAGGCGCTGCGTGGACTGGAGGGTGACCGCGGCGCCCGCTCCGTGCTGGTGGAGCACCCGGAGTTCGTCACCGACGTCACCCTCTCTGGCCGCGCCGCCGAGACCGACCTGGACACGCCCGAGGCCTGGGCGGCGTGGCGGGCCCGGCAGTCGGCCTGAGCCGCCGACCGGGCCTCGCCTCGGGCGTCAGCGCACGATCAGCAGCAGCGTCCGGCTCTGGCTGCCATGCGTCAGGCGGACGGAGTCGCGGTTGATCGCGCTGACGCGCCAGCCATCGACCGTGTCGCCGCGCCCGACCTTCACGAAATCGCCGCGTGACGTGCGCAGCAGGGCCTGCCGGCCGGATCGTGCGTCGAGCACGCCGATCAGGTTGGTGCCGTCGAGCTCGAGCCCATGCTTCGACGCGGCGGTGCGTACAGCGGACGGCGAGGCGTTGCCGGCGGCGATCGCGCGGTTCTGGGCCTTCTGCCGGACGCGCCTCGCCTTCTGCTCGGGCTTGACCGGCGGGCGCGGCGTCGTGGTGGCGGCGATGTCCGAGACGACCTCTGCCGTTGCCGCGGGCTTCCCCTTCGCGGTCTGCCGCCCCGTCTGGCCACCCGTCTGCCGCCTGGCCCCCGTCTCGCCCCTTGTCCCGCCTTCCGGCCGCGGTGCCGGGATGGCGACGGTGTTCGCCTCGGGTCCGGGCGCTGGCGCGGCGGGCGCGGAATCGGTTTCGGGGCGCGGCAGCGGGGCGGAGGGCACCCTGCGCGGGGCCATCTCGGCGGCGGCCAGCAGGATCGTCGCCGGGCCGCGCGTCGCACGATCAGTGGCCGATGCCGGCAGGAAGATTGCCGCCGCCTTGGCGGCCGTCGCGCTCTCTGCCCCCGGCAGCCACACGGGCACCAGTGACGGGAAAGCCGATACGGGTAAACGCGGCCCCAGCGCAGTCGCGGTGGCGAGCACGGCGGGCGGGCGGCCGTCATCCGGCCCCTGGCTGCGTGCCGTCTCGCGGATGCGGTCGATCCCCAGAACCAGCGCCTTGACGTTGGCCTGGCCCTGGGCGACGGCCAGCCGCTCGAGCCCGCCGGGGCGGAGATGCCGGGGCAGGACGGGGCCGGAGCCGACGCGCATCGGCACGCCGGTGGAGGGCTGCGCCAGCACGGGCGCGAGGCGAACGTCCGGCGATGCGATCAGCGCGCCGATGCGCGACCGGTCGTTGGCCGCGCGACCTGCGCCCGGCCGGATGGCCGGCAGGGACTGGACAGTGCGGCGGCTGACCTCGGTGAATGCAGCGCGCTGCAGGCCGGGCGGGGTCGCGTCGATGCGGGCGAGGACGAGCTCGGCTCCGGTAGGGGCGGGCGGCCGATCGCCCGGCATCCCCAGCAGGCCCCAGGCGGCGACCCCGAACGCGACGGCAGCGATGGACGCGGCGCTCGCGGCGGCGGCGCCGACAGCGCGTGCGGTGAGCGTCGGCACCGGCGCGAAGGCCGGCCCGTCGGCGCCGAACCGGCAGGCCTCGACCCTGGTCGAGACGCGGCCGGGCTGAAAGCCCCAGCGCTCGGCGTGCTCGCGCGCCTCGGCCACCGTCTGGGACAGCGCTGCCAGAACGGTCGCCGATCCGCCAGCGGGCGCCGGGGACACAGCGAGCGACAGGGCATGCGACGGGTATCCGGTCTCGGCGGCCAGGCGCCGAAGCGCCTCGGCGCGACCGGGGACGCCGCCGGGCAGCTCGTAGTTCCGGACCAGCACCTGGTCGGGAGGCAGCCAGAGCTCGACGGGCACGGGGCCGCGGCCGCGCACCAGCGCCTCGACCCGCAGGGCGTCGATCCGCTCGGCGAAGTCGCCGGCGCCCGGCGTCGCGGCGCCCAGTTCTTGCCAGGTGCCGTCGTCGGACCGGCCCATCAGGCGAACGACGGCGCTGGAGAACTCCAGCGCAAGCGACGGCACGTCGGCCGCGTTCCAACGATATCGGCTCACGCGCCCGATGGTCATTGCCCTCGCTGCGTTGCATTGCGCGGGCGGGGTTCTGCAGTCGGCCCGGCGAATGCGTCGTTCTGCTACCTGCCCGGCGGCTAACGTGCCATCACGGCTGAGTCGTGACCATAGGCCACAACCACGGCGGGTCGATTTGGTGCCGTCCCGCGCCGGCCGGGCGGTCGGCTGCTGGGCGCTTCATGGAGCCGGGAAGGGACGGGCGCGCAGGTGTCCCGGGGTGTGGAGGCCGGACGGGGCGACTCCCTTCGCGGGCATCCGGGCCCCAAGGCTTGACGGGCCGACGCGGGCGCGCATCTGTCTGGGCATGCTGCCGATCGTGCACCACCCGGACTATCTGGCGCCGCTGCGGCCCGGGCATCGGTTCCCGATGTCGAAATACGGCTACCTGCGCGCGGCACTGACCCGGCGCGGGTTGCTCGGCGGCGGGCGCGGGCTGTCGCCCGGGCCGGCGGGGGCGGCGCAGATCGCCCTGGCGCACGACCCCGCCTATGTCGAGCGGGTCTTCACTCTGGCGCTGGCGCCTGACGAGGTGCGGCGGATCGGTCTGCCGCAGAGCGAGGCGGTGCTGCGCCGCACGCGGCTGTCCTGCGCCGGGACGACGCTGGCCGCCTGGCTGGCGCTGGAGCACGGCATCGCGTGCAGCGCTGCCGGCGGGTCGCACCATGCCGGGCCGGGCAACGGGGCGGGGTTCTGCGTCTTCAACGACGTTGCCGTGGCGGCGCGCAACCTGACGGCGCTGGGGGTCGCCGGGCGGATGCTGGTCATCGACGCCGACGTCCACCAGGGCGACGGGACAGCGCGCATCTTCGAGGCGGACGACCGGGTCTTCACCTTCTCGATCCACGCCGAGAAGAATTTCCCGGCGCGCAAGGCGCGCTCCGACCTCGACTTGGGGCTGCCGGACCGCATGGCGGACGAGGACTACCTGGCGGCGCTCGGCAGCGGGCTGGCGCAGGCGCTGGATGCCGCCCCCCGGCCGGCGCTGGCATTCTACAATGCCGGCGTCGACGTGCACGGCGCCGACCGGCTGGGGCGGCTGGCGCTGAGCGATGCCGGCATCCGGGCGCGCGACGCGACCGTGATCGCCGCGGTGCGGGCGCGCGGCATCCCGTTCGTCGGCGTGGTCGGCGGCGGCTACTCGGACGACCCGCTGGCGCTGGCCGAGCGGCACGCGATCCTGTTCGAGGAGGCAGCGAAGGCCGCCGCTTGAGGCCATGGCCAGGCGTCGGGTCAGCTCTGGCCGCCATCCGTCGCATCGTGTTCCGGGTTTTCCTCATTCAGGCGTTCCGGGTTCTCCTCATCCAGGCCCCGACCGGACTTCAGAATGAAGACATCGGTCCCTTGATGGCGACCATGCAGGACCTTCCGGCCGATCGGGGAGATGAGGAATTCCGGTCCCAGCTGCATCGCCGTTTCCCCGCTGATCAGGGTCGCGACCTCGGCATCGGCATCGGAGATCTCGCGTGCAAGTCGTTCGAGCCGTTCCGACGTGTTCACCGAGTCGCCGATCACGGTGTAGTTGATGCGGCCGGACGAGCCGATATTTCCGACCATCGCCCTGCCGCTGTGGATGCCGATGCGCACTTGCAGTGGGCGCTGGCCGTTCGCGCGCCGGATGCCGTTCTCGCGGTGCATCGCGTCGGCTATTCGAAGTGCGGCGCGACAGGCGTGGACTGCATGGTCCAGGTCGGTTTCCAGGCCGCCCCAGAACGCCATCGCGGAGTTGCCGATGAACTTGTCGACGATGCCGCGCTCGGCCTCGATGCACTCGGCAAGCAGGGTGAAGTGGTTGTTCAGGAACCGGACGACCTCCTTCGGCGACTGGCTCTCGGCGAGCCCTGTGAAATCGACCAGGTCCGTGAACAGGACCGTGATGTCGTGCTCCTCGGACTCGATCGACGCCAGGTCTCCGCGCTCGACCAGCCGCAGGGCGAGGGTCTTCGGCACATAGGCCTGCAGCGACTCGAACGCCTTGGTGGTGAACCTGAAGGCGTTGTTCACCTCGCGGATCTCCCGGAAGACGGAGCGGGGCAGCGCGATCCTGCCGGCGCTCTGCCAATGGCTGATGTCCCTGGCGGCTGCGGCGATCTGCCGGATCGGGCGGCTGACGACACGGCTGAAGAAAAGGGCGACGAGCGCCGCCAGCACGATGATGACCAGACTGGTGAGGATCGTCGTCTTGCTGCGCGACAGTTGCGGGGAGAGCGCGTCCAGGGGGAAGTAGGTGCCGACATACCAGGAGCGCTCGCCGAACCCGGCGAGCTCGCGGAACAGGAAGACGATCCGTTCGCTTCCGATGTTCACGGCGCGCGCCTGGATGCCGTTCGCCAGCTTTGTCTCGACGTCCTCCAGCCTGTCGTCGGACCAGATGTTCGAGAGCGTCGTGCCGGGAAGCTGGGCGAGAAGAGGCAGCGGGTTCTTGTCGTCGACGGCAACTCCGTTGGCGTCGAGTGTCGTCGAGGCGAGCACGGCGTTCCGTCCGTACAGGATGAACGCCTGGCCGGTCATCTCGTTCTGCAGCGTCCGGAGGAACTTCGAAAGGTCTTCGAGCGACACGCTTGCCACCAGGACGAACCGCTTGCGGTCCTTCGCTTCCAGCGGCGTAATGAAATTGAGAAGCGTCGCGCCGGACGACTCGGCGCGGAAAAGCGGCCCCCAATGCGGCTCGTTCCTCGCCAGCGCAGCGCGGATCATGCCGGAGAACGCAGCGTCGTCGCTCCAGTCGCTCGTGACGATGCTGCCGGCGGGTCGGTTGCGGAAGGCCCTGATCAGCCTGATCTTTTCGTCCACCAGGGCGATCGACGAAATCTGCGGCGTGCCGGCGAGGGATGTATAGAGTTGCGCCCCGATCGACCCTGCCGGCGCGTTCGCGATGTCGATGCCGCGCAGGATATCGGCCGTGAAGGCCGACTGGGCGGCGACGGGCTCCAGTTGGCTCCGCACCGTGTCGACGATCGAGTAGCTGATGATCTCGGCCTTCTCCCGCAGCAGTTCGCCGATGCTCTTGCTCGCCGAATACTGCACGATCATCAGGATGGCCGCGGCGGTGGCGATAACCAGCGTCGTGACGAGCGCCACGAACGCGAAGGCGAGGGAGATGCCGGCCTGGGCCGGCTCGACCTCGTTGGCCGGGCTGGCGGGAGTGCCTCTGATCACATCCATCACCCGGCGGCCACCATGACAACCCGTCGTTCAGCGTCGGACTGACGGCATGAAGCCGACCGTTGCGCGTCAGAAAGACACTCTGAAAACGGTATACGGGAATACTCGCGAAATCCTTGATCGCGATCAATTTTAATGCGGTAAATTTCTCGAAACGCTCCCGGTTGACGGGAATGGGAGAGCCGGGAACGCGGCTGTTCTTTGGGCCGGATGGCGCCGCGACGCGCTCACGCCTCCGCCGGCCGGGCGGCCAGGCGCTGGCGGCGCGCCAGCGCCTGCTTGACGCTGAGCGACCAGACCAGCGTGCCGGAGGCCACCAGGCCGATCAGGATGGTGGCGACGGCGTTGATCTCGGGGGTCACGCCGAGGCGGACCGACGAGAAGATCTCCATCGGCAGTGTCGTCGAGCCCGGCCCCGAGACGAAGCTGGCGATCACGAGGTCGTCGAAGGACAGCGTGAAGCTGAGCAGCCAGCCGGCGATGACGCCCGGCATGATCAGCGGCAGTGTGATGCGCCAGAACACGGTGGCCGGGCGGGCGCCGAGGTCGGCGGCGGCCTCCTCGACCGAGGTGTCGAAGCCCGCCAGCCGCGCCTGGATGACGATCGCGACGTAGCACATCGAGAACGTCGTGTGCGCGATGATGATCGTCATGATCCCGCGGTCGATGTTCAGCGAGATGAAGGTCAGCAGCAGCGCCAGCCCGGTGATGACGTCCGGCATGACCAGCGGCGCCAGGATCATGCCCGAGAACAGCGTCCGCCCCAGGAAGCGCGGCAGCCGGGCCAGCGTGAAGCCGGCCATGACGCCGAGCGCGGTCGCCAGCGTCGACGACCCCAGCGCCACCCTCAGCGAGTTCCAGGCGGCGTCCATCAGCCCCTGGTTCGACCAGAGCGACCAGTACCAGCGTGTCGTCCAGCCGCCCCAGACCGTCACCAGCTTGGAATCGTTGAAGCTGTAGATCACCAGGATGACGATGGGCGCGTAGAGGAAGACGAAACCCAGCCACATCGCCCCCCGCACGAACAGGCCGCCCCGCATCAGCCGGCCCCCCGCATCAAGAGGGCCGGCATCGGCGAGGTCGACATCGGCCGGGTCGGCATGGGGCGCGCCTGCATCAGCCGGCACCCTCGCGCTTTGCCATGCGCTGAAAGATCAGAATCGGCACGACCAGGATCAGCAGCAGCAGCACGGCGACCGCGGAGGCGACCGGCCAGTCGCGGTTCTGGAAGAACTCGGACCAGAGCGTCCGGCCGATCATCTGCACCGACGAGCCGCCGAGCAGTTCGGGTATGACGAACTCGCCGACGGCCGGGATGAAGACCAGGAAGCACCCGGCGACGATCCCCGGCACGGACAGCGGCACCGTCACGCGCCAGAAGGCCCGGGCGGGGCGGGCGCCGAGGTCGGCGGCCGCCTCGAGCAGGCTCTCGTCCAGCTTCTCCAGGCTGGCGTAGAGCGGCATGATCATGAATGGCAGGTAGCTGTAGACGATGCCGATGTAGACGGCAGTCGGCGTGAAATAGATGATCAGCGGCTGGTCGATGACGCCCAGCCACAGAAGGGCGCCGTTCAGCAGGCCCTCGGGCTTGAGGATGCCGATCCAGGCGTAGACGCGGATCAGGAACGACGTCCAGAACGGCAGGATGACCAGCGTCAGCAGCATTGGCCGCCAGGCCGGCGTCGAGCGGGCGATGCCGTAGGCCATCGGGTAGCCGATCAGCAGCGCCAGCAGCGTCGAGACCGCCGCCACGCCGACGCTGGTCATGTAGGAATCGGTGTAGAGGCAGTCCGTCGAGGGCGGCGGCAGATCGACGGCCGCCTCGATCGCCCCGCCGACCCAGGTGCCCTTCAGGCAGCCGATGCTGGGGCGGACGAACTGGTAATTGTCCATCGGCGGGTTTTTCAGGTGCTCGACCGCATCGCCGAGGGTGTCCCAGGTCGGCGTGTAGGGCGGCATGGCGATCGCCGGCTCGGAGATCGAGATCTTCAGGACGACGAAGAACGGCGCCAGGAAAAAGCAGAGCAGCCAGAGATAAGGCACGAGGATGGTGACGCGCTGTCCCCAGCTCATCCTCGCGGTCTGCGCCATCGCGGCCCCCGGATCTCCCCTCCGGCAGCCTAAGCACGGGTCGGTGTGCATCGCAACAAGCCGTTGCGCGCCGCCGTCGGCCCGCTAGGATGCCACGGATTCAGGCCCCCGGCGTTGCGGCGTCGGAGGCGCGCAAGTCAGGGAGACATGCATGACCCGCATCGCTTTCACCGCGCTGGCCGCCATCCTGGTGGCCGGCAGCGCGGTCGCCGACGAGGAGAAGGTCGTTAACGTCTACAACTGGTCGGACTATATCGACGAGAGCGTCCTGGCGGACTTCGAGAAGGAGACCGGGATCAAGGTTGTCTACGACGTCTTCGACTCGAACGACATCCTCGAGACCAAGATGCTGGCCGGCAACTCGGGATACGACGTCGTCGTGCCGTCGGGCACTTTCCTGCAGCGCCAGATCCAGGCGGGGGTGTTCCAGAAGCTGGACAAGTCCAAGCTGCCGAATCTCAAGAACATGTGGCCGCTGATCATGGATCGCGTCGCGAAGTTCGATCCGGGCAACGAGCACGCCGTCAACTACATGTGGGGCACCACCGGCATCGGCTACAACGTCGACGCGGTGAAGGAGCGCCTCGGCACCGACACGATCGACAGCTGGTCGGTGATCTTCGACCCCGAGCAGATCAAGAAGTTCACCGACTGCGGCGTGCACATCCTGGACGCCGCCGACGAGATGATCCCGGCGGCACTGAACTACATGGGCAAGGACCCGAACTCGAAGGACACGGCAGACATCGAGGCGGCCGGCGACCTCCTGATGAAGATCCGACCCTATGTCACCGACTTCAATTCCTCGGCCTACATCAACGCGCTGGCCGACGGCGACGCCTGCCTGGCGGTCGGCTGGTCGGGCGACGTGCTGCAGGCGCGCGACCGCGCGGCCGAGGCGGGGAACGGGGTGGAGGTCGCCTATGCGATCCCCAAGGAGGGCGCGATCATGTGGTTCGACATGCTGGCGATCCCGAAGGATGCGCCGCACCCGGAGAACGCGCTCAAGTTCATCAACTACATGATGGACCCGGAGGTGATCGCCAAGGCGTCGAACTATGTCTACTACGCCAACGGCAACGAGGCGTCGCAGCCGCTGCTGAACGAGGACGTGATCGGCGACCCCGCCATCTATCCCGACGAGGCGGCGCGCGAGCACCTCTACGTCACCTCTCCCTACGGCCCGAAGGAGCAGCGGGTGCTGACGCGGCTCTGGACGAAGATCAAGACCGGGTCGTGACGACGGAGGCCGCCGGCGTCGAGGACAGGCCGCAGCCGGCGGGTTCCCCGTCGGCCCGGCCCGCCGCGCCCGCGCCCTGGCTGGACGCCTCGGCCGTGCCGCACCTGCGGCTGGTCGACGTCGTCAAGCGGTTCGGCGACACGGTCGCGGTCGACGGCGTGTCGCTCGACATCTACGGCGGCGAGTTCTTCGCGCTGCTGGGGCCGTCCGGCTGCGGCAAGACGACGATCCTGCGGATGCTGGCGGGCTTCGAGCGGCCGGATTCGGGCAAGATCCTGCTGGACGGCGAGGATCTGAGCCGCATCCCGCCCTACGAGCGGCCGGTCAACATGATGTTCCAGGCCTATGCGCTGTTCCCGCACATGACGGTCGAGAAGAACATCGCCTTCGGCCTGCAGATGGAGGGGATGGGGCGCGCCGAGACGAAGCGGCGTGTCGAGGAGATGCTGGCGCTGACGCATCTGGAGCGCCAGGCCCGGCGCAAGCCCGACCAGCTCTCGGGCGGGCAGCGCCAGCGCGTCGCGCTGGCCCGCGCGCTCGCCAAGAAGCCCAAGCTGGTGCTGCTGGACGAGCCGCTGGCGGCGCTGGACCGCAAGCTGCGCGAGGCGACGCAGCTGGAACTGGTCAACATCCAGGAGACGCTGGGCCTGACCTTCGTCATCGTCACGCACGACCAGGAGGAGGCGATGACCGTCTCGACGCGTCTGGCGGTGATGCGAGACGGGCGGATCGCCCAGCTCGGCGTGCCGCGCGATGTCTACGAGGAGCCGGCGACGCGCTATGTCGCCGAGTTCATCGGCGACGTGAACATCCTGTCCGGCCGGGTGACGAACCGCGCTTCCGGGCGCATTTCGCTGGATGCCGGCGGCGAAGCCGATCTCGGCCATGCGGCGACGGCCGAGGGACCGGTCGACCTGGCGGTCCGGCCCGAGAAGATCGTCATCGAGCGGGCGAACGGCGCGCGCGACCCGGCGCCGAACCGGCTGTTCGGCCGCATCGAGGACATCGCCTACCTGGGCAACACCTCGGTTTTCCATGTCCGGCTGGACGGAGCCGGATCGGGTGGAGACGGAGCGGATGGCGCCGACCCCTCAGGAGGCAGCCTGATCCAGGTGCAGCGCACCAACCGCTTCCGCTCTGTCGACGAAGAGGTGTCCTGGGGCGACCCGGTGCGGCTGGACTGGGACGGCGACGCGCTGGTCGAGCTGGCGCCTGAGGAGCGGTGACCGGAGGCGGGCGGCCTGGCTCCGGCCTCAGCTGCCCGTGTCCGTGCGTCGAGGCACGCGCCGGTCTCGCCGGATGGCCGCGCCGAAGCTGGCGCCGATGGCAGCTGTCGGCAGCGCGCCTCGGCTGCGTCGAGCACGGATGCTGCCGGGCGCTCGCCGGCAGGTGCGCGGACGCGGTCTTGCTGGAAGGAAGGCGCCGGGGGCCGGATGCGATCCCCCGCGTGCCGCATGGGGCAGGGGAATCGTCTTGTTGGAACAATGACTTGCGTCCGGCCGCATTGCCGGTGGGCCATGGCCCGGCCTACCCGGCCGCCGCGTCCGGCACGACCGTCGCGGCGACGGGGTTCGCCCTCGCCTCCGCTGCCGCGTCGGGTAGGGTGAAGACCTCGATGTGGCGGCCGAAATCGCGGATCTCGATCTCGCCGGCCGACTGCCAGTCGCCCGGCGCCGTGGCGGCGAAGCTGGCATCAGCCAGCACCATCCGGTTGGCCGCCTTGGTTGCCGTCTCGATGCGCTGCACGGTGTTGACGATCTGGCCGATGCCCGAAAACGCCAGTCGGCTGGGCACGCCGATATTGCCGAACGCCACCTCGCCGATCGCCAGCCCGATGCCGAAGCTGATCGGCGCCCCGCCCGGTGTGCCCGCGGCGTTCGCCGCGGCGCAGAGCCGTACCGCGCGCGCGCACCGCCGCCTCGGCCCGCGCCGCCGCCCCGCCGCAGTCGTCCCCGACCGGGAAGATCGCCAGCACCCCGTCGCCGATGAAGTTCAGGATTTCGCCGCCGTTCTCGATCACCGGGGTGGCCGCGCATTCGAAATAGCGGTTCAAGAGCGCCAGGTAGTCGTCCGGGTCCATCGTGTCCGACAGCCGCGTCGAGCCGCGCAGGTCCGAGTACCAGACGACGGCGTGGATGCGCTCGCCATCGCCGCGCCTGATGTCGCCCGACAGCACGCGCCAGCCCGCCGTCGGCCCCAGATAGGCGTTCGCGATGTTGGCCGTCACGCGCTTCTGAACGGCCGAGCGGCAGGCGACCGCGAACACGCTCTGGATGCGCTTCAGCGCCTCGAGGTCGTCGTCGGTGAAGCCGCCGGGGCGCTTGGTCGCCCAGCTCGCGATCATGCCGGGCTTGCCGCCGCCGAAATCGTCGACCTCGGCGATGCGGAAACGCGAGGCCGTCACCAGGTAGTCGGTGAAACCCTGGTCGCGGAATTCCTCGAGCACGTCGAAGTCGACCAGCGCGCCCTCGCCGGCCAGCCGGCGGCGCAAATGCGGCATGCCGTGGTAGACGACATGGTAGAGCGGCGAGCGCAGCCATTTCTCGTTGCCGGCATTGGCGTGGATGTATTGCTCGAACTGCGTGCCGGCGTCGCGCCGCCAGAACACCTGCTCCGAGCGGAACAACGGGTGCAGCGTCGGCCAGCTGAGCGAGGCGCGGTCGAGCGGCAGCCCGACCGCGTGCAACCGCTTGCAGAGCGTCTCGAAGAGCGCCGTGATGTCGGGGTCGCCCAGTGCCTTGCGTATCAGCCAGTCGACGATCTCGGCGGTGAAGGTGGTGTGCGACATGTGCGCACGATACGCGGCGCGGCCGTGCGCGGCAATGCGCGCGGCTGCCGGGCGGTCGGCTATGCCGCAAGGCTTGGCGAGGGGCGGAAAACGGCAGCCCCCGCGTCAGGTCGTCGGCTCGCGCCCGAACATGCGGCTCGCCCCGACCAGAGATCCGGCGCCCGTGTCGCAGTCCATGTTGTGGTCGCTGTGGACGTCGCCGATGCCGGGCTCAGGCGCCGCCCGGCCGGTGGCGGTTCTCACGCGACTGCGCCAGAGGAGACCGCCCGGGCGTGTCCGTGTCGAAGAGGCCGGCAAGAGCGCCGCCCAGCGTACCGATGCTCTCGCGCAGGCCACGGAAGTCGCAGCGGACGCTCTGGCCATAGGCGACTTCGCCCGAGAGGTGCCGCGCGCAGTCATCCGCGACGGCCCGGTCGGGCCGTGGCAGGGGCGTGGCGGCGGCAACCTGCTGGGCATCGCGCCGCGCTTTTTCGGCCGTGCGCCAGGCGCGGTACTCGGTCTCGGTTGTATCGGCCAGCAGGGCAAGCGCCGCCTCGTCCACATAGCCCGTGGCCGGAATGCCGGCCTCGCGCTGCCACTCGGCGATGGCGCTGCGCGTCACCGGGCCAAAGACCCCGTCGATCGACTGCGGGTCGTGCCGGGCCAGCCGCAGCCGGAGCTGCACCTCGCGGCGCTTGCCCGCGGACAGCCCGAGCTCGTCCTCGGCAACCGCGGCGATGTCGGTGCGGCGCCGGTCGGCCTCCGCGAGGATCCCCATGCCTTCGCGCGGATCGGGATAGGCGCCCTTTATTGGCCGGCGCAGGTCGACGATCGATGCAATGCCGGGATCGCCGGCGGCGGCGGTCGCCTCGTCGGGGACGCCCGGAATAGTCGGCCCACTTGGCGCCGAGAGCCGCGGATAGCTATACACCGGCGCTGGCGGCCTGGCATTGCCGGCCTCCGCCAGGCCCGTCGCCCCCGCAGGCTGCGCAGCCGTCGGCTGGCCCCCGGCCGCCTGCGGGACCCCCACCTGAGAGTCCGTCCCCTGCGCGGCGGTCACCTGCGCGGCGGCCACCTGCGCAGTGCTCGCGGGCAGGCTGCCGGCGGGCGCACCGCCGCCGGTGGCGACGCCGGTCGCAGGCTCGCCCTGCAGCACGATGGAGGCGAGCACGATGCCGCAGATCGCCGCGAGGCTGACCCCGGTAGAAACCCGGGCCGAGGCGCGGATCGCCCGGAGATGGCGCGGCAGCTCCTGCCGGCGCCGCCCGGCGATGGCGGGCAGAGCCGCGTGGCGTCCGAACCTGGACAGGCGTCCGGGGCCGACCCCGGACGGGCTCAGCTCGCGCCTGGCGCGCATTGCCGGGACCGGCAGCCGCACGATCTGGGCCGAGCGCGGCGGGCTCACATGGTCGGGCGCCCCGAAGATGGTCCGGTGGCATCCCGAACAGCCGATACGCCACCGCGGCGGAATGCCGGATGTTATGATGAGGACCTTGTTCAAGGTCCCGCAGTCCGGACAGGTCTTCGTGACGGACGTCGTCGTCGTTCGCATCCCCGTCGTCTCCCGGTGGCGGGTCGTCCTCACAACGTATGGTATAGCACCGGGAGCGCGGCGGTTGAAGCCGTGTCTTCGCCGGCGATGCCCCCGGGGGGCGATGTCGGCCGACGGCGTACGGGCGTCAAGGGCCGGAAATGCCGGTCAAGGCCTTTGGCGTGCAGCAATTTCGACGCCGCCGCCGCCCTCGCCGCCAGCGCCGGTTGCGTGCGGCAATGCGCCTCCCGGTGGCGCGGCCCGCGATGCCCCGGCACCGCCTGCACGCCTGACCCGGCCGGTTGGCACGAGCTCCGCGCCGAGTCATTATCAGGCCGACAGAAGCCGACGCGAGGGAGACCGAGATGCGGGTCGAGGGCAGGAACTGGCGCCCCATCTGGGCCGACCCGGATGGCGGCGTCGGCATCATCGACCAGACGCGGCTGCCCTTCGAGTTCGTCACCGCGCGGCTGGACAGCGCCGAGGACGCCGCCCGGGCGATCCGCGACATGCTGGTGCGCGGCGCGCCGCTGATCGGCGCGACAGCGGCCTACGGCATGGCGCTGGCGATGCGCGAGGATGCCTCCGACGCGGGCATCGCGGCGGCGCACGCCCGGTTGCTCGCCACGCGGCCGACGGCCATCAACCTGAAATGGGCGCTCGACGACATGCGCGCGCGCCTGTCGCCGCTGCGCGCGGTCGATCGCCCCGACGCCGCCTTTGCCCGCGCCGGCGAGATCGTCGAGGAGGACGTCGAGATCAACCGCGAGATCGGCCGGCACGGACTGGCGCTGATCCAGCCGATCGCCGAGCGGAAGGGCCGCGTGAATGTTCTGACGCACTGCAACGCCGGCTGGCTCGCGACCTGCGACTGGGGCACGGCGACCGCGCCGATCTACCGGGCGCACGATGCCGGCATCGACATCCACGTCTGGGTCGACGAGACGCGCCCGCGCAACCAGGGCGGCCACCTGACGGCGTGGGAACTCGGCAACCACGGCGTGCCGCACACCGTCATCGTCGACAATGCCGGCGGCCACCTGATGCAGCGGGGCGAGGTCGACCTCTGCCTGACGGGCACGGACCGCACGACCGCGACCGGCGACGTGTGCAACAAGATCGGCACCTACCTGAAGGCGCTGGCGGCGACCGACAACGGCGTGCCGTTCTACGTCTGCCTGCCCTCGCCGACGATCGACTGGACGGTGCGCGACGGCCGGGACATCCCGATCGAGGAGCGCGACGGACGCGAGGTTGCCGAGGTCGCGGGCCTGCTCGACGGCCGGGTGGTGCGCACCCGTGTCGTCGCGCCGGGCTCGCCCGTCGCCAACCCGGCCTTCGACGTGACGCCTGCGCGCCTCGTCACCGGCCTGATCACCGAGCGCGGCGTCGTGCCGGCCTCGGAGCAGGGGCTGCGCTCGCTGTTCCCCGAACGAGCGGCGTGAGGCGGGTCGCGGCCGGTCGGGTCCGCATTCCCGATCAGGCGTTGCGCGGCGGCGCCGAGGTTGTCTGGCGGCTGGAAACAGGCCAGCGATGGTGCCACGCTTTCGTGACGGGTCGCTGCAGCGCCGCCGCGGGGGGCTCGGCACCATGCGTTGCCGTGCATGAATGCCGGGCGACCGCTGGCGTCGCCGTCCGGCCCGGTCTATATCCACCGCATGGCACCGCGAGACCTTAACGACCGCGCCGCCCGGCACCCGGAAAAGGCGCACCGCCAGGACAACGCCTCTCCGGCGAAGCCCGCCTGGATCCGCGTAAGGGCGCCGACCTCGAAGGGCTTCTTCGAGACGGCGAAGGTCGTGCGCGAGAACGGCCTGCATACCGTCTGCCAGGAGGCCGGCTGCCCGAATGTCGGCGAGTGCTGGGCGCAGGGTCACGCCACCATGATGATCATGGGCGACACCTGCACGCGCGGCTGCACCTTCTGCAACGTCGCCACCGGCCGGCCCGATGCACTGGACGTGTTCGAGCCCGGCCGCGTCGCGCAAGCGGTTGAAAAGCTGGGCCTTTCGCACGTCGTCATCACCTCGGTCGACCGCGACGACCTGGACGATGGCGGGGCGGAGCACTTCGCGCAGACGATCCGCGCCATCCGCCGGCGCACGCCCGCGACGACGATCGAGGTGCTGACGCCCGACTTCCTGCGCTGCGTGCCTTCGGCGCTGGAGGCGGTGGTCGAGGCGGGGCCCGACGTCTTCAACCACAACCTGGAAACCGTGCCCGGCCTCTACCCGGAGGTCCGCCCCGGCGCACGCTACTTCCACTCGCTGCGGCTGCTGCAGCGAGCCAAGGAGCTTGATCCGGCGATCTTCACCAAGTCCGGCATCATGGTCGGCCTCGGCGAGACCCGCGCCCAGGTGCTGCAGGTCATGGACGACATGCGCTCGGCCGACGTCGATTTCCTGACCGTCGGCCAGTACCTGCAACCGACCCGCAAGCACCACGCGGTCGCCCGCTACGTCCCGCCGGAGGAGTTCTCCAGCCTGGAAAAGGCGGCCTATTCCAAGGGTTTCCTGATGGTTTCGGCGACGCCGCTGACGCGGTCGTCCTACCATGCCGGCGACGACTTCGCCCGCCTGCGCGCGGCGCGGATGAAGCAACTCGGCGCCTGAGGCTTTTCCGGCGGAGGAGTCGTTTACCTACGGGCACTTGGAGGAACAGCGTCAAGAACTTCGTCGCGCTGACGGACATGAGCCTACCCGTCGGCTCCCGCCTTTGACAGCCGGGCCGGTCCATGATCCGTGATCCCGCCCATCCAGCGGGCGATCGACTCGTGCTGCACGCGAGCATGCTCGGCGGTGCGGTAGAAGGTCAGCAGCTCGCGGATCGGATTCGACAGCCGGTCGAAGCCCGAAACGAAGGCGACCAGCACGCCGACCGTCGTCTCGCCCTGAATGACCAGGTAGCCGCCCCAGCCCAGCACCGCCAGCGGCGCCAGCAGGTTGAGCGTGTTGAGCACCGACTTCATCAGGATCTTCAGCACCTGAGAGGCGATGCGGTTGCGGAAGATGCGGTGCAACCGCCCGCCCGTGGCCTCGACGGTCTCGCCGCTCAGGTCCTCGCCCAGGCCCCGCAGCATGGTCAGGCGCTGGTCCAGCAGCCGGTTCAGGCGTTTCTGGATCAGCGGCGTGAGGGCGATCTGCGGCACCACCAGCGCCACGCTGACCCCGGCGATCGCCGGCGAGAGCCACAGCATGTAGGCAAGGATGCCGACCAGCAGCGCGACGTTGGCGCAGGCCTGGCTGGGCGCCTGGCCGGCGAAGCCGCCCAGGCGGTCGACCTCGGCGTTGACGATCGAGACCGCCTCGCCGGCGCGTCGGTCCTCCGGGTCGCGGTCGCGGAAAAGCCCGATCAGATGGCTGCGCACGTAGAGGACAGCGCTTTCGGCCAGCCACGCCTGCCAGGCGAGCTGCACGAACTTGACCACGCGGTGCAGCAGGACGACGCCCATGTAAATCAGTCCCAGCCGGATCAGCCCGTCGAAGTTTCGGTCGGAGATCGGCCCGTCGACGATGCGTCGCTGAAGGTCGAGGGGCACGAGGATCAGCGTCGCGGCGACGACGGCCAGCAGGCAGACCCAGACCTGGTGCCAGCCGGTCATGCGCCAGACGAAGGCGCGCAGCGACGTGGCCGGCCGGTCGTCGCCGGTCTTCTCGATCGCCCTCGGGGTTCTCAGCACGGGCTGGCCACGTGCGGAACATGGCGCGGCACCGCCGGCATCTCAATCGAACCGGACGGCGCCGATATGCGGCAGGTTCCGGTTACGCTGGGCATAGTCGATGCCGTAGCCGACGACGAAGGCGTCCGGGATGTCGAAACCGATCCAGCGCACCGGCACGTCAACCTCGCGGCGCGAGGGCTTTGAGAGCAGCGCGCAGGTCTCGAGCCGGGCCGGGTTGCGGGTGCGCAGGATGGCCAGCACATGGCTGAGCGTGTGGCCGGTGTCGACGATGTCCTCGACCACCAGCACGTCGCGGCCTTCGATCTCGCCGCGCAAGTCCTTGAGAATCCTTACTTCTCGCGAGCTCTCGGTGGCGTTGCCGTAGCTCGACGCCTCGATGAAGTCGATTTCGACGGGCACCGACAGCCGGCGCGCCAGGTCGGCGATGAAGATGAAGCTGCCGCGCAGCAGGCCGACGACCACCAGCTTGTCCGTGTCGGCGAAGTAGGCGTTTATTTCGCCCGCGAGCGCGTCGACGCGCCGCGCGATCTCGGATTCGGCGATCATCGGCTCTATCTGGTAGGGCGTCATGCCGTCTCCTCGAATTCGCGGGGCCGGGATGTGGACGCCCGGAACGCCTAAGCTCTTGAAATCACACAACGGGACCGATGCCAACCCATACCGAGAAGCGGCGGATGCCGTACAGCGCCGACGAGATGTACGCGCTGGTCGCCGATGTCGAGCATTACTGCGAGTTCCTGCCCTGGTGCGCCGCCTCGCGCATCCGCAGCCGGCAGAAGACCGATGCCGGCGAGGTGATCGAAGCGGACCTCGTGATCTCGTTCAAGGTCTTCCGCGAGAGCTTCGTCAGCCGCGTCACGCTGAAGCCGGAGCAGCGCCGGATCGACGTCGAGTATCTTGAAGGACCGTTCAAATATCTCAACAATCACTGGCATTTCGTGCCGGTTTCCGACACCGAGTGCGAGGTCGAGTTCTTTGTCGATTTCGAGTTCCGCTCGCGCACACTGCAGGCGCTGATCGGGGTCGTCTTCAACGAGGCGATGCGCCGGATCGTCCGCGCCTTCGAGCAGCGCGCCGAGGCGCTGTACGGCAAGCGGTCGCTGGCGGGGTGATGCCCTCCGGGGTTCGGTGATTTGTCACCGAAAGGAATCGCGTAACGGGCGCGCTCCCCTCGCGCGGAGAAGTCTCTGCAAGAGAATCGTCCCTCCAGCGCGGGCGGCCTCCCCTGCCGAGAGGGGAGTCGTCCCGATCGGGGGCAATTGTCGTTTAAGGTCAGGGCATTCGCGGCGACCCGCGTGGCCTCAGCCGACGGCCCGCAGCAGCATCGCCAGCGCCTGCTCGACCGAGCGGGCGCGGACCTGCTCGACGGCCGAGCGGGCCGAACTCGATCCGGGCGTGCTCGGTGGGGCGGTCGCGTCGGGCGCAGGCGAAGTGGACGAGACCCTCGGGCTTGGCCGGGGTGCCGCCGCCGGGGCCGGCGATGCCGGTGACGGCGACGGCGAGGTCGGCTGGGCTGTGCGCCAGCGCGCCTTCGGCCATGCGACGCGCCACCGGTTCGGAGACGGCGCCGTGCCGGGCGATCAGCTCGGCCGGCACGCCGAGCAGCTCGGTCTTGGCGGCGTTCGAGTAGGTGACGAAGCCGCGCTCGACCACGTCGGACGAGCCCGGCACGTCGGTCAGCGCGGCGGCGACCATGCCGCCGGTGCAGCTTTCCGCCGTGGCGAGCGTCAGGCCGGCGGCGCGGCAGGCGTCGAGGACGCCCGCCGCCGTTGCCGGGCGGTCAGAACCAGCCATGCGCGACCGCGGCGGCGAGCAGCACGATGGCGCCGGCGACCAGCCCGGAGATCAGGTCGTCGATCATCAGCATGAAGGCGCCGGGCTTGTCCGCCAGGCGGATCGGCCAGGGCTTGAGGATGTCGAAGAACCGGAACAGCAGGAAGCCGCCGATCCAGCCCGGCCAGGGAAAGACCCAGGGGTCGGTGCCGGCGACGGTCAGCCCCCAGGACAGCGGCCAGAGCGCGACGAGCTGGCCGACGACCTCGTCGATCACGACCTCGGGCGGGTCGAAGTCGCGCTGGCCGGTGCGCTCGAGATACTCGAAGCTGGCCCAGTAGCCGAGCACCCAGAGCGCGATGGTGACGGTGATCAGCGTCACGATCCCCCCGGAGGCGTGCACCACCCATGCCAGCGGCAGCGCTGCCAGAGAGCCGAAGGTGCCGGGGGCAGGCAGGCGGCCGAGGCCGCAGACGGTGACCGTGGCGATGGCGAACTGGCGTTTCATGGCGCTCCTTCCGGGGCGGGGTCGGGGACGGGCTGGGGGTCGGGAGCGGGCAGGGTGCCCGGAAGCGCTATCGTGGCGGTGGCGAGGGCCGCGATGCCTTCCCCGCGACCGACGAACCCCATGCGCTCCATGGTCGTCGCCTTGACGGCGACGCGGTCGGGCGTGATGCCCATTAGTTCCGCCATGCGGGCGCGCATGGCGTCGGCGTGCGGCGCGACCTTCGGCGACTCGGCCAGGATCGTGACGTCGGCGTTCACGACCCGGCCGCCGCGCGCCCGGACCAGGCCGGCGGCGTGGCTGAGGAAGATGTGCGATTCCGCGCCCTTCCACTGCGGGTCCGAGGGCGGGAAGTGCCGGCCGATATCGCCCTCGGCAAGCGCGCCGTAGAGCGCGTCCGAGAGCGCGTGCAGGCCGACATCGGCGTCGGAATGGCCTTCGAGGCGGTGGTCATGCGGCACGCGGACGCCGCAGAGCCAGACATGGTCGCCGGGCGCGAAGCGGTGCACGTCGAAGCCCTGGCCGGTCCGGGTCTCGAAGGCGGTGCAGGTGGCGGCATGGGCCTCGCGGGGCCGGGCGCCGAGCAGGCGCTCGGCCCGGTCGAGATCGGCGGAGGTGGTGATCTTGAAGTTCTCCGGGCTGCCTGGGACCAGCGCGACGGCATGGCCGGCGCGGCGGAAGATCTCGGCGTCATCGAGCGCCGGCGGGCGGTCGGAGGCGGCTTCCGACCGGTGCGCGGCCAGCAACGCCGCGAAGGGGAAGCACTGCGGGGTCTGCGCCCGCCACAGGCCGGCGCGCGGGACGGGCGCGTCGGCCTGGCCGGCGTCCTCGCGCCAGAGCGCATCGACGACCGGCTCGGCCAGGATGCCGGCGCCCCCGGCATCGGCGGCGGCCAGCAGCGCGGCGATCCGCTCCGGCTCGACGAAGGGGCGTGCGGCGTCGTGCACGAGCACGCGCGCGGGGCCGTGCGGCTCCAGCGCCTCGAGCGCGTGGCGCACCGAATTGGCCCTTGTCGCGCCGCCGGTGACGGGCGGCAGCAGGCGTGGCCCGGCAAGGGGTGCCGCGGCGCGGTCATAGGCGTCGCGGGAGTCGGGGTGGATGGCGACCAGCACCGCGTCGACCGGGGCGGCCAGCACGGCGCGCAGCGTGCGCGTCAGCACCGGCTCGCCGGCGAGCTCGCGGTACTGCTTGGGAACCGGCCCGCCCAGGCGCGTGCCCTGCCCGGCGGCGACGATGATGGCGGCGATCTGCATCGGCCGGGCTTTTGCACGACCGCCCGGCAAAGGACAAGCGCCCGCCGGACCCTGCCCGGAAAGGGCGCCTGCGGTGGCCGGCGCCGCGCAGACCCACCCACCCCGGGCCCGGCGGGTGCCTGTCGGCGTCGCGGTGTCGCGCCGGTCGCAGGCCGCGGCGGGGAACCGGAACCCGGGGAGAGGCGGAAGCCGCCCGGTGCCGGGTGCCCCGCGGGCGGGTCTTTCCGCGGCGGGACATGCAAGCTGCCCTGGCCGGGGTCGCTTGCGCGGGCCGGTGCCGGCGAGTAAGACGACGCCGGCTGCTCAAGGATTAGGCAAAGATGCACCTCGCGCCCGATCTCGTGCTCGACCCCCCGGTGCTGCTGGCGCCGATGGCGGGGCTGACGGATCGCCCGTTCCGCGGTCTGGTGGCCGATTTCGGCGCCGGGCTGGTCGTCTCGGAGATGGTCGCGAGCCGCGAGATGCTGGCGCGCGCGCCCTCGGCGCTGGCCCGCGCCGAGCTGGCAGCGGCCGATACCGGCACGGCCGTGCAGATCGCCGGGCGCGACCCGGCGGCGATGGCCGAGGTGGCGCGCCGGCTGGCCGGCGAGGGCGCACGCATCATCGACATCAACATGGGGTGCCCGGCAAAGAAGGTGACGAGGGGCGCGACCGCGGGCTCGGCGCTGATGCGCGACCCGGCGCTTGCCCTGCGCATCGTCGAGGCGGTGGTCGGCGCCGCGGGCGATGCGGCGGTCACGCTGAAGATGCGGCTCGGCTGGGACCACGAATCGCTGAACGCGCCGGAGATCGCGCGGGCGGCCGAGGCGGCGGGCGTGCGCATGGTGACGGTACACGGCCGGACGCGCTGCCAGTTCTACGGCGGGCGCGGCCGACTGGGGCGCCATCCGTCGGGTCGTCGAGGCGGTGCGCGTTCCCGTCGTCTGCAATGGCGACATCGTGGACACGGCCACGGCCCGGCGGGCGCTGGCGCTGTCGGGCGCCGCCGGCGTCATGGTCGGGCGCGGCGCCGTCGGGCGGCCATGGCTGCTGGCAGGGATCGCGGCCGGGCTGGCGGGCCGGCCCCGGGCGGGGCGGCCGCGGGGGGCGGCGTTCGCGGCGATGGTCGCCGGGCATGTCGAGGCGGCCCTGTCGTTCTACGGCGCGGCAGTCGGCATCCGGGCGGTCCGCAAGCACCTGGACGGCTATCTGGCGCAGGTTCCGGGCTCGGGCGCGCTGCGCGCCCGGCTGATCCGCGAGGCGGACCCGGCCCGCCTGCTGGCGGGTATCGCCGATCTCGGCGCGCTGGATGCCGCCGCCGGGGCGGCGGACGAAGCGGGCGGGCAGACGGGGGGCGGGCCCGAACCGGGCGAGACGGGTCTGGCGGAGGCGGCATGAACGAGACACCGGGCAGCACGGCGGCGGGTGCCGACTACGAGGCGCTGTGGCAGGCGCTGCCGAACCCGTCGCTGCTGCTCGACGACCGGGGCCGCGTCCGCGAGGTCAACGGCGCGGCCGAGTACTTCCTGGGCGTCTCGCGCCGCGCGCTGGACGGGCGCGAGCTGGCGCAGCTGGCCGGCGACGACAGCCGGCTGGCCGACCTGATCCGCCGCGTCTCGACCAGCGGCGAGGCGCTGGCCGAGTACACCGTCGAGTTCTCCTGGCCCGACATGCCGATGCGCATGGTCGACCTGCTGGCCCAGCCGGTCGGCGAGGGCGACGTGCTGGTCCTGATCCACCCCCGCGCCAATGCCGAGCGCATGGGGCGCTCGCTGACCAGCCGGGACGCGGCGCGCTCGGTCGTCGGGCTGGCCTCGATGCTGGCGCACGAGATCAAGAACCCGCTGGCCGGTATCTCGGGCGCGGCGCAGCTTCTGGCGATGAACGCAACGCCCGAGGACCAGGAGCTGACCGAGCTGATCCGCGAGGAGGCCGAGCGCATCGGCGAGCTGGTGGCGCGCTTCGAGCAGTTCGGCGACATGCGCATGGCGCGGCGCGACCCGGTGAACATCCACGACGTGCTGGACCGCGCCGCCAAGTCCGCCAAGGCGGGGTTCGCGAGCCATGTCCGCTTTGTCGAGGACTACGACCCCTCGCTGCCGCCGACGGTCGGCGACCCGGACCAGCTGATGCAGATCATGCTGAACCTGCTGAAGAACGCAGCCGAGGCGGCGCCGCCGGTCGGCGGGCTGATCATGCTGCGCACCGCCTATCGCGCCGGCGTCAAGGTGCGCACGGCGCGCGGCACCGAGAGCCTGCCGCTGCAGGTGACGATCTCGGACAATGGCGGCGGAGTGCCCGAGGAGCTGAAGCCGCACATCTTCGAGCCGTTCGTCACCTCGCGGGCGAACGGCACGGGGCTGGGGCTGGCGCTGGTCTCGAAGGTGGTGGCCGATCATGGCGGCGTGATCAGCTGCGATTCGGCGCCGGGCTTCACGGTGTTCCGGATGCTGCTGCCGGTCGCCAGCGCCGACGAGCTGGCCGGGCCCGCCGAGTCGGCGGCGCCCGCGGAGGACGCCGCATGACCCGGGCCGCCGGCGTGCCGGGCGCCGCGACCCCCGGTGCCGTGACGCGCGGTGCGGCGATGCCCGGTGCCGTGACGCCGGGGGCCGGATCGATGGGGGCCGGGTCGATGGGGACCGTGCTGCTGGCCGACGACGACCGGTCGATCCGCACCGTGCTGAGCCAGGCGCTGACGCGCATCGGCTGCCGGGTGCGCGCGACCGGCTCGTCCTCCGCGCTGTGGCGGATGGTCGAGGACGGCGAGGGCGACATCGTCGTCACCGACGTCCACATGCCCGACGGCGACGCGCTGGACCTGCTGCCGGCCATCCGCAAGCGCCGGCCCGACCTGCCGGTCATCGTCATGAGCGCCCAGAACAACGTCCTGACGGCGATCCGCGCCGCCGAGGTCGGCGCCTACGAGTACCTGCCGAAGCCCTTCGACCTGAAGGAGCTGCTGGCGCATGTCCAGGCCGGGCTGGAACGGCGCGGCCGGCCGGCCGAGCCGGCGCCCGAGGCCGAGAAGCCGGCCGAGGAGAACCTGCCCCTCATTGGCCGCTCGCCGGCGATGCAGGAGGTCTACCGCATCATGGCGCGGCTGACGCAGACCGACCTGACGGTGATGATCTCGGGCGAGAGCGGCACCGGCAAGGAGCTGGTCGCCCGCGCGCTGCACGATTTCGGCCGGCGCCGGCACGGGCCGTTCGTCGCGCTGAACATGGCGGCGATCCCGCGCGAGCTGATCGAATCCGAGCTCTTCGGCCACGAGCGCGGCGCCTTCACCGGCGCCACCGAGCGCAGCGCCGGCAAGTTCGAGCAGGCGCAGTCCGGCACGCTGTTCCTGGACGAGATCGGCGACATGCCGCCCGAGGCGCAGACCCGCCTGCTGCGGGTGCTGCAAGAGGGCGAGTTCACCGCCGTCGGCGGCAGGAACGCCAAGCGCGCCGACGTGCGCATCGTTGCCGCGACGCACCAGAACCTGAAGGCGCTGATCGCCGAGGGCCGCTTTCGCGAAGATCTCTACTATCGGCTGAACGTCGTGCCGATCCGGCTGCCACCGCTGCGCGAGCGCATCGCCGACCTGGCTGACCTGGCCCGCAGCTTCCTGCGCCGCGCCGCCGAGGAGGGGCTGCCGAAGAAGTCGCTGACGCCCGAGGCGCTGGAGGCGCTGAAGGGGCATCCCTGGCCCGGCAACGTCCGCGAGCTGGAGAACCTGATGCGGCGCCTGGCTGTGCTGTGCCCCGACGACCGCATCCCGGCCGACGCGGTGACGCAGGAGCTGGCGGCGCAGGCGCCCGACCGGCTGGAGGCCGGCGGGGCCCTGCCGTCGGCGCGCAGCCTGGGCGGCGCGGTGGAGATGCACCTGGAGCGCTACTTCCAGCGCCACGGCGACGTGCTGCCGCCGCCCGGCCTTTACGACCGCGTGCTGCGCGAGGTCGAGATGCCGCTGATCGCGCTGACGCTGGCGGCGACCCGCGGCAACCAGCTGCGCGCTGCCGACCTGCTGGGGATCAATCGGAACACACTGCGAAAAAAAATTCGCGAGCTTGACATTCCTGTCACACGTGGGCGTAAACTGGTGTAGATAAGCAACAGTGATTGCAGTGTCGCGGCAACGTCCGCGGCGTGAGGGGCAAGTGGCAGATATCGGGACCCTTCCGGATCCGGCGGGGCGGCGGTCGGGCAGGCCGGCGGCGCTGAACTGGGCTATACGTCACAGCGTCCTGCTGCTGGTGGCGCTGGGGCCGTTGCTGGCCATCGCCACCGCCTGGGTGATGAGCGACGGTGCGCGCATCACCGGCTCGGACACTGCGCTGCGCCTGATCCTGCTGTTCGACCTCTGCTACGTGCTGACGCTCGGCACGCTGATCGCCTGGCGGATCGGCACGCTGGTCGTCGCGCGGCGCCGCCGGCCGGTCGGCACGCGGCTGCACCTGCGGCTGGCGGCGGTCTTCGCCGCGGTCGCGCTGGTGCCGACGATCATCGTCGCCATCTTCGCCGCGCTGACGCTGGGAGTCGGGACTGGAGAGCCTGTTCTCGGACCGGATCGGCAGCGTCGTGCGCAACTCGCTGGCAACCGCCGAGGCCTACGAGCGCGAGCACATGGCCAACATCCGCCGGGACGCGACCAACATGGCCGCCGACCTGAACCGCGCCGCGCGCGAGGGCGTCACGCAGGAGCAGCTCAACGAGCTGGTCGCCAAGCAGGCGATCGTGCGCGGGCTGCCGCGCGCCTATGTCTTCAACCTGGACAAGCAGATCGTCGCCCGCGGCGAGTTCAGCTATCTCTTCCACTTCTTCCCGCCGACCGACGAGCAGCTCGCCTCCGCGCGTCAGGGCGAGGTGGTGCTGATCGAGGACCCGGCGCACAACGAGATCCGCGCGCTGGTCTTCCTGGGCGATTTCTTCGAACTCGTTCCTCTACATCTCGAACAGCGTTCAGGGCGACGTGCTGCGCCTGCTGGACGAGACGCGCGGCACCATGCAGTTCTACGAGCGGCTGGAGCGAGAGCGCGGCAACGTGCTGCTGGACTACGCCGTCCTCTACCTGGGCTTCGCGCTGCTGGTGATCCTGGCCGCGATCATGATGGGGCTGCGCTTTGCCGAGCGGCTGGCAAAGCCGGTCGGTCGCCTGGCCGAGGCGGCCGAGCAGGTCGGCGGCGGCGACCTGGACGTGCGTGTCGGCGAGGAGCGCGGCGACGACGAGATCGCCATGCTGGGCCGCGTCTTCAACCGCATGACCGGCCAGCTCAAGGGCCAGCGCGACGCTCTGGTCAGCGCCCGCGACGAGACCGAGGGGCGCCGCAAGTTCATCGAGGCGGTGCTGAGCGGCGTCACGGCGGGCGTCATCGGCCTGGACGGCGAGGGCCGGGTCGAGCTGATGAACGAGGCCGCCGCCGAGATGCTGGCGCTCGATTCGACGGCGACCATGGGCGCGCCGCTGGCCCGGATCGCGCCCGGGATGGAGGGGCTCTACGTCGCCGCCCGCACCTCGCCCGGCGCCGTCGGGCGCGGCGAGGTGCGCCAGGTCGTGCGCGGCGAGGAGCGCGAGTTCCTGGCCCGCGTCGCGCCGAAGACGTCCGAGAACCTGTCCGAGGGTTTCGTGCTGACCTTCGACGACATGACGGCGCTGGCCAGCGCCCAGCGCATGGCCGCCTGGGGCGACGTCGCGCGGCGCATCGCGCACGAGATCAAGAACCCGCTGACGCCGATCCAGCTTTCCGCCGACCGGCTGCGCCGCAAGTTCCGCGGCCGGCTGGGCGACGACGGTGACAGCTTCGAGCAGTACCTCGACGTCATCACGCGGCAGGCGGCCGACATCCGCCGCATGGTCGACGAGTTCTCGAAGTTCGCCCGGATGCCCGAGCCGGCGCTGGATCGGCACGACCTCGGCAAGCTCTTGCGCGAGGCCGTGCTGCTGCAGGAGGAGGCGCACGGGCAGATCGCCTACACGCTGTCGGTGCCCGACCGGCCGGTCGAGGCGCGCATCGACCGCGGGCTGATCGGGCAGGTGCTGACCAACCTGCTGCAGAACGCCGCCGATTCGCTGGACGCCCGCGCCGAACGCGACAGCAGGCGCGCCGGCGGGGGCGACGATGGCGGCGGCGCGGGGAGCGCCGGCGGGCCGCATCTCCGTGTCTCTGGAGGAGGGCGAGCGCTCGCTGCGGCTGACCGTCGAGGACAACGGCATCGGCCTGCCGCGCGAGGGGCGCGAGCGGCTGACGGACCCGTACATGACGACACGCGCCAAGGGCACCGGGCTGGGCCTGGCCATCGTCAAGAAGATCGTCGAGCAGCACGGCGGAAAGCTGGTGCTGAGCGATGCGAGCGGCGCGGACGGCATGGACGGGGCGCGAGTCTCGGTCCAGCTGCCGCGCCAGGTCGGGCGCCAGCAGGCGCAGGCCAGGAACGGGCCCGCGGACGGGTCAGGAAGAGGTTCCGGAAACGGGCCTGGGGACAGGGCAGGGGAGGCAGCGTAGATCATGGCAGACATCCTGGTCGTCGACGACGAGGCGGACATCCGGGACATCATCTCGGACCTGATGCAGGACGAGGGACACACCGCGCGCACCGCGCACGACGCCGACAGCGCGCTGGCAGCGCTGGAGCAGTCGCCGCCGGACCTGATCATCCTGGACATCTGGCTGCAGGGCAGCCGGATGGACGGCATCGAGGTCCTGAAGAAGGTCAAGCGCGACAATCCCGGCATCCCGGTCGTCATCATCTCGGGCCACGGCAACATCGAGGTCGCGGTCGCGGCGGTGCAGCAGGGCGCCTACGACTTCATCGAGAAGCCCTTCAACATGGACCAGCTGATGGTCGTCGTCGGGCGCGCGCTGGAGGCCAGCCGGCTGCGCCGCGAATACGCCCGCCTGCGCCGGCACGATGAACGCAACGCCGCGATCGTCGGCAGTTCGCACGCCATCGGCGCGCTGCGCGCCAAGCTGGACCGGATCGCGCGCGGGGGCAGCCGGCTGCTGCTGACCGGCGCCCCGGGCAGCGGCAAGGAGGTCGCGGCGCGCTACGTCCACGCCCATTCCGACCGTCGCGAGAACCCGTTCGTCGTCGTCAACGCCGCCTCGATCGATCCGGGGCGGATGGAGGAGGTGCTGTTCGGCCGCGAGGTCGACGGCAGCGTGCAGGCCGGCGTCTTCGAGCGCGCGCATGGGGGCACGCTGTTCATCGACGAGGTCGGCGACATGCCGCTGGGCACGCAGTCGAAGATCCTGCGCGTGCTGGTCGACCAGGCCTTCATGCGGCTGGGCGGGGCGGCGACGGTGCGGGTCGACGTGCGCGTGATCTCGGCGACCAACCGCGACCTGCAGCGGCTGATCGGCGAGGGCCGCTTCCGCGAGGACCTGTTCCACCGGCTGAACGTCGTGCCGGTCGAGGTGCCGGCGCTGGACCGCCGGCGCGAGGACATCCCCGAACTCTGCGATCATTTCCTGGACATGTTCGCGCGCGAGCAGGGGCTGATGCGGCGCCGGCTGACCGAGGGCTGCATCGCGGCGCTGCAGACGCGCGACTGGCCCGGCAATGTCCGCCAGCTGCGCAACATGATGGAGCAGCTTCTGATCCTGGGCGGCGAGAGCCGCGACATCGAGGCCGACGAGCTGCCCGGCGCGCCGGTCCGCTTCGAGAGCGGCAGCGGCCTCGGCGCCGTCATGGCGATGGTCGCCTCGCTGCCGCTGCGCGACGCGCGCGAGCTGTTCGAGCGCGAGTACCTGATCGCCCAGATCAACCGCTTCGGCGGCAACATCTCGAAGACCGCCAGCTTCGTCGGCATGGAGCGGAGCGCGCTGCACCGCAAGCTGAAGATGCTGGGCGTCGTGACAACCGCGCGTGGCGGCGTCCGCATGGCCATCAGCGACGAGGCCGAGGATGAGGAGCGCCTGGCGCCGCAGGAGAGCTAGGAATGCGGGGCCGCGCTGCCGCTCACGACGGCAGGCCGGCCTTCTCCAGCCCGTCCAGCGGCATCATCATTCCTAGCCTGCTGGTGCCCTGCGGGCACATCTCGGGCTCGGCCATCACGCTCCGCAGCGAGAAGCCGGGCTTCAGCTCCAGCAGCTTGTCGACGGCCCGGCGCCCGTCATCGACGTTGCCGGCATCGCCATAGCTTGCGGCGAGGAAGACCCGGACGTTGAAGGCCGGGTACTCGACCTCTCGGAATGCCCGGGTGGCATCCTCGGGCCGCTGCGCGAAGAACAGCGCCGCTACCATCGCGCCGTCATACCAGTCGGCGTGGCGCGGATTGAGCCGCATTGCCTTCTCGACCATCGCCACGCCCTCTCCGGCCTTGTCGGGGAACATATTTGGCATGGCATACCCGCCCCACTCGGCCAGCGTGTCGGGGCTGTTCGGGTTCAGCTCCAGCGCCTTGCGGTAGAGCGCGATGCTCTTCTCGGGATCGTCCTCGAAGCACAGCGAGGTCGAGGCGAGAACCCAGTAGCCGTCCGAGAGCAGCGGCTCGATCTAGATGGCGCGCTCGGCGGCCTCGATCGAACCGCGCATCGACTCGTCGGACGAATCCGACCAGCCGTTCCAGACGTCCTGCCAATGCGCCCAGGCGAGCCCCACCCACGCGGCGTCGCCCTCGGCACCGGCGTCCCGAACGGCATGACGGCGATGGACGGCCCCTTCGGCACGGCGAACGCCATCTTAGCGGGGTCCGCCGGCCGGAACTCGGGTTGCCGCGCCTGCCACACGGCCAGGCCGACCAGGGCGACGGCGGCGACCGCCGCCACCGCCCATACCGGCCGCCACCGCGCGGGCGGGCCGACGCGAACCTGGGCCTCTCCGTCCCGCAGAACCTGAAAGGCGCGGACCGGGCGGGATTTTCTTGACGGCGACCTCGCCCAGGTCGGCGAGCCGCAGGGGCAGCCGGTCGCGGACGGCGTCGCGGACCGAGCCGCTGAGCACGATCCCGCCGGGCGGGCACAGCGCCTCGAGCCGGGCCGCAACGTTCATTCCGTCGCCCAGCAGGTCGCCGCCCTCGGCCACCACGTCGCCGACATTGACGCCGACCCGGAAGACGATGCGCCGCTCCTCGGTCAGCGCCGCGTTGCGCACGCGCATCCCATCCTGCAGGGCCGGCGCGCAGCGCATTGCCTCGACCGCGCTGGGGAACTCGACGAGCAGGCTGTCGCCCGCGGTGTTGGCGATGCGACCGCCATGCCGCGCCAGCAGCGGGTCGATCAGCTCGGCCCCGTGCGACCGCAGCGCGGAAAGGACGCCCTCCTCGTCGGCGCCGACGAGCCGCGAGAACCCCGCGACATCCGCAGCGACGATGGTCGTGAGCCGGCGAAGCATGGCAACCCCGCATCGTGCCCGCGCAAGCGACCGCCCCCAGCGGCCCGGGTCGGGGCGCGCGGCAAAAGCATTCCCGATCCACCCTCACTCCGCAAGCCTGCGCGGCGCCAGGATGCCCGTGGCGGACCGACGGCGCCGCTGGCGGCGCCCGCGGTTCTGCGCTAATGGCGCCGGCGGAGCTGACAAAAGGGACAGGCAGTGGTTTTCGACTTCGACGAGGTGATTTCGCGCCGCGGCACGCATGCGAGCAAGGTGGACGGGCTGGCGGCGCGTTATGGCATCACCGATCCTGACGTGATCGCGATGACGGTCGCGGACATGGACTTCCGCTCGCCGCCCGCCGTCAACGACGCGATCCGCGCCGCCGCCGAGCATGGCGTGCACGGCTATTTCGGCGACGACGTGGCGATGAAGCAGGCGGTGATCGACTGGATGACCGGGCGGCACGGCTGGATGCCCGATGCCGAGTGGATCGACGCCGCCCCTGGCCTGGTTTCGGCCATCGGCCTGTGCCTGCAGGCCTTTACCGACGAGGGGCAGGGCGTCGTCGTGTTCTCGCCGGTCTACCACTCGTTCGGCAACATCATCCGGGCCACCGGCCGGCGCATGGTCGAGAGCGAGCTGAAGCTGGTGCAGGGCCGCTACGAGATGGACCTCGATCAGCTGGCCGCCGACCTGCCGCGCGATGTCCGCGTCGTGCTGCTGTGTTCGCCGCACAACCCCGGCGGGCGGGTCTGGACCAAGGTCGAACTGCGCGCGCTGGCCCGGTTCTGCATCGAGCGCGACCTGATCCTGATCTCGGACGAGATCCACCACGACCTGGTCTTCCCCGGCTCGACTCACCACGTCACGGCGAAGGCCGTGCCCGAGGTCAGCGACCGGCTGGTGACGCTGGTCGCCCCCAGCAAGACCTTCAACATCGCCGGCGGACAGGTCGGCTTCACCGTCATCTCGAACCCCGAGATGCGGAGCAAGGTCGCCCGCGTAAAGGCCGCGGCCGGCCTCGGCAACCCGAACCGGATCGGCGCACTGATGGCGACCGCAGCCTATGCGCACGGCGCCGAATGGCTCGACGCGCTGTTGCCGTACCTGGCGGCGAACCGCGACCGGCTGAATGCCGGCCTGGCCGAGCGCATCCCCGGCGTGCGCTCGATGCCCGTCGATGCGACCTACCTGGGCTGGGTGGATTTCTCTGCGCTGGGTCTGCCGGCCGACGAGCTGTTCCGCCGTTGCGTCGAGCGCGGCAAGGTGGCGCCGCACAAGGGCGCGATCTTCGGCAAGGGCGGCGATGGCTGGCTGCGCTTCAACTTCGCGATGCCGCGCACGGTGCTGGACCGCGCCATCGACGGGATGGTCGAGGCGCTGGCGTAGGCTTTCGGGCCCCTGGCGGGGATTTTGGAGACGGGACGGCGCCTCAGGCCGCGCCCGTCGCCAACTGCTCGAAGTCGAAGGTGTCGTTCATCCATTCGGACAAGTGCCCGTCGGGAGCCTTTGCTGCCGCGGGATCCGGCTTCTGCCCCTGGCCGGTGCCCTCGTGGCCGCCCTTCATCGCGGCGGCTTTCGCCGCGAGCCCATGGGGCAGGGCCGTCGTGCCCGGACGCGCCGTCTCCGTCGTCCCGGGTGCCGTCGTGGCGGCCGCTTTCGCGCGGGGGCGCAGCAGCCTGTCCGCCGTCAGGATGAACTGGTTCAGGGCGTCGATCTCGGCGCGCGCCTTTGCGCGCCGCAGGCGGGCGATTTCGACGAGGTCCGTCACAGCCTTACCGCTCCCGGCTGCCTTGTCGGGCTGGCTTTCGCGGCCCGAACCCGGGAACGGCGTCGGCGCGCCATTCTGCCCGCTTCGCAGGTTCGACCGGGTGTCGCCGATCAGTGACTCGCCGAAACTGATGAATTCCTCGAGCTGGCGTGCTTCACGCCGCAGATCTTCGCACCGGGTTCGGGCGATCTGCAGAAGGTCGGTCATTCGCTTGCCTCGTTTCACTTGCCCCGAAGACAACTTCGACGAGAAATGTGTCAGATTTTCGGCTCGTCTGTCGGGCGCTCCAGTGCCGCGCTTCTTTGGCTGGCAGTCGGCGGAAGACGGGTCGGTTTCAAGGGCCGGCGTCACGGAACGGGCGGGTCCTCGGTCTTCTCGAAATCCTCGCTGGTGACGAGCAGCGTCCACAGCTTTCGCGCGCAGACGTTCTGCGGCCGGCTCGCCTGCGGCTCCGAGACCAGGCCGCGACGCATCATCTCCGCCGTCGTCTCGACGGCCATCAAATTCGGCAGGTCCCAAAGCGTCACGCCGTCGAGCAGGGCGACGTTCTGGCTGTAGACCGGGTGCTCCAGGGCGGCCGGCGGAAAGTCGTAGAATCGCAGGATCTGCGGGTTGCACTTGCCGTCCTCCGGCGTCAGCCGGATGGCCGGGTCGTCCGAGGGCGTGCCATCCTTGCTGCGGTCGATCGCGAAGACGACGGAGACCGGGCCGCTGTGGTCATATTGCAGGTCCATGTAGATGTGCGGCGCCTCGGCCGCCTGCGAGGCCGCCAGCAGCGCCGTCTCGCCGGTCGATAGCGCGAGCGCCTCGGCATCGTCCGCCGGGGGCGGCTGGTCAATCGACTGGCAGGCCGCCGTCGCCGCCGCGCAGGCGACGATCGCCCGCATCAGGGCCGGCCGGGATCGCGTCTTTCCGTGCTGCGTGACCGGACTGCAGGATTTGCGAAACAAGGCATCCCCCCAGAAAGACGTGACCGACCGCGGTCGGGTATCCCGTCGAGACTTTGCGCCAGCAGATCACGAACGCCGGCCCACCGAAAGACTTGACGGGCGACGATCCGCCTCCCGGCCGGGTCCCGAGGCGCGCTGGCCGCCCGCCGTTTGACGCCGCAGCCGCCACGACATAGGATTCTCTGGCCCGGCCGGGCAGGGCGGGCACGAGGGATGGGTTCATGAAGCTGATCGTCTGCGGCGCCGGCCAGGTCGGCTCTCAGATCGCCCGTCACCTGTCGGACGAGGGCAATTCCGTCACCATCATCGACACCAACCCGCATCTGGTGCGCCAGGTGACGGACTCGCTCGACGTCTCGGGCGTCGTCGGCTTTGCCTCGCACCCGGACGTGCTGGCGCGCGCCGGCGCCCGCGACGCCGAGATGCTGATCGCCGCGACCTCGCTGGACGAGGTGAACATGGTCGCCTGCCAGGTGGCGCATTCGGTCTTCGAGGTGCCGGTCAAGATCGCCCGCGTGCGCACCGAGAGCTACCTGGAAGCCGAGTGGTCCGACCTGTTCCGCCGCGAGCACATGCCGATCGACGTCATCATCTCGCCCGAGACCGAGATCGCCAAGGTCACGATGCGCCGGCTGGCCGCCACAGCCGCCTTCGACATCGAGCCGTTCCTGGACGGCAAGGTCGAGTTTGTCGGCCTCAACATTCCCGAGGACTGCCCGACCATCAACACGCCGCTGCGCCAGCTGACCGAGCTGTTCTCGACGCTGCGCTGCATCGTGGTGGCCATTCGCCGCGACGGCAAGCTGTGGGCGGCCAGTTCCGACGACCAGCTCTTCCCGCATGACGAGGTCTATTTCGTCGCCGCGCGCGCCGACGTGCAGCGTGCCTTCGGCATCTTCGGCCGCGAAAACCTTGTCGCCGAGCGCGTCGTGCTGGTCGGCGCCGGCAACATCGGGCTGCGCGTCGCGCGCCAGATCGAGGAGACCGGCCGCCTGCGCGCCAAGATCGTCGAAATGAACCGGTCGCGCGCCGAGTTCGCCGCCGACCAGCTGGAGCGCACCATCGTGCTGAACGGCGACGTGCTCGACGCCGAGATCATGGAGGAGGTCGGGGTCGCCGACGCCGACGCGCTGGTCGCGCTGACCGACGACGACCGCGTCAACCTGCTGGCCTGCGCGCTGGCGCACGAGGCGGGCTGTCCGATCGGCATCGCGCTGGCCAAGGACCCGGTCTACAACCGCATCGCCGAGGCGCTGGGGGTCGACGCGCTGATCAACCCGCGCGCCACGACCGTCTCGTCGATCCTGCGCCATGTCCGGCGCGGCAAGGTGCGCGCCGTCTACTCGGTCGGCGGCGGCGAGGCCGAGGTCATCGAGGCGCAGGTGATGGCGACCTCGCCGATCGCCGGCAAGCGCATCCGGGACATCGGATTCCCCGGCGGCTCGATTGTCGGCGCCGTGCTGGGCGGCGACGGCACTCTGAAGATGCCGACCGGCGACCTCGTCGTCCGGGTCGGCGACGTGATGGTCGTCTTCGCCGTGCGCACGTCCGTGCGCCAGGTCGAGCAGATGTTCCGCGTCAGCATGGACTTCTTCTGAGCATGGTCGCGCGCCTGCCGGTTCTGGCGCTGCTGATCGGGTTGCTGGCGCTCGGCATGCTGGTGCCGGCCGTCCAGGCCGCGACCGAAGCCGACTGGCGCGCCGCGCGCGGCTTTTTCTTCTCGTCGGTCTTCTGCCTGTTCGTTTCCGCCGGGCTGGCGGTGCTGCTGCCGCCGATGGGGGGGCGCGAGCAGGCGCGGAGCGAGCTGGCGACGCTGCTGCTGGCCTGGCTGCTGCTGCCCTGCTTCGCGGCGCTGCCGCTGATCCTGGTGACGCCCTGGATCGGCACCGGCGGCGCCTGGTTCGAGATGGTCGCCGACCTGACGACGACCGGCGGCACCGTGTTCCGCGACCCGGACCTGGTGCCGCCCTCCATCCACCTCTGGCGCGGGCTGACGGGCTGGTTCGGCGGGCTGATGACGCTGCTGTCTGCCTACGCCATCCTGGCGCCGCGCCGGCTGGGCGGGTTCGAGGTGATGTCGGCGGCCGAGATATCGGGCGAGGGCCGCGCCGTCGACCTGCGCCTGCCCGCCGCACCCTTCGAGAACCGGCTGGCCCGGGCGCTGCGCACCGTCCTGCCGGTCTACCTGGTGATGACGGCCGTGCTGGCGCTGGTCTTCAACGCGCTCGCCGAGCCCGGCCTCGTCTCGGCCGTGCACGCCATGTCGATCATCTCGACCAGCGGCATCTCGCCGGTCGCAGGCGGGCTGGGGGCGGCGCGCAATTTCTGGGTCGAGGCCGCCGCCGCAATCTTCATGGTGCTCGCGACGACGCGCCTGTTCTACTCGCGCGCCAGCCAGGTTGGCCAGCGCGTGAACTGGCGCACCGACCCCGAGCTGCGACTGATGGCGGCGCTGGTCATCGTCTCGACGCTGGCGCTCTTCCTGCGCCACTGGGCCGGCGCCATCGAGAAGGAGGCGCCCGGCGGGGTGCTGGCCGGCATGGAGGCGCTCTGGGGCGCCGCGTTCACCAGCCTGTCGTTCGTGACGACGACCGGCTTCGAGAGCGCCGGCTGGCACGGCGCCCGCGACTGGAGCGGTCACGGCAACCCGGGGATGATCCTCTTGGCGCTCTGCGCCATAGGCGGCGGCGCCGCGACGACGGCCGGCGGCATCAAGCTGATCCGCGCCTATGCGATGATTAGGCACGGTGCGCGCGAGCTCGAGCGCATCGCCAAGCCGCACAGCGTCGCCGGCGCCGGGCAGGGGGCGCGCGGGCTGCGGCGCGAGGGGGCGATGATCGCCTGGGCGTTCATGATGCTGTTCAGCGTGGCCTTCGTCGTCACGCTGCTGATGCTGACGCTCAGCGGGATGGACCTGTCGGACGGGCTGATCGCGGCGACGGCGGCGCTGTCGAACACCGGCCCGGCCTACGCGATCGTCGCCGAGGATTCCGGCGGCTTTGCCCGGCTGGACATTGCCCAGCAGATTATCCTGGCGGCCGCCATGCTGCTCGGGCGGATCGAAACCCTGGTCGCGATCGTCCTGTTGCATCCCGAGAGCTGGGGGCGGTTTCTCGCGCGTGCAAAAAGGACTGGAAATGACGCGGTCGAATCACCACTCTCCCGATGGTAGCGTACCGACATAGGGCGCAACCGCTTGGTGTGACCTGACGAGTTCGGACAAAAGAAAAAACAAGGCGGACAGAATGGCCGAAGCAAGACAGAACCTTCAGGACACCTTTCTCAATCACGTCCGCAAGCAAAAGGTCCCCGTCACCGTTTTTCTGGTAAACGGCGTGAAGCTGCAGGGGGTCATCACCTGGTTCGACAATTTCTGCGTTCTGCTGCGCCGTGACGGGCAGAGCCAGCTGGTCTACAAGCACGCGATTTCCACCGTGATGCCGTCGCAACCCTTCAGCCTGTACGAGGGAGACGGCGAAAGTTGAGTAGCCAGACGAGCATCCGGGTGAGCATTGGCTCGCTGCGCCAGGGTCCGCGCCGGCCCGCGGCAGGCGGGTGCGCTTGACCCGGACGCTGGTCCTGCATCCTGCGATCAGGGGACAGTCGGACTCCGAGGAGGCGACGGCACGCCTGGCCGAGGGCGAGGCGCTGACCCGCGCGCTGCCCGAGCTCGACCTCGCGGGCGGCGACATCATCTGGCTGGCACGCCCGCACCCCGCGACCCTGCTGGGCACCGGCAAGGTGGAGGAGATCGGCGGACGGATCGCGGCGCTGGAGATCGGTCTTGTAATCGTCAACGGCCCGCTCTCGCCCGTCCAGCAGCGCAACCTCGAACGCGCCTGGAAGGCCAAGGTGCTCGACCGAACCGGGCTGATCCTCGAAATCTTCGGCGAGCGGGCGCAGACGCGCGAGGGCGTGCTGCAGGTCGATCTCGCGCATCTCGAATACCAGAAATCGCGCCTCGTCCGCTCATGGACCCACCTCGAGCGCCAGCGCGGCGGCGCCGGCTTCATGGGCGGCCCGGGCGAGCGGCAGATCGAGAGCGACCGCCGGCAGATCGACGAGCGCATCATCCGGCTCCGCCGCCAGCTCGAGAAGGTGGTGAACACCCGCTCGCTGCACCGCTCGGCACGCAAGAAGGTGCCGCACCCGGTGGTGGCGCTGGTCGGCTACACCAATGCCGGCAAGTCCACGCTGTTCAACCGGCTGACCGAGGCGACCGTGCGCGCCGAGGACATGCTGTTCGCGACGCTCGACCCGACGATGCGGCAGATCCGGCTGCCCTCCGGCCGGCAGGCGGTGCTCAGCGACACGGTCGGCTTCATCTCGGACCTGCCGACGCAGCTGGTCGCCGCCTTCCGCGCGACGCTGGAGGAGGTGCTGGAGGCCGATCTCGTGGTCCACGTCCGCGACATAGCCAGCCCCGAGAGCGACCAGCAGAAGGCCGATGTCGAGACGGTGCTGGGCGATCTGGGCCTGGACGAGGCGGCGCTGGCCGGGATGCTGGAGGTGCTGAACAAGATCGACCTCGTGCCGCCCGAGGCGCGCGCCGCGGCGCTGAACCAGGCGCAGCGCAAGGACGCCGTGCTGGCCGTCTCGGCCGTGACGGGCGAGGGCTGCGACGCGCTGCTGGCGGCTGTCGAGGCGCGCCTCTTCCCGCAGCGCCACCGCGTCACGATCGACGTCCCGCACGACCAGGGCCGCGCCGTCGCCTGGCTCTACAGCCACGGCGAGGTCGTCGAGCGGGCCGAGGAGGACGCGGCGACCCGACTGACGGTCGAGCTGACCGAGCGCGAGTACTTCCAGTTCCGCAAGGAATTCCCCGGCATCCCGACCCCGCCCGACCGCCCGCGACTGGCGGCGCAGTAGGGTCGGCGCGTCTCCCCCGCGGGCACGTGTGTGCACACGGCTGGGCGGGGTAGAACCGTGTCCTACAGGTGCGGCCCGTAGGGCGGGGTTTCACCCCGCCCGGATGCGCGAATGCCGGCGACGCTCAAACCAGCCCTGGCGTCTCCAGCTCGCGCTCCAGCAGCGCGCGGACGCCCGCCGGCGGCTCCATCGTCTTGCGCGTCCGCATGTCGTAGAAGACGTTCACCGCCTCCGAGGTCGCGAAGCACACATCGCCCTGGAAGATGCCGTATCCGGTCGTCAGCGACTTTCGCCCCAGCCGCGTCAGGCGCGAGCCGACCTCGACCGCGCCCGGGTAGTGCAGCTCCTTCAGGAAGTCGATCACCACCCGCGCCAGGATGAACTCGACCGTCCCGTCGGCCCCGGCCGCGCGGATCATGTCGTAGACATAGGCCGTCCGGCCGACCTCGAAATACTGCGCCAGCGCGACGTTGTTGACGTGCGCCAGCGAGTCCTGGTCGCCGAACCGGATCGTCACCGGCGACCAGTGCCGATAGCTGTCGCGCCGCGTCAGGTCGATCTCGCTCATGTGGCCCCTCGGAGTCTCAGCCGCGTCCAGCCAGCGCCCTACAGGATGAACAGCAGGACGCCCAGCACGATCGTGCCGATGCCGACGAACTCGATCGCCCGTATGCGCTCGCGGAAATAGAGCGTCGAGATGGCGATCGTGAAGACGACCTCGATCTGCCCGACCGCCTTGACGTAGCTGGCGTTCTGCAGCGCCATCGCCGTGAACCAGCCGACCGAGCCCATCGCCGAGGTCATCCCGATGAAGAGGCACGGCCGCAGCAGCCCCGGCAGGCGGGCGAACTCTCGCGCCTCGGTCAGCAGCAGCCACGCTCCCAGTCCCACAACCTGCATCGAGGTGACGATCACCATCGTCCAGGCCGCCCGCCAGGGCCGGCTGCCGACGTCCATCACGAGCGACGCCTCGCGCAGGAACAGGTAGCTGAGGCTGAACATCAAACCGGTCGCCAGCCCGACCCCGGTCGCCGGCGAGACCAGCGCCCGCGCGATGCCGCCCGAGCCGGGCAGCGCCCCCCTGGCCCGCCCGCCCGAGATCAGCACGACCCCCAGCACCGTCAGGATGATCGCCACCCAGCCGACGGGCGAGATCGACTCCGAGAACAGGAACGAGCCGATGATCGCCGTCTGCATCACGTCGGTCTTGGACAGCATCGTGCCGACGGCAAAGTTCGACATGCGGAACAGCATGATCAGCAGGAAGGTCGCGACCACCTGCGTCGTCGCCGTCGCGGCGCAGTTCAGCAGGTAGCTCAGGTGGAACTCGGGCGCGGCGATCCCCTCGATCCGCACCATCACCCACAGATAGACCAGCATGAAGGGCAGCCCGAAGATCGACCGCACATAGGTCGTCATCCAGGTCGACAGCCGCGCGTTCAGCGCCTTCTGCGCCGCCGTGCGCACCGACTGCATGAGCGCCGCGAACGCGCTGATCGGGATCCACAGCAGTTCCATGATATCTCGGCCCCGCTCCCCTGCCGCGGCGAGTTTCCCATAGCATGGGCGCGTCGGGCGTGCTCCATGGGCGCCCGGGAGCTACAAGGAAATCAGGGAGGCGATTGGCCATGCGGATCGGATTCGTCGGCATCGGCAAGATGGGCAAGCCGATGGCGCTGCGGTTGGGCGAGGCCGGCCACCAGGTCGTGGTCTATGATGTCAGCCAGGAGGCCGTCGCCGGCGTCGCCGGCCAGCACGGCATCACTGCGGCGCCGACGCTGGCCGACGTGGGGCGGGGCGCAGAGGTCATCGTCACGATGCTGCCGAACGGCAAGATCGTCCGCGAGGCGGCGCTGGCCATGAAGGACACGATGGAGGAGGGCGCCGTGCTGGTCGACATGTCGACCTCGTACCCGCTCGAGACGACCGAGCTGCGCAAGCTGCTGCCCGAGACGGTCGGCCTGGTCGACGCGCCGGTCTCGGGCGGCGTCTGGCGGGCCGAGATCGGCACGCTGACCATCATCACCGGCGGCAGCGCCGAGGACATCGACCGCGTCGAGCCGGCGCTGACGGCGATGGGCAAGCCCGTCCGCTGCGGCCCGTTGGGCGCCGGGCACGCCATGAAGCTGCTCAACAACTTCCTGTCGGCGGTCGGCACGGCGGCGGCCAGCGAGGCGGTGCTGATCGGCAAGGCGTTCGGCCTCGACCCCGACCTGATGGCCGACGTCTTCAACGGCTCGACCGGCAAGAGCAACGCCACCGAGGTCAAGCTGAAGCAGCATATCAACAACCGCAAGTTCGCCTCGGGCTTCACGATGGGGCTGATGGCCAAGGACCTGACGCTGGCGAAGAAGCTGGCCGGCGACATGGAGGTCAACGCGAATGCGCTGGACGCGATCCAGGCGCTGTACGCCCGCGCCGTCGAGGAGCTGGGCGAGGGTGAGGACCACACGGCGATCATCAAGATCCTCGAGGACCGGGGCTGACGGCCGGGCGCGCGCCCGCGGTCGGCTTGGCGCCCGGCCGGCGGCACCCCGCGACACCTCTCGGCCGATGCTTGCCAGCACGACCTCAGGTTGAGGTTCGGCCCTGCCTGTAGTATCGTAAGTCGTTCTCGAGAGAGTGGCGGACAAGGGGGTCGGCCGTGGCCTGGCGCCGTCGTACGTCGCGGATCGTTGCACTTCTCCCGCTGCTCTTCCTGTTTTTCGCGAACGGGAACGCCTGGGCGGGGGATCTTTCCACACCGGTCCGGATCGAGATACAGCCGCGCGTCCGCGAGGCAGCCATCGGAGGCACGATCGAGTACGACGTCTCGCTCCGCAACGCGCTCGGCAAGGTGGTCGCCGCGCCCAAGCAGATGACCATCGCCGTCAAGGCGACCCTGCCGTCCGGCCAGACCGAGACGCGACAGATCACGATCGGGCAGGGCGCCAGCAATGGCGGCGGCGCAGTGCCGGTCGGCGAGGCCGGCCCGATCCGGATCGGCGCCTCGAATCCCGAACTGATTGGCGGCGGTGTCGTGGTGTTCGGCACGCCGGGCGTCAGCTCCCACCGGGGGCTGCGGCTGCCCGAGTTGTCGCCGTCGAGCGCCCCCGCCCAGCCGGACGTCGAGGCGATCGTGGAGGCGGCGCCCGCAGCGCCGGCCGGCCAGGAAGAGACGGCCACCGCGGCGCCGGTGACGGGCAGCGCCGCGCCGGCCACCAGCGCGATGCAGCCGCAAGCCCGGCGCGATCCTGCATCCGAGAGCGCCGAGTCGAGAACGCTCATGCTCTACGCGCCGGAGGCCGAAATACTGGCCGACGGGCGCAATGGCGCCGATGTGACCGTCTATCTCGCGCCCTGTTCCGCGATGACCGAGGATGTCGTCGTGCGGCTGGCGGTCACCCGGGGCCATCTCGACCCGAATATCGTCACCATCCCCCGCGGGGAATGCTCGGCGTCGACCTTCTGGCGCTCGGACCGCATGTCGATGGGAGACGCGACGCTCTCGGTCCTGACCTCGGTCCCCCGGCTTGGCCAGGGCGAGACGATCGTCCGCAGCTTTGTGCCGCCGATCCATTCGCTGCGGCTCACGCCCAACCCGGCCGAGATCACGCTCCTGAACGCGGGCGACGTGCTGGCCGAGCTGCATGACGACGTGAACGACGTTCCTGTCTCGACTGACCGGCCGATGAAGCTGACCCTGGCGCTCCGCGAGGGCGACGGCGCGCTGAGCCCGCTCGAGATCACCTTCAAGAAGGGCGATTCGACCGCGCGCGCCGCCTTCCGGCCGACCTACTGGGGCAAGGTGGTGATCGCCGGCCAGATCCCGTTCCGGCTGGAGGAACGCGCCGAGTTCGAGGTCAGGAGCGGCGCCTGGATCTTCGTCCTGTCGCTGTTCGGCGGGCTGATCGGCGGGCTTCTCGCCTATCGCGCGAAGAAGGAGAACCCGTGGCGGATCCTGATCGGGCTCGTCACGGGGTTCGCGCTGTTCGCCTTCTTCCTGCTCTTCGGCGCCGAGAACATCGTGAACGTTACCGGCGGGCTGAACGTGCTGAACCCCGTTGCAGTTTTCCTGCTCTCGCTGGCCGGCGGCTGGGCGGGCACGAACGTGCTTGCCTGGGCGCTGAAGCGGATCGGCATCGAGGCGTAGCCCGGCCGAAAACGCCGCGCCCGACGAGATTGTGCGCCCGAGCCGATCGCTCCCCGGGTTGAACTCGCCGCGCGCGCATGGATGCGGCCTCGGATGACCAGGAACCAGCCGACGAGCCCGAGGCCGCGACGACAACGGCGCCGGCGAGCGTGACGACATGCCGTTCGGTCAGGCCATGCTGCCGCGGCCCCGACATCAGAAAGGCGCCGAGCCCGAAGAACCGGTGTGTCCACCAGTGGTGACCCGTCGGCGTCGCCATGAAGTCGTTCAGCGGCCGGCAGGGATCCTTGAGCCAGGCGAGCACCGCGTTGAAGAGAATTGCGACCGCCGCGGAGGTTGCATTGCCGCGCCTTTGCAGGTTCGGTGCATCTCTGATCCCGCACCGGATCCTCCTTCGAAGGAGCCACGCCCTTCGCATTGATCTTCAATCAGCCCGGGCCGCTCCGTCCGGGTTGGATGGTCGCGCCGCGTGGCTGGTGATTGAACCATCGTGCGCGTTGCCGCATATAGCAGGGTAGAACTGTAGTTTGACCCCGAGGGACCGATGACGACCATACGCCACAGCCCTTCAACCGGCCCCGGCTCGCCCGAGGTCTGGGGCCTCTACGAACCGGACACCGGCTCGGTCCAGTATGTCTGCGCCTGCCCGGAGACGCGGAAGGCGGCGTTGATCGACGTCGTCCTGAACTACGACCCTGCATCGGCCAGCACCTGGACCGCAGCGGCCGAGGAGGTGCTGGCGCTGGTCGGCCGCGAGGGGCTGGAGGTCGAGTGGGTGCTCGACACGCATCCGCATGCCGACCATGTCATGGCCTCGATATGGCTGAAGCAGCAGACCGGCGCGGCGAACGCGATCGGCGAGAGGGTCGCCGAGATCGCCGAGCTCTGGCGCGGCCTCTACCACATGCCGGAGGCCTTCGACGTGAACGCCGCCTTCGACCGGCTGTTCGCCGAGGGCGACCGCTTCCGTATCGGCAACCTGGATGTCGGCGTCTGGCTCAGCCCCGGCCACACGCTGGGCTCGATCAGCTACCTAGCGGGCGATGCGGCGTTCGTGCACGACACGCTGATGTACCCGGACGCCGGCTCGTCGCGCGCCGATTTTCCCGGCGGCTCGGCCGAGGTGCTGTGGGACAGCCTGCAGCGCATCCTGTCGCTGCCGGACGAGACGCGCCTCTTCGTCGGCCACGACTACTGCAAGGGCGGTCGCGAGCCGATGTGGGAAGCCACCGTGGCGCAGCACAAGCGCGAGAACATCCACCTGAAGGACGGCACCAGCCGCGAGACGTTCATCAGGACCCGGACGGAGCGCGACGAGACGCTCTCGCTGCCCGACCGGATGCTGGCGGCGTTGCAGGTCAACCTGCGCGGCGGGCGTCTGCCGGAACCTGAGACGGACGGAGAGCGCTACCTCAAGATTCCGCTGAACCGGTTCGAGCGGAAGAACTCCTGATCGGCGCACGATCGCGATCGGGCGTAAACCGGTAACGAGGTCATCGAGCGCCCATCCGGCAGCCCTGCCGGATGGGGCGCGGGCGCGATGATTTCTTCGAGGGCGCCTACAAGGCCCGGGACCCGGCTGTCGCCATCGGCTGGGGACGCCGACCCGGGGGCACGTCACCCGACGTCCGCCGACCCGGGGCCGGTTTTCCGGTGAGCGGCGCGTCCTCCGGCGCGGTTCACAAGGCATCCTCGGACGGTGTAGCGACGGAGGCGCCAACGGATCCGCGCACCCCGCGCCCGGCCATAGAGGAAAGGATGTCTCATGAAAGGCGACCAGAAGGTCATCGAGTATCTGAATCGCGCCCTGCGCAGCGAGCTGACTGCGATCAGCCAGTACTGGCTGCACTATCGGCTGCAGAAGGACTGGGGCTACTCCCGGCTGGCCAAGAAGTCGCGCGAGGAGAGCATCGAGGAGATGCACCATGCCGACAAGCTGATGGACCGCATCATCTTCCTCGAAGGGCACCCGAACCTGCAGACGCTGGACCCGCTGCGCATCGGCCAGAACCTGAAGGAATGCCTCGAATGCGACCTGGCGGCCGAGCACGAGGCGCGCAACCTCTACAAGGAAGCGCGCGAGTACTGTCACGGCGTCGGCGACTACATCTCGATGAAGCTGTTCGAGGAGCTGATGGGCGACGAGGAGGGTCACATCGACTACCTCGAGACGCAGCTCGATCTCTACAGCGACATTGGCGCGCAGCATTACGGGCACCTGAATGCGGACGCCGCCGATGAGGCCGAGGAGTAGGAGCCCCGGACGCGGCCGGCCCGCCCTTCGCCGCATACGTGCGGCGGCGGCCCCGCCGGCGATGTCCTCGATGAAGCGCGTCAATCGCGACGGCCTCCCGCACTCATTGGCCAACCTGCCCTTCGTGTGCGACCTCGGATTGCAGGTCGGCAACGGGCTGTCCGATCACCGGCCCAAGGCGGCGGTGGCGACCGGCACCGCGTTGCGCACGCAGCCGCTCTGGCGGGTCGGGCAGGCCGGGACGATCGGCGGCCACGCGCGCTTCCTGCACGACGGCCGCGAGCGACCCGCTGGCAGCGGTGCTCTGGCATGGCGGCGAGGCCGAGGCAGCGCGCGACCGCGTCGTCGGGATGCCGCCCGGCGACCGCGCGGCGTTGACCTGCGTCCGCTGCTCGCTCTGACGGCGCCCCGCGCCCGGAGCGACGGCCCCGACCGTCCTTGGCTGGCGTCGGGCCGGTGTGCGATCCCGGGGCACGGCAGAATGCGGAGAATGCGATGAAGGTCCTGATTTGCGGCGGCGGGGTGATCGGCGCCGCAATCGCCTTTTTCCTCAGCCGGCGCGGGGCGGAGGTCGTCGTCGTCGAGCGCACCGGCGTCGCCTGCGCCGCCTCGGGCAAGTCGGGCGGCTTTCTGGCGCTCGGCTGGTGCGACGGCACGCCGCTCGAGGCGCTGGCGCGGCGCAGCTTCGCGCTGCACGCCGAGCTTGCCGCGGAGTTGGCCGGCGACTGGTGCTATCGCCGGATGACGACCTATGGCGGCGTCTCGGCCGCCCGGTCGCTCCGCGAGGATCATGTCCCGGCGCTGTCGTGGCTGTCGGATCGGGTCGACATCGGCCAGCGCCTCGGCGGCTCGGACAGCACGGCACAGGTCCACCCCGATCGATTCACGCAGGCGCTGATGCGCGCCGCGCAGGCGGCCGGCGCCGAGCTGCGCATCGGCGAGGTGACGGGCCTGCTGCGCGATGGCTCCGGGCCGGTGCGGGGCGTGCTCGTGGGCGGCGAGCCGGTGGAGGCGGATGCCGTCGTCATCGCGATGGGGCCATGGTCACGGCGCGCCGCGGGCTGGCTGCCGCTGCCGGCGGTGTATGGCCTCAAGGGACACAGCCTGATCTTCGAGACCGGCGACGAGGTGCCCGCGGAAGCCCTGTTTCTAGAGCACCGCGAGGCTGGCGGCGAGCCGTCCTCGCCCGAACTCTTCCCGCGCAGCGACGGCACGACCTACGTCTGCGCCATCTCCAGCGAGGCGCCGCTGCCCGCCGACCCGGCTGCCGTCGCCTGCGACCCCGGCGCCGATGACCGTCTGCACGCCATCTGCACCGGCCTTTCGCCTGTGCTGGCGCGCAGCCGCGTGCTCGCCCGGCAGGCGTGCTATCGCCCGGTCACGCGCGACGGCCTGCCGCTCATCGGTGCCGTTCCGGGCGCCGACGGCGCCTACGTCGCCACCGGCCACAGCGTCTGGGGCATCCTGAACGCGCCGGCGACCGGCGAGGCGATGGCCGAGCTGATCCTGGACGGCCGATCGACGCTGGACCTGGCGCCATTCGACCCCGGCCGCCTGCCGCCGCTGCGCGTCTGACGCCCGGAGCCGCGGCCTTGGGGCGCCGCCCGGACGCTCAGACGTGCGTTTCCTTCGTCTTCGACAGCGTGATCTCGGGCCAGTCGCGCACGACGCGGTCGATGTCCCATTGCAGGCGCGTCAGGTAGACGGGGTCGCCGTCATGGTCGACGGCCATCTGGCCGCGGTTGGCCTGGGTGAACGCCTCGACGCGGTCCTTCGGGCCGCCGATCCAGCGGGCGCTGACGTACTGCGTCTGCTCGAACCGGACCGGCAGGCCGTATTCGATCTCGATGCGGCTGGCGAGCACGTCGAACTGGAGCTGCCCGACGACGCCGACGATCCAGCCCGAGCCGACATTGGGCTTGAACAGCTTGGCGGCCCCTTCTTCGGCGAACTGGGTCAGCGCCTTGTCGAGGTGCTTGGCCTTCATCGGGTCGCCGGCGCGGACGGACTGCAAAAGCTCGGGCGCAAAGCTGGGGATGCCGCTGAAGCGCAGGTTCTCGCCCTCGGTCAGGGCGTCGCCGATGCGAAGCTGGCCGTGGTTCGGGATGCCGATGATGTCGCCGGCCCAGGCGTCCTCGGCGGTCTCGCGCTCGGAGGCGAGGAAGAGGACCGGGTTCGACACGGCCATCGGTTTTTTCGCGCGGACGTGGTGCAGCTTCATGCCGCGCTCGAAGTGGCCGGAGCAGAGCCGCACGAAGGCGACACGGTCGCGGTGCTTGGGGTCCATGTTCGCCTGGACCTTGAAGACGAAGCCGGTAACCTTTGGCTCGTCGGCGGAAACCTGCCGCACATCGGTCATCCGGGGCTGCGGCGGCGGAGCATAGCCGGCGATGCCGCGCATCAGTTCGCGCACGCCAAACGAGTTGATCGCCGAGCCGAACCAGATCGGCGTCATGTGGCCTTCCAGGAAGCTCTGCACGTCGAAGGCGGGCAGCAGCTCGCGCGCCATCGCGACTTCCTCGCGCAGCTTTTCCAGCAGGTGCGGAGGCACGTGCTTCTCGATCTCGGGGTCGTCGAGCCCCTCGACGTTGATCGACTGGCCCTTCACGTTGCGCTCTGCGCGGCTCATGATTTCCAGCCGGTCGCGGATCAGGTCGTAGGAGCCGACGAACTCGCGCCCGACGCCGATGGGCCAGGAGGCAGGCGTCACGTCCAGCGCCAGCGCCTCCTGGATTTCGTCAATGATCTCGAAGGTATCTCGGCTTTCCCTGTCCATCTTGTTGCAGAAGGTCAGGATCGGGAGGTCGCGCAGCCGGCAGACCTCGAAGAGCTTGCGCGTCTGGCTCTCGACGCCCTTGGCGCCGTCGATGACCATGATGGCGGCGTCGACGGCGGTCAGCGTTCGGTAGGTGTCCTCGGAGAAATCCTCGTGGCCGGGCGTGTCGATCAGGTTGAACCAGTGGCCGTCGAAGGGGAACGACATGGCCGAGGCCGAGACCGAGATGCCGCGCTCCTGCTCCATCTTCATGAAATCGCTGCGCGTCCGCCGCGCCTCGCCCTTGGCGCGGACCTGGCCGGCCATCTGGATGGCGCCGCCGTGCAGCAGGAGTTTTTCCGTCAGCGTTGTCTTGCCGGCGTCCGGGTGCGAAATGATCGCGAAGGTTCGCCGCCGGGCGATCTCGGGCGGCAAGGACGGGGCGTTGTGGCCGGCACCGGGCGCGGCGTGGGGCAGGTCGTCGGGCATCGCGGGCATATAGCGGCAGGGGCCGGGCGAGGGAAGGGCGGGCGCGGGTTGCCTGCGTGGGGCGGGGAGACGTCACGCAGCAGGGGCACGTGGACGCCCGCCCCCGAGACCCGGCGACGGCCGCGCCGGGCGGGTCGCCTCGACCGGGCGCCGGCTCAGTCGCGGAAGCTGCGGCTCTGCTTCAGGATGTCCCAGGCGCGCAGCACGCGGCCCAGCCGCGCCTCGTCGGTGCGCGCGCCGTTGTTCATGTCGGGATGCAGGTCCTTGACCAGCTCGCGGTATCGCGCGCGGACCTCCGCGCGGCACTCGATCTCGTGCGGCAGGCCCAGGGTGTCCATCGCCACCTGCTCGTCGCGCGTCAGCGAGCGGAACCGGCGCTTGCGGTCGCGCGGCTCGGCGGGGTTGCGGGTCGCCGCCTCGCCAAGCACCTCGAGCGGGTCGGTGAAGCCCCAGCGAGCCCAGGCCTTGCCCTCGGCGTGCGGCCAGGCGTGGGTGCGCTTGCCCAGCCCCTCGCGCAGGCCCCAGGTCGGGCGCTCCCAGGTGCGGTCGGCGCGGCTCTGGGCGTCGAGCGCGTCCTCGCTCCAGCCCTCGAAGTAGTTCCAGGCGCGGTTGTACTCGCGGACATGGTCGAGGCAGAACCAGCGGAACTCGTGCAACTGCTCGGGCGAGGAGGGGGCTCGGTAGGCGCCCTTGTGCTCGCAGCCCGGCCACTCGCACTGGCGCGTCGAGCTCTCGACGGCGCCCGACATGCCGCGCAGCCGCGACCGGCGCCGCTTGTCGGCCGAGACCGAGATGTCATAGTCGAAGGGCGAGCGGTGCGGCATTGGTCGTTCCGGTTGCGATTTAGTCAGGGTGCTTCGGCATTATGGTCGGCTCGGGGCAGTCGGCTCGAACGGGACGGGCGGGACAGAACGGACGGCGCAGTGATCCAAGCGGACGATTCTAGCGGAAGCACGTCGGGCGACAACAGCAGAGATGGGGTTGACGAAGCATGTCCATGAAGGCGCGGATCGAGTCGAAGCTTCAGGCGGCGTTCGCGCCGACCCGGCTGGAGGTCGTTGACGATAGCGAGCAGCATCGCGGCCATGCCGGCTGGCGCGAGGGTGGCGAAACTCACTTCCGCGTCCATATGGTGGCGCCGGAAATGGCCGGCAAGTCGCGCGTCGAGCGGCAGCGGGCGGTCAACCGCTGCCTCGCCGAGGAGCTGGCCGGCAGCGTCCACGCGCTGGCCATGGACCTGCGCGCGCCCGACGAGCCCGGCCGGTGACGCGCGCACGCGGCGCCCGCGACGGGTAGCGGGCGGCGGTTCCTTCAGGCGACTGCGCCGAGGATCGTCGGACCGGTACACTGGCGGGAGCACAACCGGGCGGCGTCGCCTACGACGTTGCCGAGGCGGCCGCGGGCCTCACGGCGAGGGCGGTTTGTGCTGCCGTCGACGTCACTGCCGGCGCCATGCGGCTGGTCCTGCCCGACGAAGGCAGCTGCCATGACGATCTGGTCCGCGGGCGGGTCAGGCGCCCCGGAAATGCTTTGACAGTTTCAGCGCCTGCCCCTGATAGGTTGATCCGATGCCCGCGCCATAGAGCACGTCCGGCAGCTCGGCCATCCGCTCGTAGACCAGCCGTCCGACCATCTGGCCGTGCTCCAGCGCGAACGGCGCTTCGTGGCAGCGCACCTCCAGCACTCCGCGCGACCCGCTGCCGCCGGTCGCGCGGTGGCCGAAGCCCGGGTCGAAGAAGCCCGCGTAGTGCACGCGGAATTCGCCCGCGACCGCCATGTAGGGAACCATCTCAGCGGCCGTTTGCGGTGGCACGCTGACCTCCTCGCGGCTGACCAGGATGTAGAAGGCACCGGGATCCAGGATGATCCCGCCGAATCGGCGCGGCGTCACCGGCTCCCAGAACTCGTCCGGGTCGTAGGCGCCGATTCGGTCGAGGTCGATCAGCCCGGCGTTCCTGCGGGCGCGCCAGCCGACGATCTGCGCGCCGCGCGGTGTCAGGTCGACCGAGAAGCCCAGGCCGCCGTCGATCAGCGGCTCGCCATTCACGAGCGGGTCCCGCGCATGCAGCGCGCGAAGCCCGGCATCGTCGATCTCGGCGGCGCCGCGGCGAAAGCGGATCTGGTTCAGCCGCGCGCCCGGACGCACCAGGCACGAGAAGGTGCGCGGGCTGATCTCGGCGTAGAGCGGCCCGCGATAGCCGGCCTCGACGCGGTCGAACTCGGCCGTGCGGTCGGCGATCAGGCGGGTGAAGAGGTCCAGCCGCCCGGTCGAGCTCTTGGCGTTCGCGGCGGCCGAGACGTCGGCCGGCAGGCGCAGCGACTCGGCCAGCTCGACGACGTAGACGCAGCCGGTCTCCAGCACCGCGCCGGGCCGCAGGTCGATCTCGTGCATCGCGAAATCGCCGAGCCGCTCCTCGACGGTCCGCTCGCGCCCGGCCAGGAAGCTCGCCCGCACGCGCCAGGCCCGCGCGCCCAGCCGCAGGTCCAGGCTGGCCGGCTGGACCTGCCCGGCAAGGACGGGCAGGTCGGCGCCGATGGTGCCGTCGTCCAGCATCGCCCGGATCGCCTGCGAGGGCAGGACGCCGGGCGCCGTCCCCGCCTTCCCCGCGTCGCGCCGGGCCTCGGCCATGTCGGAAAGGTCAGCCGTCACTCGCTCCCCCCGGAACGGAAAACGCCAGCGGCCGGAGCCGCTGGCGTCTGTTGGTCGGGCCGGCGAGATTCGAACTCACGACCTCTTGCGCCCCATGCAAGCGCGCTACCAAACTGCGCTACGGCCCGATCATGCGCCTCATATACCGCGCCGCCCGGACGGTGCAACGGCAAAGGGAAGGGTCGGTGACGATGAGCGGAAACCGCCCGCGAACAACGACGCGGTACTCGCAGAGGGCGATTCACGAAAACACAGGTCAATCAGGACCTTGTCGACCTGCTCACGCGTGAGCACGCAGGCGGCTTTGAGCAGGCAGGCGGTTGTGCGCGCGACCGGCCGCATCGCAGGGCAGCCGGCCGTCGGCACTCCCGGCCCGGCCCGGCAGGCTCACGCCGGCTCGCCGGACCCGTCCTCGAGCTCGGAAAGCAGCGCCTCGAGCCGGTCTATCGAGCGACGCACGCGGTCGGCGTCGATGGCGCCCTCCGCCGCCGCCGGTTCCCGCTTGGCTGTGACGCGGTCCTTCAGCGCCGCGAGCCGCTCGGAGGCATCCTCCGGCAGTTCCAGCGGCAGCATGCCCTCGTCCTTCGGCGCCAGGGAGTAGTTCATCTCGAGCGACAGCGCCGCGTCGGCCTTGCCGCGCGCGATCACCGTGCGCGCGCCGGATTCGCGCAGCATCTTCTGCACGCCCTTGATGGTCATCCCGTCATCGTAGAGCAGCGCCTTTATGCCTTTCAGCAGCGCGACATGGTCGGGCCGGTAGAGCCGCCGGCCGCCGCTCCGCTTCATCGGCTTGACCTGGGCGAAGCGCGTCTCCCAGAACCGCAGGACGTGCTGCGGCAGGCCCAACTCCTCGGAGACCTCGCTGATCGTGCGGAAGGCCTCGGGCGACTTCTCGTGGGCGCGACTGCTGGCGGCGCTCATGACCCGTTGTTGCCCGTGTTGACGCGATCCTTGAGGATGTGGGACGGGCGGAACACCAGCACGCGGCGGGGGTCGATCGGCACCTCCTCGCCCGTCTTGGGATTGCGTCCCATGCGCGCACCCTTGTCGCGCACGGCGAACGTGCCGAAGGACGAGATCTTGACCGTCTCGCCGGCGATCAGCGCATCCGAGATGTGATCCAGGATCGTCTCGACCATGTCGGACGAATTCGTTCCGCGAGAGTCCGACCTCGCGGTAGATCGCCTCGCTGAGGTCCGAGCGCGTCAGCGTGCTGCCAGCCATTCCGCCATTTCCCTCGCTCTTTGCCCGGACATCGCCCTCCCCGCGCAGTGCAAGAATAGATGCAGGGGAGAAAAAGAGTCAACGTCAATGACTTGCCGCAGGGCCTTGATTTCACCAGCGGACCAGCGCCGAGCCCCAGGCCAACCCGCCGCCGATCGCCTCCATCAGCAACAGGTCGCCGCGCCGGATGCGGCCGTCGGCGATGCCGCAGGACAGAGCCAGCGGGATCGAGGCGGCCGAGGTGTTGCCGTGCCGGTCGACGGTGACGATCACCTTCTCCATCGGTATGCCGGCCTTTCTGGCCGTGCTTTCGATGATGCGCAGGTTCGCCTGGTGCGGCACGATCCAGTCGATCTGCTCGCCATGCACGCCGACCTTCGCCATCACCTCGTCGGCGACTTCGGCCAGCTTGACGACGGCGTGGCGATAGACCTCGCGGCCCTCCATCTTCAGCACGCCGATGCCAAGCGCGGCGTCCGACGGCCCGCCCGAGACGTGCAGGATGCGGTTGTACGCGCCGTCCGAGTGCAGGCAGACGCCCAGTACGCCGCGGTCGGCGGGGGTGCCGTCGCCCTCGCTCCGCTCGAGCACGATGGCGCCCGCCCCGTCGCCGAAAAGCACGCAGGTCGAGCGGTCGTTCCAGTCGAGGATGCGCGAGAAGGTCTCGGCGCCGATCACCAGCACGCGGTCGGCCATGCCCGCCTGGATCATCCCGTTTGCGTTGCCCAGCGCATAGATGAAGCCGGCGCAGACCGCCTGCAGGTCGAAGGCGAAGCCGCGCCCCATGCCCAGCATGTGCTGGACGCGCGTCGCGGTCGACGGGAAGGTCTGGTCGGGCGTCGCGGTGGCGATGACGATGGCGTCGATGTCGGATGCCTTCAGCCCGGCCGCCGACAGCGCCCGGTCGGCCGCGCGCGCCGCCAGGTCGGATGTGAGCTGGCCTTCGGCCGCGATGTGGCGCTCGGTGATGCCGGTGCGCTCGCGGATCCATTGGTCCGAGGTGTCGAGCCGCCTCGACAGCTCCTCGTTCGTGACCACGCGGTCAGGCAGGTAATGCCCGCAGCCCAGCGCTCTAGCCCTGATTGCGGTCATCACTCTCCGTTCCGTCCGTCGCCGGTGCTGATGGGGTGGCCATCCCTGCGGTCGTTCCCGAGGTGTTTGCCGTGGCGGTCCCCTGGGCGAGTGCCGTCGTCGCCGCAGCGGCGCGGCCGGCCTCCAGGTCTTCGGTGTTCAGCTTCGCGAGCTGCCGGCCGACCATCGCCGGGAAATCGTCGCGCGCCATGCGCGCCGCAAGCTCCAGCGCCGAGGCGTGGCCGACGGCGTCGGCGCCACCATGGCTTTTCACGACCGCGCCGTTCAGCCCGAGGAAGACGCCGCCATTGGCGCGCCGCGGATCGATGCGCTTGCGCAGCCGCTGCAGCGAGGTCAGCGCGAACAGCGAGCCGAGGCGCGACAACGCCGAGTGGCTGAACGCCTCCTTCAGCGAGGTGCGGATGAAGGCCGCGGTGCCCTCGGACGCCTTCATCGCGATGTTGCCGGTGAAGCCGTCGGTGACGACGACGTCCAGGCGGTTGCTCAGGATGTCGTTGCCCTCGACGAAGCCGATGAACTCGAAGTGCGGCTCGCGCCGGGCGATCAGCTCGGTCAGAAGCGCCTTGGCCTGGTGCAGCTCGGGCCGGCCCTTCATGTCCTCGCTGCCGACGTTCAACAGGCCGACCCGCGGCCGCTCGATGCGGCAGGCCAGCCGGCTGTACTCGGCCCCCATGGCCGCGTACTGGACCAGCAACTCGGCGTCGGCGCGGATGTCGGCGCCCATGTCCAGCGCGATGTTGAAGCCGTGCGCGTTGTTGGCCGGCCACTGCACGGCGATGGCCGGGCGATGCACGCCGGGCGCCGGGCGCAGCACCAGCATCGACATGGCGACGATGGCGCCGGTATTGCCGGCCGTGAACGCCACCCGCGCCTGGCCGTCGGCCACGCATTGCAGCGATTGCCACAGCGAGCTCTGCCGCCCGGTGCGCACGGCGCGCGAGGGCTTCTCGCTCATCGGCACGACGCTTTCCGCGTGCCGGATCTCGGAGCCGTCCCTGAGCGCGCCGTTCTTTCCCAGCAGCCGTTCGAGGACGGCGCTGTCGCCGTGCAGGATGAAGCGGAGCGATGGATCGTCCTTCAGCGCCCGGGACAGCCCCGCGAGCACGGGCGCCGGCCCGCGGTCTCCGCCCATCGCGTCGACCGAGATCACGGTTCCTCCCGAGACGACGGTCCCGTCGCTGGTTGCGCCGCTCATCTCGGTTGCCTTCAGCACTGGCAGGGAAGCGCGCTTGCGCGCGGCACGGTCAGTCCGCAGGACGCCCGCGGATCAGAGCCGTCAGGCGGCGTCTTCGTCGAGATCCGTCTCGTCGGTCGCGCTGACGACCTCGCGCTCGCGATAGTGGCCGCAGGCACCGCAGACGTGGTGCGGGCGCTTGAGCTCGCCGCAGTTCGGGCACTCGATCCCGGCAGTTGACGAGATTGCGTCGTGCGAGCGCCGCATGTCGCGCTTCGAGCGCGTCTTGCGGTTCTGCTGGACAGCCATGGTATCACCTCTGAGCGTCGGGCCGCGGCCGATGTAGGGGCAGGGACGGGGCGCGGATCGCGCCGACGTCGCCGAACCGCCCGCCAGTCGACCGGACCTGTCTGAAACGAGTGGCGGAAAATAGTGGTTTCCATTCCCAGAGCAAGGCCTTTCTTGGCCATTCCCGGTTTGCCGCAGGATTATCCGTTCTCCCCGAACTTCTCTTTGAGAACGGCCAGTTTGGCAAAGGGTTTCAGGTCGGCATCGTCCAGCGACTGGACGCCCGGCGGGGCGGCGCGGAACTCGGCCGGCGGCACGCCGGGCGCGCGCGGATAGGGATCGAGCATCAGCGCAAGCGATTCGAGCGCCAGCAGGCCGGGGTCGATCACCGTGCCGAACGGGTCGGGATCGTCCTCGGCCTCCGGGTCGAGATCCAGCTCGTCCGGCAGGCTCCACGTCTCCTCGGGGACATAGTCGCGGGCCACCGGCGCGTCGATCGTCTGCGTGACCGGCGCCAGCGTGACGACGCAGCTCTGCACCAGCTCGGCCTCCAGGTGGCCCTCGACGCGCCACGCCTCGTCGCCGACGGGCTCCAGCGCGCCGCGAAAGCGCAGCCGGCGCAGCGCCTCGACGCCCAGGAAGCCGGCGATCCTCGGCTTTTCCTCCGGCTCGGGCTCGATATCGAAGGGCAGGGGCCGCTTGCGCGTCAGCGAGCGGACCGGGATCGGGCGGAGGAACGGAGGCGCTGCGACGGCGCGTTCGCCCGGGGCCGGTGATCGTCTTGACATCGGAGCACCTCAGCGATTTTTCGGCATATCAGTTTGACCTAGGCGCGACCGCCTTGATGTTAAAGCATCCGCGCGCTAGGGCAGACAAGCCGGAACCGGCGTTCGGAAGGGATATGGTCATGCGTCCGCGCGGCACTCGTTCGCTTGCCGGGATCGCCTGCGTCGCGCTGGTCGCGGGGCTGGTGGCCGGTTGTTCGCCGATCGTGGAGCAGCACGGCTATGCGCCCTTGCCCGAACAGCTCGCCGAGATCCGGCCCGGCCAGGACACGCGCGAGACGGTGATCCGCAAGATCGGCCGGCCGGCCAGCTCGGGCATCTTCACCGACCAGGACTGGTACTACGTCTCCAGCAGGGTCGAGAAGCTGACCTATCACGCGCCCAAGGTGGTTGACCGCCGCATCGTCGCGGTGACCTTCGATCCGAACGACGTCGTCGCCTCGGTCAACGAGTACGGGCTCGAAGACGGGCGGATCATCGACCTGGCGACCGAGACGACGCCGACCTATGGCCGGCAGCTCACGATCCTGGAGCAGGCCTTCGGCAATATCGGCGTCACGACCGGCAGCATCTTCGGCGAGGACAGCTCCACGCCGTACAAGCAATAGTCCTTGCGGGCAGCCTCAGTGGCTCGACATCCGCTGGCCGCCCAGCACCAGCCAGATCAGCGCCGTTGCGGCCAGCGTCAGCGCGGGGATCATCGCCAGGTTGACCGCCGACCAGCCGAAGCCTGCCATCAGCGCGCCCGAGCTGAACGAGCCGACGGTCACGAGGCCGAAGACCAGGAAGTCGTTCAGCCCCTGCACACGCGCGCGCTCCTCGGGCCGGTGCGCGCTGGCGAGCAGCGCCGTCGCGCCGATGAAGCCGAAATTCCATCCCAGGCCCAGCAGACCCAATGCCAGCCCGAAATGCGGTAGCGTCAAGCCCGTCAGCGCCACCACGGCACACGACGCCAGCAGCGCCAGCCCGACGGCGATGACGCGCGGCGGCCCATATCGCGTGATCAGCGAGCCGGTGAAAAAGCTGGGCGCGAACATGGCGATGACGTGGATGCGCACGATGTGCGCGGCGTCGTCGGTGACAAAGCCGCAGGCGATCATGGCCAGTGGCGTCGAGGTCATCACCAGGTTCATCAGCGCGTAGCTGACCATGGCGCAGAGCATCGCGACGACGACGCGGCGGTCGGCCAGGATCTCGCGCCAGGCGCGGCCGGCGCGGGTGCCGCGGCGCGGCCGCGGCGGCTTCGGAATCCTGAGGAAGAGCACCGGGATGACGCCGACGAGGTTCAGCCCGACCATGGCCAGGTAGCCGCCCGCATAGGGCACCGGCTCGAGCCAGTCCTTGAAGCGCACGACCAATTCGGGCCCCAGCACTGCCGAGGCAAGGCCGCCGGCCATGACCAGCGAGATCGCCCTCGGCCGGAAGGCAGGCGAGGCCATGTCGGCCGCGGCAAAGCGGTAGAAGCCCTGCGCCGACATGTAGATGCCCAGCATCATCGAGGCGGCGCAGAACAGCGCGAAGTCGCTGACCGAGATCGCGTAGGCCGCCAGCCCCGAGCCGCAGGCCGCGGCGGTGGCGCCGAGCACGAAACCGGCGCGCCGGCCAAAGCGGCCCATGATCGTCGACATGACCGGCGCAGTCAGCATCGAGCCCATGACAGTCATGGAAATCGGCAGCGTGGACAGGGACTTGTCAGTGGACAGCAGGGCGCCAGTCAGCCCGCCCAGGATGAAGTGGACGGGCATTTGAGAGCCGAGCACGGACTGCGCCCAGACGAGTATCACCACCGCGCGGCGCGCGCGGGCGTCGTCATGGGCGTATTCTCGCGAGGCACCGTCGGGCATGACGGCGGCGATACAGCAAGCCAGCCCATGCGCCCAAGCGAAAATCCCAGCGGGGTGTCTGTTATCAGCCGCGTGTTTGCGTCGGCGTGGCCGTCAGCCAGACGCCGCCCTCGGGGCGCACGGTCATGCTCATGGTCGGCACCGGCGGCGGGGCGTCGGTCAGGGCGAACCGGTAGCGCGACAGCAGCGTCGAGAGGATGATCTGCGCCTGCATCATTGCGAAATTCGCGCCGACGCAGACACGTGGCCCGGCGCCGAAGGGGAGGTAGAGGAACTTGTGCCGGGCCTTTGTTTTTTCGGCCGAAAAATTGTCGGGGTCGAAGGCGGCAGGGCGATCCCACCACATCTGGTGGCGGTGCAGCGCGTAGATGGCGAGGAAGACCGTGTCGCCGGGCAGGATCTCGCGGCCCGAGAGGATGTCGCGCTCGGCGGCGTCGCGGGCGAGGAAGCCGACGGGTGGGTAGAGGCGCATGGCCTCCTCGAGCACCTGGCGGACGTAGGGCATGGAATCGAGGTCGGCGGCGCCTGCGGCGCGGCCGCCGAGGACGGACTGCGCCTCGGCGCGCGCACGGTCCTGGAATTCCTGTTCTCCGGCAAGGAGATAGAGCGCCCAGCTGAGCGCCAGCGCGGTCGTCTCGTGGCCGGCGACGATGAAGAACTGCATGTTGTGCAGCAGTTCCTCCGGGCTCATGCGGCGGCCGGTCTCCGGGTCCTCGGCGGCCAGCATGCGGTCGAGCAGGTCGTCGGCCTTGCCGGTCGCATTGGCCCGCCGGGCCTCGATTGCCTCGGCGACCATATGGTGCATGGTGCGAACCGACCCGGCGCCCAGCACGTGGCCGGGGCGGGGAATCCAGCTTGGCACCTGCAGGAAATCGAGCAGAGACGCCTTACCCGCCGTCTCGAAATAGCGAGTGATTGCAGCGCCGTAGACATCGGCGTCAAAGTGCTCTCGGCCCGAAAGCGCGACCTCGCAGATCACGTCGAAGGTGGCCGAGAGCATCTCGCCCACCATCTCGCGCGGTCCGGGCATGGCCGCGAGGCGGGCAGCGGCGCGCTCGGCGGTGGCGGTCATCACCGGCGCCAGCGCGACGACGTTGCGCTGCGCGAAGACGGGCGCGACGGCCCGGCGCTGCCAGCGCCAGTGCGCCCCCTCGGCGGTGAAAAGCGAGTTGCCGACGGCTGGCCGCAACATGCGGTTCATGACCTCGGACTTTGGATAAGCTCCGGGATTGTCGAGGAAAATCCGCTTGAGCGCGACCGGGTCCTGGACCATGTGCCAGCGCGATCCCATGCGCCCCGAGATCATCGGCTGGAGGTAGCAGATGGCCGGGATGATCTCGAGCACGTTGCGCCGCGCCGCGCGCAGCGACTGCAACATGGTCAGCGGCGCGCCGTGCGGGCTGACATGCGGGGGGATGAAGGTCATACGCGGCAAGATAGGCCGGTCCCGCGGGGTCGCCAAGGCGGCTGCGCTCCGCACAAGATATTGTGGCATCCCTGGCTTGCGATCGGCGCTCTGCATCGAGGCAGCCGGCCCGGGAAAGCCACCGAACGGGGGAGTCTTCCCTCGCGAGGAGAGTCTTGCAAGAGAATCGTCCCTGCCGGGAGGGCGATGTGCACGGCTCTTGCGGGAGTCGTGCAGTTTATACCAGCTTGCGGTGATCATGACCCATGAGCCCAGTCGCGGAGGCCGATGGTCATGATCTTCCAAGGGCGGTCGATAAGCCGGTTCCATGCCTCGCAGCTGAGCGCGACGATATCGTCGTAGCTGTCGAAGACCCGGTTCGAGAGCCAGTTGTCGCGGATGTACTGCCAGACGTTCTCGACCGGGTTCAGTTCGGGAGATCGCGGCGGCAACGGCATGAGGGTGATGTTGTCCGGGACGACGAGCGCCTTCGAGATATGCCAGCCGGCCCGGTCCAGGATGAGCACGGCGTGAGCGCCCGGCTCGACGGCGGCGCTGATCTCGGCGAGGTGGATGGTCATCGCCTGCGTGTCGCACCGGGGCATGACGAGGCCGGCGCCCTTGCCCTTCCTCGGGCAGATCGCCCCGAAGATGTAGGCGGATTGCGTGCGCTGGTCGTGCGGGGCGGAGGGGCGCGTGCCGCGCTTCGCCCATCGGCGGGTGATTTTGTTCTTCTGCCCCACCCGGGCTTCGTCGGCGAACCACAGTTCTATCCCGGTGCCGGGCGCGAGCGTGTCGCGGACCTCCGCCAGGCGGGCGGGAAAGTCTTTTTAAAAGCGGCGATCTGCTCCTCGTTCTGCGCATGATGGCGCGGCCGGGCCGACAGCTTCGAGTAGCCGAGCGCCGTGAGTTCCCGGCTGAGCGTCGCCTCGCTCACCGAGATGCCGAACTCGTCCCACACCCAGGCGGCGAGATCGATCAGCCGCCACCGCACCACGTTGTCCACCGCCGGGATCGGGCCGCGCTCGACGATGCGCACGAGCTCGGCCCGCTGCGCAGCGCTGAGCTTCGAGGGATTGCCCGGCGGCTTGCGGCTCACGAGCCCGTCCGGCCCCTCGGCGTTGAAGCGGACCACCCAGTCCCGGACGATCTGTCGGCCGACCCCGCCGGTCTCGGCCGCCTCGGCCCGGCTCCCTCCGTCATAAATGACGGCCAGCGCCAGAAGCCGACGCGTCTGACCCGCGTCTCGGCTCGCCCGCGCCAGCCGCTTCAGATGCGCCGCACTGAAGTCTTCCCGAAGCGTCAGCGCCCGTCCCATGCCTGCCCCCTGCCGTTTTGGACAGTGAGTCAGAGATCTGCGGCCGTGGGAATCCCCTTCGCGAGTCGGCGCTACCGCAACCTGGTATTAGAGGGCGAAATCCCCCAATCCATTCGGGGGAGTCGGAGGCGGGCGGGCAGGCGGGAGACGGCCAAGGACGGGCAGAAGGGTGCCGGGCCTCGGGCGGCAGCCGTTCGCAAGCCGGGCCGTCAGCCGATGTTGAAGTGGCGGCCGGGGACCTCGGCGCGCCAGCTCAGCTCGCCGCGGCCGAAGTCGAGCGAGACGTCGGCGCCCAGCCGCTGGGCGGCGATGCGGGTCATCACGGCGTGCCCAAAGCCGGTCTGCCCGGGCGCCCCATGGATGCCGGGCGCGGTCTCGTGCCAGGTGATATCGAGCAGGTTCTGGCCGTCGCTGCGGCGGAGCTTCCAGGTCAGCTCGATCCCTCCGCCGGCACCGGACAGGGCGCCGTACTTCAGCGCGTTGGTCGCCAGCTCGTGCAGCGCCATGCCCAGCGCCTCGACCGCCTGGCTGTCAAGCTGCACCGCCGGGCCCGCGATCGAGACGCGCGGGTCGTCGGGTTCGACAAAGGCGGCAAGCTGCCGGCTGGCCAGCTCGGCCAGTGCGATATGGCCCCAGTTGCGCGCCGCCAGCAGGTCTATCGAGGCGCTGAGCGCGGAGAGCCGCGCCGAGAAGCGGTGGTCGAACTCCTCGAACGAGGTCGAGTCGCGCGCCGTCTGGCGCTGCACCGACAGGATGACGGCCAGCAGGTTCTTGGCGCGGTGGCTGAGTTCGCGCGTCGCGGTGGTAAGGTGCTCGCGGGTGCGCTTTGCCTCGGTGATGTCGCGGTGGATGTTCATGACCGAGATGATGTTCCCCGCGGCGTCGCGCACCGGGGCTGCGCTGATGGCGATGTCGCGGGGCGTGCCGGACTTGGTCATGCGCACGACCTCGCCCTGGCGCAGCCGGTCGGCGAGCACCAGGTCGCGGTAGTCGGTGATGCGCATCGGCCAGTCCGGCGGGTAGAGGATTTCCAGCGAGCGGCCGATCACCTCGTCGGGCTGGTAGCCGTAGAGCGCGGTGGCGGCTGCGTTCCAGGTCAGGACGCGCCCCTCGAGGTCGTAGCTGATGATCGCGTCCGTGGCGCTGGCGACCAGGTCGCCGAGCCGGTGGAGATGCTCGTCCGTGCCGCTGGTCGCCTCACGCTCGCGCACGCGCGGGGTGATGTCGGCGTGAATGGTCAGCGCCATCGGCGGGCCCGCCGAGCCGAGCGGCGTTATGGTGAGCTCGAACCAGCGCAGCTCGGTCTGGCTGTGGCATGGGTATTCGCAGCGGAACTCGCCGCCGGCGCGCAGCACCTCGCGCAGCCCGTCGGCGACCGTTGCGGCCATCACCGAGGTTTCCCCGACGGCCGCATCGCAGACGTCGAAGTAGTTCGCACCAAGATAGTGCGTGCGGGCATCGCCGCCGTTCTCCTCGGCAAATCTGATCCATTGCCGGTTGACAGCCACGATCGTGCCGTCGTCGGCGACGATCGCGGCTGACGCCGGAATGGCGTCGAGCACGGCCTGGTGCGTTACGACGTCGAGCATGCGGCTGGACACTCGCAGGAACCCCCGGACCAATATTGTTCCGAGCTTACCTGAAGGCAACGGCGATACGGTCGCAGATCTGACCGCGTCGACTGCCCCCAAGAGGAGGGGGCCTGCCGGACACCACGGCCGATCGGCCCTCCCGCGCAATGGGAGCTAACGGTGCTTAATTGGACATCTCAAGACGAAAGCGGGAACTGGCGACGGTCGCACAACAGCTCCTCGCAGACCCTCCCTGGGCCGCGGTGTGCCACAGGTCGGAGAGTGGAAAATCTCCGGGCCTGACGGTGCTCAACGCCCAGTGTCCTTGTTCGCCTCATCGCCCGTCGCCGGTCCGGAGAGCGCGTCGGGGCGCGCCTCGCGCATCATGTGGTCGAGCACGCCGTTGACGAAGCCCGACACCTTGCCCGGCCCGAAGAACGCCTGCGCGACGTCGAGATACTCGCCGATGACGACGCGCGGCGGGATGTCGGGGCGGCCGATGGTCTCGGCGCCGGCGGCGCGAAACAGCGCGCGCAGGATCGAATCGATGCGGCCGAGCGGCCAGCGCTCGACCAGCGCCCGGTCGGTCAGCTGGTCGATCTCGCCCTGGTTGGCGACGGCGCCCTCGACGGTGCGGCGGAAATGCCCGCGGTCGGCGGCGTGGTACTGCGCGCCCTCGATCTCGGCGCCGAGGCGGTGCTCGGTAAACTCCTTGACGACGGCGCGCCAGTCGGCGCCGGTCATCTCGAGCTGGTAGAGCGCCTGCACGGCCGCGAGCCGGGCGGCCGAGCGGGCGAGGCGCGCTTGCTGGCGCCTGTCCGGGCGCTGGTCGGGGGGCGGCTGCTCGTCGCTCATCATGTGGTCCGCGTCTGGCCGGTCTGGCCCGCCAGCAGGATATCGGGGCCGCCAGGCCCCTCGGCCGGGTCGCGGTCGCGCCTCGGCGCGGGAAAGCGCCGCGCCAGCGCCACCAGGTGCAGCGCCGCCGCGGCGGCGCCGCCGCCCTTGTCCTGGCCCGAGACCGCGGCGCGCACGCGGGCCTGCTCGACCGTCTCGCAGGTCAGGATGCCGTTGCCGATGCAGAGCCCGTCGAGGCCGAGCAGCATCAGTCCGCGCGAGCTGTCGTTGCAGACCGTCTCGTAATGCGTCGTCTCGCCGCGCAGCACGCAGCCGAGCGCGACGAAGCCGTCGTGCCGCCGCGCGCGCGACGCGAGGCGGATGGCTGTCGGGATCTCCAGCGCGCCGGGCACCTCGACCATCTCGTGCTTTGCCCCGGCCTGCTCCAGCGCGGCCACCGCGCCGGCGACCAGGTCGTCGGCGATGGCCCGGTAATAGGGCGCGACGACCAGCAGGAGGTGCGGCGCCGGCGTGATCTGCGGCAGCGGCAGGGTCGTGTGCTCTTCGGTCATGCGCCCCTCCGGTCCGGGATCGGCCGGGTGTCGATGATGGTGATGTCGTAGCCGTCGAGGCCGACGAGGCGCGGCGTCGGCGAGTTCGTCAGCATGATCAGCTCGTGGATGCCGAGGTTCGCGAGGATCTGCGCTCCGACACCGTACTGGCGGAGCTGCTTCGGCCCCGCTGCCGGGCCCGGGCTGCCGCCGGCCGCCTTGGCGCGCAGCCGGTCCGAGATCGCGGTCTCGGAGGCGTCGCGCAGGATGACGACGGCGCCGCGGCCTTCCTCGGCGATCTCGAGCATGGCGTTCGGGACCTGCTGCCAGCGGTCCTCGTTCAGGCAGAGCACGTCCTCGAGCGGGTCGAGCACGTGCATCCGCACCAGAACAGGGGCGCCGTCGCCGACATCGCCCTTGGTCAGAGCGTAGTGCTCCATGTGGCCGGGCTCGTCGCGGAAGACGCGGAGCCGCCACTCGCCGCCGAAGAGCGAGGTGATCGTCGCGTGGTCGACCTCGCGGATCAGGTTGTCGTGCTTGCGGCGGTAGGCGATCAGGTCCGAGATCGTGCCGATCTTGAGCGCGTGGCGCTGGGCGAAGGCGACCAGGTCCGGCAGACGGGCCATCGTGCCGTCCTCGTTCATGATCTCGCAGATCACCGCCGAGGGGTTCATGCCGGCGAGGCGGGCGATGTCGACGGCGGCCTCGGTGTGGCCGGCGCGGACCAGCACGCCGCCCTCGCGGGCGCGGAGCGGAAAGACGTGGCCCGGCGTCACGATGTCGGCGGGCTGCGAGCCGGGGTCGATGGCAACCGCGACGGTGCGGGCGCGGTCATGCGCCGAGATGCCGGTGGTGATGCCCTCGCGCGCCTCGATCGAGACGGTGAAGGCGGTCTCGTGGCGCGACTGGTTGGTACGGCTCATCAGCGGCAGGCCCAGCCGGTCGATGCGCTCGCCCGGCATGGCCAGGCAGATCAGGCCACGGCCGTGCATCGCCATGAAGTTGACGGCTGTCGGCGTCGCCATCTGGGCCGGGATGATCAGGTCGCCTTCGTTCTCGCGGTCCTCGTGGTCGATCAGGACGAACATGCGCCCGTTGCGCGCCTCGTCGATGATCTCGGCGACGGAGGAGATGGCGTCGGAATATTCGGTTTTCTGCATGTTCGCCCCGGCTGTCGTGGGCGCAGATAACGCGCGGGGGCCCGGATTGCCAGAGGGTCAGAGACCGGGGCAGCCCGCCTGGGCCCAGGCGCGCCCGGCGGCGCGCCACGCCGGGCGAGGATCGGCGTCGACGGGACCGTCGCAGAACCCGATGTCGCGCAGCGATTCCTGGCGCGCTTTCACCACGTCCGGCTTCAGCGCGACAGCGCGGCGCCAGTCCGAAAGCGCCGCCTCGACATCGCCCGCCCGACAATGGGCGTTACGGTGCCTCAGATAGATGACCTCGAGCTCCGGATCGAGCGGCCGTAATCCTCGCCGGCGAGGTCATACTGGCGCTTGGCTTCCGGCAGAGCCTTTGCGTGGCCTTGGCCTGGCGTCCGAGGCAGAAAGGGCGGCCCGAGGGCCGCCCTTTGGGTCAGAGGCCGAGGGACCACCAGCCGCGCTTCTTCGGCTTGCTGGGCTCGTCCGGCTTGTCCTCGGCAGCGGGCGGCTCCTCGGCGGCCGGCTGCTGGTCCTGTTCGGCGGCGGTGGTGGCGCTGTCGCCTCCGTGCGCTTCCTCCGGGCTCTCGGCGAGGCCCTCGGCCGGAGCCTGCGGCTCGGACGGGGCGGACGCACGGGCGGCGATCAGGTCGGCGTCCTGCTCGGCCGCGGCGGTCGAACCGTCGCCGGCGTTCATCTCCTCCGGGCGGGTCCAGGTCGACCCGGCCGGCTCGCCGCGCTGCATCGTGGCCTCGAGGCCGGCGACGTCGGCCGGCGTCTCGCGGCTAGGGGGAGGCGTCCCGCCGGTCGGCTCGCCGCCGGTCCCGAGCTCGGCCGATCCGGCAAAGGCGGGTGCCGTGTCGGGCACGCCCTGGCCCTCGATGTCCTCGGACATGGCCTGCGGGTCGCCGGAGGCTGCGGCGGCATCGGCCGGGCTTTCGGCCTGACCCTCGGCGCGGCTGTCGTCGCGCTGGGCCTGGTCGTCGCCCTTGCGGCCGCGCCGGCGCCGGCTGCGGCTGCGGCGGCGCGAGCCGCCGTTCTCGTCGCCGCCGTCCGTGTCGCCGCCGGTGTCGCGGGCGCCAGCGTCGGCGCTGCCGCCGTCGCTGTCGTCGCGGTCAGAGTAGCCGCGGTCGTCCTGCGCGTCGGCTGACTGGCCGGCCTCGGCCGGCTGGCGCTGGTCGTCGGCGCGGCTCTCGTCGGCACGGTTGTCGGAGCGCCGGCTGTCGCCCTGCTCGTCGTCGCCCTCGCCACGCCGGCGACGGCCGCCGCGGCGGCCACGCCTGCGGCGCGAGCGACTGTCGTCATCGCTGCCGCTGCCGCCCGCCCGCTCGGGCCGGTCGGAGCGCTCGCCGTCACGCCCGTCCGGGCGCGTGTCGGTCCGCCCCTCGGTGCGGTCGGTGCCGCGCGCCTCGCGGACGGGCTCGTCCTCGGCCTCGTCCGGCATTGCGACCGAGGCGGACGAAACGACGTCGCGCGCCGCCGGCGCCGGGCGCTTGCGCTCGCCCTTCGAGCGCTCGATCTCGTAGTTCGGGCTGATCAGCGCCGGGTCGCCGACGATCAGGATCGAGACGTTGTTGCGCTCCTCGACCTGGGCGATGTTGCGGCGCTTGGCGTTGACCAGGTAGTTGGCGATGTCGACGGGCGCGCGGACGGTCAGCTCGTCGGCGCGGCCGCGGATCGCCTCCTCCTCGACGTCGCGCAGGATGGCGAGCGCCAGGCTGTCATCCGAGCGGATCAGGCCCATGCCGTGGCAGTGCGGGCAGGGCTTGGTCGTCGCCTCGAGCATGCCCGGGCGCAGCCGCTGGCGCGACATCTCCATCAGCCCGAAGGCCGAGATGCGGCCGACCTGGATGCGCGCCCGGTCGGTCTTCAGCTTGTCCTTCATCCGCTTCTCGACGGCCCGGTTGTTCCGGTTCTCGTCCATGTCGATGAAGTCGATGACGATCAGCCCGGCGAGGTCGCGCAGGCGAAGCTGGCGCGACACCTCGTCGGCGGCCTCGAGGTTGGTCTGCAGCGCCGTCTCCTCGATCGAGCCCTGCTTGGTGGCCCGCCCCGAGTTGACGTCGATGGCGACCAGCGCCTCGGTGATGCCGATGACGATGTATCCGCCGGATTTCAGCTGCACCTTGGGGTTGAACATGCCGTTCAGGTAGCTCTCGACCTGGTAGCGGCTGAACAGCGGGACCGGCTCGGCATAGGGCTGCACGTTCTTCGCGTGCGAGGGCATGAGCATCTTCATGTACTCTTTGGCCTCGCGATAGCCGGCCTCGCCCTCGACCTGGATCTGGTCGATCTCCTTGGAATAGAGGTCGCGGATCGACCGCTTGATCAGGCTGCCTTCCTCGTAGATCAGCGTCGGCGCGATCGACTTCAGCGTCAGGTCGCGGATCTGCTCCCACTGGCGCAGCAGGAACTCGTAGTCGCGCTTGATCTCGGCGCGCGTGCGATCGGCGCCGGCGGTGCGCACGATCAGGCCCATGCCGCGCGGCACCTCCATCTCGCCCGCGATCTCGCGCAGGCGCTTGCGGTCGGAGGCATTGGTGATCTTGCGGCTGATGCCGCCGCCGCGCGCAGTGTTCGGCATCAGCACGCAGTAGCGCCCGGCCAGCGACAGGTAGGTGGTCAGCGCGGCGCCCTTGTTGCCGCGCTCCTCCTTGACGACCTGGACCAGCAGGATCTGCCGGACCTTGACGACGTCCTGGATCTTGTAGCGCCGGCGCAGTCGCGAGCGGGCGCGCGCGGCCTCCTCGAGCGTGTCCTCGGCGCCGAGGTTCTCGGGCTGCTCGACGTCGTCGCCGGACTGGTCGTCGCCGCCCTTTCGCGAGCGGGTCCTGTCGGAGCCGGAGGCCGCGTCGTCGCTATCGCTGGCTTCGGCGCCGCCGGACTCGGTCTTGCCGGAGGCTGTCTTGTCGCTGTCCGTCGCTGCCTCGGCCTTGTCGTCTCGGCTGCGCCGGCGGCGCCGGCGGCGGCGGCCGGTCTCGGCGCCCTCGTCTGCGGAGTTGGCGGACCCGTCGGTGTTGGTGTCGGTTTCGGTCTCGGAACGCACCGTCGCGCCCGTGTCGGCATCCTTGGCGGCCGCATCGTCGCCCGTATCGGCGGCTGCATCCCCGGCGGGCGGGGCGGTGTCGCCGGCCGGCCGCTCGTCTGCGGCCCTGTCTTCCGCCCCGTTCTCTGCCGCGTTCTCCGTGGCGTCGTCGCTTTCGCGGGGCCTGTCGTCGGCCTCGCCGATTTCCTCCGTCACGCGCTCGCCATCCTCGAGGCCGGCGCTCTCGGCGATTGTGCGCGTCCCCGCCGTGCCGCCCGTGTCGTCGTCCGTGCCGCCACCGTCGGGCGCGGTGTCCGCACCCGTGGCATTGGTGTCGCCAGAGCCGGCGGGCGTCGCGTCGTCGGCGGCCGGTTTGGCGCGGGCAGGCTCGATCGCCCCGTCGTCCCTGTCGCCGTCGCTGCCGCCGGTGTCGGCGACCTCCAGCCCGCGCGGCACGTCGCCGGAGCTGGCGTCCCGGCCGGGCCGCTCGCCCTCGGGCGCGTCGAGGTCGACGACCTCGAGACCCGAGACGGAGTTCTGGCGAGGCTTCGAGGCGCGATCGCTGCGCGACCGGCCGCGGCCGCGGCGCGGCTTGGCCCCGGTCTCGCGCTCCTCCTCGCGGTCGCGCTCGGCGGCTTCCTCGCGCGCCTCCTCGGCCAGCAGCGCCTCGCGGTCGGCGACCGGGATCTGGTAGTAGTCGGGGTGGATTTCCGAGAATGCGAGGAAACCGTGCCGGTTCCCGCCGTACTCGATGAAGGCCGCCTGCAGCGACGGCTCGACCCGCGTTACCTTCGCGAGGTAGATGTTGCCCGCGAGCTGGCGCTTGTTGACGGATTCGAAGTCGAAGTCCTCGACCTTGTTACCGTCGACCACCACGACCCGGGTCTCCTCCGGGTGGGTGGCATCGATGAGCATCTTCTTGGCCATGAATGTTCCTGAAGGCGCCTGCGCCGGCCGTGGCCGAGCGGAACGCACCTGGTTGCAGGCGATGGCGTGCCGTGGGGGGTGCCGCCGGGGATGCCCTGGGGTATCCCCCGGGGCTTGCCCTGCGACGTGCCGTGGAGCGTGCCCGGGGACGCACCGTGACAGCGCAGCGCCCGGCCCGCGAAGCGGGTGTCGGTCAGTGCGCCTGTGGTGCAGCGGGCTTCGCTCATCGCCTCGTTTTTATCCGTCGCCGGGTGTCCGGCGCAACTGATCTGGACCCGCGGCAAGCCTGCGGGTATTGGGCTGACCGGCATCCGGTCCGCGCGCGGTGATGGTGAATGCCTCATCATCCGGGGAGCGCGTGACCGCATGCGCCGGCACACATACGACCGAGCCCTAGCCCGGCCGTCGCGTCCGGGCATCCCGGCAACTCGCCGGATGGCACAACCCGATTACTCCCTATAGGCAGAAAGCAGGTCGCTTTACAATCGGGAATTTACCGCGAGCGCCCGGGGACTTCTCCCGCGGCCCAGATATGCTACGCTATCCTGGCGACAATCCGGGCATCCCGGTGACGGGCTGCACACGGGCTGCGAAGGGGCTGCGAACGGGCGGCGACAAGCGGACGGGCGGCGACAGGCTGGCCAGCGGGCAGGCATTGACGGGGTGGCGCGGCGCGCGCGGCCGGTGGGCTGCGGCGGCCGACCGGCTGCGCGGGGTGCGCACCGGAACGCTCGGCGCGGCGTCCGGCGTTCGGTCTGGCGTCGCGTCAATGGCGCCGGGCGTTGCGTCGGGGACGGTGCCGCTCATCGCGGCCGCATGGCTGTGCCTGGCGGCCGCGACGGCGTGCGGACCGGCCCGGGCAGGCGCGGCGGACGGCAGCGCAGCGGGCGCAGGCGCCGCCACCGGGCCCGGCGGAACCGTTCCGACCGTCACCGCGGTGCGGCACGGCATGTACGGCAACCGCGTGCGCCTGATGCTCGAGGTCGCCCCCGAGCCGGCCTTCGCGCTGTTCACGCTGACCGATCCGGACCGGCTGGTCATCGACCTCCCGGCGCTGGACTGGCGGGCCGACGCGCCCGGCGACGACATTCCCTATGTCGACGCCATCCGGCACGGGCTGTTCCGCGCCGACCGCGCCCGCATCGTGCTCGAGCTGACCCGGCCGGTCCAGGTCGAGCGCGCCTTCACGCAGCCGCCACTCGGCGCCGAACCGGGGCGGCTGGTCATCGACCTGGCGCCGGTCTCGCGCGCCGCCTTCGACGCGCGGGCCGGGGCACCCGAGCGGGCGCGCTGGCAGGCGGGCGCGCGCGCCCGCGGTGCCGCGGGCCGCGCCCGGCGACGTCATCGTCGCCATCGACCCCGGGCATGGCGGCATCGACCCCGGCGCACAGGAGAGCGGGCTGGTCGAGAAGGACGTCGTGCTCGCATTCGCCCGCGCGCTGGCGGCCGCCATCGAGTCGCGGCCGGGCTTTCGCGCCTATCTCACGCGCGACGAAGACAGCTTCGTGCCGCTGGCCGAGCGGGTGGCGCGGGCGCACCGGGCCGGGGCGAACCTGATGGTCTCGGTGCACGCCGACGTGCTGGAGCGCGGCCGGGCGCGCGGCCTCTCGGCCTACACGCTGTCAGAGCAGGGCACCGACGACGCCGCCGAGGCGCTGGCGGCGCGCGAGAACCGTTCGGACGTGCTGGCGGGCGCCGATCTTGGCGGCGAGGCCGACGACCTGACGCGGCTGCTGGTCGAGCTGGCCCAGCGCGGCACGCAGGACGAGTCGGGCAAGCTGGCCGGCGCCGTTATCGCCTCGGTCGCAAAGGGCGCGGCGGTGCTGCACACGCGGCCGCACCGGCAGGCGAACTTTCGCGTGCTGAAGGCGCCCGACATGCCCTCGATCCTGCTGGAACTGGGGTTCCTGGACGACCCCGAGGACCGTGCGCGGCTCTCGGACCCGGCGCAGCTGGCGGCGACCGCCAAGGCCGTGGCGGCCGGCATCGCGCACTGGCGCGAGCAGGCGAGCCCGGGCTTCCTGACGCCGCGCTGACCTATTCGGGCGCGGTTTTCGGCTCGAGCAGGCGGCGCGGGCGGCGCCGCGCGGCCTCCTCGAACATCGGGCCGACATTGCGGGCGACCGACGAGACGTCGTCGACCATCGCGACCTGGCGCTTCAGCGCCGGCGTCAGCCTGGCCTCGAAGAGGCGCGGCACCGTGTTCGGGTCGTCGTAGAGCGGCATCACGCAGGCCAAGGGGTCGCCGCGCTTCAGCACCCAGTCGCGGTCGTGGTCGTGCCACTCCAGCACCGCGTTCAGCGGCCGCGGCCAGGCGGCGACCGGGAACCGCCCGCAGACCAGCGAGCCCGGCCAGTCGCGAAAACCGCGCCAGAACACCGGCGGCATGAGCTGGATCGAGCACGGCTCGTCCGAGACGAAGAACAGGTTCAGCGCGATCTGGCAGGCCGGCACGTCCGGGTGGCGCTGCGCATAGGGCAGGATCGGCGTGACCAGCCCGCGAAAGGCGTTCTCCGAGATCGCGCCCGGCTCGGGCACGCGGCGGAAGGCGGCGGGCTGACCGGGCTGGCGCACCAGCCGGATGCGGACGTCGAAGGGCGAGCGGACGACGAAGATGCGCCGGCCGAGATCCGCCCCGGCGCTCCACCCGGCGGCCATCGGGAACAGCGCGGCGGCGTCGGTACCGGCCAGCGGCTCGGGCGGGAAGAAGGCCAGCGCCGCCTGCGGCGACGAGTTGCGCCAGCCGAGATCGACCTGGCGGAGCGTCACTCCGCCGGCTCCACTGCCCCGTCGGCGCCCCCGTCGGCGCCCCCGTCGGCGGGGCCGTCCAGCGGCGTCAGCAGGCGAGCCGGGCGGCGCGCGCGGGCGCGCTCCCAGATCTCCTCGATCTTGTCGGTCAGGTGATGGACGCCGTCCATGCCGGCACGGTGCTCGGCCAGCTCGTCGGTCAGCTCGGCCTCGACCAGGCGCGGGCGCTTGTTCGGGGCATCGAACTCGAACATCGCGTAGGCCAGCACCTCGCCCTGGCGGATGACCAGCTCCTGGTCCAGCGCGTCCCATTCCAGCGCCCAGGAAAAGCTCTGCGGCCAGTCGGTGACCGGGTAGCGCGCGGCGACCATCGTGCCCGGCCAGCGGCGCATGTGCGGCGCCAGGAAGGGCGGCAGGATGACAGCCCAGCACGGCTCGTCGGTGACGAAGAAAAAGGGCAGCTTCAGTTGCAGCACCGGCTTCCTCGGGTCGCGCCAGCGCTCGGGCCGCTCGACCGAGATCAGCTTGTTCAGCACCTCGGGCCTGGCGAAGGTGCCGGCCGGGTTGATCTTGAGCTGCAGCTCGCCGCCGCGGCGGAGCAGCGACATGCGGAGCGCGATCGGCGAGGGAATCTCGACGAGCTGGCGCTCGAGGCTGTTGACGGCCGGACAGTTCTGGATGGCGCGCGCGCCCAGCGGCCTGGAGCGGCCCGCCATGACTGTGCGCGGCGGCTGGAAGGCGAAGCCGCCGCCCGGCTCGGCCAGGCAGTAGCCGATGTCGACATATTCGGGTTTGGCGTACATCGTGGTCTCGGGGTGCCTCCGGTTGGCGGGATGGCGCGACTCTAATCGGGCGCGGCGATCCTGTCGACGCTCGGGAGGCCCGGGCGACGGCCGGGCGACGGCCGGGCGACGGGGAAACGGCGGCGGGACGGCCCGCAGGGAGACGCGATGCCAGGCGAGAAGGAGCGGATGCTGGCGGGCCTGCCCTACCGGCCGGAGGCGCCCGAACTGGTGGCCGACCGCGCCCGCGCCGCCGCCTGGATGGCCCGCTACAACGGCGCCGCGCCGGCCGATGCGGATCAGCGCCATGCCATGCTCGGCGCGCTGCTGGCGGATGTCGGCGAGGGCGCCGAGGTGCGGCCGCCCTTTCATTGCGACTACGGCTACAACATCAGCCTCGGCGAGGGCGCCTACCTCAACTTCGGCTGCGTGATCCTGGACGTCGCCGCGGTGCGGATCGGGGCGTTCGCCAAGATCGGCCCCGGCGTGCAGATCCTGCCGGCCGACCACCCGCGCGACGCGGCGGAGCGCGCGGCCGGGCTGGAGTGCGGCCGGCCGGTGCTGATCGGCCGCGGCGCCTGGATCGGCGGCGGCGCCATCCTGCTGCCCGGCGTCACGGTGGGCGAGGGCGCGATCGTCGGCGCGGGAGCGGTGGTCACGCGCGACGTGGCGCCGGGCGCGACGGTCGCGGGAAACCCGGCCCGGCCGCTCGCGGCGCGGGGCTGAGCGGGGTGGCGGTGCGAGGCGTGGCGGGTGGTAATCCCGCCCTACGGGTGGATCGCGGGGCGGCGGGGGTCTGCGCCGGCAACCGTGGGCGTCAGAACGCCTTGAACGTCAGCGTCGTCAGCGTGCGCTCGATGCCCTCGATGGCGTGGATCTGGCTGTTGACGAAGCGGCCGACATCGACCTCCTTGTCGACGTAGAACTTGGCCATCAGGTCGAAATCGCCGCTGGTCGAGTAGATCTCGGAGGCCAGCTCGGTGTCGGCGAGCGCCGTGGCGACATCGTAGGCCCGGCCGAGCTGGCAGCGGAACTGGACAAAAAAGCACTGCATCGGGCGGCCTCCCTTTTCCGCGGACCCTAGCCGTGCCGCGCGAGCGCCGCAACGGGGGCGCGGCAGGGCGACGGGGTGCCCGGTGCTGTCGGCACGATGCTGTTTGCCTGGCTCGTCGGCAGGGGGCCGGCGGCGCGCGGGTGAGCGAGACGCCCGTCCTGCGGGTGCTCGCTCGCGGCTTCGGGCGCAATGCCGGCGTGGCCGGCCGACGGCGGGCTGCCCGGGACGCTCGCCCGGCGCGACGGCAGGGCTGGCGGTGCCCGCCGCCCAGCGCCGCGCGGCTCGGTCAGTGCCCGGCGATGGCCAGGTCGCGCAGCACGCCGGCCTCGAGCTCCATCTCGTCGATCCGCGCCTTGATGACGTCGCCCGAGCTGACGATGCCGGCCAGCTTGCCGCCCTCGACCACCGGCACGTGGCGGATGCGGTTGGCGGTCATGGTCTTGGCGATGTCGGCGATCTTGCTGTCGGGGGCGCAGGTGATCACGCGCTTCGTCATCACCGAGTTCGACGCGCACGCCCAGCCAGTCGCCGCCGCGCTCGGCCAGGCAGTGGACGATGTCGCGCTCCGAGACGATGCCGTCGATCGTTTTCCCGTCCTGGCTGACCACCAGCGCGCCGACGCGGGCCATGCGCAGCCGGTGCGACAGGGTGCCCAGCGTCTCGGTCGGGCGCACCGTCATGACGTCGGTGCCCTTGGTCTTCAGGATGTCGGAAACTCGCATACGTCTCTCCTCCGGTCGAGCGGCGGCAGACGCGCGGGTCCGCCCCGCGATGGACTTGAGAGCATAGCGCACTTCCGCCCGCGGCGCGCGCAAATGGGCGTGATCCAGCCTCTGCGCGCGCTCCGCGCCGGCGCGGCAACCCCGAGGGCCGCGCTGCCCACCCCCGTCGCGCCGCCCGTCGCGCCCCCCGTCGCGCCCCCGTCGCGCCCGTCGCGCCCCCCGTCGCGCCGCCGGACGGGAAATCACGCCTGCCAGCCCGAAGGCCCCGAGTTCGGGGTGGCGGTCAAGGGTGCGCAGCACCGCCGCAGGCGGCTTGCTCTTGACGGCCGCCGCGACTCGCAGAACGCTCGGTCCCGGCCCGAGCCCGTCGGGCCTTCCAGCAAGTTCTTCCCTTCGACCTCTCCCCCGGCCAGGTGTTGCCAGTCTCGCCAACGCCCTCGCAGCCAGCGCGCTGCCGCCGGTCGCGCGCGCCGGCGCCGCCGGCTGCTCGGCCGAAAGCCGCGCCTCGGCGCGGCGGCAGGCCGAGCGCATGTCGCAGCGGGCGACCAGCCCGCATTCCGTCAAGCTCAAGCCGGTTCGGCCCGGCCGGGTCCGGCGTGGCGCGCGATCGCCGCCGCGCGGCGGGCCAGCGCCTCGGCGGGCCAGACCTCGTTGTAGTCGTAGAAGCGCGGCAACGCGCGGGCGCCTGGCGGGATGACGACCCAGGGCAGCTTCGATGCCGTGAAGATGTGGATGTCCGGCACGACCGCGCCCGGCCGGTCCAGCGTGCCGGCGCGGACGAACAGCACCGCCGGCGCGCTGTAGGTGCTCCAGAGCGCGACCTGGCAGTCCGGGCAGCGCGTGATCACTTGGCCGCGGCCGCTCTCGGAGGGCGTGCGCACGGTCACCGGCCGGCCCGCCGTTACCGCCATCCGGTCGGCCTCGACCATGGCGTTGATGGCGAATGCCGAGCCTGTCTCGCGCTGGCACCAGGTGCAGTGGCAGCAATGCGTCCAGATCGGCGGCGGCATCCGGTAGCGCACCGCGCCGCAGGCGCAGCCGCCGGTCAGCGCCTCGTCAGGCATCGGCCATCGACCAGCCGCTTTTCGATCACGCAATGCACGCCCTTCGAGCCGTTCACCGTCTGCGTCACGCGCAGGTCGGCGGCCAGCGAGCAGAGCGTGTAGGCCTCCTCGCGCGTGATCCCGGCGCGCTCGACGAGCAGTGCGATCATCTCGCGCAGCGCCCGCACGGCGCACTGGTCGAGATCCGGGTCCAGCCCCATCGTGATGTAGTGCTCCGGCGTCTCGGCGCGCGGCCAGGCGGCCGCCCCGCCGCCGCCGCCCTTGTGCACGATCAGCTCGAACGTGCCCTTCAGCGCCGTCTCGATTGCGGTGACGTTGACCTCGCCGTCGCCCTGCACGCCGTGCCCGTCGCCGGCCGAGAACAGCGCGCCGTCGACGAAGACCGGCAGGAACAGCGTGCTGCCGGCGACCAGCTCCTTCAGGTCCATGTTGCCGCCATGCGCGCGCGGCACGATCGAGGTGATCCGCCCCCATTCCGCCGGCGGCGCCACGCCCATGCAGCCGAAGAACGGGCGCAGCGGCAGCTCCAGCCCCCAGGGCAGGCGGCCCACCATGCGCTCGGCGTCCAGCGGGATGATCGTCTGGTGGCGGTCGGGAAAATCGTCCGGCAGCGTGCCGACCAGCGGGCGGATGAAGTTGTAGCCCCAGTCCTGGCGCAGTCCGATCTCGCGGATTCGGACCTCCAGCACGTCGCCGGGCCGGGCGCCCTCGACGCGGACCGGGCCGGTCATGATGTGGCCGGGCAGCATCCGCTCGGCGCGCGCCTGGACGTCCAGCAACTCGGGCGGCACGTGATAACCCTCGCCCGGCAGGTTCCACTCGTTGCCCGAGATCGTCTCGATCTCGACCGTGTCGCCGCTGGCGACCGTCAGCACGGGCGGCTGGGCGGCGTCGAACCAGCCCCAGTGGCAGGTCTCGACCGAGGATTTCAGCTGGTGATGTGCCATCACTCTGCCTCCGGGTTGGCGACCAGGCGCACGACGTTGGCGACGATACGCGCCGCGACCTCGGCGCCCAGCCCGTCGACGTCGCGCGCCGGCATCAGCTCGGCGATCTCGAAGCCGGCCAGCCGGCCGCGCAGCGAGGCGCCCTCGATCAGGTTGACGACGTCCCAGTAGGCCAGGCCCCCGGGGGCCCGGCCGATGACGGCCGGCAGCACCGCCGGGTCCAGCGCGTCGCAGTCGAGGGCGATGATGATGTCCGAGCCTTCCGGGATCATCTCGATGGCCGAGGTGATGCCCGCCTGCGCCACGCCGCGCGCCGGGATGAACTGCACGCCCCAGTCGCGCGCGTCCGCCAGGTCCGCGGGGCGGGCCGAGCCGATGCCGCGCTGGCCGACCTGGATGATGCGCTCGACATGCTCCATCTCGGATGCGCGGCGCATCCCCGAGGACAGGCCCAGCCGCTCGCCCTGCACCTCGTCGCGCCAGTCGATATGGGCGTCGATCTGCAGGATGGTGAACGTCCCGCGCCCGGCATAGGCCTCGAACATCGGGATCGGGAACGAGTTGTCGCCGCCCAGCAGGATCGGCACCGCGCCGGCGTCCAGGATCTGCCCGACCGCCGCGCGCACGCGCGCGCGGTTGGCGGCGAAGTTGCCGGGGTCGAAGGGCAGGTCGCCGCAGTCGACGACGCCGGGCTGGCCCGCGAAGTCCGGGCCGAACATCGGCTCGCCGACGTCGAAGTCGACATGCGCCAGGTTCGACGCATACCCGGCCAGCGCCGCCCGCATCGCCGCCGGCCCGTCGGCGCAGTAGGCCCCGACCGAGCCGTAGGGCGTGCAGCCCGGCACGCCCAGGATGGCGCCCCGCGCCGATTGCGCGGCCAGCGCCGAAAGGTCGCCGGCCGGCAGCCCCATGAAGGTCTCGACGGCGGCCGCGCCGTACATCTCGCCGATGGTCTTCGTGTCAGCCATGCCCGTCCCCGCCCCCGTCCCCGCCTTCGTTCGGCTCGCGCGCGGCGGATCATGCGCGGCCGGCATGGGGCGCGCAAGGGCGGGACCCGCCGGAATCACGCCGCTGGAAGGGGGCCAGAAACCGGTTGCGGGGCGGCGTCGGCGCGCTTATCTCTGGCGCATCCGTCGGGGTGCCCCATCCGGGGCTGAGAGGCACCAGCCAACCCGTCGAACCTGATCCGGGCAATGCCGGCGTAGGGAACGGTCACTCGCGAAACCGAAACCCCCGAATCCGGCGCCCCAAGGCAAGGGCGACATGACTGCGATCGCGCTCACCATCGCGGGCTCCGACAGCGGCGGGGGTGCCGGCATCCAGGCCGACCTCAAGACGTTCTCGGCGCTCGGCGTCTATGGCGCCAGCGTGATCACGGCCGTGACCGCGCAGAACACCCGCGCCGTCACGGCGGTGCACGAGATCCCGCCCGCCATCGTCGGCGCGCAGATCGACGCCGTGCTGGACGACCTCGCCGTCGGCGCGATCAAGATCGGGATGCTGTTCTCGCCCGCCATTATCCGCGAGGTCGCGCGCCGGCTCGACGGCCGCATCCCGGTTGTCCTCGACCCCGTGATGGTGGCGAAATCGGGCGACGCGCTGCTGCAGGACGCGGCGGTCGCGGCCCTGCTGGCCGAGCTGCTGCCCCGCGCAACGCTGCTGACCCCGAACCTGCCCGAGGCCGCCCGCCTGCTGGACTGCGAGCCGGCGCGGGATATCGACGCCATGGCCGCGCAGGGCAGGGCGCTCTGCGGGGCGCGGCGCCGGCGCGGTGCTGATGAAGGGCGGCCACGGCGGCGGCGCCACCTGCACCGACGTGCTGGTCGTGCCCGGCGCCGAGCCCGTGCTGCTGCAGGCGCCGCGCCTCGCGACGAGGAACACGCACGGCACCGGCTGCACGCTGTCCGCCGCCATCGCCGCCGGGCTGGCGAAGGGCCTGCCGCTGGTCGACGCCGTCCGCGCCGCGCACGCCTACCTGCACGGTGCCATCGCCGCGGCCGACGGGCTGGCGATTGGCTCGGGCCACGGCCCGGTCCACCATTTCCACGTGGGCGCGGCATGGCCGGCGTGAGCATCATCAGCCCGGGCGCTCGCCCGATGGGTCGGAGCGCGCGCCGCGTGGCGGCCGGCGTTTCGCGCCCTGCCGGCGGCGGCCGCCCTGCCGGCCCGAGGCCCGCATGGTGAGCGTCACAATCATCGGCGCCGGCGTCGCCGGGCTCTGCGTCGCGACCGAGATCGTAGCGCGGGGCGGCGAGGTTCGCCTGCTCGACCGCATCGGGCCGCCGGGGCCGCATGGCTGCTCGTGGTGGGCCGGCGGCATGCTGGCGCCCTTCTGCGAGGGCGAGCGCGCCGAGGAGCCCGTCATCCGCCTCGGCCAGCGCTCCGCCGACTGGTGGGAGCGCCATGCCGGCGGCGTCGCCCGCGCCGGCACGCTGGTCGTCACCCCGACGCGCGACCGGGCCGAGCTCGACCGCTTCGCCCGCCGGACGCAATCGCACGAGACGCTCGGCCCCGAGCGCATCGCCGAGCTCGAGCCCGACCTTGCCGGCCGCTTCGCCCGCGCGCTCTACTTCCCCGACGAGGCGCATCTCGACCCGCGCCGCGCCCTCGCGACGCTGGCAGACCGGCTGGCCGGGCAGGGGGTCGCGATCCGGCAGGAGGAGGCGCCCGCCGCCGCCACCGCCACTGTCAACGACACCGCCGCCACGCCCACGACCATCGACTGCCGCGGCCTCGCGGCCCGCGACGCGCTTTCGGACCTGCGCGGCGTCAAGGGCGAGATGGTCGTCCTCCGCGCCCCCGACGTGCGCCTCTCGCGCCCGGTGCGCCTGCTGCACCCGCGCCTGCCGCTCTACATCGTGCCGCGCGGCGAGGGCGTCTACATGCTGGGCGCCACCGTCATCGAGACCGCCGAGCGCGGCCGCGTCACGGCGCGCGCGCTGCTGGAACTGCTCAGCGCCGCCTACGCGCTGCACCCCGCCTTCGCCGAGGCCGAGGTGCTGGAGATCGGCGTCGACGCCCGCCCGGCCTTCCCCGACAACCTGCCGCGCGTTCGCCGCGTCGGCGGGACCATCCACGCCAACGGCCTCTTCCGGCACGGCTTCCTGCTCGGCCCCGCGCTGGCCGTGCAGACCGCGGACCTGCTGTTCGAGGCCAAGCAACCGGAGTTTTCCGATGAAAATCTCGCTGAACGGGGAGCCGCGTGAGGTGAGCGCCACGCGCCTCTCCGACGTGCTGGCCGAGCTCGGCTTCGCCGACGCCAGGGTCGCGACCGCCGTCAACGGCCAGTTCGTCCCCGCCGTCGGCCGCGCGGGCATGGAGCTGGCCGAGGGCGACCGGCTGGAAATCGTCGCGCCCCAGCAGGGAGGCTGAGCATGACCTTCTACGGCACCGAGCTGTCGTCCCGCCTGATGCTGGGCACGGCGCAGTATCCCTCGCCGGCCATCCTCGCCGCAGGCCTTCCGCGCCTCGGGCGCTGGTGTCGCCACCGTCTCGCTCCGCCGCGAAAGCGGGGCGACGCGCGCCGGCCAGGGGTTCTGGGAGCTGGTGCGCGAGCTCGGCGTCCGCGTCCTGCCGAACACCGCCGGCTGCCATTCGGTCAAGGAGGCCGTCACCACCGCCCAGATGGCGCGCGAGGTCTTCGGCACGCCCTGGATCAAGCTCGAGGTCATCGGCCACGCCGACACGCTGCAGCCCGACGTCTTCGGGCTGGTCGAGGCGGCGCGCATCCTGACCGCCGACGGCTTCCAGGTCTTTCCCTACACGACCGAGGACCTCGTCGTCGCCGAGCGCCTGCTGGAGGCCGGCTGCGAGGTGCTGATGCCCTGGGGCGCGCCCATCGGCTCGGGCCGGGGGCTGAACAACGAGTACGGCCTGCGCAGCGCTGCGCGCCCACTTCCCCGACGTGCCGCTGGTCGTCGACGCCGGGCTCGGCCTGCCCAGCCACGCCGCGCGCGCGATGGAGATCGGCATGGACGCGGTGCTGCTGAACACCGCCGTCGCCAAGGCCGGCGACCCGGCGGCGATGGCGAAGGCCTTCGCGCTGGCGCGTCGAGGCGGGAAGGCTGGCGCACGCCGCCGACCCGATGGAGCCGCGCGACATGGCCGCGCCCTCGACCCCCGTCATCGGCAAGGCGTGGCTGGAATGACCGCCGCCGACCGCCCGACCCGTTCTATCCGATCGTCGACTCGGCCGACTGGCTGCGCCGCCTGCTGCCGCTGGGCGTGCGCTTCGTGCAGCTCCGCATCAAGGCGCTGTCGGGCGAGGCGCTGCGCGCCGAGATCCGCGCCGAGATCCGCGCCGGCCGCGACCTCTGCCGGGCGCAGGGCGCCGCGATGGTCGTCAACGACCACTGGCAGATCGCCATCGAGGAAGGCTGCGACTGGGTCCATCTCGGGCAGGAGGACCTGGCGGAGGCCGACCTCGCCGCCATCCGCCGCGCCGGGCTGCGCCTCGGCGTCAGCACGCACGACCACGCGGAACTGGACCGCGCGCTCTCCGTCGACCCCGACTACGTCGCCCTCGGCCCCGTCTGGCCGACAATCCTGAAGAAGATGAAATGGGCGCCGCAGGGCCTCGACCGCGTCGCCGAGTGGAAGCGCCTCGTGGGCGCGACCCCGCTCTGCGCCATCGGCGGCCTGACGCCCGAGCGCGGCCGCGCCTGCCTCGACGCCGGGGCGGACATCGTCTCGGTCGTCACCGACATCACGCTGAACGCCGACCCCGAGGCGCGCACGAGCGAGTGGCTCGCCGCCACCCGCGCCCCGGCCGCCGGCTGATGCGCCGCCGCCAACATCGTCCGGCCCGACCGGACGATCTCCCGCCGCAGGGAGGGATGCCCCGGCCACGCCCGGAAATGGCCCCTCCGTCGCAGCGCTGACCCGAAAGGACTGCTCATGCGCCCCGCCACCCCCGCTGCTCTTGCCGCCATCCTCGCCGCAGCGCTGCTTGCCACCCCGGCGGCGGCGGCGGACAAGTTCACCGTCATCCTCGACTGGTTCGTGAACCCCGACCACGGCCCCATCGTCATCGCGCGAGGAGAAGGGTTTTTTCGCCGAGCAGGGGCTCGATGTCGAGATCATCGCCCCCGCCGACCCGGCCGACCCGCCCAAGATGGTCGCCGCCGGGCAGGCCGACCTCGCCGTCAGCTACCAGCCGCAGCTGCACCTGCAGATCCACGAGGGGCTGCCGCTGGTCCGCGTCGGCACGCTGGTCGCGACGCCGCTGAACTGCCTGCTGGTGCTGAAGGACGGCCCGGTCGCGACCATCGCCGACCTGAAGGGCAAGAAGATCGGCTTCTCGGTCGCCGGCGTCGAGGAGACGCTGCTCCAGACCATCCTCGCCAAGAACGGCCTGGCGCTCGGCGATGTCGAGCTTGTCAACGTCAACTGGTCGCTCTCGCCGGCGCTGATGTCCGGCCAGGTCGACGCCGTGATCGGCGCCTTCCGCAACTTCGAGCTGAACCAGATGGAGATCGAAGGCGTCCCCGGCCGCTGCTTCTACGTCGAGGAGGAGGGCCTGCCGCCCTATGACGAGCTGATCTACGTCGCCAACCCGGACAAGATGGACCGCGACAAGATCGCCCGCTTCCTCCGCGCCACCGAGGAGGCGGTGCAGTACATCGTCAACCACCCGGATGAGAGCTGGCGGATCTTCGCCGCCACCTCGGCCGAGCTGGACGACGACCTGAACAAGCGCGCCTGGACCGACACCGTGCCCCGCTTCGCGCTCCGCCCGGCGGCGTTCTCGGCCGGCCGCTACCGCGACTTCGAGGCGTTCCTGCACGATGCCGGCATGATCGACTCCACCCTGCCGGTCGCGAAACTCGCCACCGACGTGACTGCAGAGTGAGCACCGCGAAGGGTTTGACGCGAGGCCCGGAATGCGCCAGATGACGTTGGGGAACAAAGCGGGGGGGCGACTTGGTCGACGTGCTCGATCTTGCACGGACTCGGCGCGACGAGCTGAGCCGGGAACTGGCAGGGCTCGACGATTTCGTGCGAACGGCCGAATGGCTGCTCACCAGCGACCCGGGGCGCGATGCGACGCCGCAGGTCGATCCCTTCCAGGCCCTCTTCAACAGCGGCGAGGTGCTCCCGCCCTTGTCCGGGGACGACGGGGGATGGACCCCGATGGACTCGGAAGGGCTGCGCTTCGTTCGGCCGGGGCCGGGCGACACCTGACCTGGCCGCGAGCCCCGCGGTGACGCGGGACCGGCAGCGATACGGCCGCGCCTTCTCCCTCTGGCGTGCCGCCGCGCCGGACTGGCGGGCTTATGTTTGCCACCCCTTCGTGCAGGGTCTCGGCGACGGCACGCTGCCGCGCGCGGCGTTCCTGCGCTACCTCGTGCAGGACTACGTCTTTCTCGTCCACTTCGCCCGCGCCTGGGCGCTGGCCGTCGTCAAGGCCGACACGCTCGACGAGATGCGCGCCGCCGCCGCCACCGTCGACGCGCTGGTCAACCACGAGATGGCGCTCCACGTCCGCACCTGCGCCGCCGCCGGCATCACCGAGGCCGAGCTCGCCTCGGCCGAGGAGGCCCCCGGCAACCTCGCCTACACGCGATACGTGCTGGAGGCCGGATTTTCCGGCGACTTCCTCGACCTGATGGCCGCGCTCGCCCCCTGCGTGCTCGGCTATGGCGAGATCGGTGCGCGGCTGGCGGGACAGGCGCAGCCGGGGCAGGGACCGGCGGATCGGGGCCCGGTGGTGCAGGGCCCGGCGGACCGGGGCCCGGTGGCGCAGGAAACGCCGGGGCAGGGTCCGGCAGGCCAGGGGCAGGCGCGGCAGGGACCGGCGGCACAGTCGCCGGCCCGGCCCTATGCCGAGTGGATCGCCACCTATGCCGGCGAGGACTACCAGCGGGTCTGCCGCGACGTCGGCGCGCTGATCGACGCCGCGCTGGCCCGGCGCCTCGGCGACGCCTTCGAGACCACCCCGCGCTGGCCGCATCTCGCCCGCCGCTTCGCCACCGCGACCCGGCTCGAGGTCGGCTTCTGGGACATGGGACTGGCGGCCGCATGACCGCGCCCCGTCCAAAGCCGTCGCTCGGGCGCAGGCGGCGATCGGACGCCCGGCCGTCGTCCCCGTGCGGGCTGGGACCTTGCGCGGAAATTCCCGGAGAGTCCCGCGTTCGCGGGAATGACCTCTCTGCCGCCGGGGGCACGCCCACGGCGCCGACCGTAATCGCCCATGCACACCTGCCGCGCCCGAGCAGGCGGGGATCGCACGCCCGGCCGTCGTCCCCGCGCAGGCGGGGACCTCCCGCGCCAATCCCGGGAGGTTCCCGCGTTCGCGGGAATGACGCCGGGGCTGCCGGCGCGGCGCGCCGGTGACCGCCCCCGCCGCTGCCCCCGCGACCGCCCCGGCGGCCGGCCCCGGCGTCACCCTTGCCGGGCGCGCCTCGATCGACGGTGCTCCGCTGTTCGGGCCGATCGACCTGCGACTTGCGCCGGGCCGTTGGACCTGCGTCCTCGGACCCTCGGGCGTCGGCAAGTCGACCATCCTGCGCCTGATCGCCGGTCTGCCGACCGGCGTCGCCTTCGCCGGCACGATCGCCGCGACCGACGGCGCGCCGCTGGCCGGCCGCATCGCCCTGATGGCGCAGAGCGACATGCTGTTCCCGTGGCTCGACGTGCTCGGTAACGTGCTGGTGGGCGCCCGGCTCCGCGGCGAACGCCCCGACGCCGCCCGCGCCCGCGCGCTGATCGCCCGCGTCGGCCTCTCGGGCCACGAGGCCAAGCGCCCGCGCCACCTCTCGGGCGGCGAGCGCCAGCGCGTCGCGCTCGCCCGCACGCTGATGGAGGACCGGGCGATCGTCCTGCTCGACGAGCCGTTCTCGGCGCTCGACGCCCGCACCCGCGCGCAGATGCAGGTGCTGGCGGCCGGGCTCCTCGCCGGCCGCACGGTCCTGCTGGTCACGCACGACCCGGCCGAGGCGGCGCGACTCGGCCACCGCATCCTGGTCCTGACCGAGACCGGGCTGGCCGAGATCCCGCCGCCGCCCACGCCGCCCGTCCGCCCGGTCGGCGACGCGGGCGCCTTCGAGACGCAGACCGCGCTCTACCGCGCCATCGGCCAGCCGGCATGATCCCGGCGTATCTCCACCGCCTGCGCAGCCCGTTGCTGGCGACCCTCGTCGCGCTGGCGCTCTGGCAAGCGATCGTCTGGCTGGGCGACCTGCCGCCCTTCATCCTGCCCGGCCCGGCCCGCGTGGCACAGGCGCTGTGGCTGAACCGTGTCTCGATCGCCGAGAACGCCGTCGTAACGATCGGCGAGGTGCTCGCCGGCCTCGCGCTCGGCGGCCTGATGGGCGCCGCGACGGCGATCCAGCTCGCCGTCTCGCCGGCGGCGCGCGCCGTGATCCGGCCGATCCTGGTCTTCACCCAGGCCGTGCCGGTCTTTGCACTGGCCCCCGTGCTGACGCTCTGGTTCGGCTACGGGCTCTGGTCGAAGATCGCAATGGCGGTGCTGATCATCTACTTCCCCGTCACCTCGTCCTTCTATGACGGGCTGACGCGTGCGCCGCAGGGCTGGCTGGACCTCGCCCGCACCATGGGCGCCTCGCCGGCCCGCATCATGTGGCGCGTCCGGGTCCCCGCCGCCGTCCCGGCGCTTGGCCTCGGGCCTGCGGCTGGCGGCGGTCTACGCCCCGATCGGCGCGGTGATCGGCGAGTGGGTCGGCGCCTCCAGCGGCCTCGGCCACCTGATGCTGCTGGCGAACGGGCGGGCCAAGGTCGACCTGATGTTCGCGGCCCTGCTGGTGCTGGCGGTGTTCACGGTCGCCCTGCACGCCGCCGTCGACCGCGCCGCCCGCCACCTGACCGAGCGCATGTCCGACGCCGCCGCCTGAGCGGGGAGAGTCGGGGTCGCCCGCCGCCCCCGTCATTCCCGCGGAAGCGGGAATCCCTCTCGGCGGTTCGCGAGGTCCCCGCCTGAGCGGGGAAGACGGTTCGCCGAACACGCTCCGCCCGCCGTCAAACCTTGGAGCGGAGTTCCGCCCGCCATCGCCGCCCGCCGCCGTCGGTCCCGGACGCCCCGCCGGGCTCACTCGGCGCGCCGCCGCAACAGGTATTTCTGCTCGCCCTCCAGCACGACGCGGCCGTGCTGGTTCTGCACCGTCACGGCGCAGGTCATCACGCCGGTCGTGCGCTGTGGCTTCAGCCCGATGATCTCGACCGAGGGATACACCGTGTCGCCACAATAGACCGGCCCCAGGAAGCGCGACGACTGCTCGATGAAGCCGATCAGCGCCGGCCCCATGATCTGCGGCAGCACGCCAGCGCCGATGCAGCACTGGATCAGCACCTGAAAGCCATGCGCCAGCATGTCCCGGTGCCCGAGCGCCCGGCAGTATTCCCGATCGTAGTGGATCGGATGGTTGTCGCCGCTGGCGAGCTGGAAGGCCGAGAACAGCCCCTCGGTCATCGTCCGCGACGGGATGTAGAACCGCTCGCCCACCTCGAACGAGTCGAAGTAGCGCGGCTCGCAGAAACGCGGCCCCAGCGGGTCGAACGGCGTCTCGTCGCCGGACCCGGACGTCCCGCTCATCGACCCGCCCCGATCGAGGTCCCGGCCGCGAACTCGGCCAGCACGCGCTCGGTGTCCGCGCCGGCCACCGGGGCTGGGCGCTCCAGCGGCGGGCAGCCCGGCGTGCGCGGCGCCGGCAGTCCGGCGCCCGGGCCGGCGGCGATGACGGGCGCCGCCTCCGAGGCGACGACGTGCGGGTCGGCCAGCCAGTCGCCGAAATCGTTGATCGGGCTCGCCAGCACGCCCTCGGCGTCGAAGAGGTCCAGCCACTCGGCCGTCGTCCGCGCCTCCAGCGCCCCGGCGATGATCGCGGTGATCTCGTCCAGGTTCTCGGTCCGCGCGGCAAAGCTGCGGAACCTCGGGTCGTCCGACAGCGCCGGCTGGCCGATGGCGGCGGCCAGCTTCACGAAGTGGTGCTCGCGCACCAGCGTGACGCAGATCCAGCCATCGGCCGTGCGATAGCTGCCGGCCGGCGGGTTCGGCACCGTGGGCGTGAAGCCGTGGTGAGCGAACTCCATCACCTTCGGGCCCAGCACGGCGGCCGCCGACTGCATCAGGCTGACGTCGACCCGCCGCGCCGCGCCGCCCGCCACCAGCGCCATCGCCACCGCCTGGAAGGCGTACAGGCCCGTCATCGCGTCGACGATGGTCGTCTGGATGCGGTGCGGCACGCCGTCGGGGGCGCGGTTGACCGACATCATGCCGCTGAACGCCTGCGCCACCATGTCGGTCAGCGGCTCCTGCGTCCGCGGCCCCGACAGGCCAAAGCCCGAGACCGACAGATAGACCACCCGCGGATTGCGCGCGCGCACGGCGTCGAAGCCCAGCCCCAGCCGGTCCATGACGCCCGGCCGCCCGCTTTCCAGCACCACGTCGGCGCGGGCCGCGATGGCCAGCGCTGCGGCGACGCCCTCGGGCGTCTTCAGGTCCAGCGTCACGCTCTCCTTGCCCAGGTTGTAGTAGAGGAAGTTCACCGACGTCCCCGGGCCGGAGCCGATGTCGCGCACCCAGTCGCCGCCCGGCGGCTCGACCTTGATGACGCGGCAGCCGTACTCGGCCAGCAGGCGCCCGGCATATGGCCCGGCGATCCCCTGCGTCAGGTCCAGCGCGATGCGCCCCTCCAGCGGCAGTGCGCCTGTCATCATCATCCCTCGGGCTGGCCGGCGCGTTCCGGTGCGGCTATGCCGGGCATCCTTGTCGATCCGGACCCCCCGCGCAATGCGAAGCCCAATCCCCGACCGGATAACCGCGCCCGCCACGGCGGCCGTCATGCTGGCCCTGACGGCGTGCGAGCTGATGCTGCTGGTCGGCGGCGCCGGCTGGGCGGCGTTGCCCGGCCGGGCGCTGGCCGTGGCGCTGGCGGTCGTCGTCATGCCGCGCTTCGGCGCGCGCGAGTGGTGGCTGCTGCTGGTGGCGCTGGCGCTCTCGGCCGGGCTGGCGATGCGCCCGGACGGTGTCGGCGCGCTGCGGGATGCGCTGAACAGCGGGGCGTACTTCGCCGCCTTCATCCTGTCGATGATGCTGCTGCGCGAGGCGGCGGTGACGTCCGCCTCGGTGCTGGCCGTCGGCGCCTGGATGACGCGCCAGCCGCCGGGCCGGCGCTTCGTCGCCACCTGGGTCGGCGGGCACCTGGCCGGCATCCTGATGAACTTCGGCGCGGTCAGCCTGCTGTCGCCGCTGGTCCAGCGTGGCGTGCGCGCCGGGCCCGCCGAGACCGACGATGACCGCCGCCGCATGGCGATCCGCGAGCGGCGCCAGCTCTCGGCGCTGATCCGCGGCTTTGCCTGGGTGATCTGCTGGGCGCCGACGACGCTGACACAGGCGATCATCCTCGACTCGGTCCCGGGCCTGGCCCACGGGCCAGCCATCGCCGCCGGCATCGCGCTGTCGCTGGTCATGCTCTGCGTCGGCTGGGCCGAGGATCGCCTCCGCTGGGGCCGGCCGCGCATGCCGGGCCGGGCCGGGCCGCTGCCCGGCCGCGCGGCGCTGGACCTGCTGGCTGTCTATGCGCTCCTGGTCGCCGGCGCCGCGGCCGTGCAGGCGCTGGTCGGCGCCTCGCTGCCGCAGGCGCTGATGACGGTGGCGCCCATGCTGCTGGTCGGCTGGGTCGTCAGCCAGTCGCGCGCCGGGGTCATCGGCGGCGCAGGGCGGCGACTGGCCGAGATCGTCGCCGTCTCGATCCCGCGCCTCGCGCGCGACGCCTACCTGCTGGGCTGCGCCGGCTTCATCGGCATCACCGCGGCGCGGCTGGCCCCCGTCGACGCGATCGCCGAGTGGACGCAGCATGCCGGCATTCCCGACTGGCTGCTGGTCTGGTCGCTGCCCGTCCTGATCACGCTGGGCGGGCAGGTGGCGCTCAGCCCGATGATGATGGTCGTGTTCCTCGCGGCCGTCGTCTCGGCGCTGCCGGCGCTGCCGGCCCGGCCCGAGGTGATCGCCGTCGCCCTCGGATCCGGCTGGGCGCTCAGCATGACGGCGGCACCGAACGCGACCGGCGCGCTCCTGATCTCGGGCGCGACCGGCATCCCGTCGACGACGATGACCTGGCGCTGGAATGGCGTCTATTCGCTGGCCGCTCTCGGCGTGCTGGCGGTGCTGGCCTGGGCCGTCGCCGGCTGAGCGGGGCCGCCGGATCTCACCGAACACTTCGGGGGCAATCCTCGCCTAACGGTATCGACTCCCTGATCGGGTGGGCAATTCGCCCGGCGCGGAGGGACGATTCTCTTGCAAGACTCTCCGCGACCGGGACGACGCCCGATTGCGAGACAGTTCGACGAGGATTGCCCCCGAACCCCCGGGCGGCGTTCCTTGACCTTGGTTGCCGAACCTGCCGGGCTCCGTTCCGTAATGAAGTTGCAGAAGGCGCCGGGCCCGGCTCCCTGAACCAATCTGCCGCCGGCGCCGCGCCCCGGGCGCAGCGCCCGGCGGCGCTATCGCCCCGCCGGCCTGCCGCCGCCGGGTCGCCCGGCGGCCCGGCCGTGGCTTACGCCTTCGGGCGGTCCAGCGCCGCGCCGGCGGCGATCATGGCGTCGACCTCCTCGGCCGAATAGCCTACTTCTTCCAGCACCTTGCGCGTCTCCTCGCCGAATTTCGGCGGCTTCTTGCGGTCGGGCCGGGCCGGCGTGCGGCTGAACTTGATCGGGTTGCCGGTGGTGCGGAATCCGTCGATATCGACCGTCATCTTGCGGTGCAGCGTGTGCGGCGCCTCGACGACCTCGTGCGTCTCCAGCACCGCGCCGGCCGGCGCGCCGGCGGCCATCAGCGCACGCGCCAGTTCCTCGCCGTCCCAGGCCGCCATCAGCGGCTCGAACAGCGCGCGCAGCGCGGCGGCGTTCTCCAACCGCTTGCCGTTGTTGCAGAATTTCGGATCGTCCGGCGCGTCCGGCACGCCCAGCACCTCGCAGATCCGCCGGAACTGCCCCTGGTTGCCGCCGGCGATGAAGACGTTGCAGGTCTTCGTCGGGTAGACGTCATAGGGCGACAGGTTGGGGTGGTTGTTGCCGGTCAGTTTTGGATGAACGCCCGCAAGGAAGTAGTTGGCATAATGCGGGAAAAGCACCGAGACCGCAGTATCGTAGAGCGTCATGTCGATATACTGCCCCTGGCCCGACTTCTCGCGCTCGTAGAGCGCCATGGCGATGCCGAAGCCGGCCGACATGCCGGTCGCGATGTCGACGATCGGCACGCCCAGCCGGATCGGCTGCCGCCCGGCCTCGCCGTTGACGCTCATCAGCCCCGACTGCGCCTGGATCACCGCGTCGTAGCCGGGCAACCCGCCCAGCGGGCCGTCCGCGCCGAAACCGCTGATACGGCAATGGATTAGCCGGGGAAACTCCTTGCCCAGAACGTCATAGCCGAGGCCCCATTTCTCCATGCCGCCGGGCTTGAAGTTCTCGATCAGCACGTCCGCCGTCGCCAGCAGGCGGCGCAGCGCCTCGCGGCCCTTCTCGTCGCCCAGGTTCAGCGAGATGCCGCGCTTGTTGCGGTTGATGCCCAGGAAATAGCTTGCCGCCCCGACCTCCTCGTCGAACGGCGGCCCCCAGTGGCGCACCTCGTCGCCCTGCGGCGGTTCGACCTTGATGACTTCGGCGCCGTGATCGGCCAGCCATTGCGTGCAGAACGGTCCGCCAAGGACCCGCGTCAGGTCAACGACCCTGACGCCATCGAGCGCCCCCATCTTCTTCTCCCTTGTGCTTTAATTCAGGCTGCCAAGCCCCAGAGACGGCTGGCGAATTCCGGATAGAACTGCGCCACGCGCGCGCCGATCTCGCCGCGGATGCGGGCCAGCCGCGCGGCCGAGGGCGGCGGCGTCTCGGCCACGTCGCCCATGTCGAAGTCGAAGCCCGTCGCCTCGCGGATGCTTTCGGGTGTCTCGCCCGGATGGACGCGATCCAGCCGGAAGCGGCCGGCCGCCTTGTCGAAGGCGAAGATCGCCTTGCCCGTCACCAGCGCGCGCGGCCCGCCCGGCCGGTGCACGCCCGGCGGGCTGACCCCCGGCGCCGAGACGAAATCGACCTTCGGCACCAGCGTTCTCGGCGAGTGCTCCTCGCGGAACAGGATCACCCTGGGCACGACGTAGTACATCAGCGCCGAGCCGAACGAGCCGGGGAAGCGCTTGGAAAGCTTCGGATATTCGCCGGTGCCGACCAGGTTGATGTTGGCCTGCCCGTCGATCTGCACGCCGCCGAGGAAGAAGCTAGTCGATGCCGCCCCGCCCGGCGACGTCGAAGATCTCGCGCGCGCCCTCGGTGAACGGGTTGTCGCTGCGCGAGTGCAGGATCGAGACCTGCATCCGGCCGCCCTTCTCGGCTTTCTCGGCCTTGGCCAGCAGCGCCGCGGCGCCCGGGATCGGCGAGGCGGCGCCGACCGCGACGTGCCGGTCGCCGGCCAGCATGTCGGCCAGCACCGAAATGAGAAGCTCCTCGCGCGTGGCCTCGCTCATGCCGCGGTCCTCGCGCCAAGCCCTTGTCCGGCAAGGTATTCCGCGAACCCGGCCTCGCTGCGCGCCATGCGGACATAGCGGCGCAGCTCCTCGGCATCGGGCGGGTAGATGTCCTGCAGGCCGACCGGCCAGGCGCCGTTCGGGGCCACCGCCAGCGCCGCGACGTTGAACGCGGGCAGGGCGCCCGCCGCCGTCGCCTCGCTGTCGAAGAGGTCGGTGTCGACGATCTTCTCGACCGTCACGAACACCTCGCGCGAGGCGTGCGCCAGCGTCGCCAGCTCGCGCCGACGGCCGATATGCACGTTGCCGCGTCGTGTCGGCATAGGGCGCGTGGAACACCGTCACGTCCAGCGGCCGCGCCGGCAGAACCATGATCTCGTCGGCCTCGTCCGAGAACGGGTTCTGGATCGTCTTCCACTCGGGCCGGAAGCGCGCGATGTCCGAGCCGATCAGCCCGCGCAGCGGCATGAAGGGCACGCCCTTCTCGACCGCCTGCAACTGCGTGTGCAGGGCCGGGCAGGTCGAATCCCGCATCGCCAGCGCGCCCCGCCTCGTAGGCGCGGCTGAAGCACGGCGCCAGCCCGTACTCGCCCATCGTCACGGCGGCGGCCTCGACCTCGCGCGACGCAGCCGGCGCCGATCAGCATGTCGCCCTGCATCGTCGTCAGCGGCAGGCAGTACAGCCGCAGGTCGCGCGCGCCCCGCGCGATCAGCGCCCGCGTCACCGCCATCGGTACGCCCGAATAGTCCGCCGGCACCCCCAGGAGCGCGCCGTCCGGCACCGCTGCCGCGATATCCTCGACATGGATGTGATCGACGTCAGACATGGTATGCTCCCGCGTTGCAGGCATTGACATTGGCACGTAGTAGCAGCCGGCGGCATTGAAGGCCAAGCACCGGGCCATTGACCGGCACGAGGATCAGATGCGCGATACGGATGCACTGGGCGCCGGCGATCCGGGGGCGCTCGACGCGCTGCTGGGGAGCGCGACCGAGGCCGGCGCGCTGATCGCGTTGGCCGAGGCGTACCGTCGCTGGGGCTGGCGGGCGGCGCGGCTGGACCCGCTGGGCATCGAGCCGCCCGAGGACGTGCCCGAGCTGGACCCCGGCCTCTATGGCCTGATGGAGGGCGACGCCGCGCCCTTCCGCGCCGCCTATTGCGGCGCCATCGGCTGGGACTTCGGCCATGTGCAGGATCGTGCGCGGTACGCCTGGCTCGCCTGGCAGGCCGAGGCGCCGCGGCGCTGGGACCGGGGCGAGCAGCGCTCGGCGCTGGACCTGATCGCCCGCGCCGAGCTGCTGGAGCGCACGCTCGACCGCCGGATGCCGGGCGCCAAGACCTTCGGCCTCTCCGGGGCGGAAAGCTTTCTCGTGCTGATCCGCCGCGCGATGGAGCAGGCCGTCCGCGGCGGCGTGCGCGAGATCCTCGTCGGCGGCATGCACCGGGGCCGCATGACGCAGATGGCGCTGGTCTTCGGCAAGCCGCTGGTCCAGGTCGTCGCCGAATCGGCGGGTATGCCGGTCGTGCCCGAGGGCATGGGCTCGTCGGATTCGCCCTATCACCTCGGTCATGCCGACACGCTGGAGATCGACGGGCGCAAGGTCGGCATCTGGGTGGCGCCGCATCCCTCGCACCTGTCGATCGTCGGCCCGGTCACGCTGGGCCGCGCGCGGGCGCTCCGCGATCGCGGGCAGTCGCCGCTGCCGCTGCTGCTGCACACCGACGCGGCCTTTGCCGGGCAGGGCGTGAACGGCGAGCTGCTGCAACTGTCCGGGCTGGCGGCGTTCGGGGTCGGCGGCACGGTCCACCTGGTGCTGAACAACCAGCTCGGCTTCACGACCGGTGCGGAGGAGGCGCGCACGGCGCGCACCTGCGCCGACATCGCCAAGCTGATCGAGGCGCCGATCCTGCACGTCAACGGCGACGACCCGGACGCCGTCATGCGCGCCGCCGAGGTGGCGGTCGCCTACCGGGCGCAGTTCGACGCCGACATCGTGGTCGACCTGGTCGCCTGTCGCCGAAAGGGGCACAACGAGATCGACCAGCCGCGCTTCACGCAGCCGGCGATGTATCGCAAGATCGATGCGCTGCCGCCGTTATCCGAGCGCTACGCCGCGCGGCTGGGCGTCAAGCCCGCGGTCGGGGCCTTCCGCGCCGACCTGGACGCCGCCTTCGAGGCGGCGAAATCCTGGCGGCCGAACCTGCGGCGCACACCGCAGGGGCTGGCGCCCGACGCCGCCGAGCAGATGCTGCGGCCGGTCGACACCGCCGTGCCCGGGGACCGGCTGCGCGCGCTCGGGCAGCAGCTGACGACCCTGCCGGCGGGCATCGAGCCGCACCCCAAGGTCGCCGAGTTCCTGGCCAACCGCCGGGCCGATATCGACGCCGGCGAGGGCATCGACTGGGCGACCGCCGAGGCCCTGGCGCTGGCCTCGCTGCTGGACGAGGGCGTGCCGGTGCGCCTCGGCGGGCAGGACACGGTGCGGGGCGCGTTCACGCAGCGCCACCTGGCGGTGCACTGCCAGCGGACGGGTCTCGCGCACCGCGCGCTCGACCAGTTCGGCCCGGCCACGGTCTTCAACACGCCGCTGATCGAGAACGCGGTGCTCGGCTTCGAGTACGGCTACTCGCTGGGCGAGCCGGACGGGCTGACCGTCTGGGAGGCGCAGTTCGGCGACTTCCTGAACGTCGCGCAGGCGGTCTACGACCAGTGCATCATCTGCGGCGAGGACCGCTGGCAGTTCGAATCCTCGCTGGTCATGCTGCTGCCGCACGGCATCGATGGCGGCGGGCCGGACCATGCCACCGCCTGCCCCGAGCGCCTGATGGCCGACTGCGCCGGCGGCAACATGCGGCTGGTCAACCTGTCGACGCCGGCCAACTACTTCCACGCCCTGCGGCGGCAGGTGCTGGCGCCGCTGGCCAAGCCGCTGGTCGTGCTGGCGCCGAAGGCGCTGCTGCGCCACCCGCGCTGCGTTTCGACGCTGGACGAGTTCACGACCGGGTTCCGCCCGGTGATCGCCGAGGAGCGGGCCGGGGAGCGGGCCGACAGCCGTCGGACGCCGCGCCGCGTCGTCATGTCGACCGGCAAGCTGGCCGTGCTGCTGGAGGCGGCGTGCGAGGCGTCCGGCATCGAGGACGTCGCGCTGATCCGGCTGGAGCAGCTCTACCCGCTGGATGCCGACGCGCTGGCCCGGGCGCTGGCGCCATACGGCGACGCCGAGCTGGTCTGGGCGCAGGAAGAGACCGAGAACATGGGCTACTTCGCGCTGCTCGACCGGCGCCTGGAAGAGATCTCCGGCCGCCGCTGGCGCCTGGTCACCCGCCCGGCCTCGCCATCTGCCGCCGCCGGCCCCAAGAAGTGGGACGACGCGCACCTGAAGGCGGTCATCACCGAGGCTCTGGAGGGGGAATGACGGACATCGTCGCGCGGCTGGGCGCGCTCTACACCTCGACGCTGTCGAACGCGCTCGAGGATATCGGGCTGGATGGCGTCATCACGGGCCTCTTGCCCGTCGCGCCGGGCGCGCGGCTGGCCGGGCGGGCGCGCTGCGTGCTGCAGATCACCGGGCCGGCGGGATCGTTCCCGGGGTCGGACTTCGCGGTCGGCCGGATGATCGACGCCGCCCGGCCCGGCGAGATCGTCGTCGTCGCCAATGGCGGGCACTGCGTCTCGTCCTGGGGCGGCACGGCCTCCTACGCGGCCCGGCTGAAGGGCATCGCCGGGCTGGTCGTCGACGGCGGGGTGCGCGACCGGGAGGAGATGATCGAGCATGCCTTCCCGGTCTTCGCGCGCCATTGGGTGCCGACGACCGGTCGCACCCGCATCCGCGTGGTCGAGATCGGCGGCACGGTCGCGGTCTCGGGCCAGAAGGTCGCGACGGGCGACATAATCGTCGCCGACGGCACCGGCATCGTGTGCGTCCCCGCCGGCCGCGCCGAGGAGGTGGCGGCGATCGCCGAGGCGCTGGCCGCCGACGACGAGCAGGCGACGCGCGAGATCGCGAGCGGGCTGACCTTCGCCGAGGCAATGCAGAAATTCCGCAAGATATGACCGCGTCGCCGTTCTTCACGCAGGAACACGAGGCGTTCCGCGACCAGCTCCGCCGCTACGTCGCCGAGGAGATCCGGCCGAATGCCGATGCCTGGGAAGCTGCCGGCGAGATCCCACGCGCGGCCTTCCGGCGCATGGGCGATCTCGGCTTCCTGGGCGTGCGCTATCCGGAGGAATACGGCGGCGCCGGGATGGACACCTTCGGCTCGGTCGTGCTGGGCGAGGAGCTGGGGCGCGCCGGGCTCTCGGGCTTTGCCGTATCGACGCTGGTGCACACCGACATGGCCTCGCCGCACCTCGCCCGCTACGGCACGGACGAGCAGAAGGCGCGCTACATGCCGGACATCGTCGCCGGCCGGAAGGTGACGGCGATCGGCGTGACCGAGCCTGGGGCGGGGTCGGACGTGGCGAACCTGCGCACGCGGGCCGAGCGACGCGGCAATGGCTGGCTGCTGAACGGCCAGAAAATGTTCATCACGAACGGGGTTCTGGCTGACCTCTACTTCATTGCCGCCCGCACCGACCCGGCGGCGAAGCCGTCGCGCGGCATGTCGATCTTCATCGTCGAGAAGGGGACGCGCGGCTTCGAGGTCGCGCAGAAGCTCGACAAGATGGGGTGGCGCTGCTCGGACACGGCCGAGCTGGTCTTCGACAATGTCGAACTGACCGCCGACGCCCTGCTTGGCGGCGAGGGTCGCGGCTTCTACCAGATCATGGACAACTTCCAGAACGAGCGCCTGGTCGCCGCCGCCATCATGACCGGCGAGTGCGAGCGGGCGATCGAGCTGGCGCTCGACCATGTCCGCCAGCGCCAGGCCTTCGGCGGCACGCTCTGGGACAAGCAGGTCGTGCGGCACAAGCTGGCCGACTGCGCCATGCGCGCCGAGTCGCTGAAACGGATGACGCACCACGTGGCGTGGATGGACTGCCAGGGCATGGATTGCGTGCGCGAGGTCTCGATGTTGAAGGCTTACGCAGCCGAGGTCGCGCAGCACGTCGTCTGGGAATGCCTGCAGCTGCACGGTGGCTCGGGCTACATGCGCGGCATGGAGATCGAGCGCCTCTACCGCGACGTTCGCGTCCACGCCATCGGCGGCGGCGCCACCGAGGTGATGCTCGAGGAAGTCGCCAAGCGCCTGTAGAGCGCACGAGGGGGGAAGATGTCGAAGATCGTCGCGATGGACGTCCATGTCCTGCGCAACCCGGAACGGGACCCGCGCCCGCACTGGGTCAGCCACTTCATGGTGCCGAGCGCCAACGAGCTGCTGGTGCGCCTGCGCGCCGAGGATGGCGTCGAGGGTTTCGGCCTCGCCACCAGCTACACCGATATCGCGCCGCTGACCCGACCGTTCGCCAGCGGCATCGCGGAGCACATCGTCGGGCAGGACGCGCTGGCGCCCGAGCGGCTCTACGAGGAACTGTTCGCGCTGACCTCGCAGCGCATCGCCAACGAGAAGGGGTGGTCGCGCGAGGCAATCCTCCGCATCTCGGCCGCCGTCGACATCGCCTGCTGGGACATCGTCGGCAAGATCGCCGGGCTGCCGCTGTTCCGGCTGTTCGGCGGCTACCGCGACCGCGTGCCCTGCTACGTCACCTGCGCCTACTACCGCGAGGGCAAGGACAACGCCGAGCTCCGCGACGAGATCGAGACGCTGGTCGGCCTCGGCCACAGGCGCTTCAAGGGCAAGGTCGGCGGCCTGCCGCTGGCCGAGGACATCGCGGCGCATGGAGATCGTGCGCGACGTGATCGGCCCGGACGCCGAGCTGATGATCGACGTCAACCGCGCCTGGGACCTGAAGACCGCCATCGAGGGGGCCCGCGCGCTGGAGCCGCTGGACATCACCTGGCTGGAGGAGCCCGTGCGCTGGTTCGACGACCGGCGCGAGCTGAAGATTTTGGCCGGCCGCACCTCGATCCCGCTCTCGGGCGGCGAGAGCGAGACCACCGCGCATGGCTGCCGGGCGATGCTGGAGGAGGGCGCGATCGACATATCTGCAGTTCGACTGCACGATGTTCGGCGGCTTCACCATGGGACGCAAGCTGGCGGCGCTCTGCGAGCTGAACCATGTCGACGTCGCGCCGCACCACGATTGCTACCTGCACGCGCCGCTGGTCGCGTCCACGCCCGCGGGCCGTATCGTCGAGAGCTTCCCCGACCCCGAGCGCGACCCGCTGCAGGCCGAGTTGTTCGAGAACCCGCCGCACATGGCCGACGGCTGGCTGACGCTGAACGACGCGCCCGGGCTGGGGCTGACCCTGTCGCAGGCGGCGCTGGCGAAGTTCGGCGAGCCGGTGTTCTCGTCCGGCGGCTGAGGCGCGCCTTGGCGGTCGGGCTGATTCGCAGATCGCGATTGTGACGGACCACACGCTGGCCGCGATTTTTCCATTGTGTTGCCGCATCGCCCGGGTCACTCTCCCTGAACACGAAGTCGTGAGGGGGATAATCCGTGATCGCAGCGAAGATCGCTCTCTGTGCCGTCGTGCTCGGCGTCTCTGCCTGTGCCTCCGCCGAGGGGCCGACGGGCGATGTCCAGCCGAGGGTCGCCAGTTTTGCGCCGATGGTGACGCGCATGATGCCGGCACCGCCTGCTGCGCCCGCGGCGCCGGCGGTTGTCGAGGTTGCCGAAGTCAGGGTCGGGCAGGCGTCGTGGTACGGAATGAAGTTCCAGGGCCGCCCAACAGCCAGCGGCGAGCCGTTCGACATGAACGATCTGACCGCGGCGCACCGCACGTTGCCGTTCGGCACCGAGATCCGCGTGATCAACGAGGACAACGGCAAGTCGGTCGTCGTTCGGGTCAACGATCGCGGCCCTTATGTCGGAAACCGGGTCATCGACCTGTCGCGCAAGGCGGCCGAGGCCATCGGCCTGCGCGCCAAGGGCGTCGGCCGGGTGGTGCTGCAGGTGCTGGAAAAGGTCTGACGGGGCTGCCGGTCGGTGCCGTCCGCCGCGCGCTCGCCGCAGCCCGTGCCCCTTGACCGCTGGCCGCCCCGCCGGATCCGTGTTCCGGCGCCGGGAGGACGTGAAATGCTCACGCCCCTCGACGGAAAGGCCGCGGTCGTCACCGGCGCCAGCAAGGGGATCGGCAAGGGCATCGCCCGCCTGCTAGCCCGGCACGGCGCCAGGGTCATGGCCGTCGCCCGCAACCCCGACGAGATCGCCGCATGCGCCGAGGAACTGGGCTCCGGCGCGCGTGGCTTCGCCGCCGACGTCTCCGACCCGGCGCAGGTGCAGGCGACGGCCGATGCCGCGGCCGAGGCGTTCGGCGGCATCGACATCCTGGTCGCCAATGCCGGCATCTACCCGCGCGGCGAGATCGCCGAGGTCGGCCTCGCCGAGTGGGACCGGGTGCTCGACGTCAACCTGCGCGGCACGTTCCTCTGCGTGCAGGCCTGCCTGCCCTGGCTGAAGCGGTCGGGCGCGGGGCGCGTCGTCGCGATCTCGTCGATTACCGGGCCGACCACGGGGGATGCCGGGTTCAGCCATTACGCGGCGTCCAAGGCCGGGCAACTCGGCTTTGTCCGCTCGGCCGCGATCGAGCTTGCGCCGCACGGCATCACCGTCAACGCCGTCCTGCCCGGCAACACGCTGACCGAGGGCTATGGCCAGCCGGGCGAGGCCGAGCTGGAGCGGATGAAGGCCTGCATCCCGCTCCGCCGCCTCGGCACGGTCGAGGAGATGGCGCACGCCGTGCTGTTCCTCGCCTCGCGCGAGGCGGGCTATATCACCGGCCAGACGATCACGGTCGACGGCGGTCAGACGCTGCCGGAATGGCCGGGCGGGATCGGCGGGGGCTGAGCCTCGCGCCGGGGCTAGCGGCGTCGATAGACGGTCTCACCCGCGAGAGCGCCCGTAAGTCATTGAAAACGCATTGCTTCGCGATCCGGATTTGGCCGGGGTTGGCGGCGCTAGTCAAGCTGCCGGTGACGAAAGCTGCCCGGAGGATCGCGCCGACAGAACCTACAGCATCGCCTTCACCTTGCCGGCGACGGCCTCGGCCGTGATGCCGAAGTGACTGTAGAGCTCCTTGTACGGGCCGGAGGCGCCGAAGCTGGACATGCCAACGAAATCGGCCTTGGCCTCGCGGCCGCGCTCGCCCAGCAGCCAGCGGTCCCAGCCCTGCCGGACGGCGGCCTCGATGCCGACGCGGACCGGGCCGGCCGGCAGGACGCGGCGGCGATAGCGCTCGTCCTGCTCGGCGAAGAGCTCGAAGGACGGCATCGAGACGACGCGCGTGCCGATGCCCTCGCCCTCGAGCAGCGCCCTGGCCGCCATCGCGATCTCGACCTCGGAGCCGGTCGCCATCAGCACCGCCTGCCGCCTGGCGTCGGCCTCGGCCATGATGTAGGCGCCCTGCGCGACCTGGTTGCGGTTCTGCGGCCGGGTGCGCAGCGTCGGCAGGTTCTGCCGCGTCAGCGCCAGCACGCTGGGGCCATCATGCGTCAGCGCCAGTTCCCACGCCTCGGCGGTCTCGACGGCGTCGGCCGGGCGGAAGACGCGCAGCCCCGGCGTCGCGCGCAGCATGGCGAGGTGCTCGACCGGCTGGTGCGTCGGCCCGTCCTCGCCGAGGCCGATGGAGTCATGCGTCATGACGTAGACGACGCGCAGCCCCATCAGCGCGGAGAGGCGGATCGACGGTCGGCAGTAGTCGGCGAAGCACAGAAACGTGCCGCCATAGGGAACGATGCCGCCATGGATCGCCATGCCGTTCATCGCGGCGGCCATGCCGTGCTCGCGGATGCCGTAGAAAATGTAGCGGCCCTTGGGATTATCGGCCGTGAACGGCTCGATGCCGCCGGCGCGCGTGTTGTTCGAGCCGGTCAGGTCGGCCGAGCCGCCCATCGTCTCGGGCATCATCGGGTTGATGGCGGCCAGCGCCATCTCGGAGGCCTTGCGCGTGGCGACCGAGGGCGCGTCGTCGGCGAACTGGCGCTTGAGCTTGCGGATGGCGGGGCCGAGCCGGCGGGGCGGCTCGCCCGAGAGGACGCGGGCGAACTCGTCGCGCCGCGAGGGCGACAGCGCGGCCAGCCGCTCGGCCCAGTCGCGGCGTGCGCCGGCGCCCCGCCTGCCGGCCTCGGCCCAGGCGTCGCGCGCGTCAGCGGACACCTCGAAGGGGCCGCCCTCGATCAACAGCGCCTTCTTCGCCGCGGCGAGTTCCTCCTCGCCCAGCGGCGAGCCATGCGAGGCCGAGGTGCCCTGCTTCTTCGGCGCGCCGAACCCGATGACGGTGCGGCAGGCGACCAGCACCGGCCTGTCGGACTTCTTCGCGGCCGTCAGCGCCTCGTCGAGCGCCTTCACGTCGTGGCCGTCCACCCGGATGGTCTCCCAGCCGGCGGCCTGGAAGCGGCCGATCTGGTCGGTCGAATCCGACAGCGAGATCTTGCCGTCGATGGTGATGCCGTTGTCGTCCCAGAGCACGACCAGCTTGTTCAGACGCAGATGGCCGGCCAGCGTGATGGATTCCTGGCTGATGCCCTCCATCAGGTCACCGTCGCCGGCCAGCACCCAGGTGCGGTGGTCGACGATCTTCGAGCCGAAGCGCGCCGCCAGTGAGCGCTCGGCGATCGCCATGCCGACGGCGTTGCCGAGGCCCTGGCCGAGCGGGCCGGTCGTCGTCTCGAGCCCGGTCGCGTGGCCGCGCTCGGGGTGCCCCGCCGTGCGCGAGCCGAGCTGGCGGAAATTCCGCAGCTCCTCCAGCGTCATGTCGGCGTGCCCGGTCAGGTGCAGGATCGCGTAGAGCAGCATCGAGCCGTGCCCGCCCGACAGCACGAAGCGGTCGCGGTCGTACCAGTCCGGGTTCTCGGCGTCGAACTTCAGGTGCCCGTCGAAAAGCACGGTGGCGACGTCCGCCATGCCCATCGGCATGCCGGGATGTCCCGAGTTCGCCGCCTGCACCGCGTCCATGGCGAGCAGGCGGATGGCGTTCGCCATCGCGAACCGGCGCGGGTCAGCAGCCCGCATGCGCTCGATATCCAAGCCTTGTCCCTCGCGTCGGTCCTGTGAGCCGTATCGCCCGCCCCCGGGCCGCCGAATCCGGCCCGGAGCGGGTGGCGCGACCATGCGTATCGCCGCATGGGGGGTCAAGCCTGCCCGTCGGCCGCCTCCTGCGGCATTCGCGGCCCAGAAGATTTGCGGATTCGCAGCAGTTCCGGTTAAGTTTCTTAACACGCCGCGCGAAGCGGCCTGTCAATTCGGCGGCCAGGGCGTTTATCGTCCCGGTTCCGTTCAGGAGAAAAAAGGACAGCGATGAGCCAGCTCGACGAGGCGCTGCGGAGGCTGGCCGGCGCGGTCGCGCGGCTGGAAGAGGCCCTGGCGAAGGGCGGCACCACCGGCGACGATCCTGACATTGCCGAGCTGCGGGCCGAGCGGGGCCGGCTGGTCGACGAGGTGCGCACGCTGCGCGGCCGGGCCGCCGAGGACGCCCGCTTGCGCGCCGAAGCCGCCGCAGCGGTGCGCGAGGCGCTGCACGATCTGCGCGGCGCCATCGGCCGGCCCGCCGAGGGGATGCACGGCAATGCCTGAGGTCACCGTCGAGGTCGCCGGTCGGCACTATCGCATCGGTTGCGGCGAGGGCGAGGAGGCGCACCTGACGGCGCTGGCGGCCCGCGTCGATGGCGAGGCCTCGCGGCTGGGCGAGATGGGCCAGATGGCCGAGGGCCGGCTGATGCTGATGAGCGCGCTGATGCTGGCCGACCGGCTGACCGAGGCCGAACAGGCCGCCGAGGCCGCCGAGCGCCGCGCCGCCGAGGCGCTGAAGGAAGCAGAGGCGGCCGCCGCCGGCCAGCACGATGCCTTCGGCCCCGAGCGCGAGGCCGAGATCGCGCTGAGCCTGGACGCGCTGGCCGCGCGGATCGATACGCTGGCGGCCCGGATCGACGGCGGCGCATGACCGCCCCGGCCGACGGGCCGAACGCGCAGCAAGCCGAATACTGGAACTCGGACGCCGGCCGGAGGTGGATCCGGCACGAGGACATGCTGAACACGCTGCTGGACAGCGTCGGCGCGCTGCTTCTGCGGCACGCCGGGCCGCTCGCGGGCGAGAGCGTCCTCGAGATCGGCTGCGGCGCGGGCGCGACGACGCGCGCGCTGGCCGGGCGCGTCGGCGCCGAGGGCCGGGTGCTGGCCGTCGACATCTCCGAGCCTCTGCTGGACCAGGCGCGCCGGCGTGCGGTCGGGCTGGCGGACGACATTGCGCAGGTGTCGTTCCTGCTGGCCGATGCCCAGGTGCATGCCTTCGAGCCGGCGAGCGCCGACCTGGCGGTGTCGCGCTTTGGCGTGATGTTCTTCGAGGATCCGGTCGCGGCCTTCCGCAACATCGCAGCGGCGTTGCGACCGGGCGGGCGGCTCTGCTTCGTCACCTGGGCCGCCGTTGCCGAGAACCCGTGGTTCCTGATCCCGCGCGACGCCGCGATCGCGCGGGTGGGCCAGCCGGCGCCGCAGCCGCCGACCGCGCCGGGTCCAATGGCCTTTGCCGACCGCGACCGCGTCGCGGGGCTGCTGTCCGAGGCGGGGCTGGCGGGCGTCCGGGCCGAGGCGGCGGCAGTCGACCTGCTGTGGCCGGGCGAGATCGGGGCGCTGGCGACGCTGGCCGCGTCGCTCGGGCCGGCCGTCCGCATCCTGGGCGAGCGCGGCGGCGGGCCCGAGGACGAGGCTGCCGTCCGCGAGGCGGTGACGGCTGGGCTCCAGCCTTTCGGCGGCCCGGATGGCTTTCGCATTCCCGCTGCGCTGAACGTCTTCAGCGCCGTCCGGGCATGACGCGCGCCCGCTGCCGAAGCGTCCGGCGCCGATGCTGACGCTGCTGGTCGGTCTCGGCTTCGTGGCCGGCACGGCCGGGCTGGCGCTGGCGAGCTATGCCGCAATGCGCTGGCTGGCGGCGGACCGGGCGGCGAGCGACACCAAGGACCTGGCGGGCTCGGTCGTCTTTCGGATGTCGGCGCTGCACGGGCTGATCCTGGCGCTGGTCTTCGCGCAGGAACTGCTCGGCTATCAGCGGCTCCGCTCGGCGCTGGTCGACGAGGCGACTGCCGTCGCCGACATCTACAACGACATCCGCCGCCATGGCGGGCCGGCCGAGGTGCCGGTGCAGCGGGCGCTGTCGGACTATGTCCGCACGGTCGTCGTCGCGGAGTGGCCGGCGCTGGCGCGCGAGGGCCGGCTGACCGCCGAGGGCTGGCAGCTGCGCGAGGCCGTCTACCTGGCCGTGCTGGACCTGCCGGCCACCGGCCCGCGAGAGGAGGCGCTGCGCCGCCACATGCTGGCGGACATTCACGATATCGCCGCCGTCCGCCAGTTGCGCGAGAACATGGCCGACCGGCCGATCAACCCGCTGTTCTGGTTCGCGGCGGTCAGCGGCGTGGTGTTGATCTCGCTGCCCTACTTCGTCTTCCGGCCGACGCCGGTCAACCTGGCGCTGCTGGGCCTTTATGGCGGGTTCACCGGCGTCGTGATGTTCATCATCTACGCGCTGTCGGACCCGTTTTCGCCACCCGGCATGCTGGAGCCGAGCGCGATGCAGCGCCTGCTGCGCTCCGAGATCGGCGCCGGACCGTCGCCCGGCTGATTTCGGCGCGCCCGGCCTTTTCACGGGCCTCCGGCGCCTCTATGTTCAGCCCCGGCGGGTGCTGTCCTTCCCGTGCGGGAACAGTTTCCTGGTGGCCTAATCACTCTCGCGGGAGCTGGCTCTGTGCTTGTCCGTGGACTTGCGCATCTGGTGCCCACCTGGTTTACCAGGCTCGCGAGGATCTGAGACCCACGGTTGCGATGGGCCCGCCACTCTAGCCCTTTCCGGCATTGATGCCCCCCGGCGCCGCGCTGTAGGTTGGCGCGGATGGACCTTTACGAACGCAAGGCCGCGATGCGCGAGGCGGCGGAGGCGCGGCGCAAGGCGGCCCACCTGGCGGCGCAAGGCGCGGGCGAGGCGGCGCGCGACCAGTTCCTGGCCGCCGGCCTGCACGAGGGCGCCCGGGTGGCCTCTGCCTACCGGCGCATCCGCTCGGAGCTGGACCCGACGCCCCTGATGCTGGCGCTGGCCCGGCGCGGCTGCCGGCTCTGCGTGCCGGTCATCGAGGGCAGGGGGCTGCCGCTGAAGTTCCGCGAGTGGACGCCGCAGACGCGGATGCAGCCGGGGCCCTTCGGCGCGCAGGTGCCAGCCGAGGGCGAGTGGCTGGAGCCCGACCTGCTGATCGTGCCGCTGCTGGCCTTCGATGCCACCGGCCTCAGGCTCGGCTACGGCGGCGGTTTCTACGACCGCACGATCGCGCGGCTGCGCGGCATGGCGTCGGTCAGGGCGATCGGCATCGGCTATGCGGCGCAGCAGGTCGACGCGGTGCCGGCAGACGAAACCGATCAGCGCCTGGACGCCGTCGTCACCGAGGCCGAACTGGTTCGCGCGGCGGGCGAATGACGCTCGTCCGCGCCGCCGGACCCGCCGACCGGCAGGCGATCTGGGCGATTCTCGAGCCGATGTTCCGGGCCGGCGAGACGTACTGCGTCGAGCCGGATATCGGGCGCGAGGCGGCGCTGGCCTACTGGATGGACGCGCCGCACTCCGCCTTCGTCGCCGAGCGCGAAGGCGCGATCCTCGGCTCGTACTTCCTGACGCCGAACCAGCGCGGCGGCGGCGCGCATGTCGCCAACTGCGGCTACGCCACCGCGCCCGAGGCGGAGGGGCAGGGCATCGTCCGGGCCATGCTGGACCATTCGCTGGACGAGGCGCGGGCGCGCGGTTTCCGCGCCATGCAGTACAATTTTGTCGTCGCGACGAACCGGCGCGCCCTTGCCACCTGGCAGCGCAACGGCTTCGAGATCGTCGGCCGGCTGCCCGGCGCGTTCCGCCATCCGCGGCTCGGCTTCGTCGACGCCTGCGTGCTCTACCGGGCGCTCTGAGCAGTTGCAGCATGGCGGCCGAAAAGCTACACGTCCGCGATGAAACTGCTTTTTCTCGGGGACCTTGTCGGCCGGGCCGGCCGCACGGCGGTGATCGAGGCGCTGCCGCGCCTGCGCGCCGACTGGAAGCTCGATTTCGTCGTCGTCAACGGCGAGAACTCGGCATCCGGCTTCGGCATCAACCCGAAGATCGCCGACGAGCTGTTCAGGGCCGGCGCCGACGTCGTGACGCTGGGCGACCACGCCTTCGACCAGAAGGAGATGCTGGGCCATATCGGCAACGCGCCGAACATCCTGCGCCCGCTGAACTTCGCCCCGGGTGCGCCGGGCCGCGGGCACGGCGTCTACACGGCGACGCGCGGGCGCAAGGTGCTGGTCGCGGTGGCGCTCGGTCGCGTCTTCATGAACCGGCCCTTCGACGATCCGTTCTCGGCGCTGGACGGCGTGCTGAAGCAGAACGCGCTTGGCGGCGCGGTGCAGGCCGCCATCGTCGAGATCCACGCCGAGGCGACCTCGGAGAAGATGGCCATCGGCCACTGGTGCGACGGCCGCGCCAGCCTGGTCGTCGGCAGCCACACGCATGTCCCGACCGCCGACGCGATGATCCTGCGCCGCGGCACCGCCTATCAGTCTGATGCCGGCATGTGTGGCGACTACGATTCCGTCATCGGCATGGACAAGGGCGAGCCGCTGAAGCGCTTCGTCACGGGGATGGGCTCCGAGCGGTTCCAGCCGGCGCTCGGCGACGTGACGATCTGCGGCACGCTGGTCGAGACGGAGGACTCGACGGGATTGGCGCGCTCTGTCATGCCCGTCCGGCTGGGTGGTCGGTTGGGCGCCAGCGACCCCGGAGGCTGAGAGGCGCAGAGTGCTCCAGTTCCCCGAACCGCTGCCGGCAATCATCGTGCTCTGCGTGCTGGCCGGCATGTTCCTGCTGTTCGTGCGCGAGACCTACCCGCCCGACGTCACGGCGATCGGCGGGGTGGCGCTGCTGATGGCGATGGGCGTGCTGCCGGTCTCGAAGGCGCTGGACGTGATGGCGAACCCGGCGCCGCTGACGATCGCCGCCATGTTCATCCTCAGTCGGGCACTGGTGCGAACGGGATCGCTCGAGCCCATGATGAAGGTATTGTCGCACGGCGTGCGGCGCCATCAGAAGCGCACTTTCGCCGGCCTGGCCGGATTCGTCGCCGCGATCTCGGCGCTGATGAACAACACGCCGGTCGTGGTGATGATGATCCCCGTTGTCGCGCGGCTTGGCAAGATCGCCGGGATTCCGGCGTCCAAACTGCTGATCCCGCTCAGCTACTGCACGATCCTGGGCGGCATGCTGACGCTGATCGGCACGTCGACCAACCTGCTGGTTGACGGCGTTGCGCACGCCTACGGGCTCGAGTCCTTCGGCCTGTTCGAGATCACGCCGGTGGCGCTGATCATCGTCGTCGGCGGGATCGCGCTGATCCTGCTGGTCGCGCCGAGGGTGCTGCCGCACCGCGACGCGCTGGTCGATTTCCTCAACACGCGGCGCGATCTGAAATACTTCACCGAGGTGGTCATTCCGGAGGGCTCGGACCTGATCGGCAGGAACGTGCTGGACGTCGGAAGCTTCAGCCGCGAGGACATGCGCGTCATCGACGTCCTCCGCGGCGACGCATCGCTGAGGCGCAACCTCAAGGGCGTGACCCTCGAGGCCGGCGATCGCGTCGTCATCCGCTCGAGCGTCTCCGAGGTCATGGGTCTTCGCGAGGACGACTCCGTCATCACGCCGGGCCAGATCGACCCGGTCGGCCAGAAGCAGACGCTGACCGTCGAGGCGCTGATCTCGCCCGGCTGCCGGCTGGTCGGCAAGGTGCTGGGCGACGTTCGGCTGCGCCGCCGCTACGGCGTTTACCCGCTTGGCGTCCACCGGCGCGAGGGCCGCATCGCCGCCAGCCTGGACGAGGTGCGCATCCGCGTCGGCGACACCATCCTGCTGGAGGGCGACCCGGACGACATCCGCCGCCTTGCCGAGGAGCAGCGGCTGGACGAGCTGACCCGCCCGACCGACCGACCCTATCGACGCACCCGCGCGCCGATCGCCATCGGCATGCTGGGCTTCGTCCTGCTCGGCGGCGCGTTCGAGTTGCTGCCGATCGCCGGGCTGGCGGTGATCGCCGTCGCGGTCGTGCTGCTGACCCGCTGCATCGACGCCGAGGAGGCCTTCGACGCCATCGACGGCCGTATCCTGGCGCTGATCTTCTCGATGCTTGCGATCGGCGCAGCGCTGGAGACGACGGGGGCCGTGCGGCTAGTGGTCGAGCCGCTGACGCCGGTGCTGGCCGGGCTGCCCCCCTGGGTCGTACTGATGGTCGTCTACGCCATCGCCAGCATGCTGACCGAGGTGGTCTCGAACAACGCGGTCGCCGTCGTCGTCACGCCCGTCGCCATCACGCTGGCGGCTGGCCTGGGCGCCGACCCGCGGCCTTTCGTGGTCATCGTGATGATCGCCGCCTCGGCCAGCTTCGCCACCCCCATCGGCTACCAGACCAACACGCTGGTCTATGCGCCCGGCGGCTATCGCTTTACCGACTACATGCGGCTCGGCGTCCCGATGAATATAATGGTCGGTCTCGCGGCCTCGCTGCTGGTGCCGCTCTGGTGGCCGCTCTGAGCTTGCGCCTCCCCGGGGCACGGTTTATCCCTGTAAGACAAGAGGGGGAGGGGATGATGCGTGTATTGCTGCCGCTGGCCGTACTGGCGCTGGCCGCCTGCGATCCTCCGATGGGGGAACTTTTTCCGCCGCGCTTCTACACCTTCGACCGCGACGGCATCGCCTACGACGTCCGTGCGCAGTACGACCCGTTCGCGATGAGCTGGTTCACCCGGGTGACCTCGATCGAGCGGCCGCTGGAGGCCGATGACGAGGGGCTGGCGACCGCGCTGGTCGAGCAGGACCTCGGGCGCGAAGTCTGCGGGGGCAACATGCTGGCCGTCCGGCCGGGCGAGGTCTGGAACCCGATGGCCGGCGACCGGGTCGCCTTCCTCGAGGACCTGGGGTCGTTTCAGCTTGTCGGGCGCTGCAGCAGCACGCCCGCGCCGCCCCCCGTGATGTCTGTCATTTCGCCCTGGGGCGCGCCCCGAACGACCTTCGGCGCGGCTCCTGGCCCTGCCCCCGGCAACGCGCCGGTGACGGTCGTCGTCGGCAACTGACCCGGCCGGCAGGCTTTTACCGTTCGTGAACCATGCGACGGCATCCTCGACGCCGGAGGTTGGAATGACCGACACCCGGAACGCCTGCCGTGCCGAGGCCGTCCGCCTGATGGGCGAAGGCCGTTACGGGGCCGCCGCCTCTGCGCTCTACCGGGGCCTCGGCGCGTCGCCGCACGACCTGGCGCTGCTGGCCGTCCTGGGCCGGGCCTGCCTGCGCGCCGGGTGGGCCGAGGAGGCGGCGCGCATCTTCCGCACCTGCGCCGAGCGGCGGCGCGAGGCGGGCTTTCTCGACGGGCTCGGCGCGGCGCTGATCGCGCTCGGCCGGGCGGAGGAGGCGGAGTACTGCCTTTGCGAGGCGGTCGGGCGCGATCCGCTGCTGGTCGAGGCCTGGGCGGGGCTGGCGCGCCTCGGCCGGCTCGGCCAGGCCGACCCGCTGCGCGACGAGCTCCACCGGGCCGGGCGCGACGAGGCCGTGCCGGCGCTGCGCCGGCGGCAGCTCTGCGCCGTGCTCGCCGCCGCCGATGCCGCCGCGCCCGGCCCGCTGCCCTGAACGCTGCCGACCTGGACAGCCCGCTGCCGGACCCGGAGGGCAATCCGCCGCCCGCCCGAATCGGCCCGGCTTGAGAGCGGCGCGGCGGGCGCGTATATGTCGGCCCGAAATCAGTCCGAGTCGGGGTTTACGTCATGGCCGGCCATTCCAAATGGGCCAATATCCAGCACCGCAAGGGTCGCCAGGACGCGGCGCGGTCGAAACTTTTCTCCAAGCTTGCCAAGGAGATAACGGTCGCCGCCAAGATGGGCGACCCGGATCCCGACAAGAACCCGCGCCTGCGCCTGGCGATCAAGGAGGCCAAGGCGAGCTCGGTCTCGAAGGACGTCATCGACCGCGCGATCAAGAAATCGCAGGGCGGCGACGCCGAGAATTACGACGAGATCCGCTATGAGGGCTACGGCCCCGGCGGCGTCGCGATGATCGTCGAGGTGATGACCGACAACCGCAACCGCACGGCCGGCAACGTGCGCTCGCTGTTCGGCAAGCACGGCGGCAACATGGCCGAGACCGGCGCCGTCAGCTTCATGTTCGACCGCAAGGGCGAGATCCTCTACCTGCCCGAGGCCGGCAGCGAGGACGCGGTGATGGAGGCGGCGCTGGAAGCCGGCGCCGAGGACGTCGAGAGCTCGGAGGACGGGCACGCGATCTATACCGAGGCGACCGAGCTGGCCGAGGTCTCGTCGGTGCTGGAGGAGAGGCTGGGCGAGGCCGAGTCCGTCCGGCTGGTCTGGAAGCCGCAGACGCTGACCCCCGTCGACGAGGACACCGCCGGCACGCTGATGAAGCTGATCGCCGCGCTGGAGGACGACGACGACGTCCAGCACGTCACGGCGAACTTCGAGGTCTCGGACGAGGTCATGGAGCGCCTGGCGTCGTAGGCCGGGCGGCCGGGACCGCGGCGGCGCATCCCTTGGTGGCTTGCGCCGGGGCCGCGATAACCTTTTGCCAATGCGACGGGCGGGCGGCTGGCGGACCTCTTGCAAGAGACTCCGCCCTTTCGGCCGGGCGAATTCCCCTGCCATCGGGGGAGTTGCGCATGTTGCGTGACAACTCCCCCAAACCCTTCGGTGACATCCGGCGCTGAGGTCGCACCGCGCCTCGCACCCGTCGGGCCGCTTTCGTCCCGCTCCGCCATGCTTCTGATGCCGCCCGCTTTCCGCTAGCCTCGCGCCATGGGGGAGACGGCGAGCGTTGTCGCGGAGGCCAGCCCGCCGGCCGGGGGGCCGACCGGCTGGCCTTTCATCGACGAGCTGCTCGAGGGGCCGGTGCATTGGGACGGCACCGAGTGGTCGGTCGTTCTGGCGGTCGCGGTTCCAGTGAGCATGGCGCTCATCCCGCCACTCCGCCGCGGGGTGGTTGAGTGGGTCCGCAACGTGCGCCGGCCGCCGGCGACCTTTGGCGATTACGCCATGCCGGGCCGGGACGTCGTGGGGCGGGACGGCGAGGTCTCGACGGTCGGGCACATGGCCCGGTCGGGACGGCACGTGGTGCTGCACGGCGGTGGCGGGCGGGGCAAGTCGACGCTGGCGCGGCTTTTCGTCAAGCGGCGACGCCGGCTCTATCGCGGCATCTGCTGGATCGACGCCTCGGGCGAGGAGGGGCTGCGCGAGGCGATGGTCTGGCTGGCGAAGACGCTGGACCCCTCGCTAGCGGGCGAGACCGACGCGGGCGTGCTCTGCGCCCGCGCCCGCGACCTGGTCGGGGCCGGCGGCGGGCGCTGGCTGCTGGTCTATGACAATGCCGAGCGGCAGGCGGAGCTTGCCAACTGGCTGCCGCGGCGGCGGCCCGGGCTGGAGGTGCTGGTCACCTCGCGAAATCCGGACTGGACGGGCGAGGATTTCTCGCCCTGGCCAGTCGGCGCGCTGGACGTCGAGACAGAGCGCGGGGCCGGTGTCGAGGTGCTGTGGCAGGCCGCCGGCGACAATGCGAGGCGGGCCGGCGGACGGGCCGGGGCGTGGCAACTGGCGCGCGCGCTGGACGGGCTGCCGCTGGCGCTGGTGACGGCCGGCGCCTGGCTGCGCGACGCGCCTGGGACGGGGTTTGGCGAGGCTGAGGAGCGGATTGCCGAGCTGATCCGGGTCCGGCCCGAGGCGGTCGGCGACTATCCGGACTCGGTCTAAGGCGCGGTCCGGCTGTCGCTGGACCGTCTGGGGCCGGCCGCGGCGCTGCTGATGAAGGTGTTCGCCTGGCTGGCCCCGGAGGATCTGTGGGTTGGGCTGGTGACGGGGGTCCCGAAGTCGAGTTTGCCAAACCCGCGGGAGTTCTGGGACGACATCTCCGCTCCGGTCATGGCGCTGGCGCGCGATGAAGCTGCAGTCGAGCGGGCCTTTGCGGAGTTGGAGCGCAGGTCGCTGGCCGAGCGGGGCGAGGTGCGCGACGGGGCGCCATCCTGGCGCATCCACCGAATGACGCAGGCGGTTCAGCGAGCGGTGATCGCGGAGGCGGGAGACCCCCGCCTTCGCGGGGGTGACGGCGCGGGGGTGGTGGGTGACGCCGGCCTGCGAGGGGGTGACGGTGCGGTGGGAGACCCCCGCGTTCGCGGGGGTGACGGTGAGGCGGCGGCGGCGGGTGGTGCCGGTCTGCGAGGGGGGTGACGGTGAGGCGGGGACGGGTCGAGATGACCGCCTTTGCGGGGGTGACGGGGACGCGGTGGCGGGAGGCCCCCGTGTTCGCGGGGGTGACGGTGGGGCGGGACCTGGCCCGGGCCCGAACGGGACGGAGGGGGCGGTCGACTGGCGGGCGGTGGCCGCGGCGGTTGTTGCGGCGGGGTATCCGGGCGGCGCACGCAGTCCAGAATACCACGAAAACTGGCCGGACTGCGCACGGCTGGGGCCGCATGTCGCGGCGCTGGCCGACGATCCGCCGGCGGTCGCGGCGACGGACTATCTGCTGAACCAGGCCTCGATCTACCTCGGCAGTCAGCGGCGCGACGCGCAGGCGCTGGTCTATGCCGAGGCGTCGCTACGGCTGAAGGAGGCGCGGCTGGGGGCAGCGCACGAAGACGTCGGGATCGCGTGCAACAACCTGGCCGGGCGGCTCTGGCGGCTCGGCCGGGTGGAGGAGGCCGAGGCGATGGCGGCGCGGGCCGTCGAGATCGACGAGGCGGCCGGGGTTCCGGATGAGCGCCGGGCGGTCTGGCTCTCGACCCACGGCATCTGGCGGAGATGGTCGGGCGCCGGTGGCCGGGGCGGCGCGGCGCGACAAGCTGGCGCTGGCGGAGCGGCGTTACCGGCAGGCGCTGGCGATCGGGCTGCGCCTGAACGGTTGCGCCAGCCGGGAGGTTGGGACGCGCCTGAACAACTTTGCCGAGCTGCGCGCCTTCCAGGGTCGCTGGGGAGCGGCGCTGCGCCTGCACGGTCGGGCGCTGGCTCGCCTTCGCGCATCGAGTGCTGGCGGCGGCGGGGCCGGCCGACGAGGTCGCGGAGCCGGGGCGGGCGGAGGCGCTGTGCGTGGCGTATGGTTTCGATGCCGGGGAGGTGAGAGAAGGGGCCGAGTTGTTTGCGGCGCGCATCCGGCTGTTCGAAGCCGGACAGGACGTGCCGCCGATGCCGGGGGAGGGAGAAATGAGCGACAGGGTGGCGCGGATCGCCGAGAAGCTGGCGGCCGACTGGGATGCCCGGGCGGGGTATGAATCGCTGACGGGCGAGCTGGCGCCGGCCGATTTGGCCGAGGCCTATCGGGCGCAGGCGGCGTTGCAGGAGAAGCTGGCCGAGCGGCGCGGGCCGGTTGCGGGGCGCAAGATCGCGCTGAGCTCGAAGCCGCTGCAGGAGATGGTCGGCATCTCGCAGCCCGTCGCCGGCATGTTCTTCGCGCGCGACATACGGTGGTCGCCGGCGACCGTGCCGCTGGCCGAGTTCCGCCGGCTGGGGCTGGAGTTCGAGCTGGCCTTCGAGATGGCGGCCGACGTGCCGCCGCAGGCGGCGCCGCACGACCGCGACAGCGTGCGCGCGCTGATCGCCGGGGTGCGGCCGGCCTACGAGCTGATCGAGGATCGGGGCGCCGATTACTCGGCGCTCGACGCCTTCACGCTGGTCTGCCGACAACGCCTGGTGCGGCGGCGTCGTGCTTGGCGAGCCGATCCCGGACTGGCAGGCGCTGGACCTGCACGCGCTGCCGGCGACCATCCGCCAGCCGGGGCAGGAGGACGAGCACTTCGTCACCGGCGCGGCGGCGCCGCTGGCCTCGCTGGCCTGGGTGCTGAACCACGCCTCGGCGGCCGGGCGGACGGTCGGCCGCGGCGAGCACGTCATCACCGGCTCGGCGACGCGGACGCGGTTCCCGGCAGGCGGGCGACCGGGTGCGCTACGAGCTGGACGGGCTGGCGGCTGTCGAGGTCGAGGTGGTCTGAGGCATCGGCCTCGGCGGCGGTCCCGTCGGTCAACCAAGGCAAGAGGGCCGTGCGGCCGGGTGGCGCGGAGCGCCCGGGGCAATCGACGGTGGTGGCGGAGTGGCCCCCCTTTACTGTGCCGGCGCGGGCGCGGTCAGCCCGGGCCGCCGCCGGAGGCCGCCCGGGTGCACGGTCAGCGCGGGGCAGACTGCGATGCCGGCGCGGTGGGGCGGACAGCGGGGGCCGGTCGGCGTGCCGGCGGGCGGTCAGCGCAGGCCGCCCTCGAGGGTGGTGGTGTCGATGCCGAGCTTCTCCAGCCCTTCCTCGAGATAGTCGCCGAGGCGCGGCGTGCCGAGCAGGTAGCCGACCGTCCGCTTGCCGTGGACCTGGCGGCGGCGGGCCTCCGCGACGAGCTCGGCAAAGCTGCCAGCCTCGTCGTCGTCACCGCGGCCGAGCCACATGAGGGCGACCAGCTCGGCCTGCGCGTCGTCGTCGAGATCCGAGATCCAGTTGCGCAGCTCGATCGCGGTCGGGTCGTCGGCCCGGTCCTCGAGCACGCCGAGCGGGTTGTCGCCGTCGTCCTCGTCGGTCTCGGCGGTGCCCGGCTCCTTCATGTCGAACTCGCGCGCCTTGACGATGATCCAGGCGACCGTGTTGGTGTCGATGCTGAGCTCGGGCGCGTCCTCGTCGGGCGTGGTGTTCGCGAGGCCGGGGCGCGGCGTCGCCGGGCGCTGCGGCTCGGGCCGGGGGGGCATGGTCTCGGGCGCCTCGGTCGCCTGTGTCGGGTCGTCCGGCTGCTGGCTGTCGAGCGGCCGTTGCTTTCGGTCTGGCATGTGTCCTCCTGTCCGCCCGGGATCGCCGGGCCCGCTCGTCCGCGAGGTATGTCTTCGCGTTCGAGGGGGCAACGCACCGGCGCCGATCCCGTTGCGGGGCCGGTTGCGGGCCGGTTGCGGGGCGTCCGGGCGCAGGGTAATCCGCAGCGATGACCGAAGCCGCCGAGAGATACGATTCGCGCAACGTGATCGCCGAATCCTACCGTATCGAGGGCATCGGGGCGGCCGACTGCCGGTCGATCTTTCTCGACTGGGCGCTCGGCCTGCCGGCCGGAGCGGCGCCGGCCGAGGCGGCGGCGGCGTTGATTGCCGCCTATGCGCCGCCGGCGGAGCACCCGATGACGGCGCTGCTGGTCGAGGCCGCCGAGGGGCCGCCCGGCAGCGGGCGCCGGCGGGGCGGGGCGCGCGGGCGGCGCTGAAGGCCGCGTGCGGCGTCTCGAATTGGTCGGTCGGCGGGAGGGGAGCGCGGGCCGGCCTCCTCCCGTCCGCCGCGATCAGCGTTGTGCAGAATCACCCCCTGCGGTAGCGTTTGGGGTGTCCGTCCTGGGGGCGGATGCGATCTGGCCTGGCACCTCGCAATGCTTCGCACGTTCAGAAGGCGCGGACGGTCCACCAGTCTTCGCGCTTGGACGAGGGGGCCGTGGCCCCGACGAGACGCAGGGGAATAGAGATGCCGACGGGAACCGTGAAGTGGTTCAACACCACGAAGGGTTACGGATTCATCGCGCCGGATGACGGTGGCAAGGACATCTTCGTCCACATCACCGCCGTGCAGAGCGCCGGGCTGGAGAGCCTGGCCGACAACCAGAAGGTCCAGTACGAGCTGCGCGAGGGCCGCGACGGCCGCCAGTCGGCGGGCGACCTGGAATTGCTCTGAGCGACTGATCCGCGGCGGTCCGGCGGAGGCGCCCGGGCCGTTGGCGGCGCGTGCAAGCCGCGCCACTTGCGGTGCACGGGGTGCGCGCGCATCCTGCCATAAAGGGGAGGATGTCATGCTGGACCGACTGCGGGGCGTCATCGCCCCCTTCACCACGCCGTTTCGCGAGGATGACAGCGTCGACCTGAACACCGTCGGCGCCCAGGTCGACTGGCTGATCGGCGAGGGCGTGCACGGGCTGGCCGCCGGCGGCTCGACAGGCGAGGGCCACGCGCTGACGCGCGAGGAGCACCGCGACGTGCTGGCCGAGACGGTGCGCGCCGCGGGCGACCGCGTGCCGGTGGTCGCCGGCATCATCGCCAACTCGACCGCCGAGGTTGCCGCGCGCGGGCGGCAGGTGGCGGGGCTGGGCGTCGTCGCCCTGCAGGTCACGCCGCCCTCCTACCTGTTCCGCCCGGACGACGACGCGATGGTCGAGCATTTCCGCCGCATCCACGGCGAGTGCGGGCTGCCGATCCTGATCTACAACGTCGTGCCCTGGTGCTATCTCTCGCCCGACCTGCTGCTGCGCATCATGGACGAGGTGCCGGGCGTCGCCGGGGTCAAGCAGTCGGCCGGCGACATGAAGCTGTTTGCCGAGCTCCAGCGCCGGGCAAAGCCGGAAAACCTGATCTTCTCGGCGGTCGATGCGCTGCTGTACCTCTCCTACGTGCTGGGCGCGCGCGGATCGATCGCGGCGGTGCTGGCGGCGGCACCGGGACCCTCGGTGCGGCTGTGGGACGCCGTGCAGGCGGGCGACCACGACACCGCGCGCGGGCTGCACGAGCGGCTGATGCCGCTGTGGGACGCGATCGGGCAGGACAACATGCCGAGCCTCTGCAAGTACGCCCAGGCGCTGCAGGGCGTGCCGGCGGGCGTGGCGCGCCGGCCGACCTCGCCCGCGACGGCGGCGCAGAAGGCCGCGGTCCGTCGGGCGCTGGCCGGGCTGGGGCTGCTCGATCGCGTCGCTGGCGAGGAAGCCGTCGCGGCAGGATAGCGCGGTTCCGGCACGGTTCGCCGGCATCATATATATTTTGTTATATCGCTGGGGTGATCGGCGAACGGGGGTGCCGGAAATGGTTGTCGATGTCGGGGATGTGCTGGCCGGGCTGGCCGGCGGGCTGATGATCGGTGTGGCGGCGGCCATCTTCCTGCTCGGGCTGGGCCGCATTGCAGGGATCAGCGGTATCGCCAGTTCGGCGCTTCGGCCCTGGGGACGGGTGCAGTGGGGCGAGGACCTGGCCTTCCTGGTTGGCCTGATCGGCGCGCCGCTGCTGCTGGCGGCGGTCGTCGGGGCGCCGGCGATCGGGGTCGGCGGCGGGCCGCTGCTGGTCATCGCCGGCGGGCTGCTCGTCGGCTATGGCACCCGGCTGGGCAGCGGCTGCACGAGCGGGCACGGAGTTTGCGGGATGACGCGGTTCTCGCCGCGCTCGCTGGCGGCCACGGGGGCGTTCATGGCCGTCGGCGTGCTGGCGGCGAGCGTGCTGCGCCCGATGCTGGTAGGGGGCTGAGCCATGCAGGTGCTGCTGTCGCTGCTGGCCGGCGCGATGTTCGGCGCTGGGCTGATGGTTTCGGACATGATCGACCCGGCGCGGGTGCGCGCCTTTCTGGACGTCGCGAGCGGCGCCTGGGACCCGACGCTGGCCTTTGTCATGGGCTGGCGCGATGATCCCGATGCTGATCGCCTGGCGGGTCGCCGGGCGGATGCGCTCGCCGGCCTGCGGCGACAGCTTTCCCGGCCGGCCGGCCGGGCACGTCGACGCGCGCCTGCTGGGCGGGGCGGCGCTGTTCGGCCTCGGCTGGGGGCTGGTCGGCTTCTGCCCCGGCCCGGCGCTGGCGGCGCTGACATTGGGCGGCTGGCCGGTGGCGCTGTTCGTCGTCGCCATGCTGACCGGCATGGCGCTGCACGAGGTCGTCGAGGGCAGGCAGAAGGCCTCGGTCGCCTGAGCGCGCGCCGCGCCGGGTTGCCCGGAGCAGGAGTCAAGCCGGCCAAGTTGGCTACGGCTAATGGAGAAAAGCGACTTTCCGTAGGCTGGCATATCCGGCGGCAATACCTTACGCCACGTCATGGGGCATCGTACAGCAAGACACCGTGCACGAACCGCAACCCGGAGGACTGGCTCATGCGACTTCCTGTCATCCTTTCGTCCACCCTGATCCTCGCGATCATCGCCCCCGCCGCCCAGGCTGCCGAGGTAACCCGCGAGCTGTCGGTTGAGGCGACCGCGGCCGAGGTGTGGGCGCAGGTCGGCCCCTTCTGCTCCATCGCCGACTGGTATCCCGGCATCGAGAAATGCGAGGAGGAGACGATCGACGGCATGCCGCACAGGCGGCTGACAACCGCGGACGGCGCCGTGTTCCTCGAGAAGCTGCTGGACCAGGACGACGACGCCATGAGCTACAGCTACGCGATCATCGAGGGCCCCCTGCCGGTCAGCGACTACAGCGCCGACTTCCGCGTCGCGGACTTCTGACGGGCATGCGGTGGTTGTCTGGGAAAGCACCTTCGAGCCGAAAGGCGTGTCCGAGGAGGAAGCGGTCGGCGTGATCACCTCCGTCTACGACACCGGGCTCGAGGCGATCAGGGCTCGCTTCGCGAACTAGGGCTTGCCGGCGTCGATGGCGCGCAGGTAGCGGGCGACCGAGCGGGCGACGGCGGCCTTCGCGCCAGACGGAATGCTCCGCCCCGGGAAGCCGCCGTGGATCGTGTCGAAGGCGTAGGGCTCGACGGCTGCGGCGACGCGCCGGATGGTCGGGCCGTCGACGGGGATCAGGTTCGGATAGCTTCGCATGACGCTGACGTTGCGGTCGGGCGTCACCTGCAGGATGTCGCCCGAGAACAACGTGCCCGCGCCGTCGGCGCGGTGCAGGACGGTGCCGCCGGCGAAGTGACCGCCACAGCGGATCAGCGTCAGGCCGGGGGCCAGCGAGTGCGTCTCGCCCCGCCAGTGGCAGAGGCGGTCGTGCGGGCGCATGACCCATTCGGCGTCGGCGGCGTGCAGCCAGACGGGGGCGTCGAAGGCAACCGCCCAGGCGCGGTTGGTCGTGTAGTAGTGCGGATGCGAGATGGCGATGGCGGCCAGCCCGCCCATGGCGCGGATGCGGGCTTCGCTCGCCCCGTCGAGCAGCGCGATGCAGTCCCAGAGGATGTTGCCGTGCGGCGTCTCGATCAGCAGGGCGCGCTGTCCGATGGCAAAGTGCGGGCTGGCGGTAAGCTGGTGCAGGCCGGGCCCGAGTTCCGCCCAGTCGACATGGTGGTCGCGGCAGAGCTCGGCCAGCGTCGTCCAGCCCTGGCCGCCGGGCGGCACGAACTGGCGCTCGTCCCGGCAGATCGGGCAGGCGTCGGGCGGTGGGCCGGCGGGAAACTCGATGCCGCAGGCGGTGCAGATCGGGCCGGGCGCGGTGTCCTGGGGCGTGTCCGTCATGTCTCAGCCCCGTTTGAACGCCTTGTCCCAGGCCGAATACATGAAGGTCGCCGACCAGGTCAGGATCATGAAGCCTCCGAGCGACTGCATCATGTTGACCATGCGGATCGGGCCGGTGGTGTCGATCTGCGTATAGCCGAGCGTCGTGAAATTGATGCCGGAAAAGTAGATGAGGCCGGACCAGCTGTGGTCGAAGTCCTGCTTGAACCCGCCCATCCAGCTCCAGTCGAGCAGCAACCTGTAGATGCCGGCGAAGGCCAGGATCTCGAGCGTGTGGATGAGCAGCAGGCCGATGAACCCGACGACCATCGCCGTGTTCGGCTGCCGCTTCTCGTCGCCGGTCAGCCAGTCGAGCCCGCACAGCATGAAATGGTGTACGATCCCGAGTGCCGCGACGATGACGAAGCCGATGCCGAGCGCCATGTTCCCCCCTCCAGACGGTCGGAAGGCAAACGTGGGGCGCCGCGGAGCGTTCCGGCGGGTCGGGCAGCGGCATCGCGGAAGGGGCGGCATGGCGGTGACGACGGTGATGCGCTCGATCGAGGCGCCGGGGGGCGGGCGCTGCGTCGACCTCTACCGGCGGCCGGATGGCGGCTGGGGATTCGCCGAGTACCGGCGCGACCCGGAGGATCCACGCGGGTGGGCGGCGATCGGGGTCGAGGCGGAGGGGTTCGGCTCGGAAGCGGCCGCGCTGGATGCTGCGCGGGCCGCGGTGGGATGGCTCGCGGGCGGGTGATTCGGTTGCGACCGACAGTGCCAGATGCGCGGATTAGGCTGGCCATCACAGGCGCGGCTGTCGGCGATTCCGGCTGGCCTGCTTTCATTTGCGGTCAGGACCTGCTGTGGACAAGTTCTGCCACGGGGAGGTGAATTGCCGCGCGTCGCGACTTCGTTTACCATCACAACTGTCGGGCGAGTTTACTCGCGCGAGAAAAGGGCCGGCAGAGCCCGCCAGGTTAGGGAGAACGCCATGAAATTCGAACACGTGCCGATCCCTGTTGGAACCGACGCCGTCGATTCCACGGCGATGTCGCTGCTGGGCGGGGTCGCGGTCGCGGCGCTGCTGGTCGCGGTCAGCTCGCCCCGGCTGTTTGCCCTGGTCGCGCTGGCCGGGGGCGCGGTCGTCGGCGGCCTGATGATCGGCTGATCACCACCACCTGTCTGGCCTGGCCTCGAAGCCGATGCGCGCCTCCAGCGCGCCGGCCAGGGCCAGCAGTTCGCCCTCCTCCCACGGACGGCCGATGAGCTGGAGGCCGAGCGGCAGGCCGTTCGCGGCGAGGCCGACGGGAACCGAGATGCCGGGCAGGCCGGCCAGGTTCACCGTCACGGTGTAGATGTCGTTCAGGTACATCGCGATCGGGTCCGAAACCTCGCCGATGCCGAAGCCGGGCTCGGGCGTGGTCGGCGTGAGGATGGCGTCGCAGCTTGCCCAGGCTTCCTCGAAGTCGCGCAGGATCAGCCGGCGGACCTTCTGCGCCCGCAAGTAGTAGGCGTCGTAGTAGCCGGCCGAGAGGACGTAGGTGCCGATCAGGACGCGGCGGCGGACCTCGGCGCCGAAGCCCTCGGCGCGGGTCTTTTCGTACATCTCGACGATGCCGTCGCCCTGGCCGAGTTCGGCGCGGTGGCCGTAGCGCACGCCGTCGTAGCGGGCGAGGTTCGACGACGCCTCGGCCGGCGCGATGATGTAGTAGGCGGGCAGGGCGTATTTCGTGTGCGGCAGGCTGATGTCGACGATCTCGCAGCCGGCGTCCTTCAGCATGGCGATGCCGTCCTGCCAGTAGCGCTCCATCTCGGCCGGCAGGCCCTCGCGGTACTCGGCGGGGACGCCGATGCGCTTGCCCTTCAGGTCCTGGTCGAGGAGGGCCTCGAAATCGGGCACCGGGCGGTCGGCCGAGGTCGAGTCCTTCGGGTCGTGCCCGGCCATCGCGCCGAGCAGGATGGCGGCGTCGCGCACGGTGCGCGTCAGCGGGCCGGCCTGGTCCAGCGACGAGGCGAAGGCGACGATGCCCCAGCGCGAGCAGCGGCCATAGGTCGGCTTCATCCCGACGATGCCCGTCAGCGCGGCCGGCTGGCGGATCGAGCCGCCGGTGTCGGTGCCGAGCGCGCAGGGCACCAGACCCGCGGCGACCACCGCCGACGAGCCGCCGGACGAGCCGCCCGGCGTGATCGGCGTCGTGTCGCCGGTGCGCCGCCAGGGCGAGACGCAGGGGCCGTAGCAGGCGGTCTCGGTCGAGCTGCCCATGGCGAACTCGTCCATGCTCAGCTTGGCGGCCATCACCGCGCCCTGCTCCCACAGCTTTGCGGTGACGGTGGATTCGTAGGGCGGGCGGAAGCCTTCCAGGATGCGGCTGGCCGCCTGCGTCTCGACGCCCTCGGTGCAGAACAGGTCCTTGACGCCGACGGGGATGCCCAGCATCGGCGCGGTCTCGCCGGCGGCGCGGCGGCGGTCGGCGGCCTCGGCCATCTCGAGCGCCCGGCCGGCGGTGCGGTGGCAGACTGCGTTCAGCGCGGCGGCGCCGTCGAGCGCGGCGATGCTGGCCTCGGCCAGTGCGACGGCGGTGGTGTCGCCGGCGGCGAGACGGTCGCGCGCCTCGGCGATGGTCAGGCCGGCGAGACCGGGTCCGCGATCGGCGCTCATTCGACCACCTTCGGCACGGTGTAGAAGCCCGAGCGCGCGTCGGGCGCGTTCGCCAGCACGTCGTCGCGGCGGTTGCCGTCGGTGACCTCGTCGGCGCGGCGCTTCAGGCGCATCGGCGTGACCGAGGTCATCGGCTCGACGCCCTCGACATCGACCTCGCCGAGCTGCTCGACCCAGCCGAGGATGCCGTTCAGCTCCTGCACCAGCGGCGCCAGCTCGTCCTCTGCGACGGCGATGCGTGCGAGGTGCGCGACGCGGCGGACGGTTTCGGTATCGACGGACATGCGGCCTCCGGGCCTCGGCGGGACGGACGCGCGCGGTTTAGCGGGGCCGGGCAGGGGCCGCAAGGCCGCGCGGCGCCGGCTCAGCGGCAGCCCTGCGCGCGCTCCTCGGCGACGAGGCGGTCGACCTCGGCGCGGTCGGCCGCGGACATGGCCGCCTGCGCCGCCGACTGGTCGCGCGAGCAGCCCGCATTGCCGAACGCCGCCTGCCCGCGGGCGCTGCCGAAGCAGTAGCCGTAGCGGTGCCAGATGGCGTTGCGGCGGTACCAGAGTTCGTCGCAGCTGACGGCGGCGCGCTGGACGGGTTGGCCCTGGACGGGCGCGGGCTGGGCGGCAGCGGATGGGACGGCGACCTCGCGGCAGCAATAGACCCACCTGCCGTGCGCCCAGCCGGTGCTGCCGTCGGTCAGCCGGACGCGCAGCCAGTCGCCCTGCTGCGCGAGCACCTGGAGCAGGGTACCCGGCCCCATCTTCGCCAGCCGGTGCCCGGCGCCGCCGGGCGCGCTGCGCAGCGCCAGGAAGTTGTCGCCCGCCGGGTCGAGCCCGTCGACGTATTGGTAGCGCACCGCGGGGGCGGTGGCGGATGGTGCCGCTGGGGCGGGTGCCATTGCGACCTGGGCCGGCGCGGCAGCCTGCGGCGGGGGCGCCGCCGCTGTCGACGGTGCGGCGGGGGCGCTCTGGAGCGCCGTCGGGATCGCGTCCTGGGGCGTTCTCTGGGACGTGCCCTGAGGCGTTCCGGGGGGCGTGCCCTGCTGCGCCGTGCCGGTACCGGGCGGCAGCGCGGCCTGGACCTCCGGCCCCGGAGCGGCGGCATCGCCGGCGGCGCGGCATCGGGCGGGACGAAGTAGACCTGGCTGACCAGCGACGAGTTCTCCCACGGGATCTGCATGCCGCCGGTCGCCCGCGAGACGTCGGCGCGCACCCGACGCATGATCTCGTGGATGTCGGCGTCCGGCTCGGCGATATGGTGCACCAGCGCCTCGGTGAAAGGGCTGTTCCGACCGTCCCCGTCGAGCGCGACGTTGCCCGGCTGCGTCGAGAAGGCGATGAACGAGCCGACCCCGGCGTCGATCCGCGCCAGGCCCCGGCTGGCGCCGCCGGCCGAGCGCGTCGCCACCGCCTCGACGAACGGGTTGTCGCGGCAGGCGTCGAGGATCACCAGCCGCGTGTCGGCGTGCAGCTCCATGCTGCGGAGCACGGATTGCAGCCGGACCGACGAGCCCGCGAGGTCCGCCGCCCCGCCGATCGCCGCGTCGACCGGGATGAGGTAGTTCTCGGCGCCCAACTGGACGCCGTGCCCTGCATAGTAGAGCAGTGCCGTGTCCTCCGGCTGCAGGGCGCGGGCAAAGTCCTGGACCAGCGCCAGCATCGCCTCGCGCGTCAGGTCGGTGCCCTCGAAGACCCGGAAGCCGAGCCCGCGCAGGCGCTCGGCCATCGCGCCGGCATCGTTCGTCGCATTCGTCAGCGGTCGCGTCTGCCGGTACGCGGCATTGCCGATCACCAGCGCGACGCGCGCCGCCTCGGCCGCGCCGGCGGCGAGCCAGCACGCCAGCAGAAGTGCGGCGATCGCAGCGAGCGATCGTGTCATCCGGAGCCCCCTTATCGGCCTGGCAATTCTAGGCCGCCGGCGCCCGTGGGGCAATGGGCCGATGGACGGGGCGGGCACTTGGCGGCATGGTGCGGCCCGCAGGAATCGCCAAGGGAGAGAGAACGATGCGCGTCACCTGGATGGGTCATGGCAGTTTCCGGATCGAGGTCGCGGGCCAGGTGCTGCTGCTCGATCCGTGGGTCACCGGCAACCCGGTCTTTCCCGACGAGCGCGCCGACGAGGCGCTGGGCGGCGCCACCGCCATGCTGCTGACTCACGGGCATTTCGACCACACCCAGGACTGCGTCGACATCGCCAAGGCGCGCGGGCTGAAGCTCTACGGCATGTACGAGCTGATCAACTGGTTCGCGGCCGTGCCGGGCGTCGAGGGCACCGGCTTCAACCGCGGCGGCACCGTGCAGATCGGCGACGTGGCGGTGACGCTGGTGCAGGCGTCGCACTCGTCCTCGGTGCAGGCGAACACCGGGCCCTGCTACATGGGGCCGGAATGCGGGATGATGATCCAGGGCGAGGGCAAGACGCTCTACGCAATGGGCGACACCGACATCATGGCCGACTGGGCGTGGATGGCCGAACTGCACGACCCGGACGTCGCCATCGTGCCGATCGGCGGGCATTTCACCATGGACGGCAAGAGGGCGGGCTGGGGCGTGCGGAAATATTTCCCGAACCTCAAGGCGGCGATCCCCGGGCACTACAGGACGTTTCCCCTGCTGGCGCAGTCGGCGGACGACTTCGTGCAGGCGATGCAGCCGGTGCCGGTGCACGTGCTGGAGGTGCTGGGCTCGGTCGACCTCTAGGCCGTTCGTGGCAGCAACGGCGACGCGGGTGTAACGGGGCCGCGACTGGCGGCGACGGGGAAGCGAGGGGCGGGTGACGACGCGCGACGAGTGGATCGGCCGGGTCGGCCAGGAATGGGCGCGCCGCGGCGATGCGCTGGAGCGGCTGCTGGGCTCGCCGGGCACGGCCGGGTTGGCGGCGCTGGCGCCGCGTCCGGGCGAGCGGGTGCTGGATCTCGGCTGCGGGGCGGGGTCGAGCACGGCGGCGCTGGCCGATGCCGTGGGTCCGGACGGGCGCGTCGTCGGCGTCGATGTCTCGCCAGACCTGCTGGCGGCGGCGCGGGCGCGTCTGGCGGGGCGGGCCGGCGTCGAACTGGTCGAGGCGGATGCCGGGCGACACGGCTTCGCGCCCGGCAGCTTCGACGCGCTGTTCTCGCGCTTCGGGGCAATGTTCTTCGACGACCCGCCGGCGGCGTTCGCGCGGCTTTACGGCGCGCTGAAGCCCGGCGGCCGGGCCGTCTTCGTCGCCTGGCGCTCGCTGAAGCTGAACGAGTGGGCGGCAATCCCGGCCGCGCTGGCGCCAGCCGGTGGCGCGCAGCGCGGCGCAGGGCGAGCCGGGGCCGTTCGCCTGGGCCGATCCGGCGGTCTGGCGTCCGCTGCTGGAGGGTGCGGGGTTCGGCGACCTCCGCGCCGGGGAGCACGATTTCATCGCCGAGATCGCCGAGGGCGACGCGCCGGACCCGGTGGCGCGCGCCGTCGCGTTCATGGCGAAGGTCGGCCCGATGGCGCGGCGCCTGCGCGACCTGCCCGAGGCCGAGCGCGGCCCGGCGCTCGACGCGCTGACCGGGCATTTGCGCGGTCACATCACCAACGGGGCGGTGCGGCTGCGCGCTTCCGCCTGGGTGATCGAGGCGCGGGTTTAGCAGGGCCGTGAGCGGTTGCGGTCTGCGAGGGATTGGCGCCCGCCTGCGTCGCGCGGCGCCCCCGGCCGTCACTCCTTCGGCTCGAACTCCAGCGCGACGCCGTTGATGCAGTAACGCAGGCCCGTCGGCGCCGGGCCGTCGGGGAAGACGTGGCCGAGATGCGCCTCGCAGCGCGCGCAGTGGACCTCGGTGCGGCGCATGAACCAGCTCCGGTCCTCGGTTTCCCCGACCGTGCCCTCGACCGGCTTGTAGAAGCTGGGCCAGCCGGTGCCGGAGTTGAACTTCGTCGCCTGCTCGAACAGCGGCGCGCCGCAGCAGACGCAGGCGAAGGTGCCGGGCTGCTTGGGGAAATCGTCATGCGTGAACGGCCGCTCGGTCGAATGCTTGCGCGTCACCTTGTAGGCCTCGGGCGAGAGCTGCGCCCGCCACTCGTCGTCGGACTTGACGACCTTCGCCGTCCCGCTGTCCGTCCTGGTCATGTCGTTCGCCATCTCGCACCTCCACGCGGCTGCGTCGGCCGCCGGCATCCATCCGCTGTGTCGGAACCGTCACGGTTCCGGCATGCGTTCCTGCCTATATAGCGCGGCAATGGCGGCGCACTATATGGCGGCGCGGCGCGGCCCTGCGAAGCCGGGCCCAAGGGCAGAGATGCGGCCATGAAGCTGCGCTACTACAAGGTCAGGCTGGCCGAGACGGAAGACGACGTGCTGGCCTGCCAGCGGCTGCGCTGGCGCGCCTTCTTCCAGGCGCGCGGGCTGGGCGGACCGCCGGACGGCGGCGAGGCCGGGCGGGGCCGGCGCGACGCCGACGAGTTCGACCCGCATTGCCGGCACATGATGGTCGAGGAGGTTCTGTCGGGCCAGCTCGTCTGCTGTTTCCGCATGATGCCGCTGGCCAGCGGCGCCGAGATCGGCCGCAGCTACTCGGCGCGCTGGTACGGCCTCGAGCGGCTCGGCGACTATCCGGGGCGGCTGGTCGAGATGGGACGGTTCTGCATCCACCCCGACTGGAAGGACCCCGCCATCCTGCGCGTCGCCTGGAGCGCCATGACGCGCTATGTCGACGAGGAGAGGATCACGCTGCTGTTTGGCTGCTCGAGCTTCCACGGCGTTGATGCCGAGGCCTATGCCGACGCCTTTGCGCTGCTCAAGGACCGCCATCTGGCGCCGCGCCGCTGGCTGCCCCGCGCCAAGGCGCCCCGCGTCTTTCGATTCGCGCGCAGGCCAAAGCCGCGCGCCCCGGACATGAAGCTGGCGCTGTCGAGGATGCCGCCGCTGCTGCGCGCCTACCTGGGGATGGGCGGCTGGGTCTCGGACCACGCCGTGATCGACACCGAGCTGAACACGCTGCACGTATTCACCGGGATCGAGGTCGACCGCGTCCCCGAGCGCCGCGCGCGCCTGCTGCGCGGGGGGTGACGTGGGCGGGGTGCGTGCCTGCACGCACCGGCTGCGGGGTCCCGGCCCTGCCGCGGCTTGCGCGCCGCTTCGGCCGGGGCCGACTCATCCCCCATGTGGCTTGCCCGAACGCCGCTGCCGCGCCACTCTGGCGCGCAAAATGGGGGAGCCATGACCGTCGACCTGTCCGACCTTTTCGATCCCGCCGCCGTCAGCGAGGAGACGGCCGCGTTCAACGCGCGGCTGGAGGCGCAGCTTGCGCCGCTGCCGCGGCCGTGGAATTTTCCGGCCGAGATCGTCCGCGCCGCCCGCGCCGAGGGCAAGGGGGCGCTGCCGTTGCGGGGGCCGCGCCCGGGCTCGCGCTGGCAGGAGATCGACGGCGCGCCCGGGCGGCCCGGGCCGCGTGCGGATCTCGGAGCCCGAGGGCGCGCCGCGCGGCGTCTACCTGCACATCCACGGCGGCGGCTGGGCGCTCGGCTCGCCCGACCAGTACGACGAGCCGAACCAGGCGCTGGCCCGGCGCACCGGCCTGAGGGTGGTCTCGGTCGCCTACCGGCTGGCGCCCGAGCACCCCTGGCCGGCGCAGCGCCTCGACTGCATGGCGGCGGCGCGCTGGGCGCTGGCGCAGTCGGAGCTGCCGATGTTCATCGGCGGCGAGTTCGGCGGGCGGGCACCTGGCCGTCGTCACCGCCATCGGCCTGCGCGACGAGGGGCTGGGCGGCCGCGTCGCCGGGCTGGTTCCGACCTATGGCGTCTTCGACCTGGCCGGACACGCCGTCCTGCCGGAACTGGGGCGAGCGCTACCTGGTGCTGTCGACGCAGGTGATGGACTGGTTCTTCGACCTGCTCGACCCGGACGGCAAGGCGCGCGGCACGCCCGAGGCCTCGCCGCTGCGCGCCGATGTCAGCGGCCTGCCGCCGGCGCTGTTCTCGGTCGGCACCAAGGACCCGCTGGTCGACGACACGCTGTTCATGGCGGCCCGATGGCGCGCCGCCGGCAACGAGGCGCACCTGTCGGTCCACCCCGGCGGCGTGCACGGCTTCGACGCCTTCGACCTGGCCATCGCGCGCACCTACCATGATGAGGTGGCGGACTTCATCGCCGCGCACCTGCCGGGCTGACCGCCTGCCTCTGGTCGGGCCGGGCGCGGGCAGGGGCCGGCGCAATCGGCAGTCCAGCGCGCAGTTCCCCCGCAGCCTCCGCCGGCAGTCTCCGGCCGCCCGAAGCGCGCCGGGGCGGCGGCGGAACGACCGCAGCCGCGTGGGCGCGATGCGGCCGGCGAGGGCCGTTGTCCTATGGGTGGATTGCGCTGGCTGGGGGACCTGGATTCGAACCAGGACTAGCGGAGTCAGAGTCCGCGGTTCTACCGTTAAACTATCCCCCAGCGGGCCCACGCGAGATAGCCGCCGTGGCCGCGGGCGTCAAGGGTAGAGCCGGCACGGATTCGCGGCCTTTCGGAGCCCGGACGCGGGCGTCCCGCGCCGGCATCCGGAACGCGCGCGCCGCTGCGCCCGCCGGGCCCGCCGAGGCGAGTTAGCCGCGCCTAACTTCCCCTTGACGGTGAGTTAGCCGTGGCTAAGTATGCCGGCGAGGCATCACGGGCAGCGGCGGAATGAACGGCTTGGCAGGCATCACGGAGCGGACCAACTCGGGCATCCGCGCCATCCTCGAGGGGCGGCGGCGGGGGCCGATGGCTCGGCTCGTCTTCGTCGGGCCGGCGGTCATCGCGTCGATCGCCTACATGGACCCCGGCAACTTCGCGACCAACATCGCGGCGGGCTCGGGCTATGGCTACCGGCTGCTCTGGGTCGTGCTGGCGGCGAACCTGATCGCCATGCTGTTCCAGGCGCTGTCGGCGCGGCTGGGCATCGTCACCGGGCGTAACCTGGCCGAGATGTGCCGCGACCGCTTTCACCCCGCCGCCGTCTGGCCGATGTGGGCCGTCAGCGAGGTCGCGGCGATGGCGACCGACCTGGCCGAGTTCCTGGGCGGCGCCATCGGGCTGGCGTTGCTGTTCGGCCTGCCGCTGATCTGGGGCATGGTGATCACGGCGGTGATCACCTACGCGATCCTGCTCTACGAGGCGCACGGCTTTCGCCCGATGGAGATCATCATCGGCGCGCTCGTCGGCCTGATCGCGCTCTGCTACCTGGTCGAGATCGTGATCGCGCCGGTCGACTGGACGTCGCTGGGGCTCGGGCTGGTCACGCCGAGCCTGCCGGATGCCGGGGCGCTGACCATCGCCGTCGGGATCATCGGCGCGACCGTGATGCCGCACGCGGTCTTTCTGCACTCGGGCCTGACGCAGGCCCGCACGCCGCCCCGGGACGACGCCGAGCGCGCGCGGCTGGTGCGCTATTCCAACATCGAGGTCGTCGTCGCGCTGGCGGTGGCCGGGCTGGTCAACATGGCGATGGTGGTCATGGCGGCCAGCGCCTTCCATGCCGGCCACCCCGAGGTCGCCGAGATCGAGACCGCCTATCACACGCTGGGCCCGCTGCTGGGCGGGGCGGCGGCGGCCGTGTTCCTGGTTTCGCTGATTGCCTCGGGCGTCTCGAGCTCGGTCGTCGGCACGATGGCGGGGCAGATGATCATGCAGGGCTTCATCGGCATCTCGATCCCGTTGTGGGTGCGCCGGCTGGTCACGATGGCGCCCGCCTTCGTGGTGGTGCTGATGGGCGCCAACACGACCGAGGCGCTGGTGTTGAGCCAGGTGGTGCTGTCGATCGCGCTGCCCGTGCCGATGATCGCGCTGGTCATCTTCGCCGGCAGCCGCGAGGTGATGGGCAAGTTCGCCGTCGGACCCGGCGTGCGGGCGCTGGCCATCATCGGCTCGGCGGTGGTGCTGGCGTTGAACATGGTGCTGCTGGGCTCCATGCTGGGGTTCGACGTGCCGTTCCTGGCCGCTGCGCCCTGACTTCCTGGCATGCCGGGGCGGCCTTGCGAGGCCGGCCCCCCGCATGGTTTTAGCGGACGACCGGAGGGATCGCTCGTGCCGGCACGAAAGACGGCGAGGGACGCCCGGCCCGAGGTCGGCGAACCCGACACCCGGCCGCCGGACGTGCAGGCCGAGGTCTTCAGCACGGTGCGCGAGGCGCACCGGAGCGAGGTGCTGGAGGATTACGTCGAGCTGATCGCCGAGCTGATCGCCGCGACCGGCGAGGCGCGGCCCGTCGAGATCGCCCACCGCATGGGCGTCCGCCAGCCGAGCGTCACCAAGAACCTGGCGCGCCTGGTCCGCGAGGGGCTGGCCGTGCGCGGCAGCGGCCGCTCGGTGGAGCTGACCGGGGCCGGCCGGCGGCTGGCCGAGACCTGCCGGCACCGGCACCGCGTCGTGGTGGACTTCCTGCTGGGCCTCGGCCTGGACCCCGAGACCGCCGAGGCGGACGCCGAGGGGATCGAGCACCATGTGAGCGAGAAGACCCTGGCCGTGTTCGAGGCGTTCCTGAAGCGGCGCGAAGGGTAGGGCAGGGCGGCTGGGCAGAGCGGGGGCGGGGCATTAGTCCGTGATGTTGGACTTTGCTGGCAGAAGATCCCCGCCTTCGCGGGGATAACGGCCCTCCGTGGACATTGTCATTCCCGCGAAGGCGGGAATTTTTCGCTAGAGAGCCCTCGCCCTCGATGGCAGACGGCGGTTCGCGCGGCTCGCCCCGTGCCTCGAACAGCCGCGCCCCGGGCGTCGGGAACCTGCCTCAGGCGTTGAACAGGAAGTGCAGCACGTCGCCGTCGGCGACGCGGTAGGACTTGCCCTCGACGCGCATCCGGCCGGCGTCCTTGGCGCCCTGCTCGCCGTCGCAGGCGACGAAGGCGTCGTAGGGGATCGTCTCGGCGCGGATGAAGCCGCGCTCGAAATCGCCGTGGATGACGCCGGCCGCCTGCGGCGCCAGCGTGCCGTCGGCGATCGTCCAGGCGCGCGCCTCCTTCGGACCGACGGTGAAGTAGGTGATCAGCCCCAGCAGCCCGTAGCCGGCGCGGATCAGCCGGTCCAGCCCGGCCTCGTCCAGCCCGAGGTCGGACAGGAACTCGGCCCGGTCCTCGTCCGAGAGCTGGGCGATCTCCTCCTCGATGGCGGCGGAGATCACGACGGAGGCCGCGCCCTCGGCCTTTGCCATCTCCTCGACGCGCGCCGAGTGGGCGTTGCCGGTGGCGGCCGAGCCCTCGTCGACATTGCAGACGTAGAGCACGGGCTTCGAGGTCATGAGGCCGAGCGCGCGCCAGGTGCGGCGGTCGTCCTCGGCGATCTCGACGGTGCGGGCCGGGCGGCCCTGGTCCAGCGCCGCCTTCGCGGTCTCGAGCAGGCGGACCTGCGCCACCGCCTCCTTGTCGCCGCCGCGCACCTTGCGCTGCAGGTTCTGCAGGCGGCGGTCGATCGAGTCGAGATCGGCCAGCATCAGCTCGGTCTCGACCGTCTCGGCGTCGGCGACCGGGTCGACCCGGCCCTCGACATGCGTGACGTCGCCGTCTTCGAAGCAGCGGAGCACGTGCGCGATGGCGTCGACCTCGCGGATGTTGGCCAGGAACTGGTTGCCGAGGCCCTCGCCCTTGGACGCGCCGCGCACCAGCCCGGCGATGTCGACGAAGGTCAGCCGCGTCGGGATGACCTGCTTCGACTTCGCGATGCCGGCCAGCGTCTCCAGCCGTTCGTCCGGCACGGCGACCTCGCCGACATTCGGCTCGATCGTGCAGAACGGATAGTTCGCCGCCTGCGCCGCCGCGGTGCGCGTCAGCGCGTTGAAGAGCGTGGACTTGCCGACGTTCGGCAGCCCGACGATACCGCACCTGAAACCCATGGAAATCCTCGTCGCCCGGCGAGCCGGGCCTTTGGCACGGCCGCGCCCGCCCGGTCAAGCAGGGGAACCGCCGCGACGTGACAGCGTTGGCAACCAGCCATGACCGAGTCGCAAAACCAGAGGGGCGGGGCCGCCGATCAGGCCGCCGATCAGCCCGCCGATCAGCCCGCCGATCAGCCCGCCGATCAGGACGAACAGGAGGAAGCTCCGAGCATCCTGGAGGAGGAGCCCGAGACCGAGTCGGCGGCTGAGGGCGGGATCGGCCGCGCCGGCCCGCTGGAGGGCCTGCTGGACGGGCTGACCGAGGCGGGCGAGGACGAGGTCTCGGTCGACGACATCGTCGACGCCTTCGAGGACCGCTCGATCGGCGCGCTGATCAGCGTGATCGCGCTGGTCTCGGCGCTGCCGCTGGTCGGCGGCATCCCGGGGGTGACGCTGATCACGGCGACGATGATGCTGCTGGTGATCGGCCAGTCGCTGATGCACCGACGCGGCGGCATCTGGGTGCCGCGGTTCCTGGGCAAGCGCAGCATCTCGGCCGGGAAGGTCGAGAAGGCCGTCGACAAGTCCCGCGGCTGGGTGCGCAGGATCGACCGCTGGCTCCATCCCCGGCTCGAGTTCCTGACGCGCGGCCGGCCGCAGCGCCTGGTGATGACGATCGCGATCATCCTGCTGGTGCTGAGCTACTACCCGCTGAACTTCATCCCCTACGCCGTGTCGGCGCCGTCGATCGGCGTGCTGGCCTTCGGACTGGCGCTGATGAGCGGCGACGGCTACCTGGCGCTGTTCGGCTACCTGATGTGCGCGGCGACGCTGGGCATCGGGTTCGAGGTGCTGTCCGGCGGGGTCGACGCGCTGTTCTGAGCCGACAGAGGGTCGCCTTGGGGAGCTGGCGCAGTTCCCGCGCGGGTCGTGATGCGTCTTTCCTCCGGAAGCGGGGTTTTCGATGGGTTCACCCAGATCCCCGCCGTTCGCGGGGATGACGACGCCCGTGAGGTTCGGAGCACCGGATCGGACCCCGCCCTTGCGCGGCCGGGGTGCGGGGTTCAGTTGCGCAGGATCAGCGTGTCGCCGCGGAACGACGTCTCGCTCAGCTTGTCGAGGAAGCTCATGCCCAGCAGGCCGATCTTCAGCCGGCCGGGATGCGCCACGGCGGCCTGCACGTCGAAGGCGGCGATCGGGCCGATCTTGATCGACGACAGCCGCACCGGCGCCACCGTCGAGGTGCCGTTCGCCGTCGTCACCGGCAGCGAGAAGATCAGCTCTTCCGGGTTGATGCCCAGCGCGCGCACCTCCTCGTAGGGCAGCAGCACCATCGAGGCGCCCGTGTCGATCATCAGCCGCATGCGCACGCCGTTGACGTCGGCCTCGGCGCGGTAATGGCCGTCCCAGGCGCGGCGCAGCTCGGCCTCGCCCTGCGTGGTCGACAGCGCCACCGAGGGGTAGATGTCGCCGCGCAGCCGGTCGTAGATCGGCCGCAGCTCCTCGCGGCTGGCATAGCCGAACGCGACGGTTGCGAAGATCGTGACCCAGGCGGTCGCATGGCGCACCGTCCGCGCGCCGCCGCTCAGCAGCACGCGGCCGGCGCCCGCGAAGACCAGCCCGGCGGTGAAGACGACGAGATAGACCAGGCGCTGATCGCCCTGGGTCTGATTCAGGAAGCCGGGCGCCGGCGGCCCGGCCAGGTACAGGGCCATCGTAACGAGGCACAGGACGACCAGCGGCCAGAATAGCATGTTCGCGCGCACGCAAGCCCTCGCTCGATGGCCGGGCAGGCTGCCCGGTGTCGACGGCACCCCTGATGGCGGAGCCGCTTAACCCCGCATCAAGCCTGCCGGACGCACCGTGCTTTGTAAATACGGCGCGTCGGGGGCTTTTACTGTCACCGGCCGCCCAAATCGCTGAAATGCATCCTTATCCGCGATCGGGGCCCTGCCGGCTCAACCGGCCGCTGCGGCCGCCGGCGCGCCGCGTCAGCAGGCGGGCGCGAGTCGGCAGCGCGTCCATGACCTCGCGGCGCTCCTCGGCGGTCATGCGCGACCAGCGGGCGATCTCGTCGACCGTGCGGTGGCAGCCGATGCAGATGCCGGCCTCGGGCTTGACGACGCAGACCTTGACGCAGGGGCTCTGGATCTCGGCGCGTTGCCAGATCTCGTCCGTCATGGCTCGCTCCGCACTGTCACGGCCAGCCGGTCGAGCGCGCCCTGCAGGATGACGGCGGCGGCGATCCGGTCGATCGCCCCGGCGCGGCGCCGGCGCGACATGGCGGCGGCCTCCATCGCTTCCTCGGCGGCCTCGCTGGAGAGACGCTCGTCGAAGAGCGCGACCGGCAGGTCCAGCGCGGCGGCGACGTTGCGCGCGAAGGCGCGGGCCGACTGGGCGCGCGGCCCGGCGCTGCCGTCCATGTTCAGCGGCAGCCCGACGACGACGCCGGCGATGGCGCGGTGGCGCGCGATCTCGGCCAGCCGGGCGGCGTCGTCGGCGAACTTGCGCCGGCGGATGGTCTCGAGCGCGGTGGCGGTCAGGCGAAGCCCGTCCGAGACGGCGACGCCGATGGTCTTGCTGCCCGGGTCCAGCCCCATCAGCGCGCCCGTCGGGGGCAGGGCGGCGAGGTCCTCGCCGACCATCGTGCCGGGGGCTGCCGCGGAGGGGGAGGGGGGCGTCATTGCAGCGGAACGCCCAGCAGCAGGGCCTGTTCCTTGATGAAGCCGACCTGCGGGTCGCCCTGCAGGGCCTCGGCCGCCAGCCCGTAGGCGCGCGCGGCCTCCTGCGGCTTGTCGAGCTTCATGTAGGACTCGATCAGGCGCAGCCACTCGGCGGCGCTGCCGCCCTGCTCGGTCAGGCGCGCCTCGAGCTTTGCGACCATGCCCTGGACCATCGCGGCCCGCTCCTCGGGCGACATCTGCGCCGCGGCGGCCATGTCGGCCGGGGTGGGGCCGGGAGCGCCCGCCTGCGGCGCGGCGGGGGCGGCAGGGGCGGCGGGGGAGACGGGGGCGGCGGGCGCCAGGCCCAGTCGGGCCGCCTGCGCCCGGACAGCATCGGCCTCCGGTCCGTCGCCGAGCGCCGCGAGCGCGCGCCGGTAGGCGTCCGCCGCCGCCTCCTTGCGGCCGAGCGTGGCGTAGGATGCCATCAGGCGCCCCCACTCCTCGGCGGTGCCGCCCTGCTGCGTCAGTCGTGCGTCCAGACGGGCGATCATGCCGTCGATCATCTGGGCCCGCTGCTCGGGCGTCAGCTGCTCGGCGGCGGCGATGTCCTTGCCGGTCGGCCCCGGAATGGCGCCGCCCGCGGGCCCGCCGCGCGCCGATTGGGCGTCGGCCAGCATCATGTCCAGCCATTTCAGGTAGGGCGCGTCCGGCGGGCTGTCGCGGCGGAGCGACTGCCACATGGCGATGGCGGCGTCCGTACGGCCGGCCTGCTGCAGCGCCAGCCCGCCGTAGTAGCGCGCGATCGGCAGCGCGGGGTCCAGGTCCAGCGCCTTCGCGATCTCGGCCTCGGCCTCGGGCGAGACGTAGCCGCCGGCGGCCAGGATCATGCCCTCGGCCTTGGCGCCTCGGGTCTCGGCGTCGACCGTGCCGCCGGAGAGCGCGATGACCTTGTCGTAGGCGCGCCACGCCTCGCCGTAGCGGCCGAGGTTCATCAACGCGTTCGCCAGCAGCCTGTGGCCCTGCAGATCGTTCGGGCGGTCGGCCAGCATGGTCTGCAGCCGGTCGACCATCGCCTTGTATTCCGCGTCGGTCTCGGCGGGCTGGCGTGGCTGGCCGGCCATCTCCGCCTCGGCCTCGGCCTGGCCGGGGCGTTCCGCCGCGGCGCCGCCGGCGAGAGCCTGCGGCCGCGTGGCCAGCGGCTGATCCGGCACGCCGGGCGAGCCCAGCCCGAAATAGAGCGCCGCCGCCAGCGCCGGCGTGCCGACCAGCGCCAGCCCGGCGACGAGGCCCGAATGCCCCTGCGGCGCCGGATGCGTCGCGCCGCCGCGGCGCGCCCGCTGGTCGGCGGCGATCAGCCGGCGCGAGACCTCGGCGCGGGCGCCCTCGGCCTCGTCGGGCGTGATCGTGCCTCGCGCCAGGTCGCGCTCGACCTCGGCCAGCTGGTCGCGGAACACCGCCGCGTCGCGCGCGTCGCGGTTGTCCGCATCGCCGCGCCCGGCGATCAGCGGCCGCACAATCCCGGCGGCCGCGAGCACCGCCAGCCCGCCCGCGATCAGATAAAAGGTCAGCATCGTCACCCCGCATGCCCCGCGCCCTACCTAGAACCCGGCCGATTGCCGCGCAACTGCCGCGGGGTCACGGCTGCGTCACGCCTGACCACCGGCCCCAGCCGCCCGCCCGGCCCCCCGCCCGGCCCCGAGGCGGCGGCCGATGTCGCGGCCCGGGCGCGAAGGGGCGGATTCGCGTGCACCCGCCCCGGCCCGTCGGGTAGGGTCCCCCGCGTCGATGCAGCGTCGATGCATCGCGCCGCGATCCGATGGCCGGGAGAGTCGCCGATGAAACGCTATTCCGCCTTCGCGCTGGCCCGCCAGGCGCTCGGCTACCACACCGGGTGGGAGCGCGCCTGGCGCAGCCCCGAGCCGCGCCGGCGCTATCAGGTGATTATCGTCGGCGGCGGCGGGCACGGGCTGGCCACCGCATACTACCTGGCGAAGAATCACGGCATCCGCGACATCGCGGTGCTGGAGAAGGGGTGGCTGGGCGGCGGCAACACCGGGCGGAACACGACGATCATCCGCTCGAACTACCTGCAGCCGCCCTCGGCGGCGATCTACGAGCTGTCGCGCGGGCTCTACGAGGAACTGAGCCAGAAGCTGAACTTCAACATCATGTTCAGCCCGCGCGGCGTCCTGATGCTGGCCCAGACCGAGCACGAGCTGCGCGCCTGGAAGCGCACGGCGCACGCCAACCGCGCCGCCGGTATCAGGTCGCAGCTGGTCGACCCGGCCTTCGTCAAGAAGGTGTGCCCGATCATCGAGCTGGACGGGCCGCGCTATCCCGTGCTGGGCGGCCTCTGGCAGCCGCGCGGCGGCACGGCGCGCCACGACGCGGTGGCCTGGGGCTACGCGCGCGCGGCCTCGGACCTGGGCGTCGACATCATCCAGCAATGCGAGGTGACGGGCGTCGACGTCGAGGGCGGCCGCGTGACCGGCGTGCAGACGACGAAGGGCGAGATCGGCTGCGACAAGCTCTGCATGGTGGTCGCCGGCAGCGCCAGCGTGCTGGCCGACATGGCGGGGTTCCGACTGCCGATCGAATCGGTGCCGCTGCAGGCGCTGGTCAGCGAGCCGATCAAGCCCGTCATGGACATCGTCGTCATGGCGAACACGGTGCACGGCTACATGAGCCAGTCCGACAAGGGCGAGCTGGTCATCGGCGGCGGCACCGACAGCTACAACGCCTACACGCAGCGCGGGTCGTTCCACCACATCGAGGAGACCGTGCGGGCGCTCTGCGAGACCTTCCCCATCATCTCGCGGCTGAAGATGCTGCGGCACTGGGGCGGCATCGTCGACATCACCGGCGACCGCTCGCCGATCATCGGCCCGGCGCCGGTCGAGGGCATCTACCTGAACTGCGGCTGGGGCACGGGTGGCTTCAAGGCGATTCCGGGCAGCGGCTGGGCGACCGCCTCGATGCTGGCCAACGGGCAGGACGACGTGGCGGGGCCGTTCGGGCTGGAGCGTTTCGCCGAGGGCCGAATGATCGACGAGAGCGTGGCGGCGGCAGTGGCGCACTGAGGCCGGCCACGCCGATATTCCGGCCCCGGATCAACGCGCGCGCGGATCGACGCGCGAGCGAAAGGCGGCCCTCGAATCGCATCGGCGCAGATCCTCGCCGCGAGCGACGCGATGCCAGTCCCGCCGGGGCCTGCGCGGAACGATCCTTTCCGGCCGGCGTTCATGGCGCGTTCCGGGGCCGGTAGATTCCCGCGAGTTCAGTGACTTCGAAGGGTTCCCCGGCTCCCCGGTATTCAGCAGAAGGATCGCTTAAATGGAACCCGAACGCCGAGAGAGTCACACCAACACCTATGTCGAGCGCGAACGGCGCACCGGCGGCGGCACGACGATGGCCTTCATCGTGGGCGGCCTCGTGGTCGCGGTCGCGCTGATCGCCCTGGTCTTCTGGGGCGGCGGCTTCACGGGCGGCGACGTCGATACCGTCGGGGTCTCGACCCAGGACCAGACGCCTGTCGTGGCGGTGCCCGCGGCACCCGTCGAGAACAACGTCGAGATCAAGACGGCCCCCGCCGCGCCGGCCGAGACGACCCCGGCCGAGACGACCCCGGCCGCGCCGGCAGAGCCGGCTCCCGCCGCGCCCGCGCAGAACTGACCTTCCGCCCCGCGCCGTTGCCACGGCGCGCCCCTGGAACCTGCATCCGCCGCGCCGTATCACGGCGCGGCGGTCTCTGCGACCGGCGGCGCCCGCGCGCCCGTCGCCCCTGCGGCCCCGGGTCGCCCCGGCGCGGCACGTCGCAGAATGGCCGTTTTGCGACGCCTCGCGGCTTTCGATCCCCGCCCGCCTGTGCGAAGACGCCCCCGCGACCGATAGCACCGAGTTCGGGGGTAAGCCGATGCTCCAGCTCAGATGTCCGAACTGCGGCGCCGACTGCGCCGAGACCGAGCTCGTCGCGGGCGGCGAAGCCCACCTGAAACGCTTCGCGCCGGGGTCCTCGGACGAGGAGTTTACCGCCTACCTCTTCGAGCGCCGCAACCCGCGGGGCGTGCACTTCGAGCGCTGGCGCCACGCCTATGGCTGCGGCAAGTGGTTCCACGCCGCGCGCTGCACGGCGACGCTGGAAGTGTTCGGCACCTACTCCGCCCAGACCACCGAGCCGCCGGCCGAGCTGATCGAGCGAATCAGGACCCGCCGGCCGGGGTGGCAGCCATGAGCGCGCGCCTGGACAGGGGCGGCCTGCTGCTCGACCGCGACCGGCCGGTGTCGTTCACCTTCGACGGCACGCGCCTGTCGGGGTTCGCGGGCGACACGCTGGCCTCGGCGCTGCTGGCGAACGACCGCGTGCTGGTCGGTCGGTCGTTCAAGTACCATCGGCCGCGCGGCATCCTGGCGTCCGGCGCCGAGGAGCCGAACGCGCTGATGGGCGTGGGCGAGGGCGGCCGGTACGAGCCGAATCAGAGGGCGACGACGACGGCGCTGCACGAGGGGCTGGTGGCCGCCTCGCAAAACCGCTGGCCCAGCCTCGAGACCGATGTCGGGGTGGTCACGAACTGGCTGTCCAAGCTGGCGCCGGTGTTCCCGGCAGGCTTCTACTACAAGACCTTCATCCACCCGCGGCAGGCGTGGAAGCACGTCTACGAGCCGCTGATCCGCCGCGCCGCCGGCCTCGGCCGGGCGCCGAAACAGGCCGACCCAGACCGCTACGAGCACGTCCACGTCCATGTCGACACGCTGGTGGTGGGCGGCGGCATCGCCGGTCTGGCGGCGGCGCGCGCGGCGGCGGAGCAGGGCGGCGAGGTGCTGCTGGTCGAGCAGGCGGCGCACTGGGGCGGCCGCGCGCTGGTCGACGGCGACCGCATCGACGGGCAGGACGGGCCTGACTGGGTGCGCGCGCAGGTCGACGCGCTGGAGGCGATGGAGAACGTCCGCCTGCGAGCCCGCGCGATGGCCTCGGGGCTCTACGACCACGGCTATGCGCTGGTCTACGAGCGCGTCGCCGACCACCGGCCGGGCACGCCCGGCGCGCCGCGCCACCGGCTGTGGCGGGTGCGGGCCAGGCGGATCGTGCTGGCGACCGGCGCGCTGGAGCGGCCGCTGGTCTTTGCCAACAACGACATGCCGGGGGTGATGCTGGCCTCGGCGGTGCGCGATTATGTGCGCCTCTGGAGCGTGCTGCCCGGGCAGCGGGCGGTGGTCTTCGCCAACAACGATGACGCCTATCGCACCGCGCTGGCGCTGGCCGAGGCCGGGGCGACGGTGGCGGCCGTGCTCGACACGCGGCGCGAGGCCGCGGGCGCGCTGCCCGAGCGGGTGCGCGCGCTCGGCATCCCGGTGCGCGCCGGGCACGCCATTGACCACGCCGAGGGTCGGCGCCGCGTCGAGGCGGTGCAGGTCGGGCGGCTGACCGGCTCGGGCGGGCTGGGCGGCACGGCCGAGCGGATCGAGTGCGACCTGGTGGCCGTTTCGGGCGGCTGGAGCCCGGCCGTCCACCTCTGGTCGCACTGCGCCGGCAAGCTGCGCTGGGACGAGGCGGGCGCGATGTTCCGCCCCGACCACGACCGCCCGCCGCTGGGCGCGGACGGCGAGGCGATGGCGACATGCGTCGGCGCCGCCGACGGGGCGCTGCGGACGGCGGACATTCTGCCCGGCGTGGCGGTCGAGGCGCCGGAGGAGGCGCCGCTGGAGCCGTTCTGGTTCTCGCCGGCGCGCGGGGCTTACGCGCATGGCACGAAGCACTTCGTCGATTTCCAGAACGACGTGACGGCGGCCGATGTGCGGCTGGCGGCGCGCGAGGGTTACGAGAGCGTCGAGCACGCCAAGCGCTACACGACGCTGGGCATGGCGACCGACCAGGGCAAGACGAGCAACATCAATGGCCTGGCGATCCTGGCCGACGAGCGCGGCGTGCCGGTGCCCGAGGTCGGGACGACGACCTTCCGCCCGCCCTACACGCCGATCAGCTTTGGCGCGATCACGGGGCAGGCGAAGGGGGCGCTGTTCAAGCCGGTCCGCCGCTCGCCCATCCACGCCTGGTCCGACGCCAACGGCGCCGACTGGGAGCCGGTCGGCGACTGGCGCCGACCGTTCTGCTATCGCCGCCCCGGCGAGGACCGCCACGCCGCGGTGACGCGCGAGATCCTGAACGCGCGCCGGAAGGTGGGGCTGCTCGACGCCTCGACGCTGGGCAAGCTGATCGTCAAGGGGCCGGACGCGGGCAGGTTCCTGGACCTGATCTACACCAACATGATGTCGACGCTGAAGCCGGGGCGCTGCCGCTACGGGCTGATGTGCAACGAGAACGGGTTCCTGTTCGACGACGGCGTGGTGGTGCGGCTGTCGGAGGACTCGTTCCTCTGCCACACGACCTCCGGCGGCTCTGACCGGGTGCATGCGCACCTTGAAGAATGGTTGCAGACCGAGTGGTGGGATTTCCAGGTCTACACCGCCAACGTCACCGACCAGTGGGCGCAGATCGGCGTCGTCGGCCCGAACGCCCGCAAGCTGCTGGAGGGCGCCGGGACCGACCTCGACATCTCGGGCGAGGCGCTGCCGTTCATGGCCTTCGTCGAGGGACAGGTGGCCGGCTGCCCGGTGCGCATCTTCCGCATCTCGTTCTCGGGCGAGCTGTCCTACGAGATCGCCACGCCGGCCGGCTACGGCATGGCGTTGTGGGAGGCGCTGCTGGCCGCCGGCCAGGCGCACGGCGTCATGCCCTACGGCACCGAGGCGCTGCACGTCATGCGCGCCGAGAAGGGGTTCATCATGATCGGCGACGAGACGGACGGCACCGTCACGCCACAGGACCTGAACCTCGGCTGGGCGGTCTCGAAGAAGAAGGCCGACTTCATCGGCAAGCGCGCGCAGGAGCGCGCCGACCTGACGCGGCGCGGGCGCAAGCAGCTGGTCGGGCTGCGCACCGAGGACCCCTCGGTGGTGCTGCCGGATGGCGCGCACGCCGTGAAGCGGGTGCGCGAGCATGTCGCGATGGAGACGATCGGGCACGTGACCTCGACCTATTTCTCGCCGACGCTGGAGCGCTCGATCGCGATGGGGCTGGTCGAGGACGGGCTGTCGCGCTCGGGCGAGTGGCTGGAGTTCCCGGTCGGCGGGGGCAAGGTCATCCGGGCCGAGATCGTCGACCCGGTCTTCTACGACAGGGCGGGGGAGAAGCAGGATGCCTGACGCCGTCTCTGCCCTCGAGGGCCGCCGCGCCCCCGGCTACATCGGCATCGAGGACACCGGGCTGCGCGGCCAGGTGGCGCTGAAGGGCGATCTTGGCAACCCGGCAGTCGCGGGCGCCGTGAAGGAATTCGCCGGGGTCGAGGTGCCGGGCGTCTGGCAGGTCGCGCGCGAGGACGGTGTCGCGGACGGACGCGCCGCCGTCTGGATGGCGCCTGACGAGCTGCTGCTGCTGGTGCCCTACGCCGAGGCCGGCGACACGATGGCGCGGCTGGGCGAGGCGCTGGACGGCGAGCATCACCTGGCGCTCGACATGTCGGACGCTCGCACCGTGCTGCGCCTGACCGGCCCGGCGGTCGGCGAGGTGCTGGCCAAGGGCGCGCCCCCGGACCTGTCGGATCGCGCCTTTCCGCCCGGCAGCGCCCGGCGGACGCACCTGGGCGGCGTCGCGGTGGCGTTCTGGCGCCTCGACGCCGAGACCTGGGAGGTCGTCGCCTTCCGCAGCTACGCGCACCACCTGGTCGCCTGGCTGGAGGACGCGGCGCGGCCGGGATCGGAAATCGGCCTCTGAATGAAACGCGGTCCCGCCGCGCGCGGGGTCCGGCAGGCCGCTGTCTCTCGGGTACGGGTGAAGCAGGCGGAATGCGGGCTGCGCCCGCATGCGCCCTGTCTCGGCCTGCCACGGCGCCAAGGCGCCGCTTTCGGCCGAGGCCGCAGGGGGCTCCGGTGCGCGCGCTCTCCGGGCAAGCGCTGGTGGAAGCCCGGTAAAGAAGGAGGGCTGGGAAAGGCCCGACCTCGGGTCGGGCCGGGCGCGATCGTTCTGCGAGTCGCGGCGGCCGTCAAGGGCGGGCCGGCTGCGCCGGTGCTGAGCACTCTTGACGGCCGCCCCGAGTCGCGGTCGGCGGGGCGGACCGCCGGGGTCGGGAGGATGGAGCGTGGCGGGGTGGCCGCGCAGGTTTGACGGGCACGGCAACCCGGCTTGCGTTCGCGACGGTGCTCTGCGGCGGGGGGATGCCTACCTGCGTACTCCCCGGGGGCCGGGAAGGCCCCATGATGCAGGACAGACCGATGTTTATCGAGACCGAGACCCGGAACGAGACCCAGACCGCTAAGTTCGCCACCGCTGCCGAGGCGCGGGCGATCGTCGAGCGGGCGAAGGAGATGCGCGGCCAGGCCATGCGCCGGATGCTGCACGCCGCCTGGGCGCGCATCGCCGTTCGCCGCCCCGCCGGCGTCACCGCCCGGATGCCCTCGCATATGTCCGCCCGCGCCTGATCCCCTTCCGCCGAACGCCCGTTCCGGCTAGGGAGGCGCATGCACAGCCCTGATTATCCCGCGGGTCCCGTCGACAGCGCCGACGTCGACCCCGTCGACGGCTCCGGCGACGGCGCCACCGGGCGGCCCACCGTCAAGCTGCGCCCCGGCAAGGGGCGGCGGCTGGCCGAGGGCGCGCCCTGGGCGTTTGCCGACGAGCTGGCCATGGACCGGCGGACGAAGAAGATCGCGGCTGGCGCGCTGGTGCGGCTGGTCGAAGGCGAGCGCGTGCTGGGGCTGGCGGCCTTCAATGCCGGCAGCCAGATTGCCGCGCGGCTGGTCGACGCAGACCCCGAAGCGGTGGTCGACGCAGACTGGTTCGCCGCCCGCTTCCGGCGCGCGCTGGCGCTGCGCGAACGGCTTTATGACGGGCCGTTCTACCGGCTGGTCCACGCCGAGGGCGACGGGCTGCCCGGGGTCGTCGTCGACCGCTATGGCGACACCGCCGTCGTGCAGCCGAACGCCGCCTGGGCAGATCGGCTGCTCGGGCCGCTGGTCGACGGGCTGGTGCAGGCGACCGGCTGCGCCACGGTGGTCGTCAACGCGACCTCGCGCGTGCGCGCGCTGGAGGGGCTGGACGAGCGCATCGAGGTGGTGCGCGGTCGGCTGGACGGGCCGGTCGAGGTGCCGATGAACGGCGCGCTCTACCTGGCCGATGTCGAGGGCGGGCAGAAGACCGGGCTCTATTACGACCAGCGCGAGAACCACGCCTTCGCCCGGCGGATCGCCCGCGATGCGCGCGTGCTGGACGTGTTCGCGCATGTCGGCGGGTTTGGCCTGGCGGCGCTGGCCGGGGGTGCCGCGCAAGTCGTGGCCGTCGACAGCTCGGCCCCGGCGCTGGCGCTGGCCACCGAGGCCGCCGGCCGCATGGCCGTGGCCGGGGGCTACGACGCCCGCCAGTCCGACGCCTTCCGCGCGCTGGAGGCGATGCAGGGTGAGTTGTTCGACATCGTGGTCTGCGACCCGCCGGCCTTCGCGCCGGCGAAGCAGGCGGTGCAGGCGGGGCTCCGCGCCTACGAGCGGCTGGCCCGGCTGGCGGCGCCGCTGGTGGCGCCGGGCGGCCTGCTGGCGCTCTGCTCGTGCAGCCATGCGGTCGGCGTCGAGCCGTTCCACCGCGCCTGCGTCGCGGGCCTGCGCAAGGCCGGGCGCGATGGCGCGCTGATCCGCTCGGGCCGCGCCGGACCGGACCACCCGGTGCATGTCGGCCTGCCCGAGACGGGGTACCTGAAGGCGCTGTTCTTCCGGCTGGACTGATGGCCCGCCGCTCGCCCGGCCGCCACGGCTTCGGGCGCGCCCGCCGTCACGGCCGGCGATGGGGGCAGCGCACGGTCCGCGAGATCTCCGTCCCCGCGACGGGGGGCCGCGGCGGCTCGGGGGGGCTTTGCGGGCGATGACGCGCGCCTTCCTCGACGCCTGCGTGCTCTACCCGCCGCTTGTCCGCAGGCTGCTGCTGGGCGCGGCCGATGCGGGGCTGCTCGTGCCGCTCTGGTCGGCGCGGGTCTTCGACGAGTGGCGTATCGCAATCGCCTCGAAGCAGGGCCTCGGCGCCGAGGACGAGGCGGTGGCGGCGCAGGCGGCCATGGCGGCGCGCTTTCCGGCGGCGCGGGTCGAGGCGGCGCCGGCAGTCGAGGCGGCGATCCGGCTGCCCGACCCGGCCGACGCGCACGTGCTTGCGGCGGCGGTGGCGGGCGGGGCCGACGCGCTGGTCACCTTCAACGTCCGCGACTTTCCGCGCCGGGCGCTGGCGGCGCACGGGATCGAGGCGCGGCACCCCGACGGCTTTCTCTGGGAACTGCTGAGTGTCTCGCCCGGGCCCATGGGGCAGATCGTCGAGACCGTGCTGGCGGGCGCCGGCGTGGCGCCCGGGCGCGCCCGGGCGGCGCTGAAGAAGGCGGCGCTGCCGCGCTTCGGCAAGGCCGTGGCCGGCGAGGGCGGAGGCGGCTAGAACCGGGGCGAGGGACCACGGAGCGACTCAATGCACGAAGAGAAGATCACTGGCCGGATCGGCGCCGAGATCACCGGCGTCGACCTGGCGCAGCCGATCGGCGAGAACCTGGCCGAGGCGCTGAAGGATGCGCTGGCGCGCCACCAGGTGCTGGTCTTCCGCGACCAGGCGCTGGACATCGCGGCGCAGAAGCGGCTGACCGAGGCCTTCGGGCCGATCATCCGCGACGACTATATCGACACCATGCCGGACGAGCCCTTCGTCATCCGCGTCCTCAAGGAAGCGGACGACACGGGCGGCACCTTCGGCGGCGACTGGCACAGCGACCTCAGCTTCCTGCCCGAGCCGCCGGCCGGCTCGGTGCTGAACGGCGTCGAGATCCCGAGCCATGGCGGCGACACCGTCTGGGCCAGCCAGGTCGCGGCCTGGGAGACGCTGCCGGAGCCGCTGCAAAAGCTGCTGGAGGGGCGCGACGCGATCCATGTCGGCAAGCCCTATGGCGTGAAATGGGCGCCGCCGGCGGGCACGCGCTCGAACGTGCCGATGAAGCGCGGTGACCCCAAGGCCGACGAGGAGCGCCGCCACCCGGCGGTCTTCACGCACCCGCGCACGGGCCGGCGGGGGCTGTTCCTGAACCCGACCTACACCGTGCGCCTCGACGGCCTGACCGAGGCCGAGAGCCGGCCGCTGCTGGATCAGATACAGCGCCACGTGCTGCGCCCCGAGTTCCAGCTGCGGCTGCGCTGGCGGCAGGGCACGGTGGCGATCTGGGACAACTTCCAGACGCAGCACTACGCGGTGAACGACTATTTCGGCCAGCGCCGGCTGATGTACCGCACGACCTTCGGCGGGCCGCCGCCGGTGCACTGAGGCCGGGCGGCAAGACGGAAAGGGCGGCCCGCGGGCCGCCCTTGTAGCTCAGCGGCGACCGCTCACTTGATGGCGATCGGCGCGCCGGCCGAGCCGGTGGCCCCGGCGATCGGCGTCGGTGTGAAGATGTAGGTGAACACCCAGACCTTGTCCTTGGCGAGCTCGGACAGCACCAGGTTCTCCTGGTTCACGATGCCGTTCCGGGTCTGCAGGTAGGCGTGCACGCAGAACACGCAGCCCGGGTCCGGGTTCGGCACCGCGTCGCCCGCCCAGGCGTCGTGGCCGGTGACGCCGACCTTGTTCTCGGCGACCCAGCGCGCGGCCTCCATCCCCAGCCCGGGCTCGCCGCCGTTGAAGGTCTCGGCGTCGTCCCAGTGCTTCTCCCAGCCATAGCGGAACAGCACGGCGTCGCCCGGCTCGAACTTGAAGTCGGCCATGCCCTGCGCTTCCAGCGCCTTCTTGATGTGCTCGACCTTCACCTCGTCGCCGGCCTTCATGTCGCCGTCCCAGATCGCCGAGATGTCGATCAGGATGCCGCGCGCGACGATCGGGTGAAGCTTTTCGACGCCGAGGTGCTTGAGACCGTAGACGTTCTCGGAGTTGGCGAGCTGGTAGCCGTTGTACCAGCGCATCTCGCCGGCATTATCGCGCGCCCTCGGTGGCGACGCCGATATGGCCGAACCCGTCGAACTGGGTGCCGACCTGGCCGATCTCGGTGGCGATGAACTCGTCGTTGTAGACCAGGTTGTCGGCGCCGAACGGGCCGCCGGCCGGCAGGCCGGGGATGTGCATGACGAACTTGCGCGCGCCGAACAGCGGCATTTCGACGAGTAGGGATGGCCCGAGATTGTAGACCTTCTCCGCGTTGTTCGCCGCCAGCGCGCGCTGCAGTATCTCGGGCTGGGTGTAGTAGTTGGTCGAGCCGGCCTCGTCGTCGGCGCCCCACTGCTCGTTCGGCCACCACTTCGAGCCCAGCGGCGTCTCCATGTCGTCGCCGTCGACCCAGGGCTTGCCCTTGCATGCCTTCCAGTTGTCGGCCGAGCAGTCCTCTGCTCCCGCCGTCGCGGCCCATCCGAGCGCGAGCAGCGAGGCGCATACCGCTCCGGCCGCGGCTCTACCCAATCCTGTCATGTCTTCTCTCCCTCTTTGGTGGCGGAATTTCCGCAAGGTCAGCGTTCCACAACTTGCGATTGCACGGAAGAGGCAGAGGTCCCGGGGCCGTCGTGCGGGACGCGGACCGCGCCAATCATCCGGGTGATGATGCCCGCCGCGGCGCACCGCCTCTGGCGCGACCGGCCGGGCCGCGCCATAACGGCGGCGAAGAAGCGGGCCGGACAGAACAGAGGAGACGCGCCATGGACCTCGGGATGACGGAGCGGGTGAAGCCGCTGGTGGAGAAGGTCCGCCGCATGGTCGAGGAGGAGATCGCGCCGCTGGACGCCGAGTTCCACGCCGAGGTCGGCAAGACGGGCAACCGCTTCGAGTACACGCCCCGGATGACCGAGATCCTCGAGGGGCTGAAGGCCAAGGCGAAGGAGCGCGGGCTCTGGAACTTCTGGCTGACCGGCAGCGAGAAGGGCTGGGGGCTGACGACCGTCGAATACGCCTACCTTGCCGAGGAGATGGGCAAGGTCCGCATCGCCGCCGAGGTCTTCAACTGCGCCGCCCCCGACACCGGCAACATGGAGGTGTTCGAGCGCTACGGCACCGACACGATGAAGGAGCGATGGCTGAAACCGCTGCTGGAGGGCGAGATCCGCTCGGCCTTCCTGATGACCGAGCCGGACGTCGCCTCGTCGGACGCGACCAACATCTCGCTGAAGGCCGAGAAGCAGGGCGACAACTGGGTACTGAACGGCGAGAAGTGGTGGTCGTCGGGCGCCGGCGACCCGCGCTGCAAGGTCTACATCGTCATGGCGAGGACCAACCCGCGAGGCCGACCGGCACCACCGGCACAGCCAGTTCGCCGTCGCCGCCGGCACGCCCGGCATCGAGATCCTGCGCGCCATGGAGGTCTATGGCGAGGACGACGCGCCGCACGGCCACATGCACATCCGCTTCACGGACGTGAAGGTGCCGGCACGAGGACCTGATCCTGGGCGAGGGGCGCGGCTTCGAGGTCAGCCAGGGTCGGCTTGGCCCGGGCCGCATCCATCACTGCATGCGCGCCATCGGTCATGCCGAGAAGGCGCTGGAGATCATGTGCCGCCGCTCGTTGGAGCGCGAGGCGTTCGGCAAGAAGATCGCGACGCTGGGCGCGAACTACGACATCATCGCCAACGCGCGCATGGAGATCGAGCAGGCGCGGCTGCTGTGCCTCAAGGCGGCGTGGGTGATGGACACCGAGGGCGTCAAGGCGGCGCAGCCCTGGATCAGCATGATCAAGGTCGTGGCCCCCCTGACGGCGCTCGAGATCATCGACGAATCGGTGCAGTTGCAGGGCGCGCGCGGCATCAGCCAGGACACGCCGCTGGCCAGCATGTGGACGCATGTCCGCACGCTGCGGCTGGCCGACGGGCCGGACGCGGTGCACCGTCGCCAGGTCGCCCGGCGCGAGCTGCGCCAGTACACCAACGAGAAGGTGTGACGACAGGCAATGGAACCGGGCGTACCGGCGGCTTTAGCCGCCTGCGTCCGTTCCTTGCCGGGGCTCTCGTGCTGGGGAACGGGACCGTTGCGGCGCCGCGCTCCCAAGGCGAAACCCGCGGCGTCGCGCGGGCAAGGAGAGAGGTGGCTGCGCAGCCACGATTGTCGTTTCGGCCAAAGCCGCGACGCCTCGGGCGGGTCGCTACGCCGCCATCCGCACCGCTCGCCCGGGCTCGGGTCCGTGCTTTCGCTTTGACCCGGCTTGCGCGGGCGGTTCTACGCCGGGATGCTTAAAATTTTCTGAAAACGCTTCGGAGATGGCATGGCCGTCGAGCTATGGCTGGTCCGGCACGGGCAGGCCGCCTTCGCGACCGAGGATTACGACCGGCTGACGGATCTGGGCCGCCAGCAGGCGGTGTGGCTGGGCGAGCACCTGCGCGAGCTCGGCGTCACCTTCGACCGGATCGCGGCGGGAACGCTGCGCCGCCAGCAGCAGACGGCGCAGGCGATCGCCGGGCTGCTGGGCGGCTCGGTCGAGACCGTCGAGGGGCTGGAGGAATACGACAGCGACCGGCTGCTGGCAGCGCATGGCCACACCGCCGGCCAGCACGGCGGCCACCCGGATCAGCGTCGCGAGCATTTTCAGAGGCTGCGCGCCGCCTTGATGGCCTGGGCGGAGGGCCACATCGAGGGCGCCGAGACCTGGGCGGCATTCGAGGCCCGCATCCGCACCGCCATCACCCGGCTGACCGAGGGCGGGACCGGTCGCGTGCTGGCGGCGTCGTCGGGCGGGGCCATCGCGATGGTGCTGACGCAGGTGCTGGGGATCGGCCCTGACAAGATGATCGAGTTCAACCTGCAGGCCCGCAACACCGGCATCACCCGGCTGGTCTTCACGAAGCGCACGGTCTACTTCAACATGTTCAACGCGATCCCCCACCTGGAACGCCCGGAGCGCGCCCATGCAGAAACCTACAGCTGAGCAGCAGCACGCCGCCGCGCGCCTGGACGCCGAGGTCGTGGAGAAATATCTTGCCGCCCACGTTCCCGGCTTTCGCGGCCCGCTGCGAGGTGAAGAAGACCCCGACCGGGCAGTCGAACCCGACCTTCATCCTGTCCTCGCCGTCGGGGCGCTACGTGCTGCGCCGCAAGCCGCCGGGGCAATTGCTGAAATCGGCGCACGCGGTCGACCGCGAGTTCCGCGTGCAACGGGCGCTGGCCGCAACGGACGTGCCTGTGGCGAGGATGTTCGTCCTCTGCGAGGACGAGAGCGTCATCGGCAGCATGTTCTACGTGATGGACTGCGTCGACGGCGACGTGCACTTCGACCCGCGCCTGCCGGACAAGGACCCGGAGACGCGCGGCCGGATGTTCGACGACATGAACCGCGTCCTGGCGGCGCTGCACGACGTCGACTACGCGGCGGTGGGGCTGGAGGATTTCGGGCGGCCGGGCAGCTATTTCGCGCGCCAGATCGGGCGGTGGACGAAGCAGTACCGGGCGAGCGAGACCGAAACCATCGCGGACATGGACGCGCTGATCGCCTGGCTGGAGGCGAACATGCCGCCGGATGACGGCATCACGACGCTGGTGCATGGCGACTATCGCATCGACAACCTGATCTACGCCCGCGACGGCAGCCGCGTGCTGGCCGTGCTGGACTGGGAGCTGTCGACGCTGGGGCATCCCTACAGCGACCTTGCCTACCAGTGCATGCAGTGGCGGATGCCGACCGGCGACGAGGGCCGCGGGTTCGGCGATCTCGACCGCAGGTCGCTCGGGGTGCCGACCGAGGAGGAATACGTCGCGCGCTATTGCGAGCGGCGGGGGCTGTCGGGCATCCCGATCTTCGACTTCTGCGTCGCCTTCAGCTTCTTCCGCATGGCGGCGATCGTGCAGGGCGTGAAGAAGCGCGGGCTGGACGGGAATGCGTCGAACCCGGAACGGGCGGCGAAAATGGGGACCTATGTGCCGTTGTTCGCGCGAAAAGGGATGGAGGCCGCGGCCGGTGAGTGAATTGCGGGTGTGCAGGCGGGGTGAAACACCGCCCTGCGGGTCGCGGCTGGCAGGGCGGGGTTCCACCTCGCCATGCGACGGGGCGGCGCCATGAGGGGCTTCTTCGCCGACGAGCAGAAGCGCCACGCGCCGCGCCGCTTCATGGTGGCGGGCGTGTTCCGCAACTCGACCGAGCAGCCCGAGCGCGCCGACCGCCTGCTGGCCGGCGCGCGCGAGGCCGGGCTGTCGTTCGAGCGCCCGGCCGAGCACGGGCTGGCGCCCATCGCCGCCATCCACCCGCCGGCCTACCTGACCTTCCTGCGGACCATCCACGCCCGCTGGCGCGAGGTCGAGGGCGCGGCCGAGGAGGTGCTGCCGAACGTGCACCTCGACCGGTCGCTCGGCGGCTATCCGGCCTCGGCCGTCGGGCAGGCGGCCTTCCACCAGGCGGACACGGCCTGCCCGATCGGGCCGCACACCTGGGAGGCGGCGTGCTGGTCGGCCTGGACGGCCGTTTCCGCCGCCGAATCGGTGCTGGCTGGCGAGCGGGCGGTCTATGCGCTCTGCCGGCCGCCGGGGCACCACGCCTATGCGGACCTGGCCGGCGGGTTCTGCTTTCTCAACAACGCCGCCATCGCGGCGCAGGTGCTGCGCCGGGCGCACGACCGGGTGGCGGTTCTGGACGTCGACGTCCACCACGGCAACGGCACGCAGGGCATCTTCTACGCGCGCGACGACGTGCTGACGGTCTCGCTGCACGCCGACCCGGCGGTCTATTACCCGTTCCTCTGCGGCTATGCGCACGAGCGCGGCACCGGCCGGGGCGAGCACTACAACCGCAACTTCCCGCTGCCGCGCACGACCGAGGACGCCGACTACATGGTCGCGCTGGACGACGCGATCGGGCACCTCGCCGCCTATGCGCCCGGCGCGCTGGTCGTCGCGCTGGGGCTGGACGCGCACAAGGACGACCCGCTGAAGGGCATGCGGCTGACGACCGGCGCCTTCGAGCGGATCGGCAGGGCGGTGGCCGGCATCGGCCTGCCGACGGTGCTGGTGCAGGAGGGGGGCTATCTGTCCGACGCGCTGGGGCGGAACCTGACGGCGTTCCTGACCGGCTATCGCGAGGCGGCGACGCCTTGAGCGTGCTGTCGCGCGGCGCGGGCGACGGGGCAAGCCCCGGGCAGGCGCACTGGGCCGGCGACATCGTCGCCGAATGGGCGGCGGTGCGGCCCGACGCGGTGGCGCTGACCGACCCGCTGGGGCGGCTGACCTACGGCGCGCTGGGCGCCGCGGTCGAGCAGGCCGCCGAGCTTTACCGCGAGCGCGGCGTGCAGCCCGGCGACCGGGTGCTGATCGTCTGCGAGAACTCGCGCGCGGCGGCGGTGGCGATCATCGCGGCGCAGCGCCTGCGCGCCTGGCCGGTGCCGCTGAACGCGCGCATGACGGCGCACGAGGTCGACCGGCTGGCGGCGCATTGCCGGCCGCGCGTCGTCGTCTGCACCGACGCGGTCTCGGAGGGCGCTGCACGCCATGCCGGGCGGCTGGGCGCGGTCGATGCCTTCCTGGACCTCGGCGCCCGCATCGCCGGCTGGCCCGAGCCGGGCGAGCCGGAGCCGGTCACAGGTGATCCGGCACAGGACGTGGCGGCGCTGATCTACACGACCGGCACGACGGGCACGCCCAAGGGCGTGATGCTGACGCATGACACGCTGACCTTCGTCGCCCAGACGCTGACCGAGATCCGCAAGCCCGGCGCGGGGGCCCATGTCTGGTGCGCGCTGCCGATCAGCCACATCTTCGGCCTCGGCGCCGTGCTGGGCACCGCGCTCTGGCAGGGCAATCGGGTCGACTTCCTGCCGCGCTTCGATCCGGCCGAGGCGCTGCGTGCGTTCGCCGAGGACGGCGTGACCTCGTTCTCGGGCGTGCCGGCGATGTTCGCGGCGCTCGCGGCGGCGGGCCAGGCGCAGGGCGGGATCACCGCCCCGACGCTGGCCTATATCGGCTCGGGCGGGGCGCCGCTCGACCCGGGGCTGAAGGCCCGCGTCGAGCGGCTGTTCGGCATGCCGATGGCGAACGGCTGGGGGCTGACCGAGACCGGCGCGCTGGGCGCGGTGACGCGGCATGGCGAGACCGTCGCCGACACCAGCGTCGGCCCGGTCTGCCCGAATGTCGAGCTCCGCATCGCCGGGCGCGAGGGCGAGCCGCTGGCGGAAGGAGAGACGGGAGAGGTCTGGCTGCGCGGGCGCTGCGTGATGAAGGGTTACTACGAGGCGCCCGAGCTGACCGCGCAGGCGATCACGCCCGAGGGCTGGTTCCGCACGGGCGATCTCGGCCGCATCGACGGGCGCGGATTCCTGACCATCGCCGGGCGGCTGAAGGAGCTGATCATCCGCTCCGGCTTCAACGTCTATCCGCCCGAGGTCGAAGGGGTGCTGACGAAGCACCCGGCGGTCGCAATCGCCGCCGTCATCGGCCGGCCCGCCGAGGACGGCAACGAGGAGATCGTCGCCTTCCTGCAACCGGTGCCGGGGCACCAGATCGACATCGCCGAGATCGAGGCGTTGGCGCGGGAAGAGCTGGCGCCCTACAAGCGCCCGGCCGAATACCACGTCCTGCCGGTGCTGCCGGCGGCGGCGACGGGCAAGATCCTCAAGCACAGGCTGCTGGACGCGCTGCGCGAGCCGGGCTGAGCCGCGAGGCGGCGACCCGCTGCCGGATGAAGTATCCGCGGCCGGCCCCGCCGCTTGACAGCCCGCGGCGTCCCGGTGAGGAAAGCGCCGGGCAGGACAGGAGGCAGGCATGGCAGACGGAACACGCACGCGGCACGGGGGGGCGCTGCTGGTCGAGTGCCTGCGCGAACAGGGCGCGCGGCGGGTCTTCGCCGTGCCGGGCGAAAGCTACCTGGCCGCGCTGGACGGGCTGCACGACGCCAACGACATAGAATTGATCCTGACACGGCACGAGGGCGGCGCCGCCTTCATGGCCGAGGCGCACGGCAAGCTGACCGGCGAGCCCGGCATCGCCATGGTGACGCGCGGGCCGGGCGCGACCAACGCCTCGATCGGCGTGCACACGGCGATGCAGGACAGCTCGCCCATGGTGCTGTTCGTCGGCCAGATCGCGACATGGATGCGCGACCGCGAGGCGTTCCAGGAGATCGACTACCGCGCCATGTTCGGCACGGTCGCCAAGTGGGTGACCGAGGTCGACGACGCCGCCCGGCTGCCCGAAATCGTCAGCCGCGCCTTCTCGACCGCGCTGTCCGGCCGGCCCGGCCCGGTCGTCGTCGCGCTGCCCGAGGACATGCTCTCGGCCGCCACCGACGCCGCCGCCGGCACGAAGGTCCGCATCGCCCGGCCCGGCGCCGATCAGGCCGCCGTCGACGAGGCGATGGAGATGCTGGCCCGCGCCGAGCGGCCGCTGATCATGGCGGGCGGCGGCGGCTGGACCGATCGGGGCAGGGCGCTGCTCAAGGGGTTTGCCGAGCGGAACGGGCTGCCGGTCGCCTGCGTCTTCCGCTTCCAGGACCTGATGGACAACCACTCGGACTGCTATGTCGGCGATGCCGGCGTCGGCATGTCGCCGCACATGAAGGAGATGGTCGGCAAGGCCGACGTCATCCTGGCGCTGGGCCCGCGCTTTGGCGAGGCGACGACCGACGGCTACACGCTGTTCCGCGCGCCCGACCCGGTGCAGCGGCTGATCCACGTCCACGCCTCGGACCGCGAGCTGGGCAAGATCTACGCCCCGGCGCTGCCGGTCCACGCGCACCCGGAGTCGTTCCTGGCCGCCGTCGAGGCGACCTGGCTGCCGGCCTCGGACAGCCGCGCGCAGTGGACCGCGCATGGCCGCGCCGGCTGGCTGGCGACGCACGATCTGCCGGCGCAGCCCGGCCGACTGGACATGGGCGAGATCATGCGCCATCTGCAGGAGGTGCTGCCCGACGACGCCATCCTGACCAACGGCGCCGGCAATTTCGCGATCTGGCCGAACAAGCACTTCCGGTTCGGCCCGCGCCAGCGGCTGCTGGGGCCGCAGTCGGGCGCGATGGGCTCGGGCGTGCCGGCCGCCGTCGCCGCCAAGGCCGAGTTCCGCGAGCGCTGCGTCGTCTGCTTTGCCGGCGACGGCGACTTCCAGATGACCGGCATGGAGCTGGGCGCCGCGCTGCAGGCCGGCTGCCAGCCGATCGTGCTGGTGCTGAACAACGGCATGTACGGCACGATCCGCGCGCACCAGGAGCGGGAGTACCCGCACCGTGTCTCGGGCACGGCGATCACCAACCCGGACTTCGTGATGCTGGCGCGCGCCTTCGGCTACCACGCCGAGCGGGTCGAGGCGACGGAGCAGTTCGCCGAGGCCTTCGAGCGCGCCCGCGAGTCGGCCACCGGCGCCGTGCTGGAGCTGGTGCTGGACCCCGAGGCGCTGACGCCGCGGCGCACGCTCAGCCAGATCCGCGGCGACTGAGCCCGGGCCCGAGGGGCGCGCAGGGTCATGGAAGGAGAGCGCACGATGCCCACGCTGACCCGGCCGCAGGTTCTCGCCATCGTCCAGGCGGGTGACCCGGTGCTGCTGCAAAGGACGCGCGAGCTTGACCCGGCCGAGATCGGCTCGACCGAGGTGCAGTGCCTGATCGAGGACATGGACGCGACCTGCGGCCACGCGCGCGGCTTTGGACTGGCGGCACCGCAGGTCGGGCAGTCGATCAGCCTGTTCGTATTCCGGCCGGCCGAGACGCGGGCGGAGTATCGCAACGTGGCGACGACGGCGGCAATCAACCCGCGGGTGATCCGCCAGAGCGAGGCGCAGGAGACCGACTGGGAAGGCTGTCTCTCCATCCCCGGCTATGCCGGGCTGGTGACGCGCCCGGCCGAGATCGACGTGGAATACCTCGACGCGGATGGCCAGCCGGTGCGCGCCAGCCTGAAGCACTTTGCCGCCCGCGTGTTCCTGCACGAATACGACCACCTGCAGGGCGTGCTCTACACGATGAAGGACGAGCACGACCGAAGCTCATTCTGCACCAACGCCGAGCGCGCCCGGATGGAGGCCAGGACGGACTGACAGGTCGCGCGCCTCGGGCTGGCGGTCCATCACGGTCGCGATTCGCGACGCGCCGGATGCGATATCCGCCGCGCGCCCTGTGCCGGCGGCGCAGCCGCGGGTATTCTAGGTCGCGGGAATGGTCTGGAGGCACGCATGGCAGCCTGGGACGTGGTTGTGGTCGGTGCCGGCAACGCGGCGCTGTCGGCGGCGATGGCGGCGGCCGAGAACGGCGCGCGCGTGCTGGTGCTGGAGAAGGCGCCCGAGGACGAGAAGGGCGGCAACAGCTACTTCACCGCCGGCGGTTTCCGGTTCTGCCATACGGGCGTGGACGACGCGGCGACGGACGTCCTGACCGACCTGTCGCCGGCCGAGCGCGAGCGCATCGTCCTGCCGGTGCACGATCGCACCGTCTTCTACGACACGCTGATGAAGGTGACGCACCACCAGGCCGACGAGGACCTGGCCTGGACGCTGATCGACGGCTCGCGCCCGGCGATGGCGTGGCTGCGCGGGCACGGCATCCGCTTCATCCCGATGTTCGGGCGGCAGTCGTTTCTCGTGGACGGCAAGCACCATTTCTACGGTGGCGTGAACATCGAGGCCGTCGGCGGCGGCGCCGGGCTGGTCGAGGCCGAGCTGAAGCGCGTCGCCGCGCTGGGCTGCGAGGTGCGCTATGGCGCGGGCGCCGTGCGGCTGGTGCAGGACCGGGCGCGGCGCGTCACCGGCGTCGAGGTGCGTACCGCCGAGGGCTACGAGGAGATCGAGGCGCGCGCCGTCATCCTGGCCTGCGGCGGGTTCGAGTCGAACCCGGAATGGCGCGTGCGCTATCTCGGCGCCGGATGGGACCTGGCGCGGGTGCGCGGCACGCGGCACAACATGGGAGACGGCATCCGCATGGCGCTGGAGATCGGCGCCGTGCCGTACGGCAACTGGTCGGGCTGCCACTCGGTCGGCTGGGACATCTCGGCGCCGCCCTATGGCGACCGGGTGATTCTCGATAACTTCCAGAAGCATAGCTACCCTTGGGGGATCATGGTCAACCTCGAGGGCCGGCGCTTCGTCGACGAGGGCGAGGACCTGCGGAACCTCACCTATGTCAGGTTCGGCCGGGCGATCATGGGCCAGCCGCAGCGGACCTGCGTGCAGATCTTCGACCAGAAGACCATCCCGCTGCTGCGCGACGAGTACCGCATCCGCGAGGTCACCAAGGTGACCGCCGACACCATCGCCGGGCTGGCCGAGGGGCTGGAGATGGACCCGGCCGCGCTCGTCGAGACGGTCGAGGCGTTCAACGCGGGCTGTCGGATGGCGCGCGAGCAGCCGGGGCGGTTCAACCCCTCGGTGCTGGACGGCGTGGCGACGACAGGCGTCATCCCGCCGAAGTCGAACTGGGCGCTGCCGATCGACGAGCCGCCCTTCGAGGCCTACGTCACGACGACGGGCGTCACCTTCACCTTCGGCGGTCTGAAGATCGACGGGCGCGGCGCGGTGATCGACGCGACCGACCGGGCGATTCCGGGCCTCTACGCGGCGGGCGAGCTGGTGGGCGGGTTGTTCTACGAGAACTATCCCGGCGGCAGCGGGCTGATGGCGGGCACCGTGTTCGGCAAGCTGGCGGGCGAGAGCGCGGCGGCGGACGTGCGGTAGGTGCGCGTGCCTGCACGCGCCGTTCGGGGGGTGGTGCTTGCGGTCGCGCCCCCTGCGGAGGTCCATGACGCGGGGGGCGTTGCCGTGCCGCCAATTCGGCAATGCGATCGGCAATGAGTTCCGCAACCAGTTCGACGACGATCCTTCGCTAACTTATCGGTAATGCGATCCGCGCCCGGCAGGAAGTGTGCCAGCGGGTCGGTCGGGCGCCGTATCGGGTCGCGACGGAGGGAGTTTGGCGGGGCGTCTCCGGCGCGCCTGCTAGGCCTTGGTGCGCGCACCCTTCGGGTCGTAGAGCGGCCTCATGTGTAGCCGCGCCGGGACGCGCTCGGTCGCGACGACAAGCTCGTAGGTGCCGGCGGACAGGTGCTCGGGCGTGACGCCCTCGGGGTGGCGAACATAGCCGTAGCCGATGGGCCGGCCGATCGTGTAGCCGAAGCCGCCGCTGGTCAGGTAGCCGGCGTATTCGCCGTCGCGCAGGATGGTCTCGCGGCCAAGCAGGACGGTGTCGGGGTCCTCGGTCGTGAAGCCGGCGAGGCGTTTCTTCGGCACGGAGTTGGCGGCCCGCTCGGCGGCGGGGCGGCCCAGGAAGTCGATGCCCGATGACAGCTTCACCGCCCAGCCGAGGCCGGCCTCGACCGGCGAGTCGTTCGGCGTGATGTCGCTGCCCCAGGCGCGGTAGCCCTTCTCCAGGCGCAGCGACTCCATCGCCCGATAGCCGGTCGGGCGGAGGCCCAGCGGCTCGCCCGCCTGCATCAGCGCGTCGAAGACGGCGCCGGCGCCGGCGGCGGCGACGTGCAGCTCCCAGCCGAGCTCGCCGACATAGGTGACGCGGAGCGCGCGGACCCGGTGGCCGGCGACCGCGATGACGCGGGCGCGGCCGAAGGGGAAGGCGGCGTTCGAGACGTCGTCCGCCGTGACGGCCGCGAGGATGTCGCGGGCGCGGGGGCCCATCAGCGAGAGGGTGGCCCAGTCCTCGGTGACGTCGCGGAGGCGCGCGTCGCCGCGCAGGTGCTCGGCGATCCAGGCGGCGTCGTGCGTGCGAAAGCCGGTGCCGGTGACGATGTAGAACAGGTCGTCGGCAAGGCGGGCGACGGTCAGGTCGGCCTCGATGCCGCCGCGCGAGTTCAATAGCTGCGTGTAGGTCAGCCGGCCGGTCTCGCGCGCGACGCGGTTGGCGCAGATCCACTCCAGCGCCTCGGCGGCGGCGGGGCCCGAGACCTCGAACTTGGCAAAGGAGGACTGGTCGAACAGGCCGGCGGCCTCGCGCACGGCGCAGTGCTCGACGCCGACCGGGGCGAACCAGTTGGCGCGGCCCATGCTGGGTTCGTCACGCGCGCCGGGGTGGGCTGCGAACCAGTTCGGACGCTCCCAGCCGAGCTTGGAGCCGAAGACGGCGCCGCGCGCGGCCAGCCGGTCGTAGAGCGGCGAGGTGATGCGCGGGCGGCCGCTGTCGTATTCCTCGTGCGGGTAGCCGATGGCGTAATGCTTGCCATAGGCTTCCAGCGTGCGCTCGCAGGTCCAGGCGCGGTCGCGGTGCAGGTCCGAGAAGCGGCGGATGTCGACGACCCAGAGGTCCATCGGCGCCTCGCCCTTCGCGACCCACTCGGCCAGCACCCAGCCGGCGCCGCCGGCCGAGGCGATGCCGAAGGCGTTGAAGCCGGCGCCGACGTAGAAATTGGCGCATTCCGGCGCGAGGCCGAGGATGAAGTTGCCGTCCGGCGTGAAGCTTTCCGGCCCGTTGATCATGCGCTTGACGCCGGCGGTCTCCAGCGCCGGGACGCGCGCGACCGCCTGCTCCATGTGCTGGGCGAAATGGTCCCAGTCGTCGTCGAAGAGCTGGAACGAGAAGTCGCCCGGAACGTCCCCGTCCATGCCGCCGCCCATGCCGCCCGGCGTCCACGGCACGGGGTTCTTCTCGTAGCCGCCCATGACGAGGCCGCCGACCTCCTCCTTGAAGTAGGTCAGGCGGTCGGGGTCGCGGATAGTGGCGGCGTCCGGGGCGACGCCCATCGGCTCGGTGATGATGTACTGGTGGCGGACGGGTTGCAGCGGCACGCTGACGCCGGCCATCGCGCCGACCTGGCGCGCCCACATGCCGGCGCAGTTGACGACCGTCTCGCAGGCGATGGCGCCCCGGTCGGTCTCGACATGGGTGATGCGGGGGCCGTCCATGCGCAAGCCGGTCACGCGGACGCCCTCGACGATCTTCGCGCCGTGCTGGCGCGCGCCCTTGGCCAGCGACTGGGCGATGTCGGAGGGGTTCGCCTGCCCGTCGGTCGGCAGCCAGCTCGCGCCGATCAGGTCGCCCGTCTCCATCAGCGGCCACATGCGCTTGACCTCCTGCGGAGACACGAGGTGCATCTCCATGCCGAAGCTCTGCGCGGTGGTGGCGAGGCGGCGGTATTCGGTCCAGCGGTCCTGCGTGCAGGCCAGCCGCAGGCAGCCGGTCATCTTCCAGCCGGTCTCGAGCCCGGTCTCGTCGGCGAGGCGCTTGTAGAGGTCGACCGAGTATTTCAGGACCTGCGTGATCGAGGCCGAGGAGCGGAGCTGGCCGACCAGCCCGGCCGCGTGCCATGTCGAGCCGCCGGTGAGCTGGCCCTGCTCGAGCAGCAGGACGTCGGCCTTGTGGTCGCGCGCCAGATGGTAGGCGGTCGAGCAGCCGATGATGCCGCCGCCGATGACGACGATCTGGGCGCGGTCAGGGAGCATCGTGACCTCCGAACCGGGCGCGGTAGTCGGCCAGTGCCGCGTCGAACGCCTCGAGCACCTGGTCGGTGTAGGCGACGTAGTCGACGCCGGGGGCGTCGAGATAGAGCTCGGAGACCATGCTCCACATCGCCTCGCGCAGCAGCGATGCGACCTGCATGGCGGCGTGGCTGCGCCGGACGCGCTGTTCCGGGGGCTGTCCGAGATAGGCGGTCAGCAGCGTCTCGGCGTCGTCGCGACCGAAGCCGGCATTCGAGGCGATGCCGGCAAGGTCGAACATCGCCGTGCCGAAGCCGGCGTATTCGTAGTCGATGATCCAGATCTTCCGCCCGTCGTCGATGAAGTTCGCCGGCAGCAGATCGTGGTGGCCGAAGACGATGGGCATCGGGATCTGCGCGCGCTCCATCTCCTCGGACAGGGCGAGGTAGCCGGGCAGGCGCGGGGCCATGCGGCTGTCGCCCTCGGCCAGCGTGCGGGCGTAGTCGCGGATGACGTGGAAGACCCAGAACAGGAAGGCCGTGCCGCCGATCCGGGCTGGCATCTCGGCGTGGAAGCGGCGGACTAGGGGCGCGATGCGCTCGATGTTGGCGCGGACGTCCTCGCGCCGTAGGTGCGGCCCTCGATGAAGCGCGAGACGGTGACGCCGGGCTCGGCGTGCAGGATCTCGGGGGCGAAGCCGGCGGCGTGGGCGGCGCGGGCGGCGGCGAGTTCGCGGTCGCGGTAGACGTGGTGGAACGGGAAGTCGCGGCCGAAGCGGACGACGTATTTGCCCGTGTCGTCCTCGACCGTGAAGCTCTCGTTCGACAGGCCGCCCTTGAGTGGCTGCCAGCGGGGGCGGCCCTGCCAGAGCGGCAGGGCCTCGATGCGCTCGGCGGCACTCATCGGGTCGCCCCGGCCAGCCCGAGGCGGCGGCGGGTGCGCGCGGCGCCGGCCGAGATGAGGCGGTCGGCGATGATGGCGAGGAAGGCGACGCAGAGGCCGGCGACGAGGCCGCGGCCGGTGTCGGCCTTGGTCAGCGCGATATAGACCTCCTGGCCGAGGTCGCGGGTGCCGACCAGCGCCGTGATGACGAGCATCGAGAGCGCCAGCATGATGGTCTGGTTGATGCCGAGCATGATCTCCGGGAGCGCGAGCTTGAGTTTGATCTTGGCGAGAAGCTGCCACTCGGTGCAGCCGGCCGCCCGCCCGGCCTCGACCAGCTTCGGGTCGACCTGGCGGAGGCCGAGCGCCGTGTAGCGGATCGCCGGGGCGATTGCATAGGCGACAACCGCGATCATCGCGGTGAAATCGCCGACGCGGAACAGCATGACCGCCGGGATCAGGTAGACGAACGAGGGCAGCGTCTGCAGCGTGTCGATGGCGACCGCCGTGCCGCGCCAGACGCGCTCGCGCTCGGCGGTCGCGATGCCGATGGGCAGGCCGACCAGGCAGGCGATCACGACCGAGACGCCGCAGAGGTAGACGGTGATCATCGCCTGCTCCCACAGGCCGACGGCGGCGATCAGGACGGTCAGCCCGCCCGCGATCGCGGCGGTGCGCGGGCCGCCGAGCCGCCAGCCGGCGAAGGCGATCAGGCCGGCGACGCCGACCCAGGGCAGGCCCAGCAGGAAGCGCTTGAAGGGGATCATCAGGTTGAGCAGGAGGAAGTTCTTCACGCCCTCGAGCGTGTCGAAGTAGTTCACGTTGATCCACTTGACGGCGTCGTCCCAGAACGCGCCGGTCGAGAGCTGCCAGCCCTCCGGGTAATGGGCCAGCGCCGGGATCGCCCAGGCAACCAGCCAGCCGGCCGTCGCGATGGTGAGCGCCGCGGCGGCGTAGGGGTGGCCGCGCAGGCCGCGCCGGCCGGCGGGCGCGCGCCGGGGCGCGGCGGGCATAGGCCTGGCTGAGACGGTCGAGCGCGATCGCGAGCGCGACGATGGCAAAGCCGGCCTCGATGCCGGTGCCGATGTCGAGGCGGCGGAGCGCCGCCAGCACCTCGTAGCCGAGGCCGCCGGCGCCGATCATCGAGGCGATGATCACCATGTTGAGCGACAGCATGATGACCTGGTTCACGCCGACCATCAGCCCGGGCATCGCCGAGGGCACCAGCACGCGCCAGGTCATCTGGCGCTGCGTGCAGCCGATCATCCGGCCGAGCTCGCGCACCTCCTGCGGCACGGCCGCCAGCGCCAGCATGGCGACGCGCGTCATCGGCGGCAGGGCGTAGATGATGGTCGCGACGACCGCCGAGGTCGGGCCGAAGCCGAAGAGGAACAGGATGGGCACGAGATAGGCGAAGATCGGCACCGTCTGCATCAGGTCCAGAACGGGCGTCATGGCCTGCCGGAAGCGCGGCCAGCGATGGCCGGCGATGCCGAGCAGCAGCCCGCCGGCGACGCCCAGCGGCGCGGCGACGAGGATCGAGGCCAGCGTCACCATCGCGTTGTGCCACTGGCCGAACACGGCGAGGAACGCGAAGCAGCCGGCGACCAGCGCCGCCAGCCGCCAGCCGCCGGCGCCGAGGCCCATCAGCGCGACCAGCGCGATGACTGCCCACCACGGCAGCGGCGGCACGATCTGCACGGCGTCCGAGCCCTGGCCCTGCAGGAAGCCGGTCGAGAGCAGGCTGAGCGCGATGCCGTAGGGCACGTCGATCACGGCGGCGACGAAGCGCGTCAGCTCCTTGAAGGTGAAGAGGCCGAAGGTCGCGTCGTCGACAAGCCACGTGACGGCGTCGCGGATCCAGCCGGCGGCCGGGATGCGGAGCGCGCGCGGGACCTCGAAGGCCCACTCGGTGGCCGGTCGACCCCAGAGCCAGAGCACGGCGAAACCGGCCAGCGCCGCCGCCCATGCAAGCGCGCCGGACGGGGGCCGGGCCAGGGGCGCGGCGCGGGCGGGGGCGGCGTCCATCTCAGCCCTGGAGCAGGAGCGAGACGACATCCTCGCGGTGGAGCGTGCCGATGCGGATGCCCTCGCGCATCGACGACCGCCAGCGCTGCCAGGCCGTCGGCAAAGCCGGGCGCGGCCTCGGCGACGCGCATCTCGGCCGGGATCTGCGGGGCTGTGTCGGTGATGCCGTCGGGGCCGTCCGCCGGCCGCATCAGGCTGCGGACGCGCACCACCTTCGCGCGGGTAACGGCCTTGGTGAATTCGGCGACGTAGGCGTCGGCGGGGGTCAGGACGAGGTCCTCGGGCGTGCCGACCTGGACGATGCCGCCGTCCTTCATGATGGCGATGCGGTCGGCCAGCCGGATCGCCTCGTCGAAATCGTGCGTGATGAAGACGATGGTCTTCTTCAGCACGGATTGCAGGCGGACGAACTCGTCCTGCATCTCGCGGCGGATCAGCGGGTCGAGCGCGCAGAACGGCTCGTCCAGGAACCACAGCTCGGGCTCGACGGCCAGCGAGCGGGCGATGCCGACGCGCTGCTGCTGGCCGCCGGAGAGCTCGCGCGGGAAGAAATCCTCGCGGCCGCCGAGGCCGACCATCTCGATGATCGCGCGGGCGCGGTCCTCGCGCTCGGCCCGCCGGACGCCCTGCACTTCCAGCGGGAAGGCGACGTTGCCCAGCACCGTCAGGTGCGGCAGCAGGGCGAAGTGCTGGAAGACCATGCCCATCGCGTGCCGGCGGAGCTCGATCAGGCGCCGCGCGCCGATCGTGCGCAGGTCCTGGCCGTTGAACAGCACCTCGCCGGCGGTCGGCTCGACCAGCCGCGACATGCAGCGCACCAGCGTCGACTTGCCCGAGCCGGACAGCCCCATGATGACGAAGATCTCGCCCTCGCGAACCGAGAGGCTGACGTCCGCGACGGCGGGGATCAGCCCGGCGGCCAGGGCGTCGGCGGCGGTCGCCGCCGGTCCCTGCTGCGCGAGAAAGCGCCCGGCGCCGCCGCCGAACAGCTTCCAGACCGAGCGGCATTCGAGCTTTACGGCAGGCGTCATCGCCCGGCGGCATCGTCCCGGGGCCTCTCTCGACCGGCTGGAGCGTGGACGGATCGGGGGGCCGCGCCTGGTGCGGCGCGGCCGGCGACTACTTGATCCACCCGGACCAGCGGTCTTCGTTCTTTGCCATCCAGTCGGCAACGACATCCTCGAGCTTCGCGCCCTCGAGATCGACCGCCGCGATCATCTTCGCCATCTCGTCGTTCTCGACGTGGAAGGCCTTGATGGCGTCGTAGGCGCCGGGCCACTTGTCCTTCACGCCCGACCAGGCGACCTTCCAGATCGGCCCGTTCGGCTTGCCGCAGTCATAGGCCATGTCGGGGTTCGAGCCCCAGGACGGGTCGTCGTAACAGGCCTTCTCGTATTTCGGGAACTCGACCCACTCGCCCTCGTACTTGGTCTGCGCCCAGTGCGGGGCGTAGACCCAGAGCAGGATCGGCGCCTTGCGCTGGTAGGCGGATTCCAGCTCGGCGAAGAGCGCCGCGTCGGTGCCGGCGTGGACGACCTCGAAGGGCAGGTCCAGCGCCTCGACGCGCTCGTCGTCGAAGCCGCCCCAGGTGACGGGCGCGCCCAGGTAGCGGCCCTTGGGCGCGGTCTCGGCGGTGGCGAAGGCCTCGGCGCAGGCCGGGTCCTTCAGCGCCTCCCAGTCGGGCAGGCCGGGGCACTGCTCCTTCATGTAGGAGGGGTACCACCACTCCTCCTTGGCAATCATCCCGGTTTCGCCCAGGTTCTCGACCTTGCCGGTGGCGGTCGCCTCGTCCATCGCGTCGCGGCCGGTCGTCTCCCACATCTCCATCGCGACATCCAGGTCGCCGGTCTTCAGCCCGGCGAACTGGGCGAGGTAGTCGGCGGGCACCAGCTCGACATTGTAGCCGGCCTTCTTCAGCACCTCGGCCATGATGTTGGTGGTGATCAGCTGGCCGGTCCAGTCGTGCAGCGTCATCCGGATCGGGTCTTTCGACTCCGGCTCGGCCGCGGCGCCGGAGGCCCCGGCGACGAGGCCGGCGGCCAGCAGCAGGGCCAGCGTGCCGCCCGTTGGTGACAGTCGCATTCCGGTGGTCCCCCTGATTGCGCCCGCGGATCCGCTGCCGCGGCGTCGCCGCCCAGAGTTCAGGGAGGGCAGGGGGCGAGTCAACGGGTTTTGTGTGGGAGTCCGTCCGGATTGCGAGCGTTTCGTGTGGCTTTCCGCCCGCGCGCCATGGCATCACGCGGGCAGGACGCGACCGCATCGGACAGTGATGACCCTGACCAGACGCCAGCTCGACATCCTCGACAGCGCCCGGCAGTTCGGCACGGTCCGCATCGGCGAGCTGGCGCGCGCGCTCGACGTCTCGCACGAGACGATCCGGCGCGACATCCGCCTGCTGGTCGGACGCGGCGACCTGGTCAGGCTGCACGGCGCCGTGCGCCATGCCGAGGCCGGCCGCGAGGCGCCCTTCGAGCGGCGCATGCGCGAGAACGTCGAGGCAAAGCGCGCAATCGCACGGCACGCCGCGCGAATGATCGCCGACGGCGACAGCGTCATGATGGACACCGGCACGACCACCAGCGTGCTGGCGCGCGCGCTGCTGACGCATCGCGGGCTGACCATCGTGACGAACTCGTCCGACGTCGCGCGCACGCTGGCGACGGTCAACGGCAACCGCGTATACATGGCGGGCGGCGAGCTGCACGGCGACAACGGCGCGGCGTTCGGCCGGTCCGCCTGCGCCTTCATCGCCGAATTCCGGGTGCGTTTCGCCGTGATCTCGATTGCGGGGGTGGATGCGGAGGCCGGGCTGATGGACTACCGGCTGGCCGAGGCCGAGTTCGCCCGCATCGTGCTGACGCGCGGCGAGACGCGGCTGGTGCTGACCGACGGCTCGAAGTTCGACCGCCAGGCGCTTGGTCCGCGTCGCCGGCTTCGACGAGGTCGATCTGATCCTGACCGACCGCGCGCCGCCGCCGCCGCTGGAGCGCGCCATCCGCGCGGCGGGCGCGGAGATCCGGGTGGCCGACGACGGCCGGCCCGTGGGCGACGCGCCGCCCCTCAGGCCAGGGCGAGAATATCCTCGCTCGTAAGCACGGACCAGTCGGCGAACTCGAAGGCCTCGAAGTCCTGCCCCTCCTGGCTGACGCGCAACTCGCCGCTCAGCCCGCCGGTGTTCGGGTCGAGCGTTTCGGTCCGGACCTCGCCGACCGCAATCGTCTCGGTGGTTGTCGCGTCGCCAGGAACCTCGTAGCTGATCGTCGTCACGCGCCCCGACATAGTCGCCGACAGCGGAAAGGCGCAGTCGCCGTTGGTCAGGCTTGCGGCGCAGAGTTCGCACATGTCCCGGCTCTCTCGCTTGCATCCTTGCATTGCGGCGGTGGCGAACCGGGTCGCCGGGCAACGGCCCGTCGCATCCCGCTTCGCGCCGGCGACGGCTGCAATTGCCGCACACCGACTGTGAAAGGGCCTCGCCATGCGCCAACATGGACGGTCGACGAACAGCGAGTTGCTCCTCGGCCCCCGGAAACGGCCGTGATGGTTAAAATTCTGTCTTCACGGGCGGGGGTGCCGCGGCCGCTTCACGCGGACGATGTCGGTGTCGGTCCGCATAGCCCGCCACCATGCGGACGCGGCGTGACCGAGCGCTCGACGCCCTTGCGGGCGCGTACGAGATTGATGCCGCTCCGCGTCTGTCCTGGCGGGCCCGAGGCCGCGACCGGGTGGCCCTGGATCGCCATCCCGGTGCAATCGCCTCCAGCCTGACCCCAGTCCGACTGCCTGAGGCCGGATTTTTGTCTCAGCTTGCGCCTCGGTCGCGGCGAGTGGCGCCGTCGTTGGCCGCCGCGCCCGATGTGGTGGCCTTCGCCGCCGGGACGGCGATGCAGGCGTGCTTGCTCCAACGCCAGAGCGAACCCTCCAGCTCGATGGCGCTCGCCGGGGCGGCAGGACCCTTGTAGTAGCCTTGGCGCGACAGAAAATCCTGCAGCGCGCTGCGTTGCCGCTCGCCCAGCCGGATCGCGTGCAGATAGTCTTCGACGGCCGAGGCGGCCGCGCCCTGCAGGCAAAGTTCGCCGGCGCGGTTGTAGTAGGCCGAGGCGTATTTCGGGTCTATCGACAGCGCGCGGTCATAATCCTGGATGGCACGCCCGCGCTCGCCAAGCCGGACCAGCACGTTGCCGCGATTGTTCAGGACGATGGCGTTCCTCGGCTCGAACTCCAGCGAGCGATCGTAGTTCTTCAGCGCGCGGTCGTCGTCGCCCAGCTTCTCCCATGCGACGCCCAGATTGCCGTAGGCGGCGGCGTTCTTCGGGTCGATCTCGATGGTCCGGTCGAGGTCCTTGACGGCGCGGGCATGCTCGCCCAGGTGCTGCCAAGCGGTGCCGCGGGCGAGGTAGAGCGCGGCGTTGCCGTCGTCATAGCGGACGGCCTTGTCGAAATCGCCGATGGCCCGGCGCTTCTCGCCCAGACTGAACAGCGCCATGCCGCGATTGCGGTAGGCGCGCGACAGCGCCCGCCCCCTGACCTCGCCCGACTTGATGAGCGCGCTGCACCCCGACAGCCGCCGCAGGACATTTGACGCGTCGCAGTCATTCACCGACGCCGCTTCCGGCGCCGGCTCCTGTCGCAGCAACGCCATCGTGTCGTCAATTCCATCAGGCCCGACCGCCGACTGCGCGGCGAGCGGCGCCGTGGCCAGCATCAGCAGGCCGATAGTCGCAGCTCGAAACATGGATTAACGCCCTCATTGCCTCAACGGTTCCAAGGGTACAGAAAGAAAGTGACTCGGCCAATAACTGCCGGTCAGGATAATTTCGCGGCAGGACGAAGGCGGTGAGGTGTTCGCTCCATCAGATGGACCGGAGCGACAGGCCGTATCGCACCGCGTCCAGTCCGAAGACGTGCACCGGGCCTTCGAAGGCAAAGCCGCAGCGGCTCATGACGGCGATCGAGGCGGTGTTCTCGGGCAGCGCCAGCGCGATCAGATACCGCAGCCCCAGCCGCTCGCGGGCAAAGGCGATCGCGGCGCGCGCGCCTTCGGTGGCGAGGCCCCGGCCCCGGTACGGCCTGTCGATCAGGTAAAGGAGCTCGGTCTCGCCGAGTTCGGCGACGAAGCGCAGCCCCAGGTGTCCGATCAGTCCGACCCCCTGCAGCTCGACCGCCCAGGGACGATGGCCGTCGGCCCACGCCGCCGCGCCCCAGTCTTCTACCAGCCTGCGCGCTTTTTCGGCCGCCCGCGCGGCGCCGGCCGCGCCGCCGGGCAGGTAGCGGACGTTCAGCGGGCCGGCGAGTATCGCCGTGTACGCAGCCTCGTCGGCGGCCCGGAACGGCCTCAGCAGCAGTGGCCCGGTGCGCAGTTCCGGGGCGGCGGCTTCGCTCACCCGGCCTCCGCCAGCCGGGCGACGTAGCGGGCCAGCGTGTCGATCTCGAGATTGACGCGCGTGCCCTCGGTGGCGCCGGACAGGCCGGTCGCCTCCCAGGTGTGCGGGATGATGTTGACGCCGAAGCGTGTCGCCGCGCCGCCGTCCCCGCGTGCGTCTTCCACCTCGTTGACGGTCAGCGAGATGCCGTCGACGGCGATCGATCCCTTGGGCGCGATGAACCGGCCGAGCGCGGCCGGCGCCGCGATGGTGACGCGGCGCGAGCCGCCCTCTGGCCGGATCGAGACGATCTCGCCCACCCCGTCGACATGGCCGGACACGATGTGCCCGCCCAGCTCGTCCCCGACCCGGAGCGCCGGCTCGAGGTTCACCGCGCTGCCCTCGCGCCAGTCCCCCAGCGTGGTGCGCGCCCGCGTCTCGGCCGAGGCTTCGATCTCGAACCAGCCGCCCGAGCCGTCACGCCCAAGCGCCACCACGGTCAGGCAGACGCCCGAGCAGGCGATCGATGCGCCGATTTCGATTGTCTCGACCGGGCGGCTGCAGCCGATCCGGATGCGCGTGTCGCCGGCCTGGCTGATGCTGATCACCCGGCCGACTTCGCGGACGATTCCGGTAAACATCCCTTGCGCCTTCCGCCGTTCTCGGAGATTGACGAGGTAGAGGGTGAGGGATCGGCAGGCAAGTCAAGGCCGAACGGCTTTCGCGCCCGCTGCGTGGCAAGGTTGGCATGTACGGTCAAGCGAGCCTGGCAACCGGCGCCGGCGGAGGCTCCTGAGATGGCCGATGGCAGCGGCCGCGTGGTTCTGTTCCTGCAGGGGCCGCACGGGCCGTTCTTCCGCCGGCTCGCAGGGGCGCTGAAGGTGCATGGCGCGGCGGTGCGGTGCATTTCCTTCAACAGCGGCGACGAGGCCGACTGGCGCCGAGCAGGACCGCTGCACCGCGTCAACGGCGACCGCACCGGCTTTACCGCCTGGCTGGACTCGGTGCTCGACGGCAACGGCATCAGCGACATCGTGCTCTACGGCGACGCGCGTCCTCTCCACCGCATCGCCATCGAGATCGCGCGACGGCGCGGCCTGATCGCGCACTGCTTCGAGGAAGGCTATCTCGGCCCCGGCTGGATCACCTACGAGCGCGGCGGCACCGGCGGCAATTCGCGGCTGATGGACATCGGCCTTTCGCGCATGGCGGAGGCGATGGGGGAGGGCGGCCCGGCTGGCGGCGAGGCGCCGGCGATCCGCGGCGACGAGGCATGGCGTCTTTCGCACTCGGCGCGCTACCGCATCCGCTGCCTGCTGCCGGCGCGGCGCTACGACCGCCGGCACGGCCCGCTTCTCTGGGCCGAGGTCGCTCGGTACGGTGCGCGCTTTCTCGAGGCGCCGTGGGGGCTGCTCAGAAGAACGGTCCTTCGGTGGCTGCTGCTGCGCTCGGACAAGACGTTCCACCTCGTGCTGCTTCAGCGTTCGTCGGATCCCTCGGTACAGGCACATTCCGACTTTCGCCGGACATCCGAGTTCATCGAGCGCGTTATCGACGCCTTTGCGGAGGGCGCGGCACCGGGCGATCATCTGGTGTTCATGGCGCCGCCTTTCGAGGGCGGGCGCGCGCGGCTGGGCCGCACGATCCGCTTGATGGCGCACGATCTGGGTGTCGGCCGGCGCGTCACCCTTATCGGCGGCGGCATCGGCGGCGGCAGGACGCTGTCGGCGCTGCTCGACCAGGCCCGGTCGGTGATCACGGTCAACTCGACGGCGGCGCCGCAGGCGCTGTGGCGCGGCCTGCCGGTCGCCGTGCTGGGGCGCGCCATCTATTGCAAGCCATCGCTGGCCTCCGAGCAGCCGCTGGCCGCCTTCCTCCGCCAGCCGCAGCGGCCGGATTTGCGCGCCTACTGGCTTTTCCGCCGGTTTCTGGTGGAGACGAGCCAGGTCGCCGGGTCGTTCTACGCCCGCGAGGGTATTGACCGGCTGGCCGAACAGCTGCCGACGCTGATGCTCGATTCCGTCGACGCCTACGATCGCGTTCTGGCCCGCCGCGCCCGGTCGGAGGACTCGCCCGCAGGCACGCCCCCGAAGCTGATCCCGGCGGGCTGATCACGGGACCGTCCTGTCGCGCGCATGCGAAGGCGTCATTGGCGAGATCCGCGGCGTCAAAGCAGGGTGATGTTGGCCGGGACGGCGAGCTCGGCGGACATGTGCCATCCGGCCTGGTCGAGCATCAGCACGGCATGGGCGCCGGGGTCGACGGCTGCGCTGATCTCGGCCAGGTGGGCAGCCATCGCCGGAGTATCGCACCACGGCATGACCAAGCCTGCGCCCTTGCCCTTTTTCGGGCAGATCGCGCCGAAGATGTATGCCCATTTGGTGCGCTGGTCGTGCGGGGCGCGGGGCCGTGTGCCGCGTTTCGCCCAGCGGCGGGTGATGGAGTTCTTCTGTCCGACGCGCGCTTCGTCCTGCCACCACAGCTCTATCTCGGTTCCGGTCGGGAGGCCTTCGCGGATCGCGTCCAGCGTGGTCGCAAATCTTTTTTAAAATCAACGATGGCCAGTTCGTTCTGCGCGTGATGGCGGGGGCGCGCCGAGATCTTGGCGAAGCCGAGCGCCTTGACCTCCCGGCCCACCGTCGTCTCGCTGAGCGAGATGCCGAACTCCTCCCAAATGTCTGACGAGGCGACCCGCCACCAGGACAGCGCGTCCGGTCCAAGCTGCTCGACATGGTCCAGGGCGAACTCCGGCGCATCGGCCAGCCGCGCGAGGCCGAACCCGCCGACCGCCGGCACGCCGTCGCCCCCCAGGGTCTTGCCGGCGGTGAAGAGCGCGATCTCGTCGACCAGCCGGGCCGCCAGCAGCGACGCCGCCAGCCGGCCGCCGCCCTCGCAGAGCACGCGCGTGATGCCACGCTCGCCCAGCGCCGCCAGTGCCGCTGCGGCGCACAGCGTGCCGTCCGCGCCGGCCGGCACGGACACCAGCTCGACGCCGAGATGCGTCATGACGGCCGCCCGGCCGGCATCGGCGTCGGGCCGGTGCAGCAGCCACAGGGGCTGCTCGCGCGCCGTGCGTGCCAGCCGGCCCGAGGGCGCCAGCGACAACCCGCCATCGGCGACGACGCGGACCGGCCGGCGGTCGGCCATGCCCAGCCCGCGCACGTTCAGCTCCGGGTCGTCGGCCCGCGCCGTCCCGGCGCCGACAAGCACCGCGTCGTGCATCGCGCGCAACAGGTGGACACGGCGGCGCGCTTCCGGCCCGGTGATCCAGCGGCTTTCGCCGGTCTGCGTGGCGATCCGCCCGTCCAGCGTCGCAGCCAGCTTCAGCGTGACCCAAGGCCGGCCACGCTCGATGCGGGACAGGAAGCCGGCGTTGACGCGACGCGCCTCGGCGGCAAGCACGCCGACATCGACCGAGACCCCGGCGGCGCGCAGCGCCGCGATGCCGCGGCCCGAAACGCGCGGGTCGGGGTCGACCAGCGGGCAGACGACGCGCGAGACGCCCGCCGCGATCAGCGCGTCGGCGCACGGGGGCGTGCGGCCGTGATGGGCGCAGGGTTCGAGCGAGACATAGGCCGTGGCGCCGCCGAGCGCGCCGGGGCCGTAGCGCCGCAGTGCCTGGTCGATCGCGATTGTCTCGGAGTGCGGCCGGCCGCCCGGCGCGGTCGCGCCGCGCCCCAGCACGCGCCCGCCCGCCGCCGGATCGCCCACGATGACGGTGCCGACGGCCGGGTTCGGCCAAGTCCGCCCAAGGCTGCGCCGGGCGAGGGCGAGCGCAGCCCCCATCCAGCGCCAATCGTCCATCTCAGTGTTCTTCGGCGGCCGCCCGCGGGCGCAACTCGGACACGAAATCCTCGAAATCGCCGGCCGCCTGGAAGTTGCGGTAGACGCTGGCGAAGCGGACATAGGCGACGGTGTCGATGCGGGCCAGCGCGTCCATCACGATCTCGCCGATCTGCGCCGAGGGAATGTCGGTCTCGCCCGTGCTTTCCAGCCGGCGCACGATCCCCGAGATCATCTGCTCGACGCGCTCGAGCTCGACCGGGCGCTTCTGCAGCGCGATGCGGATCGACCGGGCCAGCTTGTCACGGTCGAAATCCTCGCGCCGGCCGCTTTTCTTGAGGACGACCAGGTCGCGGAGTTGCACCCGCTCATAAGTGGTGAAGCGGCCGCCGCATGCAGGGCAATAGCGCCGCCGTCGGATTGCCACGTGGTCTTCGGCGGGGCGGGAATCCTTCACCTGCGTGTCGGCGTTCCCGCAGAAGGGGCAGCGCATCGGGGCCTCCGTGAATGCCGTGCGCCAGCACTATAGGGGCAAGGCAACGCCTTGTGTAGCCGCTTGCTGCATCCCGCTAGATGTGCCGCGTCGGGGGGCCTTTCCCGGTTTCTGCAACGGAGACGCCATCCACCGCGTTCAACCCGCCAGACCCCAGAAAACGCAGATGGTGGATCCGATGAAAAATTCCGTGTTCGTCCTCAGGACGACGACCGCGATCCTGGTATCGCTCTCGCTGGCGGGCGCCGACGCGCTGGCCGCGGGCGGCAATGCCGGCGCGCTGCAGATGGCGCAGAACACTGCCGCCCAGGCCGGGAAGGCCGGCGGGCAGCAAAAGGCCCGGGCGAGGCTCGATGCGCGCATCGAGGCCGCGCTGAAGGCGGTGGACAACGACAAGCCCGGCCAGGCGCAGAAGGCGCTTGAAAAGGCGTCCGAGGCGCTCTCGGCGATGCAGAATGACGGCGCATCGGACGCGTCGCTTCAGCAGATCGGCGAGAACCTCAAGGCAGCAATGACCGCGCTGGACAGCGGCGATGCCGAGGCGGCCCGGGCGGCGCTCGACACGGCGCGGACGGCGCTTGGCGAGAGCGCCGGGGACGCTGGCGTCGTGGCGCAGGCCGCGGGCGCCGCCGAGGCGACGACCGAGGTCAAGGCCGACGCCGCCGCCGTGGCGGAGCCGGAGAAGGCGCAGGACGCCGCGAAGGATTCGACCGGCACTGACCAGGGCCAGGCGACCGCCGCGCAGGCGACGGTGGCCCCGGCGACGGAGGCTCAGGCGACGGAGGCTCAGGCGACGGAGGCGCAGGTCGCCACCCAGCCCACGGCCGAGGCCAAGGTCGAAGCGCAGGGATCGACCGAGGCTCAGCCAGCCGCGCAGGGCGGCAGCGACGCGACCGCGACGCAGGAGACTGCAGCCGGGGCGCCGAAGAAGCAGGAAGCCCAGGCCCCGGCCCCGAAGAAGCGGGAGGCCGGCGAGGCGGAGGGCCTGAAGAGGCGGGACTCCGGCGAGGCACAGGTGTCGAAGAAGCGCGAGTCCGGCGAGGTAAAGAAGCAGGCGCCGGCCGAGGCCGCACAGGTCGAGAAGCAGGCCGCGCCGATCGAGACGACGGAGACCAAGGATCAGGCCAAGGCGACCGAGACCACGGCAACCGAGGCCACCACGCCGGAAACCAAGGCGAGCGAAGCCACGGCAACGGCGCAGCAGGTCTCGGGCGACAAGTCGGCCGCCAAGGACGCCACGACCGTCGAGGAGGTGAACAAGGAGGACATCCAGGCCGCGACCTCTGCCGGCAAGGACGTGGTCGTGAAGGACCAGACCTCCGCCGACGACCTTCAGGCCCAGATCGAGGAGTTGCAGAAGAAGCAGGCCGACCTCGAGAGCCAGCTCAACGACGCCAAGGCCGTCAGCAGCGAGCAGGAGGTCGTCACGGACGAGAATTCGCGCTCTGCCACCGAGGAGGTGCAGGTCCGCAACAACAGCAACTCCAACGACAACAACACCTGGAAATACCTGGGCGCCGCCGCTGCCGGCGCCGCGGTCGGCGCGCTGGTGCCGGCGCTGGGCGGCCGGCTGGTGCAGGACCAGGGCGACCGCATGATCGTCGAGCGCGGCGGTGAGTTCTTCGTTCGCAAGGACGAGAACCAGTTGCTGCGCCAGCCCGGCGCCACCGTGCAGAGCGAGTCGTTCAACGGCGGCATCACCCGGACGACGGTGACGCGCGAGGACGGCAGCAAGATCGTGACGCTGCGCAACGATGGCGGCTTCATCCTGCGCCGAACGCGCATCACGCCGGACGGGCAGGAGATCGTGCTGCTGGAGCAGACGCCGCAGGAGGTCTACTCCTTCAGCGACTGGGGCAGCAATGTGCCGCAGACGACGCACCGGGCGCAGTCGGTCGATTACGGGCAGGTGAACCGCGATCAGCTGCACGACGCGCTGGTCTCGCAGCCTTCCTACCAGGCCGACCAGGTCTTCCCGCTGCAGGCCGTGCGCGACAATGCGCGGGTGCGTGAACTGGTGCCGGCGGTCGATCTGCCGATCACCTTCGCCAGTGGCTCGGCGGCGATCCCGCGCTCGGAGGTCGACGATCTGACGCAGCTCGGCCGGATGATGTCCGATGCCATCGACAAGAACCCGCGCGAGATCTTTCTCGTCGAGGGTCACACCGACGCGGTCGGGTCGAACCTGATGAACCTGGCGCTTTCGGACCGGCGAGCCGAGGCTGTCGCGCTGGCGCTGACCGAATACTTCGACATCCCGCCGGAGAACCTGATCGTGCAGGGCTATGGCGAGCGCTTCCTGAAGGAGCAGACCGAGGGGGCGAGCGCCGTCAACCGCCGCGCCACGGTCCGGCGCATCACGCCGCTGATCGATCGCGTCGCCTCGCGGTAAGGCAGCGAAGAAACCCGAATGACGGAGGGGCGCCCGCCGGGGCGCCCCTTTTTCATGCCATCGCGTCTCGGTGAAGATCTCAGGCCGCCCGGCCGGCCTCGGTTTCCAGGTAGGCGTCGGCACACGCCTTCGCCAAGGCGCGGACGCGGGCGATGTAGGCCTGCCGCTCGGTCACCGAGATGACGCCGCGCGCGTCCAGCAGGTTGAACAGGTGGCTGGCCTTGATGGTCTGGTCATAGGCCGGGTGCGCCATGACGATCTCGCGGCCCGTCTTCGGGTCGGTCGCCGGGCGGTCGAGGATGGCGCGGCACTCGGCCTCGGCGTCCTCGAAGTGGCGCAGCAGCATGGCCGTGTCGGCGACGTCGAAGTTCCAGCGCGAATACTCGCGCTCGGTCTGGCGGAAGACATCGCCATAGGTCAGCGGCACGGCGGCGCCGGGGTCGTTGAACGGCATGTCCATGACGTGGTCGATGCCCAGCACGTACATGGCGAGGCGCTCGAGCCCGTAGGTCAGCTCGCCCGAGACCGGGTGGCAGTCGTGGCCGCCGACCTGCTGGAAATAGGTGAACTGGCTGACCTCCATGCCGTCGCACCAGACCTCCCAGCCCAGCCCCCAGGCGCCCAGCGTCGGGCTTTCCCAGTCGTCCTCGACGAAGCGGATGTCGTGCGTGGCCATGTCGATGCCGATGGCGCGGAGCGACCCGAGGTAGAGGTCCTGGAAGTCCGGCGGCGAGGGCTTCATCAGCACCTGGAACTGGTAGTAGTGCTGCAGCCGGTTCGGGTTCTCGCCATAGCGCCCGTCGGTCGGCCGGCGCGAGGGCTGCACATAGGCCGCAGCCCAGGGCCGCGGCCCCAGCGAGCGCAGCGTCGTCGCCGGGTGGAAGGTGCCGGCGCCGACTTCCATGTCGTAGGGCTGCATCAGCGCGCAGCCCCGGTCGGCCCAGTAGCGCGACAGGCGCAGCAGGATGTCCTGGAAGGAGGTCGGCGTCTCGGCCATCGGTCGGGTCCGGGCAGCGGCGGGGGTCGCGGCCTCTCTAGGGGCGGGCGCTGGGGCGGTCAATGCGGCCGCTTGTTTGCGGCGGCGTGCGATGCGGGCTTGTGCAGCGTATGACCCGCGCCCAGTGTGCAGCCGAAACCAGCGGAGAGGGACAGATGGAAGAACGGGTTGCGATCGTCACGGGTGCGTCCAGCGGCATCGGTGCCGCGACGGCGCGGGGACTTGCGGCAGCGGGTGTGCGGGTGATCGTCCACTATGCCGGCAATGCGGACGGCGCCGAGGCGGTTGTCGCCGACTGTCGTGCCGCCGGGACCGAGGCCGAGGCGGTGAAGGGCGACATCGCGGACGACGCCGCCTGCCGCGCGATCGCGAAGGCGGCGACGGATCGCTGGGGCCGCATCGACATCCTGGTCAACAATGGCGGCACGACGGTTTCGGCGGACGCGCGCGACCTGGACGCGCTGGACGGCGACGACTTCCGGCGACTCTACGACGTCAACGTAATCGGCACCTACCAGATGACCCGGGCGGCGCTGCCGGCGCTGCGCGCCAGCGGCAACGGCTCGGTCATCAACACCTCGTCGATCGCCGGGTTGACGGGCATGGGCTCGTCGCTGGCCTACGCGGCGTCGAAGGGCGCGCTGAACACGCTGACGCTGGGCATGGCGCGCTCGCTGGCGCCCGAGGTGCGGGTCAACGCGATCTGCCCGGGGTTCGTCGACAGCGCCTGGTGGGCGCGGCGGCACGATGAGGAAACCATCGAGAAGATGCGCCAGCGCTCTGCCAGTTCCGCGCTGCTGCGCCGGATCGCCCCGCCCGAGGAGATCGCCGAGGCAGTCCTGCTGTTCGCGCTGGGGGGCCGCTCGATCACCGGGCAGCTGCTGGTGGTCGACAACGGCATGACGCTGAACATCGGCCAGCCGCTGAGCGACGCGCACGGGCGCTGAGGGTGCAGACCCGGCGCGGGCGGGCCCGCCGAGCGGGCGGTCGGCGCGACGGACGGCATGTGCCCATGCGTAAGAACATGGACAACCGCTTGAAAAATCTTGAAATCCTTCGGTATGGCAGGCGGGCGTCATCCCCGGTTCCGGCTGCGGGGAAGACCTCGTGTTCCGTCGCCGGTCCGCGGCGGTGACGTCGCGACGCCGGCGCTCGCCCGCCCGGGCGGAGCGGAGACGAACGGGGCCGACACGAATGCTTGATGAATTTCGTCGGAAAAATGCTTGACGCTTTTCCTCAATTTATTCTACTCGGGTTTCACGCGCATTCCGATGGAGTCCCCGGTATGATCCGCCTTCGCCCGCTCGCGCTCGCCGCGCTGGTTGCAGCTCCCGGCCTGTCCGCCGGCCTCTCCGCGGCGGCCGACGAGCCCGGCTACGCGCTGACGATCCGCGATCACCGTTTCGAGCCCGATCGCCTGACCATCCCGGCCGGCAAGGAAATCTCGCTGGTCGTCACCAACGCCGACGCGACGCCCGAGGAGTTCGAGAGCCACGAGTTGAACCGCGAGAAGATCGTGCCGGGCGGCGGCAGCGTCACCGTGCTGATCGGCCCGCTCGAGCCCGGCGAATACACCTTCGTCGGCGAGTTCCACGAGGACACGGCCAAGGGCGTGCTCGTCGTCGAGTAACGGGGCCGGCCAGGGAAGGGTTAGCAGGAATGTCGGCGACAGCAATCATCGTCTTCCGTGAAGTGCTGGAGGCCGCGCTGATCGTCGGCATCGTCATGGCCGCGACGCGCGGCGTGCCGCGGCGCGGGGCCTGGGTGGCGCTGGGGCTGGCGCTGGGTCTCGCCGGCGCGGGGCTGACGGCGGCCTTCGCCGGCGCGCTTGCCAGCGCGGCCGAGGGCGTCGGGCAGGAATTGTTCAACGCCGGCATCCTGCTGGTCGCCGTCGCCATGCTGGGCTGGCACAATGTCTGGATGAGCAGTCATGGCCGGGCGCTCGGCCGCGAGCTCAAGGCGGTCGGCGAGGATATCCGCACGCAGCGCCGGCCGCTGTCGGCGCTGTCGATCGTCGTTGGCTTGGCGGTGCTGCGCGAGGGCGCCGAGCTCGTGCTGTTCCTGTATGGCATTGCTGCGGCGGGCGGCTCCGGCGCCTCCGAGATGCTGAAGGGCGCCGCGATCGGCCTGGGGCTGGGCGCGCTGGCCGGCGGCGTCATGTACCTGGGGCTCGTGCGGTTCGCCGGGCGTTACCTCTTCGCCGTGACCAGCGGCCTGATCCTGTTCCTGGCAGCGGGGCTGGCGGCGCAGGCGGCGCGCTTCCTGGAGCAGGCGGGCTACCTGCCGGCGCTCGGACGCGGGGTTTGGGACACGTCGGACTTGGTCTCGGAGCGCGGGCCGTTCGGCAACCTGCTGCACGTGCTGGTTGGTTATGTGTCGCGGCCGGACGGCATCCAGATCGTCTTCTACATTGCCGCGCTGGTGGCGATCGGCGGGGCGATGTACCTGGCGCGGCAACGCCAGTCGGGCCCCGGAGGGCGCAGTCCGGCGGTGCGGCGAGCCTGATTTTCGGCGCCGCCCGGGTGGGCGACGCCCCTGGTGCCCCCGGTGGGCTTCAGTCGCCCAGATAGGCGACGGCCTCGATCTCGACCTTCAGGCGCGGGTCGATCAGCTTCGAGACCTCGACCAGAGTCGAGGCCGGGCGGTGCTCGCCGAAATACTCTTGGCGGATCGGGTTGATCAGCGGGCGCTCGTCGATGTCGGTCATGAAAACCAACACCTTGACGACCTGCTCCGGCCGCCCGCCGGCTTCACGCAGGCAATGGTCGATCGAATCCATGCAGATGCGGAACTGCTCGACAACGTCGTCGGGAATCGTCCCATCCGCCTTCATGCCGACCATGCCTGACAGCCAGACGAAATCGCCCGCCCGTACGACGTGGCAGTAGTGGCTGACCGGGGCGGGCTCTCCCTCGACCATGAAGCGCTTCAGCGGCATGACATTCTCCTGGGCTGCGGATGAGACAGTGATCGACGGCGCCGGACGTGCTGGCAAGTCCCCGCCTGCTCGCCCGCCCTTGGTGGATCAGTCGGCGTCGAGGCGGAAGACCTCGAGAGAATACGGTTCGAAGCGCGCGCCGATGACGACGACCTCGGCGAATGCCTCGCCTGTCTTCCGGTCCAGCACCGTCGATCGGGCAGGGTGGACAAGGCCCTCATGATCACCCCAGTCGTCGACGAGGATCTCGAGTTCCTGCTCTTCCTCGTCCACCTCGGGCAGGTCGAGGCGATGACCGGCCACGCGACCCGCCTCGTCGAGAAGGACCGTCTCGGCAAACTCGCCGAGCGCAATTTGCACGGCCTGCAGCCGGTCGCCGCGCGTGGTCGGTTGCATCCCGGCGTCGGAGAGCATGCAGCCGAGGTTGCGCAGGACCTCCAGCGGCTGCAGGTGGTCGAGGCGAATGCCAGACCAGCGATAGTCGGCGAGAGCGCGGACGGCCTCGGTTGGTCCCGGATCGTCCCTGCTCCGCACCCAGCCGCGGGCGCCGTCATAGGCCTCCGAAAAGCGCCACTCGCCGTCAACCGAGAGGTCGGTGCGAAATCGGTGTGGCGGAGACAAGCGCCGGACAATCTCGGAGTACGGCCCGCCGCCGACGAGGCGATGGATCTCCTGGCAAAATGTCTCGCGGCGGCCGATCCGGCGACCAAGTGCCTTCGCTTGCCGGCGGAGGAGGCGTTCAAGGTTCTGCGAGCGTGCCACGGTCGCATCATTCCTGATTGCCAGGTCGATCGCCAGACGGCTCAGCGACCGGAGAGCAGAAGGTTCTGCAATGCATTGCGCAGCCCTAAGGGGAGAGGGCGTGGTCGCCGGGTAACTCGGTCGACGTAGACGTGGACGAAGTGGCCGGCGGCGGCGGCGCGATCCTCGTCGCCAAGGAAGATGGCAACGGCGTAGCGCACTGACGAGGTGCCGATGCGGTCGACCCGGACACCTCCGGAGACGACGTCCGGGAAGGCGACGGAGGAGAAGTAGCTGCATCCCGTCTCGACAACGAGCCCGACGGTCTCGCCGTGCTCGAAGTCCAGCACGCCGGCCTCGATCAGGTGGCCGTTCACCACCGTGTCGAAGAACGAGTAGTAGGTGACGTTGTTGACGTGGCCATAAACGTCGTTGTCCATCCAGCGCGTGGTGAGTGGCCGGAAGGCGACGTAGTCGGCTCGGGTCGGCGGCTCGGGCTTGCTCACGCGCGCTGCTTCTGCTCGGAGGGCGTGCCGCGTTCGCGGTACGGCGTGCGGTTGAAATGACTGCGGTAGCACTTGGAGAAATGCGAGGGCGAGGTGAAGCCGCAGGCCAGCGCCACATTGATGACGCTCATGTCGGTCTGCAGCAGCAGGTTGCGCGCCTTCTCCAGCCGCAGCTCCATGTAGTAGCGCTTCGGCGAGCGGTTCAGGTAGCGGCGGAACAGGCGTTCGAGCTGACGCGTCGACATGTGCACGCCGTGGGCAAGGTCGGAGGGCGAGATCGGGTCCTCGGTGTTGCGCTCCATCGTCTGGATGATGTTGACGAGCTTGGGGTGTCGCACGCCGATGCGTGCCGGGACCGAGAGGCGCTGCTCGTCGGCGTCGCCACGCACCGGCGCGTGGACCAGCGAGTCGGCGACCAGCGACGACAGCTCGGGCCCGTGGTCCTCGGCGATCAGGTGCAGCATCATGTCGGCCGCCGCCGTGCCGCCGGCGCAGGTAAAGGTGCTCTCGTCGGTGACGTAGAGCAGGTTGCAAAGCTCGGCCTCGGGGAAGTCCTCGGCGAAGGCCGCCTGGTTCTCCCAATGAATGGTGCAGCGCTTGCCCTCCAGCAGCCCGGCACGCGCCAGGATATGCGCGCCGGTGCAGACCGCCCCCATGGCGATGCCGCGGCGCGACTGCTTGCGCAGCCAGGTGAGAACGGGGCGTGAGGCGGCGTCCTTGAGATCGAGACCGGCGCAGACGACGATCGAGGCGTCGCGGCCGACATCGTCCAGCCCCATGTCGGTCGCGACGATGCAGCGGTTGGACGCGGCCACCTGGGCCCCGTTAACCGATGCAGTGCGCCAGGCATAGAGCTGCCGGCGCGCCATACGGTTGGCCAGCCGCAGCGGCTCGATCGCCGCCGCGAAGGCGATCATCGAGAACTGCGGCACCAGCAGGAAGACGAATTCCCGCGGATTCGCGTCGTCGCGCGGTAGGGCTGCGTCCATATGGCCCAAGGTGCCTCGCGATCCGTTTGCGACTGCGGATGTCGCAATCGTCTGAACATTTGCCTGCGGCGCGATCGCGTCAAGGCCTTCCTCCCAGTTCGGCGCTGCCGGTCACGCCATGTGCAGCTTCACGTACTCGAAATCGCCCGGCTTGTTGTCGATGCCGACGCGGGGCGGGGCGATCCAGCCGGCGAATTTGCCGGGCTCCCATTGCGGGACCATCAGGGATTCGATGTAGGCCGCGTCCGCGCTGTTCGGTAGCCACTCGTGGCGGCGGGCCCCCCAGTCCTCGCGCGAGAGGATGCGGCCGTCGGGGGTGACGGGGACGTCCCTGTAGACGCCGATCTGGCGGTGGAAGCCTTCGTGCGGCAGCGTCAGCTGGAAGTCGATGTTCTGCTTGTCGATGATCAGGTTCCAGCGGCGCACGCCGCCCGCCGCGTCATGGATGTAGTCGTCGCGCAGCCGCATGTTGATGGCGTTGAGCGCCGGCATCTCGATCGTCCTGATCTCGCCGTCGACGATCTGGCTGACCGGGTAGGTGGCGTCGATCAGGCGATGGTCGTCGTCCAGCTTGGCCTCGCGGTAGCGGCCCTTGATGCCGGCGTTGAAGGCGTTGGCGGCGTTTGTCGAGACCTCGGAGCCGAACAGATCGAGGCTGAGCGTGTAGTGCAGGTTCAGCTTCTTCTGGATCGTCGGCAGGTCGATGACGCCCAGTGCGCGGACGCGGTCGATGTCGTTCGGGTCGTCGATGCCGGCCTCGTTCATCGCCTGACAGGTGCGCTGGATGATGCGCCCGACGCCGGTCTCGCCGACGAACATGTGGTGCGCTTCCTCGGTCAGCATGAAGCGGCAGGTGCGGCTGAGCGGGTCGAAGCCGGACTGCGCCAGCGCCTCGAGCTGCATCTTGCCGTCGCGGTCGGTGAAGTAGGTGAACATGAAGAAGCTCAGCCAGTCGGGGGTTGCCTCGTTGAAGGCGCCGAGCATCCGGGGCGCCTCCTCGCTGCCGGACTGGCGGCGCAGAAGCTCGTCGGCCTCCTCGCGCCCGTCGCGGCCGAAGTACTTCTGCAGCAGGTAGACCATCGCCCAGAGGTGGCGGCCCTCCTCGACGTTCACCTGGAAGAGGTTGCGCATGTCGTAGAGGCTGGGGGCGGTGCGGCCGAGGTGGCGCTGCTGCTCGACCGAGGCGGGCTCGGTGTCGCCCTGGATGACGATCAGCCGGCGCAGCATGGCGCGGTGCTCGCCCGGCACCTCCTGCCAGGCGGGCTGGCCGGCGTTCTCGCCGCAGGGGATGCGCCGATCCTCGACCTCGGGGGCCAGCAGGATGCCCCAGCGGTAGTCGGGCATCTTCACGTAGTCGAACTTTGCCCAGCCCTTCGGGTCGACCGAGACGGCGGTGCGCAGGTAGACGAGGGATTCCTGGAAGTTGTGCGGGATCAGGTCGTTCCACCAGTTGATATAGCCGGGGTGCCATTTCTCCAGCGCCTTCAGGACGCGCCGGTCGGATGACAGGCCGACATTGTTCGGGATGGCGGTGTCGTAGTCGACGTTGATCAGATCGGACATCGGGGCCTCCTGTCCGGGGCTGCCCCCGTCTGTCCTTTCTCAGCGGCCGTCGATCTGGCGCGCGAAATCGTCCGCGTCGTAGTAGCCGCGGCTGCGTGTTACCTTCATCTCGTCGTCCAGTTCCCATTCGCGCCAGCCCGGCAGGCTGACTTCGTTTTCGGTCTCGGCATGGCGGCCTTCCAGCGTTCCAGACGAAGATGGCCCGGCCACCGGCATGGCGGGTATCGTGGCAGCGAACGGCGAGGCCCGGGAAGCTTGCCAGCAGGTTTCGCGCGCTTTCGACGATCGCCGCGCGTCCGACATGGGGTGCAGCGCCGTTCACGCTGATCTCGCCGCCCTCGGCAAAGATGTCGGCTGTCCTCTCGGTCGGTTCTGCGTCCATGCCGCCGCATGGTCCGCGGCCATGCGGGCGACGATTCGCGCCTGTTCCGTCATCTGCGACCTCCGTCACACGCGTGTCCGGTCGTACTGGCCGCGCCGGCCGGTCCCGTAGCGGCGGAGCGCGCCCTCGGGGCCGACGGCGCTCGGGCGCTGGAAGATCCAGTTCTGCCAGGCGGTCAGGCGGGCGAAGATCTTGGTCTCCATCGTCTCGGGACCGGCGAAGCGCAGGTTGGCCTCCATGCCGGTCAGGGCGTCGGGCGAGAAGCTGGCGCGTTCTTCCAGAAAGATGCGGATCTCGTCCTGCCAGTCGATCTCGTCGATAGGCGAAGGTGACGAGGCCGAGCGCGTCGGCCTCGCTCCGCCTCCAGCGGCTTGCCCTTCCGCGCCGCGGCAGCGGCGTCCAGCGCGGCTGCGTCGTCGAGGAAGCGCGTCGCAAGCCGGCTCAGCCCGTTGCCATCGGGAGGGGGCCGAAATTGCCGCCGGTCAGCGTCAGCGTCGCGGGCGGGCGGTTGTCGCCCTCGAACTCGCCCTCGGCCATGTAGCTGCGGTCGGCGGCGAAGGCGATCTCGGCCAGCAGCCCGGCGAAGCACGAGCCGGGCTCGATCAGCGCCACCATCGAGCGCGAGGTCACGTCGATGCGCTTCAGTACGCGCTTCCAGTAGGCGAGGATCTCGCGGGCCAGCCAGTGGTCGCGGTTGTCGAGCAGCAGCGCCTCGTGCGCCAGGACCGCGGGCGGGTCGCCGGCGGTGCGGAAGACCAGGACGCCGATCTCGGCTTCGTTGGCGCGCAGGTGCAGGATGGCGTCGTCGAGTTCGCGCGCCGCGCGCAGCAGCCAGGCGGCGGCGCCCTGGGCGTGCAGCGCCTCCATCGAGGCCGGGGCAGGATCGTCGGGGCCGGAAATCGTCACGGCTGCCGTGCCGGCGGCGCGGTCGATCACGACCTCGACGGCGGAGTAGCTGACGGCGTCGTCCGAAAAGGTGCGGTCGAGCGAGCTCAGCTCGACGCCCTTCGCATCGGCCGGGCGCGCGGAGCGGGCGGCGATCTCGGCGGCACGCGCGGCGACGGTCTCGTCGAACGAGGCGTTCGGCACCAGCTCGTCGACGAAGCCCCAGTCGAGCGCGCGCTTGCCCCGTGCGCCTTCCTCCATGGTGCAGAAGACGTCGGCCCTGTCGCGGCGGACGCGGCGCTTGTCGGTCACCCGGGTCAGGCCGCCGGTGCCGGGCAGGACGGCCAGCAGCGGCGTCTCGGGCAGGGCCACGTTGGACGAGCCGTCGTCGGCCAGCATGATGTGGTTGCAGGCGAGCGCCAGCTCGTAGCCGCCGCCGGCGCAGGACCCGCGGACGGCGCAGAGGTAGTGCTGGTCCGAGTCCTCCGCGGCCGCCTCGATGGCGTTTCGCGTCTCGTTGGTGAACTTGCAGAAGTTGACCTTGTGCGCGTGGCTGGCGCCGGCCAGCATGCGGATGTTCGCGCCGGCGCAGAAGACGCGCTCCTTGCCCGAGACGAGGACGACGGCGCGCACCTCCGGGTGCTCGAAGCGCAGTCGCTGCACGGCGTCGGCCAGCTCGATGTCGACGCCGAGGTCGTAGGAGTTCAGCTTGAGCTCGTAGCCCTCGAACAGGCCGCCGTCCTCCGCGACGTCCATGACCAGCCGAGCGACGGGGCCGCCGGTCTCGATCCGCCAGTGGCGGTAGCGGGACGGGTCGGTCTGGAAGTCGATGCGCATGGGCGGTCCTTCGGGCGTCGGCCGGTTCTAGCGCGGGGCGGCGGCGGCTGTCGACGGCGACGGGCCGGCGGCCTCGATGCGGTCGAGCCGGGCCAGGAAATCCGTGACGAGGCGCAGCACCTCGTCGGACCGGTCGAGATGCGGCGCGTGGCGGCAGCCGGGCAGGAGGTGGGTCTCGACGGGCGCCGGCACGCGGTCGAGCGCCTCGATCTGCGCGGGCGTGCCATACTCGTCGTCTGCGCCCTGGATGGCCAGCACGGGCACGCGGATGTAGTCGAGCGCGTCGGTGATGGTCCAGCCGCGGAAGCCGGGGTCGAGCCAGGCATCGTTCCAGCCCCGGAAGGCCGCGTCCGGGTCGGCGTGGTGGCGGGCGAGCCTGGCGCGGAGGTCGCCGGCCTCGTACGCCTCGCGGGCGGCGGCGATCGAGTGGACCGAGACATCCTCGACGAAGAAGTGCGGCGCCATGAGGACGAGGCCGCGCACCCGGAAATCCTCGACCGTGCCGGCGTACAGCGCCGCGATGGACGCGCCGTCCGAGTGGCCGAGCAGGACACCGTGCCGGAAGCCGGCCTGATCCAGCACCTGCGGCAGCGCCTGGGTCGCCTCGCGCTCCATGTAGTCCAGCGGGCGGGGCAGGGCGCAGGGGTCCGAGGCGCCGTAGCCCTGCCGGGAATAGGCCAGCACGCCGTGCCCGGTCGACCCGGCCAGCCGCTCGGGGAAGTCGCGCCAGAGGCGGGCGGAGCCGAGGCCCTCGTGCAGGAGCACGATGGTCGGCGCCTGGTCGGGCGGCGGCCCCCAGCAGCGCGCTTCGAGCGTGGCGCCGGCGGTGGTGATGCGCAGGTCGGTGTCCGGCTTCCAGTCCATCAGTCCCGCAGCTTGAAGCGCTGGATCTTGCCGGTGGCGGTCTTGGGCAGCTCGTCCGCCGTCTCGATCCAGCGCGGGTATTTCCAGGCGCCGACCGTCGCCTTGACGTGCTCGCGCAGCGCCGCGGCGTCGATGCCGGCGGCGCGGTCCCTCGGCACCACGAACGCCTTGGGCTTTTCCAGCCCGTCCGCGTCCCTTGCCGCGACGACGGCGGCTTCCAGCACCGACGGGTGGGAGACCAGCGCCTGCTCGACCTCGAAGGGCGAGACCCACTGGCCCGAGACCTTGAACATGTCGTCGGTGCGGCCGCAGTAGACGTAGCGTCCGTCGGGGCGGCGGATGTACTTGTCGCCGGTCCGCGTCCACTCTCCCTCGAAGGTTGCGCGGCTTTTCGCGCGCTGGTTCCAGTAGCCGTCGGCCGCCGTCTCGCCGCGCACCGCCATCTCGCCGACCTCGCCATCGGCTACGGCTGCGCCGGTCTCGTCGATCAGGCGCAACTCGTAGCCCGGCACGGCGCGGCCCGAGGTGCCGTATTCGACCTCGCCGGGCGCGTTCGACAGGAAGATGTGCAGCATCTCGGTCGAGCCGACGCCGTCCAGGATGTCGGTGCCGGTCATGCGCTTCCAGCGATTGCCGATCTCGGCCGGCAGCGCCTCGCCGGCCGAGATCGAGACGCGGAGGCGGTCCGTGCCGGGGATCGTCTCGCCGCCTGCCGCCAGAAGCGCGGCGTAGAGCGTCGGCACGCCGCAATAGATCGTCGGCTGCACCGTGCGCATGACCTCGAACACCGCCTCCGGCGTCGGGCGGCCGGGCAGCAGCGCCGCGGTCGCGCCGACCGACATCGGGAAGCTCATCGAGTTGCCGAGCCCGTAGGCGAAGAACAGCTTGGCGGCCGAGAAGACGACGTCGTCCTCGCGGATGCCGAGCACCTGCGCGCCATAGGTCTCGGCGGTGCCGCGCATCGAGGAATGGACGTGCCGCACGCCCTTGGGCTCGCCGGTCGAGCCCGACGAGTAGAGCCAGAAGGCGCAGTCGTCGGCGCTGGCCTGCACGGTCTCGCCCGGTCCGCTGGCGGCCAGCTCGGCCGCGAAGTCGTCGCCGGCGGCGTCGCTGCCCCCGACGATGAAGACCTCGCGCAGTTGCGGCAGGGCGTCGAGCGCCGGGCGCACGGTGTCCAGCAGCGGAGCCGAGACGAACAGCGCCCGCGCCCGGCTGTCGGACAGGATGTAGCGGTACTGGTCCGTCGTCAGCAGCGTGTTGACGGCGATCGGCACGACCCCGGCGCGGATGCAGCCCCAGAAGATGACCGGCCAGTCCAGCGTGTCGAGCACGATCATGGCGGCCCGGTCCTCGGGACGCAGCCCGTGCCGCGCCAGCAGGCCGGCCATTCGGAAGGACCGCTCGGCAAGTTCGCCATAGGTCAGCCGGTCCGCGCCCAGCAGGAAGGCGGGCTTGTCGGCTCGGCCCTCGTCGAGGTGGCGGTCGACGAACCAGCCGACCGAGTTCGCGTTGTCCGGCATGGTCTCCTCCGCGGCCCGGCGGCAAGACTAGCCATGCGCTGCCGGCCCGCGCAACCGCCGTGCGCCGGGCCTTGTCAGCGCGGCCCGCGGCGGGCATGAAGATCGAAAGAAAACAGGGGAGGACGAAATGAAGATCACGGCGCTCGCGGCCGCTGCCGCATTGCTCGCCGCGGCGGCCCAGACGGCCGCCACGGCCGAGCCGGTCAAGATCGGCGTGCTGCTGCCCTATTCGGGCGTCTACGCCGCGCTTGCCGAGGAAATCGACGCCGGCTTCGACATGGCGCTCGAGCAGTTCGGCGAGGGGCTGGAGTTCGACGTCATCCGCGAGGACACCGAGGTGCAGCCGCCGGTCGGACTGGCCAAGGCCAAGAAGCTGGTGCTGGGCGACGAGGTCGACGTGCTGACGGGCGTCGTCTCCTCGGGCGTGCTGGGCGCGATCCGCGACTTCGTCCATGAATCCAAGGTGCCGATCGTCGTCTCGAACGCCGGCCTGGACGCGGCGACCGGCGAGCGCTGCTCGCCCTACATCACCCGCGTCTCGTTCACCAACGCCTCGCCCTCGACGGCGATGGGCGAGTGGCTGGCCAAGCAGGGCGTCAAGAAGGTCTTCACGCTGGCGCCCGACTATGCCGCCGGCCACGACAGCATCGGCGCCTTCGCCGACAGCTACACGGCGAACGGCGGCGAGATCGTCGGCAGCGAGTACACGCCCTTCCAGAAGACGCAGGACTTCGGGCCGTACCTGGCCAAGGCCAAGGACTCGGGCGCCGACGCGATCTACGTCTTCTACGCCGGCGGCGAAGCCATCGCCTTCGTCAAGCAGTACGACAGCTTCGGGCTGGACATGCCCCTCTACGGCTCGGGCTTCCTGACCTCGCCGCTCTACGTCGCGGCCGAGGGGCCGGCGGCCAACGGCGTCGTCGCCTCGCTGCACTACGTGCCGACGGTCGAGGGCGACGTGAACGCGAAGTTCGTCAAGGACTTCAAGGACAAGTACGGCCACGTGCCCTCTGAATACGCCGTGCAGGGCTATGACGCCGGCCGCGCCATCGCCCAGGCGGTGAAGGGCGGCGCGACCGACCGCGCCGCGCTGGCCGCGGCGCTGCCCAAGGTCGACCTCTCGGGCAGCCCGCGCGGGCCGGTCTCGATCGACCCGGCGACGCACAACATCATCCAGAACATGTACATCTACGAGACCGTCGCCGGTGACGACGGCCAGCTGACGCAGAAGATCATCGGCACCGTCGAGAACTTCACCCCGCCGGTGAACGGCTGCAAGATGCCGGAGATGTGAGGCAACGGGGCGGGCCGGGGCGCCGCCCCTACGACGCCGAGGCGACGAGTGATAGGGTGGGCCCATGGCCCGCCCTTGTCATGTGGGGGAACGTATGTCGGTCGAGTTCTGGATCGTGCAGGGGCTGAACGCGCTGCAGTTCTCGATGCTGCTGTTCCTGCTGTCGATCGGGCTGACCGTCATTTTCGGGCTGATGCACTTCGTCAACCTGGCGCATGGAGTGCTGTACGCGCTCGGCGCCTTCGTCGGCTGGTCGGTGGCGACCGCGACCGGGTCGTACTGGGCGGCCTTCGTCGCGGCGCCGCTGGCGGTCGCGCTGGCCGGGGTGGCGGTCTATCTGGGGCTGGTCCGCCGGATGCGCCATGCCGGGCACATGAACCAGGTGCTGGTGACGTTCGGGCTGATCTTCGTCTTCGTCGACCTCTTCCGCATCGTCTGGGGCGACCTGGCGCTCGGCGTCGCCGAGCCGCAGCTCTTCAGTGGCCGCACCGAGCTTCTGGGCGTCGTCTACCCGACTTACCGGCTGTTCGTGATCGGCCTCGGGCTCGCCGTCATGGGCGCGCTCTGGCTGGTGCTGTCGCGCACGCCGCTCGGCGCCATGATCCGCGCCGGCGTCGACAACGAGGTGATGGCCGCCTGCCTGGGCGTCGATGTCGAGCGCCTGTTCTTCGGCGTCTTCTGCGTCGGCTGCGCACTGGCGGGCCTCGCCGGCATCGTCGCCGCGCCGGTGCTGTCGGTCGAGCCCGACATGGGCACGCCGATCCTGATCCCGGTGCTGATCGTCGTGGTGATCGGCGGGCTCGGCTCGCTGAGGGGCGCGGTGGCCGGGGCGGTGATCGTCGGCTTCATCCAGACCTTCGGCGTCGTGCTGGCGCCGCAGCTTGCCAGCGTGCTGGTCTACGCGCTGCTGGCGGCGGTTCTCATTTTCCGGCCGGCGGGCCTGTTCCCCGCCCGCGCCTGAGTCCGGCGCCCGATGTTCCGCCAGACGCCGCTCAAGACCCTGGCCTGTGGGCTGCTGCTGGCCGCCGGCATCGGCTATGGCCTGACGGCCGGCTATTTCGGGCGCGAGCTGCTGACCGAGGTCGCGATCCTCGCGGTGCTGGCGATCGCGCTGGACGTGGTGGCCGGGTATGGCGGCATGGTCAGCCTGGCGCATGGGGCGCTGTTCGGGGCGGGGGCCTACATCTTCGCCGCGGTCACGGTCCTGGGCGGGCAGGGGGCATGGTTGGGGACGCTCGCCGCCATCCTGGGGGGCGCCGGGTTTGCCTGGGCGATCGGCGCGGTGACGGCGCGCACGCACGGCATCTTCTTCATCATGGCAACGCTGGCCTTCGGCCAGATGGCCTATGTCTGGATCTTCGAGGCGCGCTGGCTGGGCGGCGATGACGGCATGTTCGGCATCCCGCGGCTGGACCTGGGCGCCATTGGCATCGACCTCTCGGACTCGGGCAATTTCGCGCTGGCGACGGTCGGCGTGGCGACGCTGAGCTACGCCGCAGCCGCCTGGCTGCTGCGCTCGGGCTTCGGGCGCACGCTGGTCGGCATCCGCGCCAACGAGGGCCGCATGCGCGCGATGGGCCTGTCCACATGGCGCCACAAGGCGAACGCGTTCGCCCTGTCGGGCGCGCTCGCCGGGCTGGCCGGCGCGCTGACGGCGCAGCACACGCAGTTCATTTCGCCGGGGCTGCTGAACTGGACGGTCTCGGGCGAGGCGCTGGTCGTCGTCATCCTCGGCGGCCTCGGCACGCTGGTTGGTCCAGTGCTGGGGGCGGCGGTGTTCGTGTTCCTGAAACACTGGATCCAGGGGCTCGGGGACGTCTGCTCGTCGCTCGTGCCCGCGGCGCGCGCCTGCTCTCTCTTCGAATATTGGCACCTGTTCGTCGGGCTTGTCCTCATTTCCGTCGTCATGTCCGGCGGCCGCGGCCTCTATGGCAGCCTCGAGGATTGGTTGGCACGCCGCCGCGCCCCGGCGCCGGCGGCCGAGCGGGAGGGCGCCGCCGCCCCGCCCGCCGATCGCGACCCTGCGGCCTCCCGCCATGCTTGAGGCGCACGGCCTGTCAAAGCGCTTCGGCGCCCTCCACGTCGTGCGGGGCGTCTCGCTGGCGCTGGCGCCGGGCGAGCGGCGCGTCGTGCTCGGCCCGAACGGCGCCGGCAAGACGACGCTCTTCAACCTGCTCGCCGGCGATCTGCGCCCCGATTCCGGCGCGGTGCTGCTGGACGGCGCCGACGTCACGCGTCTCGGCATTGACGCCCGCGCCCGGGCTGGCCTCGCCCGAAGCTACCAGAAGAACAACCTGCTGCCCGGCCTGACGGTGCGCGATAACCTCTCGCTGGCCGCCGCCACGGCGCAGGGCCGCACGGCCGGCCTGCTGCGCGACAGCTTCGCCGCGGCGCCGGTGCGCGAGACGGTCGCCGAGACCGCCGTCCGCGTGGGCCTTTCGGACCTGCTGGACGCGCCCGTCGAGGCGCTGGCCTACGGTCCGCGCCGGCAGCTCGAGGTGGGTCTGGCGCTGGCCACGCGCCCGCGCGTGCTGATGATGGACGAGCCGACCTCCGGCGTCGGGCCGGAGATGGTGTCGGCCTTCCACCGCCTGCTGCACGCCCTGCCGCGCGACCTGACCGTGCTGATCATCGAGCACGACATGGACCTTGCCTTCGACATCGCCGACAGCGTCACCGTGCTCGACCACGGCGAGGTCGTCTTCGAGGGCGCGCCCGGCGAGGCGCGCAGCTCGGCGCTGCTACGCGAGATCTACCTGGGCGGCTGGGCCGCCCATGCGGGCGGCGATCCGGGCGCTGCGCCGCCGCACGGCGCCACGCCCGACGCCGATGCCCGGACGATCCGCCGGGCGTCCCCTCCGCCTCCGGGGGATGGCTAGGGTGGCCGCGCTGCTGGAGATCGCCGGCCTCGACGCTGGCTATGGCGAGACCCGCGTCCTGCACGGGCTGACGCTTTCGGTGCCGGAGGGCCGCGTCACCGCGCTTCTCGGCCGCAACGGCGCCGGGAAGACGACGACGCTGAAGTCTGTGATGGGCCTTGTCCGGATCACCGGCGGCTCGATCACGCTGGACGGCCGCGCGCTGGCCGGCGGCCGCCCGCACCGGATCGCGCGGATGGGCATCGCCTACGTACCGGAGACGCGCGATATCTTTCCCTCGTTGACGGTGTCCGAGAACCTCGATCTCGCCGCCCGCCGCTTCCGCGGCCCCTGGACGGTCAAGCGGGTGCTGACGCTGTTCCCGCGCCTCGGCGAGCGGCTGTCGAACGGCGGCAGCCAGCTCTCGGGCGGCGAGCAGCAGATGCTGGCCATTGCCCGCGCGCTGCTGATGAACCCGCGCCTGCTGATCCTGGACGAGCCGACCGAGGGGCTGGCGCCCATCATCATCCACCAGATCCACGATACGCTGGCCGAGCTGCGCGGCCTGGGCCTGACGCTGCTGCTGGTCGAGCAGAACTTCGGCTTCGCCACCTCGCTTGCCGACGAGGTGGCGGTGCTGGGCCGCGGCCAGGTCGTCTGGCAGGGCACCCCCGCTGCCATCCGGGCCGACGCCGAGACGCAGGCCCGGTGGCTGGGGATCTAGGCTGTCGCCGGCTTGTAGCTGCCCCGCGCCGCCTTGGCGGCCTTCATCGCCTCCATCGCTTCCGCCGCGGTCATCAGCTTCGTCGTCGCCCCGCCGCCGAAGGCGCCCGAGCCGCCGATGATCAGCGCGCAGGCGGCCATCGACTTGTCATCCGGCGCCTCGATCAGAGCGATGACGTCCTCCTGCCCGAAGCAGAAGAACACGTGGTGCAGCTTTCCGCCCACAGCCTCGACCAACGGCCGCGCGCCCTTCTCGCGGTCCTGCGGGTTGTCGATCATGGCCTTGATCGCGGCAGGCGTGTAGCGCCCCTGGAACAGGTAGAATGGCATCGGAATTCTCCCCTGGATGGCGCACCTGAAAAGGTGACGCAACGTCAAGTCTAGCACGCCCGCCCGGCGCTCCCGCTATACGGGAACGACGAGATCGCGAGCGGCATGCGCGGAAAACGACATCCGGGAAGCGTGCAGCCGCCCGGCGGCGCTGGGGCGACGTCAGGATCGCTGCAGCCAGAGGCTGGATTCGCGCGCCTCCCCCGCCATCGGCAGCGCGCGGATCGCCGGCCGGTTCGCGGCGCGCATGCGCGTCACCGCGTAATGGCTTGCCCAGACGATCCGCCAGTCGGCGCCGATCAGGTAGCCGGCCAGCCCAAGTTGCTCGGTATAGCCGCGCCACGCCCAGTCGGCGGGGTAGGGGTCGGGCAGGAAGACGTCGTGGATGTGTACCAGCACGCCCGGCCGCAGGGCGGGCAGCACCCGGTTGAGGATGATGTCAACATCCGACCCCGGCCACAGGATGTGCGAGCTGTCGAAGAACGCGATGTCGCCCGACTGCAGCCCGGCGAACAGCTCCAGATGCTGCGGCCCCAGCACCTCGCGCCGCCAGTCGATGTCGAGCCCCGTCAACGATGCGCGGGGCTCTGGATCGATGCAGGTGAGCGTTGCCTGACCGCCGCCATCCGCCCCGGCATCGCGCGCTGCGCGGGCGAGAAACCGCGTCGAGTGCCCCGAGCCGACCTCGACGATCTGCCGGGCGCCCGATCCCAGCGCGATCGCGTAGGCGGCTGCCGCGTCCAGCCGGGGAAACCAGCTCTGGCCCCAGCGCGGCTCGGGCGGCGGGCCATCGACGGCGGCGATGCGGCCGACGGCGCTCTCGATGGCGGCGAGCGTCGCGCCGACCCCGTTCTCGCCGACGCGCCGGAAGACCGCCTCCAGCTCGGGATACGGCCCCGCCGCCGGCACCGTGGCGGCGTAGCGATAGGGCGTGAAGAAGCCCTGGCGGCGCCAGCCTAGCACCGTTTCCAGCCCCATCCGCATTCGCCGTAACCGCTTGTTATGCAATGTCGCCTACACTCCCCTTGCCGCCCCATTGCCGCGCCGCAGCAACCCGCCTAGTCTCCGCCCGCGAATCGTGAGGCAGGGAAAAGGCGGGCACATGTCCAGGATCAAGGTAGCGAATCCGGTTGTTGAACTCGACGGGGACGAGATGACCCGCATCATATGGCAGTTCATCAAGGACAAGCTGATCCTGCCATATCTCGATGTCGACCTGCTGTACTACGACCTCGGCATGGAGAGCCGGGACGCCACCGACGACCAGATCACGATCGACGCGGCCGAAAAGATAAAGGAAGTCGGCGTCGGCGTGAAATGCGCGACGATCACGCCGGACGAGGATCGGGTCGAGGAATTCGGCCTCAAGAAGATGTGGCGCTCGCCGAACGGGACCATCCGCAACATCCTGGGCGGGGTCGTCTTTCGCCAGCCGATCATCTGCCGCAACGTGCCCCGCCTGGTGCCGGGCTGGACGCAGCCGATCGTCATCGGGCGCCATGCCTTCGGCGACCAGTACCGCGCGACCGATTTCCTGTTCCCCGGCAAGGGCACGCTGTCGATCAAGTTCGTCGGCGAGGACGGCAAGGTGATCGAGCACGAGGTCTACAAGGCCCCGGGCAGCGGCGTCGCCATGGCCATGTACAACCTGGACGAGAGCATCCGTGACTTTGCGCGGGCCAGCCTGAACTACGGGCTGATGGTGGGCTGGCCGGTCTACCTGTCGACCAAGAACACCATCCTCAAGGCCTATGACGGGCGCTTCAAGGACCTGTTCCAGGAGGTCTTCGACGCCGAGTTCGCCAGCGAATTCAAGAAGAAGGGCATCACCTACGAGCACCGGCTGATCGACGACATGGTGGCCTGCGCCATGAAGTGGTCGGGCGGCTTCGTCTGGGCGTGCAAGAACTATGACGGCGACGTGCAGTCGGACACCGTGGCGCAGGGCTTCGGCTCGCTGGGGCTGATGACCTCGGTCCTGATGACGCCGGACGGCAAGATCGTCGAGGCCGAGGCGGCGCACGGCACGGTGACGCGGCACTATCGCCAGCACCAGAAGGGCGAGGCGACCTCGACCAACTCGATCGCCTCGATCTACGCCTGGACGGGCGGGCTGAAGCACCGCGCCAAGCTGGACGACAATGCCGAGCTGATGCGCTTTGCCACCACGCTGGAGAAGGTCGTCGTCGACACCGTCGAGGCCGGCCACATGACCAAGGACCTGGCGCTGCTGGTCGGGCCGGACCAGAAGTGGCTGACGACGATGGGCTTCCTGGAGAAGGTCGACGAGAACCTGAACAAGGCGCTGGGCGGCTGAGGCGCGGCGTCCGTTCAGGCCCGGGACACGGCGGCGGCCCCGGGGGACGTATCGGCTTGCCGAGCGGACCCTGGCCAGGTCAAGGACGTTATGGAAAGTGAAGGTTCGACCGGGCCGAAGGAAAGTCACGGTCGAGAATGTTAATGCGAGGTCGGCGGCGGCCGGCCGCGTCACGCAGGGCGCCCGCCGCGCGCGTATGGCAAGCGTCTGGCTTCCGCCCGACAGCGGCGGCGCCAGTCCGTCGGTGTCGGCCAACCCGGAGGCGACGCAGTCCCGAGCGCGCGCCGCGACGGGATGCCGCGATCGGCCACTGGATTGCCGGGTCAGTCCGCCGATTACACGGGCTCCGGATCATGACGATGGGGCCGGGATTGTCCTGCCGGCCGTGGTTCGACCACGACCAGTCAGTCCGCTTCGAGCGCACACAAACTGATATGTCGCTTTTCGGCAAGGTCTTCGTTGACGGGTATGGTTAACGGGGGCTGCGCCGGGCGTGGTTTCCGGCCCGGATGGCGCCTCCGAGGCGGCCGAAGGCGGCATCGAGGCGGCGGGTTGCGATGGCCGCTGCATGGCGCCCCTGACCGGCGCCCCCCCCACGCTGGCCTGGCCCGGCGGGAGGGGACGCGGGCGGGCGAGCCGCGCCCTAATTCTGGCTCTCTCGCAGCGTGGGCAGGCCGATGCCGGTGGCCTCGAAGCCGCCATCGACGGCCAGGGTCTGGCCGGTGATGTAGCTGGCGCGGTCCGAGCAGAGATAGAAGATCGCGTCGGCGATCTCGTCTTCGAGCCCATAGCGGTTCAGCGGGATCGCGTCGTGGTAATCGGCGCGGATCTCGGGCGTATGGACCTGCCTGGCCATCGCCGTGTCGACAGGGCCGGGGGCGACGCAGTTGGCGCGGATGCCGCGCGAGGCGAATTCGGCGGCCATCTGCTTGGTCAGGTGCATGACGCCGGCCTTGGACGTGCCGTAGGCGACGCGCAGCGTCGAGGCGCGCTGGCCCGAGATCGAGGCGATGTTCACGATGGCGCCGCCGTCTGTCATCAGCGGCACGGCGGCGCGGGCGCAAAGGAACGGGCCGGTCAGGTTGACGTCGAGCACGCGCGACCACTCGGCCGGCGTCGTGTCGAGGATCGGCTTGAAGACGGCGATGCCGGCATTGTTGACGAGCGCGTCGAGCCGGCCGAAGCGGTGGCGCACCCGGTCGAAGGCGGTGGCGACCTGTGCGTCATCGGCGACGTCGGCGGTCAGCGGGAGGACGCGGTCGGCGGCGCCCAGCGCCTCGGCGGCGGCCTGCTGCGCCGGGCCATCGATGTCGAGGAGCGCCGCGCTCCATCCCTCGGCCAGGAAGCGGCGGGCGGTCGCCAGCCCGATGCCGCGCGCGGCGCCGGTGATCAGGACGGTGGGGGCGGCGGTTGCGGGCATGGCGGTTCCTTGCGTTGGTGCGGGGCTTGATGGCGTGCCACTCGGCAGCGTTCAAGCCGGAGGGGCGGGTGGGCAGAGATTCCCGCATGGGGAGGAATGACGGCGTGCGCCGGGAGGTGGGCCGTTGGGCCGGGCGGAGGCTGGCCGCATCGGTCGCTTGCCGCGCGGGCGGCGGTCGCTCTACACCGTGACCGGAAACAGGACGGAGGGCGAGATGCGGCTGAGGCGATCCCTGTTGGCCGAGGTCGCCCCGGTGGCTGAGACATGACCGGCGTCGCGCTCGAAGACGGCTGGTACGCGGTTCGCGACCTGGACGCCGACACCTTCGCAATCGGGGAGCCGCTCTACGAGCAGCGGAACTGGAGCTATCTCATCCGCGGGGCCGAGCGGGCGCTGCTGTTCGACACGGGGTCGTATTACGGCGAGATCGCGCCGGTCGTCGCACGGCGGTGGTCGGGGCCGCTGGTCGTGCTGCCGTCGCACATGCATTACGACCATCTGGGGAATGTCGGGCGGTTCGATCATGTCGCGCTGCCCGAGTTGCCGGTGCTGCGCGCCTGCGAAGCCCGCGGGGCGCCGGGCGGGCGGGTGACGCCGACGGACGCGTTGTTCCTGGGCGAGGACGAGGGACGCGAGCCGCCGGAGTTCGCCGTCGCCGAGTGGCTGGCGGTCGGCTCGGAGATCGACCTCGGCGGGCGGGTGCTGCGGCTGCTGCACACGCCGGGGCACTCGCCGGACAGCGTCTCGCTGTGGGAGCCGGGGCGCGACCGGCTGTATGCGGCCGACTTCCTGTATCCGGGGCAACTCTACGCGCAGACGCCGGGCGCTTCGCTGGTCGACTATCTGTTGGCGGCGCGGGCGGTCGCAGAGCTGATCGGGCCGGCGACGCGCATCCTGGGCGCGCACGGGCTGGAAGGGCCGCCCGATGCGCCGCCGCTGCCCGAACTGGCGCCGGCCGACCTGGCGGCGCTGATCGTCCGGCTGGAGGCGGTGCTGGCCGAGCCCCCGGCGCTGGACGGGGGCGAGACGGTCACGCTGCCGGTCTCGGCGGCGCTGGAGCTGATCGTCGGGCCCGGCGCGCTCTGAACAAAGTCGCTCAGCACTCGGCGAACATCGCCTTGACGCGCTCGACGTCGTAGGGCTGCTCGGTCAGGCGCTCGGCCTCCCACTCCTTGCGCTCGGCCTCGAAGAAGTCGCCGCCATAGACGTGGATCGCGGCGGTCAGCCGCGGGATCGGGTTCGTGACCGAGTGGATGATGTCCTTGCCCAGCGGCGCCACGTCGCCGGTCGACAGCGCCTTGGCGCCGGCCGCCTCGATGCGGCCCTCTGGGTCGTCCTTGATGCGGCGCCAGAAGATGTTGTCCTCGCGCCCACCATAGATGCCGATCACCGCCCACATCTCGTGATTGTGCGGCATGACGGTCATCATCGGCTTCCAGACCAGGTTCAGGATGGTCAGCTCGGGCGACTTGTAGAGCGGCGTGATGCCTGCGCGCTCCGGCTCGCCGAGCGCGGCGGCGATGCCCCCGGACATGGCGCGGCGCACGACCTCTGCCGTGCTGGCATGGGTCGGGTCGCTGCGAACCGCCGCGCGGCAATCCTCGACGAAGTTTCCGAGATCGAACATGGGGCGGCTCCTTTTCCTGACGGTGCCGGAGGCAAAACCTGACGCAAAGTAACATGGATCGTTCGCCATCCCCAGCCCCGCCCCAGCCCCTCGCGCCCGCGCTTGCGGCCCCGGGGCTTTGCCCCTACACCACGGCGCGCCAACCGACCCGGAGACCGCCCGATGCGCCTGACCCGCTATTTCCTGCCCGTGCTGAAGGAGACGCCGGCCGAGGCGCAGATCGTCTCGCACCGGCTGATGCTGCGGGCGGGGATGATCCGGCAGGCCAGCGCCGGCATCTACTCGTGGCTGCCGCTCGGCTACAAGGTGCTGCGGCGGATCGAGCAGATCGTGCACGAGGAGCAGCAGCGCGCCGGCGCCATCCCGATGCTGATGCCGACCATCCAGCCGGCCGATCTCTGGCGCGAGTCGGGGCGCTATGACGACTATGGCGCCGAGATGCTGCGCATCCGCGACCGGCACGAGCGCGACATGCTGTACGGCCCGACCAACGAGGAGATGATCACCGAGATCTTCCGGGCATATTGCGGATCCTACCGCGACGTGCCGAAGATGCTGTATCACATCCAGTGGAAGTTCCGCGACGAGGTGCGGCCGCGCTTTGGCGTGATGCGCGGGCGCGAGTTCCTGATGAAGGACGCCTACAGCTTTGACATCGACCGCGAGGGCGCGGTGCATTCCTACAACCAGCAGATGGCAGCCTATCTGCGGACGTACGAGCGCATGGGCCTGTCGGCGATCCCGATGCGGGCCGAGACGGGGCCGATCGGCGGCGATCTCTCCCACGAGTTCCTGGTGCTGGCCGAGACGGGCGAGTCCGAGGTGCACTACGACCGCGCGCTGGTCGAGAAGACGCTGGGCGGGCGGCGCATCGACTGGGACAGCCGCGAGCAGCTGCAGGGCATCTTCGACGAGTGGACCAGCGCCTATGCGCGGACCAGCGACATGCACGACGAGGCGGCGTTCGCCGAGGTGCCGGAGGAGCGGCGGGCCAGTGGCCGGGGGATCGAGGTCGGGCAGATCTTCTATTTCGGCACCAAGTACTCCGAGCCGATGAAGGCGCTGGTGACGGCGCCGGACGGCGAGAAGGTGCCGGTGCACATGGGGTCGTACGGCGTCGGTGTCTCGCGGCTGGTCGGGGCGATCATCGAGGCGAGCCATGACGACAGGGGCATCATCTGGCCCGAGGGGGTCGCGCCCTTCCATGTCGGGCTGGTGAACCTGCGCCAGGGCGACGAGGCCTCGGACGCGGCCTGCGGCGAACTGCACTCGGAGCTGGTGCGCTCGGGGCTGGACGTGCTCTACGACGACCGCGACGCGCGGGCCGGCGACAAGTTCGCGACGATGGACCTGGTCGGCTGCCCGTGGCGGATCACGGTCGGGCCGCGCGGACTGCAGAAGGGCACCGTCGAGGTGACCAGCCGGCGCACGGGCGAGACCGAGGAGGTTTCGCCGGCGGCGGCGGTCGACCGGATGCTGCAGATCTTCGCGGACGTTTGATGTTCTCGCGGCTGGAGTGGATGATCGCGGGGCGCTACCTGCGCGCGCGGCGCAAGGAAGGCGCGATCTCGGTCATCGCCGGGTTCTCGCTGGCGGGCATCCTGCTGGGGGTCGGCACGCTGATCGTCGTCATGTCGGTGATGAACGGCTTCCGCATCGAGCTGGTGCGCCAGATCGTCGGCGCGCAGCCGCACATCGCCGTGCTGGGGCCCTCGGGGGTGGGGTTGGCGAACTACGACGCGTTGGCGCAGGAGCTGGCCAAGGTGCCGGGCGTCACGCGCGCCGCGCCGCGCATGGAGCAGACGGTGATGATCACCGCCGCCAACGGCCAGGCGACCGGCGTGCTGGCGCGCGGCCTGCGTGCCGAGGACCTGCCGGAGGGCGTGCGCGACCCGGAATGGTCGGCGGGATCGCTGGACGATTTTCCGGACGGCATCGCGCTGGGCGACGGCGTGGCGCAGAAGCTGGGCGTCGTCGTCGGCGACACGGTGACGTTGATAACGCCGCCGAACAAGGACACGCCGATGGGCCGCATCCCGACGCGGCGGGCCTATCCGGTGAGCTATGTCTTCCGCGTCGGCTACTATCCCTATGACAGCCAGCTCATTTTCCTGCCGCTGGCCGAGGCGCAGGGGCTGCTGAACCAGCGGGGCGTGGTCGATCAGATCGAGATCAACGTCGCCGAGCCCGACGCGCTGAAGGCCGACAGCACCGACCCGGTCAGCCAGGCGCTGCTGGCGAAGATGCCGCCGGGGACGTTCCTCTACAACTGGAAGCGGCAGAACGGCGCCTTCCTGTCGGCGCTGGACACCGAGCGGGGCGCGATGTTCGTCATCCTGTCGCTGATCATCCTGGTGGCGGCGCTGAACATCGTCTCGGGGCTGATCATGCTGGTGAAGGAGAAGGGGCAGAACATCGGCATCATGCGCACCTTCGGCATGACGCGCGGCGCGATCCTGCGGGTGTTCTTCATCTGCGGCGCCTCGATCGGCGTCGTCGGCACGGTGCTGGGCGTGCTGGGGGGCGTGCTGTTCGTGACCTACATCCACCAGATCCAGGCGGCGATCGAGTGGCTGTTCGGGGTGCCGCTGTGGCCGGTCGAGGTGCGCGGGCTCAGCACCATCCCGGCCGACATGCAGCTGGCGGACGTGCTGACCACCGCCGCGGTGGCGCTGGTGCTGTCGCTGCTGGCGACGTGGTACCCGGCCAGCCGGGCGGCGCGGATGGATCCCGTCGAGGCGCTGCGCTATGAGTGAAGCCCCCGGACACCAGGCCCTGCGGCTGGAGGGAATTACCCGCCATTTCAAGCAGGGCCGGCGCACGCTGGAAGTGCTGCGCGGCGTCGACATGGGCGTCGCGCGGGGTGAGATCGTCGCACTGGTCGCGCCATCGGGCGCCGGCAAGTCGACGCTGCTGCAGATCGCAGGCCTGCTGGACACGCCGACCGCGGGCACGGTCGCGATCGACGGGCGGGGCCTGAGCGCGCTGGGCGATAACGAGCGCACGCGGGCGCGGCGCGAGCTGCTGGGCTTCGTCTACCAGTTCCACCACCTGCTGCCCGAGTTCTCGGCGGTCGAGAACGTCGCCATCCCGATGCGCGTGGCCGGGCGGACGAAGGCAGAGGCGCACGAGCGGGCGGCGGGCCTGCTGGAACGCATGGGGCTGGCCGAGCGGCTGGGCCACCGGCCGGCCGAGCTGTCGGGCGGCGAGCAGCAGCGCGTCGCGATCTGCCGCGCGCTGGCGAACACCCCTGCGCTGCTGCTGGCCGACGAGCCGACGGGCAACCTGGACCCGGACACGAGCGGCCGCGTCTTCGACATGCTGCTGGCGCTGGTACGCGAGACCGGGCTGGCGGCGCTGATCGCGACGCACAACGTGGCGCTGGCCGAGCGCATGGACCGCATCGTGCGGCTGGACCACGGTCTGGTCGTCTGAAGCGGTCGGGCCACGGCCTCACCGGCCGGCCGGTCGTTAACCAATTCTTTGCCATGCCGGGATAGGGTTGGCGCGCTTGGGTCAGTCAGTGTCAGGGGCGACGAGTTCCAGTTCCACCGCGTCGCCGAGCAGCACCACCTTGCCCCGGTGCTCGAATGTGACCGTGACGCGCGTGCCGACGATCGACTGCACCTGGCCGAGCCCCCAGTCCGGCTCGGCGGGGAGGCGCACGATGGCGCCGACTTCCAGGCCAAAGATCACCGGCGCAGCCTAGCGCCGCGCGCGCCGGTGGCGCCAGAGTCGAAGGGCTGTGTCGACCGCGCCGGGTCGAGGGGGACGAGTGGGGGACAGGGATGGGGAACACCGAGCTTGCCGAGGCCGTCGCATCGCGCATCTGCCACGACCTTGTCAGCCCGGTCGGCGCAGTCGTCAACGGCGTCGACCTGATGCGCGAGATGGGCGGCGGCCGACCCGTCGAGGCCGCCGGCATGATCGGGCAGAGCGCCGGGCGCGCCTCGGACTGCTGCAACTCTACCGGGTGGCGTTCGGTGCGGCTGCCGGGATGCGCAGGCGATCGCCGCGCGGCCCGCTGCGCAAGCTGGTCGCCGTGCTGGCCCAGCCGCCGCGCGTCACGCTGGACTGGCCGGACGACGGGCCGCCGTGGCGCGGCGCGAGGCGCGGCTGCATGGCGCTGATGCTGATGTGCGCGCGCTCGGTGACGGGGATGCGCGGCGCGATCCGGCTGCGCACGGCGGCCGCGGCTGCGCTGCCGGCGGCGGTGACGGTCGAGGCCGAGGCGTTCTCCAGTCGACGCTCGACCTGCTGGACCTGCTGGAGGGCGGCGGACGCGAAAGGGCTGCGTCGCCGCGCGTCGGTCGAGTTCGTCCTGGCGCGCGAGACGGCGGCCTCGCTCTCGGTCGGGTTGCGGGTCGAGCGTGGTGCCGGGCAGGTGGTAGCGATCGCGGCCGTGCCTGTTGCATAATGTCCGCCATCCGGAAACGGAGGGCAGCCATGATCGAGAGAGGCCACGGCAGTAGCTTCGGCGGAACTGCCGCCGAGAACTACCAGCGTTTCTTCGTCCCTTCCGTCGGTGCTCCGGCGGCCGGGACCCTCGTCGCGGAAGCCGGGATCGGGCCGGGCGAGCATGTGCTCGACGTCGCCTGCGGAACCGGCGTCGTGACGCGACTGGCGGCGGAGCGCGTCGGCGCTGCCGGGCGGGTCGCCGGCCTCGACGTCAATCCGGCCATGCTCGCCGTGGCGCGGGCCGAGACCGCCCCCGGCACGGCGGTGACTGGCACGAGGCGAGCGCCGAGTCGATGCCGCTCGCGGACGGGGCATTCGATGTCGTGCTCTGCCAGATGGGCCTGCAGTTCTTTCCCGACAGGCCGGCCGCGCTGCGCGAGATGCACCGCGTCCTGAAGCCGGAAGGGCGCGTCCACCTGAACGTGCCCGGTCCCCGGCCGGAAATCTTCGCGATCATGGCGGATGGCCTGGCCCGTCACCTGGGACCGCAGGCGGCGACGTTCATCGACGCGGTGTTCACGATGCACGATGCCGACGAGCTTGCCGAACTGATGCGCGGCGCCGGCTTTCGCGAGGTCAACGTTCATGCCGGGCCGGTGACCCTTCGTCTGCCCTCGCCCCGGGCGTTTCTGTGGCAGTACGTGCACAGCACGCCGTTGGCGGGAGTTGCCGGGCAGGCCGATGACGCCAAGCTGGATGCCCTCGAGCGCGAGGTCTGCGACGGCTGGCGGGAATTCACGTCGGACGGGGCGCTGTCCTGCCAGGTGACCATCACCACGGGGAGCGGGGTGAGGTAGCTTCCCCGTCGCTCTCCGGAACTCTCCGGCGGTCGCTCTCGGGCCGTCGCTCTCGGGCCGCGCTGGTCGGCCGGCGCGGGCGACCGCGCCGACCGGCTGATCTCAGGCGCCGCCCTCGTACTTGAACGAGATGCGGACCTTGGTGCGGTACGCGGTCACCTTGCCGCCCTCGATCACCAGGTCCTGCTCGAGCACCTCGGCGACGCGGAGGTCGCGGAGCGACTGGCCGGCGCGCTCGACGGCGGCTTTTGCGGCCATCTCCCAGGACTCGCTGCTGGTGCCGACCAGGGTGATGACCTTGTAGATGCTGTCTGCCATGGACGTTCCTCCGGTTGCCGGCCGGGCGCCGGGACGGCGGCCCGGTCCAGGTTGACCTTAGGGTCAATCCCGGCGCGAGTCATCCGCCGGCGTCACCCGCCCGTCTTCAGCGGGCAGAAGTCGGTCGGCAGCATCAGCCGGTTCGACTGGCTTTCCAGCGCGCCGAGCTCGGCGGACTTCTTCGTGTAGGCCAGCCATTCCGGATCGGACCAGAGCTTTGCGCGCTTGGCCTCGCGGTCGCCGGCATTGTCGTAGACCCAGATGTGGACGTACTCGTTCGGGTCGCCGGTCTCGGTCTTGAGGAAGCAGAGCGGCTTGCCGAGGCAGCGGAACTGCGGCGCGCGGCCGTGCTCGTCGTAGAGCTTGAGGTGGGCGTTGATCGTGCCGGGCCGGCAGCGATAGGTGCGGACGTCGAGCAGCATGGGTTTTCCTCTCGGATTGCGGCCGGTGCCTTGCCCGGCCGGTTCGGTTTGCCGTCATCTCCGCGGATGCAGGGATCCCCTCGATGCAATTCCCGCCAGCGCGGGAATGACTGTGGCGCCGGCGGACGGGCAGTCCCCCCGCATGTTGCGGGAACGGCCGCCCGGCCGCGCCGGCGCGGTCATGCCCCCCGCGCCTCCTGGATCGCCGCCCAGATGCGCGGCGGCGTCAGCGGCATCTCGACATGCCGTATTCCCAGCGGCGCCAGCGCGTTGCAGACGGCGTTGACGGCGCAGGCCAGCGAGCCGACCGAGCCGGCCTCGCCGACCCCCTTGGCGCCGACCGGGTTCACCTTGGTCGGCACCTCGCGGATGGTGAAGTCGATCTCGCCCATCATGTCGGCGCGCGGCATGGCGTAGTCCATGAAGCTGGCCGACAGCGGCTGGCCGGACCCGTCGTAGAGCATGCGTTCGAGCAGCGCCTGGCCGACGCCCTGGGCAACGCCGCCGTGCATCTGGCCGGTCAGGAGCGTGGGGTTGAGCGCGCGGCCGACATCCTCGACGACGGTGTAGCGCTCGATGGTGGGCACGCCGGTGTCGGGGTCGATCTCGACCTCGCAGATGTGGCAGCCGTTCGGGAAGGTGACCTTCGTCGGCTGGAAATGCGACTGGCCGTCGAGCGTGTCGCCGGCCTCGGCCGCCGCCGCCGCGACGTCGGCCAGCCCGATGCCCCGGTCGGTGCCGGCGACGCGGTACTGGCCGGCGTCGAACTCGACGTCGTCGGGCGCGACCTCGAGCATCTCGGCGGCGCGCTCGCGGCCCTTGGCGATGACCTTGTCCATGGCGAGCCGGAGCGCCGAGCCGCCGGTCGGCGCCGAGGCCGAGCCGCCCGAGCCGCGTCCGCCGGGCAGGTCGTCGGTGTCGCCCTGGCGGTACTCGACGCGCTCGAGCGGCACGGCGAACTCGCGCGAGACCCATTCCGAGAAGGCCGTTTCGAGCCCCTGGCCGACGGACATCGCGCCCGGGTGGATGGTGACCGAGCCGTCGCCGTTGACGGTGATCCGACTGTGGTCGGCGCCGGGCTTGACGAACGGGCCGCCGGCGACCTCGATCGGGTTCGAGATGCCGATGCCGCGGAGCTTGCCCTTTGCCTGCGATGCCTTCAGGCGGGCGGGGAAGCCAGCGATATCAGCCTGATCGGCGGCTGTCTTCATGTTCTCTTCGAACTCGCCGCAGTCGTATTCGAACATGAAGCCGGTGTTCCACGGCATCGCCTCGGGCGGCACGAGGTTGCGGCGGCGGAGCTCGAACGCGTCGATGCCGAGGTCGGCGGCGGCGAGGTCCATCAGGCGCTCGATGCAGTAGGTCGCCTCGGGCCGGCCGGCGCCGCGATAGGGGCCCGTGGTGTGCGTATGCGTGTAGACGCCATAGGCGTCGGCCGCGGTCGGGCCGATCCGGTAGGGGCCCGAGATGCCGCCGAGATTGCCGAGCCCGCCCAGCGAGCGGCCCTGCAAGAAGGCGCCGATGTTGATGTCGAAATGCGCGCGCAGGCCCAGCAGATTGCCATCGTCGTCGAAGCCGAGCGTCGCCTCTATCGCCATGTCGCGGCCGTGGTCGTCGGCGAGGCTGGCCTCGGTGCGGTCGGAGACCCAGCGCACCGGTTTGTCGAGTTGTCGGGCGGCAAAAAGACAAAGAACATCTTCGACATAGGGCGATATCTTCATGCCAAAGCTGCCGCCGACATCGTGAGTCTGGACGTGCACCTGCCCCGGCTCGACGCCGAAGATACCGGCCAGCGCGCCTTTGATCAGGTGCGGCGACTGCGAGCAGCTTTGCAGGAAGAGGCGGCCGTCCTCGGCGATCTGGGCGAGGCCGGCGCGCGGCTCCATCGAGTGGACGGCGACGCGCGAGACCTGGCTGGACAACGAGACCTTGCGTGGCGCGGCGTCGATGGCGGCCTGCGCGGCGTCGTGGTCGCCCTTGGTCCAGACATAGGCGACGTTGTCGGGCACCTCGTCCCAGACGGCGGGGGCGCCTTCGCGCCGGGCCTCGGTCGAGCCGACAACGGCGTCGGTGTCGTCGACGTCGATCTCCACCAGCGAGGCGGCGTCGCGGGCGGCGGCCTCGGATTCGGCGACGACGAAGGCGACGGCCTGGCCGACATGGCGGACGCGGTCGGCGGCGAGCACGGGGCGGCGGGCCTGGAAGGCGGGCTCGCCGTTGGTCATCGGCAGGTTGGGGCCCGCCGGCAGGTGGGTCGGGCCGCCGGCGTCTTCGAGGTCGGCGGCGGTGTAGACGGCGAGCACGCCGGGATGGGCGCGGGCGGCCTCGACGTCGACCGAGGCGATCGTGCCCGGCGCGACGGTGGCCCGCGCCACGGCGCCGTGCACCATGCCGGGGGCGGTCAGGTCGGTGGCGTAGTGGCCGGCGCCGGTGACGAAACGCCGATCCTCGATCCGGCCCTGGAAGCGCGCGTACTGGTTCATGATCCCCTCCGAACTCTGTCGCGGAGGCCCGGGGCCCCCGTCCTGACCCTCCCCCACGGGGGGAGGGGGCGCCCGTGGCGGGCGCAATGCGTCATCACCGGCCCTGGAAGTCGGGCTTGCGCTTTTCCATGAAGGCGCGGCGGCCTTCCTTGAAGTCTTCCGAGGCGAAGCAGGCGGCGACCATCGCGTCGCACTTCGCCAGGTCGCGGTCGGCCGGGTCGGCCAGCACCTGCGTCGAGATGAACTTCATCGCGGCAACCGTCAGGGGCGCGTTGGCGGCGATCGTGCCGGCATAGGCCGTGACGGTGTCGGCCAGCGTCTCGGAAGGCACGATCTCCTGCACCAGCCCGATGCGGAGCGCGTGCGCGGCGTCGATGCGCCCGGCGGTGAACATCAGGTGGCGCGCATTGGCGATGCCGACGATGTTGGTCAGCCGCCGGATCGCCGCGAACGGATAGCCGAGCGCGAGGCGGGCCGCCGGCATGCCGAACTGCGACTTGTCCGAGCAGATGCGGATGTCGCAGACGCAGGCGAGGTTCAGGCCGCCGCCGATGCAGAAGCCGTCGATCATCGCGACGGTGGGCTTGGGGAAGCGCTCGATCCGCTCGTAGACGGCGCCCGTCCTCGAATTGTAATGCTGCTGGGCGTCGGCCGTGCCGCGCTGGCTCTCGAATTCCGAGATGTCGGCGCCCGAGACGAAGGCCTTGCCGCCGGCGCCCGAGAGGACCACCACGCGGATGGCGGGGTCGGCCTCGAACTCGTCCAGGATCTCGGTCGCGCGCTCCCACATGGCCAGAGAGACCGCGTTGCGCTTCTCCGGCTGATTGAAGATCATGTGGCCGATGGCGCCGTCGCGGCTGGCGAGCATCTTGTCGGTCATCGGTGTTTCTCCCATGCGGCGGCTTCCCGCTTTCCGTCCCCCATGCCGGGGCGGCGGCCTGCTGTGCCCGGCGGGGCCGGCCCTGTCGTCAGATGATGTTCTTCGCGCGGAGGGTCGAGATTTCATCGGCACCGATCCCGGCCTCGGCCAGGATCTCGTCGGTGTGCTCGCCGCGGTCCGGCGGGCGGACGGCCATGCTCGTCGGCGTGCGCGTCAGCCGGACGGGCTGGGCCACCATGCGCGTCTGGCCGAAGGGCAGCGTGTCGATCTCGGCGCCCATGCCGAGGTGCTGCACCTGCGGGTCGGCGAATACCTCGTCGATCGAGTAGGCCGGCCCGCTGGGGACGCCCGCGGCGACCAGAGTGTCGACCAGCTGGGCGGTCTTCATGGCTTTCGTGACGGCGGCGATCGCGGCGTTCAGCTTGTCGCGGTTCGCGGTGCGGTTCTTCTGGCCGGCGTAGTCCGGGTCGTCGATCCATTCCGGGTGGCCCATCGCGTTGGCGAAGCGCTTCCAGATGACCTCGCCCGACACGGCGATGTTGGCCCAGCCGTCGCTGCACGGGTAGAGGCTGGTCGGCACCGAGGTCGGGTGGTCGTTGCCGACCTGCGGCGCGACCTCGTCCTCGGCGAGATACCGCGCCGCCTGGAAGTCGAGCATGGCGATCTGCGCCTGCAGCAGGCTGGTGTGGAGCCACTGGCCGCGGCCCGACTTCTCGCGCTCCAGCAGCGCGATCAGGATGCCCTGGGCGGCGAAATGGCCGGCGGTCAGGTCCGCGACCGGGATGCCGACGCGCATCGGGCCGCGGCCGGGCTCGCCGGTGATCGACATCAGCCCGCCCATGCCCTGGGCGATCTGGTCGAAGCCGGGGCGCGTCGGCATAGGGGCCGTCCTGGCCGAAGCCCGAGATCGAGGCGAGGATGATGCGCGGGTTGACCGCGGCCAGCGCCTCGTAGCCGATGCCGAGGCGGTCCTTCACGTCGGGGCGGAAGTTCTCGACGACGACGTCGGCCGTCCTGACGAGGCGCATGAAGACGGCGAGGCCGTCGGCGTCCTTCAGGTTCAGCGTCAGGCTGCGCTTGTTGCGGTGCAGGTTCTGGAAGTCGGCGGTCGCGCGCCCGGCGCCGAGCGCGCCGTCGGCCTCGAGCGCCGCCGGCATCTCGATCTTGATCGCGTCGGCGCCCCAGTCGGCGAGCTGGCGCACGCAGGTCGGGCCGGAGCGCACGCGCGTCAGGTCCAGCACACGGATGTGGTCGAGCGCCGTCGAGGCGGGCTTGTGGGGCATCATCCCCTCCCTGATCCGCCGCTCGTTGCACCGGCGGCCGCGTCGGCGCTACCTTACGGGGCAGAGCCGGGCGCGCAAGACGTCCGCTCGCAGGGAGTTTCACGCCGGGAGTTCATCATGGACGGGATGCAGACGCAGGGTCTGGACGTGCGGCCGATCTCGGGCGCGATCGGGGCCGAGGTGCCGGGCGTGGACCTGGCGGCGCTGGACGAGGCGGGGTTCGCCGCGGTGCAGGACGCGTTCCTGCGCCACCAGGTGCTGGTGTTCCGCGACCAGGCGCTGGACGGCGACGCCTACCTGGCGCTGGCGCGGCGCTTCGGGCAGCCGATCCCGTACCCGTTCGCCAAGGGCGTCGAGGGATTCGACGAGATCACGGCGATTATCAAGGAGCCGCACCAGACCTCGAATTTCGGCGGCATGTGGCACAGCGACACGACCTACCGGCCGGACCCGCCGATGGCGACGATGCTGTATTGCCGCGAGACGCCGGCGGCGGGCGGCGACACGATCTTCGCCTGCCAGTACAAGGCCTACGAGACATTGTCAGCGCCGTTGCAGCGGTTCCTGGCCGGGCTGAAGGGCGTGTCGAGTTCGGCAAAGAACGCCTCGTCGCTGCGCACGACGCACCTGTCGACGGGGACGATGCAGGGCACCGGCAAGGACGACACGATGGTCGCCGCGCACCCGGCGGTGCGCATGCACCCGGAAACGGGGCGCCCGGCGCTCTACGTCAACCGCTCGCATACGGTGGCGTTCGAGGGCATGACCGAGGCCGAGAGCGCGCCGATATTGCAGTTCCTCTTCGACCACCAGGTGCAGGCCGAGTTCACCGGCCGCGTCCGCTGGGCGCCCGGCACGCTGGTGATCTGGGACAACCGCTCCAGCCAGCACTGCGCCGTCAACGACTACGACGGCCATCGGCGCGAGATGTGGCGCATCACCCTGGCCGGGGACGCGCCGCAGGGGATGTGATCTCGGGGGCGGGGTCGGCCGCAAGGCGCCTTGGGTCAGCCGAGGCCCTTGGAGCCGGTCTCGATGAAGCGCTTGCGGCGCTCGGCGCGGATTGCCTCGGGGTTCTTGCCGGCGAAGGTCTCGAGCGTCTCGGCCAGCGCGGCGCCGACGCTGGCGATGGCCGCGTGCGGGTCGCGCTGGGCGCCGCCGACGGGTTCGGGCACGACGCGGTCGGCGACGCCGAGCTTCAGCAGGTCCTGCGCGGTCAGGCGGAGAGCGTTCGCCGCCTCCTGCGCCTTTTCCGAATCCTTCCAGAGGATCGCGGCGCAGCCCTCGGGCGAGATGACGGAATAGACGGCGTGTTCCAGCATCAGCACGCGGTTGGCCGTCGCCATCGCCACCGCGCCGCCCGAGCCGCCCTCGCCGATCACCACCGAGACCAGCGGCACGCCGATCTGCAGGCAGGTGTCGGTAGCACGGGCGATCGCCTCGGCCTGGCCGCGCTCCTCGGCGCCCTTGCCGGGATAGGCGCCCTGGGTGTCGATCAGGGTGATGACGGGCAGGCCGAAGCGGTCGGCCATCGCCATCAGGCGCACGACCTTGCGATAGCCCTCGGGCCGGGCCATGCCGAAATTGTGCTCGAGCCGACCTTTCGTGTCGTGGCCCTTCTCGTGGCCCAGCACGACCACCGGCCTGTCGCGAAAGCGCGCCAGCCCGCCGATTATGGCCTGGTCCTCGCCGAAGGCGCGGTCGCCGGCCAGCGGCGTGTACTCCGAGAACAGCCGCTCGACATAGTCCCGGGCGTGCGGGCGCTCGGGATGGCGCGCCACCTGGCATTTCTGCCAGGGAGTGAGCTGCGTGTAGAGCGCCTTCAAGAGCTCTCCGGCGCGCTTGTCGAGCTGGTCGGCCTCGGCCGACAGGTCCATGTCCGGGTCCTTGCGGGCCATGGCGCGGAGCTCGGCGGCCTTGCCATGCAGCTCGGCCAGCCCCTTCTCGAAATCCAGGAAGTTCTGCATCCGGCTCCCGCTTTTCGGCCCCGGCGGGACTTAATCCGGCTGCTCCGGCAATGCAATGAGGCGCCGGTCGCGCGCCGTTCGCGCATCGTTCGCGCCGCACGCCGGTGGCCTCGTTCGCGGAGGCGCGGCGGGCGGCAGCGCGCGCTGGGGGCGTCAACCGGGCGTTAGTTGGTGGCTGCGTATGGTCTGTCGACGGTGGTGATGGTCGGTGTCGGGGGGCGCCGCCCGTCTCTTGCCGAGGGTGGGGCGGGGCGGCGCGCGGGTATCCCGCGCGCCGCTTTCGCGCGCCGGGGCGCATCGCGGCCGGATGCGTGTTTCAGGCGGTCCGCCCGTCCCGTGGGGGGCGAGGGCGGGTTGACGATCAGCCCCGCCCGATCAGCCCCGCCCCCGGGTCAGCTCCGCCCGATCAGCTCGGACTGGCGGACGATGACCTGGGCCTGGCGGATCGAGGCGAGGTCGATCAGCTTGCCGTCCAGCGTGACGGCGCCCTGGCCGGCCTTGCCGGCCTCCTCCATCGCCGAGAGAATGCGCCGGGCGCGGCCGACCATCTCGTCCGAGGGCGTGAAGACCTCGTTGGCCAGCGCCACCTGGTTCGGGTGGATGGCCCACTTGCCGACGCAGCCGAGCGTGCGCGAGCGGAGCGCCTGCGCGCGGTAGCCGTCGGGGTCCGAGAAGTCGCCATAGGGGCCGTCCAGCGGCAGCAGCCCGTGCTGGCGGCAGGCGGCGACCATGCGCACGATCGGCCAGTGCCAGGGATCGAGGAAATCGCGCGCGCGCTCGGAGCCGGGGGCGCCGGGGGCGATCGCGTAATAGTCCTCCTGCTCGCCGCCGATGCCGGTGGTCTGCATCCCCATCGAGGCGGCGTAGTCGGCGACGCCGAAGCTCATCGACTGGAGGCGCGGGCTCGCGCCGGCGATCTCGTCGACCTTCGCCGCGCCCTGCGCCGTCTCGATGATGACCTCGAGCCCGATCTTCTTGCCGCGTCCGACCTTGGCCTCGGCGGTGGAGACAAGGCAGTCGACCGTGTAGAGGTCGCCCGCGTTGCCGGCCTTGGGGATCATGATCAGGTCGAGCCGCTGGCCGCCGCGCTCGACCAGCGCGATCAGGTCGTCGTACCACCAGGGCGTGTCGAGGCCGTTGATGCGGACCGAGACGGTCTTCTTGCCGAAGTCGATGCTGTTGAGCGCCTCGACGATGTTCTCGCGCGCGGTCTCCTTGTCGCCGGGCGCGACCGCGTCCTCCAGGTCCAGGCTGAGCACGTCGGCGGCGCTGGCCGCCATCTTCGGGAACAACTGCGGGCGCGAGCCGGGGCCGAAGAGCTGGCAGCGGTTGGGGCGCGCCGGCGCGGCGGGCTGGACGTGGAACGACATGGGCGGGATCTCCGTGCGATGGTGCGGCGGACCCTAGGCGGTGCGCCCGCGCCCGGTCAATGCGCCGGGCCGCGGGCGGTGGTCGTGGCTCCTGGTGGACACGCGAGGTGCGCTGCATGCACCCGGGGACGTGCGCCTGGGAACGTGCGCCCGGGGAGACGATCGCCAGGGGCTGCCGCGGCGCGACAATCCCGTTCCCGGCGACGCCCCTCCCGACCTGCCGGATCTATGCCCAGCCAAGCGCCCGCAGCGACTCCGCATCGTTCCATATCTTGGTCATGTGCGAGATCTTTCCGCCTGCGAACTCCATCGCGTAGACGTAGTCGGCCGAAACGCGGTTTCCGGTCGGCGCGACCGGGCCGCCGTCGCCCGTGTGGGTCCCATGGAAGACCGCGAAGGCAAGCACGACGTCGCGCTCCGTGTCCGGCGCGAAGCCCTTGAGCTCGTAGCGGCCGCCCGGGAGCGGCGTCAGAAGGCCCTTCATCCACTCGGTGTAGGCCTCGAGCGTGTGCGTCTCCGCCAGGGCCTGGGACTGGCAGGAAAACGTGGCGTCATGCACGCAGTATTGCGCGCAGCCCGCCCACCCCTTGCCCGTCTCGCAGGCTTCGAAGAACGTCCTTGCTGTTTCGGCGATGGTCATCGTTCTCAATCCTCCATGATCTGTCTTTGCCCGGTTCGCAGAGCCGGGGAACTGTTGCCGTCTCCCGGCCGCCACGACCAAAAGGCTACCTGGGCGTGCCAGCGCGCGGTATCGTCGGGATGCAGCAAGCGATGACGGACGATGGACGGCCGGCTGCGTACTGCATTTGCAGGGGGAGCGGGGGCATGGCCGAGCAGGAGCACGCTGCGCTCACCAAACGGGAGCACGAGGTTGCCGCAGCCTACGCGACGGGGCAGAGCTACAAGGAGATCGCGCGCGCGCTCGGCGTCGCGCCGACCACCGTGCGCTCTCATCTCAGGACTGTGTACGGCAAGCTCGGGGTCACCTCGAAGATCGGCCTTGCCCGGTATCTCGACAACCCGTCCGAGCCCGAGGATTTCAGGGACAGGGACAACGCCGCCCTGGTGGCCGAGCTTGCGCTGGAACTGGACGAGGCCATCCGGCGGGAAAGAATCCTGGCGACGGTGCTCAGGATCATCAGTCTCGACGGCGACAAGCTCGATGCGGTGATCGCTGCCGTGCTCGACCATGCACTGGAAATCTGCGACGCCGAGTTCGGCATCCTCTTCGAGTACAAGGGCGACCTGCGATACCGGGAACTGCAATCGCGCAATATCTCGCCGGCGTTCGCCGCCTGGCTCTCCGAACGCGGCACCTTCCCGGTGGATCCGGGCACCGGGCTCGGCCGCATCGCCTCTGCCTTGCAGGTCATCTCGATCGCGGACGTGCGCAGTGAAGATATCTACCAGAGCCGGGCGCCGCTGAGGATTGCCACCGCGGATCTCGGAAGGGCGCGATCCTTCGCGGCCATACCGATGATGTCGGGAGACCGGCTGATCGGCGCCTTCACGGTCTACCGCACCAGGGTGCACCCGTTCAACGAACGGACGCTGGAGCTGGCCCAGTTGTTCTCGGATCAGGCGGCCATCGCGATCGAGAACGCACGCGGACGGGCCAGTCGTCGCGAAACGGGCAGGTCGTCGGGCTGAGTGCCCGGGGTTGTGCGGCCGGTCGGGCCTGCCTAGTGTGCCGGCCGACCGTCCCCTCCCCGAGAGCACCATGCCAGACACAACCATCTCGCACCTGCTTTGCCGCGGTCTGATCGACGCCGGCATCGACGCGCTCTATTGCCTTCCGGGCGTGCAGAACGACGACTTCTTCAACGTTCTTGTGGATTTCCCCGAGCTGCGGCCCTTCGTGACGCGCCACGAGCAGGGGGCGTCCTACATGGCCGCCGGTGCGGCGCAGGCGACCGGGCGGCCGCAGGCCTATTGCGTGGTGCCGGGGCAGGGCGTGCTGAACGCCGCCGCCGGGCACTCGACCGCGCTGGCGGGATGCGGGCGCGTGTTCGCGCTGATCGGGCAGAACCGCTCGAACCTGCTGGGCGCCGGGCACGGGCTGCTGCACGAGCTCCCGGACCAGCTGTCGGTGCTGGCGCAGATCTCGAAGCACGCGGTGGCGCTGCGCGACCCGGCCGCCGCGCCGGGGCAGATCGCCGAGGCGTTCCATCAGCTTGTCAGCGGGCACCCGGCGCCGGTGACGCTGGAATGTCCGCTGGACTTCTGGACGGCGCCGGCCGAGGCGCAGGCGGTGCCCGAGCCCGAGTTCCCGGCGCTGGACACCGATGCCATCGACCGGGCCGCGGCGTTGCTGGCCGGCGCCAAGCGTCCACTGATCATGCTGGGCGGCGGCGCGCACGGGGCGGCGACCGCGATCGCCGAGCTGGTCGAGATGCTGGGCTCGCCGGTCAGCGCGCTGCGCCAGGGCAAGGGCGCCTATGACGAGAGGAAGCCTCTCGCGGTGCCGGGGCCGGTCGCCTACAAGTTGTGGAAGACGGTCGACGTGGTGCTGGCCATCGGCACCCGCCTGCAGACGCAGGAGATGAGCTGGGGCGTCGACGACGACATGGCCGTGATCCAGATCACCGCCGACCCGGCCGAGGCCGGGCGGCGCGGCAAGGCGGCGCTGGCGATCACCGCGATGGCCGAGGACGCCGTGCCGGCGCTGGTGAAGGCGCTGGAGGGCAGGCTGCAGAAGCGCCCCGAACGGACCGAGGAGCTGGCCGGGCTGAAGGCGGATCTCGCGCGCGAGCTGGAGGGCCAGCCGCAGATCGCGCAGCTGAAGGTGCTGCGCGAGGAGATGGGCGAGGACGACGTGTTCCTCGACGACCTGACGCAGGTGGCGTTTGCGGCGCGGTACGCGTTCCCGGTGGCGAAGCCGCGCGGATACCTGTCCGCGGCCTATGCCGGGACGCTGGGCTGGGGGATGCCGGGAGGCCTCGGCGCGCAGGTGGCGCGGCCGGACGTACACGTCGTCAACGTGCAGGGCGACGGCGGGTTCATGTACGCCTCGAACGAATTGGCGACGGCGGTGAAGTACAACATTCCGCTGGTGACGGTGGTGTACAACGACAACGCCTATGGCAACGTCAAGCGCATCCAGACCGACCGCTTCGGCCACAACCGGACGATCGCCTCGGACCTGACGAACCCGGACATCGTGAAATTCACCGAGAGCTTCGGCGCCATGGGGCTGCGGGCCGAGACGCCGGACGACCTGCGCGCGGCGTTGCGCCAGGCCTTCAAGGCCGGCGGGCCGGCGGTGATCGAGGTGCCGGTGCCCGAGCGCTATCCCAGCCCCTGGCCGTGGATCTCGTTTCCGACGGTGCGCGGCAAGAAGCTGGGGCCGCTCTGGCGGTCGTTCTAGCCGTGCTCGAGCTGAGGCCGAATTGCGAGCGCTGCGACCGCGACCTGCCGCCGGAGAGCGTCGAGGCGCGGATCTGCAGCTACGAGTGCACCTTCTGCGCGGATTGCGTCGAGGCGCTGGCGAATGTCTGCCCGAACTGCGGTGGCGGCTTCGAGCGCCGCCCGATCCGGCCGGCGACCGAGTGGCGGCCCGGCGTCAGCCGGGCGCACCAGAAGCCTTCGGCCGAGCGCAGGCGCATGAAGCACGGCGAGGACGACGTCGCTGCGCATGTAGCGCGGATCAGGGGCGTACCGCCGGCCGAGCGCTGAGACGCGGGCGGAAGTGGTCCGCGCCGGGCGGTCTGGTTCGGGGATGCCCGGCCACACCGGCCCGTTCGCCCCTGCACCCGACACGCGGTCGGGCGCGGGGACCCCTCACTGGCGGGCTCGCGGGCGGATGGCCCTTCGTGTCGGGGCCATGGCGTCGGGGTCGGGCGCGGCGTTCCTCCGAAACGCTCAGGCATCGTCGCGCGCGGGTCGACCGTTGGCTGTTGCTGAGAAAGAGGAAGTGCGTGGCGCCGGCTCTGGCCCGAGCGGCGGTCGCGGCGGGTGAGGGCATTTCGAGCACGCAGCAGGTGGCCAGGCCGAAGACCGGGCGTGGCGGGTCGAGGCAACGCGCTCAGGTCAGCGCCGGGCGGGCGAGGCGCCAGACATAGGCCAGCGGCAGCAGCGCCAGGACAAAGCCGGCGATCGTCAGCTCGACATGCCCGAGGCCCAGGATTCCGCCGGCCGGCGCCGCGATCATCAGCGCAGCGACAGCGAGCACCGCGCGCATCGCGTAGCCCGCCACCGTGTAGGGGAACGGGCCGAGCCAGGCGACGAACGCCTGCATTGCGGAGGCCAGGAACCAGACGCCGATCAGGGCGCAGGCCAGCACCACGACGACTTCCTGCCACGGACCCTCGCCGATCAGCGCCGGGTTCAGCACGAAGAAGAACGGCGCGATGTAGATGACGCCGCCAAGGCGCATCGCCTCGAGCCCGGTCTTCATCGGCGAGGCGCCGGCCATCGAGGCGGCGGCGAAAGCGCCGAGCGCCACCGGTGGCGTGATGTAGCTGACCATGCCCCAGTAGAGGATGAAGAGGTGGACGGCGAGCACGTTCAGCCCGGCCTGCACCAGCGCCGGCGCCAGCACGACGGCCAGGAAGATGTAGCAGGCCGTCACCGTCATCCCCATGCCGAAGATGAACGAGGTCAGCGCCCCCATCAGCAGCAGCATGAAGACGCTGTCGCCGGCCATGAAGATCAGCTCGGTCGCCAGCGGGCCGGTCAGCCCGGTCGCCTGGAAGGCGCCGACGATCATGCCGATGCCCAGCAGCACCGCCGTCAACTCGGCCAGCGTACGGCCGACCGAGACGATCATGTCGAGGAAGGTCTTCAGCGTGAACCGGCTGCCGCGCATGACCTGGTTGGCGATCAGCAGCAGGACGATGGTGTAGAACGGCGCCCGCGTCTCCCACCGGAACGCGACCATCAGGAAGATCAGGACGGCGAAGACCGCTATGTAGATCCAACCCGTCTTGAACGTCGCCCAGACGCGCGGCAGTTCAGAGCGCGAGAGACCCTTGAGGCCGCGGCGCGCGGCGTAGGCGTCGATCTGCGCGAACAGGCCGAAATAGTAGAGCAGCGACGGGATCGCCGCCGCCAGCATGATCTCGACGTAGGGCCGCGCCAGCCAGGACGCCATGACGAAGGCCGTCGCGCCCATGATCGGCGGCATCAGCACGCCGCCGGTCGAGGCGCAGGCCTCGGTCGCGGCGGCGTAGCGGGGCGAGAAGCCGGTCTTCTTCATGGCCGGGATCGAGACGGTGCCGGTCGTCAGCACGTTCGAGATGACCGAGCCCGACATCGAGCCCATGAAGCCCGAGGCGAAGATCGCGACCTTGGCGGCGCCGCCGCGGTACTGGCCGACCAGCGATAGCGCCAGGTCGTTGAAGAAGCGGCCGCCGCCCGTGTACTGCAGGATCGCGCCGAACAGGATGAAGCCGATGACCAGCGTGCCGAAGGCGTTCATCGGGATGCCGAATGACGCTTCCGATGAGATCATGAAGAACGGGATGACATCGAGGAACGGACTCTGGAAGCCGCTGAGCGGGTCGGGGACGTGGCTGGCGAAGGTCGGGTAGAGCGAGAACACCGTCACGATGACGAAGAGCACGAAGCCGCCGGCGCGCCGCGTCGCCTCGAGGATCAGCAGGTAGAGCGCGACCGAGAACCAGACGGCCTCCTGCGGGGCGGCGTATTCCCAGCCGCCCTCCAGGCTGTCGTCGGCGGTCCAGACGAAGAAGCCCGAGACGATGACGGTCAGCGCGGCGAGCAGCCAGTCGAACCACGGCACCTCGCCCTGCACGACCGTGCGGCGATGGAGCGACAGCGCCAGCCACGCGGCGAAGGCGATGTAGAAGGCGAGGAAGGCGAGCTGCAGCCAGCTCTCGGCCAACTCGAAGGTCGGGACGGCGAAGATGACGGTGGTGGCGACCGCCTCGGGCAGCCAGCCGAGCAGCGAGAGATAGCGGATGATCGAGACGACGCAGTAGGACAGCACCGCCGCGATCAGGATGCCGGCGATCGCGGATTCGAAGGCCGAGGGCCGGGTCGCCTGGCTGTGCCGGAAGCAGACGAAGGTGAGCGCCAGGAAGATGCCGGCCAGCACGTAGAGATACATGCCGCCGATCAGCACGTAGTTGCCGATATTCAGGTTGAAGAGCTGGTTGATGGCCAGCCCGATGGCGGCCACCGTGCCTGCGACGATCAGCCAGCGGGCGGGGCCGGCATAGCTGGCGCGCTCGGCCGCCAGCTCGCGCTGCAGCGCGGACGGGCCGGTGACGAGCGCGTCGGGCCCGGTCCCTCCGCCGGGAGCGACCAGCGGGGGCTGGCCTCCGCCGGGGTGGGCGCCCTCCCCCTGGCCGGGGGAGGGTCTGGTGGGCTCGGCCATCGGCCGGCTCCGGGATCAGCTCAGAAGACGACCTCGAAGCCGCCGGCCTTCAGCGCCTCGCGGCGCTTCTTGTCCCAGGCCTCTTCCCAGTTGTCGGGATTCTCGGCCGCCAGCTCGTCCCAGGCCTTTTTCAGCGCAGCCTGCCGGGCGATCAGCTTGTCATTGTGCTTCTGCGCCTCGTCGTTCCAGACGCCGATCTCCTTGAAGTACCGGATGGCGCCCGGGTGGTAGGGCGCGACCCAGTTGAAGTCCTGGTTCTCGACGGCCCAGCCCTTGATGCCCGGCACGTCCGAGGCGGCGTAGTCCGGGTAGAGTTCGACCATCGCCTTCGTCATGTTGTAGACGAGGTCCTCGTCCTGGTCGGCATAGGTCATCAGGACCGGGTAGGCATAGCCGGCCGTCGGGACGCCGCCTTCGACGCCGTCGATGTTGGCGCCCACCGTTGCGTTCATCGGCGAGAAGAACGGCGCGATCGCCTTCATCCGCTTCAGCCCCTCCTCGTTCGAGGGGTCGATCGGCGGCCAGTAGACGCCGCGCGGGCTGTTGGCGGCCTCGTAGGCCTTGCCCGAGTTCGTCGAGGCGAAGGCGGCGTCGGTCGAGCCGTCGATCATGCCGGCCCAGCTGTCGCCGAAGCCGCCGAAATCGACCCGTTCGACGTCGTCCCAGGTCAGCCCGCCATAGGCGAGATACGCCTCGTTGTTGACGTTCAGCGCCGGGGCGCCCTTGACGTAGGACACCTTCATGCCCTTGAGGTCGGAGTACTCGAAGCCCTCGCAGTTCGGCTTGTTGACCTTCTCGCAGGCCTCGGCCGCCACGGCCATTGCCAGGCCGACGGTGCCGCCATTGTTTGCCAGAAGCGCGCGGACCGGCTGCGGGCCCCACTTCTTGTCGCCGAACTCGAACACGCCCTCCTGCGCCATGAAGCTGCCGCCGACGCCGTTGGCCGAGAACTGCACCTTGCCCTGGCGCAGCGGCTCGTTGCGGCTGACGTCGTTCTTGCCTGGCAGCACGCGCAGGTTGGTGCCCAGCGCCGACTGCAGCGCCGCGCCGATGGCGACCGCCTGGTTGTAGCCTGCCGAGCCGGTGTCGTAGGCCGTCCACGCGACCTGGTTCGGCAGCTTGGCGTCAGTCTCGGCGGCGACGGCCGTGCTGGCCATGAGCGCCGCGGCGGCTGAAATTGTGATGAATCGCATTCGATCCTCCCGTTCGTTTTTTTGTGGTCTCCAGGTCCTTTTTGCGGAATAGCTCCTGGCGTTCAAGCGCGAAGGTGCCGGGACGCGGCTGCGGCACCCGGAGACGCTGTGCCCGCCGGATCAGCGGCCGGGAGGCAGGCGGGGTTGCCCACAACCATGACGGGGAATCGGTGGGTCGGGGGCGCCACTTTTGGATGTGTCCGGTAAGCCGGCCGGGCGGTGCGGCCGGCGCTTACTCGCGCCCCAGTATGTGCTCCGCGCCACATTGCGACCCGAGGTAGTGGTTTATGCTACCGGAGCGTGCACCTCCTTCGCATTTTGCAAACGGTTCTGCTAAGAACCGGATTTCACTGGCATGTTCGTGCCCCTTGGCGGAAAAATCCCCTGCATTGAAATGAATGGCGGGTGGTCGAAGCGCCCGGGTTGGATCAGGAACCGATGGATCACCACAGATTTTACGAGTCGGTCGTCGAGCCCAGCACAGAGCGGCTGGGACTTTTCGGCATCGCTCACGACATCAGCTTTGACCGGCGCAATTTTGTCGTCTCGCACAAGGTGTCGAAGAACGTTTTCACCAGCTTCGACGGGCGCCTGTCGCGCTACCTCTCGGCCGTGCGCGGCGGGGGGCTGCCGCATGGCACGGTCGAGACGCGCATCCGCGACGTGGCGACGGGCCGGTCCTGGACGCCTTATCCGCCGCGCTACTGCGCGTCGATTCCGGCGGCGATGGCGACGGCGGTCAAGCTGGCGCTGGGATCGGCCTCGCAGATGCCCGTGCGCATCGGCGCCTGGGTGGCGCAGGACGGCGGGCTGGACCACGAGCGCACGATCACGCCGGACACCGTCGCCGCGCTCGAACAGGCGCTGGACATCTGCGGGCGCATCGGCTCGGCCGATTTCCTCGAGATCTCCGGCGATCTCGACCGCGTGCTGGTGCGGCCGGCCGGGTCGGCCATGGACATGATCGTCATGGACCTGCAGCGCGGCACGGTCTCGGTGCCGAATGCCGAGGGCACTGGCCGGGCGCACCAGGGGCCGCTGTTCGGCTTTGCCGAGACGCTGCGCACCGTGCCGGACGTCGCGGCCTATGTCGCGCGCGCACGACATGCCGTCGCCGGTGCGATGGAGGAGGCGATCCACGCCTTCCGCCACGACGCCGAGGAGCGGATCATGCAGTTCGACCAAGCGCTCGCGAACCGTCCGTTGACCGGCTATCGCATGGAGGCGGCAAGCTCGCTGGTCGCGCGGCTGCAGGCCGGGCTGGGCATGTCGCTGATCGGCCTCAACGAGACGGCGCAGATGACGGCGCTGGACTGGGCGGCGCTGATGCGCGGCGAGGAGCCGGCCCGCCCCGCGCTGACCGCCGAGGGCAAGGATCCTTCGGAGGCACAGCCGCGCCTGGTCGGCTGAGGCCGCCCTCCGACCAGGCAAGCCGTCGCGGCCATCACCTGCCGGATGAGCAGGCCGGTTCCAATTCCCCGTTCCCCCGACTAGAGTGCCGGCCGACGCCGGGCCGTACCCGGCGCGGACGCAGGGAGGAGCGATGCGCGATCCGGGAGAGCCGGGCTACACGGTCGGCGTGGTCGGCTGCGGCGCGATGGGGCAGGGCATCGCCCAGGTCTCGGCGCAGGGCGGCATCCGCACGCTGCTGTTCGACGCGCGCGAGGGCGGGGCCGCCGCCGCGAAGGCGCGCATCGGCGGCCATATCGACCGGATGGCCGAGAAGGGCCGTGTCACGTCGGGTGACGCCGAGGCCGCGAAGGAGCGGCTGGAGGTCGCCGGCGACATGCAGGCGCTGGCGGCATGCGACGCCGTCGTCGAGGCGATTTTCGAGGATGTCGAGGTCAAGCGCGAGCTGTTCGGCAAGCTGGAATCCATCGTCCGCCCGGACTGCCTGATCGCCTCGAACACCTCGTCCATCCCGATCGCCTCGATCGCGCGGGTCTGCGAGCATCGCGACCGGATCGCCGGGCTGCACTTCTTCAACCCCGTGCCGCTGATGAAGCTGGTCGAGGTGGTGCGCGCCGCCGAGACCTCGGACGAGGCGGTGGCGAGGCTGATGGCGCTGGGCCGCCAGATGACGCGCACGCCGGTCGAGGTGAAGGACAGCCCCGGATTTCTCGTCAACATGGGCGGACGGGCGTTCACGACGGAAGGCCTGCGGATCGCGCACGAGGGCGTGGCGACGCCGGCGCAGATCGACGCGATCATGCGCGACTGCTGGCACTTCCGGATGGGCCCGTTCGAGTTGATGGACCTGACGGGCATCGACGTGAACTACCCGGTCAGCAAGATCATCGCCGGCGGCTACATGGACGACCCGCGGCTGAAGACCTCGGCCAACCACATGGCGATGTTCGACGCGGGGCTCTTCGGGCGGAAGACCGGCAAGGGCTGGTTCGCCTACGCGGACGGCAAGCCCCAGGACCGGCCCTCTGCGGATTTCGCGACCGACGCGGCGCCGGCCAGGGGCGTGCGCCTGATCGATCCCTCGGACGCGCTGGAGGCGTTCTGCCGCGAGATCGGGCTGGAGCACGACGCCGACGGCCCGGTGCTGGCGGCCCCCGTCGGCGAGGACGCGACCTCGTGGGCGGCGCGTACGGGCGAGAACTGGCGGCAGCTTATCTGCGTCGACCTGAACGGCGACATCTCGAAGCGCGTCGCGGTGATGACGGCGCCGGGCGTCGAGCGGGCGCGGGTGGCGCCCGTGGCGGCGGCGATCGCGGCCTCGGGGCGGGCCGTCACCTGGATCAACGACAGCCCGGGCTTCGTCGGGCAGCGCATGGTGGCCATGGTCGCGAACCTCGGCTGCTACATGGCCGAGATCGGGCTGGCCTCGCCCGAGGACATCGACACGGCCATGCAGCTGGCGCTGAACTATCCGCGCGGGCCGTTGCAGTTCGCTGCGGACATGGGCGAGGAGGTCACGCTGGAGATCCTCGAGCAGGCCCAGAAGATCACCGGCGAGGACCGCTATCGCCCGACCATGTGGCTTCGCCGCCGGGCCATGCTGGGCCTGCCCGTCCACACGCCGAACTGAGGCCTGAACCGAGGAAAATCATGCGCTGGAAGAACAGGCCCGAGGGCTCGAACTGGGGCGATTTCGGCCCGGACGACCAGATCGGCCGGCTGAACTGGCTGGGGCCCGAGCAGGTCAGGAAGGGCGTCGCCGAGGTGCGCGAGGGTCGCGCCTTCTGCCTGTCGATGCCGCTGGACTATCCGGGCGGCAACCTGCTGAACCCGGCCCGCCACCCGCCGCAGCGCTTTGCCACGCGCAGCACCGGACGGCACGGACCGCTTCGTGCTGCGCATGGCCGAGGCGCTGAAGAACCCGGACCTGACGGACGTCGTCAACGACGACCGGGTGATGCTGCACACGCAGTACTCGACCCAGTGGGACGCGCTTCGCGCATGTCGGCTCGTGGTTCGACGCCGACGGCGATGGTGAGCCCGAGGCCGTCTTTTACAACGGCTGGCGCGGCGGCGAGGAGATCGGGACGGTCGGCACCTGCGACGAGTGCGGCGGGCTGACCACCAGCGAGGCGAAGAAGCTGGGCATCGAGACCATCGCCGAGACCTGCGTGCAGGGCCGGGCGGTGATGATCGACCTGCACGCGATCCACGGCGACGCGCATCTGGATATCGACATGGCGGGGCTGGAGGAGGCGATGTCGGCCCAGAAGGTCGAGGTCGAGAAGGGCGACATGGTCATCTTTCACACCGGCTGGACCAAGCTGATGCTGGACATGAAGAAGCAGCCCACCAAGGAGATGCTGCACGGGTCGTGCACCGCGCTGGAGGGTCGCGACCCTCGCCTGCAGGAGTGGGTGCGCGACAGCGGGCTTGTGGCGCTGATCGCCGACAACTACGCCGTCGAGCGGGCGATGAGCCGGACGGGCGAGGGCAAGCGCGCCGGGCTGCCGCTGCACGAGCTCTGCCTGTTCAAGCTGGGCATCCCGCTGGGCGAGATCTGGTGGCTGGGCGACCTGGCGCGCTGGTTCCGCGAGAACGGGCGCAACCGCTGCCTGCTGACAGCGCCGCCGCTGCGGCTGCCGGGGGCGGTCGGGTCTCCGGCGACGCCGGTGGCGACGGTGTGAGGCGGTCGCGGGGCCGGCCCGGTAGGGTGGGCGCCTCGCCCACCCGTGGCGCAGTCGGTGGGCCGGGGGCCCACCCTACGAAACGGCGGATCTGCCGCCAGCGATGGATGAGTTTGCAGTGACCACCCGTACCACCCTCGACGACCTGCTGGACCCGCGCCATGTCGCGGTGGTCGGCGCGTCCGACAACCCGCGCCGGATCGGCGGGCGGCCGCTGGCCTATTTCATCGAGCAGGGCTTCGAGGGCGCCGTCTACCCGGTGAACCCGAACCGCGACAAGGTGCAGGGGCTCGACGCCTATCCCTCGCTTGCCGACGTGCCCGGCCCGGTCGACTTCGTGCTGGTCGCGGTGCCCGCCGCGCAGGTCGTCGAGGTCATGCGCCAGGCGGTGGAGAAGCAGGCCAAGACGGTGATGATCTTCTCGTCCGGCTTTGCCGAGGCGGGCGAGGACGGCACGCGCTGGCAGGTCGAACTGGCGCAGATCGCCGCCGAGACCGGCGTCCGCATCGTCGGGCCGAACTGCCTGGGCATGTTCAACGCGGCGAAGAAGTTCTACCCGACCTTCACCAACACGATCAGCTACTCGACGCCGCTGCCCGGCGGGCTGGCCATCGCCTCGCAGTCCGGGGCCTATGGCAGCCACATCTACTACGTGGCCCGCAAGAAGGGCCTGGGCATGAACTACTGGATCACGACCGGCAACGAGTCGGACCTGCACACCGCCGAGGTGATCCGCCTGATGGCAGAGCACGACGACGTGCACACGATCTGCGCCTATGCCGAGAGCATCAAGGACGGCGGCGTTCTGGTCGACGCGCTGGAGACGGCGCGGGCGGCGCGGAAGCCCGTGATCTTCATGAAGGTTGGCAGGTCCGCGGTCGGCGCGCAGGCGGCGTCCTCGCACACCGCCTCGCTGGCCGGCGAGGACAAGGTCTATGACGCCGTGCTGCGCCAGTGCGGGGCGTTCCGGGCGCGCACGACCGAGGAGATGCTGGACGTCGCGCTGGCCTGCCGGCCGCGCATCTTCCCGGCCGGGCGCAAGGTCGGGCTGGTGACGATCTCGGGCGGCGCGGGCGTGCTGATGGCGGACGCTGCCGCCGACCACAAGCTGGACGTCGCGCCGATGCCGGCCGACGCGCAGGCGAAGCTGAAGGAGCTGGTGCCCTTTGCCAGCCCGCGCAACCCGGTCGACGTGACGGCGCAGTTCTTCAACGATCTCAGCCTTGTCGAGACGTTCACGAAGATGATGATCGAGCGCGGCGGCTATGACGCGCTGATCGGTTTCTGGACGACGGTGGCGGGCAACCCGGCGATCGCCGGGGACGTGATCGAAAACCTGCGCCGCGCGATGAAGGGGCACGAGCGGACGCTGTTCATCCAGTCGCTGATCGCCTCGGACGAGATCCTGGCGCAGTACGAGGAAATGGGTTTCCCCTGCTACGAGGACCCGACGCGGGCGGTCGCGGCGATGGCGGCGGCCTGCTTCTTCGGCCGGGCCTTCGACCGCGGCGTGCCCGAGGTGCCGGCCGTGCCGCAGGCGGCGCGGCTGCCCGACGGGCCGCTGGGCGAGCAGGCGGCCAAGCGCCTGCTGCGCAAGGCCGGCATCGAGGTCGTCGAGGACACGCTGGTGCGCTCGTCCAGGGAGGCGCGCGACGTGGTGGCCCAGATGCACGGGCCGGCGGCGATGAAGATTGCCAGCCCCGACATCCTGCACAAGACCGAGGCCGGCGGCGTTGCGCTGCATGTCGGGCAGGACATCGCCGGCCAGACCTACACGCAGCTGACGGCCAACGCCTCGCATTACGACCCGAAGGCGCATATTGACGGCGTGCTCGTCTCGCCGATGGTCAATGGCGGAGTCGAACTGATCCTGGGGGCCAAGATCGACCCGGTGTTCGGCCCGGTGGTGATGGCGGGGCTGGGCGGCGTCTTTACCGAGGTCTTCGAGGACGTCGCCTTTCGCCGCGCGCCGATCGGCGAGGAGGAGGCGCGCGAGATGGTCGAGGAACTGCACGGCCGGCCGATGCTGCACGGCGCGCGCGGCCAGTCGCCGGTCGACATGCGCGCGCTGGGCGAGGCGATCTCGAAGCTGTCGGTCTTTGCCGCCGCCCATGCCGACGAGATCGAGTCGGTCGAGATGAACCCGGTGCGCGCCCGCGAGCACGACTGCGTCGCGCTTGACGCGCTGATCGTGCGGAGAACCTGATGGCCCTGCCGCCCATTTTGCAGGGGTTGCGCATCCCGGCCTTCGGGGCGCCGCTGTTCATCATCCAGAACCCCGAGCTGGTCATCGCCCAGTGCAAGGCCGGCATCCCCGGCTGCTTCCCGGCGCTGAACGCGCGCGAGCCGGCCGGCGACCCGCCGCTGCTGGATGCCTGGCTGACGCGCATCCGCGAGGAGCTGGACCGGCACAACCAGGCGAACCCGGACCGGCCGGCGGCGCCGTTCGGCGTCAACCAGATCGTCCACCGCTCGAACGCGCGGCTCGAGCGCGACATGGAGATCATGGTCCGCCACGAGGTGCCGATCTGCGTCAGTTCGCTGGGGGCACGGACGGAAGTCTACGAGGCGGTGCGGTCTTATGGCGGCATTACGCTGCACGACATCATCAACAACCGCTTCGCCCGCAAGGCCATCGAGAAGGGTGCCGACGGGCTGATCGCGGTCGCGGCCGGGGCGGGCGGGCATGCAGGCAGCCTGTCGCCCTTCGCGCTGGTCGAGGAGATCCGCGAGTGGTTCGACGGGCCGCTGCTGCTCTCCGGGTCCATCTCGCGCGGCAACCAGCTGCTGGCGGCGCAGGCGATGGGGGCGGATCTGGGCTATATCGGCAGCGCCTTCATCGCGACGACCGAGGCGAACGCGCAACCGGAATACAAGCAGATGCTGGTCGAGGGGACGGCGGACGATATCGTGTATTCGTCCCTTTTTACAGGTGTCTGGGGAAATTACCTCAAGCCCAGCGTCAGGCGCGCGGGCATGGACCCGGACAACCTGCCATCCAGCGATCCGTCCAAGATGGATTTCTCGTCGGGCTCGTCCAAGCCGAAAAGCTGGAAGGAAATCTGGGGCTCGGGGCAGGGCATCAACGCGATCAAGCAGGTCGTGAGCACGGCCGAGCTGGTCGACCGGCTGGAGGCCGAGTACCTGGCGGCGCGCGAGCGCCTGGCCTTAAGCGTGCGGGAGGCGGCGGAATGAGCGGGACTGCGCAGGCGACGGTGCATGTCGACAACGACAAGACGCGGGTGACGGAGTACCGCTTTGCCCCCGGCGACGCGACGGGCTGGCACCGGCACGAATATGACTATGTCATCACCCCCGTGACTGACGGGCAGGTGCGGATCGTCGGGCCGGACAGCAAGGAGAGCCAGGCCGAGATGGTCGCCGGGCGCTCGTATTTCCGCGAGGCCGGGGTCGAGCACGACGTCATCAACGCCGGCGACGGCGAATTGCGGTTCGTGGAGGTGGAGTGGAAACGGTGAGCAAGGGGCCCGAGGAGCAGTTCCGGGCGTATCTGGCCGAGGGGCGCTTCATGATCCAGCGCTCGACGTCGACGGGGGCGTACGTCTTCTACCCGCGCTCCTTCGTGCCGGGCAGCGGCGAGACGGACCTTGAGTGGGTCGAGGCCTCGGGCGAGGGGGTCGTCTACTCGACCACCGTCAACCGCCGCTCGCCCGACAAGGGCGGCAGCTTCAACGTGGCGCTGATCGACCTGGCGGAAGGCCCGCGCATGATGAGCCGCGTCACCGGCGTCGCTCCGGAGGAGGTCACGATCGGCATGAAGGTCCGGGCGAAGGTCGAGGAGTTGAACGGCGGGCCCGCCGTGGTGTGGGTGCCGGCATGACGGATCTCGCTCACCTTCGCGGCAAGGCCGCCTGCGTCGGCATCGCGACGCACGGGCACCCCGAGGCGCCGGGCTGGAACTCGACCGAGCTGATGGGCGCGGCGGTGCTGAAAGCGCTGGACGATGCCGGGCTGAAGCTGTCCGACGTCGACGGGCTGTGGGCGGCGACGGCGGTGCACTCGATGGCGGCGATGTCGCTGGCCGAGTATCTCGGCATCCAGCCGAAGTTCTCGTCCGGGTCGAACATCGGCGGGTCGTCGTTTCTCGCGCACGCGCTGGACGCGGCGCTGGCGCTGGAGGCGGGGCTGTGCGACGTCGCGGTCATCGCCTACGGGTCGAACCAGCGCACGGCGGGCGGATTCCGCTCGGTCAGCGAGCCGATGCCCTACGAGGCGCAGTACGAGCCGCGCAACCCGATCACGGCCTACGCGCTGGCCGCCAACCGCTACATGCACGAGTTCGGCGCCACCCGCGAGGACCTGGCCGAGGTGGCGGTCGCGGCGCGGGCCTGGGCGGCGCTGAACCCCGAGGCCATGATGCGCGAGCCGATCACGGTCGCGGACGTGCTGGCGGCGCGGCCGATCTCGGACCCGCTCGGCAAGCTCGACATCTGCCTCGTGACCGATGGCGCGGCGGCGGCGGTGATGGTGCGCGCCGACCGGGCGAAGGACTTCGCCAGGCCCGTCTACCTGCTGGGCGCGGCGATGGCGCACGACCACCGGATGATCAGCCAGATGCCCTCGCTGACGACGACCTGCGCGGCGGACAGCGGCTGGCGGGCCTATGGCATGGCGGGCTACGGGCCGAAGGACATGAAGACGGTCCAGCTCTACGACGCCTTCACGATCAACACGATCCTGTTCCTCGAGGACCTCGGCTTCTGCGCCAAGGGCGAGGGCAAGGACTTCGTCGGCGGCGGCCGGATCGCGCCGGGCGGCGCGCTGCCGGTCAACACGAACGGCGGCGGGCTGAGCTGCGTTCACCCGGGCATGTACGGGCTTTTCGTCATGGCCGAGGCGATCCGCCAGGCGCGCGGCGACGCGCCGGGCCGGCAGATCGAGGGCGCCGATCTCTGCCTCGCACACGGCAATGGCGGCGTGCTAAGCTCGCAGGTCACGACGATCTGGGGCACCGAACAGACCCTTTGAGGAGGCCGCGATGGACCTTGCCTACAATGACGAGGAAAAGGCCTTTCAGGCCGATGTCCGCGCGTGGCTGCGGCGCGAGCTGCCCAAGGATCTGGTCGAGAAGGTCCGCAAGGGCCAGCGGCTGAAGAAGGAGGACTTCCTGCGCTGGCACGCGCTGCTGCGCAGTCGCGGCTTCCTGGCCTGGCACTGGCCGACGGAATATGGCGGCACCGGCTGGGGGCCGGGCGAGAAGAGCATCTTCGAGGAGGAGATGGTCGCCGCCGGGGCGCCCAGGATCGTGCCCTTCGGGCTGAACATGCTGGGGCCGGTGCTGGTCAAGTTCGGCACCGACGAGCAGAAGGCGCACTACCTGCCGCGCATCCTGAACGACGACGATTTCTGGTGCCAGGGCTACTCCGAGCCGGGCGCCGGGTCCGACCTGGCCGGGCTGCGCACGACGGCGGTGCGCGAGGGCGACCACTACGTCGTCAACGGGCAGAAGACCTGGACGACCTATGGCCACTTCGCCGACTGGATCTTCCTGCTGGTGCGCACCGACCCCAAGGCGGCCAAGCCGCAGGAGGGCATCAGCTTCCTGCTGTGCGACATGGCGACGCCCGGCATCGAGGTCAGGCCCATCTACACGCTGGAAGGCGAGCACGAGGTGAACGAGGTCTACCTGACCGACGTCAAGATCCCCGTCGAGAACCTGGTCGGCGAGGAGAACAAGGGCTGGACCGTCGCCAAGTACCTGCTGACATTCGAGCGCACCGGCATCGCCGGCGTCGGCGCCTCGAAGCAGGCCATCAAGGGCGTCAAGCGGGCGGCGGCCAGCCAGAAGGCGGGTGGCCGGTCGCTGCTGGACGATCCGCTGTTCGCGGCGCGGCTGGCCGAGGTCGAAATTGATCTCAAGGCGCTGGAGGTTTTCAACAATCGCGTCGTCGCCGCCGCCGGCGCCGGCAAGGCGCCGGGCGCCGAGAGCTCGCTCCTGAAGATCAAGGGCACGCAGATCCGGCAGGAGACGACCGACCTGATGCGCCGCGCCGCCGGACCTTACGCCGTGCCCGACGTGCCCGAGGCGTTCGACCCGGGCTGGAACGGCGAGGCGCCGGGGCCGGATTTCGCGCTGAAGGCGGCGCGGAGCTACTTCAACATCCGCAAGATGTCGATCTATGGCGGGTCGAACGAGATCCAGCGCAACATCGTCGCCAAGGCGCTGCTGGGGCTCTAGGCGCAGCAGCGTAGGGTGGGCCCCTGGCCCACCCCGGTGCATGGGTGGGCCAGGGGCCCACCCTACGGGTCATGCCAACGGAAAAGGCACGCAATGGACTTCTCGCTCTCCGAAGAACGCCAGATGCTCAAGGACACCGCCGAGCGGTTCATCCGCGAGCAGTACCCGATCGAGAAGCGCCACGCGGCGGTGAAATCCGAGGCGGGGTTCGACCGCGATCTCTGGGCCGAGTTCTGCGAGCTGGGGCTGGCCGGCGCGTTGATCCCGGCCGATCAGGGCGGCTTTGGCGGTACCGGCGAGGATATCGCGCTGGTCTTCGAGGCGCTCGGCCGCGGGCTGGTCGTCGAGCCGTTCCTGCCGACGCTGCTCGCCTCTGTGCCGCTGGCCGCGCAGGGCATGGACGACGCGCTCGAGGCGGCGATGGAGGGCAGGACGCTGCTCGCCTTCGCGCACTACGAGCCCGAGAGCCGCTATGACGCGAACCGCGTCGCCACGCGCGCGGTCGAGCGCGACGGCAAGTGGGTGCTGACCGGCCGCAAGGCGGTCGTCGTCAACGGCGCGACCGCCGACCTCGTCATCGTGTCGGCCCGCGTCTCGGGCGACGACGAGGACGAGGAGGGCATCGCCCTCTTCAGCATCTCGCCGAACGCGCCGGGCGTCGAGATGCGCGACTACACCGGCATCGACGGCCCGCACGTCGCCGAGCTCGTCCTGGAGGATGCGCACTGTCAGCCGCTGGGCGAGCCGCGGACCGGGAAGGGCGGCGCCTTGCCGTTGATCGAAAAGACGCTGGCCGCCGGCACGCTGGCCGTCTCTGCCGAGGCCATCGGCATCATGGACACCTGCCGCGAGGGCACGCTGGCCTATCTGAAGGAGCGCAAGCAGTTCGGCCGTCCGATCGGCGCCAACCAGGCGCTGCAGCACCGCATGGTCGACATGATGCTGGAGATCGAGCAGGCGCGCAGCGCCGTCATGCTCGCCGCCAACACGCTGGAGGGCGACCGGCTGGAGCGCGAGATCAACCTCTCGGCGGCGAAGAACCTGGTCGGCCGCACCGGCCGGCTGGTCGCCGAGGAGACGATCCAGATGCATGGCGGCGTGGCGATGACCTGGGAATGGCCGCTGGCGCATTACGCCAAGCGGCTGGTGATGATCGACCACCTGTTCGGCGACACCGATTTCCACCTGCAGCGCTATGCCCGGCTGGCCCGGCAGGCCGACGGCGGCGGGCTTGAATGATTCCCGGCCGGGAGCGATACTGTCGGCGGATGAGATAATGGGGAAATTGCCATGCTGAGCCGGTTCATAATCGCCGTCGCACTGGCTGGCGCGCCGCTGTCCGCCCTGGCCGGACCGGCCTACACCGCGAGCGACATCGAGAGTTTCTTCACCCCCGCGCTCGACTGCCCGGCCGGGGAGACCTGCATGCCCAAGAGCAAGACCCGCTCGGTCTGCATCGGCACGACCAGCGCCTGCGAGGGCGAGGCGGCGGCCGCGCCCGATCCCGGCGCCTTCGACATGCTGATCACCTTCGATCTCGGCTCGGACCGGCTGAGCGCTCAGGCCAAGGACAACCTGACCGAGTTCGCCAAGGCGCTGCAGTCGGGCAAGCTGGCGGAAACGCAGTTCAACATCGACGGGCACACCGACGCGCGCGGGCCGGACAACTATAACATGGCGCTGTCGAACCGGCGTGCCGAGGCGGTGGTGAAATACCTCGAAAGCCTTGGCGTGCCGCGCGAGCGCCTTGTCGCGCACGGTTATGGCGAGTCGAAGCCGCGCGTCGACGATCCGTTCGCCAGCATCAACCGCCGCGTCGAGGCGACGCTCCATATCCAGTAGCGGCGGGCAGCAGCGGCGCGCGGCCGGGCGCCGCGCGAACGTCGGGCGGCAGCAGGGGGAGCCATGGACGACACGATCCTGCTGACCGTCCATCTGAAGCACCAGACGGACAAGAACCTGGGCGAGATCAACGCCCGGCTGGACGCGGCCGGCTTCTGGCAGGCCTTCCCGCCCGAGGGGGTCGAGGTCGTCTCCTGGTACGTGATGATGGGGATCGGACAGGTCGTGACCCTGCGCCTGCCGGCGGGCAGGCTGCGCGACGTCAACCTGGCGATCGAGCGCTGCGCCTGGGGCGCCTTCGACACCGAGTTCTACGCGACATATGATTTTCGCCCCGTCCGGCAGAAGATCCTCGCCGAGAAGGGCGTCGAAACGCCGTAAGCCCCTGGAGGGTCGCCCGCGACGGCCGAGGGGCCCCGCGGGAAAAGGGGCCGCGGGATTCTCGATCCATTCGTCAATCTATTCCGCAATCTCTTCGGCATTTCGGCGACGATCCTTTGCTAATGTATCGCTAACCCGATCTGCCATGCAGCACGTCGCGTGCCGGGCGGCCGGGACGCGCCGTCGTCGGTTGCGAAAAGCGGACGTCGCGGAAACGGCGCGGCGCGGCGGGCGCGTGAAATCCCGTGGCGCTGGGGCCGGAGGCCGGGCGCACGGCGATCAGGTCCGCGATTCAGCCGGGCCGCCCCCTTGCGCCCGGCCGCCGATCCGGTAGACGGAACCCGCCGAGGGAGGGCTGCATGGCAGATCAGACCGGACCGCAGGACCGCATTCTCCTGGAACGCCATGGCCGCGTTCTGAAGGCGGTCAACAACGACCCGAAGACGCTGAACGCCCTGAGCTGGGATTTCTACGACGGCTTTCGCAGGGCCGTCGAGGAGGCCGGGCGCGACCCGGAGATCGGCGCCATCGTGCTGACCGGCGCCGGCGGCTTTTTCTGCTCGGGCGGCAATGTCCGCGGGCTGCAGGAGCGATCCGAGGCCGACTATCCGACGCGCCGCTCGTCGGTCGACCGGCTGCACGCGATGATCCTGGCGATGCGCGCCTGCCCGAAGCCGATCATCGCCGCGGTCGACGGCGGCGCGGCCGGGGCGGGCGCCTCGATCATGGCCGCCTGCGACCTGATCGTCGCGGCGCGCGACGCCTATGCCTCGGTCGCCTACATCCGCATCGGGCTGACGCCGGACGGCGGCGCGACGGCGTTCTTCGGCGCCGCCCTGCCGCGCCAGCTGGTCTCGGAGATGGTGTTCACCGGCGACCGCGTGCCGGTCGAGCGGCTGCACGCCTGCGGCATGGTCAACCGGCTGGCCGAGCCGGGCGGCGCGCTGGACGCGGCGATGGCATGGGCCGCCGAGATCGCCGACAGGCCCTCGCGCGCGCTGGCGCAGGGCAAGAAGCTGATCGAGAGCGCGCGGTCGAACGACCTGGCCGCGCAACTGGACGCCGAGGCCGACGGCATTGCCGAGGCGCTGGGCGGACCCGAGGGGCGGGAGGGCATCGACGCCTTCCTGTCGAAGCGCAAGCCTGACTGGAGCCGCGTGCGATGAACCGACTGCCCGAGCTGACCCCAGACGACATGACGCCCGAGCAGCGGCGCGTCCACGACGCCATCGCCTCCGGCCCGCGCGGCTCGGTGCGCGGGCCGTTCATGCCCTGGCTGCGCAACCCGGAATTCGCCGACGCGGCGCAGAAGCTGGGCGAGTACTGCCGCTTTCGCACCAGCCTGCCGCGCGACCTGGCCGAGATCGCCATCTGCGTCACCGCCGTGCACTACAAGGCCGAGTTCGAGTGGTGGGCGCACAGCCGCATGGCGCACGAGGCGGGCGTGCCCGAGAGCGTGACCGAGGCGATCCGCAAGGGCCGCGAGCCGCAGCTCGACACCGTTGCCGCGCGCGCCGTCTGGCGCACCGCCGTCGCGCTGAACAAGCGCCACCGGCTGACCGATGCCGAGTTCACCGAGGCGCGCGACGTGCTGGGCGAGCACGGGCTGGTCGACGTGATCGGCCTCTGCGGCTATTACGCGCTGGTCTCGCTGACGCTGAACACCTTCGAGATGCCGGTGCCGGACGGCAGCCGGGCCTTCGACTGAACCGGGTGGGCCAGGGGCCCAGCCTACACCGCCTGCGCCGAACCCGTAGGGTGGGCCCCCGGCCCACCCTCGTTTGCGACAAGAGGACAACCGATGCCGAAGACGCATCTTTTCGACCCGATCACGCTGCGCGAGCTGGAAATTCCGAACCGCATCGTCGTCGCGCCGATGTGCCAGTATTCGGCGCAGGACGGCGTGCCCGGCAACTGGCACCTGGTGCACCTGGGCCAGTTCGCCATCTCCGGCCCCGGCCTGACCTTCGTCGAGGCGACGGGCGTCGAGCCCGAGGGGCGCATCTCGCCGGGCGACACCGGCCTGTGGACCGATGAGCAGGAGGCGGCGTTCCGGCCGATCGTCGAGTTCTTCCGGCATTACGGCTCGGGCAAGATCGGCATGCAGCTGGCCCATGCCGGGCGCAAGGCCTCGGTCGACGTGCCCTGGCGCGGCGGCGCGCCGCTGAAGCCGGAGAACGGGGCGTGGCAGACCGTCGGCCCCTCGGCGGTTCCTTACGCCGACGGCTGGCACACGCCCGAGGCGCTGGGCGACAACTCGCTGAAGCGCGTCCGCGACGCCTTCGTCTCGGCCGCCGAACGCTGCGTGCGGCTGGATTTCGACGTGCTCGAGGTCCACTCGGCGCATGGCTACCTGCTGCACCAGTTCCTCTCGCCGATCTCGAACAGGCGCGAGGACGCCTATGGCGGCAGCCTGGAAAACCGGATGCGCTTTCCGCTGGAGATCTTCGACGCCGTCCGCGCCGTCTGGCCCGAGGACCGGCCGATGGGCGTGCGCTTCTCGGCCACCGACTGGGTCGAGGGATCGGGCTGGCACATCGCCGAGGCAATCGAGTATTCGCGCGCGCTGCACGAGCGCGGCTGCGATTTCGTCGATGTCTCGTCGGGCGGCAACTCGCCCCTGCAGGAGATCCGCGTCGGGCCGGGCTACCAGACCCGCTTTGCCGCCGAGATCAAGCGCGCCGTGCCGGGGCTGACCGTGATGGCGGTCGGCAAGATCACCGACGCGATCCAGGCCGAGCACATCCTGACCAGCGGCCAGGCCGACATGGTCGCGCTGGCACGCGGCATCACCTATGACAGCCGCTGGGCCTGGCACGCGGCCGAGGCGCTGGGCGACAACCGTGCCGCCTTCCCGGCGCAGTACGCCCGCTCGCACCCGTCGATGCAGGGGCTGCCGATCCCCGGCAACCCGCCGCCGGCCAAGTGAGCGGCGCCGGGGCAGAGACGGGGAGGGAACGGCCATGACCGCCTGGCTGATCGTCCGCGCCGAGGTCGCCGAGGCCGACCGCGAGGCCTTTGACCGCTGGTACGAGACCGAGCACCTGCCGCAGGCGCTCGCAGCCTTTCGCGCGCTGTCGGCCAGCCGGGGCTGGAGCGACGTGACGCCGGGCGTGCACCTCGCATTCTACGAGTTTGCGGAGGTCGCCCGCGCCCGGGCGGTCCTGGTGTCCGACGAGATGAAGGCGATGGTCGCCGAGTTCGACCGCACCTGGCAGGACCGCGTGCGGCGCACCCGCGAGGTGGTGGAGATACGCCAGCAGCTCTGAGCCGGGGCGGGCGCGGGGCGACCGGTTTGCGAGCGGCCTCGTGCGGCTGGCCCCGTCATTCCCGCGAAAGCGGGAATTTCTGCGCCCCAGGAAAGATCCCCGCCTGCGCGGGGATGACGGCTCTCGCCCCTCGGGCAGAGGGGGCGGGCGCTTGCCGCCGGGCTCAGCCGTAGCCGTGCGGGTTCGCCGCCTGCCAGCGCCAGTGGTCGCGGCACATCGCGTCGAGGTCGCGCCGGGCGCGCCAGCCGAACAGGCGCTCGGCCAGGGCGGGATCGGCGTAGGAGGCCGCGACGTCGCCCGGCCGGCGCGCCGCGGTCCGGTGCGGCACCCGCCTGCCGGCGGCGCGGCCAAAGGCCGTCACGGCCTGCAGGACGCTGGTGCCGCGGCCGGTGCCGAGGTTGACCGGCAGGTTGCGCCCGGCGGCCTGGCTGCCCTCGGGCGACGCGAGCCAGTCCAGCGCCGCGACGTGGCCCTCGGCGAGGTCGCAGACATGGATGAAGTCGCGCACCCCCGTGCCGTCCGGCGTCGGCCAGTCGTCGCCGAAGATCCGGACCAGCGGGCGCTGCCCGGCGGCGGCCTGGGCGATGAACGGGAAGAGGTTGCCCGGCTCGCCGCGCGGGTCCTCGCCGATCGTGCCCGAAGGGTGCGCGCCGACCGGGTTGAAGTAGCGGAGCGAGACGACGCCGAGCGCGCCGTCGGCCTGCGCGATGTCGCCAAGCATCCGCTCGATCATCAGCTTCGAGCGGCCATAGGGCGTCGCCGGGTCGAGCGGGGCGTCCTCGGCGATCGGCACGGACGCCGCGTGCCCGTAGACCGCCGCCGAGGACGAGAACACCAGCCGTCCGACGCCGTGCCGGCGCATCGCGGCGGCGACCGCCAGGGCCGCGCCGGTGTTTACCTCGTAATAGCGCCCGGGGGCCGTCAGCGACTCACCGGGCGACTTCAGGCCGGCCAGGTGGACGACGCCATCGAAGCCGCCCTCGGCGAAGACCCCGTCCAGCAGGGCGGCGTCGCGCGCGTCGCCCTCGACCAGCCGGGCCTCGCCGAACCCCAGCGCGTTGAGCCGCCGCACCGCCTCGGGCGAGGCGTTGCTCAGGTCGTCCAGCAACACGACATCGTGCCCGGCGGCAAGCAGCGCCGCGGCGACATGCGTGCCGACATAGCCGGCGCCGCCCGTTGCCAGGATGCGCGTCACGCCGCCACGCGCGCGGCAGCAGTGGCCGCCACCATCCGCGCGCCGGTCCGCCGAGGCATGCCGCGCTCACGCAACAGTTTCTCATGCCGCCCATCCCGCCGGCCAGCGGGCTTTCGCCATAGCGCGGCAGGCCGGGAAGGGGCCTCCGGGACCGGATGTGCAGCGTCGTGTATTGCAGGCAGTCGGTCTGCTCCAGGGGCACGGTGCCGTCGGGGGAATTCCAGCTCTCGGGCATCGGGCCGAACAGGCCGTTCCGCGTGACGACGCCTTTGAAATGCGCGTGGCCCTTGCCGGCGGCGACGTCGGCGCGCGTCCGGCGCGGGCCCATCACGGCGCAGTCGATCGGCATGACCGAAGTCTCGGCATCCGAGATCGCCAGCAAGCGGACGCCGGCGAGTTCCGGCATCAGGTGGATCTCGCAGGCGCGGGCCGGGTCGCGCTGGCGCATGACCGACCGGTGGGTCTCGTCGGGGGTCGCCATCGTCGTCGTCCGCTTCCCGCTGCCGCCGTTCTGCCGCCGGCCTGCCATGCCACGGCGCTCGCGTTCTTTCACATTCTGCTGGAAATGCTACAGCCTTCGCGGAGCGAAATGTCCCGGAGGGCGGCCCGCCGCGGCAGGGCGCTCACAGGTGAGCAGGTAGTCAACCCCCTGCAAATGCGGGGAAACCCGGACGGAGGCACATGCGTGTCGGCTTTCTCCTGAACCACTACGAGACGCACCAGGTGCCGCATGTCGCTCCGACGGCGTTCGCGCTGTCGCGGCTGAGGCCGGGCTGGCATGTCGAGCTGTTGTGCTCGACGGCGGCCGAGGCGGGGTTCGCGGGGGAGATCGGGGCGCTGTATCCGGGGCAGCGCGCCGTGGTCTCGCGGTTGCGGGTGCCGCTGGGGGCGCGGTTGGTCGATCCGGTGGTGCGGCAGGTCGCGTTCTACCGGAAGTTGGCGGTGCAGAACGCCAATATTGAACGATTTTCAAGATTGGATGCGCTTGTCGTGCCGGAGATGACCAGCCTGTCGCTGCGGGACGATCGGCGGATGGCGGGGACGAAGCTGGTCTTTACCGGGCACGGCGCAGGTGACGGCTATGGCAAGGCGGTCGGCATGTTCGACCCGCGCATCGACCGCTTTGACCTGGCGCTGCTGCCCGGGCCGCGCGTCGAGGAGGAACTGCTGGCGCTGGGGCGGTTCCGCCATGCGAAGCGGGCGGTGGTCGGCTATCCCAAGCTGGAGATCGCCGGGCTGGCGAGCCGGCGGCGGTTCTTCGACAACGACCGGCCTGTGGTGCTGTACAATCCGACCCAGACGCCGGAAGCCAGTTCGTGGTGGCGGTTTGGCGAGGACGTTCTGGAATTCTTCGCGAAGTCAGAGCATTACAACCTGATCTTTGCGCCGCACGTGCTGCTGTTCCGGCGCGCGTGGAGCCGCGGTGCGCGGCTGCCGCGGCGGGTCCGCTCGGGCCCGACGGTGCTGATCGACACGGGCAGTCGGGCCTCGGTCGACATGACGTATCTGGAGGCGGCGGACATCTACCTGGGAGACCTGTCGAGCCAGGTCTACGAGTTCATCACGCGGCCCCGGCCTTGCGTTTTTCTCGACCCGCTGGGGGTCGAGTATCGCGACAACCCGGCGTTCCGGACGTGGTCCTTCGGGCCGGTGGTGCGCGAGGTGGCCGAATTGGGCGAGGCGCTGCGGCGCTCGGTGGACGATTTCGAGCGCTACCGGCCGGTGCAGGAGGCGGCGCGCGAGCGCAACTTCGCGGTCTCGGACACACCGGCCTCGACGCGGGCGGCGACGGCGATCGCGACCTTCCTGGAGACCGTGGAACCGTTGGTAAGCGCATGAAGGCGCTGCGGAAATGGCTTGCGGGCGGGCCGCGGCCGGCCGAGGACGCGGTGCTTGTGCTGGCGGCGGGCGGCCTTGAGGGCGGTGCGGCCGAGGCGGTGGTCGACGCGCTGGGCGACGGCGGGGTCCGGGTCTCGACGGTGATCGTCGCCGCCGGGGCGGACGAGGCCGGGAGGCTGGCGGCGCGGTTTCCGCGGGCGCTGGTGCGCGTGGCCCCGGCGGGCGCTCCGGCGCCGGCGGTGCTGGCGGCGCTGCGCGTGCGCGCCGTGCTGGTGGCCGGCCCCGAGGCTTCGGACGGGATTTCCGCGCGGCTGTTCCGGGCGGCTCTGGCGCGGGGCGTGCCGGTCTATGCGCTCTGCGCGGCGGAGGGCAAAGTCTCCGAAGGGTTCGGCGAGATCGGCTGCAGCGGGGGTTTCCGGTTCGGCGAAGCGTGTGGGGACAAGGTTCCAGGCGAAAGCCATCGAAGCGGGAGTTCGCCCTCGGCAGGAGAGTCTCTGCAAGAGAATCGTCCCTCCGGAGGGGGCGAGTCCAACGGGCAAAGAGGGAGTCCGCACGCCAGGCGAGGAATCTCGCCCAAGTCGGGGGCATTCCGGGGCGGCCGCGCGAGTGGTGCTGGAGCGCCGCTCGGTCGCCGGCGCGCCGGTGGCCGGCGCCCTGACGCCGGCCGAGGCGGCGGCGCTGCTGGCGCGCGCGACGGGGGTCGAGCGCGTGCCGCTTCTGTCCCCGGAGCGGCTGGCGGCGCGCGTCGCGCGGGCCGGGCCGGGGTTCGTCTCGGGCGGGTTCGTGCGGCGGATCGACTCGATCGAGGCGCTGCGGGCGCGGCTGGGGGCGCCGCGGACGATCCTTTGCCTTGGCAACGGGCCGAGCAGCGCCGGGCCGGCGGTCGCCGGCTTTGCGCATGACGCGCTGTTCCGGGTGAACCTCGACTGGCGCGGCGGCGATGTGCTGACCCGGCCGGACATGGTCTTTGCCGGCGTCAAGCGCGCCATGCGGCGGCTGGGCCGCGTGCCGCTGGGCGTCGCTACGCCGCGCAAGGAGGCGGCGTTGCTGGCCTGCCGGCTGTTCGAGCCCTGGCACGGGCCGGCGGTCTATGCCGTCGCCGAGAGGTTGGCGGCCGGCATCCTCCCGCCCGTGGCGGGGACGGCACGGCCGACGACCGGGGCATACATGCTGGCCGTCGCCGTCGCGCTGGCGCCCGGGCGGCTGGCGGTGGCGGGGATGGACATGTTCAGCCACCCGGAAGGCGCCTACGCGCCGGGCACCGACCCGGCCGCGGGGGGCTCGGCCAACGCCTTCGCGGCGGCGCATGATTTCGAGACCGACGCGGCCTTCATCGCCGCCTGCCTTGCGCACCATGCGGGCGAGCTGGTCGTCTTCAGCCCGGCGCTGGTCGCGCTGCTGCGCGAGCGCTGCCCGGACGGACCGTTCACGCTGGTCGACCTCAGCGGCGGGCCGGCGGGGTAGCCGGCGCCCTGTCTGGTCGCGGCCCCAGGCCGGCCCGCTTCGGCGCCGCCCGCCCGGGCTTTGCCGGCGCGTCCAAGGTGCTGTTCCCAGCATGCCAGAGTTCAAAACCGGCCGCCGGCGTTAGCATGTTGCAGCGCGGCAGAACTTTTGGGTGCGCCGCAGCAACGCAACAGACACCGGCGGAAGGACATCATCATGTGCACGACACAGACTCCGGGGCCGTCCTTGTTTCGCGACTTTCCGTCCCCCGAGGAGATCGACCGGCACCTGCGGAACGGCCGCACCCTGCGCGCCGAGGCGACCGGTGCAGCGGCCAGAGGCCTCTGGCGCTGGCTGCACGGCGGACGGGCGGCCGGCCGCAGCCTGCCGGCGCAGGGAGCGGAGGTCGGCGAGTTCCCGGAGCAGGCGACGCCGCTGCGCTCGCCGCTGATGGCGATCCGCAGCTCGGCCGAGATCCTGCGTGACAATCCCGACCTGACACCGGCGCAGCGGGCGCGCTTCGTTGCGATCCTGATCGCCGAGGAACAGCGGCTGGAGCGGCTGATCGCCCGCGCCTTCGGGGCGGCCGAACTGCGCGGCGGCTGAGACCAGGTCCTGGTGATCCGACCTCATCGTCCGGCTTGATCGGACCTCTCCCTCCGCACGGGAGATGCCCGGTCAAGCCGGGCATGACGGGTCGGGTCAGTGGGTCCGGGTGTGGGACGGGACGACCGGCGGGACGCCCCTGGCCGGGTGCCTCGGGCGGCGGGGCCGCTGGCCGAGGCACGGGCTTTCGTGCGGCTGAGCCGGCGCATCGGCGCGGGGCGGCCTTTGCGGGGCGGGCGCGGGAAGGGGCGCGCGGGCCTGCGGGGCAGGGCCCGGCCGCGTGGAAGCCTCGCCCATCGGGCGGCCGGGAGAGGGAGGGGTAGACAAATGCGTTGCGGCGCAACATATTATGGTGCAGCGCAAAAGGAATTGGCGAGATGGAACTGCCGAGCCAGATGATCCTCTTCGCCCGCGTGGTCGAGACGGGCAGTTTCTCGGCCGCCGCGCGGGCCCTTCACCAGACGCCGTCGGCGGTCAGCCGGCAGATACGCCAGCTCGAGGACCGGGTTGGCCTGCGCCTGCTGACGCGCACCCAGCACGGTATCAGCCTGACCGAGGAGGGGCGCAGCTTTCACGAGCGCTGCACGCTGGTCGCGGCCGATGTCGCCGAGACCGAGGAGCTGCTGTCGGGCCTTGGCGTCCGGCCGCAGGGCACGCTGCGCGTCGGCGCGACGGTCGCCTTCGGCAAGGCTCAGCTGCTGCCCGTGCTGCCGCGTTTCCTGGAAATGAACCCCGAGGTGCGCGTCTCGCTGGAGTTGACCGACCGGCCGGTCCGGCTGGGCCAGGACGGTGCCGACATCGCCATCCGCTTCACCGAGCAGATCGACGAGCCGGACGTGATCCAGCGCAAGCTCGCCTCGAACCGGCGCGTGCTGTGCGCGGCGCCGGCCTATATCGAACGGCACGGGCTGCCGGCGACGCCGCGCGACCTGGCCGACCACAACTGCCTGCGCCTGTCGACGGTGGCGAGCTGGAACGACTGGCACCTGACGGGCGCCGGCGACGGCGACGACGACGTGCTGGGGCTGAAGGGCAATTTCGAGGCGAACAGCGCCGATGCGATCTATCACGCGGCACTGGCCGGGATGGGCGTCGCGCGGCTGTCGACCTACCTGATCGGCGACGACCTGCGCGCCGGGCGGCTGATCCGGCTGCTGCCGGAGTATTCGCAGGACGATTCGAGCATCGTCGCGATCTATCGCGAGCGGCGCAACCTGGCGCCGAAGATCAGGGCATTCCTGGACTACCTGATCGAGCACTTCGGCACCGTCGCGCCCTGGGAACGCTAGGGCGTTTCCGATCGGGTCGAGACACTCGGGTCGTGTGGTCATTCCCGCGGAAGCGGGACTTTCTCCTGACTGTCAGCCGGGTCCCCGCCTCCGCAGGTGACGGCAACTGGTTAACCGGGCCGGTAGCCCCGCGCTGGCCGCAAGAGCCCGCGCCGCCGAAGCGGGCGCGGGGCAGCAGGTCGAGGCCGCGGTAGCCCGAGGTGAAGACCACCGGCACGCCGCGCGCGGCATGCGGCGGGAAGGACGGGCCGGCGCGGAGCGGCACGCGAATCTCGCAGGTCACGCCGCCCGGCTCGTGGCGGGCGCGGGTCGGGCGCCGTTCAGCGTCCGGCGGCGGCGGTGGCCGTAGCGGCGGCCGGCTGTTCCTGCGCGATCCTGTCGCCGAGCGCCGCGATGCGCGCCATCGCGTCGCCCAGCGCCTCGTCCGGCACGGTCATGGCGATGCGGATGTGGCCGGCGGCGGCGCAGCCGAAGCTCTCGCCCGGCATGACGGCGATCGCCTCGTCGTCGAGCAGGCGCCGGGCGAAGCCGATGCCGTCGAGCCCGGTGCCGCGCACGTCCAGCATGACGTACATGCCGCCGCGCGGCGGCACGGCGCGGAGCACGCGGCCGTTGCCGAGCGCGGCGACCGCGATGTCGCGGCGGCGCTGGTAGCGGGCGGCGACCTCGGCCTCCTCGGCGGCGCAGTTCGTCAGCGCGTGCAGCGCGGCGTCCTGGATGAAGCCGGGCAGGCCGTAGGTGGTGGCGAGCGCGAGGTCGGCGAGCCGCGCGATCGCCTCGGCCGGCGCGACGACCCAGCCGACGCGCGCGCCGGTCATCGCGTAGCCCTTGGACATCGAGCCGACGGTGAAGGTGCGCTCGGCCATGCCGGGCAGGGCGCGCGGGCTGAGGTGCTCGCCCGTCATGCACCTGGCTGTCGTAGAGCTCGTCCGAGATCAGCCAGAGGTCGCGGCGCACGCAGAGCTCGGCGATGGCGCGGAGGCGCTCCGGCTCGTAGACGGCGCCGGAGGGGTTGTTCGGCGTGTTGATCAGGATGGCGCGGGTGCGCGGCGTCAGCGCCGCCTCGATCGCGGCCGGGTCGGGCTGGAAGCCGTCCTCGGGCTGGGTCGCGACGATGATCGGCTCGCCGGAGGCGGCGCGGACCGTGACGCAGAAACTGGCATAGTAGGGGTCGAGCACGATGCACGCGTCGCCGGGGTCGAGCGCCGCCATCATCGCGGCGAAGAGCGCGCCCTGGCCGCCGGTCGTGACCAGCACGTTCTCGGGCCCGGCCGGCACGCCGCTGAGCGCCGCGACGCGGTCGGCGACGGCGCGGCGCAGCGCCGGCGTGCCCGGCACCGAGGTGTAGCCGAGGTGGCCGGCGTCGATGCTGCGCCTTCATCGCGCCGAGGATCGGCTCGGACGTCTTCACGTCGTGATCGCCGACCGACAGGAAGGTGACGGGCCGGCCCGCCGCCTTCATCTGCGTCGCGCGGTAGTGGATTTCCCATCCGTCGCCGCCCTGGGGAACCAGGGTGCGGATACGGTTCGATAGCGAAGCCATGATTGTCCTCCGGCCGGGCAGGGCGGCACGCCGGGGCGTGCGGCCCGTGCCCGGGCAAGCCTTTACTCGGTGTCGATGGTCAGGGGCACGAAGCGCAGCTCGCCCTGGCTGTGGATCAGGAACAGCACCGACTTGCGCCCGGCGGCGCTCGCGTCGTCGATCTGCTTCTCGACCTCGGCCGGGGTCTGCACCGGCTCCTGCGCCACCTCGACGATGACGTCGCCGGGGGCGATGCCCTTCTCGGCCGCGGGCCCGTCCGCGGCGACGTCCCTGACAAGCACGCCCTCGACCCCCTCGGCGATGCCGAACTCGACGCGCGCCGACTGCGACAGCGGGCTGAGCGTCAGGCCGAGCCTCGGCAGCTCGGTCCCGGCCGCGGGCTCGTCGCCCGGGGCAGGGGCGGCGGCCGCCTTCGCCTCGTCCTGCTCCTGCAGCAGCGCGATCGTCGCGTTCAGCGTCTTGCGCTCGCCCTTGCGGAAGACGGTGACGGGGACGGTCTTGTCGACCGGCGTGTCGGCGACGATGCGCGGCAGGTCGCGCATCTCCTGCACGTCGCGCCCGTCGAACTGGAGGATGACGTCGCCGGCCTCGATGCCGGCCGCCTCGGCCGGGCCGCCCGGCGTCACCTCGGCGATCAGCGCGCCCGCGGGGTGCTCGAGCCCCAGCGCCTCGGCCAGCTCGTCGTTGACGGTCTGGATGCGCACGCCGAGCCAGCCGCGGCGCGTCTCGCCGTACTGCTCGAGCTGCTCGACGACCTTGCGGGCCAGGTTCGAGGGCACCGAGAAGCCGATGCCGATCGAGCCGCCGGTCGGCGAGATGATCGCCGTGTTCACGCCGATGACCTCGCCGTCCATGTTGAAGAGCGGCCCCCCCGAGTTGCCGCGGTTGATGGCGGCGTCGGTCTGGATGAAGTCGTCGTAGCGCCCGGCGTTGATGTCGCGGTTGCGCGCCGAGATGATGCCGGCCGAGACCGAGCCCGAGAAGCCGAACGGGTTGCCGATCGCCAGCACCCAGTCGCCGACGCGGGCCGCGTCGGAGTTGCCGAAGGTGACGAAGGGCAGGTCCACCTTGCTCTCGACCTTCAGCACGGCGAGATCGGTCTGCGCGTCGTAGCCGACGACCTCGGCCTTGAGCGAGAGCTGGTTGGGGAAGGTGACGGTGATCTCGTCGGCGTCCTCGATGACGTGGTTGTTGGTGACGATCAGCCCGTCCGGGCTGACGACGAAGCCCGAGCCCAGCGACTGCACACGGCGCGGCCCCTGCTCGCCGCCGTTCGGGTAGAGGTCGCGGAACAGGTCCTCGAGCGGCGTGCCCTGGCCGATATCGGGGCCGCCGTCCAGCATCTGCGCGGACGAGATGTTGACGACCGCCGGGCTGAGCCGGTCGGTCAGGTCGGCGAAGCTTTCCGGGATGCCGCGCGCCTGGGCCGACGGCGCGGGCGCCGCAAGCAGCAGGCCCGCCGACAGCGGGAGCGCCAGCGTGGCGGTTGCCAGTGCGGCACCCAGGGAGGGGCCGAGCGAGGCGCTCGATGCGGCCGCCGCCGCGCGGGCAACCGCGCGCATCGAGCACGCCCGGAACGAGACTGCGCGATTCCGGCCCGCCTGCAACCAGCCCGCCTGCAACCAGCCCGCCTGCAATGTGCGAATGCTCACGATCGTCACTCCTTCAGTCGCTGACCGGCCCGGCCGTTGGGGGACGGCGCAACCTTCTGCCCCTGCCGGGCGGATCCTACCTCGGCTCTTCGTCCGGCGCGAGGCGCACCGGAAGGGTGTCCGGGCCGCTGCGCGGTGCGCCCGACGAGTGTGCCCGGCGTGCCCGACGAGACGGTCAGCCGCCGCCGCGAACCAGCAGATAGAGCACCGTTCCCAGCCCGATACAGACAAGCCCGGCGCGGCGCAAGGACCCGGGACCGAGCCGCTCGAGCTCGGCCAGGAGCTGCGGCATGGAGCGGGCGAAGATCGCCAGCGCGAGCCCTTCGAGCACCATCACCAGGGCGATCGCCGCCAGCAGGTCCATGCGTGTGCCCCCCCGGCTCAGCGGCGGTCAGCGGCGGGTCGGCGGGCGGTTCAGCGGAGCGGCGCCGGCTCGGCCGCGGTGTCGGCCGGCTGGCCCGACGCCGTGTCCGATGCCGTGCCGGCCGTGGTCGCCGTCGTAGTGTCCGACGCGGTGCCCGAGGTGGTCCCGGGCGCCATGCCGGCGCCGTTGCCCGAAGCCGTGCCTGCCGCCGAATCCGAGGGCGTGTCCGAGGTCGTGGCCGATGCGCTGCCCGACGACATGCCCGAGGACGGGGCGGCCGAGGCGCCGTCGCCAGGCGCCGCGCCGGTCCCGGTCTCGCCCGATGCAGCCGGCCTGGCCGTGCCCCCCGTCGCGTCCGGCGGCGTGGCCGTCGCGTCCGGCGGAGTGACCGTCATGTCCCCGACGGGTACGGACTGGCCCGCCGGCTGCGCGGTGTCGCCCGCCGTCGTTCCGGTCGCAGAGGTTTCTGGCGCCGAGGTTCCGGGCGCCGAGGCTCCCGTCGTCGTGTCGGGCGCGGGCAGACCCGCGGTCTTGGGGAGTTGCAGCGGCGGGCGCTTGCCCTCGGCGTCGGCGGAGCGGTCGCTCTTCAGGTAGTCGAAGAACTCGGAGTCCGGCGCGATGACGAGGGTCGAGTTCTCACCCTTCAGCGCCGTCTCGTAGGCCGAGAGCGAGCGGTAGAAGGAGAAGAACTCCGGGTCGCGGCCATAGGCCGAGGCGTAGATCTTGTTGCGCTCGGCGTCGGCCTGGCCCCGGATGATCGCCGCCTGGCGCTGCGCGTCCGAGGTCAGCTCGACGGCCTGGCGGTCGGCGGTGGCGCGGATCTCCTGCGCGCGCTCCTTGCCGCGCGCCCGCTCGTCGGCGGCCTCGCGCTCGCGCTCGGCGTTCATGCGCTCGAAGGTGGCCTTGAGGTTCTGCTCGGGCAGGTCGGCGCGGCGGATGCGGACGTCGACGATCTCGACGCCCAGGCCCTTGGCCGAGGAGCGCGCGGCATCGCGGATGCGTCCCATCAGCACGGTGCGCTCGGGGCTGAGCACGTCGGCCGAGGGGACCGAGCCCAGCACCTCGCGCAGGCTGGCGTTCAGGATGCTCTCGAGCCGGGCGGCGCCGGCGGACTCGGTCTGCACCGCCTGGCGGAACTCGACCGGGTCTGTGATGCGCCAGCGCGCGAAGGCGTCGACGACCAGCCGGCGCTCGTCGAGCGGTGTCACCTCGAGCGACTGCGTGTCGAGCGGCAGGATGCGGCCCTCGTAGTAGATGACATCCTGGATGAATGGCAGCTTGAAGCCCAGCCCCGGCTCTGTCTTGACCTGGCGCACCTGGCCGAACTGCAGGACCAGCGCCTGCTTGCGTTCGTCGACGATGAAGATCGAAGACAGCCCCACGATCAGCAGGACGACGATCAGCCCCAGGAGGATCGGCAAGCGTCGCATCACTGCGCCTCCTTCTTGCGGCGGAGCTCGGTCAGCGGCAGATAGGGCACGACGCCCTGGCCGCCGTTCGCGCCCCCCACGTTCTGGTCGATGAGGATCTTGTCGACGCTGCCCAGCACGCGCTCGAGCGTCTCGAGGTAGAGGCGCTTGCGCGTCACCTCGGGGGCGTTGGCGTACTCGGTGTAGATCGACTCGAAGCGCGACGCCTCGCCGCGGGCATCGTTCACCACCTGGGCGCGGTAGCCCTCGGCCTCCTGCAGCACCTGGGCGACGTTGCCGCGCGCGCCTGCCAGCTTCTGGTTGGCGTATGCCTCGGCGCGCTTCTCCTGCGTGTCGCGGTCCTGCTCGGCCGCCTGCACGTCGCGGAAGGCGTCGATGACCTCGCGCGGCGGGTCGGCGCCGTCGAAGTTGACGCGCACGATGTTCACGCCCGCGTCGTAGCTGTCGAGCGTCGTCTGGATCAGCGTCTCGACCTCCTGGCTGATCACCGCGCGGTCGCGGCTGAGGATCGGCTTGAGCTGCGACTTGGCGATCACCTCGCGCATCGCCGATTCGGAGACGGCGCGGATGCTCTGCTCGGGCTCGGCAAGGTTGAACAGGTACTTGGCCGGGTCCGAGATGTTCCAGACGACCTGGAAGTCGATGTCGACGATGTTCTCGTCGCCGGTCAGCATCAGCCCCTGGTCGCCGCGGCTGCCGCGAGCCGGCGCGCGCCGTGCCGATGTCGACGGTGTTCTCGCGGGTCACCGGCAGGATGTCGTAGGTCACGAAAGGCCAGGGCGCGAAGTTGAGGCCGGGCTCGCCGATTTCCGAGAACTTGCCGAGGAAGAGCTCGACCGATTTCTCCTCGGGCTTGACCGAGTAGAACGAGGTGAAGAGCCACGCGCCGATCAGCACCGCCGGGATGGCGATCGGCAGCATGCGCTCGAAGCCGCCGCCACCGCCGCCGCGCCGGCCGGGGCCGCCCGGGCCGCCGCCGCGCCCGCCGAGCACGACGCGAAGCTGTTCGCGGCCCTTGCGGATCAGTTCGTCGAGGTCTGGTCCCTGGTTGTTGCCGCCACCGCCGCCGCCGCCGCCCCAAGGGCTCTTGCCGCGATCACCGCGGCCGCCGCCGCCGCCCCCCCAGGGGCCGCCGCCGTTGTTGCTGTTGAATGGCATTCAAGCCCTCGCGCAGTTCGGAATTGTCTCGGCGGGGTATAGCGCCCCCCGGCGTCCATGTCGGCACTATTCGGAGCCGTCCCCCGGAGCAACAGTTGGGTCGGAGAGGGTGGTTTTTCAAGCGTCGTCCGGTCGGGCCGCAGCCGGATCCGGCCGCGGCGTGCGCATTGTGACCAGTTCTTCGGCCGCGGTCGGATGCACGGCGACGGTGCGGTCGAAATCGGCCTTGGTGGCTCCCATCCGGACGGCGATACCGGCCATCTGGATCATCTCTCCCGCGCCATGCCCGACGATGTGGACGCCGAGCACGCGCTGGCTGCCCTTCTCGACGATCATCTTCATCAGCATCCGCTCGTCGCGGCCGCTGATCGTCGCCTGCATCGGCCGGAAGGTCGAGCCGTAAACCTGGACGTCGTGGCCCTCGCGCGCCTTCTCCTCGGTCAGGCCGACGGTGCCGATCTCGGGCTGGGTGAAGACGGCAGTCGGGACCAGCGAGTGCTCGGCCTTCGTCGGCGTCGCGCCGAAGACCGTGTCGGCGAAGGCGTGTCCCTCGCGGATGGCGACGGGGGTCAGCGCGACCCTGTCGGTCACGTCGCCGACGGCGTAGATCGAGGGCACGCTCGCCTGCGACCATTCGTCGACGATGACCTCGCCGCGGCGGCCGAGCCTGACGCCCACCTCCTCGAGCCCCAGCCCCTCGGTGTTCGGGTGGCGGCCGGTGGCGTAGAGCACCTGATCGGCCTCGATCTCGAACCCGTCGGTGCAGATGACGAGGAAGCCGTCGGCCTGCTTGCGGATCGCCGCGACCGACGCGCCGCAGTGGATCGCGACGCCCTTCTGTTGCGCCTCGGCGGCGACGTGGTGGCGCACCTCGTCGTCGAAGCCGCGCAGGATCATCGGGCCGCGGTAGAGCTGCGTCACGGTCGAGCCGAGGCCGTTCATGATGCAGGCGAACTCGCAGGCGATGTAGCCGCCGCCGACGATGACGATGCGCCGGGGCTGCTCGTCGAGCGTGAACATTTCGTTCGAGGTGATGGCGTGTTCGGAGCCCTCGAAGGTCGGCACGAAGGGATAGCCGCCGGTGGCGACGAGGATGTGCTTTGCCGAGACGGTGCGGTCGCCGGTCTGCAGGTGAACCGTGTGCGGGTCGGCGACGGTCGCGCGCGTGCGCAGCACCTCGACGCCGGCCGCGCCGAGGTTTCTGACATAGGCGGCTTCCAGCCGGTCGAGCTCGGTGTCGAGCGCCCTGCGGAAGGTCGGCCAGTCGAATCGCCGCTCGCCGACCGTCCAGCCGAAGCCCTCGGCGTCCTCTAAATGCTCGGCGTAGAGGCTGGCGTAGACCATCAGCTTTTTCGGCACGCAGCCGCGGATGACGCAGGTGCCGCCGTAGCGGTACTCCTCGGCGATGGCGACCCGCGCGCCGTGCTGCGAGGCGATGCGCGCGGCGCGGACGCCACCCGAGCCGCCGCCGATGACGAAGAGGTCGTAGTCGAAAGCGGTCATTCTTGGCCCTCCGTGGCACCGTCTTCGATGGTTCTGGCCTCGATGGTGCTGGTCGTGCCGTCCTCGTGGCCTAGGATGGCGCGGTCGGCGATGCCGATGAAGAGGCCGGACTCGACCACGCCCGGGATCTGGCCGAGGTCGAATTCCAGCAGCGCCGGGTCGGGGATGCGGCCCAGCGACAGGTCGATGATGTAGTGACCCTCGTCGGTGACGAAGGGCTCGCCGCCGCTCTCGCGGCGGCGCCAGTCGTGGGCCGCGGTGGCGTGGCCCAGCAGGCGCCCGGCGATGTGCCCGGCGGTGGTGCGCCAGCCGAAGCGGACGATCTCGACCGGCAGCGGGAAGGCGCCCAGCTGACCGACGCGCTTGGAGGCGTCGGCAATGACGACCATCCGGCGGCTGGCCGAGGCGACGATCTTTTCCTGCAGCAGCGCGCCGCCGCCGCCCTTGATCAGGTTGAGGTCGTCGTCGACCTCGTCGGCGCCGTCGACGGTGAGGTCGAGCGTGCCCGCCTCGTCCAGCGTCGCCAGCGGGATGCCGAGGTTTTCCGCCTGCGCGCGCGTGCGCCCGGAGGTCGGGACGCAGGTGACCGTCCACCCGGTCTCGGCCAGCTTCTCGGCCAGGAGGTCCACGAAGAAGGTCGCGGTCGAGCCGGTGCCGAGGCCGAGCGTCATGCCGTCCCCGACCAGCTCGAGCGCGGCGGCGGCGGCGGCGCGCTTGGCGCGCTCGGGCGGGGACAGCAGCATGGGGCGTGGCTCCTTCGGAATCGGCCGGCCACTTATAGCGGCGCCGGCGGTCCATGCCAGCGGCGGGTCGCATGGGCCGCACGGGCAGTCGCTGGCGGCTCGCGCGCGGCGGCGCGGCGGTCTATACGGCGCGGAGGCGAGCCGGGAGTGGACCCCATGTTCCTCAGCGTCTTCGACATCTTCAAGATAGGCGTCGGGCCGTCGTCGAGCCATACCATGGGGCCGATGATCGCCGCGGCGCGTTTTCTGGACGCGCTGCGTGATGGGGGCGACCGGATCCCCGGCGCGGGGGCGCCGGCGGCGGTGCGCTGCCGGCTGCACGGCTCGCTGGCCTTCACCGGCAAGGGGCACGCGACCGACCGGGCGGTGCTGCTGGGGCTGGCGGGGTTCCGGCCGGACACGCTGGACGCGGCCGCCGCCGAGGCCGAGTTCGCGCGGGTGTCGGCGGAGAAGTCGGTGCGGCCGGAGGGGCTGATGCTGGCCTTCGACCCCGACCGCGACATCGTCTTCGACTATGGCCCGCCGCTGGAGCCGCACACCAACGGCATGGTGCTGGAGGCCGACGATGCCGCCGGCAACCTGGCGCATCGCGAGACATATTTCTCGGTCGGCGGCGGCTTCGTGAAGACGGCGGGCGAGATGCGCGCCTCGGACCGGCTGGTCGACCCGGAGCCGGGGCCGGCGGTACCGTACCCGTTCGCCTCGGCCCGCCAGATGCTGGCGATGGCGGCGAAATCCGGCCTCTCGGTTGCGGCGATGAAGCGCGCCAACGAGGAGGCGCGCATGGGCAGGGCCGAGCTGGACGCAGGGCTCGACCGGCTGTGGGTGGTGATGGAGGCCTGCATGGAGCGCGGGATCGCCGCCGAAGGCATCCTGCCGGGCGGGCTGAACGTGCGGCGCCGCGCGCCGAACATCCACCGCCAGCTGATCGACGAGCGCGGGCGGAACCTCGTGGTGCCGCATGTCGCGAACGACTGGCTGTCGGTCTATGCCATGGCGGTGAACGAGGAGAACGCCGCCGGCGGGCAGGTCGTGACCGCGCCGACGAACGGCGCGGCGGGGGTCGTGCCGGCGGTCATGCGCTATTACCGCGACCACATCGTCGGCTCGACGGCGGAGGGCCTGCGCGACATGCTGCTGACGGCGGCGGCGATCGGCGGGCTGGTCAAGCACAACGCCTCGATCTCGGGCGCCGAGTGCGGCTGCCAGGCCGAGGTCGGCTCGGCCGCGGCGATGGCGGCGGGGGCGCTCTGCGGCGTGCTGGGCGGCTCGGCCGAGCAGGTCGAGAACGCCGCCGAGATCGCGCTGGAGCACCATCTGGGCATGACCTGCGACCCGATCCGCGGGCTGGTGCAGGTGCCCTGCATCGAGCGCAACGGCCTCGGCGCGATCAAGGCCGTCTCGGCCGCCTCGCTGTCGCTGCGCGGCGACGGCCGGCACCTCGTCTCGCTGGACGCCTGCATCAAGACGATGAAGGAGACCGGCCGCGACATGAGCGAGAAGTACAAGGAGACCTCGCAGGCCGGGCTGGCCGTCAACGTGCCGGAGTGCTGAGGGGCGTCGGCTGGGGGTAGCGGCCGTTCGGGAGGGGCGGAACGCCGGCCGGTCTTGGCCGTTTGACCTCGCAACCGGAGCGAGAGGAGTTCCCCCGATGAGTCTCAAGCGCATACTCGGAATGATGCTGGCCTCGCGCATGGCCGGACGCGGCGGCGGCGGGCGCGGCGGCCTGGGGGGCCTTGGGACGGCGGCCATGCTGGGCGGTCTGGGCCGTCGTGGCATGGGCGGCAAGCTGGGCCTGGCGGCGCTCGGCTACATGGCCTACCGGTCCTATCGCGACAGCCAGGCGCGGGCCGCCGGCAACCCGGCCGGCGCCGGGGCGGCAGGGGCCGCCGGCGGGCTGGGCGGCATCGGCGGGGTGCTGCGCGAGGTGGCCGACCGCGTCACGGGCGGCGCGATCTCGGGCGTGCAGCCCGGGTCAGCGCCCGAGGCGCAGCCGGAAATCCGCGAGGGCGAGCGCGCCGCCGCCGCGTTCGGCGACGACACGGCGCTGCTGCTGATCCGCGCGATGATCGCCGCCGCCTATTCCGACGGCGCGCTGTCCGAGGCCGAGCGCGCGCGGATCATGCAGGCGATCGACGAGGCCGGCGGCGATGCCGAGGACCGGCACGTCATGCAGCGCGAGATCGCCAACCCGCGGCCGGTCGACGAGCTGCTGGCCGAGGTCCGCGACCATGACACGGCCGAGGCGTTCTACCTAGCCTCGCGCGCGGCGATCGACGGCGGAACCGAGCACGCCCGGGCCTATCTGGCGTCGTTGCGCGATCGCCTGGGTCTGTCGGAGGAGGAGGCGGCCGAGGTGGAGGGCATCGCGTCCTGACCGGCTGCGCGATCCTGCGCCACCGGGAGCGGCACCCCGCCCGACCGCCTCGTCGCGACGAGGATCGTGATCGCGCCGGGCACGACGCGGGCCGCGGGCGGCGCGAGCCGCCCCGGCTCAGTCGGTCAGCAGCCGCACGGCGGCCTCGACGTAGACGCGGGCGCCCAGCGCGATGTCCTCGTCGCTGGTGTTCTCGGTCCAGTGATGGCTGATGCCGCCGATGCTGGGGACGAACAGCATCCCGGTCGGCAAATGCGGCGCGAGGAACTGGGCGTCGTGGCCGGCGCCGCTGGGCATGCGGACATGGCGGCCGGGGGCGATCGCCTCGGCCGCGTCCTCAAGCGCCTGCTGGACGCCGGGGTCCATGCGGGCGGGGCGGCTCTGGCCCAGCACCTCGAGCCGGGCGGCGCAGGGGCCGGCGGCGTCGGCCTCGCGCACCAGCCGGTCGAGATGGGCGTGCATGGCGTCGAGCGTCGCCGGGTCGGCGTCGCGGAACTGGAACAGCATCTCGGCGCCGCCGGGGATGATGCTGGGGCCGCCCGGGTCGAGCGTGACGCGGCCGGCCGTCCAGACGCTGTGTGGGCCTGCAACCGAGGAGAACGTCTCCTCGATCCGGTGCCAAAGCCGCATCAGCGCGACCCCGGCGTCGCGGCGGGCCGCCATGCGCGTAGTGCCGGCGTGGTTCTGCGTGCCGGTGAGCGTGATCCGGTACTGCCAGATGGCGACGATCGAGGTGACGATGCCGACGGCGAGCCCTTCGGACTCCAGCCGGTCGCCCTGCTCGATATGCGCCTCGAGGAAGGCGCGGTAGCGGCCCGGCTGCATCGTGACGCGCGGGCGGCCGGCGAGACCGGCGGCGGCGAGGCAGTCGCGCAGCGTGCCGCGGCCCGAGCGGTCGCTCGATGCATCGATGGCGGCCTCGTCGAGCCCGCCGGTGAAGGATTTCGAGCCGAGGAACGAGCCGCTGAAATGCCCCTCCTCGTCGGCGAAGGCGATGACGTCGACGCCGCGCCCCGCCAGCGCCGGGTCCTCGGCGACGGCGCGGGCGGTCTCGAGCGCGTAGACGACGCCGAGCGCGCCGTCGAGCCAGCCGGCGTGGTTCTGGCTCTCGATATGCGAGCCGGCCAGCAGGTGCGGGCCATCGCCTGGCGCGCGGCCGAGGACGTTGGCGATGCCGTCGATGGTCGCCTCGTGGCCGGTGGCGCGCAGCGCCCCGGCCAGCCATTCGCGCGCCTGCATGTCCTCGGGCGAGAGCGTCGGGCGGTGGACGCCCGAGCGGTAGCGGCCGATCTCGCGGAGCGCATAGAGATCCTTCAGCACCCGGTCGATGTTCGCCTCGGCCATTGCGGTCTCCCTCGGTTGCCATCGGTCGGCCGGTCCTATCGCATCGCGCGGCGCGCGCGAAGCCGCTCCCTGCCCACCGGCCGGTGAGCCCGGATGTCGTCGGCCGCTGCCGCCGGCCGGCGGGTGATTGGGCTGGCCGGTGAGGCCGGGCTGGCGCTAGTGTTCTCGCGTTTGGATGGGGATGGTCGGACGGTGATCGTCCCGCGATGGCAGGGCGGCCCGGGCGGGGTCGCGCGGCGAGGCCGCCAGGTGCCCACGCGGGAGCAGGGGGAGAGGCATTTGGCCTGGCTGGACTTTCGCGGATCGGGCGGCGGGCGCACGGGGTCGCGGGCGGCCCGCGTCGACCGGGGCGCGCGGTGACGGACGCGCATGCCGAGGGTGATGGCAACCGCTCGGACGCGCGGGGCGCGTGGCAGGCGGAGAATGTCGGGCCGGAGGGGCGGGCGTTGCTGGAGCGCGACGCGGCGGCCTTCCTGCACCAGGACCTCTCGACGCCCTGCCTGACGACGGTCGCCAAGGCCGAGGGCATCTGGATCGAGGACCATGCCGGCCGGCGCTGGATGGATTTCCACGGCAACTCGGTCCACCACATCGGCTATGCCCACCCGCGCGTCATCGCCGCGATCAAGGACCAGCTTGACCGGCTGAGCTTCGCGCCGCGGCGCTTCACGGCCGAGCCGGCGGTCGCGCTGGCCGAGAAGCTGGCGGCGATCGCGCCGGGCGAGGGCGCGAAGAAGGTGCTGTTCACGACCGGCGGCTCGGACGCCATCGAGGTGGCGCTGAAGATCGCGCGCGCGGCGACCGGGCGGTTCAAGACGCTGTCCTTCTGGGATGCTTTTCATGGCGCGGGGTTCGGCGCATCCAGCGTCGGTGGCGAGGCGACGTTCCGCTCCGGCCCGGCCGGGCCGCTGCTGCCGGGGGCCGAGCACGTCGCGCCATTCGCCTGCTACCGCTGTCCCTACGGGCACGCCGGGCCGGAGGTCTGCGGCATCGCCTGCGCCGGCATGGTCGAATACGCGCTGGGGCGCGAGGGCGACATCGCGGCGGTGGTCGCCGAGCCGATGCGGGCGGTGCCCTATGTCGCGCCGCCGGGGTTCTGGACCCGCGTGCGCGAGGCCTGCGACCGGCACGGGACGCTGCTGATCTTCGACGAGATCCCGACGGGGCTCGGCAAGACCGGGGCGATGTTCGCCAGCGAGCACGAGGGTGTGGCGCCGGACATCACGGTGCTCGGCAAGGCGCTGGGCGGCTCGGTGCTGCCGATCGCGGCGGTGATCGCGGATGCGCGGCTGGACGTCGCGGGCGCCTGGGCCATCGGGCACTACACGCACGAGAAAAACCCGGTAACGGCGCGGGCGGCGCTGGAGACGATCGCGGTGATCGAGGACGAGGGGCTGGTCGAGCGGGCGGCCGAGCTGGGCGCGCACATGCGCGGGCGGCTGGAGGCGCTGGCGGGGCGCTCGCGCCATGTCGGCGAGGTGCGCGGGCGCGGGCTGATGCTGGGGGTCGAACTGGTCGAGGACCGCGACCGCCGTGCGCCGGCGGGCGGGCTGGCCGAGCGGGTGCTCTATCGCTGCCTGGAGAACGGCGTCAGCTTCAAGACGACGGTCGGGAACGTGCTGACGCTGTCGCCGCCGCTGGTCATTTCGCGGGGCGAGCTGGACCGGGCGCTGGACGTGGTCGCCGACGCGGTGCTGGCGGGGTGATGGTGATGGAGGACAGTCCGGGGTCTTCCCTGTGCCGCCGGTGCGGACGCTCGCGGCTGGTGGGCCGGGCCGTCGTGGGCGCCGTTTCGGATCGTCGATTTGGTGCCTGCAGGAGCCTTCTTCGACGGCTGCTGCAGGTCCCCGCCTTCGCGGAGGCGAGGGGGCGTTGCAGGACTGGGCTGGCGTCGTATGGCGCCTGCGTGGGCAGGGCGCCATGGTGAAGATCGTCCGAACCGACCGCGAGCTGGAGTGCCCGGGCATCGACACGGGGCTGCGCGCGCGGGGGGCCGATCTGGTGCTGCTGCCGGACGGCATCGGCGAGGACGAGCTGGTCGCCGCGACCGCCGACGCCGAACTGATCCTGATGTGCTACACGCCGATCACCGCGCGGGTGATCGAGAACGCCCGGCGGCTGAAGGGCATCGTCAAATACGGCGTCGGCATTGACGCCATCGACATTCCGGCCGCCATCGCGCGCGGCGTGCCGGTCGTCAACGTGCCGGAATACGCCGAGGAGACGGTGGCCGAGGGCGCCTTCGCGCTGATGATCGCGCTGGCGAAGAAGCTGCCGGCGCTGGCGGTCGAGATGCGGCGCGCTGGCTGGGCCTGGCCCAGGGCGCGCTGGCTGGCGCGCGACATCGCCGGCTCGACGGTCGGGCTGATCGGCGCCGGGCGGATCGGGCGCAGCATGGCGCGCATGGCCGGGGCCGGGTTCCGCGCGCGGGTTCTGGGATACGACCCGCATGTCGGCGCCGAGCAGATGCGGGCGGCCGGGATCGAGAAGCGCGATGATCTGCACGTAATGCTGGCCGAGTGCGATTTCGTCTCGGTCCACTGCACGCTGAGCGAGGCGACGCGAGGGCTGATCGGGTCGCCCGAGTTCGCGGCGATGCGGTCGCACGCCATTTTCGTCAACGTCTCGCGGGGCGCCATCGTCGACGAGGCGGCGCTGGTCGAGGCGCTGGCGCTGGGCGGGATCGCGGGGGCGGGGCTGGACGTGTTCTCGGCCGAACCGCTGGCGCTGCAGGGCCATCCGATGAGCCCGCTTTTCGCAATGCCGAACGTCATCCTGACGCCGCACCTGACCTTCTTCACGTCTCAAGCGATGGCGCGGCTGGAGGCGGACACGCTGGCGCGCTGCGACGAGATCCTGGCCGGGCGGCCGGTGCTGGTCCGCTCGGCCGACCCGCGGCTGAGGGCGCAGACGACCGGCGTGGACTTCATCTGATGGCGCGCGCCGCATGAGCCACCAGGCGCTGGTCATGGTTCTGATGGCGGCGGTGTTGCACGCGAGCTGGAACGCCATCGTCAAGGGCGCCGGCGACCGGGCGCTGGCGATGGCGGCGGTCGCCTTTGCGCATGGGGTCGTCGGGGCCATCGCGCTGGCGTTCGTGCCGGTGCCGGCGGCGGCGTCGTGGCCGTTCATCGTGGCCTCGGCCTTGCTCCACTATGCCTACTTCGCCTTCCTGTTCCTGTCGTACCGCTATGGCGACCTGAGCCACGTCTACCCGATCGCGCGCGGCATAGCGCCGATGCTGGTCGCGCTGGGGGCCCTGGTCTTTGCCGGCGAGATGCTGACGCCGCGGGCCTGGGGCGGCGTCATCGCCGTCTCGCTGGGGATCGGTCTGCTGGCACTGCGGCGGAACGGCGCGCTGGGGGCCGAGCGGGCGGCGGTGCTGTCGGCGCTGGCGACGGGCGTGCTGATCGCCAGCTACTCGGTCAACGACGGCATCGGCATCCGGCAGAGCGAGGCGCCGGCGGGCTATATCGCGTGGATATTCTTCGTCGAGTTCCCGATCACCATCGGCATCCTGGCCTGGCGCGGCGGCCCGTTGCGGGCGTTGCCGCGGCGGGCGCTGGCGGTGGGGTTCGGTGGCGGGCTGCTATCGGTGCTGGCCTACGGGCTGGTGCTCTATGCCAAGACGATGGCGCCGCTGGCGGCGGTCTCGGCGGTCCGCGAGTCGAGCGTCATCATCGCGGCGCTGATCGGCGTTGTCCTGTTCGGCGAGCGGCCCTGGGGGCGGCGGGTCCTGGCCGCAGTGGTGGTCGGGCATGGGCGTGATCCTGCTGGCCAGCGCCGGGTAAAGGGGCGCGGGTGCGCCGGAGACCCGGTGTGGCCCTTGCGCCGGCCTCCCCGCCCCGACCCTCAGGCGAAGGGGGCAGCCCTGTCCGACGTGACGGCGCTTCGCCCGGCAGTGGCAGCGGTTGCCGGGGCGGGGGCGTGGTCATACGCTCGGGCGCATGGCGGACGAGGCGGCGGCGCAATTCTACAGGGCGGGCTGGGTCCGGCTGCCGCATGACGCGGCGGTCGCGGACTGGGCGGCAAGGGCGCGGCCGGTGGCGGCGGAGTGCCTGGCGGACCCGGAGAACCGGGCGCGGTGGCTCCGCAGCGGCGGGACGTGGTTCGCAGGCGTCAACGTCTTTCCGAACGACGCGGCCGGGGCCGTGCCGGGGCGCGGCGTGCCGCCGCTGGGCGGGGCGCCGGTGGCGTTTATCGCGGAGGTGCTGGGCCTCTCGGGGTTCGCCTGGGATGCGGGGCAGGTCTCGGTCTGCTTCCCGGGATATCCGCGGCAGGGCGACGAGGAGTCCGAGGCGGCGTTCCGCTTTCGCCGCGTCCGGGACGCTGCGCATGTCGACGGGCTGCGCCGCTTTGACGGGCGGCGGCGCCGGCCAGGCGAGCGACACGGCTTTGTCCTGGGGCTGCCGCTGAGCGACCCGCCTCCGGAGGCGGCGCCGCTGGTCGTCTGGGAGGGCTCGCAAGAGGTGATGCGCCGGGCGCTGCGGGCGCGGCTGGCGGACTTGCCGGCCGAGCGCTGGGAGGGCGAGGACGTCACCGACACTTACGTCGCGGCGCGGCGGGAGGCGTTCGAGACCTGCCGGCGGGTGGCGGTCCATGCCCGTCCGGGGGAGAGCTATGTCGTCCATCGGCTGGCGCTGCATGGGGTGGCGCCGTGGACGGCGGGGGAGGTGGCGCCGCGCACGGTCGCGTATTTCCGGCCGGACCCGTTTCCGGAGCGATCGCCGGAGTGGTGGCTGGAGAGGCCGTGAGGGGCGGCGCAGACCGAAGTATGTCTAGGCGACAGAGGGCGAGTTCCTTCAGGTGCTGGATAATTTTCCCGGCGGAAGGCGTCCGCGGTCTGTCCGACCGGTAGGGCGGGGTTTCACCCCGCCGTGGCGGGTTGGAAACCCGCCCTACGGCCGACGCGTCAAGCGCGGCGCATTCTATGTATCCGCGCAGGGGGGACGGCATTGGGGGAACGAGATCCCCGCGGTCTCGGGGATGACGGCTGGGGGGCGGCCGGTCGCTGCCGCGTTGGCCGGCGGCCGCGGCGAAAATGACGTCGCGAAAGGAAAAGGCCCGGCGCTCGCGGGGGAGCGCCGGGCCTGGAAATCCGTGGCCGGGTCGGGCTATCCGGGGATCAGCCGTTCTTGGCGTAGTACTCGACGACCAGGTTCGGCTCCATCTGCACGGCGTAGGGCACGTCGCCCAGCGTCGGGGTGCGGACGTAGGTGGCGGTCATCTTCGAGTGGTCGACGTCGATGTACTCCGGCATGTCGCGCTCGGCGCTCTGGATCGCCTCCAGCACCAGCGCCATGTCCTTGGCCTTGGAGCGGAGCGAGATCACGTCGCCCTCGGAGACGCGGAAGGAGGCGATGTTTACGCGCCGGCCGTTCACCTCGACATGGCCATGGTTGACGAACTGGCGGGCGGCGAAGATCGTCGGCACGAACTTGGCGCGGTAGACCACGGCGTCGAGGCGCCGCTCGAGCAGGCCGATCAGCGCCTCGCCGGTGTCGCCGCGCTGGCGGATCGCCTCCTCGTAGGTGCGTTTGAACTGCTTTTCGGTCATGTCGCCGTAATGGCCCTTCAGCTTCTGCTTGGCGCGAAGCTGCAGGCCGAAATCGGACATCTTGCCCTTGCGGCGCTGGCCGTGCTGGCCGGGGCCGTACTCGCGGCGGTTCACCGGGGATTTCGGGCGGCCCCAGATGTTCTCGCCCATGCGGCGGTCGAGCTTGTGCTTGGCGGCGGTGCGCTTGGTCATGGTCTTCCTCTCAATGTTCGGGCGGCCTCCTCTCCCCCCTTCGGGGGCGACAGGGTCCCGCTTGCGCGGGCCACGGGCGCCGGATGCCACCGTCCTAACGGGCGGCGGAGCGGGGGAGATAGACGACGCGCGGGGTTCCGTCAACCGGCGCGCAACTCGGGCGCGACGTGTTCGGGGCGGACGCCCATGCCAATCAGGCGCGCCGGCCAGCGCCGCGCCCAGGGCCAGGTGTCGAGCAGGCGCACCAGCCGTGGCGGCCGGGGCGAGGCCTGCGCCTGAAGCGTCGGGGCGATGACGCCGCGTTGCAGGGCCAGTTGCAGGCGCTGCGTGACCAGCGTCGGCCAGAGGCGGCGCTTCTGCACCCGCCGCAGCGTGTCGAGATCGGGCGCGCCTTCCCGCAGCGGGGCGGCGAGGATATTTGCGGTCGCCACCGCGTCCTGGATCGCCAGGTTGATGCCGACGCCGCCGATCGGCGACATGGCGTGCGCGGCGTCGCCGATCAGGAGCAGGCCGGGCAGGCACCAGTCGTGCAGCCGATTGACCTCGACCGTCAGCAGCTTGACCTCGTCCCAGCCGCCGAGGCGCGAGAGCGCGTCGGTCAGCTCGGGCTTCAGCGCCGCCAGCGAGGCGCGGAAGTCGTCGAAGCTGCCGGCGCGGAGCCGTGCGTCGGCGCCCTTGGGGATGATGTGCCCGACCTGCCAGTAGTCGCCGCGCGGCAACAGGATCAGGCCGCGCCCGGCGGCGAAGGTGCCGAGCGGCGCCTCGGTGCCCTCGGCGCGGTCGAGGCGGAACCACTGGACGTCCATCGGCGCGCCGAAGCTTTCGACCGGCAGGCCCGGACTGCTCGCGCAGCAGCGACCGGCGCCCGTCGCAGGCGACGACGAGGTCGGCGCGGATGGTCAGCGAGCCGTCCGGTCCCTCGGCGCGGACGCCGGTGATGCGGCCGCCGTCGCGGAGCAGGTCGGTCGCCTCGGTCCGCATCCGCAGGTCGAAGGAGGGCAGCGCCCCGGCCGCGCTGGCGAGGTAGTTGAGAAAATCCCATTGCGGCATCAGCGCGATGAATGGGCAGCGCACCGGCAGCGGGCGGAAGTCGCCGATCGTCAGCATCCGGTCGCCGAAGGCGCCCCTCAGCGTGTCGATGCGCTGGTGCGGCAGCGCCAGCAGGCCGTCGAGCAGGCCGAGCTCGCTCATCACCTCCAGCGTCGAGGGGTGGAGCGTGTCGCCGCGGAAGTCGCGCAGGAAGTCGGCGTGCTTTTCCAGCACCACGACCTCGATGCCGGCGCGGGCCAGCAACAGGCCCAGCATCATGCCGGCGGGGCCGCCCCCGACGACGCAGCAGCGCGTAGCGATGTCCACTCGTGCCCCCGATTTCGGCGGATCGGCGGGCACAGTAGCACGGGCGGGGCGCTGCCGTCAGCCCGGGGACGGCGAGCGATCCGGGCAGGTCGATGTGCGGTTGGACAGTGGGGGCTCAGCCGTCCACCAGCTCCCAGGGGCGGGGGAAGGTGCCGAGCGTCTCGCCGATTCGCGCGGCGTCGGCGCCGGCCGTCGGGTGGACCCGGGCACACCAGGCCGCGTGCCGGATCTTCGACCACCTCGACCTCGCACGCGATGCCGGCATCCGAGAGCGCGCGGCCATAGACGCGGGCGATGGCGCGCTTGCGGAGGTCGGGCTTGAAGACCTTGCCGACGGCGGTCTTCGGCAGCTCCTCCAGCACCTCGACATGCTTGGGGACGGCGGCGCGTTCGGTGATGTGCTCCTCGGCATAGGCGCGCAGTTCCTCGCCGGTGACGGTGGAGCCGCTCCTGAGCTCGACATAGGCGGCCGCGACCTCGCCCGCGTGCGCGTCTGGCTGGCCGATGGCGCCGACGAAGGCGACGTCGGGGTGGCCGGACAGCGCCTCCTCGATCATCGCCGGGTCGATGTTGTGGCCGCCGCGGATGATCAGGTCCTTGGCGCGGCCGGTGATCCAGATGTAGCCGTCGGCGTCGATGCGGCCGAGATCGCCGGTGCGCAGGTATTTCTCGGGTCCGGCAAAGATGTGGTCGTTGCGGCTATCATCCTTGTAGCCGGGAAAGACGCCTGGGTTCTTTACGCAGATCTCGCCGACCTCCCCGGGTTCGCATTCCTTCGTGATCTGGCCGTTGTCGTCAGTGTGCAGGATCTTCACGTCGGTGTAGGGGAAGGGGATGCCGACCGAGCCGATCTTGCGCTCGCCATGTGGCGGGTTGATCGAGACCAGGCAGGTCGCCTCGGTCATGCCGTAGCCCTCGAGGACCTTGACGTCGGTCGCGGCCTCGAAGCGGCGGAAGAGCTCGACCGGCAGCGGCGCCGAGCCGCAGAGCGCGTACTTCAGGCTGACGAGACGTCGGCGTCGACCTTGCGCTGCATCAGCGCCGAGGCGGCGGTCGGCACCATGACGATGAAGGTCACGCGCCAGCGCTCGACCAGCTTCCAGAAGTTGTCCATGACGCCCTCGCCGCGATAGCCGGCGGGCGTCGGCATCACCATGTGCGCGCCGGCAGTGACGCAGGTCATCAGGATCGGGTAGGCGGCGAAGACGTGGAACAAGGGCAGCGGGCAGAGCAGGACGTCGGTCTCGTCGATGATGCTCTGAGAAGCGCAGAGGCCGTTGTAGACCATGCCGCGCTGCAGGTGCCGGGCCATCTTGGGCATGCCGGTGGTGCCGCCGGTGTGGAAATAGGCGCCGGTGCGCTCGGCGCCGCCCTGTTCGCTGAATGACAGGCGCGTGGAGGGACGGCGGTCGGCCTCGCGGTTGAAGTCGAGCGTGCGGACGCGTGGGCAGCGGGTCAGTTTCGGACGGATGAAGGGGACGGCCCAGGAAAGCGGCGGCGCGAGGTAGTGCTTCAGGTCGACCTCGAGCACCGTCTCGACGCAGGGCGCGAGTGCTGCGGCCTCGTGCGCCTTCTGGGCGACGTCGGAGTGCGGGAAGCTGGCGAGCGTCACCAGCACCTTGGAGCCGGCCTCGCGCAGGATTGCGGCGATCTGCCCGGCGTCGAGCAGGGGATTCACGGGGTTGACGATGCCGGCCGTGCACCCGGCCAGCAGCGTTACCGCCGTCTCGTTGCAGTTCGGCATGAGGTAGGCGACGGCGTCGTCCTGCCCGACGCCGAGGTCACGGAACAGGTTGGCGGCCTGGACCACGCGCGCGCGGAACTGCTTCCATGTGAGCGTCACCGCCTTGTCGCGCGGACCGGAGCGGATCTGGAAGGTGAGCGCCGGGCGGTCGGGCCAGCTTTCGGCGGTGCGGGTCAGGCGCGCGAAGACCGTGAGCGAGGGCATCCGCTGGGCCAGCGGCATGGCCTCGATCTCGGCCTTGTCGGCCAGGCTGCCGAAGCGCATCCGCTCGGTCATCCGGTCTCCCCCTCGTGTTCGTGCAACCTTAGGGGCTGGTCAACGCATGGCGGCAAGCGACGTTGCTCCGGGAGGCCCGGCGGGGCAGAAACAGGCATGGCTGGCGGTCGCGGAGGGGGACATGGGCGCAGAAACGGGAACGGGGCAGGTCCGGCTGACGCTGGACGAGGTGAGTGAACTGGCGATGCGCGCACTGATGGCGGGCGGCTGCGATGAGCGCAATGCGGCAGCCGTGGCGCGGACGGTGACGGCGGCAGAGCGCGACGGGGCGAAGTCGCACGGGCTGTTCCGCATCCCGGGCTATGTCGGCAGCTTGCGGAACGGCAAGGTCAATGGCCGGGCCGATCCGCAGGTGCGCCGGCTGGGGCCGTGCGTCGTGGTCGTCGAGGGCGACCGGGGTTTTGCGCCGCTGGCGATCGAGATCGGCCGGCCGCCGCTGATCGAGGCGGCGCGCGAGATCGGCATGGCGGCGCTGGCGCTGCGGCGGACGCACCACTACGCGGCGCTCTGGCCCGAGACGCAGGCGCTGGCCGAGGCGGGGCTGGTGGCGATGGCCTTCGTCAACTCGCCGCCCTACATGGCGCCGGCCGGCGGCAAGCGGCCGTTCTTCGGCACCAACCCGATGAGCTTTGCCTGGCCGCGGCCTGCCCGAGACGGAAAGAGCGGCGGCGCGATGGTCTGGGACCAGGCGTCCTCGGCGATGGCGCGGGGTGAGATCATGATCGCCGGGCGCGACGGGCACGCCTTGCCGCCGGGGGTCGGAATCGACAGGGAGGGCGAACCGACGACCGACCCGGCGGCGGCGCTGGAGGGCGCGCAGCTGCCCTTCGGCGGCTACAAGGGCGCGGCGATCGCGCTGATGGTCGACCTGCTGGCCGGGCCGATGATCGGCGAGGTGGCGAGCTGGGAGGCCGGCGAGGAGGACAACGGCGACGGCGGCCCGGCGACGGGAGGCGAGCTTGTCCTGGCCTTCGATCCGGTGCGCTTCGGCGCGGACGATGCGCTCGAGCGCGGCGAGCGGCTGTTCGCGAAGATGCTGGAGATGGAGGGCACGCGGCTGCCCGGCGACCGGCGGGTTGCGGCGCGGGCGCGGACGCCGGGCGAGGGGGTAGAGATCCCGGCGCAGTTGCACGCGACGATCGTCGAGTTGGCCGGGTAGCGCCATGCGTCCGGCGTGCGTCGCCGGGTCGGAGAGTCGTCGGGTGGCGAGAGGCGGGCGGACGAGGCGATCGTCATCGGCTTCACCCCGGGACCGGTCGCCGGCATTGGGGCATGATGTTGAAACTGGCCGCCGGGGTCGGCGAAATCAGGTCGACCTGATAACACCTACGATGCCTCGCCGGCAATCGTGTGTCGTCCACGATTTTCTCGCCGGCGATGGTGTCCGCGCCGGTCGCGACGGCTCGAGCGTTGCTCGACGATCCCGGCGGGGAGCGCCAGATCTGCCGCCAGCCCAGGGCAAGGCGCCGCCATGCCGGGTCGGGATTTCGGCTGGCTCACGCGTGGCCTCCCTCGTTGATGAACGCGGGTTGCATAGCGTTGGGATAGCTGCAGGCCGTGGCCTGCCTGTTGCCAGGCGCCATAGCCGCGGCGATGCCAGAGCGCGGCTTTCGCGAAGGCCAGCCGCCTGTGCTGGATTGCCTTTGCCGCGCGGGGCGGCTCAGGGTCATGCCGAAGGGGGACGCCATGAGCCACAAGAACTCTCTGGGACAGCCGATCGGCGCGCCGGTGCCGCACTGGACGCCGCCGCCGGCGCCGACGCGCATGGTGCTGCAAGGGCGCTATTGCCGGCTGGAGCCGCTGACGCTGGAACACGCGCCGGCGCTGTTCGAGGCGCTGGCCGAGGATCGCGACGGCGGCATGTGGACCTACATGCCGAACGGGCCGTTCAAGGACATCGACGAGTATCGCGGCTGGGTCTGGGGGGCGGCGCAGGGCGCCGACCCGCTGCACTATGCCATCGTCGTCGACGGCCGTCCGCTGGGCACGGCGAGCCTGATGCGCATCGCGCCGGCGGCGGGCTCGATCGAGGTCGGATACATCACCTACTCGCCGCCGCTGCAGCGCACGCGGGCGGCGACGGATGCGATGTATCTGATGATGCGCTGGTCGTTCGATGCAGGCTATCGCCGCTACGAGTGGAAGTGCAACGCGCTGAACGCCCCCTCGCGCCGGGCGGCGCAGCGGCTGGGGCTGAGCTACGAGGGCGTGTTCAGGCAGGCCTTGATCGTGAAGGGGCATAATCGCGACAGCGCCTGGTACGCGGCCATCGACAGTGAGTGGCCGGCGATCCGCGTCGCCATGGAAACCTGGCTGGACCCGGCGAATTTCGACGGGGACGGCACCCAGCGCCAGTCGCTGAGCGACCTGACGCGACCCGTGCTGGCCGCGACGGGGTAGGCCGGCGGCGCGGATCGGCGGTCGAGGGGCAGGGCGGCGGCGCCGGGGCCTGCCGTTCGGGTGCACTGGAGTGGAATCCACCCGCGGTGCCGGATACCGCGGAGCGGCGTGTCGTCAGGGCGGCGCTGACTTCCTGCTCCGGGCGATGTCCGTCACTCGGCCGGGACGGGATGTCCCGCGGCGGACATCTTGCGCGCCAGTTCGAGGAAGGTGCGGATCAGCCGGCCGGAGGCGCGCTCTCGCAGGCAGATCAGCGCCTCGTCCATCAGCACGTCGCAGTCGGTGATGGCGATTGGCACCAGGCGCTGGTCGCAGCCGAACTCGGCGCGGCTGACGATGCCGAGGCCGGAGCCGGCGGCGACCAGCTCGCGCACCGCCTCTCGGCCCTGCGCCTCGATGGCGGCGTGGATCGCGATGCCGCGCTCGGCGGCGACCGCCTCGAAGGCGCGGCGCGTCTTCGAGCCGGGTTCGCGCAGCACCAGCGGCGACGCGGCGATCTCGGACAGGGCCATGTGCCGCCGGCCGGCCAGCGGGTGGTCGCGGCCGACGAAGGCGATCAGCGGCGAGGCGCCGAGATGCACCATGTCGAATTCGCCCGCCGGCGGGATCTCGCCCAGTACGCCCAACTCGGCGTCGTAGGCGTGCAGCGCGGCGGCGACCTCCTCGGTGTTGCCCGACGTGATGATGATCTCGATGCGCGGGTGCAGGCGGCGGAACGCGGCCAGCACATGCAGCAGGTGGTGCGCGCTGTCGGCGATGACGCGGAGGCGTCCCGAGCGGAGCGCGCGCGTCTCGGCCAGCAGCTCGGCCGCCTGGCGCTCGGCCTCGAACAGGCGTTGGGTGATGGCGAGCAGGCGCTCGCCGGCGGCGGTCAGGGCGATGCGGCGCTTTTCGCGGCTGAACAGGAGGACGTCGTATTCCACCTCGAGCTTGCGCACCTGGTCCGACAGGGCAGGCTGCGTCAGCGACAGAGCCTCGGCAGCGCGGCTGAAGCCGCCGCAGGTTGCGACGTGGTGGAACGCCCGCAGTTGGACATAACGCATTACCGCACTCCCGCGCGCCCCCTGTGGGCATCGGGCGAATCGATGGAAGCATCCCGAATAGCGATTTGAATGATACCGCGGGAAGGCGTGTCATGATAGTTTCACGAACCGCGTCGGGGGCGCGGGGTGCGTGGCGTGGGCGGAGGCCGCATCGGCACCGCCCGGCCACCCGGCTTCGCACGACGCCAACACTTTGGGAGACCGAATGTCCCTTTCCTTCCTCCTGCTGCACCTGGCGGGCGCCGTCATGCTGCTGCTCTGGGCGGTCAGGATGGTGCGGACGGGCGTCGAGCGCGCGCGCGGCGCGGCGCTGAAGCGGACGCTGCAACGCTCGAAGGGCGGCTGGGTCCGGGCGGCGATGGCCGGCACCGGGATTGCCGTGCTGCTGCAGAGCTCGACGGCGGTGGCGATCCTGGCCTCGGGCTTTGCCGCGAGCGGGATCGTCAGCGGCGCGGTGGCGACGGCGATGCTGCTGGGCGGCGATTTCGGCTCGGCGCTGGTCGTGCAGATCCTGTCGTTCAAGCTGGACTGGCTGATTCCGATCCTGCTGCTGGTCGGCGTCACCATGTTCCTGAAGGGCAACCGGCGCGAGGTGCGCCAGGTAGGGCGCATACTGGTCGGGATCGCACTGGTGCTGGTCTCGCTGGGGATGATCGCCGAGGCGACGTCGCCGCTGCGCACCAGCCGGATGCTGCCGGACATCGTGCAGTATCTCAGCCAGGACGTGCTGACGGCGTTCCTGATCGGGGCGCTGTTCGCCTGGCTGATCCATTCCAGCGTCGCCTCGGTGCTGCTGATCGCAACCCTGGCGGCCGAGGGCGTGCTGCCGCTGTCGCTGGGCGTGTCGCTGGTGCTGGGCGCGAACATGGGCAGCGGCATCATCGCCGTCGTGCTGACGCGCGAATCCGAGGTCGAGGCGCGACGGGTGCCGATGGCAAACCTGATGTTCCGGGCCATCGGAGCGGCTGTCGTGCTGCCGCTCTGGCACATCTACGAGCCGTCGTTGTCGCTGCTGGGCAACGGGCTGGCCGAGGAACTGGTCAACCTGCACCTGCTGTTCAACGCCGCGCTGGTCGTCGTGTGCCTGCCCTTCGTCGGGCTGGCGAGCCGGCTGATGCAGCGCCTGCTGCCCGAGGCCGCGCCACTGGAAGGGCCGTTGGGCCGGCGCACCAGCGCGCTGGACCCGGATCTGGTCAAGTCGCCGAACCTGGCGCTGGCCAGCGCCACGCGCGAGGTGCTGCACATGGCCGAGCTGATCGAGCGCATGCTGAGCCCGGTGATGGACCTCTACGATTTCGGCGACCGCGAGCGCATGAAGGCGATCCGGCGCATGGACGCCGAGGTCAACCAGTCGCATTCCGACATCAAGCTCTACATCGCCGAGATCACGCGGAACGAGCTGGCCGCCGATGACGCGCGCCGCGCCATGGAGCTGTCGAACGCCGCCATCAACCTCGAGCATGTGGGCGACATCATCGCCAAGGGGCTGCTGAAGCTGGCCGACCAGAAGGCGGCCGAGCAGCTCAATTTCTCGCGCGAGGGCTGGCGCGAGCTGACCGACCTGCACGACCGGGTGATGGCGAACATCCAGCTGGCGCTGAACGTGCTGGTCTCGGGCGACCGCGAGAGCGCGCGCCAACTGGTCGCCGAGAAGGACCGGATGCGCGAACTGGAGCGCGAGAGCCACGAGCGCCACCTGAAGCGCCTGCAGACCGGCACGGTGCAGAGCGTCGAGACGAGCGAGATCCACCTGGAGACGATCCGCGCGCTGAAGCAGATCAACTCGCTGTTCGCCTCGGTCGCGTATCCGATCCTGACCGAGGCTGGCGAGTTGCTGGAGACCCGGCTGGCGCGGAGCGGATAAGTCGCACGCGCCAGACCGGTGTTAAGCTTGAGTGTTCGTTGCCGTTCCAGGATGTGGCGATCCGCGGGCCGGGCGTGGTTGCGGAGGCAGTCGCAGCGTCGCCGGCATCCCGCTCGCCCCGGAGGGTGTGACTTCGTTTCCCCCGGGGAAGGGGTGAACGGATGCCCAGCGTATGTTAGCTATAAGTCTGACTGATGGGACTCAGTCGAAATATCGATTTTACAGATCCGTGCAGCGGAGTCAGGATGCGCCGCGAAAGGGAGACCAGACGATGCTGCAGCATGTCCATCCACCTTGCAAGGACGGATTCGTCGACCCCGCCGAGGGCGAGCCGTTCCTGCTGACCCCCGGCCCCTTGACCACGGCGCTGGAGGTCAAGGAGGAGATGCTGCGCGACTGGGGATCCTGGGACGGCGATTTCCGCGCCATGACGGCGGCACTGCGCCGGCGGCTGGTTGCGGTTTCGGGCGGCGGCGACGACTGGGACTGCGTGCCCATGCAGGGCAGCGGGACGTTCTCGGTCGAGGCGATGCTGGGCAGTTTCGTGCCGCGCGACGGCAAGGCTCTGGTGCTGGCGAACGGTGCCTACGGCCTGCGCATCGCGCAGACGCTGGAGTACATGGGCCGCGCCCACACGCTGATCGACAAGGGCGACTACCTGCCGCCGCGCGGGGCCGAGGTCGCCGCGGCTCTGGACGCCGACCCGGCGATCACGCATGTCGTGCTGGTTCACTGCGAGACCTCGTCGGGCATCCTGAACCCGGTCGAGGAGATCGCCGAGGTCGTCGCAGAGAAGGGCCGCAAGTTCCTGCTCGACTCGATGAGCGCCTTCGGTGCGCTGCCGCTGGACCTGTCGCGGCTGCCGGTCGAGGCGGTCGTGTCGTCGGCCAACAAGTGCATCGAGGGCGTGCCGGGCTTTGGCTTCGTGCTGGCGCGCAAGGAGACGCTGAAGGCCGCCGCGGGGCGGGCGCATTCGCTGAGCCTCGATCTGCACGCGCAATGGGCCTACATGGAGAAGACAGGCCAGTGGCGCTATACCCCACCGACGCACGCGGTCGCGGCCTTCCTGAAGGCGCTGGACCTGCACGAGGCCGAGGGCGGGCAGCCCGGGCGCCTGGCGCGCTATACCGAGAACCGCGACACGATGGTCGCGGGGATGCGGAAGCTGGGCTTCGAGACGCTGCTCGAGGACCGCTGGCTGTCGCCGATCATCATCACCTTCTTCAACCCGGCGCACCCGAAGTTCGAGTTCGGCAGGTTCTACGACCTGCTGAAGCTGAAGGGCTTCATCATCTACCCGGGCAAGCTGACGGTCGTCGACAGCTTCCGCGTCGGCTGCATCGGGCGGATGGATGCGAAGATCATGGAGCGGGTGGTCAGGGCGGCCGGCGAGGCGCTGGCCGAGATGGGGGTCAACAGCGCGGCGCCGCCGGAGCAGGCGCTGGCCGAGCGCGAGCGGATGAGAAAGGCCGTGGCATGAACAAGATGAACCGCCGGACAGTGACAGGCGAACGGCCGCGACTATCCCTGGCCGAAGGTGCCGGCCGTCGTCATCTGCCTGGACGGCTGCGAGCCGGCCTATCTGGACGAGGCGATCGCCGCGGGCCTGATGCCGGCGCTGGAGCGCGTCAAGGCAAAGGGTACGGTGCGCACGGCGCATTCGGCGATGCCGAGCTTCACCAACCCGAACAACCTGTCGATCGCGACGGGGCGGCCGCCCTCGGTGCACGGCATCTGCGGCAACTACCTGTTCGAGCCGGAGACGGGCGAGGAGGTGATGATGAACGACCCGCGTTTCCTGCGCGCGCCGACCATCTTCGCCGCGTTCCAGCGGGCCGGGGCGAAGGTCGCCGTCGTGACCGCCAAGGACAAGCTGCGGGCGCTGCTGGGCGACGGGCTGGACTGTCGCGGCGGGGCGGCTGTGTGCTTCTCGTCGGAGAAGTCCGACACGACCACCGAGGCGGAGAACGGCATCGAGAATGCCTCGCGCTGGCTGGGGCGGCCGGTGCCGGAGGTCTATTCGGCCGATCTCTCGGAGTTCGTCTTCGCCGCCGGCGTCAAGCTGCTGCGCGAGCGGCGGCCGGACGTGATGTATCTCTCGACCACCGACTACGTGCAGCACAAGTACGCGCCGGGCACGAAGGGGGCGAACGACTTCTACGCCATGTTCGACCGTTACCTGGCCGAGCTGGAAGAGGCGGGCGCGGCGATCGTGGTGACGGCCGACCACGGCATGAAGCCGAAGCATGACGCCGACGGGCAGCCCCGCGTCATCTACCTGCAGGACCTGCTGGACGAGTGGCTGGGGCAGGGCGGCGCGCGTCATCCTGCCGATCACCGATCCCTATGTCGTGCACCACGGCGCGCTCGGGTCCTACGCCACGGCCTACCTGCCGGAGGGCACGGATGCCGCCGACGTCGCGGCGCGGCTGCGCGCGGTCGAGGGGATCGACCTGGTGCTGACGCGCGACGAGGCGGTGGAGCGCTTCGAGCTGCCGGCGGACCGGATCGGGGACCTGGTGCTGGTCTCGGGCGAGACCATGACGCTGGGGACCTCGGCCGACCGGCACGACCTGAGCGGCCTCGACGAGCCGTTGCGCAGCCATGGCGGGCTGACCGAGCAGGCGGTGCCGTTCATCGTCAACCGCCGGGTCGACCTGCCGGACGCGCCCGAGCTGCGCAATTTCGATGCCTTCCACTACGCCGCCGTCGCCGCGGCGCTCTGAGGAGTTCCCATGCCCGACACAGCCCTGCAGATCCGCCACGAGCCGATGCGGATTGCCGGCCGCAAGGTCGACGCCGACGGCGTCATCGAGGTGCGCTACCCCTATACCAACGACGTCATCGGCACCGTGCCGGCCGGCCAGGCGCACCACGCGCGGCAGGCCATCGAGGCGGCGGCGGCGTTCACGCCGAAGCTGACCCGCTACGAGCGCCAGCAGATCCTGTTCCGTGCGGCCGACGCCATCGTCGCGCGGCGCGACGAGATCAGCGACATCATCACGCTGGAGCTGGGGATCTCGAAGAAGGATTCGCTCTACGAGGTCGGGCGCGCCTACGACGTCTTCACGCTGGCCGGGCAGATGGCGATCCAGGACGACGGCGAGATCTACTCGTGCGACCTGACCCCGCACGGCAAGGCGCGCAAGATCTTCACCGTGCGCGAGCCGCTGACGGTGATCTCGGCGATCACGCCGTTCAACCACCCGCTGAACATGGTGGCGCACAAGATCGCGCCGGCCATCGCGACCAACAACTGCGTGGTCTGCAAGCAGACCGAGCTGACGCCGATGGCGGCGCTGATCCTGGCGGACATCCTCTACGAGGCCGGGCTGCCGCCGGAGATGTTCTCGGTGGTCACCGGCTGGCCGGACGAGATCGGCGGCGAGATGATCTCGAACCCGGCGATCGAGCTGATCACCTTCACGGGCAGCGTCCGCGTCGGCAAGCTGATCGCGGAGAAGGCCGGCTACAAGCGCACGGTGCTCGAGCTCGGCGGCAACGACCCGCTGATCGTGCTGAACGACCTCAACGACGACGATCTGGCGAAGGCCGCCGATCTGGCGGTGGCGGGCGCGACCAAGAACTCGGGCCAGCGCTGCACCGCGGTGAAGCGCATCCTGGCGCAGGAGTCGATCGTCGACCGGCTGGTGCCGATGCTGCTGGAGCGGGCGAAGAAACTGACGTTCGGCGACCCGATGGACCCGGAGACGGACCTCGGCACCGTGGTCGACGAAAAGGCTGCGGCGCTGTTCGAGGCCCGCGTCTACGATGCCGCCGAGAAGGGCGCCGAGGTCCTGTACGACCCGGGCCGGCAGGGCGCGCTGCTGCCGCCGATCGTGGTCGACCGCGTGCCGTATGACGCCGAGCTGGTGCGCGAGGAGACGTTCGGGCCGGTCGTGCCGATTATCCGCGTGCCCGACGACGACGCTGCGGTGATGAAGATCTCGAACTCGACGGCGTTCGGCCTGTCCTCGGGCGTCTGCACCAACGACTGGCGGCGGATGCAGGCTTACGTTGCCGGGCTGAAGGTCGGAACGGTGAACATCTGGGAGGTGCCCGGCTATCGCACCGAGATGTCGCCGTTCGGGGGGATCAAGGACAGCGGCCTCGGCTACAAGGAAGGCGTCGTCGAGGCGATGAAGAGCTACACGAACATCAAGACTTTCTCGCTGCCCTGGAGTTGACGGGGCGGCCGGTGCGCGCTTGCGCGCACCGTTGATGGACGCGTCCGCCCGGCGCGCTATCGGCCGACAGCGTAGGCCTGCATGAAGCGCGGCGTGGCGGCGGCGCGGACCATTCCCGACGCGGTGAAGCCGGCGGCGCAGAGGCGGCCCAGCGACCAGGGCGGCTGGACGGTCAGCAGGTGGCCGCGTGCGCGGAGGTCGTCGAGGATCGCGGCGGGAAACCGCTCCTCGATGTGCAGGACGCCGGGGGTGAAGCGGCGCGGCGCGAACGAGTTGACGTAGTGCCCGGTGTGGAAGAGCGGCGCGTCGATGGCGGCCTGCAGGTTCAGGCCCTGCACGAGGTGGCGGAGGATCAGGCCGAGCGCCCACTGGTCCTGCTGGTCGCCGCCCGGCGAGCCGAGGCCGGCGACGGGACGGCCGTCGCGGGTCAGCAGCGTCGGCGTAAGCGTGGTGCGCGGCCGCCGTCCGGGGGCGAGGTGCGAGGGCAGGCGGTCGTCCAGCCAGAACATCTGGCCCCGCGTCGTGATGTTGAAGCCGAGCCCCGGCACGGCCGGCGCCGATTGCAGCCACCCGCCAGAGGGCGTCGCGGCAACGAGGTTGCCCCAGCGGTCGGCGACGTCGAGGTGGCAGGTGTCGCCTTCGATCTCGGGCAGGTCGGCGAAGGTCGGCTCGCCGCCATAAATGGTCCCGTCCGGCGAAGATGCGAGCTCCTTGAGTAGCGCGCCCAGGTTGCCCCGGGTTTCAGCCGCATCGCCCGGGCGCAGGTCGAGGCTGGCTTGAGCCCCGATCTCGGCGGCGCGGGCGGCGAGGTAGTCGGTCGACAGCAGGCGGTCGAGCGGGACGGAGACATGGTCGGGGTCGCCGAACCATGCATCGCGGTCGGCAAGCGCCAGCTTGAGCGCCTCGACCGAGAGGTGGACCCAGTCGGCCGATCCGGGCTCGGTGTCGGCGATGCCGGCGGCCTCGAGGATGCCGAGCGTCATCAGGAGGGCCGGCCCCTGGCCCCATGGGCCGGTCTTGTGGACGGTGACGCCGGCGAAGTCGCGGCTGACGGTCTCGTCCCAGGTCGACTGCCAGCCCGCCATGTCGTCGCCGGTCAGCAGGCCGGCATGGCGCTCGCCGGTGTCGTCCATCTGCTCGGTGCGGAAGAAGGCGTCGACCGCCTCGGCGACGAAGCCCTTGTAGAAGGCGTGGCGGGCGGCCTCGATCTGGCGCTCGCGGCCGCCGCCGGCGGATTCGGCTTCGGACAGGAGGCGGGTGTAGGCGTCGGCGATCTGCGGCTGTGCGACGCGCTCTCCCGGCATCGGGGGCGTGTCGCCGGGCAGCCAGACCTCGGCGGAGGTCGGCCAGTCCTTGCGGAAGGTGGGCGCGATGGCGTGGATCGACTCGGCGGCGCGGTGGACCAGCGGGTAGCCGTCGCGGGCATAGAAGATCGCCGGCTCCAGCACGTCGCGGAGCCGCATGGTGCCGTGCTCCAGCAGCAGGCGCATCCAGGCATCGAAGGCGCCGGGGACGACCGCCGGCAGGTGGCCGGTGCCGGGCATCTGCGTCACGCCCATGTCGCGCACGCGCTGGATGGTTGCGGCGCCGGGGGCGGTGCCCTGGCCGCAGAGGACCTTTGGCCGGTCCTGCCCGGCGACATGGATGATGGCGGGAACCTCGCCGCCGGGGCCGTTCAGGTGCGGCTCGACGATCTGCAGCGTCAGGCCGGTGGCGACGGCGGCGTCGAAGGCGTTGCCGCCCTTCTCGAGGATGCCGAAGCCGACCGCCGAGGCGAGCCAGTGCGTGCTGGCGACCGCGCCGAAGGTGCCGCGGATTTCGGGGCGGGTGGTGAATCTCTGCGCCAAGTCAGGGGCCTTTCGGGATTTCTGGGTCGTGATGCCAGGGCTTGCCGGTGTCGCGCTGGATGATCTGCTCGGTGATCGCGCGGTCGAGGATGCCGTAGGGGCGCTCGCGCCGCGGCATCCCGGCCGAGAACGGGATGAAGCGCTCGCAGGCCACGGCGTAGAGGCGGCGGAGCTCGTCCAGCGGCTCGGCGTGGTCGTCGACGCGGATGTCGAGGCGGGGATAGACCTCGGGCCCCTGGATGCGAAGCGCGGCGCATTGCTTGCCGCGTTTGTCGCCGCCGGCGTCCTCGCCCGCCTGCATGGCGGCGATGATGCGGTCGGCCATCGGCAGGTCGGGGTTGTCGCGCCAGGCGGCCAGCGTCGCCTCGACGACCTGGCGGCCGGCCAGCATGTTGCCGGCAACCGAGACGCCGGGCGCCGCGACGTCGCCGCACCAGTCGACGCAGTTGGCGCCGGTGTGGGCCGCGGTCGCGCCGGTCGCGTCGATGACGTGCAGCTGGCGCTGGTCGATGCCGCGGTCCATCGCCACCAGCATCTCGATGGCGCTGGCGGCGGTATGGCCCTCGCGGAGCAGGCCGAGCGCGCGGTGGCCGAGCTCGGGGTTCGGCAGCGCCTGGCTGAAGGCCGCGCCTTGCGCGCCGCCGCTGAACATGCAGATCGCGCCGGCGGCGAAGAAGCGTGACGCGATGCCCATGGCATAGAACCCGGTTTCCGGGTCGCGGGCGAGGATGGACCAGGTCATGGCAGTCCCTTCACGGGATGTCCCGGTTCTCGCGCACGTCGAGCACGTCGCGGAGCGCGTCGCCGAGGAAGTTGATGGAGAGCACCGTCAGCATGATGAACAGGCCCGGGAACACGCCCAGCCACCAGGCGCGGCTGATGAAGCTGCGCGCGTCGGCCAGGATCAGCCCCCATGTCGGCGTGTCGGCGCTGACGCCGAGGCCGAGGAAGGACAGCACCGCCTCGGCCAGGATGGCGTTCGAGACGCTGACGGTCGCCAGCACGATCAGCGGCGCGGTGATGTTCGGCAGGATGTGGCGCGCCATGATGCGGAATTCCGAGCAGCCGGTGGCCTGGGCGGCGGCGACGTACTGCTCCTCCTTCACGGTCAGCGTCATGCCGCGCGCGACGCGGGCGAAGTCGTCGAGATAGGCCAGCGAGATGGCGACGATGACGTTGGTCAGACCCGGTGCCGAAGACGGCGACCAGGTAGACCGCGATCAGGATGTTCGGGAACGCCCATTGCAGGTCGATGTAGCGCATGATGATCGCGTCGAGCCAGCCGCGGTAGTAGCCGGCGACGATGCCGCCGGCGACGCCCAGCACCATTGCGACGCCGACCGTGACGAGACCGACGAAGAGCGAGACGCGCGCGCCCCAGATGATGCGCGAGAGCAGGTCGCGACCCAGGTCGTCGACGCCCAGCGGATGCGCCCACGAGGGAGCGTCCATCATCATGAAGCTCATCGCGTTCGGGTCGTAGGGCGTCGACCCAGGGCGCGAAGGCGGCGGCGATCGCCAGCAGCGTCAGGAAGACCGCCCCGCCAAAGGCGCGTCGGTCGCGCAGCACCATGCGGAGCGCGCTGGCGCGCTGCGGCAGCTCGACCTCGTCGTCGGCCGTCGCGGTCTCGGCCCGCATCGTGTCGGCGGCGCTCATTCGAGCCGGATCCGCGGGTCGATGGCGAAGTAGAGCATGTCGACCAGCAGGTTGACGAAAACGAAGATGAACGAGACGACCAGGATCGCCCCCTGCACGACCGGGTAGTCGCGGTTCAGGATGCCCTCGATCAGGATGCGGCCGAGGCCCTTGATGGCGAACACCGTCTCGACGACGACGGCCGAGGCCATCAGCAGGCCGAAGGCGATGCCCATGACCGTGACGACCGGAATCAGCGCGTTCGGGAAGGCGTGGCGCATGACGACGTGGCGGGGCTTCAGCCCCTTGGCCTCGGCGACGCGGACATAGTCGGTCTTCGAGCACCTCGAGCATGGACGCCCGGACCATGCGCGAGATGATCGCCGAGAACGCGGTGCCGGCGGCGATGGCGGGCAGGATCAGGTGGCTGAACCAGGGCCAGAAGCCCTCGCGGATCGGCACGTAGCCGATGGCCGGCAGCCAGCCGAGGTTCGCCGCGAACAGGATGATCAGCAGGATCCCCAGCCAGAAATCGGGCATCGAGAGGCCGAGGAAGGCGATGAAGGTGACGGCGTGGTCCACCGGCCGGCCGCGGCGGAGCGCCGAGATCAGCCCGGCCGGGATGGCGATGGCGACGGCGACGCAGAAGCCGAGGATGGCCAGCGACAGCGTGCGCGGCGCCGCCTCGATCAGGATCTGGCTGACCGGCACGCGCGAGCCGTAGATCGAGCGGCCGAAATCGCCCTGCACGATCAGCCACAGCCACTTGAAATATTGCACGATCATCGGCTGGTCGAGGCCATACTTGACGCGCAGCACGTCGGCCGCCTGCGGGTCGCCGACATCGAACAGCATGGCGGCCAGCGGGTCGCCAGGCACGATCCGCAGCATGAAGAATACCAGCGTCGCGACCGCCCACATGACGACCGCAGCGCCCAGCAGGCGACGGATGAGGTAGCCGGTCATCGAACCCTCGGCGTCGCGGCGGTGGCAGGCGATGCCCCTCCCCCGCGGGGGAGGGGCGCGTCGGGCAAGCGGCGCAAGAGATCAGCCGCCGTTCACCGTCGTCCGGTCGAGGTCCACCAGCCCCGGGATGCGGCTTTCGTCCGGGAAGGCGACCTCCTTGCGCCAGACCATCGTGTCGAGCGGGTGGTGCAGGAACGCCTGCGCCACCTTGTCCGAGGTGATCCGGTTGGCCTTCTGCACCATTTCGCGCCGCTTGTCGGGGTCGGCGGTCGTGGCTTCGGCGGCGACCAGCTTGTCGACCTCGGGGTCCGAGAACCAGCCGAAGGGCATCTTTTCCTTGTCGCGGTGCGAGCCGTTGAACTTGGACTCCGTCTGCACCCAGTCGACCAGCCCGTCGTCCGGGTCGTAGTCGCCGCCCGAGCCCAGCCGGCAGAGGTCGAAGTTCATGCTGTCGAACTCGTCGATCAGGACCGGGAAGTCCTTGGGGTCGAGCTCGATGCTGATGCCGAGGTTCTGCTTCAGCATGTTGCCGATCACCAGGCAGTCGCGCTTGGTCGAGGGGGTGCACAGCATCCTGAGCGGCGGGATGCCCTCGCCGTTCGGGTGGCCGGCATCGGCGAGCAGCTTCTTCGCCGCCTCGATGTCGGTGCGCTGCTCGGATTCGTCGGCGATCGCCTCGTCGTAGTAAAAGCCCATGGCCGGGTTGATCGTGCCATAGGCCGGCACGCCATAGCCGAACTGGCCCTGCTGGATGAACTGGTCGCGGTCGATCGCCTTGGCGATGGCGAGACGGACCATGAAGCCGGGCTCCTTCTTCAGCTCCTCGACCGGCTTCGAGAAGTCGGAAACCTTGAAGGGCTCGCGCCACGGGTTCATGAAGACGCCCTGGAAGCCGGGGCCGGGACACGTGCGAGACGGTCAGGTCGGGGTTCGACTTGAAGCGGTCGATCAGCTCGGGCGGGATCGGGTTGCCGCCGCTGATCTGGATGTCGCCGGATTCGAGCGCCGCGGCGAAGGGCTCGGGGTCGAGGATCGGGATGATGACGACCTTGTCGAGCTTCGGCCGCTCGGGGTCGTAGTAGTTCTCGAAGCGCTCCAGCGTCATGCCCTGGCCGAGCTGGTGCTCGGTCACCTTGAAGGGGCCGGTGCCGACGGCCTTGAGGCCGTAGTCGGACTCGCCCATCGACTCGAGCGCGCCCTTGCAGACGATGGTCATGGCGCGGCCCGAGGAGCGTTCCAGCGTCTTGACCAGCAGGCTGGCCTGCGGCGCGCCGAGGACGATCTTGATCTTGTGGTCGCCGAGCTTCTCGATGTCCTTGATGTTCTCGACGACGCGGCTGTGGATCGACTTCTGCGGGTCGCGCGAGCGCTGCCACGTGAAGATCACGTCGTCCGCCGAGAACGGGTCGCCGTTGTGGAAGGTGACGCCCTCGCGCAGGTTGAAGGTGTACTCGGTGCCGTCGCCGTTGACCTCCCAGTCCTTGGCGAGATCGCCCTGGGCGACCAGCTTCGGGTCGATATGGGTCAGGCCGCTGAGCACGTTCGACGAGATCTGGAACAGCAGCACCTGGTTGATCTGGGCGGGGTCGATGGTGCGGAGCTCGCCGACGCCCGACCAGCCGGCGCGGAGCGTGCCGCCGGGCTTGCCCTGCGCCTGCGCCTGGCCGACCCCGATGCCGGGCATCAGGTGCGCCGCGGTCAGCGCGCCCGATGCCGCCAGCAGGCGCAGCACGGTTCGGCGTTCCAGCACCGGGCCGGACAGGTCGTGCCGGTCGAGCCCGACCAGCGGGTCCCGCACGTCGAAATCGTGCGCCTCGTCCCAGCGGGCCTTCATGTAATCGCGAACTCCCCGGCCGCGCGTTCCGGATGCCATAGCCGATCCTCCGTTGGTGTTGGACGCCCGACGTTCGCGCCGCAGCACGCGCGGGTCAAGTCAGTCGGTGCCGACGGGCACGCCAAAGCGACGCATGGACGATCACGCGACCCGGCCGCCCGCTAGGCCTTGCGGAAGAACGGGTGCGGGCCGGCGAACGTGCCCGAGCGGCACGAACTGGCTGAGCAGCCCGGCCGCGGCGCCCTCGCCCCGCCACTCGTGCAGCAGGGCGCCCGGCGGTTCCAGGTGGAACTGCGGGACGGCGTCGGCGCGGTGGTCCAGCGAGACGGCGTGCGACGGCGCCGGCGCGATCATCGCCAGCTGCCGACCGACACTGCGGACCATGAAGCGGTGGACGTGCCCGCAGGAGAGCGTGATGTGGCCGGGATAGCCGGCGATCATTTGCAGCAGCAGATCGCCATTCAGCAGGCGCTGGCGGTCCATGTGAGATATACCGGCCTCGAAGGGCGGATGGTGCATCGTCACCAGCAGCGGCTTGCCCCGGGAATCCTCCAGGGCCGAGTCCGCGAAGGCCAGCGTCTCGTCGGTCAGCTCGCCGAATGGCTTGCCCTGCACCAGCGTGTCGAGGCCGATCACATCGAACTGCTCCAGTTCGATCCGCCAGTTGATCTGGCCCTGCCGCGGCATGTCGGGCAGCGCCGAGAGCGTGCGGCGCATCGTCTCTCGATCGTCGTGGTTGCCGGGCACGACCGCCAGCGGCAGGGGCAGCCCGGCCATCAGCGCGGTGAAGCGGCGATATTCCGCCTCGCGCCCGGATTCGGCGACGTCGCCGGACACCACGAGGTAGTCCACGGGGCCGATCCGGTCGAGCAGCGCCGACAGCGAGGCGACGGCGCGCTCGAGAAAGGCGCCGGTGTCGACGACGCCGTAGGCGAGCTCGCCTTCCGGCACGAGATGGGTGTCCGAGAGTTGCAGGACGCGCGTCATTCTTCCACCTGCTCGAAATCGGGGAGGATGATCAGGTCCGCGGGCGACAGCTCGAGGCCGAAGCGCTGGCCGATGCGCGGCGCGTCGAGCCCGACATGATCGACGACCACCGGCCGGGCGGCGACGTCCGCGAGCGTCACGCGATGATGCGTGCCCTGGTAGATGACCGAGACGACCTCGCCCAAGAGTTCTGAGGCGGCCGGCTCGACCAGCCGGATCGACTCCGGCCTGACATAGACGGCGTGCCCGTCGGCGACCGGCCCCGGCAGGGCCAGCCGGCCGCCCGCGAGGTGCAGGGTTCCGGCCTCGGCCCGGCCGTCCAGCCGATTGGCGCCGCCGACGAACTCGGCGACGAAGGCACTGGAGGGCTGGCGGTAGAGCACTGGCGGCGCGTCCGCCTGCAGGATGCGGCCGTTGCTCATCACGGCGATCCGGTCGGCGACCGCCATGGCCTCGGCCTGGTCGTGCGTCACGAAGACGGCGGTCGTCGAGAGTCGCCGCAGCAGGGCCGCAAGCTCGCTCCGCAGCCGCTCGCGAAGCGCAGCATCCAGCGCCGAGAGCGGCTCGTCCAGCAGCAGCACGCGCGGCCTCGGTGCGACCGCCCGGGCCAGCGCGACGCGCTGGCGCTGGCCGCCGGACAGGGCCGCGATCGGACGGTCGGCGAGGGGCCGGAGATGGCAGAGGTCCAGCACCTCGTTCACCCGCTTCTCGGTCTCGCGCGCCGGCACGCCGCGCACTTTCAGCCCGTAGCCGACATTGCGGCGCACGTTCATGTTCGGAAACAGCGCGTAGGACTGGAAGACGATGCCGACGCCGCGACGCTCGATCGGCACCGACGAGACGTCGTCGGCGTCGAACAGCACACGCCCGCCGCGGTCGGCCGTCTCGAGCCCGGCGATGATCCGCAGCATCGTCGTCTTGCCGCATCCCGAGGGGCCGAGAAGCGCCAGGATCTCGCCCGGCTCGACGGTCAGGTCCGTCGGCAGCAGCGCCTTCGTGCCGTCGCCGAAGGTCTTGGCGCAGCCGCGCAGCTCGATGCGCGTGCCGGTGTCCGTTGGCTGGCCCATCAGGCGCCTCCGATCCGCTGGGCGCGGGCCGAGGCCCATTGCAGGGCCATCAGCAGCGGAACGATCATGACGAAGAAGATCAGCGTGTAGGCCGAGGCGATCTCCAGCCGCATCGAGGCGTAGCTGTCGGCCAGGCCGACCGGCAGCGTCTTGAGATAGGGCGTGTGCAGCATCCAGGTCAGGTTGAACTCTCCGATCGAGAGGGTAACGACGGTCAGCGCCCCCGCGAGGATTCCCGGCATCGCGTTCGGCACGGCCACGTCGCGAAAGCGCTGCCAGCTGGTGGCGCCGAGCGATGCGGCGCCCTCCTCCAGCGTCTTCAGGTCGATGGCGGCGAAGACCGCGAGGACCGAGCGCACCATGAACGGCAGCGTGTAGAGAACGTGGCCGACGAGAATGAACGTCCACGAGGTGCGAAAACCACGCATCGTGCCGTAGAGCTGCAGCAGCGCCAGCGCCAGCGCCAGCCCGGGCACGGCGAGGGGCAAAGAGACGAATTCCTCGATGATGCGGGCGCCGCGGCCCTGCGACTTGGCGAGCGCGTAGCCGGCGGGCACGCCGATCACAAGCGTCGCGGCGAGGCAGGCGAGCGCGATGCCGAGCGACAGCCCGATGCTGCCGGAATAGAGCCGCCAGACCTCGAACAGCCATTTCAGGGTTACGCCCGAGCTGATGCCCTGGAAGTAGTTCACGGTCAGGCCGGCCATGACCGACATGATGGCCGGCACCAGCAGGAACGCCGCCGCCAGCAGCGTGACGGTCAGCTGGCCGGCGAAGGCGAGCGAGCGGCTCATCCCGAGGCCGCCACGGTCGAGCCGGAGAACGAGCGCGCCAGCAGCAGCAGCGCCCAGGTGATGATGCCCAGCAGGATCGAGAGCGCAGCCGCGGTGGCGATGTTCGCCGACAGCGTGAACTCGGTGTAGATCACCATCGGCAGAACGTCGATGTCGGTGGCCAGCGTGAAGGCCGTTCCGAAGGCACCCATCGCGGTCGCGAAGGCGATGGCGCCGGCTGCGACCAGCGCTGGCGCCAGCCCGGGCAGGATCACGTCGACCAGGATGCGGAACGGTCCCGCGCCCAGCGACCGCGCGGCATCCTCGATGTCGCGGTCCAGCTTCTCGGCCGCCGCCATGACCGTCAGCAGCACCCGCGGGATCGAGAAGTAGAGATAGCCGAGGAAGAGGCCAAGCATCGAGTAGGCGAAGACGACGCGAACGCCCAGGAGGTCGCGGGTGATCTCGTTGACCAGCCCCTGCCGGCCTCCCAGCAGGATGATCATGAAACCGACCACCACCCCCGGAAACGCCAGCGGAAAGGTCAGCGTCGCCAGCAGGAAGCCGCGTCCGCGAAAGCGGTTGCGCTCGAGGAAAAGGCCGGCTGTCGTCGCGACCGCCAGCGCCGCCCCGGTGACCCCGCTCGAGACCGCGACGGTGTAGAACAGCGTCTGGATGTAGCGAGGCGTCTGCAGCACCTCGGCATAGATCGCCCAGCCGCTCTCGCCCGAGACCGAGGTCAGGAACAGGCGGACGAGCGGCAGGGCTAGGAACGCCAGCGTGAAGACGGTGAGCGGCATCATGCAGAGCAGCGTGAAACGGCGCGGGGTCATCGGTGTCCGGAAATCTGTCGGTGGACGGAAGCGGGCAGCAGGATCGCGGGCCGGCGCGCAAAGCGGCCGGCCCGGGAACGGTCAGGGCGTCACTTCACCTCGGAGAGGTAGCGCTCGCCGAAGGCTTTCTGCACCTCTTCCATCTTGGCGTAGTCGACCGGGGTCGCCCGCTCGTACTCGCTGTCGGGCAGGAACTTCGCCGCGACGTCCTCGGGCAGCGCGATCGGCCGGGCGGGCTTGAGATAGGCGTTGGTCCAGATCTTCTGGCCCGCGTCCGACATGATGAAGTCCAGCACCTTCTTGCCCGCCTCGGGGTGCGGGGCGTTCGCCACGAGGCTCTGCACGTAGGGCACCACCACCGTGCCCTCGCAGGGGATCACGAACTCGAAGTTGCCGCCCTCGCTGTATTTCGCCCGGTAGGCGTTGAAGTCATAGTCGAACAGGATCGGGATCTCGCCCGAGACGACGCGGGCATACGAGGTCTGCTTCGGCACGATCGGGTCGTTCTCGGCCAGCTTCTTGAAGTACTCGATCGCGGGGTCGAAGTTGTCGAGGTCGCCGCCCATGGCTCGGTTGACGGCCACGGCGCCGGCATAGCCGACAAAGGCGCTGGAGGGGTCGAGGTAGCCGACCATCCCGGCATATTCCGGCTGGGTCAGGTCGGCCCAGCACTGCGGCACCGGCGTGTCGCCCAGCGCGTCGACGTTCACGAAGAAGCCGAGCGTGCCGTAATGCGTCGTGAACCAGCGGCCCTCGGGGTCCTTCAGGCCCTCGGGGATCTCGTCGAAGCCGGTCGGCTTGTAGGGCGCGGCGACGCCCTCGTTCGCCGCCTTGATGCCGAAGGTGACGCCGTAATAGGCGATGTCGGCGACCGGCGCGTCCTTCTCGGCGATCAGCTGCGACAGCGTCTGGCCCGAGTTCTTGTTGTCGTGCGGCATGGTCACGCCGGTGTTTTCCTCGACGGCTTTCAGCATCGAGGCCCAGTCGGCCCATTCCGGCGGGCAGTTGTAGCAGACCGCGTCCTCGGCCTGCGCCAGCGACGCGACCCCGATCGCCGCGGCAACGGTCCCTGCGAGAAGATATTTCATGGCGTTCTCTCCCTTGTTCTTTCGGTCGTGCTGCGGCCGGCCGGGCCGCGATCAGGCAGAGGAGCGCGCGACCGGTCGCGCCTCCGCCGTCCTCGTGCGACAGAGGCCGAGGCTTCCGCGCAGCTGGAACTCGAAGGGCAGGAAATGCGGACACGCCTCCAGCGTCGCGCCCTCGCGTACAGCGTCGATGACCAGCTCGGCGGCGCGCGCGCCCATCTGCCGGTTCGGCGTGGCGAGCGTCGCCAGGCCCGGCTCGACCAGGTCTGCCATCGCGATCCCGTCGAAGCCGACGACGCTGATGTCCTCGGGTACGCTTCGACCGAGCCGCTTCAGCGCCCGGATGCAGCCGAGCGCCAGCATGTCGTTAGAGGCGAGCACGGCGGTCAGGCCGGGCCGGGCGGCGAGCATGGCGCCGAGCCTTGCCCCGAGGTTGTCGGCATCGCCGATCTCGGCCAGTGTCGGCGCGTCGGCGCCGGCCGCCGCGGCGGCGGCGCAGAGCCCCCGGTAGCGCAGCCGCGAGCGCTCGGAGGCGTGGAACTCGACGGCCACGAAGGCAAGCTCGCGATGGCCCGCCGCGAGCACCGCATCTCCGGCCGCCGCCGCGGCGGCGACATTGTCGACGCCGACGCTGGGCCGGGGTCGGCCGGGCTGATTGAAGATCAGGCAATAGGGGATGCTCGCGCGCCCGAGCGCCTCGATCGCCGCGCTGTCGTCGGGATCGCAGACGGTCAGCACGACGCCGTCAACCTGTTTGCCGGCCAGCGTGCGCACTGCGTTCGCCTCGGTCTCGGCCTCGTAGCCGGACCAGCCGAGCAGGATCTGGTAGCCCCGCGCGGCAGCGGTTTCCTGGATGCCCTCGATCGCCGCGGCGAACACGGGGTTAGACAGCGACGGGACGACGACGCCCAGCGTGCGCGAGCGCTGGCTCTGCAGCGACCTGCCGACCTCGTTGAACTGGAAGCGCAGCGCCGTGGCGGCGGCCAGCACCCGATCGCGGCTTTCGGCGCTGGCGGGACCCGACCCGTTCAGGACACGGCTGACGGTCGCGATCCCGCACCCGGCCCGCTCGGCCACCTCCCGGATCGTCACGCGTTGACGCATGGCTGGCCCCGTTGGAAACGTTTCCAACGGTAGGGCTGGATAAAGCAATTCGTCCAGCGCCCATTCCGCCGTGACCGAAGCGGCGCTCCTTGGCCGGGCGGCGGGTGATGTCGGCGCCGTCCTTCTCGATCCGCCTCTGTGACGTCGACCGCGCGCGGCCGCGCGGGCGTCCCTGCCACCCCGTTATTCCCCGACGCCCCGGTCAGGCCGCCTCGCGGTTCAGCGGTTGGCACATGCAGTGGACGCCCCCGCCAGCCCAGGTGAACATCGTCATGTCGGGATCATAGACCGTGAATCCGGCGGCGCGCATCTTCGCGTTCAGGTCGCTGGCGCCCAGCGTCGAGAGCAGCCGGTCGCGCCCCAGCGCGACGACGTTGCAGCCGAGCGCCAACGTCTCACGGAAGGTCGCCGGGATGATCTCGATCCCGCGCGCCTTCAGCCAGTCAACGATCTCGGGCTCGGTCGTGTCCAGGCAGACGGCGGCGCATTCCTCGTTCAGCATGCAGACCATCAGGTCGATGTGGACGTAGAACTGGTCGATGGGGGCGAAACGGATCTCCCACCCCTCGTCCTCCATCCAGCCGGCGATCTGGCGCGCCGAGATTTCCTCGGAGCGGTGGTCAGTGTAGCCGATCAGCGCCGCCTGGTGGCCGACGATGTTGAAGTCGCCGCCCTCGAAATTGCCCGACGAGACCATATCGTAGACCGGGATCCCGTGCTCGAGGTAGAACCGCAGGCAGGAAGCGTACTCGCCGCGCCGGCGCGGGTTCGCCATCTGGCAGATGACGGCGCCGTAGGGAGTCATGAAGGACGAGTCGCGGGCATAGACCTGGTAGGGATTGTCCTCGTCCAGCGGCAGGAAATGGCAGGAGACGCCGGCTTCCTGGTAGGCCTCGACCATCTCGCGGTGCTGGCGCATGGCAAGCTGCTTGTCGAACTGGTAGCCGCGCCGCATCGTGTCACGCACCAGCGACGACCATGCGGCATTCTCGAGCCCCATCCAGCGAAAGCCCTCGGCGGGGCCCAGGAGGACGTCCTTCAGGACGCCGCCCTCTCGGCCGAGGTTCCATGTCGACATCAGCGGGGTGCCGCCGCCCTCGACGCGGGCGCGCAGGGGGGCCGACTTCCTTTCCAGCATTCGTCCTCCTCCGACCTACCCGGCAAGGTCACGCCGGGTGTGGCGCTCGACGCTATGGACGACGATAATTCACCTCAATCGAAATCTTCCCGCCGGCGTGGCAAAGAATTTTCAGAAATCGGTCGGCCATGCGCGATCGGACAGGCCGACGGGGGCTCCCCGAGACCTGGCCGGGCGCCGGCGCCTACTCGCCGATCCCCGCCTCGCACGCCGCCCCGCGCGCGCCGGGCGCCAACGACGCGGTCGTGCAGATGTTCGTGCAGGGCAAGGCGGCGCGCGAGCACCTGCTGCCATCGGGCCTCAGCTGGTCGGTCAACGAGACGATCCTGACCGCCGGCCAGGCGACCGCCGACAACCTGCCCGCGCCCGAGGCCGAGATCCAGTACATCGCCCGCGTGCCGACCGTCGCCATGGCCGAGCACGTCGTCGCCCGGCTGGACCGCATCGCCGACGCGGTCGCGGCCAGCACGCACTGCCGGTGGGAGCGTGTCTGGGTGTCGAAATCCCGCCCCGGCCTCGCAAACCACGCCATGGCCGAGGCCGTCTGGGCCAACCTCTCCGCCGTCGGCGCCCCGGTCTGGGGCGAAGAGGCGGCGGGGCTGGCGCGCGAGATCCAGGCAAATCTCGGCATGGCGCCGATGGAGCGGCCCTTCCTGCCCGCACGCCTCGCCGGCCAGCTCCAGCATCACGTCGGCCAGCACCTGGGCTGCGGCGGCGCAGTCGGCCTTGTCGGCGCTCTCGGCCTCGTTGTGGCTGATGCCGTCCTTGCACGGGATGAAGATCATGCCCGCCGGGCACAGCCGCGCGATGTGCCGCGCGTCGTGGCTGGCGCGACTGAAGATCGGCTGGTTCGGAAAACCCCGCCGGTCGGCCACCGATTGCAGGCGGTCGCGGATCTCCTGCGGGAACGCGAGCGTCTCCGAGGTGATGAACTCCGCGACCTCTACCCCACATGGTCCAGCATTCTCTCGGCAGATCTCCTCGACGCGGTTGCCCTGCTGCTTCAGCGTCGCCGAGGACGGGTGGCGCATGTCGACCGTGAAGTGGACATGCCCCGGCACGACCGAGATTCCTCCCGGCCGGACCTCGAAGCGCCCGATGGTGAACCGCATCTCGTCCGTCTCGTCGGCAAAGGCCCGCCGGAGCGCCACCGCCATCTCGGTCGCCGCAAGGAAGGCGTCCTTGCGCAGGCTGACGGGCTTCGTCCCCGAATGCGCCTCCTCGCCCGTCACGTCGATGGTCCAGCGCCGGTAGCCCTGCATCCCCGTCACGATTCCGATCACGTTGTCGGCACCCTCCAGCTCGATACCCTGTTCGATATGGCTCTCGAGGAAGGCTGCGAACGGCGCGCCCAGATCGCGCGTTCCGGCCTCGGGGATTGCCTCGCGCAACGCCGCAATGCAGTCGGCCAGAGGCACGCCGTCGGCGCCCACCTGGCCGATGACCTCGTCCATGGTCCGCACCCCGGCATAAACCGCCGAGCCCATGCATGCCGGCGTGAAGCGCGGCCCCTCCTCGTTGTTCCAGATCGGCACGCAGAGCGGGAGGCGCGTCCGGATTCCCGCGTCCTCGATCGCCTCCAGCGCCTCGAACCCCGCCAGCACGCCCTGCGGCCCGTCGAACCGGCCGGCCATTGGCTGGCTGTCCAAGTGCGAGCCGGCGCCGACCGGGGGCAGGGCGGCGTCCGCCCCCGCACGCGTCACGAACATGTTGCCGATCTCGTCGAGATCGACCGAGAAGCCGCGCGCCAGCGCCCAGTCTGCGAGCAGGCGATGGCTGGAGATGTCCTCGGGCGTCAGCGCCATCCGGTGCACGCCGCCGGCCGGCGTCGCGCCGATCCGGTCGAGTTCGCGCTGGCGCGACCACAGCCGGTCGGCGTTCACATCCACGTATCTCATGCAGCCTCCACGCGGTCGCCCGGCCGGATCGTGCCGCCGTCGACCACCTTGCAATTCAGCCCCGAGCGGTTCCACAGCGCCATGTAGACGTCACGTTTCAGCATCAGGTTCAGGTACTTGCAGGGCTGGTTTATCCGCACGCCCTCCAGCAGGCACTCTCCCACTCGGAACCGCGCCCCGACCAGGTGCTGCAACGGCACGCCGCGGACCTGCAGGTTGCGCCGGTGCTCCCCGGGCGCGATCTCGTGCCCGCAATCGGCGGCGACGCGCGCCAGCATCTCGGCCTCGATCAGCGTCACCTGCCGGCCCTCGCCGGGCTTCACCGAGTAGGTGCCGGTGCCCAGCAGGTAGCGGTCGCCCTCAATGCCCTGGCCCGCGATCAGCCGCGCCTCGTCCAGCCGCTGCATGGGCTGCGACTTGGCGGGTGTGACGTGAATGTGCTCCAGCGTGCCGGTCCAGCCGGTGGCTGTCATCGCTTCCCCCTCAGATCGTCCCGGAATCCCGCAGCGCGGCCAGCCGCTCGGGCGACAGCCCCAGCAGTCCGCCATAGACGTCGTGGTTGTGCGCCCCGACGGCCGGCCCCGGCCAGGCGACGCCCTCGTGCGGCCCGGCGCCGGCAAAGCGCGGCACCGGGGCGGGGTGCAGGATGTCCTGGCCCAGCACCGGGTCGGGGATCGGCTTCACCGCCTCGCGCGCCCGGTACTGCGCGTCGGCGACGATGTCGGCGACGGTGTAGATCTTCGAGGCCGGGATGCCGGCCTTCTCCAGGTCGTCGACCACCGCGCCGGCCGGCCGCTCGGCCGTCCACGCACCGATCTCGCCGTCCAGCGCATCGACATTCTTCACCCGCGACGGATTGTCGGCAAAGCGCGGGTCGTCGGCCAGTTCGGGTCGGCCCATCAGTCCCGCCAGACGGCGCCACAGCGGCTCGGAGTTGGCGCCGATCAGCACCCACGCCCCGTCGGCGCAGCGATAGGCGCTGGACGGCGCTGCCGTCGGGATGCGCGCCCCGTTCGGCCCGCGCACGCGGTCCAGCGCGCCGTATTCCGGCAGCATGCCTTCCAGCAGGCTCAGCACGCTCTCGGTCAGCGCGACGTCGACGATGCGGGCGGGCGTGCCGGGCGAGGGCGGCGTCCAGCGCTGCTCCCACAGCGCCGCCAGCAGGCCGATCGCGCCATAGAGCCCCGCCACGCTGTCGCCCAGGCTGACGCCGGTGCGCACCGGCGGCAGGTCCGACACATGCGAAGGGTGTCCGGTCAGGTGGCGGATGCCGCCGATCGCCTCGCCGATCATGCCGAACGAGGGCTCGCCCGCCCGCGGCCCGGTCTGGCCAAAGCCCGAGATGCGCACCAGCACGCAGCCCGGCTTCGCGCGCGCCAACTCGTCCGGCCCCAACCCGAAGCGCTCCATCAGCCCGGGTCGGAAGTTCTCGACGACGGCATCGGCGCGCGCCACCAGGTCCAGCGCGACCTCGCGCGCCCCGGGCGCCTTCAGGTTCAGCGTGACGCAGCGCTTGTTGCGGCCATGCACCGACCACCAGAGCGACTCGCCGTCGACCTGCGCGCCCCAGCTCCGCACCGGATCGCCCTCGGGCGGCTCGACCTTGACGACGTCGGCGCCCATGTCGGCCAGCACCCGCGTCGCGAAGGGCGCGGCGATGAAGTGACCGAACTCGACGATTCTGAGACCCTGCAGCGGGCCGGTGGGCGTGCTCATGCGCGCCATCAACCCCGGCGGGGCGGGGCGGGTCAAGGCGCGACCGGCATCAGTGGACTGATATCGGCGGAGCGCCCGGCCGCGACCGTCGCCGTGCGGCGCCGGTCGTGCCTAGGGTCGCGGCATGTCGGCCCACTCGCGCGCGATTCCGGTTCTCGTTGCCGCCTCGGTCACGCAGGCCGCGGCAGCGGTCGGCTTCTGGGCGTTCCCCCTCTACGCGCCCGAGCTTGCCGCCATCACCGGCCTCAACGAGCGCGACTTCAGCCTGGCGGTGACGTTCAGCTTCATCGGCACGTTTCTCTCCAGCGCCTTCACCGGCGCGCTGGTCCGCCGCTTCGGCGGCCCCGGTACGATGGTGCGCATCTTCGCCATCATGGCGGGCGCCATGCTGCTGGTGCTGAGCGGCACCTGGACGGGCACGATGCTATCGGCCTTTCTGTTCGGCATCGGCTACGGGCCACAGAGCGCGCTCGGCATGACGATGGTGACGCAGGCGGCGCCGCCGGACCCGGCGCGGGTTGTTCATGTCGATCCGTCATTCCGCCGTGCCGCTGGCGGCGACCGCCATCGGACGCGCGCTGCCGCCGGTGATGCTGGTCGCCGGCTGGCAGGCGGGCGTGCTGTCCGTCGCCGGGGTGCTGGTCGCGGCGCTGGTCTTCGCCCTGCTGATGACGCCGGTGTTCCGCGTCGCCGCGGCGCCGCCGCGCTACCAGGGGACGCTGGAGCGGTTCCGCTCCATCCTGGCGATCCCGCCCGAGCTGCGGTTCCTCTGGGGCGCCGGCATGGCCTTTGCCATCTCGCAGAACGCCGTGACCACCTTCTCGTATTTCTACCTGCTCGAGGTGGCGGGGGTGTCGGCGCTGGTCGGCGGCATCTTCCTCTCGAACATGCACCTGACCGCGCTGGCAGGCCGTCCGGCGCTCGGCTGGCTGACCGACCGGGCCGGCAACCCGCAAGCCGTGCTTGTCGGCATCGCCCTTGTCACCGTGGCGACGATGCTGGGGCTGCTGCAGGTCGGGCACGGACACGCCGCGCTGGTGGCTGGTGCCGCTGGCGGTCGGCTGCGGCATCTCGGGCCAGTGCTGGAACTCGGTCTTCGTCACCGCCATGAGCTTCCGCGTCGCCGCGGACGATCTGGCCGAGCTGAACGGGCGCGCCTTCGCCTTCCTGTCGCTCGGCTGGATGGCGGCGCCGCCGATCGTCTGGGTGCTGATCGAGCTGACGGGCGGCTACACGCTGCCGCTGGCGGGCGTCGCGGTTCTGAACGTGCTGATCGCGGGCGTGCTGCTGATCGCGCCCGAGCGGCAGCCGGCGCGGTGATGCTCTGGTGAGAGCGCCCCGCTCAAGCGGCCTTGCGGGCGTCGTCGATGGCGGCCAGCGTCGCGTCCCAGGCAAGCAGGATCGAGGCGTGCCGGTTCTTGTAGTCCCTGGCCGGCTGCAGCACCTCGAGCTCGCCGAAGGGCGCGGCGGGCGCCGGCCCATCCTTCTTCAGCATCGCTTCCAATCCGGCGCGCGCCGCGGCGATCTCGTCGCGCGAGCGGCCGACGACCTCGGCGCCCAGCACCGCCGCCGAGGCCTGGCCCAGCGCGCAGGCCTTCACGTCCTGCGCGAAATCCGCGATCCGGTCACCGTCCATCGACACGTCCACCGTCACTGTCGAGCCGCAGAGCGGCGAGCGCTTCATGGCGCTGCCGTGCGGCGCGTCCAGCCGGCCGACATGCGGAATCCCCGCCGCCAGCGCCAGGATGCGCTGCGAGTAGAGCTTCATCAGATCCTGGCCGACTGCCGACATGGACGTCCTCCGCTATCGCGTTCTATGTAGCGTCCGCCCAGCCCATGGAAAACCCCCGCGCCGCCATGACCCACACGCACGCCCCTTCCGACGCCCCGACGCCATTCGATCCCGCGACCCTCGCCTGGGACGAGCGCGGGCTCTTGCCCGCCATCGCCCAGGACCACGCCACCGGCGAGGTGCTGATGCTGGCCTGGATGTCGGCCGACAGCCTGGCCGAGACGCTGAAGACCGGTCACGTCACCTACTGGTCGCGCTCTCGCCGGGCGCTCTGGCGCAAGGGCGAGACCTCGGGGCACGTCCAGCGGCTGGTGGGGCTGCGCATCGACTGCGACCGCGACTGCCTGCTGCTCTCGGTCGACCAGACGGGGCCGGCCTGCCACACGGGCGCGCGTTCGTGCTTCTTCACGCTCGTCGAGGACGGCGTCGAGACGCCGGTAAACGCGGCGTGAGCGACCGCCGGACCGCGCCGGAGGACCGGCGCGGCGTGATCGGCGCCTGGGCGGACCTCTGGCGCGCCCGTCTGACGCCGGACCGCATGGCGCGGATGCTGCTGGGGCTGGTCATCGGAGCGGTCGGCGGCTTTGCCGGCGACGCGGCGGGCGTGCCGCTGGCCTGGATGCTCGGGCCGCTGTTCGCCTGCATGGCGGCAACGCTGGCGGGGCTGCCGGCCGACGTGCCGCTCTGGATGCGCTCGAACTTCATGTTCGTGATCGGCCTGTTCCTCGGCGAGAGCTTCGAGGGGCTGGATCCCGCGCTGATCCTGCGCTGGCCGGTCTCGATGGCGGGCGCCGTGCTCTACCTGCCGGTCGCGTCGGCGCTCTGCTTTTTCTACTATCGCTGGATCGTTCGCGAGGCGCGGATGACGGCGCTCTGCTCGTCCATCCCGGGCGGGCTGACGGCCGTGGTGCTGATCTCGGGCGCGCTCGGCGCCGACGAGCGCAACGTCGCGCTGGCGCAGTCGCTGCGCATCGCGTTCGTCGTCCTGATGGCGCCGACCGTCGCCTTCGGCCTGCTCGGCTATCCCCGCCCGGCGCCGGGGATGTTCCACGACCAGCAGCTGATGAGCCTGCCCGACCTGGCGCTGCTTCTCGCCGTCTCGTTCGGGTCTGATCGTCGCGCTCGGCCGCACCGGCATCCCGGTGCTGACGATGGTCTGCCCCCTGATCGCCTCGGCCGGGCTTCGGATGACGGGCCTGATCGAGGGCGTGCTGCCGCATTTCCTCGTCGAATTCGGCCTGCTGGTCATGGGCTCGTCGATCGGCACCCGCTTCGCCGGGGTCGAGATCGGCCGGATGCTGCGCTTCGGCGCGCTGACCTTCGGCGGCACGGCGATCCTGATGGCGGTCGCCGGCGCGTTCGCCTGGGTGGTGTCCTGGCTGACCGGCATTCAGCTGGTCGTGCTGCTGCTCTCCTACGCGCCGGGTGGCGTCGCCGAGATGAGCCTGATCGCGCTGGCGATCCAGGCCGATGCCGGCTTCGTCGCCGTCCACCACCTGGTGCGCATCATCTGCGTGATGATCGCCGTGCCCCTGCTGTCGGTCGCCGCCCGCCGCGCGCCGGCCGAGGGATAGTCCCGCCGATTTATCTGGCGCCGGCGGGGCCTCCCGGAGGCGTCCCGAGGGGCTTCAGCCGGCGCAAGAACGGCGCTTTTAGGCCCGTTGCTACCTCGTCAAGACGTTATACCAGCAATATCAGTATCTTGGGACGTTCGGCCCCCTCATCCCAGCTTCGCCAGGGCGTGCCGCTTCCGCCCGGCGCTCAGCTTCACCGGAGCCGCGAAGCGGTCCGGCGTCAGCATCAGCCCGGCCTCGGTCACCGGCTCGTCGTCCAGCCTGGCGCCGCCATCGGCGATCAGGCGCCGCGCCTCCTTGCCCGAGCCCGCCAGACCCGAGCGGACGAAAAGCTGCGCGACCGAGATGCCATGCTCGCCGAAATCGCCGCCGCGACAGCGTCACCGTCGGCAGCGCCTCGCCGGCGCCGCCGGCCTCGAAGGTCTCGCGCGCCGTCGCCTCCGCCGCCTCGGCCGCGGCCCGGCCGTGGCACATCGCCGTGACCTCGTTGGCCAGCACCTTCTTGGCCTCGTTGATCTCCGACCCCTCCAGCGCCTCCAGCCGGGCGATCTCGTCCAGCGGCAGCTCGGTGTAGAGCTTCAGGAAGCGGCCGACATCGGCGTCCATCGTGTTCCGCCAGAAGTGCCAGAACTCGTACGGGCTCAGCATGTCGGCGTTCAGCCAGACGGCACCCTCGGCCGTCTTGCCCATCTTCGTCCCGTCCGCCTTGGTCAGCAGGGGAGAGGTCAGGCCGAAGACCCCGGCCCCGTTGACCCGGCGCGTCAGGTCGATGCCGTTGACGATGTTGCCCCACTGGTCCGACCCGCCCATCTGGAGGAGGCAGCCGTAGCGGCGGTTCAGCTCCATGAAGTCGTAGGCCTGCAGGATCATGTAGTTGAACTCGAGGAACGACAGCGACTGCTCGCGGTCCAGCCGCGACTTGACGCTCTCGAAGCTCAGCATCCGGTTGACGCTGAAATAGCGGCCGATCTCGCGCAGGAAGGGGATGTAGGCCAGCCCGTCCAGCCACTCGGCATTGTTCGCCATGATCGCCCCGCCGGCCTGCGGGTCGCCGAAATCGAGGTACTTGTCGAAGACCTGCCGGATGCCCTCGATGTTGCCGGCGATCTGCTCGTCGGTCATCAGCTTGCGCTCGTCCGAGCGGAACGAGGGATCGCCCACCTTCGACGTGCCGCCGCCCATCAGCGCGATCGGCACGTGCCCGGTCTTCTGCAGCCAGCGCAGCATCATGATCTGCATGAGCGAGCCGACATGCAGCGAGGTCGCGGTGGCGTCAAAGCCGATATAGCCCGGCACCCGGTCCTGCCAGCAGCGCCTCGTCCAGGCCCTGCAGGTCGGTGCAGTCCTGCATGAAGCCGCGCGCCTGCATGACGTGCAGGAACTCGGATTTCGGCTGGTAGGTCATGGCGGCGCCCCGGTAGTGTGCGCGAAACTGCGTCGGTTCGGCGCCGGATGTATCGGGGCGAAGGGCGAAAGGGAAGCCGATGATCGAGGTCGCCGCCGGCAGGCCCGTCTGGGCGCTGGGGCTGATGTCGGGCACGTCGATGGACGGGGTCGACGCCGCGCTGGTCCGGACCGACGGCGAGACGGTCGCCGACTTCGGTCCCAGCGCCGTCTTTCCCTACCGCGACGACGAGATCCCGTACCTCCGCGCCGTCGCCGAGGAGTGGCGCACCTACCGCCCGCCGGTGGACGACGACGCCGCGGCCGGGCTGACCGCCGCCGAGACCGAGGTGATCCGCGTCCATGCCGAGGCGGTCGTCGGTCTGCTGGCCGGCTCCTCCCGCGCGCCCGAGGGGCCGCTGCCGGCGCTGGTCGGCTTCCACGGCCAGACGGTGGCGCACGCGCCCGACGAGGGTTGGACATGGCAGCTCGGCGACGGCGCGGCGCTGGCGCGCGTGCTGAACCGGCCGGTGGTCTGGGACTTTCGCAGCGACGACATGAAATCCGCGGGGCAGGGGGCGCCGCTGGCGCCGTTCTACCACTTCGCGCTGGCCCGCCGGATCGGCGCGACCGGGCCGCTCGCCTTCCTTAACATCGGCGGCGTGGCGAACGTCACCTGGGTCGACCCGGCAAAGCCGGCGCCCGAGGCGGAGGGCGCGCTTCTGGCGTTCGACACGGGGCCGGGCAACGCGCTGGTCAACGACTGGATGCAGGCGCGCACGGGGGCGGCGATGGACCGGAACGGCGCGGCGGCGGCGATCGGCCGGGTGCACCGCGACCGGCTGTCGTCGAACTGGGGCCGGTCCTATCTCGACCGCCGGCCGCCGAAATCGCTGGACCGCAACGACTTCCGCGGCATCTTCGCGGCGATGGAGGGGCTGTCGACCTCGGACGGCGCGGCGACGCTGACGGCCTTCACCGTCGACTGTGTCGCCGAGGCGCTGCGCCACATGCCGGCGCCCCCGTCGCGATGGCTGGTCTGCGGCGGCGGGCGGCACAACATGACGATCATGCGGATGCTGGCCGGGCATCTGCAAGCCCCGGTCGAGCCGGTCGAGGCGGTCGGGCTGGACGGCGACATGCTCGAGGCGCAGGCCTTCGCCTACCTCGCCGTGCGGGTGCTGCGCGGCCTGCCGACCTCGGCCCCGGGGACGACCGGGTGCAGCGCGCCGGTCTGCGGCGGCCGGGTCAGCGATCCGCGCGGATGACGCCCGGCCGCGGTCCCGTACCGGGGTTCATCGGCCATCCCAGGACCCCGAAGCGCGCTGCGTGGGCAGGCGGCGAAAGTCGGCGCGGACCGCTTAACCAAGAGAAAACATTCGGAGAGCCCGTCAGAATTTCCCTTGTTTTTCAAGGGAGAGCCGATGCGTTCACGCGTGAACAGCGCCCGGACCCCGTTGTCCGCGAAGGCGCTCACTCCCGCCGGTGGCGTCTCTCATCGCGCCGTTCGTAGATGATGATCCAGGCGAGCAGGATGAACATCGGGTGGGACAGCCCGCCCGAGAAGATGATGGCCGGAACCCAGATCGCGAAGACGATCAGGGCAACGATCGGCCGCCCGGCGAGGAGGATCGAGAGGGGCGGCAGCAGCAGCGCGAGAACGTAGTTCATGCACCATATGTGGTGTGCGCACGCGCGCCGTCCAAGCCCCTCCCGATCGGCGCTTCAGGCTGCGACCGGCTGCTCCGGCGCGGTTTCCTTCATCGACTGGCGCGTGGAGAAATCCTTGTACCAGGCGGCCAGCCCCGGGTGGTCGGCGCGCCAGTCGAGCGCGTCCTTCAGGCGGAAGTCGACATAGCCGAGCGCGCAGCCGAGCGCGATCTTGTCCATCGTCAGGTGCCCGGCCAGGGCATCGAGATGCCGCTCGAACGCCTCGATGCCGCGCCTGACCTTGTCGGTCTGGCCCTCGACCCAGGGCTTGAAGCGCAGGTTCTCGGGGCGCAGCCGGCCCTCGTAGGCGACCATCAGCGCGGCGTCGATGATGCCCTCGGCCAGCGCCTCGCGCGTCAGGGTCGCGAACTCGGTGCTGCCCGACGGGTAGAGACCGGCGCCCGCGCGGCTGTCGAGGTATCGGCAGATCACCCGGCTGTCGTAGAGCGTGTCGCCGTCCTCGGTGACCAGTGCCGGGATCTTGCCCAGTGGGTTCGCCGCCACCGTCTCGTCGTTCGGCGCCAGCGGCGTGCCCGAGCCGTCGATCTTCTCGATTTCGTCAAGCACGCCCGTCTCGTGCGCGACGACCATCACCTTGCGCACATAGGGCGACAGCGGCGAGTGATAGAGCTTCATCATGGACTTGGTTCCTCCCTGGCGGGCGCTGCCGTGGCGCCCGCACCGTTCGAGCGTCTGAAAAGCCTGGCCATCACCATCGATGTGCGCGGCAGCCAGCGATACGGGGTGGTCGGCGCCCCCACCCTGCGCTGGGTCATACGGTAGAGCGAAAAGGCGATCAGCACCAGATGCGCCGCCGCGATGAACCAGAACAGGCCGTTGGCGCCGTAGGCCTCGATGATCCAGGCCGAGGTCAGCGGCGCCGCGATCGCGCCCACCGAGTAGAAGAAGATCAGCGCCGCGTTCAGCTCGACCACGAAATCTTCTGGGCAGAAGTCGTTGGCGTGCGCGGCCGCCACGGAATAGACGGTGATCGAGGTGGCGCCGAAGGCCGCCGAGGCCAGGATCAGCCCTGTCGTGTCGCCTGGCTCCAGCACCAGCACGACCGTCAGGCTGACCAACACCGCGGCGACAGAGAGGCCGATCATCACGATGCGCCGCTCGATCTGGTCGGCCAGCCAGCCGACCGGGAACTGCGCCACCGCGGCCCCGATCACCGAGGCGATCAGGAACAGCGCGATCTGGTGCTGGCTCATGTCGTACTGGATGCCGAAAATCGGACCCACCATGCGAAAGCTCGACCCCGTCGCGCCGGCCGTGACGATGCCGAAGCAGGCCAGCGGCGAGACCGCCCAGGCAGCGACGGGACGCAGCCGGGGCGCATGCGTGACCAGCGGCGGCACCTGCCGGGTGAGCATTAGCGGCACCATCGCCATGCAGCAGAAGATCGCGACTATGTTGTACGAGACATAGGCCGCGGGCGTCAGCACCGCGATCAGCGCCTGGGCGCAGATCGCCCCGGACAGGTCGACCAGGCGGTAGATACCGAAGACCCGGCCGCGCATGCGCGTCTCGATCTTTGCCTGCAGCCAGCTTTCGACCGCCGTGTAGGTGCCGGCGATCGAGATGCCCGAGAGCACGCGCAGGCAGGCCCAGGCGACCGGTCCCTCGATGACGGGGTGCAGGATGACGCCGGTCGCGCCCAGCGCGGCGGCGGCGCCGAAAGCGCGGCTGTGACCGACGGTGCCGATCAGCCGCGGCATCGCCCAGCAGCCGATGAAGAACCCGGCGAAATGCGCCGAGCCGAGCAGGCCGATCTGGCCCGCCGACCAGCCGAAGGCGGCGCCCGAGAGCGCGTCGAGCGGCCCGAGCGAGCCCGACCCGAGCTGGACCATGTAGACCGACAGGAACAGGGCGGCGAACGAGATGATCAGGCGCATGCGGTTTCCGCGTTGGATGCGGCGCGACATTGGCCGCGATCCGGCCGCCATGCAACGGCCACGCACCGTGTGCGGGCGCGCACCGGGGCAGGCACCGGGGCAGGCGACGGGCGTGCGGCTTAGCCGCCTTGCTCGCCAGTGGCGAGGTTGTTATCTGCGCCCAGCAGGAAAAGAGGTGGACGGATGGCGGAGCCGGAGAAGCAGGCGGATCGCGGCAAGTCGGACCGGGTCGCGCCGCTCCGCGGGCTCGCCCCCTTTCTTCGCCCCTATCGCGGCACGATCGTCGGTGTCGCCGTGGCGCTGGTCGTCGCCTCGCTGTTCACGCTGGTCCTGCCGGTCGCCTTCCGGCGCGTCATCGACGGGTTCTCGACCGAGAACGCGGCGCTGATCGACAAGTACTTCCTGGCCCTGATGGGCGTCGCCGCCGGGCTTGCCGCCGCCACCGCGGCGCGCTTCTACCTGGTCAGCTGGCTGGGCGAGCGGGTCATCGCCGATATCCGCAAGGCCGTCTTCGCGCATGTCGCGGTGATGAGCCCGGCCTTCTACGAGCGGCTGATGACCGCCGAGGTGCTGTCGCGGCTGACCACCGACACCTCGATCATCCAGACCGTCGTCGGCTCGGTCGCGTCGATCGCGCTGAGGAACCTGCTGCTGCTGTTCGGCGGCACGATCATGCTGATGGTGACGTCGCTGAAGCTGACGGGCATGACGCTGCTGATCGTCCCGGCGGTGGTCGTGCCTATCCTGATCCTCGGCCGGCGCGTGCGCCGCCTGTCGCGCGAGAGCCAGGACCTGATCGCCGAGAGCGCCACCCATGCCGGCGAGGTGCTGCAGGCGGCGCAGACCGTGCAGGCGATGACGCACGAAGAGGCCTCGGTCAGGCAGTTCGACACGCGGGTTGAAGCCTCGTTCGCTGCCGCCCGCCGGCGGATCTCGGCGCGGGCGATGCTGACGCTGATTGTCATCTTCTTCGTCTCGGCGGGCATCGTCGGCGTGCTGTGGATGGGCGCCGCCGACGTGATGGCCGGGCGCATGAGCCCGGGCGCGATGGCGCAGTTCATCCTCTACGCCGTCTTCACCGCCGGCGCGGTCGGCGCGCTGACCGAGGTCTGGGGCGAGCTGCAGCGCGCCGCCGGCGCGACGGAGCGGCTGGCCGAGCTGCTGGCCGTCAGGGATCCGGTCGGCGAGCCCGCCGAGCCGCTGCCGGCCGCCGAGCCGGGCGAAGGGCGGGTCGAGTTCGACGGCGTCACCTTCGCCTATGCGACGCGTCCGGACGTCTCGGCCCTGCACGACGTCTCGCTGGCGGTCGAGCCGGGCGAGACGGTGGCGCTGGTCGGCCCGTCGGGCGCCGGCAAGACGACGATCCTGCAGATGCTGCTGCGCTTCTACGACCCGCAATCGGGTGAGGTGCGGCTGGATGGCATGCCGATCCACAGGCTGCGGCTGGGCGACCTGCGCAAGCACATCTCGCTGGTGCCGCAGGACCCGGTGATCTTCGCCGCCACGGTGCGCGAGAACATCCTTTTCGGCCGGCCCGAGGCCGACGACATCGACGTCGAGATGGCCGCGCGCGACGCCGCGGCGCACGAGTTCATCGAGGCGCTGCCCAAGGGATATGATGCCTACCTGGGCGAGCGCGGCGTTTTGCTCTCGGGCGGGCAGAAGCAGCGCATCGCCATCGCGCGGGCCATCCTGCGCGACGCGCCGGTGCTGCTGCTGGACGAGGCGACCTCGGCGTTGGACGCCGAGTCCGAGCGCGCCGTGCAGGCGGCCTTCGAGCGACTGACCCGTGGCCGGACGACCATTGTCATCGCACACCGGCTGGCGACGGTGAAAAAGGCCGACCGGATCATCGTCATGGACCGGGGCAGGGTGGTCGCCACCGGCACCCACGACCAGCTGGTCGCCGAGGGCGGGCTCTATGCCCGGCTGGCGCGGCTGCAGTTCACCGACGGGGCGGTGGCAGCCTGACGGTGTCTCCCGTCATTCCCGCGCAAGCGGGAATCTTGTCGTCATGTCAATCAGATCTCCGCATTCGCGGGGATGGCGCCGTGAGAGGCGGGACGTGGCGCCGCTACCGCGCCTCGTCGTCCGGGTGGCCGTAGTTGCAGAAGACGCCGCCGGCGAACTCGACGGCGGGGTCGAACGGGTCGCCGGGGGGCGTCTTTGCCTCGACCGCCTCGCGCCAGCTCTCGGCCGAGTCCTGCGGCACGTAGCCGAGGTGGCGCACCTTCTCGTTCGAGAAGAACCGCTCGCGGTTGTCCGAGATGCCGTAGCAGACGGTGAAGCCGACCCGCTCGGCGGTCAGCGACCGCGTCACCAGCTGGATGCAGTCGCGAAAGCTCATCCAGGTCGCCAGGTGGCGCCGGTCGGCGGGCTCGGGGAAGCACGAGTTGATGCGCAGGCAGACGCTCTCGATGCCGAACTTCATGAAGTAGAGCTTGGCCAGGTCCTCGACGAAGCATTTCGACAGCCCGTAGAGCGTGTCCGGCCGGTGGTCGGTGTCGGTGTCGGCGCCTTCCTCGCGCCGGACGTAGCCGACGGCATGGATCGAGCTGGCATAGACGATCCGCTTCACGCCGTGGCGCCGCGCCGCCTCGTAGACGTTGTAGCCGCCCTTGATCGACGAGTTCAGGATCTCCTCCCACGGCCGCTCGACCGGCGCCGCGCCGAAGTGGACGACTGCGTCGCAGCCCTCGACAACCTGCATCATCGCGTCGAAGTCGCCGACATCGGCCTGAACGACCTCCTCGCCCTCGCCGGCGGCCGCCATCTCGGCGCGGTCAGTCAGCCGGCGGACGCGCGCCAGCGGGGCGAGGCCGCGGCGCAGCTCGCGGCCCAGGTTGCCGGCGGCGCCGGTGATCAGCAGGCGGTCGAAACGGGGCATGGCTGGCTCCTCGGTCAGGCTGGTGACGCGCCGGTCGGCGCCGCGAGTTGCGCGGCACGATAGGGGCGCACGCGCCGGGCGGGCAAGCACGCTTCGGCTTGCCAGCATGCCGGGCGGTGGGTAGGAACGTTCCGGAACCCGGCGCAGACCGGTAGAGGCATGTGTTGCCGGCATCTGTCGGCCCGAATGATCAGGGGAGATGAGAATGAAGCATATTACCGGGACAATTCTGGGCGTCGCGGTTGCGGCCTTTGCCGCCAGCAGCGCGCTGGCCGCCAATGTCGAGGGTCCGGACGTCTTCTGGAAATGGTCGGTCTGGGGCAACCCGCGCGCCTTCACCGCCGGCGTCGAGAAGCTGGCCGAGCGCGTCGCCGAGGAGACCGGCGGCAAGTTCAAGATCCAGGTCTTCTACGGCGAGCAGCTCGCCAAGTCGAAGGAGCAGCTCGACGCCATCAAGAACAACGCCGTCGAGGGCGCCTTCTTCTGCAACTTCTATCACCCCGGCAAGAACCCGGCCTTCATGGTGTTCACGCTGCCGTTCATCCCGCTGGGCGACTGGGAGGTGTCGGAGTACGTCCGCAACCACCTCTACGAGGACCCGGCGCTGGTCAAGGACATGGACCAGTGGAACGCCATGACCTACGTCTCGACGCTGCTGCCGCAGTACGAGATCCTGGGCACCGGCGAACCGCCGCTGAAGCTCGCCGACTGGAAGGGCCGCCGTATCCGCGCCGGCGGCGGCGTCGGCGACGCGATGGAGATCCTCGGCGCCTCCCTGCAGACGGTGCCGGCCTCCGAGGTCTACACGCTGATGCAGCGCGGCGCGGTCGACGCCGTGTCGCTGCCCTACAGCTATGCCCATGCCAGCTACAAGATCGACGAGCTGGCCGACTGGTTCACGACCAACATGCAGCCCGGTACCTCGGAATGCCCGATGGTCATCAACAAGACTGCCTGGAACAACCTGCCGCCAGAGTACCAGAAGCTGGTGAACGACCTGAAGCCCGAGGTCACGCAGGCGATGATCGACGCCTACAAGAAGACCGACAGCGTGAACATCCCGAAGTTCGAGAAGGAGATGACCCCCGTCACCTACACGGACGAGCAGCTGGAGGAGTTCCGCAAGATCGCGGGTCAGCCGGTCTGGGACAAGTGGGTCGAGGAGAACAAGGACAAGTTCGACTCGCAGGAGGTCCTCGATCACATGTGGGCGCTGATCAAGGAAGCCCAGGAAAAGGGCCTATAGCACACGGCTGAGCAGCCGGGCGGCGATCGCGCCGTCCGGATCACCTTTCTGGGGGACGGGCCATGGCTGAGGTCGGCGACACGTTCGGCCGCGTGATCGCGCGCGGCGACCGGCTGCTGCGCCCGCTCGAGGACGTGACGAACTTCGTCGCGGCAATCGCCGTGCTGTTCATCATGGTGCTGGGCTGTGTCCAGATCGTGATGCGGATGCGCTTCCTCTTCAACTCGCCGATCGTCGGCTACATCGACATGATCGAGCTGGCCATGCCGATCCTGGCGGTGCTGGGCATCAGCTATGCGCAGCGGCACGGCGTCCACATCCGCATGGACATCCTGATCGAGCGGCTGCGTGGCCGGACCTTCTGGCTGATCGAATGCTTCAACGCGCTGGTCACGCTGGCGATCATCCTCTGCCTGACCGCGTTCTCGTGGGTCTTCTTCCACGACGCCTACACCTCGGGCGACTCGACGGTCGATGCCGAGCTGCTGACCTGGCCCTCCAAGATCCTGGTGCCGATCTCGCTGGGCGTGATGGCGCTGCGCATGCTGGTACAGCTCCTCGGCAGCATCCGGCTGGTCATCGATCCGGACCGCGAGCTGGTCGGCGTCGTCGCGCCGATGGACGTCGCGGCCCAGGCCCGCGCCGAGATCGAGTCCGTGGGTGATGCGACCGGCGGCGACGCAATCGTCAGCGAGAGCATCGCCGAGCACCTGTCCGACCACCATGACGATCGTCCGGGGAGACCGCGGTGAGGAACGACGGACAGCTCTTCGGGATCGGCTACGATTTCAGTGTCTGCCTGATCGGCGGCATCTGCGGCCCGGTTTATGTCGGCACGATCTGCATCATCATCCTGTTCGCGCTGGCGCTTGTCGGCACGCGCGTCGCCTTCGCCGCCGCCATCGCAGGAACGCTGGGACTGATCGAGATGATCGGCTTCTGGCCGGGGCTGTCGATTGCCGGCACCATTCCTTATGCCAAGACGTCGCTCTACGCGCTGTCCGTGTTGCCGCCGTTCATCCTGATCGGCTTTCTGGCTTTCCACGCCGGCATGACGGCGACGCTGTTTGACGCGGCGCGAAAGTGGCTCGGCTGGCTGCCGGGCGGGCTGGCGGTGGCAACGATCATGGCACAGACCGGCTTCGCCGCTGTCTCGGGGGCCTCGACGGCGACGGCGGCCGTGTTCAGCCGCATCGCCATCCCCGAGATGCTTGAGCACGGATACTCGAAGCGGCTCGCGGCCGGCGTGGTCGCGGCGGGCGGAACCATCGCCTCGATGATCCCGCCATCGGCGATCCTGGTGATCTACGGTCTGATCGTCGAGGAATTGATCGGCAAGCTGCTGCTGGCGGGGTTCATCCCCGGCATCTTCTCGGCGCTGGTTTACGTCGCCATCATTGTCATCTGGGCATCGCTGCGCCCCGGCGTCGGCCCTGCCGTCGGCGGCTATAGCTGGGGCGAGCGCATCCGGGCCGTGCCCGGTATCCTCCCGATCATGATCGTCGCCGGCATCATCATCTCGGCGGTCTACACCGGCTGGGCGACCGTCACGGAATCCGGCGCGCTCGGCGCCGCAGTCGTGCTGGTGCTGGCCTTCATGCACGGCATGCGCACGCGCGAGCTGCGCGACGCACTGATGGAGACCGCGCGGCTGACCGTGATGATCTTCACGCTGATCTGGGGAATCTACATCTTCGTCACCTTCCTCAGCTACTCGATGGTGCCGCAGACCTTCGCAGACTGGATCGTTCACCTGCCGTATCATCCGTACACGATCCTGGTGTGCATCCTGCTGGGCTACACCGTGCTCGGCATGTTCATGGACGCGATCGGCATGCTGCTGGTGACGCTGCCGATCTTCTACCCGGCCATGATGGCGCTGAACGGCGGCCCGGGCGCCACGCCCGAGACCTCGCCCTTCGGCCTCACCCAGAGCGAGGCGTCGATCTGGTTCGGCCTGATCGTCGTCAAGATGGCCGAGGTCTGCCTGATCACGCCGCCGATCGGCCTGAACTGCTTTGTCGTCAACGGCGTGCAGCCGCAGATCTCGCTGCCCGACGTGTTCCGCGGCATCGTGCTGTTCTTCGTCGCCGACATCATCACCATCGCCGGGCTGGTCATGTTCCCCGAGATCGTGCTGATCCTGCCGCAGCTTCTGGGCGGCCGCGGCTAGACGCGTCCTCATCCGCCGGCAGCGTCATCGTCCGGCTTCCCCGGACGATCTCCCTCCGCACGTGAGATGCCCGACCATGTCGAGTATGAGGGGCGCCGGAAGGCAGGCGCCGACGCTCATCACATGGCCGATTGCCCGGACCCGCAGTCCGGGCCATCACGGCGCATGAAGCACGCCGCCGCCCGCGAGTTCACTCCCGCCGCCATCAGCGTCGTCGCGCTCTGCTTCGTGCTGAACACGCTGGCGCGGGGTTGCGGCGAGACCTTCGCCGTCTTCTACGGCCCCCTGCTGGACGAGTTCGGCTGGGGTCGCGCCGACACGGCGTCGCTCTACTCGGCGTTCATGGTATCGCTCGGCTTCGCCGGACCGGTCATCGGCGCCGTCTTCGATCGCTACGGGGGCAGGGCGGTCTACGTCGGCGGCCTGACGTCCTACGGACTCGGCTTTCTCATCGCCGCGCGCATGACCGAGCTCTGGCACGGCTGGATCGGCCTCGGCGTGATGGTCGGCATCGGTGCGGCGGCGACCGGAATGACGCCGGCAACCGGCATCATCAGCCGATGGTTCGACCGCAACATGGGCTTCGCCATCTCGTTCGCCTATTCCGGCTTCGCGTTCGGCTCGATGCTGCTGGCGCCGATCACCGGCGCGATGATTGCCGCCGGTGGCTGGCGCTGGACCTACGAGGTGCTGGGCTGGAGCCTGCTTGCGTTGGCGCTGCTGGTCGCCCTGCTGCCCTGGAGCCGCATCGGCCGCGGCGTCCGCGCGCAACCGGCGCGGCGGCGCTCGCTGATCCCCGACCGAGCGGTGCTGGCGCGCGTGCCGTTCTGGGGACTGTTCCTGGTCTTCTTCATGACCTCGGTCGCCACCTATGTCGTGCAGGTGCAGGCCGTCGTCTATCTGGAGGAAGCCGGATATGATCGGCTGTCCGCAACATTCGTCTTCGGCCTGAACGCGCTGATGTCGGTGGCCGGTATCGTTGGTGCCGGCTGGCTGTCGGACCGGATCGGCGCGCGGCTGGTGGCGACGCTGGCCTACGGCATGTCGATCGCCGGCATCCTGGCGCTGCTCGGGCTGGCGAGCGGGCCGAACCCGATCCTGCTGGCCATCGTGCTGCTCTGCTTCGGCGGCGCGATGGGCTCGCGCGGGCCGGTCGTCTCGTCGCTGACGGCGCGGCTGTTCGAGGGGCAGGTCGGCGCCGTCTTCGGCCTGATCATGATCGGCCTCGGGCTCGGCGGGGCCTTCGGCGCCTGGATCGCCGGCTGGCTGCACGAGGCGACGGGCGACTACCGCGCGGGCTTTGCCGTCGCGATCTCAGCCTGCCTGATCGGGACGGCAACCTTCTGGCTGATCCCCGAACTCGCCCGCGGGCGCTGGCGCGGGACCTGAGCGGCCGGGGCCCGCCGCCTCCGCGCGCGCCTCGGCCCTGCGGACCAGCCGCGCCCGGTTCTCGCGCCACGCCAGGTAGAAGCCCGAGGCGAAGATCACCGCGCCGCCGATCCAGACGTAAAGGTCGGGTATTTCGCGGAAGAACAGGTAGCCGAGCACCGAGACCCAGATCAGCCGCAGGAAGTCGAACGGCATCACGACCGTCGGCTCGGTCTCGGACAGCGCCTGGCTGAGGCCGAGCTGGCCCAGAGTGCCCGTCACGCCGATGGCGACCATCAGGCCCCAGCCCTCGGGCGTCGGCCACTGCCACAGCCAGAGCGCCGGGCCGAGCGAGAACAGCGCCAGGAAGATGTTCATGTAGGCGACGATCGCCAGGCTCAACTCGGTACGGCTCATGATCTTGATGATGATCAGCACGGTCGCCCAGATCATCGACGAGACGATCACCAGCACCGGCCCCAGCTCGAGCGGGATGACGCCGGGACGCAGGATAATGATCATGCCTACGAAGCCGGCGATGATGGCGCTCCAGCGATGCAGCCGAAAACGCTCGCCGAGGAAGATGACGCTGAGGATGCCGGCGAAGACCGGCGCCGAGAAGGCCAGCGCCGTGACCCGCGCCACCTGCTCGATCGACAGCGCGTAGAAGAACATGAACATGGCGCAGATGTTCAGCGCGCCGCGGGCGGCATGCAGGCCCAGTCGGCTGGTGCGCAGGAAGCCGAAGCCGCTGCGCGCCAGAATCGGCAGGAAGATCAGGAACCCGAAAAAGTTGCGGAAGAAGGCGATCTGCAGCGGATGCAGCTCGGCCGATGCATAGCGGATCAGCGTGTGCATTACCGCGAAGCCGATGGTCGAGACGCACATCAGCACGATGCCGCGCGTCTCGGGCCCGGCGGCATGCCAGGCGGCGGCATAGGCCGTGCCGTCTTGCGGAGATGGCGAGTCCATGCGCCTCCGATGGGGGTGGTGTCGGCGACGCGGGCGCGAGTCGCTAAGACGCGGGGATCCTAGCCGGAGTGGCATGGTTGCGTCATGCCATGTGGCGAAATCATCACCAGCGTGGTCCATCCGCCCGGCAAGTACGGAACCGGGTGTCCTCGCGGCGGGTTCTCAGGGGGTGTTGCACGACCCACCATCCATCATCCATCGCCGCATCGGTGAGCCCGCCAGGGTGCCGCGGCTCGACCTGGTGCTCGGCTGGGGTGCCGTCCTGCCGTTCCCGGCGGCGGCGCTTGCGGCGTGGCTTGGCGGGGTCGAGGCGGTCGGCTGGATTGTGCTGTGGGACGGCGCGGTGCTCTGCTTCCTGTCGGGCGTACGCCGCGGCCTCGGCTTTCGCGCAGAGGGTGGCCCGTCACTCCCGCAGCTTGCAGTGCTCGCCTGGCTGTCCGCCGCCGGACTGAGCGCGCTGGTCGTGCCCTGGCTGGCGCTGGCGATGCTGATCCTGATTGCGGGCTATGGCAGCCTGATCTGGCTGGACCCCGCAGCGGCCGAACGGGGCGAGGCGCCGCTTTACTTTGCGCGCCTCCGGCCCTGGCAGATGTCGGTGCCTGTGGCGAGCTTGTTCGCGATGATTCCGTTGATGGGATGAGGGCGCGGCCGGCCGCTTCGAAGGGGTTGGCGCGCGGCGAACGGGGACGGTCCCGGCTGACCGGGGGGTGCTGAGAAGGCCCGACCGGGTCGGGCCATGCCGGGAGCGGGGATCACGGTTGGAAGCGCGCTCCCGGGACCGCGCTCACGGCGTGACGATCACCTTGCCGCGCGGGCGGCCGGTTTCCTGTCGCCGGTGCGCCTCGGCCATCTCGTCCAGCGGGAAGGCGCTGTCGATGCGGTGCCACAGGCGCCCCCGCTCCAGGCAGGTCTGGACGAACCGGACGGCGGCCAGCTTGGCGGCCTCGGGTATCTCGAAGACCGCGACGCCGCGGATCGCGATGTTGCGGTACATGAACTTTGGCCAGTCCAGCACCGGCGTCGGGTTCGTCGCCGAGCCAAAGCTGGCGATCGTGCCGTTCTGCGCCGTGATGCGCCACGAGAAGTCGAGATGCGCGCCCAGGTCGACGTCGATCATGCAGCGAGCGCCATCGCCGTCGGTGAATGCCAGCGCCGCCTTGCGGAGATCCTCGCGGTCGGTGTTGACGACGATGTCGGCCCCGGCGCGCCGCGCGTCCTCCTCGCGTTCCTCGCCGCCGCGCACGACGCCCAGCACCGAGGCGCCCATCGCCCTGGCGAGCTGAACGGCGTAGTTGCAGACGCCGCCGGCGGCGCCAGTGACGATGACCTTCTCGCCCTTTAGCGAGCCCGCCAGCAGCAACGAATGGCAGGCGGTGATGGCCGGCACGCCGAGGCACGCGCCTTCCTCGAACGAGACCTCGTCGGGCAGCGGCATGGCGCGTGAAGCGGGCACGCGGACCAACTCGGACGAGGTGCCGTCCCATTTGCCGTGCGCGCCCTCCCAGACCCAGACGCGGCTGCCGGTAACGCCCGGGTCGATGCCCTCGCCGACGGCCACCACGACGCCCGCGGCGTCGTAGCCGGGGATGACGGTCGGCCAGGGCAGCGCCCCGCGCGCGCCCATGCGGCGCTTCCAGTCGGTCGGGTTCACGCCCGAGGCGTGGACGCGCACCAGCACTTCGCCCGGGCCAGGCTCCGGATCGTCGAACTCGCCCGTCCGCAGGACCTCGGGGCCACCGGGCTCGGTATAATATGCTGCGCGCATCATGTCCTCGTCATCGGTAGGGTGCGCGTCGAGCACGCACCTTCCTGTTCCCGCCTGCCAGGTGCCTACCCGCCGATGCCGTCGCCGCTCGGGCGGCACAGACGGATCGCCCGGGCGCCTCCGCCCTACGAAGCCGCCCCCGCGGCGCCGGAGGCGGCGAGCGCGTCGATCTCGGCCTCGCTGAGGCCTGCCTCGCGCAGGATCTCGCGCGTGTGCTCGCCGTTGGCCGGGGCAGGGCGGTCGGGATCGGTCGGGCCAAAGTCGATCGGGTGGCGCGTGACGCGCAGCTTGCCCTCGGTCGGGTGCTCGTGCTCGACGAAGAAGCCGGAGCTCTTGAGGTGCGGGTCCTCGAACAGGTCCTCCAGCGAGTTGACCGGGCCGCACGGGATGTCGGCCTCGCGGAACAGCGCCAGCCACTCCTCGGTCGTCCGCGTCGGCATGATCGCGTCGACCATGGCGTAGAGTTCGCGCACCTTGGCCGAGCGGGTCGTGACGGTGCGGAACCAGTCTTCCTTCAGCACGTCCTCGCGGCCGATGATCGGCAGGATCTTGTCCCAGTGCTTGTCGATATAGGGCAGCACCGCGACGAAGCCGTCCTTCGTCGGGTAGGGTCGGCGATAGGGGTTCATCAGCCGCGCATAGCCCGGCGGGCCGATCGGCGGGTCGTAGATCTGGCCCTGCAGGTGTTCGGTCAGCAGGAAGTGCGCGGCGCATTCCAGCATAGTAACCTCGAAGACCCGCGCCTCGCCGGTGCGCTCGCGGTGGAGCAGGGCGGCGAGGATGCCCTCGACGATGAAGAGGCCACTGATCTTGTCGACGGCGATCTGCGGGATGTAGCGCGGCTCGCCCTTGGCGTTAGCGTTGACGGCGGCAAAGCCCGACAGCGCCTGCACGACATCGTCATAGGCGGCGGCGTCCTGGTAGTCGCCGCCCTTGGCGAAGCCGACAGCCGTGCAATGGATCAGCCGCGGGTTCACCGCCCTTAGCGTCTCGGCGTCGATCCCGACCCTTGCGGCGGCGCGGCGGCGCATGTTGTGCACAACGACATCGGCCCCGGCGACGATGCGATGCAGTGCGGACTGCGCCGTCTTATCCTTCAGATCAAGGCATACCGATCGCTTGTTGCGGTTGGCGTTGAGGAACATCGCCCCCATCATCGCCGACTTCATCGGGCCGATATGGCGGACCGCCTCGCCTGTCGGCGGTTCGATCTTGACGATGTCGGCGCCCAGCGCGCCGAGCTGGCCCGTCGCGAACGGCCCCATGATGACCGAGGTAAGGTCGACGACGCGGATCCCGGAGAGCAATGGGGTCATCGTCAGCACGCGTCGTCGGTGATGATCTGAATTCATACGTCTTTCCAGTCTGTTATCCAGCATCGCCCATGTGCGATCCATGCTCGGCGAGCTTACCCGTACTCCTCCCGGAGCTGCGTCTTTATGATCTTGCCGTTCGGGTTCCGGGGCAGGGGGGTGTCGCGGAAGATGATCGTCTCGGGCACCTTGTAGTCCGACAGCCGCTCGGCGCAGAAGGCGCGGATCTCCTCGGCCAGCCGCTCCGAGGGCGCGGCATCGCGCGGCACGACGACGGCGTGGACGCGCTCGCCCAGCACGGGGCAGGGGCGGCCGATGATGGCGCTCTCGAGCACGTTCGGGTGGAAGGAGAGCTGGCTCTCGACCTCGACGCAGTAGATCTTGTAGCCGCCGCGGTTCAGCATGTCCTTCTTGCGGTCGAGCACGCGGACGAAACCGTCGGCGTCGACCGAGCCGATGTCGCCGGACTTCCAGAAGCCGCCGGCAAAATTGGCGGCGTTCGCCTCCGGGTTGTCCCAGTAGCCGGGCACGACGTTCGGGCCGGCCATCCAGATCTCGCCGGGCGTGCCTGGCGGCACCTCGCGGCCGTCATCGTCCATCACGACGATCTCGGCGCAGTGCAGGACCAGGCCGACGCAGTCGGCGTGGTCGGCGGCGAAGCGGGCCGGGCTCATCGTCTGCGGGCTGGTCGCCTCGGTCGCGCCATAGCCGTTCATCAGGCCGACATGTGGCGCGCGCCGTGCCATCTCGGCGATGGTCGCCTCGGGCATCGGCGCGCCGCCATAGCCGCCGATCTTCCAGGCGCTCAGGTCGTAGGCGGCGAAGTCCGGATCGCGCAGGAACAGGTTGTACATCGCCGGCACGATCAGCGTGTGCGTGACACGCCGTCTGCTGCATCAGCGCTCAGGCAGTCGGCTGCCTTGAAGGCGCGCAGGATGACGATGGCGCCGCCGCGGACGAGCGCGGTCGCGATGTTGGCGATCAGTCCGGTGACATGGCTGGCGGGCACGGCCAGCAGGCTGCGGTCGCCGGCGTGAAACTCCATCGACATGCGCGAAATGCAGCGCCGAGTGGACGATGTTGAGATGCGTCAGCATCGCGCCCTTGGGCCGCCCGGTGGTGCCGGAGGTGTAAAGCAGGATGGCAGTCGCGTCCTCGTCGACCGCGACCGGGTCTACGGCGGGTGCCTCGGCTAGTGCCTCGAAGCGCGGCAGGTCGCCATGCGGGGCGCCGAGCGACCACATGCGCGAGACGTCGACGGTAGGAATTTCGGCCTTGTCGGGCAGGTTCGGAGCAAGCTCGTACTCGAAGACGATACCGGCGGCGCCGCACTGGTTCAGCGCGAAGGCGATCTCCGGCGCGCGCTGGCGCGGGTTCAGCGGCACGGTGACGGCGCCGATGCGCTGGCAGGCGAGCAGCGCCTCGACGAAGGCCGGGCGATTGCCGATCAGCAGCGCCACGCGGTCGCCCGGGCGGATGCCGGCGGCGGCCAGCCCGCCGGCCATCCGGGCGGTGCGGGCCTCGAGCGCGGCATAGCTGGTCGTGCCGTCTTCCGCCGACAAGCGCTGCGCCGTCGGGGTTGGCGGCGGCCGAGGCGGCAAACATGGCGTGGAACGAGCGCGGACGGCCGGCGAAGCAGCGGAGAACGCGGCCGAAATGCACCTCGTGGCGCAGCTCGACTGGCTGTTCGTCGCGCCAGTGCACTCGGTCCTCCCTTGACCTGATCCTGCGGTGGGTTCTACCCGAACGATGGGCGACCGCAACGCAGGGATGTGATGATGGCCGAATGGCGCGAGCGCAAGCGGTTCGTCGAGGTGCACGGCCGGCGGATGGCCTGGGTCGAGGATGGCACCGGCGACAGCGGCGGTCCGGCGGTGGTGTTCCTGCACGGCAATCCGACCTCGAGTTTCCTGTGGCGGGACGTGATGGCGGCAATGGCCGGCCCCGGTGATTTCAGCGGACGGCTGCTGGCGCCGGACCTGATCGGCATGGGCGACAGCGACAAGCTGCCGGATAGCGGCCCGGACAGCTACTCGCTGGCCGAGCACGCGCGTTATCTCGACGGCTGGTTCGATGCCGTGGTGCCCGAGGGGCCGGTGGTGCTGGTGCTGCACGACTGGGGCGGCCCGCTGGGCTTCCGCTGGGCGCGGATGACGGGCCGCGCGCAGGCGATCGCCTACATGGAGACGATCGTGCGGCCGATGCACCTGGACGAATGGCCGGAGGCGATCCGCGGGATCTTCGGCGGGATGCGCTCCGAGGCCGGCGAGTCGATGATCCTTGAGAAGAACGTTTTCGTCGAGCGCATCCTTCCGGGCTCGATCCTGCGCACGCTCTCGGACGAGGAGATGGCCGAGTACCGCCGGCCATTCGCCAAGGCCGGCGAGGACCGGCGGCCGACGCTGACCTGGCCGCGCCAGATTCCGCTGGATGGCCAGCCGGCGGACGCGGTGGAGATCATCGCGAAGAACTGGGCCTGGCTGCAGGAGACCGATCTACCGAAACTGCTGGTGAGCGCCGAGCCGGGCGCGATCCTGACGGGTCCGATGCTGGAAAGCGCACGCGGTCTGTCGAACCAGCGCGAGGTGACCGTCAAGGGCAGCCACTTCATCCAGGAGGATTCCGGCGCCGAGATCGGCCGGGCGATCCGGGAGTGGCTGGAGGGAGCCTGAGCATCGCGCGCCGCATCTGGGATTGTGGAGCAGCGACGGGATCTTAGCATTCGCGTGCTACGCTGGGTTCGGCAATCGCCTGCTTTACATAATATTGATTATGCGCACAGAGGGTGACCGGGGTGGACGCGCTGCAATGTCGGATGGCGCTCTCCTCCTCGGTGAGGAAGAGCGCTACGCTGGACGTCGCCCGCGGAGTTGTTCGCGTCCTGCCGTCCGCTGCATCGCACCCGGGCCACGTCCGACTGGACGACAGCACCGATCCGAACAAAAAACGGCCGCCGCTGGGCAGCGGCGACCGAAGTGGCGTTCCAGGAGATGAGGGACCGGCGCGAAAACACCCGACGTTGAGCAGAACCGTCCGGGCCGTGGCCACCGCCGCGCGCCGCACCTGGACCGCAGGCGACGGAAAATCAGACGAGAGCGGGCAGCAGGAACCCAGCGAAGATCAGAAGCGCCAGGACCGCGATGCCGGCCGCTTCGCGCAGTGCCTCGCCGGGGGCAGCGACGATGATGGCATGAGCTTTTTCGATGGTCCGCATGGCGTGTCTCCCGTCGTTGATGTTGCCATGATGTTCGCCTCGGCCTCGCGGCGAGTCAAGAACAAACTTGGAACAAATGCGAACATTAAGGGATCATCCTGATTTCAGAAGACGTACCGAGGCGTCGCGTTCCATCAGGTAAAGCAGTGTTCTCAATGCCTTGCCGCGATCGGAGGCCAGCCCCGGATCGGTGTGCATGACTAGCCGCGCGTCATCGCGGGCGAGTTCCATCAGGGCAGAATCGCGGGCCAGGTCGGCGACCCGAAAGCGGGGCAGGCCTGACTGGGCCGTGCCGATCACGTCCCCTGCCCCGCGAATCTTCAGGTCCTCCTCGGCAATACGAAAACCGTCCTCGGTCTCTCGCATGATCGTCAGCCGGGCACGTGCCGTCTCGCCGAGCGGCGGGGCATAGAGCAACAGACAGAACGAACGCTCGGCGCCGCGGCCGACACGGCCGCGCAGCTGGTGAAGTTGCGCGAGGCCGAAGCGCTCGGCCTGCTCGACGACCATGATCGTCGCCTCGGGCACGTCGACGCCAACCTCGATCACCGTCGTCGCGACCAGAACGCGGGCGGCGCCGCTCTGGAAGTCGGCCATCGCGCGGTCGCGCTGGTCGGCCGGCATCTGGCCATGCACCAGACGGACGTGGTCGGGACCCAGCGCACCCGCGAGGTCCCGGTGGCGCTCCTCGGCAGCGACAAGGTTGGCGGTGTCGGATTCCTCGACCAGAGGGCAGACCCAGTAGGCGCGCTGGCCGCCGGCGATGGCGCCGCGCAGGCGTTCCACCACCTCGTCGCAGCGCTCCATCGAGACCAGCTTGGTGTCGATCGGCTTGCGGCCGGGGGCTTTTCGTCAAGCACCGAGATGTCGAGGTCGCCATAGCCGGCCAGCGCCAGCGTGCGCGGGATGGGCGTCGCGGTCATGACCAGCATGTCGCAGGCGGCCGGCGCCTTCTCGGCCAGATCCATGCGCTGGCGGACGCCGAACCGGTGCTGCTCGTCGACGATGACCAGGCGGAGGTCGTGGAAGGCGACCTCGCGCTGGAAGAGCGCGTGGGTGCCAATGACGATCCTCGCCGTGCCGTCGGCGATGGCGGCGAGCTTCGAACTGCGCGCGGCGCCCTTGTCCCGGCCGGTCAGCAGCGTCAGGGGGACGCCGGTCTGCTCGGCCAGGGGCGCGAGGTTGGCCGCGTGCTGGCGGGCGAGGATCTCGGTCGGGGCCATCATCGCCGCCTGCCCGCCGGCCTCGACCGCGGCCAGCATCGCGAGCAGGGCCACGAGTGTCTTGCCGGAGCCGACATCGCCCTGCAGCAGGCGCATCATGCGCGTGTCGCCGGCCATGTCTGCGACGATCTCGTCGATGGCGCGGCGTTGCGCGCCCGTGGGGTCGTGCCCGAAGGCCGCGAGCGTGGCCGCGCGCAGGCCACCATCGCCGGCGTTCGGGCGGCCGCGGCTGCGCTTCATGCGGGCGCGGACGAGTTGCAGGGCGAGCTGGTGTGACAGGAGCTCATCATAGGCCAGGCGCTGCCGCGCCGGGTTGGCGGGCGACAGCGACGGCGGGCCATCGGGCGCGTGCGCGGCGCGGATGGCCTCGGCCCAGCCCGGCCAGCGGCGCTGGGCCAGGATCGCCGGGGCGACCCATTCGGGCAGGTCCGGCAGGCGGTCGAGGGCGCCGGTGACGGCGCGCCCGACGCTGCGCTGGGTCAGGCCGTGGGTCAGCGGGTAGACAGGCTCCCACGGGCGGAGCGTCGCGGCCTCGTCCTCGGCCAGCACCAGCTCGGGGTGCGGCATCTGCAAGCGACCGTCGTAGAACTCGACGCGGCCCGAGACGATGCGCCGCGCGCCGGGCGGCAGGGCGCGTTCCAGCCAGTCGCGGCGCGGGCGGAAGTAGACCAGCTCGAACGTCGTGCCGCCACCCGCGACGACGACGCGCCAGGGCGCGGTCTGGCTGCGCCCGGGGCGATGCTCGCCGACCTCGATCAGCACCGTCACGGTCTCGCCATGGGCGACGCCGTGCAGGCTGTCGCGGAGCCGCCGGTCCTCGATCCCGGCCGGCAGCGTCAGGAGGAGGTCGACCGGGCGCTTGGCGCCGATGCGCTCGAACAGCTTCGCCGTCTTCGGGCCGATGCCGGGCAGACCGGTCAGGTCGGCGAAGAGCGGGAACAGGATTTCCGGGCGGCCCTGGGACATGCGCCGCCAGTCTTGGCGCAGGATCGCGCCGCTGTCACCGGGGTTGCAGGCGCGGTCGAGTCCGGCCCGTGAGGGGCGGATCGGGTCATCCGGCGGCTGGTTTCAGTGGTCTCACGCGCGGGACCGCTCGCAAGCCACTGAAACGTCACGACCTTTCAGTCCCGGCAAGGCTCCCTCAACCACAATCCGCCTCCGTTTGGCGCTTTTTGCGGCTGTTGCACTCGGCCTCAGGCCGCCCGCAGCTTGCGCTGCCGGAGGAAGGTGAACATGCCGAAGGGCGGCAGCGAGCGCTCTTCCTCGACAACCAGCCTCTCCTCGCCAAGCACGCGCTGGATGGGAAAGTCCGAGTGCCAGCCCAGAACCTCGGAGAACGGCGCAGCCGCCTTCTCGATCTTCGCCAGCGCGCCGCGCTGGCGGGCGAAGTGGTTGACTATCAGCACCTCGCCGCCCGGCTTGCAGACCCGGGCCATCTCGGCCACGACGGTCTCGGGCTCGGGCACCACCGACACCAGGTACATGGCGACGACGATGTCGAAGCGGTCCTCGGGGAAGTCGAGCGCGCGCGCATCCATCTCGCGCAGCCCGGCGACATGGGTCAGGTTCAGCGCGGCTGCCTTGCGGCGCGCCTTTTTCAGCATCTCGGCAGAAACGTCGACGCCGGTCACCTCGAGGTGCGGGGCGTATTCGCCGAGCGCGAGCCCAGTGCCGACCCCGACCTCGAGCACCCTGCCCGACCCGCCGTTGATATACTCGACCGCGCGGCGGCGGCCGACGCGCGTCACGGCGCCAAAGGTCCCATCGTAAACCGGCGCCCAGCGCCTGTATGAGGACCGCACCGCGTCGATTTCCATGAAAGTCTCCCTTTTGCTTCAGCGGAGGCCGGGCGGCGCTCAGCGGCGCCAGCCCCTGGCAAGCAGCACGGCCGAGCGCACCAGCAGCCCGATATAGACGACGTCGATCAGGACCATGGACGTCCAGAACCGCGTCAGCAGAGCGCCGATCACGATGGCCGTCGCGACCAGCAGCCAGACGATCTTGTCCTTCGGGATATAGACCGATTTCGGCGAGAATGTCGGCAGCCGGCTGATCATCAGCGCGCCGACCAGGCCGAGCCAGGCGCTGGTCAGCAGCGGCACCTCGGTGACCGGCGCGATACCCTGGAAGCCGAGAAAGACCGGTAGCAGGGCCAGCAGCGCGCCGGCCGGGGCAGGCACGCCGACGAAATGCGGTTGCGGTTCCTGCTCGCCGGCCTGCTCCGCCGCCTTGCTGATGTTGAAGCGGGCGAGCCGCAGGCAGCAGCAGATCGTGAAGACCAGCACGAAGATCCAGCCGCCGCCCTGTGCTTCGCCCAGCAGGTAGCCGAACACCAGCAGTCCCGGGGCCACGCCGAAATTCAGGAAGTCCGAGAGCGAATTGAGCTCGGCCCCAAGCTCGCTGGTCGCCTTCAGGCGCCGCGCCAGCATGCCGTCCATCCCGTCGATCAGCGCCGCGAAGATGATCAGCAGCGCCGCCGGCTGGAAGTCGCCGCCGAGCACGAGGCGGATCGAGGTCAGCCCGGCGCAGAGGCCGAGGATCGTGACAAGGTTCGGCAAGAGCTTTCGAAAGGGCAGCTTGTCCCGATCTCTCCGGTCCTCGTTCATGCTCAGCGCACCGCCCCGGTGCGGGCCGGCTCCTGCGATTTCAGGTCCGCCAGCACAGTCTCGCCCGCCACCGCCGACTGGCCGAGCGCGATCAGCGGCGCCACCCCGTCCGGCAGGTAGATGTCGAGCCGCGAGCCGAAGCGGATCATGCCGAAACGTTGCCCGGTGGCCAGCTCGGCACCTTCGGCGACGTCGCAGCAGATCCGGCGCGCCACCAGCCCGGCGATCTGGACCACCGCCATCATGCGCCCGTCGGCCAGGCGCAGCGCCAGGCAGTTGCGCTCGTTGTCGGCGCTGGCCTTGTCGAGCGAAGCGTTAAGGAATTTGCCCGGGCGGTAGGCGATCTTCTCGACCGTGCCGGCGACCGGCCAGCGGTTCACGTGGCAGTCGAAGACGTTCATGAAGACGCTGACCCGCGTCATGGGATGGGCGTCCATTTCCAGTTCGGCCGGCGGCACGGCGGGTTCGATCATCGAGACGACGCCGTCGGCCGGGCTGACGACCAGCCCTTCGCGTACCGGCGTCACGCGGGGCGGGTCGCGAAAGAAATAATAGCACCAGAGCGTCAGGAGGACGCCGATCCAGCCCAGCGTGTCGGCGACGAAGAACAGGCCGACCGTGATCGCCGCGAAGATCGCGATGAAGCGGTAGCCTTCGCGATGCACCGGTTTAACGACCGTTGCGAGCATGTCCATTGACGCGACCGTGCTGACGACGAAACCCTCTGGGCCTCCCGGCGCCTGCTTAGCGCATTCGACAGTCAGTGCAATATGCGGCAGGCGGGCAGTCGGCGCGCCGATGCGAGGGCTCCCGTGTCCGAGGGCCTGACCGGCGATCGCGCGGCCCTGTAGCCGCCTGTGAGGTCCGGTCAGCGCCAGAACGGCCCGATCTTCTTCAGCGAGCGCCAGTCCCTGACGGCGCGCGGCCAGAGGTGCCCCGCCCCAGCCAGCGCGGCGCCGATGACGCGGCCAGCGGCGCGCTGCGCGTCTGCGTTGGCCGCGGCCGGGGCATCACCGGGGAAACCGCTGGGAGAACCGGTGCCGGTCAGAATCGCCTCGGCGGTCGCAGCGTCGTTCAGGACGCCGAAATCATCCTGCAGGCTGCGGAGCGCGCGGCGGAAGGCAGCCACCTTCTTCTTCGGATAGAGAGTTCCAAAAATCTCCGTCAGGTATCGGAATTTCTTGATCTCCTTCCGCATTTCATGGCGCGCCTTGGTCGGTAGGGTCTCGATACCCTTCGCGTGTTTTTTCAGCGCTTTCCAGCGATGGTCGAGCGCCGCCCTCGCGAGCCCGCGTATCGGCGCGTCGAGCACCTCCCGGTCCGCCCCGGCGCCCCGCCAATGGCGGGTGGCGACGAAGCCGGCAAGGTCGAGCACGAAGCCGGCGACATCGGCGCCGGCCAGCGTCTCGCGCACGGCGCGGCTTGTCGCCGCGCGCCGCTCGGCGATGGCGGCGGCCAGCGGCGCGAAGCCGGGCTCGCCGGGCGTGGCATCGGCGGCGGGCGCCAGCATGTCCTCGGCGAAGACGTCGAGGTCGCGGAGCGCGCCGACGGTCGCGCCCAGATCGCGCGCGCGGGCGCGCAGCCGGTCGAGTTCGTCGCCTCCGAGCGCCGGTTGCAGGACGCCCAGCGCCACGCGCAGGCGGCGCAGGCCGATGCGGAGCTGGTGCGGCGCGGCGCTGGACCCGGTCTCGACGGCGGCGACGATGTTGGCGGCGATCTGGTGCTGCATCTCGTTCAGCACCTCGACCGCGGCGTCCTCGACCGTGGCCTTTCGGTCGAGACGCGGCGGCTTCGCCTTGACGGGCGCCGCCGGCTCGACCGCCCTGCCCCCGGTGCGCAGCGCCCCGGCCCGCTCGGACTTCGAGCGGTTCGAGAAGCGAACCGGCCCCTGGGTGACCAGCGCGCGAGCCAGCGCGAAGACGTCGTCCTGCGGGCCTTCCTTCATCTCCAGCTCGGCCTCGGCCAGCGGCTGCGGACGAGCCGTTGGCGCGCACCTCGCCGATGTCGATGGCAAGCTCGACGCGGCCGCCGCCCGGCCCCTTGAGGTTCCGCGTGGTGCGACGGAATTCGGTCTCGACGATGGGGCCCAGGCCGGGGGCGGCAAGGCCCATCACCTCCTCGCGCAGCTTCACGTTGTTGATGCGCGACAGGTCGAGCGCCGGGCCGGGAAGGTCGCATTCGTCCTCGATCGGTGTCGAGAGGCCCTGGGCGATCGCCCGCGTCGACTTCTTGACGGTCTGCACCCAGCGCTTGCCGTCGCGGCGGATACGCACGGCGATGGCGGCGCGCTTCAGCGCGTCGTCGTCGGTGTCGAAATAGGTGCTGTGCAGGTTGCGCGTGCGAGCCCGGCCGGTCGCGGCGCGTCTGACGGCGTCGCCCGAGCGCAGCATCCGCTCCTGCCGGGCGTCAAGCAGAAGCTTGAGTTCTATTTCAGTCATGCGACAGTTCCATGTCTCTTTTGTGACAGTCAACTTTCTGTCGCACGCGGATCAGGGAGAATCGTCGCAACTATACTGGACGGATCAGATCGATCCACTCGTCCTCTGTCAACGTCTCGATGCCCAGTTCGGTTGCCTTCTTCAGCTTCGAGCCGGCGCCCGGGCCGGCGACGACGATGTCCGTCTTCGCCGAGACCGAGCCCGAGACCTTTGCGCCCATCGCCTCGGCCTGCGCCTTGGCCTCGGCGCGGCTCATGCGTTCCAGCGTGCCGGTGAAGACCAGGGTCTTGCCGGCGATGCGGCTGTCCTGCGGTGCGCGGCGCCTCGGCGTCCTCGGGGGTGACGTGCTCCAGCAGACGGGCGATGGCCTCGCGGTTGCGGGTGTCGGCGAAGAAGGCGATGACGGCGTCGGCCAGGACCTCGCCGACGCCGTCGATCGCGAGCAGGTGCTCGCGGGCGGCGGCGTCCTCGCCGGCGGCGACCATCATCTCCTCGAAGGCGTCCCAGGTGACGAACTGGCGGGCGAAGAGCCGCGCCGACGTCTCGCCGACATGACGGATGCCGAGGGCGAAGATGAAGCGGCCGAGCGCAACGCTGCGGCGCTCGTCGATGGCGGCGAGGAGGTTGGCGACGGAGGTTTCGTTGGTCGGGCGACCCTTGGCGTCGCGGCGGTAGAGGTCGATCTTGCCGGCCTCCTGCCGCGCGCGGAGGGTGAAGATGTCGGCGGGCTCGCTGACCAGGCCCTCGGCGTGGAAGGCCTCGACCTGCTTGGCGCCGAGGCCCTCGATGTCGAAGGCCGGGCGGCTGACGAAGTGCTTGAGGTGCTCGACGGCCTGCGCCGGGCAGGTCAGGCCGTTGGTGCAGCGGCGGACTGCTTCGTCGGCCTCGCGCACGGCGGGGGACCCGCAGACGGGGCATGTCGTCGGGAACTCGTAGGGCTTCGCGCCTTTCGGGCGTCGCGAGAGGTCGACGTCGATCACCTTGGGGATGACGTCGCCGGCGCGGTAGATCTGGACGGTGTCGCCCTCGCGGAGATCCCGGCCCTCGCGGATCGGCGTGCCGTCGCTTGCGCGCCCGGCGATGTAGTCCTCGTTGTGGAGCGTCGCGTTCGAGACGACGACGCCGCCGACCGTGACCGGCGTCAGGCGGGCGACGGGCGAGAGGGCGCCGGTGCGGCCGACCTGGATCTCGATCTTCTCGAGGATGGTCGTGGCGCGCTCGGCCGGGAACTTGTGGGCCAGCGCCCAGCGCGGCGTGGTCGAGCGGTATCCGAGGCGGCGTTGCAGGTCGAGGCGGTCGACCTTGTAGACGACGCCGTCGATGTCGTAGCCAAGCGTCGCGCGCTGGCGTTCGATATTGGCGTAGTGCGTGAGCAGCGCCTCGATGTCGTCGCAGGTGGCCATCAGGGGGTTGACCGGCAGGCCCCACTTGCCGAGCGCGGCAACCACGCCCGCCTGCGTATCGGCCGGCAGGTCGCTGACGTCGCCCCAAGCGTAGGCGAAGAAGCGGAGCGGGCGGGCGCGCGTGATCTCCGCGTCGAGCTGGCGGAGTGAGCCGGCGGCGAAGTTGCGCGGGTTGGCGTAGATCTTGGCGCCCTTCGCCTGCTGGGCCTCGTTGAGCGCGGCGAAATCGGCGTGGGCCATGTAGACCTCGCCACGGACCTCGAAGACCTCCGGCACCTTGCCCTTCAGGCGGTCGGGGATATCGGCGATCGTGCGGGCGTTGGCGGTGACGTTCTCGCCCTGGGCGCCGTCGCCGCGAGTGGCGGCCTCGACCAGGAGGCCGTCTTCGTAGCGGAGCGAGAGGGAGACGCCGTCGATCTTGGGCTCGGCGGTAACGGCGAGCGGGGCGTCGGCGTCGAGCTTGAGGAAGCGGCGGAGGCCGGCGGCCCAGTCGCGGACGTCCTCTTCGGCGAAGGCGTTCTCGAGCGACAGCATGGGGACGCGGTGCCGGATCTTGGCGAAGCCCTCGGAGGGGGCGGCGCCGACGGTGTGCGTCGGGCTGTCGGCGCGGGCGAGTTCGGGGAAGGCCTCCTCCAGCGCGCGCAGGAGGGCCTTGAGGCGATCGTACTCGGCGTCCGAGACGTCGGGCGCGTCCTTGCCGTGATAGGCGATGTTGGCCGCCTCGACCTGCGCGGTCAGGGCGGCGATCTCGGCGGCGGCCTCGTCGGGCGAAAGGCTGGCAATGTCGCTGGCGGTCATGGGCGGCAGATTGCCCCTGCCCCGGCCGCGGTCAAGCGGGATGGCAACGCCGTGCGGGGCGTCTGCGTTTGCGGGGCCGGAGGTGAGACATGAAGCTGCCGCTGAATCCCGTGGCCCCCGACCGCGCCCGCGTCGAGACGCTGGAGCTGGCGCCGAACGGGCGCGTCCCGAACAACCGGCTGCCGGTCGTGCTGCTGCGGGCGGCGCTGGAGGGGCCGGTCGATGACAGGCAGGTGCACGAGCTTTACCGCTCGAACGACTGGCAGGGCTGCTGGACGTGGACGGTCTACGACTTCCACCACTACCACTCGACGGCGCACGAGGCGCTGGCGGTGGCGCGGGGCGAGGCGCAGCTGATGCTGGGTGGCGAAGGTGGGCGCGAGGTCACGCTGGTCGCCGGCGACCTGGTGGTGCTGCCGGCCGGGACGGGCCACCGGCGGCTGGCGGCGAGCGACGACTTCGCGATCTGCGGGGCCTACCCGCCTGGACAGGAGGCGGACCTGTTGCGGCCCGAGCAGGCCGACCCGGACGCGGCGCGGGCACGGATCGAGGCGGTGCCCCTGCCCCGCAGCGATCCGTTCTACGGCGCCGACGGGCCGCTGGTGCGGCTGTGGCTGGGCAACGGGCGCGGCGGTTGATGCGGGCGAGGCGCCGCCCTTTGGGATGGATTGAAGCCGCGCGGCCATGGCCTCACGTCCGAGACCATGGCCAAACCTTTGATTGTAAGGTAAAATTCGAGGTGCGCTCACCCGGAATCAGCCCGCATCAACCCCCGGTCGACGGCTGCCTGGGGCATGGTGCGCGTGGCGCATGCGCTGTGCCGGTCAGCCGCCCGGCTGGACGATGACGGTGCCGACCATGCCAAAGGATTCGTGCGGGATGCAGAAATAGCGGTACTCGCCGGGGGTGTCGAAGGTGTGGCGCCAGATCTGCCCTGCCGGGATGTCGCCCGAGTTGAATGGCTGTACGCCGTCGGGCAGCCGGACGTCGGCGGGGTCCTTGGCGATCGCCGGGTCGGCCGTCACGGTGTGCGTCATAAGCGCGGTGTTGCGCCATTCGACCGTGCCGCCTGCCGGGATCGCCACGGGGTTCGGCGAAAAGCTGAGCGTTGAGCTCATCTCGACAACCGCGTTGACGCCGGCCGGCGTACCCTCTGTATAGGCGGGACCGCCGGTGCCACAGCCCGCCAGCAGCGGGAGCAGCGCGGCGGCCGTCAGGACAGAAACACGGATCATGGCGGGCCCTCGTCGGATCGTTTTGCTGCCGAACGCTAGCAGACAGGCCCGCCCGTGGCCGCAAAAAATTGGCAGCGCCGGCAGGGCGCCGCCAAGGCGCCGTCGTTCCGGCGGCGTCGGCTATGCCTCGGCGGCGGCCTCGGCCTCCGCGCGGGACTTGCCGGAGACGTCGCGGGCGAGCGCCGCGGCCATGAACTGGTCGAGGTCGCCGTCGAGCACGCCCTGCGTGTCCGAGGTCTCGACGCCGGTGCGCAGGTCCTTGACCATCTGGTAGGGCTGCAGGACGTAGGAGCGGATCTGGTGGCCCCAGCCGATGTCGGCCTTGGCGTCGTGCGCGTCCTGGATCGCCTGCGTGCGCTTCTTCATCTCGAGGTCGTAGAGCCGCGAGCGCAGCGCCGCCCAGGCGATGGCCCGGTTCTGGTGCTGCGATTTCTCGGAGGAGGTGACCACGATCCCGGTCGGGATGTGCGTGATGCGGACGGCCGAATCCGTCTTGTTGACGTGCTGGCCGCCGGCGCCGGACGAGCGGAAGGTGTCGAGCCGGATGTCCTTGTCCGGGATGTCGATCTCGATCGTGTCGTCGACGACCGGGTAGACCCAGACGGACGAGAAGCTGGTGTGCCGCCGCGCCTGGCTGTCATAGGGCGAGATGCGAACGAGCCGGTGGACGCCGGATTCGGATTTCAGCCAGCCAAAGGCGCTGTCGCCCTTGATCCGGTAGGTGACGGACTTGATGCCGGCCTCTTCGCCCGGACTTTCCGATTGCAGCTCGACCTTGAAGCCGCGGCGCTCGGCCCAGCGGATATACATGCGCGCCAGCATCTGCGCCCAGTCGCAGCTTTCGGTGCCCCCTGCCCCGGCATGGACCTCGAGGTAGGCGTCGTTGCCGTCGGTCTCGCCCGAGAGCAGCGCCTCGATCTCGCGCGCGGCGGCGGTCTCGCGCAGATCGACCAGCGCCGCCTCGGCGTCGCGCACGATGTCGTCGTCGCCATCCGCCTCGCCGAGCTCGATCAGCTCGACATTGTCGGTCAGGCCCTGGGCCAGCGCCTTGTAGCCGTCGATGCCGTCGGCCAGCTTCTGGCGCTCGCGCATGATCTTCTGCGCGTTTGCCGGGTCGTTCCACAGCGACGGGTCCTCGGCGCGGGCGTTCATCTCCTCGAGCCGGTGTTCGGCGGTTTCCCAGCCGAGCCGGCTGCGCAGGAGCTCCAGCGACTTCTCGATCTCGTCGACGAGGGATTGGGTTTCGGCGCGCATCTCTGTCCGTTGCAGTCCGAGTGTGTGGCCCCGGGCGAGGCGCCCCTTGCGGGAGCCTCTGTCGGGGGGCGGTTCGGGGGCGTGTCCGGGCGCTACTGCACGTCGAAGCGGACCCAGCGCAGCACCGCGCCCCCGCCGGTGACGTAGCGCAGCTCGAGCGTTCCGGTCTGCTGCGGCACGGTCAGCGTGCTGACATTCCGGGTGCCCGGGTCGCCTGCGACGGGCGTGCTGTCGAGCACCGCGCCGGACGGGCCGACGATCTCGAAGCGGTCGCCCGGGGCAGCCGGGCCCTGCCAGGTGACCCGCATCGCGCCGCCGGCGACCATGGGCGTCTGCACGCTCAGCGCCACCGGCACCGCGGCGACGTCGAAGGCCCGGCGCGCCAGCACCTTGCCGCCGTCGGCGACGTAGCGGATCTCGTAGCTGGCCGACTGGGTCGGCGCGACCAGCTCGGCCGTGCCGCCGACCAGCGGGCTGGAGGCGATCCGGGAGCCGCCGCCTGATTGCGTCACCGGCCCCCAGAGCTCGATTCGCGAGCCGATCGGCGCGCCGTCGACGATGACGTTCGACGGCCTGGCCGGGGTCGACCGTGTCGGGCACGGCGATGATGGAGTTCTCCGGCGCGACCGGCATGCCCGAGGGACCGGCGCCGGGCTGGCCCGGGGCGGCGGCCATTGCCGGCGCGATCCCGAGCGTGGTGCCTGCCAGCAGGGCGATCGCCAGCGCGGCGGCGTTCAGGGCGGGTTTCATCTGGTGCTCCTCGTCGAATGGGGCGGCGGCGTCTCAGATGGGGAGTGCGACCGCCGGCGCGCAAGGCCGCGGGCGCGCCGCGGCCGTTTTGGTCCCGTGTTGAGGCCCTTGGTGAGGCCCGTGTTGAGCGCCGTGTTAAGCGCCGTGTTCAGGCCCGTGGTGATGGCCTGGGTGTTCAGTAGAGGCCGCCGGTACCGAGGCCGACATTGGCCGGCCGCTTGAAGCCCGCGCCGCCCCCGCCGCCGCCTTGCACGCTGTCGCCGCCATCCCCGCCCCGGGCCAGCGGCACGTCCTCGCCTTCGGGCAGGATGTAGGGCAGGTCCGAGCCGTAGCCGCCGAACAGCACCGAGTCGTCGGCCAGCGCGATCGTCTGCTCCTCGCCGATGATCTCAGGCTCGGAGGCCAGCGCGTATTGCTGGGTGACGACGTTTGGACCCTCGGCGTCGTCGGGCAGCCGCTCGCCGGTGTCGCGGTCGAACTTGACCGTCACCATCAGGTCCTCGCGCGGCGGGCGGAACTCGCCGGGCTGGCGGGTCTGCATCGCCTCCTTCATGAACTGGCGGAAGACCGGGCCGCACATCGTGCCGCCGTATGCGTGCCGGCCGAGCGGCTTCGGGCTGTCGTAGCCGATGAAGCAGCCGGCGACCAAGTTGCGGGTGAAGCCGACGAACCAGACGTCCTTGGCGTCGTTCGTGGTGCCGGTCTTGCCCGCCACGGGGAATCCGAGGCCCCCGACCGTGCGCGAGGCCGTGCCGTGGTCGACGACGCCGCGCAGCATGTCGACCAGGTTGTAGGCGGTGTTCGGGTCGATGATCTGGCTGCGCGCGTCGAACAGGATGGGCGTGCGGTTCTTGCCGAAAGTCTCGACGTCGCAGCCCTGGCAGAAGCGCGGGTCGTGGCTGTAGAGCGTATTGCCGTTGCGATCCTGGACGCGGTCGATCAGCGTCGGCTCGACGCGCTTGCCGCCGTTCGCGAACATGCCGTAGGCGGCGACCAGCCGGTAGAGCGTCGTCTCGCCGGCGCCCAGCGCATAGGCTAGGTGGTTCGGCATGTGGTCGTAGATGCCGAAGCGCTCGGCATAGGTGGCGACGCGGTCCATGCCGATTGCCTGGGCGATGCGAACGGTCATCAGGTTGCGCGACAGCTCCAGCCCCTTACGCAGCGGGACCGGGCCGAGGAAGCCGCCACCCGAGTTCTTGGGCCGCCAGGTCTTGGTGCCGTCGTCGATGGCGATCGGCGCGTCGAGCACGATCGTCGAGGGCTTGTAGCCGGCGTCGAGCGCCGCGGCGTAGACGAAGGGCTTGAAGGACGAGCCGGGCTGGCGCATCGCCTGCGTCGCGCGGTTGAAGACCGAGTGCTGGTACGAGAAGCCGCCGACCATCGCCAGGACGCGGCCCAAGTCGGGGTCCATCGCCATGAAGGAGCCCTCGACCTCGGGGATCTGGCGCATCGCCCAGCCGTCGTCCTCGCGCTCGACATAGACGACGTCGCCCGGCTGCCAGATGTCGGCGGCCGAGCGCGGCGTGCCGCTGCTGCCGGTGACGCGGCTGATCCACTGGCGCTCGCGCGACAGGCGCAGGCTGACGACGCCCTCGGGCTGGCCCTCGGCGGACTTGCGCACGCCCTCGGCGCCGACGAGCGCCGTGTCGTCGCCGACCTCGAGCACGACGGCGAGGTGCCAGCCGTCGATGTCGCGCGGCGCCGAGACCTTGGACAGCAGGTCGCGCCAGCCCGGGCCGTCCTCGCCATCGGCCGCCTTGAGCTTTGCCGCGTCGATCGTCGCGACGGGGCCGCGATAGCGGCCGAGGCCGCGGTCGTACTCTGTGAGCGCGTCGCGCAGCACCTTGCGGGCGATCTTCTGCAGTTCCTCGTCGATCGTCGCGCGCACGGTCAGGCCGCCGTAGTAGAGCTGCTTGCTGCCGACCTCCGAGATCAGCTGGCGGCGGACCTCCTCGGTGAAGTAGTTCGGCCGGGCGTCGCCGAGCACGGTCGGGGTGTGCTCGTCGAGGATGGTGTCGAGGGGCGAGGCGGTCGCCTCGCGCCAGGTCGCCTCGTCAAGAACGCCGTTGTTGTACATCTCGCGCAGGACGTAGTTGCGCCGGGCGACCGCCGCGTCGTGGTTCTTGATCGGATGCAGGTTGGCCGGCTCCTTGGGCAGGCCGCCGAGGTAGGCGGCCTCGGCGGGCGTCAGCTCCTCGAGCGTCTTGCCGAAGTAGTTCTGCGCCGCGGCGACGATGCCGTAGGCCCGCGCGCCGAAGTAGATGTCGTTCAGGTAAAGTTCGAGGATCTGGTCCTTCGACAGCGTGCCGTCGACGCGGACGGCCAGGATCGCCTCGCGCAGCTTGCGCTCGACGCTGCGCTCGTCGCCGACCAGCATGTTCTTGACGACCTGCTGGGTGATGCCCGAGGCGCCGGCAAGCTGCGCATTGCGGCCGGCGACCTTGGCCATCGCGTAGCGGCCGATCGCCTTGGCGATGGCCAGCGCGTCGATGCCGGGATGGGTGTAGAAGTGCTTGTCCTCGGCCGAGACGAAGGCCTGCTTGACCACTTCGGGCACCTCGTCGATCGGCACGAAGACCCGGCGCTCGCGCGCGAATTCGGCGATGACGTCGCCGGTGCCCGAGTAGACGCGGGTCAGCGTCTTCGGCTGGTACTGGCGCAATTCCTCGTAGCTCGGCAGGTCCTGGCCGTAGATCTGCACGAGCCCTGCGACGCCGCCGACCGCGAAAATGATCGAGAGCGAGACAAAGGAAAAAAGCGATGCGAGCAGACGAATCATGGAGGGAGCATCTCGCGTCGACGGTCGGGGGAACACTCCCGTTTATGCCGCAGGGTGGCATGACGGCAACATGGAAATGCGACGGCCCCGGAATTGGTGGCGCGCTTGCGTTCCTGACGGGGAGGGTTGTCGGGCGGTGTGGCCTTTGGGCCGCGGCGGTGTGCGGCGGTCAGCTTCCCCGCGCTGCCATCCGCCTCAACTGTCGCGGTGCACCTTCTCGCGACGCTCGTGCATTTCCTGCGCCTCAAGCGAGAGGGTGGCGATCGGTCGGGCATCAAGGCGCCTGAGCGCGATTGGCTCGCCCGTCACCTCGCAGTAGCCGTAGCTGCCGTCCTCGATCCGGCGGAGCGCGGCGTCGATCTTTGCGATCAGCTTGCGCTGGCGGTCGCGGGTGCGCAGTTCGAGCGCGCGGTCGGTCTCGGCGCTGGCGCGGTCGGCGAGGTCGGGGATGTTGGTCGTGTCCTCCTGCATCATGGCCACGGTGCCGCGGCTCTGGTCCAGGATCGACGTCCTCCATTCGATCAGCTTGCGGCGGAAGTAGTCCTTCTGGCGGTCGTTCATGAAAGGTTCGCCATCGGTCGGTACGTAGTCGACCTTGACCCTGGTGTCCATTTTCATTCCAGAACCCCTTACCTGCCATGGCTTTTTTCACCATGACGCCCCGTCCCCTCGTGGGCCGTTTCCATAGTCCAAGACCCCCGCAATGTCACGCCTTAAAACGCGGTCCGAATTGCGCTATATCGACCCAATTCCCCGCGCCCGCGGGGAGCGAATTCAGCAATCAGGACAGGTGGATATGCGCTTTGAGGGCACGGCCGAGTACGTCGCGACCGAGGATCTGACGGTGGCGGTGAACGCGGCCATCCGGCTGGAGCGCCCGCTGCTGGTGAAAGGCGAGCCCGGCACCGGCAAGACCGAGCTGGCCCGCCAGGTCGCCGGGGCGCTTGGGCTGCGGCTGATCGAGTGGCACGTCAAGTCGACGACGCGCGCGCACCAGGGCCTGTACGAATACGACGCAGTCTCGCGCCTGCGTGATTCGCAGCTTGGCGACGAACGGGTTCGCGACGTCCGCAACTACATCAAGCCGGGTAAGTTGTGGGAGGCGTTCGACGCCGACGAGCGCGTCGTTCTGCTGATCGACGAGATCGACAAGGCGGATATCGAGTTCCCGAACGACCTGCTGCAGGAACTCGACCGGATGGAGTTCCACGTCTACGAGACGGGCGAGACGATTGGCGCGAAGCAACGGCCGATCGTCATCATCACCTCGAACAACGAGAAGGAGTTGCCGGACGCCTTCCTGCGCCGCTGCTTCTTCCACTTCATCTCGTTCCCCGACACCGAGACGATGCTGCGGATCGTCGACGTGCATTTCCCGGGTATCAAGAAAAAGCTTGTACGCGAGGCGCTTACGCGGTTTTATGACATCCGCGAAACACCCGGCCTGAAGAAGAAGCCCTCGACCTCGGAAGTGCTGGACTGGCTGAAGCTGCTGGTCGCCGACGACGTCGAGCCCGAGACCCTGCGCGCCGACCCGCGCAGCGCCATCCCGCCGCTGCACGGGGCGCTTCTGAAGAACGAGCAGGACGTCCACCTGTTCGAGCGGCTGGCCTTCCTGGCACGTCGACAGGGCGGCTGAGGCGCCGCGCTCGGCAGGCTGCGTTCTCACCCGCAGCGAGGCCCCGGCCCCCTGCCCGACTTTCGGCCGGGCGCGAGATCGGACTTGCAACCGACCCTGTGCCGGTCGACCGTGCGAGAATTCGGCGGCAGCGCACGGCGTCACTGGAGGCAGCATGAGCGATACGACCATCCGCCCGGTCGAGGCGCGGGACGAGGCCGAGTGGCGGGTGCTGTGGACCGGCTATCTGGAATTCTACGAGACGAGCGTGCCGGACGAGGTCTATCGGACGACCTTTGCCCGGCTGCTGTCGGACGACCCGAACGAGTTCCACGGGCTGGTCGCCGAGCGCGACGGCCGGCTGATCGGTCTTACGCACTACCTGTTTCACCGGCACTGCTGGCGCGTCGAGAACGTCGTCTACCTGCAGGACCTCTTCGTCAGCACCGAGGCGCGCGGCAGCGGTGCCGGGCGCAAGCTGATCGAGGGGGTCTATGCCGCCGCCGACGCGGCCGGCTGCCCGGCGGTCTACTGGCTGACGCAGGACTTCAACGCCACGGCGCGCCAGCTCTATGACCGGATCGCCAAGGTGACGCCGTTCATCCGGTACAACCGCTGATGCGGCTGGCCTGTCTACTGGCAGGGCTACTGGCCTGGAGTGCTGCCGGCGCGGCGGATCGTGGGCCCTACGAGCCGGGCGCGCAGCCGCTGGCGCCGGTGCTGGGCTCGGCGGTGCCGGTGGGGACGACGCGTTACTCCAACGAGAGCCTGGCCGACCTGTTCGTCACGCTGACGCACGACCTGGAATGGGGTGGCCGGCGCAAGCACCTGATCCGCTACGAGGTGCCGATCTCGGTCGGCGTCACCGGGCCGGGCGGCGAGAGCTATTTCGGGTTCATCGACCGCTATCTCGCCGAGCTGCGCATCCGGGCCGGCGTGCGCATCGCGCGCGGGCCGGCACCCAACAACCTGCTGATCAGCTTCGTGTCGGGCAAGCAGTTCCGTACCCGCGTGCCCAAGCATTACTGCCTGGTGGCGCCGGGCAGCCCGGACTGGGATTCTTTCAGCCGCAATCCGCGCCGCTATGGCACGCGGCCATTCGAGACGATGGATACCGTCGAGACGATGACGGTCTTCATTCCCGACAACGCCGAGCCCTACCTGGTGCGCTCGTGCCTGCTCGAGGAGATCGCGCAGGCGCTCGGGCCGGCCGACGACCTCTATGCGCTGAGTTCGTCCATCTTCAACGACGACGCCGCACATATCTGGCCGACAAAGCTGGATTATCTCATGCTGCAGGTGCTTTACCAGCCGGAGCTGCACACTGGTCTGAGCCGTCGTGAGACGCGCGAACGGGCGCTGGCAGCGCTGGACCGGCTGAACCCGGAGGGGCGTGACGCGCCGCCCCTGCCGGCGCTCCACCCGCGCGAGATGGCGGGCTGGGCCGACACGATGCGCGATGCCTTCGACCGCTCGCGATCCGCGCGCAAGCGTGTCGGCTCGGCGATCGAGGCGCTGCGTCTCGCCGAGCGACGCGCGCCCGGCACGGCCTATCACTGCCGCAGCCTTCAGGCGCTGGCGCGAGCCTATGGCGACGATACCACCAGGGCGATGCGAACGCTGGACGACGCCGCGCTGGTCTGTGCCGCCGCGCATGGCGGCGAGGACATCAGGGTGGCGCAGATCCGGCTGGACAAGGCCCGGCTGCTCTACCGCGCCGGCAAGCCCGCGGCGGCCTGGGAGATCGCCGAGGGACTGGACCGGATCTTTGCCGCCTACGGGCAGGAGGAGCGGCTGACCGCCTATTACGACCTGCAGGCGGCGGTGCTGCGCGCGACGAAGCAGACCGCGCATACCAGCGAAGCGATCCAGCAGGCTGGCGCCTGGGGCGCCTTTGCGCTGGGCCGGGACAACGCCATGCTGCGGCGCTGGACGCCCGAGTAAGCTCACGCTGGACCGCCGTGGGAGAACCGCCTAGGTAGGCGGCATGGTCGTTGGCTTCATCCTTTTCCTCATCGCCGCCGCCGTCGGCTGGCGCCGCGCCTCGGCGCGCGGCGGCACGACGGCTGACAAGGTGCAGTATGCGCTGGCGCACGGCATTCCGGCCTTCCTGTTCGGCCTTCTGCTCATGCTGTTCGTCGTGCGGCTGGGCTGAGGCGCCGGGGCGATGTTCCTGAACCTGTTCTTCGGCCTGCGCGCGGCGAAGGTGCCCGTCTCGCTGCGCGAGCACCTGACGCTGATCGAGGCGATGGACGCCGAAGTCGTGATGTACGATCGTCGAGGAGTTCTACTTCCTCGCCCGCGCCGCGCTGGTGAAGGACGAGCGCCATCTCGACCGCTTCGACCAGGTGTTCGCCGAGGTGTTCAAGGGGCTAGAGGCCGTCTCGGGCAGCCCGGAGGGCGTCGAGGAGCGGGCGCTGCCGGAGGAGTGGCTGCGGAAGATGGCCGAGAAGTACCTGACCGAGGCCGAAAAGGCCGAAGTCAAGGCGTTGGGCGGCTGGGACAAGCTGATGGAGACGCTGCGCCAGCGGCTGGCCGAGCAGCAGGGGCGCCACCAGGGCGGCTCGAAGTGGATCGGCACGGCGGGCACGTCGCCCTTCGGGGCCTATGGCTACAACCCCGAGGGCGTGCGGATCGGCCAGCACGAGAGCCGCCACCGCCGCGCCGTGAAGGTCTGGGACAAGCGGCAGTTTCGCAACCTGGACGACACGGTGGAACTCGGCACGCGCAACATCAAGGTGGCCCTGCGCCGCCTGCGACGCTGGGCGCGCGAAGGGGCGGTGGAGGAGCTGGACCTCGACGGCACGATCCGGCGAACGGCCGAGCACGGCTACCTGGACGTGCAGATGCGGCCCGAGCGACACAACGCCGTCAAGGTGCTGATGCTGTTCGACATCGGCGGGTCGATGGACGACCACATCAAGGTGGTGGAGGAGCTGTTCTCGGCGGCGCGCACCGAGTTCAAGCACCTGGAATACTACTACTTCCACAACTGCCTCTACGAGGGCCTGTGGCGCGATAACCGGCGGCGCTGGGACCGGCAGACGCCGACCTGGGAGGTGCTGAACACCTACGGGCCGGACTACAAGCTGGTGATCGTCGGGGATGCCTCGATGAGCCCCTACGAGGTCATCTACCCGGGCGGCGCCAACGAGCACTGGAACGCCGAGGCCGGCGAGGTCTGGCTGCGCCGGGCGCTGGGGAAATGGCCGCACGCCGCCTGGATCAACCCTGTGCCCGAGAAGCACTGGCGCTACACGCACTCGATCGGGATGATCCGCGAGATCATGGGTGAGCGCATGTTCCCGATGACGCTGGCCGGGCTGGAAGCGGCAACGCGCGAGTTGAGCCGGTAAGGTCGGCGGCGGCTTGACAGCGGCCCGGGAGGGCGGCCGTCATCCTGACAATCGGCGGAGCGGCCCAGGGCCGCGTGCGACGGAGGACCACCCCGTGTTCACAGCCAGCATGAGCTTCGGCCTGGGCGAGGAGATCGAGGCGCTGCGCGAGGCGGTGCACCGTTTCGCGCAGGAGCGGATCGCACCGCAGGCCATGGCGATCGACCGCGACAACGCCTTTCCGCGCGAGCTGTGGCGCGAGATGGGCGAAATGGGCCTGCTGGGGATCACCGTCGAGGAGGAGTATGGCGGCGCGGCGATGGGGTATCTCGCCCACGTCGTCGCGGTCGAGGAGATCGCGCGGGCCTCGGCCTCGGTGTCGCTGTCCTACGGGGCGCATTCCAATCTCTGCGTCAACCAGATCCGCCTGAACGGCACGGCCGAGCAGAGGGCGCGCTACCTGCCCCGGCTGGTCAGCGGCGAGCATGTCGGCGCGCTGGCCATGTCCGAGGCCGGGGCCGGATCGGACGTGGTTTCGATGAAGCTGCGGGCCGAGAAGCGGAACGACCACTACCGCCTGAACGGCACCAAGTTCTGGATCACCAATGGGCCGGATGCCGACACGCTGGTCGTCTATGCCAAGACGGACCCGGAGGCCGGGTCGCGCGGCATCACGGCGTTCCTGATCGAGAAAGAGTTCACAGGGTTTTCCACAGGGCAGAAGCTGGACAAGCTGGGGATGCGCGGCTCGAATACCTGCGAGCTGATCTTCGAGGACTGCGAGGTGCCCTTCGAGAACGTGCTCGGCGAGGAGGGGCGCGGGGCGCGCGTGCTGATGTCCGGGCTGGATTACGAGCGCGTCGTGCTGTCCGGCATTGGAATCGGCATCATGCATGCCTGTCTCGACGAGGTGATGCCCTACATGGCGGAGCGCCGGCAGTTCGGCCAGCCGATCGGCAGCTTCCAGCTGATGCAGGGCAAGATCGCCGACATGTACACGGCGATGAACTCGGCGCGGGCCTATGTCTACGCGGTGGCAGGCGCCTGCGACCGCGGCGAGGTCACGCGCCAGGACGCCGCCGCCTGCGTGCTCTACGCCTCGGAGAAGGCGATGGAGCAGTCGGTGCAAGCCGTGCAGGCGATGGGCGGCGCCGGGTATCTGAACGAGACGCCCGTCAGCCGGCTGATGCGCGACGCAAAGCTGATGGAGATCGGCGCCGGCACGCAGGAAATCCGGCGAATGCTGATCGGGCGGGAAATGATGGCCGCGATGGGTTGACGCTCTGGTGGGACGGCCGCGCCTGGGATGGTTGCGCCCCGGCCCCGCCCTGCCCGCGATGGGAGTGGCCGGTGTGGCCGCGCAGGGCCGTTTCGTGTAGCCTTCCCTTGAGGAAACCTGAGGGCTGGCCATGCCGGACGACCAAAACAACCCGCCCCCGGAACAGGGGATTCTGCAGATTGCGGATCTGCTGCGCGGGCAGGTCCCGTCGCGCGAAGACCGGCGCCGCCGGCTTGCGGTCGCGTGGGTGACGGAACTCTACGGCACCGTCCACGCCTGGAACGGCTCGTTCATCGGTTTTCTCAAGACCTACCCCGGCTTCGAGGGCAGCACCGAGCCGGACGACTACCGCCGCTTCCTGGTCGAGTTGGCCGAGTACCAGGCTGGGCTGGACGAGCGCAGCCCGGCAGTGAAGCACGCGCTCTGCGGCAAGCTGCACAGGCTCTATGACAGGTTCGACACCGATTTCGCCTTCATGCGCGACTCCGATCCCGCGCGCTTCGACCAGCTGAAGGGAATCGTCTCGAATGCCTACATGGGCGAAGACGCCGTGCTCGGGCTGGCCGGCAGCATGATCTGGAGTGTCCGGCGCGAATACGAAGTCGGCTATTCCGGCGACCTTGCCGGGATCCCGCTGTCGGCCGAGTTGCACCGCTGGCATGTCGAAAACCACGACAAGGTCTGTCACGTAATACTGGGATACGAGCAGCGCTCGGCCGAGGCGGTGGCCGAGCTGGCGCGCCTGTCCGAGGAGGCGGGACTGCACTTCTCGTCGATCGACGATTACGCGGAGAATTTTGCCGGCGGGGGCGTCTCGCTGACCTACGCCGACAACCGCGTGACCACCACGGTCAGCAACGTGACCGGCCCCGTCGTCACCGGCGGCCACGCCGAGTTCCACGGTGACATGACCATCATCTCGAAGCGCGACCCGCAGTTGGCCGCGGCATTCCACGACCTCGAGAAGGTCGTCGCCGCGAGCGGCAACGCGGCCGCCTCGGCGCTGCTTACCTCGCTGGAGCAGGAGGCCAGCAAGGAGAAGCCCGAGCCCGGCGTGGTGAAGCAGCTCTGGGACGGCCTGGTCGGCGCAGCACCCGGCGTCAAGGCCATGGCGGGCGCCGCAGCGGCGGTGATGGCGCTGTTCATCTGACCGGCAGAGGCCCCGCGTCGACTCAGTAGCCCCTGAACCCCTGCACGGCCCAGATCGAGTAGTCGAAGCCGCGGCCGGCATGGGTCTGGATCGTGCCGGTCTCGATCTCGCGGGCGTCCTCGAAATGGCGGGCGATGGCGCGGGCGGCCTTGGGCGACATGACGGCCAGCAACATCGGGCGCGCATCGCCGGGGCGCAGCGTCGAGACCATCTCGGCGTGGTTCTCGGGGATCAGGTCGGGGTTCCACACGGCGATGTCGTCCCAGGTCAGGTCGCCGAGGAACATGCACTCGGCGAGGCGTCGGCGGTCGTCGGAAAGCAGGACCTCGGCGCCCTCCTCGCCCATCTGGCCGAGGGCGGCCTCGCAGAACGGCTCGCCGATGCGCATCTTCTTGAACGGGTCGGCGCCGCGCGGCAGGTCGAGCGGGAAGGCGGCGTAGGCCGCGGCGGCGGTATAGAGCGCGATCGCCGCAACGGCTCCGATGGACGCCTGCGCCTTTGGCGCCCAGTACCAGCCATGCGCCAGCACGATGCGCGCGCCGAGCAGCGAGCCGGCGACATAGGCCGGCGCCGCCCAGTTCGGCTGGGCGCGCGTCCAGAACGCCAGGACCGTCATGGCGCCGAGCAGGCCGAAGGTCTGCCAGGCCAGCATCCGCATCCGCCAGTCCGCCAGCCATTCGCGCCGCCACCAGAGCGCCGCGACAATGGCGATGAACCACGCCGGGCCGATCACGCCGAGCTGCGCGCCGAGGAATTCGGCGAGCTGGCCCGCGTGCCAGTGGCCACCGCCCGGCGTCGCGTCCGCGGCGACGTGCTCGACGGTGACGAAGCCGTGCGCAGCGAGCCAGGCGAGATTTGGCGCGAAGACCAGCAGCGCGACGCCGGCGGCGATGGCCGCCCCGGGCCAGTCGCGGCCGCGCGCCGAGAACAGCCCGTAGCCGAGCGCGCCGGCGGCGAAGGCGATGCCGGTATATTTGGCCAGCATCGACAGGCCGACCGCCGCGCCGAGGGCGGCCCACCAGGCGCGGCCCTGGCCCTCGGCGGCGCGGAACCAGGCGTAGAGCGCCACTGCCCAGAAGAGCATCATCACCGGGTCGGTCGTCATCACGATGGACGAGGCCGTCACGCCGGGCGCCGCCGTGTAGGCCGCCGCCGCCCAGAAGCCCGTCCTTGCGTCCCAGAGCCGCCGGCCGGTCAGGTAGAGCATGGCGGCGATCGCGGCATGGGCCAGCACGCCGCCGAGGCGCAGCCAGAAGGTCGTGTCGCCGCCCAGCGCGGTCAACGCCCGGATCACCCAGCCGACCAGCGGCGGCTTGGAGAAATGGCCCCAGGCGAGTTCCTGCCCGTAGGCCCAGTACTGCGCCTCGTCGAAATGGACGGGTACCAGGCCGAGCGCGTTGAAGGCGAGCCGCAGCGCCGCGACGGCGACGATGACGGCCGCTGCCCACAGACCCCAGGGCCGCGGATCTGGTTTCGCCTTGCCTTTGCCCTTGCCCTGCGCCGCGCGCTTCGCCGGCGCCCGTTTCGCTGTCGCCATGTCCGTCCCCTGCCCCGGGCGGCTGCATAGCCGATGCGCCGCGCCCTAGCTAGGCCGGCGGGCAGGGTCTATGTCAGGGCCGACCCACGAGAGAGGACCCGCGATGCGACCCGACGCCCTGCCCGCCCAGACGCCGACCCGCCTGTCCGACTATCGCCCGCCGAACTGGCTGATCGACCGGGTCGGGCTGGTCTTCGACCTGGAGCCCGGTGCGACGCGGGTGCGGGCGCGGATCGAGTTTCGACGCAATGGCGAGGGTCCCGCCGATCTGGTCCTGCACGGGCGCAAGCTGTCGCTGGTCTCGGCCGCGGTCGACGGGCAGGACATCACGGACAAGGTCGAGACGACGCGCGAGGAGCTGCGGCTGGCCGGCCCCTTGCCCGATCGCTTCGTCTGGGAGTGCGAGACCGAGATCGACCCGGCGGCGAACACCGAGCTGGAGGGGCTGTACCTGTCGCGCGGCATGTACTGCACGCAGTGCGAGGCCGAGGGCTTTCGCAAAATCACCTACTACCCCGACCGGCCGGACGTCATGGCCGTCTTCGACGTGCGCATCGAAGCGGACAAGGCGGCCTGCCCGGTGCTGCTGTCGAACGGCAACCCGGTGGCGAGCGGCGACCTGCCGAACGGGCGGCACTTTGCCGAGTGGCAGGATCCGTTCCCGAAACCCAGCTACCTGTTCGCGCTGGTCGCCGGCGACCTGGTGGCGCACGAGGACAGCTTTCGCACCATGTCCGGCCGCGAGGTGCGCCTGCAGGTCTGGGTGCGGCCGGGCGACGAGGGCAAGTGCGCCTATGCGATGGATAGCCTCAAGCGCTCGATGAAATGGGACGAGGAGGCGTATGGCCGGGAATACGATCTAGACCTCTTCATGATCGTCGCCGTGGACGACTTCAACATGGGGGCGATGGAGAACAAGGGGCTGAACGTCTTCAACTCGAAATACGTGCTGGCCAGCCCCGAGACGGCGACCGACCGCGACTACGAGATGATCGAGTCGATCGTCGCGCACGAGTATTTCCACAACTGGACAGGCAACCGGATCACCTGCCGCGACTGGTTCCAGCTGTGCCTCAAGGAGGGGCTGACGGTATTCCGAGACCAGCAGTTCTCGGAGCACGAGCGATCCGGCGCGGTGCAGAGGATCGGCGACGTGCAGGCGCTGCGAGCGCGGCAGTTCCGCGAGGATGCCGGGCCGCTGGCCCATCCCGTGCGGCCGGAGGAATACGTCGAGATCAACAATTTCTACACGGCGACGGTCTACGAGAAGGGCGCCGAGGTCATCCGCATGCTGCACACGCTGATCGGGCCGGAGGCGTATCGCAAGGCGCTGGACCTCTATTTCGAGCGGCATGACGGGCAGGCCTGCACGATCGAGGACTGGCTGGCGGTATTTCAGGATGCGACGGGCCGCGACCTGGCGCAGTTCAAGCGGTGGTATTCGCAGGCCGGAACGCCGCGGCTGGGCGTGACCGAGGCGCTGCACGGCAACATCTACAGGCTGACCTTCCGCCAGCACACGCCGACGACGCCGGGCCAGCCGGACAAGGCGCCGCAGGTGATCCCGATCGCGCTGGGGCTGCTGGCGCAGGACGGCACCGAGATCCTGCCGACGACCGTGGTCGAGATGACCGGGGCCGAGCACGTCTTCGAGATCGACCTGTCCGAGCTGCCGCCCGGCCCCCTGCCCGGCCGTCGCGGCGAGGGGGTGACGCCGCGGCCGGTGCCGTCGCTGCTGCGCGGCTTCTCGGCCCCGGTGATCCTGGAGCGCGAAGTGACGGATGCCGAGCGCGCCTTCCTGCTGGCGCACGACACCGACCCGTTCGCGCGCTGGGAGGCCGGGCGGGACTATGGCGTCTCGATCGCGCTGGCGGTGATGCGGGGCGAGCAGATCCCGACCGAGTGGACGCAGGCGCTGGGCAACCTGCTGGCCGACGAGGCGCTGGACCCCGCCTTCAAGGCGATGGCGCTGGACGCGCCGGGCGAGGAGGAACTGGCGGCCGAGATCTCGGGCCACGCCGAGCCGGTGGACCCCGAGGCGGTGCATCGCGCCGTGACCGCAATGCGCCGGGCGCTCGGCACCGCGCTGGCCGGGCCGCTGGCCGAGGCGCACGCGGCGATGGCGGTTCCCGGGCCCTACTCGCCGGACTCCGTGAGCGCCGGGCGGCGCGCGTTGCGCAACCGGGCGATGGCGCTGCTGGCGCAGTCGTCGGAGGCGGGCCGCGCGCTGGCCGACCGGCAGTTCGAGACCGCCGACAACATGACCGAGGCGCTGCCTGCGCTGACCGCGCTGGTGCACTACGGCGCGCCGACGGCGGCAAAGCGGTTGGCCGAGTTCCACGCGCGCTGGAAGGCGGACTCGCTGGTCGTCGACAAGTGGCTGGCGTTGCAGGCCTCGTCGCCGCAGCCGGACACCCTGGCGCGGGTCCGGGCGCTGGCCGAGGCGCCGGCGTTCGAGTGGAAGAACCCGAACAAGTTCCGGGCGCTGATCGGCGCCTTCGCGGCAGGCAACCCCTCGCGATTTCACGCGGCGGACGGGTCGGGCTATCGCTTCGTCGCCGACTGGCTGATGAGGCTGGACAAGGTCAATCCGCAGACGGCGGCGCGCGTCGCCGGCGTCTTCGAGACCTGGGCGCGTTATGACGCGGGCCGGCAGGCGAAGATGCGGGACGAGATGGAGCGGATCGTCGGGCTGCCGGAGCTGTCGCGCAACACGCGCGAGATCGTCGAGCGGCTGTTGCGGGCCAAGGACTGACGGCGTCCCGGATACGCTGCGGCGTGTCGCTGCGCGGAGTAGAAGCCGATCTCGGCCGCTCGGGGCCGCCGTCTGGCCGCGCAGTGCAGGGGTCCGGGTCCGGGGCCGCCGCCTGCGCTCTGCCGGCCGCACGGGATCGCGGGCCGACCCCCGGCGGGCGGCTTGCCACGCGGGCCCGCGATCTCTAAATCCAGCGTTGAGACAGTGATCGGAACACCATGCCCATCCAAGCCGCCGAGATCGAGCGACTCATCAAGGCCACCTTCCCGCAGGCGAAGGTCGAAATCCGCGACCTGGCCGGGGACGGCAACCACTATGCCGCGACGGTCGTCGATGAGAGCTTTCGCGGCAAGAACCGCGTCCAGCAGCAACGCATGGTTAACGCCGCGCTGAAGGAAATCCTGGAAGGGGCGAACGCGCCGCTGCACGCGCTGGCGTTGCAGACCAGCGCCCCGGACTGAGCCAAGAGGACACATCCATGCTCGACACCACCGCCGCCAAGGACCAGATCAAGCAGGCCGTCGACGCCAACGACGTCGTGCTGTTCATGAAGGGCACCGCCACCATGCCGCAATGTGGCTTTTCCAGCCGCGTCGCCCAGATCCTTGGCTACCTTGGCGTCGGCTTCCACGACGTGAACATCCTGGAGAGCCCCGAGTTGCGCCAGGGCATCAAGGAGTTCTCGGACTGGCCGACCACGCCCCAGCTCTACGTCAAGCAGGAGTTTGTCGGCGGCTGCGACATCGTCACCGAGATGACGATGACCGGCGAGCTGGACAAACTGTTCGACGAGAAGGGCGTCGCCTATGACAAGGACGCAGCGAAGCGCATCCGCGAAGCCAACGGCTAAGTCGGGCCCGCAGAAGGCGGCCTTCGCGACCGGCGACGTGATCCTGATTGCGGGCCTGGGCAATCCGGGTCCGTCCTATTCCGGGCATCGGCACAATGTCGGCTTCATGGCGCTGGACCGGATCGCCCGCGGCGGCGACTTCACGGCGTGGCGCTCGAAATACCAGGGCGAGACGACCGAGGGGCGGATCGGGGGCAAGCGCGTCGTGCTGCTCAAACCCTCGACCTACATGAACGAATCCGGCCGCTCGGTTGCCGAGGCGGCGCGGTTCCTGAAGATCGACCAGGCCGACATCATCGTCATCCATGACGAGCTCGACCTCGCCGCCGGCAAATGCCGGGTGAAGATCGGCGGCGGCCATGCCGGGCATAACGGGCTTCGCTCGATCCACGCGCACCTTGGACCCGATTATGCGCGAGTGCGCGTCGGAATCGGTCATCCGGGGCACAAGGACGCGGTCTCGGGCCACGTGCTGCACGATTTCTCGAAGGCCGAGCTGGAGATCGTCGAGCCGGTGCTCGACGGCATCGCCGACGGCATCGGCAAGCTGGTTGAGGGCGATGATGCCGGGTTCCAGAACGCCGTGGCGCTACGCGCCAGGCCGCCGAGCGCGGCGAAGCCCGGCGGGCAGTCTGGACGGGCGGGGCCGGCCGGGCCGAAGCCGCCGCACCAGGCACGAACGGCAGCAAAGAAGGTCGGCGACGCCCGCGCCAAGGCCGACAAGGCGCTGGAAGGCAAGCCGGACAACCCGCTGGCTCGGCTGCTGGCGCGCTTCTCGCGGTAGCGGACCAACCGGACCCCGTGCCCGCCGTCGGCGACGCCCGCGGGGAAGCGTGGTGGTTTGTTCCGGCCGGATTGTTCGCTACCCTGAATCGTTGCCAGCCGCCGGAGGTGCCATGCTACCCGCCGACACGAGTTTCCTGACCGACGAGGCGGCGTTGCGCGCGCTGCATCCCGTCGCGTTGAGCCGCGCGACCGACAAGGTGCTGCCGGCGCTGGACAGGCACTGCCGGAACATCATCGCGCGCTCGCCCTTCTGCGTGATCGCCACGCAGGGGCCGGACGGCGCGGACGTCTCGCCGCGCGGCGACCCGCCGGGCTTCGTCCGCGTGCTGGATGACCGCACGCTGCTGCTGCCCGACCGGATCGGCAACAACCGACTGGACGGCATGTCAAACCTGCTGGGCAATCCGCGGATCGGGATGTTGTTCCTGGTGCCCGGCATGAACGAGACCCTGCGCATCAACGGCACGGCGCGCATCACCGACGACGCCCGGCTGCTGGAAGACTGCGCCTTCGACGGCCGCGTCCCCAAGGTCGGGCTGGTCGTCGCGGTCGAGGAGGCATTCCTGCACTGCGGCAAGGCGCTGGTCCGCTCAAGCCTCTGGGACCCCGCGGTGCAGATCGACCGCAGCATGCTGCCGAGCTATCCGCAGATGCTGCTCGACCACGTCCGCGGTCTGACCGCCGAGGAGAACGCGCGCCAGTCGCAGATCATGGCCGACCGCGGACTTTACTGACCGGAGAGGAGGCTGCGCGGTCAAGGTCGCTGCCGGCGCGGGGTCTCGGGCGCTCCGGGTGAAGGTGCTGCCATTGCCGGTTCGTGCCGCCCCGCCGCTCGCCCTGCCCCGCGGCGCTCGTGGCCTCCCGGCCGGCGACAACCGAGGGAACAGCGTTTCTTTCGATGACCGGCCACAGGCACGGGCGTCCGAACCGGGATGTCGCTGCGGGTATCGACATCTTCCTGGATGTCCGGAATCCGACACATTGCAGTCATTCAGCGAACAGGACGCGTCGCTTTTGTCGAACTTCTCGCCAGCTTCACATCTGCGTCATGCTGTCCGCTTGGTGCAGTTTTCTATTGTGCATTGCAGCAAAAACCTGCCAAGGGCGCCGCCGCGATCGATTGTGTCGCGAGTGACTGGCGAGTGATCTGGAATGACTAACCTGAAGACTGCGTGCGGAGCCGCCCTGATCGCCCTCTGGGCCATTTCCGCAGCGGCCCACGGCATCATGCCGACCCCATCCAATCCCGTCGTCGGCACCGCTTCCTGGTACGGCCCCGGTTTTCAGGGACGGCTGACGGCCAATGGCGAGCGCTTCGACCAGAACGAGCTGACGGCAGCGCATCGCACCCTGCCCTTCGGCACGCGGCTGCGGGTGACGAACCAGACGAACGGCAAGTCGGTGGTCGTGCGCGTCAACGATCGGGGGCCATATGTCGGCAAGCGCGTCATTGACCTGTCGCGCGGCGCGGCGAAGAAGATCGGCCTGGTGAAGACGGGCGTCGGCCGCGTCAAGCTGGAGGTCATGCCGCGCGCCTGATCGCGGCGCACCGAGGGGCGGACCGCCGGGTTCCTGCGAATCCTGGCGCCGGGTTGGTGACGCGGGCGCCCCGGCGGGCATTCCTGCAGCGCAAGGGTGATTTCCCGGCGCGCCATGGCAATTCCGCTGGCGCGCACTCCTGCCGGGCGCTAGGTGCCGGGCAGGAGACCGCCGATGCCTCGCGCCCTGACGCTGACCGACGAGATCGAGCACCTGCCGCGCTGGCGCCGGCCCGAGACCATGCTGCTGGTCATGCAGGCGGGCGTCTGGCTGTCGCTGTCCACCTGGATGGTGCTGGTCAACAACTTCGCCGTCGAGATGGCGCGGTTCGACGGTCACGACATGGGCTGGCTGCAGACCGTGCGCGAGTTGCCGGGGTTCCTGTCCTTCCTCGTCGTCTTCCTGCTGCGCTTCATGCGCGAGCAGACGCTGGCCCTGATCTCGCTGGTGCTGCTGGGCGCGACGACGATGATCGTGTCGGAATTCCCGACGTTCTGGGGCCTGCTCCTGACCACCTATTTCAGCTCGATGGGCTTCCACTATTACGAGACCGCGGCGCAGTCGATGCAGCTCCAGTGGCTGGACAAGCGCCGCGCGCCGCAGGCGCTGGGCTGGATCGTCGCGGCCAGCTCGGTCGGGTCGCTCATCGCCTATGGCGGCGTGGCGCTGGGCGCGCAGCTGCTGGGGCTGGGATATGACGGGCTCTACCGGGCCGGCGGCGCGGTGGGCGTGGCGGTCGCGATCGGCGCCTGGCTGGTCTTTCCACGCTTCCAGGGGCGGGTCGTACAGCGGCGGGGCTTCGTGCTGCGCCAGCGCTACTGGCTGTACTATGCGCTGGTCTTCATGTCGGGCGCGCGGAGGCAGATCTTCGTCGTCTTCGCCGCCTTCATGATGGTCGAGAAGTTCGGCCTGCGCGTGCACGAGATGGCCTGGCTCTTTGTCGTCAACTACCTGGCCAACATGGTTTTCGCGCCGCTGGTCGGCCGCTTCATCCAGAGTCATGGCGAGCGCCGGGCGCTGATCCTGGAGTATTGCGGGCTGGTCGGCATCTTCTCGCTCTACACCGGCGTCTACTGGTTCGACTGGAGCTGGCATGTCGCCGCAGCGCTCTACGTCGTCGACCATCTGTTTTTCGCCATGGCCTTCGCGCAGAAGACCTACCTGCAGAAGATCGCAGACCCGGGCGACCAGGCGCCGACGGCGGCGGTGGCGTTCACCATCAACCACATCGCCGCGGTCTTCCTGCCGGCCGCGCTGGGCTACCTGTGGCTGGTCGCGCCGGCCGGCGTCTTCGGGCTGGCGGTGACGATGTCGTGCGTGTCGCTGATGCTGGCGACGCTGGTCCCCCGCCACCCGCGCGACGGATACGAGACGGTGCTGACCCGCGCCCAGGCGGCAACGCCCGCCGAGTAGCGGAAGGCTGGAATTCGCCAGACCGAGCGGCTAGATAGGCGCCCACAAGGGCAATGAGAGCAGGCATGCCGAAGATCACCTATATCGAGCACAATGGCACCAAGCACACCGTCGACGTGGCCGAGGGACTGACGGTCATGGAAGGCGCGGTGTCGAACAACATTCCCGGCATCGATGCGGATTGCGGCGGCGCCTGCGCCTGCTCGACCTGCCATGTCTATGTCGACCCCGGCTGGGTGGAGAAGCTGCCGGGGAAGGAAGACATGGAGATCGACATGCTCGACTTTGCCTTCGAGCCGGACGCGACGCGATCGCGGCTGACCTGCCAGCTGAAGGTGACGCCGGCGCTGGACGGGCTGGTCGTGCAGATGCCGGAGAAGCAGATTTGAGGCTTGGCGCGGCCCTGGTGGCGTGCGTTGCGCTGTCCCTTCCGCCGGGCCTGGCCCGCGCGCTGGAGGCAGACGACGTCGCCTGGGGGTGCGAGGACGCGGGCTACGTCCAGCCGGTGAAGCGGGACGGGCAGGAGACGGCATACCGGGCGATGGTGCTGCTGGTCCACACCGACTGGGGCGTGCTGCCGGCGACGGCCGAGCTGCCCGAGGGCCAGCTCTACACGGGCGGCGCGCCGGTATGCACGGACCTGGACGGCGACGGCAGAGCGGAAGTCGTGACTGCGATCACCGGCCCGGCGGGCGCCTGGCTGACGGTCTATGGCAAGCACAGCGGGCCGATCGCCTCGACCGGGCCGGTGGCCGGCGGCGTCTCGATCGTCGGCGGCGCCGACATGGATGGCGATGGCACGACCGAGCTCGCCTGGATCGAGGATCCGGGTGGGGTCGGACGACTGCATGTCGACGACGTGCGCGACGGCGCGCTCGTCGAGTTGGCCAGCGCCGAAGGGTTCGCCGACCGGCGAGCCGGACAGCAGGCCGGCCGCCGATGTCAACGCCTGCAGCAAGGACGGGGCCGGGCTGATCCTGTCGAAGGCAGACTCGAGCGGACTGTTCCGCGTCCGCCTTGCCGGAGGCAGGCTGGTCTCCGAGCCGGTGCCGGACGCGACCGATCAGGGCGCGCAGGTCCTTGCCGGGGTGACGGAGTGCGCCACGGCCCAGCAAGAGGACTCGAAATGACCCGCCCGCTCGTCGGCATCGCCGCCAGCCATCACCTGGCCGAGGACACCTACGAGGTGCAGATGACCGGCCGGCGCACCATCGACGCCGTCGGCGAGGTGGCGGACTGCCTGCCCATGCTGATCCCAGGCCTGCCCGAGGCGCTCGACATCGGCGACCTGATCGCCACGGTGGACGGCATCGTGCTGACCGGCGCCCGCGCCAACATCCACCCCAGTCACTATGGCGACGAGCTGACCGAGGCGCATGGGCTGATGGACGAAGGGCGCGACGCCGTCACGCTGCCGCTGGTCCGCGCGGCGCTCGAGCACGGCGTGCCGATCCTGGGGCTCTGCAAGGGCATCCAGGAGATGAACGTGGCGCTGGGCGGCACGCTGTATCCGGAGGTCGGCGACCTGCCCGGCCGGCATCGGCACCGGATGCCCAAGGGCTGCAAGGACCCGAAGGTGATCTTCGAGCTGCGCGAGCGGGTGCGGCTGCGGCCGGGCGGCGAGCTTGCCCGCATCGTCGGCGCCGACAGCATCGTCACGAATTCGCTGCACGGACAGGCGGTCCGCGAGCCGGGCGAGCGCGTCGTCATCGAGGGGTGGGCCGCCGACGAGACCGTCGAGGCGATCTCGATCGACGGCGCCCGGGCCTTCGCGCTCGGCGTCCAGTGGCACGCCGAGTACGATGCCGGCAACGACCCGGTCAGCCGGGCGATCTTCCGCGCCTTCGGCGCCGCCGTCCGCGCACGCCGGGCGCGCCGCGTCGGCGCCGCTGCCTGAACGCCCGGCTCCGAACCCCGCGCCGATTGCCGCGCCGATTGCCGCGCAGTATCCGGTTTGATATTGCGCAATGCCGACAGGCCCCGACAGGGATAGCATGTTTCAGCCGCGGCCAGGGTGCTGCGGCGAAGGGAGGTTGATGTGAGATTTGCTTTGTCCGGCGCGATGGCGCTGATTGCAGCCACGACCGCCGCGGCCTCGGCCCAGGACGCCGATCGCGGGCGGGAACTCGCCGAACGCTGGTGCGTGACGTGCCACGTCATCGGCCCGAACGTCGCTGGCGGGGATGCCGGCCCGGCCTTTGAGTCCGTCGCGAACCGCGACGGCCAGACGCTGGGGGGGATCCTGGCGTGGCTGTTCGAGCCGCATCCGCCGATGCCCGACCTGCTGCTCTCGCCCTTCGACTATCGGGACCTGGCCGCCTACGTCATGTCGCTTCGCGACGAGTAGCGTCCGGGAGCGCGGCAGGCCGCCTCCATTCGGAGGCCGGCCCGTTCAGAGCGCCCGCTGGTCCTGCCCGATCACTGCGTCGGTGATCTGCTGGTCCCGCCGCTCCATGGCGCGACCGAGCATGACGGCGGACGGGCCGGCGCCAGGCCAGTCGGTGGCGGCCAGCGCCTGCCAGATCTCCAGCGCCTCGCGCAGCCGGCCGGCATCGGTCAGGCTGCGCGCCTGCGCGTAATCCCTGACCAGCCCCTTCAGGGTGCTGTCCGCCTCGCCGGCCGGGACGAGCGGGCAATATATCTCGGTAAGCTCGTTCAGGCCCTGCAGCGGCACCGCCGCCACCGGCAGCACCAGGAAATCGTCCTCGATGGCGCGCGCCGTCGCCTCGCCCATGATCGTCGCGGCATCGAAGATCCGCGGCATGTCCTCGAGCCGGGCGGCAAGGTTCACGGCGGCGCCGACGACGGTGTAGTTCATCCGCTCGCGCGAACCGATGTTGCCGACCAGCGCCGGGCCGGTGTTGATCGCGACCTTGATCCTGAGACCCGGCCGGCCCGCAGCGATGTTCGCGTTGTAGATCCGGTCGACCTCTCGAGACATGTGCAGCCCGGCCAGCACAGCCTTGAGCGGATGATCCGGCAGGTCGGCCGGCGCGTTCCAGATCGCCATCACCGCGTCGCCGATGAACTTGTCGACGTAGCCGCCATGCTCCTGGACGATGCTGGCGCAGCGGTCGAGATATTCGTTCAGGACCTTGAACAGCTCCTTCTCGGCGATCGCGCTCGACAGGCTCGTGAAGCCCGAGAGGTCGGCGAACATCACGGTCACGATCCGCAATTCACCGCCGAGTTGGGGAAGCCGGTCTTCGTCGATCATGCTCTCGATCAATGCCGGGGCGAGGTATTTGCCGAACTCGCGGCGGATCGACCGCGCTTCCCTGTCCAGCAGCCAGGTGCGCGCCGCCCAGCCGGCGGCGAAGGCGGCCGGGCCGGCAAGCAGCGGGTCCGACGAGGCGAGCAGCATGCCGTTCTGGAGCAGCAGGACGCCGCCGGCGAAGACGGCCAGCGTCAGCGCGACGACGCCGATGATCGCCATGCGAAGGCTGACGGAGACGGCCAGCATTGCAGCGATGCCGGCGATGATCGTGGTCAGCAGGATTCGGATCCAGTCGGCCACCGGCACCGGTGCCCAGCCGGACAGCACCGCATCGGTCGCGGCGGCGTGCAGGAAAACGCCTGGCACGCTGCCGCCGTGATCGGAGCGATAGCGCGAGGGCATGAGCCGGCAGGGGTCGTCCGCCGGCCGGCCCTCGATCCTGGCGGCCGGTGCCACCTCGGGTACGGTCGCTTCGGGGATCAGGCGGTCGGGTCCTTTCAGCCGGTCCTCGCCGGCCAGCGCCGAGCCGACAAAGACCACGCGACCTTTGAAGATCTCTTCCAGCGCCGATTTCTCGTTGCAACGCAGCACGTCGATCAGCTCGACGTTCGGGATGGTGTCGAGCGGCGCCGTGGGGACGATATAGCTGAACTCGGGCGGCTCGGCCGCGGCGCTGCGCAAGGCGAGGCCCGAAAGCGTCTGGAGTACGGTGCCGTCCGCGGCGGTGATGGAGTAGCGCACACGGCGCACGACGTTGCCGGGGCCGACCGGCGCCTCGACAAGGCCCATCCGCTCGACGCCCAGCACCCGCTGGAAGCGACTGGCGGGCAGCACGAGCCCTGATCGGCCGAGGATAATGCGGCCTTGGGGACCCTGGCTGTGCAGCAGGTCGAGAAAACTGCGATCGAGTTCCTTCAGCGGCTGCTTGCCGGCAAGGGTCAGCCGGCCGGCATCGTATGCCATGATGAAGTCGAAGGCCACCGACTGCGCCCCGGTGTCGATCGCCTTGGCCGTCAGCTCCGCCCAGACGGGCGTGAACAGAGCGCGTGGCATCTCGAGCAACTCGGGGCTGTCGAGGCTGCGCCCGCCGACGGTGACGACGAGGACATTCGACACGTCGAGTGGCCTGGCGCCGAACACCACCGCCCGCGCTGCCGTGGTGATGTCGATCAGCCAGCCCTGGATCAGATGGCGTTGCTGCACCGACCAGGAGAGCGTCGCCGCCACCATGCAGGCGACCGCGACGATCTGGAGGTGCCGGGCAGTCCGCCTGCCCGACAGTCGTCCCATCATTTACCCGGGAGCCCCCTCATTGCCCCCGAGCCCTGTCACTTTCCCTTGAGGAGTGTCAAGCTGGGTGAACCGGCCGTCACGGCGATGCGCGCAGCGTGTTGCCGGACGGCGGGTCCGTTCAGGACGATGACGTAGGATCCGCCGAGCGCGAGCGGTGGCACGTCTGCCGGCCACGAGGCATGGCCGCCGGCCATGGCCGATCAGGCCGCCAGCGCCGGAAGAACAATCGCTTTTGCGGGAATGTTCACGACACGCTCCGACCGGGGCATTTTGTGGACGAAATGTAGGTTAATCGTCGCGCTCGACTCAATCTCGTTACGTATGAAGCAGGCCGGCCAGCCTGATGCGTCCCGGAAAGCCGCGCTCCAACGGCGCCCTGGCCGGCCGGCCTGGGGTGCTCACGCTGCCCTCGCGAGCGCATCCATCCAGTTGTCCCGCGCGATTCGCCGGATGAGCTCGTCGCCATAACCGCCTTGCCGCATGGCCGCGATCAGTCTCGGCAGTCCGGCGACGTCGCCGATCTCGGCAGGCACCCGGCAGCCGTCATAATCCGAGCCGAGCGCCACGCCGCGCTCGCCCAGAATGCCGAGAAGGTGATCGAGATGGCGCAGCATCTGCGTGATCGGCGTGTCGGCATCCTCGCGGCAGTCGGCTCGCAGGAACCCGACATGGAAGTTGAGACCCACCACGCCGCCTGATTCGGCAACCGCCGAAAGCTGCCGGTCCGTCAGGTTTCGCGCACTGGGGCAGATCGCGTGGGCATTCGAGTGGGTCGCGATGAGTGGCTTCGTCGCGATCTTCGACACGTCCCAGAAGCCGGCCTCGGTCAGGTGCGAGAGGTCGACCATGACGCCGAGCCGCTCGCATTCGCGCACCAGCGCCCGACCGGCATCCGTCAGGCCGGCGCCCGGCTCGATCGGGTCCTGCGCGGCCATCGGCGCTCCGTCGCCAAAGGCATTCGGCCTCGACCAGACCAGCCCCAGCGAGCGCAGGCCGGCGGCGTGCAATACCTCCAGCGCGTTCAGGTCGGTGTCGATGCACTCGGCGCCCTCGACATGCGGGACGATGGCGATGCGGCCGGACTCCATCGCGGCACGGACGGCCTGCGGGCCGGTGCAGATCGCCAGGTCGCCGGGCAACTCGCGTTCAAGGCGGCGCAGCCGGGCGAACATCGCGAGAATGAACGCGAGCGCGTTTTGCTGCGGCACCGGCGCAAAATTCGTTGGGTCTCGCGGGTCGAAATCGTCACCGGCGCGCATGATGCGCGAGGGCGCGAACATGGCGAACAGCCCGCCTGCGAAGCCGCCCCGCCGCGCCCGCGGCAGGTCGATGTGCAGGTTTTCGCCGCTTACTCCCTCGGCCGCAAAGTCGCGCGGCGCGCCGTTGCGGGCGGCGAGTTCCAGCCGCAGTACAGTGTCATTGTGGCCGTCGAAGACGGGCACCAAATCGGTCATCGGGCGTTCCCCACTCTGTGCGCGCGCCGACGCTGGGCGGCCGGGGTGCCGCAGTCAAGCAATCGTGGCGCAATGTCAGCGACCGGACGCCGCACCGCGGCCGGGCCGTTGACGTTCATAAGCCTGGTTATTATATGCCGCACATGGACAAGGATGCCTACAAGAACTCTCGGCTGGTTGCTCCTCGATGCCGCGCGACTGCTGCGCCGCCGGATGGAGCACGAGGCCCGCGACATGCCGATGACGCCAGCGCAGCTGCGCATCCTGGGCAGGCTGCTGCACAACGAGGGGATCAGCCAGGCCAGGCTGGCGACCATGAACGACCTCGAGCCGATGACCCTGTGCCGGCACGTCGACCGGATGGAGACGGCGGGGCTTGTGGTTCGTCGCCCGGATCCGCGCGACCGCCGCGCCCGCCGGCTGTACATCACGCCGAAGGGCCGCTCACTGATCGAGCCGATGCGCGATCGGGCCGCCATCGTTCGCGAGCAGGCGCTGCAGGGGCTCTCCGAGCCCGAACGCGCCGCCCTGCTGGGCGCGCTCGAGAAGGTCGTCGCCAATCTCGCAATGCAGGGCGCGGACCAAGGTCCGGAGCCCGCCCCGTCGGTCGAATCGGCCGAATTGGCCGAACAGGAGACAGTATGAACGCCCAGGCCAGATACATCCGCGACCGCCACGACCGTCCCGGTGGCAAGGGCCTCGAGGCCGTTCCCGACCTCGAGCAACCGGCGGAGCCCGCCGCGATGCCTGCCGCCGCCCCTGCTCCGGCGGACAGGGCGCCCGACGCGCGCGCCCTTGCCGGGACCCCGGTCGATACCCGGCCTGAAGCCCCGCCCTCGCCGGCAAAGACGCCTGCCCGGCCGCGCCGGCGCGTGTTCCGCAAGCTGGCCATCGTCGCGCTGCCGCTGGCGCTGGCGGCGGGCGGCGGCTACGCTTGGGTGACGGGCGGGCGCTATGTCGGGACCGAGGACGCCTATGTCCAGCAGGACCGCGTCACTGTCATGCCGCAGGTCAGCGGCCAGATCGCCAGCGTCGCCGTCTCCGAGAACGAGCACGTCGATGCCGGCCAGACGCTATTCACCATCGACCCGGCCGTCTACCGCAACGCAGTCGAGGCAGCGCAGGCGCGGCTCGCCTCGGCCCGGCTGGACGTCGACCGGCTGAAGGCCGCCTACACCCAGGCCGTCTCGGCCGCCGAGACGGCGCGCGAGGCGCTGACCACGGCGAAAAGCCAGAACGAGCGCCAGCAGGCGCTGCTGGGCCGCGGCGTCGTCGCGCAGGCGGCCGCCGACCAGGCGACGCTGGCGCTTCAGCAGGCCAGGGGCGCGGTGTCGCAGGCCGAAAGCCAGGTCGTCGCGGCCAAGGCCGCGCTGGCCGGCAACCCGGACCTGCCGGTGGACGACCACCCGGAGGTGCTACAGGCGCTGGCGTCGCTGCACGCTGCCCAGCTGGACCTCGAGCACACCACGGTCAGCGCGCCGACCGCCGGCATCGTCAGCCAGACGGACCGGCTTCAGCCCGGCCAGTACGTGACGCCCGCCACAGCCGTCGTGGCCATCGTCGATGCCGATGACAGCTGGGTCGAGGCGAACTACAAGGAGACGGACCTGACGCACATGGCCGTCGGCCAGCCCGCCACCGTCGAGCTGGATGCCTATCCCGACGCCAAGCTGGTCGGCAAGGTTGCCTCCATCGGCGCCGGCACGGGCTCGGAGTTCGCGCTGCTGCCCGCGCAGAACGCCACCGGCAACTGGGTCAAGGTCGTGCAGCGCGTCCCCGTGCGCATCCGGCTGGCCGATGGCCAGACACTTCCGCCGCTGCGCGCCGGCATGAGCACCGCCGTCAGCGTCGACACCGGCCAGACGCGCGGCCTGCCGGACTTCGTCACGGAGGGGCTGGCGGCGATCGGCGTCGCCCAGCCGGCTGCGGCCGCCACCCCGGCCCCCGCCTCGCGATGAGCGCCGGCGCCGGGACCGCCGGCGCCCCGCCCGGCGCGCCGGTTGCGGCTGACGCCTCGGGCAGGGTGCCGCACAAGGGGCTGATCACCTTCTCGATCATGGCCGCGACGGTGATGCAGGTGCTGGACACCACCATCGCCAACGTCGCCCTGCCGAGCATGCAGGGCAGCCTCAGCGCCGCGCAGGACCAGATCACCTGGGTCCTGACCTCGTACATCGTCGCCGCGGCGATCATGACGCCCGTCACCGGCTGGCTGTCCGACAGGATCGGGCTGCGCGAGCTGTTCATCGCCTCGGTCGCCGGCTTCACCGTCGCCTCGATGCTGTGCGGGCTGGCCACCAGCCTGGAGGAAATCATCGTCTTCCGCGTGCTGCAGGGCATCTGCGGCGCGGCGCTTGTGCCGCTGTCGCAGACGACGCTGCTGAACATCAACACGCGCGAGGAGCACGGTCGCGCCATGGCGATCTGGGGCGCCGGCATCATGGTCGGCCCGATCATCGGCCCGACGCTGGGCGGCTGGCTGACCGAGACCTTCGACTGGCGCTGGGTGTTCTACGTCAACCTGCCGGTCGGCATCATCGCGCTGGCAGGCATGGTCGCCGTTCCTGCCGCGCACGCCGCAGCGCCAGCGGCGCTTCGACTTCTTCGGCTTCGCGATGCTTTCGCTGGCGATCGGCTCGCTGCAGCTGATCCTTGACCGCGGCGAGCAGGTCGGCTGGCTGGACTCGCCCGAGATCTGGATCGAGCTGGGGGTGATGGTCTCCTGCTTCTGGGCGTTCCTGCTGCACATCACCGGGCGCGAGGGCGCCTTCATCGACCCGCAGATGTTCCGCGACAGGAACCTGTCGACGGCGCTGGGCATGATCTTCATGGTCGGCGTGATCCTGCTGGCCGGGCTGGCGCTGCTGCCGCCGATGCTGCAGCATGTGATGAGCTATCCGGTGATCACGACGGGCCTCGTGATGGCGCCGCGTGGAGCCGGCACGATGATCTCGATGCTGGTCGTCGGCCGGCTGATCGGCAAGATCGATGCGCGCATCCTGATCTTCGGCGGGCTGTCGCTGACGGCGCTGTCGCTGTGGCAGATGACCGGCTTCTCGCCGGAGATGGACTGGACGCCGGTGGTGATCTCGGGCGTCGTGCAGGGGCTTGGTCTGGGGCTGGTCTTCGTGCCGCTCTCGACGCTGGCCTTCGCGACGCTCGAGCCACGCTTCCGGGCCGATGCAGCGGCGCTGTTCAGCCTGCTGCGCAATGTGGGCTCGTCGGTCGGCATCTCGGTCGTCGCCACCGAACTGGCGCACAACACGGTCATCAACCGGGCCGAGCTGGTCTCGAAGCTGACCGAGTTCAACCCGAACCTCGGCGGTATCATGGCGCTGGGTCGGGGCACGACCGAGACGCTGGCCACGCTGAGCGGCGAGGTGCAGCGCCAGGCGGCGATGGTCGCCTATGTCGACGATTTCTGGCTGATGATGTGGGTGACGATCGCGGTCATCCCGTTCCTCGCGCTGCTGCGCAAGCCGGGCAACCGGCCGGCGCCCGCCGAGGCGCACGCGGTCGCCGACTGAGGCGCCGCGACCGCGCCGGTGACGGGCCTCCCGAAGTCGAGGCAGCGGCGCCGTGGCCTGCCGACCTCCGGGCGCCGAGAGGCCGATCAGGCGAAGCGGACGTCGATGCCCGGCAGGTCCAGCCCGGAGAGCCGGGTGGTCCAGCGCTGACCGGGCGCGACCGGCAGGGCGTCGGTCAGCGTGCCCGTCGTGACGATCTCGCCAGATGCCAGCGGCGGGCTTTCCGGATCGGCCGCCAGCACTACGGCGAGATGTCGGAGCGCCGGCAGCGGCCCGTCAAGCACCACCGAGCCGTGCCCCTCGGCCTGGTGCTCGCCGTCGCGCGACAGGTGGCAGGTGAAATCGCCGAGCGGCGTCAGCCACTCGGGCCCGGCGATCCGGCGCGGGCCCAGCAGCAGCATGCCGTGCAGCCCGCCCGCGGCGATGGTGTCGGCGGTGCGGAACCGCCAGCCGGGATAGGGCGAGTGGACCAGCTCGACGCCATGCGCGATCCAGGCGCAGCAACCCAGCACCTCGGCGTCCGTCATGCCGGCCGATGGCGCGGCGGCCAGGCCGAAGGCGATCTCCGGCTCGATCCGCGGCTCCATCAGCCGGCCGAGACCCACCTCCGCGCCCGGCGAGACATCGTGCACGGTGTCCGTGAACATGTCGCCCCAGATCGGGGCGTCGATGCCGTAGACCGGCCAGATCGTCCGGTTCGAGAAGCCGATCTTCCGCCCCGCATGGCGCGCCCCGCGCGCCTCGCGCAGATGGCGCAGTGCCCCGGCAACCCGGTAGGCGGCGGCCACGTCGAGGGGCATGCGTCCGGTCGGCGGCTCGATCGGGCGGCCCGCCTCGATGGCATCGAGCAGTTCGGCAGCGAGGGTGCCCGCGTCGACCGCGACGGGCGGGGCGGTGTCTGTCATGGGACGACCCTACTCCGCGCCGTCGACGGTGCAAGAGGCCGGTGGAGCCTCGCCAGGCAAGTGCCCGCAGGGGACCACCCCGCCCTCTGCCGCAGGCAGGCACGCCCGGGACAAGCCGTCCGTGCGCCCCGGCTGGCAGTCTCCCCGGCCGACAGAACGGCACGCCGGCCGACTGGCGGTGGCCGTATCGGGTGCCGGTGGGCCGTCGGCATGATGGGCTGCGCCGACGCCGCCGGTTCAGTGCCCTTCGGAAAGCCCGGCCCAGGCCTGATCGCCCCAGAGCTCCTTGATCCGGGCGTTCCGGCCGCAGGACCAGCGGTAGTAATTGTACCGCATCGGCTCCTTCTCGTAGTAGTCTTGGTGATAGTCCTCGGCCGGCCAGAACGGGCCGGCGTCGACGATGGGTGTCACGATCGTCTGGCCCAGCGCCTTCTCTGCCTCGAGCCTTCGATGCCTCGGCGGCGGCACGCTGCTCCGCATCGGCGACGAAGACGGCGGTCTTGTAGCTCTCGCCACGGTCGCAGAACTGGCCGCCATCGTCCGTCGGGTCGATCGTGCGCCAGAAGATGTCGACGAGCTGGCGATAGCTGGTCTTCTCCGGGTCGAATTTCACCTCGACCGCCTCGTGGTGCCCGGTGCCCCCGGCGCCAACCTGGTGGTAGGTCGGGTGGTCGGTGTGCCCGCCGGTATAGCCGGAGATCGTCTCGAGCACGCCCGGCGCCCGGTCGTAATCCGACTCGACGCACCAGAAACAGCCGCCGGCGAAAATCGCCGTCTGCGGATCGCCCGCCTCGGCGCCGCCCGCTAGGCTGCCCGTCATCGCCAGCGCCAGGCCGGCCATCAGAATGTTGCGCATGATATCCTCCACATCGGTATCGCACCGATGTGGGGCGTTCCGGTCAAGCGGCCAGCCCGATCCTCACTCGTAAGTGACCATGCGGCGCGCCGCATCGCGGTCGTAGCCCTCGCTCGCGGTGATCAGCTGGCGGGTGTATTCTTGGCTGGGCGTGGCCGTGCGGAGCTGCGCCACCGTCAGCTCCTCGACGAAGCGGCCGCGGTTCATCACGGCGATGCGCTCGCAGAGGTGGGCAACGACGGCCAGGTTGTGGCTGACCATGATGTAGGTGAGGCCCCGCTCGGCGCGCAGGCGGCTGAGCAGGTTCAGGATCTCGGCCTGCACCGAGACGTCCAGCGCCGAGGTCGGCTCGTCCAGCAGCATGATTTCCGACTCGAGGATCAGCGCGCGCGCGATGGCGACGCGCTGGCGCTGCCCGCCCGAGATCTGGTGCGGGTAGCGGAATCGCAGCTCGCGCCCCAGCCCGACCTCGGACAGCGCGCGCAGGATGCGGTTGTCGCGGTCGCCGATCCCGTGGATCTCCAGCGGCTCGGAGAGGATGTCGTTGACCGTGTGGCGCGGGTGCAGCGAGCCGTACGGGTCCTGGAACACCATCTGCATCCGACGGGCCGTCGCCTTGTCGCGTTTTGGCGACAGGTCGGCGCCGTCGATGCGGATGTGCCCCGTCCAGGCCGGCCCGAGCCGCGCGATGGCGCGCAGCACGGTCGACTTGCCCGAGCCGGATTCGCCGACCAGCCCGAACGCCTCGCCACGCGCGACGCGGAACGATGACGTCGTCGACGGCCTGCACCTCGCTGTCGCCGTGCCCGAAGGTCACGCAGAGGTGCTCGACCTCGATCATCGGCGCCTTTGCCGCGCTGTCCGCGACGTTGCCGGTCACCCCGTCAGCCATGCCGGGTCCCGCTTCAGCACGGGCAGCTCGGTCTGCGGCCGGCCCAGCTCGGGCAGGCAGTTTAGCAGGCCGCGCGTGTATGGGTGCCGCGCATTGCGCAGCTGGCCGGCCTCGAGCACCTCCATCACGCGGCCGCCATACATGACCAGCACGCGGTCGCAGAAGGTGCCGACCAGGTTCAGGTCGTGGCTGATCAGGATCAGCCCCATGCCGCGCTCGCGCACCATGTCGTCGAGCAGCGCCAGCACCTGCATCTGGACGGTGACGTCGAGCGCCGAGGTCGGCTCGTCGGCGATGATCAGGTCCGGGTCCGGGATCAGCATCATGGCGATCATGACGCGCTGGCCCATTCCGCCCGAGACCTCGTGCGGGTAGAGGCCGTAGACGCGCTCCGGGTTGCGGATCTGCACGGTCGCCAGCATCTCCAGCGTCCGCTCGCGCGCTTCGCGCTTCGTCGCGTCCGAGTGGATCAGGAACGCCTCGCTGATCTGCTCGCCGACGGTGATCACCGGGTTCAGCGAGTAGCGCGGGTCCTGCATGATCATCGAGATGCGCGCGCCGCGGATGTCGCGCAGCTCGCGCTCGGTCGCCGACATCAGGTCGATGCCGTCGAACTCCATCTTCTTCGCCCGGATGCGGCCGTTCCGGGCCGACAGGCGCAACAGCGCCCTGCCCGTCTGCGACTTGCCCGAGCCGGACTCGCCGACGATGCCGAGGCGCTCGCGCCCCAGCTCGAACGAGACGCCGCGCACCGCCTCGACCTTGCCGCGCGGCGTCGAGAACGTGACGTGCAGGTCCTCGACCGTCATCAGCGCGCTCATGACGTGGTGCTCTTCGGGTCGAGCACGTCGCGCAGGCCGTCGCCGAGCAGGCAGAAGCCCAGGCTGACGGTGAAGATCGCGATCCCGGGAACGGTCGGCACCCACCACTGGTCCAGAAGCAGCTGCCGCCCGTTCGAGATCATCGCCCCCCATTCCGGCGTCGGCGGCTGCGCGCCGAGGCCCAGGAACCCGAGCCCCGCGGCGGTCAGGATGATCCCCGCCATGTCCAGTGTCAGCCGCACGATGACCGAGGCGAGGCACAGCGGCACGATGTGCCGGCGCAGGATGCGGAAGGTCGAGGCCCCCTGCGACTGCGCCGCCATGATGAACTCCGAGTGCCGGATGGTCAGTACCTCGGCGCGCGCGATCCGGGCATAGGGCGACCATGTCGTGACCGCGATCGCCAGCACCGCGTTCTCGATCCCCGCGCCCAGCGCCGCGACCAGCGCCAGCGCCAGGATCAGGCGCGGGAACGCCAGGAAGATGTCGGTGATGCGCATCAGCACGTTGTCGACCCAGCCGCCCATGTAGCCGGCGACCGTGCCGACCACGAGGCCGATCGGCACGACGATGATCGAGACCAGCCCGACGATGTAGAGCGTGATGCGCGAGCCCCAGACGATGCGGTCGTAGATGTCGCGGCCAAGCTGGTCGGTGCCGAACCAGTGCTGGGCGCTGCCCGGTTGCAGCCGTTCGCCCAGGTGCGGCGCAATGCCGTCCGTCGCCGTCAGCCACGGGGCGAACAGCGCCATCAGCACCAGCGCGACGACGATGAACAGCCCCGTCATCGCGATCGGGTTGCCGCGAAAACTGATCCAGCCGAACCACGCCCGCTGCGCCCGCGCCTGCATGCGCGAGCCCGGCGATGGCGTCGTCAGCCAGCCGCGCAGCGCGGCGTCGCGCCCGGTTTCGGTCGACAGCGTCATGCGCGCGCCCTCATGCGCGGGCCCGGGGGTCGACCAGGCGATACATCAGGTCCGAGAACATGTTGATCCCGATAAAGCAGGTGCCGACGACAATCGTGCCGCCAAGGACCGCGTTCATGTCGGCGTTGAACAGCGAGGTGGTGATGTACTGGCCGATGCCCGGCCACGAGAACACCGTCTCGGTCAGCACCGATCCCTCCAGCAGCGAGGCGTAGGTCAGGCCGATGATGGTGATCAGCTGCACCAGCACGTTGCGGAATGCGTGCCGCCAGATCACCGCCCGCTCCGAGGCGCCCTTCACGCGCGCCGTCAGCACGTATTCCTGGTTCAGCTGGTCCAGCATGAAGCTGCGCGTCATGCGCGCGATATAGGCCAGCGCGAACAGCCCCAGGATGCCGGCCGGCAGGATCAGGTGCGAGACGGCGTTCCAGAAGATGCCCCACTCGCCCTGCATGGCCGAGTCGATCAGGATGACGCCCGTCACCGGCTCGACGATGCCGTCGTAGAAGATGTCGATGCGGCCCGGCCCGGCCACCCAGCCGAGCTTGCCGTAGAAAACCAGCAGCCCGACCATGCCCAGCCAGAAGACCGGCATGGAATAGCCGACCAGCCCGAAGACGCGGACGGCATGGTCCAGCATCCGCCCCTGGTTGACCGCCGCCCAGACCCCCATCGGAATGCCCAGGAAGACGCCCAGCAGCGTCGCCACCGTCGACAGCTCCAGCGTCGCGGGGAAGAACCGCGTGACGTCCTCGACCACCGGCCGGGTCGTCATGATCGAGGTGCCGAGATCGCCGTGGAACAGCTCGCCCAGGTAGCGCACGTATTGCACGGCGAGCGGCTTATCGAGGCCCATCTCGCGATAGACGCGCTCGTACTGCGCCTGCGGCGCGCGGTCTCCGATGACCGCCAGCACCGGGTCGGCCGGCATCACCCGGCCGATGGTGAAGGTGATGGCCGTCAGGCCGACGAAGGTCAGCGCCAGCGTCGCCAGCGTCCGCACCACCACCTTCAGCCAGCGCGGCGGCGCCAGCGATGGCGCCGCCTTTCTCGTCGTCGAGTTCATGCTGCTACCTGCGAGAGCGCCCGAAAGACCCGAGCGACCACGGGATTGCGGCACATGGCCCGACTTGCCTGCATCGGCACGACCGGACCTACTTCGTGATGTTCCGGTAGTAGATCAGGTCGAAGGTCGGGCCTGAAACATAGCCCTTCAGGTCCTTCGCCTTCACCGCCTGCTCGACCTGCTGGAACATGATCGCGTAGGGGCCTTCCGTCTGCAGCTTCTTCTGGATGTCGGCATACTCCTGCTCGCGCTTGGCGCGATCCTGCTCCTCGGCCGCGGCCGTGACCATCTTGTTCATTTCCTCGTCCTGCCAGGCGTTGCGCCAGGCCAGGACGCCGGTCAGCTGCGCCGCCTCGGAGTTGTCCGGGTTGCGCGCGAACGCATCCAGGTTCGAGTGCGGGTCGACATAGTCCGGCGACCACTGGGCCAGGATCAGCTCGTGCTTGCGGCCGCGGTACATCGGCCACAGCGTCTTGCCCTCGGCGGTCTGGATGTTCGCCTTGATGCCGGCCTGCGCCAGCGTGCCCTGGATCGCCTGGGCGATCTCCGGGTAGGGCGTCGAGTTCAGCGTATCCAGCCGGATCTCGAAGCCGTCCGGATAGCCGGCCTCCTTCAGCAGGCCCTTGGCCTTCTCGATATCCAGGCTGTAGGGCGTGTCGTTGTAGGCGGCCCACAGCCCCTCGGGCCAGGCGGCCTGGTGGATGATGTACTGCCCCTTCAGGAAGCTGTCCGCCATGCCCTTGTAGTCGATCAGGTACTTCAGCGCCTCGACGACCTTGGGGTTGCCCAGGATCTCGTTGGCCTGGTTGGCGGCCAGGTAGATCAGCGCCGCCTTCGGGTCCGCCTGCACGGCCAGGTTGTCGTTGCCCGACAGCCCCTCGATCTGGTCGGGGGTCAGGTCGCGGGCCAGGTCGACGTCGCCCTTCTCGACCATCAGCCGCTGGGCCGAGGGCTCCGGCACGTGGCGGATGATGACCCGCTCCATGGTCGGCGCGCCCTCGCGGAAGTTGCCGTTCGCCGACATCGAGACCAGCTCGTTGGCCTTCCAGCTGTCCAGCTTGAAGGGGCCGGAGCCGGCGCTGTTCGACTTGAGCCACTCATAGCCCATGTCGCCGTCCTTCTCGTGCTCCTGGACGACCTTCATGTCGACGACCGAGGCGATGCCGGCCGACAGCGCGTTCAGCACCAGCTCGGGCGAGAGGTCCTCGGTGATGGTGATCTGCGGCTGGCCGTCGACCACCTTGACCAGGTCGTCGACGTTGTCGGCGTTCCAGCCGAACTGGGTCAGGATGAAGGACGGGGTCTTGCTCAGCTTGATGACGCGGCGCAGCGAGTAGACCATGTCCTCGGCCGTCACCGGGTTGCCCGAGGCGAACTTCTGGTCGGGCTTCATGGTGAAGGTGATGGTCTTGCCGTCCTCGCTGACCTCCCACTTGTCGACGACGCCGCCGACCAGGTTGGTCAGGTCGTCCGGCTCGTAGGTCATCACGCGGTCGTAGAGCTGCGCGATGACCTCGCCGCCGGTGAACTCGAAGACTTCCGCCGGGTCCAGCGTGATGATGTCGCTGATGTCCTTCGCCATGACGAAGGTGTTCGCCGGGGTCTCGGCCCCGGCGGGCGCGGACAGCGCGAGCGCGGTGACGGCCGCGCCGAGCCACGCCCCGGCCCTTGTTACGAATGACATGTGATCTCCTCCGGTCGCGCCCTTTCGCGGCAAGGCTGCCGCCCGGGCATCTGCAAGCCCCGCATCCGGGACTCGCCGGCAGCGTTAAGGATTCGCGGGCGCGAGTCCATATCGCGGTTGCGAAAAGGTCGGGTTGATTTTCGCGCGCGTCGTGACCGCGGGATGGGTCCCGACAAATTTAATCGAACCTTAGAGAACTCTCCGTAGAAGCGCCTCCGCAAGCCGGGTCCAGCGAAAGCGGCAGCGAACCGAGCCCGGGCAGACGGTGCAGAAGGCGGACTAGCGATCCGCAGGATGCGTCGGGGCCGACAGGCCGAAACGGCAATCGTGGCTGCGCAGCCACCCTTTAAGCGCAGCACCGGCGCACCAGGATACGACCGGCCGCAGACGCGGCCTTCCCATCGAGAGACGAAGACGGCAGAGAACAGACGTCCCTGCCCCACACACATGCCCGCTGAACGCAAGTGCAGCAGTTAACGCCGTGGGGCAGTTTGCCCTTCGTTCGCGACAACATTACCCTGACCGTCAAGTAAAAGATATCCTCGCAACACTACACCGACTTTGGGGTGCATTATTCTGTACGACATTTCTGGCATTTCACATTTCAGTATAGCGAAGTTACCGAGGCACAGCTTCTTCAAAGTCGGATGCAAATTAGGGGTATAGCCCTCAAATTCGCCGGGAAATTTTTGCCTTAGCGACTCGATAACTTGCTCTGGGTAAAACAGTTGGTCATCTATGCACGATACGGAGAATAATACCTTTGAAATTCGTTTATTTCAACTCTTATCGAGCCGCAGAACAGATCGAATAAATTCAAGTATCTGCGCCTCAAAGTCTTCTGTCCACTCCCTGATTGCTGCTTGGACCATCTCAACTGTGACCAATCGCGATTGCTCCGCCCGCACGGCAACTTTGAAGCATATATCTTGGAGGTATTGTGAAATCCTGTATGAATAAAAAAGAATTAGAGGGATAACCTTATGGGGTTCCTCGAATTGATAACGAAGAAGTGCCTCAAGCCCCGTTCGGACAAGCAAAACTCCCTCGCCATATGTCATGCGCGCGATCTCAGGCAACTCAACAACACGATTATAGATGGTTTCGAAATGCTCAGCGCCAGTTATTAAGTGTTTAATGTTTGTAAGAACCCCAACTACACATATTTTTACACCAAAGTGGCGATACTCCTTACTGTCCAGTGACACGATGAAGCGCCTAATGGTTTCGATGACGTCAGAGCGATCTGCAACTTGTTCGAAATTATCGAACACCAAATACATTACAGAGCTTCTTTTATTTTTCGCTATACGCTTAAGAAACTCTAACGTCATTAACGCATGATTTCTTCTTAACCGCTCCTTCTTGCCCGCACTGACACCGACCCCCGAGGGAGAGACCATTTTTGTTGTATCAAATTCGACGCCATCTCTGACAAACGCATCATCGTCATTAATGTAACTCGAAAGGGTGTCATCAAATCCATAACGAGAAACCCTCAATAGATCGATCGCGACGTAGTCAATTGCATTTCTGATGAAAAAATTTTCGTACGGCCATGTTTTTCCGCATCCGCTGTCTCCAAATATGATTATATTATGCCCACTACCAATCGCCGATTTGAACCGTCGCTCAAGAGCATCGCGAGAGATATACATCTCCGGTCGCTGCATTTCACGCCGGGGCGTAAATACTGTGCTGCGTGTGAGCCTTTGCGCGAACAACGACACCCCCCTTCTTCACCCGTCCATCTTCAACGCATTGATGAACGCTTCCTGCGGGATGTCCACCTTGCCGAACTGGCGCATCCGCTTCTTGCCGGCCTTCTGCTTGTCCAGCAGCTTGCGCTTGCGGGTGATGTCGCCGCCATAGCACTTGGCCGTCACGTCCTTGCGCAGCGCGCTGATCGTCTCGCGCGCGATCACCTTGCCGCCGATGGCCGCCTGGATCGGGATCTTGAACAGGTGCTGCGGGATCAGCTCCTTCAGCTTCTCGCACATCACGCGGCCGCGCGCCTCTGCCTTGTCGCGGTGGACGATGATCGAGAGCGCGTCGACGGGCTCCTCGTTGACCAGGATCTGCATCTTGACCAGATTCTCGGCCTCGTAGCCGTCCATCTGGTAGTCAAAGCTGGCATAGCCCTTCGAGACCGATTTCAGCTTGTCGTAGAAGTCGAACACCACCTCGTTCAGCGGCAGGCGGTAGACGACCATGGCGCGGCTGCCGGCATAGGTCAGGTCAAGCTGCACGCCGCGGCGGTCCTGGCAGAGCTTCAGGATGTCGCCCAGGAAATCGTCCGGCACCAGGATCGTCGCCTTGATCCACGGCTCCTCGATATGGTCGATCTTCGCCAGCTCCGGCATGTCGGCCGGGTTGTGCATCTCGCGCATCGACCCGTCCGTCAGGTGGACGTGGTAGACGACCGAGGGCGCCGTCGTGATCAGGTCGATATCGTATTCGCGCTCCAGCCGGTCGCGGATCACCTCGAGGTGCAACAGCCCCAGGAACCCGCAGCGAAAGCCGAAGCCCAGCGCCGCCGAGGTCTCCATCTCGTGGCTGAAGCTGGCGTCGTTCAGCGCCAGCTTCTCGATGGCGTCGCGCAGATCCTCGAACTCGGCGTTGTCGACCGGGAAGAGGCCGCAGAAGACGACCGGCTGCGCCGGCTTGAAGCCCGGGAGCGCCTTGTCACACCCCTTCTTCTCGGTGGTGATCGTGTCGCCGACCCGGGTGTCGCGGACCTGCTTGATCGACGCGGTGAGGAATCCCAGCTCGCCCGGCGACAGCTCGTCGGTCAGCAGCATGGCGGGCGTGAAGACGCCGACGCGGTCGACGCCGTAGACGGCGTCGGTCTGCATCATCCGGATGCGGTCGCCCTTTTTCAGCACGCCATCCATGATGCGCACCAGCACGACAACGCCCAGGTAGGCGTCGTACCAGCTGTCGACCAGCATCGCCTTCAGCGGCGCATCGCGCTCGCCCTGGGGAGGCGGCAGGCGCTTCACGATGGCCTCGAGCACCGCGTCGATCCCCTGCCCCGTCTTGGCCGAGATCATCACGGCATCCGAGGCGTCGATGCCGATGACGTCCTCGATCTGCTGCTGGACCCGCTCTGGCTCGGCGGCGGGCAGGTCGATCTTGTTCAGCACCGGCACGATCTCGTGGTCGGCGTCGATCGCCTGGTAGACGTTGGCCAGCGTCTGCGCCTCGACTCCCTGCGTCACGTCGACGACCAGCAGGCTGCCCTCGACGGCGCGCATCGACCGGCTGACCTCGTAGGCAAAGTCGACATGGCCCGGCGTGTCGATCAGGTTCAGCTTGTACTGTCGTCCGTCCTGCGCCTTGTAGAGCAGCCGGACGGTCTGGGCCTTGATCGTGATGCCCCGCTCGCGCTCGATGTCCATCGTGTCGAGCATCTGCGCCTTCATCTCGCGCTCGGTGACGGTGCCGGTCGACTGGATCAGGCGGTCGGCCAGCGTCGACTTGCCGTGGTCGATGTGGGCGACGATCGAGAAGTTGCGGATGTGCGAAAGGTCTGTCATGGCGCGGCTTATGGGGTCGCGCCGGGCGGGCGTCAAGCGGCGGGCCGGGCCGGAACGGGCACGCTCTCAAGCCGTTGAGCGGCGGGAAAAAAGATGGTGGAGACATGCGCGTCGTCGTCCTGACCGGGGCTGGCATCTCGGCCGAGTCCGGCCTCGGCACCTTCCGCGACACGGACGGGATCTGGACGAAGGTGAACCTCGAGGACGTGGCGACGCCCCAGGGCTATCGCCGCGACCCCGAAAAGGTGCACGCCTTCTACAACGCCCGCCGCCAGGGCCTGCTGGCGGCGGAGCCGAACGCAGCGCACCGGGCGCTGGCGCGGCTGGAGCGAGGCGCTGGGCGACCGGCTGACGCTGGTGACGCAGAACGTCGACGACCTGCACGAGCGCGGCGGCGTCGCGCCGGGTCATCCACATGCATGGCGAGCTCCTGGGCGCGCTCTGCGCCGCCTGCGAGCATCGCTGGCGCTGGGAGGGGCCGATGGCGACGGCCGACGCCTGCCCTGCCTGCGCCGCTGCCGGTCGGGTGCGACCTGACGTGGTCTGGTTCGGCGAGATGCCCTATCGCATGGACGAGATTGTCGAGCGGATCGGCGAGGCCGACATCTTCGCCGCCATCGGCACCTCGGGCCAGGTTTACCCGGCCGCCGGCTTCGTGATGGACGCGAAGATGGCCGGGGCCGAGACGGTCGAGATCAACCTGGAGCGGACCGACAGCGCGGGCCTCTTCGACCGCCACGTGCTCGGCCCGGCCTCCGAGGCCGTGCCGCGCTGGGTGGACGAGGTGATGCGCGAGGCATGAAGCGGCGGCCTCGCGCGCGAGACCACCGCTTCTCCTTCGATTTCGCGGATCGGGTCGCTGACGGCGTTCCGCGTCAGATCTCGCGGCCAATCAGCCGGTCGAGCGAGAACCGCCCGCCACCGCGCGCGACGAAGCTGAGGGCGACGACGGCCCAGAGCACCGGGTACTCCCAGCCGCCGCCGGTCCAGAAGAAGCCGTTCGGCAGGTGTACGGTCAGCGCCACCAGCAGCAGCACGCCGACCGCCGCGGCGGCCGGGCGGGTCAGCAGGCCGAGCGCCAGCAGCAGGCCGCCGACGGTCTCGACCGAGCCCGCGGCCAGCGCCGCCGTCCAGCCGTCGGAGAAGCCGAGCTGTGTCTCGAAGAACTGTCCGGTCCCCTCGAGGCCGTAGCCGCCGAAGGCGCCGAACAGCTTCTGCATCCCGTGCGGCATCAGGAACAGCCCCGCGGCGATGCGGACCGCCGCCTCGGCCAGGTCGCCGGTCGCGGCATAGACCCGGCCGAGCGCCGGGACGACGTAGTCACGATTGGTGCTTGTCAGCGTGGTCATCGGATCCTCCTCGTTTGCTGCTGACGAGGAGATGGCACACCGTGCCGGGGAGAATAATCCGGATATTGTCGAAAGGAATGTGCTCGGAAACGCAAAACCCTCCCCGCAGGGAGGGCACAGTCAGCGCGGCCCGGCCCGACCCGGGCCGGCGGAGCTCACGCGGTCGCGGCCGGCGCGGCGTGGCCTCGGCAGCCCCGGCGGTCGCCGCCGCCACGTCCTTCTTGACCTTCAGCGCGCGCGGCGAGAGGCCATCCTCGCTGGCATCGACCAGGAAAGCGTCCAGCCCGCCGCGGTGGTCCACGGTGCGCAGCGTCGAGGCGGCGATGCGGAAGCGGAACGAGCGGCCGAGCGCCTCGCTCTGCAGCGTCACCGTCTGCAGGTTCGGCAGGTAGCGCCGGTTGGTCTTGATGTTCGAGTGGCTGACATGATGGCCGGTCATCACGCCCTTGCCGGTCAGTTCGCAGCGCCGCGACATTGGTCTCTCCCAAGCATTCGGCCGCGCGTAAAACGCCGCGCAGACCGCGAAAATCCGAAGACGCGCCAGATACGACCTCGCCGCGCGCGCGTCAACCCCGGTGCTGGGGCGGGAGCGGCCCGCCCGCACCGTCCCGGCCGGGCGTCTGCCGTGCGGAGGGAGATCGTGCGGTCGAGCCTGACGATGACGAGCGGGCCCGTGCCCGGGACGCACGCACCCTGTGTCAAGCACGCGCGCCTGTCCTTTCCCGCCTGACCGGCGCCCTCGCGGGGTGGCATCGTCCGGTCGCGCCCGATGGCGGCACCGCGGAGGCCGGCGTCAGGCCCGCCCCGTGTCCCGCATCAGCACCTGCCGGCGGCGCTCGCTGATCTCGGCGTGGCGGGCGATGTCGGCCTCGTCCAGCAGGCCGCGCGCGCCCTCGATCAGGTCGAAATGTCCGTGCCGGTCCTGCCCGCGCGCCAGGACGGCCGAGAACCGAGCGCCCGCCATCGGCCGCATCGAGGTCGGCACGTAGCGGATCGCCAGCCCGATCCGCCGGTCGTCCGAGCGGTTCGGGTCGGAGGCGTGAAAGACGCGCCCGTGGTGCAGCGACATCTCGCCCGGCGCAAGCACCACGTCGACGGCATCGGCGTCGTCGACCTCGACGGCCAGTTCCTGACCGCGGGTCAGCAGGTTGTCGGCGTGGAAGGTGTCGCGATGGTCGACGGTCTGGCGGTGCGAGCCGGCGACAAAGCGCATGCAGCCGGATTCCGGCGTCGCCGGGCTGAGCGCGATCCAGGCGGTGACCTCGTCGTCGCCCTCGAGCCCCCAGTAGTGCAGGTCCTGGTGCCACGAGACATAGGAGGTCGTCCGCGGCTCCTTGACGAAGAACGAGGCGGAGAACACCAGCAGGTCCTCGCCCAGCAGGGCGGCGACGGGGTCGGTCACGGCCGGATCGCGCGAGATCCGGTCGACGAAGCCCATGACGAGGTTCGAGGCGTCCTTGAACCAGCGCTGGCCCTCGGGCCGCCCGGCGGCAATCGCCTCGGCCTTCTCCAGCTCGGCCCGCGCCGCGGCGGCCTGTCCCTCGGACATCACGCGGATGGGAAAGTAGTAGCCGTCGCGAGCATAGCTCTCGGCCAGCCGTTCGTTGGTGTCCAGCATCGCTTTCGCCTCCTGTGGGTAGCGTGAACTTAACGCAACCCGGTCGGCGATGCGATCGCATGGGAAATGAGACGCAATCGCCATCCGGGCCGCCTCCGGCCCGCATCCGCCCCGTGATCGCCCGCCCGCCCCGCCGGCTGGCCGCTTGCATCCGCAAGGCGATCCGGGGACAAGGGCGCAAATCTCGAGGAGGCCCCAGATGTCCGACGTGATCAGCTATCGGGTGGACGGCGACGTCGCCGTCATCACCGTCGACAACCCGCCCGTCAACGCGCTGAGCCAGGCTGTGCGCGCCGGCATCAAGGACGGCGTCGAGCGCGCCGCCGCGGACGATGCCGTCAAGGCCGTCGCGCTGGTCTGCGCCGGGCGCACCTTCATCGCCGGCGCCGACATCACCGAGTTCGGCAAGCCGCCGAAGGAGCCCGGCCTGCGCGAGGTCAACATCGTGCAGGAGAAGTGCCCGAAGCCCATCGTCGCCGGCATCTTCGGCACGGCGCTGGGCGGCGGGCTGGAGACGGCGCTCGCCTGCCACTACCGCGTCGCCATCCCGTCCGCGAAGGTCGGGCTGCCCGAGGTGAAGCTGGGCATCCTGCCCGGCGCCGGCGGCACGCAGCGCCTGCCGCGCCTGGTCGGCGTCGAGAAGGCCATCGACATGATCTGCTCGGGCGACCCCGTCGGCGCCGAGCAGGCCTACGAGCTGGGCATCGTCGACCGCGTCGTCTCGGGGGATCTGACCGCCGAGACCATCCGCATCGCGCACGAGCTGGCCGCATCGCACGAGCCGCTGATCCCCGTCAGCGAGCGCAACGACCGCGTGCGCGGCGTCAGCGAGACGGTGTTCGAGAAGGGCCGCGCAACCTGGGCGAAGAAGAAGCGCGGCTTCATCGCCCCGCAGCACTGCATCTCGGCCATCCAGGGCGCGGCCGAGTTGCCGTTTGAGGAGGGCATGAAGCGCGAGCGCGAACTGTTCGAGGAGCTGCTGCACAGCGACCAGTCGAAGGCGCAGCGCCATTTCTTCTTCGCCGAGCGGCAGGCCAACAAGATCCCCGACGTGCCGAAGGAGACGCCGAAGCGCGACATCCAGAAGGCGGCAATCCTGGGCGCCGGCACGATGGGCGGCGGCATCGCGATGAACTTCGCCAATGCCGGCATCCCGGTGACGATCGTCGAGCAGAAGCAGGAGGCCCTGGACCGCGGCCTGGGCGTCATCCGCCGGAACTACGAGGGCTCGGCCAAGCGCGGCCGGCTCACCATGGCGCAGGTCGAGGAGCGCATGGCGCTGCTGACGCCCAGCCTGAAGATCGAGGACGTGGCGGACGCGGACATCGTGATCGAGGCCGTCTTCGAGAACATGGCCGTCAAGAAGGAGGTGTTCGGCAAGCTGGATCAGCTCTGCAAGCCCGGCGCGATCCTCGCCACCAACACCTCGACGCTGGACGTCGACGAGATCGCCGCGACCACCAGCCGCCCGCAGGACGTCATCGGCCTGCATTTCTTCAGTCCCGCCAACGTGATGCGGCTGCTCGAGGAAGTCCGCGGCAAGGCGACCGCCAACGACGTCATCGCCACCTGCATGGATCTGGCCAAGAAGATCGGCAAGGTGCCGGTGCTGGTCGGCGTCTGCCACGGCTTTGTCGGCAACCGGATGCTGCACGCCTATTTCGACCAGGCCTTTGCGCTGCTCTATGAAGGCGCGCAGCCCGAGCAGGTCGACAAGGCGCTCTACGATTTCGGCCTGGCGATGGGGCCGTTCGCCATGTCCGACCTCGCCGGGCTGGACGTGAGCTGGCGCATCCGGCAGGAGACCGGGCAGACCAACCCGATCGCCGACCGGCTGTGCGAGATGGGCCGGTTCGGCCAGAAGACGCAGGCTGGCTATTACCGCTACGACGAGGGCGACCGCACGCCCCACCCCGACCCGGTGGTCGCGAAGATCGTCGAGGAAGAGGGCCGCAAGCTGCACAACCAGCGCCGCGACATCCCCGCCGACGAGATCGTCGACCGCACCATGCTGGCGCTGGTCAACGAGGGCGCGAAGATCCTGGAGGAGGGCATCGCGCTGCGCGCCTCGGACATCGACGTGGTCTATGTCTACGGCTACGGGTATCCGGTCTATCGCGGCGGCCCGATGTTCTGGGCTGACAGCCAGGGGCTGCCGACGGTGCTGGAGAAGATCAGGGGCTTTCACGCCGCCGGCTACGGCGACGTCTGGCAGCCCGCGCCGCTGATCGAGAAGCTCGCCGCCGAGGGCAAGGGCTTCGCCGACTACGACAAGGGCCGCTGAGATGCGCGACCTGACGGGCAAGCTGGTCTGGATCACCGGCGCCGGGACCGGCATCGGCGCCGCCGGCGCGCGGCGGCTGGCGCAGGCCGGCTGCCGGCTGGTGCTCTCGGGCCGCCGCCGCGAGCCGCTGGACGCATATGGCGGATGCGCTGAAATCCTCCGGCGACGAGGTCGCCATCGAGGTGCTGGACGTCGCCGACCGCGCCGCCGTCATCGCCGCCGGCGAGCGCATCGCGGCCGACCCACGGCACCGTCGACATCCTCGTCAACAGCGCCGGCATCAACGTGCCCCGGCGGCACTGGCCGGATGTCAGCCACGACGACTGGGACGCCGTCCTCCAGATCAACGTCAACGGCCTGTTCTACTGCACGCAGGCCGTCCTGCCCGCCATGCGCGCCCGCGGCGAAGGGCTGGTCATCAACATCAGCTCCTGGGCCGGCGTCCGCCCCAGCTTCCTGGCCGGCCCGGCCTACACCGCCGCCAAGCACGCCGTGAACGCGCTGACCGAGAGCCTGAACATGGAGGAGTGCGTCAACGGCATCCGCGCCACCGCCATCTGCCCGGGCGAGGTCTCGACGCCCGATCATGGACCGCCGCCCCGTACCGATGAGCGCGGAGGATCGCGCCCGCATGGTGCAGCCCGAGGACATGGGCGAAACCATCCACTTCGTCGCCGCCATGCCCCCCCATGTCTGCCTGAACCAGATCATCGTCAGCCCGACCTGGAACCGCGGCTATGTCCGCTTTCACCAGTCGTCCGGGCCGGAATAGGAGGCCGCGAGTGGCCGCCCACGCTCGACCTCGCCGTCACTGTCCGGGCTAAGCGGACGTTCGCCGCCGCATCCGACGACGCCTCGGTTCGGCCTGAGCATGACGGCGCGTTGGGGCTTCACGCGGCGGCCTGCCCGCCCTGCGCCACGGAGGATCCATGCGCGCGCTGCTCTGCAAGGAATACGGCCCGCCCGAAGTCGCTGGTCGTCGAGGAGGTCCCCTCCCCCGAGCCCGGCCCCGGCCAGCTCCGCATCCGGGTCGAGGCGGCCGGGGTCAACTTTCCCGACATGCTGATCATCCAGAACAAGTACCAGTTCAAGGGCGAGCTGCCGTTCTCGCCCGGCGGCGAGGTGGCGGGCACGGTCGACAAGGTCGGCCCCGGGGTCGAGGGCTTTTCGGTCGGCGACCGCGTCATGGCCTCGTCCACCTTCGGCGGCTTTGCCGAGGAATGCCTGATGCCGGCGAACAAGACGGTCAAGCTGCCGCCCGAGTTCGACCTGAAGATCGCTGCCGCCATCGGGCTGGTCTACGGCACCAGCTATCACGCGCTGTTCGACCGCGGCGGGATGACCGAGGCGGACACGGTGCTGGTGCTGGGCGCCGCGGGCGGGGTCGGGCTGGCGGCGGTGGAACTGGCGCACGCCGCCGGCGCGACGGTGATCGCCGCGGCCTCGACCGACGAGAAGCTCGAGGTCTGCCGCGAGCACGGCGCGGACCACCTGATCAACTACGCGAAGGACGATTTGCGCGCGAAGCTGAAGGAAGTCTGCCCGGAGGGCCCGACGATCATCTACGACCCGGTCGGCGGCGAGCTGACGGAAAAGGCGTTCCGCTCGATCGCCGTCCGCGGCCGGCACCTGATCGTCGGCTTCGCCGCCGGCGAGATCCCGAAGATCCCGATGAACCTGGCGCTGCTGAAGTTCGCGTCGCTCGTCGGCGTCTTCTGGGGCGACTACACGCGCCGCGAGCCGGAGTCGAACCTGCGCGACATGAAGACGATCACCGACTGGATCCGCGAGGGCCGGCTGAAGCCCGTCATCTCGGCCAGCTACCCGCTGGCCGAGGGCGGCAAGGCGATCCGCCACATTGCCGAGCGCAAGGCGATCGGCAAGCTGGTGGTCGAGCCGCAACGGTAATCGCGGAGTGGCCGTTCAAGGCATCATGACCGCCTTCTCGGAACCGGAGGTGGAGACGCCGCGCGCTTTGTAGGGCGGGGGTCCACCCGACCCTGCCGAGGACGGTGGGTTGAAAACCCACCCTACGAAACCTGCATGGGGCGGGCCGTCCGCCCACCCTGCCCCGGATCGAAGGACCGCGAATGTTCGACCAAGCCTCCGACCCCGCCGAACTCGGCTTCGACGCGCAGCGCCTGGCCCGCCTGCTCCCTTGGATGCAGCGCCATGTCGACGCCGGCCGCATCCCCGGCGCGCAGATCCTTCTCGCTCGCCGCGGTCGCATCGTCGCGCACGACCTGACCGGGCGCATGGACGTCGAGGGCAACCGCCCCTGGGCCGGCGATACGCTGGCGCGCATCTACTCCATGACGAAACCCGTCACCTCGACCGCGCTCCTGATGCTCTACGAGGACGGGCTGCTGCACCTCGACGACCCGGTCGACCAGTTCATCCCCGAGTTCCAGGACGTTCGCGTGCTGGTCGAGGGCGCCACCGCCATCGACCAGGCCGAGAAGGCGACGGTGCGACTGACGCTGCACCACCTGCTGACGCACACCTCGGGCCTGACCTACAGCTTCAACGAGGGCGTGCTGGCGCGCGAGATGAGCGAGCGCCGGCTCGACTTCTCGGTGCGCGAGGGCGACCTGGCGACGACCGTCAAGCGCCTGTCCGAGCTGCCGCTGGCCTTCGAGCCCGGCGCGCGCTGGAACTACGGCGTCTCGACCGACGTGCTGGGCCGCGTTGTCGAGATCGTCTCGGGCCAGACGCTGGACCGCTTCTTCGCCGAGCGCATCTTCGGCCCGCTCGGCATGAAGGACACCTTCTTCGCCGTGCCCGAGGCGCAGGTCGATCGCCTGTCGAGCTGCTACATGCGCACCGAGGACGACGGCATGTCGCTGATCGACCCCGGCCACGACAGCGCCTACCTGAACGTCAAGCAGTACTCCGGCGGCGGCGGGCTGGTCTCGACGGCCGCCGACTACCTGCGCTTCGCCGAGATGCTGCGCGGCCTCGGCGCGCTCGGCGGTGCGCGGCTGCTGGCGCCGACGACGGTGGGGGTGATGACCTCGAACGCGCTCCGCGGCGACATCGCCTCGATGGGTCAGCCGGTCTTCTCGGAAGTGCCTTTCGACGGCATCGGCTTTGGCCTGGGCGTCGCCGTGACGCTGGACCCGGCGCTGGCCAAGACGCTGGGCAGCAAGGGCGATTTCGGCTGGGGCGGCATGGCGTCGACCGCTTTCTGGGTCGATCCGGCGCTCGAGCTTTCGGTCGTCTTCCTGACCCAGCTCGTCCCGTCGTCGTCCTACCCGATCCGCAAGGAGCTACGCGCGCTGGTCTACTCGTCGCTCGTCGAGACCTGATAGCAGCCGCTTCCGTCGTCCCCGCGGCGGCGGGGACCTTGTTGGCTGGGCCGACGGGATTCCCGCCTCCGCCGGAATGACGGCGTAAGCTGAGCCCGGTGCGGCAGATCGCCCGCGCCGCCGGCTTTCCTTTTCCCGACTGAAACCCTACGTCATCGTCGATGCGAGGCGGAACCCGCCCGGGCAACCGGACCGCGAGACATGATCATCTGCTCCTGCGCCGTCATCTCCAGCGACGACATCGAGCGCGCGGTTGCCTGGATGCGCGCGGCCGATCCGCAGGTGATGGTCACGCCAGGCAAGGTCTACCGGGCGCTCGGCAAGAAGGCGGTGTGCGGCGGCTGCGCCAGCCTGTTCGTCGCCGCGGTGCACACCACGCCGGCAGGCGACGAGGCGTCCGACGTCCCCGCAGCGCTCCGCATCCTGGGCACGGCGACGGAGCGCCGCGCGAGGCGCGAGGCGCGCCGCCCGCGCCAACGCTGCGGCGGCGACGCAGAGGACGACCGCTGCCCCCCGGGACCTTCCATCTCGGCGGTGCCCGACTGACCCTGCGGCGCCGCGCGCTCGGGGCTGCCGGCATCCCGCGCGGGCGGGCGGTACGGGACAAGCCCGAAGCCCCCTCAGCCCAGGATGGCCGGCAGCCGCAGCCCGTGCTCGCGGGCGCAGTCGATGGCCTCGGCATAGCCGGCGTCGGCGTGGCGCATGACGCCGGTGGCAGGGTCGTTCCAGAGGACGCGCTCGATGCGGCGGGCGGCGTCGGGCGTGCCGTCGCAGCAGATCACCATGCCGGCGTGCTGCGAAAACCCCATGCCGACGCCGCCGCCGTGGTGGATCGACACCCAGGTCGCGCCCGAGGCGCAGTTCAGCAGCGCGTTCAGGAGCGGCCAGTCCGCAGACGGCGTCCGAGCCATCCTTCATCGCCTCGGTCTCGCGGTTCGGCGAGGCGACCGAGCCGCTGTCCAGGTGGTCGCGGCCGATGACGACCGGGTGCCGACAGCTCGCCCGAGGCGACCATCTCGTTGAAGGCGAGCCCCGCCTTGTGCCTCTCGCCGAGGCCGATCCAGCAGATGCGCGCCGGCAGGCCCTGGAAGGCGATGCGCTCGCGCGCCATGTCGAGCCACTGGTGCAGGTGGGCGTTGTCGGGGAAGATCTCCTTCATCTTCGCGTCGGTCCTGTAGATGTCCTCCGGGTCGCCCGAGAGGGCGCACCAGCGGAACGGGCCGACGCCGCGGCAGAACAGCGGGCGGATATAGGCGGGCACGAAGCCGGGGAAGGCGAAGGCGTTGTCGAAGCCCTCGTCGCGGGCGACCTGGCGGATGTTGTTGCCGTAATCGAGCACCGGCACGCCGGCGTTCCAGAAGCCGACCATCGCCTCGACATGGGCGCGCATCGAGGCGCGGGCGGCCTTCTCGACCGAGGCCGGGTCCCGCTCGCGCTTCGCGCGCCACTCGGCCAGCGACCAGCCGACGGGCAGGTAGCCGTTGACCGGGTCGTGCGCCGAGGTCTGGTCGGTGACCATATCGGGCCTGATGCCGCGCGCCAGCAGCTCGGGAACGATCTCGCCGGCATTGCCGAGCAGGCCCACCGATTTCGCCTCGCCGGCCTCCGTCCAGCGGCGGATCATCTCCAGCGCCTCGTCGATGGTGTCGGCGCGCTCGTCGAGATAGCGGGTGCGGCGGCGGAACTCGATCTTGTCGGGGTCGCACTCGATGGCGAGGCAGCAGGCGCCCGGCGAAGACCGCCGCCAGCGGCTGCGCGCCGCCCATGCCGCCAAGGCCCGCCGTCAGGATCCAGCGGCCGGTCAGGTCGCCGTCGTAGTGCTGGCGCCCGGCCTCGGCGAAGGTCTCGTAGGTGCCCTGTACGATGCCCTGCGTGCCGATGTAGATCCACGAGCCGGCCGTCATCTGGCCGTACATCATCAGGCCCAGCTTATCGAGCTGGTTGAAATGCTCCCAGTCGGCCCAGTGCGGCACCAGGTTCGAGTTCGCGATCAGCACCCGCGGCGCGTCGGCGTGGGTGCGGAAGACGCCGACCGGCTTGCCGGACTGCACCAGCAGCGTCTCGTCGTCGCCGAGCGCGCGCAGCGTCTCGGCGATCAGGTCGAAATCCTTCCAGGTCCGCGCCGCCCGGCCGATGCCGCCATAGACGACCAGCTCGTGCGGCGCCTCGGCGACGTCGGGGTGCAGGTTGTTCATCATCATCCGCAGCGGCGCCTCGGTCTGCCACGACCGGCAGCTGATCTCCGGCCCGCGTGGGGAGCAGACGTCGCGGAGGTTGTGGCGGGGGTTGGTCATGTCTCCTCCCTCGGGCTTCCGGAGCGACGCGCGGTCACCATGAACTGCGGCGCGACGACCAGGTAGGTGCCGTTCTCGAGCCCGGCGTCGAGGCGGTTCTGGACGTCGGCCAGAGTCGCCGCGTCCATCCCGCCCTCGCGCGCATAGTCGACGACGGTGCGGATCATTCCCATCAGCCGGCCCGTCGTGTCGGCGTTCACCACCACCCGGACCTCGGTGCCCGCGAAGCCGCAGCGGCGCGCGATGCCCATCAGCTGACGACCGATCCGCGGGTGCGGCCACGCCCAGGCGGCGGCCGCGACGACCCGCTCCCAGGTCTCGGCAGGGACCGGCTCGGCAACGGTCAGCCGCCAGTCGCCCTCGATCATGTGCGCCACCCCGCCGGGGCGGAGCACCCGGTGGAACTCGGCAAGCGTTGCCGCCGGATCGTCAACATAGATGACGGTGTTGCGCGCCAGTACGCGGTCCAGCGCGGCATCGGGCAGAGGCAGGGCGCCGTCGTCGAGCAGGTGCGCCGTTACGCGCGCTGCCATTCCGGCCTCGGTCGCGTGCTGGCGTGCCATCGCGACGAATTCGGCGTTGACATCCATCGCGTGGACATGACCGTCCGGGCCGACCCAGCGGGCGAACTCGACAGCAGCATGACCGGGACCGCACCCGAAATCGGCCAGCAGGTGCCCCGGCGAAATCGCCGCCGGATCGTACAGGTTGGCGCTGGCAGGGTTCCAGCGGAACATCTCGCGATAGCGCGCCATGCGCTCGGGGTCGATGTGCTGCCAGTGGGCGGCGACGCTCACGGGACTGCCCCCAGCGCGGGCGTCAACTCGGGCCCGCCGGCGGCGACCAGGGCGCCGGAGCGGACCAGGGCGGCGGCGGCCTCGATGTCGGCGGCGACGTAGCGGTCCTCGACCAGCGGCGGCACGGCGGCGCGGATCGCCGCCAGCACGCGCTGCAGGCGGGGCGAGGTCGCCAGAGGCGCCCGCATCTCCACCCCCTGCGCGGCGGCCAGCGCCTCGACGGCGACGATGCCCTCCAGGTTCGCGGCCATCTCGGTCAGGCGGCGCGCGGCGTGGCAGGACATCGAGACGTGGTCCTCCTGGCTGGCCGAGGTCGGCGTCGAGTTCGACCGAGCGCGGGTTGGCCAGCGCCTTGTTCTCGCTCATCAGCGCGGCCGAGGTCACCTCGGCGATCATCAGGCCGGAGTTCAGCCCCGGCTTCGGCGTCAGGAAGGCGGGCAGGCCGAAGGACAGCGTCGGGTCGACCAGCAGCGCGATGCGGCGCTGGGCGATCGAGCCGATCTCGGCGATGGCGATGCGCGATCTGGTCGGCGGCGAGCGCCACGGGCTCGCCGTGGAAGTTGCCGCCGGAGACGATCTCGTCACCCAGCACCAGCGGGTTGTCGGTGACGGCGTTGGCCTCGATCTCCAGCGTCCGCGCGGCCGCGCGCAGGAAGTCGAGGCAGGCGCCCATCACCTGCGGCTGGCAGCGGATGCAGTACGGGTCCTGCACGCGCTCGTCACCCTCGCGGTGCGCCTCGCGGATCTCGGAGCCGTCGAGCAGCGCGCGCAGGCAGGCCGCCGCCTCGATCTGGCCGGGCTGGCCGCGCAGCGCGTGGATCTCGGGCCGGAACGGCGACGGGCGAGCCCATCGCCGCGTCGGTCGCCAGCGCGCCGGTGACCAGCGCCGCCTCGGCCGCGCGCCAGGCCGCGAACAGGCCGGCCAGCGCCAGCGCGGTCGAGACCTGCGTGCCGTTGATCATCGCCAGCCCCTCCTTGGGGCCGAGCGTCACCGGCGCCAGCCCGGCGGACCGCAGCGCGTCGGCGCCGGGCAGGCGGTGGCCGTTCACGGTGGCCTCGCCGGCGCCGATCATCACGGCGGTCATGTGCGCCAGCGGCGCCAGGTCGCCCGAGGCGCCGACCGAGCCCTGCCCCGGGATCACCGGCAGAACGTCGCGCGCCAGCATCGCCTCGAGCAGCGCCAGCGTCTTCGGCCGGATGCCCGAGGCGCCGCGGCCGAGCGAGACCAGCTTCAGCGCCATGGTCAGCCGGACGACCGCCTCGGGCAGCGGCGCGCCGACGCCGGCGGAATGGCTGAGGATCAGGTTGCGCTGCAGCGTCTCGACGTCGCCGGGCGGGATGCGCACGGTCGCCAGCTTGCCGAAGCCGGTGTTGACGCCATAGACCGGCGCGTCGCCGCCCGCGGCGCCGGCAACCTGCGCGGCGCCCGCCTCGACCGCCTCGCGGCAGGCAGGGTCGAGCTGCACCGGCGCGCTCCAGCAGCACCTGGCGCAGATCGGCCAGCGTGACGGCGCCGGGCGTCGAGCTTCATCCGCTGCCCCCGAAGATGCGCCGGTGCAGCGGGTTGAAGCCGATGCGGTAGGCCAGCTCGGCCGGGTGCGCGACGTCCCAGACGGCGAGGTCGGCGCGTTTGCCGGGCTCGATCGCCCACCCCTCCGTCCCGGCGTCGTCCAGCCCCAGCGCGCGGGCGGCGACGCGCGTCGCGCCGGCCAGCGCCTCCTCCGGCGTCAGGCGGAACAGGGTGCACGCCATGTTCACGGCCAGCAGGACCGAGACCATCGGCGACGAGCCGGGGTTGGCGTCGGTCGCCACCGCGATCGGCACGCCGGCGGCACGCAGCGCCTCGACCGGCGGCAGGCCTGGGTCTCGCGCAGCGTGTAGAACGCGCCGGGCAGCAGCGTCGCGACCGTGCCGGCCGCGCGCCATGGCCGCGACGCCGGCCTCGTCCAGCCATTCCAGGTGGTCGGCCGACAGCGCGCCGTAGGAGGCCGCGAGCGCCGCGCCGCCGAGGTTCGACAGCTGCTCGGCATGCAGCTTGACCGGCAGGCCCAGCGCCCGCGCACGCGTCGAAGACGCGCGCGATCTGCGCCGGCGAGAAGGCGATGCCCTCGCAGAACCCGTCGACCGCGTCGACCAGCCCCTCGGCTGCGGCGGCATCCAGCGTCGGGATGCAGACCTCGTCGATATAGGCGTCCGCCTGGCCGGCGTACTCCGGCGGCACGGCGTGGGCGCCCAGGAAGGTCGTGACGATCCGCACCGGCCGCTCGCGGCCCAGCCGCCGCGCGGCGCGCAGGCAGCGCAGCTCGGTCTCGCGGTCGAGCCCGTAGCCGGATTTCACCTCGACCGTCGCAGACGCCCTCGGCGATCAGCGCGTCCAGCCGGGGCAGAGCCCCGGCGACCAGCGCGTCCTCGGACGCGCCTCGCGCGTCGCGCGCACGGTCGAGACGATGCCGCCGCCGGCTCGCGCCACCTCTTCGTAGCTGGCGCCCTGCAGCCGCATCTCGAACTCGCGCGCCCGGTCGCCGGCAAAGACCAGGTGCGTGTGGCAGTCGATCAGCGCCGGCGTCACCAGCCGCCCGCCCAGGTCCTCCTCGGGCCCGCCGGACACGTCGCCGGCGCGCCCCGACCGCGGCCACGAGCCCGTCGCGAACGGCGACCGCGCCGTCCTCGATCAGCCCGTAGGGCGCGCCCCCGGCCATGGTGGCGACCCGGCAGTTGACGTAGAACGCAGTCCATCGGCACCCCCTGCCCTCACTTGACCGATGCGCCCGGCGACCGCAAACAGAATCCGACTCTCAGCCGGGCGTGGCCGGCCCCCTCTCCCGGAGAGGGGCAGGAGGGGAATGCGGCAGCCGCCCTGCCCGCAGCGAACGAGCGGAGCGCCGACAAAGGCGCCCCGCCTTACCGGAGAGACGCCATGGCCCGCATCCACGCCGAGTGCGCGCTGCTGCCCGATGGCTGGGCCAGCGATGTCGCCGTGATCGTCGAGGACGGCCGCATCGCCTCCGTCACGCCCGGCGCCGTGCCCGGTCCGGACGCGGTCGGCGTCGGCGTGCTGCTGCCGGCGCCGGCCAACCTGCACAGCCACGCCTTCCAGCGCGCCATGGCCGGCATGACCGAGGCGCGCGGTCCCGGGGGGCGCGACAGCTTCTGGACCTGGCGCGACCTGATGTACCGCTTCCTCGACCGGCTCGGCCCGGAGGACGTCGAGGCCATCGCCGCGCTCGTCTTCGTCGAGATGCTGGAGGCCGGCTACGCCGCCGTCGCAGAGTTCCACTACCTGCACCACGGCGTCGGCGGCACGGCCTATGACGCCCCTGCCGAGCTTGCCGCCCGCATCGCCGCGGCCGCCGCCGAGACCGGCATCGGCCTGACGCTGCTGCCCGTGCTCTACATGCAGGGCGGCACCGACGGGCGGCCGCTGGAGGGCGGGCAGCGCCGCTTCGGCAGCGATTTCGACGGCTACCTCCGCCTGCTCGACGGCGCCGAGCGCGCCGCCGCCGCGGTCGGCCCGGATGCCGGCACCGGCGTCGCACCGCACTCGCTGCGCGCCGTGCCGGTCGAGGCGCTGACCGACCTGGCCCAGCTGCGCCCCGACGCGCCGATCCACATGCACATCGCCGAGCAGGAGGCCGAGGTGCGCGAGGTGCTGGCGACGCACGGCGCGACGCCGGTGCGCTGGCTGCTGGAGATCCAGGACGTCGGCCTGCGCTGGTGCCTGATCCATTGCACGCACATGACGCCGGAGGAGACCGCCGGGCTGGCGAGATCGGGCGCCGTCGCCGGGCTCTGCCCGATCACCGAGTCGAACCTCGGCGACGGCATCTTCGACGGCGCGCGCTACCTGGCCGGCGGCGGCGGGTTCGGCATCGGCTCGGATTCGAACATCCGCATCGCGCTCTCCGAGGAGTTGCGCACGCTCGAATACTCCCAGCGCCTGCGCGACCGGGGCCGCGCGGTGCTCGCCGGTCCGGACCGATCGGCCGGCCGCACCCTCTACGAGGGCGCCGCGTCAGGCAGCGCGCAGGCGCTCGGCCGCGATTCAGGCGCGATCCGCCCCGGCGCATGGGCCGACCTGGTGGCGCTGGACGCCGAGTCGCTGGCGCTGACCGGCCTTGAGGGCGACACGCTGCTTGACGGGTGGATCTTCGCCGGCGACGACCGCCTGGTCACCGACGTCTGGAGCGCCGGCCGCCACGTCGTCACCGAGGGCCGCCACATCGGCCGCGACCGCGTCGAGGCGCACTACCGCAGCACCATCGCCCGCCTGCGCGACGCGATCTGAGGCGGTCCGACCCTGCAGGCCGCGTCATGCCCCGGCCTGACCGGGGCATGACGCGCAAAGGAAGCGGCATCGCCCGGTCGAGCCGGGCGATGACGTTTTCCGGAGGGTCAGGCCCCCGGCGCGTCGCCGTTCAGCACGACGCGGCCCGTCACCTTGCCGGCCTTCAGGTCCTCCAGCGCCGGCCCCGCCTCGGAGAGCGGGCGCGAGGTCACTGGCAGCTCCTTGACCTTGCCCGTGCGCACCAGCGCGATCAGCTCGCGCAGATCGTTCGCCGATCCGACATACGACCCCCGCACCGTCATCGCCTTCTGCGGCAGCCAGGGCAGCGGCATCTTCAGGTCGCCGCCATAGAGCCCCACGACGACATAGCGCCCCGTCTTGATCAGCGCCCGAACCGCCAGGGCCGAGGTCGTCGGCGCGCCGACCGTGTCGACGACGGCGAACAGCTTGTTGCCGGTAATCCTCCGCAGCTCGTCCAGCGCGTCCTCGCGGCCGCCGTTCAGCACGGCGTCGGCGCCCATCTCGACGCCGGCCTGCAGCTTGCGCTCGTCGATGTCGACGACGACGATGTTCGGAAAGCCCATCGCCCGGCCGATGGCGATTGCGTTGAGGCCCAGCCCGCCGGCGCCCATCACCGCCAGCCACTCGTCCTCGTTCGTCATCCCGGCCTTCTTAAGCGCATTGTAGACCGTGACGCCCGAGCACGCGTAGGGCGTGACCGTGTCCAGGTCGAGCCCGTCGACATCGACCAGGAACTTCGGATCGTCGACGATCACGTATTCGCCATAGCCGCCATCGCGCGCGACGCCCAGCGCACGCATGAACGGGCAGTCGTTCTCGCGCCCCTCGCTGCACGGCCGGCAATCGGGCTTGGAGCAGCCGATCCAGGGATGCACCAGCATCGTCTTGCCGATCTCGACGCCCTCGGCGTCCGGCCCGGCGGCGACCACCTCGCCCAGAATCTCGTGGCCCAGCGCCATCGGCAGCGTCATGCGCTCCGTCATGCTGAACTTGCCTTCCGAGCCCCAGTCGAAAAAGCCCTCGGCGATATGCAGGTCCGAGTGGCAGACGCCCGAGCGGCGCACGCGCACCAGCACCTCGGTGCCTTTCGGCTCGGGCATCTCGCGCTCGCGCGGCTGCAGCGGCTTGCCGAACTCGACCAGGTCATAGCTCGTGTAGGTTGCCATCGGTATTCTCCCCGTTGCGTTTTTTCTGCGCGTTCGCGCCAGCTATAGCGTGGCCTCGGGCGAAGGGAAGCCGGCACCGATCAGACTGGCGATCATGCGGCCCCCCGCGCGGGCTCGCGCCCCTCCGGATGATCGTCCTGTTCGCCGTCACCCTCGAAAGGTGGGGGTCTCGACGAGACCCCGGGAAAGTCCCGCTTTCAGCGAGACCTCCGCGACACCGGTGCGCCCGCCGACCGGGACGATGCAGGGTCGCTGTCCGACCTCCACCTCGCCGCAAACAGAGTCGGAAAGATGTCTTTCGATTGCCACCGGTGACCGACCGTCCACATGCGGACACGCGCGCACCGACGGGCGATCGGGTCGCGCGGCTGGACCGGGCGATGACTTCGCGATTCCCCTCGTCGGCGCGGCGGGGACGGCGCCCTCTCCCGCTCCGCCATGCCCTACGGACGACCCCGGCCGGGCCTACCCCTTCAGCGCCCGCACCGCGCGTGTCGTCGCGATCTTGTTCTCGGTGGCAAAGGCCTCGTGGTTCGCCTCGATCCGGTCCAGCCGGTATTGATAGTTGACCATCACCCCGCCGCCCTGCCTGACGCCGTTCGGTGAGGTGTCGCCCGGCCAGCGGATCGCCGCCAGCTCGGCCCCGTTGCCCAGGTGGAAGCGCGCGACCGGGTCGCGCGGCTTGCCGTCGCCGCGCCTGGCGTCCAGCAGGTAGCGCGCCGCCAGTGCCAGCACGCGCGGGCGCGCCGCCGTCACCGAGTCCTCGGACGACCAGTCCGGCTGCGCCAGCATCGCCAGCACCTCGGCGGCATCGCCCTCGGGATCGTTCGCGGTCTCGTCGGCCAGCCAGCGCGCAAAGCCCGGCACCGGCGAGAGCGTGACGAAGGTCGTCAGCGACGGCACCTCGCGCGCCAGATCCTCGGCGACCTGCTTGATCAGGAAGGCGCCGAACGACACGCCGCCCAGGCCCGGCTGGCAGTTCGAGATCGAGTAGAAGGCAGCGGTCGTCGCCTCCGAGGGCTTCAGCCGCTCGCGGTCTGGCGCCAGCACCGCCTGGATCGAGCCGGGGATCTCGCGCGTCAGCGCCACCTCGACGAAGATCAGCGGCTCGTCCGGCATCGACGGGTGGAAGAAGGCAAAGCAGCGCCGGTCCGGCGGCTCGACGCGGCGGCGCAGTTCCTCCCAGGAGTCGATCTGGTGCACCGCCTCGTAGGCGATGATCTTCTCCAGGATCACCGCCGGCGTCTGCCAGTCGATCGGCCGCAGCACAAGGAAGCCGCGGTTGAACCAGCTCGCCAGCAAGTGGCGGAAATCGTGGTCGATCGGCGCCAGCTCGGGCGCGTCCTCCAGCGCCTTCAGCAGGTCGGCGCGCATGCCGACCAGCGCCGCCGTGCCGCCCGGCGCCATGTTGAGCCGGCGGAACAGCTCCTGGCGCTTCGGCTCCAGCACCGCGGCCAGCGCCGCCTGCGTCGCCGGACCCGGGTCGGCGCTGTAGGCACCGGCAGCCTCGAGCGCCAGCTCGCGATCGGGCTCCCAGCCATCCACCAGGTGGTGGAAGAAGACGCTGCGCCCCTCGGCGTCCAGCCCGGCATAGCCGGCCAGCAGCCGCCCGGCCAGCGCCACGCCCGACGCCTCGCCCTTCGACGACATCAACTCGGCCGCCATCGCCTCCAGCGCGCCCTCGGGCACGCCGCCATTGGCGCCCAGCGTCCAGCCGCCGCGCTCGAATACCGTGCCCAGCAGATCGCCGAGCGCACTGAACCGACCCATTCCCGTTCTCCCGTGACGCCCCCGGGGATACCGGCGGCGGCGCGCCACACCGGCCGGCCCGCTTGAGCCGCCGGCCCGTCTCGGGCACGATACCCGAGAATCACCGATGGAGAACTACGTGTCCGTGACCGACCTGCAACCGCGCCGCAGCAACCTGCCGCACTACCCGGAACGCGTCGACCTGGCCGCCTCCTTCCGCTGGACGGTGCGCCTCGACATGCACGAGGGCGTCGCCAACCATTTCTCGCTGAGCGTCAGCGACGACGGCACACAGTTCCTGATGAACCCGAACCAGGTGCACTTCTCACTGATCCGGGCGACCGACCTGCTGCTGATCGACGCCAACGACCCGGAGACGATGAACCGTCCCGACGCCCCCGACCCGACGGCCTGGGGGCTGCACGGGGCGCTGCATCGGCTGTGCCCGCACGCGCGCTGCGCGATGCACGTGCATTCGACCTACGCGACGGTGCTGGCCTGCCTGAAGGACCCGACGCTGCCGGCGCTCGACCAGAACGCCGCGATGTTCTTCGACCGGGTCGCCTACGATCTCGACTATGGCGGCCTGGCGCTGGACGAGGAGGCCGAGCGCGCCTGCACGGCGCTGGCCGACCCGTCGAAGAAGGTGCTGGTGATGGGCAACCACGGCGTCATGGTGGTGGGCGAGACCGTCGCCGACACCTTCAACCGCATGTACTATTTCGAGCGTGCCGCGCGGACCTACATCCAGTCGCTGTGGACGGGGCGCGAGCTGTCGATCCTGTCGGACGCGGTCGCCGAGACGACGGCGCAGCAGGGCGAGGCCTACGGCGCCCAGGCCGACCGCTTCTTCACCGACATCAAGCGCCTGCTCGACCGCGACGAGCCCGACTACGCCGACTGACCGGCCACCGTCCGCGCAATCGCCCGCCTGAACGGGAGGGCTCCGCGGCGGCGTGCCCATGACCGTCCTCACGAGCCATGGGCCGCCCGCCGGCATCCCTCCCGCGGCGTGCCCCGGCGTGCGCGTAAGACGGGCCGCCGGACGGCGCACGCCCCTTGCGCCGGAGCGGTAACGGCGTGACAGTCCGTCATGACCGACCGGCCCCCGGACCGCGATGCGCCGGACCTTGCCGTCATGCCGCCGCTCTACCCGCTCGGCGCGCTGGCGCTGTCCGTGCTGCTCGAGTGGGTGGCACCCCTCGACTACCTGCCTCCCCCGCTCTCGCTGGCTGCGGTCGTCGTCGGCGGTCTGCTTGTCCTCGCCTGGGTCGCCGTCGGCCTCGGCGGAGCGCTGGCGTTCCGCAACGCCAGGACGAACATCGACCCGCGCAAGCCTGCGCTGGTGTTGGTCGAGGCCGGGCCCTACCGCTTCACGCGGAACCCGATGTATCTCGGCTTCCTGATGCTGTTCGCCGGGATCGGCGTGCTCGCCTCGCTCGACTGGAGCCTGCCCCTGCTGGTGCCCCTCTGGGTCGCCCTGCACCGCTGGGTGGTCCTGCCCGAGGAGGCCTATCTCGGCGCCCGGTTCGGCGCCCCCTACGCCGCCTTCCGCGCCCGCACCCGGCGCTGGCTGTAGGCCCCGGCCACAGAACGACCGGCCGACCGGGGCCGCAACGACACAATCCGACCAGAAGGACCGCCGATGACGCCCGAACTCCAGGACCATGTCGATCTGCACCTGCACTCCGCCCCCGCCCCCTTCGTGCGGATCGGCGACAGCGCCGAGATCGCGCAATGGTGCGCCGAGGCCGGCATGCGGGCCATCGTCGTCAAGAGCCATTTCGAGAGCACCGTCTCAAAGGTCCACCACGCCCGCAAGGCGGTGGCCGGGGCCTGGCCCGACTTCCAGGTCCACGCCAGCGTGACGCTCAACCGCGGCGTCGGCGGCCTCAATCCTCTCGCGGTCGAGCTGGCGCTCGAGCAGGGGGCGAAATGCGTCTGGCTGCCGACGCTGGATGCCGCGAACCACGCGCGCGCCTATGGCAGCGCCGGAACATACGGCTTCTCCGACATGACCCTGACCAGCCGCCGCCGCTCGGCGCATCCCGGCTACGAGGTCGTCGACGGGGATGGCCGGCTGCGCGGCGAGGTCGACGAGATCATCGCGATGACCATGGACTACGACGTCATCCTGGGCACCGGCCACATCTCGGCCGCCGAGATCGGCATGGTCGTCGAACGCTGCGCCGCGCTTGGCCACCGCAAGCTGGTCATCACCCACCCCGAGCTGCGCACCGCCGGCCTCTCGTTCGAGCAGATGCGCGACTTCACCGCCGCCGGCGCGCATCTGGAGTTCTGCGCCGTCGACCTGATGCCGATGTTCCACTGCCTGACGCTGGACGATCTCACCCGGTATTGCACCGAGCTGCCGCTCGACCGGCTGCTGCTCTCGAGCGACGGCGGCCAGCCCTTCAACCCGCGCCCCGACGAGGCCCTGCGCATCGTCACGCGCAGCCTGCGCAGCAAGGGCGTGCCCGAGGCCACCATCGCCGCGATGTGCAAGTCCAACCCAATGCGCCTGCTTGCCGAGGCCGACCGGGCGCCTGGCTAGCAGGTCATCCTACCCGGCGAACCAGGTTCAGAGCGACTGGCGGAGGTGGAAGCCGACGCCCACCACGGTCGTGCCGATCATGCACGAGACCTCCGGCCCCGGCAGCAACTCGACCGGGCCTTCCGGGCGGCGCGCGTCGACTTGGCGCAATCGTGGAGGGATGAAATCCCTCCACGAGGAGCACCCCAATGGCGTGATTGCGTCCCACGCCGGAGAGCGATTGTTATCGAAGAGGTCATCGGCGGACGCACCGATCGCTTCAAGCATTCCCTGACGCGGCATTGCTGCCACGGATGCTCTCGCGCGCCGGCGTCGATGCTTCCGGATGAGCCGGCCATGGGCGGCAGCGCCGGGCGCCGCGATCCGCCGGGCCGACGCGACCCCGCTCAGAACCCCTTCAGGCCCTTGACGTCCATCGCCTCGAAATAGGCCGCCTTGGTCTCGACATCGGCCGAGCCGGTGATCTGCACCATGATGCGGTCGTCGACCAGCGACTGCAGCTCGCCATCCTTGGTGACGACGACCTTCTCACCCTGGATGCGCTGCACCTTGCCCATCGCGCCCATCATCGCGGCGCTCGAGAACATGCCGGCCATCGCCGAGACCATCTGGTTGTCGGCCATAAGCTGGATCTCGACCGTGTCGTCGTTCTTCGAGTAGCTCGCCGAGGCCATCTGCCCGCCGCCGAACGCCGCCATCGCCTGCACGTCGGTCTCGGAGTCGTCGCGCTGCCAGCCATCCAGCGGCTCGGGCAGAAAGGCCTTCAGCCCCTCGGCCTTCATCTGGCCCAGCAATTGCGCGGCCAGGTCGAGCTCTTCCTTTGCCGTCCTGATGTCGCCCGATCGGTAGGCCTGCAGCGCGGCGTCGATCGAGTCCTCGACGTCGTCGGCGTGCGCCGGCAGGCCCGTCGAAAGGCCCGCCAGCAGGCCCATAAGCAGGCCTGACAGCATGATGGTGGTGGCTGTTTTCATCGGTCGACTCCCCTGTTTCGCAAGCTGCGCTCTAGCAGATTCGCCGTCCCCGTCCCGTCGCGTCCCCGCGAGCCGGGCTCAGAGCGACCGGCAGAGATGGCCACCGTCGACGACCAGGGTCGTGCCGGTGATGTACGAGCCCTTCGGCCCCAGCAGCAGCTCGACCGGGCCGTCCAGCTCCTCCAACCTGCCGGCGCGGCGCATCGGGACGACGGCGATCATGTCGCCGCCCTTGTCGCTCTCCAGCCAGTCCGAGGTCATCTCGGTCGGGAAATAGCCGGGTGCCAGCGCGTTGATCCGGATGTTGTGGCGCGCCCATTCCAGCGCCAGGCTGCGCGTCAGGTGGATGACCGCGGCCTTGGAGGCGGAATAGGCGGCGACTCCCGTCCCCGTGCCGTAGCCAAGCACCGATCCCGTGTTCAGGATCGACCCGCCGCCATCCTTAGCCATTACATGCGCCGCCGCCCGGGCGACGCGGAAGACGCCGTTCAGGTTGATGTCGATGACCCGGTCCCAGTCCTCGTCCGGCATCTCCAGCGCGCGGCCGCCCCAGGCGGTGCCGGCGTTGTTGAAGACGCCGTCCAGCCCGCCCATGCGCCGCGCCGCCTCGTCGACCGCCGCCCCGACGGCCGCGGCGTCACCGACATCCAGCGCCAGCGCGCTGACGCCGTCGCCGCACTCGGCGGCCAGCGCCTCCAGCGCCTCGGCCCGGCGGGCGGAGGCGACGACCTGCGCCCCCTGCCCGGCCAGGAACCGCGTGACGTGGGCGCCGATCCCGCTGGACGCGCCCGTGACGAGAATCCTCATGCCAGCCAGCGACATGGCTGCCCCCTCCGTCCGGTTCTCAACGATATTTCGACAGCACCATGCCGGCGGTGCGCAGCGACACCGCCGCCTGCGCCAGCCGGCGCGAGGCCTCGTCGCAGGTCCGCTTGCTGGCGACGTAGCCGTCGGCGCACTGGATCGACTGCTGCAGCGCCTGCCGCTCGGCATCGACCTCGGCCTTGTAGTCGTCGAAGCGGTTGGTGCGCTGCGCCTTGGCAATGCCGGCGACGACCTCCTTGCACGCCACCCCCTGCCCGCGCAGCGCCTTCGCCAGCGCCTGGTCGGCCTGGGGCGCGAGGCAGAGCTTCCAGATCACGTCGAGCTGCACGGCCGGGAACATCCGCATCAGCGTGCGGTAGCGCTCCGGGATCCCGAGATAGCCGATCGCGACGCCCGTCGGATCCCAGAACTGGTAGCTTTCGAGGAAGGCGTTGGCGGCCACCGGTTGCCCCGGCGTGCTCGGCGCCGGCAGGAAGGCGTCTGGCTTTTCCGGCAGCTTCACGCCCTGGCGCACGAAGCCCAGCGCGCGCGAGTACTCCATCGCCATCGTGCCGTCGGCCCGGAACGGGACGATCGAGACCTGCGCCCCGAAGGGCAACGGCGCGATGCGCATCAGCACGGTCTGGCCGTCCATGTCCAGCACCGCCTCGGCGGCGTCCTCGACGCGGTCGGCGCGGAAGGACTGGCTGTGACCACTGGCGTCGAAGAACGTGCCGGAATAGCCCTCCGAATCCGGCGCGATGCGGATCTTCGCCCCGGCCGCGTCATCGACCCCCAGATAGGTGCCGTCCAGCGTATCCGCCGCCAGCGACGCGATGGGCGCGAGAACACACGCCAGAAAGGCAACTACCAACCGTCTCATTCCCGATCCTTGACTGTAACCTCGACGCAGGACGCCATCGCATATATTCAGCGACGATGACAGGGGAATGCCCTGCGCGCACCCGGGGAGGGGCGGCATCATGGACTGGGACAAGCTGCGTGTCTTCCACGCCGTCGCCGATGCCGGCTCGCTGACGCATGCCGGGGACGAGCTGCGGCTCAGCCAGTCCGCGATCAGCCGGCAGATCCGCGGGCTCGAGGAGCAGCTCGGGGCGACGCTCTTCCACCGCCACGCGCGCGGCCTGCTGCTGACCGAGCAGGGCGAGCTGCTCTACAACGCCACCTCGGAGATGGCCAAGCGGCTTGGCCAGGCGGCGGCGCAGATCCGCGACTCCAAGGAGGAGGTGCTGGGCGACCTGCGTGTCACGACGACGGCGGGGTTCGGCACCTCCTGGCTGGCGCCGCGCCTGCCGGCGCTGTTCGACGCGCATCCCGACCTCAGCGTCAACCTGGTGCTGACCGAGAGCTTCCTCGACCTCGGCATGCGCGAAGCCGATATCGCCATCCGCTTCGGCGACCCGACCCAGGCCGACCTGATCTGCCGGCCGCTGATGGAGGTGCGCATGCGCCTCTACGCCTCGGCCGGATATATCGCCCGCTGGGGCGAGCCGAGCGACGAGGCCGACCTCGTCACCCGCCGCTTCATCAGCTTCAGCACCAACGCGCCGCAGCCCGAGGCTTCGCGCGTCTGGGTGCAGTCCAAGTTCTCGCCGCAGCGCCAGTCGCAACTGACGATGAACAGCTATTTCGGTATCCTCAAGGCCTCCCTGGCCGGGCTGGGGATCGCGGCGCTGCCGGACTACGTCACGCGTGGCTATCCCGAGTTGGTCAACGTTCTGGGGCACGACACCTCGCCCAGCTTCACGGCCTATTTCTGCTATCCGCAGGAACTCCGCCGCTCGCGCCGGGTGCTTGCCTTCCGCGATTTCCTGCTCGCCGAGGTCGAGAAGTTCAACCGCGACTATGCCCTGACGGGGCCGGCAGATGCGGCCCCCGGCGTGTCCGAGAGAGTGTGACATGCAGGACGCGCATAGCGGGTTTGCCGCCTGCCCGTTCGCTTGTCGCTTGCCTGCACGCGGAGCGGGCACTAACTCCCCTCTTGGTGGCGCTTCGGCGCCCCAGGTTGTGATACCTCCCTGTTGAACTGGCCGGGCAGCAATGCCCGGCCTTCTTTTTTTCCAGCCGCCATGCGCCAAACCGTATCCCACCGGCCGTGCACCCCGCCCGTGTGCCAGGCCGCCTTCCCGGCTGCCGCAACAGTGTTTTCGCCGCGACATTCTTCCGCCATATTCCCGTGTATCCTTAAAACACGCGTAAATTCCGACGCATATGGCAATCGCGTGACATTCGGGGCGAAAACGTTCATTGTGCTGCTATCGCGAGTGAGAACTGGGCCCCAAGCTGTTATGGAGAAAGAGCATTATGGCGAAAGCTGGTGGGCATCTCTGGAGCATTCTCTTTGCAATCTCCGTCGGCGTCCTGATGCTGACGATCCTGCTGATCCGATCCGAGCCGGTGCCCTTCTGGGTGCTGGTGGTCTATCCGGTGGTCGGCGGGATGCTCGGGCTGGCGGCCAGCCGCACCAGCCCGACGGTCGAGCAGATGGCCTGGATCGAGTCCGGCACGATCGCCGCCGCCGCAGTTGTGGTGCTCGCTGGGCTGGTCAACCTGCTGTTGATCGACATGGTGATCCGCAGCAGCGACATGCTGAGCGGCAAGCCGATCCAGCAGGTCACCTTCTTCGCCGCCCCGGCCGCCGCCGCGCTGTTCTGGTGGGCGCTCCAGCGCCGGCTGAGCCGACTGCGCCTGGCCAGCGCCGAGCGGCACGACGACATGGGGCAGGCCGGCATCCCCGCCGAGTGAGGCGTGCCGCGTAAGGCGAGGGCGCGGCGGATGACCGCCCGCCCTCAGTCCCGGACAATCTCGTCCGCCGTATAGCCCTGCAGATACAGCAGCGCCGAGAGGTCGCCATGCCGGATGCTGGCGCGGGCCCGCTCGGCGACGATCGGCTTCGCGCGAAAGGCGACGCCAATCCCCGCCGCCTCGATCATGCCGAGGTCGTTCGCGCCATCGCCGACGCACAGCGCATCCGCCGCCGTCAGCCCCAGCCGCGCCGTGATCTCACCCAGGGCCTCGACCTTCGCCGCGCGGCCGAGCACCGGCTCGGCGACCCGACCGGTCAGGCGGCCACCCTCGGCCAGCAGCCGGTTGGCGCGGTTCTCGTGAAAGCCGGCGGCGGCCGCCACCCGCTCGGTGAAAAAGCTGAAGCCGCCCGAGACCAGCGCCGTGTGCGCGCCATGCGCCCGCATCGTCCGCACCAGCGCGCGAGCGCCGGGGTTGAGCGAGACGCGCTCGTCATAGACCGCCTGCAGCCGGTGCTCCGCCATGCCTTCGACCAGCGCGACGCGGGCGCGCAGCGCGTCCTCGAAGCCGATCTCACCGCGCATGGCGCGCTCGGTGATCGGTTTCACCCGGTCGCCGACGCCGGCGAAGTCGGCGACCTCGTCGATGCACTCGACCGGGATGATCGTCGAATCCATGTCGGCGATCAGCAGCCGCTTGCGCCGGCCGTCCGCCGGCAGGCAGTTCACGTCGACGCCTTCCAGCGCCGGCGCCTCCGATCCGGACACCGGCCCCGGCACGGGAATTTCGGCGGCGTCGGGAGACAGCCTGCGCGGCTCCCCCGCCCCGTCGAGCGCCGCGCGCGCCTCGGCGATGCTGAGATCCGCCAGCCCGGTCAGCGGCGAGGCAATCAGGACGACGACGTGCTGCAAGGACGATCCATCGCGGGCCAGTGGCGTCATCCCCGCGAACGCGAGGATCTCGAGGGGTCAGACAGAGTCCCGCGTTCGCGGGAATGACGGTCTGTTACGGAAAACATAATCTTGAAGGACTTACGCCCCTTCGCACATGTGCGCAGGGGCAAAGCACCCTACCCCGCCGCCGCCACGCGCTCGGCCGGGGCCGCCGTTTCCAGCTCCTCGGCAAGCAGGAAGGCCAGTTCCAGCGCCTGGCTGGCGTTCAGCCGCGGGTCGCAGGCGGTGTGATAGCGGTCGCGCAGGTCCTCCGAGGTCACGGCGTGCATGCCGCCCATGCACTCCGTGACGTCCTTGCCGGTCATCTCGAAATGCACGCCGCCGGCATAGGTGCCCTCGGCCTGGTGCACGTCGAAGAACTCGCGCACCTCCTGCAGCACCTTGTCGAAGGGCCGGGTCTTGTAGCCCGACTCCGACTTGACGGTGTTTCCGTGCATCGGGTCGCACGACCAGACGACGTGCCGACCCTCGCGCGCCACGGCGCGAATCCAGCCCGGCAGGTGGTTTGCCACCTTGCCGGCCCCCGTGCGGCAGATCAGCGTCAGCCGCCCCGGCTCGTTCCTGGGGTTCAGCAGGTCGATCAGGCGCAGCAGCCCGTCCGGCTCCAGGCTCGGGCCGCATTTCAGGCCCAGCGGGTTCATGACGCCGCGGCAGAACTCGACATGCGCGCCGTCCGGCTGGCGCGTCCGGTCGCCGATCCAGATCATGTGGCCCGACCCTGCGACGCTCTCGCCGCTGGTCGAATCCACCCGCGTCAGCTGCTCCTCGAAGTTCAGCAGCAGCGCCTCGTGGCTGGTGAAGTAGTCGACCGTCTTGAGCTCGTGCGAGGTCTCGGCCGTCATGCCGGACGAGGCCATGAAGTCGACCGCGTCCTTGATGCGCCCGGCCATCGCCATGTAGCGCTCGGACTGCGGCGAGCCCTGCGCGAAGCCCAGGTTCCACGCCGCCACCCGGTCGAGCGAGGCATAGCCGCCGCCGGCGAAGGCGCGCAGCAGGTTCAGCGTCGCCGCCGACTGCAGGTAGGCCTGCAGCATCCGCTCCGGGTCCGGCACGCGTGCCGCCTCGGTGAACTCGATGTCGTTGACGATATCGCCGCGGTAGCTGGGCAGCGAGACGCCGTCGATCGTCTCCATGTCGGCCGAGCGCGGCTTGGCGAACTGGCCCGCCATGCGGCCGACCTTCACGACGGGCTTGCGCGCGCCGAAGGTCAGCACGACCGCCATCTGCAAGCAGCACGCGGAAGGTGTCGCGAATGTTGTCGGCGCCGAACTCGGCAAAGCTCTCGGCGCAGTCGCCGCCCTGCAGCAGGAACGCCTCGCCGCGCGCGACGCGCGCCAGCTTGCGTTTCAGCGCCCGCGTCTCGCCGGCGAAGACCAGCGGCGGATAGCTGGCAAGCTTGGCCTCGACGGCGGCCAGCCTGGCCGCGTCGGGATAGGCGGGCATCTGCCTCGCCTCGCGGTCACGCCAGCTCGATCGCGTCCAGGGTGCCATGTCGCCGATACTCCAAACCCGTTTCCTGGCGCCCCTATAGCCCAGCCTGCCGGGGCTGACCAGTGCTGCGGCCAGAACGTCGCGGCGCGCCGCGGCTGACGGCGCCGGCGGGCCATGCCGATTGACCTGCCGTCAGGCAACGGTGCATACTTGTTTGACCGAGGTGGATCGCGACGGCCCGCTGCCGCCGCATTTTCGGCGCACACGGGCCGGCATCCCTGCCGCAGGCAGCGGACCGTACGGAGGGCGACGCGAATTCATCGAGGCGACCGGCGCAGACCCCGCTCCTGCAAGACCGGGCGATGTACATCGGCGGCACCCCAACTCGGTGGGATCATGCAACTGGCCTTGTCTTGGAAGCCATCCTCGCGCGCAAGCCGGCGCCGCCTGCCCGGCCGACCCTGGCGTGGCGTGCGTGTGGCGCGCCCGACGGCCAGGCTGATCTGCGCCTTCGTGGCGGCGTGGCTGACGGTGATGCTGGCCTCGGGTGCCGAGGCCGGCACCCGCGTCGCGCTGGTCCTGGGGAATTCCGACTACAAGGTGCCCTCGATGCACCTCGACAACCCGGCGAACGATGCCCGGGCCGTGGCGGCAAAGCTGCGCACGCTGGACTTCGAGGTGATGCTGCATGTCGACCTCGACCGGGCCGGCCTGCGCGCGGCGTTCCGGGACTTCTCGGCGGCCGCCGACAAGGCCGAAATGGCCGTCGTGTTCTTCGCCGGTCACGGCATCCAGAAGGACGGCGAGAACTACCTGCTGGGGACGAGCTTCGACGCGCTCACCCAGGCGGCCCTCGACGGCGCCGCCATCAGTCTGTCCGAAGTCCAGAAGGCACTGATCGACGCGAAACCGCAGATCGGCATCGTCATCCTCGATGCCTGCCGCAACAACCCGTTCGCCGAGCAGGGAATCGTCGTTCCGGGGCTGGCCCGATCCTCAGGCGGGGCGGGTTTGCTGTTCGCCTATTCCACCGATCCCGGCAACGTCGCCTATGACGGCGACGGCGAGAACAGCCAGTTCACCACGGCGCTCCTGAGGCAGCTGGATGCGCCGGGGCTGGACGTGCGGCTGATGTTCGGCCGGGTCCGCCAGAACGTCATCGTCGACACGCACGGCCAGCAGATCCCCTGGGTCGAGGACTCGGTCATCGGCGAGTACAGCTTCAGCACGGTCGCGCCGCAGCCGCCGACCTCGGTGGTCGCGCGCGAAATCGAGCGCTGGCGCGAGGTCAGCACGCAGTCGGGCAAGGAGCCCTACGAGGCGTTCCTCGCCGAATTCCCCGACGGCATGTTCAGCGATTTCGCCAAGCAGCGCATCGCACAGGCCGCCGCGCCGCTGTCGACCCAGGTGGCCCTGGGCGACGCGCTCGACGATGCGACGCGCCCCACCGTCGCCGCGGCTCTGTCGGTTCTGGGCTACCTGCCGATGTCCCCGGGCAGCGCGCCCCCGGACGAGAAGGTGATCCTTTCGGCCCTGCAATCCTACGCCTCGCAGACCCGGGCCGGCACAGTCGTCGACCCGAACCGGCTCTACATGGACGCCTCGCGCATGCTGGGGCTGCTGGGTGCCAAGACGGCACAGCAGCTTCGCAGCGACATGGCGATGCTGAGCGCGGTCGAATTCGGCCTCGACGATGGCCGAGAACGCGCTGGGCGAGCTGAGCGCGCTGGCCGAGAACAATCCGGACGCCCGCGTGCTGCTGACGCAGGCGCAGGCCGATGTCGACGCGATCCACGCGCGCCATCAGGCGCTGCTGGAACAGGTCGACGCCGGCCGCGCCTATTACTCGGACCTGCTGCAGATGAGCCGGCCCGAATTCGAGCCGGCAATCCGCGAGATGGCGTCGACCATGGGCAAGACTGTGCGCTCCGCCGCCGGGGGCGCGCCCGACCACGGCTCGGATATCGGCTTGTTTGTCAAGCACATCGACCTGGAGCACAGGGCAAAAACCGAAGGGAGCTACGCATGGATCGTCGACTTCATCCCCAAATGAGAGCTGCGGCGGTTCTCGCGCTCCTTGCGGCCACGGGCTGCGAGCAGGGTGCCACCACCAGCGCTTCGGCACCCGCGAGCGCGGCTGCCACCGCGCAGGCCCGGCAGCAGACCGCGGCCGAGCGCCAGCTCGCCGAGCGATCGGCCGTGATGCAGAAGACGGTTCTGGAGGCGTCGGCCTCGGGTGCCGCGCTGGGGGCGAGCGTCGGCGCCGCCTTCGGCTGGGGGCCGGCGCTGATCGCCTCCATGGCAGGCGCGGGGGCCGGGGCCGCCTCGGGTAGCTATGTCGGCACCCTCCAGCAGGACTATGCCACCGAGGAAGAGCGGCTCGGTCGCGTGATCTCCGACCTCGACACGGCGAACGCCGATGCCGAGGCCGTGCTCCAGGCGATGCGCGCCGTGCTGGCCGAGCAGAACGCCGACATCGCCGCGATCCGCGCCTCGATCGCCACCGACCAGAATGCACAGTCCGTTCTGAACGCCGAGCTGGAAAGCCTCGACCGCAACGTCGCCGAGATGCGGGCTGCCATTTCCGGCGCGGACCAGCGCCTGGCCCAGGTGCAGCAGGCGCGCAGTGTCGTGCCCGCCGACCAGGCCACGGCCCAGGTCGACCCGCGCCTCGGCGAGCTCAGCCGCCGGATCGCCGCGATGCGCGAGATCGCCACGACGCTGGCGCAGGGGGCGTGAGATGGCACGCTCGGGCGTGACCTTGCAGGGATCGGAGGCGTGACATGAACATCGGACCGATCGTCGGGCTGCTGCTGGCAGCGGGCCCCTGCGACAATGCCGACCCGGGCAAGGGCGGGTTCTTCGCGGGCCTCAAGGCCCTGTCCAGCGGATGCTACGAGCAGCGCATAGACCAGCGCGAGCAGGCGGTCGAACAGCGCGAGCAGACGCGCGACGCGATCCAATCCGAGCAGCAGGACGTTGCCACGCGCTCGGCGGCGGCGTCCGAGGAACTGGACCGACTGCGCTCGCAGCACCTTGCCCTCAAGCGTCAGCTCGTGGCGATCAATTCCGAGCTGGCGGCCAGGCGCGTCGAGCTGGACAGCAAGACACGTCAGCAGCTCGCCTCGGCGCTGTCCAGCAACGCGAACAGCGGCTCGGACGCCGAGCGGATCGCCTCGCTCCGCTCGGCAATCCAGGACGCCCGCGGCCTGGTCGAAAAGCTGTCGAGCCTCTGACGCCCGGGCGGCCGCGCCCCGCACCGGCGCGACCGTCCGGCATTGGCCGGCATTGGCCACCGGGGGAGGCATGACATGGGATCTCCTGGAAAAGTCTGGTGCCCGGAGAGAGACTCGAACTCTCACGGTGTTTCCACCGGCGGATTTTGAGTCCGCTGCGTCTACCGTTCCGCCATCCGGGCAGGCCGCGGCACTCTAGGCGCGCGTGGCCGGCTGTCAACGCCCGCGCGCCTGGCGCGGCGACAGGCGCCGAGCCAGGGCAACGGCGGGCGGCGGCGGTTCAGCCGCCGATCTCTCCCCCGGTCACGCCGTAGTCGATCTGGACGCGCTGGCCGTCGGCGCGGCGGCGACCGAACAGCCGCAGCCCCGTGACCTCGGGCATCAAGCCGCCATCGTCGACCTGAAGGTAGCCATAGGTCAGGTCAATTGGCTGGCCCTCCGGCGCGAAGGTCAGCACCGCTCGGCCCGGCCCGCGCTGCTCGAGCACGACGCCGAGCTGCGGGATGGCGCGGAAGTCGACATCGAATCCACCCCCGGCATGCGCATCGGCGCTCACGCCGTAGGCCAGCTTGCGCTCGAGAAGTGACAAGCCGGCGACCTGGCCCCGGCTATTGTAGCGCCGCCAGTAGGCGGAGAGCGGTTTCTTGCGCTCCAGCACCCCGTCCGGGCCGAAGCGCGCGGCATAGACGACGGTATTCGCGTTGGCCGAGCGTTGCAGGTAGAAGACCTGCCCCCGGTCGTTCGGCACCGGGTAGTCGGGCGCCGGCGGCGGGCCAGCGAGCGAGATGCCCCGCAGGTGCATCTCCGCGGCCTGCGCCGCCGGCTGGGCCAGCAGCAGGAGCGGCAGCACCAGCGCGGCAAGCAGCCCGCGCAGCCCTGTCGAGTGCCGGCCCGGCCGCGGATGGTGGCCGATCACGTTTGGCGAAAGGCTGTCTGGAAATCCGGTTTGCATCTTCTCTTTCCTCGCAGTCGCAACCGCAATCGAAATCCGGCCTCGCGGAGACCGGGCAGGAGTCACGCGGCGCACCGCCGGTTCCGGCGGTTCACGCACCAACGTGGGATCGCTGCGCCGGGTTGCCAGTAGAACGGGCGACCATGCCCGCGGCCCCCTTCCTTTGACCGCCTTTTGCCTGCCACGCCGAACCAGCGTTCAGCCCGGGCGCGGCATCGAGAACCTCGCGAGGGGCGCAGGGTCTGCTGGACAGCGATCCGGCGCGGGTGCTACGCGGCGCGATGCGCCGTGCCATCTCAGACTGGATCCTGCGCCTCGCCGCTACGCCACACGCCCTCTGGGCGCTGGCCGGCGTGGCCTTCGTCGAGAGTTCGGTCTTCCCGATCACGCCGCTCGTCATGCTGATCCCGATGGTGTTGGCGCGTCCCGACCGCACATGGCTGATCGCCGGCATCTGCACGGCCGGCTCGGTCGCCGGCGGCGTCCTCGGCTGGTGGATCGGTTACGCGCTGTTCGCCGAGGTCGGCCGCCCTGTGCTCGAGTTCTACGGCAAGGCCGCCCAGGCCGACGAGTTCATGGCCTGGTTCATCGCGAATTGGCGCCGAGGCGGTCATCTTCGCCGCCGTCACCCCCTTCCCCTACAAGGTCGTCGTCATCGCGGCCGGCGCCGCCAAGCTCGACCTGTCGACGCTCGTCTGGGCCTCGGTGCTGGGACGCGGCCTTCAGTTCTTCGGCGTCGCCCTTGCGCTTTGGTGGGTCGGCGAACGTGCGCGGCTGTTGCTCGAGCGGCACCTCACGTCGATCGGGATCGTCGGCGGCCTGCTGATCCTCGGCGGTTTCGCGCTGGCCCGCGTGTTCGGCCCATGAGCGTGAGACCCTGAGCATGGGGCCGCGCCTCTGCATCCTGCTTGCCGGCGCCGGCTCGGCGGCGCTGCTGCTCGGCGCGCTCGGGTTCCAGTTCATCGGCGGGCTGCCGCCCTGCCATCTCTGCCTCCTGCAGCGTTGGCCGCACCTTGCCGCGGTGCTGATCGCGTTGCTGGCGCTGGCGGTTCTGCATCGTTTCCAGCGCCCGCTGGCCGTCGCTGGCGCGCTGGCGGCGGCGGTCACTTCGGGCCTCGGCGTCTACCACGCCGGCGTCGAGCGCGGTTGGTGGCCGGGGCCGTCAGGCTGCACCGGATTGGACCCCGCGGGGCTGTCGCCGGACCAGCTCCTCGAGCGGCTGACCTCGGCGCCGCTGGTCCGCTGTGACGACATCGCCTGGGATTTCATCGGAATTTCGATGGCTGGCTGGAACGCGATCCTGTCGGCCGTCCTGGTGGTTTTGTGGCTGTCCGCGGCGCTCGCCTGGCACCGCCGGTCCACGCCCCGTTAGCCGCGTCGACCGCACCCGAAACCGGGTCTTCCTCTCCGGGATTCGCCGCCGATCGGCACAAGCCGGATCGGAACGATTCATGGCCCGATGTGTTGCGACCTCTGTGTACGTAAAAGTAATCAGGAGGAAACATGACCCGTTTGAAGCTCTCTGCACTCTTGCTCGGTGCGACCGCCCTGTCCATGCCGCTGGGGATGAACGCCTACGCGCAGACCAGCCAGCAGGGCCAGCAGGCCTCGACTGAGCAGACCTCTGAGCTCGGCGCCTGCGAGAAGCTCTATCGCCTGATCGACGAGGCCGCGGGCGAAGATATCCTCGCGCAGTTCAAGAACGCGCCGCAGGTGGCAGACAAGAACGAGGCCGATTCCTGCGCGCTCGTCATCAAGAAGATCGGTCAGGCCGGCGGGATCTCGAAGCAGGCCGTAGCCAAGGGCCGGCGCACCGAATTCCAGACCGACACCGAGACCTTCCGCGCGACCGACACGGTCAACCAGACGGTGCAGATCAACCGCAAGGCGGTTGTCGAGGGCAAGGTGACGGTCAAGCAGCCGATCCCCGAGGTCGATGTCGAGCAGGGCATCGGCCGAGGTCCAGGTGCAGGAGCGCCCGGGCCGCATCGACGTCGACGAGGAGCCCGCCAGCATCCTGGTCCGGCAGCAGGCGGCGAACGTCCGCGTATGCCGTGCCGCGCCCGACCGTCGTCATCGACCAGCCGGCGCCCGAGATCATCGTCACCATGCCGGCCCCGGGCCTGAACGTGCAGCGTGACCAGCCCGAGGTGAACGTCGTCATGGCGAAGCCGACGGTGACGGTCCGCCAGGAGGATCCGAAGGTCGACGTCAACGTCGATGCGCGCCTCGTCCATCCCGGCATCGCCGTGCCCGACAATCAGAAGCCGAGCATCCAGACCGGCGCGCAGCGGGTGAACTCCCAGGGCAAGTCGGTCTCCGACAGGAGGCCGATGTCACGGTATAGCAAGGTCAAGCCGAGCATCCGCTTCATGACGACGGACGTTCAGGACGAGGTGCACTTCAGCCGCGCCAACCCGCAGATCCGCTACGAGGCGGCCCAGCCGAATGTCGAGGTGACGTTCAACGACGAGCCGCGCGTCGAGATCCACCAGACCGGCGAGCCCAAGGTCAGCATCCGCCGCTCGCGACGAAACAATCAGGCGGCGATGGACAATGCCAAGCTAGCGGCAATGCCGGCCAGCAGCAGGTCAGACCGCAGCAGGATGACCAGTCCAATGCCGGCCAGCGGCCCAGCCCGCGCACAAATCAGCAGGCCAGCAACACGCAGGCTGGCCAGGGCGCCAGTTCAATGCGGCGGCGTCCGGGCCGCAGGATGCGGTGCTGCGCGTCGACCGCCGCGTGCAGTCGGCCAGCCGGGCGCTGGATCAGAATGACGTGCAGCGCGCACGCTCGGACGTCGAGCGCGCCAAACAGCAGCTGCAGCTCGCCATGCGTTCGGCAGACACCAACGATCGCCAGGAACTCCAGGGCCTCAGCGACCAGCTCGACCTCGTGATCGTGTCGCTTGACAACAACAATATGCGCGATGCCGAGACGGCGCTGTACGACGTCGAGACGAACCTGCAGCAGAACAGTGACCACTGGGGCCTCGGCAACAACCGTCAGGCCAGCAAGCAGGCGAGCAACCAGGCCAGCAGCCAGGGCGATCACAAAGCCGCTCGGCTCTCGGTCGATGACACCAATCGCCTGCTCGGCGAGGGCTATCAGCCGGGCGCTGACAGCACGCTGGTCAAGGTCGCCGCGGGTGATCTCGAGCACCTCGACGTCGTCACGATGAACGGCGAGGATCATCGGCGAGATCAAGCGGATCGTCTCGAATGGCAACCGCGTCTACGCCATCATCGAGCATGGCGGCTTCCTCGGCATCGGCGAGGACAAGGTGGCCATCCCGGCCGACCGGATCGCCGTCCGTGGCGACAACGCTATCCTGCTCGGCCTCAGCGAGGACGATATCAAGGCGATGCCGGAGTACAAGGCCTCGGGCGAGTTGGAACTGGCCGCGGGCGACACGGTCCAGATCGGCCGCTACAAGTAAGCCGCGCAAAGCGACGGGTTGCGAAACCCACAGCATCGGCGCCCGCCCGGGAAACCGGGCGGGCGCTTTTCCTTGTCCGCGCCGTCGGTCGCGAGCACTTTCAGAATTGCCGGCGCCATGCTAGCCATAGTATCATGAATGCGCCGAGCCCCAACATCGTGGATCCCGAGGCAACCATTCGCCGCCTGTCCGAGGCGGCGGCCAACCGCATCGCCGCCGGCGAGGTGGTCGAGCGCCCCGCCTCCGCCGTCAAGGAGTTGGTCGAAAACGCGATCGACGCCGGGGCCACGCGCATCGAGATCGCCATCGCCGAGGGCGGCAAGTCGCTGATCCGCGTCGCGGACGACGGCTGCGGCATCGCCGCGGCCGAGCTGGCGCTGGCGCTGGAACGCCACGCCACCTCGAAGATCGACGGCGAGGACCTGGTCAACGTCCGCTTCTTCGGCTTCCGCGGCGAGGCGCTGCCCTCGATCGGCTCGGTCTCGCGCCTGGTACTCACCTCGCGCGTGCCCGGTGCCGATGCCTGGACGATCGAGGCGACCGCCGGGCGCCTCGGCGCGCCCCGCCCGGCATCGCGCGGCGACGGCACGACGGTCGAGGTGCGCGACCTTTTCCATGCGACTCCGGCGCGGCTCAAGTTTCTGCGCTCGGACCGGGCCGAGGCGCAGGCGGTCGCCGACATTGTGCGCCGGCTGGCGCTGGCGCGGCCCGACCTGTCGTTCGTGCTGTCGGATGCGACCGGCGCCGAGGCGCGCGTGCTGTTCCGCGCCGAGGCCGAGGGCGGGAACCTGTTCGAGGCCCGCCTCGCCCGGGCGGGCCGCGTGCTGGGCGCGGAGTTCGCCGCCAACGCCGTCGCAATCGAGGCCGAGCGCGAGGGACTGCGGCTGGCCGGCCATGCGGGCCTGCCCGCCTTTTCGCGCGGTGCGGCGGTGGCGCAGCACGTCTTCGTCAACGGCCGGCCGATGCGCGACAGGCTGCTCCTGGGCGCGGTGCGCGCCGCCTATGCCGACGTGCTGGCGCGCGACCGCCATCCCGCCGTCTGCCTGTTCCTCGACTGCCCGCCCGAGCGCGTCGACGTCAATGTCCACCCCGCCAAGGCCGAGGTCCGCTTCCGCGAGCCGGGCGTCGTGCGCGGGCTGGTGCTGACCGCCATCCGCCACGCGCTGGCCGAGGCTGGCGTGCGCCAGTCGACGACCGTCGGCACGGCGGCGCTCGGCGCCTTCCGGCCCGACGCGGCATCCGGCGGCGGCCTGGCCGGACGGTCATGGTCCCTGCCCTCGGGCCGCGCCGTCGAGGCCGCCATGGCGATGCAGGCGCCGGCCGGCGCCGACTGGCTGGCGGCGCGCCTGGACGATGGCGCCGGCTTTGCCGAGACCGGCGCCTTCGCCCCGGGCCGGAACGGCCTCGCGCCGGACGCTGCTTCCGGCGACGTCGCAGGGGATCAGGCGCAGCATGACGCGGCGACCGACCTGCCGCTCGGCCGGGCGAAGGCGCAGCTGCACGGCACCTACATCGTCGCCGAGACCGCCGACGGCATCGTGCTCGTCGACCAGCACGCCGCGCACGAGCGGCTGGTCTACGAGCGCCTCAAGCGCCAGATGGCGGCCAGCGGCGTCGCCCGGCAGGGCCTGCTGATCCCCGAGATCGTCGAGCTCGGCTCCGATGCGGACCGGCTGCTCGAACATGCCGACCAGCTCGCGACGCTCGGCCTCGTGGTCGAACCCTTCGGCCCCGGCGCGGTCGCCGTGCGCGAGGTGCCGGCGCTGCTCGGCCATGCCGACCCGGCCCGCCTGATCCGCGACGTCGCCGACGAGATCGCCGATCTCGGAACGACCGAAGGGCTTGGCCAGCGACTCGACGCCATCCTCTCGCGTATGTCCTGCCATGGCTCGGTGCGCGCCGGCCGCCGGCTGGCCCAGGCCGAGATGGATGCGCTGCTGCGCGAGATGGAGGCGACGCCGCACGCCGGCCACCTGCAACCACGGCCGCCCGACCTGGATCGCGCTGGAGCGCGCCGACATCGAGAAGCTGTTCGGCCGGCGGTGACCCCCCGCTGCCGCCGGCGCGCGCAGCGCGCATGGTGGGGCGGGCCTGGTGGCCCGGTCCGCGGCGCGCTCCACGGCGGCGCCGGGCAGGCGAAATTCGTGGCCGCTCATCGGCCGGTCTCACGCATGAGACCGTCGTCAGGTCATTGGATTATTTTACCATTTCGAAAAATGGTGACCTGATCTTCACCATAGTCGGCTGTCGTCGTACCCATTGCCGGGGGCGTGGCGAGGGTTGTCCTGCCCCGCTCTGGCGTGTCGTGGCGGAGATCTGCTGAGGCAGTCGGCGCCGCCGGCGCGCAGGTCGCCGCGGTCGATCGTCTCGAGGGTCAGCGAGTAGGTGTCGCCCTGCCCTGCCGCGTCTCTGCTCGATCTCACCGCAGGTCGGGCAGCTTGTAGCCCCTGTCGTCGAGTTGGCGGCGGATTGTCAGCTTCGAGATCTTGCCCGTCGCGGTATGCGGGATCTCGTCGACGAAGATGACCTCGTCCGGCAGCTGCCACTTCGCGAAATGCGGCTCGAGCAGCGCGACGATGCTGGTCGGGTCGGGCCGCTTGCCCGGCTGCGGCACGACCAGCAGGACCGGGCGCTCGTCCCATTTCGGGTGAGCGACACCGATGGCCGCGGCCTCGAAGACCTCCGGGTGCTTCAGCGCGGCGTTCTCGAGCTCGATCGAGCTGATCCACTCGCCGCCCGACTTGATGACGTCCTTGAAGCGGTCGGTGATGCGGACATAGCCGTGGCGGTCGATCGTCGCCGCGTCGCCGGTGTCGAACCAGCCTTCGGCGTCGGCCGCGTCAACGTCGGCCTTGAGATAGCGCTTCACGACGCCCGAGCCGCGCACCATCAGGCGCCCCTGCGTCGCGCCGTCCCAGGGCAGCTCGTTGTCCTCGTCGTCGCGGATAGCGAGGTCGACGGTGAAGGGCGGGTGGCCGACCGTCCCCTGCACGTCGAGCTGGCCCTGCCGGTCCAGCCCCGCCACCTCGGGCTTGAAGCTGCAGATCGTGCCGATCGGCGAGGTCTCGGTCATGCCCCAGGCGTGCAGCACCTGGACGCCGTACTCGTCCTGGAACGCCTCGATGACGGCGCGGGGGCAGGACGAGCCCCCGATGGCGACGCGCTGCAGATCGGGCAACGCCGCGCCGCTCTCGCGCAGGTGCTTCAGCAGCGGCAGCCAGACCGTCGGCACGGCGGCCGAGATCGTGACACCGTAGCCGAACATCTCCATCAGCGAGACCGGGTCGAGCTGGCGCCCCGGCAGCACCATGCCGGAGCCGGCCAGTGGCGTCGAGAAGCCGGTGCTCCAGCCATTTGCGTGGAACAGCGGCACGACCGGCATCAGCACGTCCCGCGAGGACAGGCCGAACATGTCCGGCTGGATCGTCGTCATCGCATGAAGCACGTTCGACCGGTGCGAGTAGACCACGCCCTTCGGCCCGCCCGTCGTGCCCGAGGTGAAGCAGACGCCGCAGGCGTCCTGCTCGTCGCCCTCGACCCAGGCAAAGTCGCCATCGGCGCCGGCCAGCCACTCTTCGTAGCAGAGGACATTCGCCAGGTGCGTCTCGGGCATGTGCACGGAGTCCGTCATGACGATGACGCTCTCGACGGTCTCCAGCTGGTCGGCGACGCGCTCCAGAACCGGCACGAGGTCGGCGTCGACGAAGATCAGCCGGTCCTCGGCGTGGTTGATGATGTAGACGAGTTGCTCGGCCGAGAGCCGCGGGTTCAGCGAGTGCAGCACGGCGCCGGCGCCCGGCACGCCGTACCATGTCTCGACATGGCGCACGGTGTTCCAGGCCATGGCGCCAATCATGTCGCCGGGGCGGAAACCCGCCCGCGCCAGCGCCTGCGCCACCCGCAGCGCGCGCCCGCGCGTCGCCGCCCATGTCGTCTCGACGATCGGCCCCTCGGCCGAGCGCCCGATGACCGGCCGCTCGGCGTGGTAGCGTGCGGCATGATCGATGATCCGCGAGACCCTCAGCGGCCAGTCCTGCATCAGCCCGCGCATGCCCGTCCTCCCAGTTTTGCGCGCGAGACTAGCACCTCGGCAGGGGCTGTGAAGACCACAGATTCACGGCCGGGCACCGCCCGGCGGCGCGAGGCGACAATCCTGGACCGCGGCCGCCATCGAGCGGCGCTGACGGAGCAAGCGCGCGCGGACATCGCGTTGTCGCGCCGCCCGTCGCGGAGACCGGGGCGCGCGGCCGCCGGGCTTGACGGGCGAGTGCCGCTGCCGGAGGCTCCGCCCGCGATTCTCGCCTGTTCCCGTCGGCGTTCCGGAGGCAGCCATGTGGAGCCTGCTGCGCGACGTGCCGGTCTCCGCCATCCTGCGCCTGGCCATCCTGTGCTCTGCCGCGCTCTGCCTCGTCCTCCCGGGCTCCGCCGCGCAGGCCGGGACCGTCACCGTCGCCGCTGCGGCAAACTTCCGGAAACCGCTTGCAGCGCTGGCACTGGATTTCGCCGAGGTAAGCGACGACAAGGCGGTCGTCTCAGCCGGGTCCAGCGGGCAACTCTACGCGCAGATCGCCAACGGCGCGCCCTTCGATGTGTTCCTTTCGGCCGACCAGGCGCGGCCTGCCGCGGCGGTCGAGGCGGGGCTGGCAGTGCCCGGCTCGCAGCGGACCTACGCCCGCGGCAGGCTGATCGTGCTGTTCCGCGACGCCGAGACGGCGGCGCGGCTGGGCAGCCCGCCGGACTTCTCGAAGGTGCGGGTGCTCTCGATCGCCAACCCCGCCACCGCGCCCTATGGCGCCGCGGCGATGCAGGTGCTGGAGCATCTCGGCGTCGCCGATGCGCTTGCGGGTCGGATCGCCGAGGCGCAGAATGTCTCGGGCGTGAACGCCGCCGTGGATGCGGGCGCCGCCGAGGCGGGCTTTGCCGCGCTCGGCTCGGTGGCCCGGCCGGGTGGCCCGGAACCGCAGGGGTGGCTGGTGCCGACCGAGCTTTACGACCCGATCCGCCAGGACGCGGTGCTGCTGGTGCGCGGCGCGGGCAATCCCGCGGCGACGGCTTTCCTCGACTACCTGTCCAGCAACCGGGCGAAGGACCTGATTCGCGGCTATGGCTACGATGTCGAATAGCGGCCGCGCATGACAGGTCGGCATGACGGCTGATGGCTTGCCGCCCGAGGACTGGCAGGCCGTCTGGACGACGCTGCGCCTGGCGGCGTTGACCGTCGCAATCCTGCTGGTCGTCGCGACGCCCCTCGCCTGGCGCCTGGCCCGCGCGCGCGGGCGCTGGCGCGCGCCGGTCGAGGCGCTGGTCGCGCTGCCGCTGGTCCTGCCCCCGACGGTGATGGGGTTCTACCTGCTGATCCTGCTGGGGCCGGCCGGGTCTATCGGCGGCTGGTGGGTGCGGCTGACCGGCGAGACGCTTACCTTCTCGTTCGCGGGGCTGGTCATCGCCTCGTGCCTGCACTCTCTGCCCTTCGCCGTGCAGCCGCTGCAGAATGCCTTCGAGGCGGTCGGGCGCGACCGGCTGGAGGCGGCGGCCAGCCTGCGCGCCTCTCCGCTGGACGCCTTCCTCTCTGTCGTCCTGCCCCTGTCGGCGCGCGGCTACGTCACCGCCGGCGTGCTGGCCTTTGCGCACACGCTGGGCGAGTTCGGCGTGCTCCTGATGGTCGGCGGCAACATCCCGGGCCGGACGCGGGTCGTCTCGATCGCCATCTACGAGCATGTCGAGACCATCGACTACGCCGCCGCGCACCGGCTGGCCGCCGGGCTGCTGGTGTTCTCGTTCGCGGTGCTGGTGGCGGTCTACCTGCTGAACGGGCGCTATCGCGCGCGCATCGGCTGATGCGGGTCGAGCTGGACCTCGCCGCCGACTGGGGCGCCTTCCGGCTGGCCGCGCGGGATGCGCTGGAGCTGGACGGCGTGACGGCGCTTTTCGGCCCCAGCGGGTCGGGCAAGACGACGATCCTGGCCGCCATCGCCGGCTTCCGCCCCGGCCTTGGCAGGGTCGCGGTCGACGGCGCGGTCTGGCAGGAGGGGCGGCGCTTCGTGCCGCCGCATCGCCGCCCGGTCGGCACGGTGTTCCAGGAAGGGCGCCTGTTCGACCATCTCGACGTCGCCGGCAACCTGCGCTTTGCCGAGCGCCGCGCCGACCCGAACGGCCCACCGATCCGCCGCGCCGAGGTCGTCGAGGCGCTGGAGCTGGCGGGCCTCCTCGACCGCCGCCCGGCGCTGCTCTCGGGCGGCGAGCGCCAGCGGGTGGCGATCGGCCGCGCCCTGCTGGCCCGCCCGCGGCTGTTGCTGATGGACGAACCGCTGGCGGCGCTCGACCGCCCGCGCAAGGCGGCGATCCTGCCGTTGATCGCCGCCCTGCCCGGCCGTTTCGGCACGCCGGTGCTCTATGTCAGCCACCAGATCGACGAGATCGTGCAGCTCGCCGACCGACTGGTGACGGTGCGGGCCGGGCGGATCACCGGCCAGGGCGAGACGGTCGCCATGGTCGCGCGCATGGACCCGGCCGTGACCGGCCGCTTCGAGGCCGGCTCGCTGCTGGAGGGATCGGTGGTCGAGCTCCGCCCGGAATTCGCGCTCGCCGCCATCGAGATCGGCGGCGCACACCTCTGGTTGCCGGACCTCGGCGGCGTGCAGGTCGGCGAGCGCCTCCGCGTCCGCGTGCGCGCCAGGGACGTCTCGCTGGCGCTGGCTCCGGTCGGAGGGATCTCGATCCGCAACCAGTTGCCGGCGCGGGTGACGGGAATCGAGACCGACGAGGGCCCCTTCGCCGAGGTCCGGCTGGACGTCGCCAGCCAGTCGCTGCGCGCCCGCGTCACGCGCATGACGGTGGCCGAGCTGGGGCTGGTCGAGGGCGCGGACGTCTGGGCGCTGGTCAAGTCGATCTCGTTCGACCGCCGGCTTGCGCCGCACTGACCCTGCTGCCCGCGCACGGGGATCGGCCATCCTTTTGCCGGCATCGCTCGCTTCTCTGTCCAATGACGCGTCGCCCGCCGGGCGACGCCCTGGGATCGCCGCCCGTGTGACGGTGGCGGAATCGAGCGGAGGTAGTGGTGAGGGACGTGATGTCGCAGGGATTGTCCGGCGATGCGCGGGCGATCATGCTTTTCGAGAGCAGCAAGAAATCGACGGCAGTCGCCTATCTGCTTTGGGCCATTCTGGGCGTGGCCGGGGCGCACCGCTTTTATCTTGGCGCGACGGGCAGCGCCATCGGGATGCTGATCCTGTTCATTCTCTCTGCCCTCCTCTTTGACGCCCCGATCGGTTTCGTCGACGGATTCCGTCCCATCGGCGTCTCGGTCGGGCTGTTCGGCTTTCTCGCGCTGGGCGTCTGGCTGCTGATCGACGCGATCCTGATCCCCGGCATGGCGTCCGAGCTGAACCTCGAGCTGATGGACAGGATCGATGCGAACGCCGCGCCGCGCCGGTCGGCTTCGGGCCGGCTCCGGCTCCGGCTCCGGGCGATTTCGTGCTCCGAGCATCACGCCCCTGATGATCGCGCCCGGCGCTGGTCATGCGCCAGCGGGCGGGGCATTGTCGGGCGGATCTCCGGGAGGATGCCGATGACCGCCTTCGATTTCGCGCCGCTTTTTGCCCAGAACCTGCCGCCCGCGGCAAAGCGGCCGGGCACGCCGCCCGAGTTCAACTTCGTCGGCGGCCACAACGACCCGGAGGGCATCCCGGTCGAGGCGCTGATCGAGGCGGCGGTGCGCCAGCTGCGCGCCCGCGGGCCGCAGATGGCGATGTATTCGATGCAGGGCGGCCCGCAGGGGCTGCGCGACCTGCGGCAGGTGGTGGCCGACAAGCTGACGCGCGACCGCGGCGCGCCGACCGACCCGGACGACGTGCTGATCACCTCCGGCTCGCTGCAGGGGCTGGACCTCGTCAACCAGCTGCTGGTCGACCCCGGCGACACGGTGATCGTCGAGGAGGACACCTATGGGGGCACGATCAGCCGCCTGCGCCGGCGCGGGGCCAGGATCGTCGGCGCGCCGCTGGACGAGCACGGGCTGCGGATCGACGCGCTCGAGGCGCTGCTGGACAAGCTGGCCGCCGAGGGCGTGACGCCGAAATACATCTACACGATCCCGACGATCCAGAACCCGACCGGCTCGGTCCTGCCGGTCGAGCGGCGGCGGGCGCTGCTGGCGCTGGCACGCGCGCGCGGCATCGCGATCTTCGAGGACGAGTGCTATGCCGACCTGGTCTTTGGCGACGACTGGCCGCCGGCGATGCGCGGCATGGACCCCGAGGCGGTCATCCACATCGGCTCGTTCTCCAAGACGCTCGCCCCGGCGCTGCGCCTCGGCTACCTCGTGGCCGACTGGCCGGTGATGTCGCGGCTGCTGCCGCTGAAGACGGATGCGGGGACGGGGGTCATCGAGCAGATGGTCGTCGCCGACTATTTCGGCAATCACTTCCATGACCACCTCGCGGCGCTGAAGCCTCGGCTGAAGGCCAAGCTGGACGCCATGGTCGAGGCGGTCGAGCGGGAGTTCGGGACGGCGGCCGAGTTCGTCAGGCCGAAGGGCGGCATCTTCTTCTGGATGCGGATTCCGGGCGTCGACACCTCGGCGCTCTACCCCGTCGCGCTGGCGGACGGGGTAGAGTTCAATCCCGGCGCCGAGTGGTCGGTGCGGGCGGATGCGCGCGACTGCCTGCGTCTCTGCTTTGCCCTGCCGACCGAGGAGAAGATCCGCGAGGGCGTGGCGAGGCTGGCCGAGATCTGCCGGCGCGAGACCGGCATCCCTGCCGTCAGCGCCAATGTACGGCACGCCTCGGCGACCTGACAGCCCACGGGGCGTCCCCTCCTGCCCTCCGCAAGGCGTGGCGACAGGCCGCGCCCCTGAAATCGCCGTGCTTCTCTCGCTCCCCCTCGCCCCGGAGCCGGCGAGCGCCCTGGGAGGGTGGCGCCGGCCATCCCTGCCCCGTCAGGCTCGCGCCGGCGTCGCCTCGATCTCGACGAAGCCACGGCCGGCCCGGCGGACCTGCCAGGCGCCGACGCGGCCGCGCTTGTTCTTGAGGATCTCCCAGTGCTGGCGCGCGCCCTCTCCCGCTACCGGCTCGCAGCGCCAGCGGGTCTCGGCGGCGTTGGTGCGCAGGCGTGTCTCGGGCAGCAGGCACAGGCCGCGGCCGCCGCCCGTGCCGGCAGCGAGCTGCAGACGGCGGCTGGCGGTCAGGTCTGGGGCCTCGGCGAGCTCGGCTATGACCAGCGGCACGGCACCCGAGCGCAGCGCCTCCTCGACCGATTGCAGTACGGCGAGCGGCCCGGTCGGGCGGGCAAGCACCAGCCGCGCCGGGTCCAGGAATGCCGCCAGCCCCGGCGCGTAGAGCCCGTCGCGGGTGCGCGCGTCCTGCACCCAGAGCACCGGCCCGGCCAGCCCGCCGGCCAGCGCCAGCGCGAAGGTCAGCCGGCCGCGGCCGGTCGCCTCGTGCACGCGGGCCGGGACGAGGAGGTCGGGCAGGTGCATGGGCGGCGGTCCCGGCTGCTTTGTTCCCTATATGTTCTGGCCTTTGCCGGCAATTCTGTCCAGCGCCCGAAAGCCGGTCCTGCCTGTCCCGACCGGCATGGGGACCCGGGCGCCGGAGATCGGAAATCCTTTCGGTGATCCGATCGGCAATCCTTTCGGCGCGGATCCTTGCTTAACCTGTTGCTAACCGGATTATCCCGCCCACCCGAACCCCGCCACGCCGGCGCGCGGGTGCCCGGGCAGCGCCCGGCGGAAGGGCGCGATCGCCCCGCCCTCGCGGGATGACGGCAGGCCCGAGGGGTTCCCGCGCGCTCGGGCAGCCCTCAGTGCTCGCCGCCGCAGAGCCCGTGGTCGGACAGCGCCCGCAGCACGTAGCACCGCCCGCTGTCGGCGTCGTCGCAGCCGGAGGCGATGCGGTCGAGCTCGATTTCCAGCCGGCGCAGGCGGTCGATGCGGTCGCGCACCTCGGCCAGCTGCTCGCGGGCGATGCGGCTGGCCTCGGCGCAGGGCTTCGCCGGATCGCCGCCGAGCGCCAGCAGCGCGGCGATCGCGCGGATGGAGAAGCCGAGGTCGCGGGCGTGCCGGATGAAGCCCAGCCGCTCGGCCGCCGCCTCGCCGTAGCGGCGCTGGTTGCCGCCGGTGCGCGGCGGTGGCGGCATCAGCCCGGCCTCCTCGTAATACCGGATCGTCGGCACCCTCACGCCCGTCCGCCGCGACAGCTCGCCGATCGACAGCATCGCCACCCTCCTGTCCCCCGTTAGCGCTCACGGCCAGACCCCGTCTTGCCCGGCTCGACCGGGCCTCCCCCCGGAGCGGAAGGAGATCGCCCGGCCGGGCCGGGCGATGACGATGGGCCCGGACCAACGGGCGCTGGTATGAGCCCGAGATTACACCCGGCCGCCGCCGTGGGAAGCCGCGCCGCGCGATCGAACGCTGCAGGGCGGTCGGCTTTGGGCGAAATTCAGCTTGAACCTCAGGTTGCTGGAGAGATTACCCTCGCCGGCAGGCGGGCATCGCGGCCGCCGCCAGCACGGAGAGGGACGCTGCCGCGGCTGTTCGGGATCATCCGCAGGATCGTCGCGGCCGGCGGCTGGCTGGCGGCGCTGGTGTTCCTGCCGGCGCTGATCCTCGTCTCGATCTTCGACATCACGACGCGGCGCTTCCTGCAGCTCGGCTCGACGCCGTTGCAGGAGCTGGAGTGGCACTTCTTCTTTGCCTGCGCGATGTTCGCCATCGGCGAGACCTATCTGCGCGACCGGCACGTCCGGGTCGACATCCTGCGCGAGCGGCTGCCGCCGCGCGTCAGGGAGCGGATCGAGCGCGTGCTGCTGGTGGTGCTGCTGCTGCCGGTCTGCCTGGTGCTGGCCTGGTTCGGGGCGCGCATGGCGTGGCTGTCCTGGTCGCAGGACGAGACCTCGGCGGCGGCCATGGGCCTGTCGCAGCGCTGGATCGTCAAGACCGCGCTGCCGCTGGGCGCGCTGCTGCTGTTCCTGGCGGGCCTTTACCGGCTGGTGCGGGGGCCCCAGGCACGGGCGCCGCGGGCAGAGCGGGACGACCCATGATGCTGGTCGACTACCTGCCGCACCTGATGCTGCTGACGCTGATGGCTCTCATTTTCACCGGGTTTCCGGTCGGCGGCATCCTGGCCGGGGTCGGCATCGGCTTTGCGTTGCTGGGCGTGGTCATCGGCGAGTTCCCGGTCGCCTCGCTGTTCCTGGTGCCCTATCGCATCTACCAGTCCGTCGGCGAGAACCTGATCTACCCGGCCGTGCCGATGCTGCTGTTCATGGGCGTGGCGCTGGATATCAGCGGGGCGGCGCGCGAGCTGCTGCTGTGCCTGCAGCGCATCCTGGGCCGCGTGCCGGGCAGCATGTGCATCGCGGTGATCCTGATCGGCCTGTTGCTGGCGCCGATGGCCGGCGTCATCGGCGCCTCGGTCGCGACCATCGCCATCGCGGCGATGCCGACGATGCTGGAGCAGCGCTATCGGCCCGAGATCGCCAGCGGCGCCATCGCCGCGGCCGGAACGCTGGGCGTCATCGCGCCGCCGGCGATCATGCTGTTCTTCCTGTCGGACGCGATGGAGCTGACGATCGGCAGCATGTTCCTGGCGCCGGTCGGGGCGATCCTGGGGCTGGCGCTGGCCTTTTCGGGCTTCTTCGTGCTGGCCGACGTGGTGCGCCGCCGACCGGCCGCGGCGCGCGCGCCGGTGACCGGGCCGGTCCTGCTGTGGCTGCTGCGCGGCCTGGTGCTGCCGGTCGGGCTTATCGCGCTGGTGCTCGGCTCGATCATCGCGGGCTGGGTGGCGCCCTCCGAATCGGCGGCGGTGGGGGCGGTCGGCTCGGCGCTGCTGATCTTTCTCTATCGCGGGTTTCGGCCGGACCTGCTGCGCGAGGCGCTGGTGCGCACCATGCTGATCACGGGCATGGTGTTCTTCGTCGTCATCGGCGCCAGCGTCTTCTCGCTGGTCTTCCGCTTCTACGGCGGCGACGACATCGCGGTCGGCCTGTTCGAGCGGCTGGCGCTGGGCGATGTCGGCACGCTGGGCGCGGTGCTGGGCATCCTGTTCGTGCTCGGCTTCTTCATCGACTGGATCGAGATCGCGCTGGTCTCGCTGCCGATCCTGCACCCGGCGATCGCCGGGCTGGATTTCAGCCAGCATGTCGGCTCGCCCTACCTCGCGCGCCTCTGGATCGGCGCGCTGATCGCGCTGGTGCTGCAGACCAGTTTCCTGACCCCGCCCTTCGGGTTCGCGCTGTTCTTCCTGAAGGGCTCGGCGCCGCCCGGGATCCGGATGGCGCAGATCTATCGCGGCGTCGTGCCGCTGGTGCTGATCCAGCTGGCGATGATCGCCGCGGTGCTGCTGTTCCCGGCGATCGTCACGGCGCTGCCGAAGGCGGTGCTGGGGCTGTGACGCCCCGGGTGGGCCTGGGGCCCACCCTACGAGACGATCGGCTGCGGCCGGCTCAGACGACGGGAGAGATCAGCGGCTCGCCGCCGAAATGCGCCTTCAGGTTGCGCACGACCAGGTCGCCCATCGACCAGCGGGTCTTGTGCGTGGCCGAGCCCTGGTGCGGCGAGAGAACGACGTTCTCGAGGCCCTTCAGCGCCTCGGGCACGTTGGGCTCGTTGGCGAAGACGTCGAGCGCGGCGCCGCCGAGCGCCCCGGACTGCAGCATCTCGACCAGCGCCGGCTCGTCGACCGAGGAGCCGCGGCCGATGTTGACCAGCGACCCCTTCGGCCCCAGCGCCTCGAGCACCTTGCGCGAGATGATGCCCTTCGTCGACGGCCCGCCCGGCGCGATGCAGACCAGCCAGTCGACGTCGCGCGCCATCGCCTCGAGGTCGGCGTAGTAGACGTAAGGCAGGTAGGGCTGCTCGTTCCGGCCATGGTAGACGACGCGCATCTTGAAGGCCTGGCAGCGGGCGGCGAACTCCTTGCCGATGCGGCCGAGGCCGAGCACGCCGACGGTCGCGCCGGTCAGCTCCTGCGTGAAGGGGTGGTCGCCCTCCTTCGCCCAGCGGCCGTCGCGGACGTAGCGGTCGATCTGCGGGATGCGGCGGCAGAGCGCGATCATCAGCCCGAACGCCATCTCGGCGACCGCGTCGTCCAGCACCGAGGGCGTGTTGCAGACGCGGATGCCCCGCTTGCGGGCGTGCTCGATGTCGACCGAGTCGTAGCCGACGCCGAAGGACGAGATGATCTCGAGCTTCGGGCAGGCGTCCATCAGCTCGCGGCTGGCGCCGTGGAAGGTGGCGATGCCGCGGATCTTCGGGCCGACCTCCTTCAGGAAGGCGTCGGGGTTCTCGGCCTGCCACAGGCGGTGGACGGTGTATTCGCGCTCCAGCGCCTCCTCGACGCTTTTCAGCACGGGTTTCGGCATCAGGATGTCGACCATGGATTCCCTCCTCAGCTATCGTCGCGGAGCTGGCGCTCGCGCCACCAGATGTAGAAGCCGCTGCCGGCGATGACCGGCGCGCCCGCCAGCACCCATACGGTGGGTGGCTGGGAAAAGACCAGCCAGCTCGAGATCGTCATGTACAGAAGCTGCGTGTAGACGAAGGGCGCCAGCACGGACGCCGGCGCGAAGCGGTGCGCTGCCGTCAGGAGCTGGTGGCCCGACCAGCCGAACAGGCCGAGCAGGCCGAAGAGCGCCCATTGCACCGGGCTGTCGGGCGGCGTCCATTCGAGAATGGCCAGCGGCGCGACGCCGATGGTGGCGACCAGCGCGGCGTAGAGCTGTTGCGTGTTCGTCGGGTCGACGCCGGCAAGCCGGCGCGTCAGGATCTGGTAGAACGAGGCGCAGAGCGCGGCGCCGAGCGAGAACAGCATCGCCCACTGGAACTCGGCGCCCCAGGGCCGCATGACGATGATGATGCCGCAGAAGCCGGCCAGGATGGCGGCCCAGCGGCGCGGGCCGACGCGCTCGCCCAGCAGCGGGATCGACAGGATGGTGACGAAGATCGGCATCGAGAACATGATCGTGCCGGTGACCGTCAGCGGCAGGTAGCGCACCGCGGTGAAGTTCATCAGCGTCGAGCCGAGCAGCAGGCAGGCGCGCAGGATCTCGACGCGCGGCGAGCGGCTGGCGAGGCTGGCGAGGCGCTGCTTCGGCAGCACGAGCACGGCGACGACGGCGAGATGGACGGCGTAGCGGGCGAAGACCGCCGACCAGGGCGACATGCCGTGCGTCACCAGCCATTTCGCGCTGGAATCGAGGCAGGTGAACGTGGCGTAGGCCATCAGCATCATGGCGATGGCCAGGCCGGTCCGGTCCTCGCGCGGCGGCGCCGAGAAGCCGTGCGTCGCGGGAAAGCGCCAGGTCGCCACCGCTCAGCCTTGCCCGGCCGGCGCAGTTTCGCCCGCTCGGACGGCGCGCCGGAGCGCGCCATCCTCGGGTTCGACCAGGCCCCGCCCCCGCCCCCAGGCACCGCCGCGCGCGCTGCCGCGCGCGGACGGTGCGGTGGGGGTGGTGCGCCGTGCCCGGGAGTCTGCGCCGGCGGCGCCGCCGGGCCGGATGGCCCGTCGATGGCTGGCCGCGTCAGGCACGCTGGATGTCGTCCTCGAGGAAGTAGCGGATGTTGTCCTCGAAGCTCTCGTCCGCGGTGAAGCCGAGCGCCAGCGCCTTTTGCGGGTTCAGGTAGGCGCGGAACTGGCGGACGATGCCCTCGATCCACTCGTCCTTGTCCCAGGTGATGCGGCTGGCGGCCTCGGGGCCGGCGACGCGGGTCATGGCGTCGACCATCTCGCCGATCGTGTCGGTGCGGCCGGGCAGCGCGAAGCAGCGGTTCTGGCCGAGCTTTGCCGCGTCGACCTCGGCGGCGTGGACGAGGTTCGAGACAATCGTGCGCGGCGAGCAGTGCCAGACCGGGTAGTCGCGGTCGACCGGGCAGTTCGACGGCTGGCCCTGCAGCGGCTCGCGGAAGATGGACGACATGAAGCCGGTCGATGCCTTGTTCGGCTTGCCGGGGCGGACGGTGATGGTCGGCAGGCGCAGGCCGCGGCCGTCGATGAAGCCCTTGCGGCTCATGTCGGTCAGGATCAGCTCGGCCGCGGCCTTCTCGGCGCCGTAGGAGGTCTGCGGGTTCAGCGCCGTCCAGTCCTCGAGCATGTCGGGCACGTCGCCGCCATAGACGGCGACCGACGAGGTGAAGACGACGACCGGCGTCGTGCCGAGCGCGCGCGCCGCCTGGAAGACGTTCAGCGAGCCCATCAGGTTGATCTCGAGCCCGAGGTCGTACTCGGCCTCGGCCTGGGCCGAGACGATGGCGGCGAGGTGATAGATGACGTCGGCGCCGGCGACGGCCTCGTCGACCTGGGCGCGGTCGGTGATGTCGCAGGTGATCCGCTCGACCGGGAACGGCGCCTCGATGGCGGCCGGTTCCACGACGTCGGCCAGCACCATCGAGTTCGATCTTGCGGCCGCGCAGTGTCGCCGCTGGCGGCCAGCGCCTTTGCCAGCTTCTGGCCGAGGAAGCCGCCGCCGCCGATGATGGAAATTCTCATGGGACCCCGAGGGTTTGTCGGTTCGCCCGGCCCCTTTCGCGGAGGTTTTCGGTGCGTGCAAGCGCGCGCCCGACCGGGGGCCGCCGGGCACGGCGTCGGGCGAGCCGGGATTGCACCGTGCGGCATGCTCAAGGCCCTGATCTGAGCCGGTCTTTCTTCAGCGTCGGGCGGTCCGACCTTGTGTCGTCCGTCGCGGCTGCGCCGATTCTCCGGTGGGCTGGGGTTTCACCCTACCGCTTTCGGGCTTTCGGCGCCGCGGGGTGGGTTGGAAACCCACCCTACGGCACGGCCGCGGAAGCCGTCGCCGCCGATGATGGAAATGCGCATGATGCCCCCGTCGGTCGGGTTTGCGTGACGGGTGGGCCGGGGTCCCGCCCCACGGGACGCGCTAGGGTGGCCCCTGGCCCACCCTGGCGTCAGTGGTTGTCGCGCTCCATCGTCTCGGAGGTTCGGCGGTAGTGCGTCGCGAACTCGAGGCAGGCGCCGTGCGCGAGATCGCCGACGTCGCGGCGCATGATCTCCTGCCAGGGCGTATGGCTGTCGAGGTCCGGCGCCTTCCAGGCGTCGCGTCGGGCCTGCCAGTCGGCGGCGGGGACCAGCGCTTCCAGCCGGCGGTTCGGGATGTCGAGGCGCACCATGTCGCCGGTCTCGAGCAGCGCCAGTCCGCCGCCGCGCACCGACTCGGGGCTGGCGTTCAGGATGGACGGGCTCTCCGACGTGCCCGACTGGCGCCCGTCGCCGATGGTCGGCAGGTGGTTGACCCCCTGCGCGATCAGCGCGTCGGGCGGCTGCATGTTCACCACCTCGGCGCCGCCCGGATAGCCGACCGGGCCGACGCCGCGGATGAACAGCATGCAGCCGTCGTCGATGTTCAGCGAGGGGTCGTTCAGCCGGTGGTGATAGTCCTCCGGCCCCTCGAAGACGATGGCGCGGCCCTCGAACACGCCGTCGCGGCCGAGATAGCGCTCCTGGAACTGCTTCGAGATCACGCTGGTCTTCATCAGCGCCGAGTTCGAACAGGTTGCCCGAGATGACCAGGAACCCGGCCTTCTGGCGCAGCGGCTGGTCCACCGTCTTGACGACGTCGTGGTTCTGCGAGCGCACATCGCCATAGTCCTCGGCGACGGTCCTGCCCGAGACCCGCAGCGGCGAGCCGTCGAGCAGGCCGGCGGCCAGCAGCTCGCCCATCACGGCCGCGGTGCCGCCGGCGCGCTGGAAGTCCTCGCCCAGGTACTCGCCGGCCGGCTGCATGTTGACGAGCAGCGGCAGGTCGAAGCCGACCTTCTCCCAGTCGGTGATGTCGTGCTCGACGCCCGCGTGCCGCGCGATCGCGGCGAAGTGGATCGGCGCGTTGGTCGAGCCGCCGATGGCGGTGTTGACGCGGATGACGTTCTCGATCGCCGCCTTGGTGATGATCTTCGAGGGCACGAGGTCCTCGTGCGCCATCTCGACGATGCGCTTGCCGGTGTCGTAGGCGGCCTCCATGCGGGCGCGCCAGGGGGCGGGGATGGATGCCGTGCCGGGCAGCATCATGCCCAGCGCCTCGGCCAGCGCGTTCATGGTGCTGGCCGTGCCCATCGTGTTGCAGTGGCCGAGCGACGGCGCCGACGAGCAGACGCGGGCGAGGAACTCGGGATAGTCGATCTTGCCCTCGGCCAGCAGGCGCCGGCTTTCCCAGATGATCATGCCCGAGCCGGAGCGCTGGCCCTTCCACCAGCCGTCCAGCATCGGCCCGCCGTTCAGCGCGATGGCCGGGATGTCGACCGTCGCCGCCCCCATCAGCATGGCGGGCGTGGTCTTGTCGCAGCCCGTCGTCAGCACGACGGCGTCCAGCGGGTAGCCCTGCAGCACCTCGACCAGCGACAGGTAGGTCAGGTTGCGGTCGAGCGCCGCGGTCGGGCGCTTGCCGGTTTCCTGGATCGGGTGGACCGGGAATTCCAGCGGGATGCCGCCGGCGTCGCGGATGCCGGCCTTGACGCGGTCGACGAGGAAGACGTGGATCTTGTTGCAGGGCGCGATGTCGCTGCCGGTCTGGGCGATGCCGATGATCGGCCGGCCGGACTGCAGCTCCTCGAGCGTGAAGGCCTGGTTCTGGTAGCGCTCCAGATACAGCGCCGTCATCCCCGGGTTCTCGGGATTGTCGAACCACTGGCGGCTGCGGAACCGCCCCTTGTATTTCGAGCCCATGTGCTCGCTCCTCGCTGGTCGGGATTGCGGGGCGACTAGAGCCGAAAACGCGCCGCGATACAATCGGCGAGGGACGGATATCCGGCGCTTGCGATGGCGGCGGCGGGAAAGGGCTGGATCGGGCGGCGGCATCTCGCCTAGACCGGGGGCGAAACGGTCCGGCCGGCGGAGGACGACGCATGAAGCTGACCCTGCACCACGTGAACGTCGCCAGCCACGACGTACCCGGGCTCGACGCCTTCTATGGCGAGGTCCTGATGCAGGACGGGCTGGGCGAGACGACAACGGCGGGCACGGCGGGGACGGCGCCCTCGCTGGACGACGCCGTCTATGCCGGGCAGGTGCTGTTCCGCACCGACGGGCAGGTGCAGTTCCACCTGGCCGAGATGGACCTGGACGTCGCGCTGCGCGCCAACAAGGCGATCAACCCGCTGGAGCGCGGGCACCTGGCCTTCCGCACGGACGACATCGACGGTTTCAAGCGGCACCTTGACGCGAAGGGCGTGCCCTATGTCGACTACGGCACGATGTTCACGCGGCACTGGCACCAGGTCTTCTTTCACGACCCGGCCGGCACGGTCATCGAGGTGCACGAGGTGCTGAGCGAGCCGACCGAATAACAGGGGGACAGGATGAACAGCTACGATCTGAAAGGCCGCAGGGCCGTCGTCACCGGTGGCGCGCAGGGGATCGGCCGCGCGATCACCGAGCGCTTTCTCGACTCGGGCGCGGCGGTGACGATCTGGGACCACGACCGGGCGCTGGGCCAGCGCGCCTGCGACGAGCTGGCGGGGCGCGGCTCGGTCTCGATCGTCGACGTCGACGTGGCGGACTGGGAGCGGGTGAGCTCGGCCACGGCGCGCACGGTCGCCGAGATGGGCGGCATCGACATCCTGATCTGCAATGCCGGGATCGCCGGGGCGAACGCGACGGTCGCCGACATGGACGTCGCCGAGTGGCGCCGCGTCGTCGACATCGACCTGAACGGCGTCTTCTACTGCTGCAAGGCCGTGGTGCCGCACATGATCAAGGGCGGCTATGGCCGGATCGTGAACACCGCCTCGATCGCCGGCAAGGAAGGCAACCCGAACGCCTCGCACTACTCGGCGGCCAAGGCGGGCGTGATCGCGCTGACCAAGTCGCTGGGCAAGGAGCTGGCGACGCACGACATCGCGGTCAACTGCATCACGCCGGCGGCGGCGAAGACCGCGATCTTCGACCAGATCACGCAACAGCACATCGACTTCATGCTGTCGAAGATCCCGCGCGGCCGCTTCGTCACCGTCGAGGAGATCGCCAACATGGTCGCCTGGCTGGCCTCGGCCGAGAACAGCTTCACGACGGGCGGGGTGTTCGACCTGTCCGGGGGACGCGCGACCTACTAGGGCGGAGTCCGAGCCGGGCGGGCCGACAAGCCCCTCGCCGTCGTCTCCGCGAAGGCGGGGTCCGTTCCCGGTGGCATCTCCGCTCGCGCGGGGACGACGAGTTCGAGCAGGGTGACTTGACCCGAATTGAAAGCGCTCCAGGGCGACGCCCCTGCGGGCGGGCAGGCAAAGCGCCGCGCGCCGACTCCGCGCGCGGCGATGCCTCAGCCGATCAACGGATCTACGGCCACGCCCCGGCCCGAGCCGCCCGACGCATCGCTGGCGGTGAAGCCCCCGGCGCCATCGTTGAACGGGACGCGGTTGCCCGCGCCGGCGTTGGCAGCGAAGACGTCCGTCGCGCCATCGCCGTTCAGGCCGCCCGGCGCCACGGCGTGGCTGGCGCGCGGGTCCTCCGGCGCGGAGCCGGCGGTCAGCACGCCGGCCTCGTTCAGCAGGACCTGGTTGCTGCCGGCCTTGGCCATGAAGCCGTCGAGGTCGCCATCGCCGTCGAGATCGCCCGGCGCGACGGCCATGCCCATCCGGTCGCCGTCCGCCGCGGTGCCCGCGCGGAAGCCGTCGCCATCGTGCAGCAGTACCAGGTTCTCGCCGAGCAACCCGGCAAGGTAGGCATCGAGGCTGCCGCCGTCGTCGGGGTCGCCGGGCGCGGGGTCGCCGGGCGCGGCGTCCTCGGTCGGCGGTGCGCCGCCCGGGACAGCCGCCGGATCGCCCCCCGGCAGGGTAACGACGGAGAACGCGCTGCCGCTTCCTTTCATCAGGACGACATTGGGGCCGAGCAACCCGGCAAGGTAGGCTTCGAGGCCGCCATCGCCGTCGGTATCGCCAAGCGCGAGATCGCCGACGCCGTGGCCGTCGTCGGTGGTCAGGACCGCGAAGCCGGCTCCGCCGTCACTCGTCAGCAGGCCCTTTCCGCCAAGGAAGTCGGCGACGAGGAGATCGAGATCTCGGGCCGACGTCACATCCGCGCCCGGCCTCTGGCCGGATGCCGACTCGGCGTCGGGCAGGCCGAAGGGCGGCTTGTCGAGCGCCCTGCCGTGGATGCGGTCGGGCGGAAAATGCTCGGGCACCCGGTGGGGCCCGGCGGCGGCGTGCGCGTGCGGGCGGGCCTGGAGATGGTTGGAAAAACGGCCGGCAAAGTGGTCGGCGAGGTGATAGACCTTCGATGTCGACTCTCCGATGGAATGGGACCGGCGGGGCAATGAAAATTCCTCTCTGAAAATGCAGCCGGACGCGGCGGTCCGGCCACTTTCAGGCTAGCCCGGAATTCGGCCACAGGATGGCGGGCGTGGGGAGCGATTGTGACGGCGGCCCGCGCCGCGCCGCCGGTGCTCCGGCCGGACGCATCGGGCGGCGGGCACCGGCGGGCCGACAACCCGGGCAGGTGGCCGGCCGGCGGCCCGACGGTGCCGCGAGACCGCGCCGGTGACCGGCCGTCCCGGCCCTTGTCGGAGCGTGCCGCGATCGGGGGCCCCAGCGACAGGGGGGATGGCGCGCCTTCGCGCGCCCGCGCCCGACCCGGCGAGGGGCCGGCGGCGGGCGCGGCCGGCCTGACTCAGCAGCCCTCGACGCAGGCGCCGCTGGCGTCAAAGGACATCGTCCGCCCGCTCAGCGGCAGGTAGACGGGGACGGTGACGGCCTTCATGAAGGTCTCGGTCCTGGTGCCGGGCAGGACCTTGCCGTCGCGGGTCGCCACCTCGTTGGCGTGCGAGGCGATGACCGAGGCCGGCTTGACCATGTCGTTGATGACGTAGGCGGCCTCCTTCGGGCCGGTCGTGTAGACGTCGCCGATGTTGATCACCGCCAGCTTGGCACCGTAGTGGCCGTGCACGACGAGGTCCTGGTCGGCCGTCATGCCGGTGTCGCCCGAGAGGTAGACGACCAGCCCGTTCGTGAACGTCAGGACATAGCCGGTCGCCGGCCCGACCGAGGCGTTCAGCCCGGCCGCCTTCATGTCCTCGCCCAGCTGGCCGCCGATGAAGTCACCCGAGACGCCGTTCGTGTGGACGGCGAGCACGGTCGCGATGTGGACGCCACCGACCTCGCGGTCCGCGCCAAAGCGCGCCAGCACCGATTTCGCCGGGTCGCCGCCGGCCGCCTTCATCTTCGCGCCCAGGAACTGCGCCATGTCCGAGCCGGTGACGATCGTCGCGCCCTTGGCAACCGCGATCTCGACGGTGTTCGAGTTCGGCAGCGACGAGACCGAGGTGTCGGGCTTGTCGCAGCTGCCGGCGTCCGGCGCCGAGGTGTGGTTGTCGCCCAGGTGGTCGCCATGCACGTGGCTGAGCAGCACGATGTCGATGTTGCCGAGCCTCGGATCGTCCGGCCCCGCGACGGTCTTGCCGGCGTCGTAGAGGACGCGCGTGCCGTTCGGGTCCTCGAAGATCATGGCGCGGTCGTACTTGCAGAACTCGCCCTTCTGCCCGCCGAGCGGCGTGACCTTGACGACGCCCTCCTGCGCGGCGGCAGCCGAGGCCGCGAGCACCGCGGCGGCGGCGATGAGCGCGAGACGTTGGACAGTCATGGTTGCTTCCTCCCGGGAGTTTCGTTGCCGGAAGGGTAGGTCGGACCGGACGCATCGGCAAGCGATGCGCGCGAAGGCCGCGGCCCGCGTCACGCCCGGCAGGCCGGCACCTTCAGCGCCCGACAATGACGGCCGTGCGCCGGCGCGCCCGCGCGCGTCAGTAGCTCTTGGGCAGGCCGAGGCCGCGCTCGGCGACGTAGCAGAGGGCGAGTTGCTGGCTGACGGGGGCGAGGTAGGGGATCATGACCTCGCGGAACAGGCGCTCGACGTGGAACTCGCGCGCGTAGCCCATGCCGCCATGCGTGGCGATCGCCTGGCGGCAGACGTCCATGCCCGTCTCGGCGGCCAGCCACTTGGCGGCGTTCGCCTCGACGCCGCAGGGCTGGCCGGCGTCGTAGAGCGTGGCCGCGCGCAGCATCATCAGGCGGGCGGCGTGCAGGCGCGCCCAGCCCTCGGCCAGCGGGTGCTGGATCGACTGGTTGACGCCGATCGCGCGGCCGAACACCTCGCGCTCGTTGGCATAGCGGGTCGCGCGGTCGAGCGCCGAGAAGCCGATGCCGATGGCCTCGGCGGCGATCAGGATGCGCTCGGGGTTGAGGCTGTTCAGGATGTAGCGAAAGCCCCTGCCCTCCTCGCCGATCAGGTCGCTCGGCGGGGATCGTCGAAGTCGTCGATGAAAAGCTCGTTCGAAGTCGACGGCGGCGCGGCCCATCTTCTCGATGGCGCGGACCTCGACGGCGTCGCGGTCGAGATCCGTGAAGAACAGCGACAGCCCGGCGGTCGGGTCGGCGGGGTCGTGGTCGGCCGTGCGCGCCAGCAGCATGATCTTCTTCGCCGTCTGCGCGGTCGAGCACCAGATCTTGCGGCCGTTGACGACGTAGCGGTCGCCCTGGCGGACGGCGCGGGTCTTCAGCTTCGTCGTGTCGAGCCCGGTGTTCGGCTCGGTGACCGAGAAGCACATGCGCGTCTTGCCGGCGACGATTCCGGGCAGCCAGCGGGCGTGCTGCTCGGGCGTGCCGTGCTTGACGATGGTCTGCGGGCCGAAGACGTTCATGTGGAGCGCCGAGGCGGCCGACATGCCGCCCGTCTTCGCGACCTCGAGCATCATCAGCGCCGCCTCGGTGACGCCAAGCCCGGCGCCGCCATGTTCCTCGGGCAGCGCGATGCCGAGCCACCCGCCCTCGGCCATCGCGGCGACGAAATCGTCGGGAAAGCGGGCGGCACGATCCAGCGCCAGCCAGTAGGCGTCGTCGAAGCGCGCCAGCGTGGGCGCGAGGCCGTCGATCAGGCCGCGCTGGTCGTCTGAAAGCTCGAAGTCCATTGCACCCGCTCCCGGTTTCCGGCCACCCTTGGCGAGACTAGGCCATCGCGGGGACGATATGCAGCAGGCAGATGATTTCGTGGCCGAGTCCGAGGCGCTGCATGGGCTGCTGGCGCCGCTCGACGACCCGGCGTTCGGCACGGTGACGCAGTTCCGCGGCTGGACGATCGACGACGTGATCCGGCACCTGCACTTCTTCAACGAGATGGTCGACCTGGCGCTGCTCGACCCGGGCGCGTTCGCCGACCGCTACGCGGCGTTCGACGCCGGGCGGCAGGAAGACGGCACGATGGTCCACGTCACCCGGAGGATGCTGGGCGGGCTGTCGGGCCAGCGCCTGCTGGCGGCCTGGCGCGAGCGGTACCGGGCGATGGGGCCGCGCTGGGCCGGGGCCGATCCGAAAGCGCGCGTCGCCTGGGTCGGGCCGGACATGAGCGCGCGGTCCTCGATGACGGCGCGACAGATGGAGACCTGGGCGCACGGGCAGGAGATCGTCGACGCGCTGGGGGCGGAACGCGAGGCCACCGACCGCCTCCGCAACATCGCGCATCTGGGCGTGCAGACCTATGGCTGGACCTTCGTCAACCGCGGCGAGGCGGCGCCGGCGCCGGTGCCCTACGTCCGGCTTGACGCGCCCTCGGGCGAGGTCTGGGAATGGGGCGAGCCGTCCGAGACGGAGCGGGTCGCCGGCCCGGCGGAGGCGTTCTGCCAGGTGGTGACGCAGGTGCGCAACATCGCCGACGTGGAGCTGGAGGTCGCGGGCGAAAACGCGACGCGCTGGATGGCGGTGGCGCAGTGCTTCGCCGGGCCGCCAGTCGATCCGCCGGCGCCGGGGACCAGGCGCCGGGCGGCCTGATGCCGGGGCGCGCTCTGCACGTCTGAAAAATCGCGCAAGCCGATGATAGACATTCCCTATCGGCGCGCCGCCTGTCTTGCGTCACCGATCCCGCGCTGCACCCCTCGCGCGACTACTTGAACGTCAGGCAAGGATCCTCGCGCTCGGCCGGGGCGGTGAACCAGACGTAATCGTAAGGCGTGTCGTAGTCGGACAGCGCTTGACGGTCCGGGTCGGTCTCGAGCAGGCCGAGAGAGGCGACGGTCAGGCCCGGGGCGACGGCGCGGAGATAGGCCGGGACGCCGCGATCGATGCGGGCGTGGCCGTTGCCGGTGATCAGCACGGCCGTGCCCCGTGCCCCGCCGATCCTCCCGCCCGTCTGCCCGGCAGTGCCCCCGGCCGTCCTCCCTGGGGCAGCGCCCGCGGTGTCGTCCTCCACGGCCGCATGGGCACGCAGCGCCGCGGCGGCGAAGCTGGCGTCGCGCAGGCGCTGGACCTCGACCATGCCGGGCGCCGCCTCGCGGGGCAGCTTGTTGCAGTGGGCGGCGACCATTTCGTCCTCCAGCGCGGCCTCGGTCGCCGGGTCGAGCGCCTGCGCCAGCATGGGGACGAAACGCGGGTCGGGGGCGACCGAGGCGGCGCCGGTCGCGCCGGCCTGCATCAGCGTCTCGCGCGGCACGCCGCCGCCGACATAGACGCGCGCGGTCCAGGCGTCGAAGATCGGACGGTAGAGCGACCAGTCGGGCCAGCCGGACTTGTCCCAGCCGATGGCGGGGCCGATCTCGCCCGGCGTGCCGCCGCCGGCCAGCAGCGCGGCGATGGCCGCCTCCTTTGCCTGCGGGATCATCTCGAAGGCGATGCCGGCGGGCTGCAGCCGCCCGACCAGCCAGGCCTGCGCCAGGTGCTGGGCGGCGTTGTCGTGGATCTCGCCGAGGATGGCGATGTCGGCCCGGGCCAGGCGCCGGGCCAGCGTCTCGCGGTCGATGCGCTCGCCGGAGGCAATGTCCCAGATGGTGCCGTCGAGCGGGTGCGCGCCCGCCCCGATCGATCGGCGCCCGCCCCGGCGCCCACGCCACCCTCCGTCCCGGCCGCCTGCGCGGGCAGGCAGGCGAGCAGCGCGAGCAGGCAGAGGATGGCGCGCATCGTGATCTCCCTTGTTCCCGGTCAAGCTAGGCGCGCGCGCCCGCGCCGCAAGTCAGGAGCCAACTGGCGCGGCGGCGGCAGCGCCACTATGTTGCGGTCGCGAGCGGGCACGCCGGCCCGCGCTGGGGACGGAGACGCAATTGCACTCGGGCTGGGTACGCTGGATCGCCTATTTCGTGCTGGCGGCGCTGGTTCTGGTGACCTCGTGCCGCGCATGGACCGGCGGCGATGCCGAGGCCGCCGCCGTGGATGCGGGCGCCCCGGCAGCCGTGCTCTCGGGCACGCCGGGCGGGGCGGCCGGCTGATGGCGGAGCGCTTCGGCGGCAGGTACAGCCCCGGCGGCCATTCCGCCGGCGCGGATCGCGCAGGGCCGGCCGGATCGCCGGTGGGAAACCCACCGGCTCCGGCCTCGCCCTTCCGCGGCCGGGCGGCGAGCCGCGTGGACGTGCGCGCGCTGTCGATGTTCCTGTGGCCGACGCCGCTGCTGCTGGCGGCGTTCGGGGCGCTCGGCTCGGCGGCGCCGTTTCGCATGACGCTGCTGCTGCTCGCTTACGGCGCGCTGATGCTGGGCGCCTGGATGCTGCGCGAGGGCCAGCGTGCCGAGGCCGCCTACGAGGCGCGCGCCATCGCCCGGCCTCCCGCCTTCCCCCGCAAGATCGCCGCCGCGGTGCTGGCCGGCGCCGGCGTCTCGCTGGCGGCGTGGCTCGGCGCCCGGGCCGGCGGCGTGCTGGAGGTGGGCGGACAGCTCGTCAGCGGCGTTGCCTTCGGACTGCTGACCGTCGGCGCGCATGTGCTGGCCTTCGGCATCGACCCGTTGCGCTCCAAGGGCGCCGGCGAGACGATCGCCAGCGCCGAGATCCACCGCGTGGCGGAGGCGCTGGAGCGCGCCGAGGGCCGGCTGGCGGCGATCGAGGGGCTGGCCCACAGGATGCGCGACCGCGAGATCGACGCGCGGGTTACCACGTTGAACGCCACCGTCCGCGACATGATCAGGATGGTCGAAAAGGACCCGCGCGACATGGACCGCGCCCGGCGCTACCTCAACGTCTACCTGACGGGCGCCGAGGAGGCGACGCGCAAGTTCGCCGAGAACCGCGAGCGCCTGGCCGACCCGGCGCTCCGCACCGAGTACCTGGCGCTGCTGACCGACCTCGAGGGAAGCTTCGACCGCGGCCGCGAGGCGCTGCTGGTCAACGACCGGACCGACCTCGAGGTCGAGATCGAGGTGCTGCGCGACCGCCTGGCCCAGGAAGGCGCTTGACGCGCCGGGCCGCCAACCAATTCAGGGAGAGCATCGATGGACGAGCGGCAGCAGAAGGCGGCGAAGCTGGCCGAGCAGACCGAGACCGAGCTGGTCGCCCTGCCCGAGCCCGAGGCAGACGTCATGCCCTATGACAAGGCCGACCCGGCGGTGAAGCGCGAGATCGACCAGCGCATGGCCGAGCTCGACCTGCGCAACACGCAGACCATCATCAAGTTCGGCTCGGGCGCGCAGCAGAAGCTGACGGCGATCTCGGACCAGATGCTCGACGGCGTGCGCAACAAGGAGCTTGGACCGGCGGGCGACGCGCTGCGCAACATGGTCGGCACGATCCGCGGCTTCGACGCCGCCGAGCTGGACCCGAACGCAAGGCGCTCGTGGTGGCAGAAGCTGCTGGGCCGCGCCGGACCCGTGCACGACTTCATCGCCAAGTACGAGAACGTCCGCGCCCAGATCGATACGATCACCGACGATCTGCTGGGCCACGAGACGCGGCTGCTGAAGGACGTCAAGTTCCTCGACAAGCTCTACCAGCAGAGCCTCGAATTCTACCACGAGCTGGGCCTCTACATCGCCGCCGGCGAAGCCAAGCTGCACGAGATCGACACGACGGTCATCCCCAAGGAGCAGGCCGACGTCGAGGCCGAGGGCAAGGACCAGGTCCTCGAGGCGCAGGAGCTGCGGGACATCCGCGCCGCCCGCGACGAACTCGAGCGCCGCGTCCACGACATGCGGCTGACGCGGCAGGTGACGATGCAGTCGCTGCCCTCGATCCGGCTGGTGCAGGAGAACGACAAGTCCCTCGTCAACAAGATCAACTCGGTCATGGTGAACACCGTGCCGCTGTGGAAGAACCAGCTCTCGATCGCGCTGGCGACCTTCCGCGGGCGCGAGGCCGGGCGCGTCGTCAAGGAGGCCACCGACCTGACCAACGACCTGCTGACGCAGAACGCCGACATGCTGCGCACCTCGAACGCCGAGATCCGCCAGCAGATCGAGCGCGGCGTCTTCGACATCGAGGCGGTCAAGAAGGCCAACGCCAGCGTCATCGCGACGATCGAGGACTCGCTCCGCATCGCCGACGAGGGCAAGGCCCGGCGCGCCTCGGCCGAGCAGGAACTGGTGAAGATGGAGGTCGAGCTGAAGCAGACGCTGGCCTCGGCCAGCGCGCGGCCGACGCCGGCAGGCCCCGACCGGCCTAGGAGAGCCATCCCCCGGACGCTGCCGCAACGTAAGGCAACATTGACGGAATCACCGACGAGCCGCACCATGACTTCGTGCCGAAAGGGCACGTAGGGGGCATCATGGGATTCACGGAAGCAGTCCGCTCGGTTCTGAGCGATCACTATGCGGATTTCACGGGTCGGGCGAGCCGGTCCGAATACTGGTGGTTCGCCCTGTTCTCGATCCTCGTCTCGATCGGCATCAGCATCGCCCGCGCGATCGCCGGCGACGTGGTCGGCGGGATTCTCGGCCTGCTGTTCGTGCTGGCGCTCATCGTTCCCAGCATCTCCGTGACGGTGCGGCGCCTGCATGATTCCGACCGCAGCGGGTGGTGGATCCTGATCGCGCTCGTCCCGATGATCGGTTCGCTGGTGCTCCTGGTCCTGATGGTGCTTCCCGGCACGCCCGGCGAAAACCGCTTCGGACCCGACTCCTCGGCCAACGTCGCCGCACGCTTCGCCTGACGGCCGTCCGGGGGACGCCCGCGCCCGCGTTGCACCGAAAGCGACGCGGCGGGGCGCTGCCGGACAAGACCCCGCCCCGCCCCGCGCCGACCCTGCTGTCAGCGCAACAGGAGGCCGCCATGGAGCTGCACTTCGCCGACAGCCGCAAGATCGACCCCAGCCAGCCCGGCGCCCGGTCCGCCGATGCCGGGACCCCCGACGCCGCCCCCGGGACCCGCCCGCCCGGCACTCGCCCCGACGGCACTCGCCCAGACGGCTCGCCCGCCGACAACGACCGGGCCGAGATCGGCCCGACGCAGCTCGCCTTCGACGAATGGGCCGACGCCGGCATCGCGGTGCCGGACCTCACCCGGATGCGCACCGAGCGCCACGCGCGGCTGGTCGCCGGCATCAACGCCCGCGGGCTGGCCGGCGCGCTGCTGTTCGACCCGTTGAATATCCGGTTCGCCACCGACAGCTCGAACATGCAGATATGGAACGCGCACAACCCGTTCCGCTGCTGTTTTGTCGGCGCCGACGGGCACATGGCAATCTTCGACTTCAAGGGCGAGCCGGACCGTTTCCTCTCCGACTTCAACCCGCTGGTGAAGGAGGTACGCGCCGGCGCCTCGATGTTCTACTTCGCCAGCGGCGACCGGACCGAGCGCGCCGGCGCACGACTTCGTCGGCCAGGTGCAGGAGCTGGTCGCCGCGCATGGCGACGGCAAGCGGCTGGCCGTCGACAAGATCATGGTCCACGGCTACCGCGCCCTGTCGCACGCGAACTTCGACATCGTCGACGGCGAGGAGCTGACCGAGAAGGTGCGCGCCGTGAAGGGCGCCGACGAGATCCAGGCGCTCCGCTGCGCCGTCCATGCCTGCGAGCAGTCGCTTGTCGCCATGCAGGCCGCCGCCCGCCCCGGCATGACCGAGAACGACGTCTGGGCCGTGCTGCACGCCGAGAACATCCGCCGCGGCGGCGAATGGATCGAGTGCCGGCTCCTGACCTCGGGCCCGCGCACCAACCCGTGGTTCCAGGAATGCGGGCCGCGCGTCATCGGCAATGGCGAGATCCTCGCCTTCGACACCGACCTCGTCGGCCCCTACGGCATGTGCGCCGACATCAGCCGCACCTGGTGGATCGGCGACGGCGAACCGACTGCCGAGATGAAGCGGCTCTACCGCGTCGCGCTGGACCACATCACCGAGAACACGGCCATGCTGGCGCCGGGGGTCAGCTCGCGCGCCATCGCCTTCGGCGGGCACCAGCTCGCCGACGAGTTCGTCGCCGGCCGCTACAGCTGCAAGATGCACGGCGTCGGCCTCTGCGACGAGTGGCCGAAGATCAGCTACCCGCAGGACTGGCGCGAGGGCGCGTTCGACTTCGAGCTGCAGCCGGGCATGGCGCTCTGCGTCGAGGCGCTGATCGCGCACAAGGGCGGGGACTTCTCGATCAAGCTCGAGGACCAGGTGGTGATCACCGAGACCGGCGTCGAGACCCTGTCGCGCTACCCTTACGACAGGCGGTTCCTCGACTGACGCGCGCGGCCCCCTGGCCATGCGCTGGCCCGGGTGGCGATCCGATCGCCGGAGCAGGCTCCGGTCGCAATGCCTCCGCTGGCGTCCACCGGCGGGGATGGCATCGGCCTCGACCTTCCGCGGCGGCGGCTGGCGCGCGCTCCTGGACGCCGGCCCGCTACCGGATGGCCGCGCTTGCGGAATCGGCGTCGCCGCGCCAGACCGGGCGCCATGAAAGGCCCCCTCTCACCGTCGATCTACGACACCGCCCGTTGGCCGGATTCGTGGTGGCGCGCCTCGGCGCCCGCCTGGGACGACCCGCCGCCGCTCGACGGCGACGCTCAGGCCGAGGTCGCCATCATCGGCGGCGGCTATGCCGGCCTCGCCTGCGCCATCCGGTTGGCCGAGCGCGGCATCGGCGCGGCGGTGCTGGACGCCGGCCCGGTCGGCTGGGGCGCCTCGGGGCGGAACGGCGGCATGGCGGGGCTGTCCTCGCACAAGCTGCCGATGCCCGCGCTGATCCGCCGGCACGGGCAGGCCGAGGTTTCGCGCTATCGCGCCAGCCAGGTCGAGGGACTGGAGCGGCTCCGCGCCTTCTGCGAGGAGCGCGGCCTGCCCGTGCAGGGCCGGGGCGAGCTGGTGCTGGCGCACTCGGCGCGCGCCTTCCGGGCGCTGGCGGCGCAGGCGCCGGCCGACGGGGTCGACTACGAGGTGATCGACCCGGCGCCGACCGGCGACATGCGGCGCTGGGGCGGCGTGCTGATGACGCCCTATTTCGGCGTCCACCCGCTGCGGCTGGTGCGCGCGCTGGCCGACCGGGCGCGAGAGCTGGGGGTCGTCGTTCACCCGCGCTCGGAAGTCACCGAGTGGCGGCGCGAGGGCGGGCGACACCTCCTGGTGACGCCGGGCGGCGCCGTGCGGGCGGCCAGGGTGGTGCTGGCGACCAACGGCTTCACCCCCGACGGGCTGCACCCGGGCTTCGAGGGCCGCGCCGTGCCCGTCATCTCGAACATCGGTGTCACGCGCGTGCTGACGGCCGAGGAGCGGGCGCGCCACCCCTGGCTGCAGGACGACCCCTGCGCCGACACCAGGAACCTGCTGGTCTACCTGCGGATGCTGCCCGAGGGGCGGCTCCTGTTCGGCATGCGCGGCGACCTGACGGGCTCGGACGCTGGCGCCCGGACGATGCGCGCCCGGCTGGAACGGCGCATCGCCGAGCAATTCCCCGGCTGGGCCGGCATCCCGCTCGACCATTTCTGGCGCGGGCCGATCTGCGCGACGGCCAGCTATACGCCGGCCGTCGGCCGGTTGGCGGACGACGCCACGGTCTTTCACGCCTTCGGCTGGCACGGCTCGGGCGTCAACGGCGCACAGGTCGGCGGGCGGCTGCTGGCCGACGTCATCGCCGGCGACCCGCTGGAGAGCATCCCCGCACCCTGGCGCGGCCGCGCCCCCGCGCTGCCACTGCCCGGCCTGCGGCCGGTCTATGTCGGGTTGGCGTTGATGCAGCAGCGGGTGCAGGACAGGCTGAGCTGACCGGGCGGCGGCAACGAGACCGCCGCCCCGCCGTCCTCGTCCCTGTTCCCTTCGCCCCCGCCGAGGCGGGAACCTTCTGCCGACAACGCGAGCCAACCGGAGAGTCCCGCCTTCGTGTGAATGCCGGTGGCCGCCGGGGTGCGTTCCCGTCCGATCACCCCGTCGTCAGCACGGCGGCGCCCGTAAGGCGGCCGGCGCGCAGGCGCGAGAGCGCCTCGTTCGCCTGCTCCAGCGGGAAGCGCTCGATCTCGGTTCGCACGCCGGCCGGGCCGACGATGGCAAAGAACTCCTCGGCGTCGCGGCGGGTCAGGTTGGCGACCGAGCGGATGCAGCGCTCGCCCCAGAGGTCGGCATAGGGAAAGGACGGGATGTCGCTCATGTGGATGCCGCCGCAGACCACGGTGCCGCCCTTGCGAACCGCGCGCAGCGCCGCCGGCACCAGCGCGCCGACCGGGGCGAAGATGATGGCGGCGTCCAGCTCCTCGGGCGGCGGCCGGTCCGATCCGCCGGCCCACTCGGCGCCCAGCCTGCGGGCGAAGTCCTGCGCCGCCACGTCGCCCGGCGAGGTCAGCGCGAAGACGCGCCGGCCCTGCCAGCGCGCGACCTGCGCGACGATGTGCGCCGCCGCGCCGAAGCCATAGATGCCGAGGCGCCCGGCGTCTCCGGCGAAGCGCAGCGAGCGATAGCCGATCAGCCCGGCGCAGAGCAGCGGCGCCAGCTCGGCCGGGTCGCGGTCGCGGGGCAGCTCCACGACGTAGCGGGCGTCGGCGACGCAGCGTTCGGCATAGCCGCCGTCGCGCGTGTAGCCGGTGAAGACCGCCTCGTCGCACAGGTTCTCGGCGCCATGCGTGCAGGCGGCGCAGGTGCCGCAGGTCAGCGCCAGCCAGGGCACGCCGACGCGCGTTCCCGGGGGCACGCCCTCGACGGCGCTGCCGGTCTCGGCCACCGTGCCGACGATCTCGTGGCCGGGGACGAGCGGCAGCTTGGGCGAGGGCAGCTCGCCGTCGCGGATATGCAGGTCGGTGCGGCAGACGCCGCAGGCGGCGACGTCGATCAGCACGTCCGTGGGCCCGAGCGGCGGCAGGACGATGTCCCGCGGGCGCAGGTCCTCGCCCGGCCTCTCCAGCACCATCGCGCGTGTCATGCTCGCCTCCACTTCCGGACGGCCCTGTGTGGACGCGGCGTGGTGGGTGCGCATTGATCGCCGTCAAGCGGCCGCGGGTGTTCCGGGCCGGGGAGTGCTGCCGCGAGAGAACACCGTCAAGTCATTGACAATGCGCGTTTTCGCGATTCAACCTGTGCTGGCGGCGCCGCGCTCAGGCCGCCTGAGGATAGATCACCCGGCGCGCGCCGGCGACCTCGCCATCCAGCGGCAGCGCCCAGGCGCTGCCGGGCCAGCGCAGCTCCATCACCCGCTCGGCCGGGCGGTAAACGGCGGTGTAGAGCGTGCCGAAGCCGGCGCCGAACGCGATGGAATAGAGCGGCGGCTTCAAGAAGGCGCCGATGAATTTCTCCGGCGGGTCGACATGCAGGGTCAACCGCTGGAGGAGGTAGCGCTCGCGCTCGACGGTGGCGGTAAAGCGGGCATGGTCGGACCACTCGACCCGCTCCTGATGGTTGGTGGCGACGGCGGCGTGCGTCACCGTCGTGCCGCGGTCGGGCGACATGTAGGCGGTCAGGAACCGCCGCCGTGCGTCCAGCACGGTCACGTTGTAGCTCATATGCGTCGGCAGGCGGGCCAACGCCCTGCCCGCCTGCTCGGCCGTCTCGCAGGTCTGGAGGACATAGCGCAGGATGATCGGCACTCCGAACCCCTCGCCGATCGCCCGCCGGCCGCCAAAGGTCAGCGAGACCGCCAGCCCCGCGTCGTTCACCCCGTCGACCAGCCCCCACATGCCGTCCGAGGTGCCGATGACGCGCCGCCCCTCCCACTCGGTGCGCATGACCAGCGCATCGAAGGCGTGCGGGTTGTAGTCGTAGTTGCGCACCAGCAGCGGCTCCGGCCCCGGCCAGACCGCCTGAGAGCAGCCGGCGAGATAGGGCGGCGGTCGCCAGAACGACAGGAACCGCGCCGCCTCGTCGCCGCCGCCGGCCAGCTCGCAGAGGGTTTCGTAGAGCCCGGCCAGTTCGGGCATGTGGCGCCTCAGCGCCCGACGGCAGGCCAGGTAGGTCGGCCGCGCCGAGATGCCCTCGCGCGCCCACCACCGGTGGTAGTGCGGCCAGGCGGCGGCGAACAGCCCGGCCCAGTGCGGGCCGGGCTGCGGTTCGGACAAGGTGCGGAAGGTCAGTTCCATGCGGCGAACCGGCGCTGGCGCAGGGAGGGCGGGATGGACCGCCGCCCTGACGGGCCGCGCAAGGCAGGGCTTTACCCCGCCGACTCCCGCGCCCGCGCCCACCGCGCCTCAGAGGATCTTGAACGCCGGCTCGGCCAGCGCGGCAGCCGAGGGCAGCGGTCGGGCCATGAAGCTGTTCTTGATGCCCTCGATCCATTTCTTCGAGCGCTCGGTCAGCTGGAAGCCCTGCGTCATCGACCGCCCGCGCGTGACCAGGATGCCCAGATCGGCGCCCTCGTAGCGGTAGTCGCCGGGCTTGAGGATGCGCAGGAAGAACGCCTCCTTCTCGGACTCGACGGCGCGCCGGTGATAGTCGAAGCGGTCGAACTCGACGCGGCCGTCGTCCAGCATCCGGTATATGCCGGTCTCGGGCGCCTGCGTCAGGATGTCGACCGTGTCGTCGGTGTGCTTGATGACCATCTGGCTCCACGAGTTGATCATCGAGGGGTCGGCCCAGCGCGCGTTCAGCGCCTCGACGTCCAGGTCGAAGGGCACGCCCGAGAACTCGAGCAGGTGGAACAGGAACAGCGGCGCGTCGGCATGCGCGAAGGCCGCGTGGTTGGTCATCGAGGACGCGCCGGTGATGCGCGGGTTCAGCTCGCCCAGCCAGATGTCGCCGGACTTCTTCTCGATCAGGAAGTCCAGCTCGAAATAGCCGCGATAGCCCTCCTTCTTCAGCTGCTCGCCGAACTTGAAGGTCAGGTCGCGCGCCCGCTGGCGGGTCTTGGGCGGGAAGGCGGTGGCGAAGATCTCGTTGCCGCACCAGCCGCCGCGATAGGGCGTCAGCTCCTTGAAGCCCACCAGCTCGGTCATCAGCGGGCCGACGATTGTGCCCTGCCTGGTGGCGCACGCCTCGATCGCGCTGCCGCGGCAGTCGATGCGCTTCATGATCTTGATTTCGCCCTGGCCGACGATCTCGTGCTCGTGCTTGCGGAAATCGGCCTCGGACCGGATGAAGAACGTCGTGTGCCCGCTGTCGCCAAAGGCCGATTGCAGGACCAGATCGTTACCGATGCCGGCCTTCTCGACGGTCTTCTGCAGGTCCTGCCAGTTCTTCACCTCGGCGAGCACGTTCGGCACCGAGGGCACGCCGGCCTTGTCGCCGATGCGCACGGTCTCGATCTTGTTGTCGCACTGGGTGCGCAGCTTGGCCTTCGGGAACCAGACCTCGGCGCCCAGTTCCTTCGCCAGCTTTTCGGTCTGCTCGTCGAACATCAGGAAGCAGAACTTCGGCTTGCCGCCGCGGTCCTTGACGTAGTCGACGACCTCCTTGTGCTGCAGCAGGTAGTTGTTGATGTCCTCGATCGACTGGAACTCGTCATGCGGCATCTCGGACGGCGTAAAGACGTTCGGGTGCCGGCCGTCATAGCAGTCGAGATAGCTGATGTACTTGAAGTTCTTGACCCATTCGTCCAGCCCCAGCAGGTTGAAGTTGGTGGCCGAGATGAAATAGACCGGCTGCTCGTTGCGATGGAAATAGCGGCGGATCTCCGAGATGTTCGCCAGCTTCTTGCGCGGCATCCTGGCGGCGGCCGGTTTGCTGGCGGCCGCTTTCGTGGTCGTGCCGGTGTTCGTCGCCATGTTTCCCTCTCCTGTTATTCGGCAGCTTTCGGAAGCGCGCGCGCCGCGTGGCGCGCCAGCGCGTCGTCGGTGAACACGCGCAGGCCCAGATCGGGCCGGTAGCCGTGGATCTCGTTGACGTCGAGCGCCCGCATGAAGGCCAGGATGCCCTCGGAGATCACCTGCCCCGGCACCAGGATCGGAAAGCCGGGCGGGTACGGGATGATGAAGCTCGAGCTGACGATCTCGCGCCCCTTGGCCATCTCGTCCTTCAGCGAGCCGTCGAGCGTCAGGTAATCGCAATTGTCCTCGTCATAGGCGAGGAAGAAGGCGCTGCGGATGTCGCCCTCGGGCGTGTCGGTGCCGTCATTGGCGCGGAAGGCGTCGTGGAAGCGGCTGAAGTCCGGCAGCGGCGGCAACTCGCGGGTCAGGCTGTTGACGCGGTGCTCGAAGCTGCGGCGCTCCATCTTGCTGGCATCGTCCAGCAGCTCGTCCAGCCCCTTGGCGATCTCGACCAGCACCTCGATCAGGTAGGCGACCGAGGAGCGCGTCGTGCCGATGTTGGTCATGAACAGCACGGTGTTGCGCGAGGTCTTGTTGATCTGGATGCCGTACTTGTCCATCAGGATCTTGGTCTTGAAGGTGTCGCCGTCCCAGCCGGTGCCGCCGACGGCCAGCGTCACGCGTGTCGGGTCCAGCACGAACTCGTCCTGGCTCCACGCCTCCCAGATGTCCGCTCCAGCCCTGCTCGGGCTCGTAGTAGGAGTTGATGCCGCTCTGCCGGTACTCGGCCGGGATCATGTCGCCGGCGGTCAGCACCTTGAAGTAGCGCGACAGAAGCGGGTGCGTGGCGATCGCCTTGCGCATCGACATCGCCGCCTCGACCTGGTGCTGGACGAACTCGAAGCCCTCCAGCTCGACCTGCCGCCGACCGACGTCCAGCGAGGCGATGATCTGGTAGTTCGGGCTGGTCGATGTGTGCGTCATGTAGGCTTCGTGGAAGGCCTGCTCGACCTCGCCCTTGAAGTCCTGGTCGTTGACGTGGATCATGCTGCCCTGGCGCAGTGCGGTCAGCGTCTTGTGCGTCGACTGGGTCGAGTAGACGCGCACGCGCGCCGTCGGCGGCGCGATCAGCCGCGTCTTCAGCAGCGTCTCGTCGTCGGCGCCGGCCAGCTTTTCCTGCTGCTTCTCCCAGGCCGCGCGGTGCTCGTCGCTGCGCAATGTCTCGCGCAGCGTGTTCGCCGTCTCCATGCCGGTGCGATAGCGGTAGGTCGGGTTGAAGCGCGCGAACGCGAACCAGGCCTCGTCCCACAGGAAGACCAGGTCCGGCTTGATCGCCAGGCACTCCTCCATGACCCGCTCGACGTTGTAGACGACGCCGTCGAAGGTGCAGTTGGTCAGCAACAGCATCCGCACGCGGTCCAGCTTGCCGGCCGCCTTCAGCTCCAGCAGGCTGCGCTTGATCTCGCGCAGCGGCACGGCGCCGTACATCGAGAACTCGTCCAGCGGATAGCTGTCCAGATAGACGACCTCGGCGCCGGCCAGCACCATGCCGTAATGGTGCGACTTGTGGCAGTCGCGGTCGACCAGCACGATGTCGCCGGGGCGCACCACCGCCTGCACGACGATCTTGTTGCAGGTCGAGGTGCCGTTGGTCGCGAAGAAGGTCTGCTTGGCGCCGAAGGCGCGCGCCGCCAGCTCCTGCGCCTGCTTGATCGGCCCGACCGGCTCCAGCAGCGAGTCGAGCCCGCCCGACGTGGCAGAGGTCTCCGCCAGGAAGATGTTCGAGCCGTAGAAGGCCCCCATGTCCTGGATCCAGTGGCTGCGCGATGATCGACTTGCCGCGGCTGATCGGCATGGCGTGGAAGACGCCGGTCGGCTGCTTGGAATACTCCTTCAGCGCCGAGAAGAACGGCGTCTTGTAGCGCGAGTTGACGCCGCGCAGAACGTTCAGGTGCAGTTCGAGAAAGTCCTCCTGATTGTAGAAGACGCGCCGGCACCCGCCGAGATCGCGCCCGGCGATCTCCTCGACCGAGCGGTCGGTGATCAGGTAGGCGTCCAGCTCGGGCCGCACCTTGGCGATCAGCCGGCAGAGCTCGGTGCCGTATTCGGCGGGCTCGAGCGTGTCGACCTCCTCGTCGCTGACGCGGTTCAGGTACTGCTTCAGGATCGGCAGCGTGGCGTCTGATTTCAGGGTCAGGCCGGGGCGGATGACGACCGCCTGGATGTTGTGGTTGAACAGGATGGCGATCAGCGCGTCCTCGACGCTCGGCACCATCACCGGCTCGTAGATGAACGCGTCCTCGGTCCGGCGCATCCGCTGCAGGCTGTGGCGCAGCCAGCGTTCCTGCTGCTCGTTCAGGTTGTCGACGACCAGCAGCTCGAAATAGGGTCGCGAAAGGGTCCGGGCCTCGATCGGCACCGTCGAGTCGTCCTCGACATCCTCCAGGTCGGTATCGTCGCGGCCCAGCGTGACCTGCCGCCGGCGATAGGCGCCCGAGGTGAGCGCGCGCACGATGCGGCGCACCGAGAAGGCGAGGTCGTCGATGTTCCGGTGCTCGAGCTGCCGGCGCAGATGGTCAAAGGTGGCAAGCCCCGGAAAGGCCCAGTAGACCTCGATCGGGTAGAGCGCCTCCAGCAGCGCCTCGGCCTTCTTGATGTGCTTCGCAGCGCCCTTGCCGTCCGGCCCCAGCGCGGAGAGCGTGTTCGTCACCTCGCGCAGCGCGCTCCAGCGGTCGAAGCGCAGCTGGATGGCGCTGTAGTAGTCGCCGATGGAATGCATCGAGGCGGCTTGCCCGTTGGCCGGCATGGAACCCTCCAGTCAGCGGGCGATGCGCCTGTCCGCGCCCTTGGCGGGCGCGGCGCCGCCTACCCGGATGCGATGTGACGCGCCACCGGCGCGCGTGCGAACAGCTCGGCCTGGTCCGTGTCGTAGAGACCCGTCCCATGCGGCGACGTCTCGGGCGCGCCGGCGACGGCGCGCGGCTCGCCCGCGCCCAGCCCGGCGCGCGTGCCCTGCGCCGGCATCGCCAGCGGCCCGAGGCCGTGCAGGTAGGCGTCGGCGCCCGCGGCGCGGTCGTAGACCGGAAAGTCGACCGGCCGGTCGCGGAAGCTCTTCAGGACCTGGCCGAGGCCCCGCATGCCCGTCTCGCGCTGGCGGCGCACGAGGTCGAGGTCGACCTCGATCGGGAACATGTCCTCCTGCCCGGCCGACTGGTGCAGCACGATCGAGGCCGGGTCGACGACGCAGGACCGCCCCACCCCGCCGGCGCCCAGGCCGTTGACGTCGACCACGTAGCACTGGAACTGCGCCGCCGTGGCGCGCGCGATCGCCAGCTCGGCGTCGCGGTCGGTGGTGCCGGTCAGCACCGGGTGCAGCAGCACCTCGACGCCCTGCGCGGTCAGCTGGCGCGTCGTCTCGGGGAACCAGATGTCGTAGCAGATCGACAGGCCGAAGCGGCCGACGCCAGGCACGTCGAAGACGCAGAACTCGGCCCCCGCCGTGATGTCGTCCTCGTAGGGCCGGAAGGGAAACATCTTGCGGTAGTTGGCGACGACGCTGCCGTCGGGCGCGATCACGGTCGCGGTGTTGTAGATGCGCCCGTCTGGCGCCCGCTCGAACATCGAGCCGGGGATCAGCCAGATATTGTGGCGCGCCGCGTCGGCGCGGAACAGGTCGATGGCCTCGTTCTGCAGCGGCTGGGCAAAGCGCGGCAGCGGGCCGAATGGCGCGAGTTCCGAGAACAGCACCATCTGAGTCCAGGGAAAGCGCGCCATCAGCACGTCCAGCCGGTGGCGCATCGCCTCGACATTGCTGGTAAGCGCCGCCACGTGCATCTGCACGCCGGCAATCGCGAACGGGGTCATCGAAGGGGATCTCCGGGGGGACAGGGTATGTCCAGCATATCCGGTCCCCGGACGCGAATTGCAAGCGCGGCATGGTTTCACGCGCCGCCTCACCACCAGCACGGATTGTTTCGCGTGGCGAACGATCTTGTCGGCGACCGAGCCGACGAACATCGAGCGCAGCGCGTGCGGCTCGTGCGAGGCCATGACGATCAGCCCGACGCCCAGCCGGTCGGCCCATTCCAGGATCTTCTCGGCGGCATGGCCGAGCGAGATGTGCGACTGCCACCGGGCATCGGCCGGGAGCTCGCGCTCGCACATCTCGCGGAGCTGCTGGTCGGCCTTCTCCAGCATGTCCTTCTCGAAGGTCTGCGGGAAATGATCACCGACAAGGACCGAGCCGTAGTCAGGCATGACGGCCAGCATGTGCAGCTCGGCATCGCGCAGCTTCGCCTCCCTCAGCGCCTCGGGCAGGACGTTGCGCCAGGACTCTTCGTGCCCCAGGTCGACGGGAACCAGGATCTTCATGCCTTCCTCCCTCCGGCAGGTGCGGTGGCCATCGTGGTGGCAGGCCGCGGCGGCTCGTCGGCCGGCGCCCGCCGGCGCTGCAGCCAGACGACCAGCGCCAGCAGCAGCAGCGCCGGTATGTACATCCAGTACTTCGACGGCACGTTGGCCGGGCGCAGCACGCGCAGGATCTCGAAGTCCCAGTCCAGCCCCGCCTTCTGCGCCGGGCTGTCGAAGGCGACGTCGCTGATGATCGTCTTGCCGTCCTTCTGCTCCAGCGTCATGCCGGTGGCGGCGACGCGCTCCTCGCCGGTCGGCTCGGCGCCGATCGGCAGCAGGGCGACGAAGCGCAGCGGGTCGCCGACATCGTCGATGCCCAGCACGCGCAGGCGCAGGTCGTCGCCCGGGTTCGTCGCCTCGGCCGCCTGGAAGATATCCGAGGGCTCGTGCTCCTCGTAGGGCGGGTAGACGTAGTCCATCCAGAAGCCCGGCCGGAACAGGGTGAAGGCGACCAGCAGCAGCAGGGCCGACTCCCAGATCCGGTTGCGGGTCAGGAACCATCCCTGCGTCGCCGCCGCGAACAGGCACATGGCGAAACTGGCGATGATGAAGATGAACACGCCCTGCGCCCAGGTCGTGTTGATCAGCAGCAGGTCGGTGTTGAAGATGAACAGGAACGGCAGCGCCGCGGTGCGCAGGCTGTAGAAGAACGCGATGAAGCCCGTCTTGATCGGATCGCCACCCGACACCGCCGCTGCCGCGAAGCTGGCGAGCCCCACGGGCGGCGTCACGTCGGCCATGATGCCGAAGTAGAAGACGAACAGGTGCACCGCGATCAGCGGCACGATCAGCCCGTTCTGCTGGCCCAGCGTGACGATGACCGGCGCCAGCAGCGCCTGCACGACGATGTAGTTCGCCGTCGTCGGCAGCCCCATGCCCAGGATCAGGCTGAGGATCGCCGTCAGGAACAGGATGGCCAGCAGGTTGCCCTGGCTCAGCACCTCGACGACGTCGGCCAGCGCCGAGCCGATGCCGGTCTGGCTGACCGAGCCGACGATGATGCCGGCGGTCGCCGTGGCGATGCCGATGCCGATCATGTTGCGCGCGCCGGAGATCAGCCCCTGGATCAGGTCGGTGACGCCGGCCGCGACCTGCGCCGCGATGCTCGCCGCCCCGCCCGCTCATCAGCGCTGCCAGCGGGCGCTGCGTCAGCAGGATGAAGATCAGGTAGGCCGTCGCCCAGAAGGCCGACAGGCCGGGGCTGAGCCGGTCGATCATCAGCGCCCAGACCAGCACGATGACCGGCAGGATGAAGTGCAGGCCCGATTTCACCGTCGGCCCCGGCAGCGGCAGCTTGGCGCCGGGCTTGTCCAGGTCAGCCATGCTGGGCGTCGGGAACCGCGTCGAGTACCAGAGCAGCCCCAGGTAGACCGCCGTCAGCAGGAAGAAGACCACCCAGCCGGCGTGCTGCGGGAACTCGACCCGGATCCAGCCCATGCCGTAATAGACGCCGAAGCTGATCAGGCAGATCATGGCGACCCCGATCGCCATGCCCATCAGCCGTTGCACCCAGGGCTTGGGCACGTAGGCGCGCTCCATGCCCATCATGCCGGCCTTCAGCGCCTCGAGATGGACGATGTAGACCAGCGCGATATAGCTGATGACGGCCGGCACGAAGGCGTGCTTGACCACGTCGAAATACGGGATGCCGACATACTCGACCATCAGGAAGGCGGCCGCGCCCATGACGGGCGGCATGATCTGGCCGTTGACCGACGACGCCGTCTCGACGGCGCCCGCCTTCTCGGCCGAGAAGCCGACCTTCTTCATAAGCGGGATCGTGAAGGTGCCCGTCGTCACCACGTTGGCGATCGACGAGCCCGAGATCAGGCCGGTCATCGCCGACGACACCACGGCGGCCTTGGCCGGCCCGCCGCGCATGTGGCCCATCAGGCTGAAGGCGACCTGGATGAAGTAGTTGCCGGCGCCGGCCTTGTCCAACAGCGCGCCGAACAGCACGAACAGGAACACGAAGTCGGTCGAGACGCCCAGCGCGATGCCGAAGACGCCCTCGGTCGTGATCCAGTGGTGGTTGACCACCTCGCCCAGCGAGTTGCCCTTGTGGGCGATCAGCTCGGGCATGTAGGGGCCGAGGAAGGTGTAGACCAGGAAGAACGTCGCCACGATCATCAACGCCGGTCCCAGCGAGCGGCGCGTCGCCTCGAGCAGGATCATCAGCCCTATGACGCCGACGACGAAGTCCGGCAGGATCGGCGCGCCGACGCGCTGCGCGATCTGGTTGTAGAAGACGAAGAGGTAGAGCGAGGTCGCCGCCCCCGCGATCGCCAGCCCCCACTCCCAGAACGGGATGCGGTCCTTCGGCGAGCCGGCCAGCACGGCGGCGATGAGCGCCAGCCCGACGATCGGGATCCACCAGACGGAGATGTCGCCGAGACCGCCATAGACGAACAGCCCCGTCAGCGTGGCCGGCACCGCCGATGCCGAGGACAAGCTGCACGGGCGTGCGCGACGCCGGATAGGCGGCGAAGGCCAGGAACAGCGCGAAGGCGAGATGGAAGCTGCGCGCGGCCGAGCTGTTCAGCACGCCCCAGCCGAGGATGTAGGGAATGGGCGAGGCGTACCAGAGCTGGAACAGCGACCAGGCCAGCGCCACCGCCAGGATCAGCTTGCCGACCGCGCCCGCCGGCGTCCGCGCGCCGGTGTCGCTCGATGCGACCAGCTCGTCCAGCTCGGCCTGGGTCAGCCCCCCGTGGCCGGCGCCGACGTTCTCGACCTCGGCCGCCATGAACTGGTCTTCGCTGTCCGTCTTCCTGTCTTCGGCCATCACCCGCCCCCTCGTCGCCGTGGAAGGCCGGCCCGCGCGGGGCCGGCCGGGATCGTGTCAGGCGGTCACTGGATCCAGCCCTTTTCCTTGTAGTACTTCTCCGCGCCCGGATGCAGCGGAGCGCTGAGGCCCTGCGAGATCATCTCTTTCGGGTCCAGGTTGGCAAAGGCGGGGTGCAGCCCCTTGAAGCGGTCGAAGTTGTCGAAGACCGCCTTGACGACCTGGTAGACGACGTCGTCCGGCACGTCGGCCGAGGTGACGAAGGTGGCGCGCACGCCGAAGGTGTCGACCGGGTCCGGGTTGCCCGTGTAGAGCCCGCCCGGGATCGTCGCCTTCGAGTAGTACGGGTGCTCCTCGACCAGCTTGTCGATCTCGGGGCCCGTCACCGGGATCAGCTTGGCCTCGCAGCTTGCCGTCGCCTCCTCGATCGTGCCGGCCGGGTGGCCGACGGTAAAGACGATGGCGTCCACCTTGTTGTCGCAGAGCGCCGCCGACTGCTCGGCCGACTTCAGCTCGGACGCCAGCGAGAAGTCGCCCATCGTCCAGCCCTTGGCCGCCAGGATGACCTGCATGGTCTCGCGCTGGCCGCTGCCGGGGTTGCCGATGTTGACACGCTTGCCCTTGAGGTCGTCGAAGGTGTTGATGCCCGCGTCGGCGCGCGCCACGACCGTGACCGGCTCGGGATGCACCGAGAAGACCGCCCGCTCCTTCTCGAACGGCTTGCCGGCCCACGGCTCCTCGCCCTTGTAGGCCTTGTACTGCATGTCGGACTGGGCGACGCCCATGTCCTGGTCGCCGGCCATGATGGCGTTGATGTTGGCGACCGAGCCGCCGGTCGACGGCGCCGTGCACTTCAGGTCGGTGCCGCGGTTGACGAGCTTGCAGATCGACTGGCCGACGACGTAATAGACGCCCGTCTGTCCGCCGGTGCCGATCGTGATGAACTTGTCCTGGGCAGATGCCGATCCGGCACCCACGGCAAGCGCGAGCGCTGCCCCGAGCAGGCCGAGTTTTCTCATTCGATCTCTCCCGTTTTCCCGGATTTCAAGCCAAACACCCCGCTTTGAGGCTGTCAACACGGCCCGGGCGCCGCCGACACCCCCCGCGAGCGGAGTCTCGCGTCCACCGCCGGGCGCACCGGCGGCCGGTGTTCCTGCCTGGCCTGTCGCGGTCGCGCGACGGTCCAGGCCGCAACGAAGACCATGCCGGGGCGGCCGCGCTCTCACGCGCGCCCCCGTTCGGTGATTTCGGTGATCTCGCCCATGTCCATCGCCTCGTGCGGACCCGCCAGCCGGGCGACGCGCTCGAAGGCGGCGATGGTCGCCGCCCGCTGGTCCTCGTCCAGATGCAGGAAATGACTCTCGAAGCGCCGGCCCAGCGGCGCCGGCGCGCGGACCAGGGTCTCGTCGCCCTTGGGCGTGATCCGCGTGTGGACGATGCGCCGGTCGCGCGTCGAGCGATAGCGCTCGATCAGCCCCTTCGCCTCCAGCTTGTCCAGGATGCCGACCACGGTGGCCGGGCTGACATCGGCCTCCTCGGACACCGCCCGGCTGGTGACCTCGCCGAGATCGCGGACCGAGGTCAGCACGACGTGCTGCGGCAGCGTCAGGTCCAGGTCGCGGTCCAGCCGGCGCGAATGGATCTCGATCGCACGGGCGATCCGGCGCATGGATTTGAACAAAGCGCGGAGTTCCGCGTTCGGGCTCACAAAGGGTCCTCCAGCAACCTTCCGGTTGATCCCGAATTGTTAATCCACTAACTGTTTGGCGTCAAATCATTTGAGTCTCATGGAGAGGCTGGCGGCGCATGTGCGGTATCTGCGGCGAGGTGAGTTTCAACGGCAGCGCGGCGTCGGCATCCCGGCTCGAGCGGATGGCCGACGCGCTGGCGCCACGCGGGCCTGACGGGTCGGGCATGGTGGTGCGCGGCCCGGTCGGCCTGGCGCACCGGCGGCTGAAGATCATCGACCTGACCGAGGCGGCCGCGCAGCCCTTCGTCGACAGCGTGCTGGGCCTGACGATCTGCTTCAACGGCTGCATCTACAACTACCCGGAGTTGCGCGCCGAGCTCGAGGGCAAGGGCTACCGCTTCGCCTCGACGGGCGACACCGAGGTCATCGTCAAGGCCTGGGCCGAGTGGGGGCCGCGCTGCGTCGAGCGCTTCCACGGCATGTTCGCCTTCGCGCTGCACGAGCGCGACTCGGGCCGCGTCGCGCTGGTCCGCGACCGCTTCGGCATCAAGCCGCTCTACTACGCCGAGGACGGCAAGACGCTCCGCTTCGCCTCGACCCTGCCGGCGCTGGTGCGGGCGGGCGGCGTCGACACGGCGATCGACCCGGTGGCGCTGCACCACTACATGAGCTGGCACGCCGTCGTCCCTGCCCCGCGCACCATCCTGAAGGGCGTGCGCAAGCTGCCGGCGGCAACGATCCGCATCTACCAGGCGGATGGCAGCCACAGCGACGACACCTTCTGGGCGCCCGACTTCCGCCGCACCCCCGAGGACGCGAACCGCAGCGCCGACGACTGGGCCGAGATGGTGCTCGAGTTGCTTCGCACCGCCGTCCGCCGCCGCATGGTCGCCGACGTGCCCGTCGGCGTGCTCCTCTCGGGCGGCGTCGACAGCTCGATGATCGTCGGCCTGCTGGCCGAGGGCGGCCAGTCCGGCCTCGCCACCTACTCGATCGGCTTCGAGGAGGCGCATGGCGAGCGCGGCGACGAGTTCCAGTACTCCGACCTGATCGCCAACCACTACGGCACGAACCACCACAAGATCTTCATCCCCTCCGAGGAGATGCGCGAGAACCTGCCGGCGGCGATCCGGGCGATGTCCGAGCCGATGGTCAGCTACGACAACATCGGCTTCTACCTGCTGTCGCGCGAGGTCGCCAAGACCATCAAGGTCGTGCAGTCCGGCCAGGGCGCCGACGAGGTGTTCGGCGGCTATCACTGGTACCCGCCGCTGGCGAACTCGAACGACGCCGTCGCCGACTATGCCGAGGCGTTCTTCGACCGCACGCACGCCCGCATGGCCGAGCACGTCTCGCCCGAACACATGCCCGACCGCGACGAGAGCCTGGAGTTCGTCCGCGCCCATTTCGCGCAACCGGGCGCCGACGACCCGGTCGACAAGGCGCTGCGCCTCGACACCAACGTCATGCTCGTTGACGACCCGGTAAAGCGGGTCGACAACATGACGATGGCCTGGGGGCTGGAGGCGCGCGTGCCGTTCCTCGATCACGAGCTGGTCGAGCTGGCCGCCCGCGTGCCGCCCGAGCACAAGCTGGCCGATGGCGGCAAGGGGGTCCTCAAATCCGCCGCGCGAAAAGTCATTCCGTCCGAGGTCATCGACCGGCCCAAGGGCTATTTCCCGGTGCCGGCGCTGAAATACATCGACGGGCCCTATCTCGACATGGTGCGCGACGCGCTGACCAGCCAGCCGGCGCGCGAGCGCGGGCTGTTCCGCCAGGACTATCTCGACCGCCTGTTCTCGGCGCCCGCCGAGCACATCACGCGGCTCCGCGGTTCCGAGCTGTGGCAGGTCGCGCTGCTGGAACTCTGGCTCCAGGAACAAGGGATCTGAGGCCGATGAGTGAACCGCCGCAGAACGCCGCCCAGTCCGCAGAACCCGCGCCAGCGCCGCCCGCACGAGCAGCGGCTGCGCCGCAAGCGCCAGCGCGAGCTGATGCCGGGCGACCCGGCCGACGGCACGGCCAGGCCGAACGCCAGCGTCGACTGCGGCTGGGGCCGGCTGATCTTCGCGCATACCTTCGAGACCGCCGAGGGCATCGCCGAGGCGCTGCGCGCGGAAGGCCCCGACCGGCGCGACATCGCGCTCTACGTGCGCGACCCGCACGTCGTGCTGGCCGCGGCGCCGCAGGAGCTGTTCCTCGACCCGTCGCACACATTCCGGCTGGAGATCGCGACCTATCGGGCGGGGCGCCGCCGGCACACGGGGTTCGCGATCCGCAGGCTGTCCACCCGCTCCGACGCCGAGGCGGTCAACGTCATCTACGCCGCGCGCCACATGGTGCCGGTGCCGCCCGATTTCTTCTGGTCGCGGCGCGACGCCCGCGCCACCACCGTCTTCGTCGCCGAGGACGCCGAGACCGGCGAGATCCTCGGCACCGTCATGGGCGTCGACCATGTGCGCAGCTTCAACGACCCCGAGCACGGCTCGTCGCTCTGGTGCCTCGCGGTCTCGCCGCAGGCGCCGCATTCGGGGCTGGGCGAGGCGCTGGTCCGCCGGCTGGCCGAGCACTACAAGACGCGCGGCCGCGCCTGGATGGACCTCTCGGTCCTGCATGACAACGAGCAGGCCATCGCGCTCTACGAGAAGCTCGGCTTCCGCCGCGTGCCGGTCTTCGCCATCAAGCGCAAGAACCCGATCAACGAGCGGCTTTTCACCGGCGAGGCGCCGGAGACAGGCCTCAACCCCTATGCCCGCATCATCACCGACGAGGCGCGCCGGCGCGGCATCGCCGTCGAGGTCATCGACGCCGAGGGCGGGTTCTTCAAGCTGACCTATGGCGGCCGCACCGTGCGCTGCCGCGAGGCGCTGTCCGAGTTCACCTCCGCCGTCGCCATGTCGATCTGCGACGACAAGCGCGCCACCCACCGCATCGTCGCGGCCGCGGGCGTGACCGTGCCGGCGCAGATGTCGGGCGGCGACGCCGAGGCCCGCGCCGCCTTCCTGGCCGAGCACGGCAGCGTCGTCGTGAAACCCGCCCGCGGCGAGCAGGGCAAGGGCATCGCGGTCGGCCTGACGACGCCCGACGAGGTCGAGGCCGCCGTCCAGCGCGCCCGCGAGGTCTCGGCCGAAATCGTGCTCGAGAGCTTCTTCGAGGGCGAGGACCTGCGCCTGATCGTCATCGACTACAAGCTGGTCGCCGCCGCGGTGCGCCGCCCGGCCCGCGTCGTCGGCGACGGCGTCGCGACCGTGCGCAAGCTGATCGAGGCGCAGAGCCGCCGCCGCGCCGCCGCTACCGGCGGCGAGAGCCGCATCCCGCTGGACGACGAGACCGAGCGCTGCATCCGCGCGGCCGGTTTCTCGCTGGACGACGTGCCGGAGGCCGGGCGCGAGTTCAACGTCCGCCGCACCGCCAACCTGCACACCGGCGGCACCATCCACGACGTCACCGAGGAGACCCACCCCGTGCTAGTCGACGCCGCCGTCCGCGCCGCCCGCGCCATCGAGATCCCGGTGACGGGCATCGACCTGATGGTGAAAAGCCCGCGCGGGCGCGACTACGTGTTCATCGAGGCCAACGAGCGCCCCGGGCTCGCCAACCACGAGCCGCAGCCGACGGCCGAGCGGTTCGTCGACATGCTGTTCCCGCTCTCGATGCCCTCGGCGGCACGCGAGGCCCAGCGGAGCGCCGGCCGATGAACGAGCCCCGCCACGTCCCGCAGCGCGACATCCGCCTGAACATCGACATCGACTACCTGCGCGACCAGCTCAAGGAGCTGCTGAGGATCCCCAGCCCGACCGGCTACACCGATACGGTCGTGCGCTATGTGTGCCAGCAGCTCGACGGTCTCGGCCTCCGCTGCGACATGACCCGCCGCGGCGCCATCCGCGCGCGCCTGGAGGGCGAGGACGCCGCCGGCGCCCGCGCCGTCGTCAGCCATGTCGACACGCTGGGCGCGCAGGTGAAGGCGCTGAAGCCGAACGGCCGCCTGTCGCTCGTCCCCATCGGCACCTGGTCGTCGCGCTTCGCCGAGGGCGCCCGCGCCACCGTCTTCACCGAGCGCGGCACCTATCGCGGCACCATCCTGCCGCTCAAGGCCTCGGGCCACAGCTTCGCCGACGAGATCGACAGCCAGCCCGTCAACTGGCAGCAGGTCGAGCTGCGCATCGACGCCTTCGCCTCGACGCACGAGCACCTGCGCCGCCTCGGCATCGAGGTCGGCGACATCGTCGCCATCGACCCGCAGCCCGAGTTCCTCGAGAACGGCTTCATCGTCTCGCGCCACCTCGACAACAAGGCCGGCGTCGCCGTCATGCTGGCGGCCATCAAGGCGATGCGCGAGGTCGCGCCGCCGCCCGTCGACGTCTGGTGGCTGTTCACGATCTCCGAGGAGGTCGGCCACGGCGCCTCGTCGGTGATCCTGCCCGACATCGCCTCGCTGGTCGCCGTGGACAACGGCACCTCGGCGACGGGGCAGAACTCGGCCGAGTTCGGCGTGACGCTGGCGATGGCCGACCAGACCGGCCCCTTCGACTGGCACATGACGCGCAAGCTGGCGACGCTCTGCCACGAGAACGACATCCAGTACCAGAAGGACGTGTTCCGCTACTACCGCTCGGACATCGCCTCGGCGATCGAGGCCGGGCACGACGTTCGCACGGCGCTGGCGACCTTCGGCGTCGACGCCAGCCACGGCTACGAGCGCATCCACATGCACGCGCTCCGCTCGCTGGCCGAGCTCGTCACCTGCTACGCGCTCAGCGATGTCGAGATCACCCGCGACCGCGACCCGATCTCGGACCTCGACGGCTTCACCCGCCAGCCCTCGCGCCCGGCCGAGCAGGCGCTCCGGCCCGAGACCGAGGGTCCGCCCGGCTATCGCGGCGCCTGACGCGACCCGGCAGCACTTCCGGGGCATACCGGGTCGCGCCGGCCGGAACCCGTCATGCCCGGCCTGACCGGGCATCTCGCGGTCACGGCGATGGATCGTCCGGTCAGGCCGGGCGGTGACGACGGGGCCGGAAAGCCGCGCGTCGCGCCTCGGTCCGCGGGCACCGATCCGGGTCCGGCCTCTCGCGCAAGAGCGCCCGGACCGCCCGGGTTCCTCTCGCGATTTCGCGCGGCTATGCTCGCACCGGCGCCAACCCGCATGCAGGGGGACCCGATGGCTGACATCATCGTCACGAACGGCCGGCTGATCACCTTCGACCCCGACCGGCCGGCGGCCGAGGCGCTGGCGATCGGCAGCGGCCGCATCCTCGCGGTCGGCACGAACGACGAGATCGCCGGCCACCGCGGCCCCGCAACGCGCGAGATCGACGCCGGCGGCGCCAGCGTGCTGCCGGGCTTCTTCGACGCGCATGTCCACCTGTTCATGGGCGGCGCCGAGCTCGACCAGCTCTACCTCGCCGACGTGACCAGCGAGGCGGCGCTGACCGAGGCCGTCCGCGCCTATGCCGCGACGCGCCCCGACGATCCCGTCGTCTACGCCAACGGCGCGACGCTGGCGCTGCTGGGCGGTGCCGCCATCACGCGCGCGGCGCTCGACCGGGTGATGCCCGACCGCCCCTTCGCCGTCATGGCCGCCGACCACCACGTCGTCTGGGCCAACACCCGCGCGCTGGACGAGGCAGGGCTGCTCGACAATCCAGGCCCCCGCCCTGGCGGCGAGGTCGTCGCCGGCCCCGACGGCCGCGCCAACGGCCAGCTTTTCGAGACCTCCGCCTTCGCGCCCGTGCTGGCGCTGACGGCGCTCGGCGGGCGCGACCTGCTCGGCTACGCGACCGGCAAGGAGCCGCCGGTGCCGCCGACGCCCGACCAGCGGCGCACCGACCGCGAGACGCTGCTGGCGGGCCTGCGCCACGCCGCGCGGAACGGCATCACGACGCTGCACAACATGGACGGCAACTTCTACCAGCTCGAGCTGCTGCAGGAACTCGAGGCCGAGGGCAACCTGCTGGCCCGCGTCCAGGTGCCCTTCCACCTCAAGCCCGAGGACCCGCTCGACCGCTTCGAGGAGGCCGCCGAGATGCGCCGGCGCTGGCACTCGGACACGCTCTGGTCGAACCGCGTCAAGATGTTCATGGACGGCGTGATGGAGTCGCGCACCGCCCTGATGCTGGCCGACTACCCCGACACGCCCCACCCCGGCACGCGGCCTGTTCGAGGCCGAGCACTTCAATCAGGCCTGCATCCGCGCCGACGCGATGGGCCTGCAGATCAGCGTCCACGCCATCGGCGACGGCGCCGTCCGGCGGACGCTCGACGGCTATCAGGCGGCGCGCGACGCCAACGGCCCGCGTGACTCGCGCCACCGCATCGAGCACATCGAGGTCATCGACCCGGCCGACGTGCCGCGCGTCGCCGACCTCGGCGCCGTCGCCTCGATGCAGCCGATCCACGCGCCGGCCGGCGGCCTGTTCCCGCCGCCCGACCCCGACACCACGCTGCGCGCCGACCAGATTCCCTACGCCTTCGCCTGGCGCACGCTGCGCGATGCCGGCGCGCGCATGGTGTTCTCGACCGACTGGCCCGTCGCGCCGATCGAGGTCGGCCGCTCGCTGAAGGCCGCGGTCGCCGGCACGCCGCCGCCCGGCTGGACCGACCACCGCCAGACGCTGGACGAGGCGCTGGCCAGCTACATCCCCGACGCCGCCTGGCTCGAGTTCACCGAGGAGCGAAAGGGCCGCCTCGCCCCCGGCTTCCTGGCCGACGTCGTCGTGATGGCGCAGGACCTGCGCGCATGGACCCGGCAACGCTGGACCAGGCCCGCCCCGTCCTGACCCTCTGCAACGGCCGCGTGACCTTCGAGGGATAGCCGGCAATCCCAAACGACGCCGCCACCCTGCCCCCGCGGACCAACGCACCCTGCCGGCCAGCGCGCCCCACGTCTCGTCATTCCCGCGCAGGCGGGACTCTCTCCCGGCCACGTCGCCCCGTCTCGGCCATCGCCCCCGCGACACCAGGACAAAAACGCCGCCCAACGTTAGCGCCCGCCGAAATCGGCACTTCGCCCAATCGGGCGAAAATCATCTCTTTAACAACAGATTAAACAACAATCGTAACAAAACGCATTGCGAAAAGGATTGCCGAACTCGTCACCGAACGCCGGCACGACGTTGCAGGATGGGATTGCCTATCTCCGGCACCGCCATTCCCGGCATGGGGCAGGCCCGCAGGCCCACCCCGTTTCTCGGCGGCCGCCGCTACTTCTGCAGCTCGGTCCAGATCGCCGTGTAAAGCTTCTGCACCTCCGGCGGGCAGGTGCCGACAAAGTGGCCGGCGTCCTTGTACTCGTCGGGGATGACGACTTCCGGCGCCTCCAGCATGTCCTTCGGCATGAACTCGTCCGAGCCCTTGATGCCGTTGGCGTAGCGCGCGAACGCCGAGATCAGCGCCGCGTTCTCCGGGTCCATGATGAAGTTCTGGAAAAGCTTAGCGTTTTCAACGTTCTCGGCATCCTTCAGCACCGCCACCGAGTCCATCCACAGGGCATATCCCTCCTTCGGATAGCCATAGCGGACGTCCGGATTCTTCTCGCGCGCGCGGAAGGCGGCGCCGTTCCAGTAGAGCGACGCGGCCAGGTCCTTGCCGGCGAACTTCTCGATGATGCCATAGTCCATCGAGGCCCAGTTCGGCTTTGCGGCGACCAGCAGGTCGCGGGCCTTCTTCAGCGCGTCCTTGTCGTCGGTGCAGGGCTGCGAGCCGACATACCAGAGCGAGGCGTTGATGACGTCGTTCATCTCGGGCGCGACGTTGATCTTGCCCTTCAGCTCGTCTGGCGGCTCGAAGATCAGCTTCGTCGTGTTGTAGTCGTCGCCCTTGAAGACCGAGGTATCGACCACGACGCCGACGCTGCCCCACTGCCACGGCACCGAGTAATGCCGGCCCGGATCCCAGTCGACGTCGACCCACTGGTCGTCGACGTTCTTGAAATTTTCCATCTGGTCGGGCCGCGTCTCCAACAGAAGCCCTTCCTTGATCCAGATCGGCATGTGGCTGGCCGAAGGCACGACGATGTCGTAGCCATGGCCGCCGGCGCGGACCTTGGACAGCGCGGTCTCGTTCGAAGTCGTAGTCGGTGACGGTGACTTCGACGTCGAACTGCTTCTCGAACTTGTCGATCAGCTCGGGGTTGGTATAGTTGCCCCAGTTGAAGATGTTCAGCTTTCCCTCGGCCTGGGCCGCACCGGCCCAGCCGAGCGCCAGCGCCGTGGCGCCGGCCAGTAAGGTGATCCTACGCTTCATTTTTTTTCTCCCTGTCGCAGACACTGGGCGCGAGCCTATCGCCTCCGACGGCTGATGATAAAGAAAATCGTGACGATCACGACCGAGATGGCCACCAGCACCGTCGAGATCGCGTTGATCTCGGGCGTGATGACGCGCCGGAGCTGGCCCAGCATGTAGGTCGGCAGCGTGTCCTGCCCGGCCGATTTCACGAACTCGGTGATGACCACGTCGTCGAGCGAGATGACGAAGGCCAGCATGGCGCCGGCCAGGATGCCCGGCCCCAGCAGCGGCAGCGTGACGAACCGGAACGCCTGCCAGGGCGTCGCGTAGAGATCGGCGGCCGCCGTCTCCAGCGTCTGGTCCATGTCCTCCAGCCGCGCCCGGATCGGCAGGTAGGCGAAGGGGATGCAGAAGGCGGTGTGCGCCAGCACGAGGTAGAGCACGCCAGTATAGCCCGTGGCCTCCTTTACCGCAGCGAAAACAATGAGTAACGCCACGGCGGTGACGATCTCGGGCACCATCAGCGGCTGGTTGATCATCGCGTAGACGACCGTCTGTCCGCGATAGGGCCGGACCCGCGTCGTGCCCAGCGCCGCCATCGTCGCCGCGATCGTCGACAGCCCCGCCGCCGAGATCGCGATCCCAAGCGAGCGGACGGTCGCCTCCTGCACCTTCTCGTTCTGCCATGCGGCGACGTACCAGCGCAGCGACAGCCCCTCCCAGAGCGCGATGTTCGAGCCGGCGTTGAACGAATAGGCGATCAGCGTCACCAGCGGCGCGTAGAGCGCCAGAAAGCAGATGATCGCGATCATCGCAAAGCCGGGCTGCGACTGGACCGAGAAGTGCCGTGCCCTAGCCACGGGCGCCCGCCGAGCGCTGCACGCTGCGCACGTAGAAGATCAGCGCCACCATCACCAGCACCAGCAGCGTCAGCGATAGCGCCGCCCCCAGCGGCCAGTTCCGGCCCTGGCCGAACTGCAATTCTATGAGGTTTCCCAGCATCATGTTCTTGCCGCCTCCCATGACGCGCGGTGTCACATATGCCCCGAGCGAGGGGATGAAGACCAGGATCGAGCCGGCGACGATGCCGGGCATGACCAGCGGGATGATGACGCGGCGCAAGACCCGCCAGCGCGTCGCGTAGAGGTCGTAGGCGGCCTCGACCAGGCGGAAGTCCAGCTTCTCCATCGCCGCGTAGAGCGGCAGCACCATCAACGGAAAGTAGACATAGGTCAGCCCCACCATCAGCGCGAAGCTGGTGTAGAGCATCCGCACCGGCTCGTGCGTGATGCCCAGCCCCATCAGCACCTGGTTGATGATGCCCTCGTTCCGGATCCACTCGAGCATCGCGAAGGTCCGGATCAGCAGGTTCGTCCAGAACGGCACGGTGATCAGGAACAGCCACAGGTTACGGTTCCGGGGCGTCCGCGTCGCGATGAAATAGGCCGTCGGAAAGCCCAGCAGCAGGCAGGCGACCGTCGTCATGAAGGACAGGCTGATCGAGCGCCATGCGATGGCAAGGTGCGCGTCCTGCGATGCGCAGCTCGTCGGTGAAGATGTCCCGCGTTACCATTACGTTGAACCAGCCCTGCGAGGATGGCTTCCAGATCACCCCGCCATAGTCGCCGGGCGTCAGGAACGAGTAGAGCGCCATCACCAGCAGCGGCCCGGCGGCAAAGAACACCAGGATCGTCAGCGCCGGCGCGTTCAGCCACCAGACGCGGCGCGTCTCTGTGCGGCGGGCGGCGGCCTCGGCGGCGGCGACGGCGTCAGCGGGCGACACGCCGACCGGCGGGGTGGCGACGGGTTCGGCGGTCCCCACCATCAGTCCCTCAGCACCTGCACCGAGTTCGGGCGCGATGGCCAGCCCGACACGGTCGCCCTCGGCAGCGTGGCGCGCCCCGCCGGCGGTGTTCTGCAGCCGCGCGGTAAAGCGCGCCCCGTCCGACAGCGTCAGGTGATAGTGCGAATCCGTGCCGAAGTAGACGACCGTCTCGACCGTGCCCTCCAGCGCGCCCTGGCCCGGCGCGACCAGCCGGGCGTGCTCGGGCCGGATCGCGGCCGTCACCCGCTTGCCGGGCGCCGCCGCCATGCCGTGCGGCAGCCGTGCCGCCAGCTCGGCGCCGGCCTCGAGCCGCACCTGCGCCGCACGCCCGTCGCCACCGCTGTCGACCGCGACCAGCTCGCCGGTCAGGAAGTTGGTGTCGCCGATGAAGTCGGCGACGAAGCGCTCGTCCGGGTGGTCATAGATGTCCCGCGGGCTGCCGATCTGCAGGATCTTTCCCCGGCTCATCACCGCCAGCCGGTCCGACATCGTCAGCGCCTCCTCCTGGTCGTGCGTGACGAAGACGAAGGTGATGCCGGTCTCGTGCTGCAGGCGCTTCAGCTCGATCTGCATCTCCTTGCGCAGCTTGTAGTCCAGCGCCGAGAGCGGCTCGTCCAGCAGCAGCACCTTGGGGCGCGGCGCCAGCGCGCGGGCCAGCGCGACGCGCTGCTGCTGGCCGCCCGAGATCTGGCTCGTCAGCCGCGGCGCCAGCTCCTCCATGCGCACGAGGCGCAGCATCTCGGCGACGGTCGCGTCGACCTCGTCCTTCGGCCGGCCCAGCATCTCGAGCCCGAAGCCGATGTTCTTCGCCACCGTCATGTGCGGGAACAGCGCGTAGGACTGGAAGACGGTGTTCACCGGCCGCTTGTAGGGCGGCAGGTGGGCGATGTCCTGGCCGTGCAGCCGGATCGCGCCGCCGGTCGGGTGCTCGAATCCGGCGATCAGGCGCAACAGCGTGGTCTTGCCGCAGCCGGACGGCCCGAGCAGCGTGAAGAACTCGTTCTCGCGGATGTTCACCGAGACATCGTCCAGCGCCAGCACGGCGTGCTCGCCCTGGCCGAACCGCTTGCTGACGCCGTCGACCTCGATCGCGTCCTGCACGCCTGCGGCGTCGCCACGCCCGTTCTTCATCCCGCCCTGCCCTGCTGCACTCCGGCGCCAGGACCTTAACGGCATCGCGCGGGCGCTGTCAGCCGGAAAGGCGTGCCCGCGGAACCGCCCCCTTGATCGCCCCCTGCCCGCCACCCCGCCCTGCCCGGCTTGACCATGGGCGGGCCTTGGCATACCTCATGCCCGCATCGGCGCGGGCATGGTGTAATGGTAGCGCTCTAGCCTTCCAAGCTGACGACCTGAGTTTCCCCAGGTTGCACCATATTGCCAACTCTCTCACTTCCTTGCATTTTCTCTTTCCTCACGTTGCACCCCGATGCACCGGCTTTCAGATCAGCGCCGACAAAAGGCCTGCAAAGATGCCGAAGCTGACCGAGACATTCGCCCGCAAAGTCCCCTGCCCTGCCACCGGCACGAGCAAGCACTGGGATGCCGAGTTGAAGGGGCTCGTCCTCTTTACGGGCAAGCGGACAAAGACCTGGTACTTCCAGAAGGATGTCGGCGGTCACACGAAGCGGACCCTGATCGGAAGATATCCGATCAACTCGGCAACCGTAGCGCGCAAGACAGCCCTGGGACTCTCATTGGACATGTCGCGCGGTGCCGGAAGACAGATCCAGACGGGCGCGCCTCTCCTGAAGGATGCCGTCGAAGCCTACCTGGCCCGACCGAGGCTCCGCTCGGAGGCGCACAAGCACGGGTAAGGAGCCCAGTTAAACAAGCACCTGAAGGATTGGCTCAGGCTGCCTCTCCATGAGATCAGCAAGTCCATGGTGGTCGATCGGCACCGAGCAATGGCGAAGGTCCCCTCAGCCGCGAACCATGTATTCCGGCAATTTCGAACGATCTGGAACCATGCCCGTCGCACGCATGACCTGCCAGAGGCTCCTACCATGGCCATCAAGTGGTATCCGGAGGAGCCGGACGGACGGATCATCGACGATCTCGGCAAGTGGAAAAATTCCGTGGACGGACTCGATAATCCGATCCATGCGGCTTTCTACTGGTTCCTGCTGTTCACCGGCCTGCGCAAGACGGAAGAGATCACCCTCGAGTGGAAGAATGTTCATAAGGATCGGATTCACCTGCCGCTTACGAAGAACGGCAGGAGCTTCGACCTCCCTATCGTCGAGACGCACCATGCCATCCTGGAGCCGGTCAGGGACCTGAGCAGGCAGTGGGTCTTCCCATCGCCGAAGTCCGCAACGGGTCACATCACCTCACCAGAGGCACTGCCGTGGTCTCCCCACGCGCATCGGCGCACCTTCGCGACCACCGCCATGGAAGCAGGCATCCTCGAGGAGATCGTTGGCCGGCTGCTGAACCACACGCCATTGTCGATCACTGGCCAGCGGTACGTTCGGCCCTCCCTTGATGCGCTCAGGCCAGCGATGCAGGTCACCTGCGATGAGATCGAGCGCCGGCTGCACGCGGGCAAAGGTCGCCAGATATGACCAGGTGGCGTAGCCCGATCGATACGCACCGGGTATCCAGGTTGGAAATTGATGCCCGCGCCTGACCCTCTTCCGCCGTTCCAGTCAAAAAGTCTCGTCGGGATCGGGCGGGAAGCGGAAATTTGCTGCAGGCGGAAACAATGGCCGAGATGCGCCATCTGCGGAACTCAGTGATCTTCAGAGATCGATGATCTTGAGCTAGGCTTCGAATACTAGGACTAGTTCGCCGTCCGGAAGCAGACGAACCCGACAATCGTAACGGCGCGACAGGGTACCGGCGGCGGATTCAAGCGCGCTGACCTCTTTTGCAAACTGGCTGTGAGGCTCAGCTGCGTAATCCAGCGGCAGCCGCACCGTCGCCAGGAGTCGTGCCTCGTCATACGTGAGCTCTAGATTGACGAAGGTCGGTCCGACCGTCTCCACGAGCTCCTCGCACCATTCGGTGACTGCCGGCGCCGCACGGCTGATGACGTCCTGTCGCGCTCCCCAGCTGGCTCCCTGACGCTCGAAGAACCGGATTATGATGTCGCTCAGAGCTCCGTCGATCTCGATCCGGCTCGTCGCCCGGCTCGAAACCCCCGCGTTCAGCACAAGATTGAGGACCAGTGCTAGGATCGTTGCCGCCGCGAGGGGGCTCGCGACAACGGCCTCCGCCCAGCCCGGGACAGGGCCAAACAGATCCGGCAATGCGATCAACCCGACGCCTGCCAGCAGAGGCAGGCCCACGACGTAGATCCGGCGCGCATCCAGCATGCGCGAGGCGATCAGCTCGGTCCCGGACGCAATCAGGTGGCAGGCGATGTAAATCAAGCCTGCCCCCAGTGATGGGTCCGGGGATGATCGCGAGCAGCGCCGTTAGCTTTGGCAGGAAGGCGAGGCCAAGCAAGATTGCTGCCGTCGCGAATGCGATTCGCCGAGATGTTGCCCCGGTCGCGATGGAAAGTCCGACGCTTCCGGCCGAGATGCTGAGACCAAGGCCGCCGAGCGCGCCGGACGCGATGTTGCCGATCCCGCCCGCGACAAGGCCACCAGTCACCGAATGCATGTCCGGGCGCCTCCACGTCGCGTCATTCGCCTTCTGACAGGTGATTACCAGCCCGGCATCCTTGGCGTTAGCAGCCAGCGCCGCGGCAACGAATGGGACAATGAGAAGGGGCTCGATGGCGAGCCCGTGCCAGTGCAGCTGCTGCAGTCCGATGAGCGGCAACTCGCTGATCGGCCTGAGAGTCGCCGGGTCGAACAGTCCCGCAGCGCCGGCCGCGAGGTAGCCGACAAAGATCCCGATCGCGGTCGCGTAAAGGCGCAGCTTTCCGATCCGAAGAACACTCAACAACAGGATCGTCCCGAGCGTCACGAAGCCGACGAGCCATTCGCGGGGTTCCGAGACGGCATCCCCGCCGCCGAGGCCCAGGAACTGCGAAAGTGCGACCGGCACGATGGATAGGCCGACCATCAGCACCACGACGCCCGAGACCTCTGGCGGAAACAGCTTTCGAAAGCGCCGAAGAAGCTGGGCCAGCCCGAGTGCAACCCCACCGGCCAGCATCGTCATCCCGAAGACCAGGGGCAGACCGCCCATGCGCGCGGCGAGAACTCGGTCCCAGGTAGATGGCAGATGTGATGTAGGGCACGAGATACCCCGACCCGACGGGTCCCTGCCGGATGGCCTGCAATGCCGTGACGAAGGCCATGGCGAGCAGAGACATGCTGACGACGCCGGCCGCCTGCGCGCGGGTGCCGCCGGCCTCAAGCGTGACGAGCACAGGGTAGGCCAGCGACATCAGCGCGATCAGGACGTGCTGCAGGGCGAGGAGGAGCGAGACCCCTGCGGGCGGCCGCTCGTTCACGCCGTAGATGAGGTCGACCGGCTTGCGCGAGATCGCCTTCAGATCCCGGTGCAGCCGGGCGACCTCGACGGCGGCCGCCGCATGGGCGGCGATGGCGTTGAGGATCTGGAGATCGCTGGCCCGGAACTCGCGCCGCCCCTTCGACCCGGCGATCACGGCTCCGAAGACGCGCTCGTCCGACTTCAGGGGGCTGCAGACGATCGAGGCGAGCGGGGTCGCCGAGTTCGAGCCCGCGGTGGTCCGCTGCAACATCGTTGACGATCTCTCCGGTGCCCGAGCGGAGCACTGCGCCGACAATGTCGTCACCGCGCTCGCGCGTGGATCGGTTCTGTAACGGCAGCCCCTCGGAGGCGACGATTTCGAGCCGCCCGGTTTCGGCGTTCAGGAGCAGCGCTGCCGTGCTGTCGCAGCCCAGGAACTGCATTGCCTCGCGGCAGAGAACCTGCGCGATCTCCGGTGCGTCGCGCGCACGGATGATCCGGTCCGAGACCGAATAGAGGATGGAAAGCTCCCTGTAGCGGTCTAGCGACTCGCGCGCGAGAGCGCGGGTCTCTGCTTCCTGCGTCGCGAGGAGCTGCAGCAGCGCCGTGAGAGCGGACGCGTGAGAGCCGTGAACCTTGCCAATCGTCCGGCCGTCGACAAGGATCGGTATGCCCTGCTCGCAGACCGCCTCAGGGTCGCCCGCCAGCATCGCTCCCTCCGCGTCGGTCACTGCGTGACCGGCGCCGACCCTCTTGAGTTCCCCCGAAAGATAAGCGGCGACCTCGCGTCGGCGCAGCAGGCGCCGAAGCATCCGGTCGGGTGGCGCCGGGGGGCCGCGGGTGGCCGGGCCGACATCTTCGACCCCGTGGCTCACAGGCGGTCCAGGCCGACGATCTCGCGCGCGGTCTCGAGAAGATTGTCCGGATCGAAGGGTTTCGTGATGTAGGCGTCGGCGCCGGCTTGCTGGCCGCGCGCCCGGTCGTATTCCTGCCCTTTGGCAGTCAGAAAGATGACGTGTGCACCCGATGCGCGTGCATCCTGGCGCAGGCGCTCGCAGACTTGGAAGCCGTCTATCCCTGGCATCATTACGTCGAGGAGCACGAGATCCGGGAATTCGGACAGGATCATGGTCAGCGCTTCCTCGCCGTTCGTCGCCGTCAGGATCTCGACGCCTTCATCCTCGAGTTCCTCAATTGTCTGCTCGATCAGGAGCCGGATGTGGGGCTCGTCGTCGGCGATCAAAATCTTCTTCGGCACGGCCCCTCCTCAGGTTCAGGTCACCCCGGCCAGTTCTGCATCGGCCGGAACGGTCCGCAACCAAAACGTGAAGGTGCTGCCGCGACCGAGACCGCTCTCGACGGTGATCCGACCGCCGAGGTGCTCGATGATCTCGCGGCAGATCGACAGTCCCAGGCCGGTGCCCGCAGGTTTGTCGGTCAGCGTGTCGCCGACCTGGCGAAACTTTTCGAAGATCGCCTCGTGGTCCTCGGGCGCTATTCCCGCGCCGGAGTCGATGACACTGATGGCCAGCCGGTCCGGCCCGTCGCGCTCGACCCGGCAGACGATCCGGCCCGCCTCGGTGAACTTCACCGCATTCGAGATCAAGTTGATCAGCACCTGCACAATCCGGTCGCGGTCGGCCATCACATGGGGCAGCCTGGGCTCAATGTCGGTTTCGAACGTCAACCCTTTCTGCCTATACAGGCTTTCGGTCGCGGCCGCGGCCTGATTGATGGCCGCGGGCATGTCGAGCGGCGCCACGTTCCAGACCATCTCCCCCGCCTCGATCTTTTCGAGATCCAGCACATTGTTGATCAGCTTCGTCAGCCGGTCGCCTTCCATCAGGATGATCTCGAGGTTCTTCTCGATCTGCCCCGTTGCGCGTGCGACCTGCCGGTCGGCAGTGTCGAGCCGGGGCCTGAGGACGGTCTGGAACCGCTTCTGCACGATCCGCGCGAACCCCAAGATCGAGGTCAGCGGCGTCCGGAGTTCATGGCTCACATTGGCGAGGAAACTGCTTTTCGCCTCGTTGGCCGACTTCGGCCTCCTCCTTGGCGTGCATGAGCTGCATCTCGCGCCGCTTGAGTTCGGTGATGTCCGAGTAGACGACGACCGTTCCGCCGTCCGCCGTCTTGCGCTCGTCTATCTGCACCCAGTGCCCGTCTGCATACTCCAGAGCGAACGGGCCGCTCGGCTCGCGGAATGGGCGAGTTGCAAGGCCAGCCAGCCCTCGGGATCGCGATCGCCGAGCTCGATCATTCCCGACGCCACCGCCGCCCGCAGGATCGCCTCGAACGATGCGCCGGGCGTCACCGCCTCGCGGATACCCCTGAGGAAGAACTCGCCATAACGGCTGTTGGCGATCACTAGCTGACCGGCCGGGTCGAAGAAGGCAAAGCCCTCGGACGTGCTCTCCAGCGCCTCGTGAAGCCGCGTCTGGGCGCGGCGCTGCGCTTCCTCGGCGGCCGTTCGGTCCCGCGCGGTCCGCTGCTGGCGCACGGCAAGCCACACTACGCTGGCGGCGAAGGCGAGCACGACCCCGAGCAGGATGACCAGGCGGCTGCGGAGCTGGGACAAGCTCTCGGACTGTTGCTCGAGAATCTCGTAGGCGATGCGGTCAGCCTCCGTCGTCTTGTCGTAGACCTTGCTCATCGTCTCCCGGACGCGGGTCCCGACGAGGTCGAGCAGGATCGGCGAGGTCGGCTCGAGCGCGCCGAAACCCTCGGTCAGCCAAATCTGTGCGTCGTCGACCGCCGGGCTCATCACCGCGTGCAGGGCGGAGGCGCCGATCAGGGTGTCGAACGTGTAGCGCTCCCTGAGCGCCTCGAGGTCGCCTGACACCGTATTCAGGTGGTCTCTTATGTTCGCGACGTTACCCTCGGTCGGGTGCGCCTTGGCGGCGTCGATCGCGGCGAGTAGCTCGTAGAAATGCCGCGCGACGCGCTCCATCCCGCGCTTCTCCTCCATGACTCGGAGCGGCAACTCCTCCTCGATCCGCTTTACGGTGCTCTGGACGTAGGCGATCACGGCGATTGAGCCGGCGAGGACCAGCGTGATCAGCGCCGGCGTCACAAGCGACCGCAGCCGCGCTGGCGAGATGCGGCGCACGGATTTCAGGCCCCGCGCCATCCGCGGCGCGGCGGGCTTGCGCTCATTCCTTCAAAAGCCCCGCTTCGCGGTAGAACCGTGCGGCCCCCTCGTGGAGGGGGATCGCGATTCCTTTCAGTGCGGTCTCGAGGCGGACCTGCGATCCCTTCGGATGGCCTTCGTCCAGCAGTTTCCGGGTCCGGTCGCTCCACAGCGCCTTCGTCATCCGGTAGACGAGGTCCGGATCCGCGTCCGCGTTGACAATCAGCTGTGTGCCGATATCGAGCGTCGGCACGTCCTCTGATACGTTCGGATAGGCACCCGCCGGGATGACTCCGGGGTCAGGTATGGCCGGGCGGCCGAGATCCTGTCGATCGTGCGGTCGGACAGCGGGACGAGCTTGATATCGGTCGTCTTTGCAACGTCGAGCACCGACCCGGTCGGATACCCCGCAACGAAGAAGAAGGCGTCGAGCTCGTCCTCGGTCAGCATCGGACCGGCATGATTGTGCTTGATGTAGAGCGGCGAGAGGTCGTGCTTGCCGATTTCCAACGGAGTTGAGGATCAGCTCGGCAGTCGCCAGCGTGCCGGAGCCGGGCTCGTCCAGCGCGACGCGTTTGCCCCGCAAGTCCTCGACCTTCTCGATCCCGGACCCGGCCGAGGTGACGATGTGCAGGCTGCCCGGAAAGAGGTTCGCGACGGCGCGGAGCTTCGTGCGCGGCTCCTGTCCGGCGAAGCGGCCCTCGGCGTTATAGGCCCAATATATAACATCCGCCTGCGCGAGGGCCGCCTCGATCGCACCGGCCGAGATTGCCTCGACATTCGCCACCGAGCCGTTCGAGACCTGGGCGACCGCGATAACCCCAAGGACGCCGCATTTTGCGGCATCGGTGCACTCTGCGGTCCCGGTGATGCCTTCCGCGATCAGCGAGCCGATCGGGTAGAATGTGCCGGCCTTACTTGCGGTCGCAATGCGAAGGACCTGCGGCGATCCGTAGGACTGTGCCGCGGCAATGACCGGCAAGCCGCAAAGCAGGCCCGCAACGAAGCCCAGCAGATTCCGTCGTCCGATCATCATCATGCCCCTCTCCCTCCACCATCCAGGATCCCAGTTGTGCGTCGGCCGTTACCGTTGGCCCGGGCCATCAGTCGACGATCAAATCGGCCGGTATTTGGAGTTCCTTCTCCCGGAAGTAGCGCGCCGCCCCGGGATGGAGTGGCAGCGGAAGACCGGACAGCGCTCCCTGAAGCGACATCTCCCTTGTCGCTTCGTGCATCGACCCCAGCAGAGGAAGGTTCTCGAAGATCGCCTTCGTCATCAGATAGACGTCTTCCTCGCCGACGTCGGATCGCACGGCCAGGAAGTTTGGCTGGGCAATCGTCATCACGTCCTCCCCTTGGCCAGGATAGGTTTCGGCCGCGATCCGATAGGGCCGCCAGAGTTGGAGTCTCACCATCAGCGATCCGAGCCTGATCCGCGGTGAAGCCGAGGATCACGGCTGCATCGCCCATCTCGGATTTCAGGCGCGCGAGCGACTTCGTTGGGATGCCGGCGGCAAGCGCGATCGCGGCGACCTCTCCTTTCTGCAGGGCGTCGGCCGCCGGGCCATAGCCGAGGTGGACAAGGACGAAATCGCGCTCGACATCGGCTCCGAAATTCTCGAGCAGGAACCGGCTTGAGGCAAAGGTTCCCGACCCTTGGTCGCCGAGCACGATGCGCTCGCCCTTCATCCGGAGCAGGTCGTCGATCGTTCCAGTCTGCAGATCCTCGCTGCGGATGACAAACTGTTCGACGTTCGGCCATAGCGCCGTCACCGACCGGAGCGTTTCGGCCGGGCCCGAATCTGCGAACGCTCCGCTGCCGGTCCGCGCATCGTGGCCGAACAGACCCTGAAGGATGCCGAGCTGCAGTTCTCCGGTCTGCATTAGGTGCACATTCTCAGCTGAGCCTGCCGTCGCGACGGCAGTCAACTCGATGCCGTACGTCTCCTGGAGCGTCGCGTTGATGACCGTCGAAAGCGCCACGCCGACAGGATGGAAGGTGCCCCCCGGGCTGGCGGTGCCGACGAGGTGCGTGCGCTCGGCTGCGTGCGAAATGGATGTTGCGAGGCATGCGACCACGACCCAAATCACAAAGTATGATCTGACTGCTCTCGGGGTCGACATGATCCGATCACTGGACACGTTTTCAGAGTGCCAGCCAATCAATCGTGCGGCAAGAACCCATGTCAGAAGCTGGACGCCGCCTACCGCATAGAACGGCGGTCTAGGAGAGAATTCCGGCAGAGCGTGTCCGCGTCGGGCAGCGGAAGCTAACATCCGGCAATGGTCGCGACCGTGGCCGGCCCCCAATTGCGGATCCAGGGTGAATGTTAGTGGATGGTCGCACTCTCGGCCAACCTGTTCAGCGGGTCTCGTGCGGGCCAGGTGAGCGGAGCCGCGGCCTTGACCTCCGGCGCGGGTGGTCGCCAGCCGAGCGCCGAGTGCGGGCGGATGGCGTTGTAGTGTCGGCGCCAGGCTTCGATGAGGATCTGCACCTCCTTCAGGGAGTAGAAGACCTCACCATTGAGCAGCTCGGACTTAGGTAGCAAATGCACCAGTCTGGACCTAACCCGCTGAGGGGAGGGGCCATTTTGCGCTGTTGCGTCAAACGTCGGAGCAGAACATAATGTGAACTCTGAGGTAGCCTGACACAGGTGCCGATCATGGCGCAGCACTTCCTGCTCTCCGCCGCCGCGCGGACGCTGTCGCTGAAGGCGATCTTCTCCGAGGGCGAGGAGGCGGCCTATCGGCGATTCTGCCGGCTGCGCTGGCCGGAAACGGATGGGGCGCCGATCTGCCCGGTTTGCGGCTGCCTGGAGATCTACGATCTCTCGACGCGGCGCCGGTTCAAATGCGCCGCCTGCCACCGCCAGTTCAGCGTCACCTCCGGCACGATCTTCGCCTCGCGCAAGCTTTCCTTCGTCGACCTGCTCGGGGCAGTCTGCCTGTTCGTGAATGCCTCCAAAGGGCTATCAGCGGTGCAGCTCTCCCGCGATCTCGACGTCCAGCACAAGACCGCCTTCGTGCTGATGCACAAGCTGCGCGAGGCGCTTGCCACGGAAATCCGGGACATTCAGCTCGCCGGTCATATCGAGGTGGACGGCGCCGCCTTCGGCGGCCACGTCCGCCCAGCCAATGCCCGCGAGGACAGGGTCGATCGCCGGCTGCTCGCGAACCGCAGCGGCAAGCGACGCGTCGTCGTCGTGCTGCGCCAGCGCGGCGGACGCACGCTCACCCGTACATTCCTGCGCGAGGCCGCGGGCGTAGAGTTCGCCCGCGAGAGGATCGCACCGGGATCGGTGCTCTCGGCCGACGAGGTCGCCCACTGGGACCTCCTCGAACCGCGCTTCGACATTCGGCGGATCAACCATTCCGACGCCTACAGCCGCGACGGCGTGCATACCAACCTCGCCGAGAGCTTCTTCTCTCGGCTGCGGCGCATGATCGGCGGCCAGCACCACAAGGTCGGCACCAGGCATCTCGACGCCTATGCCGCCCACGCTGCCTGGCTCGAG
>CAVRHY010000004.1:0-502406 GCA_963721105.1 uncultured Alphaproteobacteria bacterium | reverse complement strand
CTGCTTTGGATCTCGGTCGCGTTTACCATTCATTCGTGCGGAGCGCTCCAAGCGTCGAATGACGGGAAGTGGCGCACTTCGGTCTCTTGATTCGACCCGCGGCGAAGGTCTGCTGTCCGCCCTTATTGTCGCTCCCTGATGTGCTCGCCGATCGAGGATGGCGCAGATCGGTCTGTGCGGCGTTCAGCGCCGTCGGCCGTTCGCGCTATCTTGTTGCGGCCGTGGAGGTGCATTCGCGTTGCTCGCGCTTGACGGATTTTCCTTGCCGTCGTAGGCTGGGACCCGGCGCGGGCGTAGTTCAGTGGTAGAACGTCAGCTTCCCAAGCTGAGCGCGCGCCGCCATTCCAGACGAACGCTGATGATGGCCGGACCGCGCTGCCAATTGACGGTGGCTCGACTGAGCCCAGTGTCCTTGGACCCGACAAACTGCCTGCAGCCGGGAGACCTCGCTATCGGACATCTTTCGGACACGGCGATGGAAACGGCAACGCCGCCCCGGAGGGCGGCGCGCAAGCTGCTGATATTGTTTGATATTTTGGTTGCGGGGGTAGGATTTGAACCTACGACCTTCAGGTTATGAGCCTGACGAGCTACCGGGCTGCTCCACCCCGCGCCAAATCGTGTGCCCCGGGCTCGCTGTGCCTGGGGCGTTTTCGTCGTGGCCGGTTCCGAGCGCTGAGGCCGGTAGCGGGTCACGAGGTCGAGCCTTTCCCGGAGGCGCTCCGGGCGGGCTCGGATCGATTCGGCAGGCGTCGGGGCGTCTGACCCGGTCGGGCGTTGCGCCTTGATGCTTGCCGTCCCCGCGTCGGGCTGCCGGAACTGGTCCGGCGTCCGGGCGGGCCGCGAAGAGAGAGAACATGTGGATCATTGGTCTGGCGGCGACCTACTCTCCCGCGTCTTGGGACGCAGTACCATCGGCGCGGCGGGGCTTAACGGCCGGGTTCGGGATGGGACCGGGTGTTTCCCTCGCGCTGTGACCACCAGACCTTCGAAGCCCCCGTGCCGTGTCGGGCGGGGGCTTGGAGGGTCGGGTTCCAGGAGCCAGGCGGGAGCCGTTGCCGGCGCGGCGCGCCGGTGCTCCCGCGGTCGAGACTGTCTTTCCATGCCGCACTGTCCGGCGGCCGCCCAAAGGGGGCCGCGCGGGATCGGTGTGGGTCCAAGGCGCCCTTGCAGGCGCCTCCGCGTGGCGGGGCCACGCGGCACTGCGGCTTCGGACCGTCCACCGGACGGTCCGATCCTCGCCTGGGCGAGGACCGCCTTGTGACCCGCCTTCACCGGATCGGATCAAGCCAATCGGAGGATTAGTACCGGTCGACTGAACGCGTTGCCGCGCTTGCATCCCCGGCCTATCGACGTGGTGGTCTTCCACGCTCCTCATGCGAGACCTGGTTTTGAGGGGGGCTTCCCGCTTAGATGCCTTCAGCGGTTATCCTGTCCGGACATAGCTACCCTGCACTGCGGCTGGCGCCACAACAGGTCCACCAGTGGTCCGTCCACCCCGGTCCTCTCGTACTAGGGGCAGCTCCTCTCAAGTCTCGTACACCCACGGCAGATAGGGACCGAACTGTCTCACGACGTTCTAAACCCAGCTCACGTACCTCTTTAAATGGCGAACAGCCATACCCTTGGGACCTGCTCCAGCCCCAGGATGAGATGAGCCGACATCGAGGTGCCAAACGATGCCGTCGATATGGACTCTTGGGCATCATCAGCCTGTTATCCCCGGCGTACCTTTTATCCGTTGAGCGATGGCCCTTCCACGCGGGACCACCGGATCACTATGGCCGACTTTCGTCTCTGCTCGATCTGTCGATCTCGCAGTCAGGCGGGCTTATGCCATTGCACTCGACGAGCGATTTCCGACCGCTCTGAGCCCACCATCGCGCGCCTCCGTTACTCTTTGGGAGGCGACCGCCCCAGTCAAACTACCCGCCACAGATGGTCCCGGATCCGGATAACGGACCGCGGTTAGACGTGAAGCGCGCGAAGGGCGGTATCTCAAGGGTGGCTCCGCGAGGGCTGGCGCCCCCGGTTCAAAGCCTTCCGCCTATCCTGCACATCGCTCGCCTCACGCCAGTCTGAAGCTGTAGTAAAGGTGCACGGGGTCTTTCCGTCTGACCGCGGGTACCCCGCATCTTCACGGGGAATTCGATTTCGCTAAGTCTGCGTTGGAGACAGCGGGGAAGTCGTTACGCCATTCGTGCAGGTCGGAACTTACCCGACAAGGAATTTCGCTACCTTAGGACCGTTATAGTTACGGCCGCCGTTTACCGGGGCTTCAGTTCGGAGCTTGCACCCCTCCCTTTAACCTTCCGGCACCGGGCAGGCGTCAGACCCTATACGTCGCCTTGCGGCTTCGCAGAGCCCTGTGTTTTTAGTAAACAGTCGCCACCCCCTGGTCTGTGCCCCCCGCCCATGGTTGCCCATGAACGGGGCCTCCTTCTCGCGAACTTACGGAGGCATTTTGCCGAGTTCCTTCAACGCAGTTCTCTCAAGCGCCTTGGTATTCTCTACCAGTCCACCTGTGTCGGTTTCGGGTACGATCATATGGAGGGCTATTTCCTGGAACCGCATGGCTGCCGGGTCAATCCGATAAGACCCGACAACATCCGCGATCCGTCACATCCTCCTGGCCCGGGAATATTAACCCGGTTCCCATCGACTACGCCTTTCGGCCTCGCCTTAGGGGTCGGCTCACCCTGCTCAGATTAGCTTCAAGCAGGAACCCTTGGACTTTCGGCGGGGGTGTCTCTCACACCCCTTATCGCTACTCACGTCAGCATTCTCGCTACCCATCGCTCCACCGGTAACCCTTGCAGGCCGGCTTCGTCGCCAAACCCAATCCGACCGCCCGCCGCGTCCGATCTCTCGATCGCCCGCGACGGCAAGTCGGCTGGGTTTTCTCAGGGTACGCTCCGCTACCATGTGCTTGCGCACATCCGAAGCTTCGGCTCGTGGCTTGAGCCCCGTTACATCTTCGCCGCAGGACAGCTTGACTAGACCAGTGAGCTGTTACGCTTTCTTTAAATGATGGCTGCTTCTAAGCCAACATCCTGGTTGTTTTGGCCGTCCCACATGCTTTCCCACTTAGCCACGAATTAGGGGCCTTAGCTGTCGGTCAGGGCTGTTTCCCTTTCCACGACGGACCTTAGCACCCGCCGTGTGTCTGCCATCCAGTACTCCCGGGTATTCGGAGTTTGGTTAGGATCAGTAAGCCTGTGGGGCCCCATTACCCATCCAGTGCTCTACCCCCCGGGGTATTCAGATGACGCTCTACCTAAATAGATTTCGCGGAGAACCAGCTATCTCCGAGTTTGATTGGCCTTTCACCCCTAGCCACAACTCATCCCCGACTTTTTCAACAGGCGTGGGTTCGGTCCTCCAGTGGGTGTTACCCCACCTTCAACCTGGTCATGGCTAGATCACTCGGTTTCGGGTCTGATCCCACGAACTGAAGCGCCCTCTTCAAACTCGCTTTCGCTGCGCCTACACCTCTCGGCTTAAGCTCGCTCGTGAGACCAACTCGCTGACCCATTATACAAAAGGTACGTGGTCAGGAGACAGGCTCCCTCCCACTGTTTGTAGGCGTCCGGTTTCAGGATCTGTTTCACTCCCCTCGTAGGGGTGCTTTTCACCTTTCCCTCACGGTACTGGTTCGCTATCGGTCGACAAGGAGTACTTAGGCTTGGAGGGTGGTCCCCCCATGTTCAGACAGGATTTCACGTGTCCCGCCCTACTCTAACGGCAGACCTTTCTACGACTACGGGGCTGTCACCCGCTCTGGCCCGGCTTCCCAACCGGTTCGTCTTTATGGTCTGCACGGCCTGGTCCGCGTTCGCTCGCCACTACTAGCGGAGTCTCTGTTGATGTCCTTTCCTCCGGGTACTGAGATGTTTCAGTTCCCCGGGTTCGCTCTTTGAAGCCTATGTATTCAGCCCCAAAGTACCTGTCAGGCGACCTGTCCTTTGCCTGCCGACCGCTCGACCCGCCGCGCGAGGACTTGCGTCCTCAAGCAGCGAGCAAAGCGAGCGGTAGGACAAACAACAGACCACCTTAAGGTGGGTTGCCCCATTCGGAGATCCCGGGATCAAAGGGTGCTCTCGCCTCCCCCGGGCTTATCGCAGAGTGCCACGTCCTTCATCGCCTCTTGTCGCCAAGGCATCCACCAAACGCCCTTTTCGCGCTTGATCCGATCCGGTGAAGGCGGGTCACGCCGGCCGAAGGCCGGCTTGTCCGCCTCACCGATCTCGTCACCGGCCATCCCCCTCGGCAGGGAAACGACCGGTCGGTCAGTTTTTGACTTGGAAAGACTGCTTTTGTTGGTCCTGCCGCTCGCTTCGCTCGCTGCTTGAGGACGTTGCCGACGCCCTTGCCGCGACGCCGCCCGCGGCCGAAGCCCCGCGCTGCGCCTACGAACGGAGACCCGTCGCCGCGGCCGCACTGGCCATCGACGCCCAAAAGCGTCTCGTGTTCTCTCTCTTCACGATGTCAAGGTACCCGGAGCGAAGCGCTCCAAAAGGTCCAAACGAATAATGTGCCCCAGCGGGGCCAGCCACCCTCCGCGCTCAAGCAGCGCGAAGCGCGGTAGCGCAAAACAAAACCCGCCCGGTCGGGCGTGGAGCCTGCCGGGATCGAACCGGCGACCCCCTGCTTGCAAAGCAGGTGCTCTCCCAGCTGAGCTAAGGCCCCGCAAGGCGATCGGCGAAGCCGGCGAAACGCCCCGGCGGGGCGTTTCGAGCCGCAGCGCCGCGCGGCCCCTGCCGCGCGGATGGCGCGACGGACGGGATTGCCGGATCTGAATGGTGGTGGGTCGAGGAGGACTTGAACCTCCGACCTTACGCTTATCAGGCGTACGCTCTAACCACCTGAGCTACCGACCCGCAAGCCGCTTCCGGCTCTTCGAGCCGGAACGCAGCCGTCCAGTGGACGGATGCGAGGCGCAGCGCCGGACGGCGCGAGCCGCGAGGATCGCCGCACGCCGGCGACTGCCCGACAGCGGGTCGCATCCTGCTCTTTCTCGAAGGGATATGTGGACGGTCCGGGCCGTCATTTGCCCCGTCCTTGAGGAACGGGGCTGCCAAGGTAGGCCGCCAGGATCGGGCGTGATGCCCTCTCCGGTGGAGGCCGTCCTTAGAAAGGAGGTGATCCAGCCGCAGGTTCCCCTACGGCTACCTTGTTACGACTTCACCCCAGTCGCTGAGCCTACCGTGGCCGGCTGCCCCCTCTTGCGAGGTTGGCGCACCGTCTTCGGGTAGACCCAACTCCCATGGTGTGACGGGCGGTGTGTACAAGGCCCGGGAACGTATTCACCGCGTCATGCTGTTACGCGATTACTAGCGATTCCAACTTCATGCCCTCGAGTTGCAGAGGACAATCCGAACTGAGGCGGCTTTTGGGGATTAACCCACTGTCACCGCCATTGTAGCACGTGTGTAGCCCATCCCGTAAGGGCCATGAGGACTTGACGTCATCCCCACCTTCCTCCGGCTTATCACCGGCGGTTTTCCTAGAGTGCCCGGCCGAACCGATGGCAACTAGGAACGAGGGTTGCGCTCGTTGCGGGACTTAACCCAACATCTCACGACACGAGCTGACGACAGCCATGCAGCACCTGTCACCCAACCAGCCGAACTGAAGGACTCCGTCTCCGGTGCCCGCGTTGGGGATGTCAAGGGATGGTAAGGTTCTGCGCGTTGCTTCGAATTAAACCACATGCTCCACCGCTTGTGCGGGCCCCCGTCAATTCCTTTGAGTTTTAACCTTGCGGCCGTACTCCCCAGGCGGAGTGCTTACTGCGTTAGCTGCGACACCGAAGGGCATGCCCCCCGACGTCTAGCACTCATCGTTTACGGCGTGGACTACCAGGGTATCTAATCCTGTTTGCTCCCCACGCTTTCGCGCCTCAGCGTCAGAAACGGACCAGCGAGCCGCCTTCGCCACGGGTGTTCCGCCGAATATCTACGAATTTCACCTCTACACTCGGCATTCCACTCGCCTCTTCCGTCCTCCAGACGTCCAGTATCGGAGGCAGTTCCGGGGTTGAGCCCCGGGATTTCACCCCCGACTTGAACATCCGCCTACGCGCGCTTTACGCCCAGTAATTCCGAACAACGCTAGCCCCCTCCGTATTACCGCGGCTGCTGGCACGGAGTTAGCCGGGGCTTCTTCTCCCGCTACCGTCATTATCTTCACGGGTGAAAGAGCTTTACAACCCTAGGGCCTTCATCGCTCACGCGGCATGGCTGGATCAGGGTTGCCCCCATTGTCCAAGATTCCCCACTGCTGCCTCCCGTAGGAGTCTGGGCCGTGTCTCAGTCCCAGTGTGGCTGATCATCCTCTCAAACCAGCTACGGATCGTCGGCTTGGTGGGCCGTTACCCCACCAACTACCTAATCCGACGCGGGCCGATCCAAAGGCGATAAATCTTTCCCCCGTAGGGCACATACGGTATTAGCCGCCGTTTCCAGCGGTTATCCCGTACCTTTGGGCACGTTCCCACGCGTTACTCACCCGTCCGCCGCTCACTCCGAAGAGTGCGCTCGACTTGCATGTGTTAAGCCTGCCGCCAGCGTTCGTTCTGAGCCAGGATCAAACTCTCAAGTTGAAAGCGCCAACCGGCGCTTCTTGACGTTCGAACCTTCGCACATCGTCATTCACTCGATGCGACCAGATCCCTCGCGGAACCGGATCCCACCAAGCGATGAAGCTGACTACGCCATCATCGGGCATCACGCCCTAGGCGCCGATATGCTCCGGTCCGTCCGTCGTTCACGACACCGAACCGCCCGCATATCCCTTCTTCGCATCAAAATTTCAAAGAGCGGGGCAGAAACAAGCCCTAGCGCCTGGAGGGCGCGTCGGACCCGAGCCTGCCTGAATTTTCTTTCCCGGTGAACCGTGGCCGTTCGGCCCGTGCCCGCCGGGAGGCGGTAGTTAGTCTCGGTCGCCGCGATCCGCAAGAGGAAAGTTTCGACCTCGACCCCGGCTGCGTCGTCCCCGTCTCGTCGTGGACCCCGTCGCCGGTGAGCGCGGTGTCTAGGGGGATTCGCCGGGCGTTGCAAGCGCTTTGTCGGCGATCCCAATTTCTCCTGATTTTACTTTCAGTACAATGGCTTGGGCTCCCGGAGCGCGAAAAGGAAGACGATGCCCGAGGAGATCATTGTCAGCAGACCCAACGGCACCCACAGCGCCTGGTTGTGCGGCAGGAAACCCGCGACCTGCGTCGTCGCCGAGGCGAGCAGGAACTGGCTGAAGCCCAGCAGGCCAGACGCCGCCCCCGCGCGCCCGGGCGCCGAGCCGACCGCCCCCGCCATCGCGTTCGGCATGGCCAGCCCCGCGCCCAGCGACTGCAGCACCCCGGGCAGGAACAGCACGATCGGAAGGTGGACGCCGGCCGCCAGCAGGCTCGCCGTGGTCAGTGGACCCGTCAGCGACAGCAGCGCCCCGGACATCAGCATCCGCTCGCCGCCGAAACGTGCGCTCATCGGGCCGGAGATGAAGTTCGTTACCATGAAGGTGCCGGACAGCATCATGAAGTAGAGCCCGTAGGCCGCCGGCCCCTGTCCGAAGGCGTCGTGCATGACGTAGGGGGTGATCGCGACGAAGTAGTAGAAGCCGGACAGCGAGCACGAGGCGTAGCCGGCATAGCGCCAGAAGCTGCGGCGCGAACCCACGTCGGCGAAGCCGCGCAGCAGGGCCGCCGGGCCGCCCCTGCCCTGCCCTTGCGGCGCCGTCTCGGGCAGACCGGCCCAGGCCCAGGCCACCAGCACGGCGCAGAGCGCCGCCGTCATCCAGAAGACGCCGCGCCAGTCCGACGAAGCGACGATGAAGCCCGAGATCGTCGGCGCCACCATTGGCGCCGCCACCATGACCGCGGTGATCTGGCCGATGACGCCGGCGGCACGTGTCGAGCCGAAGACGTCCTGCGCGACAGCGCGGGCCAGCACCATCCCGGCCGCCGCGCCGCCCGCCTGCAGCAGCCGGCCGAGGATTGCGACCCAGAGATCCGGCGCAACAGCCGCCAGTGCGGACCCTGCCGCAGCCGTCACCAGGCCGACCAGCAGCACCGGGCGGCGGCCGTAGCGGTCCGAGAGCGGCCCCCAGGCCAGTGTCGAAAGCGCCATCGCGACCAGTGACAGCGAAAGCAGCAGCTGCGCCGCCGCCGCCGAAACGCCGAAGCCCGCCGAAATCGCGGGCAGCGCCGGGCTGAGCGCGTGCAGCGCGAACGGGCCCGTCGCGGTGACCGCCGCCAGCAGCAGGATCAGGAAGAAATCGCCGCGCCCGCCACGGGTCGCGACCGCCGCACCGCCGCAATCGGCCCGGCACTCGGCGTCGTCGCGCGGCGCCACGCTCAGTGCGACGGCTGGACCGGCGCCGTCAGCGCGCCCGCCAGCGCGAACAGGCCGGCGACGGCGCTCATGGCGATCGGGAACATCGTGAAGACGTTGAAGTCGAAACCCCAATACATGCCGACCGCCGAGACGATCAGCAGAATGGAGGCGACGGCAGGCCGGCTGGGCGCGATTGCGCCGCCGGCGATCGCGAGGATCGGCGCGATCAGGCCGACCAGCTTCGCGGTCATCGGATCCTCGACGACGGTGACCGCGCCGGCCTCGCGCGCAACGTCGGCGAAGGCCGACCACATCTCGCCGAGGGCCGCGAAGCCGTAGGCGAAGAATCCGACGACCATCCCGACAATGCCGCCTATGACGCCGAGGAAAAGAGCCGCGTTACGCATCGCGCCTAGATAGAACCGGCGCCGCCGGGCCTCAAGCCCGCTTGATCGAAGATCAGCCCGCTGGCACCATCCGGTCATGGACCGGTGGATACTCACGCCGCAGTATTTCGAGCAGCCCGAGCCGGCGCTGGCCTCGGCCGTGCTGTCCGACGAGCGGATGGTCAACGGGCCGCATCCGATCGCCGATCGCGGGCCGGAGAGCATGGCGCGTCTGCACGCACCGATCGCCCGCTTCGTGCAGGAGGCGGCCGCAGCCGGCGAGCGGCCCGTCTCGATCGCCGGCGACTGCTGCGCCGCGGTGCCGGTGCTGGCCGGGCTGCGCGCCGCCGGGGTCGAGCCGACGCTCGTCTGGATCGACGCGCATGGCGACTTCAACACGCCCGAGACCTCGCCCTCGCAGTTTCTCGGCGGCATGCCGCTGGCGGTCATTGCCGGGCGCGGACCGCAATGGATGGCCGAGGCGGTTGGGCTGAAGCCCCTGCCCGAGCACCGCATCTGGCTGATCGATGGACGCGACCTCGACCCGCTCGAGCGCGCCGCGCTCGACGCCTCGGCCGTGCGGCGGACGGGCGTGGCGGGGCTGGGCTCGCTGCGGCTCGATGGACCGGTGCTGGTGCACATCGACATGGACGTATTGGATGCGGACAGGGTTCCGGCCTTCAACTACCCGGTTCCGGGCGGCCCCTCGGTCTCGGCGACCTCGCGCGCCTGCCGCGAGTTCGCTGCGGCGAACCGCCTCGCCGCGATCTCGGTCTGCGGCTGGACGGGCGCGCTCGACGCCGACGGACGCACGGCGGCGGCGTGCCGGCACGTCGTCGAGGCGCTGGTCGGCTGATCCGACCCTGCCGATCGCGGCCGGGCGTGGCAAGACCTTGGCGCCTCGGCGAACGGGTTTAACGGCCTGATCTTATTGACTGTCTCAGATGGGCGTGGCGTCGAGATCCCTGCCGGGAACGCCCGCCTCCCGTCACGACATCAGCCCTCACTGCTGCGGCAGTCGCAACGGCGGCGGTCGACCAAGGAGCGGTTGCGCGAACATGGCAACAGGGCTGCCCTAATTCCGCCTGACGGATCGCACTAGCCTTGACAGGAACGGTGGCGTCGGGTGCGTGTTCTGTCCGGAGTGCCTCCCGCCTCCTCCCGAGGTCCCGACATGCTCGCCTGGCAGCGAATCCTGGAAGCCCTGCGGACATCGACGCCGCTCGGCTATTTCATGGCCGCGCGGGATCCGCGTGACTCGGTGACGTTCACGATCGCCATGATCGCGCTGTCCGCGAAGCTGGCCAAGGCGGACGGCCGCGTCAGCATCGACGAGGTCTCGGCCTTCAAGGACATCTTCACGGTCGAGACCGGCCAGGAGGACGCGGTCGCCCGCGTCTACGACCTCTGCCGCAGGGACACCGCCGGCTATCGCGAATACGCGCGACAGGTCGTGCGCCTGTTCGGCGAGGGCGCGCCGATCCTTGAGGACATCATGGACGCTCTTTTCCACATCGCGATGGCGGACGGTGGCTACAATCCCAAGGAGAACGACTACCTCGAGGCGGTCGGTGAAATCTTCGGCCTGACCCCGCAATGCATGGCTCGGCTGAAGGCGCGCCATGTGCCCGATCACTGGAACCCCTACAGCGTGCTCGGCATCGAGCCGGATGCGGGGCCCGCCGCTATCCGCCGGCAATACCTTAAACTCGTGCGCCAGAACCACCCGGACGTGCTGCGCGCGAACGGGCTGCCCGAGGAGATGATGGAGCTGGCCAACCAGCGGCTGGCAGACGTCAACCGCGCCTATGCGGAGATCAGCGAGACGGCGGCCTGAGGCGACGCCGGGATGGCGGCGGCGGTCGGGAACCAACCGTAACGACTTCGGCAATCCGTTCGGCAATCCTTTCGGCAACGGTCCTTTGCTAACGTCTCGCTAATGCGATCCGCACCAACCGGAGGGAGAGCGGACGGCCGGGCGCTCGCCCCGGCGGAGGGACGCCGGGCCGGGGGAGAGGCCGCGGAGCCCGCTAGCCGCGGCCCGGGGGTTCCGGCTCGAACCACAGGTCGCAGGCGTAGCGGCGGGTGACCTCCTCACCCGGGGCGATGTCGCGGACGGCGCGGATCTCGACGATCCAACCCAGCCCGTCGACATGGCGCGTCAGCGTCTCGGTGTTCGCCTCGTCCGAGTGGTTCATCAGCGAGGGCAGGCCCAGCACCAGCAGGCCGCGCTCCGGGTCGCCGGGATGCGCGAAGGGGTAGTTGTCGAGCACCGAGCCGGCGGCGATCTCGTCCGGGCCGATCTCGACCGTGTAGGCGGTCTCGAGCAGCTCGCCGCCCCGGATCGGCGCGGCGGCGAAGACGCCGCGCCCCTTGCGCCCGATCGCGCGCACTTCCAGCCGCATCGTCACGAACCGAGTTCCTTGCGAAAGATCGTCTTGCCGTCGCCCGGCCGGTAGAAGTCCTCGAGGTCGGCGGCAAGGGTGAATCCGCGCGCCCGGTAGAACGCCCGCGTCTTCTCGTAGGCCGGGCCGGAGGAGGTATCCGCCCAGACCGTCCGACCGCCCTCGCGTCGGATCGCCGCCTCGGTGCGCTCGAGCAGGCGCGCGCCCAGCCCCTTGCCCTGCTGGGAGGGCGCGACGGCGATCCAGTACAGGTCCCAGCCGAACTCCGACCCCGGAACGCGGCCATAGCAGGTGTAGCCAAGGATCCGCTCGCCCTCGAAGACGAGGATGAAGTCGTAGCCCGAGATGCGGCCGCGCTCGATGCGCTCGACGGCCAGCTCGGCGGCGATCGCCTCCTCCTCGGCCGAGAACATGCCGGTCGCGGCGACCAGCTGCCGGATCTTTGCCGGGTCGTCGTCGCGCAGCGAGGACCGCCACGTCCGCCTGCCGTTGCCGGCGGACCGCCCGGCCGGCCGCTGGATGCGGGCGCCCTTCGCGCCGACAACGCCGGAGGCCAAGCCCTCGAAGAAGCAGCGGGCGTTGGTGCCGAGCGTGCGCACGCGATAGCCACCCTCCTGGATCACCGCCACCGGATAGCCGGCCTCGCCGATGCGCCGGCCGATCAGCCGGAAGTCGGAGGCCCGGTTCGGCCATGTCCCTGTCGGGTCGCCCCGCCCGGTGTCGAAGCCGACCGACAGCACCAGGTAGGCCGGCGCATAGTCGTCGATACGGCGGAAGGCACGGTCCAGCGCCTCCCGGTATTGCTCGGGCGTGATCGTCTCGGGCAACGGCAGGTTGACGTTGTAGCCGGCGCCCGGCCCCCGCCCGTGCTCGTCGCGGAAGCCGGTGAAGTACGGGTAGGCAAAGCTGGGATCGCCGTGGATCGAGACCGTCAGCACGTCGCCGCGCTCGTAGAAGATGTCCTGCTGGCCGTTGCCGTGGTGGTAGTCGATGTCGAGGATCGCGACCCGCCCGTAATGCGACAGGTAGTTCGCCGCCACCGCGCCGTTGCAGATGTAGCAGAACCCGCCGAAGGTGCGCCGCTCGGCATGGTGGCCGGGCGGGCGGATCAGCGCGTAGGCGAGCGAGGCGCCGTTCAGCACCTCGTCGGCGGCCGTGATCGCGCAGTCGGCCGCGCGGCGCGCCGCCGGCCAGGCATTGCGGTTGATCGGCGTGAAGGTGTCGATGCACCAGTAGCCGGCCAGCACCGAGCGCTCCTTCGGCTTGCGCGCCGCGTTGCGCACCGGGAATACGTACGGGTAGAGCGAACTCTTCTCCGGCGCCTCGGCGCAGGCGCTTTTCACGTAGTCGACCAGCGACCCGTCGTGGACCTCGCGGATCCAGCGGTCCGGGTAGTGCCGCGGCTCGCAGCGCTTGAACAGGCCCGTCTTCTCTATCTCGCCCAGGATCGCCGGAATGCGCACCGGGCTTTCGACATAGCCGCGCTCGCGGACGTGGTGGATGTCGTGCTTGTCGTTGATGATCAGCGGGATCGGCTTCTGCGGCGGATCGACGGCGACCGCCGGCGCCGGCGTCTTGACGTATTTCGGCGGGCGCAGCGAGAAGCCACCATCGCGGATCGAGCCGACGACCAGCTCGACATACCCTTGCGAGACCATGTGACCGTACTTGCGCTCGAGAATCGCCTCGACGATCTGGCGGAGCGTCCGGGCGTCCGGCAGGTCGTGGCGGCCCAGGCCGTCGAAGACCAGCATCGGCATGCCGAGATCGCCCGGGCTGATCGGCGCCTGGTACTCCGTGCCCTCGATCGGGCGCGCCCCGAAGCGCTCGTAGAAACGCAGCCGGGCGATGTTCTGCTTGCGAACGGCGTCGTCCGGCACCTGCTCTGGCTGGTCCGGCAGGCATTCGAAGTAGAGGCCCTTCGCGCCCAGCTCGACCGCCTCCTGGCGCAGGCGCTCGTAGACCGCGCCGCCCATGCCCGACCCGGCGCCAACGCTGGGCGCGTTGGCGATCACGTCGAGAAACGCGAATTCCAGCGCCGGGTCGTAGAGCAGCAGCGCGACTGCGCGGACATGGCTGCGCCGCTCGGCGACGAACAGCTCGGCGACGAAGCGATGCGCGATCGGGTCCGTCAGCCGGTCGGGCAGCTTGTCGATCTCGGCCGTGTCCATGCCGGGAAACTGGGCGCGGATGATCTCCTGCGCCTCGGCGACCGCCTTGCGATTGGCGGGCGTGCGGGCATCGGAAAGCTTGCGGATGCGGAACATCAGGCGGCCTCGGTGCGGGACGCCAGCCCGGCGTCGACGATGCGCGCGACCATGGCGTCGAAGGTAAGCCCCGCCTGCCTGGCGGCGGCGAAGAAGCCGGCATCGGGCGCGATGCAGGGGTTGGTGTTCACTTCCAGGATCCAAGGCCGGCCGGCCGCGTCGACGCGGAAGTCGACGCGGGCATAGCCGGCCAGGCCGAACAGGGTCCAGGCGCGCAGCGTCAGGGTGGTCAGTTCCTCGAGCAGCGCCGTGTCCTCCGCCGCGAAGTCGAACCGCCGGGGCGTGTTGTTGTAGGCGAACGAGTCCTCGGCCCACTTCGCCTCGTAGTCGACGATCTTCGGCCGGTCCTCGGGATAGCCGAGGAACAGCGTCTCCGCCAGCGGCAGCACCTGCGGTCCGTTCGGGCCGGCGAGCACGGCGATATTGAACTCGCGCCCATCGATGAATTCCTCGGCGAAGACCGGCGTGCCGAGCGCGTCGGCCCGGCGTGCGACCTCCGCCGCGGCGAGCGTGCCCGGGACGACGGACCCCGCGTCGATGCCCAGCGAGGCGTGCTCGGTGTCGGCCTTGACGATGACCTGCGCGGCCTGCTCGAGCCCGCGGCCGTCCTCGGACCAGGCAGGGGTCGGCAGGCCGGCATCGGCAATGCTGCGCTTCATGCCGATCTTGGACAGGCAAGCCCGCGTCGCCCGAGCGCCGCAGCCCGTGTAGGGAATGCCGTAACGGTCCAGTGCCGCGGGCACCTCGGCCGCCGCCGCGCCGTCACCGCCGATCGCCTCGACCAGGTTGAAGACCAGATCCGGCCTGCGAGCCGGCTGCACGCCCATCGCCCCGAGCGCCGCCATGTCCGGGGCGAGATGGACGATCCCGGCGGCATGGCCCAGCCGGCCGAGCGCGTCGCGCACCGCCTCGGCCGTGCGCAGGGTGTCGACCTCGTCGGGCCGCTCCTCGGTCGCGCCATGCAGCACGGCGATCTTCAGCACCGGCTCTCTCCCCTCACGGTCGCGGCACGGTAGGTGAGCGCGAGGCGGCGCGAAAGCCCCGCGCGTCCCGTCGGGCGCCCCGTCAGGTTGCCGCCGGGCGGCGGACCAGCAGGATCAGCGGGATCGCCAGCGACGCCACCACCGTGAACAGCATGAAGGCATCGACATAGCCGATCATCGTCGCCTGGCGCGCCACCTCGCGGCTGATCCCGGCGACCGAGCGGGCGTCGTCCAGCCGCCACGCGCCGGCGGCGCCCGGCATCCGCAGCGACTCGCTGAACGGCGAGACGTGCTCCGCCAGCCCGGCATGGACGATCTTCGTCTCGCGGATGACCAGCGCGACGGAGATCGAGATGAAGACCGAGCTGCCGATGTTGCGCAACAGGTGAAAGATGCCGGTGCCGTCGGGCACGAGGTGCTTCGGCAGCGTCGCGAAGGTCGCGATCGACAGCGGGATCCAGACGAAGCCGACCCCCAGCCCCTGGATCGCCGACGCCCACAGCACGTCCGTGCGCGTCACGTTCACGTCAAAGCCGGCCATGATCCACCCGGCATAGGCCTGCAGCACCATGCCGGCGAACATCGGGATGCGCGGGTCCAGCCGGCCCGCGACGAACATCGAGGCGAAGCCGACCATGGTGCCCGCGCCGCGCGCCGAGAGGATCTCGCCGATGATCGAGTCAGGATAGCCCTGGATGCTCTGCAGCATGGTCGGCAGCAGCGTGATCGGCGTGAAGTTCAGGAGACCGAAGACGAAGATAAGCAGGATGCCGGCGACATAATTCCGGTCGCGCAGCAGCGCCGGGTTCAGGAAGGGCCGCTCGGCGGTGAAGTTCCGGACAATGAAGATCCAGACGGCGCTGAGGCAGATCGAGCCATAGACCAGCACCTCCCAGGAATCGAACCAACCGAGACGCTCGCCGCGGTCAAGCGTCAGCTGCATCGAGGTGATCGCCACGGCCAACGCCAGGAAGCCCGTCCAGTCCAGCCGCGGCGGCGCCGGCCGGTTCGGGTTCCGCCGGATGAAGATCAGCACGCCGGCCAGCGCGACGCCGGTGAACGGCACCAGCATGAAGAACACCCAGCGCCAGTTGTAGGCCTCGGACAGCGCGCCGCCCAGCGCGGGCGCCAGGATCGGCCCCAGGATGACGCCCGTGCCCCAGATCGACATGACGCGCCCGCGGCTCCGCTCGGGGAACGACTCCAGCACGATCGCCTGGCTGAGCGGCACCAGCGGCGCACCGAAGGCACCCTGCCCGATGCGATAGAGCACCAGCTCGGGCACCGAGGTCGCGAGCCCGCACAGCACCGACGCCACGCCGAAGCCGACGACGCCGGTGATCATCAGCCGACGGCGGCCCAGCACGGCGGCCAGCCAGCCGGAGATCGGCGTGACGATCGCGGTCGCGACGATGTTGAAGGTTACGATCCAGGCGATCTGGTCGGGCGTCGACGACAGCGAGCCCTGCATCTGCGGCAGCGCCACGTTCGCGATCGTTACCGTCATCGCGTAGAGCATGGTGACGAAGGTCAGCGTCACCAGCAGCATCGCCTGGTAGAGCATGCCCGGCCGAACAGTCTCGGGCGGCGGCGCATCGCCCGGCGGAGCGGCGTCGGCCCGATGAGCATCCGAAGGCTGATCTCCCGGCGGGGCAGCCGATGCCGCCGCGGCCGTCCCGGTCATCTCTCGATTTCCGGCTCGCCGGGTGCGCTGGCAGGCAGGATCCAGGCGCGCGCGGCAGTCACCAGCTCGGGTAGCGGCCGCTCGTAGCCGGTGTCGATGCTGACGGCGACGCTCATGCCGGCGCGCAGCGGGGGAACGCCCTCCTGCGGGTCGATTTCGACGCGGACCGGCACGCGCTGGACGACCTTGACCCAGTTGCCCGAGGCGTTTTGCGGCGGCAGAAGCGCATACTCGGCGCCGGTGGCCGGCGCCAGGCTGACGACGCGCCCGGTCCAGACCACGCTCGGATAAGCGTCGACCCTCAGCTCGACCACCTGCCCCTCGGTCAGGTGGTTGAGCTCGGTCTCCTTCAGGTTCGCCTCGACCCAGTAGCGATCCGTCGAGACGAGGCTGAGCACCGCCTCGCCGTCGCCGACATATTCGCCGCTCTGCAGCCTGACATTGGCGGTGATCGCGTCGGCCGGCGCGCGCACCGTCGTCGCCGCCAGGTCCAGTTCGGCGCGCTGCAGCTCGGCCAGCGCGCGCTGCACGCCGGGGTGGCGCTCGGTCGGCAGCTCGGGGTCGCCAGCCAGTTCGGCCAGAACCTCGGCGATCTCCTGACGTGCCACGCTGATCTTGTTCTCGGCCTGGGCCGCCAGCCGCTGGTCGGCCGAGAGCTGCGTCTCGGGGACGGTGCCACCGGCGCGCAGCCGCTCGGTGCGTGCCAGTTCGCCCCGCATGAACTCGGCATCGCGCGTTGCGGCATCCAGCTCGGCCTGCCTGGTCCGGTAGTGGGCCTTCAGCGCCTCGACCGCCTGCCGCGCCGCGGCCAGCCCGGCCTCGGCCTGCGCCTTGGCCACCTGGTATCGCCGCGGGTCGATGCGGAACAGCACGTCGCCCGCCTTGACGCGTTGGTTGTCCCGCACCGCAACCTCGGTGACATGGCCGCCGACCTCGGGGCTGACGACGATCAGTCCGGCCTTCACATAGGCGTTCTCGCTGGTCACGTAGCGACCCGTCGACATGTAGAACCACAGACCGCCGGTCGCGAGCGCCACCGGGACGGCCAGCATCACCGCCAGCAGGGCAACGCGCCGCATCGCCCTCCGCACGAACGCGCGCACTCCCATCAGCCGACCGCCGCGCGTCGGGCTTGATCGACCGGCATCTCGACCTGCTCGCGACCCGACGACGCCGCCATGTTGTCCTTGATCCGAGTCAGCATCGCGACGAGCAGCGCCTGCTCCTCGGGCGAGAAGCCGGCCAGCGCCGTGGCGTTGGTCTCGATGGCCAGGCTGGCCATCCGATCCAGCGTCGGCTGCAGCGTCTCGGTCAGGAACAATTGCCACGCGCGCCGGTCCGCCGGGTCGGCGCGCCGCCGAAGCCAGCCATCGCGTTCGAGCCGGTCGATATGCCGCCCCAGCGTCACGGTATCCAGCTCGAGAATCTCGGCCAGCGCGCGCTGGTTGATTCCCTGCCGTGGCGCCAGGTGCACCAGCACGCGCCACTGCGCGCGCGTCAGGCCCATCGACTGCGCCCGCTGGTCGAAATGCGCGCGGATCAGGCGCGACACGTCATGCAGCAGGAAGCCGACGGTTGCGTCGGGGTCGGGCATCAACATGGCAGGCACTTTATGAGCCTGCTCACGATCCGTCCATCGAAATTGCCCCGACGTTATCCGCCGGCCGTGGTTGTGCCCGGCAGGCGCGGCGCTAGAGTGCGCCGTCCGCGGAGGAAACCCCATGATCACCGACATTCGCACGCATACGCTCTCTGTGCCGTTCAGCGACCCGCCGAAGACCGGCTTCCTGACGCTGCCCGCAATCGACCTGCTGGTCGTCGAGGTCGAGACCCGCGACGGCACCGTCGGCACCGGGCACCTGCACCCGCTGGCCGGCGGCATCCGGACGCTGGAAACCTGCATCCACGAGATGCTGAAGCCGCTGCTGATCGGCCAGGACGCCTCGGACCCGGCGGCACTGTGGCGGAAGATGTGGCTCGCGACCTTCATCCAGGGCCGCATGGGCATCACGGTGATGGCCATGTCGGCGCTCGACATCGCGCTCTGGGACGCGGTCGGCCGGGCGCAGGGCAAGCCGCTGTGGAAGCTCTGGGGCGGCTCGGGCGACCCCCTGCCCGTCTACGGCTCGGGCTGCTTCCGCGGCCTCGGCCATGACGGCATGATCGAGAAGGCCCAGCGCTTCGTCGCCCAAGGGTACTCCGCCATCAAGATGCAGGTCGCGCACCTGTTCACCCATGACGAGGACGTCGCGAACGTTCGCGACATGCGCCAGGCCCTCGGCGACGACGTCGAGATCATGGTGGACGTCAACCAGGGGTGGACCGCCGACGAGGCGGTCTCGGTCGGCCGCGGCCTCGACGACTACCGCCTGCACTGGCTGGAGGAGCCGGTGATGGCCGACGATTTCGACGGCTACCGCACGGTCGCGGCCGGCATCCGCACGCCGGTCGTCGGCGGCGAGAACAATTTCTGCCTGCCCGACTCGCGGCCGTTCTTCGACACTGGCGTCCGCACCTTGCAGCCGGACATCATGCGCGGCGGCTACACCGAGCTGCGCGCCATCGCCGAGGCCGCGCACGGCCACGGCATCGCCATCGCGCCGCACATGTTCCCGGAACTCTCGTCGCACCTCGTCGCGTCGATCCCGAACCCCTCGTGGCTGGAGCAGATGGGCTGGTACGACCATCTCTGGGTCGAGCCCGTGGTCGTCGAGAACGGCATGATGACCCCGCCCGACCGGCCCGGCCACGGCATGGACTTTCGCCCCGAGCTGTTCGCCGAGCATCCCTACCGCGAGCGCGGATGACGCCTGTCCCGCTGCTCCGCGACGGCCGCTATGTCCGGATCTGGCTGATCGGCTGGTTCACCGGGATCGTCCGGTGGCTCGAGTTGCTGGCCTACGGCATCTTCGCCTTCGAGCTGACAGGCTCGCCGGTGCTGGTCGCGACGATCGCGCTGGTGCGGTTCGTGCCGCTGGCTGTTCTCAGCCTGTTCATCGGGGCCGCCGCAGACCAGATCAGCCCGCGCCGGCTGCTGTCGGCCTCGCTGGCCGGCGTCGGGCTGGTCAGCGGCGCGATGGTGGCGGTCCAGCTCTCCGGACAGCTCGCCTACTGGCACCTGGTGCTGGCGACGCTCGCCTCCGGCGTCTTCTGGGCCTCGGACATGCCGCTGAGGCGCAAGATGATCGGCGAGATCGCCGGCGCCGGCCGCCTGGCCCGCGCCATGTCGATCGACTACGCGACGTCCAACGGCACGCGGTTGTTGGGCCCGCTGGCCGGCGGCATCGTCTACCAGACGGTCGGCATGCTGGGCGTCTTCGGCATCGGGGCGGCGCTTTACGCGGTTGCGCTCTTGCTGGCGCTCGGCATTCGCCCGACAGGCGGCCGGCGCGACGGAGATTTCCGGCCCGGCGAGGTCCTGTCGCAATCCTGGCGCGCGCTGCGCAAGGCGCTGCGCAGCAACGACGTGCTCAACATCATGGCCGTGACGGTCGTCTTCAACATCTGGGGCTTTCCCTTTGTCTCGATGATCCCCGTCATCGGTGCCGACGTGCTGGGCCTCGACCCCGCGATGATCGGCTACGTCTCGGCAATCGAGGGCGCGACGGGCATTGTCGGGATCACGCTGGTCGCCTGGCTGGTCCGCCCGAGCTGGTTCCGCCGGCTCTATGTCGGCGGGCTGGCGATGCAGCTGGCCGCCGTCGCCTTCATCGGCATGGCGCCCGGTCTGGTGTCGCTGGCGGCCGGCATCGCCGTCGCGGGCCTTGCCGCCTCGGGCTTCGCCTCGATGCAGGCGACGCTGATCTACACGGCTGCGCCCACGGGCATGCGCGGGCGCTACCTGGGGCTGATGTCGATCTGCATCGGCGCCGGGCTGGTCGGCTTCGCCAATGTCGGCCTGACCGCCGAGCTGGTCGGCGCCCAGCCAGCGCTTGTCGTCATCGCCGCCGAGGGCGCGGTCGCGCTGGCGATCGTGCTGGCGCGCTGGCGCGCGCTGCACATCGAGGCCGGCCTGGCGCCGGTGCCGCCCCGTGCGAGGTGCGGCTCATAGCGCGATGGCGCGCACAGGAGGCGATCGCGACGATCCGCAGCCACAGCGTGTCGCTCAGCAGGCAGGCCAGGCACCTACGGCAAAGCCGATGTGCACCGGGTTTTCGCCCGACAGTCCTGCAATGCTTGCGGCCCGCAAATCCCGTCGACACAGGCCACGGACGCGCCGGGACGCCGGCGGCGGCATCACCTCCGGCCGCATGTGCCGCGCAAGATCCATCCGGTCGCGGGACCGTCGCTGCCCGGATGCCGTCAACGGGATTCTGCCGCGGGGCTTCAACAGCGCCGCCCGACGCACTAGAAGCGCGGAATGCCCGACGCCCCCGCAGTCCCGGCCTTCCTGACCACCCGCGAGGTCGCAGCGCTGCTGCGCGTGCGCGAGCGCAAGGTCTACGAGATGGCTGCCGAGGGCGAGATCCCCTGCCGGCGCGTCACCGGAAAGCTGCTGTTCCCGCGCGCCGAGGTCGACGCCTGGCTGGCCGGCGCCGCCGCTGCCCCGGCCGAGGCGCCGCCTGAAATCGTCGCCGGCAGCCACGACCCGCTGCTCGACTGGGCAATCCGCGAGTCCGGCTCTGGACTCGCGACCTTCTTCGACGGCTCGCTTGACGGGCTCGACCGCGTGGCCGGGCGCCATGCCATCGCCGCCGGGATGCACGTCTTCGAGCCCGAGACCGAGGACTGGAACCGCCGGCATGTCGCGGCGCGCGCCGGGTCGGCGCCCGTCGTGCTGGTCGAATGGGCGATGCGCCAGCAGGGTCTGATCGTCGCGCCCGGGCTGCCCGTCGCGTCCATCGCGGATCTCGCCGGCCGCCGCGTCGCGCAGCGCCAGCCGAGCGCCGGGGCGGGCCTGCTGCTCGCACACCTGCTGCAGCGGGACGGCGTGCGCGACATCGCCTTCCTGCCCGAGCTCGCCCGCACGGAGACCGATGCCGCCGCCGCCGTCGCCTCGGGTAAGGCCGACGCCGCCCCGGGGCTCGAAGCCGTCGCCCGCCAGTTCGGCATGGCCTTCGTGCCGACGATGCGCGAGCGCTTCGACCTGCTGGTCGACCGCCGCGCCTGGTTCGAGCCGCCGATGCAGACGCTGCTTGCCTTCGCCCGTTCGGATGCCTTCGCGGCCAAGGCGCGCGACCTCGGCGGCTACGACATCTCGGGGCTGGGGACCGTCTGCTGGAACGCCCCCTGACGCGCCACGCGCGCCGCTGCCACGGAGGGACTCAGCCTTCGTCGCCGTAGGAGCCGGGGCGCGTCGCCGACAGATCCTCCGTGCCGAAGCCCGACCCCGCCTTCTTGTAGGCCTCGCGCGGCGGGGCGAAGACGTCCAGCACGGTGCATCCCTGCGGGCCTGCCTGCATGGTGTGCGGCACGCCGCCGGGGGTGCGCCAGAAATCGCCCTTCTTCACCTCGATCGCGTCGTCGCCCTGAAACCGCGTTGCCGAACCGTCGAGGCAGACGCCCCACTGCTCCTCGTGGTGGTGATGCATCGTGCCCTTGTGCCCGGGCTCGATGCGCACGACCGAGAGCATGGCGTGCTCGCCGGGAAAGATGCGCGTCGTCACACCGGCGGCGAGCTCGCGCGCCATTCCCTGGTTCATGTCGTCGAGGCGAAAGAAATTCTCGCGCTGGCTCATCCTGTCCTCCCGCAGAGTGTCTTTCAGCGACCCTAGACATGCACCAGGCGCCCCACAAGGCGCCGCGAGACGGGTGCCGGCTCGGGGTTGCCGGTCGAGGCGCGCGAAGCGGTGGGTAAGGACGGCCGGGACCGTGACGCCGACCCTGACTCGCAGAGGCCGGTTGAAGGCTGGCCCTGCCAGCCTTCCCCAAACGAACTGCTGCGCTCGCATCGCAAGCCGATGTTGCGCGCCGCAGGGCGTATGCATTGGCGCGGACTGCGCCGCCGCCCTGAAACGACCCGTCAACGAAAAACGCGCGCCGCAGAGCGGCGCGCGCTGAAATCTCCGGTTCGGCTGCGGGTCAGGCGGCCTTCTTGGCCTCCAGCACGTCGCCGACCTTCTGGGCGGCATTCTCCTCGTCCAGCCGCTCGACTGCCGCGACCTCGCGGGTCAGGCGCTCAAGCGCCGCCTCGTAAAGCTGGCGCTCGGAGTACGACTGCTCGGGCTGGTCCTCGGCGCGATGCAGGTCGCGTACGACCTCGGCGATCGAGATCAGGTCGCCCGAGTTGATCTTCTGCTCGTATTCCTGCGCGCGGCGCGACCACATCGCCCGCTTGACCTTGGCCTTGCCCTTCAGCGTCTTCAGCGCCTGCTCGACAAGGTCGGGGCTCGAGAGCGAGCGCATGCCGACCGAGGTCGCCTTGGCGGTGGGGACGCGCAGCGTCATCTTGTCCTTCTCGAACGAGATCACGAACAGCTCGAGCCGGGTGCCGGCGACCTCCTGCTCCTCGATCGTCATGATCTTGCCCACGCCGTGCGCGGGGTAGACGACATACTCGTTCGCGCGGAACTCCAAGGTATGGTTTGGCTTCTTGGACATCTTCTCTCCTGACCAGTCAGCCCTGCAAGCCCCCTGCGCCCCGGGCTTTATGGGCAAAAAAGCCGCCGTCGCGGAATCCCCCGATCCGGCAGCCATATCGTTTACTTTTTTAACGCGCCCAAGGAGGGGTGTCGTTCACGACACCCATTCAACCTTAGAGCGCGCCACTTCGTTTGACGACAACCGTATAACACAATTGCGCCTGATTCTCCAGCATGTCGGCGACAGACCCGTGAAAGTGCCGCGGCACTGCCGTCAGGACCGGTCCGCGCGAGGCCCGGAGACCAGCCGCCGTCAGTCACCCTGACCAGGCTTCTCGGAAAAGTATTTCTCCAGCTTGCCATCCTCCCCGTCGAACTGCTCGGCGTCCGGTGGCTGGTCGCGCTTGACGGTGATGTTCGGCCAGGTCTCGGCGTATTTCTTGTTCAGTTCGATCCAGGATTCCAGGCCGGATTCGGTGTCCGGGCGGATGGCGTCGGCCGGGCATTCCGGCTCGCAGACTCCGCAGTCGATGCACTCGTCGGGGTGGATCACCAGCATGTTCTCGCCCTCGTAGAAGCAGTCGACGGGGCAGACCTCGACGCAGTCCGTGTACTTGCACCGGATGCAGTTATCCGTGACGACATAGGTCATAGCGGCTCCCGAGGGGCAGTTTAACGGCCGTGGGTGTGTATTTTCTCTCGTGCGGCCTGCTGGCGTAATAATCAGCCGCAGGCCGGGGTTCAAGGGTCGCGGCTGCGAAGCGCGTCGATGTCACGCCGCTCCCGCTTGGTCGGCCGGCCGGCGCCCGGCTCGCGCTGGCCGGGGTCGGATGGCGGCGCAGCGGGAGCGTCCCTGGGCGCCGCTCCGGCCATGGGAGCCGCCATCGAGGCGGGCGGCTCGAGGTCGTCGTAGAGCGCGCGCGCCTCGGGCGCAGGGCCGCGCCGGGTTCCCAGCCCCAGCACGCGAATGACGCGGATCTGCCGCCCTTGCGGAAAGGTCAGCACGTCGCCGGGCCGCACGCCATGAGCGGCCTTGCCGATGCGCTCGCCGTTGACCCGGACGGCACCCGAGCCCGCCATCTCGCCCGCCAGCCCGCGCGACCTGAAGAAGCGCGCGTGCCACAGCCACTTGTCGATCCGGATCTTGGCCCGAGGCTCGCCGGAGGCCCCGCCCGCGGCCCCGGCCGCCTCCGTCAACGGTTCTTGAGCTGCTGAAGGATTGCGAAAGGGCTGTCCGGGTCGACAGGCTTGTCCCTGCGCGGCGGCTTGGCCTCGAACTGGCGCGGCTCGCCCTTGTCCTGCCGGTCGCGCTTCGGTCCCTTGCCCTTCGCGCGGTGCCGGCCGGCCTCGCCTTCCGGACGGTCGGGGCGCTTGCCGCCGCCTTCCCGGCGTTCCGGCCTGCCGCCGGCATCGCCCGCGGCCGCCGGCTGGGCCTCGCCGGGCTTGCCACCGCCACGGCGCGGGCGGTGTTCCCGCCCCGGGCCGTGGTCGTGGCCCTGACCCTGCTCACCGGCATGGCGTGGCGACCCACGGCGCGGGCCACGGCTGCGCGGGCGGATGCGAAAGATGAAAAAGGTCTCGACAACGGCCTCGCCGGCCGCCGGAGCCGCCCCGTCTGCCCCGGCCTCGGCCGACACGCCTTCGCCCCGCTGCGACTTCTCACCGCCGGGAGCAGGCTCGCCTTCCGTCGCAGCCTCGCCGCTGTTGTCGCCCGCGGCATCCGACAGGATGTCGGGTTCGAGCACCGGGTCCGGCGGCGGCATGCCGGCCTCGGCGCCGGCGGGTTGTGCAGTCTCGGGCTCGCCGTCGCCGGGACGGTTGCCGGCCGTGCCGGCCCCCGCCGGGCCAGCGCCCCCTGACGCCCACGAGAGGTCGGTCGCTTCGGTCCCGGGCAGGACGGCGTCGGGCGCGACGATAGTGCCCGCGGTCTCCGGGTCGTCCTCTGCATCCTCCGGCAACCCGGGAACCGAGGCGTTGTCCGGCCCGTCGGGCGAGCGCACCGCCGCGGCGCTCTCCACGCGCGCCGCCTCCTCGGCGGCCAGCGCATCCGCCTCGGGCAGCGCCGTTATACCTTCCTGCGCGGCATCATGCGCCGCGGATCGAGCGGCCTGGCTTGCCCCGGCAGCCTCCCCCGCTCCGGCATCGGCGGCGGGCACTTCGCCTGGCTGCGCGTCGCGCTCGGCCCCGGGCTCGGCCGGCGCCTTGTCCGTCATCGCGGCGCCTTCGGTCAGCGCGGCGGATGCCTCCGGCGTCGCGCCGGCCGGCTCCGTCTGCGCACTGGCCTGCCCACCCGTCGACACGGCTCCCTGCGCCGCCCTGGGCGTCGCCGCGCGCTGCCCGCGCCTGACGCGGCCGCTCGCCCTTCTCGACCTCGTAGCCCAGCCCCGCCATCAACTCGGCGAACTGCTCGTGGCCGAGCCCGGTGATCGACAGCATGTCCTGCGTGGCCTCGAAGCCGGCGCGAGCGTCGAGCGGGCGGATCAGGTCGGCCAGCCGCTCCATCATGTCGATGCGCAGCGCCCGGGCGCCCGCCGGGCGATAACCCGCCATGTGATAATAGCCCTCGGGGGCGCCCTCGGCGACCGGCACGGTCACGTGCCCGGGCGGCGGCGCCTCCGGGAAGTCGTCAAGGTCCTGCGCCAGGCTCCACAGCAGGAGCCGCAGCCGCGTCGGCGCGGGTTTCAGGAGCGCCGGCATGAAGACGAAGTGCTGCCCGAACCGCACACCGTGCTTCCGCAGCAATGCCCGGTCGCCCTGCTCCAGCGCCTTCAAATCGTCGGCGATCTCGCGCCGCGGCATGATGCCGAAGTTCTCGGCCAGCCGGAACGCGACGCCGCGAACCAGCCCGGTGATGGCCTCGTCGTCGCGCATCGCCAGCATCGGCTCGAACTGCGCGTTGACGCGCCGGCCCAGCCAGTGCCGAAGCCGCCGCTCGACCTTCTCGGCGACTTCCGGCCCCGCCATGTCGTCGACGAACACGGTGATCTTCGGCGCCAGCGCATCGTCGCCCTTGCTCACGCGCCCGACCGCGTCCGTGCCCCACATGAAGCCGCCCTGGTCGGTCAGGTCGATCTCGCCGTCGGGCGACAGGTACAGCTTGTCCGCCCGCCGCGACAGCTCGTCGCCGACCGCCGACAGGCTGGCCGAACGCAGCGTTTTCAGCTCGTCGCCGCTGGCGGTCTCGTCTATCGCGAAGCGGAACCCGGTCAGCCGGCCCAGGAAGTGCCCCTCGGCGGTCACTTCGCCCTTGTCGTTCACCTCGGCCACAAGGCGCTCCTTCTGCTTCAGTCGGCGCATCAGCACGGAAGTGCGCCGGTCGACGAATTGTTGCGTCAGTCGCTCGTGCAATGCGTCGGATAGGCGGTCCTCGACGGCGCGCGTCTCACTGCGCCAAAGTTCCGCGTCCTCGACCCACCCGGGCCGGTTGGCGACATAGGTCCAGGTGCGGATGAACGCCAAGCGCTTGGACAATGCATCGATGTCACCGTGCACGCGGTCGAGCCGGGCAATCTGCCCGGCCAGCCAGTCGGAAGGTATACAATGCGCGTCGGTCAGCAGGAAGCGGTAAATCCGGCCGACCAGCGTCGCGTGCTCGCCCGGCGAGACCTTGCGGAAATCCGGGATCTGGCACGTGTCCCATAGCAGCCGCACCCGGTCGCCGCGCGTCGCCACCTCGCGGATGCCCGGCTCCTCCCACAGCGCGCGCAGCACGGCCTGGTCCTCGGCCTCGCGGGCGCGCACCAGATCGGGGTCGCCCGGGGATGCGTCGAGCGAGGCGAGCAGCGCCTCGACCGAATGGAACCGCAGGTCGGTGTTGCGCCACATCAGCTTGCCGACCGGCTGAAAGCGGTGCTCCTCGATTGCCTCGATCACCTCGGGCAGCAGCTGCGGCGCGTCGGCCGTCACCCCGAAGGTGCCATCCCTGGTGTACCGCCCGGCCCGCCCGGCGATCTGCGCCAGCTCGTTCGGCTCCAGCGCGCGGTGGCGCCAGCCGTCGAACTTGGCGGTGCCGGCGAAGGCGACATGGTCGACGTCCATGTTCAGCCCCATGCCGATCGCGTCGGTGGCGACCATGTAGTCGACGTCGCCCTCCTGATAGAGGGCAACCTGGGCGTTCCGCGTCCGCGGGCTCAGCGCGCCCATCACCACCGCCGCCCCGCCGCGCTGGCGGCGGATCAGCTCCGCAATCGCGTAGACCTGGTCGATCGAGAAGGCGACGATGGCGGTCCGCGGCTTCAGCCGGGACAGCTTCTTCGAGCCGGACCAGGCGAGATCGGAGAACCGCGTCCGCCCCTGATAATGCACCCCCGGAACCAGGGAGGCGATCCGGCCGCGCATGGTGTCCGAGCCAAGGAACAGCGTCTCGTAGCGCCCGCGCGCGTGCAGCAGCCGGTCGGTGAAGACATGCCCGCGATCCGGGTCGGTGCAGAGCTGGATCTCGTCGATGGCGACGAAGTCGGCGGGCGGCGCCCAGCGGCATCGCCTCGACCGTGCAGACGTGGTAGCGGGCGCGCGGCGGGGCGATCTTCTCCTCGCCGGTGATCAGCGAGACTGCCTGCGGCCCGCGCAGCGCGACGATCCGGTCATAGACCTCGCGCGCCAGCAGGCGCAGCGGCAGGCCGATGATGCCGCTCTCGCGCGACAGCATCCGCTCGACGGCGTAATGCGTCTTGCCGGTGTTGGTTGGGCCCAGGACGGCCGTGACCGTGCCGGCGGGCGGGTCGAACATCACTACGCGGAAAACTCCAATGCCGGGCGGGCGAGCGTCAGGTACGCTCGCCCTCAACCTCGCGGGTCAGCTTGCGAATGCCCTCGGCGGCGCCCGGCAGGTGCGGGTGAATGGCGGCAGCGCGGCGATAGGCCTTGAGCGCGTCCTTCTTGTCGCCCAGCCTGTCGAGGATGATACCGAGCCCCGCATAGGCACCGAAATGCCTCGGCTCCAGCGTCAGGGTGCGCGCGATGTCCTGCAGCGCCTTGCCGTATTCCTCGCGCAGGAAATGGACGGTAGCCCGCTTGTTCCAGCCTTCGGCGTAGTCCGGCTCCAGCCGCACGAGGTCGTTCAGGAAGCTCAGGGCGGTGTTCATGTCCTGCGCCTCCATCGCCCGGTCGGCGCGCAACGCCAGCAGGTCCATCGAGGCCGAGCCACTCTCGCTCCAGGCGGCATAAATCTGCGCCTGGGTGCTTTCCCAGTTCGTGTTGGCGGGATCGGCCAGCTCGGCGAACAGCGCGTCCAGATGCGCGTGCCGCGCCGCGGCGGCCACGTCGCTGCCCGCCACGTCGCCGGCCCCCGGCGGCGCCGCAGGGACCGCCGGCGGCGCCTCTTCGGCCAGGGCGGGGGCGGCGATGACGGCGGCGCCGGCCGCGAGCAGCGCGGCAAGAACGAAAGCGGCGGGCGGGACGGACAGGTGCATTGCCCGAAGATAGTCGTCCGGGGTAGCTCTGCAAAGGAGTACGTGATGGCACCGGAGAAGACGATGGGCGACAGGCTGAACACGGCGGCGGAGGCGCTGCGCGGCAAGATGGACGGTAGCGGGTTTCAGGGCTCGGTCCGCTTCGACATGGAGGATGATGGATTCATCCGCGTCGAGGACGAGACCGTGACGACCGACGAGGGCGGGTCGGAGTGCACCATCACCGCCTCGATGGACACCCTCCGGGAAATGTTCGAGGGCAACCTCGACCCGACCGCCGCATTCATGACCGGCAAGATCAAGATCGACGGCGACATGGGCGTCGCCATGCGGCTGGCGCAGGTCCTGTAGCGGACCGGCTCGCGGCCTTTCCGGCCGACGGGTTCTTCAGAGCTGAATGCCTCGCCCATCCTGCTGCGGTTCCCCGCAGGGCCCAGCCAGGGGCGAGGCGCCCGCGCCACGACGGTGCGGCCACGGCCTGACGCGCGAGACCATACGCAAGTTATTGATTTCGATTCGTTTTTTCGCGCCATCAACCTGAATCTTCATGGAAACGCCGCGCCGGAAGAGGCTGGCGGCCTCGGTCTGACCGGACCGGGCCGGCGTGACGACCGGCGGGAGTCACGGCCTTGCGGCGCGACGCGGCTCAGGCGAGCGCCAGGATCTCCAGCGCCGCCTCGTGGGCCTCGGGCGAGCCGGCGGCGACCACCCGGCCGCCCCATCGGCAATCGCCGCCCTGCCAGTCCGTCATCAGTCCGCCCGCCGCCGTGACGACCGGGACCAGCGCGGCGACGTCGTAGGCGGCCAGCCCCGACTCGATCACCAGGTCGATCAGCCCCAGCGCCAACAGCGCGTAGGCATAGCAGTCGGTGCCATAGCGCGTCAGCCGCGCCCGGGCGCGAACCGCCTGGAAGGCCTCGAGCTCGATGTCGCTGAACAGGAACGGATCGGTGGTGAACACCGTCGCATCGGCCAGCCCGGCGCAGGGACGCGTGCGCAGCGCCACCCGGCCGGCCGGGCCGGTCAGCCACGCCTCGGCCCCGCCCTCGCGCAGCACGCCCGTGAAGCGCTCGCGCGTGTAGGGCTGGTCGATCACCCCGATCCGCCCTCGGCTGCCGTCGTCGAGTCCGATCAGGATGCCCCAGAGCGGCAGGCCCGAGATGAAGGACCGCGTTCCGTCGATCGGGTCGACCACCCAGGTCAGGCCCGAGGTGCCGTGCGTGCGATCCTCCTCCTCTCCATAGACGCCGTCATCCGGGCGGCGTTCGGCGAGCAGCGCGCGGATCGCACGCTCGGCGGCGCGGTCGGCCTCGGTGACGGGGTCGAAGCGCCTCCCGCCGGCTGCGCCCTTGTCGTCGGCGACCAGCGCCCGCGCGCGGAAGAAGGGCAGCGCAGCCGCGCCGGCGGCGTCGGCCAGCTCGCCGGCCAGCCGGGCCAGGCCGGTCAGGTCGGCGTCCGAAAGTCGGGCGGTGTCAGTCATTGCGTCTCCGGAACACTCGGGCCGGGAAGTGCCGCCGGACCGTCGCGTCCGGGCGGCAGGCGGTCAAGAGAGGATGCGCAGCGCGGCCGCCAGAACGGCGATCGCCAGCAGCACCGCCCAGGCGCGCCAGATCAGCGCGACGGCCCGGCCGATATCCGCCGGCCCCGGGTCGCGCCGGCCCTGCGGATTGATGTACGGATCGTCCGTGATGACGCCGCCATAGATGCGCGGACCCGCCAGCGCGACGCCCAGAACGGCCGCGGTCGCCGCCTCGGGCCAGCCGGCATTTGGCGAGCGGTGCAGCCGGGCGTCGCGCCACATGACGCGGAGCGCCCCGGGGCTGAGACCCGCCAGGCAGATCAGCACGCCGGACAGCCGCGCCGGGATCCAGTTCAGCACATCGTCAAGCCTCGCCGCCGCCCAGCCGAACGCCAGGTAGCGGTCGCTCCGGTGCCCGATCATCGAGTCTGCGGTATTCACCGCCTTGTAGAGCACGATGCCCGGCAGGCCGGCTACCAGAAACCAGAAGGCCGGCGCGACGACGCCGTCCGAGAAATTCTCGGCCGCCAACTCGATCGCCGCCCTGCCGATCCCGGCGCTGTCCAGCGCCTGCGGGTCGCGCCCGACGATGCGCGACACGGCCTCTCGTCCGTCATCCAGCGAGCGTTCCAGGGCCTCCGCGACGGCGCCGACATGCTCGGCCAGCGAGCGCTGCGCCAGCAGGATCGCCGCGCCCAGGATCGCCAGCACCCAGCCGAAGGGCAGCGCCGCAATCAGGAGCGGCACCGGCAGCCAGGCCGCCAGCAGCGCCAGCAGGGCGAACACGCCGCGCCGCCGCCGGTCCGGCCCGTGATTGAACCGCCGATCCAGCCAGCTCACGAGCCGCCCCATCGCCACGACCGGGTGCGGGACGCGCCGCCACAGCGCCTCCGGCTCGCCGACCAGCGCATCCAGAATGAGGGCCGCCGCCAGCATCAGGAGGGTGCAAGCATCAGGAGACTGCAACCGCATGCGGTTTCGGTCGGACATTGGCGGAGCACCGCATGTCGCCAGTGACCATTCCCGATCTCTCCGGGCGGCAAAGCGCGTAACGCCCATAGCGGCCACGCGGGTTCTCGCGGGCAGGACGGGACCCCGCTGGAACGGCCAGCGACGCTCCCGTCAGCATCGCATCCGTCAGGATTTGACGACGTGCTTTGCCAGTTTCACCGGCTTGCCAATGGCAACGTCGTTTTGACGGCTCATGGTGATTTCCATGTTGCCGAGGGTCCCCTTGCGCTTGCCGACCAGATATTTGCCGTCCACCCGGTACTCGACCTTGCCGCCCTGGCTGTGGAACGTCAGCACGCCGTCCTTGATCCGCCCCGTGCGCTTGAAGACGGTCGCCTCGATCCCGGCGGCGGTGTACGGCCCGTAGGCGTCCAGCACCTCGACATTACCGTCCGCGCTGACCTGCGTGACGTAGAGGTCGTGGCACCATTGCCCGTTCCACGCGCCCTGCTTCCAGACGCCCAGGAAGGCGCTCGTCTCCGGCGGCACCTCGGGCGCCGGCCGCGCGATCGTGAAGGGATCGAACAGGTCGACCGTGTAGCATTCCGGGCTCAGCCGGTCGGCCACGCTGACGACCGCGACTTCCTTCGGCTTCTCTTCCGCGCAACCAGCAACGGCCGCAACGGCAAGCACCGCCAGATACCTCTTCATTTCACATGCCCTCGTTCGCGTTGTTTTTCCAACAGCATACCGCAAGCGACTCGCAGTTGCGAGACGTGCACGCGAAGGGGACGAGAATTTGATCATCTGAAGGCGACGGAGCGACCGACGGAAAGCCCGTTCGACCTACCGGCTCCGGTTTCCGCGCAGGGAGCGCCTGGCAGACGGTTGCTGAACGCGCGGCAGTCGCACGCCATGCGGCTTCGCGGGGCCGCAGGCACGCCCGCGCGCCGCCTACTCCGCCGCCTACTCCACCGTGACCGACTTCGCCAGGTTCCTCGGCTGGTCGACATCGGTGCCGCGCGCCAACGCCGTGAAGTAGGCCAGCATCTGGGCGGCGACGGCATACAGGATCGGCTCCGCGAACTGATCGGCATCGGGCATCACGATGGTCCGCCAAGCGCCGTCGCCAGCCGCCGCGGCACCCTCGCGATCGGTAATCAGCACGACCTTGCCACCGCGCGCCATCACCTCCTGCATGTTCGACACGGTCTTGTCGAACAGCCGGTCGCGGGGCGCCATCACCACCACGGGGACCTGTTCGTCGATCAGCGCGATGGGGCCGTGTTTCAGCTCGCCTGATGCATAACCTTCCGCGTGTATATAGCTGATTTCTTTCAGCTTCAAGGCGCCTTCCATGGCGATCGGGTACATTGTCCCGCGCCCCAGGTACAGCACGTTTCGGGCGAACGAGATCTCCTGGCTGATCCGGTCGATCCAGCCCTCCTGCTCGAGCGCGGTCGCAACAAGCCGCGGCATCTCGGCCAGGCTGCGGATCAGCGCCGCCTCGGCCTCGGCGTCCAGCCGCCCGCGCTGGCGCGCCGCCACGATCGCCGTGCAGGCCAGCGTCATCAGCTGGCAGGTGAACGCCTTGGTCGAGGCAACCCCGATCTCGCGTCCGGCCAGCGTCGGAAGCACGATCCCGACCTCGCGCGCGATCGAGCTCTCCTCGACATTGATGACGCCCAGCGTCTCGGTCACCCGCCCAGAAACGTGCCTCAGCGCCGCCAGCGTATCCGCCGTCTCGCCCGACTGGCTGATGAAGAGCGCCACCTCGCGCCCGTCGATCGGAGGCTCGCGGTATCGGAACTCGGACGCGATATCGGCCTCGACCGGCAGGCCGGCGAGTTCCTCGAACCAGTACTTCGCGACCTGTCCCGGCATAGGCTGCCGTGCCGCAGGCGACGACGATCAGCCGCGACAGCGCCGTCCAGTCGATCGCCTCGGCCGGCGAGGCGATCCGCGCGCCACCGGCCGCGACATAGCGCGACAGCACATAGCCGAGGACGGTCGGCTGCTCGTGGATCTCCTTGGCCATGAAGTGGCGATACTCGCCGCGGTCGGCCAGGCCCGACTCGACCGAGACCTCGCGCATCGCCCGCTCGACGGGATGCCCGTCGCGGTCGTACACCTGCGCGCCGGCCCGGTGCAGCACGGCGCGATCGCCTTCCTCAAGGTAGGTGACGCGGCCGGTCATCGGGCTCAGCGCCAGCGCGTCCGAGCCGACGAACATCTCGTCCTCGCCCCAGCCGATCGCCAGCGGCGAGCCGTGCCGCGCGGCGATCAGGAGGTCCGGCTCGCCGTCGAACAGGAAGACCAGCGCGAAGGCGCCCTCGAGCCGGGACAGCGTCGCCTGCACCGCGTCGAAGGGGCTTTCTCCCTGCCCCATGCGCTGCGCGACCATGCAGGCAATGACCTCCGTATCGGTCTCCGTCTGGCATTGGACGCCCGCCTCGGCCAGTTCGCGCCGAAGCTCGCGAAAATTCTCGATGATGCCGTTGTGCACGACGTGGACAGGCCCGGAGGCGTGAGGGTGCGCGTTCTCGACCGTCGGCGCGCCGTGCGTCGCCCAGCGCGTGTGGCCGATGCCGGTGCTGCCGGGCGTCGGCTCGGCCGCGACCATCTTGACGAGCTCCCCCAACTTGCCGACTGCGCGCCGGCGTTCGGGCCTGCCATTCACCAGCGTCGTCAGGCCCGCGCTGTCATAGCCTCGGTATTCGAGCCGCTTCAGCGCATCCAGGATGCGAGGCGCGGCGTCGACCTGGCCGAGAATTCCGATAATACCACACATGAATTTAGCCGGCCTTCTTCTTGCGTGTCATGAATTTCTCCCGCAGTCGCGTGGCGACATCCTCGCGATTTTCCTGTGGCACCCGGGCGATCGCCAGCGCATCGGGCGGCACGTCGCGGGTGACCACCGTGCCCGTGCCGACATAAGCGCGGGCGCCGACGCTGACCGGCGCGACCAGTGCCGTGTTGACGCCGATGAAGGCGCCTTCACCGATCTCGGTCCGATGCTTCGAGAAGCCATCGTAATTACAGGTGATCGTGCCGGCGCCGATGTTCACCCTCGCCCCCAGCGAGGCGTCGCCGATATAGCTGAGGTGGTTGACCTTGGCGCCCTGGCCCATGGTCGCGTTCTTGATCTCGACGAAGTTGCCGACATGCGTATCGGATTCCAGCCGCGCACCGGGACGCAGCCGGGCGAAAGGCCCGACCAGGGCGCGACGGCCGATCTCGGCCCCCTCGATGTGGCAGAAGGGCCGGATCTCGGCGCCGTCGGCGACCGTCACGCCGGGGCCGAAAACCACGTTCGGATGCACCACCACGTCACGGCCCAGTCGGGTATCGAGGCTGAAGAACACGGTCTCCGGCGCCACCAGCGTCGCGCCGCCCAGCATCGCCTCGCGCCGGGCGCGTGCCTGGAAGACCTTCTCGGCCGCCGCCAGTTGCAGGCGGTCGTTGATCCCCAGCGTCTCGGCCTCGTCGCACAGCACGACGCGCGCCGACAGCCCCTCGTCCCGCGCCAGCGCGATGACGTCCGTCAGATAGTACTCGCCTTGTGCATTGTCGTTGCCGACGCGATCCAGCAGGCGCAGAAGGGTCGCGCAGTCACCGGCCATGAGCCCGGAATTGCAGGTGCGCAGCACCAGCTGATCGGGCGTCGCGTCCTTGGCCTCGACGATCGCCCTCAGCGTGCCGTCCGGCCCGGTCACCAGCCGGCCGTAGCGGCCGGGCTCGGCCGCCTCGAAACCCAGCGCGATGATGTCGGCGTCCTCGCGCGCCGCCTGCATGCGTTGAAGCGTCTCGGGTCGCAGGAACGGCGTGTCGCCGAACATGACGAAGAGATCGCCCGCGAAGCCCTCCAGCGCCTGCCGCGCCGCCAGCACGGCATGCCCGGTGCCAAGCTGGCGATCCTGGACCGCGACGGCGGCCTGCGCGTCGAACGCTCGTGCCGCCGCGCCGACCGCCTCGGCGCCGTGCCCGACGACGACGACGGTGGCGCGCGCGCCCAGGCCCCGCGCGGCCAGCATGGCGTGTTGCAGCATCGGCGCGTTGCCGATCCTGTGCAGTACCTTCGGGGTGTCCGACCGCATCCGCGTGCCCTGGCCCGCGGCAAGGATGACGACTGCGGCGGCGCGGCTGTTCTGGCGTGCTCGGTCCATGGGCGCGGGTATAGCTGTCCGCCCGTTGAGAAAAAAGCGGGTTCCGCTTCAGCAAAGGTTTCAGTTCGTTGCCTGCCCGGCTAGGGTCCGGCGGCCCCGGCAGCGGAGGAGCACATGCGCGGCGCGATCTTCGATCTTGACGGCACGCTCGCGGACACGGCTGGCGACCTGCTGGCTGCGGCCAACGAGGCGTTGCTGCCGCGCGGTCTGCCGCTCCTCGACCCCGCCGCCGACCGATCGCACGCCGGGCGCGGCGCCAAATCGATGATCCGGCGCTCGCTCGCTCTGGCCGGCCGGCCTGACGACACGCCCGGGGCCGTGGCGCTGATCGACGCGATCTACCCGGACCTGCTGCACGCCTACGAGGCGCGGATCGCCAACGAGACGCGCCTGTTCGACGGCGCCGAGGCGGCGATCGAGGCGCTGGTCACGGGCGGCTGGCGCATCGGCATCTGCACCAACAAGCCCGAGCGGCTGGCGCTGTTGCTTCTGGACGCGCTGGGCGTTCGCCATCGCTTCGCCGCGATCCTGGGCGCCGACACGCTGCACGTCCGCAAGCCGGACCCCGAGCACTTTCGCGAGACAGCACGGCGGGTCGGCGCTGACCCGGCCCGCTCGGTGATGATCGGCGACACGCTGACGGACCTGACGACGGCGCGCCGCGCCGGCGTACCCTGCGTGCTCACCGGCTTCGGCTTCGCCGCCGAATCGCTGGACGAGCTGTCACCCGACGCCGTCGTGGCGCATTTCGACGAGCTCCCGGCGGTGCTCGAGCGCCTCAGCCCTGCCACCGCTCCGTCGCGAGAGCCCGGCGCCGCCCGCCAAGCTTGACGCCAAGGTCGGGGCGACCGTATATGCGTCCGGCCGGGCGGTTAGCTCAGTTGGTAGAGCACAGTGTTCACATCGCTGGGGTCACTGGTTCGAGCCCAGTACCGCCCACCATCCTCCCATGCCGGCACGCCGCTTCAATCGGGCATCGTTCCCAGCCTCGTTTGCGAGCGACGGACCCGCTTGGCGAGCAGCCGGCCGCCCAGGACGGCGAACAGCGTCACGTCGACAAGCTGGGCCAGCACGTAGGCAAGGCCCATGGAGATCAGGCCGAAACGGTCGAGCAGCAGCCAGCCCGACACGATGAAGACCGCCGCCGCCAGGACGCGGATCGCCAGCAGCGTCCCGGCCTTTGCCGCGGAGAGCAGCGCCGGCTCGAAGCTGAACGCGGCCATCGAGACCAGCGTGGCCAGGATCATCAGCCGGAACAGCCAGACATCCGGCAGGATCTCCTTCCCGTATATGGCGACGAGCAGCGGCCCCAGGACGACCATCAGCAGGACGCCGACGCACCCGACGACCAGCGCCGACAGCCTCAGCTGGCGCCACAGCAGCGCGCGGAACATCGTCCAGTCGCCCGCGCCGCGCAGCCGGGCGAACTCGGGCGAGATGATCGGGCCGAGCAGCCGGAAGGGACGGCCGAGGCCGCTCGCGAATTGCCGCGAAAGCTGCAGCGTCGCCGCGGCGGAGGCCCCCAGCTCGGCGCCGACCACCATCGCCGCGCCGGAATTGTAGACGAAGCCGAGGCTGCTGGCGGCGTTCGAGAAGAACAGGAACCCCCAGATGCGCGGGAACTCGGCCCCGGCCGCGCGCAGGTTCCAGCGCAGCTTCGGCTTCAGCCCGCGCCGGGCCAGCTCGGCCAGCGCGACGCCGTACTGCATGGCGCCCGAGACGACGGAGCCCAGGAACCACGCGATGACGATGCCCATGACGCCGGCGCCCAGGCTCCAGCCGACCAAGGCGCCGGCCAGCCTGACCAGCGCGTTGCAGGCGTGCTGCCAGGCGAGCACTTCGACGCGATCGGTCAACCGTAGCACGCCGTTCAGCGTGCCCTGCGTGATGAAGGCGATCGAGATCAGGAAGACCGGCGCGAACGACTCGACCTCCGCCGGCCACTCGAAGATGCGCGACGCCCAGGGAACCATCGCGATGCCGACCGCGATCCCCGTCAACACCGAGAGGATGTCGATCGCCAGCGTCAGCCCCAGCAGCCGCCTCAGCGACCGCGGATCGCTGTCGAAGCGCTCGGCGCCGTAGCTCAGAACGGCCTGCCAGCTCTCGAACTTGGCGATCTCGGTGAACAGGCGCGCATAGGCCTGCAGCAGGACGACGACGCCCAGCTCGTGCAGACCGTAAAGCCGCACCACCAGCGCGCTGGTGGCGAGGTTCAACAGCCCGAAGGCAAGCCGGCTGCCCACGATGATCTGCGCGTTCCGGGTGAAACGCCGCGAGATGTCGCTCAGGTCCATGTCAGCCCAACGCCGGAGGCGGAGACACAGTCACGCCCCGCAGTGAAACCCGGGAGATATGTTCTGCAGAGCCGCGTCGCGACCAGACGATCCGCGACCCTAATGGCGTTCGCGCGGACTCCTGCGCGATCGCCATTACCAACCTTTCGGTATCTCGATGTTGATCGTCAGAGAGCGCCGGAACATCGTCGGGCTCGGCGTCGAGATAGGCTCGACTGCGTGCCACGAGTTGAACGTCTTTACAAAGACAACACACTGGTTTTCATCAAACTCATAGCAATATATCTTCCTCATTTCGTTGAACTCCATATAGGTGTTCTTCAAATTGAAGCTACGCCGGGCATCCTTTGGCCAGAGTATTGATGTGCCCCCGCCATATTCTGCCTTCCACTCGCCCGGCTGAACAATGGCGAGCACCAGCGTGATCAGCTTGCCGGGCGCATCGGTATGCGGGCGGATCGAGCCGCCGTCACCAGGCATCATTGAGAATTCGAAACGCGACCGGAGTGGCACCTTGCGCCGGCCAACAAGAGCCGCGCCGCGTACCATTTCGCCCATGCGTGACCAGATATGGGGAGCCAGGCTATTGGTAACCACCATCTTCCCGTCAAGGTCGAGATCAATATTCCTCTCGGAAAGGAACCGCACGATGTCTCGAATGAATTTTTCGCTTTTTATCCATTTGTGAAACCGTGACCAGAGATCGCTCGACTTGATGAAGGCGTGGTATTGATGAGGGTTGTTCACTTCCGAGAGAGAGTATTTGTGCCCCAGCTTGGGCATGTAAAGAAATAGATCAGTCTCAGGCCAATTGTTCAATATATCCTGATAAACATCGTTCGGAAATACCGATCTTGCCAAACATACAGGAAACGGCTCGTAACGAACTTCAGACTTCTCAAGACTGAACATCACGCCTCCCGGCCTGCTGGCAAAAGCAACGGAGTTTGCTTATGAAACCGAGGCGCAATACACGGCGTTATGAGCGACGGCAAGCGGATCGGAGCCCCTCGCTATCTTGCGTTTACCGGCAAAGGTGTGATGCCGTTGAGTGAGCATATACCCGTGCGAGACCATGAAACGATCCAGTTCATCGTGGCACTGCTGATTGACCTCGACCTGAACGGATCTCGGTCGGGTGGGAGCACCAAGAACGCCCGTCATGCCCGAGAGAACCTGAAGCTCGTTGCCGTCAACATCGATTTTGACAACGTCCGGCGAGCGGACGACCCCCTCTTTAACAACTTCGTCGAGGGTCACGGATGCCTTGCACTCACTCATCACCGGGACGAAGACGTTGCCGTCTCCATCGATCGTCCGACCCAGCTGAACTCATGGACGAACCCGCCATTGCCTCGTGGATGTTGAACTCGAAGAACCCGCAGCGATCGCTGAGGGCGGCCGAAATCACCTTCGTACGACCGGCAAACCCGTTGATGGAAATGTTCCGCATCAGGCTCAACGTGTTTCCGGGATGGGGCTCGAATGCCGCAACCTCTCCCGAGGCGCCGACCCGCGCACCGGCGAACACGGCGTAGATCCCGATATTGGCCCCGATATCATGGAAACTGTCTCCAGGGCGCAGGCCCTCGCGCAGCCATGAGATCGTCCCCTCCTCCTTCTGGAGAAGGGTCACGGCGCGCTTGAATTCCGTGTAGCTGTTGCAATCGAAACGATAGTCGGCCTCGCCGTCCCTCACCTCGACCGTCATTCCGAGCCAGCGCGCGAGGGCGAAGCGCGCGCGATAAATACGCCGCGCGAGGAAGTTCGGGCGGCGCCTGCCGGACACGATCATCCATCCCCCTTGATCCGCGATTGCTCGGCCCTCGGTCACGGGCGATCGTTAATCACTTTGCTCTTAGAGCACAATTGCCGCGCCGGAATGGCGGACGAAGCCGACGGTACTCGCCGCATTCGCCGCCAGGGGGGAGCCGCCCCTGCCGCTCACGCCAGCGGGTCGGGCGAGGACCGGTCAAAGACCTTTCCTCGCTTGCCCATTGCGGTCTTGGTCTCGCAGACCAGCACCCAGTCAACCTCCGGGTACCGCCGCGCGGTCAGCGCCATTTGGCTGTGCCACCAGGAGGGCAGTTGCTGGACCGTATGTGCATTACGCCCGTTCGGCAGAACCTTTCGGGCAGGGTAGCAGGCGGCCACGATATAGACGAAGCGCCGGGAGTGGCCGAAGATCTCATCCAGGACCCAGGGGACGTCGAAGACCGCAAGGTGCTCGACGACATCGGTTGAGATGACGCCGTCGTGCACCGTGTCATCCAGCTTCGCGAATGGCGGATGGCCCGGGTCGTAGCAGCGCACCGTGACGCCCTGCCAGTCCGGGTGGGCGCGCATCGCCCCGCCCGCATCGGCGCCTTCGAGCGGGCGGTAGGTCGCACCCTTGCCGGCGCCGTAATCGAGCAGAGTCTGCGCTTGGTGGCGTCGGATCAGCTCGGCGATGCGTCCGACATGCTTCTCCAGGCTGTTACCGGCGAAGGGTTGCGGGTCCTGGGGATTGGCGCCGGCGACCTCCGGCCCGCCGGTGTGCATCTGGCGATACTGCGCCACCAGCTCGGCTGATTCCCGGCTTGGGTGCGCGCGCGTGAACAACAGGTAGCCGGCCTCGTCGGCCTCGCGCTCCAGCGCATGCCAGGCGCCGGCCAGCGGGCTTTCGCCGTAGCGCAGCAGGCCGGGAAAGGGCTTCCAGGGCTGGGTGTGCAGCGTCGTGTAGTGCAGGCAGTCGGTCTGCTCCAGGGGCACGGCGCCGTCGCGGGAATTCCAGCTCTCGGGCATCGGGCCGAACAGGCCGTTCCGCGTGACGACGCCTTTGAAATGCGCGTGGCCCTTGCCGGCGGCCACGTCGGCGTGCGTCCAGCGCGGGGCCATCACGGCGCAGTCGATCAGCATGACCGAGTTCTCGGCCTCCGAGATCGCCAGCAAGCCCTTGCCATGCATCTCCATGTCGAACAGGCGGGCCGGGTCGGAGAGGTAGATCTGGTCGACATCGTTGTAGATGGCCCTGCCCTGCTCGCCGGCGAGCCAGGGGATCAGGTAGCGGTAGTTGGTGAAGCCGGTCTTCCAGCCCTTGCGCGGGATACCGGCGAGGTCCGACATCAGGTGGATCTCGTAGGCGCGGGCCGGGTCGCGATGGCGCATGACCGACCAGACGAAGACGCGGGTGGCGCGGTACTGGCCGGGCTCGGTGCCGAGGAAGATGCGGACGGGCGGCGCGGCGGAGGGCGCTTCGGTCGGTGCGAGGCGGATGATTTCAGGCACCGCGGTGTGACCGGCGGGACGGTCGACCTCCTTGTTTAGCCAGTGGCTGATGCGGCGGTTGTACCAGTGGGTCTTGTAGGGGTTCGCCATCGTCGCCGTCCGATTTCCGCTGCCGCCGTCCTGCCATGCCGCGGCGAACGCGTTCTTTCACATTCTGCTGGAAATGCTACAGCCTTCGCGGAGCGAAATGTCCCGGAGGGCGGCCCGCCTCGGCAGGGCGCTCATGCGCGAGCGGGCAGCCAACCCCCTGCGAATACAGGGAGACCCGGCCCGAGACGCATGCGGGCCGGCCTTATCCCGGAGCCCGAGCGCGAGCACGCCGGGATCGTTGGAGATCTCGCCGCTGAACGTCAGGATGGAGCGCCCGCTGGCCGGGGCCATCGGCTGCGCGCCCGTCTCGCTCAGGTCGGTGATCGACAGGCGGCGGCCAAGGCGATGCCGCGCGCGCAATCAATCCGGATCCCGTCGGCGTCCGGGCCTCGATGGGCGATGGCGTCGGTCGTCCGGTGCGAATGCCCGCCAGCCTCGTCGCCGAGGTCGCGGCTGTCGAGAAGCCCCGCGATGCCGCAAAATGCCGCCGTTCGCCCGCTTGCCGGATTGCAGCCGCGGGACCGGCGTCTCGCGGACAAGCTCCGCCACAGCCACAGCCCTGCGGCAGCATGCCCCCATCGCGCCGCGACGCCCAGGCGGCCGCCGGTCAATAAGGGGAGAGCCGGCCCGAACGGCCCGCTACTCGACGACGAAATAGGCGAGCGAGACGCGCAGGTCGACGTCGCCTCGGGCGGCCCAGTCGCGCAGCGCGGCCAGGAGATCGGCCGACCCGCCGGGTGGCGCATAGTCCGCCGGCACCAGCGGGGCGGCCGTATCGGCGAACACCAGCAGGTGCGGCCCCGTCCCCGCCCCGATCTCTGAAAGCGTGGCGGCGAGCGTCAACCTCTCGCCCTCGCGCGTAAGGAAGGGCGAGAGGTCGGCGACGCTGCCGTCCGGGCGCACCAGCAGCGGCGTGACATAGCGCACGCCGGCGCCGGCGATGGTCGCCTCCAGCGGCTGGCCCGGCGACAGCACGTGATCGGGATCGGACAGTGTCACCGTCGGCGGCGCGGGCTGCGGGAACGTTCGCGCCAATGCCAGCGCGGCGCATTGGGGCGGCATGACCAGCCGACCGCCGATGCGGGCCTCGGTGCCCATCGCCCGGCCGAAGGCCGCGTCGAAATCGTGGAAGGGCGCGACGTCGTCGGCGAATGCCTCGACCTCGATCCGCGCCGCCGCGACCGTGACCGGGGCGGCGTGGAAGCATTCGTCGCCGGCGAAGTTCGTCACGAAGTCGCGCACCCGGGCGTCCAGCGAGGGCAGCACCGCCGCCTCGGCCGTTCCGGCGTGCAGCTGCTCGACCGGGATGTTGACGACGAGCCTTCCCTCCCGCACGCCATTGATCTCGGCGACCAAGTCGAAGGTCCAGCTCCCCGCTGCCTCCGGCACGCCGGTCAGGAGGCCGTTGCCGCCTCCGCGGTCGCGGAACGCGAGGCCGGGCGGCAGGTTGCCCTCGACCTTCAGCGCGGCCCCGCGCTGCCCCGCCGCCGTCCGGTCGACGGGCGGGATCCAGAAATAGCGCGTCCCGACGAAGCCGGTGTACGCCTCGCTCCGGTCGTCGCGGAAGACCGGCCCCGCAGGCCGGACCGGCACCGCCGGCCCGGCGGGCGCCAGGCTGGCCAAGGCCGGCGCGTCGCCGCGCACAACCGCGTCGCAGGCCGGCGGCAGGTCGCCCAGCGTCAGTTCGGCCGGCAGGCCACGCGTGCGGAACTCGCGCTCCTGCGCCTCCTCGTCGTAACGTCCGGCCGTCGGATCCCCCAGCGAGCGCGTCCCGCCGGGAAACCAGTGCGCCAGCTCGGCGCCGCAGCCGTCGCCGGGCGGCGGTGGCGCCTGGTCGACGCAGGCCGCCGCGCCCTGCGGGCAGGCGAGCCGGACGTGGAAATGATCCTGGTGCCCCTTCCAGGGCCGCAGCTTGCGCAGCCAGAGTGCGTCGATCCGCCCGTCCGGCCCGCTCGCGGCCCGGCACATCGCCCGCTTGATCGCCGCGTTGACGAAGATGCGCGCGACGGCCGGATCCTCGGCCGCGGCGCGCAGCAACTGGCTGTGCTGCGCCGTCCAGTTGTCGTTCAGGTCGACGCCATCGTCGGCGACGACCGTGATTGCGCCGACACGCTCGCGTTCCCCGGCGCTCAGGGGGCGCGACCCTGGCCGGTTGAACCACATGTCGACGTCCAGCCCGATCTGGTGCGAGCGATGGCCCGAGCGCATCGGCCCGCCGCGCGGCTGGCCAATGTCGCCGACATAGATGCCCGGCCAGCCGATCGCGCGCGCCGCATCGGAGAGCCTTCCTATGAAGGCGATCATCGCCGGATGCCCCCAGTTCCGGTTCCGCGACAGGCGCATCGCCTGCCAGCCGGGCGCCGTCTCGGGCAGTTCCGCGGCGCCGGCGAGGCAGCCGCGCGCATAGCTGCCGAGCGGCGTCGCGGCCGAAGCCGTCGGCGCCACGCGGGCGCCGAACAACGCGGCCGCCGGCGGCTCGGCGGACGCGGGCGCGGCGACAACCAGCACGGACAGCGCGACCGCCAGAGACCGGACCCGAAGGATGACCGCCGAAATCATGTCGCGCTCCGCTTGTCGACAGGCGCAGCCGGATTGACGCAGAATCCGGTCTCGTCCACAGTGGAGCAATTCAGTCTCATAGAGAAGACCGTTCCGATGAGACGATCCGCAATGGCGCTTTTGGCGATCTGTGCTTTGCCGGGCCCCGCGCTCGCGGGTCAGCGGCTGACGCCGGCAGAGATCGTCGACTTCTTCACGCGCGACGTCGCCGCCGCGCAGGCCGAAGCCCAGGCGGGCGGGCAGCAGCGCAGCCGCGGGTTGATCATCGGCCAGCCCGGCGAGCCCGCCATGGGCCCGGATCGCAGCGTCTTTCTCGGCGCCGCCGGGTTCGGTGACGGCTCAGACGGCGCAGGCGCCGGCCAGACGGGCGCGCCTGCCCCGGCCGGGCTGGACCTGCTGATCGGTTTCGATCTCGATTCCGCCAGCCTGACCGAGGATGCCCGGCAGAACCTGGACGCCTTCGTCGAGGCCCTGCAATACCCCGCGCTCTCCGGCCTGCGCTTCGCGGTCGAGGGGCACACGGACGCGACCGGACCGGCGGGCTACAACCTCGCGCTCAGCCAGCGGCGCGCCGCGGCGGTCGTCGATTACCTGGCCGCGCACGGCATCGACCGCCAGCGGCTGTCGGCGCAGGGTTACGGCGAGACCCGCCCGCGCACGCCCGACAGCGACGACCCGGCGAACCGACGGGTCGAGACGCGGCGCCTGCCCTGACCGACCGCCGACGTCGGGCGCGTTGTGGATGCCCGGGGCGGCTCGGTTGCCGAGACCGCGGCATCGCCCGGCCGGTCGCGACCACCGAAATCCGGATTGTCGGGATGTGCATCCTCCAGGCCAAAAGATCGCGCGCGTTCTGCAACAACACCGAGCTGCCGGCGCAGTGAGGCAGTATTCGACAGCTCGGGGAGCCATTCTATCGCCTCAATTCGCAACAAACTGGAGAGCCGGGAAGCACGACGGAATCTGGCAGCGGAATTTCGAGGATCGGTGTGTCTGACATGGGTTCCGAAAACCGTCCGCGCGTCCTGCGAGAGAGAGGCATGAACGACATGCGATTCAGCCTCGTCGTTCCAGTTTACAACGAGGCCGAGGTTCTCCCCATGCTCTTCGAGCAGATGGACGATCTGCTCGATCGCCTCGACGGGCCGGCCGAGGTTGTGCTCGTCAATGATGGCAGCAGCGACTTGTCGCTGGCGATGATGCATCGCAAGACGGGCGAAGACAGCCGCTACCGCGTCCTGAACCTGTCGCGAAACTTCGGCCATCAGATCGCGATCACCGCCGGGCTCGACAGTGCGTCGGGCAGCGCCGTCATCATCATGGACGCCGATCTCCAGGATCCGCCCGACGTCGTTCTGGAGATGATCGACAAGTGGCGGGCAGGCTTCGACGTCGTTTCAGCCCGGCGTGAAAGGCGCGAGCGCGAGGCGCTCGCCAAGCGCGTCACGGCGCATCTTTTCTACCGCTTTCTGCGGCGGCTGGCATCGGTGCCTATCGAGCCGGACGTCGGCGATTTCAGGCTTCTCGACCGCAAGGTGGTCGATGCCTTCCGGCTGTTGCGCGAGCAGGATCGCTTCGTTCGTGGCATGGTCAGCTGGCTGGGATTCCGGCAGACGACCATCGGCTTCGTCCGGCAGGGACGGGCCGGGGGGCAGACGAAGTATCCGTTCTTCAAGATGCTGCGGCTCGCGATGAACGGCATTCTCGGCTTCTCGGATGTCCCGCTGCGCATGGCGCTCTGGTGCGGCGCCGTCGTCTCGGTGCTGGCGATCTGTTACGGGGTCGTTGCCACGATGGGCTGGCTTTTCGGCGGCCCGGCGGTCGAGGGCTGGACCTCGACGGTCGTCATCCTGTCTTTCCTGGGCGGCATGAACCTGATGATGGTCGGCATCGTCGGCCTGTATGTCGGCCGGATCCACGAGCAGGTCAAAGGCCGCCCGCTCTACGTGGTCGACCAGTCCGCGGATCGCGAGCAAGGTGTTCTCGCCGGCGACGAGTACGGTGCGGAACCCGGATTCGGACTGGGCGGCGGCCGCGGGGGCGTCGTCCTGCAGCACAGGAGACCCGGCAACCGCCGGAATGCGCCCGCATATTGAACGGCGGCTTTCGGCGGGGTGACCCTGAATGCAGTTTGGTGACCGCGCGGTATGTCACGACCTCCCGGGCGATCTCTCGGGCAGGGCGGCCGTCGCCATGCAGAAAGGGCGATCCGCCGTCCGGCCCACCGGGCTCGCGTGGCAGCGTTCGGCGGCCGGCATCGTCCTCCTCGGGCTGATCGCCGTCTCGTTCCTGATCCGGTTGCACCTGGTCTTCGTCTACGAGGTGAACTGGGACGAGTTCCTCAACCTGTCGATGGTCTATCAGCACGCGCGCGGCGAGTTGCACGAGGTGCTCCAGACGATCTTCGTTCACGGCTTCGGATGGGTTGGCATCGTTTCGACCAACGAGGTCGACCAGGTCATCGCGGCGCGTCTGATGATCTACGCACTGGGGCTCGGGACCGCGACCTTTCTCTACCTGACGAGCCGGCGCTTCATGCCGACATCCGCCGCCCTGTTTGCGGTTCTCTGTTACCTGACGTTCACGTTTGTCCTGCGTCAGGGCAACAGTCTTCGCACCGACCAGATGGCGGCCTTCACGTTGATGTTCGCTCTCTGGCTGATCGTCCGCGGGCCGCGGCGCCCGCCAGCAGCCGCGCTTGCCGGCTTGCTGATCGGCCTCGCGGGAATGATCACGATAAAGTCGATCTTCTACATGCCGACAGTCGCGGTCATCCTGCTGATCCGGCTGCTCGCGGCGGAAAGGCGGCGACCGGAGCTGTTCCATGGCCTGGCAGTGGCCGGGGCCGCCCTTCTGTCCTTCGCCGGCTTCTATCTGCTACACCGGCTGACATTCGCCGATCCGGCCTCGACGCTCGCATTCCTCGAGCGGACGACCGGCAAGACCCTGGTCGAGCCGGATTTCTCGAACGCGGTCGCCACGTTTCAGGTCGCACTGCTCCAGAACCCGGTCTTCTGGCTGGCCTCTCTGGGCGGCTTTCTGTCGTGCATCGTCCAACTGGCCCGGTCGGGGGGGCGCGATGCCGACCGCCTGACGATGCTCGCCTTCGCGGCGCCGCTTGGCAGCCTGCTCGTCTACAGCGAGAGCCATGTCTACTTCTACCCGTTCATCCTGCCGCCGGTGGCGGTGCTCTGCGGGGCCGGATACGCCAGCCTGCGCGGCAGCGCGGGGCGCGGCGTCGCCACTGCGGCGCCCATTCTGCTGGCTGTCACGCTGGGCCTCCAGTACGTCTCGTGCCTGAAACAGGACAACGCCTTCCAGCGCGAGACGCTCGAGGTCGTGCACCGGGCGTTCCCGGAGGCCACGGCCTATATCGACCGCACCTCGATGGTCTCCGCCTACCCCAAGCGCGGCTTCTTCATGAGCGTCTGGGGCATGACCGACTACTATCGCCAGGGGCGCCCGGTCATGCGCGACGTGCTCGAGCGCGACCAGCCGCGCTTCCTCCTCGCCAACCGCCGCATGCTCGACCTCGACGATCTGGCCCCCGACGAACATGGCCCGGAACACGCCGGCCTGTTCAAGGCGGACGTCGCGATCCTCCGGCAGAACTTCATACGGCACTGGGGGCCCCTCTACGTCGCCGGAAAGCGGATCGCCCTGCCGGCCGCGCCATCGTCGGCGCCGTCGTCGGCGTCGGTCGAGATCCTCGTCGCCGGGCGCTACACGCTCGAGGCGAACGCGCCCGTCAGGCTGAACGGGGCGCAGGTCGAGCCGGGCGACACCGTGGGGCTGGCCCAGGGGCGGCACAGGCTCGAGGCGACCACCGCCAGCCCGGCAGAGGTGGTGCTGCGCTGGGGAGATCACCTCTACAGCCCCGCGCGCCCCGCTCCCGTCCGTCCGCTGTTCACCGAGTTCTGAGGGGGGCGGGATGGCGCGGTTTTCGATCTGCCTGCCCGTCTTCAACGGCGCGGACCACCTCGAGCAGGCGTTGGGGTCGATCGCGGCGCAGACGTCCCGCGACTATGTCGTGCTGGCGAGCGACAACGCCTCGACCGACGGGACGCCCGAAATCCTTGCCCGCTGGGCAAAGCGGCTGCCGATGGAAGTCATCACGCGCACCGAAACGCTGCCGATGCTTCCGCACTTCAACGCCCTGCTCGACAGGGTCGAGACCCGGTACTTCATGCTTCTCTGCCATGACGACTACTTCCAGTCGCCCCATGCCGTCGCGCGCGCGCTCGAGTTGGCGGACACGGTCCCGGACCTGTCTGCGATCTACTGCGACATGGCCTATGTCAGCGAGCGCGGGCGCCTCCTGACGCACCGCCGCTTCCGGCGTGCCGGGCCGATCGACGCCGACCGTGTCGGGCGCCAATGCCTGCGCCAGGCGCGCAACATGTTCGGCATCCCGCTCCTGGTCAGCCGCCGGGCGCTCGGCGACCATCGCTATGACCCGCGCCTGCGCTACATGGCCGACCTCGACCTGTCCTGGACCGTCTCGCGGGACCGCCTGGCGCACCACATTTCCGAGGTGCTGCTCGCCAACCGCTATCGCGGCGGCAACAGCACGTGGGCCCTGATGTCGGACGCCGGCGCCGAGTTCCTGACCCTGGCGCGAAAGCACGGGGTCGCCCTCTCCCGGCCCGACCGCGTGAGGCTGGCCTTGACCAACTGGCAGGTCGCGCAGAAGAGGCGAGTGTTCGGGCTCTACGAACGCATGGTGACGTGCCTTGGGTGAAAGCCGCGCCTCGGCCGCTGCGCGTGGCGCCGCCATCCCCCAGATCGTGCGCTACGGGTTCGTCGGCGCGTTCAACACGGCGGCGGGCTACGCGCTCTACTGCATGTTCCTGTTTCTCGGCGCGCCCTACCCTCTGGCCAGCCTCGGCGCGCTGGGGCTGGCGATCATCATCGGCTTCTTCACCACCGGGCGCTACGTCTTTGCCAGCCGGTTACGCGGCCGCTTTCCCGCCTTCGTCGCCGTCTGGGGCGTGCTCTACGTCGTCAATATCGGGCTGATCTCAGCGATCCTGCTGAGCGACCTGTCGGAATACGCCGCCGGCCTCGTCGCCATCGCGCCGACGAGCCTGCTGGCCTTCTTCCTGCAACGGCATCTCGTGTTTCGCTGAGCGCAGCCCGACGGCCGAACCGGCAAGCGGCGGTCGCCCGCCGCTGCCGTTGCCCGCCGTTGCCCTGCCCCGCCGCCCCGCCCCGCCGCCCTGCTCCGCAGCCGGCTGTCGCGGGCGGCGATCAGGCCGCGACCACCCTCTGGCGCTGCTTGCCGAGCCCCTCGATCTCCAGTTCCATCACGTCGCCGGTCTCCAGGAAGGTCGGCGGCTTCATGCCGGCACCAACGCCCGGCGGCGTGCCGGTCGGGATGATGTCGCCCGGCTGCAGGCTCATGAACTGCGAGATGTAGCTGACGACGTGCGCCACCGAGAAAATGAGCGTCTGCGTCGAGCCCTTCTGCCGCGTCTGGCCGTTGACGGTCAGGTGCATCGCCAGGTTGCCCGGATCCGCCACCTCGTCCCGCGTCACCAGCCAGGGGCCGAGCGGGCCGAAGGTGTCGTGCGACTTGCCCTTGGTCCACTGGCCGCCGCGCTCGGTCTGGAAGCTCCGCTCGGAGACGTCGTTGAAGATCGCGAAGCCCGCGACGTGGTTCATCGCATCAGCCTCCGAGACGTATTTCGCCTCGGTGCCGATGACGATGGCCAGCTCGACTTCCCAGTCCAGCTTGGTCGAGCCGCGCGGCTTCTGCACGTCGTCGTTCGCGCCGCAGATGGCCGAGACCGCCTTGGCGAACAGCACCGGCTCCGTCGGGATCGGGTTGCCCGTCTCCAGCGCGTGGTCCGAGTAGTTCAGCCCGACGCAGACGACCTTGCCGATATTGCCGACGCAGGGACCGATGCGCTGATCATCGGCGATCCGCGGCAGCTGGTTCGGGTCATGCGCGCGGATCTGGTCCAGCGAGCGGTCCGACAGCGTCAACGGATCGATGTCATGCACCAGCGAACTGAGATCGCGCAGCACCCCGTCCTTGTCCAGCACCGCCGGCTTTTCCTGGCCCCGCGGGCCGACGCGCAGCAGTTTCATTGTCTCTCCCCTGTTCTTCGTGTTCAGGCGGCGGGACGAACCCCCGCCTACCGCGCCGCGGAGTACGGGTTTACCCCGCCCTTCCCGGCCGCTGCTTCACTCGCACGAGCCCGCTACGCCGACCAGCCGCCGTCGATCACCAGCGCCTGCGCCGTCACGAAGGTGCTCTCGTCCGAGGCGAGATAGACGACCAGGTGCGCGATCTCGTCGGCGGTGGCGAGGCGCCCCATCTTCTGGCGGGCGACGAAGTCGCTGTGCGCCTTGTCGTAGTCGCCGGTGGCGCGCAGCCGATCGTGCAGGCTGGGCGTATCGACCGTGCCCGGGCAGATGGCGTTCGCCCTTATGCCCCGCTCGATGTAATCCTTGGCGACGGACTTGGTCAGCCCGATGACAGCCGCCTTGGTCGTGCCGTAGACGCAGCGGTTCGGCGCGCCCATCACGCTGGACGCCGCCGAGGCCATGTTGATGATCGACCCGCCGCCGCGCTCCAGCATCCCCGGCAGGGCGGCGCTGATCGTGCGCGCCATCGCGCGGACGTTCAGGTTGAAGGCGAAGTCCCAGTCCTCGTCCCGCGCCTCGAGGATCGTGCCGTTGTGGACGTAGCCGGCGCAGTTGAACAGCACGTCGGGGTTCGCGCCCCCGACCGTGTCGGCAACCGCTGCCGGATCGAGAACGTCCAGCCGCGCCGTCTCGCAGTCCAGCCCGGCCAGCAAACCGGCGTTGACGTCGGTGGCGAACACCTCGGCGCCCTCGGCGATGCAGGCCTCGGCGCTGGCGCGCCCGATGCCCTGCCCCGCCGCCGTGATGAAGACGCGCTTGCCCTTCAGCCGCATCCCGTGTCCCCTCTGTTACCGGCCCCGTTCTGGCGGGCGGCCGGGCGGATTGCAAGCGCGCGCGATGGAGGCACCATGATCATCAGGTCGGTGGAGACGTTGCGGCTGGGCGAGTTCCCGAACCTCGTCTGGGTCGTCATCGAGGATTCCGAGGGCAACCGCGGCACGGGCGAGAGCTATTTCGGCGCGCCCGCCACCGACGCCTACATCCACGAAACCGCCGCGCCCCTGCTGCTCGGCCAGGACGCGCGCGACCGCGAGGCGATCCGCCGCCGCCTGCACCCTTACGTCGGCTACAACGGCGCGGGCGCCGAGGTGCGCGGCGCCTCGGCCATCGACATGGCGCTCTGGGACCTGGCCGGGCGCCACCTGCACCAGCCGGTCTGGCGCCTGCTGGGCGGCCGCTGCCGCGAGCGCATCCGCACCTACAACACCTGCGCCGGCTACGCCTATGTGCGCGGCGCGGCCGGCCAGAACACCGACAACTGGGGCATCGGCCAGCCCGCCGCCGGCCCGTACGAGGACCTCGAGGGCTTTCTCACCGACGCCGGCGCGCTCGCCGAAAGCCTGCTCGCGCAGGGCATCACCGGCATGAAGATCTGGCCCTTCGACTTCGCCGCCGAATCCAGCCAGGGCGCCGCGATCACGCCGGCGCAGCTCTCCCTGGCGGTCGAGCCCTTCCGCAAGATCCGCGCCGCCGTCGGCGACGCCATGCAGATCATGCTGGAGCTGCACCTGCTCTGGCAGCCGCACGCCGTCGCCGAGATCGCCCGCGCGCTCGAGCCCTACGACATCTTCTGGATCGAGGACCCGATGCCGGCGACCGCGCCCTCGTCCTGGGCCGACCTCCGCGCCCGGGTCCGGCCGAAGATCGCCGGCTCCGAGACCATGGCCGGCCGCGCCGCCTTCCGCGTCGATGATGGAGGCGCGCGCGCTCGACGTCGTCATCATGGACCTCGGCTGGTGCGGCGGGCTGACCGAGGCCAAGGCCATCGCCTCGATGGCCGAGGCGTTCCACCTGCCGATCGCGCCGCACGACTGCACCGGCCCGCTGGCCTGGGCCGCCTGCACGGCGCTGACGCTGAACGCCCCGAACGCGCTGGTGCAGGAGAGCGTGCGCGCCTTCTACACCGGCTGGTACAACGAGCTCGCGCAGAACCTGCCGGTGGTCGAGGACGGCCACATCACCCTGCCCGAGGGCACCGGCATGATCGCCGAGCTGAAGCCGGAGGTCTGGGACCGCCCGGACGCCGTTCGCCGCCAGTCGGGGTAAGGGTCGCCATGCCCCTGACCGCGCCCAGCCGTAGGGTGGGCCCCTGGCCCACCATACGGCCCGGACGAAGCGACAGTGTGCGTGTCCGCACCCTGCCCAGGCGGTGCCTGCGACGTCGGCCCTACCGCCCCATCCCCCCGCCTTGGCGACAGCCTGCCATCGCGTAAACTCGCCGCACGCGGGCACCCGTGCCCCGCGATTCCCGTTGATCCCGACCATGCGACGTCCACCGCCTTCGCCCGCCGCCAAGGCCGAGATGCCAGCGATCCTGCACACAAACGACCGCCACAATCGGCTTGAGCCGATCAGCAGGCAAGACAGCACCTGCTCGGCCAAGGACGACGCCGCGGGCAAGTGCGTGGCGGTTCCGCGTGGCTGGCTACTGCCATCCGCGAACGGCAGTCGAAGACGAACAAACTCGATCCTCGTCGTCGGCGGCCTGTTCCAGGGCTCGCTGGTCCACGACGATCAGAAGGGCAAGGACGCCGCGGAGGTGATGACCCGGCGCGACGACACCGCGAGGACGGTCGGCAACCACGAGGTCGATACGGTCCCAGGGTGCTGCGGGGCTCCATCGCCGCGGTCGACTTCCCATCCCGATGTCACCGTCGGGCAGCGGGCGGACGAGGTCGACATCGCCACGCCTGGGAAGCGCAGGCCGCCGGCGATCCCGACATCCGTGGCGATCCGGCGTGCCGGCGGCTCAGGCCCCGGTGGTCGCGTCGTGGCCGTAGAGCCAGTCGAGCTGCGAGACCGCCAGCTGCGGCGTGCTGCGGCCGAAGACGCTCATGATGCCGCGCGTCATGCTGCGCGCCAGCCCGGGCGGGCGGTGGAACAGCCGCCCGTTGGCGCGGCTCCGCTCGAGCACGCGGACGACGCGCGGCCACCGTTCCTCCTCGAACGCGTCGAGCGCCGCCGGCACGCTCGCCGCGCGCCCGAGGTGGCGGACCAGCGCTGCGCCGTCCTCGATCGCCATGGCCGCGCCCTGCGCCAGGAAGGGCAGCATCGGATGCGCGGCGTCACCGATCAGCGCCAGCCGGTCACGGACCCAGCGCACCTGCTCGGGCCGGTCGAACAACCCCCACAGGAAGCACTCCGAGACCGCCTCCAGCAGGATCGGCACCGGTTGCGCCCAGCCGGCAAAGGCGGCGCGCAACTCGTCGGGGTCGCCGGGCAGGCTCCACCCCTCCTCGGCCCACTCCTCGCGTTCCAGCACGGCGACGAAGTTGACCAGCGCCCCGCCGCGTACCCTGTAGGTCACCAGGTGCCGCCCGCCCCCCAGCCAGACAGTCGCCGTCGGCGGCACCGAGCCGGGCGGCAGCGCATCGACCGGAATCAGCCCGCGCCAGGCGACCTGGCCGGTGTAGCGCGGCGTCTCGACCGGGCCGACCACGCCGCGCAGGCGCGACCGGATGCCGTCGGCGCCAACGACCACGTCGCCCTCTGCGACGCCGCCGCCCTCGAGGTGCAGCGCCGCGTTGTCGCTGCGCGAGACGGCGCCCGTCGCCGCCTGGCCCAGTCGCAGCGCCACCCCCGCCTTGGCGGCGGCACCGGCCAGGACATCCAGCAGGTCGGCGCGATGGATGTGCAGGTAAGGCGCGCCCCAGCGCGCCTCGGCGGCGGCTCCCAGCTCGGCGCGGTAGACGGTGACGCCGCTCAACCCGTCGCGCAGCTCGGCTGCCTCGGGCGTGCTGGCGCGGGCGCGAATGTCGGGCAGGACGTCGAGCCGGTCCAGCACCCGGCAGGCATTGGGACTGAGCTGCAGGCCGGCGCCGACCTCGCCCAGCGCCTGCGACTGTTCGAAGAGCTCGATTTCCCAGCCGGCGCGGGCAAAGCCCAGCGCCGCCGCGATGCCGGCGATGCCGCCGCCTGCGATCAGCGCCTTCATCGGCCTGCTCCGTCCCGCTCCGTGTCCGCGGGCGATCCTAGCCGCAGGCGATCGAAAGAGCCAAGCCCCTCGGGGGCGGGGCGCGTCTGGCGGCACGAGGCAACGACCGCGCGCCGGGGGCAATGGCGGGCCTCGGCGCCGAGTGGCTCAGTTCTTCGCCCCGGCCGGCACCTGCACGGGCTTGAGCGAGTCGAAGGCCGCGGTGAAGCCGTTCAGCGAGATATCGGCCAGCACCTCGTCGGTCAGGAAGAATCCGAACTTGGCGGTCGTGCCCTTCTTGAACATCTGGACGTCCTTTTCCTGCAGCGGCGCGCGCGCCATGCAGCTGTCGGCCAGGCAGCGCATCAGCGGCACCGGGTGCACCTCGCCCTGGTCGACCTTGACGCGGACCTCGTAGGGGATCAGCACGCCCAGCGGCGTGTGGACGGTGATCGCCGCCGGGACCGACTTGCCCTCGGCGGTGACGCCGGCCAGGCGCTCGATCAGCACCAGCAGGGCCCGCTTGCCGTCCGCGGTCTTGCCGACCTGCTGCATGACGCAGGTGTCGGTGTCCTTCAGGCACTGGACCTCCCACGCGCCATGCGTCGCCTTCAGCACCCTTTCCGGCTGCGCCTGCGGTGTGGGCTGGGTCTGCTGGGCGGCCGCCGGGCCGGCGAGGCCCAGGCCGGCGACGCACAGCGCCATGGCGGCGCGGGAAAGGGACAGTTTCATTTCGGATTTCCTGCTCAACCATCGGGGGGAACGCGCGGAGGGCCAGCCTATGCCGCGTCGGGCAGGCGAAATCAAGCGCCGCTCACGATCGCGCGTGAGGTCCGGAATTGGCCCGGAGCCGCCGCAGCCAGCCCCAAAGCTGGCCCGGCCACGTCCCCGGCATGACAGCGCCAAAAAAGCTTCAGGGGCGCCTGACGGCACCCCTGCGGGAAGCGTACGCTTCGACTTTCTCTCCCTGTCGAACTGGCTGGCCAATTCGTGGGGACACCTTACCGAGACCAGCCCCCGCGTCAACGGGATTCTGCGCCCCACAACCCAGCCAGCAGAAAAGACCGCGCCCGAAGGCGCGGCCAGTTAACAGGGAGGAGATGAAACGATGTCCGCAACACCGTCCATCAAGGCTTCACTCTACATGCAAGACAGTTAACAAGACGTAATGGCGAAATTCGGGCAGCCGCAGAGAGAACGGTCATGACGCAGGACGGCTCCAGCAACGGGGCGCAGGACGTGGCGCAGCACGGGGCGCAGCACAGGGCCCAGGACGGGGCGCAGCAAGGGGCCATCTTCGTCGGCGGCGGCGGGCCCGACCGCGCGCGGCGCCAGCGGCTGCTGCTGCGCTACGGCAACCGGCACGGGCTGATCGCCGGCGCCACCGGCACCGGCAAGACGGTAACCCTGCAGATCCTGGCCGAGGGCTTCTCGGACGCCGGCGTCCCGGTCTTCATGGCCGACGTCAAGGGCGACCTCTCCGGCATGGCGGAACCCGGCTCGCCGGCCCATCCGTTGCACGAAAAGCTGCTCGCCCGCGCCGCCGAGATCGGCCTCGACGACTACGGCTACAGCGCCTTCCCCACCGCCTTCTGGGACATGTTCGGCGAGCAGGGCCACCCGATCCGCACGACCGTCACCGAGATGGGGCCGCTCCTGCTGTCGCGCCTGCTCGAGCTGAACGAGACGCAGGAAGGCGTGCTCAACATCGTCTTCCGCACCGCCACCGACGACGGCCTCGCGCTCCTCGACCTCAAGGACCTGCGCGCCATGCTCGCCCATGTCGGCGAGCGCGCCACCGAACTGTCGCTGAAATACGGCAACGTCGCAGCGGCCAGCGTCGGCGCCATCCAGCGCCGCCTGCTTGTGCTGGAAAACCAGGGCGGCGACGCCTTCTTCGGCGAGCCGGCGCTGGAGCTTTCCGACATGATGCGCGCCCCGGGCGGGCGCGGGCAGGTCAACATCCTGGCCGCCGACCGGCTGATGCAGTCGCCGCGGCTCTACGCGACCTTCCTGCTGTGGCTACTGTCCGAGCTCTTCGAGACGATGCCCGAGGTCGGCGATCCGGACCGGCCGAAATTCGTCTTCTTCTTCGACGAGGCGCATCTCCTGTTCGAGGACGCGCCGAAGGCGCTGGTCGACAAGGTCGAGCAGGTCGCGCGCCTGATCCGCTCCAAGGGCGTCGGCGTCTACTTCATCAGCCAGAACCCGGACGATGTCCCCGAGGACGTGCTGGGCCAGCTCGGCAACCGCGTCCAGCACGCGCTCCGCGCCTACACGCCGCGCGACCAGAAGGCGGTGCGCGCGGCCGCCGAAAGCTTCCGCGCCAACCCCGACTTCGACACCTCCGCGGCGATCACCGACCTCGGCACCGGCGAGGCGCTCGTCTCTATGCTGGGCGACAAGGGCGCGCCGGGCATGGTCGAGCGCACGCTGATCCGCCCACCCGCCTCGCGCCTCGGCCCCTGCGACCCGGCGACCCGCACGCGCGCCATCCAGCAGTCGCCCGTCGCCGGCCTCTACGACAAGACGGTCGATCGCGAGAGCGCCTACGAGATGCTCGCCGCCCGCGCCGCCCGCAAGGTCGAGGCCGATCCCGAGGTCGACGCCGAGGAACTCGGCGCCGCCCGCCGCTATGGCGGCCGCTACAGCCGGGACCGGGACGACCCGGAGGACGCCCCCCGCAGCCACGGCACCCGTGCCGAGCGCCCGCGCCCCGCGGCGCGCCGCGGCGACACCGCCTGGGAGGCCGCCGCCAAGTCCGCCGCCCGCGCCGCCGGCTCGCAGATCGGCCGCTCGGTCGTCCGCTCGCTGCTCAAGGGGCTGTTCCGGTAGGGCGGGCGCTGCCGCGCCCGTTTCCCCCCTCGCCCGTTCGTCCCGAATCCCCCCTCGGGATCTGATTAACGACAAGTACCCTTCACTTTCCTTCACCCGTGCGCCCGCGCGTTTCCGAACCTTTCTCCACGCGTCTCCACGCCGCGGAAGCCCGCGCTTCTCCACCTGTCTCCCCTTGCCGGGACCCCGCGTCCGCCCGGCCGGGATCCGCCCCGGCGGTTGCATCTTCCACCGCCCGGGCAACGGTGGCACAGTGTCGGCGGCGGCCGATATTGCCGGCCGCCCCACCTCCGATTTCCCGAGGGACAATTTCATGGGCCGCATCCACACCGAGACCAACCCGGCGCTCGCCATACTCGCGGGCCGGCTTGGCGACGCGCTCCGCATGCACGCTGCCCAGCGGGCCCGCTACTTCTTCCTTTTCCTGTTCTGCTACAAGGGGTTGACCGACCGCCTGCGGGACCTGCACGGCCAGACGCTGGGCCATGCCGACGGCGTCAGCGCCAAGGCGACGCACCAGATCGCGACGGGCCTGCGCTCGGGCGACGACGCCTATTACGACTTCCTCGACAAGGACGCCTCGGTCGTCGACCAGCCGTCGACCGCCTGCGGCCGGTCGGACGCCGCGCACTACTGCAACCTCGGCATCGCCGCCGGCTTCCTCGCCAAGGCCAACGCCTTCGCCAGGCCGGGCGTTGACGATACGGCGTTCAAGCTCCGCGAGATGCTCGAGGTGATGGCCGGCGCCACCCGCCAGCTGCCCCAGCGAATCAACATCGGGCCCGACCGCATCGTCGACCAGGCGCACGGCAAGCTGGCGCTGGCCTTCCTCGACGGCTCGCCGGTGCTGACGGCGGCGACCTTGCGGACCTATCTCGAGACCTGCGCCACGCTGATGGACGCCTACCGCAAGTCCCACGTTGCCAAGGGAAATCTCGGCATCGCCGCCTGCTGCGACTGCTATCTCGACTTCTATCGCGGCGCCGCGTCCTGCAAGAAGCCGTGGTCGCGCGAGGACGTCTGGCAGATGCTCTGCGGCCAGATCGACGCCGAGTGCGGCGGGCTGGGCCTCGACCGCAGCCGCTACGTCAACATGACCGTGCACTGACGGGCGCCCCCGCCGCGGGCGCGGCCGGTCAGACGGTCTCCTCGATCCAGGCGCCGTTGATCGCCGGATAGGCCTGCGTCAGCCCCTCCTTCTTGTCGCCGTCGCCATAGCCGCCGATCTTCGTCTCGATACCGTTGACCGTCGCCATGCCGGCCCATTTGCACGGCCCCTTCTCGTTCACCATCTGCACGTGGTGGACGCGCCAGTACCGGAAGGCCGCCTCGACGACGGGCCGGATCTCCTTGTCGGTCCAGTTATCGGGGAACAGCGAGCTGCGCTTCGAATCCGCGTTCCCGTGCAGCTTGATGTCCGCGGAATAGCAGCCATTCTTGCTGTCGCACCGGGTGATCCCGGTAACCGCGGGCCGTTTCGTCACGTCGGTGACGCCCAGAAGCAGGCAAAGTGCATGCAGCCCCTTGTGGCCCTTGGCATGCTTCTCTCCCGCGTACATGTGCGTGTTGAAGTTCGGCGAGAAGTTGACGGGCTTCTTCATCAGCGCCGCCTGCTCCTCCTGGCGCTTTTCGATCAGCTCGTCCTTCTTGCTCTTGGCCTTCGGCTTGGCCGCCGCAGTCTTCGCCTTGCCGAAATGCGTATAGCCCGCAACGGTGTGGACCTGGGTCCGGTCCGCCTTTTCGGTCGAGCCGGACGTGGTCAGGTGCAGGCCCAGCGCCGTCACCATGCGCTTCGTGTAGTCGCCGTGCTTCTCGTCGCTCTTCGGCGGATTGCCTTTCAGGAATGCCTCGACGTCCTCGTCTTCCATGCCGCTTCCTCCCGCCACCCTGGCGGCGCGAAGCTAGCATAAATCCGGCGCCGGGAAATCGCCTCCCGGTGGCAGCCCTTGACCTGCCGGCGAAAACCGGAAATGCAGCGGCCATGCGGCCGCGGGCCGGTCTTAACGGGAGGATGCCATGACGCAGGAACTGACGCACTTCATCGGCGGCAAGCACGTCAAGGGGACGTCCGGCCGGTTCTCGGACGTCTTCAACCCGGCAACCGGCGAGGTGCAGGCGAAATGCCCGCTCGCCAGCGCCGACGAGGTCCGCGCCGCCGTCGAGAACGGCCTGGCGGCGCAGCCCGGCTGGGCGGCGACGAACCCGCAGCGCCGGGCGCGCGTCATGATGAAGTTCGTCTCGCTCCTGCAGCGCGACATGGACAAGTTGGCCGAGGCGCTGTCGCGCGAGCACGGCAAGACCCTGCCCGACGCAAAGGGCGACGTGCAGCGCGGGCTCGAGGTCGCCGAGTTCTGCATCGGCGCGCCGCACCTGCTGAAGGGCGAATACACGCAGTCAGCCGGCCCCGGCATCGACATGTACTCCATGCGCCAGCCGCTTGGGGTCGTCGCCGGAATCACGCCCTTCAACTTCCCCGCGATGATCCCGATGTGGAAGTTCTGCCCGGCCATCGCCGCCGGCAACGCCTTCGTCCTCAAGCCGTCCGAGCGCGACCCCTCCGTGCCGCTGATGCTGGCCGAGCTGATGCTCGAGGCGGGAGCACCGGAAGGCATCCTGAACGTGGTCAACGGGGACAAGGGGGCGGTCGACGCGCTGCTCGACGACCCGGATGTCGCCGCCATCGGCTTCGTCGGCTCGACCCCGATCGCCCAGTACGTCTATGCGAGGGGCTGCGCGGCCGGCAAGCGCGTGCAATGCTTCGGCGGCGCCAAGAACCACATGATCGTCATGCCCGACGCCGACATGGACCAGGCCGTCGACGCGCTGGTCGGCGCCGGCTATGGCGCCGCGGGCGAGCGCTGCATGGCCGTCTCGGTCGCGGTGCCCGTCGGCGAGGAGACGGCGGATCGGCTGATCAAGAAGCTCGCGCCGCGCGTCGAGAGCCTGAAGATCGGCCCCTACACGGCGGGCGACGACGTCGACTTCGGCCCGCTGGTCACCCGCGAGGCCTACACCCGCGTGCGCGGCCTGATCGACCGCGGCGTCGAGGAAGGCGCCGAGCTGGTCGTCGACGGCCGCGAGTTCCGCCTGCAGGGCTACGAGCAGGGCAACTTCATCGGCGGCTGCCTGTTCGACCGCGTCACCAAGGACATGGACATCTACAAGACCGAGATTTTCGGCCCGGTCCTTTCGACCGTCCGCGCAAAGACCTATGAGGAAGCGCTCGGCCTCGCCATGGACCACGAGTACGGCAACGGCGCCGCGATCTTCACCCGCGACGGCGACACGGCGCGCGACTTCTCGGACCGGATCAACATCGGCATGGTCGGCATCAACGTACCGATCCCGGTGCCGCTGGCCTACCACACCTTCGGCGGCTGGAAGAAGTCGGTCTTCGGCGACCTCAACCAGCACGGGCCGGACGCCTTCCGCTTCTACACGCGCACCAAGACGGTCACGACCCGCTGGCCCTCGGGCGTCAAGGAAGGCGCGGAGTTCTCGATCCCCGTCATGAGCTGACAGCAGGGAGAGGCTGGCTCCGTCCCCACCAACTGAAAACGCCGCCCCCCGGGGCGGCGTTTCTGCTTCCGGTCCGCGTCAGACCAGCGGAAATGGATATGCCAGGCCGTAGTAGCCATAGATCTCGCGGTTGTAGGTCGGGTCGTCCCAGGCCGGGTCGGCGCCCCGCGCGAAGGAGGGCGCACCCTCGAGTTTCCGCCTGTCGATGTCGACGACATAGCCGTCGCGCTCGACCTCGTAGTCCAGCGCCTCCCAGGGCAGCGGATAGTGCGCCTCTCCGATACCGAGAAAGCCGCCGAATGACATCACTGCATAGGCCACCTTGCCCGAGTGCTTGTCGATCATGACCTTCTCGATGTGGCCGAGATGCTCGCCTTGGGTGTTGTAGACCTGCGTGCCCTCGACCTTGTCCGAGCCGATCAGCTTGATTGTCTCCGAACTGCGCAGTTCCGATTCGGTCATTCCGGCCGCCTTGGGATTTGTCGCCATTGCCGTCGTCTCCTGGGCCATCGTCTCCGGCCATCTCCGTGAGTGACCGTATATGAAACGCCCGTCCGGCTGCGCCGGTTGCAGGCGGCCCGCGGAAGCCCCGCGCGGTGGTGGAGCCCCGCAAGACGCCGCAAAGGAAAAGGCCGCCCCGCGGGGCGGCCTTCCGTGAGCTTTGAGATCGTGGACCGGTTCAGGGCGCGAAATGCCCGGCCCGAAGGCCGCCGGCCCGGAGGCTGCTCCTCAGCCGACGGCCCCCGCGGTTGTCCCGACCACCATCTCCAAGGTCTCACTCGACATTGGATCACCTCCTTTCGCTTGCTGCATACTGTCGAAAATGATGGCGCACCCATCCACGCGACGCAACCCCGCACCGCGAAATTCGCACTCCGGTCGGGGGTCGGGCGAGCGGCCCACCTAGGACGTGAACTCATATGTCGCCAGCCAAATGCGGATTGCGGCGAGCTTGATGGCGGCGAGGAAGTTCTCCGGGTTGCGGTCGTATCGGGTAGCGAGGCCCCGGAAGTGCTTGAGGCGGTTGAAGAACCGCTCGATGCAGTTGCGCTGGCGGTAGACCCAGCCGCTGAAGGCGAAGCTGTCCTTTCGGATCACGCGCGGCGGGATGTTCGCCCAGGCGCCGCGCTCGGCGGCGAGGCCGCGGATCGCGTCGGTGTCGTAGGCCCGGTCGGCGATCAGCGTCGCGCCCGGGGCGAGCATCTCGAGGAGTTCGGGCGCTGCCGGCGCGTCGCCCGCCTGCCCGGCGGTCAGCGTGATCCGCACCGGGCGGCCCTCGGCGTCGACGAGCGCATGGATCTTCGTCGTCAGCCCGCCCCGGGAGCGTCCCATGCAACCATCCCCATCGTCTTTTTGGGGGCGGCGCCGTGCTGGTGCACGCGCACGCACGACGAGTCGATCATGACGATCTCGCCATCGTAAGCCTTTGAGACCGCCTCCAGAAGCCTGTCCCAGACGCCTGCCTTTCGCCATCGCACGAAGCGGTTGTAGAGCGTCGTTCTCGGCCCATAGCGCTCGGGTATGTCGCGCCAGGGCGCGCCGTCCGGAACCGCCACAGGATGCCGTTCAGCACGCGACGGTCGTCGACCCGCGGCACACCTCTCGGCTTGTTCGGCAGCAGCGGCTGGATGATCGCCCATTCCTCGTCGCTCAGTTCGTGGCGTCGCATCGAAACCTCCTCTATTCAGGAGGTTGAATCACCGCCGGCCCTCAAAAGGAATACCCTTTATGGGGCCACGTCCTAGTCCGAGTAATACCTGTTGCGGTACTCGCCGTATCCGTAGCGATAGGCCTCGTACTGCGCCGCCTCGCGGCGGTCGACGAAGGTCAGGAGCGCACCGTTGACCCGGATGCCATAGTCGGCCAGCTGCTTGATGCCCTTCTTGACCAGCTCGCGCGGGGTCTTGCCCCAGCGGACGGCGTAGACGGTTGCGTCAGCGACGCCGCCGACGACGCCCGCATCCGACACCAGAAGGACCGGGGGCACGTCCAGCACGACCAGGTCATAATGCTCCGAGAGCGTCTCGATGACCTGGCGGAACCGGGCCGATGACAGGATGTCGGACGCCTGCGGGACGGCCTTGCTGATCGGCAGGAGATCGATTCCGCTGTCGGGGTCCGTTGTCACGACTTCCTCCAGCTCAGCCGATCCGTCCAGCACGGACAGGAAGTCGGGTCCCGCGCTCAGGCCGAAGCAATCTCGGAGCGTCGGGCGGCGCAGATCACAGTCGACGACGATCGTCGAACGGCCCATCCGGACGTTCATGTAGGCGAGCAGGAGCGAACTCGTCGACTTTCCCTCCTCGGCGACGGACGACGTCACCATCACCACCTTGGGCGGCACGTCGATGCTGGACAGCAGCAGCGACGTCCTGAGGTTGCGGACGGCCTCGGCCAGCGCCGAGGTGGGCTTCTGGCGCACATGCGCCAGAACATCAGGACGCTTCGAGCTCCCCGGCGCGCGCGGCAGGCTGGACAGCACCGCCACCCCGACGGACTCCTCGAGATCGGCAGCCGAGTGGAACCGGTCGTTCATCCTCTCCAGCAAGATCACGATTCCGGCGCCGAGCGCCAAGCCCAGCAGACTGGCGGTAAGCAGGACCCTTGACGTGGAGGTGCCGGTGAACGTCGCGACCTCGGCCGGCGAAATCAGGCGTGCATCCGGCTGCTGCATGTCCGCCTGCTGCGAGATCTCCTTGAAGCGCGTCAGAAAGTTTTGATAGATCAACCTGTCCGCCTCGGCCTCGCGCTCGAGCTCGTTCAGCTTCAGCGTGTCGTTCGATTGGTCGAGGCTGCCGCTCTCGAGTTTCTCCAGGCTTTTCTTCAGCGCGGCTTCGCGGGCGCGGGCGCCGTCGAGCGCGTTCCGCGCTACGTCGATGTTCCGCCGCAGACGCACCTCGTCCCCCGTTGCCCGCGAGCTGACGGCGATCGCCCGGTCGAGGGCGACGATCTCGTCCTTGATCGCCGTCACCTCGGGGCTGTCGGCGCCGTATTGCTTGATGAGGTCCGCTTCCCGCGCGAGCAGCCGCTCACGCTCCTTCCGCGGCTCGGCGATCGAGGCCGCGCCGGAGCCCTGGCGGCCGGCGGTCGTCGAACGGTCCTCGGCAAGCAGTTGATTCAGTTCCGCCTCCGCCTCGGCACGCGCCGCGCTGGCCTGAATGAGCTGCTTGCTGAGTTCGGACATCTGCTGGTCGGAGAGTTCCAGACCCGGCCCCTGATCCGTCGAGATCTGCTTGCGGAACGCGGCAACGGCGGCCTCGGAGGACTCGACCTTCTGCTTGAGCTCGGTCAGGCGCTGGCCCAGCCATGTCGTCGCCCGCTGGGTCGCCTCGAACTTCGCCTCCAGCTGGTCGTTGATGTAGACCTCGGCGATGGCGTTGGCGAGGAGCATGGCCTTGTGCGCGTGTTCCGATTGTACCGAGATGGACATGACCGGAGCCCAATCACCCGTCGCTCGGACGTTCAGGCGCCTCTGCAGGCTCGCTGCCGCGGCTATCATGTCGGCATCGGGCGCCGCGTCTGCCGTCGGAAGTTTCACCCGCGGATCGAGTCCCAGCAGGCCCTGAACACCCTCGACCGCGGCGCGCAGGTGACTCTTCAGCCAGCCGGGCTCGCCCGCGGCGGCCGTCTCGTGACGAACGAATTCCGGATCCCGATCGAGATGAAGCCGCTTGACGACCTTCCCCAGCAACTCGTTCGACTGCAGGAGCTGGATTTCGCCCGAGACGGCGCCGACGTCGGTCGGAATGCCCGACAGGACGTTTTGATAATCCACCACGTTCGTCTGGCGCGTGCTCAGCATGACCGTGGACCTGGCAGTGTAGCTGGGCTCGAGCGTCCGCGAGAAGAAATACCCCAGCAGCAAGGCGAGCACGAGGAAAGCGGCGAGGACGAGCAGGTTGCGGCGGATCATGCCGATATACCGCCGCATCTCGTCGCCATTGGCGCGCACGCGGCTCCTCTCCTGCGGCTCCGCAGCCGCTAGAGACCTTTCTCGAACCGGAGGATAGATCTGCTTCATGACGCGTCCGACCTCAGATCTCAGCCTCGGCGAGAACAGCGAGTGACAACTTCAACCTCGGCCTGAACTTGTATCACGCAGAGGTGTCGAAATCACAGGCTGTCGAAGGAACCGAACCGACTTTCTGTCATTCTCGGCAGCGCATCGGGCTGGACCCGGACCGACAGCCGGCGCGATCAGTGGAACCGGCCATTTGCGCCCTGTACTGTCCGGCCATCAATCTCAAGGTACGATACCGTCCAGCACGCCGGATCATCGAACCGTCCATCGCAGATCGAACGGGCATGACCGTAGGCCAGGCCAGAGCCCCCGTTCTGCGCGATCATGCCCCGGAACACCATGTCGCCTGCCGCGGTGGTCTCACCCAGGACGACGTCGGAAAAGTCGTAGGCCTCCGAACTCCAGAGCATCCGGCGGACACCATTTTCCGCGAGCGCCCGCTGAAGTTCGACCTGGCGCCCAGCCCGGTTCGCGTCGGCGTTCACGATGTCGGAAAGCCAGATCGAGCCCGCGGCGACCAGCACGGTCAGGATAAAGAACGCCAGGCGCATCTCGCCTCCAAACGGTGTTTGCGCACGGCGCCGGTCGTCACCCCCTGACGCCGGTGCCCTCCCCATCTGCCGGCATTCGGCCTACGGATATGACGCGACGCACTCGATCCCTCAAGCGGCCACCCAAATCCTTCCGAACGCGGGCCAAGGTGCCAACAGATTAATTGGCGCTGACATCACCCCACCCGGCTGACCGCCGCGTAGCGCCGGGCAAGTACACTGTCAAGATTTCGGTGAAGTGGCAGGGATTTGAAGCCTTGAGACAGCCGACCCCACGAAGGCGCAAAGCGGGCCCGAGCGCCTGGCGAAGCACCGGCGCAACAGGTGCTGAAAGTCTTCACCGGCGATCCCGAAGGGCGCGCTGCGGGCCCGCGGCGATCTTGTTCGCGACATCTCGTTGATATATGGCTCGCCCGTATCGGGCGTGCCGACACGCTTGCGGATTTGGCCGAAGACCGTGCCGAGGCCACAGTGGCCGTTCGGCCGAAAATGAGTGTTTTGTTTGCCCCCTGGTTCGGCAGTGAAGGCCGCCCGGATGACCGTCGAAGCGGATAGACCAGGCATCCGTCAGCCGCGTGCCCCATCGGCGATTGGCCGGGTGGTCCGCAATCGCTGGTTTTCCGGCAGTGCCGGCCTGCTGGCCGTGAAAATGCTCAATGCCGCGCTCGGGCTGGCGACGGTGGTTCTTTTCGCGCGCTTCCTGGGCGACGACGACTACGGGCGATACGTCCTGGTCATCACGATTTCCCAGTTCCTCTCGCTGCCCCTGAACATGGGACTGCCGACGCTGCTGGTTCGCGAAATCGCCATCGGCGTGAGGGAAGGTCGCTTCGGAGTCGTGAAGGGGATCCAGCGGTTCTCGCTGATCCTGGTCGCCGTCGGCTCGCTCGTCCTGATCGCGGTCGCGGCGGCCGGATATCTCGTCGCCACTGGCGCGGGCCTCTACCAGCCTGACGCCGGTCTGCTTCCCATGCTGCTGCTGTCGGCGGCGACGATCCCGGTCATGGCGCTCCTGAACTGCACGAGGGGCGTGCTGGCCGGGTTCCGCAACGTTGTCCAGAGCCGCGTTCCCGACGGCATCGTGCGCCCGGCGCTACTATTGGCAGCGGGCGGTGCCGCCCTCTGGCTCTGGCATGCCGGCCCGGCCGAGCTCGTGGCGATCTATCTCGCATCGGCCGCGGTCGCCCTGCTGCACGCGAGTTGGCTGATCCGGCGCGCGCAGCCTGCGGCCGTCGCGGCCGCCAGCCTGAAGTTCGAGAGCCGCGCCTGGCTCGGCACCCTGCTGCCGCTGACGGGGATCAGCGCAATCTCGATGGTCAACGGCTACCTGGACATCCTGATGCTCGGGGCGATCTCGACGACCACCGAGGTCGCGCAGTACCGCATTGCCGCGCAGATCGGGCTGTTTCCGCTCGTCTTCCGGACCATCGGCATCGCTCTTCTGTCGCCGCGCATCGCCGCCGCGAACGTGGCCGGCGAGTTTGACGACCTGCGGCGGGTCGTAACGCTCGGCAACCGCGCGATGCTGGCGGGGACGACGGTCTTCTTTCTCATCCTGCTCCTGGCTGGGCGGCCGGCCATCGATTTCGCCTTCGGAAGCGAGTATCTGCCGGCCTTCTGGCCGGCCGTCGTGCTGTCCTTCGGCACTGTCCTTTCGACCACCTTCGGGGCTGCCAGCAATGTGCTGACGATGATGCGGCTCGAGCGCACGACCATCCGCCTCACCTCGCTGGGCGCGGTCGTCAACATCTGCATCAATCTCGCCCTCATCCCGTTCATCGGGGCGCTGGGCGCAGCGATCGCGACGGCCGTGACGATCGGCGGGACGGAACTGGCCGCGTCCCTCGCCCTTCGGCAACGGCTGGGCTCTCGCGTCGACGCCTTCGCCAGCACGAGGACCTGAGGTGACCACCCGGGTGCCGACGGATGCCGATAGCGGCGACATGGATCGGATCGGCGCTCACCTTCTGCGGCTGATGCTGATCGTCGGCGGCCTTTACGTTTATTACGTGCTCTTCACGGCTGCCTGCCTGTCGGCCACCTGCGGCGGGGCTGTCTACCGCCAGATCAACCTGCTGGGCCAGGCGGTCCTGCTGGTCGCGACGGTCTGGACGTCGGCACGGATGATCCGCGAGGACCTGACGACGATCTGGACCGGGGCCGCGCTCTTTCCCCTGTCGACCGGCCTGTTCTTCGGGTTCGGCAACATGGTCTACATCTTCGGCCAGGAGGCGACGCTCTCGCACCTCGGCCGCTCGGTGTTCGGGATCACGCAGCAGGAACTGACGCGTGCGAACTTGCTGACAATGCTCGGTGTGTTCTGCGCTCTTGCGGCATTCTGCACGGTGCTGAGGATGGTGTCCCCGGGGACCGCGCGAACCGAGAGAAGCGCCGCCCCCGTCGTGCCGGTCGGGATCGTCGCCGCCGCCTTCCTGGGAACCGGGCTCGTGCTGAAGTTCGGTGTCATCCTGCCCGCCGAGTTCTCGATTTCGGACCGGGTGGTACCGGGCGTGATAAAGGGCCTCGCGGGGCTCGCAGACCTCGGCTTCGCATTGGCGGCTTATCGAAGCGTCCGGGGCTCGCGGCTCTGGACCGTGGTCTTCTGGTCGCTCTGGCCCATCCATTTCCTCCTCGGGCTCGTCCAGTTCTCGAAGGAAGTCACGATGCTGGCGATACTGCTGCCGGCGATCGGCGCTTTCCTCGCGCACAGGAGCTACCGGCGCCTGGCCGTCTGGATCGCGGCGACCGTGATCCTGTTTCCGATCCTGCAGGAGGTGAATACCGCGGGACGTCTGTTGGTGCAGATGAGCGCTGCCGTGGGGGATCCGACGACGCTGGGCGAGCGTGTCGAGATGATGGAACGCTTCGTCGTGCGGGGCGAAAGCATCCATAGCCTCTCGGGCCGAGCGCTATACCTGCCCGAGAAGGGACAGGTCTGGTGGGCGCGGCTCGCCTATGCCGGTCCGCAGGTGCGCGCCATGCAGCAGCATGACTTCGGTCAGGGCGGCGAGTGGTACCAGCCCGTGCTGTTCTACCTGATCCCCCGCTTCATCTGGCCGAACAAACCGTCGGTCGAGCACCCCGGCGAGATTTTCTATCAGGCGACCACCGGCAGCCCTGTCGCCGACAGCAAGGTCGGGCTCTCGGTCTATGCCGAAGGCTACTGGATATACGGGTGGGTCGGGACCATTGCCTTCTCGGCCATCATGGGCGCGATCCTCGGGCTGATGACAATCCTGTCCTACCGCCAGATCGCCCGACGGGACTTCATCTACCTGCCCGCTGTGCTGCAGGCTCTCCAGACGGCGGCAATCGGGCCCACCGGCTTTCTTCAGACCAACATCATCGGCGGCTTGCCAACCTATCTCGGCCTGCTGTTCGTTCTGTGGGCTGCCAAGGCGGTTCTCCTGCAGGCGGGATCTCCGGCCGGGGCAGCGCGGCCCCCGGGCCCCGAGCGGCCGTGGATCGAAGAAGGCGGGAGATAGCGGCCGATGTCGTTCGAATACGTCTACCGCGACTGGAAGCGCTGGGATGCCAGTTCCTTCGGAGCGCTCGCGGCCGAGGAGGCCGCCTGCTTCAGGGCCGAGATCGCCCGCTGTCAGCTGGCGGGTGGCCCCCTCGACGTCCTTGAGCTCGGTTTCGGAAACGGCAGCTTCCTCGCTTTCTGTTCCCGGTCCGGCTGGTCGGTCACCGGGATCGAGGCGGACGAGGAACTGGTCCGCAGAGCCCGCGAGCACGGGTTCGAAGCTCACCATTCGGCGGAGCCGATCGGCGACATCGCCGGGGACAGAGAGTTCGACCTGATCGCCGCGTTCGACGTTTTCGAGCACATCGAGACCGACGCCCTGATCGGGCTGCTGGCAGAGCTGAAATCGGTCCTGAAGCCCAGCGGACGCATCCTCGCCCGTTTCCCGAGCGGCGACAGCCCGTTCTCCGGAGCGATGTACCACGGGGACATGACGCACCGAAGCTACCTCGGGAGCGGCAAGGTGCAGCAGATCGCCATCGCCGCGGGGCTCGAGCTCGTCTCGATGACCGGCGCCGCCCTGCCCCTGCGCGGCGTCGGGCTGCGCCGGGCGTCCCGCCGTATCCCCGTGCTGCTGGTCAGGCGGCTGATTTTCGGCCTCTTCAGGGCCGCATTCTACGCGAATACCGCGCGCGTCCTCGATCCGAATGCCGTGGCGATCTTCGCAAATCCGCAACGCGTATAGGAACCCTCCATTCCACCTGCCAAGCCGGCAGGATGCTGCGCCCGATCCGGGGGTCACGGATGCCCACGTCACCTCGACTTCTCTACGTCGGCAACCTTCGCGAGGGTGGCAACGGTCTCGACTGGATGTCGATTATCGGGGGCTCGGGCATCGCGGTGACAGGCTTCGACCGGTTCCCGTACGTGATGGCCGGCTCGCGGGTCGAGCGCTCCGTCTCGTCCCGTTTCTCCATCGGGCGGGCGGTGTCCCGCTTCAACCGCGACCTGCTGACGGCTGCACGCGCGACAGACTACGACGCCGTCTTCGTCGAGAAGGGGACCTGGCTCTACCCAGAGACGCTGCACGCGCTGAAGTCCGGGGCGAGGGCGGGGCTCGCGATCCATTTCACGCCGGACGCGCAGTTCCTCGAGAACCGATCGCGGCACTTCTTCCGTGGCCTGGCGCAATACGATCTGTCCGTCACGACGAAGGAATTCGAGCTGGAAAGCTACCGCGCAGGGGGCGCTCGCGACTTGCTGCTGATCCTGCAGGGCCATGGCCGGCGGCTCTCCCCGCGACGGCCGCAGGACGTACCGGCGCAACTCCGGTCCGAGATCGCGTTCATCGGCCATTGCCAGCGGCATTACGCGGCGCGTCTCGCGACCCTTGCCCGGACGCTTCCGGTGGCGATCTGGGGTCCGAACTGGATGCGCCATGCGCGCCGGCATGCCTGGGCCAGGTCATGCGTCCGCGGCGACGGCCTGTTCGGCCCAGGCTACGCCCAGGCGCTTTCCGGCGCGAAGATCGCGCTCGGCCTGCTCAGCAAGCGGATTCCCGAAACGACCACCACCCGGACCTTCGAGATCCCCGCCTGCGGGACGATGATGCTGGCCGAGCGGACCGCGCCGCATGAGGCGCTCTTCGCCGAGGGGAAGGAAGCCGAGTTCTTCGCCAGCGACGAGGAACTGGTCGACAAGGCGCGCTTCTACCTCGGCAACGACGCGGCGCGCGAGCGCATCGCCGCGGCCGGCCTTGCCCGGTCACGGTCCTGCGGGTATTCTGCGGAGCAGCAGTTCAGGCGCATCGTCGACTGGCTCAAGGGCCGGCTCGCGTGAAAGGCGTCAGGTTCCGAACGCACCGCATCCCGCATTGGAAAGACGAATGATCGGCAGACGCGTGGCGAGACGGACGGCCTGGAAACTGGGTCGCCGCCTCTACATGCATGCCCGCGGAGAGCCCCGCACGAACCTGACCGAGACGAGCGGAGAGGCCTACGTTCAGCGCCAGGTGGTGCTGAATGCCGGCAGCGACACGGAAATGGTGGTCTTCGACATCGGCGCGAACGTCGGCGGCTGGACAGCGCAGTTCCTGCACCTCTACAGGAACCTCCGCAAAGGCGCGCCCGAGGACGTGCGGATCTTCGCCTTCGAGCCGGTCCCGGCAACGCGCGAGAAACTGCTCTCCGCGATCGAGGGACTTCCGGAACGTCGGCGGATCCAGATCATTCCCGTCGCGCTTTCCGACCGTGCCGGCAGTGCCAGGATGGAGATCCTGGGCGGCGTCACCTCGGGGCGCAACTCGCTGGAGACGGAGTCGACGCGCCGCGACCCGTCGCGCGAGAGAATCGTCGTAGAGACGGCGACCCTCGACGGCTTCTGCGAGGCGAATGCCATCACGAATGCCGTCCTGGTGAAATGCGATGCCGAGGGGCACGACGCGGCCGTCCTCTCCGGCGCATTCCGGATGCTCTCCGAGCAGCGGATCGACGTCTTCCAGTTCGAGTACACCAAGCGCTGGATCGATAATCGCCGCTTCCTGAAGGACGTCTTCGAGCTACTCGAGCGCCTGCCCTACACGGTCGCCAGAATACTGCCGAAACGGATCGAGCCCTATGCCGAGTGGCATCCGGAACTCGAGAGATTCTTCTCCGCCAACTACGTGGTCGTGCATGCGCGGGCGCTTGGCTGGTTCGAGCTGGCGCACGGGCGCTTCGATGCCTCGAACACCTATGCCTGATCCCGCCTGCGCCGGCACGCGACGGGGTGCGCGATGAAGGAGAGGCTCACCGGGATCGTGCCGATCCGCAAGGTCAACTCCGCCTACTTCCACTACCGGACGAACCGATGGCGGTGGAACGCGCGTTTTCGCAAGGACACGGACCAGCGGCTCGACCGGCCGATCTACCTCATCGGCACCCAGGGCGGCGGGCTGACGCTTTTATCCCGCATCCTGCACCGGCACCGGCACGCGGTTTCGGTCACCGGAGACTCCTCCAACTGGGCGGGCGAGGACGAGGCCCAGAACGCGCTCGAGCCGATCCTGCCGGAGGATTTCGGATGGCGGCGCATCGACCTGCCGGGATACCCCTCCCGCGATCATAGCTGGCTCTACGCCAACGACGACTTCCTGCCGCACTACCGGCGCACCGCGGAAGATGCCGTGCCCGAGGTCGGCGCCCGCTATCGCACCATCATCGCCGGCGTGGTCCGGATGAACGCGCGGGGCGAGGGTCCGGCGCGCTTCATCGACAAGAGCCAGTCGCTGACGGTGCGCGTCGGCTTCGTGCACGCGCTTCTGGCCGATTGTGCGCCATCCTTCGTGCTGGTGACGCGAAATCCCTACGCGCTGGTCTGGAGCCAGGCGACGGCAAACTCGGTCGTCGCCCGACTGGACCGGTCGCTTGAGGACCGCGTCAGGCTTTGTGCCCAGCACTGGCGAAACAGCGTCGAGGCGGCGTTGGCCGACGCCGGGCGCGACGACGGCATCCGCCTGCGGACCTGGCGGTTCGAGTTCGATCCTGCGCTCGCCGGCCGAGACCGTGGGCGAGATATGCGATTTCGCCGGTCTGCCGCGCGACGAGGGGATCCTGCCCGGACCGCGCGACCGGATTCCGTGGGGCTCGCGCCACGACGCATTCAACCGGCGCAAGTGGTACCCGTTGCGCACCGACGTGAATGACCGCTATCTCTCGTCGCTGCCGGACTGGGCTCGCGAGATCATCGCGGAGAGTTGCGGCGAGTTGGCGCTGCGCTTCGGCTACCTCATCTGACAACCGCCGGGGGATCACCGGGCCGTGCTGTTCTCGGAAGAAAAGCGGTTTGTGTTCGTCGCGGTGCCGAAGACGGGCACGACGGCCATCCAGACCCGCCTGCGCGAGATCGACCCCGACATCCGGCGAAACGAGGTGCTCGACGCGGCCGGGAACTGGCGGCCCATGCCCTCGCATGCGACGGCAAGCGAGATACGCGCGGTGATGGGCAGCCGGGCGGCGGATTACGTCTTCGTCGCGTTCTTTCGCGATCCGATGGAGGCGATCCGCTCGAAGTACTACTTCTACCGGAACGGCCGGCCCGCCAGGCAGGTGCGCACAGGCCCCATCACGCTCAGGAAGAAACCGAACGACGGAAAGATCTCGGTCCCCCTGGCACTCCGGGTGCTGTTCTCACGGATGACCACGTTCCGGATCTGGGCGCTGCTCTACCCCTTCAAGCCCGGGGCGCACTTCCTGATGGACGCGGAGGGCACGATCCTCGTGGACCGCATCGGCGATTTCGACCGGCTGCAGGAGGATGTGACCGGAATCTTCGGCGCGCTGGGATACGACCCGGCCAGCCTTGCCCTGGGCGTCGTGAACCGCTCCGACTATGACCGCCGCCGGGGCTTCGGCCCCGTGTTCTCCGCGCTGATGCGGCTGAAGGTCGGGCGAGACCTCGACCTCTATTGCCGTATCCGCCAGCGCGCAACGGACGCTGCGCGGAGCGACCGGTGACCGACACCCCGCCAGCGTTGCGCGTCGTCCAGTTCACCCGCAGGCCGAACATGGCTTTCAGCATCGAGCGGGTCGACCGGGACGTGCGCGCCGCCCTGCCATCGTGGATCGACGTCACGGTGGTGCGGAACCGGTTCCTATCGCGCCGCATCCTCCCGCGCCTGCGCGACGCGTGGCGCGCCCGGCGCCATGTCGGCGAGGTCAACCATGTCACCGGCGACGTGCATTACCTGACCTATTTCCTGCCGAAATCGCGCAGTGTGCTCACCATCCACGACACGCTGATCGTCGACCGCGAGCGCGGGCTGAAGCGCTTCCTCCTCTGGCTCTTCTGGTACTGGCTGCCCGAGAAACGCTCGGCGGCGCTCGTCGCCATCTCGGCGGCGACCAGGCAGCGGCTGCTCGACCTGCTCAGCTGCGATCCGGCGAAGATCCACGTGATCCACGATCCGGTCTCCGAGACCTTCCAGCCCGTTCCCTACCCGGCGCTGGACGGTCCGTTCCGCTGCCTGCAGATCGGCACGAAGGCCAACAAGAACCTTGAGCGCGTCATCGAGGCGTTCGCCGGGCTCGACATCGAGCTGACGATCGTCGGCTCGCTCGCCGACAGCCAGAAGGCGGCGCTGGACCGGCACGGCATCCGGTATCGCAACCTCGTCGGCATCTCGGACGAAGAACTGCTCGGCGAATACGCCGCGGCGCATGCCCTGGTCTTCGTCTCGACGGCCGAGGGCTTCGGGCTGCCGATCGTCGAGGCGCAGGCGACCGGCCGCCCGGTCATCACCAGCGCCTGCCCGCCGATGGACGAGGTCGCTGGCAAGAACGCGCTCCTGGTCGACCCCACCGACGTGTCCGCCATCCGCGAGGCCTGCAGCGCCCTGATGCGGGATCCCGGCCTGCGGGATCGCCTGATCGCGGCCGGGGCCGAGAACGTGGAACGATTCCGGCCCCAGACCGTGGCGGCGGCCTATGCCCGGCTGTACGCCGGCATCGTCGGGGCCGCCGGCCCGACCGCCCGCGGAATGCGCGGACCGGACTCCGGCCGCCGGGACGAGTCGTCGGCATGACGGCCGGGCACCGGACCCGGGTCCTGCACGTCGCTCCCAGCTTCTGGCCCGCAACGGGCTATGGCGGCCCGATCTTTTCGGTAAAGGCGCTTTGCGACGGTCTTGCCGAATCCGGCGAGGTCGACCTTCGCGTTCTGACCACGGACACGGCGCCGGGGCGCGGCCGCCGCGTGGCGGTGCCGGCCAATCCGATGACCTACCCGGCCGGGTTCACGGTGCGGTATTGCCGGCGCGTCGCGATGATCTCGGTCTCGCCCGGGCTGCTCGCCCGCCTGCCGGCGATGGCGGCCTGGGCCGAAATCGTCCACCTGACGGCCACCTACTCGTTCCCGACGCTGCCGACGCTTGCGGTCTGCCGGGCGCTCGGCCGGCCGCTCGTCTGGTCGCCGCGCGGTGGGCTGCAGGCCACGGCACAGTGGAAGGACGCCCCCCGGCGCGGCGCCAAGGCCGCGTTCGAGCGCGCCTGCCGATCCGTCATGCCCGGCCGCACGGTTCTTCACGTCACCGCCGCGATGGAGGCGGAAACCAGCCGCACCCGCATCGGCGGCCTCGACGCCGTCGCCATCCCGAACAGCATCGACGTACCCGCGGTCCTGCCGTCGCGCAGCTGGCATCCCGACGGACGGCTGCGCCTGATGTTCCTCAGCCGACTGCAGGAGAAGAAGGGGCTCGAGGTCCTGCTGGACGCACTCGCCCGCCTGTCCGGGCAGGTGACGCTCGACGTGTACGGGGCGGGCGAACCCGGCTATGTCGAATCGCTGAAGCGGCGCGCCGCGGAGAACGGCCTGTCGTCTCGCGTCCGCTTCCACGGCCATGTCGAGGGCGAGGAGAAGCTGCGCGCGTTCATGGAGGCGGATCTTTTCTGCCTGCCGACCTGGTCCGAGAATTTCGGCATCGTGGTCGGCGAGGCGCTCGCGCATGGCGTGCCGGCCATCACCACGGTCGGCGCGCCCTGGCCCGGTCTCGAGGAGCATGGATGCGGGCTCTGGATAGAGCACGGCGTCGATCCCTTGACCGCCGGGATAACGCGGATGCAAACCGCCGACCTGGCCGCGATGGGCCAGCGGGGGCGCGGGTGGATGAAGCGCGATTTCTCGACCAGGGCCGTTGTGAGCCGGATGCTGCGACTCTACAGAGGGCTCGCAGACGGCTGCCCGCTCGGCGACCTGACAAGCTGACACGGGTCCGGCCTCGCATTTCAACCGGAGAGAAGCATGGATCCTGTGCGGTCCGACGCAAGTTGCCCGGTCTGCGGGGCGCCGACGCTGAAGACGGTCGCCGAGGGCGGGCGCGGCCGGTTCCTGCACTGCGTCGGGTGCAGCACGGAGACATGCCTGCCCCTCCCGAGCCTGGACGACCTGAAATCCGCATATCAGAACTTCAACGCGGGACAGATCGCCAGGGAGGACTTCGACTCCTACGTCCGGGACGCCACGACGTTGATCCGGAAGGACCTGACCGCTGCCGGCGTCACCGACCTGCACGGGCTCTCGATGCTCGACTACGGATGCGGCGGCGGTCATTTCGTCAAGGCGGCGCAGTCTCTCGGCATGGACGCGGTCGGCATGGATCTCGACGCGGAGGATGCGGCCTTCGGCGTGCGGCTCGGGTTGACCGTGGAGGTCGGCGACCACCGCGATATCCCGCACCTCTTCGGCGATCGGACCTTCGAGGCGATCTTCATGATCCACGTCCTGGAACATGTGCCCGAGCCCGCTGCCGTCTTCCGAGTCCTGGCCGGCCGCCTCGCCCCGGGAGGCGTCTTCGTGCTCCGCGTGCCAGACCAGTCGTCGGTGCCGTCCCGCATCAAGCAACGCCTGCGCGCGGTCGGGATCAAGAAACAGGAATGGGGATTCGTGCAGCCGCCCATCCACCTGCACGGCTACAGCGACGAGAGCTTCCGCCACCTCGCCGGCGCGAACGAACTCGAGATCGTTCGTCTTGCCCGCGTAAGCCCGCTCGATCGCTCGGAGTTTCCAAGCAGCGATCGCTACTGGCGTAACCTCGGCGCCCAGCACGCGGTCTACCGGCTGGGCAGGATGCTCGGATCGGGCGGGCACCTTGCCGTCGTGATGCAGAAGCCCGCGAGCGCGTGACCGGCGCGCCCTGATTGCAGGATCGGACAAGCTTTGGCCTGGGCATGTCGCTGACCGTCGTGATGCTCACCTTCAACGAGGAGGTGCATGTCGCGCGCGCGATCGGGTCGGTCTCCCGCATCGCCGACCGGGTGCTGGTCGTCGACAGCAGGTCCACGGACCGGACCGTCGAGATTGCCGCCGGGCTGGGCGCCAGCGTCGCGCACCATGATTGGGTGAACTACGCGACGCAGTTCAACTGGGCGCTCGACCAGCTTCCGCCGGACACCGACTGGGTGCTCCGCCTCGACGCGGACGAGATCGTGTCCGAGGCGCTCGCCGACGAGATCGCGTCGCGCCTGCCCGGTCTGGCCGACGACGTGGCTGGCGTCTTCGTCTCGCGGCGAATGGCGTTCCTGCGCCGGCCGATCCGCCATGGCGGCGTATTCCCCGTCCGCGTGCTCCGCCTGTTCCGGGCCGGGCGGGGGCGCTGCGAGAACCGCTGGATGGACGAGCACATCCTCGTCACCGGCGGCATCCAGGATTTCCGGGGCGAGATCCTCGACGACAACCTGAACACGCTGACGTGGTGGACGGCCAAGCACAATTCCTACGCCAGTCGCGAGGCGGTCGATCTTTTGAACCTCGAGCATCGGTTCATGCCGATGGACACGATCTCGGACCTATGGAGCGGCAGACAGGCCGGAACGAAGCGGTGGATCAAGGAACGGATCTACGCCCGGCTGCCCATCGGCTTGCGGGCCTTCGCGTTCTTCTCCTACCGGTACTTCATCCGGCTCGGATTCCTGGACGGCACCGAGGGGACGGCCTTCCATGTCCTGCAGTGCTTCTGGTTCCGCTTCCTCGTCGACCTCAAGGTCGCCGAGGTGCGGCGATACATGGACCGCGAGAACGCCGACATCGAGACGGCCATCGAAAGGGTTCTCGGCATCCGCGTCAGGGGATGAACGCACAAAGCCCCGCCTCATCCCGTCACCCAGCCCGCCGGCAAGGGACGGGACCCGTGCGCGGCCATCCGCAGGAGCGCGGGCTTCCGGTTCGGCGATCCGTTCGGCCGGATCGCCCCGCCCTCTCACCCTGGGGAGAGGGGGCGGGGTGTGCGCCCGCGACGACGGTGCCCAGGCGGACGGTGCCAGGCGGACGGGGCTCAGGCGGACTGGGCTCAGGCGGACTGGGCTCAGGCGGCCGCGCTCAGCACGCGGGCGAGGTCGAACAGCCGGCGCCGCTGCGTCTCGGGGATCGCGTAGTAGGCGCGCACCAGGTCCAGCGCTTCCTTGTCGGTCATTATGTCACCACGCTCCATGGCCAGGCTCAGATCCTCGTGGCCCAACCCCTCGAAGAAGAACGACACCGGGACGCCCAGCGCGGCGGCGATATCCCAGAGCCGAGACGCCGAGACGCGGTTGGTTCCGGTCTCGTACTTCTGGATCTGCTGGAACTTGATGCCGACCTTGTTGCCGAGCTGCTGCTGCGTCATGCCCACCATCCAGCGCCGCTGGCGCACCCGCTGGCCGACATGCACGTCCACGGAATGTTTCATGGTTTGGGTCTCCCGGTTAAATGCCGCTGGGGCGAATACCGGAAACACCGCAAGGAGCGGGCCAACCCGTGCCGGACAACCTCAAATAGGCAGGCGAAAGCCGGATTTCCTGAAGAACCCTTTGCATTTCAATGCGCTTAGACAAGCACCCGCGCGGCCACACTGTGTCTGCCGCCGTCGCAATAGGGCGACCATTGGGGCGCGAGTGCAATTTGCGATGGACAACCCATGGGCGAGGCGTCGCAGAATGCGACGGCTGCGCGACCTGCAACCGTCCCGTTTTCAGGCGATCGGACTTTCCCGCTCAGGCGTTCTCGGTGCGCGCGGCGCGCTTGCGGGCGTGCGGGTCGAGGTGGCGCTTGCGCAGGCGGATGTGGCGCGGCGTCACCTCGACCAGCTCGTCGTCGTCGACGTAGGCGATCGCCTCCTCGAGCCCAAAGCGGATCGGCGGCGTCAGGATCACCGCCTCGTCCTTGCCCGAGGCACGCATGTTGGTCAGCTTCTTGCCCTTCAGGGGGTTGACCTCGAGGTCGTTGTCGCGGGCGTGCTCGCCGATGACCATGCCCTGGTAGACCTTCTCGCCCGGCGAGACGAACATCTTGCCGCGGTCCTCGAGGTTGAACAGCGCGTAGGCGACCGCGTCGCCGGACTCCATCGAGATCAGCACGCCGCGGCGCCGGCCCTGGATCGCGCCCTTGTAGGGCACCCAGCCGTGGAAGACGCGGTTCAGCACGCCGGTGCCGCGCGTGTCGGTCAGGAACTCGCCGTGATAGCCGATCAGCCCGCGGCTGGGGACGTGCGCGACGATGCGCGTCTTGCCGGTGCCGGTGGCCCGCATCTCGCCGACCTCGCCCTTGCGCTCGGCCAGCTTCTGCACGACGACGCCGGTATAGTCGTCGTCGACGTCGATCGTGACCTCCTCGACCGGCTCCATCCGCTGGCCGGCCTCGTCGCGGTAGAGCACGCGGGGGCGCGACACCGACAGCTCGAAGCCCTCGCGGCGCATGTTCTCGATCAGGACGCCCATCTGCAGCTCGCCGCGGCCGTGCACCTCGAAGGCCTCGCCGCCCGGCGTGTCGGTGACATGGATGGCGACGTTCGATTCGGCCTCGCGCAGCAGGCGGTTGCGGATGACGCGGCTCTGCACCTTGTCGCCGTCGCGCCCGGCCAGCGGGCTGTCGTTGATGCCGAAGGTGACGCTGATCGTCGGCGGGTCGATCGGCTGCGCCGGCAGCGCATCCTCGACCTGCGGCGCGCAGAGCGTGTCGGCGACGGTCGCCTCCGACATGCCGGACAGCGCGATGATGTCGCCGGCGCGGGCTTCCTCGACCGGCTGGCGGGCGAGGCCGCGGAAGGCGAGGATCTTGGACACGCGAAAGCGCTCGACCTCGTCACCGTTGCGGTGCAGCGCCTTGATGTGCGCGCCGGCGCGCAGCACGCCCTCCTCGATCCGGCCGGTCAGCAGGCGGCCGAGATAGGGGTCGGCCTCCAGCGTCGTCGCCAGCATCCGGAAGGGCGCGTCCTCGTTGGCGATCTGCCGCGGCGCCGGGATATGCCGCGTGATCAGCTCGAACAGCGGCGCCAGGTTCTCGCGCGGGCCGTCCAGCTCGGTATCGGCCCAGCCGTCGCGGCCCGAGGCGTAGAGCGTCGGGAAGTCCAGCTGGTTCTCGTCGGCGCCGAGCAGCGCGAACATGTCGAAGACCTCGTTCAGCGCGCGGTCGGGCTCGGCATCGTGCTTGTCGACCTTGTTCAGCACGACGATCGGGCCTGCAGCCCCAGCGCCAGCGCCTTGGCGGTGACGAACTTGGTCTGCGGCATCGGCCCCTCGGCCGCGTCGACCAGCAGGACGACGCCGTCGACCATCGAGAGGATGCGCTCGACCTCGCCGCCGAAATCGGCGTGGCCGGGCGTATCGACGATGTTGATGCGCGTGCCCTTCCACTCGACCGAGGTGCACTTGGCGAGGATGGTGATGCCGCGCTCGCGCTCGATGTCGTTCGAGTCCATGGCGCGTTCGGCGACCGCCTGGCCGACGCGGAAGGCGCCCGACTGCTTGAGCAGCTCGTCGACCAGCGTGGTCTTGCCGTGGTCGACATGGGCGATGATGGCGATGTTGCGCAGGTCCATAGCGGGATTCTTTCGGGCGAGGGAATTGGCGCGCCTTCTAGCCGAGCCGGCGGAAATAGCCAGTGTTGCGGTTGAACAGGCGCGGTGCGCATATGGGTGCCGCGGCGGCAGAGCGCAATCGGCAGGAGCGGAGGCGCGCGGATGCCTGCCCCAGGCCGGGCGGCCGTCGCGGCGCGGCATCACGCGTGACGTCGCGCTAAGACATTGAACCTGGTATGAAATTCGAAAGGGAAGTGCAGCGCCGCCATGGATCGACCCCGGCGCCCGTGCGCAGGGCGGCTCCCCCACCAGGCCGGCTACGGGATCCTATTCCTCCGGCACGCCCAACTCGCGCAACCCGGCGGCGATGCGGTCGAGCGTCACCGCGTCGAAGACCATCGCTTCCTTGAACCGGGCGATCGTCAGCCCTGGAAAGGCCGCCATCAGGGCCTCGCGCGAGCGCATCGCCTCGTCCACCCTGCCCGCGGCCAGCAGCGCCGGCGCCAGATTGCGATGGATCCACAGCGCGTTCGGCCGCTCGTCGAGCGCGCGCAGATACTCATTCGCCGCCGCGTCGTAATTGCCGGCGACGTCGTGCGCCGAGCCAATTCCGGCATGGTTGTTGAAGTTCATCGGGTCGAGCGGACTGAGCCTCAGCGCCCGTTCGAAATAGGGGAGCGCGTTCGCCGCCCGGCCGGCATAGACCTCGAGCCAGCCGAGCCGGCTGAGCGCCCAGGCGGCGTTCGGGTCGAGCGCAATGGCGCGCTCAAGCAGCACGCGGGCCGTGCCGAAATTGCGGGCGAAGGTATGCACCGTGCCGAGGACCGTCAGGATCAGCGGGTCGTCGTTCGAGATCGCCGCCGCGCGCTCGGCAAGAGAGAGCGCCCTAGCCTTGGCGCTGTCGATGTCCTCGACCCAGTTGTAGACCGAGCGTTGCGCCCAGCACCAGCCGGCCAGCGCCAGCGCCAGCGGGTAGTCCGCGTCGATCTCCAGCGCCTTCTCGAGCAGGGCGAGCGCCCGGTCGGCCTGGGCCCTCTCCAGCGTCCAGACATGCGGCAGGGCGCGCATGGTGTAGTCGTAGGCGCCCAGCTCCTGCGGCCGCTTGCGGCGGGCGCGCTCGATCTCGGCGAGGCGGATCGAGGGCTGCAGCGCGCCGGCGACCTGCTCGGTGATGCGGTCCTGCAGCTCGAAGACGTCGTCCAGCGCGCCGTCGTACTTCTCGGCCCAGATATGCGCGCCGCCGGCGGTCTCGATCAGCTGCACGGTGATGCGGATGCGCCCGCCGGCGCGCTGGACCGAGCCTTCCAGCAGGTAGGCGACGCCCAGCTCGCGGCCGATCTCGCGCACGTTCTTCGCGCTTGCCCTTGTAAGGCGAAGGCCGAGTTGCGGGCGATGACGAAGAAGCTGCGGATCCGCGACAGCGTCGCGGTGATCGAACTCGACCACGCCGTCGGCGACATGCTCCTGTTCCGGGTCGCCCGAGAGGTTGTCGAAGGGCAGCACGGCGATCGACGGCTTGTCCGGCAGGGGCGGCGCATCCGTCGCGCCGGCCGTGCCGGCGCCGGAGCCGGATCCGGAGGACCAGCGAAAGATGCGGACCGGCGCGGGGATGTTCTTGAGACTGCGCTGGCCCGCATCGGCAAAGGTTGCGCCGATCCTCGACGCCGCGTGCTCGTGCGCCGTGGCGCTGAGGACGACCTCGCCGGGCTCGGCGACCTCCTGCAACCGGGCGGCGACATTGACGCCGTCGCCGTAGATGTCGGTGCCCTCGATGATGACGTCACCCAGGTTGACACCGATCCTGAGCCATATGCGGCGATCCTCGGGCGCCGCGGCGTTCGCCTCGGCCAGGGCGCTCTGGATCGCCACCGCGGCGTTGACGGCATCGACGACGCTGGCGAACTCGACCAGCGCGCCGTCGCCCATCAGCTTGACGACGCGGCCGCGGTGCTCGGCGACCCTGGGCCCGAAGATCTGGCGCCTCAGCGCGATCAGGTCCGCGAGCGTCCGCGCCTCGTCCCGCGCCATCATGCGTGAGAAGCCGGACACGTCAGCGGCCATCACCGCCGCAAGCCGTCTGTCGATCCGCTTGTCGGCCATGCCGCCGTGTCCCGTGCCGCCGCCCCGTGCAGCCGACCCACGCAGCCACCCGGGAACTCTAGACGACTTGCCCGGTCGGAAACAATCGGTGGCCCGAGCGAGCACGTTGCGATTCGCCGCAGGGTCGCTACACCTGAAAACATGCACGGGGTGCTGACGCGGAGGACGGAATGGACAAGCAGACGGGACTTCGGACCACGAACGGGCGTGGCAGGCTGTTCGACAGCGTGATCGAGACGGTGGGCGACACGCCTTGCATCCGGGTCAACAACATCGCGCCAAAGCACGTGCAAGTCTATGTGAAAGCAGAGTTTTTCAATCCGGCAGGGTCGGTCAAGGACCGGCTCGCGGTGGGCATCATCGAGGCAGCCGAGCGCTCGGGCGCTCTGAAGCCGGGCCAGACGGTGGTCGAGGCGACCAGCGGCAACACCGGCATCGGGCTGGCCATGGTCTGCGCCCAGAAGGGTTATCCGCTGGTCGTGACGATGGCCGACAGCTTCTCGGTCGAGCGGCGCAAGCTGATGCGGATGCTGGGCGCAAAGGTTGTTCTGACGCCGCGCGCCGCCAAGGGCCTTGGCATGTACCGCAAGGCGGTCGAGCTGGCCGAGGCGAACGGCTGGTTCATGGCCCGCCAGTTCGAGACCGAGGCGAACGCCGACATCCACGAGGCAACGACCGGGCGCGAGATCGTCAACGATTTCAAGGGCGGCAAGCTGGACTGGTTCGTCACCGGCTACGGCACAGGCGGCACCGTCACCGGCGTCGCCCGCGTGCTGCGTCGCGAACGCCCGGAGACGAAGATCGTCCTCAGCGAGCCGGTGAACGCCCAGATCGTCGGCAGCGGCACCGGGCAGCAGCGCGACGAGGCCGGTTCGCCGGCCGAGAGCCACCCGTCCTTCGAGCCGCACCCGATCCAGGGCTGGACGCCGGACTTCATCCCGCTGGTGCTGCAGGAGTCGATCGACAAGGCGTATTATGACGAGCTGATCCCCGTCGCCGGCGCCGACGGCGTCAAGTGGGCCCAGGCCCTGGCGCAGAAGGAAGGCATCTTCACCGGCATCTCGGGCGGCTCGAGCTTCGCCGTCGCGATGCAGGTCGCCGAAAGGGCGCCGGAGGGCTCGGTCATCCTGGCGATGCTGCCGGACACCGGCGAGCGCTATCTCTCGACGCCGCTGTTCGAGGGAATCGCCGAGGGCATGACCGACGAGGAGACGGCGCTGTCGCGCTCGACACCCGGCTTCCAGATGGAAGGTTGAGGGCGCCGTCCGGCGCCGCGGGCGCTCACGGGGCGGCGATCACGGGGCGGGCGATCGCGGTTCGCGCCAAGGGTGAGATGGTGTATGTTCGGTGCCCGCGTGGCAGGCCGGCCGATGGATAGATGAGCGAGATGGGCGACAACGAAATTCTGCGGGTCCGGCTGGACGAGCTGAAATGCGAGCACCGCGAGCTCGACGTGCGCATCGGGGCGCTGCACACCGACCATCTGTCGGACCAGCTGACGCTGAAGCGCCTGAAAAAGCGCAAGCTGTGGCTGAAGGACCAGATCGCCCGCGTCGAGGACCAGCTTTATCCCGACATCATCGCCTGACGTCGCCCTGGCCTTACGGTCCTGCCGGGATCAAGGAAGGTTACGGATGGGCGGCGCCCGCGGGTGAAGGAAAGTCACGGTCGAGGTTCGTTAATCAGATGCGGCCTCGGCCGGACGCCGCGCCGCCGATCTGTGCGCGCGGCCCGGTCGCGGCCATCGCAGGCGGCCCGCGTACCGTCCGGCGCGCCTTGCCGCGCCGCCCTGCCCGGCTATGATGCCGCCTGGCGAGGGGAGGGTGCATGGTCCAGGTCGGAATCGTGATGGGCAGCCAGTCGGACTGGGCGACGATGCGCGCCGCGGCCGAGGTGCTGGACGCGCTGGGCGTGGCGCACGAGGTGCGGATCGTCTCGGCGCACCGCACGCCCGACCGGATGTTCGCCTATGCCGAGGCGGCGGCCGGGCGCGGCCTCCGCGCCATCATCGCCGGCGCCGGCGGGGCGGCGCATCTGCCGGGGATGCTGGCCGCCAAGACGCGCGTGCCGGTGCTCGGCGTGCCGGTCGAGAGCCGGGCCCTGTCGGGGCTCGACAGCCTGCTGTCGATCGTCCAGATGCCGAAAGGCGTGCCGGTCGGCACGCTCGCGATCGGGCCGGCGGGCGCCGCGAACGCGGCGCTGCTGGCGACGGCGATCATCGCCACGACCGACAACGGGCTGGCGGCGCGGCTGGACGCCTGGCGGCAGGCGCAGACCGATGCCGTGGCCGAGACGCCGGCAGACGGCCGCGATGAGTGACGCGGCGGTCGCCGGGGCGCTGCCGCCGGGCTCGACCATCGGCATCCTGGGGGGCGGCCAGCTTGGCCGGATGCTGTCGGTCGCTGCGTCCCGGCTGGGGCTGAAGACGCACATATTCGAGCCCGGCGCGGCGCCCGCGGCGGACGTGGCGGCGCGGCTGACGACCGCGCCCTATGACGACCTCGAGGCGCTGGCCGCATTCGCCCGCTCGGTCGACGTCGTCACCTACGAGTTCGAGAACGTGCCGGCCGCGGCGCTGGACGCCGTCGAGGGCATCGTGCCCGTGCGCCCAGGCCGGCGCGCGCTGGCAGTCAGCCAGGACCGGCTGGAGGAGAAAGCCTTTGTCGCCGGGCTGGGCATCGGCGTCGCCGAGCACGCCGCCGTCGACAGCCGCGAGGCGCTGGAGGCGGCGATCTCGCGGATCGGGCCGGGCATCCTGAAGACGCGCCGGCTCGGCTATGACGGCAAGGGGCAGGCGCGGGTGCGAGAGCCCGGGGACGCCGCCGCGGCGTTCGCGGCGATGCAGGGCGCACCGGCGATCTACGAGGCGTTGGTGCCGTTCGAGCGCGAGGTCTCGGTGATCGCCGCGCGTGGCCTGGACGGGCAGGTCGTCAGCTTCGACCCGGGCGAGAACGTGCATCGCGACGGCATCCTGCGCACGACCACCGTGACGGGCGCGGTCGGGCGCGGCATCCGGGCCGATGCGGCGCTGATCGCCGGGCGGCTTCTGAACGCGCTCGACTATGTCGGCGTCGTCGGGGTCGAGATGTTCGTGGTGCCCTCTTCCGGGGGCGGCAGGCTGCTGGTCAACGAGTTCGCGCCGCGCGTCCACAACTCGGGGCACTGGACGATCGAGGCCTGCGTGGTCGACCAGTTCCAGCAGCACGTCCGCGCGGTGGCCGGCTGGCCGCTGGGCGACGGCGCACGGCACTCGGACGCGGTGATGGAGAACCTGATCGGCGCCGAGGGCGACCGCTGGTCCGAGCTGGCGGCCGGCGGCGGCGGCCTGCACCTCTACGGCAAGGCCGAGAGCCGGCCGGGCCGAAAGATGGGGCATGTCACGCGGATCTCGTCGAAGACGTGAGGGGGCGGTGGCGGGCCGGCGGGCGTGCCGGTGGTATGCCGGCGGGACTGTGCGCGCGTCGCGGCAGGGTCGCACGCGGGAGTGTGCCCTGAGCGACCCGTCCTCCGCGTCATCGCCCGGCTGGGCCTGGCTCGACCGGGCAATCTCTCCGCCGGCCCGCTCGTCATGCGGAGCCGGGCGACAACGGTGGATCAGCGGGCGCCGGTCGAAGCCGCCCGGACGCCGCCCGCCGACAGGACGAAGTCGCGGATCTCGTCGACGCCGGCCGAGCGGCGAAGCTCGGTGAAGAGGAAGGGGCGCCCGGCGCGCATCCGGGTCGCGTCCCGCTCCATCACCTCGAGCGAGGCGCCGACATGCGGCGCCAGGTCGGTCTTGTTGATGATGAGAAGGTCCGAGCGGGTGATCGCCGGCCCCCCCTTGCGCGGGATCTCCTCGCCGGCCGCCACGTCGATGACGTAGAGCGTCAGGTCGGCGAGCTCGGGGCTGAAGGTGGCGGCCAGGTTGTCGCCGCCCGACTCGATGAAGACGATGTCGAGATCCGGGTGGCGCGCCCGCAGGTCCGCCATGGCCGCCAGGTTGATCGAGGCGTCCTCGCGGATCGCCGTGTGCGGGCAGCCGCCGGTCTCGACGCCGACGATCCGGTCGAGCGGCAGCGCCTGAGCGCGCATCAGCGCCTCGGCGTCCTCCTTGGTGTAGATGTCGTTGGTGATGGCGGCGATCGAGAACTCGTCGCGAAGCGCCCGGCAGAGCGCGGCCGTCAGCGTCGTCTTGCCGGCGCCGACCGGCCCGCCGATGCCGACGCGGAGCGGCCCGTGCGGAGAGCGGGGCGAGGGTTTCATGTCCTGAACAGCCTCACGGGTTGCGCTTCGTGCCGCATGGCGGCGATGTCGGCGCGGAAGGCGCAGCCGCCGATGTCCTCCAGCGTGGCAGTCAGCGCACCGTCCGTGACCCGCTCGCAGAGCGGCCGGAGCGCGGCGACGATCCGCTGCCCGTCCGTCTGCCCGAGCGGCACCAGCCGGACGCCGGCCGACACGAGGTTGGCGACGAAGGCGTGCAGGAACAGAAGCGCCGCCGGCCCAAGCGGCACGCCGTGCCGCGCCGCCGCCCGCCCGACCGCGACCGGGTACGGGGCGGCGCTGACCGCCGCGCCCCGGACGGCGCCGGTCACCTCGGCGAAGGCCGCGCCCTGCGCCTCGGTCTCGAGCAGCCGCTCGGCCGAGGGCGCCAGCGCCGAGGCAAGCTCGGCCACCGCGTCGAGCGCCGCGCCGTCGCCGGCCGCCTCGGCCCGCCAGGCATGCGCCAGAAGGATCGCATCGCCACGCCCGGCGCCGTGCTCGACGCAGTCCGCGATCCACGCCCCGGCCGAGCCGGCGTCGCGCACGTCGCCCGCCGCCACCGCCGCCTCCAGCCCGTGCGAATAGGCGAAGGCGCCGACCGGGTAGCCGGGCGACAGCCAGCTCGCGAGCGTCCAGAGCGCCGCGTCGTCGAGGCCCGGCCCGGCCGGGGCCGTCCCCTGCCGCGGCCGGGCCGTGCGATTGCCGCAGGCAGTGCCGACGCCGGTGCCGACGTCCGGGCCGCCCGGGGCCGGCCGCCCGCTTCCCGCCAGGCCGGGCATGAACTCAGCCATGCCGGTGCGGGATATGCGCGTTCGGATCGTCATGCGCCCCGTGGTGGTGGTGCCCGTGCGTCCGGCCGTGGCCGTAGGCCCCGCCCTCGGGCTGGAACGGCTCCTCGACATGGGCGACACTGGCGCCGAGCCCGCGCAGCATGTCCTCGAGCACATGGTCGCGCCGGATCAGCAGCCGGTCGGCCTCGACCTGCGCGGGCGTGTGCCGGTTGCCGACATGCCAGGCCAGCCGCGCCAGCGCGGCCCCCTCGGCGCGCACCTCGGCCAGCGGCTCGGGCGCGGCGCGGATGCCGATGCGACGCCCGTCGTCGAGCACCAGCGCGTCACCGTCGCGGAGCTCGGTTGCCTCGGCGAGGTCGAGCAGGATGTTCTCTCCCGCTGCGGTGGTCAGCATCGCCCGGCGGCGATAGCGCTGTTCGTAGGTCAGCGCGATGACATCGTCGCCGCCCTCGACATCGGCGAGGCTTGTCGCGCGCGGCGGGGGCGATGCGGGCGATGGATCGGAGGGCGCTGACATCCGCTGCCTCAAAACAGGAAATAGCGCTGCGCCATCGGCAGCACCTCGGCGGGTTCGCAGGTCAGGAGTTCTCCGTCGGCGCGCACCTCGTAGGTTTCCGGGTGGACCTCGATGTGCGGCGTCGCGTCGTTCAGCACCATGTCGGCCTTGCCGATCGTGCGGGTGTTGCGCACCGGCAGCGTCTGCTTGCGCAGGCCGAGCGCCTCGCCGATGCCGCCGTCCTCCGCTGCGGCGCTGACGAAGGTGACGGACGACGCCTCCTGCGAGCGGCCATAGGCGCCGAACATCGGCCGGGTATAGACCGGCTGCGGCGTCGGGATCGAGGCGTTCGGGTCGCCCATCTGGGCGCTTGCGATGGTGCCGCCGATCAGCACCATCTCGGGCTTCACGCCGAAGAAGGCCGGGTTCCAGAGGACCAGGTCCGCGCGCTTGCCGGGCTCGATCGAGCCGATCTCGTGCGACATGCCGTGCGCGATGGCGGGGTTGATCGTGTACTTTGCGACGTAGCGGCGGACGCGCAGGTTGTCGTTGTCGCCGGTCTCGCCCGGCAGCCGGCCGCGCTGGACCTTCATCTTGTGGGCGGTCTGCCAGGTGCGAATGATGACCTCGCCGACGCGGCCCATCGCCTGGCTGTCGGAGGCGATGATCGAGAAGGCGCCGAGGTCGTGCAGGATGTCCTCGGCGGCGATGGTCTCGCGGCGGATGCGGCTTTCGGCGAAGGCGACGTCCTCGGGGATCGACTTCGACAGGTGATGGCAGACCATCAGCATGTCGAGGTGCTCGTCGACCGTGTTGACGGTGAAGGGCCGCGTCGGGTTGGTCGAGCTGGGCAGCACGTGCGGCAGGCCGCAGACGCGGATGATGTCAGGGGCATGGCCGCCACCGGCGCCTTCGGTGTGGAAGGCGTGGATGGTCCGCCCGGCGATGGCGGCGATGGTGTTCTCGACGAAGCCGGACTCGTTCAGCGTGTCGGTGTGGATCATCACCTGCACGTCGCTCTCGTCGGCGACCGACAGGCAGCAGTCGATGGCGGCGGGGGTCGTACCCCAGTCCTCGTGCAGCTTCAGCGCGCAGGCGCCGGCGGCGACCATCTCGCGGAGCGCGCCCGGCTGGCTGGCATTGCCCTTGCCGGACAGGCCGAAGTTCATCGGCAAGGCGTCGAGCGCCTGCAGCATCCGGCCGATATGCCAGGGGCCGGGCGTGCAGGTGGTCGCCAGCGTGCCGTGCGCCGGGCCGGTGCCGCCGCCCAGCATCGTCGTGATGCCGGAGTGCAGCGCGTCCTCGACCTGCTGCGGACAGATGAAGTGGATATGCGCGTCGAAGCCGCCGGCGGTCAGGATTTTCCCCTCTCCGGCAATGGCTTCCGTGCCGGGGCCGATGACGATGTCGACGCCGGGCTGGGTGTCCGGGTTGCCGGCCTTGCCGATCCCGGCGATGCGCCCGTCGCGCAGGCCGACATCCGCCTTGTAGATGCCGGTGTGGTCGAGGATCAGCGCGTTGGTGATGACGGTGTCGACGGCGCCCTCGGCGCGGGTGGCCTGGCTCTGCCCCATGCCGTCGCGGATGACCTTGCCGCCGCCGAACTTGACCTCTTCGCCATAGGTCGTGAGGTCGTGCTCGACCTCGATGACAAGCTCGGTATCGGCCAGCCGGACGCGGTCGCCCGTGGTCGGGCCGAACATGGCGGCATAGGCGGGGCGCGTCAGGGCGAAGGCCAATTTCCATCCTCCAGGCCGATCATCACCATGAACCCGATCGAGATCAGAATCATCAGCAGCCAGCACATGTAATTGGATGCCCTCAGAGGGCTGAATATCGTTCTGCTGCCGGCCCGTTCGTTGAAAAACTTTTCCCAAGCGATGTCTTCATCGAGGTATTTTTCCTCAATCTGTTCCAGGTACTTGGCGCGCAGATTTACAGTCTTCTGCAAAGAAATCGACACGATCACCCCAACGATGTTGAGCAGCAAAGGGATGGAGAAGATCAGCTTGTAGTGTGTGATCGTGCTCAGCGTGTCGATGTTGGCGAAAGCCCAGGCGAAAAAGGCGAAGCTGCTGACCGAGAACAGCTTCAGCCACTCCCATCGCATGTCCTGGTATCTGTGCAACCTCTCTCGATGCAGTTCGAGCAGTCGCAGCGCGGCGTCGCGGCTGACGGGATGCAGCGCGTCGGCCTTCGCCTCGAGGCCGCCTTCTTCAGGCATCGCTCTGCCCCATCACCTCGCCCCGAAAACCGACGACCCGCCGGGCGCCGGCATAGGGCATCAGCCGGACCTCGCGGCTCTGGCCGGGCTCGAAGCGGACGGCGGTGCCGGCTGGGATGTCGAGGCGGCAACCGCGGGCGGCGGCGCGGTCGAAATCGAGCGCCGGGTTGGTCTCGGCGAAGTGATAGTGGCTGCCGACCTGCACCGGGCGGTCGCCGGTGTTGGCGACCTCGAGCGTGATCGCGGCGCGGCCCTCGTTGAGGGTGATGTCGCCGTCGGCGGGGAAGAGCTCGCCGGGGATCATGCGTGCCCCCCTGCCGCGAGCGGCGCCGCGATGGGTGCCGGCTCGTAGAGCGCCCAGAATGCCAGCGCGACGATCAGCGCGAGCACCCAGAACGCGGTCGTCGTCGCGACGATGGTGTTGTACTCGAGGCGCGAGCCCCTGCCAAACCGGCGCTGGAAGCCGAACCCGGGTGACACGAGATGCGCCTCGACCGTCTCGAGGTACCTGGCCACCTCGTTCATGACCATGAAGATCGACAGGCACCGGAGCCCCGCCAGCGCGATGATCGCCGCCGGCAAGGCGCTGAGGATGCGACCCTGGCCGACCGCGAAGCTGGGCAGGTCGGAGTAGAGGAAGGCGACGATGCCGGCGGCCCCAGCCAGCGCAAGCCGCTCGGTCGCGGTGATGCTGTCGTAATAGCGCATCAGGTCGCCGGAGAGCCGGGCGTACTCCTTGAGCAGGAATTCGCGGTCCATGGTCGCCGTTGCGCTCCCCTCGCTCATCGGATCGGCTCGTGCACGGTGACCAGTTTCGTGCCGTCGGGGAAGGTCGCCTCGACCTGGACCTCGCGGATCATCTCGGGGACGCCCTCCATGCACTGGTCGCGGGTGACGACGTGGCCGCCGGCCTGCATCAGCTCGGCGACCGGGCGGCCGTCGCGGGCGCCCTCGACGACGAAGTCGGTGATCAGCGCCACCGCCTCGGGGTGGTTCAGGCGGACGCCGCGGGCCAGGCGCCGGCGGGCGACCTCGGCGGCCATCGCCACCATCAGCTTGTCGCGCTCGCGCGGGGTCAGGTTCATCGGCTGCCTCAGATCGTCCAGACGCGCGGCAGGGGCGTGCCGCGAAATGCGGTGAGGAACCCGGTCAGCGCCGCGCGGAGCGCGCGGCCGTCGCGGGCCAGGAGGCGCACGGCCAGCACGCCGTCGCGGGCGCTGGCGCCGGCCTCGACGCCAGCCGGCATCGCGTCGATGAGCGCGCGCGCGGCGGGCAGGCGGTCGGCGGCGTCGGGCGCGACGCATACCAGCGAGGCGGCGGCGCGGTTGGCGCCGAAAAGCGCCGGGCGGGCGGCGGTGTCGGCGACGGCGCCCGAGAGGCGGAGCGCGTCGGCCCAGACCAGCCGGCCGGCGCGGCGGATGCGCCAGCGGTCGGTGAAATGGGCGCGGGCGACGCGCTCGCCCATTGCCTGGCGGCCGAGGATCAGCGGCTCGACGGCCAGCAGGGCGGCGTCGGCGGCCATGTCGACCGTCAGGCTGCGGTCGAGCGCGGCGCCGTCGAAGAGGATGGTCTCCTGCGGCAGCCAGTCGAGGCGGGCGCCGGGGCCGAGCGACAGGCTGGTGGCGATGGTCGCCGTCTCGCCGGCCTGGGCGCGGTAGACGCGCTCGGCGGCCTGGGTGGAGAGGGTGAGGTAGGCGCCGGGGCCGGCCGCGCCCTGACAGTCGAAGCGGTCGCCGCCGGTGACGCCGCCGGCGGTGTTGAGGAGCACGCCGGCCAGCCCCCCGGCCAGACCCTCGGCCTCGGCCGGAAAGAGCGCGCGGGCCGAGCCGCCCTGGTGCAGGTCGGCCAGCACCGTGCTTTCGCCGCGCCGCTTGGCCGCGACGCGCACGCGGCCGACGGCGCGCGGCTGCCGGCCTTCGGGCCTGTGGCGCGCGGGGACTGGAGAGCTGTGCGGCTGGGATCATGGGTCGGGCCGGCTCGCTCGGCAGATGGGAATGACGCTGGGCGGAATGCTGCATGGCCGCGCAGGGGCGGCAAGCCAAATCGGGCGTTGGGCGCGGAGAATTCGAGTATCTGCCTGATTTTGTATCAGATGGTGATCTTTTATGCCCGCTTTATAGTCAGAATGGCAATGGCGATTAAATATTCATCATTTCTCTTGCGTTCACCTTGCGATGCAGCATCACTGGAGCAGCCGGCGAAACCGACCGATTCCAGCGATGGGGCGGGCCAGGGATCGCGGGTGTGTGGCGGCGGGCGACGTCCAAATCAGTCCCACCGCCACACGGGTGCAACACGAATGTTGCGGGGCAAAGCTACGGGTGATCCCGGGCCGGGACAAGACCGGCCGGCGACCCCTGCCCCGCCTGGAGGACTCAATGAAGAGACTGGGACGGGCGGCGGCGGCATTCGCCCTGGCGGGTACGCTGAGCGGCGCGGGCAGCGCCTGGGCGGCAGACGACACGATCAAGGTCGGCATCCTGCACTCGCTGTCGGGCACGATGGCGATCTCGGAGACGACGCTGAAGGACGTCATGCTGATGCTGATCGAGGAGCAGAACGCCAAGGGCGGGCTGCTGGGCAAGAAGCTGGAGCCGGTGGTCGTCGACCCGGCCAGCGACTGGCCGCTCTTCGCCGAGAAGGCGCGCGAGCTGATCTCGGTCGACAAGGTCGCGGCCGTCTTCGGCTGCTGGACCAGCGTCAGCCGCAAGTCGGTGCTGCCGGTCTTCGAGGAGCTGAACAACATCCTGTTCTACCCCGTCCAGTACGAGGGCGAGGAGAGCCAGCGCAACGTCTTCTATACCGGCGCCGCGCCGAACCAGCAGGCGATCCCGGCCGTCGACTACCTGATGAACGAGGAAGGCGTCGAGCGCTGGGTGCTGGCCGGCACCGACTATGTCTACCCGCGCACGACGAACAAGATCCTCGAGGCCTACCTGAAGGCCAAGGGCGTCGCGCCCGAGGACATCATGATCAACTACACGCCGTTCGGCCATTCCGACTGGCAGACGATCGTCAGCGACATCAAGACCTTCGGCAGCGCCGGCAAGAAGACGGCGGTCGTCTCGACGATCAACGGCGACGCCAACGTGCCGTTCTACAAGGAGCTGGCCAACCAGGGCGTGAAGGCCGAGGACATCCCCGTCGTCGCCTTCTCGGTCGGCGAGGAGGAGCTGGCGGGCCTCGACACCGCGCCGCTGGTCGGCCACCTGGCCGCCTGGAACTACTTCATGTCGGCCGACACGCCCGAGAACGCCGCCTTCATCGACGAGTGGCACACGTTCATCGGCGACGAAAAGCGCGTCACCAACGACCCGATGGAGGCGCACTACATCGGCTTCAACATGTGGGTGAAGGCGGTCGAGAAGGCCGGCACCACCGACCCGGACGCGGTGATCGACGCGATGATCGGCGTCAGCGTGCCGAACCTGACCGGCGGCTACTCGGCGATGATGCCGAACCACCACATCACCAAGCCGGTGCTGGTCGGCGAGATCCAGGACGACGGCCAGTTCGAGACCGTCTGGGAGACGCCGGGCACGGTCGTCGCCGACGAGTGGTCGGACTACCTGCCGGACTCGAAGCCGCTGATCGCCGACTGGCGGGCGCCGCTGAGCTGCGGGAACTTCAACACCGCCACCAACCAGTGCGGCGGCAAGGGCCTCTGAGCCGCGCCGCCCGACCGGGGCCGCTTCGGCGGCCCCCCCCTGCCCCTCCCCCCGAGCTTCCGGCGACAGGATGAACCCCGATGCTGCGCCTGCTGACCGCCCTGCCCGTTCTGATCGCGCTGGTGATCGCGCTGGCCGGGTCGGCGCGGGCTGACACGCTGGAGGAACTGACCGCGCGCCTGCCTGCCGGTAGCTATGACGACCGGGCCCGGGTCGTCGCCGCCATCGCTGCGACCGGCGACGCGCGCGCTGTCCCGATGCTGGAGGCGCTGTCCGAGGGCGACCTGCGCACGATGAAGGCCGACGGGCGGATCGTTCGCGTCGTCGAGCAGGGGCGCAAGGACATGGGGCTGGACGCGCTGACCGGCGAGCCGCTGGGCGAGTTGGGGCGCGGTGCCTCGGAGAAGATCAAGGTCAACAACGGGCTGCGCCGCGCCATCGCCGCGGCGCTGGGCGCGCTGACGCTGCAGAGCCCGGACCGCGCCCGCCGGCTGGACGCCGCGGCGCAGATTTTGAAGACCGGCAATGCCGGCCGGCTGGAGGATCTCGACGCGGCGATCGCCGCCGAGACCGACGCCGCGGTGAAGAGCGCCATGCTGGACGCGCGCGCCGCCGCCGTGCTGAACGCCGAGCTGCCAGCCGAGCAGAAGGTCGCGGCGCTGGACCGGCTGGCCGGGCGCGGCGACGATGACGCGCTGAGCGCCATCCGGAACGCCGCCAACAGCGATGTTCCCGAGCTCGCGGCTGCCGCGCGGGACGCGATCCAGGCGATGAAGCGGACACGGGCGGCCTGGGATGTCGGGCAGAACGTCTGGTACGGCGTGTCGCTCGGCTCGGTGCTGCTGCTGGCTGCCATCGGGCTGGCCATCACCTTCGGCGTCATGGGCGTCATCAACATGGCGCATGGCGAGCTGGTCATGCTGGGCGCCTACACGACCTTCGTCGTGCAGGAGGTGCTGCGCGCGCAGGCGCCCTGGGCGATGGGCTGGTCGCTGGCGATCGCCGTGCCGCTGGCCTTCCTGGTGGCGGGCGCCGCCGGCGTCGCCATCGAGCGCGGCATCTGCCGGCATCTCTACGGCCGGCCGCTCGAGACGCTGCTGGCGACCTGGGGCGTCAGCCTGATCCTGCAGCAGGCGGTGCGAACGATCTTCGGGCCGACCAACCGGCAGGTCAGCGCGCCCGACTGGATGTCGGGGGCGTTCGAGCTGGGCCACCTGACGATCACCTGGAACCGGCTCTGGATCGTCGTCTTCGCGCTGGCGGTGTTCGCGGCCCTGCAGCTGGTGCTGAAGCGAACGCCGATCGGGCTGCAGATGCGCGCGGTCACGCAGAACCGGCGCATGGCCGAGGCGATGGGCATCCGCTCGGGCCGGGTCGACGCCATGACCTTCGGGCTGGGCGCGGGGGTGGCGGGGCTGGCCGGCGTCGCGCTCAGCCAGATCGACAACGTCTCGCCGAACCTCGGCCAAGCCTACATCGTCGACAGCTTCATGGTCGTCGTCTTCGGCGGGGTCGGCAATCTGTGGGGCGCGCTGGCGGGCGCGTTCACGCTCGGCATCGTCAACAAGTTCCTGGAGCCCTATGCCGGCGCCGTGCTGGGCAAGGTGCTGGTGCTGGTCTTCATCATCCTCTTCATCCAGCGCCGCCCGCGCGGCCTCTTCGCGCTGCGCGGCCGGGCGGTGGAGGCGTGATCGTGCGGTGTCCCTCGACTGTCCCGGGCCCGGCCCGGGACCTTTTTTGGGCGGGTGCGGCGCGTCGGCACGGGTTGGGCGTCATTCCCGCGGAAGCAGGAATTTCGTCGCCGGTCGGGGGAGATCCCCGCCTGCGCGGGGATGACGGTTGTCGGGTCAGCGTCGAGGACGGCCGGGTGGCCGTCGGGGATGACCGTCGGCTGGGACGTGAGCGGTTGCCGGCGCCCCTGCATGGCGGGCAGGCCGCTGCACGCGGGCTTTGTTCCTTTCGGAGGTCCGCCCATGCTGGCTGACGCGCTGGACCTGCGGACGCGGCTGTTCCTGCTGGTGCTGGCCGCCACGGCGGTCGCGGTGCCGGCGCTGAACCTGTCGGTGGCGCCGGGGCACCCGCTGCACGTCTCGAGTTTTGCCGTCGCGCTGTTCGGCAAGTACCTGACCTATGCTCTGCTGGCGCTGAGCGTCGACCTGATCTGGGGGTTCTGCGGGATCCTGTCGCTGGGGCACGGCGCGTTCTTCGCGCTGGGCGGCTACGCGATGGGGATGCACCTGATGCGCGAGATCGGGCCGCGCGGCGTCTACGGCAACCCGGTGCTGCCGGACTTCATGGTGTTCCTGAACTGGCACGAGCTGCCCTGGTTCTGGCATGGCTTCGACCAGTTCTGGTTCGCCTGCCTGATGGTGGTCGCGGTGCCGGGCCTGCTGGCCTTCGTCTTTGGCTGGCTCGCCTTCCGCAGCCGGGTGACCGGCGTCTACTTCTCGATCATCACCCAGGCGCTGACCTTCGCGCTGATGCTGGCCTTCTTCCGCAACGACATGGGGTTCGGCGGCAACAACGGGCTGACCGACTTCAAGGACGTGCTGGGGTTCGACCTGCGGTCGGACGGTACGCGCGCGGGGCTGTTCGCCGCCTCGGCCGTGGCGCTGGGGCTCGGCTATCTCGTCTGCCGGCTGGTGACCTCGTCGCGGCTGGGCAAGGTGCTGGTCTCGATCCGCGACGCCGAGGCGCGGACGCGCTTCATCGGCTACCGCGTCGAGGGCTACAAGGTCTTCGTCTTCACGCTGTCGGCGATGCTGGCCGGCGTCGCCGGCGCGCTCTACGTGCCGCAGGTCGGCATCATCAATCCGGGCGAGTTCTCGGCGGCGAACTCGATCGAGATCGTCATCTGGGTGGCGGTCGGCGGGCGAGGGCTGCTGCTGGGCGCGGTCATTGGCGCCATCCTGGTGAACGGCGCAAAGACGCTGTTCACCGGCTGGTTTCCCGAGCTCTGGACATTCGCGCTGGGGGCGCTCTTCATTTTGGTCACGCTCTACCTGCCGCGCGGCGTGCTGGGCGGGCTTGACGTGCTGGGCCGCTGGCGACCCGACCCGCGCAAGGCACCGCGCGGTCGGGCGCGCGCGGTCGGCCCGGCCGAAGGCGGCGAGCGGCTGGAGCCGGCGGAATGAGCGCGCGCGCGGCAGGCTCGATGCTGTATCTCGACGCCGTCTCGGTCGCCTTCGATGGCTTCCGGGCGATCAACGAGCTGTCGATCACGCTGGCGCCCGGCGAGATGCGCGCCGTCATCGGCCCGAACGGCGCCGGCAAGACGACGATGATGGACATCATCACCGGCAAGACGCGGCCCGATTCGGGCGACGTGATCTTTGACCAGACGGTCGACCTGACGCGGCACGACGAGGCGGGGATCGCGCAGATGGGCATCGGGCGGAAGTTCCAGCGCCCGACCGTCTTCGAGACGCACACGGTGTTCGACAACCTGCTGCTGGCGCTCTCGGGCCCGCGCGGCGTGCTGTCGGTGCTGCGGATGCGCCCGACCCGCGCCGAGCGCGAGCGCATCGACGCCATCCTGAACACCATCCGCCTGACGGCCCGGCGCGACGACCTGGCGGCGGATCTCAGCCACGGCCAGAAGCAGTGGCTGGAGATCGGCATGCTGCTGGCGCAGGACCCGAAGGTGCTGCTGGTCGACGAGCCCGCCGCCGGGATGACCGACGCCGAGACCCGGCACACGGCCGAGCTGCTGAAGCGCATCGCCGGCGAGCACACCATCATGGTCGTCGAGCACGACATGGAGTTCGTCCGCGCGCTCGAGACGCGGGTGACGGTGCTGCACGAGGGCCACGTGCTGGCCGAGGGCTCGCTGGACCATGTCAGCGCCGACCCGGACGTCGTCGCCGTCTATCTTGGGCGCTGAGAACGGGGGGCGGTGATATGCTGGACGTCGCCGACATCGACCTGCACTACGGCGCGGCGCAGGCGCTGCGGCGCGTCTCGCTGACCGCGCGGCCGGGCGAGGTGACCTGCGTGCTGGGCAGGAACGGCGTCGGCAAGACCTCGCTGATGCGCGCCATCACCGGCCACCAGTCGGTCAGCGCCGGGCGAATCGCCTGGGAGGGGGGCGACATCGCGCGCCTCCGCCCCTCGGACCGCGCCCGGCGCGGCATCGCGCTGGTGCCGCAGGGCCGCGAGATCTTTCCGCTGCTGACGGTGCGCGAGAACCTCGAGACCGGCTTCGCCCCCCTGCCCCGCGCCGAGCGGACGATCCCGGAGGCCATCTTCGAGCTGTTTCCGGTGCTGCGTGAGATGCTGCGCCGGCGAGGCGGCGACCTCAGCGGCGGGCAGCAGCAGCAACTCGCCATCGCGCGGGCGCTGGTGATGCGGCCGCGGCTGCTGATCCTCGACGAGCCGACCGAGGGCATCCAGCCCTCGATCATCAAGGACATCGCGCGCGCCATCCAGACGCTGCGCGAGGGCGGGGGCATGGCGATCGTGCTGGTCGAGCAGTTCTTCGACTTCGCCTGGGAGCTGGCCGACCAGGTGGTGGTGCTCGAGCGCGGCGCGGTCGTCCTGGCCGGCGCGCGCCGCGAGATGGACGCCCGCGAGGCGGCGCGGCTCGTCTCGGTGTAGACGCGCCCGGCCTGCCGGTTGGCCTGCCCGGTCGCCCGCGCATGAGCAGAAGCACGGCATCGGGGGTGGGCTGCCCTGCGAGGCGCTCTCACGCACGACCATCGAGTCGCTCGATACCGGGGGAGTCGCTATGATCTGCGTCTCCTGTCTCGAGTCCGCGGCAACCCGGCGCACCTGCGCCACCTGCGGCGCCGCCTGCCCGGCATCCCGATCCCGGACGGATCTGGCCGGCCGAGGACCCGGTCCTGCCCGACGAGCAGCGGGGGCGGGAGCCTCCCGCCGATCACGACGTCAGCCGGATCGGCGATGCCGTCGGACTTGCGTCGCCGCGGCCGAGCGAGCGGACTTGCCGGCCGACGGGCGCGCAAAGCTCGCGGGGGGTGGAGGAGCGAGTCCTGCCGGGGGGCGCCGCCGGCAGGGCCAGGCAGGCGTCAGCCCAGGATCGACTGGCTTTCTTCGGCGAGGATCATCGACAATCGCCTGTCCAGGCGGTCGACGCGGCCGTGCGCCACCTCGCGGACGAGATCGACGTAGTGGGTCCCGTTCACGGAAACCCTGGCCTCGCCAATTCGCTGGTAGAGCTCGTCCACGAAGCCGCGGGCCCACGAGGCCGGGTCCGGTTTGCTCCGTCCCAGCTCGAGCGACATCTGAAGCATGAACGCCTGGAGCACCAGGCCGTCCGCCAGGGAAAGTTCGTTGATTACGGCTTCGTCGCGCATTCGCACTCCTCCGTCGTACCCTACCAGAGTCGAGCCAACGGATCGGGCAGGGAATCCGTTGTACCCATCCTCGGAAGAGTGACGGTCGAATACGGCGAAATCCCGGTGAGAAAGTGCACGCATTGCGTGCATTGGCAGGCAGTTGGCGGCATTACCGAGGCGCCGTCCGCGCGGGTCTGGCACGCTCCGGAAAGGCCGCTCGGATCGCCCCGGGCCCGGCGCCGCGGCATGGCGGGCGGCGCGCCGAAACCTTCCGTTAACCTCCTTGGGGCTAACTGTTAACGCATTTACCTTGCGGAGGGCCCTCCTTGTCCGAGCGCCAGAACGACCGACACGGATTCGGCGAGCAGATGGGGCTGCGGCTCGTCACGGAAGGCGGGGTGCCGTCGGCCAGCCCGCCCGATCTCGCCCCGCCGGACCCGCCCGACCCGCCCGCGCAGCCAGCGCCCTCGCGACGCGGCCGGGCGGCGCGGGCCGACGACGTGGTCGGCCACCGCTCAAGGCTGCGCCAGCGCTTCCTGTCAGCCGGCCCGGCCAGCGTCGCCGACTACGAGATGCTGGAGCTCGTGCTGTTCCGCGCCATCCCGCAGCGCGACGTCAAGCCACTGGCCAAGCGCCTGATCGCCGCATTCGGCGACTTCAACGCCGTCATCTCCGCCCCGCCGACGCGGCTGGCCGAAGTCAGCGGCGCCGGCGCCGCCGTCATCTGCGAACTGAAGATCGTCGAGGCCGCCGCCCACCGGCTGGCGCGCGCCCGCGTCATGAACCGTCACGCGCTGTCGAGCTGGTCGGCGCTGATGGAGTACTGCAAGACGGCGATGGCGCATCGCGAGACCGAGCAGTTCCGCATCCTCTTCCTCGACCGCAAGAACGTGCTGATCGCCGACGAGGAGCAGTCGCGCGGTACCGTCGACCACGTGCCCGTCTACCCGCGAGAGGTCGTCAAGCGTTCGCTCGAGCTGAACGCATCGGCGCTGATCCTGGTGCACAACCATCCCTCCGGCGACCCGACGCCGAGCCGCGCCGACATCGACATGACCCGGCAGATCGACCAGGCAGCCAGGTCCGTCGGCATCACGCTGCACGACCATGTCATCGTCGGCCGCGAGCACGACACCAGCTTTCGCAGCCAGGGCCTGCTCTGACCGGGCGCGCGCGGCCTGAGCGATAGCGGGAACTGCCGCCCGGTCGGGTGCCGCGCGGGGCCGCCGCCGATCTGCGCGCCATCCCCGGGGCTTTTCGTGCGCCAGGCCAGACGACGTCCGGGCATCGGCCGGGCATCGGCCGGGCGGCTGCGGCTCCGTGCCCGACCGACCTTGCGGGGCGCCGTGTTGGACGTCCTGCCGGGTATCGTACTGCATGTCGTGCCGGGTCGTGCCGGGCTGGTGTGGTGCTCCGCGCGGTGGCCGGTGCGATAGGACGTTGGGGCAGCGGCGGCCGCCGGGCCGCGTCGGCTCGGCGCATCGGCGGCTTCGTCCCGGCTCGCCGGCCCGCTCGCTGGCGTACCTGTGCGCAAACCGGACGCGCAAACCGGGCGCGGGGGCCGGGCGCGGGGGCCGGGCGCAGGGGCCGGGCGCGGGGCCGGGCGCAGGGGCCGGGCGCAGGAACCGGTTGTCGGTTCGCCCGTCGCGATGGTATCTGCGCTCGCCGCCTTGGGTGGGAACCGATCGCAATCCGTCGAGGACCGCTCCGAATGCCACGCCTGCATGAAAGCCAGAAGCGCATTCTCGTCACGGGTGGCGCAGGGTTCCTCGGCTCGCATCTGATCGAGCGGCTGCTCGAGCAGGGGCACGACATCCTTTGCGTCGACAATCTCTACACGGGCACGAAGCGGAACCTCGACCACCTTCAGAACAACCCGTGCTTCGAATTCATCCGCCACGACATCACGTTCCCGCTCTATGTCGAGGTCGACGAGATCTACAATCTCGCCTGCCCGGCGTCGCCGATCCACTACCAGCACGACCCGGTGCAGACGACCAAGGTCTCGGTCCACGGCGCGATCAACATGCTTGGCCTGGCCAAGCGCGTGCGCGCCCGGATCCTGCAGGCGTCGACGTCCGAGGTCTACGGCGACCCGGACGTGCACCCGCAGCCCGAGACCTACTGGGGCCGCGTCAACCCGATCGGCCCCCGCGCCTGCTACGACGAAGGCAAGCGCTGCGCCGAGACGCTGTTCTTCGACTATCACCGGCAGCACGGGCTCTCGATCAAGGTGGCGCGCATCTTCAACACCTACGGGCCGCGGATGCATCCGGGCGACGGGCGGGTCATCTCGACCTTCATCGTGCAGGCTCTCCGGGGCGCGCCGATCACGATCAACGGCGACGGCAGCCAGACGCGCTCGTTCTGCTACGTCGACGACCTGGTCGACGGCCTCGTCCGGTTGATGGAGAGCGAGCCCGGCTTCACCGGCCCCGTGAACCTCGGCAATCCGCGCGAGTTCAGCATCCGAGAGATCGCGGAAACCATCCTGCGGCTGACCGGATCGCGATCGAAGCTCGTCTTCGGCGACCTGCCAAAGGACGACCCGAAGCAGCGCCAGCCGGACGTCGCGCTGGCCGAGCGGGTGCTCGGCTGGTGTCCGGCGGTGGCGCTCGACGACGGGCTGACCCGCACCATCCGGCATTTCCAGACCGACATGCGCTTCGAGGGCGCGCCGGTCTGACCGGCGGCGCCCCCGAGGGCGCTTTCGGGGGCGTTCCGCGGCTTGGAGGGAGCGAACTTCCTGCGCCGGGCCGACAGGCTCGCCTGACGGTCCGCGTCGTCGTGGAGGCGGGCGCGCGGACCGATCGTGCGGGCTCCCGCCGGGCCGGCGATTTTTCTCCCTCCGGTCCACGGACGAAGGTCGGGCGGCGGGATTCCATCATCCGCCTTGTGTTCCGAAGGCCGATTTTCGCAGGGTGAGGTCGGGGCGGGGCCGGCTTCAGAGGGAGACGCGTTTCCCGGCGACTCAGCGACCGGTCCGGGAAGGGCGGTGCGACATGAAACTCGGCGAACTCGGCGAACTCAGCGAACGGCTGCAGGCGGCGGTCGCGGCCCAGCGAGACAATGATCTCGATGCGGCCGAGGCGATCTATCGCGAGGTCCTGGCGGCCGAGCCGGAGCAGCCGGACGCGCTGCACTTCCTCGGGCTGGTCGAGTACCAGCGCGGCGAACCCGACAAGGCGATCGACCTTATCCGGCGCTCGATCGCCAGCCAGCCGGCGAACCCGGCGGCGCACAACAATCTTGGCAACATCCTGAAGGTGCTCGACCGGCGCGAGGAGGCGGCGGGCGCCTACCTTGCGGCGCTGGACCTGGACAACGACCACGCCGACGCCTGGAACAATATCGGCCTGCTGCTGCGCGGCGCCGACCGCTTTCCGAAGGCCATTGAGGCCTTTCGCGAGGCCGTGCGCGCCGACCCGCGCCACCCGGAGGCGTGGCACAACCTGGGCCTGACGCTGATGCTGAACGGCGACAGCGAAGAGGCCGCGGACGCCTTCGAGGTCTCGATGAACCTCGGCGACCGCAGCCGGTCGCAGCCGATCTGGCTGGCGCAGGTGCTGGTCGCGCTCGGCCGGCCGGACAGCGCCGTTGCCATGTTCGAGCGGCACCTCGAGCGCGATCCGGACGACCCGGTCGCGCGCCACCAGCTGGCGGCGCTGCGCGGCGAGGCGCCCGAGCGCGCGCCCGACGACTATGTGCGGCGCCATTTCGACGGCTTTGCCGGCGATTTCGACGAGGTGCTTGGCTGGCTGAAATACCGCGCCCCGCAGCTGATCGCCGAGGCGGTCGAGCGTCGCGTCGGCGACGCGACGGCGCTGCCGGAAGCGGTCGACCTCGGCTGCGGCACGGGGCTCTGCGGCCCGCTGATCCGGCAGCGCTGCAGAAAGCTGGTCGGCGTCGACCTGTCGGTCGGCATGCTGCGCAAGGCCAGGGAGACCGGCGCCTACGACCACCTGGTCGAATACGAGCTGGTCGCCTTCCTGCGCGACGCGCTGCCGATCCGCTTCGACCTCGCCGTCTGCGCCGATACGCTCTGCTATTTCGGCGCGCTCGGCCCGATGATGCAGGCGCTGGCCCCGGCGCTGACGCCGGGCGGCGCGATGATCGCGACGGTCGAGCTGCTCGAGCCGGAGGACAAGGGCGACGGCGACGGCGACGGCTTTCGCATCGATTCCTCGGGTCGCTATGTCCACAGCGAGGCGCATCTGCGCGCCTCGGCCGAGGCCGCCGGCCTGGTGCTGACCCGGGCCGAGCCGGCCGTGCTGCGCATGGAGCTGAGCCGGGAGGTTCACGGCCTCGTCTTCGAGGTCGAGCGCCCGCCCGAGCCCGCCTGAGCCCGCCCGACTCGGACAGTGGGCGGGGCTGGGTTGATCTGGGCTGGGCCCGACCGGGTCCGCACCGGCGCTCGCACCCCTCCGGTCGGGACCCGTCGCCAGGCGCTCGCCGGCATCCGTCGCGCCCGTCGCCGCCCGGCCGCGCAGGCCGGGTCCGGTGATGTCCCGATCCGGGGATGCCTCCCGCCGCGCCATTCCGCCCCGCCTCGGGACGCGCGCCGGAGTCGCACCGCACACCCGCCGCTTGACCGCCGTCGGCCCGCGCCCCTTCATGCGCCGACGCCATCGAGGGGATGCAGGTGATCGACTCGCTTCTGCCGGCCGGGATCGGCTGGCCTGCCGCGCTGGGGCTGATGGCGGCCAGCTTCTGCACCTCGCTGATGACCGCGTCGTTCGGGATCGGCGGCGGCGCCGTGCTGCTGGGCATCCTGGCCTCGCTGCTGCCGCCGGCGGCGCTGATCCCGGTGCACGGGCTGGTGCAGCTCGGCTCGAATGCCGGGCGGGCGGTCATGTTGCGCGGCGAGGTCGCGCGGTCCGTCCTGCTGCCGTTCCTGCTGGGCAGCGTGATCGGCATCGCGCTCGGCGGCATGCTGGTCGTCCAGCTGCCGCCGGCCGGCGTGCAGCTCGGCGTCGGCGCGTTCATCCTGTGGACGGTCGTTGCGCGGCCGCCGGCATTCCTGCGCCGGTCGGCCTGGCTGGCCGGCGGCGCGTCCAGCTTCCTGACCATGTTCTTCGGCGCGACCGGCCCGTTCGTCGCCGCCTATGTCAGGACCCTCGGTTTCGGCCGGCTGGTCTATGTCGGCACGAACGCCGCCTGCATGACGGCGCAGCACCTGCTGAAAGTGATCGCCTTCGGGTTGCTCGGCTTCGCCTTTGGCGAGTATCTGATGCTGACCGCGGGCATGATCGCCTTCGGATTCCTCGGCACGCTGACAGGCGGCCGGGTGCTCTTGCGGATCGACGAGCGGCGTTTCGGCATTGTCCTGAACGTGATCCTGGTCGTGCTGGCGGCGCGGCTGATCTGGGAAGGCGCCAGCAAGCTGGCAGGAGGAGGCACATGACCGATCTGACGGGACAGGCGGCGATCGTCACCGGCGCGAGCCGCGGCATCGGCGCCGCGACGGCGCGTGCGCTGGCCGAGGCCGGCGCGAACGTAGTGCTGGCGGCGCGGGCCATGGACGAGATCGAGATCGTCGCCCGCGATATCCGCCATGCCGGCGGCACGACCGATACCGTGCGCTGCGACGTCAGCCGCTGGCCGGATGTCGAGCACGCCGTCGAGGTCTGCCGCGACCGCTTTGGCCGCGTCGATATCCTGGTCAACAATGCTGGCGTCATCGACCCGATCGGCCACCTGTCCGAGTCGGACCCGGCCGAGTGGGGGCACGCCACCGACGTCAACTTCAAGGGCGTCTACCACGGCCTGCGCGCCGTCCTGCCGGTGATGAAGGCGCAGGGCTCGGGCACGGTCGTCAACATCTCGTCGGGCGCCGCGCATTCGCCGATGGAGGGCTGGTCGCACTACTGCGCCGCCAAGGCCGCCGCACACATGCTGACGCTCGCCGCCGACCTGGAGTGCCGGCCGAACGGGGTGACGGTGGTGGGCCTCAGCCCCGGCACGGTTGCGACGTACATGCAGGAGGCGATCAAGGGATCGGGCATGAACCCGGTCAGCCAGCTCGATTGGTCGGCGCACATACCGCCCGAGTGGCCCGCCCGCGCCGTCGTCTGGCTGTGCGGGCCCGAGGGCCACGAGTTCGCCGGCCAGGAAGTCAGGCTGCGCGAGGAGGAGATCCGCCGCCGCGTCGGTCTGATCTGAGCCGCGGCCCGCGCCGCGCCGCGTTCTCCGGCGGGATCAATCAGTGTGGACATGTCGCCACGTCACGACAATACTGCCCTCCTCCTGTTACCGGAAGGACCCCATGAGCAAGCGCGACGAGCTTATAGAGAAATACGCTGCCGATCTTAAGCAGACATGCGGGATGACACCCGACATGGACCTGCTGATCAAGGTGACCAAGGCCTGCGGCCCGGCGATCTACCGGGACGATGCGGCGACCGTCGCCGTCTCCGACAAGGACGAGATGGAACGGGTCAAGAAGAACTTTCTGGTCAAGCGGCTGGGCCTGACCATGGGCGCGGACCTGGACAAGGGACTCGACGCCGCGATCGACAAATATGGCCGGTCGAACCGGAACAAGCACCGCGCCGTGCTCTATTACCTGCTGGTCAAGCAGTTCGGTCGAGAAAAAGTCTTCGCCTGACCGCCCGCGCCCCGCGCATCGCGGCGTCCAGCCGACCGGCCGCCCTTGCGGCTGGTTGGCGCGCGTTTGGCCGGGGCCGGATGGCCGGGCGTCGTTCTGGCCGGGCGGTTATCCAAGCCGGAAGCCCTCGTAGCCGTTGGCGACGATCTCGTTGCAGCGGTCCACGTAGCGCGGGAAGCCGCCGATATACGGCATGAAGACCTTGGGCTTTCCGGCGATGTTCGCGCCCGTGTACCAGGACGAGCAGGACGAGCGCAGATGCGCCCCGGCGACGTCGAGGTTGTGCGCCACCCAGTCGGCCTCCGCCTCCTCGGTCGGCTCGATCTCGTGCCGGCCCTGCTCGCGCAGGCTGGTGATGCAGTCGGTGATCCACTCGCAGTGCTGCTCGATCGAGGGGATCATGTTGGTGAAGACCGAGGGGCTGCCCGGCCCGGTGATGGTGAAGAGGTTCGGGAAGCCGGCGATGCCGATCCCCAGATAGCTGCGCGGCCCGTCCTTCCAGTGCTCGGCCAGCTTGCGCCCCTGCCGCCCCTGGATGTCGACGCGCAGCAGCGCGCCCGTCATCGCGTCGAAGCCGGTCGCGTAGACGATGGCATCGACCTCGTAGGCCCGCCCGCCCGTGTGGATCGAGGTCTCGTCGATGCGCTCGATCGGCGCGCCCGAGATGTCGACCAGGTGCACGTGCGGCTGGTTGAAGGTGTCGTAGTAGTTCGTGTCGACGCACAGGCGCTTGCAGCCGATCGTATTGGTCGGGCACAGCTTTTCGGCCGTCTCCGGGTCCTTGACGATAGCCCGGATCTTCTCGCGCACGAACTCGGCAGCGCTGGCGTTGGTCTCGGGCGACAGCAGCATGTCGGCGAAGGCGGCCATGAAACCCAGCCCGCCCTCCTGCCAGCGTTCCTCGAACTCGCGCCGGCGCTCCTCCTCGTCGACCTCGGTGCCCGGCTCCATCCGGGCGTGGAAGTCGGCGGCCGAGAAGCCTGTGCGCTGCCGCTCGCGCAGCGCGTCGTAGTCGGCCTTCACCGCCTCGCGCTGCTCCGGGTCCAGCTCGTGATTGCGCGCCGGCACCGAGTAGTTCGGCGTGCGCTGGAAGACCCACATCTCGCTGGCCTGCCGTGCGATGATCGGGATCGACTGGATCGCCGACGAGCCGGTGCCGATCACGGCGACCCGCTGGCCGGTGAAGTCGACCGGCTCGTGCGGCCACTCGCCCGTCTGGTAGGTGGGTCCCTTGAAGCTGTCCTTGCCGGGGAAATCGACCTTGTTCGGCACCGAGAGGCAGCCCGTCGCCATGATGCAGAACGGCGCCGTGATGCGCTCGCCCGTGTCGGTGGTCAGCGTCCACTCGTGCCCGGCGTCGCTGTAGTGCGCCGAGGCGACCTTGCGGCCGAAGCAGATGTCGCGGCGCAGGTCCAGCCGGTCGGCGATGTGATTGGCGTAGTCCAGGATCTCGGGCTGCGGCGCGTAGCGCTCGGACCAGTCCCATTCCTGCTGCAGCTCGGGCAGGTACTTGTGACTGTACTGCATCGACTCGATGTCGCAGCGCGCGCCCGGGTAGCGGTTCCAGTACCAGGTGCCGCCGACGCCGCCGCCCTGCTCCAGCGCGACGGCGTCGATCCCCCTGCCCCGCATGAGGTGCAGCAGGTACATGCCGGCGAATCCGGCGCCGACGATCACCACGTCGGCGCGGTCGGGAACCGTCTCGCGTCCCTGCTGCATGGCGCTGGCCTGTCCGTCGGGCATGGGCGTTCTCCTGTCGCTCATGCACGATTTCGCATGAATCGCCGCCCCGGTGAAGCCCGCCCGCCAAGCAATCCGCCCCCTGATCGGATGGAACCGCAGGCGGGGTCGCGGCCTTGGGTCCCCAGAAGACTGCAAGCGGAGGAAGAATGGCGACCCCGATCAAGACGCTGGTGCGCGACTACGGCTGGATTCACCTGTCGCTCGGCCTGACGGGCAACACGCTGTTCTTCGTCGGCAGCGTGCTTTTCCTGCCGGAATTCGACTACCTCGACCCGATCCCCGTCTGGATCTTCATCGTCGGCTCGTTCCTGATGCTGATCGGCGCGCTGGGGCAGCTGCTGGTCCGGATCTACGAGAAGGAGGAGGGCTGACCCATGTTCGGGCTGGACGGCGCCGTCACGCTGGCGCTGGCGGCAGCGCTGGCCATGGCCGCGGTGCACGTCGCCAGCCCGCGGCTGGTCTTCCTCGACCGCACCCCGCGCAGCATCTGGCTGTCGGCCGCCGGCGGCGTCTCGGTCGCCTACGTCTTCGTGCATCTGCTGCCCGAGCTGGCGCGGATGCAGGAGGAGCACTTTTCCGACCACCGGATCGACTCGGCGCTCTACCTGTTCTCGCTGGCCGGGCTCGTCGCCTATTACGGGCTCGAGCGCGTCGTCGCCCGGCACGGCGGCGGCGAAGGCCAGAAGACGCCGGCGGGGGTCTTCTGGCTGCATATCGGCTCGTTCGCGCTCTACAATTTGCTGATCGGCTACCTGCTGGACGAGCAGGCGCGGCTCGAGGGCGCATCCGGCATGGCGCTCTATGCCGCGGCGATGGCGCTGCACTTCGTGGTCAACGACCGGGCGCTCTATCGCCAGCACGGCCGGCTCTACACGACGCGGGGGCGCTGGCTGCTGGCGGCCGCGGCGCCGGCCGGCTGGGGCGCCGGGCTGGCGATCGAGATCCCCGCCAGCTGGATCGCGGCCGCCATCGCCCTGCTGGCCGGCTCGGTCGTGCTGAACGTCATCAAGGAGGAGCTGCCCGAGGACCGCGAGAGCCGATTCTGGGCCTTCCTGCTGGGCACGGGCGGCTATGCGGCCGTCCTGATGGTAATCTGAGCCCCGCGACGGCGGGAAGCAGCCACGACCCCCTCGACAACGGCGCCCCGCGGCGGGAGTATCCCCCGCATGGCCGCGATGGCCGTCCGGGGGGCGCCGTTGTCGAGGGCCTCGCGGCAAGAACGGAGGGAGGTAAGCATGTCCGATCTGGTTCCGGTGCCGAGCGAAGCGGCTGCCCGCGCGCTGGTCGATGCCGACACGTACAAGGCCATGTACAAGGCCTCGGTCGAGGACCCGGACGGCTTCTGGGGCGAGCACGGCAAGCGCATCGACTGGATCACGCCGTACACCAGGGTGAAGAACACGAACTTCGACTATCCGAACGTCTCGATCAAATGGTTCGAGGACGGCGAGCTGAACGTCTGCGCCAACTGCATCGACCGTCACCTGGACAAGCGCGGCGACCAGACGGCGATCATCTGGGAGGGCGACGACCCGACCGTCGACCGCCACATCACCTATCGCGAGCTGCACCGCGACGTCTGCAAGCTGGCCAACGTGCTCAAGGATCTCGGCGTCGCCAAGGGCGACCGCGTCGTCATCTACATGCCGATGATCCCCGAGGCGGCCTATGCCATGCTCGCCTGCGCGCGGATCGGCGCCATCCACTCGGTCGTGTTCGGCGGGTTCAGCCCGGATTCGCTGGCCAGCCGCGTGCAGGACTGCGGCGCCAAGCTGATCATCACCGCCGACGAGGGGCCGCGCGGCGGGCGCAAGGTGCCGCTGAAGGCCAATGTCGACAAGGCGCTGGAGCACATGGGCAGCGACGTGCCGGTGCTGGTCGTCGAGCGCACCGGCGGCGATGTCGGCATGAAGGAGGGGCGCGACCACGGCTACAAGGCGCTGATGGAGAAGGCGTCCGACCAGTGCGAGCCGGTGGCGATGAACGCCGAGGACCCGCTCTTCATCCTCTACACCTCCGGCTCGACCGGCAGCCCCAAGGGCGTGCTGCACAGCAGCGGCGGCTATCTCGTCTTCACCTCGATGACGCACGAGATGGTCTTCGACTACCATGACGGCGACATCTACTGGTGCACGGCCGATGTCGGCTGGGTCACCGGGCACAGCTACATCGTCTACGGCCCGCTGGCCAATGGCGCGACGACGCTGATGTTCGAGGGCGTGCCGACCTACCCGGACGCCTCGCGCTTCTGGCAGGTCTGCGAGAAGCACAGGGTCAACCAGTTCTACACCGCGCCGACCGCCATCCGGGCGCTGATGGGCCAGGGCGAGAAGTTCGTCCAGGGCGTCGACCTCTCCTCGCTGCGGCTGCTGGGCACGGTCGGCGAGCCGATCAACCCGGAGGCCTGGGAGTGGTATCACCGCGTCGTCGGCGGCAAGCGGGTCCCCGTGGTCGACACCTGGTGGCAGACCGAGACGGGCGGCCACATGATCACCTCGCTGCCCGGCGCGATCCCGATGAAGCCGGGCAGCGCCACCCTGCCGTTCTTCGGCGTCCAGCCCGCCATCCTGGAAGCCGAGAGCGGCAAGGAAATATCCTCGACCGAGGCGTCCGGCGTGCTCTGCATCAAGGATAGCTGGCCCGGTCAGATGCGCACCATCTACGGCGACCACCAGCGCTTCATGGAAACCTATTTCCAGCATTACCACGGCTACTACTTCACCGGCGACGGCTGCCGGCGGGACGCCGACGGCTATTACTGGATCACCGGGCGCGTCGATGACGTCATCAACGTCTCGGGGCACAGGCTGGGCACCGCCGAGGTCGAATCGGCGCTGGTGGCGCACCCCAAGGTCTCGGAGGCGGCGGTCGTCGGCTACCCGCACGACCTGAAGGGCCAGGGCATCTACTGCTACGTCACGCTGATGTCGGGCGAGGAGCCTTCGGACGCGCTGAAGAAGGAGCTGCGCGACTGGGTGCGCGAGGAGATCGGCCCGATCGCCAGCCCCGACCTGATCCAGTTCGCCCCCGGCCTGCCCAAGACGCGATCCGGCAAGATCATGCGCCGCATCCTGCGCAAGATCGCCGAGAACGACTACGGCGCGCTCGGCGACACCTCGACGCTGGCCGAGCCGGCCGTGGTCGAGGACCTGATCGAGAAGAGGATGAACAAGTAGGCGCACCGCTCCGATCGACGGTCGACGGCGGGTGGAGTGGCCTCCACCCGCCGTTTTCGTGCCCGAGGGATCGGAATGCAGCCCCTGCCGGCGCGATCCCCGGCCGGATGGCGGCCGGGTGGGCCGGGCGTCCAGGCCTCTGCCGCTGCCCTTTCGCCGAATCCGGCGGTGCGTCATAAGGGCCTCCTGCTTGTCCGGAGGTACTAATGCGTCGCCTGGTCACCCATGTTTTCGCCGTCCTGCTGCTCGCCGCGCCCGTTGCGGTGGCCGCGCCCGGCCCCTCGCCGCCGCCTGCCGCCGGGCTGGCCATGGACCTGTTCGGCGCCAGGTCGACGCCGGCCGCAATGCCGACTGCCTCGTATGGCAGCTATGCCAACGGGTGCCTCGCCGGCGCGGTGCCGATGCCCGAGACCGGGCCGGGCTGGCAGGTCATGCGGCTCAGCCGCAACCGCAACTGGGGGCACCCGTCGCTGGTCGCGTTCCTCGAGCGGCTGGGCGGGGATGCGCGCGCCATCGGCTGGCCCGGCATCTATGTCGGCGACATGTCGCAGCCGCGCGGCGGGCCGATGCGCTCGGGGCACCGATCCCACCAGATCGGGCTGGACGCCGACATCTGGCTGCGCCGGCCGGACCGGCACGCGCTGAGCGCCGACGAGCGCGAGAGCCTCGGCAGCATCTTCGTCGTCTCGGACGACCGGCGCAGCGTGAACGGCAACTGGACGGAGGCGCACCACGCGCTGCTTGAAGGCCGCGGCCGAGGACCCGGCGGTGGCGCGGATCTTCGTCAACGCCGCGATCAAGCGCGAGCTCTGCAACACCGAGCCGCCCGGGCAACGGCGGGCCTGGCTGGCGAAGATCCGGCCCTGGTGGGGCCATGACGAGCACTTCCACGTCCGGCTGGACTGCCCGCCCGGCTCGGAGGGCTGCGTCGAGCAGGACCCGGTGCCGCCGGGCGACGGCTGCGACGCCACGCTTGCCTGGTGGTTCACCGACGAGGCGCTGCATCCCAAGGGCGGCGGCGAGCGCCACGAGCTGACCATGGCCGACCTGCCGCCGGCCTGCACCGCCGTCCTGTCGCGGTGAACGCCAGGGGGCTGGCATGCGCGCTGGCGGCCGCGGCGACGGCGGCGGCGCTCGTCTACGGCTGCGCCGCGCATTCTTCCGGGGCGGTCGCCGCGCTCGGGGTCGACGCCAGCCCGGTGACGATCACGCCGGACGAGCTGCACGGGCTGCGCCTGGTCGACGCCGTCCAGCTGAGCGCCGACCATGCCGAACTCGGCGGCTTCTCGGGCCTGCTGGTCGAGGGCGATCGCCTGACCGCCGTCACCGACCAGGGCTGGCTGATGACGGCGGCGCTGGCGAGCGGCGATCGGCTGCGGCTGGGGCCGGCCAGTTTCGGGCCGCTGCCGGGGCTGGTGGCCTCCGAGGGCAAGGCGGGCGCCGATGCCGAGTTGCTGGCCCGGCGCGACGCGGCGCTGGCGGTCGGCTTCGAGGGTGACCATCGCGTCGGGATCTTCAAGGATGGCCGACAGACCGGCGCGATCCGCGACCGGCGCTTCGGCGGCACGATCAACGACGGGCTCGAGGCGCTGGCGACGCTGCCGGACGGGGCGCTGCTGGCGATCCGCGAGTGGCCGGAGAACGGCGCGAGCCCGGCCTTCGTCCTGCGTCCCGACGGCGGCGTCGCCATGAAGCGCCTGGCGCTCGGCGAGACGATGCAGGTGACGGGCGCCGATCTGGGCCCGGACGGGCGGCTCTACGTGCTGCGCCGGGATTTCGCGCTGCTGCCGGGCTTCTCGGCCCGCATCGAGCGCTACCGGCTGGGCCCGGACGGCTTTCCCCTCCCGGAGACGCGCGAAATGCTGGCGCGCTTCGAAAGCGACAGCGGCATCGACAACATGGAAGGCATCGCCGTCTGGCGCGATGCCGCGGGCGCGACCCGGCTGATGCTGATCTCGGACGACAACTTCAACTGGTTCCAGCGCATCCTGCTGCTGGAGTTCGCCGTCGAGTGAGACGCGGCCGGTGCGGGGGCCGGTGCGGGGGGCGGCCGGCCCGCGCGCCGGTCACGCCCCGGCGGGCGGCCTGACGTGCTCCCACGCCTCCTCGGCGGTCTCGACGAAGTGGAACAGCTCGAGGTCCGCGGGCGAGATGGTGCCGGCCTCGGCCAGCGCCTCCCAGTTGACGATGCGCTGCCAGAAATCGGCGCCGAACAGCAGCACGGGGATGCTCCGCATCCGCTCGGTCTGGATCAGCGTCAGCGTCTCGAACAACTCGTCCAGCGTGCCGAAGCCGCCGGGAAAGACGGCGATCGCGCAGGCCCGCATCAGGAAATGCATCTTGCGGATCGCGAAGTAGTGGAAGTTGAACGAGAACTCGGGCGTCACGAAGGCGTTGGGCGCCTGCTCGTGCGGCAGCACGATGTTCAGCCCGACGCTCGGCGCGCCGACCTCGTCGGCGCCGCGGTTGCCGGCCTCCATCACGCCGGGGCCGCCGCCGGTGACGACGACGAACTCGCGCCCGCCGCGCGCGACGCACTCGGTGCCGATCAGCCGGGCGAAGGCGCGCGCCTGGTCGTAGTAATGCGACAGCTCGGCCAGCGTCCTGGTTCGGGCGCTCCCGGAATTCTTCGGGTCAGGGATGCGGGCGCCGCCGAAGAAGACCACCGTCGAGAGGATTCCCGCATCGCTCATCGCCAGCTCGGGCTTCAGCAGCTCGAGCTGCAGGCGCACGGGGCGGAGCTGCTCGCGGCGCAGGAACTCCTTGTCCTCGAAGGCCAGCCGGTAGGCCGGCGCGCGCGTCTGCGGCGTGTCGGGGATGCGCCCGGCCTTCTCGGCGTCCTGGTCCGCCGAGCGGAAGATGGAGTGGCGTTTGTCGGTCATTATCGTCCTCGGGGCCGATGACGGCGCCGTTTCTGCCTCGCTGCCGGGGCCTTCGCGTCGATGCCGGGAGGCCTGCGCGCCCGCAGGCGCCGCCAGATTGCACGGCACCCCGGATCTGTCTATAGCGGCCGCGACACGCGGACGAGCCCCGGGGGGAGGATCAACCATGAGCCATGCCGATCTGGAAACCGCCATCGACGCGGCCTGGGAGACGCGCGACGGCGTCGGCCCGCAGACCACCGGCGCCGTGCGCGAGGCGGTCGACCAGGCGCTCGACCTGATGGACCGGGGCGAGCTGCGCGTCGCCCGGCGCGGCGACGACGGCGTCTGGCAGGTGAACCAGTGGGCAAAGAAGGCGGTCCTCCTGTCCTTCCGCCTGAACGAGATGCAGCCGATCGGCGGCGGCCCGGGCGGCGCATCGTGGTGGGACAAGGTGCCGTCAAAGTTCGAGGGCTGGGGCGAGAACCAGTGGACGGCCGCCGGCTTCCGCGCCGTGCCGAACTGCGTCGTGCGCCGCAGCGCCTACATCGCGCCGGGCGTCGTGCTGATGCCCTCCTTCGTCAACCTCGGCGCCTATGTCGACACGGGCACGATGGTCGACACCTGGGCGACGGTCGGCTCGTGCGCGCAGATCGGCAGGAACGTCCACATCTCGGGCGGCGCCGGCATCGGCGGCGTGCTCGAGCCGCTGCAGGCGGGCCCCGTCATCATCGAGGACAACTGCTTCGTCGGCGCGCGCTCCGAGGTCGCCGAGGGCGTGATCGTGCGCGAGGGCTCGGTGCTGTCGATGGGCGTCTTCATCGGCGCCTCGACCAAGATCGTCGACCGCACGACCGGCGAGACCTTCGTCGGCGAGGTGCCGCCCTATTCGGTGGTCGTGCCGGGCGCGCTGCCGGGCCGCGCGCTGCCGGACGGCCAGCCGGGGCCGTCGCTCTACTGCGCCGTCATCGTCAAGCGCGTCGACGAGCGGACGCGAGCGAAGACCTCGATCAACGAGCTGCTGCGCGCCTGAATGGGGGCGGGGCCATCACCCGCCCCCGCCCACCCACCGCGCGCGGCGGCCCGGCCCGGCCCGGCGCCACGGAGACCGTTGGAGGAGGCGATGCCCGAGCTGCAGGTCTACACGCTGCTGGTCCAGGTCGGGCGCGCCGAGGGCGACGGGCTGCCCGGCGGCGCGACGGGCGCGGCGCTGCTCTGCTACGCCGCCGGGCGGGGCGAGAAGAACGCCGTCGACGAGACGGTGGCCGTGCTGCGCCAGGCCGACCTTTCGCCCCTGGAGGTCGAATTGCTCGGCACGCTCGAGGAGCGCCAGGCGGACGGCGACGAGATCGGCGACGAGGACCTGGCCCTGATGCGCCGGGCGCTGGACGAGAACGCCGTCATCGTCGCCCAGGTCGAGACCTTCGAGGACTGAGAGGCGGGCCGACGGCCGGCCGGAACTGGCTGGTGACCGCGATGACGCCGCCTCAGCGCGCCTCAGCCGCGACGATGTGTGCCGGCACCGGCGCCGTGGCCGCCATGCGCCCCAGCCACCATGCGGCGAAGGCCTTCGCCATCCACCAGAACAGCAGGCCGAGCGCGATGCCCGCGATCCCGTCGACGGCATAGTGCCAGCCCAGATGCACCGAGCCGAAGAGCATCAGGCCGGTGAACACGACCAGCGACCAGCCGAGCGCGCGACTGCGGGCAAAGCCGAACAGCATCGCCACCGTCGCGAGGCAGAGGTGCATCGACGGAAAGGCCGATATGCCCATCGCCGGGTAGGCCGGGTCCGCATAGCCGCGCCAGAGATCCTCCTGCGTCGCCAGGGCAGAGATCTCCCAGACCTCGTTCTGATCGGCCAGGCGCTGCATCAGCGGCGCGAATGTCGGGTCGCCGAACAGCCGCTCGACATAGACCGGCCCGGCCGACGAGAACAGGATGGCCAGGCAGGATCCGCCGACTGACCAGCTGAGCAGGAAGGCCAGGAAGAAGGTCAGCCGCAGCCGGCTGTCGAGCGGCATCACCGTCGCCACCCCGAAACAGGCGAAGATCAGGTAGAACCACAGCGCGTAGACGACGCCGATCGCCTGGCTCGCCGCGGCCCAGGGCAGCAGCTCGTGCGTCAGGACCCAGGGGTCGGTGCCGAGGAACAGCAGCCGGTCCAGCGCGGCGAAGACCCCGTCCCAGCTGTACGGCACCAGGGCGGGAATGTTGCGCTTGAAGGCCAGGTAGGTCGTCTCGAGCACGCCCAGAAGGACCACCATGGGCAACAGCCGCGCCAGCGCGATCTCGACGAAGGGGGTCTGCCGCAGCCAGCGCGCCAGCCGTGCTCGCGTCGGCTCGCCGGTCCGCATCACCATCCGGGCATAGCCGTAGATGACGGTGATGATCGCCAGCAGGACCACCACCAGCCTGAGGTTCGTGAAGATGCCGACAAGGTTGAGCGAGAGCTGCGCCTCGACGCTGCCCAGAAGCGCGAGCGCCGAAAGATAGTAGACCACCAGCACGACCAGCAGCGGCGCATAGGCGGTCAGCATTCGCCTGGGCAGTCCGCGCAGTGGGTCGCTCATGCTTCGCCCGGTCGCCGTCACTCGCTGCCCGTCCGCCGTACCGCCACCCCTGCCGCCGGGACCCTCCGGCAGGTCTTCCGCTCGCGGCCAGCCTCATCTAGAGCATGCAAATTCGGCAGAAGAAAGAACCGGCGACCAGGCCCGGCGGGCGATTTGCCGCCCCCCATAACCCTTTCGCACGGCACACCGACCCGGGGACCGCGCCCATGCAGACCGTCTTCCTGGACCTCGACGGCACGCTGACCGATCCGAAGCCCGGCATCACCCGCTCGATCCGCCACGCGCTGACCGAGCTGGGAGTCGACGCGCCGGACGAAAACGCGCTGACCTGGTGCATCGGCCCGCCGCTGCTGCGCAGCTTCGAGAGACTGCTGGGCGACGTCGCCACGGCCCCGCGCGCGCTGGCGCTCTACCGCGAGCGCTTCGGCACCGTCGGGCTGTACGAGAACCGCGTCTACGACGGCGTGCCCGCGATGCTCGAGCGGCTGCGGCAGGCCGGCTGCCGGCTCTGCCTGGCGACCAGCAAGCCGCATGTCTTCGCCCGCCGCATCACGGCGCATTTCGGGCTGGACGACTGGATCGACCACGTCTTCGGCGCCGAGCTGGACGGGACGCGCGGCGACAAGCCCTCGCTGCTGGCGTATGCGCTGGCCGAGACGGGGGCGATGCCCGGGCAGGCCGTGATGCTGGGCGACCGAGAGCACGACGTCATCGGCGCCATCGCCAACGGCCTGCCCTGCGTCGGCGCGCTCTGGGGCTATGGCGGGGCCGACGAGCTGCGCGTCGCGGGCGCGACGCGGCTGGCCGCAGACCCGGCCGAGGCGGCGGAGCTGATCCTCTCGGGCACGCTTGCCAGCCCGGGCGAGGCCGCGCTAACCCGCTGAGCACTGGCCGATGCCGGGCCACGATCCGGGGCCACGATCCGGGGCCACGATCCGGGCGCACGAGAGGGGACATGATGGCAGTCGATCCGGTCGAACTCACGGCGGAGCTGATCCGCTGCCCGTCGGTGACGCCCGCCGAGGGCGGGGCGATCACGCTGGTCGAGCGGGTGCTGGGCGAGGCCGGCTTTCGCTGCACGCGGATCAGCCGGGGCGGCGTCGAGAACCTGTTCGCCCGCTGGGGCGCGGCCGGGCCGGTCTTCGCCTTCAACGGCCACACCGACGTCGTGCCGACCGGCGACGAGGCGCTCTGGACCCACCCGCCCTTCTCCGGCGACCAGGAGGACGGCATCCTCTGGGGCCGGGGCGCCGTCGACATGAAGTCGGGCGTCGCCGCCTTCGTCGCCGCGGCGATCCGGCTGGTCGAGGAGACGCCGCCGAAGGGCTCGGTCTCGATCATGGTGACGGGCGACGAGGAGGGCAGCTCCGTCGACGGCACGCCGGCGATCCTCGACTGGATGCGCGAGAACGGCGAGAGCGCCGACATCTGCCTGGTCGGCGAGCCGACCTCGGTGGTGGCGCTCGGCGACACGATCAAGATCGGCCGGCGCGGCTCGATGACCGGGATGCTGCGCGTGCGCGGCCGGCAGGGCCACACCGCCTATCCCGAGCGCGCCATCAACCCGCTGCCCGTGCTGGCGGGGATCTGCCAGAGGCTGGCCGAGACGCCGCTCGATCTCGGCTCGGTGCATTTCCAGCCGTCGACGCTGGCGCTGACCTCGATCGACGTCGGCAACCCGGTCTCGAACGTCATCCCCTCCGAGGGGCGCGCGGTCTTCAACATCCGCTTCAACGACCGGCACTCGTCGGAGTCGATCAAGATCTGGGTCGAGCAGATCGTCGAGACCGGGCTCGACGGCACCGGCTGCGCGGCCGATCTCGACTGGAAGGTCTCGGGCGAGAGCTTCATCACCGAGCCCGGGCCGCTGACCGACATCGCCGTCGACGCGATCACCGACCGCCAGCTCGAGCGCCCGGCGCTGACGACCGGCGGCGGCACCTCGGACGCGCGCTACGTCAAGGACATCTGCCCGGTCTTCGAGCTGGGCCTGGTCGGCGACACCATGCACCAGACCGACGAGCGCGTCCCGGTCGAGGACATAAGGCGGTTGAGCGACATCTACCTGGACATCCTGCGCCGGTTCTTCGGCGTCTGAGGGAGGTCGGCTTCGCTCCAGCCGTCGTCCCCGCGAAAGCGGGGACCGCTCTCCGATCCGCGGAGGTTCCCGCATCGCGCGCGACAGCCTATCCCGCTCAACCCTTCGGCGCGTTCGGAAAGAACAGCTGCTGCCCGTCGACGCGGTAGCCGGCGATGACCTCCTGCCCCTCGGCCGAGAGCAGCCAGTCGGCGAAGCTCTGCGCCAGGTCTGCCTTGACGCTCGGGCAGTGCGCGGGGCTGACCGGGATGACGCCGTACTGGTTGAACAGCGCCTCGTCGCCCTCGACCATGATCCTCAGGTCGCCCTTGTTGGCGAAGCTGATCCAGGTGGCGCGGTCGGTCAGCGTGTAGGCGCCCATCCCGGCGGCCGTGTTCAGCGTCGCGCCCATGCCACTGCCGGTCTCGCGGTACCAGTCGCCGCTCGCCGCCTGCGGGTCCACGTCGGTCTTCTCCCACAGCCGCATCTCGGCCTTGTTGGTGCCGCTGTCGTCGCCGCGCGAGGCGAAGGGCGCCTTCGCGCCGGCGATCTTCGCCAGCGCGGCCGGCGCGTCAGCCATGCCGGCGACGCCGGCCGGGTCGCTCTCGGGTCCGACGATGACGAAGTCGTTGTACATCAGGTCCGTGCGCCCGGTGCCGTAGCCGGCGGCGACGAACGCCTCCTCGGCGGGCTTCGCATGCACCAGCAACAGGTCGCCGTCGCAGTTCTCGGCGTTCTTGAGCGCCTGCCCGGTGCCGACGGCGACGACGTGGACGTCGATGCCGGACTTCGCCGTGAACATCGGCAGCAGGTACTCGTAGAGACCGGAGTTCTGCGTCGAAGTCGTCGACTGCACGGTGATGAACCTGTCCTGCGCCCGCGCCGCGCCCAGCGCGGCCGCCAGCAGCGCGGCCGCCAACGGCAGCGCCATGAGCCCGGTTTTTCGCATTCTGTTCTCCGTCTCGTCAGACCAGCAGATCGCCCGCCAGGTAGGCGCGTGCCTCGCGGCTGGCGGGAGCCTCGAAGAACCGCCGCGCCGGCGCCGCCTCGGCCAGCCGGCCACGGTGCAGGAACAGCACGTCGTCGGCCAGCCGGGCCGCCTGCCCCCGGTCATGCGTGACCAGCACGACCTTCACGCCGTCCGCCGCGGCCCGGCAGATCAGCGCCTCGATCGCCGCCGTGGCGTGCGGGTCCAGGCTGGCGGTCGGCTCGTCCAGCAGCAGGAAGCGCGGCCCGGCCGCCAGCGCGCGGGCCATCGCCAGGCGCTGCTGCTCGCCGCCGGACAGCCGGCGCGCCGGCGCCTGCGCCAGCCCCTCGAGGTCCGTGCGGCGCAGCAGGTCGGCCAGCCGCGCCGGGCGCTCGCGGCGCGGCACGCCGTAGGTTGCCAGCGCGTGCGCCAGGTTGGCGCGCACCGAGCGGCGCAGCAGCACGGGCTTCTGGAAGACCAGCGCGACATCCTGCGCGCCGGGCCGGCCGCCGGCAAAGCTCACCTCTCCCGCATCCGGCTTCACCAGCCCGGCCATCATGCGCAGGCTCAGGCTTTTCCCGGCGCCGTTCGGTCCCATCAGCGCGGTCAGCCCGTCCGGCCGCAGCTCGAAGCGCAGCCCGTCCAGGACCGCGCGCCCGCCGAAGGACAGCGTGACGTCCTCGAACGTTGCGACGGGCGCCGCCCGCGGCGGCAGCGCAATGACCGCGGCCTCAGGCATAGGCCATCCGCTCGGCCGTCCGGCGCAGGCTGCTCAGTCCGCGCCGTGATCAGGATCGATATCGAGACCAGCACGATGCCAAGTCCAAGCGCCAGCGCCAGGTTACCCTTGGCCGTCTCCAGCGCAATCGCCGTCGTCATCGTCCGTGTGACATGGTTGACGTTGCCGCCGACGATCATCACCGCGCCGACCTCGGCCAGCGCCCGGCCAAGCCCGGCCAGCGCCGCCGTCAGCAGCGAGTAGCGCGCGTCCCACAGCAGGGTCGCGACGGTGCCCGCCCGGCTCGCGCCCATCGAGCGCAGCAGCTCGTCATACTCGCCGTGCAGGTCCTCGATCACCTGCCGCGTCAGCGAGGCGACGATCGGCACGACCAGGATGGTCTGCGCGATGATCATCGCCGTCGGCGTGTAGAGCAGCCCCAGGATCCCCAGAGGGCCGGCGCGCGACAGCATCAGGTAGACGACCAGCCCGACGACGACCGGCGGCAGCCCCATCATGGCGTTGACCAGCACGGTCAGCGCGCCCCGCCCCGGAAAGCGCGCGACCGCCAGCACCGCGCCGAGCGGCATCCCGAGCAGGCAGGCGAGGGTAACCGCGCTCAGCGTCACCCGCAGCGACAGGCAGATGATCTCGAGCAGCTGCGGGTCCATCCCGCCGATCAGCGCCAGCGCAGCGCCGAAGGCTGCCGAGAAATCATGCATTGTCGCCGCGCCCGCGTGAGTGCCGGATGACTGCGTTCTGCGCCCTTTTATGTCGTCCCTTGTCGTTCTGCGCAAGACACGACACGGAACGGACATAGCGCAGGCCTTCCGACCCCGGCGCCTCGGTCGACAAGATCCGTGTGGACGGGAACGCCCCCGCCCCGGCGCCGACGCCGGGCGCTGCACCGTGAGCGCCGCATCGCCTGTCGGCGGGTGGGCTCCGGGTAATCCTGCCGCGACCATTTCGGGGCGCGGATGCTGCCCGGATGCCCCACAATCATGACCCACCCGGCTGCGGCCGGGCACGCCGCGCCGGAGGCAACACCCGGGCGCGGCCCCGAACGCCGCCCGGCTGCGGGCGGTCAGCCCGTACCGGTGCGCGCCGCCTCGCGCTCGCCCTGCCAGCGGCGGGCGAACGCCAGAAAGTCCGGCGCCGCCATCGGGCGCGCGAAATGGTAGCCCTGCAACGCGTCGCAGCCCAGTTTACGCAGCAGCTCGGCCTGCGCGCCGGTCTCGACCCCCTCGGCGATGATGCGCGTGTCCAGCGTCCGGCCGATCTCGATGATCGAGCGCACGAGACCGCAGCGCGTCCGGTCCTCGGTCACCGCCGAGATCAACTCGCGGTCGATCTTGATCGCATCCGGCCCCAGCTTGACGAGGCTGATGATCGAGGCGTGGCCGCTGCCGAAATCGTCCAGCTCGACCTCGATGCCGAGGTCCTTGAGCATGTCGATGTTCCAGGCGATCGTCTCGTCCGGACTGTCCAGGAAGACCGACTCGAGCAATTCGAACGCCAGCACGCCGCGCGGCAGCGCCATGCGCGCCAGCCCGCCGATCAGGTCGCGGTCCAGCAGCCGCCGTGCCGAGACGTTCACCGAGAGCTTCGGGACGATGACCCCCGCCTCGCGCCACTGGCCCAGGTCGGCGACGGCGGCTTCGAGGATCATGTGATCGAGCGTCGCGACCACGGCCAGGTCTTCGGCGATCGCCAGGAAGGTGTCCGGCGCCAGCACGCCTTCGACAGGGTGGCGCCAGCGCGCCAGCGCCTCGACCCCGACGATTGCCCATGTCTCGGCGCAGATCTGCGGCTGGTAGAACGGCACGAACTCGCGCCGCTTGATGCCGGCCAGCACGCTGTCGGCGACCGCCTTGTGGCGGACGACCTCGCGTTGCAGGTCGTCGCTGAAGAAGCAGTGGCTGCCGCGGCCCTGGGCTTTCGCGCGATGCAGCGCGATGTCGGCGTTGACCAGCAGGTCTTTCGGCTCGATCTCGTCGCCCTGCGCCGCCGCGATGCCGATGCTCGCGCCGAACCAGCACTCGCGCCCGTCGTGCTCGACGGGGCGCTCGCATTCCTCGATCAGCCTGCGGGCCATCGTCTCGAGCCCGCGCTCGTCGCCGCACGAGGTGCAGACGAGCACGTATTCGTCGCCGCCGACGCGGGCGACGAAATCCTCCGATGTCGCGACGCGGGACAGCATGGCGGCGACATGGCGCAGCACGGCGTCGCCCGCCGCGTGACCGAGCGTGTCGTTGATCTGCTTGAAGCGGTCGAGGTCGATATGCAGCACGCCGAGCGCCTGGCCAGTCTCGGCCCGGCGCTGGACAAAGCCGGCCAGCTTCATGTCCAGGTACTGCCGGTTCGGCAGCCCGGTCAGCGCGTCGTGCAGCGCGGTGCGCTGGATCTCGATCTGTGCGCGCGCCATTGCGGCGTTGCGCAATGCAAGCTTTGCGTTCGAGAGCTGCAGGTCATCCACCGCCTCGTAGGCGCGCCGCTTCGCGGCGACGAGCTGTGTGTTCGCGGCGAGCAGATCCTCGCGCGCGCGCTGCTCGGAAGTACTGTCCCGGCCGCAGCCGCGATAGCCGAGGAACGTCCCGTCCGCGCCGAAGACCGGCTTGCCGCTGGTCGAGATGCAGCGCCATGTGCCGTCCTGCCCGGCGCGCCAGTAGCAGAAGTCGCGGAACGGCTCGTGGCGCTCCAGCAGCGCCAGATGCGCCTCGACCTCGGGCGTGATCTCCTCGTCGCGCAGCAGCTCGCGCCGGGTCCGGCCCAGATTGGCCGAGGGCGACACGCCCATCCGCTGGACATGGGGCGAGAAGTAGGTGAAGCGCAGGTCGGCATCCATCTCCCACAGCCAGTCCGAGGCGGTATCGAGGAAATCCGCCTGGCGCGCCTCGGCGTCGGCCAGGGCCGCCAGCGCGGCGCGGTGGCCGGAGACGTCCTTGACGACGACCAGCACACCCTCGGCGCGGCCCCCGGAATCCCACTCGCATTCGCCGACGACGCGGACGATGCGCTCGCCCTCGTCGATGTGCAGCGCGATCTCGAAGTCGAAGCGGCGCCCGTGCGCGATCGCGTTCTCCAGCGCATCGACAAGCCGCGAGCGGTAGGTCTCGGGCACGGTCGCGAGCAGCACGTCCAGGCCGACCTGCGGCGGCGCGCCCTCGCAGCCATGGATGACTGCCGCCCCGGGCGACCAGCTCAGCACCCGCTCGCCGGCCGGCAGGAACCAGTGGCCGATCCGGCCGACGCGCTCGACCAGCTGGTGCTCGCGCGGCCCGCTATGCAGGCCCCGCGCGACCCGGCTATCCAACTGCTCGGCCATTCATGCTCCGCCTACCATGGCTCGGCGCAGCTTCCGGCGGAAAGGATAACGTTTCATTGAGTTTCACCAGAACGCCCCCGCGGTACCGAATGGCCGTTCCTGCCGCGACCCCCGGGGGTTAGCCTGCGCGGGCGCAAAGCCGATTCGAGGATGCCTGATGCAAAACCCGATTCAGTCTCGCGGCCGCATCCAGCGGCGCGCGAGGGCGCATGCCGTCGCACGCCGCGCGGCAAGGGTGCCGGCATGACGGTCACGGCCGGCGAGGCGACGATCCGGCTGCTCGGGCGCTACGGCGTCGACACCGTCTTCGGCATTCCCGGCGTGCACACGCTGGACTTCTGCCGCGGCCTCGGCACCGGGTCGGCCGTGCGCCACGTGCAGGCGCGCAACGAGCAGGGCGCCGGGCTGATGGCCGACGGCTATGCCCGCTCGACCGGCCGGCCGGGCGTGGCGCTGACGATTTCGGGGCCCGGCGTGACCAACGCCGCCACGGCGCTCGGCCAGGCGCACGCGGATTCGGTGTCGCTGCTGCTGCTCTCGTCCGACGCCGACAGCCGCAGCCTCGGCAAGGGCTGGGGCATGCTGCACGAGGTCACGGACCTCAACGCCGTGACCCGGCCGCTGACCGCCTTCTCGGCCTCTGCGCGGCGCCCCGAGGACGTGCCCGAGTTGCTGGCCCGGGCCTTCGCCGTCTTCGCGTCGGGACGGCCACGCCCGGTGCACATCTCGGTCCCCGTCGACGTGCAGGCGCAGCACGTCGACGACAGCGGCGCCGACTGGCAGCCCGTCGCCCTGCCCGGCCGGCCACGCCCCGACCCCGCTGCCGTCGGCCGCGCCGCGGCGCTGCTGCGCGAGGCGGCACGCCCGGTCATGATCCTCGGCGGGGGCGCGACCAAGGCCGGGCTCGAGGCCGTGGCGCTGGCCGAGCGCCTCGGCGCCGTCGTCGTCTCCACGAACGCCGGCAAGGGCATCGTGCCCGACACGCACCCGCTCAGCCTGTCGGGTGCGATCTCGCGCCCCGAGGTGCTGCACCTTCTGGCCGAGTCCGACGTCGTGCTCGCCGCCGGCACCGAGCTGGCCGAGACCGACCACTTCGTCGACATGGCGATCCCCCTGCCCGGCCGCCTGGTCCGCGTCGACATCGACCCGCGCAAGATGAACGACCTCTACCCGGCCGCCGTGCCGATCGTCGCCGATGCCGCCGCGGCGCTGGGCGCCATCCTGCTCGACATCGGCGCCGTCCGGCCGCGCCCGGACGCCGCCGGCCTCGCGTCCCGCGCGCGCGCCGCCATCGAGGCCGGCCACAACGCGGCAGAGGCGCGCCACGCCCGCTTCTTCCGCGCGCTCCGCAACGCGCTGCCGGCCGAGGCAATCGTCTTCGGCGACGCCTGCCAGCCGGGCTACAGCGGCCCGTTCCTGTTCCACGCCGACCGCCCGCGCCGCTGGCACTACGCCGCCGGCTACCTGACGCTCGGCCCCTCGCTGCCGGGCGCCATCGGCGCCAAGATCGCCAGCCCGGAGACGCCGGTCGCGGTGGTCATCGGCGATGGCGGGCTGATGTTCACCGCGCAGGAGCTGCTGACCGCCGCCGAGCACCGCCTGCCCCTGCCGGTGATCGTCTGGGAGAACGGCGGCTACAAGCAGATCCGCGACGGGATGCGCGACGGCAACGTGCCCCGCGTCGGCGTCGACGGCATCAACCCGGATTTCCCGCCGCTCGCCGCCGCCATGCGCTGCGCCTTCGCCGAGCCGGCCTCGCGCGACGCCTTCGCCGAGGCCGTCGCCGCGGCGCTGGCCGCCGACCGCCCGACGCTCATCCTGGTGCACGAAGACGCCGACTGGCTGGCCTGACGCACGGGCCGGGCCCGGCGGCGCCCGCTTTCCCGACGACCGGGGCCCATGCTACCCTTGCTGCGCCGCACGCTCGCTTCGGAGCGCGGCCCGGAGGACTCGCAGATGAAAGCCGATCGAGGGATCCGCGTCCCGTCGCTGCTCGCCGTGACGGGTCTTGTCGTTGCCGTGTCTGTTGTTCCCGCCACCGCCGAGACCATGCACCTCGCCCTGGTCGAACGTGCGACCACCGATGCCAGCGTCGACCTCGGCGCCGAGGGTGACAGCGCCGGCGACATCCTGACCTTCGCCAACGAGATCTACGACGAGGCCAACGAGAACAAGGTCGGAAGCGACAACGGCTGGTGCGTCCGCACCCTGGCCGGCAAGGCCTGGGAATGCACCTGGACGCTGACCCTCGACGACGGGCAGATCACCACCGAGGGGCCGTTCCTCGACGCGGGCGACTCCGTGCTCGCCGTCACCGGCGGCACCGGGGCATATACCGGCGCCACGGGCGAGATGAAGCTGCATGCCCGCGACGACAAGGGCAGCGCCTACGACTTCATCTACGACCTGAACCGCTGACCGCAAGCCTCTGTGGCGCCGGGCCTGCGCGGGGCGCGCGGCCGCGCGGGGTGGGTGGCCCTGCCGGACGCCCGGCCCCGGGCGCCGCCGTCACAGGGGAGCGCGGTCTCGTCCCGCGCCTCAGGCCGAGCTCTCCGGCCCGGCGCCCTGCTCGCCGGGCGCCGCCGCGTGCTTGCTCGACAGGAACTTCCAGATGCCGCTCGCCCGCAGGCAGAGCCGCCCGCCGGCGCTCAGCTCGCACTGCATGAAGGCCAGCCCGCCGGCCAGCCGGTCCAGCCGCGCCGTCGCCAGCAGCACCTGCCCGCGCTTGGCGGCGGCGATGAAGTGACCCTGCAGCTCGATCGTCGCGCAGGGGTGCCGCCCGCCCGCCTGGTAGGCCGAGGCGCCCATCGCCACGTCGGCCAGCGTCATGTAGACGCCGCCATGGCAGACGCCGCCGATGTTCAGGTGCCGCTCGTCCAGGTCCAGCGCCGCGTACCACAGCCCCTCGCCGCCCGGCGCAAAGCGCATCGGCCCGACATAGGCGTTGAAGCCGCTCGGGCGCAGGTCGCGCCAGTCCAGCCCGTCCAGATCCATTCCGTTTCCCTTCCCGCGGACCGCTCCTCGCAGCCCTCGCTCGCAGCCCCTTCTCGCGGCAGCGCGGGCCGTCTAGCATGACCGGATGCGGCAGGGCATCGGCGAAATCGAGATCCGCACGACCGGCCCGGGCCTCGTCCCGATCCACCGCGAGGTCGAGGCGTGGCTGGCGGCCCAGCCCGTCGCGGACGGGCTGCTGACGGCGCTGGTGCAGCACACCTCCGCCTCGCTGACGATCCAGGAGAACGCCGACCCGGATGTCCTGCTCGACCTGCAGGACGCCATCGCCGCCTTCGCCCCGCATGGCGGCGCCGAGCGCTACCGCCATCACCAGGAGGGGCAGGACGACATGGCCTCGCATATCCGCACCGTCCTCAGCGGCGTCAACCTCGCGGTCCCGGTGCGCGGCGGCCGGATGCTGCTGGGGACCTGGCAGGGGCTCTATCTCTGGGAGCATCGCGACGGCGGCCGGAGGCGCCGCATCGCGCTGCACCTGATCGGCGAGTGACCGGGCCGGCATCGCATTAACGACAGATTACGAAAGGATGGTTGCCGAACGGATTGCCGAAGACATTGCCAAAGTCATTGTCGATCTCGAAAGAACGGTCTCGGCGGAAATTCCGCCAAGCGCCCACACCTGCCGGGATTTCTTCGCGCTTGATCGCAGCGGCCCGATGCGGGAAAGTGGGAGACATGCGCTCGGGGGAGTGTGAATGGACCCGCGATTCCTGGCCTTCGTCTGGCGCTACTCCAAGCGCGACCAGATCATCATCACCGCCCTGTCCGTCGCGTCGTTCCCGCTCGTCTACTTTTCCCTCGACCTGCCCAAGAAGATCATCAACCAGGCGATAGGCGGCAAGGGCGGGTTCCCGAAGGATGTGCTCGGCTTCCAGCTCGAGCAGGTGCCCTACCTGGTGCTGCTCTGCTCGCTGTTCCTGCTGCTGGTCGTCGCAATCAACGGCCTGAAGTGGGTGATGAACGTCCGCATCGGCATCTGCGGCGAGCGGATGCTGCGCCGGCTGCGCTACATGCTGTTCCAGCAGGCGCTGCTGTTCCGCATGCAGCGGCTGCGCTCGGTAAAGTCCGGCGAGGTCATCCAGGCGATCGTCGGCGAGATCGAGCCCCTCGGCGGCTTCATCGGCGAGGTCGTCTCGACGCCGCTCTTCCAGGGCGGGCTGCTGGTCGTCTACGTCTCGTTCATCTTCATCCAGGACTGGATGCTCGGCCTCGCCGCGATATCGCTCTATCCGCTGCAGGCGTGGTTCATCCCCAAGCTTCAGGCCAAGGTCATCACGCTGAACCGGGCGCGTGCGCTCAACACGCGGAGGCTCGCCGACACGCTCGGCCAGACCATCAACCTGATCCCCGAGGTCCACACCAACGACACCGCGCGCTGGCACATGGCCCAGGTTGCCGGCCGGCTCTACGAGAACACGGTCATCCGCATCGACCTGTTCAAGCGCAAGTTCACCATCAAGTTCATCAACAACTTCCTGAACAACCTGACGCCGTTCTTCTTCTACTCGGTCGGCGGCTACCTGGTGATCATCGGCGACCTCGATTTCGGCTCGCTGGTCGCGGTGCTGGCCGCCTACAAGGACGTGGCGGCGCCGTGGAAGGCGGTGCTGAACTACGTGCAGCGCTGGTCGGACTTCAACAGCCGCTACCAGTTCGTCGTCGAGAACTTCACGGGCGAGGACGTGCTGCCGCCCAGCCGCATCTTCGCCGAGGGCGAGGACGCCGAGCCGCTGGCCGGCCCGCTCGTCTTCGCCGACCTCGAGGGCGGCCCGGGAACCGGCGGCCTGAGCGTGCCGCGGCTCGACATCCCGCTCGGCACCATGGTCGCCGTCGCCGGCGGCGCCAGCGGCGGGCGCGAGGCGCTGCTCAAGCTTGCCGCCGGGCTGCAGGCGCCGGCGGCCGGGCACGTGACCTTCGCCGGGAAGGAGCTGATCGACAGCAGCATGCCGCAGGTCGGCTCGACGACGGCCTATGTCGGCGCCGAGCCGGGCGTGATCGACCGCACGATGCGCGAGAACCTGCTCTACGGGCTGCTGCGCGGTGCCCCCGACCTGGCCGGGCAGGAGGAGGCCGCACTGGTCAACATGCTGCGCGAGGCGCAGCTGACCGGCAACCCGACCTCGCATCCCGAGGGCGACTGGGTCGACTATTCCATCGCCGGCGTCGAGGACAGCGCCGCGCTCGACGCGCGTCTCCTCTACCTGATCGGCCTGGTCGACCTGTCCGGCGAGCTCTACTCGATGGCCCTCGACACGCGGCTGGACGCCGCCCGCGCCGATTCCTGGACCGATGCGATCCTCAAGGCCCGCGCACACCTGCGCGCCGCCGGCTCCGACCTCTCGGACCTGGTCGAGGACTGGCACCTGGACTCCTTCAACACCAATGCGCGCCTGCTCGACAACGTGCTCTACGCGCTGCCGGTGAACCCGCCCGACAGCCTGGCCGGCTATGCCCAGGACCCGCGCATCATGCGCGTGCTGGACGCGACCGGCGCGACCGGCGAGCTGCTGGCAATCGGCTGGGACATCGCAGTCGAGTTTGCCGAGCTCATCGAGGCGATCGAGGGCGATTCGAGCGTCCTCGACAGCTTCCAGGGCTATGCCAAGGGCGACATCCGCGCCGCGGCGGAGGTGGTCGCCGGCGCCGGCGGCAAGGCGCCCGGCGAGCTGGGCCGCGAGCAGCGCGCGCAGCTCCTCGCGCTGGCCTTCGGGTTCATCCAGGTGCGGGACCGCCTCGATGTGCTGGACGCCGATCGCATCGCGCGGCTGCTGGAGTGTCGGGCGAAAGCGCGGGAAATTCTCAAGGACGACGACACCTTCGTCGGCTTCGACGAAGAGCGCTTCACGCCGGGCCAGCGCGTTGCCGACAACATCCTGCACGGCCAGCGTCGCTACGACCGCAAGACGCAGTGGAGGCGGCTCGAGGAGATGATGGAGAAGGCGATCGACGCCGCGGGCCTGCGCGATGACCTGATTCACCTCGGCCTTGCCGCCCGACTCGGCGGCGGCGAGCTCTCGACGACGACGCGCCGGCGCATCGCGCTGGTCCGCGGCATCATCAAGCGGCCGAGGCTGATGGTGCTTGACGGCATCGGCGGCGCCGACACCGAACCCGACGCGGCGCTGCGCCGGGCCGTGCGTGCCGAGCTGCCCGGGACGACGATCCTCTACGCCGCGCTCGAGGAGGGCGCCGTCAGGGGCGCCGACATGATCGCCCGGATCACCGACAACGGCGCCGTCGACCTTGAGGTCGCCGGCCGGGCGGCAGAGACGGACAAGCGGGAACTGGCACGGGAGGTCGGGTCGTGAGCCTGAACGACGCCGTCAGGGTGATGATGGAAATCCCGATGTTTCGCAACGTCGACCCGAAACGGCTGCGGCTGTTCGCCTTCATGGGCGAGACGCTGACCTACCGGGCCGGCGAGCGGCTGTTCGAGAAGGGTGACGAAGGCAATGCCGCCTACATCATCATCGAAGGCTCGGTCGACGTTCTGGTGCCGGTCGAGGGCGGTGAGCTGTCGGTAGCGGCGCTGGGCGCCAGGGAGATCTTCGGCGAGATGGCGGTGCTCTGCGACCAGCCGCGCACGACGGCGATCGCCGCGAAGAGCGACCTGACGGTGCTGCGCCTGCAGCGCTCGGCCTTCCTGAACCTGCTGCGCGAATTCCCCGACATCGCGATCGAGGTCATCAGGGTGCTGGCCGCCCGGCTCGAGGCAACGACGCGCGAACTGGCCCTGGCGCACGGCGCCCGCTGAGCGCTGGACCGGGCCGCACGGGCCGGGGGTCCGCGCCCGCCGGGCCGCCTGGCCGGCGGCCCCGGTCTTGCAATGCCGGCGTCCCTGCCCGGGCCATCATGGTCGCCGGGGCATTGACTGGTATACCGGGCCATGAAATTTGCGTGACGCCCGATGGGGCCGATGGGCCCGATGGAAAGGTGCCGAATGAGTCTCCGCGACCTCTATCGTCAGGATGCCTATCCGATCTTCCAGAACCGGATGTACGACTCCGTCGACGAGGCGCGCGGCTGCCCGCGCGGTGACATCCGCCTTGTCGAGGACATGGATACCGGCCTGGTCCGCAACGCGGCCTTCCGGCCGGAGCTGATGGAGTACGACGCGGACTACCAGAACGAACAGGCGCTCAGCCCCAGCTTCAGGCGCCATCTCGAGGGCGTCGCCGACCTCGTCGAGCGCACGATGGGACGGGACCGCCTCGTCGAGGTCGGCTGCGGCAAGGGCACGTTCCTGGAGATGCTGCTGGACCGCGGCGTCGACGTCTCGGGGTTCGACCCGACCTACGAGGGCGACAATCCGCGCGTCCGGCGCGAATATTTCAGCGAAGGGCTGGGCATCACCGGCGAGGGGCTGATCCTGCGCCACGTGCTGGAGCACATCCCCGATCCGGTCGGCTTTCTCGGCCGGCTGGCCGCCGCGAACGGCGGTCGCGGACTAATCTACATCGAGGTCCCCTGCCTCGACTGGATCTGCGAACACCGCGCCTGGTTCGACATCTTCTACGAGCACGTGAACTATTTCCGGATCGGTGATTTCCGGCGCATGTTCGGGCGCGTCGTCCACGCCGAGCCGAGGTTCGGTGGCCAGTACCTGACCATCGTCGCCGACCTCGCAACCCTGCGCCGCCCGGTCCGGGACGAACGGGACGCCGTCACCTTCCCCGCCGATTTCACGCAGGCCGTCTCGCGTCAGTCGAGCTCGGCGGAGGAGCGCACGGTCCTGTGGGGCGGAGCGTCGAAGGGCGTCATCTTCGCCCTGCTGCGCGAGCGCAGCGGCAATCCCGTCGATCGCGTGATCGACATCAACCCGGCCAAGCAGGGCCGGTACCTGGCTGCGACCGGGCTGCGCGTGCAGTCGCCCGAGGAAGCGTTGGCCGATCTCCCCCCGGGCAGCCGCATCCTGGTCCTGAACCCCAACTACCTGGACGAGATCCGCTCCGTCGGCGGACCGGCCTTCGACTACGAGTGCGTCTGACAGCTCAGGCGGAGGTGACCGCCCGCAAACCGTGCAAGGCGGATGAACGCGCGCGCTGGTCCGCCCCGCGCCTCGGCAACACCTTCTTCTCGCCCGGTTGATCGGCTATCCCGGTATCCGCCGGGCATCGCCGCGGCGCGACGTGCTCCGTCCGGGCGCCCGGCGGTCGCGACGCAGCCTCGGATGAAGGGTCGCTTGCCGGCGGGCGGTCGTCGGGCGGCAGGCACGCAAACGCGCGGGGGGAGACTGCGTGAGACGACGGATCGACTGGGCCTCGCTCGCACTCGGCCTCGCCGTGCTCGCGGTCGTCTTCTGGGTGTTCTACCTGCGCCCGCCGCAGGTGATCGCCATCGAGGAGGCGGTCTTCGACCAGTACCAGCGCTGGCAGCCCCGCACCTACGACCCGGACAGTCCGGTTCGCGTCGTCGACATCGACGAGGAATTGCTCAGGCAGATCGGCCAGTGGCCCTGGCCGCGCACCTACCTCGCCGAGATGATCCGAAGGCTGACGAATGCCGGCGCCGCCTCGATCGCCTTCGACATGACCTTCGCCGAGCCGGACCGCACCTCGCCCGCCGTGCTGGCCAAGGCGCTCCGGCGCTTCGGCGACGATTACGGCGGGCTGTTCGCCTCGATCGACAAGGGGCAGACGGGCGATGGCTCGGAGGCGCTGCCCGATCATGACGCGATCTTCGGCTGGATGATCTCGCAGACGCCCGTGGTGCTGGGCGCGATCGCCACCGACGACTCCACCGGCGGCCGCCTTCCGCCAAAGCCCGTCGGCATGGCGATCAGCGGCGGCGGCGGCGATATCCGGCCGTCCATCGAATGGTTTCGCGGTGCCATCGTCAACCTGCCGGTGCTGTCCAAGGGCGCATCCGGCGTCGGCACGGTCGTGCTGGCCAAGGACGAGGGCACCATCATCCGGCGCGTGCCGCTGATCGTCGCCATCGGCGACGAGCCCAGCCCCTACCCGGCGCTTGCCATCGAGGCATTGCGCGTCGCCCAGGGCGCGCCCTCGTTCATCGTCAAGACCTCGCAGGGCAGCGGCGAGACCGATTTCAACGGCACGCCCAGCATCGTCAGCATGAAGGTGGGCGGCGCGGTCGTGCCGCTCGAGCGCGACGGCACGCTGCGGGTGCGCTACTCGTCGGCGCGCGACGAGCGCGTCATCCCCGCCTGGAAGCTGCTGGACCCCGCCGGCCTGCCGGCGGCGGTCGAGCAGGACGTCGCCGGCAAGATCATCTTCGTCGGCGCGAGCGCGGCCTCGCTCTTCGACGTCAAGGCGACGCCGCTCTCCGACCGCATTTCGGGCGTCCACGTCCACGCCGAGATCGTCGAGCAGGTCCTGCAGGGCGCCTACCTGAACCGGCCCGACTGGACGACCGGCGTCGAGCGCCTGCTGATGCTGGTCCTGTCGCTGGCCGTCATCGGCCTGCTGGCGGCGAGCATGCCGCTGGTCGCCTTCGCCGCCATGTTGCTTGCGGTCGGCGGGGTCGCGGCCGGCAGCTGGTGGGCGTTCAGCCATCAGTCGATGCTTTTCAGCCCGGTCGCGCCGATGCTCGGCATCGCGCTGCCGTATTTCGCCCTTTCGGGCTACAAGTACTTCACCAGCGAGGCCAGCCGGCGCGAGGTGACGCGGCAGTTCGAGCACTTCGTCTCGCCCGAGGTCATCCAGGACATCATCGACGACCCCGACCGCTACCTCACCCCCGGCGGCGCCCAGCGCGTGCTGACGATCATGTTCCTGGACGTGCGCCGCTTCTCGACCATCACCGAGAAGATGGAGCCGCAGCAGGTCATCACCTTCATCAACAAGCTGCTGACGCCGCTGACCGACGCGATCATCGCCGAGCAGGGCACCATCGACAAGTACATGGGCGATGCCGTGATGGCTTTCTGGAACGCGCCGCGCGCCACCGAGGGGCACGAGATCCACGCCGTGCGCGCCATGCTGGCCTTCGTCCCGATCATGCGAGAGCTGAACGAGGAGTTCTCCGCGATGGGCCTGCCCGACATCGGGATCGGCGTCGGCCTCAACACCGGCGAGTGCTCGGTCGGCAACATGGGCTCTCTCAAGCGGCTGGCCTATTCCTGCGTCGGCGACAGCGTCAACCTGGCCTCGCGGCTGGAAGGCCAGACCAAGGCCTACGGCGTCGGCAACCTGATCGGCGCGCGCACCGCCGCCGGCCTGCCCGGCTATGCCGCCATCGAGATCGACAACCTGGCCGTCAAGGGCCGGACGCAGCCCGAGACGATCTTCACGGTGGCCGGCGACGAGGCGGTGGCCGCCACGCCCGAATACGGGCACGTCGCGGGCGCCATCGCCGGCGCCCGCTTCGCCTATCTCGCGCAGGACTGGGACACCGCCGAGGCGGCCTTTGCCGAGGTCGCCGAGATGCCGCGCGTCGGCATCTTCGATCCCCGCCCCTTCGCCCGGGTCTTCCTCGAGCGCGTCGCGCAGTACCGCGCCGACCCGCCGCCGCCCGACTGGGACGGGGTCTACATCGCCACGTCCAAGTAGCGCGAGTGCGCGGCGGCACGCCCTCACGCAAAGCGGGATTCCGACCGCAGCCCGTCATTCCCGCGAAAGCGGGACTCTCCCTCTGCCCGGACAGCCCCCCGCCTGCGCGGGGGCGAGGACCGGCCGAGGGGGCAGATCCCTCTACCCGCGCGGCTCGGCCACCTTCACCAGCGTCTTGCCGAAATTGCCGCCCTTCAGCATCTCCAGGAACGCCTTCGGCGCGTTCTCCAGGCCCTCGGTCACCCACTCGCGGTACTTCAGCCGCCCGTCCCGGATATAGTCCGACACGTCGCGCTGGAAGTCTCCGAACCGGTCGTAGTGGTCGAAGATGATGAAGCCGCGCACGCTCAGCCGCTGCGTCAGGATTATACGCCAGATCTTCGGCAGACGGTCCGGCCCCGCCCCGCCTGCCATGCCCATGCCGCCAAGGTTGTACTGCGAGATCATCCCGCAGATCGGGATGCGCCCCCAGGTGTTCATCAGCGGCATGACGGCATCCAGCGTCTTGCCGCCGACGTTCTCGTAGTAGATGTCGACGCCCTTCGGGCACGCGGCAGCCATCTGGTGGCGCAGCGCCTCGCCGTCCGGCGCGGCATGATGATCCAGGCACTCGTCAAAGCCCAGCTCGTCGACCGCGTAGCGGCACTTCTCCGGCCCGCCCGCGACGCCGACGACGCGCAGCCCGTGGATTTTCCCGAGCTGCCCGACGACCGAGCCGACGGCCCCCGTGGCGGCCGAGACGACCAGCGTCTCGCCTTCCTTCGGCCTGCCATGGTCCAGCAGCCCGACATAGGCCGTCAGTCCCGGCATCCCCAGCACGCCGACCGCGGTCTGGATCGGCGCGACCGACGGGTCGACCTTGCGCACCCCCTTGCCGTCGCTGGCGGCGTGGGTGCACCAGCCAAAGCGCCCCTCGACGATGTCGCCGGGGCGGAAGGTCTCGTTCTTCGACTCCATCACCTCGGCGACGCAGCCGGCCTCCATCGTGCCGCCGACGGGAACCGCCGCGGCGTAGGATTTCGACTCGTCCATCCGCCCGCGCATGTAGGGGTCGAGCGACTGCCAGAGCACGCGCACCAGGATGCCGCCGTCCGGGCAGGATGGCACCGCCGCCTCCTCCAGCCGGAAATCATCCAGCGTCGGCTCGCCCTGCGGGCGTTTCGCCAGCACGATTCGTTTCATCTGGTCGGCCATGGCTTTCTCCCGCGACTGCTACGGCGCACGTTGCCCGCAGCGCATGCCGGGGCGCAAGCGCCAGAAGCGGGAAACAGGCCCCCTGGCGCGTCCTTCGTCGCGCCGTCACGCCGGACGGCGCGTCAATAATCGTCGATCCGCCCCATTTCCGGTGTATCAATCTTTCGATTCGAAGGTCTTGTGCGCATCCGGCAGATCATTTTCTGCGCCGCGTTGGCATGACAGCCGCTAAGGCAAGATACCGCCGGACCCTCCGGCGCAGCGCGCGGCCGGTCCGGTCGCGTTTCCCGGGGCGGGCGCAGGAGAGATCGGGTTGAAACGGGGAACGCTGGGCAGATACTTTCTCGACCGGCCCTATTGGGTTGTCATCCTCGTGATCGGCGCGCTGGTCGCCCTGCCCGTGGCGATCTGGCTCGACATGCGCAACCTGTCGGACCAGAACCTCAGGACGCAGGCGCAAACGCTCGGCGAGGTGATCTCGAAGGTCCGCGCCTACTACGCCACCAACGTCGTCGGCCGCATCGCCGGCCATGACGGCCCGACCCGGCTGCTGGCAACCTATCGCGACGTGCCCGGCGCCATCCCCGTTCCCGCGACGCTCTCGATCGAACTCGCGGGAATCGTCGGCGGGGGGTCCGACGGAGTTGGCTACCGATTTGTCTCGGACTTCCCGTTCGCCAATCGCCCGCCGCACGAGATGGACAGCTTCGAGATGGACGCGTTGCGGCAGTTTCGCGCCACGCGCGATCTGGCGGAGATCCTGGTCTCGACGACCGGCACCCTGCTCAACCGGCAGATGCGCGTCGCCACCCCTGTCGTCATGGGCGCCCCATGCGTCGCCTGCCACAACACGCACCCGGACAGCCCAAAGCGTGACTGGGCGCTCGGCGACATCCGGGGCATCGAGACCGTGTCGGTGCGCCAGCCGATCGCGCTCAGCTTCGCATCGTTCAAGTGGCTGTTCGCATACCTGGTGATCGGCGGCACCGTCGGGTTCTCGTTCGCGGCCCTCCAGTACCAGGTAGCGCGCTCGTTCCGCGGCATGAATGCCGAGCTGGCGGCCAACAACACCTTCCTCGCCGACGTCTCGCTCAAGGTGTCGAGGTACATATCGCCGCAGATCTACCGGCTTATCTTCTCGGGCGAGAAGGACACGACGATCTCGACCGAGCGCAAGAAGCTGACCATCTTCTTCTCGGACATCAAGGATTTCACGGCGACGTCGGAACGCCTGCAACCCGAGGACCTGACGGCGCTGCTGAACGAGTACTTCACCGAGATGTCGCACATCGCCGAGGAGCACGGCGCGACGATCGACAAGTTCATCGGCGACGCGATCGTGGCCTTCTTCGGCGACCCGACCTCGCGCGGCACCGTCGAGGACGCGCGCGCCTGCGTTCGCATGGCAATGGCCATGCAGGCGCGGTTGCTCGTCCTCAACGAACAGTGGAAGGCGCGCGGCGTCGAGCACCCTTTCCGGGCGCGGATCGGCATCAACACCGGCTACTGCAATGTCGGGAACTTCGGGTCGGACGCGCGCATGGACTACACGATCATCGGCGCCGAGGCGAACCTTGCCGCGCGGCTCGAGGGCATCGCCGAGCCCGGCGGGATCGTGATGAGCTACGAGACCTGGGCGCATGCCCGGGATCTCGTCGAGGCGACCCAGCTTGCGCCGATCACCTTCAAGGGCATCGCCCGCGAAGTCCGGCCTTACGCCGTCGTCATGCCCGCCGTGACCGTGCCGGACACGACGAAGGTCAGGCCGGGGTCCGCCATCGCCTGACCCGGGCACGCCGGCCGGCCGCGCTTCCTGTCGGCGGCCGCGGCGATCGCGCGACGCATCCCGGAGAGGGAGCAAGGTCGGCATCGGCCGCTCCGGATATGACGCCGCCGCATGGTGACGCCCGTGGCCCGCCGGTGCAGACGGCGGGCCGGCTGCGTTCGACGCTCTCCTTTCCCCTGTGGCGCGGCCGGACTGTCCTGATAGGATGGCGGCGGCCCAAAAGGGGGACGCGATGCTGAACGGCGAGATGATGCACCGCCCGCTGCTGGTCGGCGACATTCTCGACTACGCGGCCGAGATCCACCCGGCGCGCGAGGTGGTCTCCTCGACCGTCGAGGCTGGCCTGCACCGCGCCACCTACCCGCAGATCCGTGGCCGCGTCGCGCGGCTGGCCAACGCGCTCCGCGCGATGGGCATCGGCCCCGGCCACCGGGTCGCAACGCTGGCCTGGAACGGCTACCGCCATTTCGAGCTCTACTACGCGATCGCCGGGGTCGGCGCGGTCTGCCACACGATCAACCCGCGGCTCTCGGCCGAGCAGTTCACCTACATCGTCAATCACGCCGCCGACCGCGTGCTGTTCTTCGACGTGACCTTCGCGCCGATCGTCGACGGGCTTCGCGACCAGCTGCCGCGCGGCCTTCGGACCATCGCGCTCTGCGCCGCCGACGCGGCGCCCGAGGGTCACGAGAGCTACGAGACGCTGTTCGACGGCCGGCCGGACGAGATCGACTGGCCGGAGCTGCCCGAGGACGCCGCCTGCGCGCTCTGCTACACTTCCGGCACCACGGGCGACCCCAAGGGCGTGCTCTATTCGCACCGCGCCATGGTGCTGCACTCGCTGTTCCTCGCGGCGAGCCTGCAGCAGGTCTACGGCGAGGGACGGCGCGTCCTGCCCGTCGTGCCGCTTTTCCACGCCAATGCCTGGGGGCTGCCCTATGCCGCGCCCCTGACCGGCGCCTCGCTGATCATGCCGGGGCCGCGGCTGGACGGGCCCAGCCTGTTCGACCTGATGGATGCCGAGCTTGTGAACTGCGCCTTCGGCGTGCCGACCGTCTGGCTCGGCCTCCTGGCCGAGATGGAGGCTCGGGGACGCAAGCCGCACGGGCTCGACACCGTGGTCGTCGGCGGCTCGGCCGCGCCGCGGCGGATGATCGAGCGCTTCATGGGCGATTTCGGCGTCGACGTGATCCACGGCTGGGGCATGACCGAGATGTCGCCTGTCGGCACGCTCTCGCGGCTGACGCCCGAGCAGGAGGAGCTGCCGCTGCCGCGCCGGGTCGACCTCAAGGCACGGCAGGGCCGGCGCATGTTCGGCGTCGAGATGAAGATCGTGGGCGAGGACGGCGCCCGGCTGCCAGAGGACGGCAAGGCAACGGGCGAGCTGCTGGTGCGCGGCAATGGCGTCGCCTCTGGCTATTTCGAGAACGAGGAGGCCAGCCGCGCGGCGCTGGCCCCGGGCGGCTGGTTCCGCACCGGCGACGTCGCCGCCATCGACCCGCAGGGCTTTCTGATGATCGCCGACCGCACGAAGGACCTGATCAAGTCCGGCGGCGAGTGGATCAGCTCGATCGACGTCGAGAACATCGCCATGACGCACCCGGCGGTCGCCAACTGCGCCGTAATCGCCGTGCCGCACCCGAAATGGGGCGAACGCCCGCTGCTGGTCGTGCAGCGGGCGCCCGGCCCCGGTTCCGAGCGCGACCCGGAGCCCGAGGACCTGCGCGAGCACGTCGCCCGGCATCTGGCGCCCTGGCAGGTGCCGGACGACGTCGTCTTCGTCGACGAGCTGCCACTGACGGCGACCGGCAAGGTCTCGAAGAAGACGCTGCGCAGCCGCTACGCCGACCACCCGATGCGGCGCGCGCCGAAATGAGCGATCCCACGCATACCGAGGCGCATACCGGGGCGCAGACGGGGGCGCAAACGGGGCCGCAGACCCGCGTCTGCCTTGTCATCGGCGCCGGCGACGCCACCGGCGGCGCCATCGCCCGGCGCTTTGCCGCCGGCGGCTACACCGCCTGCATCACCCGCCGCCCGCGCCACCTGGACCGGCTGGAAGCGTTGGCCGGGGACATCCGCGCCGCAGGCCACCATGCCATCGCCTACGGTGTCGACGCGCGCGACGAGGACGATACGGCGGGACTGTTCGAGGAGATCGAGCGCGACGTCGGCGCCATCGAGGTCTGCGTCTTCAACATCGGCGGCAATGTCCGCTTCCCGATCGCCGAGACGACGGCCCAGGTCTTCCGCAAGGTCTGGGAGATGTGCTGCTTCGCCGGCTTCCTGGCCGGGCGGCAGGCGGCGCGGGTCATGCTGCCGCGCGGGCGGGGGACGATCCTGTTCACCGGCGCCACCGCCTCGGTGCGCGGGGGTCCGGGCTTCGCCGCCTTCGCCGCCGGCAAGCACGGCCTGCGCGCGCTGGCCCAGTCGATGGCGCGCGAGCTGGGGCCGAAGGGCATCCACGTGGCCCACCTCGTCGTCGACGCCGCCATCGACACCGACTGGATCCGCACGAATTTCCCCGAACGGCTGGAACGCGGCCCGGACGCCGTGGTTGATCCGGCCCGCATTGCCGAGGCGTACTGGCAGATCCACGCCCAGCACCGCTCGGCCTGGACCTTCGAGACCGACCTCCGCCCCTGGACCGAGAGCTGGTGAGCGCCATGACCAAGACCGTCGAGTTCCTCTTCGACTTCGTCAGCCCGACCTCGTACCTGGCCTACATGGTGCTGCCCCGGATCGCCGACCGCGCCGACGCGCACGTCACCTGGACGCCGGTCTTCCTGGGCGGGATCATGCAGGCGACCGGCAACCGCCCGCCCGGCACGGTCGACGCCAAGCGCCGCTGGATGGCCGACGACATGGCCCGCTGGGTGCAGCACTACGGCATCCCCTACAAGCGGAACTCGGCCTTTCCGGTGAACACGCTGACGATCCTGCGCGGCGCGATGGCCTACCTGGACGACCCGGTGCTGCGCTACTATTGCGACGCCATGTTCCACGCGATGTGGGTCGAGGACCGCGACCTGTCGCAGCGGGCCGAGATCGACGCCGTGCTCGACGGTCTGGGGATGGACCCCCAGATCTTCCACGAGCGCGTGGCCGAACCCGCGATCAAGGAGCGGCTGAAGGCGAACACCGACGACGCGGTGGCGCGCGGCGTGTTCGGCGCGCCGACCTTCTTCGTCGGCGACGCCATGCATTTCGGCCAGGACCGCCTGTGGATGGTCGCCGAGGACCTGGGCATCCCGCCGGTCGAGGCATTCGAGCTGATCCTCAGCGATCAGACGGCGGTATCGGCCGAGACCTGACGGGTGGCCTGTGAATATTCGTCATGCCGCGGCTTGACCGGGGCCGCTCTCCCGGCGGAGAGAGATCGTCCGGTCGCGCCGGACGATGACGCGATCTGGCGGGATCGGCCGCACTGACGGCAGAGGACAGGGGAGCAGGCGTGAGCTTCATCGAGGATCTTTTCGGCGTCGCGGGCAAGACGGCGCTGGTCACCGGAGCTGCCACCGGCATCGGCCGCATGATGGCCGAGGCGCTGGTGCAGGCCGGCGCGCGCGTTCTCATCGCCTCGCGCAAGGGCGACGCCTGCCGGGCGGTCGCCGACGAGCTGAACGCCCTCGGCGCCCCCGGCTCGGCCGAGGGCTTCGCCGGCGACGTCTCGACCGCCGAGGGCTGCGTGGCGCTTGCCGGCGAGGTCAACGCCCGCACCGACCGCCTGCACATCCTGGTCAACAATGCCGGCAAAAGCTGGGGCGCGCCCTACGAGGACTTCCCCTTCGACGGCTGGGACAAGGTCTTCAGCGTCAACGTCGCCGGCCTCTTCACGCTGACCCGCGACATGACGCCCCTGCTGAAGGCCGCCGGCACCGAGGACGACCCGGCCCGTATCGTCAACATCGGCTCGGTCGCCGGCGAGACGCCGACCGGCGACCTCGTCTATTCCTACTCGGCCTCCAAGGCCGCCGTGCACCACCTGACCCGGATCCTCGCCAAGGAGCTGGCGCGCAGCCACATCACCGTCAACGCGCTGGCGCCCGGCCCCTTCGTCTCGAACATGACAAAGCACTTCATGCGCTCGGACGAGACGCGCGCGGCGATCGCGCATGACTGCCCGCTGGGCCGGATCGGCGTGCCCTCGGACATCCAGGGCTGCATCCTGTTCCTCTGCGGCAAGTCCGGCGCCTACGTCACCGGCGGCGTCATCCCGGTCTCGGGCGGCATCAACGTCAACCACGGCCACGAGCTGTTCGGGGGCGTGAAGTGACGGTCGTCCGCCGCGCCCTCGTTACCGTCCGGCTCGCCCGGACGGTCTCCCCCGTTCCGCACGGGCACCGGCATGAGCGACTATTTCCGCGAGGCCGTCACGCTGGACCAGCTTGCTGCGCGCGAGGGCCAGGAAAGCACCTCCCGCTGGTTCCCGATCACGCAGGAGCGCATCGACGCCTTCGCCACCGCGACCGAGGACACGTATTTCATCCACACCGACCCCGAGCGCGCGAAGGCCGAGACCCCCTGGGGCGGCACCATCGCGCACGGCTTCCTCACGGCCAGCCTCCTGTCGGCGATGGCCTACGACGCCGTCCCGCGCGTCGCCGAGGCCAAGCACGGCGTCAACTACGGCTTCGACCGCCTGCGCTTCGTCTCGCCGGTGCCGGTCGGCTCCAATGTCCGCGGCCGCTTCCGGCTCGACAAGCTCGATCGCAGCAAGCCCGGCGAAGTCACGCTGCGCTGGACCGTCACCGTCGAGATCGAAGGCGCCGAGCGCCCTGCGCTGGCCGCCGAGTGGCTGACCCGCCAGTTCCTCTGAGCACGGCCCGCCGCGGCGAAGTCGCTCTCCCATCCGCCGGCGGGAGGCCCCGCCGGACACCGGGTCGGCTCGTGCGGCGGCCTGCCGCACCCTGAGCGCCCCGGTCAGTTCCAGTTGCCGCGGAACTGTAGGTCTTGTGCTTCGTGACGACCCGGTCGGGGCGGATCAGCAGCTTGTCGGAATTGCGCGGCCGGTGCCCGTCGACATGGACCTCGGTGCCGATCGGCAGGTCGCTGCCGTCCTCGCGCAGCCCGGCCTTCTCCATCTCGAAGCTGCTGCCGAGATCGATCCGCCAGTCGTCGCCATTGGCATCCCGGATCTTGATCTCCCAGTGCGGGAAGCCCGTCAGCTCGTGCGAGATGAAGCCGTCCACGGCCGTCGGCGTGTCCTCGTCCCACAGCGTCAGCCCGTGATGGGCCGCGGCCGGCACCGCGACAGCGGCGGCGAGGGCGGCGGCGAGCAGCAGAAAACGGCGGCGCATCATGGTCTCCGGGTCATCCAGCGGCCGTCCTGTCTAGCAAAGCCACGCGCGGCGCAGGCGCGGCAACGGGTCGCCGATCAAATCTGCGAGTAGGCGATCATCCGCCCCAGCACCAGCGCGCCGACCCAGCAGACCAGCGAGATCGCGCCGTGCCGGCGGGCCTGCGCCGGCGTCGCGCGCTCGATCCATTTTCCGGCGCGAAGGTGAAACACCACCGCCGCCGTCGCGCCAGTGACGACGACCACCATCTTCGTCTGGAAAACGCCGTTCGTGCCGTAATCCGGCGCGTGCACCAGGAACAGCAGCACGCCGGCGCTCACCGCCAGGCAGAGCCCGGCGACGCGAAATGGGCAGCAGGACGCGCGCAAGATCCTCCCGCCGGATCCGCGGCCAGAGCCCGAGCAGCCTCAGGTCCATCGGCAGGATCGAGCCGACCAGAACCGCCACCCCCAGGATGTGCGCCGTGTTGACGCTGGCATAGCCCCATTTCGAGAAGCCCATCGCCTGGGCGAAGCCCGAGTGCTCGAGCGCATCGAGGAAAGCGTAGATCGACGCGCCCTACCGTCCGCCAAGGCACCCCCCCGGCAAAGCTGAAATAGTGATCGGTCGCCAGGTGCGCCGCGTCGACCGGCAGCATGACGCCCGAGACCGCGCGCGCCTGGTCCGAGCAGAGGAAGCCGATCACATCGGCCACGTCGGCGGGCTCGACCAGCATGCCAAGCGCGTTCGAGCGACGGATGATCTCCGGGTCGCGCTCGCCCGCCTCGATGCGCGCCCTGACGGCCGGCGTCATCACGTAGGTTGGCGCCACGCTGTTGACGCGCACGCCGAAGCGGCCCAGCTCGACCGCCAGCATCTCGGTCAGCCGCAGGATCGCGGTCTTCGACGGGCAATAGGCCGGCAGCGGCAGCGCCGCGAACGAGTTGATCGAGCCGAGCGTCACGATGGCGCCCGACCCCTGCTCCTGCATCACCCGGCCGACGGCCCTGCAGGTATGCAGCGTGCCGGAATAATTGACGCTCCAGATGCGATCGTGCGCCACCATGTCGACGTCCATGATGGTCGAGGGCGTCTCGAGCAGCCCGGCCGAGCAGACGCAGGCATCGATGCGGCCCCAGTCCGCGGCGACGGTCGCGACCGCGGCGCCGATCGCCTGGATGTCCGACACGTCGGCGACGTGCCCGCGGCACTCGGCGCCGCCCCCGGCGATGTCGTCGGCGACGCGGCCCGTGCTGTCGGGGTTCACGTCGACGATGGCGACGCGATAGCCGAGCCGCGCGAACAGCCGCGCGCAGGCCTCTCCGATACCGCTGGCGCCACCCGTGACCAGCGCGACCCTGTCCTTCATGATGACCCTATCCTGTCCTCGGCTCTGTTGCGGGATGCCGTGCCGGCGCCGCCATCGCAAGCGCGCTGAGGTCGCGGGCACGCGGTGGGCCCAGGCCGGGCGGCCGGGTCGCCCGCCCGCGCGCTAGTCCTGGTCCGCATAGCGGAACGCCCATGTCGCGCCGTCCTCCTCGACATATCCCGTCGAGGGCAGCGGGAAATGCGCAGGCAGCACCAGCCGCCGATGCTCGGCGCACGCCGCCAGCACCTTGTGGCGCGAGGCCGTCGAGTCCTCGGCGCTGAAGTCGCGCCGATACGCCCAGTCCGGCCGGATGCACTGCGCCGGCGAATGCAGCAGGTCGCCCCACAGCACGGCGTGCGTGCCTCCGCTCTCCAGGTGGACGGCGACGTGCCCCGGCGTGTGGCCGGGCGTCGGCTCCAGCCAGATGCCGTCCTCGATCTGGTGGTCGGTGTCGACCAGGTCCGCCTGCCCCGCGGCGATCACCGGCAGCACGTTCTCGGCGTAGATCTGCCCCTCGGCCCGCTCGCAGTGCTCGACCTCGCTGCGCGCGAAGATGTAGCGGGCGTTCGGGAAGGTCGGCACCCAGCGCCCGTCCAGCAGCCGCGTGTTCCACCCCGAATGGTCCGAGTGCAGATGCGTGCAGAGGACATGCGTCACCGCCTCCGGCGCCACCCCCGCCGCCTCCAGCCGGCGCAGCCAGGCCATGTCCGTGCGCTGGTGCCACTCGGGGAAGCGCTCGTTCGTCTTGTCGCAGCCGATGCAGGTGTCGACCAGGATGCGATGGCGGTCGGTCTCGACCAGGTATGTCTGGACGACGATCAGCACGCGCCCCTCGGCGTCGACGCACCACGGCTCCAGCCGCGGCAGCATCTCGGCAACCTCCTCGGGCGTAGCCTTCGGGAACATCTGGCCCAGCGGCAGGAAGGGCTGCTCCAGCTCCGGTATCTGCCGCACCCGGAACCCGCCGACGGCGAACGCCGCCGGTTGCATCAGCGTCATCATGCGTTGGCTCCGGTCATCTCGATCGCGGCCCGGCCTGCGGCGCGATGATGCATTCTGTCCATGGCTTCCGATCTCCAAATGGTGCCCACACTCGACCGGGAAAGGAAGTTCCGCCAGATGGCCACGATTGCGACACCCGCGCTTCGCCCGGAGCGGCAGATCGGCCCCGCGCTGCGCCATGGCCTTCGCCAGCGTTGCCCGAGCTGCGGGGAAGGCAGACTCTTCACTAGCTACCTCAAGGTGGTCGACGAATGCGCCGCCTGCGGCGAGGCGCTGCACCACCACCGCGCCGACGACATCCCGGCGTATTTCACGATCCTGATCGTCGCGCACATGATCGGCCTGGCGCTGCCTCTCGGCTTTGGCCATCTGGCATCGGCGCCGGTCACCTTCGCCATCATCCTCTGCGCCGCGGCGACCGCGGCCGTGCTGCTGCTCCTGCCGCGGATCAAGGGCGTCGTCGTCGGATTGCAATGGGCCAAGCGGATGGACGGGTTCGGCCCGCCCGCCGCCTGACTGCCGAGGGAGAGCGGCGGGGGCCTCACGGCGCAGCCCCTTCGATTTCGCCCGCCAGCGCACGGCGCAGCTCGGTCTTCAGGACCTTGCCGTAATTGTTCTTCGGCAGCCGCTCGACGACGCGCCAGTCCTTCGGCCGCTTGAACCGCGCCAGGTTGTCGAGGCAGAGGCGATCCAGCCCGCCCGTGTCGACGGCCGCCCCCTCGCGCGCGACGACGAAGGCGACGACCTCCTCGCCCCACTTCTCGCTCGGCCGCCCGACGACGGCGCATTCCAGCACCGAGGCGTCGGTCAGCAGCACCTCCTCGATCTCGCGCGGGTAGATGTTCATGCCGCCCGAGATGATCAGGTCCTTCGAGCGGTCCTTGATCGTCAGGAACCCCTGCTCGTCGATCACGCCGACATCGCCGGTCCTCAGCCACCCCTTGCGGATCGCCGCCGCCGTCGCCTCGGGGTTGTTGAGATAGCCCGCCATCACGCAGTCGGACTTCGTCGCGATCTCGCCCGTCGTCCCCGGCGGCTGCGCCACCCAGTTGTCGTCCATGATGGCGATCTCGCAGCCCGTCCGGGCGCAGCCCGTGCTCGCCAGCCGCTCCCAGTAGCGCGGGTGGGCGGTGTCGGCGTGCATGGCCTTGGTGACGTGCGTGATCGTCATCGGCACCTCGCCCTGCCCGTAGAGCTGGTAGAGCCGCGGCCCGAACACCTCCAGCGCCCGCTTCAGGTCGGCCAGGTACATCGCCGCCCCGCCGTATTCCAGCGTCTTCAACCCCGGATGGTCCGAGTTGCGCGCCGCCGGATGGTTGACCAGCCGCGCGACCATGGTGGGCGCCGCGAAGAAGCTGACATTGCGGTGCTCGGCCAGCGCGCGAAAGACGTCCTCCGGGTCGAAGCCCGGCGCCGGGATCAGGTTCCGAGCCCCGCGCAGCACGTGAGGAATGGCGTAGATGCCCGAGCCATGCGTCATCGGCGCCGCCTGCAGCCGGATGTCCTCCGGCCCGATCCAGTCGACATCCGAGAAATACGCCCAGCTCATCGCCAGCAGGTTGCGGATATGTCAGCACCGCGCCCTTCGGCCGCCCGGTCGTGCCCGAGGTGTAGAAGATCCAGGCCGGCGCGTCCGGCGCGCTGTCGACCGCGCCGACCCGCGCCCCGGCCAGCAGCTCGTCCCAGCCCTCGCCCGGCACGCTCAGCACCGGGCACGGCGCGACGTCGCTCCATCGCCTCGGCCAGCGCCGGGCTGGCGATGCAGAGCGCCGCCTCGGCGTTGTCGAGGATCCAGGCGTGCTCGCGCGGGTGCAGCCGGGCGTTGACCGGGATCGCCGTCAGCCCCGCCCGCCAGATGCCGAACAGCACCGGCAGGAACTCCGGCCCGTTCTCCATGACGATGGCGACGCGCCCGGCGCCCTCGATCCGCGCCCGCAGCGCTCCGGCGATCCGCGAGGCCCGGTCCTCGAACCCGCGATAGTCCAGGCTGCCGCCCGGCCAAAGGATCGCGGGCGCGTCCGGCTGGCGCGCCGCGACCTGGGCGAGCGCCATCGACAGGTTCACCGCGCCCCCCGCGGACGCTGACCGACGTTGCCGCGGTGCGGCCCCATCACCCCCAACCGCCCGTCGGCCGGCTGGGCGGCACCGTCAGGTCGACGGTGTTCTCGTCGTCCGGGTGCCTGGGGTAGACCTCCATCACCAGCGGGTCGTGGCCGGGGATGATGTGGTCCGGGCTCTCGGCCATGCGCACCATCCGGTCGTGGCTGTCGCAGTATTCCGGGATGTGCTGCAGGATCGAGAACGGGTTGCGCTTCCAGATGTTGTCGTAGAAATGCGCGACGTCGGACGCCAGGAACACGCGGCCGCGCTTCGTCGGCACCTGCACTCCCATCAGCCCGTGCGCGTGGCCGGGCAGCAGGTGGCAGGTGATGCCCGGCGCGATCTCGGCATCGCCCTCGACATACCGCACGCGCTCGCCGAAGTTCAGCTGGATCAGCTCGCAGACATGGTCGGCCTCGAAGGGCCGCCGCACCGCCGGATAGCGCATGTAGCGCGAGGTGGCGAAGGCGATCTCCTTGTCCTGGATGATGAACTCGGCGTTCGGGAACAGCCCGAAATTGCCGGCATGGTCATAGTGCAGGTGCGTCACGACCACCGTGTCGATCTCATCGGCCGTGGTCCCGATCTTCGCGATCGCCTCGTCCGGCAGCCGGTCGATCTTGCGCCCGCGCTTGGCGCCGCATTCGTGGTCGAAGCCGCAGTCGACCAGGATGTTCCGCCCCTGCCCGCGCACCAGCCAGACATAGTAGGTCAGCTGGCGCGACTGCGAGGTGTGCGGGTCGTTCGGGTCCTCCAGGATGTGGGCGTAATGGCCCGGCACGTTCACCGAGCCGTATTTCAATGCAAAGACCTCGTAGGTCATTCGGCATACCTTCGGTTGAGTTCGTCGTAATGTTCAGCGCCGACGATGGCCTCGCGTTCCTTGAAGCTGACCATCTCGTCGGTCATCCGGCCGGTGTCGCCGTCCTCGCGCAGCGCCTGCAGCGCCCGGCGCATGGCATGGATCGCCGCCCGCTGCAGGTCCGAGGGCACGATCACCAGCCGATAGCCCAGCTCGCGCAGCCGCGGCAGCGGCACCGGCGGCGTCTTGCCGCCGCGGAACATGTTCAGCAGCTTGGGATAGGGCAGAAGGCGGGCCGCCTCCTCGATCTGCTCGACCGTCTGCGGCGCCTCGAAGAAGATCACGTCGGCGCCGGCGTCGGCATAGGCGTGGCTGCGCTCGATGGCCTGATCGAAGCCCTCGACGGCCAGCGCGTCGGTGCGGGCGATCACCACCAGGTCGTCGCCGACGACGTCGCGCACGGCGCGGATCTTGCCGCGCATGGCCGCCGTCGGGATCACCGACTTGTCGCTGTAGTGGCCGCACTTCTTCGGGAAGGTCTGGTCCTCGATGTGGATCGCCGCGACGCCCGAGCGCAGGAAGAACCGCGCCGCCCGCTGGGCGTTCAGCGCGTTGCCATAGCCGGTGTCGAAATCGGCAATGACGGGGATCTCGACCGCGGCTGCGATCTGCTCCATGCGGTCGGCGACCTCGGTGAAGGCCATCAGCCCCAGATCCGGGAAACCCGGCGCCCGCGCGCGATCGCCCCGCCCGAGGCATAGGCGAGCTGGAACCCCGCCTGCTCGATCAGCCGCGCCGACATGCCGTCGAAGCAGCCCGGCGCGACGAACAGGTCGGGCGTGGCGATCAGGGTCTTCAGCGTCGCGACACGATTCATTCGGCGGCCTCCAGCCTGTGCGTGGGCGAGGCGACGGGCGCGAACACCGTCCCCTCCATCAGCGTCCGCGCGGTGCGCAGGATCGAGGCGCTGCGCGCGACGAGCCCCTCGGCGGTCTCGACGACATCGGCAAAGGCCGGCACGACGCCCGAGGCGGTGCCGATGCGCACCGGCTCGCCCGCCCCCACCCGCCGTGCCAGCGCGGCGACGACCGTGCCGGGGATGCGCGCCGCGACCGCGGTGCAGAGCGCCCCCGTCAGCGGAATGGCCAGGTGCGGCTTGCCCATCGAGATCATGCGCACCTGCACGTCGCAGTCGGCGCCCGCCAGCACCTCGCCCGCCAGCGTCCGCCACTCGGCGGGCCGCCCGACCAGCGCCACCTTGGGGACGCTCTCGGGCACCGCCGCCGGCCGCTCGCCCAGGCCCACCGCCACGCCGGCCGCCCGGCGCACCCGCTCCAGCGCCGCCATCACCGCCGGCATCGCGCCGATCTCGGCCGGCAGCTCGGCCCCGGTCAGCCCCAGCGCGCCCGCCTCGACGAAGACGCAGGGGTTGCCGGCGTCGACGAACGAGGCGGAAATCTCGCGCCCGTCCTCCATCGGAACGGCAAGGCGCGGCCCGGCCGGCAGCAGCCGCCCGGTGCGCGCGCCGCCCGGGTCGCGAAACTCCAGCCGGATGGCCGAGCCATGCCCCGCCACGCCGGCGATCTCGGCGTCGCCGCCGACGGCCGCCCGTCCGCCGCGCACGACAAGGTGGCAGTCGATGCGCTTGGCGGTGTTCTCGTTGAACATCCGAACCGTGCCCGGCCCGTCGGCCAGCTGCACCAGGCCCTGGTCGACGGCGAAGACGCCGACCGCCGAGGAGAGGTTGCCGCAGTTGCCACCGTAGTCGACGGCGGACGTGTCGACCGAGACCTGCGCGAACAGGTAGTCGACGTCGATCCCCTCGCGCGCCGAGCGCCGCACCAGCATTGCCTTCGACAGCGACGAGACGCCGCCGCCCATGCCGTCCAGCTGCCGCCCGTTCGGGTCCGGGCTGCCGATCGCGGCGCAGAGAAACCGATCGCGCTCGGCCGCGTCCTCCGGCAGGGCCTCCCACCGGAAGAACAGCCCCTTGGAGGTCCCGCCGCGCAGAAAACTCGCGCGGATTCCCGTCTGTTCGGACACGGATTTCTCCCTCAGCCGCCACGCGCCGGTGACAGTCGTTGCCCGAGACGCTAGGGAGGGCGCGGCCGGCCTGTCAACCAAGGGAGCGATGATGCCGTTCGCCTACCCCTTCTATTTCCTGCGCCATGGCGAGACGCACTGGAACAAGGCCGGCACCACGCAGGGCCAGCTGAATTCCGAGCTGAACGACACGGGCCGCGAGCAGGCCCGCCGGGCCGCCGATGCGCTGGCCGGCGAACCGATCGCGCGCATCGTCGCCAGCCCGCTGTCGCGCGCCCTCGACACCGCGAACGCGGTCGCCGCCCGGCACGGGCTGACGGTCGAGACCGACCCCGGCCTGATGGAATGCCACCTCGGCGAGCACCAGGGCGGCCCGCACGGCCCCTGGCTGGGCGAGTTCTTCCGCGGCGAATACGAACCTCCCGGCGGCGAGACCTTCCCGCAGTTCTGCGACCGCGTCTGGGCGGCGATGGAGCGCGCCGTCGCCGGCGGCCCGAACACCCTCATCGTGGCGCATGGCGGCCTCTGGATCGCCGCGCGCACCCGCGTCGCCGTCGAGCCCGACCTGCCCCGGATGCCGAACGCCCTGCCGCTGCACGTCACGCCCGAACCCGGCCGCTGGCGCCACCGCATCTGCGGCGGCATCGCCGCGACCGGCGCGCCGGAATCGTACTGACCGGCGCGCCCGAAGCGCCGGGATCCAATTAGCGATTCCTGAATCCCCCTTCGCTCCACCACGGCGGCGGCGCCGCCATGGAGCGGGCTCCATCCGGCGTTCACCCCTGCCGGAACTTGCGTCGTATGGATTTGCCCTGCAGAATCTGGCACAGAGAGGGTCAGGCTTTTCAGCTCCGGGAGGGGAATGCCATGTCGCTCCGCATCAACGATACCGCGCCCGACTTCACCGCCGACACCACCGACGGCGAGATCCGTTTCCACGACTGGATCGGCGACGGCTACGCCGTATTGTTCAGCCACCCCAAGGACTTCACGCCGGTCTGCACGACCGAGCTGGGTATCGTCGCCGGCATGATGGACGAGTTCACCAGGCGGAACTGCAAGGTCATCGGCATCTCGGTCGACCCGGTCGAGAGCCACCGCAAGTGGAAGGCCGACATCAAGACGGCGACCGGCCACGAGCCCGCCTATCCGCTGATCGGCGACCCCGAGCTGAAGGTCGCCAAGCTCTACGACATGCTCCCCGCCGACGAGACCGGCACCTCCGAAGGCCGCACGGCCGCCAACAACGCCACAGTCCGCTCCGTCTTCGTCATCGGCCCGGACAAGAAGATCAAGCTGGTTCTCACCTACCCGATGACGACGGGCCGGAACTTCGACGAGCTGCTGCGCGCCATCGACTCGATCCAGCTCACCGCGAAGCACCAGGTCGCGACGCCGGCGAACTGGAAGGCCGGCGAGGACGTCATCATCGTGCCCTCGATCAACGACGAGGACGCCGAGAAGCGCTTCGGCAAGTTCGATCGCGTCCTGCCCTACCTGCGCAAGACAAAGTCGCCGGCCTGACCGGCGACGCCGGGGGCAAATCCCCCGGCAGAAACGATCCCGACCGTCAGCGGAGGAGCCGTTCAACCAGAGGCGCGATCTTTTCGGAGGTCGGGCCGAACTTGCCGCCAGGAACTCGGCAACCGCTCGGCGATATCAGCCGGCTGCGGGTAGCACTACCCGCAAGCTGGCACAGCAGCGCAGGTTGGTTCGATGGCGACTGCACCGATTGCACCGGGCCTCAAGCATGCAAGCGTGAGACCGTTGCAGGGCCTGCCGGCAGGGCTGCCGGGCGCGGCCGGCTGCGACCTCGGCGACGGCCCTCCGCCCTTGCGGCCCGGCGGCGCCCGCAATAGGTCTGGCCGATCCTGCAGGAGATGCGCATGATAGGCCGCCTGAACCATGTCGCCATCGCCGTGCCGGACCTGTCGGCGGCGACCGCGCTCTACCGCGACACCCTCGGCGCGCGCGTCTCGAAGCCGCTGGCCCAGCCGGCGCATGGCGTCACGGTCGTCTTCATCGAGCTGCCGAACACCAAGGTCGAGCTGCTGGAGCCGCTGGGCGACGGCTCGCCGATCGCCCGCTTCCTCGAGAAATCGCCCGCCGGCGGCATCCACCACATCTGCTACGAGGTCGACGACATCCTGGCCGCCCGCGACCGGCTCAAGGCCGGCGGCGCAAGGGTGCTTGGCGACGGCGAGCCGAAGAACGGCGCGCACGGCAAGCCCGTGCTCTTCCTGCACCCCAAGGACTTCAACGGAACGCTGGTCGAACTGGAGCAGGCCTGATGAGCATCATGTCCGCCATCGTCCTCTACTGCTCGATCTGGGCGGTGGTCTTCTTCATGGTGCTGCCGCTCGGCGTCGTCAGCCAGAGCGAAGCCGGCCACGTCGACCCCGGCACCCCGGCCAGCGCGCCGACCGACGCGATGGTCGCGCGCAAGATGCTGATCACCACGGGGATCGCCGCCCTGCTCTGGGCAGCCGCCTTCGCCGTGATCGAGCTCCGGCTGTTCACGCTGGACGACATCACCTTCCTCGACCCGCCGTCGGGCCACTACGCCGACCCGAAATGACCTGAGCGCGCACCGGCCGGGACGCCCCGCCGGCCGCTCACTCGCACAGCCGGAACCCGCCGTCCCGCGCCTTGATGTCAAGGTGCAGGTGGTCGTCGTGCTCCGCCTCGCCGGGGCCGAGCACGGTCGTGAAGCCGAGGCAGGCGGCGGCGCGCACGGTACGCTGGAACGCCTCTGCCGGCGTGCCCTCACGCTCGCGCGGCTCCACCGCGATCGGCGCGCCGCTGGAGAAGCGGAAGCCCATCACGTCGATGGCGTTGCCAAAGGCATGCTCGGACAGGTCGCGCCCTGCGGCGTTGTCGACAGGCCGGCAGATGTAGGCCGAGCCCTGCCTGACCTCCGTCAGCCGGCCGCGGCCGGGCAGCATCGCGCTTGCCGGCAGCGCGAAGCGCGCGACCCACTCGGCCAGCGCCGCGGCCGTGGCGCAGCGCATGATCGCCGGCGGCGACAGCGCCACGCCCGGCACGATCTCGGTGACGCGGACCGGGTTGGCGATGCCGCAGGCGCCGCCCTCCTCCGAGACCGGGCGGCCACGCTCGAAGACCGTGCCGAACGCTGCCAGGCGGCCGAGGCAGATGCCGAGATCCAGATCGCTTTCGGCCAGTTGCTGCGGACGGGGCGGCTCCTGCGGCACCGGCGGCGCGTTCGCGGGGGCGGGCCCCGATTGAACAGCGGCCTCCCCCGTCGGCTTTTCCGCTGGCTCGGGGGCCGCGGCATCGGCGCCCACCGGTTCCGCCGTCGCCTGGGGTTGCGTCGTCGGCTTTTCGGCCGGCACCATGGCGTGTTGCGGTGCCGGCTGGGCGACCGCCGCCGTCGGCCCCATCGAGAGCGCCAGCAGCGCGAGCGCGCCCGCGACGGACCCTGCCAATGCCCTTGGCAGGCGCAGCGGCGCCGCCAGCGGCCCGATCTCGTGCGGCCTCATCCGAAGACCTCGACGGTCGTGCCCGTGTCGACCATCACCGCGAGCACCTGCCCCACCAATTTCCCGTTTCCGATCGCAGCCGCGGCGTCCGCTGCCCGGGCACCGCCCTGCCCCAGCAATGCCAGCGTTCGGGAGGCGCCGCGGGGCCGCGTTTGCGCGGCCGCAACGATTGCGAAAAGCGAAACCGCGCCGGCCGTTCCGAAAATACAACTCATTATGCGCTCCCGATCCAATCCCCGCCGGGAACGCGCCCCGGCTTGCGGGGTTCCGCGCTGGAGAACCGGCGCCTCGCGCATCGCGCGACTCCCGGCACCCGTATTGACCCCTGTCCGACACCGCAGCGCCCGTCCGACCTGTCGCGACGCCGCCCTCGCTCTCCCGCAGACGGCATCTGCGCGGCTTGCCACGCTGTGCAACGCCGTCACCGGGCGGGTCGACGTCTGCCCGGGGCTCTCGTCCCCCTTTTACCACCGGACGTAGACTGGCCGGCTCGAAGTGAGGCAAATCCCGGATCGATCAAGGCAGAAAAGTGGCATCTGGCGGGCGAATATGGCGAAGATGGCACGCGCGTTGCTTTACCCGGAGCAAACGCAATCCGGGAGGACCACCATGGATATCATCGAGCTTGCTGTCACGCACCGCGCCGCTCTCCTGGCCGAGATCGGGAGGCTCGATGCTTTCCTCGACATGGCGGCCAGGCTGACCGACGTGCCGAACGAAGACAGGCATCCATCCGGGGCCATCGCACTGCGCCGGCCCTTCAGCGACGATGACCGGGACGCGAAAGTCTGTGGAATTGGTGTGTGGCGGTCGCGACGCCCAGCACAGGGACAAACAGATTCATGATCGGGATGGTCAGCGGCACCGCCATCAAGGTGCCGATGAGCCAGGCGCGCGCCCAGTACCGGCGGCGGAACGCCACCGCCGGCCCCAGCCCCATGTGCCGCGCCGCCACCAACTCGAAATACTCGCGGCCCAGCAGGTAGCCGTTGACCGCGTAGAAGACGAAGGGGGCCAGCGGCCCGGCCACAAAATACAGGATGATCGCCAGGATGTTCGCGACGATCACGACGCCGGCGAACCGGACGGCGTTGCCGAGGTTCGCCAGCAGCCCCAACTCCCGCGCGGGCGGCACTCCGGGATAGTGCCGCGCCTCGACCGCCTCGGCGACCTCCTCGAGGAAGAAGCCGACGAAGAGCGCCGCGACCGGGATCATCAGGAAAACCGAGGCGACCAGCACCACGCTGACCGCCAGCCCCTCCAGGCCGATGCTCGGCAGCGTGACGTGGCCGACCAGCCACCAGTCGCCGAGGTCGGTCGGGATCAGGCTGGCCAGCCAGACCACCGCCAGGGTCAGGCCCAGCAGCAGCGCCACCGTCAGCCCCAGCGCCTTTGTCAGGACCCACAGGAAGCGGCGGTCGGTGGCCTGCGCCAGCGCGAGGACGAGATCGCCGATCAGCGCCATGCCGGCGCCCCCGCGCGGCCGCGGCCTACAGCCATGTCGTGATCGCCGCGACGTCCGGCCGGTCGCGGTCGGGCGGCGCGACGGTCTCCTCGCCGATATGGACGAAGCCGGCGACGGTCTCGCCCTCGGCGCAGCCGAGCGCGTCGGACAGGAACGCCCTGTCGCGCGCCAGCGGACCCGTCAGCCAGTTGGCGCCCCAGCCCGAGGCCAGCGCGGCGTTCACCAGCGACAGGCAGACGGCCGGCGCGGCGAACTCCTGCTCCCAGCGCGGGATCTTGTCCGACGCGACCGGCGACGAGATGACGGCGACGATGACCGCGCCCTGCAGGAAGGCGCCCGAATCCTTCTCGATCCGCGCCGGGTCATGGCCGATTTGCTCAAGACGGCGCGCGGCCTGCCCGACAAGCGCTTCGCGCCGGGCGCGGTCGGCGAGCACGACAAACCGCCACGGCACCAGCTTGCCGTGGTCCGGCGAGCGCGCGGCGGCGGTCAGCAGAACCTGCATCTCCTCCCGGTCCGGACCGCGCTCGCCCAGCGTCTTGGCCGGGCGCGAGCGCCGGGTCAGCAGGAAGTCCAGAACCTCGGGACGTTTCTCGGGCATTGTTCCTCGCGCGCGATGTCCGCGCCTGCTTACCCGCGCCCGAACCGGCCGGCAATGCCGCGACCGCGTCGCCAGGTGCCTTCCGCGAGTGCCACCGAACCGCCTCGGGAGGACGGCAAGTCCCCAAGTTGTCCGGACGCATGATTATGCCTTTCGGTCAGCATTTTACTGACCTTTCCTTACGTCACATTGTGCTGCCGGATTCGTGATTTTCTTGCAGCTTATGGAATATCATTGACGAATCACAGTCTGATGGAAACCATTCCTAGTTGTTGCGGGGGGAGGCATACTCCAGATGACATATTTTTCGACTGGCCTGGGAAAGGCCGCTGTATCCGCTGCATGTATTGCGATGTGCCTGGCAATCTCTGGTTGCGAGACGTTGTACACCGTCGGACACGACGTAAACTTCGACAAGAGCGGGTCGTCGATGGCGCAGATGCGCCAGGATCTCGGTCTTTGCGGCGCATCGTTCAATGCGTTTGGTGATCCGTACATTCGCGAAGCGAGCATAGCGGCGGTCGACAACTGCATGGCAAACCGGGGCTACCGGGTCAGCTACACCAACTGACTGCGCCGAGGCACGCCGAGGGCGATATTGCGAGAAAAGGATCTTCGATCAGGGAGGTTCGGTTGATGCGTATTCTGGTTGCAGCAGCGGCGCTTCTGATTGCCGCCGGCGACGCGGGCGCATCGCAGCGGATGGCGCTGATCGTCGGCAACGGCGGCTATGAGAACGTGAGCCCGCTCACGAACCCGCCGAATGACGCACGGCTGATGGCGAGCGTGCTCGAAAAAGCCGGCTTCGATGTCGAACTCCTCGTCGATGCCGACCAGACCGAAATGAAGGCAGGCATTGTCCGGTTCGGACGGAAGCTTCGGGCCTTCGGACGAGACGCCATCGGGCTGTTCTATTATGCCGGCCACGGCGTCCAGTCGCATGGAAAGAACTACCTGGTGCCCGTCGGCACCGACATCATCGACGAGGCGGATCTCGACGTCTTCGGCGTCGACGCCGGGTGGGTCCTGCGGCAGATGGAGAGCGCCGAGAACGCCACGAACATCGTCATCCTGGACGCTTGCCGGAACAATCCGTTCAAATCCCAGTTCCGCAGCGCCGATCGCGGCCTCGCACGCATCGAGGCGCCCACCGGCAGCTTCGTCGCCTACGCGACCGCACCGGGGGACACCGCCTCCGACGGGGACTCGGCGAACAGCCCCTACACGGCCGCCCTGGCCAATCACATCGCCCAGCCCGGGCTGCCGATCGAGAACGTCTTCAAGCAGGTGCGAATCGATGTGCTGGAGCAGACCGCCGGTCGACAGACCCCCTGGGACAGCTCGTCACTGGTCGAGGACTTCTATTTCGTGCCTCCCTCCGGAGACAGCGGAACGGCCGCGCCGGAGCCCGTCGCGTCGGTGAGCGACGCACCGATCCACGACGCGGCGCTGACCCCCGGCGCCGACGAGGCCGCCCCGGTGCATGACGCCGCCGCGATGGATGACGCCGCCCCAAGCCCCACGGGGGCAGCCGAGGCGACAGAGCCCGAGCCCTCGCCTGACACGGCGGCGACCGGGAGCCGGGGAGACCCCCTTGAAAGCCTCCTCTGGCAGCAGGTTCTCGCAACCGGCAACCTCCTGAAGCTCGACGCCTTTCTCCGCCTGTACCCGGAGAGCGGTTACCGGGGCGAGGCCGAGGCCCTGCGGACGATCCTCGCGCCCGGAGGCGGCAGCAGCGCCGTCTCGGACGGCGCCGACAGCCCGGAGGCGGACGGAACCGTGGTCGCGGCACTCTCTCCCGACACGCCCCCGGCCGCGCCTGCAGCAACGGACGAGAAGGCCGAGCCCGCACCACCGCCGGAGCTCACGGTCGAGGAGGCCACGGATATCGAGACCGCGCTGGAGCTGTCGCGGAGCGAGCGCCGAGAAATCCAGCGGCGGCTGACGCTGCTGGGCTTCAGTACGCGGGGCGTCGACGGAATCTTCGGCGACGGGACCCGCGCAGCCATCTCGGGTTGGCAGGAGAAGAACGAGCTGCAGCCGACCGGCTATCTTAACACGGAGCAGATCGGTCTGCTCGAGACGCAGTCGTCATCGAAGTACGCCGCCTACCTGAAGGAGCAGCGTGCGCGCGGCAATGCCCGGGGATCGTCGGTTCGCAGGCGCGGGGGCGCGCGCTACATCGACACGCGCGGCTGCCTCCGCGAGGCCGACGGTCGCTACGTGCCCTTCTTCAAGCGCGGCTGCGGCTGACGTACAGCCTTGCGCCGGCGTGCTTCGGGCGACGCCCCCAGCCGGGCGACGCGGAAGTGCCGGTGAGGCCGGCTTCAGCGCCGCCTCTGTGGCCGCAGCCCGGCGCGCGCCAGGTTCGAGGCGGCGAAGACGACTGCCGCGGCGGCGACTACCGACGGCCCGGCCGGCGTATCCCAGTGCCAGGCGGCGGTGAGGCCGGCAAGCACCGAGACCGTGCCGACCGCCGCCGCGAGCCCGGCCATCGCCTCGGGTGAGCGGGCAAAGGGGCGCGCCGCCGCCGCCGGGATGATCAGGATCGCCGCGATCAGCAGCGCGCCGACGACCTTGATGGCGACGGCCACGACGATCGCCAGCGTCAGCGTCAGCACCATCTGCTCGCGCCGGGGCCGGATGCCGCCGGCCTGCGCCAGGTCGGGGTTCAGCGTCGCCGTCAGCAGCGCGGACCATCGCCAGCCGAGCAGCGCCAGCACCGCGGCGGCGCCCCCCCAAATCACGGCCAGATCCGCCCGCCCGACCGAAAGCAGATCGCCGAACAGCCACGCCATCAGGTCGATGCGCGGCCCGCCCAGCAGCGCGACGGCGATGACGCCGAAGGCCAGCGCCGAGTGCGCGCCGACCCCCAGCAGCGTGTCGGCCGCATAGGTCCGCCCGCTCAGCGCCGAGACGGCCGCCGCCATCAGCGCGGCGACGACCAGCACGCCGGCGAAGACGTCGACCGAGAGCGCCAGCGCCAGCGCCACCCCAAGGATTCCGGCATGCGCTGTCGCGTCGCCCATGTAAGCCATGCGGCGCCAGACGACGAAGCAGCCCAGAGGCCCCGCCGCCAGCGCCACGCCTACCCCGGCCAGAGCGGCGCGCACCATGAAATCGTCTGGCATCAATCGCCTGTCCCGCTTCGGTCCTGCCAGTGCCGGTCATGCGCCTCGCCGGCCCCGTGAACGTGCGTCGTGGCCGTGGCCGTGGCCGTGATCGTGATCGTGATCGTGGTGGTGCTGGTAGAGCGCAAACGCCCCCCGCGTCCCTTCGCCGAACAGCGCCCGGTATTCGGGCGCCGCCGAGACATGCGTCGGTGTCCCCTCGCAGCAGATGTGCCCGTTCAGGCAGATGACGCGGTCGGAAGCCTGCATGACGACGTGCAGGTCGTGGCTGACCATCAGCACGGCACAGCCCACCTCGCGACGCAGCTCGGCGACCAGCGCGTAGAACGCCGCGGTGGCCGGCTGGTCGAGGCCCTGCGTCGGCTCGTCCAGCAGCAGGATGTCGGGCTCGCTCAGCAGCGCGCGAGCCAGCAGCACGCGCTGGAACTGCCCGCCGGACAAATCCGAGAGCGGCCGGTCGCGGACACCGGCCACCCCCGTCCGGGTCAGCGCCGCCTCGGTCGCCGCTCGGTCGCGCCGCCGCGGCAGGCCCAGGAAGCGCCCGGCCGTGATCGGCAGCGTCGGGTCCAGGTCCAGCCGCTGCGGGACGTAGCCGAGGCGCAGCCCCGGCGCGCGCCGGACGCGGCCGGTCTCCGGCCGGACCGCGCCGATCAGCACGCGCAGCAGCGTCGTCTTGCCAGAGCCGTTCGGCCCGACGATCGTGACGATCTCGCCGCGCCCGACCGACAGGTCGACATCGTGCAGCACCCGCCGGCCGCCGAGCGAGGCGGCGACGCCCTCGGCCGAGATCAGGCTCATGGCGCCGTGGCCGCGCAGGACGGGCACAGGCCCTCGGCCTCGACGGTGGTGCGCTCGATGCGAAAGCCAAGCTCGTCGGCGCTGGTGCCCAGCACCGCGGCCTCGGGCGCATCCGCCTCGGCGACGGCGCGGCAGGTGCGGCAGATCATGAAGGCCGGCCGGTGCCGGCGCTGCGGGCAGGGGCAGGCGACGAAGGCGTTGATGCCCTCGATCCGGTGCGCGAAACCGTGCGCCACCAGGAAATCCAGCGCCCGGTAGGCGACGGGCGGGTGCGCCTTCGATCCCTCGGCGGCGATCCGCGCGAGCACATCGTAGGCGCCCATCGCCCGGTGCTGCTCCAGCAGGATCTCCAGCACGCGGCGGCGCGGCGCGGTAAGGCGCAGCCCGCGCTCGGCGCAGATCGCCTCGACGGCATCGACGGCGCTGGCGATGCAGCCGCTGTGGTCATGCGAGGCGAAGGCGTTGGTCATGTCGGTCTTCGATTCGGAGGCCATGACTGCGCGCCCGCCCCTTGCCTGATGATACAGTATAACATACGCGGGGCGACTTCGGCATGGCAACCCCGGAGGGACTGGATGAGACTGGCAGCACTCCTCCTGGCGTCGGCTCTCGCGGCCTGCCCTGCCTGCGCCGAGCCGCCGAGCGTCGCGACCGATATTCCGCCCGTCCACTCGCTGGTCGCCCGCGTCATGCAGGGCGTGGCGGAGCCCGGCGCTGATCCTGCCGCCCGGCGCTTCGCCGCACGGATACGCGATGCGACCGTCCGAGGCGGCGGCGCTGGCCGATGCCGACCTCGTCGTCTGGATCGGGCCGGCCCTCACGCCCTGGCTGCCCCGCGCCATCGCCTCGCTCGCGCCGAACGCGGGCACCCTGGAATTGCTCGACGCGAACGGCACGACCCTGCTGGCGTTCCGCGAGGGCGCGACCTTTCGGTCCGACGAGGGCGAAGCGGCCCGCCCGTCCGATGCGAAGAAAACTGGCGCAGAGAGCAAAGATCGCGCCGCTCCCGCGGCAGAAAACGCCCATGACCACGCCGGCACCGACCCGCACGCCTGGCTCGACCCGGCGAACGCCAGGGCCTGGCTCGACGCCATCGCCGCCGCGCTGTCCGCACGCGACCCGGCGAACGCGCCGGCCTACGCCCGCAATGCCGCCGAGGCGCAAGCCGAAATCGAGTCCCTGACGACCGAACTGTCCGGGACGCTGGCGCCAATCCGCGGCAAGCCCTTCATCGTCTATCACGACGCCTACCACTACTTCGAGCATCGCTTCGGCATCGAGGCCACGGGCGCCATCGCCTCGGGCGATGCCGCGCCGCCCGGCCCGGCCCGGATCGCGGAGGTCAGGGACACCGTCGCGCCGGACCGGCGCCGGCTGCGTTTTCGCGGAACCGCAGCTCTCGCCGGCGCTGATCGAGACCGTCACCGAGGGCACGAAGGCCCGCGCCGCCACGCTGGATCCGCTGGGCACGACCCTCACGCCCGGCCCGGTCCTCTACAAGCAACTTCTGCGCGCCCTCGCCGCCGGCCTGCGCGACTGCCTCGACGCAGGTTAATGCGGTTCCGATCGTGTCCCGATTTGTCATTCTCGCGAAGGCGCGCTGCAGGAGGTCGCGATAGCCGGCCCCGTTCTGCATCGCCAGAACCAGCACCTGCGTCACCAGCCCGAGCCCCAGCCCGTGCCAGCCGTCCAGAGGCGATCCGGGTTTCCGTCTCCGTGCCCGGCGTCGCCAGCAGCAACGTTCACCGCGCGTTGACCGTCGCGGCGTATTACCCGCAGCACGGAGGGCCGACGAAGCCCTCCCGTTCGCGCGAACCTGGCGGCCCGGCCGATGACCGGCATCGGTGGAGTCGTCCGCCCCGACAGGGGCAAACCGGCAGCCAGCCGGCTGCACTTCCTTCCGGGCAACGGCAGATGGCCGACCCGGCGGACCGGTTGGCCCCGGGTCGAGGGCCCTCCCCAGCGCGAGACCTCCCCGAAACGGCACCCGAACGGCGGATCCGCCCGCTTTCGCGCGCGCCTTCCGTGGCGCGCACCTGCGATTCTGCCCGTCCAGCCGGGACTTGCATCGCGCAAAGGCCGGGCGCTAGGCTTCGTGGCACCGCCGGCACCGCCCGGCGCCCGATCCGGAGGCTGCCTTGGCCGACATCACCCGCAGGATCGGCCTGTCGCTCGGCGCCGACATCTGTTGGCCGATCTGCTACGAGACGCTGATGCGCCAGCTCGACCTGGCGATCCCGGTCGGCGGTGACACGGTCCGCTTCGAGGTCGAGCGCGTCACCATCGAGCCGTTCAGCCTGACCCAGCCGGTCAAATACGACGTCGTCATCGATCGGCTGACGCACTGGTACCATACCAGCCGCGAGTGGATCAAAAAGGCGATCATCCTCAACGACCTCTACGTCTACAACAACCCGTGGTCGCTGCAGTCGAACGAGAAGCAGACGACCTATGCCGCCATGATGCGCCTCGGCCTGCCGGTGCCCGAGACCTGGATGATCCCGCCCAAGGCCTACAAGCACTCGGCCGACCTGCAGTCGACGCTGCGCCAGTACGCGCGCTATTTCGACCTCGGCGCCATCGGCGACCGGATCGGCTATCCGCTGTTCATGAAGCCCTATGACGGCGGCGCCTGGGTCGGCGTCACGAAGATCGACGACGCCGGCGAGCTGTGGCGCGCCTACGAGGGCTCGGGCGAGCTGGTGATGAACCTGCAGAAGGGCATCGTGCCCTATGACTGGTTCGTCCGCTGCATCGGGCTGGGGCCGCAGACGCGCTGCGTCAACTACAACCCCTCGGCGCCGCTGCACGACCGCTACCAGCTCGACCACGACTTCCTCGACGCCGACGACCGCGGCGTCCTCGAGGACATGACGCTGACGATCAACGCCTTCTTCGGCTGGGACTTCAACTCCTGCGAGGCGCTGCGCAAGGACGGCACCTGGTTCCCGATCGACTTCGCCAACGCCTGCCCGGACAGCCAGGTGACGTCGCTGCACTTCCATTTCCCCTGGCTGATCAAGGCCAACATCCGCTGGTCGGTGTTCTGCGCCGCGACCGACAAGGCGATGCGCAAGAACATGGACTGGCAGCCCTTCTACGACGTCGCCGACGCGCGACCTGTCGCCCGCGCGAGCGCCTGGCCGAATACGCCCGCATCGCCCGCGAGCGCATGGAGGCCGACCGCTTCCACGAGTTCTGCGACCGCCATCTCGGCCATCTCGACGAGGTCGCCGACGCCTTCTTCGGCTCGGACACCGCGCGCGACGCGGTGCGCCAGAAGGTCAGCGCGCTCTACCCCGAGCACGAGATCGAGGCATTCACCGAGATGTTCTGGCAGCGCATCCAGAGCTGGCGCCAGACCGAGGGGAGCCGCGTGCCGTGAGCGAGCACTCGCGCTGGCACTCGGATCGCCTCGGCCGCGAGGTGACGCTGGCGCGCTGGGGGCACTGGGGCCAGCCGGTGCTGCTGTTCCCGACCGCCGGCGGCGACGCCTTCGAGGTCGAGCGGATGCAGGTGATCGACGCGCTGGCGCCGCTGATCGAGGGCGGGCGTATCAAGCTCTATTCCTGCGACAGCGTGGCCGGGCAGACCTGGATCGCGCGGCGCGACCAGCCCGGGCACTGCTGCTGGCTGCAGAACCGTTTCGGCGATTTCATCGCCGAGGAGGTGGTGCCGGCCATCCGCACCGACTGCCGCTCGGAGACGGTCGAGATCATCACCGCCGGCGCCTCGATCGGCGCCTTCAACGCCGTCGCCGCGCTCTGCCGCTATCCGTGGCTGTTCTCGGCCGCGCTCGGCATGAGCGGCACCTACGACCTCGAGGCGCTGTTCGGCTGCCGGGCCACCGAGGACCTCTACTTCGCCTCGCCGCTGCTGTTCCTGCCCGGCCTGTCCGACGAGCGCCTGCTGGCGCAGCTCCGCCGCCGCTTCGTCCTCCTGGCCTTCGGCCAGGGCCGCTGGGAGGAGCCGGCGGAGTCCTGGCGCATGGCCGACATCCTGGGCAGCAAGGGCATCCCGAACAGGGTCGAGCCGTGGGGCACGGAATGGGACCATGACTGGCCGACCTGGCGCCGGATGCTGCCCGTCTACCTCGACCGGCTGACGGACGGCCGGGCGGCGGCGCAATGAACATCATCTTCCTCGAGCCGTCCTTCCCCGACAACCAGCGCGAGTTCGCCCGCGCGCTCAGCGCCATCGGCGCCACGGTCTGGGGCCTCGGCGAGCGGCCATACGAATGGCTGGACCCCGAGCTGCGCGGCTGGCTCGCCGGCTACGAGCGCGTCGGCTCGGTGACGAACGAGGGCGAGCTCGCCGACGCGCGTCCGCCGCCTGCAGTCGCGCGTCTGGATCGACCGGCTCGAAGCCACGATCGAGGCGCACATCCTGCCCGCCGCCCGCGTGCGCGAGGCAACCGGCATCCCCGGCCTGTCGTCGCGCGCCGCCTGGCTCTGCCGCGACAAGGTGGCGATGAAGGAGGTGCTGCGCGACGCCGGCGTGCCCTGCGCCGCCTCGGCGGGCATCGCCAGCCGGCGCGAGGCAGCGGACTTCGCCAATGCCGTCGGCTTCCCGCTGATCCTCAAGCCGCGCGACGCCGCCGGGGCGAAGAGCACCTTCCGCGTCGACGACTGGGGCGGCCTCGAGCACGCGCTGCACGAGACCGGCGTCGCGCACGGCGCGCCGGCCGCCATCGAGGAGTTCGTCACCGGCCACGAGGGCTTCTACGACACGCTGGCCGTCGAGGGCCGCGTCGCGCACGACTTCATCAGCCACTACTACCCGAACGTGCTGGACGCGATGCGCACGCGCTGGATCAGCCCGCAGATCGTCGCCACCAACCGCATGGGCGCCGAGCCCTACCAGGAGCTCTACGCGATGGGCCGGCGCGTCATCGAGGCGCTCGGCATCGGCACCGCGGCGACGCACATGGAGTGGTTCTTCGGCCCCAAGGGGCTCCGCTTCTCCGAGATCGGCGCGCGCCCGCCCGGCGTCGGCCAGTGGGACGTCTACTGCGCCGCCAACGAGTTCGACCTCTACCGCGAATGGGCGCTGGCGGTGACGCACCACCGGACCGAGGCCCGGCCCTCGCGGCGCTATTCCTGCGGCATGATCGCGCTCCGCCCCGACCGCGACGGGCAGATCCACGGCTACGAGGGCGCCGAGGCGGTCTGGCAGCGCTATGGCGACAACATCGTCGCGCACCGCCTTCCAGCGCCGGGCACGCCGACGCAGCCGATCGAGGCCGGCTACATGGCGAATGCCTGGATGCGGGTGCGGCACGAGGATTTCGACGCGCTGCGCGCCATCCTCGACGAGATCGGCCGGACGGTGCAGGTCCGGGCCGGGTAGCCCAACGGATTGGGCGGGCCGGGCAACACCCGACCCGTCCGACTTCAGGCGCTGGCCTCAGCGTGGGTCGTCAGGCGCGCGGCGCCCTGCCCCGCATCGCGTTGACGACCAGAGCAATCAGGAACAGCGCGATGAAGACGAAGAACAGGATCTTGGCAATCCCGGCAGACGCCGCCGCGATACCGCCGAACCCGAATACTGCCGCGACAATCGCAATCACGAAGAACACCATAGCCCAAGTGAGCATCTCATCCTCCTGAAGGTTTTGTGAAAACTGAACGCCGATCGCGATCCCACGTTCCCGTGGGCTGAAAAAAAGCGCCTGGCGGCCCGCCATCTTTACGGCGGCCCGCCAGTCGCTCCGACCGTCGGTCGCCGGCTTACTTCTTGTCGAAAAAGATTCCGAGCATCACGGCAAAGTTCTGCCAGGTTGGCGAACTGTTCTCGTCGAGGCGACGTCATGATCGGCGTTAAATGCCAAGAACTCGGCGCCGACCTGATCCTGGATCACTGCAGCCTGCCCGCCAGGTGACCGTCGCGGCATCACCCTGAACGATGACCTCGGACTTCTCAAGCAGGCCGTCCTTGGTGGTGTCCGTCCCGGTAATATCGAACTCGGGATTGTTGGCCCGGATCCACTCCTGAATTTCGTCCAGTCTCGTCGGGAGGACCTGAAAACCGCAAACCTCCCCCGCAAACGCCCGATCGAAGGCGGAGTTCCGGCCTTACGCAAACGGGCCGCCGAAGCGGCCCGCCGTTCCTCCGACAAGGCGGCAGAGATCGATGGCGCTCAAAAGGCCGCCGCGAACCTCCCAGACCGCGAGGCGCGGCCTTACTGGCTGACCGAGGCGCCCGAGCGCACCGCGGCTTTTTTCCACGCGCTCAATTCGTCGGCGTTCCACTGGTTGTCCTTGTCGGAATCGTAAGTCTTCCAGTTGCCCGCAGCGAACTCGTCCGAGCTCAGCATGCCGTCATGGTCGGAGTCCCACGCGTCGAACATCGCGTCGTTCTGCATGGCTGCCTTGTACTCATCGGCCGAGACGATGCCGTCCTTGTTCGTGTCCCAGGACGTCGACATGTCGGCTGCCATGGCAGAACCGGCAAAGAGCAGCGCGATGGCGGAACTGATAAACACGGTTTTCATTCCAGTCTCCTGCTTGTCTTGAATTGAAGAGGGCGGCCGGCGATTGCCGACGGTTACTCATTCAGTTCACGGTAAACCTCGTCGAGGGGATCGCCGTTCCGGCGCTCGCGAAAACGGGAACACGGGCGGCTGGAACCGCGACGGATCGCGCCGGTTCCGACCGCCTTCGCGTGGCACCGGACGGGGGGGATCACGCAGATCTCGTGCGCCTGACCCGCGCGCCGGGCCATCACCACCACTCGGCCCGCTCCGAGCATCAGGATCCCGGTAGAGGCCGCAGGGGGCAGCGCACCCTGTCCGAAACCCGGGCAAAAAAAGCGGGCCGCCGAAGCGGCCCGCCCTTCATCGGATCGAAAGCCCTTACTGGCTGACGTCGCGGCCCGCGCGCGTTGCGTCGTAGCGCATCTCGTCCTCGTTCCAGGCCTTGAGCTCGTCAGCGTTCCACATGTTGTCGTGGTTGGCGTCGAAGGTGTTCCACAGGCCGGTGTCGTACTCCTCCTGCGACAGCATGCCGTTGTCGTCGGTGTCCCAGGCCTTGTAGCGATCGTCCCAGGTGCCGAACTTGTCGGCGTCGCTCTGCGCCTTGACGCCGGCTGCGTACTCGTCGCGGCTCAGCGTGTTGTCGCCATTGGTGTCCCACTTGCCGAAGACCTCGGCGGAGTCGGCGCGCGAAGCATTCCACTCCTGAGCGTCGATCTGACCGTCGTGGTTCGTGTCGATGTCCGCCTCGGCGGCGAAAGCAACGCCGGCGGCGGCGATCAGAACGGCAGCAGTACTCATCATAAGGGTCTTCATGGTTGCAACTCCTACGTTTGCTTCACGTCAAACTTGTTGGCCCGCGCGACGTTGCGCCGACCCGCCCTCTACCAATGCATGACCGGGTCTCTGGTTCCCATTCCGGGAGCCTTAATCGCGCCTCCCGGACGTTGACGTTGCGGCACTCAGGCGAGGACGAAAACCAGCACCACCGCCGCGACGATCAACAGCAGCCCGGCGCCGACCCAGGGCCCCGTCTGGCGCCGGCCACGCGGCGGCGCGGGGCGTTCGTCCTCGACATGGCCCGGGGGAATGTTCGGCTTGCGGTCCTGGACATCGGCGCGGGCCAGGTCCGCCTGCGCCGATGCGGTCTGCGCATGGGTGCCGCTCATCTGCTGTCTCCTTTTCTCAGCGTTCGGAGGTCGGGCGCTGGCGCGATTCCCAGTCGCGGACCTGCCGGTCCGCCTCATCCCTCGCGACGCCGTAACGCTCCTGGACAATGCCGATCAGGCGATCGCGGTCGCCCTCGATGCGCGTCAGGTCGTCGTCGGTCAGGTCGCCCCACTGCTGCTTGACCGCGCCCTTCATCTGCTTCCATTGGCCTTTGACGGTGTCCCAGCTCATGTCTTTCTCCTGGCGCGTGATTTCCCGCAGGACGGAAACCCGGCCGCCCGGAGATTTGTTCCCGTGCCATCCCGCCTTCCCCCGCGCGCCGGTCCTGATCTGCAGGCAGACGGCGCCGCCAGCCCCGAACAGCGCCGCGGCAGCCCGAAACGAAAACGCCGGCCCCTCACAGGGGCCGGCGTGGTTCTCCGATCGGCGCCCCGAGGGCTGCCGCGGCCGGATCAGTCGTCGCGGGCGTGGTGGAACAGCGCCTGCGCGATCGCCGCCTCGACGCTTTCCGGCCGGAACGGCTTGGTTACCAGATAGGTCGGCTCGGGCCGGTCGCCGGTCAGCAGGCGCTCGGGATAGGCGGTGATGAAGACCACCGGCACCGAGCTTTCGGTCAGGATCTCCTCGACCGCCCTTATGCCGGACGATCCGTCGGCAAGCTGAACGTCGGCCAGCACCAGGTCGGGCATCTTCTCGGATGCCAGCGCCACGGCGTCGCGACGCGTGTCCGCGATGCCGACCACCTCGTGGCCCATGCCCAGCACGATGCTCTCTATGTCTACGGCGATGATCGGCTCGTCCTCGATGATCATCACCCGGGCACGGCGCTCGCGCGCCAGTTCCTCCTTGGCGTGGCGGAGCATGGTTTCCGCCTCATCGGTCGAGATGCTCATGACCGCAGCGGCGTCCTTGAGGTTGAACTCCTCGATCGAGGTCAGCAGCAGCAGCCGCCGCGATTGCGGCGTCAGCCGCGCGACCTGCTGGCCGCTCAGCAGGGAGACGTCGGAATCGAGCGTCTCCTCGGAGACGTCGACGCCGTCTACGCGAACGCTGGACCAGATCGAGTAGAACAGCCGGTAGAGCGCCACCCGCGGCGGCAGGCGCGGGTCGATCGTCGAGCGGTCCTCGATCACCGCCTCGAGAGTCGAGGCGACGAAGGCGTCGCCCGATTGCTGGCTGCCACACAACGCGCGCGCAAAGCGGCGCAGGTAAGGCAGATGCGGCGCGATCACGGTCGAGAGATTCTGCGTGCCGCCTGCCGTGTTTCCGTTCATGTAGTCCCTGCTCCCCGTACCTTTGACCGGCGGGGAACCAACGCGGCTATCGGGCGTTGGTTCCCACCGGGGATTATCGCATGTGCGGCCTTATCTTGTATGCTTAACATCATATAGGCCCGGCAGGCAGTTTTTGGCAGAGGCGGTTTCGAATGCAGACCCAGCGACGTGACTTGCGGTCCGGGGGAGGGCCGGAAAACGCCAGCGGCCAGTCGTCCGCCGGCACCCTGGAAGACGATCCCATCGTCGAGGAACTGCGAAGCCTCTATGATGGCATAGCCGACGAGCCGCTGCCCGACGAGTTGCTGGAGCTTTTGCGCAAGCTGGACGAAGTCGAGCGAAAACGATGAGCGATCCGTTTCGTGGCGAGCTGATCGAGGCCATCCGTCCGCTCCGCGCCTTCTCCCGCACGCTGATCCGCGACGAGGTCCGCGCCGAGGACCTGGTGCAGGAAACCTTGGTGAAGGCATGGGAGAAGCAGCAGAGCTTCCAGCCCGGAACCAACATCCGCGCCTGGCTCTTTACCATCCTCCGCAACACATATTATTCCGAGCTGCGCAAGCGCAAGCGAGAGGTCGAGGACGTCGATGGCAAGATGACAGCCGAGCTTTCGGTGAAGGCGCCGCAGGACGGCCACATGGCCGTGCGAGACCTGCGCAGCGCGCTCAACGAGTTGAATGCGGAACAGCGCGAGGCGCTGATTCTGGTGGGAGCCTCCGGTTTCTCGTACGAGGAGGCGGGCGAGATCTGCGGCGTCGCCGCCGGCACAGTGAAAAGCCGGGTCAGCCGGGCACGCCAACGCCTCTCGCACCTGCTCGGTGAGACCGATGGGATCGTGGCGGAGGAGGACGCGCCCGCGGCGCTGGCAGAAAGAGCGAAGACGGCGCGGTCGGCCTGACGCCGCCGTGCGAGGGAGATGGTTCCAGGTGCCAAGGCGGCTCCGATCGCAACTGGCATTGGTCATTGCGGTCGCGATGGCGCCGGCTGGGCTTGTCGCCATCCTGCAGGCGGTGTCGGGCGCCAACGACGAGATCTCGCAGCGCGAGGCCGTCTTTGCCAGCGAGATGCGCGCGACCGCGCTGCGCGAGCGCGACGCGCTCCAGCAGCTGCGCAGCAGCCTCGCCGTCGCCGCCGACGAGGCCGAGCAGGCCTTCCTCGAGACCGGCCGCTGCGGCGAGGCGCTGACCGAGCTTGCCGCCGAACGGCCCGACCTGCGCCGCGCGGCTCTGCTGGACGCCAGGGGCAAGACCGTCTGCGGCGCGAACTGGGACGTCGCCCGCGACCTGCCGCGCTGGCGCGTCTTCGTCGCCAACCCGCAGGCGACCTTCAGCCTGGATAACGATGTCGGCAACGAAGGCGCATGGCGCGCCATTGCACTCCACCCCACCGTCTTCATGCGGCCCGAGGCGTTCGCCGTCGTCGCCGAGCTGGACCTGGCGCAGCTCCGCTCGCTGGCGGCGCGAGGCTCTGACCGGCGCATCTACGGCGTCGTCGATGCCGTCGGCGGCCTGGTCGCCGACAGCGCGCCCGGCGGGGTCGAGTGGCTGCCGCACGATGTCGGCCCGCTGCTCGGCCCGGTCGGCCGGTCGCTGCCCGGCGTCTCGGCGCGCGGCACCCAGCGCCTCTACATCAGCCAGCCGCTGGTCGATGGCCAGCTCTGGGCCATCGCCTCGGTGCCGAAATCGGGTCTGTTCGACGTCGTCGGCAGCACGGCCGGGCTCGCAGTGCTCGGCCCGCTTCTGCTCTGGCTGATCGCCGTCGTTGTCGCCTACGTCTCGATGGACAAGCTGGTCACGCGGCACGTCTCGTACCTCTCGCGCGCCGCCGCGCGGATCGGCGTCGGCGATCTCAACTCCGAGATCCGTCCGCTCGACAATGCCCCGCGCGAGATCCGCGCGCTCGGCGACACGATCCGCGTCATGGCCAGCAACCTGCAGGACCGCGACGCCGAGATGCGCGAGGCGCTCGAGCACCAGAAGAACCTGATCCTCGAGATCCACCACCGGGTGAAGAACAACCTGCAGATGGTGACCAGCCTCATCAACATCCAGCTCCGCCGCGCCAGGTCGCCCGAGGAGCGCGAGGCGCTGCGCTTCCTCGAGGATCGCGTCCAGAGCCTGGCGGTCGTGCACCAGCACCTCTACGGCAGCGAGGAGCTCGACCGCATCCCGCTGGACGAACTGGTGCGCGACATCTGCGAGCGGCTGAAGGTGTCGATGGCCCCGGTCAACGCCGACGTCACGTTCCGCTACCAGCTCGCCTCGCTCGTCGTCGATTTGCGGATCGCCACGCCGGTCGCGCTGTTCCTGACCGAGGCGATCAGCAACGTCTTCAAGCACGCCATCCCGCAGACGGGAAAGCACGCGATCGACGTCATCCTGCGCATCGAGGGCCGGTTCTTCGTCCTCGAGATCCGCAACGCCATGCAGCATGCCACCCCGCTGCCCGAGACCGGCGAGCAGCAGCGGTTGGGCATGCGGCTGCTGCGCAGCTTCGCCACCCAGATCGACGGCGACTTCAAGAAGATCGTCGACGCCACCTCGTTCCGGCTGGTGCTGACGGCGCCGGTCCTGCCGCGCGGCGCCGGCGTCGTCGACGGCACCGAACCGGCGCAGGTGCAAACCGCTGTCCGCTAGGCCCGCGCCGCCTGACGAATTGTCGTCGGCCCGCGCCCGCTCATCCACGCGCGACCGATTCGGCAGGCGCTGCTTGAACCAACGCCAGCCGAGCGGTGTTGCCGCGAGGCCGCGTGTCGCCGGCGCCCGGCAAAAGGGGCCGGGGACGCCTCGCCAGGGACACGGGGCCCAAGGGACTCGGGCCCAGGGACTCGGGGCCCAGGGAGGCCGGCCAGGGAGGCCGGATTGCCCCGGAACCAGCAACCACCTCTCCCCCGCATCAACCGCTCCGGCCGCAGTCGCCGAACGGGGCGCCGAGCGCGGCGCCGACCAGGCCACCGATGGCACGACACGCCGGCGGTCGCGCTGATTTCCTGTTATTGCCTTTCCGGTCGGGCCGCCCGTATTCTCCGGTCGAGGGGAGGGCGTCGAGGCGCTTCTCGGAGCATCAACGGGATCGCGTGCCATGGTCCATGCGCTGACGAGGAAGTTGTCGGGGTTCTTCGAGGCGTCCGAGGAGACCGGCAGGGATCTTGTCAGGCTCTGCTCCGACGTGCGCAGCTTCGCGCCGAAGGAACCCATCGCCGAGAACGCCCAAGCCTATGGCGGCATCTACCTGATCCGCAATGGCTGGGCGCTCCGCTCGCGCATTCTCGAGGACGGCTCGCGCCAGATCGTCAACGTCGCCATGCCGGGCGACCTGCTGTGCCTGAACGCGATGATCCACGAGAACTCGGATTTCGACATCGTCGCCAAGACCGACGTGGAGGCGTTCCACATCCGCCCCGAGCGGCTTCGCGCCGTGCTCGGCCGCGACCCGTCGCTGGCGGCGGCGCTCTTCTGGGTCTCGACGCACGAGGAGAGCATGCTGGCCGAGCGCATCGTCTCGCTCGGCCGGCGCAGCGTCCGGGCGCGAACCGCGCACGTGCTCTGCGAGATCGTCAGCCGGATCGAGATCGTCAACGGCCGCATGGGCGACGAGCTGCTGATCCCGCTGACGCAGGAGGACTTCGCCGACATCCTCGGCACCAGCCTCGTCCACACCAACAAGACGCTGCGCGCGCTCGACCGCGACGGCATCATCCAGTTCCGCCAGGGCCTGCTGCGCATCACCGACCGCCGCCGGCTCGAGCGGACGGCGGGGTTCGAGCAGGGCTACCTGCATTTCACGCGGGTCCGGCCGAGGCGTCAGGCCGCGGTCAGCCTCTAGGCTGGATGGTGGCGGAGACGCGATCGGACGCGCCAGGCAGGGACGGCCACCGGCCCATCCGCCCGGCCGGGGCTTTCGAGCCGCTGATCACCGCCGAGGAGGTCTTCCCCGCCCTCGAGCGCCAGGCATGGGCGGCCGAACGCTCGATCTGGATGGCCTACCGCATCTTCGAGCCGTCGACCCGCATCCGCAGCCCCGAGATCCCCTGCGAAACCTGGCGCGAGCTCCTGCGGCGCAAGCTCGAGCAGGGCGTCTCGGTGCGTATCGCGCTGGCCGATTTCGACCCCATCGTCGCCGCCGGCCTGCACGAGAAGACCTGGCGCTCGTTCTTCGTTTTCGCCGACCTGATCGGCGCCGGGGACATCGAGATCCTGCCGATCCGCCACGAGGCGCGCGTCGGGCGCGGCCTGCAGTACGGCCTCTGGGTCCCGGCGATGATGCGCCTGGAAGGCCAGCGCCGCGCGCTGAACGACATGGCCCCCGACGAACGCCGCCGGCATTTCCTCCAGCGGCCGGGCATCTGGCGCCACCTGTGGCTCAGCCGGTCCGGCCGGCTACGCTGGCGCGCTGCCCGCCTGCCGCGGCTCTACCCGGTGACGCACCACCAGAAGATCGCGGTCTTCGACGGCGAGCGCTCGATCGTTGGCGGGCTCGACATCAACGAACGGCGCTGGGACGGCAAGTCCCACGACCGCCCGGCAGAGGAGACCTGGCACGATGTCTCGGTTCTCGTCGACGGCCCGGTAGCGCGGGACATCGCCCGCCACGTCGCCGACGGCTGGAACCGCGCCCGCAAGCGCATGGCGAGGCTGCGTCGTCAGCAGACGCGGAACGCGCCGCCGGGCGCCGGCAAGCTGCCCCTGCCGGCCAGCCACCTGCCCGCCCCCGGCCCCACCGACGAAACCGCCGCCGAGGGCCTGCAGCTCGTCCGGACCGTCTCGGACAATCAGCGGTCCTGGCTCGGCCTCTCGCCGGTGACGCACTGCGCCGAGATCGAGGCGGCGCATCTCCGCCTGATCGGCGCGGCGCGGCGGCTGATCTACGTGGAGAGCCAGTTCCTGCGCAGCGCCACGATCGCCGACGCGCTGGCGAAGGCGGCGCGCGAAGTGCCGGAGCTCGGCCTGATCATGGTGCTGCCCGCCGCGCCGGAACAGGTCGCCTTCCAGGACAAGCACGGCCTGCCCGAGCGCTTCGGCGAGGCGCTGCACTCGGAGTGCGTCGCCTCCGTCGAGGGGGCGTTCGGCGAGCGCTGCGCCATTGTCACGCCGGCCCGCCCGCGCGCCCGCGACTCGGACGGCCGCGACACGACGCACGACGCGGCGATCATCTACGTCCACGCCAAGGTGATCGTCGTCGACGACCGGCAGGCGATCGTCAGCTCGGCCAACCTGAACGGCCGCAGCCTGCGCTGGGACACCGAGGCAGGGGTCGTCTGCACCGTCCCCGAGCAAGCCGCCAGCCTCCGCCGCCGCCTGTTCGACCACTGGCTGCCCGAGGGCGCCGGCGAAGTGTATTACGACCTCGACACCGCCGCCGCCGCCTGGCGCCGCTGGGCGCACGACAACGCCTCCCGCCCCCCGGCCGAGCGCACCGGCTTCATCGTCACGCACAACGCCGACGAGGCCGAGAAACTCGGCATGGACGTCCCGTTCCTCCCCGACGAAGCCGTCTGACCGGCCGCCCCCCGCGCGGGGCGCGACGCTCTCCCTCTTGCACCGGGCGCCGGCCCGACCCCGTCGGGCCTTCCCCAGTACCGTTCCTCCCATCGTCACCCCCCAGACGCCCCGCGCCGCTCCTGCCAGCGCCCAGCCGCCCGTCGCGCGGGCGCCGATGCGTCCGGCGGGCTCGCCCGATGGCCGCGCCCCGGCGCGGCGGCAGACCGAGCGCATGTCTCCTGCGGGCGACCAGCCCGCATTCCGTCACCCTCGCGCCGATCCGGCGCCTGGCGGCGCCACCCCTTGCCCCGACGGCACCCCTGTGCGATATCTCCGCCGTGGCGATGGCGTCGCCACGGGCTCTCCGCTCATCGCGCCAGGCCCGCACTCCCGTCCTGTACGCCCGGACTCTTCGGAGGCCCGGCTCGCGGCCTCCAGCGGAGGTCGCCATGACACTCGACACGATCACCCACCGCCCTTCCCCCAACCGCCCCGCCTTCGACCGCGTTCGCAACGGCGCCAAGGCCCCCCTGCCCTTCGCGCCCGCGGAGTACGACACTCGGCTGGCCGGGCTCCGCCGCGCCATGCGCGAGCAGGGCCTCGACGCGTGCGTGCTGACGTCGATGCAGAACGTCGCCTATTATTCCGGCTTTCTCTACTGTGCCTTCGGCCGCCCGTTCGGGCTGGTCGTCACCGACTCCGACAGCGTGACGATCGGCGCCGGCATCGACCAGGGCCAGCCCTGGCGGCGCTGCCACGGCGATGCGCTGACCTACACCGACTGGGGTCGCGAGAACTTCTGGCTGGCGGTCCGCTCGGTGACCGGCACGGGGCGCGCCATCGGCGTCGAGGCCGATCACCTGACGCTCGCCCGCTCGGCCGAGCTCGACCGGCATCTCGTGCCGGCCCGCCGCGCCGACATCGCGCCGGCCACCATGCGCCAGCGCATGAAGAAGTCCCCGGCCGAGATCGAGCTGATCCGCGCCGGCGCCGCCACCGCCGACCTCGGCGGCGAGGCGATCCGCGACGCGATCCGCCCCGGCGCGCGCGAGATCGACATCGCCATCGCCGGCCGCGACGCCATGGAGCTGGAGATCGCCCGGCGCTTCCCCGACGCCGAGTACCGCGACAGCTGGGTCTGGTTCCAGTCCGGCCCGAACACCGACGGCGCGCACAACCCCGTCACGGCGCGGGCCGTCACGCCCGGCGACATCCTCAGCCTGAACTGCTTCCCGATGATCTCGGGCTACTACACGGCGCTCGAGCGCACGCTGTTCCTGGGCGAGCCGGACCCGGCCAGCCTGGCGGTCTGGCAGGCCAACGTGGCGACCCACGAGCTGGGCCTGTCGCTGATCCGCCCCGGCGCCACCTGCTCGGGCATCACGGCGCGGCTGAACGAGTTCCTCGCCGGGCGCGACCTGCTGCAGTACCGCACCTTCGGCTACGGCCACAGCTTCGGCATCCTCTCGCACTACTACGGGCGCGAGGCCGGTCTGGAACTGCGCGAGGACGTCGACACGGTGCTGGAACCCGGCATGGTCGTCTCGATGGAACCGATGCTGACCATCCCCGAGGGCCAGCCCGGCGCCGGCGGCTACCGCGAGCACGATATCCTGGTCGTCACCGAAGAGGGCTCCGAGAACATCACCGGTTTCCCCTACGGGCCGGATCACAACGTGGTCGGCTGACACCCCGCGCGGCGCACGGCCGCAGAGGTCTTGGGACGACTGCGGCCCGGTCCCACGTCGAACGCGGCCGCCGGTGCCAACGGCAGGCCCTGGCCGCCGCAGAATGCGTAGACAGAGGAGTTGTCATGGACCGGGTACGGGACAAGGTGGCGATCGTGACCGGAGCGGCGCTGGGGCTCGGCCTCGCTTCGGCGACGATGCTGGCGCGCGAGGGCGCCCGGGTCGTCCTGACGGACATCAGGGACGAAGAGGGCGAGCAGGCCGCCCGCGCCATCGCCGGCGACGGCGGCGAGGCCATCTATCTCCAACACGACGTCGCCGACGAGGGCGCGTGGGAGAAGGTGGTCGCGGCCACCATCGACCGCTTCGGCCGGCTGGACGTGCTGGTCAACAACGCCGGCATCGGACGCGGCAACCCGCCGGAGGACGAGACGCTCGAGGACTGGCGCAAGCTGATGAGCGTCAACCTCGACGGCGTCATGCTGGGAACCAAGCACGCGATCCGGACGATGAAGTCGATGCCTCCGAAGGGCTGCTCCATCATCAACCTCTCGTCCATCGAGGGGCTGGTCGGCGATCCGAACCTCGGCGCCTACAACGCCTCGAAGGGCGGCGTGCGAACTCTACACCAAGTCGGTCGCGCTCTACTGCGCCCAGCAGCGGCTCGGGATCCGCGTCAACTCGATCCACCCCGGCTACATCTGGACGCCGATGGTCGAGAACTACCTGCGCGACAACGGCGGCGTAGCGGAAGGCCGCAAGGCGCTCGACGCCATGCACCCGATCGGCCATGTCGGCGAGCCGGACGATATCGCCTGGGGAGTCGTCTACCTCGCGTCGGACGAGTCGAAATTCGTCACCGGCACCGAACTGGTCATCGACGGCGGCTACACGGCCCAGTAGCGACACCGGCCGCGCGCCCGCCGTGCCCGCGAGTGTGGGCATGACGGCCCATGCACCGGAACGACCACCGGGCCACCGGCCGGCGCTATCCCTCGATCAGCTCCGGGATCGGCACGTTCGACCGCCGCTTCCCGGCGCCGAGGACCGCGACACCTGGGTCCGGTTTCAGTCCGCAGCGGATCACCGGCGCCGCGCCCGGCCCGCTGACCGTCGCGACGCGACTGTCGCCCGTCGTCACCCTCGGCGGGGCGATTTCCCGGTCGGCCGGCCCGGCCGCGCCGAAGGAACCGGCGCGCTCCGCCGCTACCTGCCCGGCCACGGCTGGATGACCACTGCCGAGATCGAGTTCTTGGGCGAGCCCTCGATCAGCTTGTCCGAGTAGGTCAGGTAGACCAGCGTATTGCGCGGCTCGTCGAAGAACCGCACGACGCGGATCTTCTTGAACAGGATCGAGGTGCGCTGCCGGAAGACCTCCTCGCCGTCATCCAGCGTCCCCGGGTCGACCGTGATCGGCCCGGTCTGGCGGCAGGCGATGGAGGCGTCCGAGGTATCCTCCGCCAGCCCCAGGCTGCCCTTGATGCCGCCGGTCTTCGCCCGGCTGACGAAGCAGCTCACGCCGGGAACCTCGGGATCGTCGAAGACCTCGACGACGATCTTGTGGTTGGCGCCCAGGAGCTTCCACACGGTATCGACCTCGCCGATCTCTTCCGCCTGGACAGGACAGGCCGCGAGCAGCGCGGCGAGCGCGAGACGGCGCATGGGCAACACCTCTGTTCACGCCGCCGGTCCGCTTGCCGACGGCTCTTCCCTAGATCAGCGCGCCGCGCCCGGTGCGCAAGGCGCGTCGGACCCCGCCCGGTCCGCAATGCGCGTCGGACCCCGCCCGGCGAGGATGCCGCCGCGTCGCGACCGGCAACGCGGCCGCTCCCTCGCCCCGGCGGCTCACGCCTCGATCATGTCCGGGTTCGGCACGATCGTCGACTTGACCGTCTTCATCGCCATCGCGTCGGCGACCGCCCGGCTGATGCCGTCCTCCGAGAACTCGAACAGCGTCTGCATCTCCAGCCAAGGATAGCGGTCGCGCGCCTGCCACAGCATGTCGACGCCCTTGGGCAGGTCGTTCGCCGTGAAGGCCCACGAGCCAAGCACGTTGATGTCCTTGGTGCAGATGCGGTGCCAGCTCGTCTCGATGATGCCGGCGTCGGTGAACTGGCCCATCTCGACATAGGTGCCGCCGTCGCGCAGGAACTCGATGCCCTCGGGCCCGGCCGTCGGGTGGCCCGAGCAGTCCATCACCAGGTCCGCGCCATAGCCGCCGACGATCTCGCGCACCGCGGCGATGCGGTCCGCGGGCGTCTTGTGCTCGTCGATGTTCACGGTCGCCTCGGCGCCGAACTTGCGGGCAAGCTTCAGCCGCGGCTCCTCGGGCGCGCCGACGGCGATGACGCGGCCCGCACCCATCTCCTGCGCCGCGGCGATGGCAAGGATGCCGATCGGCCCGGTGCCCTGGATCACAACGGTCGCGTTCCACGGAAAGCCGCCGACCCTCTGCGCCCGCTCGAAGGCGCGGATGCCCGAGGTCAGCGGCTCGGACAGCGCGCCCAGCCGGTAGGGCATCTCGTCCGGCAGCTTGTAGATCTTCGTCCCCGGCAGCTCCTCCAGGTCGACATAGACCATCTCGGCCCAGCCGCCCCACAGATGCGGCGCCTTCTCGAAGCCGAGGTAGCGCCCGTAATAGACCGGCGTCAGGCACTTGTTGGCCGTCTCCGGGTAGTGCAGGCACCAGTCGCAGTGCCCGCAGGGCATCAGCGGCGGCAGCATCAGCTTCGAGCCGACGCCGATCGGCTTGCCCATGAAGTCGGTGGTCAGCTCGTCGCCGATCTCGACGATCTCGCCGGCCAGCTCGTGCCCCAGCGTGAACGGCCAGGGCAGCGGCTTCGGCCAGTGGCCCTTGAGAATATGCAGGTCGGTGCCGCAGACGCCGCAGGCGCCGATGCGGATCAGCGCGGCCTTCGGGCCGATCTTCGGCCGCGGCACCGTGCGGATCACCGGCGACGCGCCCGGCCCGTCGAAGGTTGCGACGCGAATGTCGCTCATGTCTCTCTCCTGGCTTGCCTACCCACGCCCGACGATCGGCCGGGCACGTTTACCTGAGACGGCGTCCGGACCGGCCTAACCCAATGCCGCGATTTCCTGGTCGGCCGGCCTGGTCTCCGCGAAGGACGGCCGCGCCTCGATGCGCTTCGAGAACTCGTGCAGGTCCGGATGCAACCGCCGCCACAGTATTTCCGGCATGCGAAAGCTCACATAGCCCAGCGCCGCGCCCGCCGCGATATCGGCGACCGTCAGCGCCTCGCCGACGAACCAGTCGCGCTCGCCCAGCATGTCCTCCAGCGCCGAGAGGCCCCCGGTCACCTTCCCGCGCTGGCGCGCCAGCCAGTCGCTCGAGCGCTTGGCCGCCGGGCGCTTCATCTCCAGCACGCACAGCACGACGGCGTCGCAGATGCCGTCGGCCAGCGCCTCGATCCGGCGCACGGCCAGCCGCCCGGCCGGGTCGGCGGGGATCAGCGCCGGGCCGCGCCCCAGCGTCTCAAGGTAGTCCAGGATCACCGAGCTCTCCCAGATGACCTGCTCGCCGTCGACCAGCACCGGCACCTTGCCCAGCGGGTTCAGCCGCGCCGCGGCGCTGCCCGGGTTCCACGGCAGGTCCAGCACCTCCTCGTGCGCGATGCCCTTCTCGCGCAGCGCGATGCGCACCTTGCGCGCATAGGGGCTGGGCCCGGCGATCAGCAGCTGCATCCAATTCCTCTCCCGCATCGCGCCGCGCGCCAGCAAGTCTCAGCCCAGCGCCCGCACCAGCTCGCCCAGATAGCGCCGCTCGACGATCAGCAGCGCGCCGGGGCCATCGAAGCCCAGCTCGACGCGCGGCGCAACCGCCTCGTTCGAGGTCCCCACTCGTTCGCCCGGCGCCATGCGCAGCCCGTCGACCGGCCAGCGCAGCCCGCGCGAGCGCACGCCCACGACCGGCCGCAGCGGGAATACCGAGACCCGTGCGCCCGGCTCGAGGTGCAGGCCGACGCCCCGCCCCGGCGGCAGCAGCGCCATCGCGTCCGCCTCGCCCAGCAGCAGCACCGTCCTGTCCGGCCGCCGCAGCATGCCGTGCAGCACGGCGAGAAAGTGGTCGACCCGCCCGCCGGTAAAGCCGACGCCGACATGAAACGGCGCCTCGGTGGCGTAGAGGCATTTCTCGAAATCCGTCGTGTCCTGCTCGGCCAGCCGCACCAGCCGCGTCGCGTCGCCGGCCTCGAGGGTCCCCGCGATCCTGTCCCCGCCGGTCGCTGTCCCCGCCGATCGAGTCCATGTCGCCGATCACCGCCGCCGGCGCCAGCCGCCACTCGGCCAGCCGGTCGGCCCCGCCATCGGCGGCGACCAGCTCGGGCGCCACGGCCAGGGCCTCGTCCAGCATGGCGCGCGTCAGCGGGCCGGCGCCGACCAGCGTCACCGGCCGCCGGAAGACCAGCGGAAGATCGTGCCCCTCCATCGCTGCTGCTTGGACCGGCCCCGCCACCCCGTCAACGCCCGTCACCCGGCCGTCACCCGGCCGTCACCGGCCCTCCAGCGCCGCCGGAACGCCTCAATCCCATGTCAACTACCCCCTTTGTCAGCGGTCCGGGAACCGGCTGCGCCGCCCGCCTCGCGCTTGACCGGCCCAGCCGGATCGGCGACTTTCCGCGGGGGCAGAAATCCGGGCCGGTTGCATGGCGCCGCCCGGCCACGCGCGGGGGGCAGCGCGGGGAAACGCGGGGGAAGCGATGGCCGAAACTGGCAGGAAGCTCGAGGTCCGCTTCGGCGCATTCTCGTGCAGCGTCGAGGGTTACGACGACCCGGTCGAACAGATGCGCGAAGTGCTGCTGCTGATGCAGGGCATGATCCGCGAGACGCCGGCGCTGGCCGATCACGGCCCCGGCTTCGGCGACGCCGAGGTGGCGCTTATCGAGGACGCGCTCGACCGCCGCGCCGAGCGCCACGCCGGCGCCGCCGGCATCGTCGTGATCCGAGGCCCGGAGTCCGGTCGGAAAACCGGCCGCGACGGCGACGCCGACGCCGAAGACGCGGTCACGACCGGCGATATCCCGCTCGCGGCGGGCCGCCCGGCCGACGCCGCGCCCGATCCACAGGCCGAGACCGGCCCGCCCGACCGGCCGGACGTCGCGCCCGGCGGCGATGCGGTCGCCGCCGACCATGAGACAGGCCGCGACCGCCCCGCGCCTGCGCCCGGAATCGTCGCGGTCCCGGCGGCAGACGGCGCGACAGACGGCGAGATGACTGCCGGCGAGACAGGTCTTGCTGTCCCGGGTGACGGCAGCACGGATGACGGCGGCACGCGTGACGGCACGGACGGCGGCATGGACAGCCGGCAGCCGACGGACGGTGGCGACACGGACGGCGGCGAAACGGACGGCGGCGACACGAGCAGCGGCGAACCCGAGCGCCCGCTCGGCGACGAGACCGGGATCGCGCCCGCGGCGGCGGCAATCTTCTCGTCGCCCGCCGCCGCGGTGGCCGAGGCGGCGTTCTCGGTCAACCTCGCCGGCACCGACGACGCCGAGCGCGACGCGCAGACCGCCCCGGCCGGCGACGAGGCCGTCAACGCGCTCGCAGGGTCGGACGACAAGGCCGCGGAAACCCGTCCTCAGCCTGACGCCGAACAACAGTCCGACGGCGGCGAGCACACCGACGCGCCGGACCAACCCGCCCGGGGCGAACGGCCCGACGCGGCAGGGCGACCCGACGCGAGCGAGGAGCCCGACGCGGTTGGGCAAACCGGGGATGCCGGGCAAACCGGGGCGGATGGGCAAGACACGGCGGAGGATCCCGTCGCAGCCGAACAGCCCGACGGCGGCTCGCCCGCACCCGCCCCGCCCGACGAGGAGGCGAACCACCTCTGGACCTCGCCCGCCCCTGGCGCGCCGACAGCAGCGCCCGACCAGCGCCCCGACGGCACCAACGCCGCTGCCGGCGATGCCGGTGGCGGTGCGCCCGTCACCCCGCCGTCCCATGACGACGCGGCGCATGGCGGCGAAGCGGCGGCTGTTGCGGCGGTCAACGCCAGCGACCACCAGAAAGCGCCTCGCGAGGCGGCAGCGCCGGACACCGCGCAGCACGCCGACGCGGCCGACGCGGCGACCGCCGCCACCAGCCAGCCGGACCCCGACGCCCGCGACGAGCTGCCCGGCGTCTCCGACGCGCCGCAGGATTCCGCGACCGCGGAGCCGGAACCCTCCGGCAAACCCGCCGGCGACCCCCATGCCGGCGATCTCCGCACCGCCGGATCCGATACGCAGGCCTCGGTGAAGGGTGCCAGCGCCTCGGCGACCCCCGGCGAGGCGGCCCCCGGCGAGGCGGCCGACCGGGCTGACTCCGCCGATGCCGACCGGCCGGGCGTCGTGCCCGGAGGGGACGAGCCCGCCAACGCCGCCCGCTCGCCCGAGGTTGCAGCAGACGCCGCGCCAGCCGGCACCGACCGGCCCGCGACCGCCCCTGAAGCGACGCCGGGCGCCGAGGCGCACACCGGGGCGCCCGCTGTTCCCGCCGCCGTCGTCAACATCTTCGCGCCGCCGCCAGACGCCGCCACGGCCTCCGCCGTGGCGGCGCCGGCGGTGAACATCTTCGCCCCGCCCGTGGAGGCGGCACCCGCCGCTGCCGCGCAGCACGGGTCCGGCGGCACGCCCGGGCCGGCTGCCGCGGCGCCATCGGCCGGCGCCGTCGGACAGGCGGCCGCCGGCCAGCGGCACGAAACCGGCGAGGCAACCGGCTCCGACCCGACAGGCTCCAGGGCCGCCGACCCGGCCAACGCCGAGCACACGCAAGCCACTGCCCGGCCCGCCCCGCCCGACCGGCGCCCCGCCGGCGCAGACGGATCCGTGAACATTTTCGCGTCCGTCCAACCGGCAGCCGCGCAGCCGGCAGCCGTGCTCCGCCACGAGGCGAAGTCGTCAGCCGCCGACCGGGAACAAGCGGCCGACCAGAACGAGACCGGCGCCGGCGGCGCCGATCCCGACAGCCCCAACCCCGGCAGCGCCGCCCCCCAAAACCGCGACGCGACTGATGCCGAAGGGACCGACGCGGAAGGCGCCGGCGCTGTCGGGTTCGACGCGGAAGGCGCCGACGCTGACGGGGCCGACGCTGATGGGGCCGACGTTGACGGGATCGCGACGGAGCTCATGACGGCGTCGACGCGGGCGGCCGCGACCAACCTCCCGGTCCGCCTCCGGGCCAGCCGCGCCCGGCCGAGGAGCGCAGTCGCTTCTCGGCGCTGCTGGCCCGCCTCGGCGGCCGCCGCACGCCCGAGCCCGAGCCCGGGCCGGGCGCCGGTGGGTCCGAGCCACCGCAGGGCGGCGGCGACGCCGCCCCCGGCGGCGATTCCAGCCCGGCCGACCTCGCCGCTCGCGCCGGCGCGACCTCCATCCCGGACCTGTTGGCCGTCGCCGCCGCCTGGCTGACGCTGGTCGAAGGCAAGCCGCGCTTCACGCGCCGCGAGGTGATGGAGACTTTCGAACGCCTGCCCGGCGACCACCCGCGCACGCTCGAGGATCGCATCAAGGGCTTCGGCAGGCTGGTCCGCGCCAGCACGCTGATCCTGGTCGACGATGGTGTCTTCGCCATGGCCCAGACCGAGCGGGAGCGCTACCAGGCCCTGCTCGACCCCGATTGAGCGCGCCGCGGCCGGCATCCGCCGAACCGCCATCGGCGCCCGGAGGCGCAGGGGCGGCCGGTCCGCCCATCCCGCCCCGGGCGCGACCGCCGGCCGCTGCCGACTCACGAGTCCGGCGGCGGCTCGCGGCCCGGGTCGTGCCGAGCGATGCCGCGGAACAGCGCGCGCAGCGGCAGCGCCCAGACGATGCCCAGCCCGACATAGATGCCGAGCTCGACCAGGAAGGACGGCCGCCCGAGCAGCCCCGTCAGCGTCACCGCGACGACGACATAGGCCGGCAGCCCGGCCAGCAGCACCAGGACGCAGAGAAGCTTTCGCGCGCGGAAACTCATCGTTCGTCCCTACCTCGCCGGCGGGACCGGACCGGCCCGGCCCCTCGCCGCGATCTCGCCCAACCCTTCGGGGGAGATTGCCCCCGAAAGGTCCCGACTCCCGCTTCAGGCCGTGCAACCCGCCCTGCCCGGAGGGACGATTCTCTTGCAAGACTCTTCTCGCGCGGGCGGACTCCCGGTTCGGCGAGATCGTTCGGTGACATGCCCTCGAACATCTCGCCTAATGCGGGGGCTGGCACGACCCGGCCGCTCAGTCCGCGAACGGGTCTGTGACCAGGATCGTGTCCTCGCGCTCCGGGCTGGTCGACAGCAGCGCAACGGGGCACTCGATCAGCTCCTCGACGCGCTTGATGTACTTGATGGCCTCGGCCGGCAGGTCCAGCCAGCGCCGCGCCCCGGCGGTCGTCTCGCTCCAGCCGGGCAGCGTCTCGTAGACCGGCTCGACGCGCGCCTGCCGGTCGGCCGCCGCCGGCAGGTATTCCACGAACTCGCCGTCCAGCCGGTAGCCTGTGCAGACCTTCAGCTCGTCCAGCCCGTCCAGAACATCCAGCTTTGTCAACGCGATGCCGTCGACGCCGCCGACGCGGCAGGTCTGGCGCACCAGGGCGGCGTCGAACCAGCCGCAGCGGCGCTTGCGGCCCGTCACCACGCCGAACTCGCGACCGCGCTCGCCCAGCCGCTCGCCGACGGCGTCGGTCAGCTCGGTCGGGAACGGCCCCGACCCGACCCGCGTCGTGTAGGCCTTGACGATCCCCAGCACGAAGTCGATCGCGCCCGGCCCCATGCCGGTGCCCGTCGAGGCCATGCCGGCCATGGTGTTCGACGAGGTGACGAACGGGTAGGTGCCGAAGTCGACGTCCAGCAGCGCGCCCTGCGCACCCTCGAACAGGATCCGGTCGCCCTTGCGCCGCCGCTGATCCAGGATCTGCCAGACCGGCGCCGCGAACGGCAGGATTTTCGGCGCGACTTCAAGCAGTTGCGCCTTGAGCTCGGCCCGGTCGATCTCGGGCTGGCCGAGGCCCCGGCGCAGCGCGTCGTGGTGCGCCAGCAGCCGGTCGAGCCGCCCGTCCAGCGTCGCCTCGTCGCCAAGATCGGCGACCCGGATGCCGCGCCGCCCGGCCTTGTCCTCGTAGGCCGGGCCGATGCCGCGCCCGGTCGTGCCGATCTTCGCGGCCCCGGCGGCCTCCTCGCGAAGGACGTCCAGCTCGCGGTGCACCGGCAGGATCAGCGGCGCGTTCTCGGCCACCCGCAGGCTGTCCGGCGTCACCGCCACGCCCATCTGGGCGATGCGCTCGATCTCCGAGATCAGCGCCCAGGGGTCCAGGACGACGCCGTTGCCGATGACGCTCAGCTTGCCGGGCCGCACGACGCCCGAGGGCAGCAGCGACAGCTTGTAGACCGTGCCGTTGATGACCAGCGTGTGGCCGGCATTGTGCCCGCCCTGGAAGCGCGCGATGACGTCCGCCCGCTCGCTCAGCCAGTCGACGATCTTTCCCTTGCCCTCGTCGCCCCACTGGGCGCCGACGACCACCACGTTCGCCATGACCGGTCCCTTCCACGCAAACGGCGGTCCTTATGGGCCAGCGGACCCGCCGGAGCAAGCGCCCCAGACCGTCCGCGCGCCATCGCCGCGGCCGGGACCGAGGGCCGTTGACAGCCGCGGACTGCCTCGCTAAATCGCCGCCTCACGTTGCCTGCCCAGGTGGCGGAATTGGTAGACGCGCTAGCTTCAGGTGCTAGTGCCCGAAAGGGCGTGGAAGTTCGAGTCTTCTCCTGGGCACCATCCCACGCCGCACAGAGGAGCGCGGGATGACGATCACCCTGCACCGGCAGGACCTGCCCGACGGCCTGGATCTCGGCCCCATCGTGGCGATCGATACCGAGACGATGGGGCTGCGGCCGCACCGCGACCGGCTGTGCGTCGTCCAGCTTTCCGCGGGCGACGGCACGGCGCATGTCGTGCAGATCGCGCAGGGCCAGGCGCAGGCGCCGAACCTCGCGCGAATGCTGGCAAACCCTGACACCCTCAAGCTTTTTCATTTCGGCCGCTTCGACATCGCAGTCATGGCGCACGCCTTCGGCGTCGTCGCCCGCCCGGTCTGGTGCACCAAGATCGCCTCGAAGCTCGTGCGCACCTTCACCGACCGGCACGGGCTGAAGCAGCTCTGCCAGGAGCTGCTGGGCGTCGACCTCTCGAAGCAGCAGCAGTCCAGCGACTGGGGCGCACCCGAGCTCAGCCAGGCGCAGACGGAATACGCCGCCTCGGACGTGCTCTACCTGCACCGGCTCCGCGAGGAGCTGTCGGCACGGCTGGCGCGCGAGGGGCGGACGGAGCTGGCCGAGGCCTGCTTCCGTTTCCTGCCCGACCGCGCGCTGCTGGACCTTGCCGGATGGCCGGAGGAGGACATCTTTGGCCACTGAGCCGCAGGATTCCGCGGGGGAGGCGATGTCGGAGCGCGAGCGCGAGCACGCCATCGAGACGGGCCGCCGCGTGCTCGGCATCGAGGCGGCCGCGCTGGAGGCGTTCGCCGGCGCGCTCGATGACAGCTTTGCCGACGCGGTCGACCTGATCTTTCGCGCCGAGGGCCGCGTGATCTGCTCGGGCATGGGCAAGTCCGGCCATATCGCGCGCAAGATCGCCTCGACGCTGGCCTCGACCGGCACGCCCTCGCATTTCGTCCACCCGGCCGAGGCGAGTCACGGCGATCTCGGCATGATCACGGGTCACGATGTCGTGCTCGTCATGTCGAACTCGGGCGAGACGCGCGAGCTGGCCGACATCGTCGCCCACTGCAAGCGCTTCGCCATCCCGCTGGTCGGCATCGCCGGCCGCCCCGGCTCGACGCTGCTGCGCGCCGCCGACGTGGCGCTGCTGCTGCCCGCAGCCGAGGAGGCGTGCTCGGTCGGCCTCGCCCCCACCACGTCGACGACCATGACGCTGGCGCTGGGCGATGCGCTCGCGGTCGCGCTGATGGAGCGGCGGCGCTTCACGCCCGACAGCTTCGCCATGTTCCACCCCGGCGGCCGCCTGGGCGCGCAGCTCGTCACCGTCGAGGGCCTGATGGCGACAGGCGACCGCGTGCCGCTGGTGCCCGAGGACGCGCCGATGACCGAGACGCTGCTGGTGATGAGCCAGAAGGGGCTGGGCGTCGCCGGCACGGTGGACGCCTGCGGCAATCTGACGGGCATCATCACTGACGGCGACCTGCGCCGCCACATGGGGCCGGCGCTGCTGGACAGCCGCGCCGGCGACGTCGCCACCCCCTCGCCCCGGACGATCGCGCCGGAGGCGCTGGCGCAGGAGGCGCTGAAGCTGATGAACGAGCGCAAGATCACCTGCCTCTTCGTCACGCGACCCGGCGACCGCCGGCCGGTCGGCATCCTGCACGTCCACGACTGCCTGCGCGCCGGCATCGACGAGGCCTGACGCCATGGCCTCCACGCCCGACTCCGCCCCGGACGACCGCCTGCGCGGACGCCAGCGGCGCGTCCGGCGCTACTCGCGGATCGTTCGCTGGATGAAGATCGCGCTGCCGGTCGGGGCCGTCCTGCTGATCGGCATGATCTTCCTGGTCGGACGCGAGCGCGCCGCGATCTTCGACGCCGGCTCGGCGGCCCAGCTTGCGGCAGTCAGCACGGGCATGCGGCTCGACAAGCCGCGCTTTTCGGGCGTCACCGAGGACGGCGATCCCTTCGTTGTCACGGCCGACTGGGCGCTGCCGGACGGCGCGATGCCCGACCGCATCGACCTTGAAAAGCCGATAGGCGAGCTGCAAATGGGCGATCAGACCGTCACCGTCACCGCTGCCACGGGCGCGCTGTTCCGCAAGAGCGAACGGCTGCACCTGTCGGGCGACGTGCAACTCGAGACCTCGGACGGCTATCGCGTCCGGACGCCCAGCGTCGAGGTCGACATGGCGGCGAAAACGGCCGAGGCGCGGGAGCGGGTGCATGCCGAGGGGCCGCGCGGCGGCATCGAGGCCGACCGCGTCCGCGTCGTCCGCGGCGATGGCGGCAAGGACGACGTGACGGTGCGCTTCGATGGCAATGTCCGGGTGACCTGGCGCCCCGAGCAGCGCGGCGACAAGCCAGCCGGGAAAGGAGCCGGGCGGCCGTGACGTTTGATACTGACGGCGATAGTGCCGGAATGTGACGGGATGTCAGGGCGCTGGCCGCTGGGCTTGTCTTGGTTTATAGAGCCCGCCAACAAGGAGGATGCGAGTGCAGGCGAAACCGACCCTTGGACTGCTTGTCGCCGGTCTTCTGGCCGCGGCCGCGCTGCCCGTCGGCGTGCTGGCGCAGGGCCAGGGGCCGTTCGGCGGCTTCAAGCACGACAGCACGGCGCCGATCGAGATCACCTCGGACGCGCTTGAGGTCCAGCAGGCGCAGAACCTCGCCGTCTTCTCGGGCGACGTGGTGGCCGGCCAGGGCACGCTGCGCCTGACCGCCGATCGCGTGGAAGTCACCTATGCCGAGCAGGCCGGCGGCAACTCGCAGACCGGCGCCATCCGCAACCTGCAGGCCGAGGGCAACGTGTTCATCTCGAACGGCGCCGAGACGGCGCAGGGCGCGCACGCGCGCTATGACGTCGAGAGCGGGATGATCACCATGACCGGCAAGGTCGTCCTGACGCAGGGCAAGAACGTGATCTCGGGCGAGACGCTGACGATCAACCTGAACGAGGGCCAGGGCAAGGTCCAGGGCCGGGTCAAGTCGATCTTCACGCCGCAGAAGAAGCAGACCAACTGATGGCCCGCATCCCCACCTCCGAGCGGCAGGCACCGGGGCAGGAAGCCGGCTCGCGCCTGCGCGTCATTCCCGGCGGCGCCCGGTCGGGGCTGGTCGTCACCGGCCTCGGCAAGACCTATCGCCGTCGGCCGGTCGTCCGCCACGTGTCGATGCGGCTGACGCGCGGCGAGGTCGTCGGCCTGCTGGGGCCCAACGGCGCCGGCAAGACGACGTGCTTCTACATGATCATCGGCCTGATCCCCAGCGATACCGGCACGATCGAACTGGACGGGCTGGACGTCAGCACGCTGCCGATGTACCGGCGCGCGCGGCTCGGCCTCGGCTATCTGCCGCAGGAAAGCTCGATCTTCCGCGGCCTCAGCGTCGAGGACAATATTCGCGCCGTCCTCGAGCTGGTCGAGCCCGACCGCGTCGAGCGCGCGCAGCGGCTGGACGAGCTGCTCGGCGAATTCTCGATCACCCATCTCCGCCGGACGCCCGCCTCGGCGCTGTCTGGCGGCGAGCGGCGCCGCGTCGAGATCGCCCGCTGCCTCGCCACCGACCCCGCCTACGTGCTGCTGGACGAACCCTTCGCCGGAATCGACCCGATTTCGGTGAACGAGATTCGCGAACTGGTCAGCCATCTCAAGCACCGTGGCATCGGGGTTCTCATAACGGACCACAACGTTCGCGAAACGCTCGAGATCATTGACCGGGCATATATCTTGCATGATGGTCACGTGCTGATGGACGGCACCCCCGGCGAAGTGGTCGAGGATGCCAACGTCCGGCGTGTCTATCTCGGCGAGGGGTTCCGGATTTAGTAACCGACCCGGCCCGAGAGTGCGTCACTCGGGAGAACGGGTTTTCGGATGATCGGCCTTCGCCTCGATCTGCGGCAGACGCAGCAGCTGGTCATGACGCCCCAGCTGCAGCAGGCGATCAAGCTGCTGCAGATGTCGAACCTCGAGCTGTCCGAGTTCGTCGAGCAGGCGGCCGAGCAGAACCCCCTCATCGCCATCGACCGCGGCGACGTCGTCGCGCAGGCAGCGGCGCCGACCTCGGCCGACCCGGTCGCGGCGGACCGGCGCGTCACGGCCGAGGGCGACCACGCGCTGGCGGCCGAGACCTTCGACACCGGCGCCGAGAACCTGCATGACAGCGCGCGCGCCGATGCCGCGCCGGACTCCGTGGCCCCGGGCGCGTCGCGGGCTGCCAGCGGCGCCGGGAGCGGCGGGTTCGCGGACGGGCCGGAGCTGGAGGAGCGATTGGCCGGCCGCCCCGGCCTGCGCGACCATCTGCGCGAGCAACTGGGCCGGGCGCGCGCCGAAGGCGCGGTGCCGTTCATCGCCCGCTATCTCGTCGAGGAACTGGACGAGCACGGCTATCTGCGCGCCGACCTGCGCCGAGGTCGCCGGGCGCCTTGGCGTCGGCGTGACCGATGCCGAGGCGGCGCTGGCGCTGTTGCAGGGCTGCGAGCCGACCGGGGTCGGCGCCCGCGACGTGGCCGAGTGCCTGGCGCTGCAGCTGGCCGAGCGCGGCCGGCTCGACCCGGCGATGCGGACCCTGCTCGACCATCTCGACCTGCTGGCGCGCGGCGACTGGAAGCGGCTGCGCGCGATCTGCGGCGTCGACGCGGAGGACCTCGCCGAGATGGTGCAGGAACTCCGCCGGCTGGACCCGCGTCCCTGCGCCGGCTTCGACGCGGTCGAGCCCGAGACGCTGGTTCCCGACGTCCTGCTGCGCCGCACCGGCTGGGGCGGGTGGGAGCTGGAGCTTAACCCCGACACGTTGCCCCGCGTGCTTCTGGACCGCGAGTACATCGCGACAATCGGCAAGGTGCGCGACGCCGAGACGCGGCGCTGGCTGGCCGACTGCCAGGCCAACGCCGGCTGGCTGGTGCGCAGCCTGGACCAGCGGGCGCGAACCATCCTCAAGATCGCTTCCGAGGTCGTGCGCCAGCAGCAGCGCTTCTTCGACGAGGGCGTATCGGGCCTGCGGCCACTGACGCTGCGCACCGTCGCCGACGCGGTCGGAATGCACGAATTGACCGCCAGCCGCGTCACGTCCAACAAGTACATCGACACCGACCGCGGCATCTTCGAGCTGAAGTTCTTCTTCACCAATGCCGTCGGCGGCGGCGAAAGCGGCGCGGGCAATCTCGCCGCGGCGGCCGTGCGCCACCGCGTCAAGGCGCTTGTCGACGGCGAGGACCCGTCCGACGTCCTGTCGGACGACGCCATCGTCGACCTGCTCGCGGCCGAGGGCATCGAGGTGGCGCGCCGGACGGTCGCCAAGTATCGGAAGTCGCTGAGGATTCCCTCCTCGATCGACCGGCGGCGGCAGAAGTCGACGGGGGCCGCGGCTCCGTCCGGCGCTTGACCCCGGGATCGGCAAGGCGCAATCCTGTCACCACGATGATGGCGTTACGGCACCGACGCGACCCGACACCGCGTGATGGCGCCCCCGCTATGGCGAGTCCGGGCGCGCCCGCAGATTTCGCCCTGCCATCCCGCTCCAATATCCGCCACAGCCGCCATGGCGCTCGCGGCGTGACGGCGCGGCGCGGTTCCGATCTCCACGAAGGCATTTCAGTTCAGGAGGCCACATGCACATCCAGGTGAAAGGCAAGCAGGTCGAGGTCGGCGCGGCGCTGACCGAGCATGTCGAGCGCGCGCTCGCGGCATCGGTGAGCAAGTATTTCGACCGGCCCGTCAACGCGACGGTCACGTTCTCACGCGACGCGCACGCCTTTCGCTGCGATGCGCAGGTCCACCTGGCGACCGGGCTGACGGCCGCCTCGCGCGGCACGGCGCTGGATTGCTACGCCGCCTTCGAGCAGGCGGCCGAGCGCATCGAGAAGCAGTTGCGGCGCTACAAGCGCCGGCTGCGCGATCACCATCAGAATCGGAGAAAGCCGATTGAAGCATTCGATGAGCCAGCATATGTCCTCGAGGCCGCCGAATTGAGCGATGGCTCGGCGGAGCCTGACAGCCTTCAGCCGGTAATCGTTGCCGAGATGACCCACTCGATTCAGTCTCTCAGCGTCGGCGAGGCCGTCATGCAGATGGAGCTGGCCGACAAGCCTTTCCTGATGTTCAGGAACGACCCAAGCGGCCGCTTCAACGTCGTCTTCCGCCGCGATGACGGCAATGTCGGCTGGATCGACCCTGCCAATATTTCGGCGTCTTGAGCGATCAAGCTCCGGAAAAATTCAGACCGCTTTTTAGGTGCCCTGATGGAACTGACCGATCTCGTCTCTCCCGAGGCCGTGCTTTGCGGCGTCAAAGCCGGCAGCAAGAAGCAGGCGTTGCAGGAGATCGCGCACCGCGCTGCCGACGCTTACGGGCTGGACACCCGGTCGGTCTGCGAGGGCCTGCTGGCGCGCGAGAAGCTTGGCTCGACCGCGATGGGCAACGGCGTGGCGATTCCGCACGCCCGCATCGCCGGACTGGGCCAGATCGTCGGCCTGTTCGCCAGCCTCGAGCGGCCGGTGGACTTCGAGGCGGCCGACGGCCAGGGGGTCGATCTGCTGTTCTGCCTGCTCGCGCCGCAGGACGCCGGCGCCGACCACCTGCGGGCGCTGGCCAAGGTCTCGCGGCTGATGCGCGACGCCTCGGTGAGGGCCAAACTGCGCGAGACCGACGGCTCGGACTCGCTGTACGCGCTGGTGACGGACCTGTCGGCCTCCCGCGCGGCCTGAGGCCTGAGGCGGGCCTGAGGCCTGAGATCGCAGCAGGTTCTGTGCGAAATCCGGCAAGTCCATTGACTTGCCGGTATTTTCTTGGATTTTCAGGACTTCTGCTGACAAATGCGGGTACCTGCCCCGCGCGCTGGCGACGCATGGGGTTTGTATAATTAGGAATTATATCAATAGTTTAGGGCGCTTTTCGTAAGCGTGGAGCCCCCGCATCCGCCGACGGTGCGCCCTTGGCAGTGCTCTTTCGGAAACGACGGTTTTTCAGGATGTTGCGCCCCGTTCACATTTGGACGGGGCGCCGGGGGCCTCAGTGGACGCTGACGGGCGTCATGTCATTGCGCTTCGCCAGAGCGAACGCCATGCGCCGGTCCGGCGAGATCGCCAGGCAGTTGCCCTCGAGATCGTGCACCGAGAAGATCTTGCCCGGTATCTTGCGAAGATGCTCGGGCAGCGCCTCCCGGTCGGCCTCGCGAACGTAGACGATGGCGCCGGCGCCCGGGTTGGTGAAGGGGTTGGTATCGCTCATGACTGCTCTCCTTTCAGGGGACGGCGCTCAGGCGCCCGGACCGATCTTGATCGACTGCACCCTGACCTCGGGCACTCGCCGCACCAGGTCGATATGCAGCAGTCCGCGGTCGAGCTGCGCTTCCGAGACCTCGACGCGCTCGGCCAGCACGAAGCTTCGCTGGAACTGCCGGCCGGCGATGCCGCGGTGCAGAAACACCCTGCCCTCGGCTTCCTCTTCCTGCCGGCCGCGGACGATCAGATGCCCGTTCTCTAGCGTGATCGAGAGGTCGGCCTCGGCGAAACCCGCAACCGCCAGCGTAATGCGGTAGGCGTCCTCGCCACGCTGCTCGATGTTGAACGGCGGGTATCCGTCCGAGCCGGACTTCGCCGTCCGCTCGACAAGCTGGTCGAGCTGTTCGAACCCCAGCAGGAACGGGTGCGACGTGAAGGAGATGCGTGACATGCGAGCGTCCTCGTAAGCGACCTCGGTTCAGGTGGCCTGCGGTGCAGCACCATCTGAAGGGGATATGGTGCGCCTGCGGGGGGCTGGCAATCCCTGGGCGAGAGTGCCAGAGGAGCCAGCGGTCCTGCGGTGGCCGGGGCAGTCAAGGGGTCGGACGGGGGTTCCCGCCCCGGCCGCGGATGACGCTCGCGTCGGCATTCCCTGCTGTTCTCGCGCAGGCGAAACCCCGTTGAAGCGGTCAGGACGATGCGGTTCTGCGGCAGGCCGCCTACGCGGAGACGACGGTTGCCCGGGCGCGCCTCAGCCGGCCAGCGTCGCCTTGCCGCCATTCGCGGCCGACCAGTCGAGCGGCGCGTCGAGGAAAGCCTCGACCTGATCCAGCGTCGCGGCGTCGAAATGGCCGGCGACGCGCGCCTCGGCCAGCACGTCGCGCCAGGTGGCGAGGTGGTGCAGCGTCAGCCCGTGCCCGGCAAGCCGCGCGGGCACCTCGGGAAATATGTCGTAGTAGAAGACGACAAGCGTGTGCGCGCAGGTCGCGCCGGCTTCGCGGATCGCGTCGACGAAGCTCAACTTCGAGCCGCCATCCGTCGTCAGATCCTCGACGAGCAGGACGCGGCTGCCCTCCCGGATATCGCCCTCGATGCGGGCATCGCGGCCGAAGCCCTTGGGCTTCTTGCGAACGTAGAGCATCGGCAGGCCCAGCCGCTCGGCGATCCAGGCGGCGAAGGGGATGCCCGCGGTCTCGCCGCCGGCCACAGCGTCGAACTGCTCCCAGCCGGCGTCCTGCATCAGGCGCGCGCAGGCCCAGTCCATGCAGGCGGCGCGGATGCGCGGATACGAGATCAGCTTGCGGCAGTCGATATAGACCGGGCTGGCCAGACCCGAGGTGAAGGTGAAGGGCGGGTCTGGCCGGAAATGCACGGCCTCGATCTCGAGCAGCATGCGCGCGACCTGGCGCGCGACTTCCGAGCGGTCGGACAGGTTCATGCGCTCCCCTCGATGCGCCAATGGATCGGAAAGCCCGCGTCGAAGACGGTGACCGGGCCGGCGTCGGTGGCGATCTGTTCGGGAAAGACCTGCGGGCGTTCGTCACGGACCAGCGCAAGGCGGTCCTCGTTCGGCGCCATGCCGTAGAAGCCGGCGCCGTTGGTCGCGACGAACGCCTCCAGCCGGTCCAGTGCGTTCTCCTCCTCGAAGACATGCGCCAGGCAGGGCAGCGAGACCGGCGCCGTGAAGCAGCCGGCGCAGCCGCAGGGCAGGAGCTTGGCCGCGTCGGCGTGCGGCGCGCTGTCGGTGCCCGAGAAGAAGCGCCGATCGCCGGAGACCGCGGCGGCCCGCAGCGCCAGCCGGTGCCGCTCGCGCTTGGCGACGGGCAGGCAGTAGTAGTGCGGCCGGATGCCGCCGGCGAGGATGTGGTTGCGGTTGATGATCAGGTGATGCGTCGTGATCGTCGCCGCCAACCCGCTCTCCGCCGAGCGGACATAGTCGACGCCCTCGGCCGTGGTGACGTGCTCGAGCACGACGCGGAGGCCGGGCAGGCGCTGGCGCAGCGGCTCGAGCACGCGCTCGATGAAGACGGCCTCGCGGTCGAAGATGTCGACCGCCGGGTCGGTCACCTCGCCGTGAACGCAGAGCGGCAGTCCGATCTCGGCCATGCGCTCGAGCACCGGCATGACCTGCGACACGTCGCGCACGCCGCTGTCGGAGTTCGTCGTGGCGCCGGCGGGGTAAAGCTTGACGGCGGCGATCAGCCCAGACGCCGCGCCGGCGGCAACGTCGTCCGGCTCCGTCGTCTCGGTCAGGTAGAGGGTCATCAGCGGTCGGAAGGCACCTTCCGGCGCCGCCGCGAGGATCCGGTCGCGATAGGCGGCCGCCTGCTCGGTGGTGACGACGGGCGGCACCAGGTTCGGCATGATGATCGCCCGGCCGATATGGTCGGCGGTGTACCCGACGACGCCCTGCAACATGGCGCCGTCGCGCAGATGCAGGTGCCAGTCGTCGGGACGGTGGATGGTCAGGCGCATTGGGCAGGCTCCGGGCTCGCCCCCTTCTAGCAGCCCGGCCGCGCGCGACAAGCCAAGCCTCAGACTTCCGGCGCCCAGCTGCAGGACAGGCGCGGGCCAGCCGGCGGCTGCTCGCAGAGCGAGCCGGCGGCGGCTATGGCGTCGAGCACCAGCACGACATAGTCGCGCGTCTCGGCATAGGGCGGCACGCCCCTGTTGCGGTGCACGGCGCCCTCGCCGGCGTTGTAGCCGGCCAGCGCCAGCAGGATATCGTCGCCGAAATGGGACAGCAGCCAGTCAAGATAGGAGGCGCCGCCGGCGATGTTGGCGCCCGGCTCGAACGGGTCGGCGACGCCGAAGCGCGCGGCGGTCGCCGGGATCAGCTGCATCAGCCCCTGCGCGCCGCGCGGGCTGAGCGCCTGAGCCTTGCCGCCCGAACTCGACGGCGATGACGGCCAGCAGCAGCGCCTCGGACAAGCCGTGGCCGCGCGCCGCCGCGGTGACCTGCGGTCCCCAGGCGGCGCGGACGGCGCGGATCGTATCGACGCTCACCAGCCCCTGCCCGCGCGAGCGGCGGTCCTGCATGGTCGCGAGCACCTCGGCCCAGCGCCCGGCGCCGGCGGCGGCCTCGTCGGGCGAGTACGCTGCCCAGAACCAGTCATGCGACGCGGGCCGCTGGCGCGGTGCCGCCGGCACTGCCGGCGCGTGGGCGGCGCCCGCGGGCGGGCGGATCCGGACGCGACTGCCGGGCGGCGGCGGGCGCAGGAACGCGGCCTTTCCGCCGCTTCCCGGGCGGAGCTCCGCCGCGCAGAAAGCCGGCCAGAGCGACTGATTCGCGGAAATCCGCTGCCTGGACCGCGAGAATCATCGCTGTCGCCATGGCTATGCGCGTTCGATTCATGCCCTTTGCCACGATGCTGCCGCAATTTGCCCCAATATTTACACAGTCGCCGGGGGCCCGGCCACCTTGTGACCTTATTGGGCGCCCTTTGCGGCTTTGTTAACCAAAATCTCGAACGATCTCAAAACTTTATTTGAGCGATGTTAAAATTGGTGCTATCCGTTTGGTCATCGGGAGCGGGCATTAAAGACGTACCGATCCTGCCGCATCGAGCGGGTCGATCGCGGGTTTGATCACTGGGTGTGGGCCCAGGTAAGACTGAGTGAAAATTGGAGGGCTGAAAATGACCTACTTTACCAAGTTCGTTCGTGACGACGCCGGCGCGGTCACCATCGACTGGGTCGCGCTGACGGCCGGCATCCTGCTGCTGGGCATCGCCGTCGTGTACGGCATCTTCAACGGCGGCGTGAGCAACCTCATGACCAGCATTAACAGCAACCTCAGCACCGCCGTCGACTCGACCATTGTCGGGCGACGCGCCGACGCTCAACCCCTGATCTAGCGGGCTTCCTATCGCGCGGGGCCTGCTTTGCCGGCCCCGCGCATCGTCGTTTCGGGGATAGACTTCGGGGGAACGTCGTCGCATGCGGATCATCGGGATTGCCGTTCTCGTGCTGGGGCTGATGCTCGCAGGAGGGGCCGTCTACGTCGCCTCCGACTACTACAGCCGCTACCAGGCAACGTTGGCCAGCCAGGTCGCGCGAGCTCCCGAGACGGTGAAGATACTCGCGGCGAAGAAGCCGCTGAACTACGGCGACCAGATCAAGTGGACGGATTCCGGCGAGATCCTGCAATGGGTGGTCTGGCCGAAGGAGGCCGTCCCGGCGGGAGCGTTCACGAGTGGCGAGGACCTGGCGGGCGCGGATCTCAAACTGACGCGCACCGTCCTGCGCTCGATCGAGCCCGGAGAGCCGCTGCTCAAGTCGAAGCTGACGGGATTTGGCGAGGCGATTCGCGTGGCGACGCAGGTCTCGGAGGGGATGCGCGCGGTGACGATCTCGATCGACGCCGTCAGCGGCGTCGCAGGACTGGTCGCTCCGGGAGATCGCGTCGATATCCTGCTGACGCGCTCGATCGAGCGAGACCTGACCACCAGCATCATCCTGCAGAACGTCCTGGTCATCGCGACCGACCAGTCGGCCAACAACGAGACCGCGCGCAACGGCGTGGCGCGAACGGCCACGGTCGAGGTCGACCCGACCGACGCCTCGAAGCTGGCGCTGGCGCAGCAGGTCGGCAAGCTGTCGCTTTCGCTGCGCGGCGTCAACGAGGCGGTCGGCTCGATTGCCGAGCCCGTCCGCATCGAGGACCTGCCGGCGCAGCCGGAAGCCCTGCCGCCGGCGCCCTTGCCCGAGGTGGCACCAGTAGAGCAGGTCAAATCCGTGCGTGTCCGCAAGGGCTCCGCGGTTACCGACGTGCAGGTCCAGTGAGTCCTGCCGAACACACCTAACCAGAGTATGGAGATTATCGCTACAAAGGCTTGATCTGTTGCTTCTTTCGGTGTGTAGTTTTTCTCGGATTCAACGGGAGCGTGTGCGCCGCCGGGCGTAGCCGGGGATGGTGGGGACAATGGGACGCAGATATCTGACCGCACTGTTTCTCGCAGTGCTGGCAACGGGTTTCACCCTGCCGGCGCGGTCCGAGTCGGTGCTGAGAACGTCGCACGGGCTGCAGTCCAACGAGATCAGCGTCCTGATCGACCATGCCACCGTGCTGGAGAGCGACGTCGAGTTTTCCGAGGTTTCGATCGCCAATCCCGAAATCGCCGACGTCCAGCCAGTCTCGAACAAGACGATCTACATATTCGGCCAGAAGCGTGGCACCACGTCGCTGACGCTGTTCGGCCCGAACGGCCGGTTGATCACCAACGTCGTCGTGAAGGTCCTGGCAGATGTCAGCGAGCTGAAGGAGCGGCTGAAGCAGCTGCTGCCGGGTGAGCCGATCGAGGTGCGGACCGCCGCCGACGGCATCATCCTGTCGGGTGTCGTCTCGGGGGCTGCGAAGGTCGACAAGGCGATGTCGCTGGCGCGCGCCTATGCCGGCGAATCCGTCATCAACATGCTGTCGGTGGGCGGCACGCAGCAGGTCATGCTGAAGGTCAAGGTCGCCGAGATCGCCCGCAGTTCCGGCAAGGACATCGGCGTCAGCCTGGGCGTGCTTGGCTCGACCAGCAGGACCGCGCCGCAGATCGTCACGGGCAATGCCATCAACCCCGGAGCGACGGGCCCGACCCCGACGGAGGGAGCCACCGCGCCGGGAGGCTTCGGGTCCGGACTCACAAGGCTTTTCCCGCAGGCCGGCGCCTTCACCGGAGCGTTCGGCGCGATCTTCACCATTGCCGACAGCTTCCTGCTGGATCTGCAGATCGACGCGCTGGAGTCGAAAGGCTTCGCCCGCACCCTGTCGGAGCCGAACCTGGTCTCGCTTTCGGGCGTCGAAGCGAGCTTCCTGGCCGGCGGCGAGGTGCCGATCCCGGTAATCGGCGACAATGGCGACGTCACCGTCACGTTCAAGCCAGTCGGCGTCAACCTGAACTTCCTGCCGGTGGTGCTGGACAACGACCTGATCAACGTCTCGGTCTCGGCCGAGGTCAGCCAGGTCGACCCGAACGTCTCGACGACGACGGGCGGCATCGAGGTCGTCGGCTTCCAGACCCGGCGCGCAACGACGACGGTCGAGCTGCGCGACGGGCAGGCCTTCGCCATCGCCGGCCTGCTGCAGGAAAGCTTCGAGGACTCTATCAGCCAGATCCCCTGGCTGGGCGACGTTCCGGTCCTCGGCGCGCTGTTCCGCTCGGTGAACTACCAGCGCGGCCAGACCGAGCTGGTGATCTTCGTCTCCGTCCATCTGGTCACGCCCGTCAACGACGAGGCCGACCTGGCGCTGCCGACCGACCGCGTGCTGCTGCCCAGCGAGTCCGACCTGTTCCTGTTCGGCAAGACCATGGGCGATCCGGTGCCGGGCATCGTCGGCACCGGGTTCGACGGCGACTATGGCTACGTGGTGGAGTGAGGGTCATGAAGAAATTTGCCATTGCCTTCGCCCTGACCGCTGCCGCCGCCGCGCTGTCCGGGTGTGCCGAGGAGGCCGGGCAGGACGGAACGTCGCCCAATTTCGGCGAGGCGGTCGGTGCGAACTCGGCGACGCAGATCGCTTATGCCCAGGGCAATGCGATCCTGAACGACCTGTCACGGGATTTTCAGGCCAGCACCGATGAGGTCGTCACCTTCGCCTTCGACGAGGCGGTGCTGGACTCCACCGCCCGGCGGGCGCTCGATGGCCAGGCGCGCTGGCTGCGCGACCACCCGCAAGTGCGGATGACGGTCATCGGCAACACCGACCTGGTCGGCACCGAGCGCTACAATTACGGGCTGGGCCTGCGCCGCGCCAAGAGCGCGCTGGCCTACCTGGTCAGCAAGGGCGTTTCTCGCGACCGACTGGACGCGATCGAGTCGCATGGCGAGCAGGACCCGGTCGTGAAGACCACTGCACGGGAGCGGCGCAACCGCCGCACCGTCACGACGGTCGCCGGCTTCGCCAAGGGCTATGTGGGCACCGGGCTGGACGGCGAATACGCCCAGCGCATCTACAACATGTATCAGGCCGGCCGGTTCGGCGTAACCGAGGCGAAATCCGACGTTCTAAACTAAAGTCGAGCAGAGTGGTATCCTGAACGAGGTCGAGACATCTCCGTGAACCGGGGGGCCGGCCCGTCCGAATAGGAAGGGATTACAGGTGGTGGGGCTCACCGGGATTCGGCAGTCGCTGGCGCGGTTCTTCTGGGACGAACGCGGTGCGGCGGGCATTGAATTTCTCGCCGCCTCGCCGCTGCTTTTCGGGGTTATGGTGTTCACGGCCGAATACGGCCAGGCGTTGCGCTACCGCATCGCGCTGGACGGCGCCGTGCAGGATATCGCCCGCTACCTGGCCCGCGCCCCTGTCCAGCCGACGACCGACGAGGCGGGCGATCCGTCGATCGCTTTCTATGACGAGTTCCTGACCGACGCGAACGCCATGCTGGACGCCCGTCTGCACCGCGACGTGGCGATGTCGGTTTCGGTCAGCACGGCCGACACGGCCAACTTCCGCACACCCTTCTTCATCGTCGAGGTCACGGGCTCGGTCACGGTGCCGATGCCGCTGCTCGGCATCATCAACCTGTGGAGCGAGGACGAGGTCCCGACCGGCCTGACGATGAGCGCGGCGCAGCAGGCCCGCTGGATCGGCGACGCGCCGCCCGGGGCCGTGCATTGCGGCTTTGCCGAGAGGTATCAGGGCACATGCTGAGCGCGCGCGGCCTGCTCGGCGTCATCCGCCGCTTTCTTGCCGACGAGCACGGCGCGGTCGTCGTCGACCAGTTGCCCGTTCTGTTTTTGCTGATCATGATCGTGCTCATGATCTTCGAGATCGGCCTGGCCTACTTCATGACTCTCGGCACGGCGAAGGCCGCCCAACTGGGCGCGCGCGTGGCCGTCACGCTGCCGCCGGCTCATCCCGGCGTTCCCGAGACGAACCTGCCCGTCACGGGGCTGGCGCGCTCGGGCGACACCTGCTTCCAGCCGACGGGCGCCGACGCCTGCGCCGACCCCGGGGGGCCTTGGGTCTGCGACGGGACCGCGCTCGGCATTTGCGACCTCGCCACCTTCGCGCGCATCACCGCCGAGATGCGCCGGACGTATCCGCGGCTGGCCGACGAGGACGTCGTCGTCACCTACACCTACCGCCAGCTCGGCATCGTTGAGGGGCCCTTCGTCCCCGAGGTCAACGTGGCCGTCCGCTCGCAGACGTTCCCGTTCCTCACGCTTATCCTTTCCGATATGACAGGCTGGCTGGCGGAAAAGGACCCGAGCACCTACGCCGGGGTCTCAGCCAGCGCCTTTGGTGAACACATGGGTCCCGGCTAACAAGATGGTTCTTTCCTTCCGTCGTGACTCCGCTGCCTCGTCGATCGAGGCGTATGTCTTTGCCGAGGGTTTCTCCGAAGCCGAGGCGCTGTCCGCCGATCTCGACGCCGCCTTCGGCGCCGAGAACTGGCGCAAGGTCGCCAGCAGCGACGCGGCGGCGCTGCTTGCCGATGTCGAGGCGCCGAACGCCTTCGCCATCTTCGCCACCTCGAAAGACGAGCCGCAATCGGTCGAGGCGACGGCGGCGCTGGTCCGCCAGGCGCGGGAGGCCGGGCTGCCTATCCTGCTGATCGTCGGCGAGCTGTCGTCGCGCGCCATCCACCGGCTGATCCGCGAGGGCGTTGCCGAGTTCACGCCCTACCCTGACCCGGACGGCGCCCTGCCCGAGGCGATCAACCGCATGCGGCTGCTGCGGGCCGGCGCCAGCGCGTCGTCGTTCGGCTTCGGATCGGCGGCGCAGATCCGGCGCAGCCGGCTGATCACCGCCTACGGCGTCGCCGGCGGCGTTGGCGCGAGCACCTTCATCGTCAACCTCGCCTGGGAGCTCGCGACCTCTGTCCGCAAGCAGGGCCGGCGCGTGGCGCTTCTGGACTTCAACTTCCAGTACGGCTCGATCGCAACCTACCTGGACGTGCCGCGGCGCGAGGCGGTCTACGAGCTGGTCTCCGAGGCGTCGTCACTGGATCAGACCGGCCTGACGCAGGCGCTGAGCGTCTACAAGGACACGCTGCACGTGCTGACCGCGCCCCGCGACGCGCTGCCGCTCGACATCGTCTCGCCATCGGACGTCAGCGCGATCATCACGCTGGCGCGCGAGGCCTTCGATTACGTGCTGATCGACATGCCGCAGGCGCTGATGAACTGGTCCGAGCAGGTCTACACCGCCTCGGACGAGTTTTTCGCACTGATGGAAATCGACATGCGCTCGGCGCAGAACATGTTCCGCTTTCTGCGTACGCTGAAGGCCGAGGACATGGCGCTGGACAAGATCAGGTTTCTGCTGAATCGCGCCCCGGGAATGACAGATTTGGGTGGCAAGCAACGCGTGCGCAGGGTGGCCGAAAGTCTTGGTATCGAGTACTCTTATCTTCTGCCCGACGGCGGCAAGCAGGTGGTGAACGCCTGCGACCAGGGGGTCCCGCTGGCCGAGCAGGCAAAGTCGAACCCGCTGCGCAAGGAAATCGCCAGGGTGGCACAGGCACTGCTTGCGGCCGAACGGGGGGCTGCGGAAGCGGCCCAGTAACTCGGGGCAGCAACCCGGGGCGGCAGGAACGAGGACGAGTGTAGATGTTCCGCAGAATCAGGCAGAACCAGTCAGGCGCATCGGATCACAACGATCCGGCGATGGTCGCGATCGGAGCGACGACCCTGCAGGATACCGTCCCGCGCAACAATAATGCCGGCCGCGAGTCTGGCCTTGCCGAGAGTCCCGTACGCTACGATCCCGGCACCACCTCGGTGGCGCGCGTCAGTTCGGAACCCCGCCGGCAGGCAACCCCGCCCGAGTTGGAGAACGAGGCCAAGCGCCGCAAGCGGCTGCTGGCCCTGCGGGTCGAACTGCATAAGCGCCTGCTCGAGGAGTTGAACCTCGCCGCCATCGACAAGGTCAGCCAGAGCGAACTGAAAGCCGAAATCGCCGCCGTCGTACGCGAGTCGACGGCCGACAGCGACATCGTGCTGTCCCGGGCCGACCTTGACCGGATGGCCGACGAGCTGCTGGACGAAGTCATCGGCCTCGGCCCGCTCGAGCCGCTGCTCAAGGACCAGTCGATCACCGACATCCTGATTAACACGCACGAGCACTGTTACATCGAGCGGCACGGCAAGCTCGAAAAGAGCGAGGTCCAGTTCAAGGACACGGCGCACCTGATGCGCATCATCAACAAGATCGTCAGCGCCGTCGGCCGGCGCGTCGACGAGAGCCAGCCCTGGGTCGATGCGCGCCTTGCCGACGGCAGCCGCGTCAACGCGCTGGTGCCGCCCTGCGCCGTCGACGGGCCCCTGGTGTCGATCCGCAAGTTCTCGAAGATTCCCTACACGGTCGAGAAGCTGATCCAGGGCAATGCGTTCTCCGAGGAGATGGCGCTCTACATGCACGCCTGCGTTCGCTGCCGGCTGAACGTGCTGGTCTCGGGCGGCACGGGCTCGGGCAAGACGACGACGCTGAACGCGCTGTCCAGCTTCATCCCGAACAACGAGCGCATCGTCACCATCGAGGACACGGCCGAACTGCGGTTGCAGCAGGAGCATGTCGGCCGGATGGAAAGCCGCCCGGCCAACGTCGAGGGCACGGGCGCCATCACGCAGACCGACCTGTTGCGCAACGCCCTGCGCATGCGGCCCGACCGTATCATCGTCGGCGAGACGCGCGGTCCCGAGGTCATCGACATGCTGCAGGCGATGAACACGGGCCATGACGGCTCGATGACCACGCTGCACGCCAACACGCCGCGTGACGCGCTTTCGCGCATCGAGAACATGGTCGGCATGTCCGGCATCGACCTGCCGCTGAAAGCGCTGCGCACCAACATCGCATCGGCGATCAACGTCGTCGTCCAGGTCAGCCGCATGACCGACGGCAAGCGTCGCATGACGTCGATCCAGGAGATCGTCGGCATGGAGGGCGACATCGTCACGATGCAGGAGATCTTCCGTTTCGACCGCCAGGGGGTGGAATCCGACGGGACCATCCGCGGAAAATACGTCGCGACCGGCATCCGCTCGATGTTCGCGGAACGCTTCAAGGCCTGGGGCCAGGAGCTGCCGGCCTCGCTGTTCCGCCCGGACCTCTGAGCTGACGGGGAGCAAGAGCCATGTTCCAGCCGGTCGTCTATGGCCTGATCTTCATCGGCGTCTACCTGATGCTCGGCGGCCTTTATCTGCTCGCTTTCGGCAAGCAGATAAAGCGGCAGAAGCGTGTCAACCGACGGCTCTCGCTTATGCAGGAGGGACGGGACAGCGAAGAGGTCCTGACGATCCTGCGCAATGAGCGCGAGGGCAACGCCCGCAGCGAGCGCTATCCGATCATCGGGCCGCTGGTCGAGAAGGCGCGCCACGCCAATGTGGTCATCTCGCCGCGCACGATCTCCTTCGTGCTGGTGCTGATGATCGTCGTGTCCTTCGTCCTTCTGACGCTGTTCACCAGCGCCGCTCCGCTGATCCGCACGGTGGTCGCCGTGATCATCGGCTACGCGACGCTGTTCCTCTGGCTGCGCAACAAGGCCAAGCGGCGAATCTCGCTGTTCGAGGAGCAGTTGCCGGATGCGCTCGACCTGATGGTGCGCAGCCTGCGCGTCGGCCATCCAATCAACGGCGCCGTCAGCGTCGTCGCGCGCGAGATGGCCGACCCGATCGGTACCGAATTCGGCATGATCGCCGACGAGGCGACCTACGGCATGACGGTCAACGACGCACTGGCAAAGATGGCCGGGCGCGTGCCCGTGCCGGACCTGCGCTTCCTGGCGATTGCCGTCAACATCCAGGCGACCTCGGGCGGCAACCTGGCCGAGATCCTGGACGGGCTGTCGGGCGTCATCCGCTCGCGTTTCAAGCTGTTCCGCAAGGTACGCGCAATCACCGCCGAGGCGCGCTGGTCAGGCTGGTTCCTGTCGGTATTCCCGGTCATCGCGCTGCTGCTGGTGCAGCTCGTAGACCCGAACTACTACGACCGCGTCGCCGACCACCCGCTGTTCATTCCCGGCGCGATCGCGACGTTCATCCTGCTGGTCTGCAACGTCATCTTCATGCGCGTTCTCGTGAACATCAAGGTCTGAGGGGTCGGGCTTAGAGTATGGGCATCGCGGTGCTGATCGGGGTCGAGGAAGCGGGCGCACCGCTGGTCGACCGGCTGTGGAGCTCGCTGGTCGAGAGCTATGGGCCGGCAGGACCGTTCTACGCCGTCGCGGCGCTGGGAATATTCCTGGCGCTGCTGGCGATCCCGATGGCGATGAAGCGCTCCAAGGATCCGCTCGCTCGGTTCTCGTTCAGGGACGAGCGGCTCAAGGACGATCTGGTGCGCCTTCGCTCCGCCGGCGAGACCGGCGGCAGCCTGCACGGCCTTGCGCCACTGCTCGAGCCGTCGGACAAGGACGAGTTGGGCGCGACCAGGCGCCAGCTGCGCGCCGCCGGCTACAAGAGCCCCTCGGCCGTCGGAACGTACTACCTGGCGCGGGCGGGTCTCGGCCTCGGCCTGCTGGTCTTCGGCCTGATCACCTTCGTGCTGATCCCGGAATCGCCCAATCTCATCACCGCGATGGCGATTGCCGGCGGCTTCGGCACGGCCGGCTACTTCCTGCCGGCCTACTGGGTCCGGCGCCAGATCGAGACGCGGCGGATGCAGATCCAGAACTCGTTCCCGGACGCGATGGACATGATGCTGGTGTGCATCGAGGGCGGCCACTCGCTGGACCAGGCGATGGCGCGCGTCGGCATGGAGATGCAGGCGACCGGCTCGCCGCTGGCCGAGGAACTGCAGGTTGTCACGCACGAGTTCCGCGCCGGCAAGGACAGGTCGCTGGTGCTGCGCGACTTCGCCGACCGATGCGTCGTCAACGACATCTCCAGCTTCGTGACCGTCCTGATCCAGTCGTCCACATTCGGCACCTCGATCAGCCAGGCGCTGCGCGTCTATGCCGCCGAGATGCGCGACAAGCGGCTGATGCGCGCCGAGGAGAAGGCCAACGTCCTGCCGACCAAGCTGACGCTTGGCACGATGGCGTTCACGGTGCCGCCGCTGATCCTGATCCTGGCCGGCCCCTCGTTCATCCAGATCGTCCGCTCGCTCTCGCAGTTCGGCGGCGGCCAATGACCCGGCAGGGCCGCCGTGCCATGGGGCCAGGTGCGGTCGCACTGGGCCTTGCCCTGCCCGTGCTGGCAGGGTGCGAACTGATCGCGCCGGGCCCGCTGGACGCGCTGCCATCCGCGGAGGTTCTGCCGGAGGCGCTGCCCGAACAGGCGACGAGCTGGATGGACGTCGGTCTCAGGCTGCTCGACAGCAATCAGCCGGTCGAGGCCGAGAACGCCTTCGTCCGCTCGCTGCGCGTCGAGGGCATGACGGCCGCTGCGCTGACCGGTGCCGGCGTGGCCGCACAGCGGCAGGGATTGCTGACGGAGGCGGTGCGCTACTACGAGCGGGCGAAGGAGCTGGAGCCGGACTCGGTCGCCGCACACAACAACCTGGGCGCCGCGCTCTACGGGCTGGGCGAACTCTACCCCGCCCGACAGGCGTTCAAGACGGCCTTCGCGCTGTCCAGCGGCGCAAGCGCGGAGGCGGCGCAGAACCTCGACATGGCCGAACTCGCCATCGCCCGCGCCGAGGCCGCCAACCCGCCGCTTGCCGAAAACCCGCAGAAATTGCAACGGACCGGCGTGGCACAGTACAAGTTGATCGTATCGTCGGGAACCGCCGGGAGTGGCTAGGATGGGTCGGATAGCGGGACATGCGGGACTTGCGCGGGGGCTGCTGGCAGCGGCGTTTCTGGTCTCGCTGTCGGCATGCAACCTGCCACCCGACGCGACGCCGCTGCAGGGCAACCTCATCGACGACGCCAAGATCGAGAACCTTCTGCTGACTGCGGGCGACCCCGAGGAGTCGGTGCAGTACTTCCAGAACGCCCTGGCGCAGGAGCCGGACCGCGCGGATTTCCGGCGCGGCCTTGCGATCTCTCTGGGCCGCGCCAAGCGCTACCCGGAAGCGGCGCGCGTCTACGAGGAGATGATCGCACTGGGCCAGGCCGAGCCCGGCGACCGAGTGGAATACGCCCAGATCGCGGCGCGCCTCGACAAGTGGGAGGACGTCAAGTCCGTCGTCGCAGACCTGCCGGCCGGGTTTAACACGACGCGGCGCTACCTTGTCGACGCAATGCTTGCCGACCACGAGCAGAACTGGGTCGCGGCCGATGCCGCGTACACGCAGGCCGAGACGCTGGCCACCAACCCCGCCACGGTGCTGAACAACTGGGGCGTCTCGCTGATGGCGCGCGGCGACATGAAAAAGGCCGAGGAGACATTCGAGCGGGCGCTGTCGTTCGAACTCTCGGCTGTTCAACGCCAAGAACAACCTGGCGATCGCCCGCGGCCTGCAGGGCAATTTCCAGGTGCCACCGGTTCCGATGACCGAGACCGAGAAGGCCTATATCCTGAACAATCTGGGCCTGATCGCGCTGCGCAAGGGCGAAAAGGAGATCGCCCGCGGCCTATTCGCCGCGGCGGTCGAGGCGCATCCGCAGCACTATGCCGCCGCCGCCAGCCGGCTCGCGGCGCTGGATGCCGTCGTCGAGAACTGACCGACACCACGCCCGAACCAGAACGAGGTCCGCCCGTGTTCATGCCCCCTGCCCTCTGGCTCGCAATCGCGGCAATGCTGCCGCTGATGTCGCTGTGCGCCTGGTACGACCTCAAGTCGCTGCGCATCCCGAACGGGCTGGTGCTTGCCGTCGTCGGAGTCTTCCTGATGGCTGGCGTCTGGGGACTGCCCTTCGACGAGTTCGTCTGGCGGCTCGGCCAGGGCGCGGCGGTGCTGCTGATCGGCTTCGCGCTGTTCTCGGCCGGCGCCGTCGGCGGCGGCGACGCCAAGATGGCGGCGGCGTTGGCCCCGTTCGTGGCCGCGCGGGATGTGCTCTCGGTGATGATGCTCTACGCGGTCGTGACGCTGCTCCTGCTGCTGGCGCTGCGGCTGGCAATGCAGATGGCGCGGCACCGCACGACAGGCTGGATGGCCGTCGACCAGTACGCGCGGCCGGCACGCGAGCGCGTCTTTCCGATGGGCCTGATCTTCGCCATCACCATCGTCGCCTACCTGCTGATCGGAGCGGCGCAGATGCCGGTATGAACGCCTGATCTACAAGACGGCGCGCTGACGGCGAACGGACAGGTCCCTCGCGATCGGTGGACAGATCAGGTGGTGCGCCTCCTTCGCGGCCCCGGGAGACACTCCCCCATGCGTTCTCCACCGACAGGACGGGTTTCACCCCGCCAGGCGGGTACTCTGGCAGGCCGCCCCGTCGTCAGTCCCGCGTTCTGGCCCAATCGGCCCAGGCCGGGTCATCCAGGAACAGCGGCGGGTGATCGGTGATCACGCCGGTCAGGCCCAGCGCGCGGAAGGGTTCCATCAACGCAGGCTCGTTGATCGTGTAGACGCGCACGCGAACGCCGGCCGATCGCGCCTCGGCCAGCAGGCTCTCGCTGAGGTGCGAATGCTCCAGGTGCAGCGCCTCGGCACCGAGCCGCGTCAGCCGCGCCGGCCAGTCGGCCGGCGGCTCCTCGACCAGCAGCGCGACCGCCGCCTCGGGCATCGCCGCGCGGAACGCCGCCAGTTCGTCCTCGTCAAAGCTCGACATCGTCATGCGCGCCGCTGCGGCAGGCCGGGATGCCAGCGCCCCGGCGACCGCAGCGGCCAGCGGACCGGTGCGGTGCGCCGGGTCGTCGCAGTGCGTCTTCAGCTCGAGGTTGGCGTGTAGGCCGAGATCGTCGATCAGTTCCAGCACCGCCTCCAGCGTCGGCAGCGGCTCGTCGGCGAACTCGGGCGCGAACAGCACGCCCGCATGGATACCCGCGAGCTCGGCGCCGCCGATCGAGGTCAGCCGCCCGGTTGCGTCCGTGCAGCGCTCCAGCGTCCCGTCATGGAACACGACAGGCGTACCGTCACCCAGCAGAGAGACGTCGAACTCGATCCAGCGCGCGCCCTGCGCGTGCGCGGCGCGAAAGGCGGCCAGCGTGTTCTCGGGCGCCACCCGGCTGGCGCCGCGATGCGCAATGATCCGGCCCGGATCCTGCGGCCTCGGCCGTTCGTTGGTCATGCGTCCCTCCATTTCGGCGCCCATGTCCATGCACCTGCGCGGATGCGCCGACAAGCGGAACGGCTCGCGCCGGGTTGAACTCACCGTGCAGGCGCCTTGCCCGGGTGGGCTGCTTCGTGCCATCTGTGCCGCCGTCCCGAGCCGTCGTCAGTCGCGAGCGCGCCCACCCGTGTTCCGCTACCTTGTCTTTGCCGCCCTGATCGCCGCCATCGGCTATGCCTGCTATGACCTCGGCCAGCGCGGCGCGCAGGCCTACGAGAGGATGCTGACGGCGCGGGTGTCGAACGCGCTGGACGTGCTGGGCTTCAGCTGGGCCAGCGTGCGGGCCGACGGGCTGCGGCTGTCGATCTACGGCCACGCCCCCGACACCTTCGCGCGCGACCTGGCGCTCGAACTCGGCGCGCGCCACTGCGCCAGCTGGCGCGTGTCGTCAGCTACGCGACCGCGACCTTGGCCCCGCCGGAGCATCGCGACCCGGTGCGTATCGAGTTCCTGCGCGACGAGCGCGGAGTCACGCTGACCGGCCAGACCGCCAGCCGAGCGATGCGCGAGCGGCTGGACGCGGCGCTAGCCGAGGACGGGCCGGGGCTTGCCGTGCAGGATCTGACCGGTATCCAGGCGGCGCCGCCGCCGCGCGGCTGGGGCCCCGAGGTAGGCGTCGCCAGCCTGGCCGCTAGCCGGCTGCCGAACGCCTATGTCGTCATGGAGCCCGGCCAGGTGACGGTCGACGGCCAGGCCGCCAACGAGGCCGACCGCGAGGCCTTGACGCAGGCACTTCTCGGGCGCGCCGGCGAGCGCGTCTCGCTGGTGTTGCGAATCCGCATTCCGGCCCGCGTGATCGCGCCCTTCGCCTTTTCGGCATACAGGGACGCCGGCGCCGGCATCCGGCTGGAACGCTGCGCGGCGCGCAGCTTCGAGGAGCAGGCGGCGCTGCTCGACAGGCTGAAGGGCGCCGGCGTCGCGCACCAGCCCGAGCCCTGCCCCGTCGGCCTCGGCGGCCCCGGCGGCGACTGGCCGGCCGCGGTGGCCGCCGGACTCGACGCGCTCTCGACGGTGCCGGCGGGCCGCATCGACATCGAGTACCGCGACGCCCGCCTGGTAGCCGGCCCGCCGACGACGCCGCCCGTCTTCGAAGCGGCGCTGGCGGCATTCAAGGCGGCGCTGCCCGAGGGCTTCGCCGGCGCGGGCGAGCTGCGCGCCGACGATGTCGCAACCCGGACCGGCATCGTGCGCGAGCAGTTCTGGCTGACGCTGCGCCGCACGCCCGAGCGCGTCGTGCTGAGCGGCCAGATGCCGGACAACGCCGCCCGCACGGCCATCGAGACCGAGGCCCGGGCGCTGTTCGGCTCCGACCGCGTCGAAAGCGCGCTGACCGTACGGGGCGCGGCGGCCCCGGCCGGCTGGCAGATGGCGGCGCTCAGCCTGCTCGACGACCTGAAGGCCATGCCCGAGGGCGAGGGCCAGCTGGCCGGCTATCGCGCCACGCTGCGCGGCCGGCTGGCCGAACCGGCGCTCGCGCGCAAGCTGCACGACCGCATGGCGGCCGAACTACCGGATTACGAGATCGGCACCGCGTTCACGATCGACCTGCCCGCGGCGATGGGCTCGCTGCCACTGCCGCCGCTGCGCTGCGCCGCCGAGTTGAACCGCGCCAACGGCGCGCCGGGGATCGACTTCGCGCCCGGCAGCGCCGTGATGACGCCGGCGAGTCGCGCGGTCCTGAAGGCGCTGGCCGCGACCTTCGCCCGCTGCCCGGGCGCGGTTATCGAGGTCGGCGGCCACACCGACGCGCAGGGACCCGAGGATCTGAACCTGCGCCTCAGCCAGGCACGCGCCGACGCCGTCGTCCGCGCGCTGGCCGAGCGCGGCGTGCCGGTCAACCGGATGGTCCCGCGCGGCTTCGGCGAGACGGTGCCGATCGCCAGCAACGAAACCGACGCCGGCCGGGCGCGCAACCGGCGTATCAACTTCGAGCCGGCCGAATGAACCGGAGCGCCCCGCCATGCTGACTGGAGGCCAGCTCGCCACCGCCATCTCGGCAGTTCTGGCCGGCGCCATCGCGCTCGGCTGGGTGCTTCACTGGATCTGGATCCGCCTGTCGAACGCAGCGATGACCGACACCGCGCGGCTGACCGAGATGATCAACCGCCTGCACGAGGCCGACCGCGCACGCGAAGCCGCCGAAGACGCGCGCGAGCTGGCGGAGAACCTGCTCGCGTCGCGCGAGGCCGAGATGGAGAACAGGCTGGCCGCCATGCAGGCGCGCCTCGAAGGCGCCGTCGAGGGCCGGGAGGCCGAGCTGGCCACCGCGCTGCGCGAGGCACGCGCCGACGCCGAGGCATCGATGTCGGGCTTCGGAAACGCCCGCCGCCGCATCATGGAGCTGGAGGCAGAGATCGAGGATCTGCGACGGGGGTACGCGCGTTAGCCGGCCAGCGGGGGCGACCGCCGTCGCCCGACAGGCGCGCGGGGTCGGGCACTGGCGCCAGGTCATGTCTGTGCGGAACGGCTTTGCGCCGGCTGCATAATGCGAAGGCCGTTCTCCGACCCCACATGAGCAAGGCGAGGAAACGCTTCGCGGGCGTCCAGGACGCACCGAGCGGAGAAAAGAACGATGCCTTCACCCATCTTACACGGCGGTTGGTTCCGCCACCTGGTGCCCGGTGACGAGCCGGCGCTGCTGGCGCATTATCGGCGGCTGTCGGCGCACGACCGGCAGGCGCGCTTCCTGCATGCCGTCGGGGACGAGTACCTGGCCGTGCAGGCAGCCAAGCTAAGCGAGCGGAGTTATGACGTCATCGGCTGGTTTCGCGACGGCACTCTGCGCGGCGTCGCCGAGATCTCGACAGGCGGCGACGAGGCCGAGGCGGCCTTCAGCGTCGAAGCGGCGTGCCGAAACCGCGGCGTCGGCCGGGCGCTGATGCGCCGCGCGCTGCGGCAGGCGCGACTTCTGGGCTGCGCGAAACTGATCGTCTACACCTCGGGGGACAATGGCCCCATGCTGCGCATCGCTCACGATTTCGGCGCGCGCATTTCGCTGTCGCACGGGGAGGCGGTCGCCGAGCTGACGCCGTTTCCCCCGCAGCCTGGCCGAACTGTCCTTCGACGTTCTCGAGGATCGGATGGGCCGTTCGCCGCCGGGACGGAGCTGGCATGGAGCCTGCTGTCCCTGCGCTGGCCGGCGCGCTTGCCGGCGCCCGATCCGGCTGACGCCCAGGCCGTGAGCGCCAGCCGGGAGTTCTGCGCCGGGGAACTCTGGACCGAGACGTTGCCACGGGCAGAATGCGCGCCCGGGATTGCGTTCCCGCCTCGACATCCCAGATCGGAGCCGATAGAAGCCCGCCATTTCCCGCCACTTATCCGGCACTTCCGACCGCGCAGGCCCCGCATGGCAACCGTCGTCCTGATGATCCACCTCGTGCTGGCGATCTTCCTGATCGCTGTCGTGCTGCTGCAACGATCCGAGGGCGGGGCGCTCGGCATCGGCGGCGGTGGCGGCGGGCTCGTGTCGCAGCGCGGCGCCGCGACGGCGCTCAGCAAGATCACCTGGGCGCTGGCCGTCGGCTTCATCTGCACCTCGCTGGCGCTGACCATCATGGCCGGCAGAGGCGGGCCGCAATCGATCTTCGACCAACAAGGTCCCATCGACTCGGCAGACATCCCGCTGCCGGCCCTGCCCTCGCAGGACGAGGCGCCGCAGCCCGCGGGCCCCGCCGGGAACGACATCCCCCTGCCCGCCGCTCCCGCTCCCGCGCAGCAGTAGCGCCCGGCCGCCGCCGGATGGCGATCGTCCCGCGTCTCGACGCGGCGACGGTCGCGCTGTTGAACTGGGCCGCCGCCGGGCGGCTGCGCGGTACGGCGCTGATCGCTGCGGTGGCTCTGGTGGCCATCATGCCGGGCCTGTGGACCCTGCCCGTCACCGACCGCGACGAGGCGCGCTTCGCCCAGGCCTCGAAGCAGATGCTCGAGACCGGCGACCCGATCGACATCCGCCTGCAGGACCAGCCGCGCTGGAAAAAGCCCGTCGGCATCTACTGGCTGCAGGCGGGTTCGGCGCAGGCGTTCGGAGGCGGCGCCGATGCAGGCATCTGGGCCTACCGCCTTCCATCGGCAGCCGGCGCATTCATCGCGGCGCTGCTGACCGCCTGGGCGGCGTGGCCGTTGGTCGGCCGGCCGGCCGCCGTGCTGGCCGGCATGATGCTGGCGACGACGCTGCTGGCCGTGGTCGAGGCACATCTCGCCAAGACCGACGCGGTGCTGCTCGCGACCGCCGTTGCCACCCTGGGCGCGCTGGTCAGGCTTCTGCGCGGAGAGATGGGGCGCGGCACGGCGCTGGTCTTCTGGGTCGCGCTCGCGGCGGCCATCCTCCTCAAGGGGCCAGTCGTTCCTGCGATCGCCGTGCTGACGCTGGTGACGCTGCTGATCTTCGGGCCGCGGCCGCGCCTGTGGCAGCTCCGGCCGCTGAGCGGCCTGTCGCTGATGGCGCTGCTCGTCGCGCCTTGGCTCGTCGCGATCTGGATCGTGTCCGACGGCGCCTTTTTCGTCGAGGCACTGGGCCGCGACTTCGGCGCCAAGCTGGTCAGCGGGCAGGAGAAGCACTGGGGCCCTCCGGGGCTGTACCTGGGTCTGGTCTGGCTGACTCTGTGGCCCTGGGCGGCGCTGATCCCGGCCGCGCTGCCCTGGGCCTTGCGCCAGCGCCGCGCCGGGTGGGCAGTGCTGCTGGCCGGCTGGGTCGTGCCATTCTGGATCGTGCTCGAGGCCGTGCCGACAAAGCTGCCGCACTACGTTCTGCCGCTTTACCCGGCGTTGTTGATCGCGCTGGCCGGCTGGGCCGCCAACGCCGCGCCGCCTGCGCGCTGGGCGCGCGTGACAAGCGCCTGCCTCGTCGCCCTGCCCGGCGCCCTCCTGGTCGCGCTGGTCGCCGTGCTGCCGGTGGCGCTGGCGCAGGGCGGACTCGACCTGGCGCTCGGCGAACTGCCGGGGCTGATCCGGACGCGCATCGCTTGGCCCGGCGTGCTGCTGGGGGCTCTCGGCACCGGCGCGATCGTGCTGGCCGTCCGCGCCGCGCTGGCCGGGCGGCCGCTGGCGCAGGTCGGCTCCAGCCTCGTCGCGTCACTGCTGCTCTATCCCGCGGCGCTCGCCTTCACGCTGCCCTCGCTCGACACCGTCTTTCCCGGCCCTCGGCTCGCGGCGCTGATCGCGCAGTACCGCCCCTGCGCCTCCGGCCCGGCCTTCAGCCTCGGATATCACGAGCCGAGCCTGGTCTTCCTGACCGAGACCGGTATCCGGCTGGCTGACCAACAGGGCGCCGTCGCCGCGCTGAAGGAGGATCCCGGCGCGATGGTGCTGGTCGAGGACCGGGTACGCGTGCGGCTGGGGCCGGAGGCGCTTGCCGGCACCGTCGTCCGCGACCGGGTCAGCTATTTCAACTACAACCGCGGCAAGGCGGAGACGGCCGAGCTGGTCACGCCCGACGACCCGCGCTGGCAGGCTTGCGCGCGCTGAACCTCTGCGGCCGCGGCAGGCCGGGGTTCTCGGGCACCTCGCTACCGGCCGCGGCCGTCTCTCTGCCTGCGTGCACCTGATTACCGTTGGCGCGTGCGCGCGCCTCGCCTATACCCGCCGCCGATGGAGAGCCCCCTCGACAAGCCCGCTGAGGGCCGCGCCGCCGCGCCGGAGAGCGCGTCGCACGGGCCGGCTCCGCGCCTGTCGGTCGTCGCGCCGATGCTGAACGAGGAAGACAACGTCGAGCCGTTGGCGCGCGAGATCGCCGCCGCCTGCGCGGCGCTGGCCCCGTTCGAGGCGATTTTCGTCAATGACGGCTCAACCGACGGGACCGCGCAACGCATCGCCGCGCTGCGTGCCGAGTTCCCCTGGCTGCGCGAGGTGCGCCACGAGCGCCCCTGCGGCCAATCGGCGGCGCTGCGCTCGGGCGTGCTGGCGGCCCGCGCCGCCGTCATCTGCACGATCGACGGCGACGGCCAGAACCCGCCGTCCGAGATCCCCCGCCTGGTCGCGCCGCTGCTCGGCCCGGTCGACGAGCGGGGAGCGGACGGCATGGCTGCCGACGGCCGCCTCGGCCTCGTCGCCGGCCAGCGGGTCGCGCGGCAGGACGTGGCGGCGCGCCGTATAGCCTCGCGCGTAGCCAACGGCGTCCGCGCCTGGATCTTGCGCGACGACACGCGCGACACCGGCTGCGGCCTGAAGGCATTCCCGCGCGCGGTCTTCCTGGCGCTGCCCTTTTTCGACCACCTGCACCGCTATCTGCCGGCGCTTGTCCGGCGCGAGGGGCTCGAGGTCCGTCTGGTCGACGTCGCCCACCGGCCGCGCACCGCCGGGAGCACCAAGTACACCAATCTCGGCCGGGCCGTCGTCGGCGTGGAGGACCTGCTCGGCGTCTGGTGGCTGCTGCGTCGGCGCCGACGCGCGCGGATCGTCCACGAGGATCTGTGAAGGGCGGGGATTGCCGATGCAATGGCTGATGCACCTGCTGGACGTGCGCAACGGGTACGAGCTGACCTGGGTCGGCGTCGGGCTGTGCGGGCAATTGATGTTCATGATGCGCTTCGTCGTGCAGTGGATCGTCTCCGAGCGGGCGCGCCGGTCGATTGTCCCGCTGTCGTTCTGGTGGCTGTCGATCGGGGGCGCGGTGGTGCTGCTGGCCTACGCGATCCACCGGCGCGATCCGGTCTTCATCCTGGGCCAATCGCTGGGTTTCTTCGTCTATGTCCGCAACATCTGGCTGGTCCGCGCCGAGCGGCAGCCGCCCCGCGCCGCGCCGGGTGATTTCGGCCTGATCCGCATCAACCAAGTGATATTCGGCCCGTGGCGCCGGGTATCGCCAAGGGACGTGCAGGCGCGGCGGCGGGCGCAGAAAGCGATCCTGCGGCAATCGAACTGCGCCCTGATTGCCCTTAACTGACGCAATTTCCGCGAACATTGCCCGGGAATCCGTCACGTCGGCGCACGGCATTTCAGTGGCCGCCGATTTAGTCCGGTGACGCTTGACGGCGGCTTTCGCAGTCGCGAATGTTTCACGCAGGGGCGAAGGGCTCCGCTGAAGCGACCGAGGGCGTCAAGCCCGCCCCCCGTGACAACCCGGGGGTCCAAAATGGAGAGGTGTGCAATGAGATCAACGGTTTTCTTGGGCGCGCTGACCGCCGCCGGCCTCGCCGCCGGCCTCGCGGGCGCGGCGACGCTCGATGACGTGAAAGCCAAGGGCTTCGTGCAGTGCGGCATCTCGACCGGCATCGCCGGCTTCGCCTTCACTGACGAGAAGGGCGAGTGGCACGGCTTCGACGTCGACATGTGCCGCGCGCTGGCCGCGGCGATCTTCGGCGACCCGAACGCCATCAAGTTCACGCCGACCACCGGCAAGACGCGCTTCACGGCGCTCAGCTCGGGCGAGGTCGACGTGCTGTTCCGCAACAGCACCTGGACGCTGAGCCGCGACACCGACCTCGGCCTCGATTTCGTGGGCGTCAACTACTATGACGGCCAGGGCTTCATGGTGCCGAAGTCGCTGGGCGTCAGCTCGGCCAAGGAGCTGGACGGCGCCACCGTCTGCATCCAGACCGGCACGACGACCGAGCTGAACCTCGCGGACTTCTTCCGCAAGAACAACATCAGCTACGAGCCGGTGCCGATCGAGACCAACGCCGAGGCCGAGCAGAAGTACCTGGCCGGCGCCTGCGACGCCTACACCACCGACCGTTCGGGCCTGGCCGCGACGCGCGCCACCTTCGAGCATCCGGAGGACCACGTCCTGCTGCCCGACGTCATCTCGAAGGAGCCGCTGGGCCCGGTCGTGCGCCACGGCGACAACCAGTGGGGCGACATCGTCCGCTGGGTGCTGAACGCGCTGATCGTCGGCGAGGAGAAGGGCATCACCCAGGACAACGTCGTCGAGAAGTCCAAGGCGCCGACCGACGACCCCGAGGTCAACCGCATGCTCGGCACCGAGGGCGAGTACGGCGCGATGCTGGGCCTGCCCAAGGACTGGGTCGTCCAGGCGATCAAGGCCGAGGGCAACTACGGCGAGATCTTCAACCGCTACATCGGCCCGGACACGCAGATCGGCCTGGACCGCGGCGTGAACGCGCTGTGGACCGACGGCGGCATCCTCTACTCGCCGCCGTTCCGCTGACCTGACCGGGCGCGCCCTGCGGGGCGCGCCCTTCTTCTGTCGTCGGCAGACTGCATGGCCGACCCGGGGTGATTTGGGGGCAGCACATGAGCGTCACGACCGCACCGCCGGTCCGATCCTTCCGGATCGACATGCTTTGGAACGACAGCCGCTATCGCTCGACCTTCCTGCAGATCATCGCGCTCTTCGTCTTCTTCAGCATGCTGTTCCTGCTTGTCGACAACGTCCGCGACAACCTCGCGGCGCTGGGCAAGAGCTTCGGCTTCGACTTCATGGCGCAGCCGTCCTCCTACGACATCAACCAGCACCTGCTCGACTACACCTCGCGCGACAGCCATTCGCGCGCCGCCATCGTCGGCATCCTCAACACGCTGCTGGTCGCCGTCGTCGGCTGTTTCCTGGCGACAATCTTCGGCGTGCTGGCGGGCGTCGCCCGGCTGTCGAAGAACTGGATCATCCGTAAGCTGATGACCGTCTACATCGAGGTCGTCCGCAACGTCCCCGTGCTGATCCAGATCCTGCTGTTCTCGGCGCTGATCACCGAGACGATGCCGCAGCCCCGCGAATTCCGCGGCGAGAATGCCAACGCCTCGATGCTGTTCGATGCAGTCGCGGTGACCGGGCGCGGCATCTACTTCCCGCGGCCGGTCTGGCTGGACGGGTCGTGGATCGTCGTCGCGGCCCTGATCGCCGGCATCATCGCCGTCGATCGTCTACGGCCGCTGGGCGGCGCAGCGCCAGCGCGACACCGGCGAGATCCAGCCGGTGCTGCCGATCAAGGCCGCGCTGATCCTGGTGCTGCCGATCATCGCCTTCTTCGCCGCCGGCATGCCGATCGGGGTGGAATACCCCGAGCTGCACGGCTTCAACTTTGACGGCGGTTTCTATGCCCGCGAGAGCTATGTCGCGCTGACGCTGGCGCTGTCGATCTACACCGGCGCCTTCATCGCCGAGAACGTCCGCGCCGGCATCCAGTCGGTCAGCCACGGCCAGACCGAGGCGGCCTACGCGCTGGGCCTGCGCCCGAACCGGACGATGAGCCTGGTGGTCCTGCCGCAGGCGCTGCGCGTCATCATCCCGCCGATGATCTCGCAGTACCTCAACCTGACCAAGAACTCGTCGCTGGCGCTGCTGGTCGGCTACATGGACGCCACCGGCACGCTGGGCGGGATCACGCTGAACCAGACCGGCAAGGAGTTCGAGACGCTGTTCCTGCTGATGGCCTTCTATCTGGCCATCTCGCTCGGCATCTCGGCCGTGATGAACCTCTACAACGAGAACGCCAAGCTGGTCGAGCGCACCTCGGTCAGCGGCATGGGCTTCTCGTTCCTCTCCATCCTCGACCGCTGGACCGGCACGTGGGAGTACCTGAAGAAGGGCGATGCCAAGATGCACCGCGCTTACGGCATCCGGCTGGAGCTGAACCTCTACTGGCTGTTCTACGGCGCATTCATGGCGCTGGTTCTGAACTACGTGTTCCTCGACCGGATCATCTCCTACTCGGACTATACCGAGATGTTCCACGTGCTCGGCGACCGCGCGACCATCGAGAAGGCGCTGACCGAGGGGCCGGAAGCGGCGTTGCCGCCGAACCAGCCTGCGCCCTTCCTGCGCATCATCCCCGAGCACAAGATCGACGAGGCGCTGGCCTACTACCTGTCGATGACCGACGAGCCGGAGGTCACGTCCGGCACCCTGCGCGAGATCGCCCCGGGCCTGCAGGACATCGCCTATACGCGGCCCAGCTACTTCAACTGGCCGATGACCATCCAGATCGCCGGTCTGGGCATGATCCTGACCTCGTTCGGCGCGCTGGTGACGTGCCTGTTCAAGAATGCGCGCTTCGTCGATCTCGCCTGCTTCGACCTGCTGGTCTTTGTCTACGCCATCCTCGTCGGATTCCCGTTCGGCGACCTGACCGACGCGCTGAGCTGGCTCGTGATCGTGGTCGGCGGGCTGGTGATACGGCTGCTGATCATCCTCTACACGGCCTTCGCCTTCCGGCCGAACCTGACCTTCTTCAATCGCGTGCGGAGGGCCTGAGCGATGACCGACCGGCACGCGAACGGCTTCGTCGCCGACAGCCAGATCCCGCCCTCGCCGCCGCCCTCGACGACAAGCGGCCCGGTCGGCTGGCTACGCGAAAACCTGTTCAGCGGCCCGGTGAACACGGTCCTGACGCTGGCCGCGCTGGCGCTGGTCTTCTGGATCGTGCCCGGTATCATCCAGTGGGTCTTCATCGACGCGGTCTGGCATGCCGACAGCCTGGAGGAATGCCGCGCGATCAACTCGGACGGCGCCTGCTGGGCCGTCATCGTTCAGCGCTTCGACCAGTTCATCTACGGCTTCTATCCGCAGGAGCTGCGCTGGCGCCCCGACCTGGCCTTCGGCCTGCTGCTGGTGGCGCTGGCCTATGTGCTGTTCGACAACATGCCCTTCCGACGCGTCGGCCTGGCCTTCGCCGCCGACCTACCCGATCATCGCCTATTTCCTGATCTGGGGCGGCACGATCTGGGGACCGCTGCTGATCCTGGCGACGGTGCCGATCGCCTATGCCGCCTTCCGGCTGGTCGGGCAGGTCCTCGACCCGATCTTCGCCGTCGCGGCCGCGGTGGTCGGCGGCGGTGCTGTGGCTGATGTTCGGCGTCGGCGCCATCGACGACGTCGATCACGCGCAGCATCGGCGATGCCCGCTACGACCGAGCCGCGTCGCCGCGCTGGAGGCCTCTCTCGCCAGCGACCTCGAGTCCGACCTCGCCCGGCGCCACGCCGCCGAGCTAGAGGCGATCGCAGGACCCGCACGCCCGCGCCCGCCGGCTGAACGAGCTGGTCGACCGGCGTGCGCCAGGATGCGCAGGGCACCGGCTGTCGGACCTCAAGCGCCTGCCGAACGACGTGAAGCAGATCGTCGCGCTCCGGCTCGAGGCGCAGGCGATGCGCCAGGAAGCTGCCGGTCGATTACCGCGACATCGCCACGCACCGGCGCGCTCAAGAGCCTCGGGCGCGCCCGACGACGTGGCCGACGCAGCTGCGCCAGATCCTGAACAAGGAGATGCAGGCGAAGGCGCTGGCGACGCGCAACGCCTTCACCTACGAGGAACTCGGCCGCGTCGGGCTGCAGCCGGTCGAGAGCCGGCAGCTCGGCGGCTTCCTGCTGGCGACGATCATCGGCGTGGCCGGCATCACGCTCAGCCTGCCGATCGGCATCCTGCTGGCGCTGGGCCGGCGCAGCCACATGATCTTCATCCAGTCTCTCAGCGTCAGTCTTCATCGAGTTCATCCGCGGCGTGCCGCTGATCACGCTGCTGTTCGTGGCGAACTCGGTGCTGGCCTATTTCTTCCCGCCGGGCTCGAACCTCGACCTGATCCTGCGCGTCGTCATCATGGTGACGCTGTTCGCGTCGGCCTACATGGCCGAGGTGATCCGCGGCGGCCTGGCGGCGCTGCCGACCGGCCAGTACGAGGCGGCGGACTCGCTCGGCCTCGACTACTGGAAGTCGATGCGGCTGATCATCCTGCCGCAGGCGCTGAAGATCTCGATCCCGAACATCGTCTCGACCTTCATCGGACTGTTCAAGGACACGACGCTGGTCGTCGTCATCGGCCTGCTGGATCCGATCGGGCTGATCAACGCGATCCGCTCGGACAGCGCCTGGCACGGCATCGTCTGGGAGTTCTACGTGTTCGTCGGCTTGTTCTTCTGGGTCATCTGCTTCTCGATGTCCCGCTACTCGCAGTACCTCGAGCGCAAGCTCGCCACCGACCGCCGCTGAGGAGGCACCTCCATGGCCGATACCGCCCGCGCCGATACTGGCCCGCTCGACGACCACATGCCCGAGGGGCACGTCCCCGACCGCTCGAAGATGAGGGTGACGGACGAGGTCGCCATCCAGATCACCGGAATGAACAAGTGGTACGGCGAATTCCACGTTCTGCGCGACATCGACCTGACGGTCTATCGCGGCGAGCGCATCGTCGTCTGCGGCCCGTCCGGCTCCGGCAAGTCGACGCTGATCCGCTGCATCAACCGGCTGGAGGAGCACCAGGTCGGCGACATCGTCGTCAACGGCATCGAGCTGAACTCGGACCTCAAGAACATCGACAAGGTCCGCGCCGAGGTCGGCATGGTGTTCCAGCACTTCAACCTGTTCCCGCACCTGACGGTGCTGGAGAACTGCACGCTGGCGCCGATCTGGGTGCGCAAGACGCCGAAGCGCGAGGCCGACGAGACGGCGATGTATTTCCTCGAGAAGGTCAAGATCCCCGAGCAGGCGCACAAGTACCCGGGCCAGCTCTCGGGCGGGCAGCAGCAGCGCGTCGCCATCGCCCGCTCGCTCTGCATGAAGCCGCAGATCATGCTGTTCGACGAGCCGACCTCGGCGCTCGACCCGGAGATGATCAAGGAGGTGCTCGACACCATGATCAGCCTGGCCGAGGAAGGCATGACGATGATCTGCGTCACGCACGAGATGGGCTTTGCCCGGCAGGTGGCGAACCGGGTGATTTTCATGGACGCCGGGCAGATCGTCGAGCAGAACGAACCCGAGGAGTTCTTCCACCATCCGAAATCCGACCGTACAAAGCTGTTCCTGTCGCAGATCCTCGGCCACTGACGCAATCCGGTCCCGCACCCTGAATGATCCACCTGCTTGCGACCGCCCCTGCGGTCGCCCGCCCGAGGGTTTGCGGCGGCGGTCGATCCGCTGCAGGCCGAGGTGGACGCGTGGCTCGCCATGACGACGCGCCCGCCCTGTCGCAGACGGCCCCGGGCGACCCCGAGACCATAGCACCGCTGGCCCGCTCCGACGAGGTCTCGCCGACGGGCGGAGAGAGCGGTTTCTACAAGTGCCTGGGCCGCCTGCTGCGCGGCGCTGCTCCGCACAGTAGGCGGCCTGCAGGCGGCCTGTCGGATACCAGCTGGATGCGCATCATGGCGCGGCGGTGCAAAGCGTCCGCGCACGCAACCACCCGTTGCACCGCCTCCAGACCTTCAGCCAGCCGCGCCACGACACCGACGTCTTGCGCCACTCGGCCTGCCTGGCCGAGGCCGTGCCTCCGGCCGGCTGATTTCACACTTTATCGTATCAGAAGCTCGCCAACGGGTCCGCAGCCTCGCCCGAGTCGCGGTCACCTTGTGCCACTCCGCACGCAAGGTGTGCGCGATCATCCCTTGTCAGGTCCTTGGGCCGGGCGAATGACGGCCTGCCCGTCACCGGCGCGACGTCACCCGCCCCGCCCGGTCGCGCGTCGGAACCAGCCGAGGCCGTCCTCGGTCCGCCGAGCGGGACGATATTCGCAGCCGACCCAGCCGTCGTAGCCCAGCCGGTCGAGCGTGGCGAAGAGGTGCGGAAAGTTCAGCTCGCCATCGTCCGGCTCGTGCCGGTCCGGAACGCCGGCGATCTGGATGTGGCTGATCACGGGCATCAGGCGCTCGAGCCGGCGGGTCAGGTCGCCCTCCATGATCTGCGCATGGTAGAGGTCGAACTGCAGGCGGAGATTGGGCGCGCCAACCTCGTCGATGACGGACACCGCCTCGTCCGAGCGGTTGAGGAAGTAGCCGGGAATGTCGCGCGTGTTGATCGGCTCGATGACCAGCGGGCGGGACGGGTCGTGCTCGGCGGCGCGGCCGGCGGCCCAGGCCAGGTTCCCGACATAGGCGGCGCGCGCCGCCGGCCCCGAGCTAAGGCCGGCCATGACGTGCAGCCGGTCGGGGCGGATCACCCCGGCATAGGCGAGCGCCGTCTCGAAGGCGTCGCGGAACTCGGCCTCGCGGCCGGGGATGGCCGACATGCCGCGCTCGCCGGCGGCCCAGTCGCCGGGCGGGCAGTTGAAGAGCGCCTGCTGCAGCCCGGCCGCGTCCAGCGCGTCGCGGATCGCCTGCGGCTCCTCCTCGTAGGGGAACAGGAACTCGACCCCCTCGAAGCCGGCCTCGGCGGCGGCGGCGAAGCGCTCTAGGAACGGGCGCTCGGTGAACATCATCGACAGGTTGGCGGCGAAACGTGGCATCAGGCCCTCCCGGCCTCGTCGTTATTGTCGGCGGCGCAAGCGGGGCAAGCCCCCCGGCCGGCACGCCGGGGCCCGCGGCGGCGCGAGACGGGACGCCTGCGTAGCGGTCTGAACGGGAATTAACCCCGCGGCCACGGCGCGAACAGCCTCGTGGAGCATTTTCGGCAGCATGGCCCCGGCCCGGAGCATTCCCGGTGTCCCGCGACGGCCAGACGTCGGAGCGGGCGGCTGCCCCTCCGTCAGCCAAGGAGGGCAACCATGCGACCCGTTCTCATCCCGGCCCTCACCGCGGCCGCCCTGTCGACCGCCGCCTTCGCGACGACCCTTTCCAGCGAGGCCACCGGCACCGTCAAGGCGTGGGACGCGAATGCCCGCCTCCTGACCCTGGACAGCGGGGCTGCCTACACGCTGCCGGCCGGCACGCGCACGGCCTTCAAGGCCGGCGAGAAGGTGCACGTGATCTATGCCTTCACGGACGGAAAGAACATCGCGAACGCCGCGACCATCGTGCACTGACACCCGGCCCGGTGGCGACGGGCGGGCGGCCGCGGCCCCTGCCGACGTCGGCCCCGGACCCGGCGCGGGGCGGGCGCGAGCGCATCGCGCCCGCCCCGCAGCCCCCGTATCGGCCGCGAACCCGACACTGGCATCTGCGCTCAACGGACCACCATCTCCAGCGGCATCCGGCTCAGCGGCTCCGCGCCCGCCCGGGTGACCAGCGAGGTGCGGCCCAGCGTCATCGCCACGCCCTGGCCGCTGTCGAACAGGATCATGTGCAGGAAGAAGACCATGCCCGGCTCGAGCAGCGTCGGCGCGCCGACATAGAACATCTGGTCCTCCATCCAGCCGGGCGAGAAACGCGGCCCCAGCGAGTAGCCGCAGGCGTTCAGCCGGTGCGCCGTCAGGCCGCGCGCGTCGAAGACGCGGGCGTGCGCGTCGTAGACATCCGACATCGGGTTGCCGGGGCGTAGCGCGTCCTCGCAGGCGGCCAGCGCCTCCTCGGCGGCGTCCTGCAGCTCGCGGTGGCGAGGGGTCGGCTCTCCCACCACGATCGTCTTCATCAGGGCGGCGTGATAATGCCGCCAGGTGCCGGCCCATTCCAGCGTCAGCTGGTCCCGCGCGTCCAGCACCCGCCGGCCCGAGGCATAGCGGCAGAGCAGCGCGTGCTCGCCCGAGCCGATGATGAACTCGTTGCCGGGATAGTCACCGCCCCGCTCGAATATCGCCTTGTGCATGGCGGCGAGGATCACGCCCTCGTCGGCGCCGGCCCGGGTCTCGGCCGCAGCGGCATCCCAGGCGAGGTCCGCCAGCTCGGCCGCGCGGCGGGTGCAGTCGATCTCGGCCGGCGACTTGACCAGCCGCAGCACGCCCATCAGCTCGGAGGCATCGACCAGCCCGTCCACCACCGCCGCGACCGCCGCGCCGTTCCGGTGCGTCAGACCCTGTGTCGCGGCCTCCCAGCCAATGCGCCGGCCGGCCAAGCCGAGGTCGCGCAGCAGCGCGGCCAGGTCTTGCGCCGGCTCGGCGCCGGCCCGGTCCTTCCAGATGCGGATGTCGCGGACGGTCGAGGTCAGCTGCGCCTGGCGCAGGTCGGGCGCGCGGGTCAGCAGCACCGGGTCGCGGTCGGCCGGCACGACGAGGCACTGGAAGAAGCAGAAGCCGAACGTGTCGTAGCCGGTCAGCCAGAACTGGCTCTCCGGCGCGAACAGCAGCAGCGCGTCCAGCCCGCGGCGCGCCATCTCGGCCCGCGTGCGCGCCAGCCTGTCGGCGAACTCGTCGCGCGTGAAATGCAGCATCGGCCGGCTCCCCTGTCCGGGCCGACGCTAGGACGGGGGCCGGTCCGGGCGCAACGGGAAAGGAGGTCGTCCCGGCCAACGGCGCCCCGGGGGCCGGATCGGCGGACCGGCTGCGCTCACCTGGCGCGCGGAACGATCTCCGTGCCGCTTGGACGGGACGTCCCGCGTCACGATCGCGGCGGCGAGGCCGGGCGCTACGGCCCTGCCGATCATCGCCAGCCTGCTCCGGTCGCCCCGTCGAAGTCGCGCGCCGTCCGTGATCGGCGGAGGCCGGCCTGCTCCGCCTCCGCACCGACCTCCGCACGATGCGGCGCCGTACGGCCGCCGCAAGCCAGGGGAGGCCGGCCGGTCCCTCCGCGCCGCTTGCGCTAGAGAACGACCGCCGCGACCAGCCGCCCGTAGTCCGGTTCGCCGGCATGGGTCGCGCGGCGATAGCTGTAAAAGCGCTCCGGATCCGAATAGGTGCAGTGGCCGGTCCACTCGGCGGCGCCGACGCCGGCGGCGCGCAGGCGCGACAGGCAGTAACCCGGCAGGTCGAACATCGCGCGGTCGTCGGCCGGCCCGCCCTGCCCGCCGGCGAAGAAGCGGGCGTTCTCCGGGTCCTCGTCCAGGAAGCGCTCGACGAATTCCGGGCCGACCTCGTAGGCGCGCTGCGAGATGACGGGGCCGACGGCGGCGGCGATCCGGTCGCGCTCGGCGCCAAGCGCCAGCATTGCCTCGATGGCAGCCTCGATGACCCCGGCCAACGCGCCTTTCCAGCCGGCATGGGCCGCGCCGACGACGCCGGCCTGCAGATCGGCGAACAGGACGGGGGCGCAGTCGGCGCTCAGAACGCCCAGCGCGACGCCGGGTCGGTCGGTGACCATCGCATCGGCGCGGGGGCGATCCTCCTGCAAGGGTCCCGTGACGTGGACGACGTCCGGGCTGTGCACCTGATGCAGCGAAACCAGGCAGTCGGCCCCCAAGTGGGCCGCGATACGGCGGCGGTTCTCGGCGACCGCCTCGGCCTCGTCGCGCGAGCCGGGGCCGCCGTTCAGCCCGGCATAGATGCCCGCCGAGACACCGCCCTCGCGTGTGAAGAAGCCGTGCGTGACGCCCTGCAGCCCCGTTGCCGTGATCGGTCGCATCAATCCTCCTCGAAGCCGGGCGGCACGCCAAGGCCGGGCGAAACCGCCGCCGCAGCCTTGAACAGCGTCCCCATTGCCTGTGCCCCCGTCAAGCGCTCGAGCGCGTCGGCAATGGCGTCCGCCTGCTCCGGCCGGGCGCGCGCCAATACCTCGGCGCGCCGGCCGATGCCGAGGCGCGCCAGAAAGGCGCCCTGCCCGGCCACGCGCACCGTGGCGCCGCTGGCGGCCAGCGCCCGGGCGAGCGCGTCGAAATCCAACAGCCAGGTCAGGTCGGCCCGGCCCGGGCTCTCCAGCGGGTCGGCGCGGGCATGGGCCCTGACGGCCTGCAGCGTGAACCCGGGCGGCCGGTCGGCGGCGCGGTAGCCATAGTCGATTACCAGCGCCGCGCCGGGGGCGGCGGCCAGGCGGCGGGCGATCTCGGCCGCGACGGCATCGGCGGCGGGCGAGACTTCGCGCCAGGCCGCCACGGGCGCGTCGTCGGCCCCGGGCAGCGTGTCCGAGAGGCCCCAGGCGAGGCGGCCGCCGGCCGGGCTGCCCCCGCCCGGGGCGCCGTCTGGAATTTCACCGCCGTGACCGCGACCGTCCCGACCGCCGCCCGAACCGTCCCCGGCCAAGCCGACAAGGCGCTCGCGCCACCCCGCCTGTGACTTCAGGAACTGGCGCACCGGCAGCGCATCCAGGAACTCGTTTGCAACCAGGACGAACGGCCCCTCGGGCACCTCGTCCAGCCGGTCGGCCCAGCGCGCGCCGGGCAGTCGGCGGGCCTGCTCGACGCGGAGCGCGGGCGAGGTCTCGACCAGCCACGGCTCGGCCGCGTCGCGCGCGCCCGCCGCCGCCAGCACACGCAGCGCGTCGGCCATCAGCGTGCCGCGGCCGGGGCCGAGCTCGACCAGCCGAAAGGCCGGCCGGCCGATCGCCTGCCAGATGGCAACGATCCAGGCGCCCAGCACCTCTCCGAACATCTGGCTGATCTCGGGCGCGGTGATGAAGTCGCCGGCCGCGCCCAGCGGGTCGCGCGTCGCGTAGTAGCCGAGCGTCGGGTGGCCAAGGCACAGCTGCATGTAGCGCGCGACGGTCAGTGGGCCGGTCTGCGCGATCTCGCGGCGGATCAGCGCCTCCAGCGGGGTCACGCCGCGGCGCGGCGGCGCGATGCCCACAGCACGAACAGCAGCCCGGCCACGATCATCGGCAGCGACAGGATCTGCCCCATCGTCAGGCCCCAGGCGTCGGGCGCCGCGCCAAAACGCAGGATGTGGCCGTTCGGGTTGGCGGCGCTGATGAACTGCGCATCGCCCTGGCGAAAGTTCTCGACGAAAACGCGGGCCGCGCCATAGCCGGCCAGGAAGGCGCCGGTGATCGCGCCCGGCCACTTCAGCCAGCGGCGCGAGAGCGCCAGCCAGAGGAGGACGGCGAACAGCAGCACGCCCTCCAGCCCCGACTCGTAGAGCTGGCTGGGGTGGCGCGGCTCGGTCAGCATCGCCCAGTCGCGCAGGCCCGTCGCCGGATTGATCTCCGGGAACCGCATTGCCCAGAGCACGTCGGTCGGCCGGCCCCAGAGCTCGCCGTTGATGAAGTTGGCGATGCGGCCGAAGAACAGCCCCAGCGGCGTCACCACGGCCACCGCATCGGCGGCCTGCAGCACCGGGATGCCGTTCCGCAGCGAATAGGCAACCAGCGCCAGCACCACCCCCAGCATGCCGCCATGGAACGACATGCCGCCGTTCCAGACGTGCAGGATGTCGGCCGGGTTCGCGAAGTAGTGGCCGGGGTTGTAGAACAGGACAAAGCCGAGCCGGCCACCAAGCACCACGCCCAGCGTCATCCAGGTCAGCAGCTCCTCGGGCTGCTGCGGCGTCATCGGCGGGCGGTTGGCGGGCCAGAGCCAGTCTCGCCGCATCTCCCACACGACCAGGCGCCAACCCAGCACCAGCCCGACGATGTAGGCCAGCGCGTACCAGCGCAGCGAGAACGAGAAACCGCCGACCGCCAGCGTGAAGATCGCCGGGTCGATGTGCGGATAGGGGATGACGAAGGGCACTGGCGCTCCCGGCTGGGTCTTGTTGCATGTGCGTCCGCTAGGCCGGGAATGTCAAGAAAACGGGGGCGGGCGCAGCGGGAACAGGGCGGGTGTGCTCAAGCGTAAGCAGATGGTCACGCCATTGTAATCGCGTATATTTCGGATGCTGCCGTGCGGGATGCGTACTTGCACGTCACCGGGTGAGGCGGTGCGCGCATGAACGCACCCTCGCGATCACCGCGAACGGGAGACATCCTGATACCCGTGCATGCCAGCGGGTTACGGGTGGTTTCCCCGTGGAACCCTCGCCGGCGCCGCGCGGTCCTCGCCGCGGGCGGCCCGCGCCCGGATGTCGGCCAGCCCCTCGGCCCATTCCGCCGCGACCTGTGGTTCCGCGTCGTCCCGGCGGGCGTTCAGGAACGCTGCCTCCTCCGACAGCCGCGACAGCGCCCAGACGGCCGCGCCGCGAACCAGTGGGTCGGTGTCCCCCGTCAGCAGCCTCGCCAGAGTCGCCAGCGACGGGTCGCCAGCGTTTCCGATGGCGACCAGCACGTTGCGGACGAAGCGGGGGCGGCCGGTCCGCTTGATCGGCGAGCCGCGAAAGCGCTCGCGGAACGCCCCATCGTCCAGCACGGCGAGTTCGGCGAGCGGCGGGGCGTCGGTCTCTGGCCGGGCGGCGTAGTGCGCGTGCGCGTCGCGGGCGTACTTGTTCCACGGGCAGACGGCCAAGCAGTCGTCGCAGCCGTAGATTCGGTTGCCGATCGCCGGGCGGAGTGCGCGCGGGATCGGCCCCTTCAGCTCGATGGTCAGGTAGCTGATGCAGCGCGTCGCATCCAGCCGGTAGGGTGCCGGGAACGCCGCCGTCGGGCAGATGTCGAGGCAGCGCCGGCACGACCCGCAATGATCGGTCTCCGCCGCCGCCGGCGCGAGTTCCAGCGTGGTGAAGATCGCGCCGATGAAGAACCACGAGCCGAGCCGGCGCGAGACCAGGTTCGTGTGCTTACCCTGCCAGCCCAGCCCCCCCGCCTGCGCCAACGGCTTCTCCATGACGGGCGCAGTGTCGACGAACACCTTGATCTCGCCGCCGGCCCTGTCGATCAGCCAGCGGCCGAGCCGCTTGAGGCGCTTCTTGACCGTGTCATGGTAATCCCGGCCCTGCGCGTAGACGCTGATCGCCGCCCGGTCGGGGCGGTCCAGCGCCGTCATCGGATCGCGCTCGGGCGCATAGCTTTCGGCCAGCATGATAACGGATTTCGCCTCGGGCCACAGCACGCCCGGATCGGCGCGCCAGTCGATGCGGTCGGCCATCCACGCCATCTCGCCGTGCCGGCCTTCGGCGACCCAGGCGCGCAACCGCTCACCCGCCGGCCCGATGCCGGGCCGGGCGATGCCGATATCGGCGAAGCCGAGGGCGCGGGCCTCGGCGTGGATGTCGTCGGTCAGGATTGCGGGCAGCACCATCCGGCGGAGGTAATATGGCGCGGAGCAAACCGCAAAAGGCGACACCGCGCTTTTCGCCCGAGATTGTCGGGCGTAGTCTGCCAGACGGGAGATCCGGCCGGAGATATTTCCATGGTCGATCGGGCGGCAAGGTATGAAGGGCTGACTCCCGGGGCGATCCGGGAGCTGTCCGGTGACGTCACGACGCTGAACTGGATCAAGTCCGGAGCCGAAACGACGACCGAGAAAAACCTCGGCTACCGCGCTGGCCGGTTCTCCGAGGGTTATGTCGTCGCCCTGCTGGTGCAGCAACTGACTCCGGAGGATTTCCATCTGTCGGGCACGACGCTGCGATCGGGCGGACGGCTTGGCCTCGCTTCGACGATCTCCTACGACGACGACAGACTGCGGCCGCTGATGCGCGAGACAACCACGAAGGAGCGCGGACGGGACGGCTACGTCGCCCTGCAGAAGTCGGCACTGGGAACCGTCCGCCTGTCCGGGGCCGAGCGGATCGCCAAGGTGATCCCCCGGTCGGGCGTGCTGCCGCATCTGCCGCCGCGCGACGAGTTCCCGATGGGCGGCGGCGCGTTGCAGTGGACCATCAAGGACAATCGCGCCAGGGAGTTCCTGATCGCCCTGCGCGTGGATCCGGACGGCACGGCGACGACGGCGTCCTTCGGCGTCTCGCTGGCGGTCGGCGGATATGATGCGCGCCAGCGCATCCGCCGTACCTGGAGACCGCGCGGCGTCCGTAACCGCCAGCCGCGGCGGCCAGCCGCCGCGCTTGACGGACGGCCCCCGCCACGTGCGACAAGGGGCCGAAGCCTCGCCAGGAGTTAGCCCCGTGATTTCGCACCAGACGATCGAGGACGCCGCCTACGAGATCATGACGCGGGCCGCCATCGACATTCCCGAGGACTATTTCTCGGGCATCAAGGGCATGATCGACCTCGAGAAGGGCGACCTCTCGGCCTTCGTGCTGCAGTCGATGGTCGAGAACTGGGAGGCGGCGACCGAGGACCGGCGGCCAATGTGCGCCGACACCGGGCTGCCGCGCTATTACGTCAAGGTCGGCGACAACGCGCCCTTCCGCGGCTTCACCGGGCTCGAGGCGGCGCTGCGCCGCGCCACGGCGCGGGCGACCAACGACGTGCCGCTGCGGCCGAACCGGGTGCATCCGCTCTGGCGCACCGACCGCAACAACAACTGCGGCATCAACGCGCCCGAGGTCGAGTGGTCCTTCGAGCCGGACGTCGACTGGATCGACATCACCACCGTCCACAAGGGCGGGCTGTTCGGCAGCGACTACCGGATGCTGTTCCCGGGCGACGGGATCGACGGCATCAAGCGGTTCTTCCTCGACACGCTGATCGCCTTCGGCAAACGCGGGCTGGCCTGCCAGCCGGCAATCGTCGGCGTCGGCCTCGGCGGATCGAAGGACACGTGCATGGTGCTGGGCAAGCAGGCCGCCTGCCTCCGCGCCGTCGGCGACCGCAACCCGGACCCGAAGATCGCCGAACTCGAGCTCGAGCTGAAGGAACTCGGCAACAATATCGGCATGGGCGCGATGGGCTTCATCGGGTCGTCGATGTGTGTCGATGTCCACCTCGAGGTCGGCTACACGCACACCGGCGGGATGCCGATGTCGGTGCATACCTTCTGCCTGTCGTCCCGGCGCGCCACGGCGCGCATCCACGCCGACGGCCGCGTCGAGCACCGCACCGACCCGCAATGGTTCACCCCCTATATGCGCCGGGAGGGTGTCGAGTGGACGCCCGAACTGGCCGAGAAGTCGGCCTGACGGCGGAAGGAACTGCCATGGACACGGGAAAGCTGCGCAAGGTCGCGATCGACCTGCCGATCACGCCGGAGAAGATCGCCGGGCTGCGCCTCGGCGACGTCGCCTTCCTGACCGGCGTCGTCTACACGGCGCGCGAGGGCGTCTACGAGAAGGTGCTGGTCAAGGGCGAGAAGCTGCCCGAAGGGCTGACCGACATCTCGAACGTCAACTTCCACTGCTCGCCCGCCGCGGCGCGCACGCCCGATGGCGGCTACCGGATCGGCGCCGTGACGGCGACCGCCTCGTTCCGGTTCTCGAAATATCTCGGTCAGTGGCTGGATCTGACCGGCACGAAGATCGTCATCGGCAAGGGCGGGATGCCGCGCAAGGATTACCGCGAGATCCTGGCGCCCCGCGGCGCCGTCTACCTGACGACGGTCGGCTACGGCACCGGCGCGCTGCTGGGACGTGGCGTCGAGCGCGTGCGCGCGGTGCACTGGCTGGACGATCTCGGCATCGCTCAGGCGTGCTGGATGTTCCAGGTAAAGAATTTCGGGCCGTTCATCGTCGATTCGGATCTCGAGGGAAACTCGCTGTTCGCCCAGCAGGGCGACATCGTGAACCAGCGGCTGGCCGAGCTCTATGATGGCCTCAAAGCGCCTGCACTGCACCGCTTCGGCGAAACAGACGACCGCCGCGACGAGGTCATGTAGCACCCCCGATTCGGCGCGGATCGTCCTGAGGCGGAATAATTCGACGCTGTGACATAGGGGCGACGGACCGCCACGCGTGCTCCGGCCGCGATGGAACCCTTGCCGGTAGCTGTGGGTATCTCGGGCAATGCGAGGGCGGCCGGCCCTACCGGAGTCCGAAAGGGTCCGCGTGCAGACGAGGCCGGCGGATGCCCATCGCAGCCCCTGATGCGAAAGGACGGACCGATGGCAGACCATCGCGACGACAAGATCACCCACACCACAACCACTGGCACAACGGGCGTGCGGCCCGAGTACCGCGACCCGCGCACGACCACGACGACGACCACCACGCGCCGCAGCCGCGGCACCTCGTGGATCGGCATCATCGTCGCCATCCTGGCGATCATCCTTATCGGCGCCTGGTGGGCCGGCGGCTTCAACGGCAGGCACGAGACCGCGATGGTGGTCGAACAGCCCGCCGCCGTGGATTCGACCTCCGGAACGACCGGCAGCGACGCTGTGATCGTTGCCCCGGTGAACCCGGAGCCGGCCGCGACCGCCCCGGCGGCGCCTCCCGCTACCAACTCGACCGCCCCGGCCCAGCCGGTCCAGCAGTAAGCCGGCAACCGGCACGCCCCGCCGGCCGGCCAATGCAGATCGCGCGCCCCGTCAGCAGGCCGGGCGCGCCAACCGCGCGGCGTGGCCCGAGACTGGCCCCGGCGCCAACTCGCGTGGACGGCTGCCGGCGGGCGACCTTCCCCGTGCCGCGGGTAAGCTGGAAATCGAGTACATCGAGGAGCGTCCGCCATGCACCGCAATGTCACAGCCGTCTATCGCACACGAGAGACCGCAGAACTCGTGCGGAGCGGGCTCGAGGACATCGGTGTTCCCGCCGCCGACATCCACGTCATCCCCGACACCGCCGCCGGAGCCCCCGGCGGCCGGATCGCCTTGACGGCAACCGGAGTCGCGGCACCGGTCGGCACGATGGCCTCGTCCAACAGCATCGCCGGGCCGACGCATCCGCTGCACGGCGACGGCTATTTCGAGGATCCGGCGCACACCGATCGGCTGCAGGAGTTGCACCTGCCCGAGAACGACCCTCGCACCTACCAGCACTGCGTACGTAACGGCGACTACGTCGTCTCGGTAGAGGTCGACGACGCCAGGGTGGAGAAGGTCAAGGCCATCATGCGCCGGCCCGAGACCGAAGCCCACGACATCGAGCACCGGGCCTCGGAGTTCCGCAGCGAGGACCTGATCGCGCACAGCGCGGGCGAGGGCCACATGCTGAACGACGAGATGCGCGCCCGCCGCATCGCCGCGGGCGACGATAATCTCTACCGCACCTACGAGCGCGACCGGCGGCTCTAGGGCCGCGAGGATCGCAGCCGAATCGGACCGCAGGAGACCAGGACATGGCAGAGTACCGAGACCCGAAGGTCACGACGACCACGGCGCGAAAGAAGGGCGCCAGCGCCGGGCGCTGGATCGCCATCTTCATCGGCCTCGTCGTCATCGCGATGATCATCGCCTGGTGGTGGGGCGGCTTCGGAAGCGCCGATAGCGATCACGCAGCCGTCGCGCCCGTCCCATCGGCCACCGAGGGCACTGCCACAACGGGCACCGGGACCGTCCCCGCCGTCCCGGCGGCGCCTGCCGGCACCGCGCCCGCCACCGAGGCACCACCCCTCCGCCGCGCCCTCCAGCAGTAGACTGGACCGCCGGCCGCACGTCGGTCCCACGGCATAGGGCCACGCGCCTGCCGCGGTCAGGCCCGGACAGCGGCGCCCGGCGCTCTGAGAAGCGCCGGCCGGCCATCACGGGTTGTCTGGAAACCCGCATCCGTCACGCGCGACAGCGTCGCCCGCGCCGTCCGGCAAGCGTCACGCTCGAGCAGACCGATCGCCGGGCGCTCCTACACTTGTGGTTCCGCAGACCCGGTGTCAGAGACCGAACCGGCCCCAGTGCCCGCGCGCCTGCAGTTCGTCGGCCAGCGTGTCGGCCCCGGCCAGGCCCAGCCGGCCCAGCAGCGGGCGCTTGCGCGTGAGGACGCGGAACCGGGTCTTGTCGCCGTAGCGCTCCTTCATCACCGGCGCCAGGTGGCCGATGCCGTCGATCAGGCCCAGCCGCAGCGCCTCGTCGCCAGCCCAGAACTCGCCGGTGAACAGGTCGCCGCCCTCGGCCAGCTTCTCGCCGCGCCGCGACTTCACCCATTCGATGAACTGGTGGTGGATGCTTTTCTGCAGCCGGCGCAGCCGCTCGACGTCCTGCGCCTCTTCCGGCCGGAACGGGTCCCAGAACGATTTGTTCTCGCCTGAGGTATGCACGCGCCGCTCGACGCCCAGCTTCGCGATCGCCTCGGAGAACCCGAAGCTGGCGGCAATCACGCCGATCGACCCGACGATCGAGCCGGCATCGGCATAGATTTCGTCCGCCGCGCAAGCCAGCCAATAGCCGCCCGAAGCCGCGACATCGGCGCAGAAGGCGACAACCGGCACGTCCTTCTCGGCGGCCAGCCGGCGGATGCGGGCGCCGATCATACTGCTCTGCACGGCCGAGCCGCCGGGGCAGTTGATGGCCAGCGCCACCGCTGTCACGCCGCGCAGGCGAAAGGCGCGCTCGATCACCGGGGCGAGTTGCTCGTCGTCGAAGGCGCGGCCGATGCGGCCGCCTGACATGATCGCCCCGCTCATCGGCACGACGGCGACGACCGGGCGCCGCGGCCGCACCAGCTCCCTCAGCCGGCCGAGCATGCCGGAGCTCCGGCGCGCTGGATCAGTCCTCATCCTTCCCCTTCTCGGTCTTCGGCAGGTTGAAGAGCGAGTCGGGATCGATCGGCCGCTTGTTCGGCTCTTCCTCGTCGTCGCGCGGATCGTCCAGGCTGAAGGTTTCGAAGCCCTCGACATTGCTCGGCAGCGGCTGGTTGCCTGGGCGCGCGGGCTCGGACAGGCTCTTCTGCACCGGCATCAGGCTGATGCGCTCCTCGGCGGTCGGCACGGCCTCCTGCTTTTTCGCCTTCTTCTCGGCGGCGGCGCGCACCGCGTCGTCCAGCGCGATCTGCGTGCAGAGGCCCAGCGCCACCGGGTCGACAGGCTGGATGTTGTTCGAGTTCCAGTGCGACCGCGTGCGGATCGCCTGAATGGTCGGCTTGGTGGTGCCGATCAGCTTCGAGATCTGGCTATCCTCCATCTCGGGGTGATAGCGCACCAGCCAGGCAATCGCCGCCGGCCGGTCCTGCCGCTTCGAGACGGGTGTATACCGCGGCCCCTTGCGCTTGGGCTCGGGCGCGAGATCGCGCTTCTTCATCTTCAGCCGCGCCGCCGGGTCGGCCTCGCAGCGCTTGATGTCCTCGGCGGTCAGCTGGTTGTTGGCGATCGGGTCGAAGCCCTTGATGCCTTGCGCCACCTCGCCGTCGGCGATGCCGGCGACCTCGAGCTCGTGCATGCCGACGAAATCCGCGATCTGCCGGAAGGTCAGTGTCGTGTTGTCGACCAGCCACACGGCGGTCGCCTTGGGCATCAGCGGAAGTTTGTCGGCCATTCTCGCTCTCCTGTCGTGCGAAAGCCCTTCCCGGTCCGAAGACCGGGGCGCGGGCAGCGCCATCCACGGTTTCGATGGGAAAGTCCGGGCGCTATATAGGGGTCGGAGGTCACGAATGAAAGCCGAAACTGCGGGCCGCTGGGCGGCGATACTGGTGCTTTGCCTGTGGGCGGGGGCGGCGCGGGCAGGCGACCGGGCCGGCGACTTCACGCATTACGTCCTGGCGCTGAGCTGGAACGCTTCATGGTGCGCGCGGGAGGGCGAAGCCAAGGGCGCGCGGGAATGCGATCCGCGGCTGGACATCGGATTCACGCTGCACGGCCTCTGGCCGCAGGGCGAGGACGGCTGGCCCGAAAGCTGCCGGACGCGGCAGCCCGATCCGTCGCGCGCCCAGACGGCGGCGATGGCCGACATCATGGGCTCGGGCGGGCTCGCCTGGTACGAGTGGAAGAAGCACGGCCGGTGCAGCGGCCTGCCCCCGACGGCCTACTTCGCGCTGGCGCGCGAGGCCTATGAGCAGCATCGCGCAGCCGGAGGTGCTGACGCGCCTGAAGAGGACCGTCCGGATCGACCCGGCCGTGGTCGAGGAGGCGTTCCTGAAGGCGAACCCGGGGCTGGCGGCCGACGAACTGGCCGTTACCTGCAAGGACGGCATGCTGCAGGAGGTCCGCATCTGCCTGACCCCCGAGCTGGAACCGCGCGCCTGCACGCCCCAGGTCGAGCGCGGCTGCCGGTCGTCATCGGTGACCCTGCCGCCGATGCGGTGAGGCGGGAGCTGTCCAGTTCCCAAGGCGGCGTGGCGGTCACGTCTCTGACGGGTCAGAAGCCCTTGGCGAACCGCAGGCCCTCGTAGATCGCGGCATGGATGTTGCGGCTGGCGACCGCGTCGCCGATCCGGAACAGGCGGAAGGCCCCTTCCGGGTTGGTCTCGACCGCCTGCGGGCGGCCGGCGAGCAGGGCGCGCTGGTCGACCTCGCCAAGGTTCCGCGAAAGGGGTTTCAGGGCAAAGTAGAGCTCGTCGACGGGCGACGTGCCGTGCTCGACCACCGCCTGGTCGACCTCGCGTTCGGCGGTGCCGCCGCCGAAATCCGAGCCCAGCACCGCCACCAGCCGGTTGCCGCGGCGGGCGATGGACAACAGGCGGGTGCTGATCGTCGCGCGCACGCCGTGCCGGGCGAAGGCGCGGGCGTAGGGCACGTGGTTCAGGCCGCTGACGTCGACGCCCAGCGTGCGCTCGGAGGTGACGATCTCGACCTTGCTGCGCGCCTCGGCGAGGAACTCGGCGACCTGCAGCCCGTGCTCCTGGCCGTGGTCGTCGAAGACCAGCACCTCCGCGCCCGGCCGCGCGTCGCCCGACAGCACGTCCCAGGACGACGTCGCCAGCTCCGCCCCCTCGCATACCTCGGTGTCGGGCAGGCCGCCGGTGGCGATGACGACGATGTCGGGCGCCTGGGCCAGAACGTCGTCGGGCTCGGCCAGCGTGTTGAGGCGCAGCTCGATGCCCAGCCGCTCCAGCTCGGCCACACGCCAGTCGACGATGCCGATCATCTCGGCGCGCCGGCGCGAGCGGGCGACGAGCAGAAGCTGGCCGCCGGGGCGGTCCTGCGCCTCGAACAGCACGACCGAATGGCCGCGCTCGGCCGAGACGCGCGCGGCTTCCAGCCCCGCCGGGCCGGCACCGACGACGACCACGCGCCGTCGCTCGGGCGCGCGGGGGATGGCGTGCGGCATCGTCGCCTCGCGGCCGGTCGCGGCGTTGTGGATGCAGAGCGCCTCGTGGCCCTCATAGATGCGGCCCAGGCAGTAGGTGGCGCCGACGCAGGGACGGATGGTCGCCTCGCGGCCCTCGGCCACTTTCCGCGCGATGTGCGGATCGGCGATGTGTGCGCGCGTCATGCCGACCATGTCGAGCTTGCCCGTCGCGATGGCGTGCCGCGCGGTGGCGACGTCGTTGATGCGAGCGGCGTGGAAGACCGGGAACTTCGTCTCGGCCCGGACCTCGCCGGCGAAGTCCAGATGCGGGCTGGCGCGCATCCCCTGCAGCGGGATGACGTCGGCCAGGTGGTTGTCGCTGTCGACCATGCCGCGGATGACGTTGAGGAAGTCGACATGGCCCGTGGCGACCATGCGCCGGGCGATCTCGATGCCCTCGGCGCGCGAGATGCCGCCGGGCGCGTCCTCGTCGGCGACCAGGCGCAGGCCCATGATGAGCTCCCGCCCGACGCGGGCGCGGATGGCCGCCAGCACCTCGCGCGTGAAGCGCAGCCGATTGTCGAGGTTTCCGCCGTACTGGTCCTCGCGGAAATTGGTCAGCGGCGACCAGAAGCCGTCGAGCAGGTGGCCGTAGCATTCGATCTCGATGCCATCGAGACCGGCGGCCTGCATCCGCTCGGCGGCGTCGGCATAGCGGGTGGCGATGCGGGCGAGGTCCCAGTCCTCGGCCTCCTTGGGGAAGGCGCGGTGCGCCGCCTCGCGCACGCGGCTGGCGGCGACCACGGGCAGCCAGTCCGCGTGGTTCCACATCGTCCGCCGACCGAGATGCGTCAGCTGGATCATCACTGCGCAGCCGTGCTCGTGGCAGTCGTCGGTCAGGCGCTTCATCCAGGGCACGATCTCGTCGGCATAGGCGCGCAGGTTGCCGAAGGCGGCCGGGCTGTCCTCGGCAACGATGGCACTGCCTGCGGTCATCGTCATGGCGATGCCGCCCTTGGCCTTCTCGACATGGTAGAGCCGGTAGCGGTCGGTCGGCATGCCGTCCTCGGCATAGGCCGGCTCGTGCGCCGTCGACATGATCCGGTTCTTCAGCACCAGGTGCTTCAGGCGATAGGGCTGGAGCAGCGGGTCCATGGCGTCTCTCCGGTGGCCTGCGGCGAGCTTAGCGAGCATCCCACCAGGCGGCAAAGTCGCGCGCAGACGACGGTCTCACGCGGGAGGCCATGGCTAACCATCTGATTTCACTCACTATATCAGATGCTAACGCCCGATGAACGCTCAATCCTCCAGCGTCGCCAGCGCGCGCGCGAACATCGCCGGGTCGGCGTTGCCGCCCGAAACGGTGCAGATTACGGCATCGCCCTCGATCTCGCCCGCGCGGAACAGCGCGGCGGCGAGGCCGACCGCCCCGCCCGGCTCGGCGACGATCTTCAGGCGCAGGAAGGCTGCGGCCATGCCGCGCAAGGCCTCGTCGTCGGTAACGGTCAAGCCGGGGCCGGCCAGGCGGGCCATGATCGGAAATGTCAGCTCGCCCGGGCTGGGCGTGACGATGGCGTCGCAGATCGACTTGCTCGGCCCGTCATTGGCGATGCGGTGGCCGGCGGCGAGCGAGCGCGCGACGTCGTCGGACACGGACGGCTCGACCGGGCGCACGCGCAGGCCGGGCGCCTCTGCCTCCAGCGCCAGCGCGATGCCCGAGGTCAGCCCGCCACCGCCGCAGCAGACCAGCACGTCGGCGCTGCAGCGACGCCGGCGGCGCGCGCCTGCTCGGCGATCTCCAGCCCGCAGGTGCCCTGACCGGCGATGACCATCGGCTCGTCATAGGGTTTTATCAGCGTCAGCCCGCGCTCGCCGGCGATCGCCGCGCCGATCTCCTCGCGGCTCTCGCCGCCGGGGCGGTCGTAGAGCACGACCTCGGCGCCGTGCGCGCGGGTGTTGGCGATCTTCAGCTTCGGCGCGTCGTTCGGCATCAGGATGACGCAGGGCACGCCCATCAGCTCGGCGGCGTGCGCGACTCCCTGCGCGTGATTGCCCGAGGAATAGGCGATGACGCCGCGCCGGCGCACCGCCTCGGGCAGCGCCGAGACCGCCGACCAGCCGCCGCGGAACTTGAAGCTGCCGGTGCGCTGCAGGCACTCGGCCTTGACCAGCACGCGCCTGCCGGCGGCCTCGTTCAGGAACGGGCTTTCCAGCAGCGGCGTCACGCGCGCCTGCCCCTCCAGCCGGCGCGCCGCAGCGCGGATATCGTCGATGGTGACGGCATCGGTCATCATGGGTACGTCGGTCATGCGGCAAGCTCCGGGATCGTGGTCAGGTCGCGCACGATGTGCGCCGGGCGCCAGGGCAGCCGGTCCATCGGCTCGTCGGCCCTGTTCGCCCAGACGGCGCGGAACCCGTAGCCCGCGCCGGCGCAGGCGTCCCAGCAGTTCGACGAGACGAACAGCACCTCGCCCGCAGGCGCAGCCGAAATACTCGCCGACCAGCCCGTAGACGGCGCGGGCCGGCTTGAAGACGCCGACCGACTGCACCGACAGACAGGCGTCCAGCACGTCGCCGATCCCCGCCGCCGCGACCGCGCCCTCCAGCATGTCAGGCGTGCCGTTCGACAGGATCGCCGTCGCCTTGCCCGCCGCCTTCAGCGCGCGCAGCATAGCGGGCACCTCGGGATAAGCCGACAGCTCCCAGTACAGCGCCAGCAGCCGCTCGCGCAGCGCCGGATCGTCCAGCCCCTGCTCCTCCAGCGCATAGTCGAGCCCGTCGCCGGTGACGCTCCAGAAATCCTGGTGTACTCCGGCAGCGGCGCGCAGCCATGAGTATTGCAGCTGCTTAGCGCGCCAGGTCCGGGCGATCGCCGGCCAGTGCTTTGGCGAACGCCTCGCGACCCGGCTCGGCCGCCGCCTCGCGCGCCGCGGCGGCGACGTCGAAGAGCGTCCCGTAGGCGTCGAAGACGCAGGTCGTGATCGGCATGGCCCTTGCTCCCCCGGATTCGGTGCCCGAACGGCGCGGCGACAATGCCCCGGCCCTGCCGGCCGGTTCAATCGCCGCGGGTGATGGGCGCGATCACGGAGCGCCACCGCGGCGCTCTTCCTCGGGCGGAGGCATCCGGACGCAAAGCCGGGGCGCCGACCACACTGCCCGATCGGCGCCTGTTCCTCCGCCGCCTGGCGCGAACCGGTTGCACCGCGCCGCGCGGTCTGCGAGAGCAGGCGCCGAGATTCACATCATCCCAGCCCGGAACCGGCGCCGCATTCCCGGCCGCCCCCCGCGGCGCCGAGATCCGCCATGGCGCTGAACGTCAGACACGCGATTTGGCTGCCGGCGGCGCCGGCGCCAGGCATCCACATCTTCGCGATGCTCTACCTGCTCGAGACCTTCGCGCGGGCCTCGATCGCGACCGTCATCCCGATCCAGGCCTTCGACCTGATCCAGAACGAGCAGACTGTCAGCTTCCTCTATACCGGGGTCGCCGTCTTCGCCTTCAGCTTCAGCCTGGTCATCCCGTTGCTGATCAACGCGCTGACGCGGAAATGGGTCTACACGCTGGGCACCCTGCTGCTGGTGGGCGCGGCGCTGGCGCTGGCCAGCCACACCATCCCCGGCCAGGCCGGCGGCATGGTGATCCGCGTCATGGGCACGGCCTGCCTGAACGTGGCGCTCAGCCTCTACGTGCTCGACCACGTCCGGCGCGAGGACTTCGTCCCCTACGACGCGACGCGGCTCGCCTACTCGACGATCGGCTGGACGGTGGCGCCCTACCTGGGTGTCTGGCTCTACGTGAACCTCGGCGTCTGGGCGCCCTTTGCGCTCAGCGCCGCGTCGGCGGTGCTGCTGCTGGCGGTGTTCTGGTACCTGCGGCTGTCGGCGACGCCGATCATCGCCAGGGGGCCGTCCCGGCCGGCGACGCCGATCGCCTTTGTCGGTCGGTTCGCGGCGCAGCCACGGCTGCGCCTGGCCTGGCTGATCGCCTTCGGTCGGTCGTCGTTCTGGTCCACCTTCTTCGTCTACGGGCCAATCCTGATGGTGGCGACCGGCCAAGGGCGCGAGGCCGGCGGCATCCTGGTCTCGCTCGGCAACGTCATGCTGATCTCGACGCTGTTCTGGGGCAAGGTCTCTGCGCGAACGGGGGTACGCCGGCTCCTGACCTTCGCCTTCGCGACGACGGCGGCATGCCTGTTCGTGGCGGGGGCGGTCGGCTCTTCGGCGCCCTGGGTCACGGCGGCGATCCTGCTGCTCGCCACCGTCTTCGTCGTGCCGCTGGACGCGGTCGGCGGCGTGCCGTTCTACCGCTCGGTCCACCGCACCGAACGCGCCGAGATGACCGCGGTCTACCGCTCGTACATGGATTTCGGCGAGTTCCTGCCGCCCCTGGCCTACGGCGTGCTGCTGGCCTTCTTCGGGCTTGGCGTGGTGTTCGTCGCGATGGCCGGACTGCTGGTGTTCTGCGCCGCAATGAGCTGGGCATACCTGCCGCGCCGGCTGTGAACGGGGGCAGGCCGCGCTGTGGCGGGCCGGGCGGCGAGGAGGCGTGCCAGGCGCCGAGCGGACCGCCCGAGGATCGTGGCCGGTCTGGCCACCGCGCCGCAGCCGCTCTCCTCCGGAGCGGAGCCCGCCGCGCTCCGCCGCCCGCCGCCGGGTTCGACGCGATCTGACGAGGTGTCAGTTCCGCAGGTTGCGGCTGACCACAGCGGCCTCGCGCTGGCGGCCGGCGCGCTGATAGTAGGTCAGCGCCTCCTGGCGCAGCGCGCGTGTCGCCGCGTCGTATTCTGCCTCGCCGACCCGGCCCGTGGTGGCGCCCATCTGGCGCGCCGCGGCCAGCATGGTCTGCTGGCGCTCGACTGTGGGCGGGTGCGAGGACAGGAAGGCCGGCCCGCCGGAACCGCCCGAGACGCGGCGCAGCACGTCGAACGCGTTCGCGCCCTCGGCCACGTTGTAGCCGGCGGCGGCCAGGTAGCGGCCGGCGGCGGCGTCGGCATCGCGCTCCTGCTCGCGGGTGAACGAGCTGACGACGACCTGCGCCCCCAACCCGACGCCGAGCTGCGTGAGCTGCGGGTCGATGCCGAGCAGCGCGCCACCGATCTGCGCCGCCGCGGCGCCGAGCTGCACCCCGCTCTGCCGCGCCCGCCCCGCCTGGATGTGGCCGCGGTCGATATGGCCGATCTCGTGCGCTAGCACGGTCGCGAGCTGGGCCTCGTTCTCCATCGCGGCAATCAGGCCGGCATTGACGAAAAGGTCGCCGCCGCCCGGCGTGTAGGCGTTCACGTCGGCGTCCTTCACGATGTAGGTCTGGATCGGCACCGCCCCGGGTCCGCGCGCCCTTGCGATGCGCTGCACGATCCCGCGCACGTAGGCGTTCAGCGCCCGGTCCTCGACAAGCGCGTTCTGCGACTGCATCTGGCGCACGAGCTGCTGGCTCTGCTGGCGCTCGGCGGCGAGCGAGGCGGGCGTGTTGACGGCCGTCGCCTCGCAGCCCGCGAATGCCAGCGTGGCCGAGAGGGCGAGGATGGCGGGCTTCAGCGATCGGAACATGCCTAGGATCTCCCTGTGATGGGCGCGCGGCGCGGGCTTCTGCAATAAATCCCTCGGCGGCGACGGCGGTTCCACGTTGCAGCCCGGGCATTCCGGCGCCCTTGGCGTCGCTGCCCGCGCCAGCTAGCCTGCGCGCCGCCACCAAGGGAGTCGCTCGATGGATTTGCCGCAGCCCGTCCGCTACTATCACACGCCGCGCGCGCCGAACCCGCGCCGCACGGACATCTTCTTCGCCGAGAAGGGCGTCGAGATCGAGCGCGTGACCATCGACCTGCTTCAAGGCGCGCACCGCGACGCCGGGTATCTCGACAAGACCGGCGTGCCGCAGGTGCCGGCGCTCGAACTCTCGGACGGCACGGTGCTTGTGGAAGTCCCGGCGATTTGCCGCTATATCGAGGCGCTCTACCCCGAGCCGAACATGCTGGGCCGCGATCCGCTCGAGGCGGCCGTGATCGAGATGTGGCAGCGCCGGGTCGAGCTGAGGCTGATGATGACGATTGCCTTCTGCTTCCGGCACACCAATCCGCACATGGCGGCGCTCGAGACCCAGTGCCCCGACTGGGGCGCGGTCAATGCCGGGCGCATCGACGAGCGCCTGGCCGAACTCGACCGCCGCCTCCAGGGACGCGAGTGGATCGCTGCCGACCGCCCGACGCTGGCCGACATCACCGGCGTGGTCGCCGTCGACTTCCTGCGTATCCTCAAGCGCGAGGTGCCCGAGGACATGACGGCGCTCCGCGAGTGGCACGCCCGCATGAAGGCGCGGCCGTCGACCGCGATGAAATGAGGACGCGATGAGAAACCCCCTGCTGGAGTCCTGGGCCGGCCCGTTCGGCCTGCCAGATTTCGCGCGCATCCGGCCCGAGCATTTCCGCCCCGCCTTCGACGCCGCGCTGGCCGAGCAGGAGGCGGAGTTCGAGGCCGTCGCGACCAGCCCCGAGCCCCCGAGCTTCGCCAACACCGTCGAGGCGCTGGAGCGCGGCGGGCAGCTCCTCGACCGCGTCGGCGCGATCTTCTGGAACCGCGCCGGCTCGGACACCGACGACGAGATCCAGGCGATCGAGCGCGAAATCTCGCCCCGCCTCAGCCAGCACATCTCACGACAGCTGACCGACCCGCGCGTATTCGCCCGCATCGAGGCGGTGGTCGCCGCCCCCGGCGGCCTGACACCCGAGCAGGCGCGCGTCCTCGATCTGGTCCACGAGATGTACGTCCGCGCCGGCGCCCGCCTCGACGAGGCCGGCCGCGCCCGGATGCAGGAGATCATGGGCCGGCTCTCCGAGCTCGGCACCGCGTTCTCGCAGAACATCCTGAGGGACGAGTCGTCCTGGACGCTGGAGCTGACCGACAACGACCTCGCCGGCCTGCCCGAGAGCTTCGTCGAGGCCGCCCGCGCCGACGCCCGCAGCCGCGGAAAGCAAGGCTACGTCGTTACGCTCGCCCGCTCCTCGGTAGAGCCCTTCCTTACCTTCTCGGCCCGGCGCGACCTGCGCGAGACCGCCTTCCGCGCCTGGGCGGCGCGCGGCGAGACGACGAACTGGCCGCTGGTCGCCGAGGCCGTGCGGCTGCGCGCTGAGCGCGCGCGCCTGCTCGGCTTCGACACCTTCGCCCGCTTCAAGCTCGACAACCAGATGGCGGGCAGCCCGGAGCGCGCGCGCGAGCTGCTGATGGCCGTCTGGGGCCCCGCCCGGCGCCGCGCCGCCGAGGAGGCCGAGGCGCTCCAGCGGCTCGCCGCCGAGGAGGGCGCCAACCTCGAGATCGAGCCCTGGGACTGGCGCTACTACGCCGAGAAGCTGCGCAAGCGCGCCTATGACCTCGACGAGGGCGAGCTGAAGCCGTACCTGGCGCTCGACAACGTGCTGGCGGCCGCTTTCGACGTCGCCCACCGCCTGTTCGGGCTGGCCTTCGCGCCCGTCGATGTCCCCGTCCCGCACCCGGACGCCCGTGCCTGGGAGGTCACGCGGGACGGCCAGCACGTCGGCATTTTCATCGGCGACTACTATGCCCGGCCGTCGAAGCGATCCGGTGCCTGGATGAGCGCGCTGCGCGGCCAGCAGGGGCTGTGGCAGCCCGGCCGCCCGGTCATCCTCAACACCTGCAACTTCGCGCATGGCGAGCCGGCGCTGCTCGGCTGGGACGACGCGCAGACGCTGTTCCACGAGTTCGGCCACGCGCTGCATGGCCTGATGTCGGACGTCACCTACCCGTTCATCGCCGGCACCTCGGTCGCGCGCGACTTCGTAGAGCTGCCGAGCCAGCTCTACGAGCACTGGCTGACCGTGCCGCAGGTGCTGGAGGCGCACGCCCGCCACTACCGGACCGGCGAGCAGATCCCTGCGGCGCTGGTCGAGCGGCTGAAGGCCGCCGAGACCTTCAACCAAGGGTTCAAGACGGTCGAGTTCATCGCCTCGGCGCTGGTCGACCTCGAGATGCACGAGATCGGCGACCCGTCCGGGTTCGACCCGGCGGCGTTCGAGGCCGCGGTGCTGGCGGGGATCGACATGCCGACGGCGATCACGATGCGCCACCGCACGCCGCACTTCCAGCACGTCTTTGCCGGCGACGGCTACTCGGCCGGCTACTACAGCTACATGTGGTCCGAGGTGCTGGACGCCGACGCCTTCCGCGCCTTCGAGGAGGCCGGCGACCCCTTCGACCCTGCCACCGCCGAGAAGCTGGCGGCGCACGTCCTGTCGGCCGGCGGCCGCGAGACACCAGAGGCCGCCTACCTGGCCTTCCGGGGCGCCATGCCCGGCGTCGGGGCGCTGCTGGAAGGCCGTGGCCTCGTCAGGCCCGAGCCCGAGCCGGCCTGACCGCCGATCGATGCAGGGATGTACCCACCCCTCCACCCCCGTCCTCCTTCCCCTCATGGGGAAGGGCGAGGGCGGAAGCGCCGGCGGACAGGTGCGCCCTGCCGACCACGCGACACGATCCGCCCCCTTTCCCGAGGCGTGCCGGGCCGGAAACAAGACCCCGGTTCGGTGGATCGCCTTCCCGCGTGACGCCAGGAGGCCGGTGATGTCACCCAACGCGACAGCAGAGGCGCAAAACCGCGCGACGGGCGTCCTCGACCGCGCCTTTGCCGCCGCCCGCGCCGCGCCGCGCACCCTCGTGCTGCCCGAAGGCGACGAGCCGCGCATTGCCGAGGCCGCCGGCCGGCTGGCCGCCGAGGGCCTCGCCCGCGTCCTGCTGGTCGGCGGCGAGGCGCCGGGCTGTGAAACGCTGGACCCCGCGGCCCACCCGGACCTCGACCGGCTGGCCGAGATCGTCACCCGCCAGCGGCCACGCATGACCCCCGCCATGGCCGGCCGCCTGCTCGACCGCCCGGCCTGCTTCGCCGGCGCGCTGGTCGCGGCCGGCGAGGCCGACGCGATGGTTGCCGGCGCCGCCACCCCGACGCGCCGCGTCATCGAGGCGGGCATGCTGACGGTCGGCCTGGCGCCCGGCGTTGAGACCCCGTCCAGCTTCTTCCTGATGATCCTGCCCGGCGGCCGGGCGCTGGTCTTTGCCGACTGCGCCCTGACGGTCGCGCCCAGCGCTGACGAACTCGCCGACATTGCCATCGCCTCGGCCCGCTCGGGCGCGGCGCTGCTGGGCGAGGCGCGCACCGCGCTCCTCTCCTTCTCGACGCTCGGCTCGGGCGCAGGGCCCGAGGTCGAGCGCGTCCGCCAGGCGCTCGCCATCGCGCGCGAGCGCGCCCCGGAACTGCCGATCGACGGCGAGTTCCAGGCCGACGCCGCGCTCGACGCCGCCGTGGCGGCGCGCAAGCGGGCGGGCGGCCCGGTGGCGGGCCACGCCAACGTGCTGGTCTTCCCGACGCTCGACGCCGGCAACATCGGCTACAAGCTGGTCGAGCGCCTGGCCGGCGCGCGCGCCATCGGCCCGATCCTGCAAGGCTTCGCGCGCCCGGTCAGCGACCTGTCGCGCGGCGCCTCGGTCGACGACATCGTCGCCACCTGCGTGTGACGCTGACGATGGCGACGGCGGAGCCGGCGGCGCAGGCGGCGGATTGATCCCGCCCGGCAGCGGGCCGAAACCCCGGCACCCGCGTCAAGGCGCACCCCACGCCCGCCCGGCGCCAATGGCGCGTGCTCGCACGCAGCACCGGCGCGCCCCCCAGCAATGGCCTTGCTCGCCGGCACCATCCAATTAGCAAAAATTACCGAAAGATCCTCGCCGAACAGGTTTCCGAACGCGCGGCAACGCCATCGAAGCCTCGCTGCGGCACATGCTGCTCATGGCCGGGCCGCGATGCTGCCATTGCAGGCTTCCATTCCGCGCCGACAGGCAGCGGCGACGCGTCGGCGGTATGCATCCGCGCGCGGCTGCGGCGGCGTCAGGCGAGCATCGCGCGGCAGTGCCGGGCGATCATCGCCTCCTCGTCAGTCGGAACGACCAGCATCTCGACGGCGCTGCCGGGTGCCGAGATCACCGTCCGGGCCGCGGCGTTGGCGTCGGCGTCCAGCCGGGCGCCGAGCCAGGCGCAGCCCGCCGCGATGCGCGCCCGGATGCCGGCCGCGTTCTCGCCGATGCCGCCCGTGAAGACCAAGGCATCGATGCCGCCGATGGCCGCCGCCATGCCGGCGATCTCGCGCACCGCGCGGTCGACGAACAGCTCGACCGCCAGCCGCGCGTCCGGATCCTCGCTGGTCAGCAGGCTGCGCATGTCGTTCGAGAGATGGCTGACGCCCAGCATCCCCGACTGGTCGAACAGCAGGTGGCGCACCTGCTCGGCCGTCATCTTCAGCTCGTCGAACAGGTAGAGCACCGCGCCGGGGTCCAGCGTGCCCGGCCGGTTGCCCATGATCAGCCCGTCCAGCGGCGTGAAGCCCATTGTCGTCGCCTCGCTCCGCCGGCCGCGCATGGCGCAGAGGCTGGCGCCGTTGCCCAGATGCGCGACGACGACCCGCCCCTCGGCGTGTCGCGTCAGCATGGGCAGCCGGCGGGCGATCCACTCGTAACTGATGCCGTGGAAGCCATAGCGGCGGATGCCCTTCGCCGTCAGCTCGGGCGGCAGGGCGAAGCGCTGGCGCACCTCGGGGATGGTTCGGTGGAACGCCGTGTCGAAGCAGGCGACCTGCGGGCAACCGGGCCAGAGCCGCGTCACCGCCCGGACGCCGGCGATGTTGTGCGGCTGGTGCGAGCGGGCCATTGGCACCAGCCGCTCCAGTTCGCCGACGACCGCGTCGTCGACCCGGACGGGGTCGGCGAAATGCAGCCCGCCATGCACGACCCGATGGCCGACGACGGAGATCTCGCCCGCGCCGGCCGCCAGTCGCGGCAGCAGCCAGCCCAGCAGCGCCGCGTGGCCGTCCAGCGCGGGCGCGGCCTCCTCGCGGCCCTCGGCCGTCTCGATGAAGACGCGCGGACCGGCCCCGATCCGCTCGACCAGCGCGCGCGCGACGGCGCGGTCGTCGCCGGGGCCGAAGACCGCTGCCTTGATCGAAGACGAGCCGCAGTTCAGGACCAGGATCACGCCCGCGCCTCGTAGCGGACGAGGCGCGGCACGCCCGGCGTCGAGCCGGTGCTCCGCATGCCGATCTTCTCGGCCACGCGCGTCGATGCGATGTTGGCGGGATAGATGTCGGCGACCACGCGGTCCAGGCCCAACTCGCCCAGCCCGTAGGCCAGCAAGCGCCCGGCCGCCTCGCTGGCCAGCCCCTGGCCGCGGGCGGCCCGCGGCACCCGCCAGCCGATCTCGACCAGCGGCCCGCGCGCGTCCTCGGGGATCAGCAGCACCCAGCCGAGAAATCCACCCGGCCGCTCGCGCCGGGCGATGATCCAGTAGCCCATGCCGTCGGGATAGCGGGCCTCGGTGCGCAACCGGATGAACGCCCGGTGCGCCGCCTCGTCCTCCCAGCCGCCGGCCGGTTCGGGCCAGTCGATCCAGTCGAGCGTCCCCGGCTCGCGGTCCATGCGGAAACAGTCTTCGAGATCGGCCAGCCCGCGCGGACGGAGCCGCAGGCGCGGGGTTTCGAGGAGGGGCAGCGTCATGCGAGGAAGGGTGGGCGAGACGCCCACCCTACGGGCCGTTCGCATGGTGGGCCCCCGGCCCACCATGGTTCACGCCGCGAACTGGTCCAGCGTCGTGCGGAACTTGTCGACGATCTCATCCACATGCGCCCGCTCGGCGATGAAGGCCGGCGCGACGATGCCGCAGTCGCCGGTGAACTTGACGTGGCAGCCGTTCCAGAACAGCGCCTTCTGCATCTCCTGCCCGCGCAGCCCCGGCTTGCCCTCCTGCGGATGCACCTCGATGCCCGACATCAGGCCGATGGTGCGGATGTCGCGGACCAGCGCGTGGTCACGCAGGCTCGCTACCGCGTCCTTGAAGTAGGGCGCCAGATCGGCGGCCCGCTGGAACAGCCCCTCGGTCTCGTAGATCTGCAGCGCCGCGTTGCCGGCGGCGCAAGCGACCGGGTGTGCCGAGTAGGTGTAGCCGTGGAAGAACTCGATGGCGTTCTGCGGCGCGGCGCCGGTGACGGTCTCGTAGATCTCGTCGCGGCAGGCGACGGCGCCCATCGGCACGCAGCCGTTGGTCAGCGCCTTCGCCATCGTCATGATGTCCGGCGTCACCCCGAAGAGCTGCGCCGCGAACGGCGCGCCGAGGCGCCCGAAGCCGGTGATGACCTCGTCGAAGACCAGGAGGATGCCGTGCCGGTCGCAGATCTGGCGCAGCTGCTCGAGATATCCCTTGGGCGGCACCAGCGTGCCGGTCGAGCCGGCCACCGGCTCGACGAAGACGGCGGCGATGGTCGAGCCGCCATAGGTCGCGCAGTGCCGCTCGAGGTCGTCGGCAAGCTCCGGGCCGTCATGCTGCGGCTGGCCGTCGTGGAACAGGTCCTTGCCCGTAAACGTGTGCCGGATCGTGACGACGTTCGGCAGCACGACCGGAAACGTCTCGCGGTTCTTCACCATGCCGGCCAGCGAGACGCCGCCCATGTTGACGCCGTGATAGGCGCGCTCGCGGCTGACGAAGCGCAGGCGCTGCGACTGGCCGTTGGCGCGGTGGTAGGCCATGACCATCTTCAGCGCCGTGTCGATCGATTCCGACCCGGAGTTCGTGAAGAACACGTGGTTGAACGGCTCCGGCAGGATCGCCGAGACGCGACGCGCCAGCTCGAAGCTGCCCGGATGGCCAAGCTGGAAGTGCGGCGTGTAGGAATTTTCCTTGAGCTGCTCGTAGACCGCCTCGGCGATCTCGGGCCGGGCGTGGCCGGCCGGCGAGCAGAACAGCGCCGACGAGCCATCGATGACGCGTCCGCCCTTGTGGTCTGTGTAGTACATGCCCTCGCCCTTGACGACGAGGCGCGGGTTCTCCTTGAAGTCGCGGTTGCCGCTGAACGGCATCCAGTGCTCTTCCAGCGAGTTCGCGCGCGCGGCGTCGGCTATGTTCAGGTCATGCATGGCGGGTCTCCCGGGGCTGGCGCACGCGCGCCGAATGGCGTCGCGGGGGCGCGACGGGCCGCCGAGGCAGCCCGCTTGATCATGGTGACACTACCGGAGTAGGCTGGCACCATCATAGGACCAGTTGCCCCCGGATGCTGCGACCACATGCGTGACGCGCTCTACCATCTCGAACGGGCCAGGCCCGCGACGCTGCAGGCGCAGATTCGCGAGATCCTGATCGAGTCGATCCGCAACGGCCAGCTCAAGGCTGGCGACCCGGTGCCCTCGACGCGCGCCATGGCGGCGCGGCTGCACGTCTCGCGCAACACGGTGACGCTGGCCTACCAGACGCTGGCGGCCGAGGGGTTCCTGGCCTCGCGCGAGCGATCGGGCTTCTACGTCGACTCGTCGGCGGTCGACGGCATGGCCGGCCGGCCGGCGGCCGAGCACCCCTCGGGCCGGATCGACTGGGGGCCGCGGCTGGCCAAGCTGCCGGGGCGCCAGCGCAACCTGTCGAAGCCCGACGGCTGGCAGCGTCAGCCCTACCCCTTCATCTACGGCCAGGTCGATCGCGAGGTCTTTCCGATCGCCGAGTGGCGCGACTGCGTGCGCCAGGCAATGGGGACGCGCTGGATCGACGCCTGGACCGAGGACCGCTTTGCCGCCGACGACCCGCTGCTGGTCGAGGAGATCGCCCACCGCGTGCTGCCGCTGCGCGGCATCGCCGCTGGCCCGGACGAGATCCTGGTGACGCTGGGGGCACAGAACGCGCTCTATCTCATCGCCGCCATGCTGCTGCGGCCCGACACGGCGGTGGCGATCGAGGACCCGGGCTATCCTGACCTGCGCAATATCTGCGCGCTGCGCACGCGGGCGGTGCGGATGCTGCCGGTCGACGCCGAGGGCATCGACTTCGAGGGGAGGATTGAGGGCGCCGCGCTGGTCGTGGTCACACCCTCGCACCAGCACCCGACGACCGTCACGATGAGCCTGGAGCGCCGCAAGGCCCTGCTGGCCGCGGCACGGGCGGGCGACATGGTGATCGTCGAGGACGACTACGAATTCGAAACGAACTATTCCGGCACGCCGCTGCCGGCGCTGAAGTCGCTCGACGAGGATGGGCGCGTCATCTACGTCGGCTCGCTGTCGAAATCGCTGATGCCGGGGCTGCGGCTGGGCTTCCTGGTCGCCGACGCCCGGCTGGTGACCGAGCTGCGTGCGCTTCGCCGGCTGATGCTGCGCCATCCGCCCGGCAACAATCAGCGCGCCGCAGCGCTGTTCCTGGCGAACGGGCATTTCGACGTGCTGGTGCGCCGCATCCACCGGGTCTACCGCGACCGCTGGCAGGTGATGGGCGAGGCGCTGTCGCGCCACCTGCCCGGCTGGTCGCAACGGCCCGGCTTTGGTGGCTCGTCCTACTGGCTGACCGGGCCGGAGGGGCTCGACTCGGAGGCGCTGGCGCTGGCGGCGATGGCCTCGGGCGTCGTCATCGAGCCCGGCGCGCCCTTCTTCGCCGACCCGGCCGAGGGGCGGCGGCACATGCGGCTCGGGTTCTCGTCGATCCCGGCCGAGCGCATCGAGGAGGGTATCCGGCTGCTCGCCGCCGCGGCGTGCGCCGTCGCCTGAGGGGCGCGCCATGTCAGAGGTCCTGCTGCTCGCCTGCGCCGTCGATTTCGCCTGCCGGCACCATGCCGGCCAGCGCCGTAAGGGTCTGCCCGGCCAGCCCTACGTGAATCACGTCGCCGATGTGGCGCGTCGCGTCGCCCGGGCGACCGGCGGCAACGACGCGGCCCTGGTTGCCGCGGCGCTGCTGCACGACACGGTCGAGGACGGCGAGGCGACCAACGAAGACGTGGAGCGCGCCTTCGGCCCGGAGGTCGCTGCCATGGTGGCCGAGGTCACCGACGACCCAAGTCTGGACGAGAACGCCCGCAAGGAGCGCCAGGTAGAGACCGCGCCGTTCGCGTCGGACCGCGCGAAGATAATCAAGATCGCCGACAAGGCGTCGAACCTGAACTCGCTGGCCGTCGGCGCGAGGCGGGACGCGCGGGTTTATGCGGACTGGGCCGAGCGGGTCGCGGCCGGGCTTCGCGGCGTGAACGGAGAGCTTGAGGCCGGCTTCGACGCGGCGCTGGCGGCGTTGCGGAGCGTCACGGAGGAGTGACACGCGCTTGCCCGCCCGGCGCCGGCGCGCTACTCCGGCGTGAATTTCGGGAGGCGCGCATGGCAGTCGGCAAGACCATCTGGACCTGGCATCGGGGCGGCTGGCATCAGGGCAATCACCCCATCCTGGGCGCGGCAGACCACGGCGCCTGGCTCGGCACGATGGTCTTCGACGGCGCGCGCGCCTTCGAGGGCGTGGCGCCCGACCTGGACCTGCACTGCCGCCGCGCGAACGCCTCGGCCCGGACGATGGGGCTGAAGGCGATCATCCCGGACGGCGAGATGCTGGAGATCGCGCGCGAGGGGATCACAAAGTATCCCGCCGGCGCGGCGCTCTACATTCGGCCGATGTACTGGTCGCGCGAGAGCGCCGGGTCGATCGTGCTGGCCGACCCCGAGTTCGACCGATTTCGCGCTCTGCATCGAGGACGTGCCGATGCCGGAGCCGAAGGGGTTCTCCATCACCACCACGCGCTATCGCCGGCCGACGGTCGAGTGCATGCCGACAGATGCCAAGGCGGGCTGCCTCTACCCGAACAACGCGCGGATGCTGCGCGAGGTGCGCGGCAACGGCTTTGACAACGCCATCGTGCTGGATGCGCTGGGCAACGTCGCCGAGACGGCGACCTCGAATATCTGGATGGTGCGCGACGGCGTGGCGCTGACGCCGATCCCGAACGGCACCTTCCTGAACGGCATCACCCGCCAGCGCGTCCTGAAGCTGCTGCATGACGCCGGCCTGCCGGCGCACGAGACGACGCTGACGCTGGACGATTTCCGCACCGCCGACGAGATCTTCTCGACCGGCAACGCCGGCAAGGTGTTGCCGATTGTCCGCTTCGACGACCGCACGCTGGAGTTCGGCCCGGTGGCGCGCCGGGCGCGCGATCTGTACTGGGAGTTCGCGCACGCCGCCTGAGGGAATCAAGCCGTCAGCGCGGAGCAATGCAGGGCGGGGTCTACCCCGCCGGAGCGATCGTGGCGGGTTGGAACCCGCCCTACGAGCCTTGCGCCGACCGGCGGAGGCGCGTCCGAGGGCATGGCCTTACGCATGAGTCGGGGTCAAGCGGCTGTGGAATTTTGATTTTTCCAAATCGCTCGTGGTCTTTTTAAATGTGCCTAGTGCCCCTTAACCATCCTTGGAAATGCGGCCGCCCTCCCGCACAGGCTGGGCCTGACGCGCCCGCGGGCGGAGGGGTGCGGAGGGCGCGTCAGGTCCGCCCCAGAAGGCGCAGCAGGTCGGCGGCGGACATGAAGTCGGCCTCGCGCCGGGCCGCCTGGCGCGAGGCCTCGGCGTCCTCGCCCCACTGCTCGATATTCCATTGCTCGTCGATGCGCGACAGCCGCCACGCCTCGTCCGCCGGCAGCCTGCCGTGGCAGACGGCTAGCGCCAGCACCAGCGAGCCTGACAGCGTTGTCAGCTCGCTCAGCGCCGTCAGCTCCCAGGGGTCGAGCGCGCGCACCTCGGCGGCGAGCTTGGCGACAGCCTCGGGCGGCTGGGCGACGTGCATGACCCCCTCGGCCGTCGAGAGCCGCGCCCCCAGCGCCTCGGCCGCCCAGTCCAGAATCGGGTTCCAGTCGCGCGTCTGGCGGGCGGCCAGATCGGCCGGCGCGGGGGCGCGGTAGCAGAGCAGGTCCGTGGCGCCATAGCCGGAGACCGTACGTCGGATGGCATCCAGCTCGGGCATCACGCGGTCGAGGCAGGTGCTGGCGGCGCGCGTCATGGGCATCGACAGCGGGTCGATGCGCTCGCCCTGCGCGTTCCACTCGGCGGCGATGCCGTCCGCCATGCCGGCCACCGGCACGACGCAGAGCCGGCGGGCCGGCGTGCGTACCGGGCGCGAGTTCGAGCCGGACCAGCCAGCCGCCTTCGACGCGGTCGGACCTCGCCTCCTTCCAGAAGCGCTTCATGCCGGCTCCCAGATCGTGTCCAGGATCGTCTGCAGTTCCTCGAAGCTGTCGGCGATGCGCTCGGCGCCGGCGGCGCGCACGCGATCGACCGGGTGATAGCCCCACGATACGCCGATCGTGCGGCAGCCGGCGGCGCGGCCCATCGCCATGTCGAACTCGGTGTCGCCGACCATCACCGCGTCGGCAGGCGCGACGCCGGCGGCGGCCAGGCAGTTCAGCACCATCTGCGGGTGCGGCTTTGACGGCGCGTCGTCGGCGGTCTGCGTGCCGGTGAAGTGCGGCGCCAGTCCGTGCGTCGCCAGGAAATGATCGAGCCCGCGACGCGCCTTGCCGGTGGCGATCGACAGACGCCAGCCGGTGGCGTCCAGCCGCATCACCGTGTCGCGCGCGCCTGGGAACAGCGGCGTTGCCGCCTCGCCGCCCGTGCGCTGGCGCAACGCGACGAAGGCCTCGCGGTAATGCCGGGCAAGCTCGACATGCACGTCGGCGCCGGCATCCGGCACCAGCACGGCCATCGCCTCGACCAGCGACAGGCCGACGATGCCGAGCGCCTCGGCGCGCCCCGGCGCCGGCCGGCCGGCGCTGCGGAACGCCTCGTCGATCGCCGCCAGGATCGCCGCCTGGCTGTCGACAAGCGTGCCGTCGACGTCGAATATGACCAGCCTTGGCGCCGTTCCGCCCATGTTTTCCGCCTCTCGCCCGGGGGCATTGTCGGGCCGGCGCCTCCATGCCCGCGCCGGCGCCGAAAGGCAACCCGGAGGCGCCCGCGAATCCGGCGGCCGGGGGGTTGCCCCGCGCCCGCGATTCCCATATAGACCGCGATCTCCCGGGCCGCGACCACGGCCCGGCCGGTATTTTTGGCGGCCGATGGAGTGTTTCCCGGCCGCGCGCATCTCCGAGGAGCGTGCCATGAAGGGCGAAATCCATCCCGAGTATCACGTCATCGACGTGAAGATGACCGACGGCTCGGTCGTGCAGATGCGCTCGACCTGGGGCGGCGAGGGCGAGCAGCTGACGCTGGACATCGATCCGCTGGCGCACCCGGCCTGGACCGGCGGCCAGCGCAGCCTGATGGACACGGGCGGGCGCGTCTCGCGCTTCAAGAAGAAGTTCGGCGACTTCGGTCTCTGATCCCGGCCGGCGGACGTGGAGGGGGCGCATCCGGCAGACGTCGCGACGTCACATCCCGGACCGGCAGCGATGCAGGACCGGCCGCACATCATCGTTCTCGGAAACGAGAAGGGCGGGTCCGGCAAGTCCACGACCGCCATGCACCTGTTCGTCGCGCTGGCCCGGCAGGGCCACCGCATCGGCGCCATCGACCTGGACAGCCGGCAGCAGAGCTTCTTTCGCTACCTCGACAACCGCAACGCCTATAACGAGCGGACCGGCGCCTCGCTGGTGATGCCGCAGCTCTGCGCCGTCGAGCCGTCCAAGGCGGCGCTGCGCGCCGAGGCGGCCGAGGAGGACAGGCAGAACCTGGCCGAGGGCATCCGCTGGCTGGGCGAGACCTGCCGGTTCATCTTGATCGACACGCCCGGCGCCGTTACGCCGCTGGCCGAGGCGGCGCACGCCGCCGCCGACACGCTGCTGACGCCGATGAACGACAGCCTGGTCGACTTTGACCTGCTCGGCCGCATCGACCCGGGCAGCGGCAAGGTGCTCGGGCCCTCGGTCTATTCCGAGTTGGTCTGGTCATGCCGGCAGCGCCGGGCCGCCGCGGGCCGGCCACCGACCGACTGGGTGGTGATGCGCAACCGCATCGCGACGCTGGAAAGCCGCAACCGGCGCAAGGTCACGGGCGCGATGGCGGCGCTGTCCAAGCGCATCGGCTTCAGGATCGTACCGGGCTTCTCGGAGCGCGTCATCTTTCGCGAGTTGTTCCTGAACGGGCTGACGCTGCTGGACCTGAAGGAGGGTGGGCAAATCACGATGACACTCAGCCACGTCGCGGCCCGCCAGGAGGTGCGCGAGATGGTCAAGGCGCTGGCCCTGCCGGGGACCGACGCCGCCGCAGCCGCAGTCGCAGCCGGGGGTAACTGATGCGAATCGCAATGATCGGCACCGGCTATGTCGGCCTCGTCAGCGGCGTCTGCCTGTCGGCTTTCGGCCATGACGTCGTCTGCGTCGACAAGGATGCCGACAAGATCGAGGGGCTGAAGGCCGGCCGGGTGCCGATCTACGAGCCGGGGCTCGAGCGGCTGCTCGGGATGAACGTCGCAGCTGGCCGGCTGGCCTTCACGGCGGACCTGGCCGAGGCGGTCGACGGCGCCCAGGCGGCGTTCATCGCCGTCGGCACGCCGGCCCGGCGCGGCGACGGGCACGCGGATCTTTCCTATGTCTTCGCCGCCGCCGAGGAACTGGCGCCGCTGATCCGCGAGCACCTGGTCGTCGTCGCCAAGTCGACCGTCCCCGTCGGCACCAACAGGGTGATCCAGGATCTGATCCGCAAGGCGCGTCCGGACGCCGAGTTCGACGTCGCCTCGAACCCCGAGTTCCTGCGCGAGGGCGCGGCGATCGAGGATTTCATGCGGCCCGACCGCATCGTCGTCGGCGTCGAGAATGACCGCGCCCGCGCGGTGATGAGCGAGATCTACCGGCCGCTGAATCTCCGCGAGACGACGATCGTCTTCACCAGCCTCGAATCGGCGGAGATGATCAAATACGCGGCGAACGCCTTCCTGGCGACGAAGATCACCTTCATCAACGAGATCGCCGATCTCTGCGAGAAGGTCGGCGCCGACGTTCAGCATGTCGCCAAGGGCATCGGGCTGGACGGCCGGATCGGCTCGAAGTTCCTGCATCCGGGGCCGGGCTATGGCGGCTCGTGCTTTCCCAAGGACACGCACGCGCTGGTCAGGACGGCCGAGGAGCACGCCAGCCCGCTGCGCATCGTCTCGACCGTCATCGAGGTCAACGAGGCGCGCCGCGCGCACATGGCGGACAAGATCTTCGCTGCCGCCGGCGGGTCGGTCGCCGGCAAGCGCATCGCCGTGCTGGGCGTCACGTTCAAGCCGGGCACCGATGACATGCGCGACGCGCCGGCGCTGGATATTCTGCCAATGCTGCGTGAGGCCGGCGCCGAGATCGTCGTCTGCGACCCCAAGGGGCGCAAGGAGGGCGAGGCGCTGCTGGGCGACGTCACTTGGGTCGAGCGGCCCTACGAGGCGGCGGCCGGCGCCGACGTGCTGGTACTGATGACCGAGTGGAACGAGTTCCGGGCACTGGACCTGAAGCGGCTGTTCCGGCAGATGACCGGCGACGTCATGGTCGACCTGCGCAACGTCTACGTGCCCGAGGAAGCCCGCGCCGCCGGCTTCCGCTACGTCTCGGTCGGGCGCCCGTAGGTTCCGCGGGGACGGAACGGCGTGCGCGCCAATCGATCTTTCCTACGAGACGGACGGACGGACGGCATGAAAAAGGGTGGGCCTGAGGCCCACCCTGCACGGTCACCCGTGCGGATCAGGTCATCGCGCCGCCTGCATGATGTCGCAGCCCATGTCGCTGGCGGAGACCACGCCGCAGAGTTGCGCGGCGCCGCCCTCGCTGAGGCCGGCCAGGTGCAGGCTGTAGACCTGCTGGCCGTTGCGGCCGCCGCTCTGGCGGACCTTGAACACCGAGGCGTCGCCAATTCGTTGCCCGGCAATGTCCGCGAGGCTGGCCAGCGCCGCCGTCTCGGAGGTGTAGGGGCCGATCTCGGCGGCCCAGCCGGACCACCTTGCGTTGCCGGCGGCCGCCACGCGGCGGCCAGGCCGGCGGGGCGGCATCGGCACGCCGGCGGCGTCTGTGGCGGCGCGCAGCGTGCCACCCCGCGGCCGGGGCAGCCCGGCGTTCCGCGGCGCCCAGAGCGAGGTCGAGGCGACCGCGGCGGTGATTGGCGGCGTCGCCGCCTCGGCGCTGGGCACGAAGGCCGCGGCGAGCATCTCGAGGCCCGATTCCGGCCCCTCCGGCTTTTCCGGCGGCACCGGGGCGGACGCGACCAGCACCCGCGCCCCTGTCTTTGGCTTGACGATGCGCGCCCGGCTCGGCGCCTTCGAGAAGCCGAGGTCCAGCAGCTCGGCCACCTTCCGGTTGCGCGCGCGGCTGGAGGGCGCGCCGAGCACGACGGCGAGCACGCGCTCCTGCCCGCGATGCGCCGAGGCGGCCAGGTTGTAGCCGGCGGCGCCGGTGTAGCCGGTCTTGATGCCGTCCGCGCCGGGATAGCTGGACAGCAGCCGGTTGGTCGTCCAGACGCGCTTGCCGGCGGCGGTGTCGTTCGTGCGTGAGAAGATGTTGTAGTACTCGGGAAAATCAAAAAACAGGTGCCGCGCGAGGGTCGCCATGTCGCGCGCCGTCGACAGGTGCCCCGGAGCCGTCAGGCCGTGCGGGTTCTTGAAGGTCGTGTTCTTCATGCCGAGCGCGTGCGCCTTGCGCGTCATCATTTGTGCGAAGGCCTTCTCCGAGCCGCCGACGCCTTCGGCGAGTACCATCGCGCAGTCATTGGCCGACTTGATCGCGGCGGCACGGATGAGGTCGCGCACCTTCACCTGCTGCCCAGCCTTGAGGTAGAGCTTGGAGGCGGGCTGGGCGGCCGCGTGGCGCGAGACGCGGAACTTCTGATCGAGGCTGATGCGGCCGTCGCGCACCGCCTCGAACGTCAGGTAAAGCGTCATCATCTTGGTCAGCGACGCCGGCGGCTGCCGCCGGTCGGCGTCGTCCTGGTAGAAGACCGTGCCGTCGCGCATGTCCATCACGATGGCGGCCTGCCGGGCCGCCTGTGCCGGACCGCCCGCGCCAACGCCCATCGTCAGCAGCAGCGTCGCCGCTGCCACGCGCGCCCAGAAAATTGGGAATCGCATGCTCTGCCCCTTGCCTGCTTTCAGCCCCGGGGAGCAGGTCTGCGCCCGCTTCCCCTCCTCCTGCTTCTCGATTTGCGATAAGCAGCCTAACAAATTGTTGACGCCATGAAAATCGGAAATTGCCCCTGCCGGCAAACTGGCCTGTGGACAGGCCGGTCAGCCGGGCGGGGACCCGCCCGGCTGACCGGCCGCAGAAAAAATGGTGCGCTGCACAATAAGTCTCTTGACGCAGTGCAGCATGGGGTCCATATACCCGCCATCGAACAAGGCGCCGCGCCCGCATCCAGGGCTCCCGGCGCAGGCAGCAAACAGACAAGCGGGAGAACCCAGATGAACAAGATCGCAAACGAGCAGGTCGAGAACTTCACCAACGAGGCGAAGCGCTCGATGGAAGAGAATGTCGAGCGGATGTCGAAGGGCTTCGAGGACGTGAACCAGTTCGGCCAGGACAATGTCGAAGCCATGGTCGCCTCGTCCAAGGTCGTCGCCAAGGCCGCCGAGGACATGAACGCCGAGGTGATGGCCTACTCGAAGAAGGCCTACGAGGACGCGATGGCCGCGTCGAAGGAGCTGGTCTCCTCGAAGTCGGTCACCGAGTTCTTCGAGAAGAACACCAACTTCGCCAAGGCCTCGTTCGAGGGTTTCGTCGCTCAGGCGACGCGGATGAACGAGATGTACTCGGTCGCCGCAAAGGAGGCGTTCGCCCCCCTGAACGCGCGCTTCACCGCGGCCGTCGAGATGGCCAAGACCAACCGCGCCTGAAACGGCGCCTGGTCCGGCCGGCCCCAGGGCTGACCCGGGCTTCGAAACGCGGGCTGACACCAGACTGCATCGGTTGGCCCGCAGCCGACCGCGACACGATACGAGGGGGTCCCTGCAGGGGCCCCCTTTTCTATTCCGCCGGACGGCTTATATTCGCCGTCGGATGAGGTCTCCCCCAAAAGCCTGTGCTGACGACGGCATGCTGACACCCGATAACCAAGGCGCACTCCCGATTCGTCCGGCCGGCATGGCCGAGGACGGCGACAAGGGGCGCAAGGGCAAGGGCGATGTCGGCGTTGTCACCAAGGCCAAGCCGAAGACGAAGCGGCCCTCGCTCTACAAGGTGCTGATGCTGAACGACGACTACACCCCCATGGAGTTCGTCGTCTACGTGCTGGAGCGTTTCTTCAACCTCGACCATGGCCGCTCGGTCGAGATCATGCTGACGGTGCACAACAAGGGAATCGCCGTGGTCGGCGTCTACCCGTTCGAGGTTGCCGAGACCAAGGTGACGCAGGTCATGGACTGCGCCCGGTCGAACCAGCACCCGCTCCAGTGCACCATGGAGAAGGAGTGAGGCTGCCCGCCTCGCCCGCCCACCCGGCGCAATGCCACGCCGCTTGATCGGCAATCCGGCAACGCCGACATTACATTTCTGTGGTTCCGTGGCCTTGCGGGAACCCAGCAGGCACCGTCATGGTATACTGCTGGAGGCCCCGAAGGCGACCCCGTGCGAAGGAGCAGTAGATGCCGTCCCTCACCAACACGCTCGAGGATGCAATTCATCGGGCCATCGGTTTCGCCAACGCGCGGCGACACGAGCTGGCGACGCTGGAGCATTTGCTGCTGGCGCTTGTCGACGAGCCCGACGCGGCACGCGTCATGCGCGCCTGCTCGGTCGACCTTGCCGAGCTGCGCAAGACTCTGACCAAGTTCATCGATACCGAGCTGGAGACGCTGGTCTTTGATATCGAGGGGTCGGAGGCCGCACCCTCGACCGGTTTCCAGCGCGTCATCCAGCGCGCCGCCATTCACGTGCAGTCCTCAGGCCGGTCCGAGGTGACGGGCGCCAACGTGCTGGTCGCCATCTTCAACGAGCGCGAGAGCCACGCGGCGTTCTTCCTGCAGGAGCAGGACATGACGCGCTATGACGCGGTCAACTTCCTCAGCCACGGCATCGCCAAGGACCCCGCCTTCGGCGAGCGGCGCCCGGTGCGCGGCAGCGACGACGAGGAGCAGGCCGAGGAGACGAGCGCCGCCGAGGAGCCGAACGAGGACACGTCGCTGGCCAAGTTCTGCGTCGACCTCAACGCCAAGGCGCGCCAGGGCAAGGTCGATCCGCTGATCGGCCGCGAGCTGGAGGTCGAGCGCTGCATCCAGGTTCTGTGCCGGCGGCGCAAGAACAACCCGCTGCTGGTCGGCGACCCCGGCGTCGGCAAGACGGCAATCGCCGAGGGTCTGGCCAAGAAGATCGTCGACGGCGACACGCCCGAGATCCTGTCCGGCTCGACCATCTTCTCGCTCGACATGGGCGCGCTGCTGGCCGGCACGCGCTATCGTGGTGATTTCGAGGAGCGGCTGAAAGCCGTCATCAAGGAGCTGGAGGAGCACCCGGACGCCATCCTGTTCATCGACGAGATCCACACCGTCATCGGCGCCGGGGCGACGACGGGCGGCGCGATGGACGCCTCGAACCTGCTGAAACCGGCGCTTCAGTCCGGCTCGCTGCGCTGCATGGGCTCGACGACCTATAACGAGTTCCGCCAGCACTTCGAGAAGGACCGGGCGCTGAGCCGGCGCTTCCAGAAGATCGACGTCAACGAGCCGTCGCTGGACGACACGGTCAAGATCCTGCGCGGGCTGAAGCCGTTCTTCGAGGACCACCACGAGGTCAAGTACACGGCCGACGCGATCAAGTCGGCGGTCGACCTGTCCAGCCGCTACATCAATGACCGCAAGCTGCCCGACAAGGCGATCGACGTGATCGACGAGGCCGGCGCAGCGCAGCACCTGCTGCCCGCCAACAAGCGGCGGAAGACGATCACGCCGAAGGAGATCGAGGCCATCGTGTCGAAGATCGCGCGCATCCCGCCGAAGTCGGTCTCGAAGACCGACACCGAGGCGCTGCGCGACCTGCAGGGCAACCTGAAGCGCGTCGTCTTCGGCCAGGACAGTGCCATCGACGCCCTGAGCTCGGCGATCAAGCTGAGCCGGGCGGGCCTTCGCGAGCCGGAAAAGCCGATCGGCAGCTACCTGTTCACCGGTCCCACCGGCGTCGGCAAGACCGAGGTCGCGATGCAGCTTGCCAGCGTGATGGGCATCGAGTTCAAGCGCTTCGACATGTCCGAGTACATGGAGAAGCACTCGGTCAGCCGGCTGATCGGCGCGCCTCCAGGCTATGTCGGCTTCGACCAGGGCGGGCTGTTGACCGACGCCATCGACCAGCATCCGCATTGCGTGCTTGCTGCTCGACGAGATCGAGAAGGCGCACCCGGACGTCTACAACATCCTTCTGCAGATCATGGACCACGGGAAGCTTACCGACCACAATGGCAAGGCTGTGAACTTCCGCAACGTGATCCTGATCATGACCTCGAACGCCGGCGCCGCCGAGCAGGCACGCGCCGCGATCGGCTTCAACCGCGACCGGCGCGAGGGCGAGGACCAGGCGGCGGTCGAGCGGATGTTCACGCCCGAGTTCCGCAACCGGCTGGACGCGGTGATCAGCTTCTCGCCGCTGCCGAAGGACGTCATCCTGCTGGTCGTCGAGAAGTTCGTCATGCAGCTCGAGGCCCAGCTGCTGGAGCGCGGCGTGACGATCGAGCTGACCAAGGCGGCGGCCGAGTGGATCGCCGACAAGGGCTATGACGACAAGATGGGCGCGAGGCCGCTTTCGCGGGTGATCCAGGAGCACATCAAGAAGCCGCTGGCCGAGGAGTTGCTGTTCGGCAAGCTGGCCAAGGGCGGCGTGGTGCGCGTCAGCGTCGATGGCGACAAGCTGGTGCTCGAGACGCTGCCGCCGGGCCGCCCGCAGCTGCCCGAGGGCAAGACGCCGCTGCTCACCGCCGGCTGATCTGAGGCCGATCGACGCTGCCATCCGCGGCGAACGGACACGACCCCTCCCCTGGACCGGGGGAGGGGTTTTTCTTTGCGACGCCCTGCCGGCCGGCGGCGGGGCTGGCGATCAGGTCCTGGGCGTGGATGTCGCCGCGCAGCCCGAGCGCCGCATACGCCGGAATACCCTGCTCGCCTGACCGCGATGCCGGCAGGACCCCAGCATCGGTCAGAACAGCCGGAACAGGTCCAAGTCGAAGACGTACTCCACGGCCGCAACGCAGCCGAGCGCGATCAGAGCCGCCGCGGCGAAAAAGACCAGGATGCGGAGCAGCCTCAGCGCGATGAGGCCAAGGCAGACCGTGCCTACCACCTGCGCCGCCTTGCCGATCGTCGTCATCTCGACATGCGGGAACAGCAGTCCGAACGAGGCGCCCGCGCCATAGAGCCGCTCGATCTCGGCCGGCACGCGCCAGCCGACCAACATGGCCAGCGCCGTGCCGACGATGACCAGCAGGTTGAGCATCGCGCCGAGATCCGGCCGGTCGATCAGGTCGGGCACCGGCCAGGGTGCGCCCTGATCCGCTTTGTCGGTTGCCGGCGCGCCGACGCCGCGCCATGCGCCGCAGCGAGCGCAGGTCGAAAAGCGGAACAAGATAGACGATGGCCAGCGACGCGAGGCAGAGTGCAATGAAGCCAAGTTGGAGCGCCGGCGCGGTCAGCAGTGCCTCGGTGTCCATTCTCGCCCCCTGCCCGGACTGCCGAACATAGCCCGCCCCGGGCATGGGCGCCAAGTCGCGCGGGAAGGCCGGGCCGGCCGGCTTGCAATCCTCGGCGCGTGGCGGCAACGATCCGGCGGGGGAGGATGCGAGCATGCCAAATCGGATCGTCGTGGTCGGGGCCGGTCAGGCGGGTGCCTCGCTGGTGGCGAGGCTGCGCGCGCTGGGGCATGCCGGGCCGATCACGCTGATCGGCGACGAGCCCGTCCCGCCTTACCAGCGGCCGCCGCTCTCGAAGAAGTACATGCTGGGCGACATGGCAGTCGAACGGCTCTATCTGCGGCCGGAAAGCTTTTACGCCGAGCACGATGTCGCGTTGCGCACGGGATCGCCGGTCACGGCGATCGACCGTGCGGCGCGGACGGTGCGCGTCGGCGGCGAGGACCTGCCCTGGGACGCGCTGGCACTGGTGACGGGCGCCGTGCCCCGGCGGCTGCCGCCGGCCATCGGCGGCGATCTCGGCGGCGTCTACCTGATGCGCACGCTGGCCGATGCCGACCGGATGGCGCCCGAGTTCCGCAATGGCAGCCGCGTGCTGGTGGTCGGCGGCGGCTATATCGGGCTGGAAACTGCGGCCGTCGCCGCCACCCGCGGTCTGGCAGTCACGCTGGTCGAGATGGCGCCGCGCATCCTCTCGCGCGTCGCCGCCGCCGAAACCTCGGACTTCTTCCGCGACCTGCATCGCGGGCATGGCGTGGACATTCGCGAGGGAACCGGGCTGGTCGGACTGACCGGGCAAGACGGGCGGGTGGTCTCGGCGCAGCTGGAGGGCGGCGAAACGCTGCCCGTCGACTTCGTCGTCGTCGGCATCGGCGTCGGGCCGGACACGCGGCTGGCCGAGGCGGCGGGGCTGGAGATCGAAAACGGCATCGCCGTCGACGAACTCTGCCGGACATCGGACACGGCCATCTCGGCGGCCGGCGATTGCGCCTCGTTCCCCTGGCGCGACGGCCGCGTGCGCCTGGAATCCGTGCAGAACGCCATCGACCAGGCCGAGCACGCCGCCGGCGCGATGCTGGGCGCGACCGAGCCCTACCGGCCCTCACCATGGTTCTGGTCGGACCAGTACGACTGCAAGCTGCAGATCGCCGGGCTGCACGCCGGGTATGACCGGACGATCGTCCGCCCGGGCAGCCGCCCCGGCGGCCGGTCGGTCTGGTACTATGCCGGCGAGCGGCTGGTCGCCGTAGATGCGATGAACGACCCCAAGGCCTACATGCAGGGCAAGCGGTGGCTGGAGGGCGGCGTCTCGCCTGAACCGGCGCGACTGGCCGACGCAGCCGTCGATCTGCGCCAGGCAGTCTGACCGCGTCGCAGGAGACGACCGCTCCCAACTGCGCGCGTGGCGGGCGGTCCCGGAGAAGACCGCCCGCAGACGCAAACACGAACGAAACGCCACGCACAAAGTCCGGCGGCCGGTGGCTGAAACGACAGGATCCACCACTGGCCGCGGGCCGGACCTTCGCGGGTCAATGCCCGCCAAGATTTCCACAGTGGGGCTTTCGGGGCGTGAACGCAACTGGGGTTTGCATTTGGCGAAAATGGCTTCGGCGTGCGACAGTTCAGCACGAATGATGCGATCATAGGTTGGAGGGTCCGGTTCCGTGAAGGAACGCGCGATGCCTGACAGGGGAGACCTGAAGTTTCCGCCGGGCAGCACGCTGCACGCGTGCGGCGGCGCGGGCTGCGCGGCGCTGGCCAGGCACTGGACCGTCAGCAGCTACCCCGAAGGCGCGATGGTGCTGAGCGAAAGCGATACGGGGGACGACGTGTTCTTCGTTCTCGAGGGGCTGGCCCGCGCTGCAACGTTCACCGACAACGGACGCGAGGTCTTTTACTCGGACCTGCCGCAGGGCGTCGCCTTCGGCCTGTTCGCCGCCATTGACGGCCAGCCGCGCTCGGCCAACGTCTTCGCCCGCACGCCGAGCCGGATCGCGCGGCTGTCGGCAGGCCAGTTCCGCCAGATTCTGTACAGCGACCCGCGCGTCAGCGAGGCGTTCATGCGCTACCTGGTCGACCGCATTCGCGACCTGTCCAGCCGGATGACCGAGGCGACGACGCTATCGACCGAGCAGCGGCTGTGCGCCCAGCTGCTGCGCATGTGCCGGAGAACCGGCGAGGATACGGCATTAATCGAGAAGCTGGCGACGCAGCAGGAGCTGGCAACGCTGATCTCGTCTCAGCGCGAATTGGTCGGGCGCGAGATGTCCAAGCTGAAGGACCAGGGCCTGATCCGGCGAGAGGGCCGGTCGCTGCGCATTCTTGCCCTGCGCGGGCTGGAGGCCAAGCTGACCGACCTTTGATGCCGGGCGCGCTCCATCTCCTCGCGGACCCAGCCGGGCACGCTTGCCATCGGCCGCGACGCGGCGGGCAAATAGTGGGTGATGTGGTAGAGTGCGGCTCCGAACCGTCGCGCGGCGGACGCTCGGCATCCAGCGGGGCCGTGCCCGGTGTCGCCGCCGATTACGATGGGCATCCCGGACCGGGGCAAAATCAGAAGAAGAGCCCGGCGTGCAATCCGCGCAGAGTTGGACGTAAAGTCGTGCGCATTATCCGGTCTCAGTGTCGGGCTCAGTATCGGGGGCATCCTCCGGCGCGAGCTGGAAATCTCCGGCGGCGCTCTCGAACATGGCTTGCCCTCGGTTCTCGACTGGCCGGGCGGCCTGGCACCGTGAAGACGGGCAGCCTATTCAGCGAGGCTTGACGGCATGTTTCGCAACATGATCAATGGGTTGCCTTGGGGGAACCCCGCCCAGGCAAGCAGAGTTGCAGAAACTGACAGCGGCGAGCAGGAGGCCCCGCTCGTGAGCGACCTCGGCCCCATCCCGGCATACCGGTCGCGTGTCTACACGCCGGCCGAGCAGGTTGCCGACATGGCGATCCACGTGGTCGGCGTCGTCGCGGCGCTGCTGTCTGTGCCCGTACTCGTGACGCTGGCCGCGAACTTGCGCGGCGACGGCGCGCTGGTCACCGCGGTCGTCGTCTACGGGGCGACAATGATCGCCATGCTGGGGTTGTCGGCCACCTACAACCTGGCCCGCCTGCGGCTGCGGGCCGGCCGGGCGCTGGACTGGCTGCGCCGGCTGGATCACGCCGCGATCTACGTCAAGATCGCCGGGACCTACACCCCCTTCGCGGTGATCGCCGGCGGGCCGATCGGCCGCTGGCTGCTGATCTTCGTCTGGTCGGGCGCAGTGTTGGGGATGCTGACCAAGCTGTTTGCGCCCTGGGGGTGGGAGCGCTTCTCGGTCGTGCTTTACCTGGCGCTCGGCTGGGCCTTCGTCTTCGCCGCCGGTCCGATCAGCCACTCGCTGACCGGGGCGACGCTGGCGCTGATCGCGGTCGGCGGCGGGCTCTACACGATCGGCGTGATTTTCCATCTGTGGGAGCGGCTGCCCTTCCAGAACGCGATCTGGCACCTGTTCGTGCTGGTCGCCACCTTCGCCTTCTACGCCGCGGTCACCGTCGAGGTCGCCGTCCGGGAGTGACGCGAATCGGGTCGACGCGGTCGCCCGCCCCGCATAAGTCAGAGGCAAACCGCGCCGGTGGCCCCCGTCGATGGGGCCGTATCTGGAGGGGACCGGGTGAACGAGAAGCTGCCGCACGAGAAGGGTTTCCACGTCTCGTGGGAACAGATGCACCGTGACAGCCGTGCGCTGGCCTGGCGGCTGGACCGTCAGGGGCCGGGGCAGGCCGGCAGCTGGAAGGCGGTCGTCGCCATCACCCGCGGCGGCATGGTGCCGGCCTGCATCATCGCGCGCGAGCTGAACATCCGCGTCGTCGACACGATCTCGATCAAGTCCTACGACCACCAGACGCAGGACGAGGCGCTGATCCTGAAAAGCCCGGATGCCGGGCTGATGGGCGACGGCTCGGGCGTGCTGGTGATCGACGACCTCGTCGATTCGGGGCGCACGCTGGGCGTGGTGCGCGCCGCCTGGCCGAAGGCGCATTTCGCGACCGTCTATGCCAAGCCCAAGGGCAAGCCGATGGTCGACAGCTACATCACCGAGGTCAGCCAGGACACCTGGATCTTTTTTCCCTGGGACATGGCACTGATGTATGTGGAACCCTACCGGGGCACGGCCTGACGGCCACGGGAGATGAGGAGACCCCCATGATTCGCAGAACCTTCCTGGCGTTGACGGCCGGGGCCGCCGCTCTTGCGACGCTGACGGGCCTGCCCGCCGCGGCGCAGGACAAGCCGCTGAAGGCGGCCTGGGTCTATGTCGGCCCGGTCGGCGACTACGGCTATTCCTACCAGCACGACCAGGGTCGGCAGGCCGTCGAGAAGGCGCTCGGCGACAAGGTCAAGACCAGTTTCGTCGAGAGCGTGTCGGAGGGCCCCGACGCCGAGCGCGTCATCCGCCAGCTCGCCGCCAGCGGCAACGACATCATCTTCACGACGTCGTTCGGCTTCATGGACCCGACCGTGAAGATCGCCAAGATGTTCCCGAAGGTGAAGTTCGAGCACGCGACCGGCTACAAGCGCGCCGACAACCTGGCGACCTACTCGGCGCGCTTTTACGAGGGCCGGGCCGTCATCGGTACGATCGCCGGGCTTATGACGAAGACGAACAAGATCGGCTACGTCGCCTCGGTGCCGATCCCCGAGGTCGTGCGCGGCATCAACGCCGCGACGCTGGCCGCGAGGAAGGTCAACCCCGATGTCGAGGTCCAGGTGATCTGGGTCAACTCGTGGTACGACCCGGGCAAGGAAGCAGACGCCGCCAAGGCGCTGGTCGCGCAGGGCGCAGACGTCATCATGCAGCACACCGACAGCCCCGCGCCGCTGCAGGTCGCCGAGAACGCCGGCGCGCACGCCTTCGGGCAGGCCTCGGACATGATAAAGTTCGCGCCGAACGCGCAGCTGACGGCCATCGTAGACGACTGGGGGCCGTACTACACCGACCGCGTCCAGAAGGTGATGGACGGCACCTGGACCAGCGAGGACACCTGGGGCGGGCTGAAGGCCGGCATGGTCAAGATGGCGCCCTTCACCAACATGCCGGACGACGTGAAGGCCGCGGCCGAGAAGGAGGTGGCAGGGATCAGCTCGGGCGAGATCCATCCCTTCGCCGGGCCGATCAAGGACCGCCAAGGCACCGTCCGCGTCCCCGAGGGCGAGACCGCCACGGACGAACAGCTTCTGGGAATGGACTGGTTCGTCGAGGGCGTGAAGGGCGACCTGCCGAAGTAACCACCGGCGCCCGATGCAATGACCGGCGCGAAATTCCTTCGGGGCCGCCTCTTCCGCAGCGGGCGGCCAGGTGGCCCGCAGGCACCCGTTGACGGTGGGGAGAAGAGGCGGCAATGGGCCGCCGCAATCCCCGGCCTCAGAAACCGCTGGGGCCGCTGGGGCCGTCGTCTTCTCCGCCGCGCCCGTTGGTATCGCCCGCGCTGAAGCCGAAGCCCCTGCCGGCCGGACCGAACGCTGCCGGCGGGGGCCCGGCGCCTTCTGTCTGCTCGCAGCTCGAGGCCGAACAGGAGAACGTGGCCGGCGCGGTGAAGGCGTAGACCTGCCCCCCCTGGTCCGGCGCGGCCGTCACGGTGCCGTGCTCGACCCAGCCCTGCAGCACACCGACCGCCGACATCGCCAGCGTGAAGGTGGTGCCGCGAATGCCGACGGTGGCGACAGGCGTATCGATCGACACGTTCTGCTTGGGCAGAGTGCCCGATACCATGCGCAGCACGCCCTTGCCGAAGCTGATCGCCGCCTTTCCGCCACCGCCGGGCGAGTAGACGTAGTCGTCGATCGTCACCTCGGTGTTCGGCCCCAGTGTCAAATCGGTGCCGTCATCGAACAGCATCGAGACGCTGCCATTCGGCTTGGTGAAGACATTGGCTTCGCGGTAGATTTCGTCGCCCTTGTGCAGGTCGAACGGGTAGAAGCCCGTCTTCTGATACGAGTTCGCCTGGACGCGTGTGGTCTCGCCGGCGCGCTCGGCGGACTGGGCATGCGAGGCGGCGAGCGCAACCGCGACGATCGAGACGAGTGGGACAACCCGTGGCAACATTCTGAATCTCCATTTTTGAGAAACGTGCGGCTGGAACCGTATCAGGGGCCTTAAGACGCGGAAAGATACCGGACGATCACGCTCGCGCGTTTCGCGTCCGGCACTCCTGCCGCTCAGATCTTCTCGCTGGCCGCCTCGCCAATGTCGTCGACGCCTCGCTCTTCCAGCAGGGTCGTCAGCCAGTCCGGGTCCATCTCGGGCACCGAGCTGAGCAGCAGGTCGGTGTAGGGGTGGTGCGGCGGCGCGAACATCTCGTCCTTCGGCCCGGCCTCGACGACGCGGCCGTCCTTCATCACCACCACCTCGTCGGCGATGGCGCGCACGGTCGCCAGGTCGTGCGTGATGAACATGTAGGCGAGGTCCCGCTCGTCCTGCAGGCGAGCCAGCAGCTTGAGGATGCCCTCGGCGACGAGCTGGTCCAGCGCGGACGTGACCTCGTCGCAGATGATGAACTCGGGCTCGGCGGCGAGCGCGCGGGCGATGCCGATGCGCTGCTTCTGCCCGCCCGACAGCTCGCCCGGGTAGCGGTCGTAGAACTGCGCCGGGTCGAGCTCGATGTCCTCGAGGATCTGCTCGACACGCTTGCGGCGTTCGCGGCCCTTGAGGCCCATGTAGAACTCGACCGGGCGGCCGATGATGTCCTTGATACGGATCTTGGGGTTAAGCGCCGTGTCGGCCATCTGGTAGATCATCTGCGCCTGGCGCAGCTCGTTCTTCGATCGCCGGCGATAGTCGGCGCGAAGCGGCTGGCCGTTGGCTATAACCCGCCCGCGCGTCGGAGGCAGCAGGCCGGTGATCACCCGCGCCGCGGTCGACTTGCCCGAGCCCGACTCGCCCACCACGGCGACCGTGCGCCCCTTGTGGATGTCGAAGCTGATGTCGTGCAGCACCGGCACCTTGCCATAGGCGGCGCTGACATGCTCGACGCGGATCACCGGCGTCGCGCCCTTCGCGGCCAGCGGCTTCTGCGGCCGTTCGAAGGACCGCACCGCCCAGAGCGATTTGGTGTATTCTTCCTTCGGCGCCGTCAGCATGGTGCGGGTGTCGGCTTCCTCGACCTCGTCGCCTTTCAGCAGCACCTTGATGCGGTCGGCCATCTGGGCGACGACCGCCAGGTCATGCGTGATGTAGATCGCGGCCGTGTCGAACTGTGCGACGATGTCGCGGATCGCCGCCAGCACCTCGATCTGCGTCGTGACGTCCAGCGCGGTAGTCGGCTCGTCGAAGACGATCAGGTCCGGCCGGCAGCTCATCGCCATCGCCGTCATCGCGCGCTGCAGCTGCCCGCCCGAGACCTGGTGCGGGTAGCGAAAGCCGATTTCGTCGGGGTTCGGCAGGCGGAGCCGGCGGTAGAGTTCGATGGCGTCGGCCTCGGACTCCTTGCGCGACTTCACGCCGTGCTGCACCGGCGCCTCGGCATACTGGTCGATCAGCTTGTGCGCCGGGTTGAAGCTGGCCGCCGCCGACTGCGCGACATAGGCGATACGCCGGCCCAGCAGGCTGCGCTTCCTGCGGGCCGAGGCGCGCACGAGGTCGATGCCGTCGAACTCGACCGAGCCCTGCGAGATGCGCGTGCCGTCACGGCAGAAGCCCATCGCGGCCAGGCCGATCGTCGACTTGCCGGCGCCGGATTCGCCGATCAGGCCCAGCACCTCGCCCTTGTGCAGGTCGAGGTCTACGCCCTTGACGATCTCCGTCCATGTCTCGTCGGCGCGACCCTCGATGTGAAGGCCGCGGATCCTGAGCAGCGGCTCGCGGTCGTCCGGCGAGGCGGTCGCGGGCCATGCGCCTACTCCTTCAGGCCCGAGGAGCGGTGCAGCATCCAATCGACGACGAAGTTGACGCCGATCGTCAGAAGCGCAATTGCCCCAGCCGCCATCAGCGGCAGCGAGGCCGACAGCATGTCGAACTGCGCGTAGGCGATGAAGCGCGCCAGCTCGGCCACCATGCTGCCCCAGTCGGCCAGCGGCGGCTGGATGCCGAGCCCCAGGAACGACAGCGCAGCGATCAACAGGAAGACGAAGCAGAAGCGCAGCCCGAATTCGGCCAGAAGGGGCGCGGTGGCATTCGGTAGCACCTCGCGGAAGATGAGGTAGGGCAGCCGCTCGCCGCGCAGCTTGGCAGCCTCGATGTAGTCCATGACGACGATGTTCGCGCCAACGGCGCGCGCCAGTCGGAAGACGCGCGTCGAATCGAGTACGGCGATGACGAGGATCATGTTGATCGTCGACTGGCCGAGAATGGTGATCAGCAGCAGCGCGAAGATCAGGTTCGGGATCGACATCATGACGTCGACGATGCGCGAAAGAAGCTGGTCCAGCCAGCCACCGACCGTTGCCGCCAGGAAGCCCATCGAGGCGCCCAGCAGAAACGCCAGAAGCGTCGTGATCAGCGCGATTCCGACCGTGTTTTGCGCGCCGTAGATCAGCCGCGTCAGGATATCACGCCCGATCTGGTCGGTGCCCAGCAGAAAGGCCGGGTCCGCGCCGGGCGGCAGGTTGACCTTCTCGAAGATCTCGGCCTGGCCATAGGGCGCGAGCACGCCGGCGAAGACCGCGAAGATGACGTAGATCAGGACCACCAGGATGCCGAACGAGGCCGTCAGCGGCGCCTGGCGCATCGGCTTTGCGATGAACTCGGGCATCGCGCGGCGCAGCAGCTCGCGGAAGATCCAGGCCAGCACGATGCAGCCGATGAGGATGATCCCGAGCCACATGATCCATGACATGATGCCGACCATCAGCGGGGATGCCTCAGCCGCGGATTCGTCAGGATCGCCAGAACGTCGGCCGTCAGGTTCAACAGGATGTAGGCCGCCGCGAAGATCAGGCAGCAGGCCTGCACGACGGGAATGTCGCGCACCTTCACGGCCGAGACGAAGAGCTGCCCGATGCCGGGATAGACGAACACCGCCTCTACGACGACGACGCCGGTGATCAGGTAGGCGAGATTGATCGCCACGACGTTGATGATCGGCGCCAGCGCGTTCGGCAGCGCGTGCACGACGATGATGCGCGCCGGGCTCAGGCCCTTGAGCCGCGCCATCTCGATATAGGGCGAGGCCAGCAGGTTGATGATCGCCGCCCGCGTCATGCGCATCATGTGCGCGGTGACGACCATGGTCAGCGTCAGCGCCGGCAGCATCGTCGTGTCCAGCCGCTGCCAGAACGGCATGGCGCGCGACACCGCTGGACATCGACGGGAAGACCGGGAACATCACCGCCAGGAACAGCACCAGCAGGTAGGCGACGAAGAACTCCGGGCTCGAGATCGACGTCAGCGTCACGACGTTCGCCACCCTGTCGAAGAGCGAGTTCCGGTAGAGCGCCGCCAGGATGCCGATGCCCAGCGACAGCGGCACGGCGATGCAGGCGGCGACCGTCGCCAGGAACAGCGTGTTGGCGAAGCGCGTCTTGAGCTGCTCGGCGATCGGCCGCTTGTTGCCCAGCGAGATGCCGAAATCGCCCTGGACCGCGCCCCACAGCCAGTTGCCGTAGCGAACGTAAGCCGGCTGGTCGAGGCCGAGTTCGTGCTCGATCTGGGCCACCGTCTCGGGCGTTGCGCTCTGGCCCAGGATGACGCGGGCAAAGTTGCCGGGAAGCATCTCGACCGCGGCGAAGATCACCAGAGAGACGACCAGCAACGTCAGCAGCCCGAAAGCCAGACGCTTTGCCAGCAACGAAAGGATATCCGATCTGGCAGCCATGCGCCCCCACGCCGCGTGCCGCCCCCCTTGGCGACCTGCGGAAGCATCCCCCGCGCAGGACGCCAGCGCAAGGGCGAACTGCCATCTATTGACGCGCGCGCCGCCGGGGCCGATCAATCCGCCCGGAAAACACGAGGGAACGCCATGGTCGAGATTCGCAATGTCCTGAAGGAAAAGCTGGACGCCGGCGAGATGGCGCTGGGCGCCGGTCTGCGCGGCGCGCGCACCGTCGACATCGCGCGCGCGATGAAGACGGCCGGCTTCGACTGGCTGTTCATCGACATGGAGCACAGCGCCATCGACATCGACAGCGCCGCCAACGTCTCGGTCGCGGCGCAGGACGCCGGCATCACGCCCATCGTGCGCGTGCCCGGCTTCGAGCACCACCACGCGACGCGCGTGCTGGACGGCGGCGCGCAGGGCATCGTCGTGCCGCATGTCGACGACGTCGAGACGGCCAAGCGCATGGTCCGGAACGTCCGCTACCCCCCGATCGGCCACCGCTCGATGTATGGCGCCTCCCCGCAGGCCGCCTTCGAGACGCACCCGCAGCCCGTGCTGATGGAGGCGCTGAACAAGGCGACCTTCCTGGTGCTGATGATCGAGAGCCCCGAGGCGGTGAAGGCGGCGGACTACATCGCCGCCGTCGACGGCGTCGACGCGCTGCTGATCGGCACCTCGGACCTGACCGCCGAACTGGGCGTCCCCGGGCAGCTTGACCACCCCGACGTTGTCGCCGCCTACGAGACCGTCATCGCCGCCTGCCGCAAGCACGGCAAGCACCCGGGCATGGGCGGCGTCTACAGCCCGCCGGCGATGAAGCGCTATGTCGAGATGGGCATGCGGCTGATCCTGGCCGGCTCGGAGTTCAGCTTCATGATGGCCGGTGCCAGGGCGCAGACGGCCGCGGTGCGGGCGCTGCTGAAATGAGATGCGTCCGCCGCCACCGCATCTCGACCTGCCCCGGGCTGGCCGGGGGCGCGCGCCCCCGCGCCGCCCCCTGCCCCGGCTCGAGCGGGGCATCTCCCGAAGGCCACGTGGCTGCCCGATCAGGCCAGGCGGTGACGGTCCCGCGTGGCGTGCGTCTGCCCTGCCCGGCGCCGGCATGATCCGCGACTTGTTCCGGCCTCGCACCGCCGACCAGCGCTTTGCCTCGATCGCGGCGATGGAGCGGGCGGCGCGCTGGCGTATCCCGCGCTTTGCGCACGACTACATGTCGGGCGGCATCGGGCGCGAGACGGGGCTGTCCCGCAATCGCTCCGAGCTCGACCGTGTGCGCTTCATGCCGCGCTACCTGGCCGAAGTCGAGCCGCCGGACCTTGCGACCGAGATCCTGGGCCAGAATGTCGCCGCGCCGTTCGCACCGGCTCCGGTCGGGCTGACCGGGCTGATGTGGCCGGACGCGCCGAAGCACATCGCGCGGGCCGCCGCGGCGCGGGGGCTGCCGGTCGGCCTCTCGACCTACGCGACGGCCTCGATCGAGGAGGTCGGCGCGATCGCCGGCCCGCGCATGTGGTTCCAGCTCTACCCGCTGCGGGACGAGACCATCGAGGCCGACCTGCTGGCCCGCTTCGCGGCGGTCGGCGGCGAGGTGCTGCTGGTAACCGTCGACATTCCCGGCCCGACGCGGCGCGAGCGCGACATCATGAACGGCCTCAGCGTGCCGCCACGGCGCGACTGGCGCACCTGGATGCAATGCGCGATGCGGCCCGGCTGGTCGCTCGAGACGCTGCGCGCCGGCATCCCCGAATTCCGTAACGTCACACGCTACGTGCCGGAGGGCGCGGACGAGACCAGCGTGCTGGACTTCCTCGGCTCGATCATGGCCTCGCACGTCTCGCCCGAGCGTCTGCGCCGCTACCGCGACATGTGGAAGGGCAAGCTGGTGGTAAAGGGCGTGCTGGACGTGCGCGACGCACGCATCGCCGCCGACTGCGGCGCCGACGGCATCGTGGTCTCGAACCATGGCGGACGGCAGCTCGACGCAGCGCCGACCGCGCCCGAGGTGCTGCCGGCGATCCGCCAGGCGGTCGGCGACCGGATGGCGGTGCTGGCCGACGGCGGCGCGCGCTCCGGCCTCGACATCGCGCGGCTGCTGGCGATGGGCTCCGATTTCGTGCTGCTCGGCCGCGCGATGACCTGCTCCGTCGCCGCGATGGGCGCCGAGGGGCCGGCGCACGCGCTGCACGTGCTGACCGAGGAGTTGCGCGGCACGCTGGTGCAGATCGGCTGTTCCCGTACCACGGAACTCGGCGACTTCCTGACGACCTGACGCGGATCGCGTCAGGTCGTCGTCCCATCCGGTTTCCGCCGCTCTGCCGACGATTGAATCGGATCGCGGATGCGATAGGCTACCGCTCATTCCGTTGCTCCGGGCTGTTCGCCCGATCTTTCCTGCAAAGCGGCCGCGCCGCCGAGGAGGCTACGGAAATGTGCAGCGACAGGGTCACGACCACGGGCGCGCCCGTGCCCATCGGCGGACCAAGGCCGGTCGGCCCGCCCGCGCCGGCCCAAACGATCGCCCGAACCGACACCGGCCATATCCGCCAGGCGCAGGAGTGGGAGATCAAGGCGACCGAGAGCAGGACCGTCTTCCTCAAGCTCGCCGGCGACAACAACACCTTCGCGCAAAAGCACCTGCTGTCGCCCAGCGCCAAGCACGCGGACGACACCGAGAAGCTGAAGCGCCGGGTCTGGCACCGCGTCGACAAGGGCGCGACCAAGGACGCCAATCCCTACAAGGACGAAGGCGCCAAGGCGACCGGGACGGGCGCGATGTCGCGGGCCGCCAAGTACGGGGACTCGCTGGCCCTCAAGACGAGGTCGAAACGGGACAAGCCCCTCACGCAGGTCGCGAACTCGGCGATCATGCTGGGCATTCACGATCTCGAGTCGGTGTTGACCGAGATGTCGCAGGCGCTGCTGGCCAGAGGGCTGGCCGCGGGAACGACGAAGGCCGAAGTCGAAGTCACCTTCAGCAAGCCTTGCGTCATGACGGCGGACGCCGCCGGCAACGTCTCCGAGGCGGTCAGCCGGGTCCTCGTCCATGCGGACTGCATCACCCACGATGGCGACCGGTCAAGCTTCGAGATCACGCATCTGGAGCCGGCCAGCGACGACTAGACCACGCCGCGGCGGAGCCGGGGCGGACCGCATCGTCTCCAGCAGAAGGCGGTCTTGCAAGGGCGCAGACCTCCCTGGCCCGGCGGAGACATCCCGGTAGGCGCGGGCGTTGCGCCGATCCGCCGGCGATCTGACCTCCGCCGCTGCTTGACGGCCGGGCCGCGCCCGCGCATCAGGGCGCGCCCGATCCCCAGCGAGTCCTGCGCATGGCCCTTCTTCTCGGCATCGACACCGGCGGCACCTACACGGACGCCGTGCTGTACGATGAGGACGCGGCCCCACCCGGCATCGTCGCCAAGGCCAAGGCGCTGACGACGCATCACGACCTGTCCGTCGGCATCGCCGGGGCGCTCGACGCCGTGCTGGCGGCGGGGCCGGGCGGGCCTGTCGGGCTGGTCTCGCTGTCGACGACGCTGGCGACGAACGCGCTGGTCGAGGGCCGCGGAGGGCGCGTCTGCCTGATCCTGATCGGCTTCGAGCCGGCGGCGCTGGCCCGCGCCGGGCTGGCCGAGGCGCTGGCCGGGGACCCCGTCGCCTTCGTCGCCGGCGGCCACACGGCCACCGGCACGCGCCAGGCGCCGCTGGACCGCGCGGCACTGCAGGCCGCCGTCGAGGCAGAGCGCGACCGTGTCGACGCCTTCGCCGTCGTCGCCTATTTCGGCACCCGCAACCCCGAGGACGAGGAGGCGGCGCGCGCCGCCATCGCCGACGCCTGCGCCCTGCCCGTCACCTGCGGCCACGACCTGTCGGCCGCGCTGAACGGCCCGCGCCGGGCCGTCACCGCGGCGCTGAACGCGCGACTGACCGGCATCATCGCCGACCTGCTGGGCGCCGCCGAGGCCATGCTGGCGGCGCGCGGGATCACGGCGCCGCTGATGCTGGTGCGGGGCGATGGCTCGCTGGTCGCGGCCGACTTCGCGCGCGCCCGCCCGATCGAGACGATATTGAGCGGCCCGGCGGCCAGCCTGGTCGGCGCGGCGCACCTGACCGGCCTGGCCGACGCGGTCGTCTCGGATATCGGCGGCACGACGACCGATATCGGCCTGCTCGGCCACGCGCGCCCGGTCATCGCCGCCGAGGGCGCGCGCGTCGGCGGGCACCAGACCATGGTGCAGGCCGTCGACATGGCGACGCACGGCCTCGGCGGCGACAGCGAGGTGACCGTCGACGACCGCAGCGCCGAGCCGCGCGTCACGTTGGGGCCGCGCCGACTGATCCCCGTCTCGCTGCTGGCCACCGAGCATCCGGGCATCCGGGCGACGCTCGAACGACAGCTGCAGTCGGCCGCGCCGGGCGGGCAGGACGCGCGCTTCCTGCTGCCCGGCCCCGGTCGCCGCACCGAGCTGAAGCCGGCCGAGTTGGCGTTGCTGGCGGAGATCGGCGCCGGCCCGGCCCCCGCCGACACCGTGCTGCGGAACCGCGCGCATCTCGCGGCGCTGGCGCGGCTGGTCTCACGCGGCGTCGTGCGGGTCTCGGGCTTCACGCCGTCCGACGCCGCGCACGTGCTGGACCAGCAGTCCGGCTGGGACGGCGACGCCGCCCGCCAGGCCGCCGCCCTGATGGCCCGCAAGCGCGACGCGGTCGGCCGGCAGGTCGCGCCAACGCCGGAGGCTTTCGCGGCGCTCGTCCACCGCAGGCTGGTCCGCCGCTCGGCAGAGGTGATCCTGGAGGCCACGCTGGCGCGCGACGGCCTGCCCGGGCAGGCGCTCTCGCCGCTGGCGCAGGCCGGGCTCGACGGCCACCGCGGCGCGGCGCGTGTCTCGGTCGGGCTGGCGCTGCCGCTGATCGGGCTCGGCGCTGCGGCGCCGATCTACTATCCGGAGATCGCCGCCCTGCTCGGCACGCGTGCCGAGGTGCCGGCTCACGCTGATGTCGCCAACGCCGTCGGCGCCGTCGTCGGCCGCGTCCGCATCACCCGGGCGGCCACCGTCACCCAGCCCGAGCCGGGCGTCTTCCGCGCCCACCTGCCGGACGGCACCCGCGACTTCGCCAGCGCCAACAAGGCACGCGCCGGGGCCGTCGACGCGCTCGCCGCGCTGGCCCGTGCCGATGCCGCCGCCGCCGGCGCCGCCGAGGTCGAACTGACGCCAGACTGGCGCGAGACCACGGCGACCGTCGAAGGCAGGCCCGCATTCCTGGAGGCAAGCGTCGCGGTAACGGCGACCGGCCGTCCCCGGATCGACAGGGCGGGCGGAAGAGCGTGACGCCGGAGCGACAGCGCCCGCGCAGGTCTCAGCGAAGGCGCTCGATCAGGGCGAGTGCCGCCGCGGGATTGCTGACCTTGTACCCGGAGATGACGAAGCAGAAGACGTCCTTCGGTCCCGCGCCTGCAGGCTCGGCCAGCAGGTCCGGACCGTCGGTCTGGGCGCCCATGGCCAGCGCGCGCAGCCGCTCTGCATGGCGGTCCAGGGCCGCCTCGTCATAGCCGAGCGGCTCGCCCTCGCTGGTCCCCATCAGGCGCAGATAAGCGAAGTCCGCGGTCGTGTCGGCGATCTCGGGATGCCGGGAGTCCATCGCCCGGACGATGGCGACGCCGTGCCGCCGCGCAAGCGCCACCATCTCGGGCTTGCGGAAACTCTCGTGACGCAGTTCCACTGCATGACGGAGCCGGCGACCGTCCAGCCTGCCGGGCAGCAGGGACAGGAACGCCGCCATCTCGTCGGGGTCGAACCGCTTTGTCTCGGCGAGCTGCCAGAGGATCGGACCGAGCGTGTCGCCGAGTTCGGAGACGCCGCCGGTCAGGAACCGCTCCACGCTTTCGCCGGCCTCGCCCAATACCTTGCGGTTGATCGCATAGCGCGGCGCCTTGACGGCGAAGACGAAGCCCTCGGGCGCCGCGTCGCGCCAGGCCGCGAACGTCTCCGGCTTCTGCGAGCGATAGAAGGTGCCGTTGATCTCGATCGCGGTCAGGACGCTCGCTGCGTGGCGCAATTCGTCCTTCTGCGCCAGACCTGCCGGATAGAACGTCTTGCGCCACGGCGCATAGGTCCAGCCGCCGATACCGACCAGGATCCGACCGCGTTCCGCCATGAGCCAGCTCCCGCGCCTGTCGCCGGGATCGTCCTATCCGAACAGGTCGCGGCAGAGCTCCAGCGCCTCGACCAGTTTGTCGACCTCGTCAGTCGTGTTGTACATCGCGAACGACGCCCGGCAGGTCGCCGTCACGCCCAGATGCGCCATCAGCGGCTGGGCGCAGTGGTGGCCGGCGCGCACGGCCACCCCCTTGCGGTCGACGATGGTCGAGATGTCGTGAGGGTGCGCGCCGCCGCGCAGGTTGAACGAGAAGATCGCCCCCTTGGTCGGCGAGTTGCCGTAGACCTCGAGCCAGTTCAGCCCGTCCAGCCGGTCGCGGGCATAATCGCGCAGGCCGTGCTCGTGCGCGGCGATGTTCTCCATGCCGATCCCGGTCACGTAGTCGACCGCCGCGCCGAGGCCGATGATGGGCACGATGTTCGGCGTGCCGGCCTCGAAGCGCATCGGCGGGTCGGCATAGGTGACCTCGTCGCGCGTGACGGTGCGGATCATGTCGCCGCCGCCCTTGAAGGGGCGCATCTCGGCCAGCCGCTCGGCCCGGCCGTAGAGAATGCCCGACCCTGTCGGGCCATAGAGCTTGTGCCCAGTCATCACGAAGAAATCGCAGCCGATCTCGGCGACGTTGACCGGCATGTGCACCGCAGCCTGGCAGCCGTCGACGACCGAGACGATCCCCCGCTCGCGCGCCGCGCGGGCGATGGCGGCGACGTCGACGACGGTGCCCAGCGTGTTCGACATCTGCGTCACGGCGACGATTCTGGTGCGCGACCCCATCGCGTCGATGACGGCCTGCGGGTCCAGTTCGCCGGTCGCGTCCGTCTCGACCCACCGCAGCACGGCGCCGCAGCGCTCGCGCAGGAAGTGCCAGGGGATGATGTTGGCGTGGTGCTCCATGACCGAGAGGAGGATCTCGTCTCCCGGCTGGAAGCGCGGCATCGCCCAGCCATACGAGATCAGGTTGAAGGCCTCGGTGCCGTTTGTGGTGAAGACGATCTCGTTCTCGTCGGCGGCGCCCAGGAAGCGGGCGACCTTGCTGCGCACGGCCTCGTATTTCTCGGTCGCGGCGTTCGAGAGGAAGTGCAGCCCGCGGTGGACGTTGGCGTATTCCTCCTCGTAGGTCCGCCGCATCGTGTCGATCACGGCGCGCGGCTTCTGCGCGCTGGCGGCGTTGTCCAGGTAGATCAGGTCGGTTCCGTTCACCTGCCGAGACAGGATCGGGAAATCGGCGCGGATGGTCTCGACATCGTACATGGCAGATCTCCGAAAATGTCAGGCGGGCGACAGGGCGCCGATGACCGAGGCCAGAAGGATCGCGCAGGCGAAGGTCAGCCCGACGAGGGCGCCCAGCACGCCCCACGTGCTGCGGAACCCGTGCAGCTCGGCGACGAAGTTCGCCATCAGCCAGAAGGAGATGGCGACGTAGACGAAGGCGAGAAAGCCCAGGCCGGCAGGCAACCCTTCGCCGTTCCCGACCTGCGCGCGGAAGGCGAAGGAGGACACCCCGATCGCCAGCGGGCTGATGATGCTGACGACGAGCGAGTGCCATGCGACGACAAGCTGCGAGCCCTCCATCGTGCCCTTGCCGCCGGCCAGCCGACCAAGGCCGAAGATCAGCGCCGCGAGGACGAAGAACATGACGACCTGCTCGACGATGGCCAGAAGGTGGCCGGCGATGCCGATCCCGGACGAGATGAACATGATCATCAGGATCGCCTGCACCAGGTAGGCGAGCGCCAGCATGAGCAGCGCCGCCTCGATGCCGTACCCGCCATCGAGCAAGCGCCGCACGGACCGGCGCGGCGCGATGTAGCCCTCGACCACGCCGCTGACCAGGTCACGGATCATGGTGCGACCGCCCGGGCCGCAGGAGCGGCACACCCTGCCGGGACGGCCTGCCCGGCGACGGTCCGGAGGGACTTCTCGCGCGTGAGAAGATCACCAAGCCATTGATAAAAAACGGAAATGGAACCACGATCTCGGGACGCACGCGTCCCGGCGGGGCGAGGTCCCGCCCTTGCCGCCATGCGCCGCCCGCTCAAATGCCCTGCGCGCCCGCTCACCACCGTCATGCGCTCCGCTGACATCCAGGATCCGCTCCCGAGCTATGCCGGCAGCGTGCCGGGCACAACTCCGTTCAAACCGACAGCCACCAGAGTGCGCCGACGATCGCGAGGGCCAGCCCGGCAATGAGCGCGAAGACGGCCCACGGCCGGGCGAAGCCGAACGCCTCGGAATAACACTGCGCCAGTGCCCAGGCGAAGAAGACGGGGCCGGTCTGGCCGACCACGGCGATCACCGCGGGCGGAGCGTCCGGCATGGAAACCGCCGCCAGGCTGCTGAGCACCAGCACGGGCGACGCGACCAGCGCCGCCCAGATGAATGCCGCCCGCCCGTCATGCCAGCTGCCGGTGCCGCGAAAGGCGCGGGCGAACGCCGTGCCGAGCGTCGCCAGCACGTAGAAGAAGAGGGTCAGGAAGCCGATCGACAGCGTGTTGGCGACCATCAGCCCCTGGACGTCGGCCTCCGGTCCGGCACCGGCCAGGACGATCGCGATGCGGCCGAGGATCCAGATTGCCGCCGCGCCCATCGCGTAGGCCAGCAGCCGGCCCTCGCCCGGCCGGCTGTCCAGCATGCCGCGCATCGAGGCGCGCGGGTCATGGTAGAAACGCGCGACCCCCAGGATGGCGCCTGGATGGCGGAGCGCCTCAGCCATCGCGGCGCGCGGCCATCCAGCGCGCCACCTGGTCGCGCATGCACTCGGCCAGGCCCTCGTCGGCGATCTCCATGATCGCCTCGTCGGCGAAGGCGGCGATCAGCATTGCTTCCGCCTCGTCCCTCGGCACGCCGCGCGAGCGCAGGTAGAACATCGCCGTGCGGTCCAGCGCACCCGTCGTCGAGCCATGCGAGCAGGCGACGTCATCGGCGTAGATCTCGAGCTCGGGCTTGGCCGAGAACTCGGCGCCCTCGTTCAGCAGCACCGCCTGGCTGATCTGGTAGCCGTCGGTCTTCTGCGCGCCCTCGCGGACAAAGATCTTGCCCTGGAAGACGCCGTGCGCCTTGCCGGCCAGCACGTTCTTGAAGACCTGCCGGCTTTCGCAGCTCTCGGCGGTGTGGGTGACAAAGACCGTGTTGTCGACCAGCGCGCTGTCGCCGGCCAGCACGGCGCCGGCGATGTGGCCCGAGCCGCCGTTACCGGCCATCTCGAGGAAGACCTCGTTCCGGGTCAACTCGCCGTCGGCGGTCAGCGTGAAGGTCTTGAGCTGCGCGCCATCGCCGAGCCGCGCGAAGAGGTGCGTGCTGTGCGGCGCGCGGGGGCCGGCCTGCACGCGGACATGGTGCAGGGTCGCGCCCTCGGCCAGCTCGACCTCCATCGTCGTGTTGCTCGCCGAGCCGCTCTCCAGAAGCGTCAGCACGGCGCCCTTCTCGACGCGCACCAGGTGACGGATCATCGACGCGCCCTCGCCGATCCGGTTGTAGCGGACGTGGACCGGCCGGGTTTCGGCGCCGGTGGCCTGGATCACCAGCCCCTCGGAGGCGGTGGCGGTGTTCAGGATGGCGAGCGGGCGGGCCACCTTCTGCTGGCCGGCGGTCTCGATCACGCCGAAGAAGTCGCGAGCGATCGAGATATCCTGCGCCAGCGTCTCGGCCAGCGTCGCCATGGCGATCCCCGGCCCGGCGGCGGCGTCGGACAGGTCGGCGCGGTGCCGACCGTTCACGAAGCGCACGATCGCGGCGTCGATCGCATCGAAGGGCGACGCCACGTCAGCCGCGTCGTGCGCCTCGGCGGTGCGCAGCGGTGCCGTCAGCGGCGACGGGTCGGTGTATTTCCAGTACTCGTCGCGCCTGGCCGGCGCACCGGCGTCCAGCAGGCGGGCGCGGGCGCGGGCGCGGGCCTCGCGCGCCCAGCCGGCCTCGCCCTGCGGCATCGGCAGCGCCGAGAGCATCGCCTCGGCTCCCTTGCGCTTCTGGTCGCGGACGGCCTGCCGGCGGTCTGTGGTCAGCGCGCTCATCACGCCACCTGCTGCGTCAGCTCGGCATAGCCCTCGTTCTCGACCTTGAGGGCCAGCTCCGGCCCGCCGGTCGCGGCGATGCGGCCGTCGACCATGACGTGGACGACGTCGGGCTCGATGTAGTTCAGGAGCCGCTGGTAGTGCGTGATCACCAGAAAGCCGCGCTCGCCGTTGCGGAGCGCGTTGACGCCGTCGGCGACCAGCTTCAGCGCGTCGACGTCGAGGCCGGAATTGGTCTCGTCCAGGATGCACATGCGCGGCTCGAGCAGCGCCATCTGCAGAATCTCGGCGCGCTTCTTCTCGCCGCCGGAGAAGCCGACATTGACCGGCCGTTTCAGCATGTCGGCCGGAATCTGCAGCTCACCCGCCTTCGCGCGGATCAGCTTGAGGAAATCCGGCGCCGAGATTTCCACCTCGCCGCGCGCCTTGCGCTGGGCGTTCACGGCGGTCCGCAGGAACGTCATGTTGCCGACGCCCGGGATCTCGACCGGGTACTGGAAGGCGAGGAACAGGCCCTTGGCGGCGCGCTCTTCCGGCTCCAGCGCCAGCAGGTCCTGGCCGTCCAGCGTCGCCGTGCCGCCCGTGACCTGATAGCCCTCGCGGCCCGCCAGCACGTAGCTGAGCGTGCTCTTGCCCGAGCCGTTCGGGCCCATGATGGCGTGGACCTTGCCAGCGGGCACCTCGAGGGACAGGCCCTTGAGAATCCGCTTGTCCTCTTCCTCCAGCTTCACCTGAAGGTTGTCGATCTTCAGCATCTCGTCCTCTCTGCACGGGCCTCGGGCCCGCCCGGATATGCCGGCGGGCCAGGCCCCGTTCTCCCGCGATGCGTCCCGCCCTTGCGGGCCGCAGGCGGTGCGGCCGGATCAGGCCGCCTTGCGCTCGGCGTCGGTCACGACGCGCTCGACCATCGTCAGGAACATCTTCTGGTCGCCGAGCCCGGTCAGGGTGTCGCCGCCGGGTCGCACGACCTCCCAGGTCTCGGTGCCGACGGCCTGGACACGGCACAGCATGTCGCCGCCGTTCGCCGGAACGATGTCGAATGCCGTGGTGGTCTCGTTGGGCGCGATCTTCACCTCGTGCCCGTTCTCGCGCAGATGCTCTTCGGCGGTCACCGCCAGCGCCATCAACTCGTCGCCTGCCTTCGTGTGGGTCAGCATGTCGTCTCCGTCTTTTTCTTGGTTGCAGGTATGGCCGGATCGGGCGACCCGGCCGTCGAAATCGCCCCGCGGCCCAGGGAGGGCCACGAGGCGCTGATTAATGTCACGAGGCGAAGCCCCGATACCGTCGAGGGGACTCAGCCAACGCTCCCCTCCAGCGAGATCGCCACCAGCTTCTGCGCCTCGACGGCGAACTCCATCGGCAGTTCCTGCAGCACTTCCTTGCAGAAACCGTTGACGATCAGCGCGACCGCCTCCTCGGCGTCCAGCCCGCGCGAGCGGCAGTAGAAAAGCTGGTCGTCGTCGACCTTCGAGGTCGTCGCCTCGTGCTCGCAGCGCGAGGTCATGTTCTTGACCTCTATATAGGGCACCGTGTGCGCGCCGCAGTCGCCGCCGATCAGCAGGCTGTCGCACTGCGTGTGGTTCCGGCTGTTCGCCGCGCGCGGGTGCATCGAGACGAGCCCGCGATAGGTGTTCTGCGCCCGCCCCGCGCTGATGCCCTTGGACACGATGCGCGACCGCGTGTTCTTGCCCAGGTGCACCATCTTGGTGCCGGTGTCGGCCTGCTGCGCGTTGTTGGCGATGGCGATCGAGTAGAACTCGCCCTGGCTGTCGTCGCCGCGCAGGATGCAGGACGGGTATTTCCAGGTGATGGCGGAGCCGGTCTCGACCTGCGTCCACATCACCTTCGAGCGATCACCGCGGCAGTCCGCCCGCTTGGTGACGAAATTGTAGATGCCGCCCTTGCCGTTCTCGTCGCCCGGATACCAGTTCTGCACCGTCGAGTACTTGATCTCGGCGTCCTCCAGCGCGACCAGCTCGACCACCGCGGCGTGCAGCTGGTTCTCGTCGCGCATCGGCGCGGTGCAGCCCTCGAGGTAGCTGACATAGGCCCCCTTGTCGGCGATGATCAGCGTCCGCTCGAACTGGCCGGTGTTCTCGGCGTTGATGCGGAAATAGGTCGACAGCTCCATCGGGCAGCGCACGCCGGGCGGCACGTAGACGAACGAGCCGTCCGAGAACACCGCCGAATTCAGCGTGGCATAGAAGTTGTCCGACTGCGGCACGACGCTGCCGAGATACTTCTTCACCAGCTCCGGGTGCTCCTGCACCGCCTCGGAGATCGAGCAGAAGATGACGCCGGCGCGGGCCAGCTCCTTCTTGAACGTCGTGCCGACTGACACCGAATCGAAGACGGCATCCACGGCGACGCGCCGCTGTCCCGGCGCACCCTCGACCAGGGCCTCGGCCGGCGTTCCGCCCGCGCCCTCGACGCCCGCCAGGATCATCTGCTCCTTCAGTGGGATGCCGAGCTTCTCATAGGTCCTGAGAAGCTCGGGATCGACCTCGTCCAGGCTCGCCGGCTTCTTGGAAAAGCTCTTCGGCTGGGCGTAATAATACTGCTCCTGGAAGTCGATCTTCGGGTAGTGGACCATCGCCCACTCCGGCTCCTCCATCTGCAGCCAGCGCTTCCAGGCGCCGAGGCGCCATTCCAGCATCCACTCGGGCTCGCCCTTCTTCGCGGAGATCAGGCGGACGATGTCCTCGTTCAGTCCCTTCGGGGCGAACTCGGTCTCGATGTCGGAATTCCAGCCGTACTTGTAGCGCTCGCCGACCGAGCGCACGAGGTCGACGGTTTCCCGCTCCACCCCTTCCTTGACGTCGATCTGCGGCGCGCTGCTCATGGCATCCTCTCGTCTCGCTTGCCGGGCCGGCGGCCCGCGGCGTCAAATTCATGCGGGGAGGCCCGGACGCATCCGGAACACCCAGCGAACGTGTCAGGCCGCCCGGCTGTTCCGGCGGCGGTAGCGGTCGATCCAGGCATCGGCGAAGGCCATCACCTCCGCTTCGCGAGGTCGTCGGCCCCATCGAGACACGGATGGCGCTGGACGCCGTCGCCTCGTCGAAACCCATGGCCAGCAGCACGCGGCTGGCCTTTTTCACCTTGCCGGACGAGCAGGCCGAGCCCGCGCTGACGGCGAAGCCCGCCAGGTCCATCTGCATCACCTGCGTCTCGCCGGCCCAGCCCGGCACGGCGAAGCACGAGGTGTTGGGGAGACGGGGCGCGCCCTTGCCTATCAAGATGAGGTCGGGCGCCGCCGATTCAAGGCGATCCTCCAGCGCATCCCGCAGTTGCGAGACGCGCCCCCAAACCCCGTCCTCCAGGTCGCGCCGCGCCGCCTCGGCCGCCGCCCCGAAGCCGGCGATGCCGACGACGTTCTCGGTGCCCGAGCGCCGGCCGCCTTCCTGGCCTCCGCCTTTCAACGGAGCAGGAACCTCGAACTTCCCTCGGCAGATCAGCGCCCCCGCACCCTTCGGTCCGCCGACCTTGTGGCCGGACAGGGCAGCGAACGGCGCAACCGTCTCCGCCAAGCTGACCGGCAGCTTCCCTGCCGCCTGAGCGATGTCAGAGAACGTTCTGAAAGTGCAGTAGACGTTCAGCGTCCCCTCAATCGACTGTACGTCCTGCAATACGCCGGTCTCGCCGCCCGCGTGGGAATAGGCGATGTGTCCGTCGGCCTGATCGAAGGACGAGTTCCTCGGCCAGATCGTCAAGGCTCCGCCCGGCCGGATCGAGAGCGACGATCCTGCCGTCCGCGTCCACCGGGAACGAGATGCCGCCCTTGCGGTGCGCCTCGACGCAGTCATGCTCGACCGGGGCGCAATGGACCGGTCCGCGTGACAGCACCATCGCCGCCGCCTCGGTCGCGCCGCTGGTGAACACCACCTCGGCCGGATCGCAGCCGACCAGCGCCGCCACCTGGCCGCGCGCCTTCTCGACGATGGCCCGCGCCGCCCGGCCCTCGGCATGGACGCTGGACGGGTTGCCGACCACGTCCATCGCGGCCAGCATCGCCGCCCGCGCCTCCGGGCCGCAGGGGCGCCGAGGCGTTCCAGTCGAGATAGACGCGCTGTCCGGCCGACCCCGTCACGGATGCACCACCTCCGGCTCGTCGACGATGGTGATGAAGTCCGGCACCGCCGGGCACGGCACCAGCCGGTCGCCGATCACGTCGGCGATCGTCGTCTGGCTGAGGAAGACATGGACATGCGCCGAAAGCTGCTCCCACAGCGCGTGCGTCAGGCAGGCCTCGCGCGAACTGCCGCAGCCCTCGCCGCCGGAGCTGCCGTCACCCTTGCCCTCGCAGCCCATGGCGTTCAGCCGCTCGTCGACGGCAGCCATGATGTCCGAGATCCGAGTTTCGTCCGGCGCCTGCGCAAGTCGATAGCCGCCGCCCGGGCCGCGCACCGAGTTCGACCAGCCCGCGCCGGCGCAGCTTGACGAAAAGCTGCTCCAGATAGGCCAGCGAGATGCCCTGCCGCCCCGAGATATCGGCCAGCGTCACCGGCCTCTGCCCGCCGTTCAGCGCAATGTCGGCAAGCGCTGTTACTGCGTAGCGACCCTTGGTGCTCAGCTTCATCGGCCCTCCTCCTGATCCGAAAAGCGCCAGAGACGCCCACCCAGGCTCCCTTATCAGTGCGCGCCCGGACATTGACCTCGGGGCGCGGCATCGCTACCTCCGGGGCACCCGACGGCAGTCCCGCTGCCGCGACCATTTAGAATTGTTCTAGGTTGCCCGACTAAACGAGTCAAGCAATCCCGGACGCACACGCCAGGACCCCGCCGACATGCCCGAGGTAAACTTTCCCGGCCCTGAAGGACGGCTTGAGGGCCGCTATCACCCCCAGCCGGCCAGGGACGCGCCGATCGCGCTGATCCTGCACCCGCACCCGCAATACGGGGGCACGATGAACAACCCCGTCACCTACGCGCTGCACTACGCCTTCCGCGAACTGGGCTTCACGGTGATGCGGTTCAACTTCCGCGGCGTCGGGCGCAGCCAGGGCGAGTACGACCAGGGCGTCGGCGAGCTTTCCGACGCCGCTTCGGCGCTGGACTACCTGCAGGCGATGCACGAGGCCTCCAGGGCGTGCTGGGTCGCGGGCTTCTCGTTCGGCGCCTGGATCGGCATGCAGCTGCTGATGCGCCGGCCCGAGATCAACGGCTTCATCTCGGTGGCGCCGCCGGCGAACATGTACGACTTCACGTTCCTCGCCCCATGCCCGTCCTCGGGCCTGATAATCAACGGCGAGGCCGACCGGATCGTCCCGATGGAGGATGTCGAGAAGCTGGCCGCCAAGCTGAAGGCACAGCGCGGCATCACGATCACCCACACCACGGTGCCGGGAGCCAACCACTTCTTCGAGAAGGGCATGCCCGAGATGATCGACGTCGTGAAGGGCTACGTCCACGCCCGCATGATCGAGGGCGGCCGATAGTCCCGGGCGGCACCGCGCCGGCCAGGCCGGCCGTTCTGCACCGACCTCTGGCGTGGGGGCGACGATCCGGAGTCGTTGCTTCTCTGTGGGTGGGTGGCGGTTTCACTGTGAAACCATGCGGCAGCGGTTGGGGGGAGATCGAGATCGCCCCGGCGGTGCGAAGACCGTGCCGATGACCGTCGCCGTGCGGTTTGCCTGCCGCCCGCCGTCCCGAGCCGCCGTGGCCCGCGACGCGATACGGGTGACGTTGCGGGTCGGCTTTCGTGCAGGACGCTAGGCGCGCTGTCGGCGCCAGTGCCGACGGCGATGATGACCCGGAGGGCGGTGGAATGAGTCTGGAAGAGCTGTTGCAGGCGCGCTTCGGCGACGCGCCGGACGTGCCGGAGGTGACGGAGTCGCTTGCCGACATGGCCGGGCGCGGGGTGTGCCGCCTCTACCGCGACGAGCCGGTGGACCTGGCGATCGTGCGCACGCTCGCGGCGGTGGCGCTGGCGAGCCCGACCAAGTCGGACCTGCAGCAGCGCGATATCGTCATCGTCACTGACCCAGGGATCCGGGCGCGGCTGGACGCCATAACCGGCTTCGACTGGCAGCCGGCGGCGCCGGTACTGCTGGTCTTCTGCGCAAATCGCGCGCGCCAGCAGCTCTGCCACGAGATGGCCGGCGTGCCCTTCGCCAACGATCACCTGGACGCCTTCTTCAACGCCTCGGTGGACGCCGGAATCGCTCTGGCGACCTTCGTGACGGCGGCCGAGCGGGTCGGCCTCGGCTGCTGCCCGCTCAGCGTCATCCGCAACCGCGCGGCCGAGGTGTCGGATCTGCTGGGCCTGCCCGACCTCGTCGTCCCGGTGGCCGGGCTGACGCTGGGCTGGCCGGCCCGCCCGCCGCGCATCAGCCCGCGCCTGTCGCTGGCGGCGACCGTTCACGAGAACCGTTTCGTGACCGACCAGGCGGCGGGGATCCGCGAATACGACCGGCGCCGCGCCGCGGTCCAGCCCTTCGCGCGCCAGCGCGAGCCCGAACGCTGGGGCGAGAAGCCGGATTATGGCTGGTCCGACGACAAGGCGCGCCAGTACGCCGAGCCGCAACGCGCCGACTGGGGCGCCTTCGTCCGCGCCAAGGGCTTCCGGCTGGACTGAGCCTGCCTTGCGTGCGGCCGGCCGGGCTGCCAGCGCCCTGATCCGGTCGTCAGCGGAACCTTCGCCCGGCAAGTCCGTTCGTGTCTGCAAGAAGACCGTCGCTCCGGGGCGACGATGTGACCACCTCCCGGAAGGGCGCGCCGTTTCGCTGCCGGCGCGTCCCGCTCGAAGCGAACGGAGGCTGCTCATGCAAATCAGGAAGACGGTCGCCGCGCTGCTTCTAGGCGCGACCGCCGCCACCGCCCTCGCCGCCATCGGGCTGATCGTGACAGCGACCGCCGTCACTGCCACGACCGCCGGCGCCGAGCCGGTCGCCTGCGGCGAGCGCGCCGTCATGATCGAGCGACTCAAGCGCGCCTTCGGCGAGACGCAGACCGGCCTCGGCCTAGTCAGCGCGGAGAGCGTCCTCGAGGTCTGGAGCTCGAAGGAGACGGGCACCTGGACCATCCTGACGACCGACCCGAACGGTCAGAGCTGCATGGTCGCGGCCGGTGAAGCCTGGAAGACGATCCCCTGGGCCAAGATCGCGCTCGGCGAGCCGGCCTGACCTGACGCCCCGGCGCGCTCCGGGCTCAGCCCGGAGTGGCTGGCAGAAGCGCGTCGTAGAGCGCCCGATACCGGGCCGCCGAGTGCTCCCAGCCGACGGGCGCCCGCATCGCGTTGCGCTGCACCCCGGTCCAGGCGGGGCCGTCTCGAAACAGATCGCAGGCCCGGTCGATCGCGTCAGCCAGCGAGTCGGCACTGCCCGGCGCGAACTGAAAGCCGGTGGCGACCTCGGCCCGCATAGCGGCCTCGTTCGCGTCGATGACCGTGTCCGCCAGCCCGCCCGTCCGCGCCACCACCGGCAGCGCGCCATAGCGCATCGCGTAGAGCTGCGTCAGCCCGCAGGGCTCGAAGCGCGACGGCACCAGCAGCGCGTCTGCCCCGGCATAGATCCGGTGCGCCTGCGCGTCGTCATAGCCGATCCGCACCCCCACCCGGCCCGGATGCCGTTCAGCGGCCTCGCGGAACGCCCTTTCGAGGTCCGGCTCGCCGCTGCCGAGCAGGACAACGCTGGCGCCGACCTCCACCAGCCGCGGCAGCGCCTGGAGAAGCAGGTCGAACCCCTTTTGCCAGCTCAGCCGGCTGACCACGCCGAAGACCGGGCCCGGCTCCGCGGCGGCGCCGACCGCCATCCCGAATTCGGCAAGCAGGGCGGTGCGGTTCTTCTGTCGCGCCGCCAGGCGTCGCAGGCTGAAGGGCACGATCTCGGGGTCTGCTTCCGGGTTCCAGACATCGAGGTCGATGCCGTTCAGGATGCCGTGCAGCTGCTCTGCCCGCGCGGCGATCACGCCCTGCATGCCAAAGCCGAACTCGTCCGTCGTCAGCTCGCGCGCATAGGTCGGGCTGACGGTGGTGATCGCATCGGCGGCGACCAGCCCGGCCTTGAGAAAGCCGACCCGGCCCCAGAATTCGTAGCCCGCGGGCGTGAACCCCGCCTCGGGCAGTTCCAGCGGCTGCCGGACCCCGGCGTCGAAATTTCCCTGGAAGGCGATGTTGTGGATCGTGATCACCGTCGCCGGCCGGTCCGGGACATCGGCAAGATAGACCGGCGTCAGCCCCGCCTGCCAGTCATGCGCGTGCACGATGTGCGGGCGCCAGCCGTCGGCCAGCCCGCGCCGGGCGATCTCGGCCGCCGCCCGGCAGAGCGCGCCGAAGCGCAGATGGTTGTCGGGCCAGTCGCGGAGGCCGTCGTCGTGGTACGGGCTGCCCGGCCGATCGAAGAGCGCCGGCGCGTCGAGCAGCAGAACGTCCAGCCCCTCGACGCGGCCGGCCAGCACGCGCGCCGGGACGCCGAGGACCGCGCCCGGATCTAGCGCCGCCCCGGTCGCACCGGCCTTGTCGGCAACGCCCGGATAGGCCGGCATCAGCACGCGCACACTGCAGCCCAAGGCGCCAAGCGCGCGGGGCAGCGCGCCGACAACGTCGGCCAGCCCGCCCGTCTTCAGCAGCGGCGCGCATTCCGAGGCGACGAAGAGGACATCTAGCGGGCGGCCAGCCAGCGCTCCACCATCGGCTTTGTGATCAGGCACACGCCGTTTGCGGTTCGCCGAAACCATCTCGCGTCCTCCTCGGGATTGTCGCCGACGACGAGTCCCTCGGGGATGACGACGCCGCGGTCAATGACGACGCTCGATAGACGCGCGTGCCGTTTCACCACAACCCCCGGAAGCGCGACAACGCCGCTCAGCACGGAATAGCTGTGCGTGTGGACGCCGGTGAACAGCAGGCACTGGCGGATGTGCGAGCCGGAGACGATGCAGCCGCCCGACACCATCGAGTTCACCGCCGAGCCGCGACGGTCTGGCTGGTCGTGGATGAACTTGGCGGGCGGCGTCACCTCGGAATAGGTCAGGATCGGCCAGTCCGGATGATAGATGTCCAGCTGCGGCTCGTAGTCGGTCAGGTCGATGTTCGCCTGCCAGAAGGCATCCACGGTGCCGACGTCGCGCCAGTAGGGCTCGGGCTCGCCGCCGCTCATCACGCAACTGTCGGCAAAGCGGTGCGCCACCGCGTTGCCCTGCCGGACCAGCCGGGGGATCAGGTCCTTGCCGAAATCGTGGCTGGAAGCCGGGTCGCTCTCGTCCTCGATCAGCCGCTCGCGCAGGAAGGCCCAGTCGAAGACGTAGATGCCCATGCTGGCCAGCGTGTTGTCCGGGTCGCCGGGCACCCCTGGCGGGTCGGCCGGCTTCTCCAGGAACTCGGTGATGCGCAGCTGCTCGTCGATGGCCATGACGCCGAAGGCCGAGGCCTCGGCGCGCGGCACGGTCAGGCAGCCGACGGTCACGTCGGCGCCCGTCTCGACGTGCTGCTGCAGCATCTTCTCGTAGTCCATCTTGTAGACGTGGTCGCCGGCCAGCACGACCATGTACTGCGGCGCGTAGCCGTCGATGATGTCGATGTTCTGGCAGACGGCGTCGGCGGTGCCGCGATACCAGCGCTCCTCGTCGGTGCGCTGGCTGGCGGGCATGATGTCGACGAACTCGTTGCGCTCGGGGCGCAGGAAGCTCCAGCCGCGCTGCAGGTGGCGGATCAGGCTGTGCGCCTTGTACTGGGTGGCGACCGCGATGCGGCGGATGCCCGAGTTGACGGCGTTCGACAACGCAAAGTCGATGATGCGCGACTTGCCGCCGAAATAGACCGCGGGCTTGGCGCGCCGGTCGGTCAGCTCCATCAGCCGGCTGCCGCGGCCGCCGGCCAGCACGAAGGCCATTGCCTGGTTGGCCAGGCGCTCTCCGGGCCGAAGCTCCGCCATCGCGGCCTCTCCTCGCGCACGCGTCGACGGCACGGCCGACGGCCGGATCATCGCAGCATGGGGCGGCGGCGGTCCAGCCCTATCCGGCAGCCCCGAGCCCGCGGGCCCGATGCTCGATGACGTCGCCGCCCACGCCGGCAGACTCGACACCCCAGATGTCGTCGGCATAGCCGCGGATGGTGCGGTCGGACGAAAACCAGCCGCAGTTCGCCGTATTGGCCGCGGCCATGCGCGTCCAGCGAGCGCCGTCCAGAAACACCTCGTCAACGTGCCGCTGGCAGGCAAAGTAGGCGTCGAAATCGCAGGTCACGAGGAATCGGTCGTTGTCGTAGAGCAGGCCGACCAGCCCGGCATAGCGCCCCGGATCGTCCGGCGAGAAGGTACCGCCGGCGATCTCGCCCAGCACTCGCTGCAGGCGCGGGCTCTCGGCGATGGCGCGGCGCGAGTAGTCTTGCTCGCGCCGGCGCTCGGCCACTTGCTCGGCGGTCAGGCCGAACAGGAAGAAGTTGTCGTCGCCGACGCGCTCGCGGATCTCGACATTGGCGCCATCCAGAGTGCCGATGATTGGCGCGCCGTTCAGGCACAGCTTCATGTTGCCGGTGCCGGACGCCTCGGCGCCGGCGGTCGATATCTGCTCGCTGAGATCGGCGGCCGGGATGATGACCTCGGCCATCGAGACATTGTAGTTCGGCGGAAAGACCACCTGCAGCATGTGCCTCGTCACCGGGTCGCGGTTGATGATCCGGGCGGCATCGTTGATCAGATGGATAATCTCCTTGGCGACGACGTAGCCCGGTGCCGCCTTGCCGGCGAAGATCTTTACCCTGGGCGACCAGTGCCGACCGGGCTCGTCGCGCATTTCCAGCCACAGCGCGACGATCTCGAGCAGGTTCATCAACTGGCGCTTGTATTCGTGAATGCGCTTTATCTGCACGTCGAACATGGCCGCCGGGTCGACGCTGACGCGGTGCGCGTTGCGCAGCCAGTCGGCCAGTCGCTCCTTGTTGCGCCGCTTGGCGGCGGCGAAGTGGTCGAGGAACGCCGGGTCGTCGAGATGGGCGTTCAGTCCCGACAGCCGCTCGAGATCCGCGGTCCAGCCCGGCCCGACGGTCTCGTCCAGCAGCGCGCTCAGGCCCGGGTTGGCCGTGCGCAGCCAGCGCCGCGGCGTCACGCCGTTCGTCTCGTTGACGATGCGGCCCGGGTAGAGCTTGTCGAAGCCTTCGAACACCGTCTGCTTCATCAGCTCGGTGTGCAGCGCCGAGACGCCGTTGACCTGGTGCGATGTGACGAAGCTGAGCGCGCCCATGTTCACCGCGCCGTGCGAGACGATCCGGTTGCCGTTCGCCTCCATCCGGCATCGCCGGGCATGCCAGTCGTCGATGGCGGCGATGATCTGGTAGTGCCGCGGCAGGACGCGCTGGATCGTGTCCTCGGGCCATGCCTCCAGCGCCTCGGGCAGCAGCGTGTGGTTGGTGTAGCCGAGGCAGCCCTGCGCCGTCTCGATGGCGTCGGTGACGGCGAAGCCGTGCTCGTCGGCCAGCAGGCGCACCAACTCGGGCCCGGCGATGGCGGGGTGGGTGTCATTCAGCTGGATCGCAGCCTTTTCGGGCAGGCGGCGAAGGTCGTCGTACTCGGACAGGAACCGGCGCAGGATGTCGCGCACCGAGGCGGCGGCGAAGAAATACTCCTGCTTCAGGCGCAGCTCGCGGCCCTCGGGCGTGCGGTCGTCGGGATAGAGGATGCGGCTGATCGTGCGCGCCAGCGCCTCGGGCGCGCTGGCGGCCAGGTAGTCGCCGCGGTTGAAGCTTTCAAGGTCGAAGGCGCGCGTCGGCTTGGCGGCCCAGAGGCGCAGGGTATTGGCCCAGGTGCCCTCCCAGCCGACGACGGGCATGTCGTAGGCCTCGGCCAGCACGGTCGTCTCGGGCTGCCAGACGCCGTTGGCGCTGACGAAGCCGCCGAAGCCGATGACGTAGCTGACCTCGGGCCGCTCGAACTCCCATGCGTGGCGCTGGTGCAGCCAGTCCTCGGGCGTCTCGACCTGCCGGCCGTCGTCGAAGCCCTGGCGGAACATGCCGTTCTCGTAGCGGATGCCGTAGCCCATCGCCGGGATGCGCAGCGTCGAGAGCGAGTCGAGAAAGCAGGCCGCCAGCCGCCCCAATCCGCCATTGCCCAGCGCCGCGTCCGGCTCGTTGGCAACGATGGCAGTGTAGTCGAGGCCCAGCGACTCGATGGCGGCGCGGGCCTGCTCGTCGAGGCGCAGGTTGATCGCGACGTCCTCGATCAGGCGCCCGACCAGGAACTCCATCGACAGGTAATAGACGCGCTTCAGCTGCTGATGGTAGCTCTGCCGAGTGCTGGCGAACCACAGGTCGATCACCGTGTCGCGCAGCCAAAGAGACAGCGCCATGCGCCAGTCATAGAGCGAGGCGTGCTCGGGATCCTTGCCGAGGGAATAGCGCAGCCGGTGCTCGATGGCCGCGCGATTGGCCTGCGTTGAACCAGGATTCATCAACTCTGCCTCTGCCGGCGTTCGGGAGCGCGTCGGCGTTCAATCGCTCTGTTCTGGCGCGGCCCTGCGGAGCGAACGCAGGGCCGCAATCAGTCCGGCGGTCGAGCGGTCCAGTCCCGCGGTGTCGCCCTCCAGCGCCGGCTGCACAGATATCGCCAGTTTCTTGCCGAGTTCCACCCCCCACTGGTCGAAGGAGTCTATCCCCCAGATCACACCCTGGACGAACACCTTGTGTTCATAGAGCGCTATGAGTCTTCCAAGGGTAAACGGATCGAGCCGGCGATAGAGAATGGTGGTCGAGGGCCGGTCGCCCGGGAATGTCCGGTGCGGCGCCAGCCGGTCGATCTCGGCCGGCTCGGCGCCGGCGGCTGCCATCTCGCCACGCACCTCGCCCTCCGGGCGGCCGAAGGCCAGCGCGGCGGACTGCGCAAGGACGTTGGCCGTAAGCTGCGCGTGATGGTCGCCCATCTGCTCGTTCGGTTCGGCGGCCAGCAGGAAATCGACCGGCACGACATCCGTGCCCTGGTGGATGAGCTGGAAGAACGAGTGCTGCGCGTTCGTGCCGGGCTCGCCCCAGATGACGGGGGCGGTCGCGTGGGTGACCGGGGTGCCGTCCAGCCGCGTGCGCTTGCCGTTCGATTCCATCTCGAGCTGTTGCAGGTATGCCGGAAAGCGCGCCAGCCGCTGGTCGTAGGGAACGACGGCGACCGTCGGCCAGCCCATCGCGTCACGGCGCCAGATACCGACCAGCGCCAGCAGCACGGGCAGGCTGCGCTCGAGGGCCGCCTCGCGGAAGTGCCGGTCCATGGCGCGCGCGCCGTCGAGAAAGTCGCGGAACCGCGCGGCGCCGATGGCGATGGCCAGCGGCAGCCCGATCGCCGACCAAAGCGAATAGCGCCCGCCGACCCAGTCCCAGAAGCCGAAGACGCGCTGGTCGTCCACGCCGAACGCGCGCGTCGCCGGCAGGTTGGTCGAGACCGCCGCCATGTGCGCCCCTGCCCCGTTCGTGGCCCCATCGCCCAGCGCGGTCGCCAGCCAGTCGCGGGCCGAACGCGCGTTGGTCATGGTCTCGAGGGTCGTGAAGGATTTGGACGCGACGATGACGAGAGTACGGCGGGGATCGAGATGCTTCAGCGTGTCGGCCAGGTGCGCGCTGTCGACATTCGAGACGAAATGCGTGCGCGGGCCGTCATGCCAGGGCGCAAGCGCCTGTGTTGCCATCGCCGGCCCCAGGTCCGATCCGCCGATCCCGAGGTTCACAACGTCCGTGAAGGGCTGGCCCGTGGTCGACACGGCGCGGCCCTGCCGGACGTCCTCGGCGAAGCCGAGAAAGCGGTCCAGCGTCGCTCGCACGGCGGGCATGACGTCGTGGCCGTCGACCTCGACCTGGTCCCCGGCGCCGCCGCGCAGCGCCATGTGCAGAACGGCCCGGCCCTCGGTCTCGTTGATCGTCTCGCCGGCGACCATCGCGGCGCGGCGCGCTTCCACCCCGGCCGCGCAGGCGAGGTCGAGCAGGGCCGACAGCGCTGATCCGTCGATCTTCTCCTTGGAGAAGTCGATCAGCAGGGCGCCGTCACGGAACGACAGGCGCTCGAAGCGCTCCGGGTCGCCCGCGAAGAGGTCGCCCAGCGTAACGCGGCGCAGCCGGCCAGCCTCGCGCATCACGCCGGACCAGGCGTACGACTCGCTCATGGCGCGCTCCATCCGGTCACCGCGCCGTCAGCGTCCGGCGCACGGCATCATCCCAGCCGGCGATCTTGGCCGTCCGGGTCCCGGCGTCCATCGCCGGCTCGAAGCGCCGCTCGCACGCCCAGCCGCGGGCGAAGTCCTCCGGCCCCGGGTAGAGCCCGGCGCGCATCCCGGCCAGCCAGGCAGCGCCCAGCGCCGTCGTCTCCAGCAGCGGCGGGCGGTCGACCGGCGCGTCGCAGATGTCGGCCAGGAATTGCATTGCCCGGTCCGAGGCCGCCATGCCGCCATCGACGCGCAGCACGCTGCGGGCCTCCGCGGGGCCGGAATCGCCCTGCCAGTCGCGCTTCATCGCCTCGAGCAGGTCGCGCGTCTGGTAGCCGACGCTCTCCAGCGCCGCGCGCGCCAGCTCGGCCGGGCCGGTGTTGCGTGTCAGGCCGAAGAGCGCGCCGCGCGCTGCCGCGTCCCAGTGCGGGGCGCCGAGGCCGGTGAAGGCCGGCACCAGGTAGACGCTCTGCGCCGGATCCGCGCCGTCCCAAAGCGCGCCCGTCTCGGCCGCCGACCCGATGATGCCCAGCCCGTCGCGCAGCCACTGCACCGCGGCGCCGGCGACGAAGATCGCGCCTTCCAGCGCATAGGTCGTATGCCCGTCCAGCCGGTAGGCGATCGTGGTCAGCAGCCGGTTCTTCGAGGCGACCGGCTGGTCGCCGGTGTTCAGCACGGCGAAGCAGCCGGTGCCGTAGGTCGACTTGATCATGCCCGGCCGGAAGCACGCCTGCCCGACCGTCGCCGCCTGCTGGTCGCCGGCGACGCCCAGCACCGGGATCTCGTCGCCCAGCAGGGTCGTGGCGCCGAACTCGGCGGCGCTGTCCAGCACCTCGGGCAGCAGCGCGGCGGGCACGCGCAAGAGGTCGCAGAGGTCGTCGTCCCACTGCCCCCGGCGGATGTCGTAGAGCAGCGTGCGCGAGGCGTTGGTCGCGTCGGTGACGTGCCGTGCGCCCTCGGTCAGCCGCCAGATCAGCCATGTGTCGACCGTGCCGAAGGCAAGCTCGCCGCGCTCCGCCCGCTCGCGCGCGCCGTCGACATTGTCGAGCAGCCAGGCGATCTTGGTGCCCGAGAAGTACGGATCGAGCAGCAGGCCCGACCGCTCGGTCACCAGCGCCTCGTGCGGCTTCAGCCTCTCGCACTCGGCGGCCGTCCGCCGGTCCTGCCAGACGATGGCGTTCGCGATCGGCCGGCCGGTCGCGCGCTCCCAGACCATCGTCGTCTCGCGCTGGTTGGCGATGCCGATGGCGGCGATGCGCTCGACGCCGACCGCGCCGACGGCCTCGCGCGCCGTCTCGAGGCTCGAGGTCCAGATGTCCTCCGGGTCGTGCTCGACCCAGCCGGATTTCGGGAAATGCTGCGGGAACTCGCGCTGCGCCTGCGCGACGACCCTCAGGTCGCGGTCGAAGACCAGCGCCCGGGTCGAGGTCGTGCCCTGGTCGATCGCCAGTACGCAGTCCTTCATGTCACCCCTCCGACGGTCCCGGCCCGCTCGCGCATCCACTCGTCCAGCCCGGCCGCCTCGTCGGCCGTCAGGTGCAGGCCCAGCCGCGTGCGCCGCCACAGCACGTCCGTCGCCGTCTGCGCCCACTCGCGCGCCATCAGCCAGCGCACCTCGGCCTCGGTCAGGTCGGCGCCGAAGCGCCGGCCCAGCGCCTCGGCCGTGCGCGCCTCGCCCAGCACCGCCTCGGCATCGGTGCCGTAGGTGCGCACCAGCCGGCGCGCCCAGGCGGCGTCCAGATAGGCGTGCCCCGCCATCAGCCCGCCGACCAAGCGCCGCCGCGCCGTCGACCGCGAAGTCGCCGCCCGGCAGCGAGGCCTCGCGCGTCCACGGGCCCGGCATCTTCGGGAACCAGGGTTTCAGCTTCTTCAGCGCCGCCTCGGACAGCCGGCGGTAGGTCGTGATCTTGCCGCCGAAGACGTTCAGCAGCGGCGCCCCGCCGCCGCCCTTCGGGTCGCCCTTTCCGGCGCCCGCGTCGCCGCCGACATCGACGTCGAGGACGTAGTCGCGCGTCGCCGCCTTCGCCTCCTTCGCGCCGTCGTCATACAGCGGGCGGACGCCGGAGTAGCTCCAGACGATGTCGGGGGTGCCGATCGGCTGCGCCAGGTATTCCGAGACCGCGCCGCACAGATAGGCCGCCTCGTCCTCGGAACAGGTCGCCTCGCCCGGATCGCCCTCGTGGTCGCGGTCGGTCGTGCCGATCAGCGTGAAATCGTCCTCGTAGGGGATGGCGAAGACGATGCGCCCGTCCGGCTGTTGCAGCATGTAGGCGCGATCGTGGTCCCAGAGGCGGCGGGTGACGATGTGGCTGCCGCGGACCAGCCGGATGCGCGCCGGCGCGTTGCGGCCGATGATGCCGTGCAGCACCTCGTCGACCCAGGGGCCGGCCGCGTTGACCAGCGCCCGCGCCCGGATCTCGCGCCGGCCCTCCGGCCCCTCGACCGTCAGGCGCCACCGATCGCCCTCGCGTCGCGCGCCGGTGCAGCGCGTGCGCACCGCGATCTCGGCGCCGCGGGCGGCGGCGTCGCGGGCGTTCAGCACGACCAGGCGCGAATCCTGCACCCAGCAGTCCGAGTACTCCCAGGCCCGCCGCAACCCCTCGCGCAGCGGCCGGCCGGCCGGGTCGCGCCGCAGGTCCAGCGTCCGCGTGCCCGGCAGGATCTTGCGCCCGCCCAGCATGTCGTAGGCCAGCAGCCCCAGCCGCAGCTTCCAGGCGGGCCTCAGCTCGCGCCGGTGCGGCAGCACGAAGCGCATCGGCCAGGCGATGTGCGGCATGTTGCGCAGCAGCACCTCGCGCTCGACCAGCGCCTCGCGCACCAGCCGGATCTCGCCGTATTCCAGATAGCGCAGCCCGCCATGGATCAGCTTGGTCGAGGCGCTGGATGTCGCCTGCGCCAGGTCGCCCTGCTCGCAGAGAAACACCGACAGCCCCCGGCCCGCCGCATCCCGCGCGATGCCGCAGCCATTCACGCCGCCGCCGATGACGGCGAGATCGAAGTCAGCCTCGTTCATGGTCCCTCGTTCACGGCGCGCCTTCTCCCATGCCGGGCGGCGCGCGACAAGCCGTCAAGGGCGGCGAACGGTCCGGCGCACAGGGCGGAACCTGCGCTATGGTCGCGCCGTTCGCGAGGTCAAGCGAGAGGGGAATCATGACCACCGTCCAGACCCGGCCCGTCGAGGGCCAGAAGCCCGGCACCTCCGGGCTGCGCAAGAAGACGCAGGTCTTCCGCCAGCCCGGCTACCTCGAGAACTTCGTCCAGTCGGTCTTCGACGCGACCGGCGGCGCCGCCGGCAAGGTGCTGGTGCTGGGCGGCGACGGCCGGTTCTTCGGCCGCGAGGCGGCGCAGGTGATCCTGCGCATGGCGGCGGCGAACGGCGCGGCGCGGGTCGTGGTCGGGCGCGGCGGGCTCCTGTCGACGCCGGCGGCCTCGCACCTGATCCGCAGCCGCGCGGCGAGTGGCGGCCTCATCCTCTCGGCCAGCCACAACCCGGGCGGGCCGGACGAGGATTTCGGCGTCAAGTACAACACCGCCAATGGCGGCCCGGCGCCCGAGGGCGTCACCGGCGCGATCTTCGAGGCGACGCAGCGCATCGCCGAGTACCGCACGCTCGACACCGCCGACATGGACCTCGACCGGCTCGGCGAGACGGCGCTCGACGGGACCACCGTCGAGATCGTCGACCCGGTCGACGACTACGCGGCGCTGATGCAGCGCCTGTTCGACTTCGACGCGATCCGGGCGCTGTTTGCCGGCGGCTTCCGCATGTGCTTCGACGCGCTGAACGCCGTCACCGGGCCGTATGCGACCACGATCCTGCAGGACATGCTGGGCGCGCCCGATGGCACCGTCACCCACGCCGTGCCCCTGCCCGATTTCGGCGGGCTGCACCCGGACCCGAACCCGGCCCACGCCGCCGAGCTGATGGCCCTGATGATGTCGGCGAACGCGCCCGCGTTCGGCGCCGCGGCCGATGGCGACGGCGACCGCAACATGATCCTCGGCCCCGGCACATACGTGACGCCGTCCGACAGCCTGGCCGTGCTGGCCGCCAACGCCCACCTCGCGCCCGGCTACCGCGACGGGCTGAAGGGCATCGCCCGCTCGATGCCGACCAGCCGCGCCGCCGACCGCGTGGCGGAGAAACTGGGCATCCCGGCGCACGAGACGCCGACGGGGTGGAAGTTCTTCGGCAACCTGCTCGACGCCGGCCTCGCGACGATCTGCGGCGAGGAGAGCTTCGGCACCGGCTCGGACCATGTCCGCGAGAAGGACGGGCTCTGGGCCGTGCTGCTGTGGCTGAACGTGCTGGCGGTGCGCCGCCAGGGCGTCGCCGAGATCCTGCGCGAGCACTGGCGCACCTATGGCCGCGACATCTACTCGCGCCACGACTACGAGGCGCTGGATGCCGAGGCCGCCGGCGGGCTGGTCGACGACCTGCGCGCCCGCCTGCCCGACCTGCCGGGCACGCAGGTCGCCGGGCTGACCGTCGAGGCGGCGGACGATTTCGAGTATCTCGACCCGGTCGACGGCTCGGTCGCCCGCCAGCAGGGCATCCGCGTCTTCTTCCGGGGCGGCGCGCGCGCGGTCTTCCGGCTCTCCGGCACCGGTACCGAGGGCGCGACGCTCCGCGTCTACCTCGAACGGCCCGAGCCGGACCCGGCCCGGCACGGCGACGAGACGCAGGCCGCGCTGGAGCAGGTCGCCCGCGCCGCCGACGAACTCGCCGGCATCACCCGGCTGACCGGGCGTACGGAGCCTGACGTCATGACCTGACGACGGACCCCGGGCGTCAGGCCGATTCGTCGACCGTCGGGCCTGTGCGCGGGGCCTCCTCCTCGGCCTCGGTCTCGACCTCGGCGCCGCGCGCCGTCAGGAAGTCGCCCAGCGGCTCCAGCGCATCGATGTGCTCGCAGAGCACGCGGATCACCACCAGCGTCGGCACGGCGATGATCATGCCGACCGCCGACCACAGCCATGCCCAGAAGGCGATCGAGACGAAGACGATGACCGTGTTCAGCTGCAGCACCCGGCCGACGAAGTAGGGCGTCACGAACTGCCCCTCGATCGAGGTCAGCACGAAGTAGCTGCCGCCGGCGATCAGCGCCATCCACGGGTCGGGCAGGCTGATCAGCCCGATCACCGTCGCCACGGCGATGCCGGCGATCGCGCCGACATATGGGATGAAGTTCAGCATGAACCCCATCAGCCCGAACAGCAGCGGCGTCGGCATGCCGATCAGCCACATCACCAGTGCGATCGAGCAGCCAAGCAGCGCGTTGATCAGCGTGATCGTCGAGAGATAGCGCGACAGCCGCCGCTCGATGTCGAAGGCTATGCGCAGCGCCCTCCGCTTGTCGGTCCATGTCGGCATGACGTGGACCAGCTTCTCGTAGAACATGTCGCCCGACGATATCAGGAAGAACAGCAGCACCAGCACCAGGCCGCCCTGCGCCAGGATCATCGGCATCATCGCCGCGACCTTGGACGTGAAGCCCGCCTGCTTGACCTCGACCTTGGGCGTCGTCGGACCGGGGGTGGCAACCTCGGTCAGCTCGTCGATCTTCTTCCCCGCCTCGGCGATGCCCTCGACCGGCTCGCGCAGGCTGCGCAGCTTGTTCTCGATCTGGTTGCCGATCTGCGGCGCTCGCGCCGCCCAGTCGGTGACCGGTTGCGAGAGCAGCAGCACGCCGAAACCGATCACCGTCAGCAGACCGCCGATGACGACGAAGGCGCATACCCAGGATGGCAGGCCGATTCGGTTCAGCGTGCGCCTGAGCGGCGTGAAGACCAGCGCCAGCAGGAAGGCCATCAGCAGCGGCATCAGGAAATCGCGGGCCGCCGCGATGCCCGAGATGCAGAGCAGCATGAATATCCCGATCACGGCCCAGCGCGGCGCCAGCCAGTTCGGGATTTTGATCTGCGGATCGGGGCGGTCCGGGGCATCGTTCACCAGCGTCACCTGCTCCGATCCTTCATTCAGGGGTCAGCACCGCCAGGAATCCGCATCCGTAAGAACTTGAGAACTTCGATCCGACGCGGACCGGGCCAGCGCCTGCCCGACCCGCGGCAGTGGTGCAACGACATCCAGGCCCTCCGGGTTCCGCGCCCCTGCCCGATGCTGCCCACCCGACGCTGGCGGCCCGCCCCAGCTCGCCCGAGCTGGCCATTTGAGGCCGGCTTCGCGGACTGCCCGCGCCCTACGCCGGCCGGGGATGTCGTGCGTGTAGGTGAGAGGCTGCTCTTGCGCGGCACGGTGGTGTAGCCGTTCCCGCGCTCCCAGCCGACACCGTTGCGGCATCGTGCGATCTCGCTGGCTGATGATGCCGGCCGATCCTACCGGATTTACGAGACGTCAAAATCCTTCACGGCGGCCCCGCCGCCGGTTGCCACGGGCGCGGACACAGAACTCCGCCGCCGGGATTGCGGGGGCGGCGAAGCCATGCTACCGGGTGCCCCGCGAGCCGGCGGGCACCCTTCGCCGGCGCCAATCGTGGATTGCCCGGACGGGGTTCGGGCGGGCAGAGGGGAAGGACTTGGCAGCCACGTCACTCACCTCCGGCGCAGCCGGTCGGTACGCCACGGCGCTGTTCGAACTGGCGCGCGACGCGGGCGAACTCGACCGTGCCGCGGGCGATCTTGACCAGATCGCCGCCGCACTGGACGAAAGCCACGAGTTGGTCGAACTGATCCGGAACCCGGTCTATTCGCGCACCGATCAGGGCAGGGCCATGGGCGCCGTCGCCGATCGCATGGGCCTGTCGCCGCTGGTCCGCAACGTCGTCGGACTGATGGCCAGCAAGCGGCGCTTGTTCGCGCTGCCGCAGATGATCGCGCAGTTCCGCGCGCTCCTGGCCGAGCATCGTGGCGAGGTGACGGCCGAGGTGACCTCGGCGCAGCCGCTGTCGGATACCCAGCGCGATGCGCTGGCCGAAAAGCTGAAGGGATCGCTGGGCCGCGACGTAAATCTGAACGTCCGCGTCGACAAGGACATCATCGGCGGACTGGTGGTCCGGGTCGGGTCGAGAATGATCGACAGCTCGATCCGCTCTCGTCTCGCCAGACTGCAGAATGCCATGAAAGAGGTCGGATAAATGAACATCCAGGCGTCGGAAATCTCCGCCATCCTCAAGGAGCAGATCCGGAACTTCGGCGAGGAGACCGAGGTCTCCGAGATCGGCCGGGTGCTGAGCGTCGGCGACGGCATCGCCCGCATCTACGGCCTGGACCAGGTCCAGGCCGGCGAGATGGTCGAGTTCCCGGGCGGCATCCGCGGCATGGCGCTGAACCTCGAGGTCGACAATGTCGGCGTCGTGATCTTCGGCTCGGACCGCGACATCAAGGAAGGCGACACCGTCAAGCGCACGGGCTCGATCGTCGACGTGCCGGTTGGCAAGGCGATGCTGGGCCGCGTCGTCGACGCGCTGGGCAACCCGATCGACGGCAAGGGCGAGATCGAGACCTCCGAGCGCCGCGTCTCGGACGTCAAGGCGCCGGGCATCATTCCGCGCAAGTCGGTGCACGAGCCGATGGCCACCGGCCTCAAGGCCATCGACGCGCTGATCCCGATCGGCCGCGGCCAGCGCGAGCTCATCATCGGCGACCGCCAGACCGGCAAGTCGGCCGTGGCGCTGGACGCCATCCTCAACCAGAAGGTCTACAACGAGCGCGCCGGCGACGACGAATCGAAGAAGCTCTACTGCATCTACGTCGCCGTCGGCCAGAAGCGCTCGACCGTCGCCCAGCTCGTCCGCCGCCTGGAAGAGGCCGGCGCGATGGACTACTGCACCGTCGTCGCCGCCACCGCGTCCGAACCGGCGCCGATGCAGTTCCTGGCGCCCTACTCGGCCTGCGCCATGGCCGAGTATTTCCGCGACAACGGCATGCACGGGCTGATCATCTACGACGACCTCTCCAAGCAGGCGGTCGCCTATCGCCAGATGTCGCTGCTGCTGCGCCGCCCGCCGGGCCGCGAGGCCTATCCGGGCGACGTCTTCTACCTGCACTCCCGCCTGCTCGAGCGCGCCGCCAAATTGAACGAGGACCACGGCGCCGGCTCGCTGACCGCGCTGCCGATCATCGAGACGCAGGCGGGCGACGTGTCGGCCTATATCCCGACGAACGTCATCTCGATCACCGACGGCCAGATCTTCCTCGAGACAGAGCTGTTCTACCAGGGCATCCGGCCCGCGGTGAACGTCGGCCTCTCGGTGTCGCGCGTCGGCTCGGCCGCGCAGACAAAGGCGATGAAATCGGTCGCCGGCTCGATCAAGCTCGAGCTCGCGCAGTATCGCGAGATGGCGGCCTTCGCACAGTTCGGCTCGGACCTCGACGCCGCGACGCAGCGGCTCCTGAACCGCGGCGCCCGGCTGACGGAGCTGCTCAAGCAGCCGCAGTACTCGCCGCTGACGAACGCCGAGCAGGTCGTCGTCATTTTCGCCGGCACGCAAGGCTATCTCGACGACCTGAAGATCTCGGATGTCGGGCCGTTCGAGAAGGCGCTGCTGACCGAGCTGCGAACCAACCGCCAGGACCTGCTCGACGACATCACCGCCAACGACCGCAAGGTCGAAGGCGATCTGGCCGACAAGATCAAATCGGTCATCGAGTCCCTCAAGAAAACCTTCGTGGCCTGAGGCAAGCCGGACAATGCCCAGCCTCAAGGACCTCAAGAACCGGATCAACTCGGTCAAGTCGACCAGGAAGATCACCTCGGCCATGAAGATGGTCGCCGCCGCCAAGCTGCGCCGCGCGCAGGAGGCGGCGGAGGCCGCTCGTCCCTTCGCCGAGCGCATGGAGGCCGTGCTGGGCAATCTCAGCCGCGCCGCCGCCGGCAAGGCGACGGCGCCGAAACTGCTGCGCGGCACCGGCGACGACCAGACCCACCTGCTGATCGTCGCGACCGCCGAGCGCGGCCTCTGCGGCGCCTTCAACTCGTCGATCGTCAGGCGCGCGCGCGCGGACATCTATCGCCTTCTGCGCGACGGCAAGACCGTCAAGATCCTGACGATCGGCAAGAAGGGGCGCGAGCAGCTGCGCCGCGACCACCGCGACAAGTTCGTCGAGCACCACGACCTCAGCGGCGTCAAGCGGCTGTCCTTCGCCGACGCCGTCGAGATCGCCGATGACATCCTGAAGCGTTTCGACGCGGCCGAGTTCGACGTCGCGACGCTCTACTTCGCCCGCTTCGAGACGGTGCTGACCCAGGTGCCGACCGCGCTGCAGCTGATCCCGGCCGTGTTCGAGGAGGCCGAGGGCGGTGCCGATCGGATCAACTATGAATACGAGCCGGACGAGGAGGAAATCCTCGCCGACCTGCTGCCGCGCAACATCGCGACCCAGATCTTCCGCGGGCTGCTGGAGAACGGCGCCTCGGAACAGGGCTCGCGCATGACGGCGATGGACAGCGCCACGCGCAACGCCGGCGACATGATCGACAAGCTGTCGATCGTCTACAACCGGACGCGACAGGCGACGATCACCAAGGAGCTGATCGAGATCATTTCGGGCGCCGAGGCGCTCTGACCGACGACGAGGAGAACGAGATGAGCGAAACTGGCAAGGTCACGCAGGTGATCGGCGCCGTCGTCGACGTGCAGTTCACGGACCACCTTCCGGCGATCCTGAACGCGCTCGAGACCGAGAACCACGGCAACCGGCTGGTGCTCGAGGTGGCGCAGCACCTCGGCGAGCACACGGTGCGCTGCATCGCCATGGACGCGACCGAGGGCCTGGTCCGCGGCCAGGAGGTGCGCGACACGAACGGCCCGATCACGGTGCCGGTCGGCGACGCCACGCTCGGCCGCATCCTGAACGTCATCGGCGAGCCGGTCGACGAGCGCGGCCCGGTCGACGCGACCGAGACGCCGCGCCATCCACCAGCCGGCGCCCGGAATACGTCGCCCAGTCGACCGAGACCGAGATCCTCGTCACCGGCATCAAGGTCGTCGACCTGCTGGCGCCCTACTCCAAGGGCGGCAAGATCGGCCTGTTCGGCGGCGCCGGCGTCGGCAAGACCGTGCTGATCATGGAGCTGATCAACAACATCGCCAGGGTCCACTCGGGCTACTCGGTGTTCGCCGGCGTCGGCGAGCGCACGCGCGAGGGCAACGACCTCTACCACGAGATGATCGAATCCGGCGTCATCAACCTCGACAACCCGTCGGACTCGAAGGTCGCGCTGGTCTACGGCCAGATGAACGAGCCGCCGGGGGCCCGCGCCCGCGTCGGCCTGACCGGCCTGACGCTGGCCGAGCAGTTCCGCGACCAGTCGGGCACCGACGTGCTGTTCTTCGTCGACAACATCTTCCGCTTCACGCAGGCGGGCTCCGAGGTGTCGGCGCTGCTCGGCCGCATCCCGTCCGCGGTCGGCTACCAGCCGACGCTGGCCACCGACATGGGCGCGCTGCAGGAGCGCATCACCTCGACCAAGCGGCGGCTCGATCACGCTCGGTGCAGGCGATCTACGTGCCGGCCGACGACCTGACCGACCCGGCGCCGGCGACCTCGTTCGCCCACCTCGACGCCACGACCGTGCTGTCGCGCCAGATCGCCGAGCTCGGCATCTACCCGGCCGTCGACCCGCTCGACTCGACCTCGCGCATCCTCGACCCGGCCGATCGTCGGCGAGGAGCACTACAAGGTCGCGCGCGACGTGCAGGGCGTCCTCCAGCGCTACCGCCAGTTGCAGGACATCATCGCGATCCTGGGCATGGACGAGCTGTCGGAAGAGGACAAGCTGGCCGTCGCCCGCGCCCGCAAGCTGCAGCGCTTCCTGTCGCAGCCCTTCGACGTCGCCCAGGTTTTCACCGGCTTCCCGGGCGTGCAGGTGCCGCTCGAGAAGACGATCGACAGCTTCAAGCGCGTCGTCGCCGGCGAGTTCGACCACCTGCCCGAGTCGGCCTTCTACATGGTCGGCGACATCGACGAGGCGGTGGCCAAGGCCGAGAAGATGGCGCAGGCCGCGTAAGCGGCCCGCCGGGAGGGAACCCAGATGTCCATGACATTCGAGCTGGTCAGCCCGGAGCGCAAGCTCGCCTCGAGCGAGGCGGATTCCGTGACGATCCCGGGCATGGAGGGTGACCTGACCGCCATGCCCGGCCACGCGCCCTTCATCACGACGCTGCGGCCTGGCGACGTCATCGTCCGCAGCGGCTCGACCGAGACGCGCTACTTCGTGACGGGCGGCTTCGCCGAGATCAGCCAGGACGTCGTCTCGGTATTGGCCGAGCGCGGCGTCGAGGCCGAAAAAGCCGACGCCGCCTTCCTCGACGAGCGCATCGCCGAGGCCGAAAAGGCGCTGGCCGATGCGCCGGCCGAACGCCGGACAGCCGCCCAGCAGCGGCTCAGCGATTACCAGTCGGTGCGCGGCCGGCTCTGACCGGCCCGCCCCGCGATCCGTTTAGCGACAAGTTATACCAGCTTGCGGTGATCATGACCCATGAGCCCAGTCGCGGAGGCCGATGGTCATGATCTTCCAAGGGCGGTCGATAAGCCGGTTCCATGCCTCGCAGCTGAGCGCGACGATATCGTCGTAGCTGTCGAAGACCCGGTTCGAGAGCCAGTTGTCGCGGATGTACTGCCAGACGTTCTCGACCGGGTTCAGTTCGGGAGATCGCGGCGGCAACGGCATGAGGGTGATGTTGTCCGGGACGACGAGCGCCTTCGAGATATGCCAGCCGGCCCGGTCCAGGATGAGCACGGCGTGAGCGCCCGGCTCGACGGCGGCGCTGATCTCGGCGAGGTGGATGGTCATCGCCTGCGTGTCGCACCGGGGCATGACGAGGCCGGCGCCCTTGCCCTTCCTCGGGCAGATCGCCCCGAAGATGTAGGCGGATTGCGTGCGCTGGTCGTGCGGGGCGGAGGGGCGCGTGCCGCGCTTCGCCCATCGGCGGGTGATTTTGTTCTTCTGCCCCACCCGGGCTTCGTCGGCGAACCACAGTTCTATCCCGGTGCCGGGCGCGAGCGTGTCGCGGACCTCCGCCAGGCGGGCGGGAAAGTCTTTTTAAAAGCGGCGATCTGCTCCTCGTTCTGCGCATGATGGCGCGGCCGGGCCGACAGCTTCGAGTAGCCGAGCGCCGTGAGTTCCCGGCTGAGCGTCGCCTCGCTCACCGAGATGCCGAACTCGTCCCACACCCAGGCGGCGAGATCGATCAGCCGCCACCGCACCACGTTGTCCACCGCCGGGATCGGGCCGCGCTCGACGATGCGCACGAGCTCGGCCCGCTGCGCAGCGCTGAGCTTCGAGGGATTGCCCGGCGGCTTGCGGCTCACGAGCCCGTCCGGCCCCTCGGCGTTGAAGCGGACCACCCAGTCCCGGACGATCTGTCGGCCGACCCCGCCGGTCTCGGCCGCCTCGGCCCGGCTCCCTCCGTCATAAATGACGGCCAGCGCCAGAAGCCGACGCGTCTGACCCGCGTCTCGGCTCGCCCGCGCCAGCCGCTTCAGATGCGCCGCACTGAAGTCTTCCCGAAGCGTCAGCGCCCGTCCCATGCCTGCCCCCTGCCGTTTTGGACAGTGAGTTCAGAGATCTGCGGCCGTGGGAATCCCCTTCGCGAGTCGGCGCTACCGCAACCTGGTATAAGCGAACGATCGACGCCCAAAACATTCGCGAATGGATTGTCGAATGGATCGTCTATCTCCCGCCCCGTCGCGGGGGATCAGGTCACCGGTCGCTCCAGCAGGTCCGCGAACTCCTCGAACACCCGCGCATAGGTGTCTCGCTTGAACGGCACGATCCTGTCGATCAGCGCGTCATGCGGCATCCACGCCCAGCTGCGGAATTCGGGCACCTCGGTGGCGATCCGGATGGCGTCGTCGCTTCCCAGGAAGCGGAGCGCGAACCAGCGCTGCGTCTGGCCGCGATAGCGGCCATCCCACAATTGCGGCACCAGCGAGCGCGGCAGGTCGTAGGGGATCCAGGCGCGGCTCTCGCGCAGCATCTCGACCTGGGCCGGCGCGACCCCGGTCTCCTCGCCCAGCTCGCGCAGCGCCGCCTCGTGCGGGCTCTCGCCCGGGTCGATGCCGCCCTGCGGCATCTGCCAGGCGTCGGTCGGGTTGTCCAGCCGCTGCCCGGCGAACACCAGGCCATCGCGGTTCAGCAGCACCAGCCCGACGCAGGGACGGTAGGGAAGCGCCGCGATATCGCTGTCGGTCAGGCTCATGCGAAGCGGAGGGGCGCCGGCTTCAGGGGCTGCCGGCGCCCGGCTCCTCAGTCCTTCTTGACGACGTCGTAGACCGCCATGCCGGCCAGCAGGTCCAGCGCATAGGCCAGCTGGAAGTCCTCGGTGCGCAGTTCCGCGGTCTTCTCGTGCCGGCTGCGCTCGCTTTCCAGCTGCTTCTCCTCGTCATCGGTCAGCACGTTGACCAGGCTGCCGCGCAGGTCGGCCTCCGACCGGGTCGGCCGCTCGGTGCCGGTCTCGGCGTCGGCATTGGCGATGCGGCGCTCCTCGACCAGGATGTCGGGCTCGATGCCCAGCGCCTGGATCGACCGCCCGGAGGGCGTGAAGTAGCGCGCCGTTGTCAGCTTCATCGCGCCGTTCTCGCCCAGCCGCATCACGGTCTGGACGCTGCCCTTGCCAAAGCTCTTGGCGCCCAGGATCACCGCCCGGCGCTGGTCCTGCAGCGCGCCGGCGACGATCTCGGAGGCCGAGGCCGAGCCCTCGTTGATCAGCACGACGATCGGCTTGCCGTTCGTCAGGTCGCCCGGCCGGGCGTTGACGCGGTCGGCCTGCTCGAGGTCGCGGCCACGGGTCGAGACGATCTCGCCCGAGTTCGAGGAAGGCGTCGGCGACGGCGATCGCCTGGCTCAGCAACCCGCCCGGGTTGTTGCGCAGGTCGAGGACGTAGCCCTCGACCTTGTCCTCGCCGATCTCGTCCTTCACCTGCTTGATGCCCTCTTCGAGGTTGTCATAGGTCTGCTCGTTGAAGGTCGTCAGGCGCAGCACGCCGACATTGCCCTCGGTGCGGGCACGCACGGCGCGGATCTTGATGGTCTCGCGCGTCATCGAGACGTCGAAAGGCTCGTCCTTGCCCTCGCGCGTCACGGTGACGGTGATGTCCGAGCCCACCGGGCCTCGCATCTTGTCGACGGCATCGCTCAGCGTCAGCCCCAGCACCGATTCGCCATTGATGTGGGTGATGAAGTCGCCGGCCTCGAGTCCCGCCTTGGCCGCGGGCGTGTCGTCGATCGGCGAGACGACCTTGACGAAGCCGTTCTCCATCGTGACCTCGATGCCGAGGCCGCCGAACTCGCCCTTGGTCTGCTCGCGCATGTCCTGGAAGTTGTCGGGCGGCAGGTAGGACGAATGCGGGTCCAGCGAGGCGAGCATGCCGTCGATCGCCGCCTGGATCAGCTTCTGGTCGTCGACCGGCTCGACGTAATCGCTGCGCACGCGCTCGAAGATCTCGCCGAAGAGGTCGAGGTACTCGTAGGTCTTCTTGGCGTCGGCAGTCGCGGCAGGCGCGTCCTTCGCCGTCGACTGCGCGGTCACCTGCGTCACCATCATCGGCAGCATGGCCCCCAGCGCCACGCCGGCCAGCAAACCCGTCACTGTTTTCCGCATTATCCGTCGATTCCCTGCTTCGCGAGATTGAACCACAGCGCCGGGTCGACCGGCTGGCCGGCGCGCCGCACCTCTATATACAGCTTCTCTGCCCCGATCTCATCACGATCCGTTGTCGCTTGCAGCAGAAACTCGTCCGAATTGGGGATCGGACCGCCCAGATCGCCCAGCCGCTCGCCGGCCAGCACCGTCTCGCCGACCAGCCGGTCGACATCGGCCAGCCCGGCCAGCACGATCAGCGTGCCCTCCTCGGGCTCCAGCACCACGACGTCGCCGTAATCGATCAGCGGCCCGGCATAGCGGATCGTGCCGTCCCAGGGCGCCGAGACCTGCGCGTAGGCCGGCGCGCTCAGCGTCACGCCGTGGCCCGGCCGGCCCCACGGGTCCGGCTGGCCGAAATCCGCCGTCAGGCTGCCCTGCACCGGCGCGGGCACCAGCCCGCGCGCCTCCGAGAACGTCACCAGCGCGTCGCGCCCCTGCGCCGCCGCGTCGCGCAGCGCGCTGGCCAACCCGTCCAGGTCGCGCGCCTGCGCCGCGGCGGCGGCGGCCTGTTCGGCCATCGCGGCATGTTCCGGCAGGCCGGTCGCGTGGCGCCGGCGCAGCGCCTCGGTGGTGTCGGCGCGCAGCTCCTGCAAACCCGCCAGCGCGCCGCGTGCCTCGACCCGCGCGACCTCCTGACCCGTGCGCAGCCGCTCCAACGCGTCGATGCGCGCCTTCAGGTCGGCGATCCGCCCGTCCAGATCCGGCGAAATCGACGCCATCATCACCGCCCCGCGCGCCGCCCCGACCGGACCGCCGGGGAACACCAGCAGCGCCGAGCGCGGCGCGCGCGCCAGCGACTGCAGCGCGACGATCAGCTGCTCCAGCCGGCCGCGGTCCTTCTGCATCTGGGCGCGCAGCCGCGACTCGCGCGCCGCCATCGAGCGCAGCGCCTCGCGATAGGACGCCAGCGCCGCCTCGTGCGCGGCGACCGCCGCGCCCAGCGCGGCCAGCGTCGCCTCGCCCGAGCGCGCGCCCGCCAGCGCCGCCGCCGACTCCTCCAGAGCCGCACGGGCGCGCTCGATGCCCGGAAAGTCGTCGGCAGCCCCCGGCTGGGCCGCCAGCGCAGGGACAAGCAGCCCAAGCAGCAGCGCGACCAGCCTTACCGGCGCCTTCGTCATTCGGGCCGACGCAGCAGCGACCGCCCCGTCATCTCGGCGGGCTGCTCCAGGTCCATCAGGTGCAGGATCGTCGGCGCCAGATCACCCAGCCGGCCGTCGACCAGCACGCAGTCCAGCGCCTGGTCGCCCTCCTGCACCAGCACCAGCGGCACCGGGTTCGTCGTGTGCGCCGTGTGCGGCCCGCCGGTCTCCGGGTCGATCATCTGCTCGCAGTTGCCATGGTCGGAGGTGACCAGCATTGCCCCGCCCTTCTCGCGCAGCGCCGCCAGCGCCCGGCCGAGTCCCTCGTCGACCGCTTCGCAGGCCGCAACCGCCGCCTCGATCGAGCCGGTATGTCCGACCATGTCCGGGTTGGCGTAGTTGACGACGATCAGGTCGTAGTCGTCGCGGATCGCCTCGACCAGGTGGTCCGTCACCTCGCCGGCCGACATCTCGGGCTGCATGTCATAGGTCCGCACCTTCGGCGACTGCGCCATGTAGCGCTCCTCGCCCGCGTCCGCGTCCTCGACCCCGCCGTTCAGGAAGTAGGTGACGTGCGGATACTTCTCGGTCTCGGCCAGCCGGAACTGCCGCTTGGCGTGCTTGGCCAGCCACTCGCCCAGCGTGTTGACGATTTCCTCGGGCGGGAACATCGGCGGCATGAACCTGTCGAGCGTCTTCGAGTAGGCGACCATCCCCAGCGTCGCGGCGAATCCCGGCGCCGCCGAGCGGTCGAAGGCGTCGAAGCCAGGGTCCAGCAGCGCACCCAGGATCTCGCGCATCCGGTCGGCGCGGAAATTGGCCGAGATCAGCCCGTCGCCGTCCATCATGCCGGGGTACTCGCCGATGACGGCCGGCTCGATGAACTCGTCCGTCGTGTCCGCTGCATAGGCCGCGTCGATCGCCGCCAGCGGGTCGTCGAACGCCGCGCCCTCGCCGTCGGCCAGCAGGCGGAAGGCCTTCTCGACGCGGTCCCAGCGCTTGTCCCGGTCCATGGCGTAGAACCGCCCGCAGACGGTCGCGACCCGCACGGCGGGCATCCCTTTGATATCCGAGAGAAACCGCTCCATGTCGTCGCGCCCGGACTTCGGCGGCACGTCGCGCCCGTCCATGAAGGCATGCACCGCGACCGGAATCCCCGCGCCCGACAGCACCCGGCAGAGCATCGCCATGTGCCGCTGATGCGAATGCACCCCGCCCGGGCTCAACAGCCCCAGCAGATGGGCTGTGCCGCCGCTGTCGCGCAGCTTCCCCATGAAGGCCATTAGCGCGTCGTTCGAAAAGAAACTGCCGTCCTCGATCGCCTTGTCGATCTTCGGCAGCTCCATCCAGACGACGCGCCCGGCGCCGATATTGGTGTGCCCGACCTCGGAATTGCCGATCTGCCCCTTCGGCACGCCGACATCCTCGCCGCTGGCGCTCAGCCTCGAATGCGGCTCGCCGGCCCAGATACGATCGAAGTTCGGCGTCTCTGCCAGCATCGGCGCGTTGCCGTCACGCGAGTCGGACAGGCCCCATCCGTCGAGGATGCACAGAACGACCGGTTTCAGGGGCATCGACACTCCACAGGCTGGTCCGCCGCCGGTCTAGCCCAATCTCCGCCCCAACGGCAAGGACGGCCCCTCTGCCCCGCGCTCGGCCCCGGCCCCCCCGGCCCCCGCCGGGCCTTCTCCGGCAACCCTTTCGTCGTCTCCGCCCGCGCCGCCGGATCCTGCGCCGCCAGTCACGCAGGCCGACGCAGCCCGAGGGCTCGGCTCGACAGGCGAAGCGGCATGCCGGACGCATGTCTCGTTCGGGCGTCCTGCCAGAATTCCAGTTCACTCGCGGTGATAGGGAAGCCCGGCCAGGATCGTCATGGCGCGATAGAGCTGCTCGGCCAGCATGACCCGGGCCAGCATGTGCGGCCAGACCATCGGGCCAAAGGACATCAGGCGCGAGCGCGCCCGCAGCTCGTCGCTCAGCCCGTCCGCGCCCCCGATCAGGAAGACCATCTGCGCCGCGCCGCCGTCCCGCTCGCGCGCAAGCAACCGGGCGAAGGCGGGTGAAGTCATCGCCTCGCCGCGCTCGTCCAGCGCGACGGAGGTGGCGCCGGCCGGCACCGCTGCGGCCAGCCGGCGCGACTGCGCCTCGCGGTCACGGACCTTGCGCTCGTCGATCTCGACAATATCCACCGGCCCCAGCGCCAGCGGGCGCCCGGTGGCGCCCGCCCGGCCCAGCCAGTCCTCGATCAGCGCCCGCTCCGGGCCGGCCTTCAGCCGCCCGACGGCGGCGATGGTCAGCCGCATCCGGAACCAGGCGTCACGGGTCTGTCGCGGTCAGGGCGCCACCGTCAGGCGCTCACCGCGCCACGGCAGGCCGCGCCATCGCATCCGGCGCCGTCTGCCACATCTTCTCGATCTGGTAGAAGTCGCGGACCTCGGGCCGGAAGACGTGGACGATGACGTCGCCCGCGTCGATCAGCACCCAGTCGGCGACCTCCCTGCCCTCCGCGCGTGGCGCGTGGCCGGCCTCCTTCAGTCGCTCGATCAGCTTGTCGGCGATGGCGGCGACATGCCGCGTGGAACGCCCGGACGCGACGACCATCACGTCCGCCTCGGACGACTTGCCGGCAAGGCTGATCGAGACGACGTCCAGCGCGCCGTCCTCTTCCAGCGATTCGAGAACCAGGGTTTTGAGGCCGTTGCCCAGGGGCTCGCCTCGGGACAGGTCACCGCCACGGAATCCGTCGGCGACCATGGTTTGAGTGGATTGCACACTCGCAGCGATGCTCTCGCTCAGAACGCTCTCCTCCGTCGGTCTGGCCGCGCCGGCCCACCATGGACACGTGTCCCGCTGCCTGACCACCGCATAAGGTAGAAAGGAATCGCCAATTTCTCAAGACGTCCGCGAGAATCGTCTCGCTTGCCGCCGCGCCCGCGCGCCGGCTTCGGCACGGTTACTGCCTCACGCCGTGCCCCCGCATCGGCCACAACGGGCATCGTCCCGCGTTGCCAATTGTTCCGGGTGCTGGCGGAAGCCGGCGCGGCGGCCCAAAACCGCCGTATTTTAGTCTATTTTTCAGGGTGATATGGAAATTGAGAAATCGTTTTAGGTATCCGGTTTTGGGGAGCGGTCCATGCCCAATCTCCGCGAGGTAATGCAGACAGGGGTTGCCGCGCTCTGCGTGGTCATGATCGCTGCAGGGCTCTACCTCACCTCGCAGCCGGCCGGCGAAGGCGTGATTCTGGACCGGCCCGGCACGCCGGCACGCTTGGTCAGCGACGACGTGACCGCCACTGCCTTCTTCGAGATGGCCGGCGACGACCTCGAGCTGACGATGCTGTTCTCCGATCTCGGCGAGGACCAGAGCGTCTTCCGCAGCCGCGTCCGGCTGATCGACGGCCAGCGCCACACCATCGTGCTGGGCGAGGGCGAGAGCGGCGGCGCCAAGCGCTTCGTCTTCCGCCGCGTCGGCTACACGGTCGAGATGCGCCTCGAACCGGCCGCCACGCTCAGCGCGCGGCTCGATTTCTGACTACGGGAAGGCCTGCCCGACAGCCGTCCCGACCCGCGGGAGGGTGCCTGATCGCGGTCTGACGCCTGCCGCCCCCTTTGCCCGTGACGGTCGACCATCCGCCCTGTGACAAACGTCACTGCCCGAACAGCACGAATCGGCCATCATCTAAAGGTCTCGAGTAGATCGTCCCTCTCCTCGAGGCTGTTGAAGACCAATACCTCTTTGTTCCCTGACTCTGTGGCGCCGGCTCTCTCCCCGGCGCCACTTTTTTGCCCGCGCGGTCGCGCCAGCCCGTCAGGACATCCGCGCGCCATTCGGCACGGGTCTGTCGGGCGCGAGCAGCACGATATGCCCATCGGCGTCGCTCGCACCGAGGGTCAGCACCTCGGACATGAATGGCCCGATCTGGCGAGGCGGAAAGTTGACGACCGCCAGAACCTGCCGCCCGACCAGGCCGGCGGGATCGTAGTGGCCGGTGATCTGTGCCGAGCTCTTTTTCATCCCGATATGCGGCCCGAAGTCGATCCACAGCTTGATGGCAGGCTTGCGGGCCTCGGGGAAAGGCTGCGCGTCCGTTACCGTGCCGGCGCGGATATCCACCGCGAGGAAATCCTCGAATCCGATCTCGGGGCTCGTCCCGGGCATGCCGTCTCCGTCGCTCCCGGCGGCCCAGCCGGTTTTCGGTCCGTTCGGCACCGCCGCACCATGGAGGACGGCTGGCCGATGGCTGTTCGCCGAGCAGCCGCGCCCGCCGGAAAGCGGGTGCGGCGCGCGCGCTCAGGCCGTGCCGTAAGCCTGGTCGATCGCCACCCGCAACGCCTCCTCGGGCGACTGGTTCGACCAGCCGACCAGCTGGAAGGCCGGGTAGAACCGCTCGGCATAGCCGACGGCGGCCAGCACCATGTCCTCGATCTGCTCGGGCGTCGCGGTCGCCCCGCCAGACAGCGACAGGCCATAGCGGAACGCCATCATCTTGTGCTCGGGCCAGATGACGAAGCTGCCGCACCAGATCTGGTCGTTGGCCAGGTTGAGGAGCGCCAGCATCTCGTCCATGCGCTCTTCGGGCGGCGTCAGCTCGAAGCTGCAGATCAGCCGCAGCGTGTCGTCGCGGCTCGACCAGTCGAGGTTCAGCGAATAGACGCGCCACGAGCCCTCGACCGCCATCGCGATCTGGTTCTCGCCCAGGCGGTCGAACTCCCACTCGCACTCTTCGGCGAGCGTCTCGACCATGTCGATCGGGTGGATGTCCGCTGATAGGAATTCGTGTTCAATGGCTGCTGTCATCTGCCTCACCGCCCCATGTTGTGGTGCCCTGTGAAGCGACGCCCACAGGTGACACCCTGGGTTGCCCTTGTAGTAGGCCCCTTGCTCAAGACCCGCTAGATATGGTGGCAGACTTCCAAGGATTGTAAAGCGGGAATTGCGAGGACCCGAGAGATTCCCGATCGCCGTGCGCATGCCCGCCGGGTAACCCGGTTCAGGCGCCTCCGTCCACCCCGCCCCGGCCGGCGCGCGGAGCTTTCCAAGGGGCACGACGATGCCTACGCTCCCACCCGTCCAGCATGGAGAAACGCGACGCCCATGCCGAGCCGCCGCCTGTCCGCCATCCTCGCCGTCGACGCCGTCGGCTTCACCGCCCGCGCCGCGGTGGACGAGGCGCGGGCGCTGCGGGCGCTCCGCGCCGCGCTCGAGGTCATCGAGACCGTGATCGGCCTGCACGGCGGTCGGATCGTCAAGCGGATGGGCGACGGGCTCCTGGCCGAGTTCGGCTCGGTCGTCAACGCGGTCGGCGCCGCGGCGGCAATGCAGGCCCAGTTGACGGCGCGCAGCCGCGATCTGCCGCCCGAGGGCCGGTTCGAGTTCCGCGTCGGCGTGCATGTCGGCGACGTGATCGCCGAGGGCGACGACATCCTCGGCGAGGGCGTCAACCTCGCCGCCCGGCTCGAGGTCGGCGGCCGATCCCGGCGGCGTCCTGATCTCGGCGCGCGCCCACGATGACGTCGAGGGAAAGACCGACCTCGTCTTCGAGGACCGCGGCGAGCGGACGCTGAAGGGCGTGCCCCGCCCGGTGCGGGTTTTCGCGATCGTCGGCGGCGCGCCGCCGCCGCCGGTCGCCGGGGCGCCGGCGCTGCCCGACAAGCCCTCGGTCGCCGTGCTGCCCTTCGTCAACATGTCGCCGGAGGCCGAGCAGGAGTATTTCGCCGACGGGCTGAGCGAGGACATCATCACCGCGCTGGCCGCGGCGCCGGGGCTCTTCGTCATCGCCCGCAACTCCAGCTTCTCCTACAAGGGCGCGGCGGTGGATGTCCGCCGGGTCGGCCGCGATCTCGGCGTGCGCTACCTGCTCGAGGGCAGCGTCCGCAAGGCCGGCGCGCGGCTGCGCGTGACCGGGCAACTGGTCGACGCGGAGAGCGGCGCGCATCTCTGGGCCGAGCATATGGACGGCCAGATCGAGGACGTGTTCGCGCTTCAGGACCGGATCACCGAGGCCGTCGTCGCGGCGATCGCGCCGGCGATCCAGGGCGCCGAGATCGCCCGGGCGACGGCGAAGCGACCCGACAGCCTGACCGCCTACGATCATATCCTCCGCGCGATGGCGGCGCTGAACCGGGCACAGGTGCCGGCGGCGATCGAGCAGCTCGACCGCGCGCTGGCGATTGCACCGGCCTATGGCAGGGCGCTGGCACTGCGGGCCTGGTGCAACACCATCCGGCCGACCTGGTCGGGCGAAGTCGAGAGCGACACCGACCGGGTCGAGGCGATCGCCCTCGCGCGCCGCGCGCTCGAGGCGGCGCCGGGAGACTCCGAGGTTGCGGCCTATTCCGGATACACGCTCGGCTTCTCCGGCGACGACACTGCGAACGCGATGAGCCTGGTACGCGGCGCCGTCGAGCGCTGCCCGAGCTTCGGATGGGCGTGGGTCTCGATCGGCATGCTCGAGGCACTGTTCGGCGATCCGCGCCGGGCGCTCGACGCCTGCGACCGGGCCGAGCGCCTGAATCCAAGGGACCCGATGGCCTTCCGGCTGCACAGCGCGCGCGTCGTGGCGCACTGGGCGCTGCTGGACTGGGAGTCGGTGCTGGAGCACGGCCTGCGGACGCTGGCCGCCTCGCCGAGGATTTCGTATGTGCGCGCCCTGCTGGTGGTCGGCAACGCCGAACTCGGCCGGCACGACGCGGCACGGGCGGCGGCGGCAATCCTGCGGGAGCAGTTCCCGGATTTCAGCATCGAGAACCACGCCGAGCGGGTGGACCGGATGCCCGGCGTTCGCGGCGCGCCCGTCGCGGCCTGGCGGCGGCGCCTCCGCGAGGCGGGGCTGCCGCCCTGATCCGCCGGCGGCTCAGCCGCCCTGCTTCGCCTCCAGCGCCGCAATCCTCTGGGCCAGCCGGTCGTTCTCCTCGCGCGCCTTGATGGCCATTTCGCGCACGGCGTCGAACTCCTCGCGCGTCACCAGGTTCGATTCGGCCAGGAAGCGCTCGAACCAGCCCCGCATCGCGGTCTCGGCCTCGGCGCGCGCGCCATGTGCGACGCCGGCGGCGTTCGTCATCAGCTGGCTGAGGTCGTCGAAGATCTTCGATCGGGTCTGCATCTGGCGTCTCTCGCATTGCCGGCCACCGGGCGGGCCAACCGGCAATATGGGACACCGGGCCGCCCGCGCAAAGCCCGCCAGGCGGCTCCCGCCCGCTCGCCGGCCCCCGGCTTGCTGCCCCGTCAATTCGGTGTAGGCTGGCCGGATCAAGCAACAGCGCCGTCAGAGCGCCCGGTTCGGGAGGATACGAATGTCCAAGTGCGTGGCCATCCTCGGGGCGACAGGTGTGGGCAAGTCGACGCTGGCGGCACGGCTCGCCGCCATCGAGGGCGGCAGGATGCCCGCCCCCCAGCCGCACGAGATCGCCGTCGCCGAGTTCTCGTTCCTCGGCGACAGCTGGACCGTCCTCGACTGCCCCGGCTCGCTCGAGTTCATGCAGCAGTCGATGGACGCGCTGCTGGTCGCCGACGTCGCCGTGATCTGCGTCTCGCCCGACCCGGCGCTCGCCGTCCTTGCCGCGCCGTTCATCCGGCTGGCCGAGCAAGCCCGCGTGCCGACGCTGCTGTTCGTCAACCGCGTCGACGAGGCGACCTCGCCGGCCCGCGACATCGTTGCCGCGCTGCAGGGCTACTCGCACCACCCCGTCGTTCTGCGCCAGATGCCGATTCGCGAGGACGGCCGCATCGTCGGCGCCGTCGACCTGGTCTCCGAGCGCGCCTGGAAGTACCGCGAGGGCGAGCCCTCCGAGCTGATCGAGATTCCGACCGACGTGGCCGAGACCGAGCACGAGCGACGCGGCGAGTTCCTGGAAAGCCTCTCCGAATACGACGACTGGCTGCTCGAAGAGCTGATCGAGGACCGCTCGCCGGCCAGCGGCGCGCTCTACGGCATCTGCAGCCGCGTCCTCGGCGAGGGCACCATCGTCGAGGCGTTCATCGGCTCGGCCGAGCGCGCCAACGGTGTCGTCCGGCTGATGAAGGCGCTCCGCCACGAGGCGCCCGACCTCGACGTCATCCGGGCGCGCTGCGTCGACGGCGCCCAGGCGGCCAGCTTCCTCGCCCGCCACCGCAAGCATGTCGGCAAGACCGTCTATCTCCGCGCCTTCGACGAGCTGAAGACCGGCGATCGTCTCGGCGGCGGCGCGCTCGGCCCGTTGCAGGTGCCGACCGGCGACAAGTTCGAGCCCGCGCAGTCCGTCACGCCCGGCCAGGTCTTCACCGCCATCAAGTCCGACCATCTGCAGGACGGCCGGCTCTACGCCGCCGAGGAGCTGCCGGCGCCCGACTGGTACCGCCCGCTGCCGCCGCAGCTGCGCGCCGGCATCGCGCCCGCCAGCGACCGCGACGACGCCAAGCTCTCCGAGGCGATCCACAAGCTGGTCAGCGAGGACCCCTCGCTGACCGCCGAGCACGACCCCGAGACCGGCGCCCAGGTGCTGGCCGGCCAGGGCGCGCTGCACCTCCGCCGGGCGCGCGAGACCATCGCCGAGGCCTTCGGCGTCGAGACGGTCGAGCGCCCCGTCACGCCGGCGCTGCGCGAGACGATCACCAAGCCTGTCGACGTGCACTATCGTCACAAGAAGCAGTCGGGCGGCGCCGGGCAGTTCGCCGACGTCAAGCTCAAGGTCGCCCCGGTCGGCCGCGGCGAGGGCTTCCAGTTCGAGCAGACAATTCACGGCGGCTCGGTGCCCAGGAACTACATCCCCGCCGTCGAGGCCGGCGCGAAGGAGGCGACCGACCGCGGCCCGCTCGGCTTCCCCGTGGTCGACATCGCCGTCAACCTCTACGACGGACAGTACCATTCGGTGGACTCGTCCGACATGGCGTTCCGCATCGCGGCGCGCGGCGGCGTCCGGCAGGCGCTGGAGGAGGCCGGCGCGGTGCTGCTCGAGCCGATCTTCGAGGTGCGCTTCGCGGTCCCGTCGGTCTTCACCGGCGCGCTGAACCCGATGGTCTCGTCGCGCCGCGGCCAGGTGCTGGGCTTCGACCGCGTCGCCGACGCCGAGGGCTGGGACGAGTTCCGCGCCCTGCTGCCCGGCACGGCGCTGGACGATCTCATCGCCGACCTCCGCTCGATCACCCAGGGCGTTGGCCGCTACGAGGCGTCGTTCCACCACTACCAGGAGCTTTACGGACGCGACGCCGAGGCCATGATCCAGACGCGCGCCAACGCCCTCGCCCCCGCCTGAGCGCGCGGCGAGGCTTGCGGCGGGGTGCGGCGGAAGGCACGGCGGGGCGCGGGCACGCCCGTTCATGGGTGAGGAGCGGATCAAAGCCCGTCCCACGCGCGCCACGACCGCGGCGCCCGCACCACCACCGTTGAGCCGCCCGCGCTCCGGCCCTATCGTCCGGGCGATGGAACACACCGACATCCTGGTCGCCGGCGGCGGCATCGCGGGGCTGGCGGCGGCGGCGAGGCTCGCCGCCGACGGGCGCGGCGTCACCCTGGTCGACCCCGCCCCCGCCCCGGCCCCGGCCTCCGCCCCGGCCGATCCGGCCGGCGGCGGCGACCTGCGCACCACCGCCTTCCTGCAGCCCGCCATCGCGACGCTGACCCGCGCCGGTGCCTGGCAGGCCATGCAGGCCGCGGGCGCCCCGCTCCGCACCATGCGCATCGTCGACGCCGGCGGTCGCGTCCGCCGGCCGCGCGCCACCGCCGATTTCACGGGCGCCGAGACGGGCCAGGGCGTCTTCGGCTGGAACGTGCCGAACCGGGCGGCGCGCCGTGCGCTGCTCGACCGGCTGGCCGCGATGCCGGGTGTCCGCCTGCACCACGGCGCCGCTGTCCAGACCTTCGTGCCCCGCCTCGACGCCGCCCTCTGCCGCCTGTCGGACGGCACCTGCATCGCGGCCAGGCTGGTCGTCGCCGCCGATGGCCGCGACTCGACGCTGCGCCGTCTCGCCGGCATCGGCCATCGCCGCTGGGGCTACGGCCAGAAGGCGCTGGTCTTTGCCGTCACCCATCCCGACCCGCACGGCGGCGTCTCGACCGAGATCCACCGCACCGGCGGCCCGCTGACGCTCGTCCCCATGCCCGACCATGACGGCCGCCCCTGCTCCTCGGTCGTCTGGATGGTCCCCGGCCCGCGCGCCGCGAGGCTCGCGGCGCTCGACGACGCAGGCCTCGCCGCCGAGCTGACGGCCGAGACCATGGGCCTGTTCGGCCCGCTCCGCCTCGCCTCGCCGCGCGCGGTCTGGCCGATCATCGCCCAGCTCGCGCACCGGCTGACTGGCCCGCGCCTGGCGCTGATCGCCGAGGCGGCGCATGTCGTGCCGCCGATCGGCGCGCAGGGCCTGAACATGAGCCTCGCCGACATCGAGGCGCTTGCCGAGGCGACGGCCGGGCTGCCCGACCCCGGCGACCCGGCGGCGCTCGCCCGCCACCAGCGCCGGCAATGGCCCGAGACGCTGGTCCGCGTCGCCGGCATCGACCTCCTCAACCGCGCCGCCCGGGCCGAGGCCCAGCCGCTCCGCGACCTGCGCGGGCTCGGGCTGGCCGCCATCAACCACATCCCGCCGCTCCGCCGGCTCGCCATCCGCGCCGGGCTGGGGGGTACAATGTGACCTGCGGACCCGTTTTGACTTGCGGCCCCGTTCTGACTTGCAGTCACCTCGGCCGGCGGCTAACTCTGCCGCCCGGGCGCACCGACAGGCCATCTTCCGCGCCTTGCAACTCTGATCCGGGGGTGTCCCGCGCACGCACGCCGGAGCGGGGGGGCCAGGGCGAGGGGACGGCCGTGTCGCGCAAGACTGCACTGATCACCGGCGTCACCGGCCAGGACGGCGCCCACCTTTCCGAGCTGCTGCTCGCCAAGGACTACATCGTCCACGGCATCAAGCGCCGGGCGTCCAGCTTCAACACCCAGCGCATCGACCACATCTACCAGGACCGGCACGACCCGGTGCTGCGCTTCATCCTGCACTATGGCGACATGACGGACGCCACGAACCTGATCCGGATCGTGCAGGAGGTCCAGCCCGACGAGATCTACCACCTGGCGGCGCAGAGCCACGTCCAGGTCAGCTTCGAGACTGCCGAGTACACCGCGAACGCCGACGGGCTGGGCACGCTGCGCCTGCTCGAGGCGATCCGCCTGCTGGGGCTTGCCGGCCGGACGCGCTTCTACCAGGCCTCGACCTCCGAGCTCTTCGGCAAGGTCCAGGAGGTGCCGCAGCGCGAGACGACGCCCTTCTACCCGCGCTCGCCCTACGGCGCCGCCAAGCTCTACGCGCACTGGATCACGGTGAACTACCGCGAGGCCTACGGCATCCACGCCTCGAACGGCATCCTGTTCAACCACGAGAGCCCGATCCGCGGCGAGACCTTCGTCACCCGCAAGATCACCCGCGCCGTCGCCGCCATCCACCACGGGCTGCAGGAGACGCTCTACATCGGCAATCTCGACGCCCGGCGCGACTGGGGCCATTCGCGCGACTATGTCGACGCGATGTGGCGCATCGTCCAGCAGGACGAACCCGGCGACTTCGTCATCGCCACCGGCGAGGCGCACAGCGTGCGCGAGTTCATCGAGCGCGCCTTCGCCGAGATCGGCCTCGCGCTCGACTGGCGCGGCGAGGGCGTGGACGAGGTTGCGCATGTCCACGGCACCGACCGCGTCGTCGTCGCCGTCGACCCGCGCTATTTCCGCCCGACCGAGGTCGAGACGCTGCTGGGCGACCCCAGCAAGGCGCACCAGCAGCTCGGCTGGCGGCACACCACCAGCTTCGCCGAGCTCGTCACCGAGATGATGCAGGCCGACCTCGAGGCGATCCGCACCGGCGCGGCGTTCCGCGCCGAGGCATTGGGCGACTGACCCGGCATGGCCCGCGCAGGCGGCCGCGATCAGGTGACGGCATGAAGATTTCCGTGGTCACGACGGCCTTCAACTCGGGCCGCACCATCCGCCACACGCTCGAGTCCTTCGTCGCGCAGTCGCACGGCGAAGCCGAGCTGCTCGTCATGGATGGCGGCTCGACCGACGACACGCTGGCCATCGTGCAGGGCTTCGACGACCCCCGCATCCGGCTCCGCTCCGAGCGCGACCACGGCATCTACGACGCGATGAACAAGGGGCTTCGCGCCTTCACGGGCGACGCGGTCGGCTTCCTGAACTCGGACGACCGGTTCCACGACGCCGACGCGCTCGCCCGCATCGCCGCGGCGCTCGAGACGCACGAGATCGCCTTTGGCGACCTTGACTTCGTCACCGATCACGACACCCAGCGCGTCGTGCGCCGATGGCGCGGCACGCCCTACCGGCAAGGCGCGTTCCGGCTCGGCTGGATGCCGGCGCACCCGACCTTCTACATCGCGCGCGCCATCGTCGAGCGGGTCGGGCTCTTCGACACCGGGATGCGGGTCGGCGCCGATTACGACTACATGCTGCGGGCGATGGAGACCGCTCCCGTCCGCGCCGCGCACGTCCCCTCGGTGCTGGTCGACATGATGGTGGGCGGCGCCAGCAACGGCAGCATCGGCGCCTTCTGCCTGCACAATCTCGAGGCGCTGCGGTCGCGGCGGCGCATCCACGGCTTCCGCTCGGTCGACTATGCCTTCTTCGCCAAGCCGCTGAGGAAGATCGGCCAGTGGCGCAGGCTGCGCCGGCCCTGAGCCCCGCGCCGGGCCGGCCGTCCCTGCGGAAAACGAAGGGGAGCCCGAAGGCTCCCCAGAGGTCCGTCTTATCAGGCTTCTCTTGTGGACCTTTTGCTGCTCGATGGTCTTCGCCTGCGGCCTGATCTCTTGCCGGGACGCCGGGCTCCCCCACCCGGCGCCCCGCCCCCTACTCGTCCCCGCGCGGGTAGCAGCCCTTGCGGTTTCTCTGTGGCAGGGGAATTCCATGCGACGCGAGGTGCGCCTCCAGCCTGGGCTCGCACGCCGGCGCCCAGCCATCCCAGTTGTCGATCCAGCAGTGCCGGCAGACCATCAGGTCGTAGCTGCCGATCCGCCGCCCGTCGAAGATGTGCGGCCCGAAGCGGAACGTAGAGCCGCAGATCTGGCACTTCTGCTGGAACTTTGCGTCGTGCATCTCACTTGCTCCGGGTAACGATCTGTCCGGACATCTTCCCGAGTTTCACAGGCATCTTCTGTGCGATCAGCTGCACCCGCTGGTGCCGCCGCAGCTGTCGCACTTCAGGCAGGTGCCGTTGCGGACCAGGGTGAAGTTGCCGCACTCGCCGCAGGCGTCTCCCTCGTAGCCCTTCATCCGGGCCTCGGTGCGCCGGTCGATGGCGACCGCCGCCGCCACGCCGGCCGAGGCTGCCGCCACCATCTGACCCGCGGCCGGGGCCACGGCCGCGGCGATGTCCGCGGTCATGACGGGGGCCTGCCCGCCGCCGTTCAGCACAAGGAACTCCTTCGGCAGCCGCTTCCGGTGAAAGCCGGAGGACGCCATCTTCTTGACCATCTCGATGGCCGAGCCGGCAACGTCCTCGTCCGTCTCGGCCAGGTTCGAGCCCTCGGCGACGCCGCCGCCGACGGTGTCGAAACGCTGCCCCTCGGGCTCGACATGCGCCAGGTCCGAGCGGTCGAGATAGCTGACCGCCAGCTCGCGGAAGATGTAGTCCAGGATCGAGGTCGCGTTCTTGATGTTGTCGTTGCCCGAGACGATGCCCGCCGGCTCGAAGCGCGTGAAGGTGAACGCCTCGACGAACTCCTCCAGCGGCACGCCGTATTGCAGGCCCATCGAGACGGCGATGGCGAAGTTGTTCATCATCGCCCGGAAGGCCGCGCCTTCCTTGTGCATGTCGATGAAAATCTCGCCCAGCTTGCCGTTCTCGAACTCGCCGGTGTGCAGATAGACCTTGTGCCCGCCGACGATGGCCTTCTGGATATAGCCCTTGCGCCGATGCGGCAGCCGGTTCCGATCGCCGCGATTGTCGCGGATGATGATCTTCTCGATGATCTTCTCGGCCATGACGACCGTCTTCTCGATGCCCGTCGCCTCGGCGATGTCGTCGGCGGCGTCCTCGATCAGCGCCGAGGACAGCGGCTGCGACAGCTTCGAGCCGTCGCGATAGAGCGCGTTCGCCTTCAGCCCCAGCCGCCAGGACAGCGCGTAGGCGTCGAGGCAGGACTCGATGGTCGCGTCGTTCGGCATGTTGATGGTCTTCGAGATCGCGCCCGAGATGAAGGGCTGCGCCGCCGCCATCATGCGGATGTGGCTCTCGACGCCGAGGAACCGCTTGCCGGTCCGCCCGCAGGGGTTGGCGCAGTCGAAGACCGGCAGGTGCTCCGGCTTCAGGCCCGGCGCGCCCTCCAGCGTCATCGTCCCGCAGATGTGGATGTTCGCGGCCTCGATCTCGGCCGGCGTGAAGCCGATCGCGCGCAGCAGGTCAAAGCCGGGCGCCGCCATCTCGGCCGGTTCCAGCCCCAGCGTCTGCTCGCAGAACTCGGCGCCCAGCGTCCACTGGTTGAAGACGAAGCGGATGTCGAAGGCGGCGCCCAGCGCGCCCTCCAGCCGCTCGAATTCGTCCGGGCCAAAGCCCAGCAGCTTCAGCCGCTCGATCGTGACGCCGGGCGCGCCCTCCAGCGTGCCGCGGCCGACCGCGTGGTCGATGATCGCGCGGACCTCGTCGTCGGCGTAGCCGAGCTTCTCCAGCGCCTTCGGCACGGCGCGGTTGATGATCTTGAAGTAGCCGCCGCCGGCCAGCTTCTTGAACTTGACCAGCGCGAAGTCGGGCTCGATGCCGGTCGTGTCGCAGTCCATGACCAGGCCGATCGTGCCGGTTGGCGCGATCACGCTGGCCTGCGCGTTGCGATAGCCGTGCTTCTCGCCCAGCTCCAGCGCCCTGTCCCACGAGGCCCGGGCGCGCGCGATCAGACGCGCGTCCGGGCAGTTGGTGGCGTCAAGCGCCACAGGGAGAGTCGCGAGGTTCTCGTAACCGTCGGCCTGGCTGTGCGCCGCCCGGCGGTGGTTGCGCATGACGCGCAGCATGTGCTCGGCGTTCTTGGCGTAGCCCGGGAACGCGCCCAGCTCGGCTGCCATCTCGGCCGAGGTCGCATAGGCGACCCCCGTCAGGCTCGCGCTCAGCGCGCCGCACAGCGCCCGCCCCTCGTCCGAGTCGTAGGGCAGGCCCAGCGTCATCAAGAGCCCGCCGATGTTGGCGTAGCCGAGCCCAAGCGTGCGGTACTCGTAGGAAAGCTGCGCGATCTCCTTGGACGGGAACTGCGCCATCGTGACCGCGATTTCCAGCGTCACCGTCCACAGCCGCACCGCGTGCTCGTAGCTATCGGCGTCGAACGCGCCGTCGCTCAGGAACTGCAGCAGGTTCAGCGAGGCCAGGTTGCACGCCGTGTCGTCCAGGAACATGTACTCCGAGCACGGGTTCGACGCCCGGATCGGCCCGCTCTCCGGGCAGGTGTGCCAGTCGTTGATGGTGTCGTGGTACTGCACGCCCGGATCGGCGCAGGCCCAGGCGGCGTGGCCGATCTGCTCCCACAGCTCGCGCGCCTTGATCGTCTTCGCCACCGAGCCGTCGGTCCGGCGCACCAGCTCCCAGTCGGCATCCGCCTCGACGGCCTTCAGGAAGCCGTCGGTGACGCGCACCGAGTTGTTCGAGTTCTGGCCCGACACCGTCAGGTAGGCCTCGGAATCCCAGTCGGTGTCGAAGACCGGGAACTCGATCTGCGTCACGCCCTGGGCGGCGTACTGCAGGACGCGCTTGACCATCGCGTCCGGGATCGCCGCGCGGCGGGCGGCCCGCACCGCGTCCTTCAGGCCCGGGTTCTTCGCCGGGTCGATGGCGTCGTCCGCCGCGCCGTCCCAGGCCCGCACCGCCGCCAGCACGGCGTTCAGCCGCTCCTGGTGCAGCTTCGAGCCCGCGACCAGCGCCGCGACCTTCTGCTCCTCGCGCACCTTCCAGTTGACGAAGTCCTCGATGTCCGGGTGGTCGAGGTCGCAGATCACCATCTTGGCGGCGCGACGCGTCGTGCCGCCCGACTTGATCGCGCCGGCCGCCCGGTCGCCGATCTTCAGGAACGACATCAGCCCCGACGACCGCCCGCCGCCGCCCAGCCGCTCGTTGGCGGCGCGCAGGCTGGAAAAATTCGTCCCCGTGCCCGAGCCGTACTTGAACAGCCGCGCCTCGCGGTTCCACAGGTCCATGATGCCGCCCTCGTTGACGAGGTCGTCGCTGACCGACTGGATGAAGCAGGCATGCGGCTGCGGGTGCTCGTAGGCCGAGGCGGAGCGGGTAAGCTCGCCCGTCTGGAAATCGACGTAGTAGTGCCCCTGGCTCGGCCCGTCGATGCCATAGGCCCAGTGCAGCCCGGTGTTGAACCATTGCGGGCTGTTCGGCGCCGCCATCTGGCGCGCCAGCATGATAGCGCATCTCGTCGAAATAGGCGCTGGCGTCCGCCTCGCTCGAGAAGTACCCGCCCTTCCAGCCCCAGTAGGCCCAGGTGCCGGCCAGCCGGTCGAAGACCTGCCGCGCGCTGGTCTCGCCGCCAAAGCGCTGCTCCTTCGGCAGGCGCGACATCGCCTTCTCGTCGGGCACGCTGCGCCACAGGAAGGACGGCACGTCCTTCTCGCGGACGCGCCTGGTCACCGTGGGGACGCCGGCCTTGCGGAAGTACTTCTGCGCCAGCACGTCGGCGGCCACCTGGCTCCACGCCTTGGGCACGTCGAAGCTGTCCAGCTTGAAGACCGTGCTCCCGTCCGGGTTGCGGATCTCCGAGGTCGCCTGCCTGAACGGGATGGCGTCGTATGGGGTCCCGCCGGCCTCGGTGAACTTGCGCTCGATCTTCATTGTCGTCCCTCGTCCCTGGCGCCTTGGCGGCGCACGTTTTCCGTGCCCGGCGACGATGCCGCCGGCCCCGGCCGCCTGGGCCGGTGTGGTCGTTCTGAATGCCCGAAGGCCCCTCTAGATGCCGACGGTGCCACCAGATGTTGTGGTTCGTCTGCCCGCACGAACAACCTTGTGGTCAGGAGCGACTCGCGTCAACGCCTTTCTTCGGTTCATCCACCACATTTTGTGTGGACGGTGCCCGGCCTTTACCACTCGTTGTGGAACGAAAGAAGAACATTAATTTTCCGGTAACTTCGGCGACCTTGCCCAGCACCCATCACCGCCCCGCGAACAGGCGCGCGTCCGCCCTGCCCCGCAGGCAGCGCGGCCGGACCCCGCCGCGGCGGTGATTCCCGATTGTCAGCTTGCGAGATGCAACGCCAGTGCACCCGGCGCCCGACCCCGGCTCCCGCCCGACCGGCCTGGTCAGTTCGTCTCGACGCGCTCGCGCGTCAGCTGCCGGGAATGACGCTCGCGCCGGACGGGGTGAAAGCCGAACTTCTGGTAAAGCCCCAGCGCGCGGGGGTGGTCCAGCGTGTTCGTATTGACGGTGAGCCGCTTCACCCCCGGCTGCTGCCAGCCCGTGTCGACGGCGGTTGCCAGCAGCCAGTGGCCGAGCCCGCGGCCGATCGCCTGCGGCACCAGCCCGAAATAGGCCAAGTCCACCGTGCCCGCCTGCCGCGCGTCAAGTATGAAGAACCCGCCCGGCCAGCCGTCCACCAGCATCGTATGCAGCCCGACGGCCGGGTCGCCGACGAAAGCCTCGGCCGCCTCGACCGGTCGCTGCAGCCAGTCGGTCCATTCGTACTCGGCGCCGACGGCGCGGTAGAGATAGAGGAAATACTCGGCCGGCGGCGACTTTGCCGCCAGCAGCGCGACCTTGTGGCCGGCCGGCATCGCCGGCACCGGGCGGTGCGGTCGCTCGTCCATCTCCAGCCATGTTATGACGTAGTCGACCGGGTCGCCCGGCATCAGCCTGCGCACGACACCTACCCCGTCTCGACCGCCAGGTCCGGATAGGCGCCCCATTCCACCCAGCTGCCGTCATAGACGGCGTTGCGGCTGTGGCCGATGCGCGCCAGCGCCAGGCTGAGGATCGCCGCCGTCACGCCCGAGCCGCAGGTGGTGACGACCGGCCGCGCCAGGTCGACGCCCGCGGCCTCGAAGACGGCGCGCAGCTGGTCGGGCGCCTTCATGGTCTGGTCGTCGTTCAGCAGGGTCTTGAAGGGGACGTTCTTCGCCCCCGGCATGTGCCCGGCGCGCAGCCCCTTGCGCGGCTCGGCCTCCTCGCCTCGGAACCGGCCGGCGGCACGGGCGTCGACGATCTGCTCGTCGCCCAGCTTGACGGCGCGCGCGACCTGCGTGACGTCGCGCACCAGCGCCGAGTTCTTGCGGCCGGTGAAGTGCCGCTCGCGCGGGTCGGGCACCTCGGCCTCGACCGGGCGGCCCTCGGCCTCCCATTTCGGCAGGCCGCCGTCCAGCACGGCGACGTCCTGGTGGCCGAAGACGCGGAACATCCACCAGACGCGCGCCGCGGAATAGATGCCCTGCTGGTCGTAGACGACGACGCGGTGGCCGTCGCCGATGCCCATGCGGCGCACGCGGGCGACGAATTTCTCGACCGGCGGCAGCATGTGCGGCAGGCACGACTGGTCGTCGGCGATCTCGTCGATGTCGAAGAACCGCGCGCCCGGAACGTGCTTCTGCAGGTAGATCTCGCGCCCGTTCCGCCCGTCCGTCGGCAGGTACATCGAGCCGTCGAGCACGCGGATGTCGGGCGCGTTTAGGCGCTCGCCCAGCCACTCCGTCGAGACCAGAAGGGTCGGATCATCGCCCGGCATCGCCACCCCCGTTTGCCTCGGTATTCCCTACGGTGAAGGCGGGCTGGAATCAACCATGGCCGGCGCGGGCCGGCGGGCGCTGCGCCAGCGCGATCCCGCCGATCACCGCGACCAGCGCGACGGCGTGGTAGGTGGCGAACGTCTGCCCCAGCAGGCCGACCGCCCCTGCCGCCGCAAAGACCGGCACCAGGTTCGTGAAGACGCCGGCGCGGCCCGGCCCGATCAGGTCGACGCCGCGCAGGAAGAACAGCTGCGCGATGCAGGACGGGAACAGCGCGACATAGGCCGTGATCATCCAGCCCTCGGCCGTCGGCGCACGGTAGCTCTCGGACAGCAGCGCCTCGGCGATCGCCAGCGGGACCGCCGTGACGGCCGCGATCGGCGCCATCAGCGTGAAGAACACGACGCCCGGCACCTGCGGCCGGCCGGCCAGCATCACGGCGTAGAAGGCATAGAGGACGCAGGCGGCCAGCATGATCAGGTCGCCGCGGTTGACCTCGGTGTGCAGGATCGCCAGCGGCGCGCCGCGCGTCGCCACCAGCACGACGCCCACCAGCGTGACGGCGACGCCTGCCGCCTGCAGCAGGCCGATCCGCGTGCCATGCGTCAGCAGCGCGCCGATCAGCACGAAGACCGGGACCGCGCCCTGCAGGATGCCGATGTTGACGGCGCTGGTCTGCAGCGAGGCGATGTAGAACAGCGTGTTGAACCCGGTGAACCCCGAGAACGCCATCAGGACGATCAGCCAGATCCGCGGCCGCACCGCCGGCCAGTGCGCCACCACCTGCCGGCCGAACAGCGGCCACATCAGCAGCGTCACCCCCGCCCAGCGGGCCAGCACCAGCTGCATCGGCGTGATCTCGCCGCGCGTCAGCTGGCCGGCGATGGCGTTGCCCGACCAGAACAGCATGGTCAGCACCAGCAGTGCGACGGGCCGCTGGTAGAGCGCGTGGACGGCGGTATCGGAGGGCGGCGGACATCGGACCTCGTCGGCGGCTGGCCCGCCCGCCTAGCAGACCGCACCCGCCCCGCGCGAGTCGCTCATGTGATAGCGCCGCCCGCCCCCGAACGCTTGTCCGCTGCATCCCGGGCCAGTATCCTGCACGCTCGGAGAGGCAGATGACCGACGCGCCCGACACGCAGGCCGAGCCCGCTTCGGCGCAAGCCGCCGAGCGGCCGCCCGATCCCGTCTGGTACCGTCCCGCCTGGATCACGGCGATGGTCGGCCTGGTCTCGGCGTTCCTGACGGTTCCCGGCGTCGTCGGCGACTACCTGGCCAAGCAGCAGGACATCGAAATCGCCCGCCAGAAGGTCGAGGCGGTGCGCTTGGGCAATCTCGAGGCCAAGCAGTCGCAGGAATTCGCCGTCGTCCAGAACACGCTGGGCCAGCAGGGTGAGGAGCGCATCTTCATGCTGCGCTACTTCGCGGCGACGCTGGACGACCCCGAGGCGAAGCACTGGGCCGAGGCCGAGGTAGACCGCCTCGACCGCCTGGCGACCCTGCGCGGAGAGGTCGACCGCCAGCGATTGGCGATCACCGAGAAGGAAGCCGAGATCGCCCGCCTGGCCAGCGCCAGTGCGCGCAGCAAGGAACTCTCGGCCGAGCTCGCCGAGCTTCGCACCGCGCTCGGGCGCAAGGATCTCGAGGTGTCGGCGCTGCGCCAGCAGGCCGAATCGAAGCGGGCGGCCCGGGGCAGCCCGTGACCTTCCTTCAGGTGCTTGTCGACGAGGCGGATGCGCCAGACGAGACATTCAATCTTGTGCTCATGCCCGGTGTCCTGGCTGACGCACCCGGTGGCCCCGGTGACGAGCCCGCGTACTGCTTCGTGTCGCACGACCACCCGTGCGAGGTGTTCCTCGGCGGGCTGGCCCCGGAGAAACTTTTCGTCAGCGGGCTGCCGGTGCCATTCAGCCTGATCGGCCGGACGGTGCGGAGCAACCCGCGCACCCGCAACGACGTCGAGACGAATCATGTGATCTATGATTGCACGCCGGCGTCTGACGGAACCGCCTGCCGCCAGGTCCTGTTCGTGACGCTCCGCGCCGTCGCTCACTCGATCAGGATCGACACCCGCCGGTTCTGCCGGCCCTTCTTCTCGATCTTGCCCAGGCTCAGCCGGCCGATCTCGCCCGTCCGGGCGACATGCGTGCCGCCGCAGGGCTGCAGGTCGACGCGCGCCTCGCCGCCGATGCGCACCAGCCGCACGCGGCCCTGCCCCATTGGCGGCTTGACCGACATGGTCTTGACCATCTCGGGCTTCGCCTCCAGCTCGGCGTCGGTGATCCACTCGGTCGTCACCGCGTGGTCCTCCTCGACCAGCCGGTTCAGCGCCACCTCCACCGCCTCGCGATCCTCCGGCGCCTCGGGCATGTCAAAGTCGAGCCGCCCCTTCTCGGCGGAAATCTGCCCGCCCGTGACCGGCAACGGGATGACGACCGACAGCAGGTGCAGCCCGGTGTGCACGCGCATGTGCCGGTGCCGCCGGTCCCAGTCCAGCCGCGCCGTCACCTCCGCCCCCTCGGGCGGCAGGGCCGCGCCCTCGGCGGCGACGTGGACGATCTCCTGCCCCTCGCCCTTGACCGTCGTGGCGACGGGCGTCTCGCCGCCCGGCCAGGCCAGCACGCCCGTGTCGCCCGGCTGGCCGCCGCCCGTCGGGTAGAACACGGTGCGGTCCAGCACGATGCCGCCACGGTCGTTGACCGACAGCACCCGGGCGGTGCACTCGCGCATGTAGGCGTCCTCGCGGAACAGCGGCTCGGTCATGCGATCTCCTCCATCGGCATCGACGGCTTCCTGCCACCCGCCGAGCGGACCGGCAAGCCCCGCCGCCCTCCCGCCGCAGCGGCGGCGCGCATCGGTTCCACCATGAAGCCGATGCCAACCGGCTCGCTGCTGTCGCTTTTCCCGCCCCGGTGCGTCGCCCCGCCTCGCTTGACCGGTCCTCGCCCCGCACGACCGCTGGAAACGCGGCCCGCGCAAGGCTACTGGCACGCGCCCTGCGAGGCGACGCTGACCCCGGCCGCCGCGGCTTGGCAGGCGTTGGCATAGGTCTCGTGATTGCAGCCGCAGACCGGCGCGTACTCCATGGTGCAGACCTCGGGCACGGGCCGGCAGATCCCGGTCTGGTCTGCGGCGCCGCAGCGTGCCGCCGGCGCATAGCTGCAATAGGCACCGGCCCCGCAGGCCAGCCCCTGCAGCCCGCCGCACATCGCACCCTCGTCCGCCCCGCCCGGCGACCGCGCCGGCGGAACCGGCTCGCACCCCGCCAGGATCAGGATCCCCAGAATCATCCACACACGCATGGCGCTCTCCGTTGCCGCATCGCCGCCAGACTATCCCGCAGGGTGGCTCCGATCCACAGCGGGCGCCGCCGTCGACCGGCCGCCTGCACATGGCAGTCGCACGGCCGCCCGGCTTGTCGGTGTGTTCCGCGCGCACCACGGGCGATGCCGCTGCCGACACTTTCTTTCGCTCCGGGGTGTCTGGCGCACCGCGAACGTGCTACTGACTGGTCCCGGCAGGTCAAGCACTGCACGGGGAAGCCCGGCATGAAGCAGGCATCATGATCGCGGCCCGCCCTCAAAGGCGCGGTTGCATAGATCCTATCAGCGCCGTGGTTCTCGTCGTCGAGGACGAGGTCCTGATCCGCATGAGCATCGCCGACGACCTTGCCACCGCCGGCCATTCGGTGATCGAGGCCGCCACCGCCGACGAGGCCCTTACCGTGCTCGAGGCCGGTCTCGTCGTCGACGTGGTCTTCACCGACGTCCGCCTGCCCGGCACGCTGGACGGGCTCGACCTGATGGAGATCGTCCGGCATCGTTTTCCCGGGGTGTCCGTCATCGTGACCTCGGGCCACGAGGTCCTGTCGCCGGAGCGGCTGGGCGATGGCTTTGCCTTTGTCCCGAAACCCTATGCGCCCGAGAACGTTCTGGACCTCGTTGCCCGGACTGGAACCCGGCGGAGGAGCGAGGACGATGGCCGACACGGAACAATCGCGCAAAAGGTCGGTCCTGCTGATTGACGCGGACGTGCTCGCCCGCCACGAACTGGCAGGCTACCTGCGCAATTGCGGGTATCGAGTCATCGAGGCGAGCGGCACCGACGAGGCCGTGACGGTGCTCTCCCAGAGCGACGACGAGATCGACGCGCTGCTCTGCGAGGCCGACGCCGTCGGCGAGATGAACGCCTTCGCGCTCGTCCGTTGGGTGCGCGATCACCGTCCGACGCTGCCGGTGATGCTGGCCGGCAGCCTCGAGAAGGCGGCGCAGCATGCCGGCGAACTCTGCGACGAAGGGCCCGTCGCTCGCCCGCCCCTACGACCCGGCCGTCGTCGTCGATCGCATCCGCCGCCACCTGGCCACCCGCGACCGCAGCCGCGACGACGGCAGTTGATCCGGCGATGACGCCGGAAGGCCGGGCTGCCGCGCAGGACCGGCTCGATGACGACCCGCCGGTCCTCGCGCGGACCGTCCGGGCCGGTCGGCGGACCTGACCGAATCCCCGCAAGGGGGCGTCGCCTGTCTTGAAGGCGCACGGGCGAACCGGCACCCGCCTCCCCCCCCCCCGGCGCACCCTTCAACCATCCGGCCGCCTCAGGCCGCGTGCGCCCGCTTCAAGCCGCGGCGTCGTCGGGCGGCCAGGCGCTGATCCGCCGCACCGCCGCCGGCGTCAGCAGGTGCGCGCCCCAGCCGCCGGCAGCCAGCGGCCCGGCCAGCCTCGGCGAGACTGCCAGTGCCGCGGCGACCCCCAGCAGCGGCAACAGCGAGGGCGGGTCGAGGCGCACCGGCGTAAGCTCCTCGCAGCTGTCCGCCCAGGCGCCGCGTCCCGCGACGGCCCGCCACCCCTCGCACAGCAGCATGCGCCGCGTCGAGCCGTCCAGCGCCAGCCCCATCAGCGCCTGCATGGCCAGCCGCGTCCGCACGCCGTCGCGCCCGGGCGGCATCTCCGGCAAGGGTTCGCCGCCCGAGGACCCGGCCAGCGAGACCTGCAGCAGCGCCCCGACCAGGTCGACGCCGGCCGCCAGCGCGCTCATCGGCTCGACGAGGCGCGGGTTGCAGTCGATGTAGACGGGCGCGCCGCCGGCCTCCTCGGACGCCCCCTCCGACGTTGGCGCCCCGGGCAACCCCGGGGCCCTATTGGACCCGGGTGGCCCGTCCGGCCCGCCGGCCGCCTCTGACCTCACGGCCGCGTCCCGGGTCTGCGCTCGATCCGATGCCTCCGCCCCGTCCGGCGCCATCCCGTGCGGCGCCATCCCGTGCGGCCCTGCGCCCAGGATGTAGTCGACCGACAGCGCCCCATGCCATTCCAGCGCCGCACCGATCCGCGCGAGGTGGCCGCGCACGACAGGCCGGGCCACGCTCTCCTTCAGCGCCGGCCCGCCGCCGGCGCCGCGCCTGAGCTGCCTGAAGCCGTGCGCCGCGACCAGCCGCCCCCGCGCGAACACCGCCTGCGCGTGCTCGACCGGCCCGGCAACGAAGTCCTGCACCAGCACGCCGCCCGCCGCCAGCCCGTCCGGCAGCCCGGCCCTCTCGATCTCGACCGCCGCGCGCGCCAGCCCCTCGGCGTCGCGGACGATCCACACCGCCCGGCTCGCCGTGCCGATCTCGGCCTTCAGCACGACAGGGAAGTTCCGCACCGCCCGCAATTCGTCCGCCGCCGTCACGACCTGTGTCCCGGGCTGCGCCAGCCCCAGCCCGTCCAGCAGCCGCACGAATCCGGCGCCGCTGACCGCCTGCGCGTAGCTCTCGAAGGCCGGCAGCGCGACGGCGACATGCGGCGCCAGCCGCCCGGCGATCCGGGCCAGCAGGAAACCCTGCTCGTGGATCGGCAGCAGCACGTCGAAGCCGCCGCCCCCGACGAGCCGCAGCACGAAGTCGCGATACCCCTCGGGATCGGCTCCCATCGGCGGACAGCGATGAAACCGCCGCACGAAGCGCGAGGCCCGCGCCAGCGCCAGCCGCCCGGGGTCCATCACCTCGACATGGTGCCCGGCCAGCCCCAGCGCCGTCACCGCCTCGCGCGCCGATGTGCTGGCCGCTTCGGACAGCAGCACGCGCAGCGGCCGCCCGCCCGCGCCCGAGGCCCGGCCGGCGGCGCGGATCGGTCCCTCACCCATCCCCTGCACATAGGCGCCTCGCCGGCCGGACCCAATCCGGCGGCCCGTTAGCGTTATGTCCACACCCCCTCGGCTACCCACGCCACGGGCCGCGACTCGCGAGGCCGGCAAGAGGGGGAGCGGGATGGTCGGATTGCTGAGGGGCAGGTCGCTCCGCTTCTGGGTCGCGCTCGGCATGGGCGTCGCGCTCGCGCCGCTGGCGCTGTCGGCGGGCGCCGGCTACATGCTGCTCGACCGCGGCGTCGTCGCGCCCTTCAACGACGTGGCCGCGCGCCAGCGCCAGCAGGTCATCCCGGCGCAGCACCTGCGCCTCCTGATATGGGAGACGCTGACCCCCGTCGACGAGTATGTCGAGGAGGGCAACGCGCTGCACGTCCGCGACTACCGCAGCCTCCGGGCCGGGATCGAGACGGGCTTCGCCAACCTCGACCGGGCGCTCGGCGACGAGACCGCCGCGCGGGCCGTGCTCCGCCGCGCGCGCGACGACTGGGCCACCGCCGACGGCTACGCGACCGAGCTCGTCTCGGTGCCCGGGCCCGCCGGCGACCCCGCCCGCATCCGGATGCTCGAGCGCTACCACGGCGAGATCGCCTCGGCCAACGACCGGCTCGAGGCGGTGTACGGCCAGCTCGCCGACGACATCCGCGCCGACCACGACGAGGCGATCCTGTTCTACGAGCGCTCGCTCTGGCTGGCGGGCATCGCCGGCGCGGCCTCGCTCCTGGCGATGGCGCTCGGCGTCACCATCGTCGGGCGCATCCTGTCGGCCAGCGTCGACCGGCTGGTCAAGGGCGCCGTCCGCTTCGCCGAGGGCGACCGCAGCCACCGCATCGAGGTCCAGGTCCCGCCCGAGCTGCACCGCGTCGCCGAGGAATTCAACCACATGATCGGCCGCATCCACGAATCCGAGGCCGTGCTGGCCGAGCTGGCGCACCGCGACAGCCTGACCGGGCCTCGGCAACCGCCGCGCCTTCGACGAGGCATTCGCCGCGGTCCGCGCCGGCATCGACCGCGCCACGGCGACCAGGCGGCGCTGCTGGCGCTGGACATCGACCACTTCAAGCGCACCAACGACACGCACGGCCACGCCGCGGGCGACGAGGTGCTGCGCACGGTGGCGCGGGTGATGACGCAGACGCTCCGCCCCTGCGACAAGGCGTTCCGCACCGGCGGCGAGGAGTTCGTCGTGCTGCTGCCCAGGACCGGCGCCGCCGAGGCGGCCGGGGCGGGCGACCGCCTGCGCCGGGCGGTCGCCGCGACGCCGGTCCCGTTCGGCGGCGCCGAGATCGGCGCGACGGTCAGCATCGGCGTCGCCGAGGCGGCCGAGCGGGCCGAGCAGGCGATGGCGATGAAAGCCGCCGACGCCGCCCTCTACCAGGCCAAGCAGGCCGGCCGGAACCGCGTCGTCGTCAGCGGCGCCGACGCCCGCAACCGCGGCGCCGCCTGACCCCGCCCGCCCCCCCAGCCGTCTGCCGCCAGCCGTCTGACGCGAGCCGGCCGAGGCCCGCCGCGCCCGCGCGGATCGGCCCGCCCCCGCCGGCGCCGCCCCGCCGCACCGGCGTCATGCCCGCCCCCGATCGGGCATCTCCCGCCGCATGGGCCCCGCCCGCACGGCCGCCCCGTGCCGCACGGACGTCATACCCGACGCGATCGGGCATCCCACGCCGCATGAGCCGACCCGTCCCGGCACTGCTTCGGCCTCACGCCGTCATGCCCGCCCGACCGGGCACCTCCCGCCGCATGAGCACCGCCGCGCCTCCACACCGGCGTCATGCCCGACCTGATCGGGCATCTCCGGCCGCGCCCGCACCCCCGCAAACAGCCGCGCCCCGGCGCGGCATCCAATTAGCAATATCTTACAAGAACTTTCCTAAACCTGCCGACAGCGCAGCTTCCTTCAAGTTCCTTAACCCTCGCCCCCACCCTGCGCCGGAGACCCCGCCCATGCTCGCCAGCGCCGCCGAAACCCTCACCGCCGAGATCGAGTCCCTGGCCAACTGGGAGGCCGACCTCCTCGACGACCTGGCCGAGACGCGCCGAAAGCGCGAGCGCCTCATCAAGGCCATCGACTCCGTCCTGCCCAGCCTGGACCCCGACACGCGCCGCCCCTATCGCCTCCGCCTGAACCACGTCGCCGTCAGGCTCGCCGGCGGGCTGCGCGCCAACGTCCACGTCACCGACAAGGTCGAGGCCGTCCACGACTACCTCGCCCGCGCCGACGGCGTGGTGACGGTGAAGGCGGTCCAGCGCTACCTGAAAAAGCTCGGCCTCGCCCCCTACGACGACGCCGCCGCCCTGCTGCTGGCCCGCAAGTGCAAGCAGGGCGTGCTGCAGCGCGTCGGCCGGGGGCGCTACAAGGTCAACCGGATGCACCCGGTGGTGGCGGGTAGATAGCTGGCGTCCGAATTCACAACGGCAAACGTGCGGACGTAACCCAATCCAGTCATGTCGAGTTGCTATCGACCGCGACGAGCCGAACTTCGATATTCGTCGCCCCCCCAAGCTCATGACAGTTGGATCACGGGTATATCGTATCCGGCCGGCAGACGGATTGGGACCGTCCACGAAGCGTGGCCAACCGGATCGAGCGCGTATATGACGTCGCTCAAGCTTCTGTCGCTCCTGCGCCAATTTTTTTTGCGTAATCTAATATTGCCTCCTGAATATTGTTTAACAAAGGTTTTAAACCTGCAAAATCGATCTTATCTCGCTGCTTTGCTACAATTTTCTCAGCAAATGGAATCTTACCGAAGTGTTTGTTTCGATCGAAATCTTTTAAAGGAAGGTGAAAAACCTTGTTACCGAGTTTTTCATTGAGGACATCTTTCCCAAAGAGATCTTCCACATATGTTTCTTTTTTACCCCCTACCAGTGGGGTTGGAACGAGATAAAGATTCTTTGTTATGTGATAAAATGACTTTGATCCATCCACCTTTGTCTTTGTTTCGGATTTCGCCGAGGCGGCCTTGAAAACATTCTGCGCTCCTTGGTCATTGTCCACAACGATAATCACTGGCCGTAATAAATTTACGGCTTTGAATTGCGAAACTCGATCCTCGTACGTGTTGATAAGAAGAACCAGGTCGCCAGTTCCACCAGCGAGGCTTTGGAGCGCGCCCGATTGAACCGTATATCGGAACAGATTTATTAACAGTGGTCGGCCCGCGTCAGACAAAATTAGACTGGATTATTTATTTGCCAAAGATTTCAGCACACATTTTATATAGATGTTATCCGCCTTGCGCTCCAGCAAAACTGTTGATCCTTTATTGTCTGCAAAATGTATGAAATCTAAAAATCTCCGGTGATCATAATAGAAGTTCGGCCAACTCTTAGGTGTTACTTTCTGACGCTCATAATCGTACTCTTTGCCTTTGATCCAAAAGATGTGGCTTAGCTCACCAGCCAGCCTGGACACGCCGTAAGGCACCTCAATCATTTCTCCCAGAAACTCCTGTTTTTCGTAGACTTCTCCGGTTTTAAATAGGCGATGGCATCGCGCTCTAGCACGTTTGACGTATTCCCGGCGTACGTTAACCTTTTTATTGACAACCAACCCAGTGGTATCTTGTCGAGACCAGCAATATTGCATCCGAACTTTCTTTTTATTTATCTGGTAGCCAGAAGAAAAAATGATGTGGCGCAATTTGTCCGAGGAAGTTCATCCTTCGGATTGCTTCGCGGCAATGGATGCCGGAAACGCCTTCTTGGCGCACGAAAATGTCAAATCATCAGCGTAGCGCGTGTATGTACAGCGATTCCGCTTTGCCAATCTGTTTAACCGAATGTCCAACAAGTGTCCTAGAATATTAGAAACAACAGGAGAACAAGGACTCCCTTGAGGGAGTTGATTTTCGTGGCATGCTATCTGCGCCAGCGTTGTGGCTATTGTTTCTTGCAGTAAAAAATGCTTATTTTTCAAAAAAACCTCGAACGCGACCGAAGTTAATGCTTGGGAAAAAATCCTCTAGGTCTGTATTAAAAACCCATTTTTTACTTTTATGCTTTTGCGCATTCGTAGCAATGGAGCGGAGAGGGTGAAATCCGTGAGACAATGCGCAGCTGTTTTCTACCCCCTCCGCATCTTCTATCTCACGAAGGCATGCCTGCAACAAATCCGCTACTCTTCGCTGTAGAAGCTTCAGTGTAGGGATTGGGGCGTCGATTTTTCGCTGTCCCCCTGATTTTTTGGGGACAAAAAACGAAGAATATTTAGATTTGTCGGGGACCTTGTAGATAATATATGATAGCGCTTTGGGCTTGAACCCCACCAAATGCGCCAAATCGGAACGTGTTGTGCAATTTTTTAGGCGGGTAAGATGACTAGCTATTCGATCACGGAGTTAGGTGCTTGCGGATACTCGTAGGCAAACCAACAGGATTTCCATGAAGGATGCAAGGATCACGGAGAGGCATTGCCACCGTGCATTGGTTTCACCTGTCGCGAAAACACGACAGAAAGATCTATCCGCAAGCTGAGGGAAACAGTAACTCTACATTCTTTTTAGATCAAGTTCCAGCGTGGTGCTACTGTATGATGCACCGTCGTTTAGCAGCCGGAAGATTTACCGTAAACCGTCCCGTAGACCGGAAAGCTGACAATGACCGACCGGCAGGTTCGTCCGCATAGCAGACGTCGGCGATCTCAGCGCCGCGTCTGCAGATGGGGCAATGCCCCCTAACCCCTCACCCCGCCTCGAACGCCGTCGGCACCTCGCGCTGCCCCTCCGGCGTCAGCCAGTCGGGCACCGGCAGGCCCTTCTCGGCCAGGAAGGCCGGGTTGAACAGCTTCGACTGGTAGCGGCTGCCATAGTCGCAGAGCACCGTCACAACCGTCTTGCCCGGCCCCAGATCGTGCGCCAGGCGGATGGCGCCGGCGACGTTGATGCCGCTCGACAGGCCCAGGCACAGCCCCTCCTCGCGCAGCAGGTCGAAGGTGACGCGGATGCCCTCCTCGTCCGGGATGCGGTAGGGGAAGTCGACCGTCAAGTCCTTGATGTTCTCGGTGATCCGCCCCTGGCCGATGCCCTCGCTGATCGAGGAGCCCTCGGCCTTCAGCTCGCCATGCGCGTAGTATTCGTAGAGCGCCGCGCCCGCCGGGTCGGCCAGGCCGATCTTGACGTCCGGGTTGCGCTCGCGCAGCGCGATCTCGACGCCGGCCAGCGTGCCGCCCGACCCGACCGCGCAGATGAAGCCGTCGACGCGGCCCTCCGTCTGCTCCCAGATCTCGGGCCCGGTCGAGTCGATATGCGCCTGCCGGTTGGCGATGTTGTCGAACTGGTTGGCCCAGATCGCCCCCTGCGGCTCGATCGCGGCCAGCTTCTCGGCCAGCCGGCCCGAGTACTTCACGTAGTTGTTCGGGTTCTTGTAGGGCACCGCCGGCACCTCGACCAGCTGCGCGCCGGCCAGCCGCAGCATGTCCTTCTTCTCCTGGCTCTGCGTCTCCGGGATGACGATGACGGTCCGGAACCCCATCGCCGCGCCCACCAGCGCCAGCCCGATGCCGGTGTTGCCGGCGGTCCCCTCGACGATCGTCCCCCCGGGCCTGCAGCTGCCCCTTGGCCACCGCGTCGCGGATGATCCACAGCGCCGCCCGGTCCTTCACCGACTGCCCGGGATTCATGAACTCAGCCTTCCCGAACACCTCGCACCCCGTAACCTCCGAGGCCTTGCGAAGGCGGATCAGCGGCGTATTCCCCACAGCCCCCGGAAGGTCCTTGCAGACGCGCATTCGACAGCTCCTTCGCGTGGTCAGGTCGTATTCACACCTAGCCCTCCGCAGGCCGAGCCTCAAGCCGAAACGGAACCGGGGCCCCACGCGGCGCGCAAGCGGTCGCGGTTCCGCGCCAGCCACAACAGCGACAGGATGGCCGGCGCATTGTCGATCTCGCCCGAGGCTATGCCGTCCAGCGCCTCGTCCAGTCCGACGACGAAGGCGCGGATGTCCTCGTGCTCGCTGGCCTCGCCATGCAGCCCGCCGGCGCCCTCCAGCGAGGCCTCGCCGACGAACGAGGTCACGTGCTCGGCGGCGAAGCCCGGCGTCGTGTAGTAGGCGGCGATCGTCTCCATGCGGCCGAGCTCGATCCCCGCCTCCTCGTGTGCCTCGCGCCGCGCCGTCGCCTCGGCGTCGCCGTCCTGGTCGAGCCGGCCGGCGACCACCTCGACGCCCCAGGGACACGGGTCGCCGCGGGCGACCATCGCCGCGCGGAACTGCTCGATCAGCAGCACACGGTCGCGCGCTGAATCGTAGGGCAGGACCGTGACGGCATCGCCGACCGACAGCACGGTCCGGCTGAGCGGCGCCGACCAGCCGCCGCCGAACAGGCGATGGCTGAGCCGATGCTCCTCGAGTGCGAAGAACCCCGTGTAGGGCCGCTCCAGCCCGAGAGAGCTGCACATCCTCCGGCCCGTGCCGCTGGCGCAGCCGGCCGGCGACCGGACGCGAGGCCTTCGCGCGGGCGCGCATCCGGGCGCGGGTCATGATGCCGGGCCAGATGCGGTCCATCTCCTCGACCGGCACCACGCCGAAATGTGCCATCAGCTCGCGCCCGGCCTCGACGGCGACACTCTTGGCCTCGCGCTGCCAGCGGGCGAGGTCCCAGACGCCGTCTCCCGGCTGCACCTTGGCCGTCGCCCGGTAGTGATACGCCCCGACCGGCCCGTCACCGGTCTCGACGCGGATCGGCGCCAGCCCGTACTCGGCCTCCTCGAAATAGGCCAGCCGGGCCAGCTCGGCGTCATCCGCCTCGAAGACCACGCCCTCGGCCGCCGCGCCGGGCTCGGGCACCAGGTGGGGATAGTCCTGCCCTTCCAGCCGCCGCGCCGCGTGGCCGATGGCGCGGGCCGGACGCATCTCGCCGGCCGCGACGGGCCGGTCCAGCACGGTTTCCAGCAGCTCGCGGTCGCGCAACGTGCCGAAGAAGAAGAGAGCCGTCATCATCGCGCCCCACGTCGACAGCGCAGGCCCGTCCCGCGCGCCGGCGGCGGTCTACACGCGGGGGCCGGGCGATGCGACCCCTTTCCGCCGGCCGATGCAACGCCGGGCGGCAAGGCCGCGCGGGGCGCAAATCGACGTGATCCACAAAGCGGGAAACCGCCGATACACCCACCCCCGACAGAACTGCAGAGCAGATGACCCACCCGGTGCCCGACGAGATACTGGCCGACTACGCCGCCGGCACGACGCCGCCGGGGCTGTCGCTGTTGCTTGCCGCGCACCTGACGCGCTCAGCCGAGGCGCGCCGGCAGCGGGACGCGCTCGAGAGCATCGGCGCGAGGCGCTGGCAGACGAGGTGCCGTCCGAGCCGATGCCTGATGCCGCGCTCGACCGCGCTGGCGGCGATCGACCTGCCCACCGGGCCCGGCGTGCCCCAGACCGTGCCGCCGACGGCCGCGGGACCGCTACCCCGGCCGATGGCCGAGCGCATCGGAGTCTCCTTCGACCGCATCCGCCGGAAGTTCCACCTGCCGGGGGCTCGCCGAGTACCCGCTCGACGGCTTTCCGGGCGAGCAGGTCTCGCTCATCCGCGCCCGTCCCGGCGCGCACCTGCCGCAACACACCCATCGCGGCCTCGAGGCGGCTCTGGTCCTGCAGGGGTGCCTGCGCGCCGAGGGTGTCGACTACGGCGCCGGGGACGTGTCGGTGAGCGACGAGGATGTCGACCACCGGCCCCGGATCGTCGGCCCTGAGACCTTCCTCTGCCTGCTGGTCCTGGAAGCGCCGCTGCGCTTCACCGGCCGATTTTCACGCGTGCTCAACCTGCTCGGCATCTGAGCGCGGCGGGGCTCACCGGCCGCGCCCCTCGTAGGCGGCCAGGGCCCGCGCGCGCCCCTCGGCCAGCTCGACGATCGGCTGCGGGTATGGCTGGGCCGCGTCCAGCCCCCAGCGTCGCGGCGCCGCCTCGAAGAAGGCCAGCGCGTCGGCGTGCGGGCGCCGGCGCCCCTCGGCCAGGAAGCGGTCGCGATAGCGCCGGTCGGCGTCGAACTTCTTCGCCTGCGTCTCGGGGTTCAGCACGCGGAAATAGGGCGCCGCGTCCGGTCCGGAGCCCGCCGACCACTGCCAGCCCAGCGCGTTCGAGGCGACGTCCCAGTCGATCAGGCAGTCGCGAAACCAGGCCTCGCCGACGCGCCAGTCGGTCAGCAGGTGCTTTGTCAGGAAGCTCGCGACCAGCATCCGCATGCGGTTGTGCATGGTGCCGGTGACGAACATCTCGCGCATCGCGGCGTCGACCATCTCGTGCCCGGTCATGCCGCGCCGCCAGCGCTCGGCGTCTTCGTTGTCGCCGCGCCAGGGGAAGGCGTCCCATTCCTCGCGCCAGTTAGCCGTCTCGATGCGCGGCGTGTGCCACAGCAGGTGATAGGCGAACTCGCGCCAGGCCAGCTCGCGCAGGAACGCCTCGGCCTGGCTCGCGCCCTCGTGCAGCGCGCCGAGACCGGCGTGCCAGGCGGTGCGCGGCGAGATCTCGCCATAGGTCAGGGGCTCGCTCAGCCCCGAGGTCGCGCCCTCGGCCGGAAAGTCGCGCCGGTCGGCATAGTGCCGGATGCCGTCCTCGACAAAGGCGCCCAGCCGTTCGCGCGCCGCCGCCTCGCCGACCCGCGCATGGCGGTGCGACGACCGCGGCGCCCCGGTTCATCGCCGCGCCCAGCCGCCAGTCCGCCAGCCGGTCCGAGCGCGGCCAGTCCTCGGGCGGCGCCAGGTCGCGCGGCGCGGCCAGCGGCTCGGCCACCTCGCGGCCGCGGACCGCGCGCCAGAACGGGGTAAAGACCTTGTAGGGACCGCCCTGCCCGGTCTCGACCGTGTCCGGCTCGAACAGCAGCGAGGCGTTGACGTCGACGACCTCGACCCCGCGCGCCGCCAGCGCCTCGCCGACGTCCCTGTCGCGCGCCCGCGACCGGCTGTCGTAGAGCCGCGAGCGCACGACCCGGCGCGCGCCTGTCTCCTCGACGAGCGCCTCGAGCGCCGCCACCGCCGGCCCGCGTCGCAGCACCAGCCGGCTGCCGCGCGCCGCCAGCGTGGCGGCGAGGTCGGCCAGGCTCTCGCCCAGCCGCCATGCCGGCGCGGCGCCGTAGCCCTCGAAACCTTCGTCCAGAACAAAGACCGGCACGACCGGCCCGTCGCCCGCCAGCGCCGCGCGCCAGCCCGGATGGTCGCCCAGCCGCAGGTCGCGGCGCAGCCACAGCAGCGTCGTCACGCTCATATCCGCCCCGGAACCCGCTTTAGCCATGCCGACCCGAAGCTAGGCCAGCGGCGCCGAAAGGAAAGCTCGTGAACGCGACCATCATCGCCCTTGCCCCTTGCGCGCGCCCGGAGTGCCGGGCCGCATGACGCAGAGAATCGCGACCGGGCGCTGTTGCCGGGCTCGCCGCGCCGCGTCGTGCCCCATCCCGCATCGCCCGGCCGGACGGCCTCATGGACGCCGCGCCGTGCGACGGCCTTCGCACAGGCCGGGCGCGCGGGTCACCGAACGACGCTTTGCCACGATCATGGGGTGCCTGGTCGGCCCATCCGAGCAAGCGGAGCGCCCGAGGTGATTCCGGCGGTCGCACGACCTTGCCGGCCGCGCTTGCGGCAGCCGATTGCTGCGGTGGGAAGATTCCCGGCCGCTTTGGTACCCCCAAGGGGAATCGAACCCCTGTTTCCGCCGTGAGAGGGCGGCGTCCTGGACCGCTAGACGATGGGGGCCCTGGCCGAGATCGCGCAAATAGCACCGGGGCGGAGCCGTTGCAAGGTCCGCCCGACACGGAAAATCGCTGCCCGCCGGGGTCTGCGCGCGGCAGGCCGTCGCGGCTGCCGGCGGGGCCGCCGCAGGCTATTCGCGAAACAGCCCGGCCACGAAATCTGCGACGACGCGAACGCGCGGCTGGCGGGCGAGTTCGGGTCGCATGACCATCCACAGCTCGCGCGGCGGCGGAGGAGGCAGGCCGTCGATGGCGACGAGCCCGGACACCTCGCGGGCAACGATGGCGGGCAGCAGCGCGATGCCCGCCCCGCCACGCGCCGCCGCCGCCTGCGCCCCCTGGCTGTTCGAGCGGAGCACAAGCGCGCGCGCCGGACAGCGCCTGCCGGGCCCAGGCGGCCTCGGGGACGGCCATGCTGTCGGCGTCGAAGGCGACGAAGACCGGCGGCTCGCCCCCGGCAAGCCGGTCGCGCCAGTCGGCCGTCGCGAAGAACCCGTAGTCCAGCACCGCGACCCGGCGTGCCAGCAGCGCGCCCCTGCGCGGCCGGGCCAGGCGCAGCGCGATGTCCGCCTCGCGCCGCGCCAGGCTCAGCGTGCGCGACTCGGCGGCCAGCCCGACCTCCAGCCCCGGATGGGCCGCCAGCAGCGGCGCCAGCCGGCAGGCGACGAAGCCGTCCGCCAGCACACGCGCGAGCGTTACCCGAACAATCCCCGTCACGGCACCGTCAGCCCCGACAGCTTCCGGGATCGCTGCAGCGGCCGCCTCCATGGCTTCGGCCCGGGCCAGCACGCCGCGCCCGGCAGCGGTCAGCACGTAGCCCGCCGGCGTGCGCTCGAACAACGGCGCGCCGAGCCTCTCCTCCAGCGCCGCCACCCGTCGCGAGACCGTCGCGTGGTTCACCCGCAACGCACGCGCCGCCGCCGACAGCGTGCCACCGCGGGCCAGCGCCAGGAAATGGGGAATGTCCTGCCAGTCCATTGCCTGTGCGTATTTTCACAACCGCCGCGCAGAATTGCCTGTTTCCGCATGCCTGTCGATGCCCTACCGGGGTGTCCGGACCAGCCAGGGGAGACCACAATGACCGACCAGCCCAGAACCCTTCTGCAGATCGCCGGGGCCAGCCCCGCCGCGGCGCATCCGGCGCGCGCCGCGCTCGTCCTGATCGACGCGCAGCGCGAGTACACCGACGGCGCGCTGCGCCTCGACGGCATCGACGCGGCGGTGACCGAGGCCACCCGCCTGCTCGACCTCGCGCGGCGTGCCGGGATGCCCGTCATCCACGTCCACCATCACGGCCGCGCCGGCGCCCCCGCCTTCGCCGCGGACGGCCCCTTCATCGCGCCGATCGCCGGGCTCGAGCCCCGCGATGGCGAGACGGTGGTGACGAAGGCGCTGCCGAACGCCTTCGCCGGCACCGATCTCGACCGCATCCTGCGCGATACCGGGCGGAGCGAGATCGTCCTTGCCGGCTTCGCGACGCATATGTGCGTCAGCGCCACCGCCCGCGCGGCGCTCGATCTCGGCCATCGCTGCACGATCGTTGCCGGCGCGACGGCGACGCGCGCCCTGCCGGACGCGCTCGGCGCCGGTGCCGTCCCGGCGGCGAGCATCCAGCAGGCGGCCCTAGCCGCTCTGGCCGACCGCTTCGCGACCGTGGTCCCGGATGCCGCCGCGCTGGCGCCGGCCTGATGGCCGCAGGCCAGCGGACCAGCCCGCTTGCGGTGCCCATGCCCGCGGCGGGCATAACCGCGCGCACGCACCCTCCCGCCATGCGAGCGAGACAATGGACCCGACGATCCTCTGGAGCCTGGCCTTTATCATCGTCCTGCTGGCGTTCTCGGCGTTCTTCTCGGGCTCCGAGACCGCGCTGACGGCGTCGAACCGCGCCACCATGCACCACATGGCGTCGCAGGGCTCGCGCGGGGCGGCGACGGCGCTGCGCCTGATCGAGGACAACGAGCGGCTGATCGGCTCGATCCTGCTCGGCAACAACCTGGTGAACATCATGGCCGCCTCGATGGCGACCTCGCTGTTCACCGCGGCGCTGGGCGACAGCGGGGTGGCCTGGGCGACGCTGGTGATGACCTTCCTGGTGCTGATCTTCGCCGAGGTGGCGCCCAAGACCTATGCCATCACCTACCCGGAGAAGGCGGCGACCAAGGTCGCGCCCCTGATCCGCATCCTCGTCCGCGTGCTGGCGCCGGTCGTCGACTTCATCCGCATGATCGTGCGCGTCGCCTTCGGCGCCATCGGCGTGCGCGTCGACCCGAATGCGCAGATGCTGGCCCCGTCCGAGCAGATCCGCGGCACCATCGTCATGCACCACCACGAGGGCGGCGTCGACAAGGCCGATCGCGACCGGCTGATCGCGGCGCTCGACCTGAAGGAGCGCGAGGTCGCCGAGGTCATGCGCCACCGCCGCGACATCGAATCCATCTCGTGCGAGGCGTCGCCCGAGGAGATCGTCGCCTTCTGCCTGGCCTCGCCGCACACGCGCATCCCGCTGTGGCGCGGCGAGCCCGAGAACATCGTCGCCGTCGTGCACGCCAAGGACCTGCTGCGCGCCGCCTACCAGCAGATGCGCACCAACCCGCAGGCGGCGCTGAAGAAGCTGGACGTGATGAGCGTCGCCATGAAGCCCTGGTTCGTGCCCGACACGCGGCCGCTCGACGACCTGCTGCGCGCCTTCCTCAAGCGCAAGTCGCACTTCGCGCTGGTCGTCGACGAATACGGCGTGCTGCAGGGCATGGTGACCCTCGAGGACATCCTCGAGGAGATCGTCGGCGATATCACCGACGAGCACGACATCGCCGCCGAGGAGATGGTGCGCGAGCCCGATGGCGGCGTCGTCGTCCCCGGCACCATGACGATCCGCGACCTGAACAGGGCGCTCGACTGGACGCTACCGGACGAAGAGGCGACGACGATCGCCGGGCTGATGATCCACGAGGCGCAGGCCATCCCCACCGAGGGCCAGATCTTCTCGTTCCACGGCGTGCGCTTCGAGGTTCTCGAGCGCACCCGCCACCAGATCACCCGCCTCCGCCTGCGACCGCTCCAGCGCGTGCCGCGCTGACCGAAACGGGGGCGTGCCGCCCCCGGTCTCCAGCGGGTCGCCGCGCGGCTGGCCGGCCGAAGGGTGCCTCAGCGGAAATGGCGCTCCAGGACGGTGCGCGCGATCCGGTCGCGCGTCAGCCCCTCGCGTGCCAGCGCAATGTCGCTGGACAGGCTCAGCCGCTCGTACTCGCTCGAGGCCCGCGCGCCCGCGGCCATCGCCTCGAAGAACCGGCGGATCTCTCCGCCGAAATGCTCCAGTGCCAAGGCGATGGAGCCGGGGGTGCTCATCGTGGTCGTCATCTTCATATCCTGCCTCCAATCGGGTTCGTCGTTGCTCCATAGCTGTTGTACAATGTCGGCCCTGACAATTGGTGCAGTGCGGTAAGCCGCTTTGCGCACGGCGCAAAACGGGATTGGCATGGTCGGCGCAGCGGGGCTCGCGTCGCGAGCGAAGGGAGGAGCAACGCCGCGCCCCATGCCTGCCCGCTGGCCGCGACCGGCGAGGCCGGTCGTGACCAGCCGGTCCCGCCGCCACTCCCGTCAGCGGCGCCCGCCCGCCGGCCGCCGGTTCAGCGACCCAGCGCCTCGGCGGCGCGGATCCGGCCACAGTCGATGCCGCGCCGGTTCAGCAGCGGCGCGTCGGCATAGGCGGTGTGGATCGGGCTGCCGGGCTCGACCTCGCCGCAGCGTGCCAGCAGCGCCGTCATCGCCGCCTGCGCGCCGCGCCCGGCGCCGTCGTCGACCTTCAGCGCGATGCCGAGGCCCGAATCCGGCAGGATGGCGACCAGCACGCCCTCGGCGCCGCTCTTGACCGCGGCATTGCCGCGCAGCGCCTGCATCACCTCGGTCGAGTAGCGGCCCTCGCCGGCGACCAGCACCGGGTGCGCCATCATCGCGTCCCGCAGCCGCGCCGCGGCCTCTGCCCGGACGCCGCAGAACGCCTGCTCCGGCGCCGCGTAGCCGGCCATCGCCGTCGCCAGCCCGCGCAGGCTGACCGCAAAGTTCGGCGCCGAGCAGCCGTCGACGGCGAACCGCCCGACCTCCTCGCGCGCCACCTCGGCGGTCGCGGCGCGGATCGCCCGCTGCACCGGGTGGTCGGGGTCGACATAGTCCGGCCCGCCGCCGAGGTGCCGGTTCAGCGTCAGCATCCCGGAATGCTTGCCCGAGCAGTTGTTGTGGATCTGCCCCGGTGCCTTTCGGTCGTGATAGAGCGCGTGGCGTGCATGCTCGTCGTCCGGCACCTGCGGGCCACAGCGCAGGTCGGCCTCGCCCAGCCCCAGCCCGGCCAGCCAGATCGACGCCAGCTCGGTGTGGACATGCGCGCCGCTGTGCGAGGCGCAGGACAGCGCAAGGTGCCGCTCGCTCAAGGCCGCCGCGTCGGCGGCCCCGCTCTCGACCAGCGGCAGCGCCTGGATCATCTTGCAGGACGAGCGCGGCAGGATCACCCGGTCCGGGTCGCCCCAGGCGGCGACCACCTCGCCGTCCGGCCGGCAGATCACCGCGGTGCCGCGGTGCACGCACTCCAGCAGACCGCCCCGCCAGACCTCGGCCAGCACCGGGTTCGCATCCATCGTCTCAGTCATCCACCAGCTCCGTCGAGAAATCTCCACCGAGGCTCGACCGCAGCCGCGCGAAGGACAGCCGCAGCCGCGACTTGACCGTCCCCAGCGGTGCGCCCAGGCGCTCGGCGATCTCGCCATGGCTGAGCCCGGCAAAGAACGCAAGCCGCACCACCTCGATCTGCTCGGGCGGCAGCCCGCTCAGCGCCTGGCGGACCCGCAGGTCGCGCTCGGCGGCGGCAAGGACGCGCTCGGCCGGGGCCTCCGGCTCGGGCCGGAACAGCGGGTCCTGCGGGTCCGGCTCGGGCCGCGCGGCGCGGCGCAACAGGTCGATGCGCCGATTGCGGGCGATCGCGTAGATCCAGGTCGCGACGCTGGCCTTCTCCGGGTCGAAGCTTGCCGCCTTGCGCCAGACGAGGACCATGACCTCCTGCGCCACCTCCTCGGCCATCTCCGGCGCCGATCCCGAGCGCGTCAGCATCGCCTTGATCCGCCCGGCAAAGCGCCGGAACAGCTCGACGAAAGCCGCTCGGTCGGCGTGCCCGGCAACCGCCGCCAGCAATGCCTCGTCCGTCTGGCCGGCAGGTCCGGCTGCTGCGTCTGCGGCGCTCACGACGGGTCCGGCGTCCTCGCGCGTTCGTTTCCGGGACCGACGGGCCCGGTCTCGGCCGGTCGCCGCGGGGTGGAAATCCCGGTCCGATTCAGTATGCTGGGGTCGGGGTCTCCGGACAACACTTGTCAGGCAATCGGAAGGCGGCGCATAAGCCGTTGAAAGCAGAGTGAGGCGAGCATGAGATTTTTCCCCGGGACAGTCGCGGTCGGGCTGATCGCGGTGCTGGTGGCCGGCGCGGCGGCCGCGCAGAGCCGGGTGGACGCCCGGCGGGACTGGTCGATCTTCGAGGCCGGCCAGGGCGCGCAGAAGGTCTGCTGGGTCGCCAGCCAGCCCAAGACCTCGACGGCCGAGCGGGGCGGCCAGACCGTGCAGGTGAACCGCGGCGACATCTACCTGATGGTCGCGATCCGGCCGTCCGACAAGGTGAAGAACGAGGTTTCCTTCCTGGCGGGCTATCCGTTCAAGGAGGGGTCGAACGTCACGGTGAAGGTCGGCTCGAACGCCTTCACGATGTTCACCGACAAGGAGAACGCCTGGACCTCGTCGGGTGATGAGGACGACAAGATCACGTCCGCCTTCCGCGCCGGCACGGATGCGCGGATCGATGGCGAATCCTCGCGCGGGACGAAGACGCACGACACCTTTTCGCTGCTCGGCTTCACCGACGCGCTGGACGCCGCCCGCAAGCGCTGCTCCTGACCGCGACCTCTCCGCGGCTCCGCAGGGTGGGTCCCGGCCCACCTTCGCGTGACGGCGCGGGCACCTGCCGCCATGGGTCGCATCTACGGCCGCCCGGCCGTCTCCGCGACGATCCACGCCCGATAGGCCGCCGCCGCGTCGACGATCCTGACAGCCGTGATCGCCGGCACCGCCCAGGGGTGGAGCGCCGCCGCCTCGGCCGCCACCGCCTCGAACAGCGGCGCGCGCGTCTTCACCAGCAGCGGCAGCTCGACCGCGTGCTCGACGGTGTCCCGCCAGCGGTAGATGCTGTCGATCGGGCTCCCTATATTGACCGAGGCGGCCAGACGGGCGGCCACCAGCCGCTCGCCGATCCGCAGGGCCGAGTCGCGGTCGGGACAGTTGATGCGGATCTCGATCAGCTGCATGGGCAGGCTCCCGTGGCGGTCGAACGATACGCGTGATATGGCCGGCGCCTGCCGGAGAGGAAAGATGACCGAGCCGAGGACCGCCACAGGTCGGGATGCCATCCAGCCCGAGGTAGCCGCGATGCCCCGGCCTGCCCCCGCACGCCCGACGCTGATCGGCCTGCCGCGCGAGGGCGTGGCCGAGGCGCTGGCCGGGATCGGCGTGCCCGAGGCCCAGCGCAACATGCGCACGGGCCAGCTCTGGCAGTGGCTCTACAAGCGCGGTTCGGCCGATTTCGCCGAGATGACCACGCTGGCCAAGGGCATCCGCGCCGACCTCGCCGCCGCCTTCGACATCGCCCGGCCCGAGGTCGTCACCCGCCAGGTCTCCGAGGACGGCACCCGCAAGTACCTGCTGCGCATCGCCGGCGGCCACGAGGTCGAGGCGGTCTACATCCCCGAGGAAGACCGCGGCACGCTCTGCGTCTCCAGCCAGGTCGGCTGCACGCTGACCTGCCCGTTCTGCCACACCGGCACGCAGAAGCTGGTACGCAACCTGACCGCGGCCGAGATCGTCGGCCAGGTCCTGGTCTGCCGCGACGACCTCGGCGAGTGGCCAAAGCCTGGCGAGCGGCCGGCGGAAGGCGAGCGCGCGCGCCGCCTGCTCTCGAACATCGTGCTCATGGGCATGGGCGAGCCGCTCTACAATTTCGACTCGGTGCGCGACGCCATGCTGGTGGCGATGGACGGCGAGGGCCTGTCGATGTCGCGCCGCCGCATCACGCTCTCGACGTCGGGCATCGTGCCGAACATCGCCCGCTGGGGCGAGGAAGCGGCGACGATGCTCGCCATCAGCCTGCACGCGACGACCGACGAGTTGCGCGACACGCTGGTGCCGATCAACCGGAAATGGCCGCTGAAGGACCTTTTCGGCGCCATCCGCGCCTATCCGCGCCTGTCGAACGCCGAGCGCATCACCTTCGAATACGTGATGCTGAAGGGCGTCAACGACACCGATGCCGACGCAAGGCGACTGATCAAGCTGATCGCCGGCATCCCGGCCAAGATCAACCTGATCCCCTTCAACTCCTGGCCCGGCGCCTCCTACGAGCGCTCGGAATGGGACCGCATCGAGGCCTTCGCCGAGATCGTCAACCGCGCCGGCTACGCCTCGCCGATCCGCACGCCGCGCGGCCAGGACATCCTCGCCGCCTGCGGCCAGCTCAAGTCCGCCACCGAGCGCGCGCGAAAATCCCGCGCCACCATCACCGCAGAGACCGGCGCGGGCTGATCCGGCCCCTGCCGGGACAGGTCTGCGTCCGGCGAGCGCCGCGCAACCCGGCACCGGCTGATCCTACCGCCCGCCGGTCAGGCCGCGCCCGGTCCGACCTTCGCCACCAGTTCGCGCCAGCCGATCCAGTTGAAGACCTCGACCCGACCGCACGCTCACGCCCGCGCAGCAGCGCCACGACGACAATACCGTCGCGGTGCCCACCCTCCTGCACCGGCAGCCCCAGAAGGCGGCCACCGACCTGAGGTCGGCGCAGCGGATGGCGATCTTGCCCAGCGCCCGCAGGCGAAAGCCGCGCTGGCGCATTGCCTCGCCCTCCCGGATCGTGCCTTCCTGCGCCCAGCAGCAAAGCACGGAGGCCCCATGCCGCTCCAGAACCGCGTTACCCCCTTCGGCGAGATCGTCGCCGAGCCGTGGCGCGGCTCGCTCATGGGCAATCGCGGCTGCCTGCACGACGCCGGGCGCCGGCTTGGCACGCCGCGCTGGCGCACGCAGAACTGGATCGCCTGCCTGCTCGAGTTCCGCGGCCGCCAGCGCGAACCAATGCCGCCCGGCCGCTACACGGCGCTGTTCTTCTGGGACGAGGCGGCGGCCCTCGCCGCCGGCCACCGCCCCTGCGCCGAGTGCCGCCGCGCCGACTACAACCGCTGGATGACCGCCTGGCAGGCGGCCGGCCTGCCGGGAGGCCCCGGCGCCGGCGGCGCGCCCACGGCCGACCGCCACCTGCACCGCGCCCGCGTCACACGCACCCGCCGCCAGATCCGCCACGAGGCGGCGGCCGCCGACCTGCCCGACGGCACCTTCGTGACGGCCCCCCAGACGAAACGCCTGCCAATGCTGCTGTGGCAGGGCCGCCTCTGGCACCTGTCGCTGCCCGACCGCCGATACTACGCCGCCGGCCTGCCGCCAGACCACGTGACCGTCCTGACCCCCCGCCCGATCGTGCAGACGCTGGCGGCGGGGTATCGGCCGATGGTGGGGGACCTGCCGAAAGCGGCACTGCCGCGAGGGTAAGGCGGGCGCCTCAAGATTTCGTGTGCGAAATCCAGGGTCCGGCTTGATCCGCCGCTCCCCAACGGCAGCATCGTGCGCCAGAAAAACCATTCTGCATCAGTAGCTTCGCGAGAGTCCGCCGCTGTTCGCCCGCCTTGCCAACCACACCTGCCGATGCGGCACCGACCTGCCAAAGGGCGGGAGCGCCGTCCGGCATCTTGATCTGTGTCAAAGCCGCGCTGATCCCCGGTCCTAACCTCTCCACCTCCGCAAAGAGGAACAGAAAAAGGGGGTAACGATGTCACGCCAGTTCCCGCTTCACTTCAGAGAGTACCTCCCCACCGGTGCGTTTCTCGTGGTCGCCGCAGCTTCGACGCTGTTGCTTCCCGAGAGCACGCAGGCGATCCCGGCTTTCGCCCGGCAGACCGGCAACACCTGCGATGCCTGCCATGTCGGCGGCTTCGGTCCGCAGCTCACTCCCTACGGACGTCTCTTCAAGATCACCGGCTATACCCAGCGCGGCGGCACGGGCTGGCAGTCACTGGTTCCGTTCTCCGGCATGGCTCAGGGCTCGTTCAGCCATCTGGGCGGCGACCTGCCGGCGGACGCCGTGCCCGAGCATTACGGCGACAACAACAACACGACGCTCGACCAGGCGAGCGTCTTCATCGCCGGCGGCAAGGACCACACGGGCGGCTTCATCCAACTCACCTATGCCGGAGTTGACCGGGCCTACGAGGTCGATAACACCGACCTGCGACCCTTCGTCACCACGACGCAGCTCTTCGGCAATGACCTGACGGTCGGCCTGAGCGTGAACAACAATCCCTCGGTACAGGACCCCTACAACAGCAGCTTCGCCTGGAGCTATCCCTTCTACACCAGCGACCTCGAGGTCGGCCCCGGCGCGGCGACCATGATGAGCGACGCCTTCGCAGGCAACACGCTCGGCGCCACGGTCTACGGGTGGTACGATGACCACATCTACCTCGAGGCCGGCGCCTACCACACCCAGAGCGACTGGCTCGCGACACGCTTCGGCGTGGCGGGCGGCCCGGTCAGCCACAACCTGATCCCCTATGTTCGCGGCGCCTATGAATGGGACTGGGGCAACAATGTCGCGTGGACCGGCGCCACCTTCATGCATGCCAATCTCGACCCGAAGCTCGGCACCGGAAACGATAGCTTCTCCGATTACGCGATCGACGGCGGCTACCAGTTCCTCGGCGACAGGCAGAGCGTCACCGTCCAGGGCATCTTCGTGCACGAGCAGCAGCACCTCGCCGGCAGCACGGCGGACTTCAATGCAGCCAACAACAGTTCGCTCGGATCACGCTATGGGCTCAACACGATCAACGTCAACGCGTCGTACTGGTACGAGAACACCTATGGGCTGACGCTCGGCTGGCTTGCCGGCTTCGGCAAGAAAAATCCCGTTCTCTATCCGACAGGCGCCGATCTCGGTGGTGATTTCGAGGGCTTCGCGAACCACTCGCCAGACTACAACGGGTTCAGCATCGAAGCCGACTGGAACCCGTTCGGGCACGACGGGTCGCCATTGCAGCCGTGGCTGAACCTCCGGTTGGGCGCGCGGTATACCCTCTACACGAAGTTCAACGGCGCCAACTCGAACTATGATGGCTTCGGCCGCAGCGCGTCGGACAACGACACGTTCCTGCTCACGGCCTGGACCATCTTCTAGATCGCGGGAGCGGTTGACCGAACATGCCTGTCGCCGGAGATCAGGCCGGCGGCGGCTTCGGCAGGTGCTCCATCTGCGCCATGCCCAGCACGTGATAGCCGCCGTCGACGAACAGCACCTCGCCCGTCGTCGAGGCGCCGAGGTCCGACAGCAGGTAGACCGCCGTGCCGCCGACATGCTCCAGCGTCGCGTTGCGGCGCAGCGGCGCGTTCTCCTCGGTCGACTTGAAGACCCGCCGCGCGCCGCCGACCGCACTGCCGGCCAGCGTCCGCATCGGCCCGGGCGAGATCGCGTTGACCCGCACCCGCTGCGGGCCGAGGTCGTTGGCAAGATAGCGCACCGACGCCTCCAGCGCCGCCTTGGCGACGCCCATGACGTTGTAGTTCGGCATGACGCGCTGGGCGCCCAGATAGGTCATCGTCACCAGCGACCCGCCGTTCGGCATCAGGTCCGACGCGCGGCGCGCCACGTCGACGAACGAGTAGCAGGAGACCTCCATCGTCCGCAGGAAGTTCGCCCGGCTGGTGTCGGCATAGCGCCCGGTCAGCTCGGTCTTGTCGGAATAGGCGATGGCATGGACGACGAAGTCCAGCGTCCCCCAGGCCTCGGCCAGCGCGGCAAAGCCGCGGTCCAGGCTGTCCGGGTCGGTCACATCGGCGTTCAGCACCAATTCCGAGCCCAGCGAGTTGGCCAGCGGCACGACGCGCCGCGCAAAGCTGTCGCCCTGGTAGGTGAAGGCCAGTTCCGCCCCCTGCGCCGCCAGCGCCCGCGCGCAGCCCCAGGCGATGGAATGGTCGTTGGCGACCCCCATGATCAGCCCGCGCTTGCCCTGCATCAGCGTGCCGGACGGCGTCGGTCCCTTCGCGGCGGGTTCGGTCGGGATCTCAGCCATGATACCGGCTGATCGCCAGCGTCGCGTTCGTGCCCCCGAACCCGAAGCTGTTCGACAGGATGGTGTCGAGCCCGGCATTGTCGACCCGGCTGGTGGCGATCTCCTCGGGCCGGAAGGCCGGGTCGAGTTCGTCGACATTGGCCGACGCGGCGATGAAGTCATCCTTCAGCATCAGGACGGCATAGATCGCCTCCTGTGCACCGGTCGCGCCCAGCGAGTGCCCGGTCAGCGACTTGGTCGAGCTGATCGGCGGCAGCGCGTCGCCAAAGACGCGCCGGCAGGCCTCGACCTCGGCGACGTCGCCGACCGGCGTCGAGGTGCCGTGCGCGTTGATGTAGCCGACCTTGCGGTTGCCGATCGTCGCGATCGCCTGGCGCATCGAGCGCTCGCCGCCCTCGCCCGAGGGCGCGACCATGTCGTAGCCGTCGCTGGTCGCGCCGTAGCCCGTCACCTCGGCGTAGATCTTCGCGCCCCGCGCCTTGGCGTGCTCCAGCTCCTCCAGCACGACGACGCCGCCGCCGCCGGCGATGACGAAGCCGTCGCGCTTCGCGTCAAAGGCGCGGGACGCCTTGGTCGGCGTGTCGTTGAAGTGCGACGACATGGCGCCCATCGCGTCGAACAGGCAGCTCAGCGTCCAGTCCAGCTCCTCGCCGCCGCCGGCAAAGACGATGTCCTGCTTGCCCCACTGGATCTGCTCGACGCCGTTGCCGATGCAGTGCGCCGAGGTCGAGCAGGCCGAGGTGATGGAATAGTTCACCCCCTTGATCTTGAACGGCGTCGCCAGGCAGGCCGAGTTGGTCGACGACATGCCGCGCGTCACCATGAATGGCCCCATCCGCTTTGGGCTGCCGGTCTCGATGACCTTGGTCTGGGCGGCGAACAGGTTCTTGGTCGACGGCCCGCCCGAGCCCATGATCAGGCCGGTGCGCTCGTTCGAGACGTCGTCCTCCTCCAGCCCGCTGTCGGCGATCGCCTGCTGCATGGCGATGAAGTTGAAGGCCGCGCCGTCGCCCATGAAGCGCAGCGTGCGCTTGTCGATGTGCTCGGACACGTCGATGGTCGGCTTGCCGTGCACCTGGCTGCGAAAGCCGTGCTCGGCATAATCGGGCGCGAAGACGATGCCGGATTTCCCGGCCTTGAGGCTCTCGGTCACCTCGTCGGCGCTGTTGCCGATGCACGAGACGATTCCGATTCCAGTTATGACGACACGGCGCATGGGCTCTCCTGCTGGCGGCCGCGGACGGCCCCTGAAGGGTCGGTCTGCTGTTCAGGCGGGCGCGGCGTCCTGGAACAGGCCGACCCGCATGTCCTTGATCGTGTAGATGACCTCGCCGTCGAGCTCGAGCTTGCCGTCGGCGATCGCCAGCTTCAGCTTGCGGTCGATGACGCGTTTCACATCGACGGTATAGCGGATCAGCCTGGCGGCCGGCGTCACCATGTCCGAGAACTTGACTTCGCCGACGCCCAGCGCCCGGCCGCGGCCCGGCATCCCCAGCCAGCCCAGGAAGAACCCGGTCAGCTGCCACAGCGCATCGAGTCCCAGCGCACCCGGCATGACCGGGTCGCCCGGAAAGTGGCACTGGAAGAACCAGGCGTCCGGCCTGACCTCGAACTCGGCCACGACCTGGCCCTTGCCGTGCTCGCCGCCCTCCTCGGTGATCGAGGTGATGCGATCGACCATCAGCATGGGCGGCGCCGGAAGCTGCGCGTTGCCGGGGCCGAAAAGCTCGCCGCGCGAGCACTTCAGCAGATCGTCGCGTTCGTAATTGTGGGGCCTGTCGACCATGTCGTTCCCTGCTCTAGCATCGCCCCCCCGGGCGCACAAGCCGGGGGCGGCCCGCCCGCAAAGGCGGGGCTTTGTCATGCACATAAGATTGCGGTATACGAGCAGAAGACCCTCGGGCGGAAAAGCGGAATGTCGATGGTTGGCGAGGCAGAGCGGACACGGCGGGCCGGCCGCTGGCTGGCGGGCGCCGGGTTGCGCCCGACGCGGCAGCGCCTGGCGCTGGCCGGGCTCCTGATCGGCGACGGCCGCAACCGGCACGTCACGGCGGAAGGCCTGTTCGAGGCGGCGGGACGGGCGGGCGTCTCGGTTTCGCTGGCGACCGTCTACAACACGCTCCGCAGCTTCACCGAGGCCGGGCTGACGGTCGAGATCACCGTCGACGGCACGCGCAGCTACTTCGACACGCGCACCGACGACCACGCGCACTTCTTCTGGGAGGACACGGGCGATCTGACCGACGCGCCGCCGGGCGCGGTGGCCTTCGCCCGCCTGCCCGACCCGCCCGCCGGCGCCGACATCGCCCGCATCGACGTGGTCATCCGGGTCCGCTCGACCTGTTGAGCGGCGGGCGGCACGAACCCCGCCCCCGCCATGCCGACGTGCCCGCAGAATGGACTTCTGGACCACCGCGGCGGCAGGTGGTCCGAGCGCCATCTGCCCGTTTCGGATGCGCAAGCCCCTTCACCTATCCTTAGATTTTTATCCGTATTTCTCCGTTCGCCGGCAAGGGCCCACCGGGTCCCGCCGTCCGCGGACGACCCCGCGTCGATCGGGAACGGCGAATCCCGACGGCGCGGCATGACCACCCGATGACCGGCCGGTCATCATCCGATCCGCGCGTCCCTCCGGGCGCGCCACCCATCGGATTTGCGGAACCAGGGGCGAAACGCCCCGCAGGTTCCCCCAGCACGAGCCTCCACCGCTCCGCAGGACCGCAAACGCCGCCGCTGTGCGCCTCCGGCCGCCCCGGGCGCGTCATGGCCGATCGGCCACACACGCCGCCCGCCTGAGTCCGGCACCCGCCAGCAACTGGACAGCCGAGACGACGCGTGGCTACCTTCCGCCTCTTAAAGGCGCGCCAGACGCCAGCACGACGAGGCACAATGCAGTATCCCGCCCGGTATGCCGATCTGCCGGAGTATGCCTTCCCGCGCCTGCGGAGGCTGCTGGCCGATGTTGCGCCCGGCGGCCCCGAGATCGCGATGTCGCTGGGCGAGCCGCAGCACAAGGTGCCGGACTTCGTCGGCCCGATCATGCTCGAGCACAGCGCGAAGCTCTCAAAATACCCGCCGAACGAGGGCATCCCGGAGCTCCGCACCGCCATCGCGGACTGGCTCGCCCGGCGCTACGGCGTGGCCGAAAGCTGGCGCGATCCCGAGACGCGGATCTTCCCGCTGAACGGCACGCGCGAGGGGCTGTTCAACGCCTGCCTCGCGCTCTCGCCCGAGACGAAGAACGGGGAAAAGCCAGCCGTCCTGCTGCCCAACCCCTTCTACCAGTGCTACACGGTCGCCGCCGTCACCGCCGGGGCGGAACCCGTCTACCTCCCCTGCGGGCCCCAGACGGGCTTCCTGCCGGACTACGAGGCGCTGCCCGCCGCGCTCCTCGACCGCACGACGGTCGCCTACATCTGCTCGCCGGCCAACCCGCAGGGCGTCTGCGCCGACCGCGCCTGGTGGCAGCGCCTGCTGCGCCTCGCCGAGCAGCACGACTTCATCGTCTTCGCCGACGAATGCTACTGCGAGCTCTACCGCGACGCGCCGCCCGCCGGCGCGCTCGAGACCGCCGCCGCCATCGGCGCCGACCCGGAGCGGCTCGTCTGCTTCCACTCGCTGTCCAAGCGCTCGAACCTCGCCGGTCTGCGCTCGGGCTTCGCCGTCACCGGGCCGAAGAACCGCGCAAAGCTGTTGCAGCTGCGCAGCTATGCCGGCGCGCCGCTGCCGATCCCGGCGCAATACGCCGCCGCCGCCTGCTGGGGCGACGAGCGCCATGTCGAGGAAAACCGCGCCCTCTACCGCGAGAAATACGCCCTCGCTGACGAAATCTTAGGCAATGCGCCCGGCTACATGGCGCCAGAGGCAGGCTTCTTCCTGTGGCTCGACGTCCAGGGCTGCCGGCGGCGGCGAGGCGGCGGCGCTCCGCCTCTGGCGCGAGGCCGGCGTGCGCGCCCTGCCCGGCGCCTACCTGTCGCGCCCGGTCTCGCCGGCGCTCGGCGGCGGCGATCCGGGTGAGCGCTACCTGCGCCTCGCGCTCGTCGCCCCGGCGGCGGACGTCCGGCGCGGGCTGGAAGCGGTGCGGGCGGTGCTGACGTGACCCGTATTGCCGTGAACCGCGTGGGGATTTGAGAATGGCATTCTTTTCCAGCGACGGCGCCAGGACGCCGCTTCTCGACGACACCATGTCGGCGGCGATCCGACGGCGCATCGCCGAGCTCTGGGGGCTCGGCTTCGGCATCGTCGCCGTGGCGCTCGCCGCCGCGCTCTGGTCCTACGATGTCGGCGACCCCTCGCCGTTCAGCGCGACCGCGCAGCCGCCGCTCAACTGGATGGGTGCGCCGGGCGCCATCGTCGCCGACACCGCGATCCGCTATGTCGGCCTCGGCGCCTGGGCGCTTGTCGCCTTCTTCGCCGCCTGGTCAGTCCGCTTCCTGCTGCACATCGGCGAAGAGCGCATCTGGGCGCGCCTGCTCGCCGCCCTGCCGATGCTGCTGGTCACGCCGATCTTCGCCTCGACGCATGCCGTCTTCGCGGCCTGGCCGCTGTCGGGCACCGGGCTCGGCGGGATGCTGGGCGATGCCGGGGCGCGGGCGATGCTGGCGCTGGTGCCGCTCGGCCCCGTCGCCAGCCTGCAGGTCTTGTCGCTGGCGCTCGGAGCGGTCCTGCTGACGCTGGCCTCGACGGCGCTCGGCTTCACCGGCTCCGAACTCCGCGCGATCGCCCGCTGGCTGGGCCGCTCGCTCGTCACCGTCGCCGGCGCCGGCGGCAGGCGCGCCTCGGCCGCCGGGCAGCGCGGGCTGGTCAACACGCGCGACTGGCTGCACGAGCGCCGCCGGAGGCGCTCCGAGACCATGGAGCCGGCCGAGCCGACCGGTACCTGGCGCGCCCGGATGCAGCAGGGCATGGCCGAGATGTCGCTGCGCATCCCCGGCGTCGGCCTGGCCGCGGGCGCCGGCCGCGAGGGCGAGGGCGGCGTGGCCCCCGCGATCCGCGCCGGCCGCGCGGGCTACGACGACGATGACGACCGCGCCCCCGCGATCATGCCGCGCGCCGACGGCGACGATGGCGACGATGGCGTGCCGCCCGGCCCGCGCCCGCTGCGCGCCATCTTCGACCGTCTCGCGGGCGTCGAGCGCGCGCTCGGCCACGACCCCGCCGCCCCGCGCGACACAGCCCCGGAGCTGCCGCGCCCGCCCGTCGAGCGCGGCCCGGCCGCCGCCAGGAAAAGCCGCCGCGCCGAGGCCGAGCGCCAGCCCGAGCTGGCGCTGGACGAGGGCGGCGAGGACGAGCCCTACACGACGCCCCCGCTCGGCCTCCTGCAGAAGCCGGTCAACCTCGTCCGCCACCCGACCTCGACAAGCGCGCTCGAGGAGAACGCCCGGATGCTCGAGACGGTGCTCGAGGACTACGGCGTGCGCGGCGAGATCGTCGCTGTCCGGCCCGGCCCCGTCGTCACGCTCTACGAGCTCGAGCCCGCGCCCGGCCTCAAGGCCAGCCGGGTCATCGGCCTCGCCGACGACATCGCGCGCTCGATGTCGGCGCTGGCGGCGCGCGTCTCGACCGTGCCGGGCCGCTCGATCATCGGCATCGAGCTGCCGAACACCGAGCGCGAGAAGGTCTGGCTGCGCGACCTCTTCGAGACCACCGAGTACGGCGACGCCCGCTATCCGCTGGCCCTCGCCCTCGGCAAGGACATCTCGGGCTCGCCGATCGTCGTCAACCTCGCGAAGATGCCGCACCTGCTGATCGCCGGCACCACCGGCTCGGGCAAGTCGGTGGCAATCAACACGATGATCCTGTCGCTCTTGTACCGGCTGGGGCCGGACAAGTGCCGGATCATCATGATCGACCCGAAGATGCTGGAACTCAGCGTCTACGACAACATCCCCCACCTCATGGCGCCCGTCGTCACCGACCCGAAGAAGGCCATCGTGGCGCTGAAATGGGTCGTCGCCGAGATGGAGGAGCGCTACCGCAAGATGTCCAAGCTCGGCGTGCGCAACATCGACGGATACAACGCCCGCGTGCGCGACGCGCTGGACCGCGGCGAGGCGTTCTCGCGCACCGTCCAGACAGGCTTCGACGACGAGACCGGCGAGCCGGTCTTCGAGACCGAGACCTTCGAACCGCAGGAGATGCCGTTCATCGTCGTCGTCGTCGACGAGATGGCCGACCTGATGATGGTCGCCGGCAAGGAGATCGAGGCCTGCATCCAGCGCCTGGCCCAGATGGCGCGCGCCAGCGGCATCCACCTGATCATGGCGACGCAGCGCCCCTCGGTCGACGTCATCACCGGCACGATCAAGGCGAACTTCCCGACCCGCATCTCCTTCCAGGTGACGTCCAAGATCGACAGCCGCACGATCCTGGGCGAGCAGGGCGCCGAGCAGCTGCTCGGCCAGGGCGACATGCTCTACATGGCCGGCGGCGGCCGCATCCGCCGCGTGCACGGGCCTTTCGTCAGTGACGAGGAGGTCGAGGAGGTGGTCCACCACCTCAAGGCGACCGGCCAGCCCGACTACGTCATGGCGGTCACCGAGGGCGTCGACGACGAGGCGCAGGCCGCGGTCGACCTCAAGCTCGGCCTCGCCCAGCCCGGCGACAGTGACGACGAGCTCTACGACCGCGCCGTCGCCATCGTCGCGCGCGACCGCAAGTGCTCGACCAGCTACATCCAGCGCAAGCTCGCCATCGGCTACAACAAGGCCGCCCGCCTGGTCGAGATGATGGAGACGCAGGGCATCGTCACACCCGCCAACGGCGTTGGCAAGCGAGAGATCCTCGTCGAAGAACGCTGACGGGCTCCCCGGCGGCCGCGCGCCAAAACCGCGAGGCTGTGTTCAGGAACGACGCCCTCGGGTTTCGGGGTCACGGCAATCGCCGCAGAACACCGCCAACGAGCGGTCCGCGCGGGTGACAAATCCGCCTGCCCTCCCCTTCACCGTTGCCCGGCCGGCGCCATGTCGGCGCCGTCAGGGAAAGCGTCAGAGCTGCGAGGTGTTCAACTCGGTGACCAGCAGCGTTCGCGGGCCGGAGCATGACGGGTCGTCGACCATTCGCCCCGCCACCGAGACGGCGCTGCCGCTGACGAAGGACAGCTCGGGGCTGACGACACCGTATTCCTGGCCGTCCTCGGTCTCCAGCATCGCGCACCGCTGGCCGTTGACGATCCAGCCCTGCAACAGCACCGGATCGTCCTTCTCGGGGATCGCCGAGACCTGCTGCGCGCCGCTGTCCGAGGAGCGGCCGGGCACGACCAGTTTCCAGCCGACCGAGAGGCGCGACGGGCTGGTGATCTGCGGATTGGCGCTGATCAGCGCCTCGACGCTGCTGTCGCAGCGCGCCGCGACGCGCGAGAGCGTGTCGCCCGGCTGAACGGTGTAATTTCCCGGGCACTCCGCCGCGCCCGCAGGCGCCGAGAACCCCAGCATCAGGACCGTCACCGCGGCGAGCGTCGATGCGGGGACGCAGATACGAAATCCTGTGGACATCTTTTCCTCCGGCTTAAAAATCAAGCTTCGGAAGATGAACGAGGATTGCGGCCCGCGGGTTCCCTCGCTATCATCGGAACCCATTGATTCTTTTTGACAATTCAGCCTGGAACGGATAGCCGTTCGGCGACCGCGGGCACCGGCCGCTCAACCCGTCAGTCGCCCCTGCCGGCCGGATCGGGGGTCAGCCGCCCTGCGGCGCCGGTTCGGCCTTCATCGAGGTCACCCGCACCGTCTGCCCCTGCGTGCAGAACGACATCTCGACGGGCTCGGCCTCGATGGCCACGTAGTCGCCCGGGGTAAAGCCGTAGGCTTGGCTGACCAGGCTGTAGGTCTCTCCGTCCGGCGTTGTCAGGACGGGACATTCGTCACCTTCCTGAATACGCCCCTCGAGCCTCATCCGTTCCGGCTGGGGCTTGGAATTCGAGTTGCCGGGGGCGTCCGGCATCCCCGCAGGATCACCGCCGCGCTCCCCCGGGTTGGCTTCGGCGTTCGCCGCCCGGTCGTCGCTGGCTGCCTCCGGGCCGCCGTCGGCCTCAGGCGCCGCGGCCATGCCGGCTGCGTCCTCCGCGTCGGCCGGCGCGTCCGCTGCCGCGTCCGGCAGGATCAGCACCTGCCCCGGCCGAATCGCGCGCGGCTCGATGCCCGCGTTGACCGCCAACAGCTCGGCCAACGGCACGCCGGCTCTGGCCGCGATCCGGACGAGGCTGTCGCCGGGCTGGACCGTGTAGCGCCTCGGCGCCCCGCTCTCCGCGCCCGAGTCACCTGCAGTCGCCTCCGCCGTCCCGTGGGCCGTTTCGTCGCCGCTCTCCCCTCCGGGGTCGCCCGCGGTCGTCGCCGCGTCCGGCGCACTCGCCGGGATCACCAGCTCCTGCCCCGGCTGCAGCGCACGCGGCCTCACGCCTTTGTTCGCCGCCATCAGCATGCTGAGCGGCACGCCCGCCCTGGCCGCGATCCGGGCCATGCTGTCGCCGGGCCGAACCGTGTACCGCTCCGACGCCCCAATCTCCTCGCCAGCCGTCGAGCCGGTCTCTGCCGCCTCGTCGGCGGTCATTACCCCGGCATCGTCGGCTTCCACAGCCGCATCCACGGCCGGATCCACAGGCGCATCCACGGACTCATTCACGGACTCATTCACGGCGCCCGCCGGCGCGTCGAGCGTGTCGGGGTCCGGCAACGTCAGATCCTGCCCCGTCTCCAGTGCGAACGGGTCGATGTCCGGGTTCGAGGCCAGCAGGTCGCGCAGCGGCACGCCCAGCTTGGTCGCGATGTTGGCCATGTCGTCGCCCGCCTCGACGGTATAGTGCCCGGCCGCCAGCAGCGGAGCGGCGGCCGCGTCGCGCTGGCGCGCCCAGTCGGCGGCGAGCGCCTCGGCGGCGCGCGGCACCGCCAGATCCTGGCCAACCGCGATGCGGCTTGGGTCGCTGACGTCGGCGTTCGCCTTCATAAGCGCCTCGACCGACGTGCCGCACCGCGTGGCGATGGCACTCATCGTGTCGCCCGGCCGGATCGTGTAGCTGTCGCCGCATTCCCCGGCCCGCGCCGCGCCGGCCGACAGCGCCAGCGCTGAGACGGCGGCCGCGGCGACGATGGCGGCTACGGGGGCGGCGGCGACGACGGGGGCGGGGACCATAACGAAGGAGGCCATGACGGCGAGCGCGCTCGTTGATCTCATCCGTGTCACTCCGGTCGGGGCATGCGGGGGCTGCTGGTCGGAACGCCGGGCGGGGTCTCGTTGTTCCCCGTGCTGTTTTCAGCCATGGTCGCGGCTGGCGCGGCCACGGCTCCGGCGGCCACCATACTCGGCTCGCCGACGGAAGCCCGCTTTGTCTTGCGTTTCATCGATTGACCGTTACTCCGGCGACCGACGCCTTGTTCCGACAGGAAGGATAGCCACCTTGATCGGCATGAACAGACGAGACCTTATCACATTCGCCGGCGCCGCGCTGGCCGTGGGCGCACTGTCGTCCGGACCGTTCGCGACACCTGCCTTCGCGGCCGTCAGCCAGGGCGACCTCACGCGCATCTCGAACTACCTGAACGGCATCGGCACGATGGAGGGCACCTTCGTGCAGGTCGGCCCCGACGGCGACGCGTCGGAGGGCAAGTTCTACATGCGCCGCCCGGGCCGCATCCGCTTCGAGTACAAGCCGCCGAACCCGACCCTGCTGATCGCCGATGGGTTCTGGGTCGGCGTCTACGACACGCTGGACGGCACGCTCGACCGCTTCCCGCTCAGCGAGACGCCGCTCGACCTGCTGCTGCGCGACCGCGTCGACCTGAAGCGCGAGGGCGCCATCCAGTCGGTTGAGCGCAGCCAGGGCCAGCTCCGCGTCCGTGCCGTCGATCCCGACGCGCCGCGGCAGGGCTCGATCACGATGGTGTTCAACGACAACCCGCTCGAGCTCGTCCAGTGGATCGTCACCGACGCCCAGGGGCTGACGACGACGGTGGCGCTGAACTCGGTCCGCCGCGACGTGAAGCTCGACCCCGACCTGTTCTTCATCAAGGACGCCGGCCGGGGGTCGAGCCAGACCGCTCCCAGCCGCTGAGCCTTGCCGACGGGCCCCCGGGCCCGTCGGCTGCTCCCGGAGGACCGGCGGGCCCCATCAGCCCGCCCGCCCGCCTGCCCGCCGACCGGGAACAGGCCCGATGCTAGACCGGGAATGTCGCCAGCACGGGCACGTGGTCGGACGGGCCTTCTACGCCGCGGTATTCCTTGAGGATCCGGCTGGTGCCCGCGACATGGTCCAGCCCGCCGCGCGCCCAGATATGGTCCAGCCGCCGGCCGCGATCGGCAGCCTGCCAGTCGCGCGCCCGGTAGGACCACCACGAGAACAGCCGCTCCGGCGCCGGCACGTCCCGGCGCGCCACGTCGGCCCATGCGCCCGCCTCCATCAGCCGCCCCATCGCCTCGGTCTCGACGGGCGTGTGGCTGACCACCTTCAGAAGCTGCTTGTGCGACCAGACGTCATCGGGCAGCGGCGCGATGTTCAGGTCGCCGACCAGCACGTGCGGCCCGTCGAGCCCCCGCGACCAGCGGGTCATCTCGTCGACGAAGTCCAGCTTGTGGCGGAATTTCGGGTTGACCTCCGGGTCGGGCTCGTCGCCGCCGGCGGGTACGTAGAAATTGTGCAGGACGACGCCGTCGCGCAGCCGCACCGCGCAGTGCCGCGCGTCGTCGCGGCCGCACATGGGCATGCTGTCGACTGCCTCGACCGGCACGCGGCTGAGGATGGCGACGCCGTTGTACCCCTTGAACCCGCAGGCGGTAACGGTGTGATAACCGAGCGCCGCGAAGCGGTCGGGCAGCTTCTCGACCGGGGATTTCGTCTCCTGCAGACACAGGATGTCGGGCTGGTGCTCGGTCAGGAACCGCTCGACCAGCGCCGCGCGCAGACGCACCGAGTTGATGTTCCAGCTCGCGATGGTTGTCATGGTCCCCCTCCCGTCGGCCACCGTCCGTCACCCGGCATCTGCGGGCGGGCGCGGCGGGCACCGGATATGCCGCGCGATGGCGCGCACCTCAACCCCGCAAGCGCCCCGCAGACAAAGTGGCGCCCGGTGGAGGGGACCACCGGGCGCCGCCCTGTTCGGGCAATGTCGGACGGACGAGGGGGGAGACCGCCCGACAGGCAGCGGTTTCTTTGGGGGGAGCCGCTGCCTCGCTCGCGCAGATGGTGCCGCTTGACCGGCGCGTCAAGGGACGCGCGACGTTACAAGTTTTACATGGAAAGCCGGTAGCCGCCCGCGTCGGTCAGCAGGATCCTGGCCTTCGACGGGTCCGGCTCGATCTTCTGGCGGAGGCGGTAGATATGCGTCTCGAGCGTGTGCGTGGTGACGCCGGCATTGTAGCCCCAGACCTCGCGCAGCAGCGTCTCGCGCTCGACGGTGCGCCCGCCCGCGCGGTAGAGGAACTTCAGGATATTGGTCTCCTTCTCGGTCAGCCGCACCTTACGGTCGCCATCGTCGACCAGCATCTTGGTGCCGGGCCGGAAGCTGTAGGGGCCGACGGGAAAGACCGCGTCCTCGGACTGCTCGTGCTGGCGGAGCTGGGCGCGGATGCGGGCCAGCAGCACCGGGAACTTGAAGGGCTTGGTCACATAGTCGTTCGCGCCGGCCTCGAGCCCCTGGATGGTGTCGGCGTCCGAATCCTGGCCCGTCAGCATGACGACGGGGCACTTGACGCCGGCGCGCCGCATCTCGCGGCAGACCTCGCGCCCGTCCATGTCCGGCAGGCCGACGTCCAGAATGACGACATCGTGCATCTCGGTCTTCGCCCGCTCGACCCCGGCGGCGCCGGTCTCGGCCTCGTAGACGTCGAAATCGTCGATCGCCATCAGCTGCTCGGCCAGCGCCTCGCGCAGGTCGGCGTCGTCGTCGACCAGCAGGATCTTCTTCGCGATACCCATGGCGTCCCTCGGTGAAGTCGGTCACGTTCCGGCGCGGCAAGATGGCGCAAAGTGCCGCAACGGCACCAGACCTGCTTGCGAACCTCACCCGGCCGTGTTGACCGGCGCTCGTTCGCGACCATTTTCCGCCTGTTCCCGGGGAAATGTTGCGATTATGTTCCGTAATATCAAGGAGGCGCCCCCGTCATGCTGCAGATCACGGTCGAAGAGGCCGTCGCGCGCGCCCGCGCCGACCTGCGCATCGGGGCGCCGATCGCGCTCGTTTCGGGCGCCGGAGGGGCGCTGGTGCTGGCCGCCGAGACCTGCCGGCCAGAGCGGCTGGAGGATTTGCGCCGCCTGGCGCCGGGCGGCGTCGACCTGGCCGTCTCGCACCGCCGCGCCGACACGCTGAAGGCGCGCGCCTATGACGGCGACATCGCCCGCATCGCGCTGCCCGACGACGCCGATCTCGGCTGGGTTCGGGCGACCGCCGACCCGTCGCTGGACCTTGCCCACCCGCTGCGCGGCCCCTACCGGACGCGCCGCGAGGGGCCGGCGGGGCTGCACCGGCTGGGCATCCTGCTCGCCAAGCAGGCGCGCCTGCTGCCGGCCGTGCTGGTCGCCGCCTGGCCGGACGCGGCCGAGGTCGAGCGCCTGGCGGCCGAGGCCGGGCTGACGCGGCTGGATGAGCTGATGGTGCACCGGGCCGCCGAGGCGTCGGTGTCGCTCGCCCGCGTCTCGGGCGCGCGCGTGCCGACGCGCTTCGCCCAGGCCGGCCGCGTCCACGTCTTCCGCCCGGCCGATGGCGGCGAGGAGCACTACGCCGTCGAGATCGGCCAGCCTGACCGCGCCGCGCCGGTGCTGGCGCGGCTGCATTCCGCCTGCTTCACCGGCGACGTGATCGGCTCGCTGAAATGCGACTGCGGGCCGCAGCTTCACGCCGCGATGGAGCAGATCGCCGCCGAGGGCGCGGGCGTGCTGCTCTACATGAACCAGGAGGGCCGCGGCATCGGGCTCGCCAACAAGATGCGCGCCTACGCGCTGCAGGACCAGGGCTACGACACGGTCGAGGCCAACCACCGGCTGGGCTTCGAGGACGACGAGCGCGACTTTCGCCTCGGCGCCGAGATCCTGAAGGCGATGGGCTTCTCCTCGGTGCGCCTGCTGACAAACAACCCGCGCAAGATCGCGATGATGGAATCCTCCGGCGTCGCGGTCGCCGAGCGCGTGCCGCTCAAGGTCGGCGAGACCGCGCAGAACCGCGCCTACCTGGCCACCAAGGCCGCCAAGAGCGGCCACCTGCTGTGAGCGACAACCGGCCCGGCGCAGCCCCCGGCCCCGCCCCGCGGCCGGGCATCCCGCTCGAAACAGCGCATCCTGTGCGGCACGTGCCGCCCCTCCCCCGTGCGGGGGATGGAGGAGGAAGGGGCTGCGACCTCTCCGACCGGCGCCGGCTCACCCATGACGCGCCGGGCCGCCGACGACCACGCGATGCCCTGCGCGCACGACCTGGTGGTCGGACCCTGGGGCGCCCGCTTCATGGGCCGCCGCTTTCCATGCTCGACCGGCCGCAGCGGCATCGTCCGGGGCGAGACCAAGACCGAGGGCGACATGGGCACGCCGACGGGCGCCTACCGCCTGCTCTGGCTCTACTGGCGCGCCGACCGCCTGCTCCGGCCAGCGACGGGCTTGCCGGCCGCCCCCCTCGGCCCGCAGCAGGGCTGGAGCGAGTCGCCCGAGGACCCGGCCTACAACCGCCCCGTCTGCCACCCGCATGACTTCCCGGCCGACCGCATGGCGCGCGGCGACGGCCTCTACGATGTCTGCGTGGTCACCGACCAGAATGCCGACCCCGTCGTGCCCGGCGGCGGCAGCGCGATCTTCGTCCACCACTGGCGCAAGCCGCGCCATCCCACGGCCGGCTGCGTCGCCTTCCACCGCCCCGATCTCGCCTGGATCCTGGCCCGGTGGACCCCGCGCTCGCGCCTGATCGTCCGTCCCGGCGGCGGGTTATGAGCGCAGCGCCTTGCCTCAATGCACGCGAAAGGCAAGCCGGATCGAGCGCCGCCCGGCAGCGAGGTAGAGCATCAGCGCGTATGCGAACAGGGCGAGCCCGAGCATCTCCATCGTTTCTTCGATCACCGTGTACATCTGGTAGGTGAGGTCGTTGGTGCCGTTGACCTGCACGTAGGCGCCTTCGGGCATCTCGACCCCGACGGCGCCGCCAACATAGAGGAAGGCCGCCACCAGGAATAACGCCCGGTACGATTTTGGCAGCGCCAGGAGAAACCGGAGATACGCAATCCCCATGAGCGCCACCAGGGCGAGCGCGGGAATCACCCACGAGTAGAACAGCCAGCCGGTCGTGTGCAGCGATCCATGGATGTGATTCGACAGCCGCTCGTGCACACTGGCTGCCTCGTCGAACGCCATCAGGAAGAAAACCGCGCCGAGGAACGCCCAGTGGAAGCGATAGGCGTCCGCCGTCGCGTCCTTCGTCAGCGCTATGAGCGCCAGCAATGTCGCGCAGAAGAGCAGCAGGGCGAAGGAGAACAAGGTCGGAAGGTTCGCCTCGTTATCAAGCAGGAAAACTCCGTAGACAGGCGGCGCACGGCCATCCACCGATGGGAAAGCACCGTAGGAGGCCGCAATCCCGAGGCCGGACAGGACGGCGATGCAGGCCAGAAGGGACTTGAGGAGAACGCTCGGGTTCAGCGTAGTGCCGCCATCCTCCGACCAATGTCGTCGATCCATCCTCCCGTAGGCGGTCGGATCACTCGGAACGAAATCCCTCGGTTGCGTCGCTTCTCCAATGTCTCTCATCACAACTGGTTCCTTGGCTGGCAAATGTAGCCCATTAGGGCAGAGTGTCACAGAATTGCCATCTTTTTGCCACGCATAAAATGACTGCCGCCTGCACTTCTACCTTGGCGAAAGTCGACGGACTGTCTTCTACTTTCACGGATCCCGTTGCCCTCCACCTTCGCTGACCGTGACGCGGCCGCGCCGACCCTGCTGCGAGGCCCGGGCTAGGGCGGCTCCCGGCGCGCGAGGCAACGCCTCCGCGTTGTCCGGCCAGGGACCACGTGCAAATATGACGGACGAGGCTGGGGGGAGCGCAATGAAGATCACGCGGATCGCCGTCCACCAGGTGGACCTGCCCGTCGCCGGGGGCGAGTACGCCTGGGCCGACCAGGCGCACGCCGCCTTCGACTCGACCGTCGTCATCGTCGAGACCGACGAGGGCGTGACCGGCGTCGGCGAGACCTGCCCGCTCGGCTCGACCTACCTGGCCGCCTTCCCCGAGGGCGCGCGCGCCGGCATCGCCCGGATCGCGCGCGAACTGATCGGCCTCGATCCGACGCGGACCGGCCTGATCGCCGACCGCATGGATGCGACGCTCAAGGGCCATCCCTACGCCAAGTCGGCGCTGGACATGGCCTGCTGGGACATCCTGGGCAAGTCCGTGGGCCTGCCCGTCCACGCGCTCCTCGGCGGCCGGCAGCAGGAGTCCGTGCGCCTCTACAAGGTCATCACGCGCGGCGACCCCGGCCGCATGGCCGACGATGTCGCGCGCTGTCGCGCCGAGGGCATCACGCAGTTCCAAGTCAAGGTCGGCGAGGACCCCGACACCGACATCGAGCGGTTCCGCCGCACCGCCGCCGCCATGCGTCCGGGCGAGGTGATGGATGCCGACGCCAACTGCGGCTGGCGGCGCGACGAAGCCATCCGGGTCGTCAACGCCGTCGACGGGCTGGCCGCCGAGCACGGCATCCGCCTCTATATCGAGCAGCCCTGCCCGAGCTACGAGGAATGCCTGCCCGTACGGCGCATCTGCCGCCATCCCTTCGTGCTGGACGAGTGCATGGACAGCCTCGCCGCCCTGCTGCGCGGCGCGCAGGACGGCGCAATGGACGCCATCAACCTCAAGATCAACCGCTTCGGCGGCCTGACGCGGGCACGGCTGGTCCGCGACCTCTGCGTCGCGCTCGGCCTGCCGATGAACATCGAGGACAGCTGGGGCGGCGAGATCTCCACCGCCGCGATCGCCCACCTCGCCGCCTCGACGCCCGCCGAGTTCCACTGGCAGTCGGCCGCCTTCCACACCTGGAACGCCAGGCCCATCGCCACCGGCGGGCCGGAGGTCGCCGCCGGCCGGATGACCGCCTCGGACCGCCCGGGCCTCGGCGTCGAGCCGATGATGGACGTCCTCGGCGCTCCGGTCGCCGTCATCGAGTAAGCGGGACCCACCCTCCGCCAACGCCGCTGTCGCGAGTTCGGGGCGGGGGTCAAGGGTGCGCAGCACCGGCGCAGCCGGCTTGCCCTTGACGCCCGCCCCGACTCGCAGAACGCTCCAGAACGGCCCGACCCTGTCGGGCCTTCCTCAGCAATTCTTTCTTGCACCGCTCGCCACCTGCGCACGCCCGGCCGAGAGCGGAGCGGCAGGCCGGGCGCATGGAGCATGCGGGCGACCAGCCCGCATTCCGCCGGGTCGCCCCGCCCCGCCTCGACGCCCCGCCTTGCCGCCCGCCGCCTGCGGCTTACGCCGCGCGGCCGCCGCGGCGCCGGGTGCGCCGGCGCGGGGCGCCGGAGGTGTTTGCCGGCCGCGCCTGCTGGCGGCGCTGCCCGCCGCCCTGCTTCGGCGGCGGCATGTCCGGCCCGACCGGCGCGGCAAGCACGGCCATCGAGGCGCCGGTCAGGCGCTCGATGTCGCGCAGGTAGCCGCGCTCTTCGGCATCGCAGAACGAGATCGCCGCCCCCGACGCGCCCGCCCGGGCCGTCCGGCCGATGCGGTGGACGTAGGATTCCGGCTCGTTCGGCAGCTCGTAGTTGATGACGTGGCTGATGCCCTCGACGTCGATGCCGCGCGCCGCGATGTCGGTCGCGACCAGCACGCGGGCCTGCCCGGCGCGGAAGGCGGACAGCGCCCGCTGCCGCGCGCCCTGCGACTTGTTGCCGTGGATCGCCTCGGCGCCGATGCCCTGCTTGGCCAGCGCGTCCGAGACGCGGTTGGCCCGGTGCTTGGTGCGCGTGAAGACGATGACCTTCTTCAGGTCCGGGTCGGACAGCAGCGAGGCCAGCTTGGAGGTCTTCTCGGCCGCCGCCAGGTGGTAGACGGCCTGGTCGATGCGCTCGATCGGCGTCGACTGGCGCGCCACCTCGACGCGGACGGGGTTGCGCAGCAGGCCCTCGGCCAGCTTGGCGATCTCGACCGGCATGGTCGCCGAGAACAGCAGCGACTGGCGGGCCGCCGGCACCTCGGCGACGAGCTTGCGGATGTCGCGGATGAAGCCCATGTCGAGCATCCGGTCCGCCTCGTCCAGCACCAGCACCTCGACGGCGCCGAGGTCGCACTTCCGCTGCTGCACCAGGTCCAGCAGCCGGCCGGGCGTCGCGACGACGATGTCGACGCCGCGCCCCAGGGCCGTGACCTGCGGGCCTTCCTTGACGCCGCCGAAGATCATCGCGTGGCGAATCTTCAGGTGCGCCGCATAGGCTTTCACCTCCTCGCCGATCTGGATCGCCAGCTCGCGCGTCGGCGCCAGTATCAGCGCCCGCGGGCGGCCCGGACGCGCCGGGCTGCCCTGCAGCCGGTGCAGGATCGGCAGCACGAAGGCCGCCGTCTTGCCAGTGCCGGTCTGGGCGATACCCAGGATGTCGCGGCCTTCCAGCAACGCGGGGATCGAGCGGGCCTGGATCGGAGTCGGCGTGTCGTGGCCGCGCGCCGACAGGGCGCGCAGAATGGGCTCGGCTAGGCCGAAACCCGAAAAACCATCAGTCATGGTATCCTTTCGAACGCCAGGCGCCCCAATGGCTGCCCGGCGCATGCACGGCGGCCCGGGCGCGGCCCGGCGCGTGCGATTCATCGGAATTCCCGGGAAAAAGCCCTGTGTCGGACCATCGAGGCCGGACCGGGTTCCGCGCATTCGCGAGAAAATCTCTGTTCGAGATGGCCTTTGCGCGGCGGGAAGTCAATGACGCTCTGCGCGCACCCCGTGTCGCAGCGCCCTGCCCCTCCCCGGGACTCGTGCCCTCAGGCCTCCAGCCGCGCCGCCTCCCAGGCCAGCATGGCGCGCTTGACCGGCAGGCCCCAGTGATATCCGCCGAGCTGCCCGTCGCGGCGCAGCGCGCGGTGGCAGGGGATCAGCCACGAGATCGGGTTGCGCCCGACCGCCGTGCCGACCGCGCGCACGGCGCGCGGGTTGCCGATCCGTTTGGCGATCTCGGAATAGGTGGTGACGTGGCCCGAGGGGACGGACAGCAGCGCCTCCCAGACCTTGATCTGGAACGGCGCGCCGATCGGCGCCAGCGCGACCTCGCCCGGCGCGCCGAAGGCGGCCTCGATCCAGGGCCGCAGCGTCGCTGGGTCCTCGACGAAACCGGCCGCCGGCCAGCGTCCCGTCATGTCCGCCAGCGCCGCGTCCCGTCCGCACTCGGCGGCAAAGGCCAGCCCGCAAAGACCCCGGTCCGTGCCCATCGCCAGCGCCTCGCCAAAGGGCGTGTCGAACCAGCCCCAGCGGATCGTCAGCCCCGCGCCCTGGCGGGCGTACTCGCCCGGCGTCATCGCCTCCCAGCGGACGAACAGGTCGTGCAGCCGGCCGGGCGAGGACAGCCCCGCCTCGTAGGTCGCGTCCAGCACCGTGAAGCGCTCATGCAGCAGGCGCCGCGCATGGTCCAGCGTCAGGTATTGCAGGTATCGCTTTGGCGAGACGCCGACCCAGCGGCTGAAGACGCGCTGGAAATGCGCCGGGCTCAGGCCGATGGCGGCCGCCACCTCGTCCAGCGAGGGCTGGTCGCCCGCGCGCGCCTCGATATAGCGCAGCGCCGCGGCCATCAGGTCGTAGTTGAAGCGGTCGCCCGCCGCGCCGCCCGGCAATTCGGCAGACAAGTCGGCGGGCATCTTGCCAGCCATCCCGGGGGCCGTTTCGGGAGCCGTCTGGATGGTCGCTTCGGCGGTCATGGGATCGTCCCCGTGTTTCGTGGCGTGCTTCTTACCGTGCATGCCCGCAATCTAGGCGAGTCGGCCGCCTCGCCCCACCCGTTTCCTGCGCTCGGCGGGCGCGCCCGCCCAGGCCGGGCCACGGCCGAATGTCCGCGCGCGCGCAACATGCCACAAGCCGTTGATAACGCTGGCGCGCTGGCTGCCCTGTGACCCGGACGCATCGCCGCCGGCACCGCCCGGAAATTATTTTCGCGCCGTCTCCGGCAAGCCATTGCGCGGTCGGGCATTTTGCCTCATATGCGCCGCCAGACGCCAAACGCACGCGCCTCTGTCCACTCCACGGTTACGCAGCGACGTCAGCGTCCTTGTTGGTCCGTCCGGGCGAAAATCCGGGATTCGATGGGGAAGCAGATGTCCTCTTTTGCCGTGGGCGCGGTCGCGCCCTTCATTGACGACTCCGCCGCTGACCTTGGCTCCGACCGCGCCGAGACCGGCCGCCGATCGCGCGCCGATGCCTGGCTCGACTCCAACCCGGTCGACCGCCCGACGCTGGTCGTCGACCTCGACCGCGTCGAGGAAAGCTTCCGCGCGCTGGCCACGGGCCTCGCCGGGGCGCACATCCACTACGCCGTCAAGGCGAACCCCGAGCCGGCGGTCATCGACCGGCTGGTCGCCGCCGGCTCGCGCTTCGACGCCGCCTCTCGCGCCGAGATCGAGCTCTGCCTCGCGCGCGGCGCCGACCCGGCGCACGTCTCGTTCGGCAACACCGTCAAGCGCCCCGCCGACATCGCCTGGGCGCACGCCGCCGGCATCGGCCTGTTCGCCGCCGACGCCGAGGAGGAACTGGACAAGATCGCCGCCAACGCCCCCGGCGCGCGTGTCTACATCCGCCTGCTCGTCGAGCACTCCGAGGCCGACTGGCCGCTGACGCGCAAGTTCGGCACGCCAGCCGACGGCGCGCTGGCGCTGATGCGCCATGCGGCGCTCGTCGGGCTGGCGCCGGCCGGCATCTCGTTCCATGTCGGCAGCCAGACGCGCGAGGCGGCGATGTGGCGCCCGGTGCTGGAGCAGGCGGCCGAGGTCTGGCACGCGGCGCGCGAGGCCGGCTTCGCGCTCGAGGTGCTGAACCTCGGCGGCGGCTTCCCGGCCTTCTACGGCGACCCGGTGCAGGAGACGGTGGCCTACGGCGCCGAGGTCATGGCGATGGTGCGCGAGCTCTTCGGCCAGCCCGCCTGCATCATGGCCGAGCCCGGCCGCGGCCTGGTTGCCGAGGCGGGCGTCATCGCCGCCGAGGTGCTGCTGGTCAGCCGCAAGCGCCCGAGCGACATCGCGCGCTGGGTCTATCTCGACATCGGCAAGTTCTCGGGGCTGGCCGAGACGATGGACGAGGCGATCCGCTACCAGTTCGAGACGACCGCCGACGGCGGCCTGACCGGCCCGTGCATCCTGGCCGGCCCCAGCTGCGACTCGGCCGACGTGCTCTACGAGAAGCGCCCGGTCCAGCTGCCGGTGGCGCTGAAGGCCGGCGACAAGGTCCGCATCCGCGCCTGCGGCGCCTACACGTCGAGCTACTCGTCGGTCGGCTTCAACGGCTTCCCGCCGCTGCAGGTGGTCTGCATCTGACGCCGCGCGGCGACGCCCTGAGGATCATCGAGGGACCGGCGTCGCAAGCGCCGGTCCCTTTTCACGTCCCCGTCCTGTCAGCGCCTGGCCACCTGCTCTCGCGCGAGCACGCCCCGAGACACGGCACCGGCGTTCGGGGGCTCTTCAGTCCCGGATCGCGCCCGCCCCTGGGGCGCGGGCGGGAAGTGCGCCCACCCTCGGGTCCGGCGCGATGCTGCATGGGGGCGCGTGGTGGGACCGGATGGAACAGCGTCCGCTCCTGCCCGGCCGCTGGCGAGAAGCCGAACGCCCGTCACGGGTGCCACGTCCCGGCCGCCGCGGCTCAGCAGGCCGCCGCCGCCATCCGCGCCTGCCCGGCGCGCTCGCGGATCGCCGTCCACTCGGCGAAGGCGGCGGCGATGTCGTCCTGCGTCAGATCCGGCAGGTCGAGGATGCTGCGGTCGTGCCGCGCCGGCAGATCCTGCCAGTTCTCGGGCAGCCAGCCGCGCTGGCGGCAGGTCTGGAACAGCTGCGTGCCGGGGAACGGGTAGAAGACGAAATAGCCGAAATCCAGCGGCTCCAGCCGGTGGTGCAGGTCGATGGTCGCGCGCAGGTCGTCGGGCGTCTCGCCCGGCACGCCGATCATGTAGTTGGCGGTGACCAGGATGCCGGCCTCCTTCGTGCGCCGGAAGACCTCGACCAGCCGCTCGTTCGTCACCGGGCGCTTCATCACCTCGCGGCGGATGCGCTCGGAGCCGCTCTCGACGCCGTAGACGATGTGCCGGCAGCCGGCGGCGGCCAGCGCCTCGATCAGCTTCGGGTTCATCGTCTCGGCCCGCGCGTGCAGCGAGAACGGCACGCCGACGCGCTCCGGAAACGCGCGGCAGAACTCGAACACCCACGGCTGGTTGATGGTGAAGGTGTCGTCGAGGAAGATCACGTAGCTCAGCGGCCCGGCGGCGCGGATGGCGTCCAGCTCGGCCAGCACGCTGTCCAGCGAGCGCCGCCTACCGTACTTGCCGATGCCGTCGTAGAGCTGGTCGTACATCCGCGCGGCGCAGTAGGTGCAGGGGAACGGGCAGCCGCGCTGGGTCGTGACGTGGACGACGCCCCAGCGCTCGTCCAGCATGTCGCGCGCCATGAATGGGATGTCGTCGATCCGCTCGACCGGCGGGTCCAGCCCCGGATGCGCGCCGCCCTTCACCCAGATGTTCGGCATGCGCGCGTCGGCGATCCGGCCGCCGGCCGACAGGTGGCCGAGAAGCGCCGCGAAGGGCCGCTCGCCCTCGCCGAGGCAGACGGCGTCGAAGCCCGGCTCGGCCAGCACCTGCTCCGGCGAGAAGGTGGCGTGCAGCCCGCCCGCGATCACCGGCACCGCCGACCGCAGCGCGTTGGCCATGTCGCGGCCGCGCAGCCACTGGCGCGTCGTCATCGAGACGCCGATCAGGTCTGGCGCCGCGGTAGCGACGCGCGCCCGGACGCTCTCGACCGGCTCGTCATGGGCGACGCGCAGCATCGCGGCCGAGTGCCCCTCGGCGCGCGCCACGGCGGCCAGGAAGGCGGGGCCGAGCGAGCAGACCGCCCACTCGGCATTCGTGTCGATCTCGAGGAAGACGACGTGCATGGCATCCCCCGCGCGCCAGCGTGCCCGCCAGTCACAGTGTGCCGCAGGCCAGTCCCCGCGTCCAGCTATGGACCGCCGGGGTGGCGCTCCGTAGATTGGCGGCGAGGCCGGCCGGGAGGCGTGCGGATGTCGGACAAGCCAAAGGCGCTGTCGCCGAAGATGCAGGCGCTGGCCGAGGCCATCCGCAAGCGCGAGGTGCCGCCGCAGGCGGTGTTCTGCGGCTTCGACCTGTGGCTCGAGGTCTGCGGCAGCGGCCATACCGCGATGTGCAGTTTCAAGGCGGGCGGCAAGGTCGCCGACGGCACCGAGGACCCGGAGAAGACGGTGCTGGTGCCGGTGATGGTGATCGGCAAGCGCATCGTCGTCAACTTCGACCCGACGCTGCCGCCGGGCGAGTTCCAGCTGAAGCCCTAGTCGCCGGCCGTTCTTGCCGCCGGTCGCGCCGGCGCGTATGCTGGCCGCATTTTCAGAAGGGGATTTCCGGATGCCTCCCGCAGCCCGCGTCGGCGACATGGTCCTGCAGATGGCCCCGCACTGCCACGCGCCGATCCACCCGCCGGCGCCGACGCCGACCCCCGTGCCGCACCCGGCGCTGCCGCTGCCGATCATGCCACCGGGCGGCATGACCGTCATGATTGGCAAGATGCCGGCGGCGCGCGTCACCGACATGACCAAGATCTGCACGCTGATCCCATGCGTGCCGGCAGGGCCGGGGCTGATCGTCAAGGGCTCCGCGACGGTGATGGTCCAGAAGATGCCGGCGGCGCGGGCGGGCGACATGACCTCGCACCCGTCCTGCGTCGCGCCGATCCCCTCGCCGACGGGCAACATCATCCCGCCCTGCTGCGTCACCGTGATGATCGGCGGCTGAGCGCCGCGTGCGCCCGACGGTCTTCGAGGAACTGGCGCCCGTCTGCCCGCGCTGCCTGCATGGCGGCGGGGCCGAGTGGCCGGTGCGGATCGCCGAGGCGGCCGAGAGCCGCGACGGGCGGCTCTGGCACGGCATCCTGCACTGCTCGAACAGCGCCTGCTGGATGGAATTCCCGGTCATCGACGGCGTGCCCGTGCTGGTCGCCGACCCGGCCGCATTCCTGCAGAACGCCCGCGTGCAGGTGCTGGCGCGCGACGCGCTGCCCGGCGGCGTCGAGAGCCTGGTCGGCGACGCGCTGGGGCCGGGCGGCGAGGTGGACACGACGCGCCAGCATCTGAGCATCTATGCCGACGCGCACTATGCCGACTGGGCGGGTGGCGACGTGCCCGACATCGTCGGAACGCTGGGCGCCGGGCTGGAGGCGCTGGGGGCGTTGGAGAGACCGGCGGAGGGGCCGGCCATCGACCTCGGCGGCGCGACAGGGCGCGGCGGGTGGGAGCTGGCGGCGCGCGGTCTCGGCCCGGTCCTCGTCGGCGACCTGAACGTCTCGTTCCTGCGCTTCGCACAACGGCTGGCGCTGGAGGGCGCGGCGACGTACGGGCGGCGCCGCGTCGGCCTGGTCTACGACCCGGTGACGGTGACTCTGCCGGCCGGGGCCGATGGCCGGCTCGGGGGCGGGCGGCTGGATTTCTGGGCGGTCGACGCGATGGCGCTGCCCTTCCGGGCAGGGGCGTTCCGGCTGGCGACGGCGATCAACCTGGTCGACTCGATCTCCGGCCCGACCGAAGCGGTGGCCGAGACCGCCCGCGTGCTGGCGCCCGGCGGCGGCGCGGTCTTCGCCACGCCGCACGACTGGACGCCGACCGCCGCCGAGCCGGCGCGCTGGATGGGCGGGCACTCGCAGCGCGGGCCGAATGGCGGCGCGGCCGAGCCGGTGCTGGCGGCGACCCTGGCACGGCACGGGCTGCGGCCGGTGGCCGAGCGCTCCGGCCTGCCCTGGCGGCTGCGCCTGCACGCGCGCGCCGTGATGCACTACGACCTGCACATGATCGCCTGCCGGCGGGCGTGACAGACAAGCCAGAGGCGCGGGAGGGGTGCCCCTCCCGCGCCTCGGCAAGATGATCCGCGGTGCCTCAGGCCGGGCGGGCGCCCCGCCGCCGGAACGCCGGGACCGCGCCGATCAGCAGCGCGCTGCCCAGCAGCGGCAGCCCGAAGGGCAGCGGAACGACGCTGGCACCGACCTGGATCGTGATCGACTCGCCGGTGAGAGCGTCGGAGACGGCGAAGGTTCCGGCGTTCATGCTCAGCGAGCTGAACGTGCTGCCGAAATTGATCCAGCTCTGGTCAGGCGTCCAGAGCCCGCCGACGATGTCGGACGCCACCATACCGACGCCCGCGTTCCTGAGGCCATCGATGAAGGTGTAGGTCGAGAAGCTTTTCGAGCCGCCCGTCACCGTCCAGCTGAAATTGCTGGCGCCGAACGGACCGCCCGGGTTCAGCCATGCCGACTGGTCGGTGCCGGCGACTGAACCCGAAGGCGATGTTGTTGCTCCCGAAGGACGTGCCGCCCATGATGTCGGTCTCGCCGGCCCCGTTGTTCTCGATCCCCGTGCCGCCCCACGGGCCGCTGCCGATCTGGATGAGCTTCGTGGTATCGAGCGTCCCCGAGGACGTCATCACCACGTCCGACCCCACTTCGGAGAAGGTGAAAATGACGGACGCACTCGCGACACTGCTGAACGCGGCAAGACCGGCCGCAATGATGATCGTCTTGAAGGTGTTCATTTAAAAACCAGTCCCCATGAGAAATGCGCTGACGGGGATACTTAAAGCCGTCCGATTGCGACCAAATCGTGACTGCCGAAATTCCTCTGTTTCAGGCAATTGCCGGTTGTTTCGGGGGGCACCCAGTCGCGGAAACGGTGTGCCCGATGCCCAGGACGCGAAGGCTGTCGGTGCAGAAAGCGGGTGTCGTTGCAGAAGACGAACGGCCCCTGCGCGGGCAGGGCTGCGGACTGGTCGATTCGGCCTGCCCTGAGGTATCGTGCCGGTCGTCAGCGGCAAGGCCGGGCCGACGCTCTGGCCGGGCGAGCGTCCGCGGCGCGCACCCGCTGCGCGTCCGGCCGCCGCCGCTGCCGCCCCGCTCGCAGAACGAAAGGCGGGGCGGGAGGGTCGCCCCTCCCGCCCCGCCATCCCTCGTGCAAGGCGTTACTTGCTCTCGGCGTGGATGATGTCGCCGAACAGCTTCCACGTATCGCCCTCGAACTTCTGCAGCTGCATCGCCTCGATCGGGTAGAAATCCGTCGCCGAGGTGTTCAGCGTGATGCCCGGCAGCAGCATCGGGATGCGCACGTCCTGCATGCTGGCCGCCTGCTTCATGATGTTCTCGCGGCTCAGGTCGTCGCCGGCCGCTTCCAGCACGTGCTTCAGCGTCATGCAGGCGGCGTAACCGTAGCTGGTGAAGCTCGACGTCTTGTCGCCGTCCGCGTGGTACTTGTCCATGAACGCCGACCACTCCTTGAAGTCGTCGCTGTCCTGCCACTGCGGGTCGGTCGGGTCCATCTGGTAGCCGGCGCTGATGATCCCCTGCGAAGCGTCCAGCCCGGCCGGCTTCATCACCGCGCCGACCGAGATCGACACGTTGTTCAGGAAGTGCGTCGGGTGCCAGTCGATCTCGTGCGCCTTCTTGATCGCCTGCGCGGCGAACTTGGGCGTCGTGATGTTGAAGAACACGTCCGCCCCCGACGCCTTGGCCGAGACGATCTGGCTGTCGACGGTCGGGTCGCTGGTCTCGTAGGGCAGCTCGGCGATGATCATGCCTGCCGGCCTTGTCGCCCAGCCCCTCCTTGAAGCCGTTCAGGTAGTCCTTGCCGTAGTCGTCGTTCTGGTAGAGCACGGCGATCTTCGAATCCGGCATCTGGTCCAGGATGTACTTGGCGTAGATCTTGGCCTCGACCGGGTATGGCGGCTGCCAGCCCATCGTCCAGGGAAACTCCTTCGGGTTGCCCCACTTCGACGCGCCGGTCGCGACGAAGAGCTGCGGCACGCCCTTCTGGTTGTAGTACTTGTGCACGGCGCTGTTGGTCGGCGTGCCGAGGCTCTGGAAGTCCAGCAGCACGTCGTCGCTCTCGACCAGCTTGCGGGTCTGCTCCACCGTCTTCGGCGGAGAGTAGGCGTCGTCGTAGCTGATGAACTCGATCTGGCGGCCGTTGATGCCGCCATTGTCGTTGATCATGTTGAAGCAGGCTTCCTCGGCCTTGCCGATCTGGCCATAGGCCGAGGCCGGGCCGGAATACGGCATCGTCTGGCCGATCTTGATCGTGTCGGCGGCGCTGGCCGCCATGGTGGCCGCGGCCGAGAGCCGTGGCCGCCGTCGCCAGAAGCGTGGTCCTTCTCATGGTCGTTTCTCTCCCTTGTTGTCGGGCTACTGCCGCAGCCGCCTGATGCGATCCGCGCTGTCGCGGATCAGTCCCCCGCGCCCTGCGGCGCGAGGTAGATCACGAGAATGAGGAACAGGCCGTAGAAGGCGCCCGACAGGCCCTTCGAAATCAACTCGGCGACGTTCGGCAGGAAGATGATGGCAGCGGCGCCGATCAGCGCGCCCGGCAGCCAGCCGACGCCGCCGACGACCAGCCCGACGAGCAGCGCCACCGACAGCGCGAAGGTGAAGCTGTCGGGCGCCACGAACTTGACGACCATCGCGGCCAGCGCGCCGGCGATGCCGGTGATCAGCGCCGAGATGCCGAAGGCGGTCGCCTTGTAGATCGGCAGGTTGATGCCCATCGCGCGGGCCGCGATCGGGTTGTCGCGGATCGCCATCAGCGCGCGGCCGGTGCGGCTGTTCACGATGTTCTGCGCCGCCCAGTAGAGCAGCAGCCCGACGATCAGCACGAAGTAATAGGTCCACGGCGTCGGATCGAGCGGGATGAAGCCCGGCACCGGAATGTCGAAGGTCTCCGAGAACACCAGCAACCCCTGCACGCCGCCCGTCAGGTCTTCCAGTGGCGAGAGCTTGAGGATCTGCGGCGTCGCCACCGCCAGCGCGAAGGTCGCCAGTGCGAGGTAGACGCCCTCGAGCCGCAGCGCCGGAAAGCCGAACAGGAACCCGACGACGAAGCACAGGATGCCCGCCACCGGCAGGGTCGCCATGTAGTAGACGCCGCCCTGCTCGATCAGGATCGCCGCCGTGTAGGCGCCCAGCGCATAGAACGCGCCGTGCCCCAGCGAGAACTGGCCGTTGATGCCGGTCAGCATGTTCAGCCCCAGGATGGCGATCGCGTAGACCAGCAGCTGCGTCATCTGGTAGGTGAAGAAGCTCTCGGTGATCCAGGGCACGGCCGCCAGCGCGGCGATGACCGCGGCCGTGGCGGCAAGCCGCGGCAGGGTCGCCGTGCCGGTGTGGGCCGGCGCTGGCGTGCGCTCGGGCGAGCGGTCCACCAGACCCTCGGCCGTGCGTGCCGCCGCGGGGCGGGTCGGCTCGATGTTCGCCATCTCAGACCCTCTGCACGACGCGGCGGCCCATCAGCCCTTCGGGCTTGAAGACCAGGACGAGGACAATCAGGAACAGCGCGATCGTCAGCTTCAGCTCGGCGCCGACGACGGGGATGTAGGTGCCGGCCAGGTTCTCGATGACGCCGACGGCGAATCCGCCCAGCACGGCGCCCAGCGGGCTGGTCAGCCCGCCCAGAACGGCGCCGGCGAAGCCGTAGAGCAGGATCGACAGCATCATGTTCGGCTCGAGGAAGACGACCGGCGCGATCAGGATGCCGGCGACCGCGCCGATCGCCGCCGCCATGCCCCAGCCGAGCGCCGTCATGCGCGAGACGCGGATGCCGACCAGCCGGGCGCTCTCCGGGTTCGCCGCCGCCGCGCGCATCGCCAGCCCGACGCGCGTGAAGGCGAAGAAGCCCCACAGCAGCACCAGGATACAGAGCGTGACGCCGATCATGCCCGCCTGGTGCGCGCTCAGCAGGCTCCAGCCCAGGAACGGGCCGGTGCCGAACGGGCTGGCGACCGACTTGATCGTGAAGTCCCAGATGTAGCCCGCCATCGAGTTGATGATCGCGAAGAGCGCGATGAAGATGACGATGTGGCTGAGGACAGGCGCGTTCTCGATGGGCTTGAAGACGATGCGTTCGAGAGCGAAGCCGCCGACGAAGCTGACTGCGACGGTCAGCGGGAAGGCGGCCCAGTAGGGCATCCCCCATTCCATCAACTGCCAGGCGATGAAGGTCGAGAACATCGCCATCTCGCCCTGGGCGAAGTTCAGGTGGTGGATCGCCTGGTAGATCATCACCACCGACAGCGCCATGCAGGCATAGATCGCGCCCGTGGCGATGCCGGCGAACACTTGCTGGAGGAACAGTTCCATCGACGGTCCTCAGTAACCCAGGTAGGACGCACGCACGGTCTCGTCCGCGGCGATCTCGCGCGCATCGCCCGACATGACGATGGCGCCGGTCTCGATCAGGTAGGCCCGGTCGGCGATCTCGAGCGCCAGCGAGGCGTTCTGCTCGACGATCAGCATCGACGCGCCCGAGTCGCGCTTCAGCTCGGCCAGGATGTCGAAGATCTGGCGGACGATCATCGGCGCCAGGCCGAAGGACGGCTCGTCCAGCAGCATCAGCTTCGGCCGCAGCATCAGCGCGCGGGCGATGGCCAGCATCTGCTGCTCGCCGCCCGACAGCGTGCCGGCCTGCTGGTTGCGGCGCTGCGCGAGGATCGGGAAGTAGTGATAGGCGCGCTCGATGTCGGCGCGGATATCGCCGTTGCGTGGCCGCGCCATGGCGCCCAGCAGCAGGTTCTCCTCGGCGGTCATCGAGCCGAAGGTGCCACGCCCCTCCGGCACGTGGGCGATGCCGAGGCGAACGATGTCCTCGGTCGCCATGCGGTCGATGCGCCTGCCCTCGAAGGTGATCTCGCCGCGTCGCCGGACCATGCCGCAGAGCGCGCGCAGCGTCGTCGTCTTGCCCGCCCCGTTGGCGCCCAGCAGTGTCGTGACGCCGCCCGCCTCGATCTCGAACTCCAGCCCGCGCAGCACCTGCAGGTCGCCATAGGAGGCGTCGAGCCCGCGAACCTCGAGGATCGCGCTCATGCCGGCGTACCGAGACGAAGGATTCACCTCATGCCCCGGCCCGACCGGGGCGACGTCGCGCGCGGCGGAAAATCGTCCGGCCGGGCTGGACGATGACGGGCAAGACCGGGAAACGCGTGTCAATGATGCTCTCCCAGGTAGGCGTGGATCACCTCGGGGTTCTTCTGCACGTCCTCGGGCGAGCCCTCGGCGATCTTCTTGCCGAAGTTCAGCACCACCACGCGGTCGCTGACCGACATGACCAGCGCCATATGGTGCTCGACCAGCAGCACGGTGACGCCGCGCTCGTCGCGGATGCGGCGGATCAGGGTGCCAAGCTCGTGCACCTCGTCGTGGTTCAGGCCCCCGGCAGGCTCGTCGAGCAGCAGGAGTTTCGGCTCGGTGGCCAGCGCGCGCGCCAGTTCCACGCGCTTCTGCGTGCCGAACGGCAGGCCGGCAACGGGCAGGTCGGCGACCTCCTCCAGCCGCAGCCAGCGGATCAGGTCGTCGGCCGTGCCGTCGGTCCGCCGCTCGTGCCGGCGCACCCAGGGCAGGCGGATAGAGTCCGACAGCGGATCGCTGCGCGAGGCGGAGTGCGCGCCGACGCGGACGTTGTCGCGCACGCTGAGCTTGCCGAACGAGGCGACGTTCTGGAACGTGCGCCCGATGCCCAGCCCGGCGATGCGGTGTGCCGGCAGGGCCAGGATGTCGCGGCCGCAAAACTCGATCGCGCCGTCGGTCGGCGTGTAGAGACGGCTGAGGCAGTTGAAGAGCGTCGTCTTGCCGGCGCCGTTCGGGCCGATCAGGCCCAGGATCTCGCCCTCGCGGATATCGAACCCGACGCCGTCCAGCGCGACGATGCCGCCAAAGCGCACCGAGACGTCCCTGACGGCGATGACCGGCGCCGCCGTGCCTGCAACGCTCATGGGCTGGCGACGCTCGCCACGCTCATGCGCCGGTCGCCGCCCGCCCCGCGCCAACAGGCGCAAAGGCGACAGATGCCCGCCCGCCTGCAAGCGGTTCTCCAACCATTGCGCTTCCTCCCTGTGCACCGACCATCATGGACCGGATTTTTTTCAGGACTGCACCACATTCGTCGCCCGGCTGCAAGCGTGCGATCGCCCCCGGGTCGGCGGTGGGAACGGCGGCAGGATCGGCCCCGGGATCGGCGGCGGGGGAACCGCTCCGAGCCGCGGCTGTTCTGTCCCGCGAGAGAGCCCGGCGGAGAGGACGTGCCGATGGCTGCCGCGGTCCCGCTCGACCTGCGCCCGATGGAGGCCGCCTCCGTCGACGACCTGCCGGCGGGCAGGGACTGGCAGTTCGAGCCGAAATACGACGGCTTCCGCTGCCTGGCGCATTGGACGCGCCCGGGCGTGCGCCTGCAATCGAAGCATCAGAAACCGCTGGAGCGGTATTTCCCCGAGCTTGCCGAGGGGTTGGCCGGGCTGGGCGAGGCCGGCTGGGTACTGGATGGCGAGGTCGTCATCCCCGGCGAGAGCTTCGAGACCCTGCAGCTGCGCCTGCACCCGGCGGCCAGCCGCGTCGCGACGCTGGCGGCCGAGCACCCGGCCCGGCTGATCGCCTTCGACCTGCTGGCGCGCGGCGGCGCGGCGCTGCTGGACCGCCCGTTGTCCGAGCGGCGGGCGGCGCTCGAGGATTTCATCAGGGCCGCCAGCACGGTGCCGGCGCTCCGGCTCGGCAAGGCGACCAGATCCGCCACAACGGCGCGCGGCTGGCTGGGCCGCGAGGGGCTGGACGGCATCGTCGCCAAGCGGCTGGACCTGCCCTACCGGCCGGGCAAGCGGGCGATGCAGAAAGTCAAGCAGTGGCAGACCGTCGACTGCGTCGTCGCCGGGGTCTACCGCAAGGTGGGCACGGCGGCGATCGACTACCTGCTGCTCGGCCTTTACGACGAAGACGGCCGGCTGAACTATGTCGGCCGCACGCGGCCCGGCGATGCCGCCGAGACGCGAAAGAAGATCGAGCCGCTGGTCGGCGGCCGGGGCTTCACCGGCCGCGCCCCCGGCGGAAAGAGCCGCTGGTCCGGCAAGGAGCGCGCGCCGGTGCCGCTGGAGCCGGTGCTGGTCGCCGAGGTCAGCGCCGACCACATCACCGGCGAACACATGCGCCACGGCGCCCGCTTGCTCCGCTGGCGCTCCGACAAGGCGCCCGAAGCCTGCACGATGGACCAGATCCGCGCCCCCGGCAGGGGCCAGACTTGCCTCCCGCCGCATGGCGGCGGACGGTAACGACGGGTGATATTGGCTGAACTCCTTCGGAAACGGTCAGTATTCCAGTCGCTTGACGTCGGCCCACGCGTGAGAAGACGGAAAATGGACCCCCGGCCCACCAATCAGGCGGACGTCCGCTCCGCGGCGCCGGACCCCTGCCCCGTCGGCTGGGCCAGCGGCAGCCAGACCGTGAAGCACGCCCCCTCGCCGGGCCGGCTCGCGATCTCCAGCCGGCCGCGATGCCGGGCGACGACGTGCTTGACGATGGCCAGCCCCAGCCCAGTGCCGCCGGTCTCGCGCGAGCGGCGGACCGAGACGCGGTAGAACCGCTCGGTCAGCCGCGGCAGGTGCTCGCGGGAGATGCCGGGGCCGGTGTCGCGGATGGCGACGCCGACCATGCCCGGCTCGCCGTCGGGCAGCCCGGCCAACCCGAGGATGCCGACGCGCACCTCGACGCCGGGGCCGCCATACTTGACCGCGTTCTCGACCAGGTTGCGAAAGACCTGCCCCAGCTCGTTCCGGTCGCCGCGCACGGCGGGCGCGTCCTCCGGCGCGTCGAATTCCAGCACCGCGCCGGCCTCCTCGGCGGCCGGGCGCAGCGCCTCGACCGCCTCGGCGACGATCGCCGCCAGATCCTGCGGCTCGCGCGGCGCGACGCGCTCGTTCAGCTCGATGCGGTTCAGCGACAGCAGGTCCTCGACCAGCCGCGTCATCCGCCGCACCTGCCCCGCCATGACGCCGAGGAAGCGCTCGGTCGCCGCCGGGTCCTCGCGGGCATGACCCTGCAATGTCTCGATGCTGGCCCAGACGGCGGCCAGCGGCGTCTTCAGCTCGTGGCTGGCGTTCGCGACGAAATCGCGATGCAGCTCGGAGGCGCGGCTGGCGTCGGTGCGGTCCTCGACGGCGACGACCACCTCGCCGCCGCCGGCCGGCCGGACATGCGCGCGCAGCTGGGCGTCGCCGCGCGGCAGGGGAAAGTCGACCGCCCCCGCCTCGCCGCCGCGCCGGACCGCCTCGATCTGCTCGAGCAGCCGGGGCGCGCGCAGCACGGCGGCCGGGTGGCGTCCGCTCGCCAGCCCACCCGGCAGCCCAAACGTTTCCGCTGCGCTGCGGTTGGCGAGGCGGATCGTGCCATCGCCGGCAATGACCAGAACGCCGACCGGCAGCGCGTCGAGCAATGGCTGCGGCGCGTCGGCCCCGCCCGCCGCCGGCGCGCGCGCCGGGCGGGCGCGCCCGGCGCCGCCGCGCGCCGGACTGCCGGCTGCGCCGAGCCATGCCGCCATCGCGGCGGCCAGCACCGCGGCGGCCAGCACGGCAGCCGGCGGAGCGCCGGCGGCCAGCGCCAGCCCGCCCGCAACCAGGGCAGCGAGCGGCGGGCCGAGCGCGGATCGCAGGCGAGCGTTCATCGAGGCACCGGATCGGCCCAACCTGGACCAGGGTAACACGCGCCGAGCCGCGCCGCGACGGGCCGGCCCACTGGATTTGCGTCCGGCACGGGTTCATATGAGGCGTCCCCGGCATCGCGGATGCCCGAAGGGTGACGGAGCCGCAGAAAGTGCGGCACTGCAGCATGAGCGCCACGCAGCGCCGAGGAGGAAGGCCATGCCGAAGATCGACATCGACGCCGCCCCGGCACTGGCGGGCTCGGACTACCCGGCGCCGCACGCCGCCGCCTTTGCCGGCAGGGTGCGCCGCAGGCTGGGCGACGCCGCGGGCCTGACCGGGATCGGCGTGAACCTGACCACGCTGCCACCCGGCGTCGCCTCGTCGCTGCGGCACTGGCACGAAGTCGAGGACGAGATGGTCTTCGTCGTCGAGGGCGAGGTGGTGCTGGTGGACGACACGGGCGAGAGCCCGCTGCGGCAGGGCGAGGCCGCCGGCTTTCGCGCCGGCGACGCGAACGGGCACACGGTCGTCAACCGCTCGGACCGGCCCGCGACGATCCTCGAGATCGGCATGCGGCCGGACCGCGACACCTGCCATTATCCCGATCTCGACCTCGTCTGCCTCGACGCCGACGGCGAGACACGGTTCACCCGGCGCGACGGGACGCCGGTCGACGCCGCGCCGGAGCAGCCGCGATGACCCGCCGCGAAACGACGGCCGCCCGGCGGCCACCCGCCCGAAAGGAGCGCGCATGACCGAGATCTTCCGCATGGAGACAGACGCCGACGGCGTCGCGACCATCACATGGGACCTGCCCGGCAAGGCCATGAACGTGCTGACCGAGCAGGGCATCGCCGAGCTTGAATCCTGCGTCGAGGCGGCGCTGGTCGACGAGGCCGTCAAGGGTATCGTCATCACCTCGGCAAAGGCCGATTTCGCCGGCGGAATGGACCTGACCGTGCTGGCCGACGTCAAGCGTCGTGCCGCCGAGGGCGGCGGCAATCCGGCCGAGGGCGTCTTCGCGATGGTCATGCGAATGCACGCCCTGCTGCGCCGGATCGAGCGCGCCGGCATGGACCCGAAGACCAACAAGGGCGGCAAGCCCGTCTGCTGGGCCTCGCCCGGCACCGCGGCCGGCATCGGGCTGGAGATCGGGCTGGCCTGCCATCACCGCATCGCGGTGGCGCGCGAGGGGGCGAAGATCGGCCTGCCCGAGATCCTGGTCGGCCTCTTTCCCGGCGCCGGCGGCACCACGCGGCTGATCCGCATGATGGGGCTGATGGGCGCCGCCGAGCCGCTGTTGCAGGGCAGGATGTACGCGCCGGCCAAGGCGCGCTCGCTGGGGCTGGTCAGCGAGGTCGTCGACGAGGACGACGCCGCCGAGCTGCTGGCGCGCGCCAAGGCCTGGGTGCTGAAGGCGACCGACCGCGAGATCATCAAGCCCTGGGACGAGAAGGGCTTCAAGATCCCAGGCGGCGCTCCCTACACGCCGCAGGGCTTCGAGATGTTCGTCGGCGGTATCGTCATGACGCATGGGCGGACGCAGGGCGTCTACCCGGCGGCGCGCGCCATGCTGTCGGCCGCCTACGAGGGCGCTCTGGTGCATTTCGACACGGCGCTGAAAATCGAGGCGCGCTGGTTCACCTCGCTGCTGCTGAACCCGTCCTCCGAGGCGATGATCCGCTCGCTCTTCATCAACAAGCAGGCGCTGGAGAAGGGCGCGGTGCGCCCCAGGGACGTGCCCGACATGCGCGTGAAGAAACTCGGCGTGCTGGGCGCCGGCATGATGGGAGCGGGCATCGCCTATGTCTCGGCGCTGGCCGGCATCGAGGTCGTGCTGATCGACCGCGACCGCGAATCGGCCGAGGCGGGGCTGGCGAAGATCGAGGCCATGCTGACCGACAGCGTGAAGAAGAAGCGCATCGACGAGATGCGCAAACAGGAGCTGATGCACGCCGTCACGGCGACCGCGGACTACGGCAGGCTGATGGGCTGCGACCTCATCGTCGAGGCCGTCTTCGAGGACCCCGGCCTGAAAGCGTCGGTGACGGCGGAGGCCGAGGCGGTGATCCCCGAGGATGCGATCTTCGCCTCGAACACCTCGACGCTGCCGATCAGCGAACTGGCCAAGGCCTCGGGCAGGCCCGAGCGCTTCATCGGTATCCACTTCTTCTCGCCCGTCGAGAAGATGATGCTGGTCGAGATCATCAGGGGCCGCGAGACGGGGCCCGAGGCGGTGGCGAAGGCGCTGGATTTCGTGCGCCAGATCAGGAAGACGCCGATCGTCGTCAACGACGCCCGCTTCTTCTACGCCAACCGCTGCATCATCCCCTACATCAACGAGGGGCTGATCATGGTCACCGAGGGCGTCAAGCCGGCGCTGATCGAGAACGCGGCAAAGCAGATGGGCATGCCGCTGGGGCCGCTGCAGCTGACCGACGAGACCTCGCTGGAACTCGGATACAAGATCGCGAGGGCGACCGAGGCGGCGATGGGTGACGCCTATCCGCGCACGGCGGCCGATGATTTGCTGGAGGAGATGGTGGCGAAGCGCCAGCGGCTCGGCCGCAAGAACGCCGCCGGGATGTACGCCTATGACGACCGGGGCAAGCGGCAGGGCCTGTGGCCGGGGCTGGGCGAGATCTGGCCGGTGGCGGCCGAGCAGCCGGCGCTGGAAGAGGTGCAGAACCGGCTGATGATGGCCCAGGTGCTCGAGGCCGTGCGCGCGCTGGAGGAAGGCGTGCTGTCGGATATCCGCGAGGGCGATGTCGGCGCGATCCTGGGCTGGGGCTTTGCGCCGTGGTCGGGCGGGCCGCTATCCTGGCTTGACATGATTGGCGCGAAGCAGGCGGTCGAGACCTGCAAGGGTCTGTCCGAACGCCATGGCGAACGCTTCACCCCGCCGGCGCTGCTGGTCGAGATGGCGCAGAACGGCGAGCGCTTCTACGGCCGCTTCGCCCCGGCCGAGGCGGCCTGACGGCCGGCGTCGACCCGAACGGCACGACGGCTTCGGGCGTTCGCTCAGGCGCGGGCGGCCCGGCCGCGGCCGCAACGGCCCCCGGGGCGCGGTGTCGACAGGACCGCACCGGGGTGCGACCATGATGTTTTCAAGGAGGCCCGGATGCCCAGACGGCAGTTCGACGACCCAGCCGGACCCTCGCAGCGCCAGCTTCGCGTCGGCGAGCTGATCCGGCGCACGATCTCCGAGATCCTGCTGCGCGGCGACCTGCACGAGCCGGACCTGGCCGGCGTGTCGATCACCGTCGGCGAGGTGCAGACCTCGCCCGACCTCCGCGTCGCCACGGTCTACGTGCTGCCGCTGGGCGGGCGCGACGTCGACAGGACGCTGGCGGCGCTGAACCGCGCGCGGAACGAGATCCGCCGCGCGCTGAGCCGCGCCATCCGGCTGCGCTACGCGCCAGAGCTGCGCTTCGTCGTCGACGAGAGCTATGACCGCATGGACCGGACGCGCGAGATGCTGGGCCAGGACCGCGTGCGCCGCGACCTCGACGCCGAGGAGTGAGGAGCGGCCGCGCCGCGTGCCTCGACGATCCCGGCGCCGGGCGGAAGGCAGGGTGCGTGCTCGCACGCACCGCTGAAAGCGCACGCAGGCGCCCCCCCCCGGCCGGCCCGCCTAGTTCGAGCGGAAGCGGTCGGTCGCTTCGATCAGGGCAGAGGTGATGCCGGGCTCGCTGAGCGCGTGTCCGGCGTCGTCGATCAGCACCAGTTCGGTGGCCGGCCAGGCCCCGGCGATGCGCATGGCCGTCCGCGGCGGGCAGATGACGTCGTAGCGACCCTGGACGATAACGCCCGGAATGTGGGCGATGCGCTCCATGCCGGCCAGGATCTGGTCGTCGCTCTCGAGCCAGCCCCGGTGGTGGAAGAAATGGCTCTCGATCCGGGCGAAGGCGCGGGCATAGCTGCCGTTGACCGGCGGGTTGCCGCGCGGCGGGCGAAGCGCCGCGGTCGAGGTCTCCCAACGCACCCAGGGGCGGGCAAAGCGCGTCTGGACGGATTCGTCCTCGCCGGTCAGCCGGCGGTGATAGGCACCGATCAGGTCGTCGCGTTCGACCGCCGGGATCGGCTCGACGAAGTCCTCCCAGGCGTCCGGGTAGAACCGAGCAGCGCCACCGCCGTAGAACCACTGCAGCTCGGCATCGGTCATCGTGAAGACGCCGCGCAGCAACAGCCCGGAGACGCGCTCGGGATGGCTCTGCGCATAGAGCAGCGCCAGCGCCGAGCCCCAAGAGCCGCCGAACAGCAGCCAGCGCTCTACATCGAGATGCATGCGCAGCCGCTCGAGGTCGCCGACGAGATCCCAGGTCGTGTTGCTGTCGAGCCCGCCCGAGGGCGTTGACTTGCCGGCGCCGCGCTGGTCGAATAGCAGGATGCGATAGACCCGGGGGTCGAAGAAGCGGCGCATGAACGGGCTGCAACCGGCGCCCGGCCCGCCATGCAGGACGACGGCGGTCTTGCCGTCGGGATTGCCGCAGAGCTCGCAGTACAGGTCGTGGCCGTCCCCCACCTCGATGCGGAACCGGCTGTAGGGCTCGATCTGCGGGTAAAGCCGCGGTGTCGTCACTCCGGTCCTTTCGCCGCGGCGACGCGCGCTTTCAAGGCGTGGCCCAGCGCCGGATACTGCACTATGCTGATCATGCAAAGCGGAAACCTCCGAGGGTCGATGTCAGTCGGTGAACGCGGGACGGGCACGGTCGATCCGGGCGAGATCGCCCGTTTCGAAGCGATGGCCGAGCGCTGGTGGGATCCCGACGGGCCGCTGAAACCGCTGCACGCGCTGAACCCGTGCCGGCTGGGATATGCCGTCGACCAGATCATGGCGCAGCATGGCCGCGATCCGAGCGCCCGGCGGCCGCTGGAGGGTCTGCGGCTGCTCGACATCGGCTGCGGCGGCGGGCTGCTGTCCGAGCCGATGGCACGGCTGGGCGCCGAGGTGGTGGGCGCGGATGCCGCTGAGGGCAACATCGCGGTGGCGGCGGCGCATGCCCGGCAGATGGATCTGGCGATCGACTATCGCGCAACGACGGCCGAGGCGCTGGCCGCGGCGGGCGAGGCGTTCCACGTCGTGCTGAACATGGAGGTGGTCGAGCACGTCGCCGACCCGCAGGGGTATCTCGACGCCTGCGCCCGGCTGCTGCGGCCGGGCGGGCTGATGCTGACATCGACGATCAATCGCACCGGCAAGGCATGGCTGATGGCCGTCGTCGGCGCCGAGCGCGTGCTGCGCTGGCTGCCGGCCGGCACGCATGACTGGCAGAAGTTCGTCATGCCGGACGAGCTGTTCGCCATGCTGAGCGATGCCGGGCTGACGCCCGTCGACCGCAAGGGCTTCGTCTTCGATCCGCTGGGCTGGACCTGGCGGCTGTCGGATCGGGATCTGGACGTGAACTACGTCACGGCGGCGGTGCGGCCGGGCTGAGCGGGCGCGGCCGGGCGGCCTCACGCGTGAGGCCGTTGTCAAGCCATTGACAGCGCTTGTTATTCTGGAATTTTCCTTGATCTGTTGCTGTTTGTTCCGGCAGAGATGCCTGCCTCCGCGGGCATGACCGGCCGGGGCGGTGCCTGGGCCGGGCGACTTGGGCCCTACCCCAGCCGGGGCCAGGTATCGGAGAGGCGATAGCCGCCGGGCCAGGGGTCCTCGGGGTCGAGCATCAGCTGGCGCGTGCCGGTCAGCCAGGCGCGGCCGGCGATCGAGGGGATGATGGCGGACCGGCCGGCGACCGTCGCCGCGTCCTCGATGCGGCAGTCGAAGCGCGAGCCGATGATCGAGACGCCGAGGAACGGCTCGCCGACGGCCAGCTCGCCGCGGGCGTGCAGCACCGCCATGCGGGCCGAGCAGCCGGTGCCGGTCGGCGAGCGGTCGATCTTGCCGGGGCGCACGACGACGGCGTTGCGGCCGGTCTTCATGCCGTCCACCAACTCGACCGGCGCGGCGAGCTGGCAGAAGCTGATATGGTCCCAGCCGGCGTTCTCCGGGTGGCGGAAGCCGAGCTGCTCGTTCGCCGCGCGGGTGATGCGGATGCCGGTCTCGGCCAGCGCGCGCGCCTCGTCGGGGGCGACGGCAAAGCCGAGCGCGCGGGCGTCGGCGATGACGAAGCTGTCGCCACCATAGGCCGTGTCGACGGTCAACGTGCCGAGGCCCGGCACCTCGAGCGCGACGCCCATCCGGTCGGCGAAGCTGGGGACGTTGGTGATGCGGACCTGCCCGACCCGACCACCGCGGCACTCGGCGCGGACGCGCACCAGCCCGGCGGGGGCTTCCAGCACCAGCTCGGTCTCGGGCTCGCGCATCGGAACGATGCCCGTCTCCAGCAGCACCGTGGCCACGCAGATCGAATTCGAGCCGGACATCGGCGGCGTGTCCTCGGGCTCCATGATGATGAAGGCGGCGTCGGCGCCTGGCGTTTTCGGCGGCACCAGCAGATTGACGTGCCGGAAGACGCCGCCGCGCGGCTCGTTCAGCACGAAGTCGCGCAAGACCCCGTCGCGGGCGATGAAGCGCGACTGCTCCCAGACGGTGGCGCCGGGCGGCGGCGCGACGCCGCCGACGATGACATCTCCGACCTCGCCCTCGGCGTGGCAGCCGACGATGTGGATGAGGCGCGTGCTGTGCATGGCTGCGGCGGCAAGCGGGCGGAGCCGCCCGCCCGTCAGTGCATGCCGCCCGCCGGGTTGGGAATGACGGCGCGCAGGGCCGAGGTCGAAACCGGCTTGCGCACCCAGCCGAGCGGCTGCGCCGCGCTGGCGCGGGCCAGCATCTCGTCATCCTTGTAGGCCGAGACGAAGATCGAGCGGACACCGAAGCGCTCGAAGATCTCGGTGGCTCCGTCGATGCCGTCGCGGTCGCCCGGCAGCTTGATGTCCATCGTGACGAAATCCGGCCGGATCTCGCCGACCAACTCGACCGCCTTGTCGACCGTGTCGGCCGAGGCGACGACCTCGATCCCCAGCTCGGACAGCACCATCTCGAGTTCGAGCGCGATGATGAACTCGTCCTCGACGATCATCGCGCGGAGCTTGCGCGTGGCAGGACCCGCGCGAGAACCAGAGGGGCCGGGATGCATAAGAACCGGGATACACCTGCAACGGCATTGCCAAGGGAATAGTCACGAAGCCTCCGCGGTTCGCCTGCCATCGTCGCGCGTAAGCGACGCTATAGAATTCGACCCCTCAAGTCGAGGCCGGAGTGCCGGCGGTCCGGTCCTGTCGCCCCTTGTCGGCAATGGCGGGTCCACTCGCCCGGGCTTCGGCAAAGGTGACAACGCTGCACGCCCCGCCCAGGTTGCCGCCGTCCCCGGTCCGCCGCCGTTCTCCCGTTGCCGCCCAGCTCCAGCGCCGCGCCGATCTGCCGGCAGAGCCCGCGCACCAGCGTCAGGCCCGAGGAGCGCGGCAACGAGTTCGAGCGCCGGGTAGCCGGGGCCGTCATCCCGCACCACCAGCCGGATCTGCCCGTCCTCGCGATCGAGCGCGATGCGGATCGAGCCCGTGCCGTCGCTCATCCCGTGCTTGATGGAATTGGTCACGAGTTCGTTGACGATCAGCGCCAGGCAGTGCGCGCTTTCCTGCGGCAGCTGGATATCCGCGATGTCGGTGCTGATGGCGACGGCGCCTTCGGTGCTATCGGCCAGCGCGCGGGCCAGCCTGCCGAACAGCTCGCGTGCCGGGATGACGCTGGCGGACTGCGCCTCGTAGATCAGGTCCTGCGTCGTCGCCAGCGCACGAAAGCGGTCCTTGGCGCCGTTGACGAAGATCTGCACCTCGGGCGTGCCGCCATTGGCGGCCGACATGGAGAGGAGCGAGATCATCATCTGAATGTTGTTCTTCACCCGGTGCTGCAGCTCGCGCATCAGGTTGCGGTTTTCGTCGAGCGCCTCGCGCAGCACCGCCTTCTCGCGCACGCGCCGGCGCAATTCCGCGTCCAGCTGGCGCACCCGCTCGGCCAGGATCGAGAAGCGGCCGCCGCGCTGATCGGCGCAGCGCAGCAGCAGCACGACCTCGTCCGAGCGGCCGGACAGCCTGGCGCAGTTCACGCGAAAGCGCATCTCGCCGTCCGTCATGCGGAAGGTCAGCGCGCCAGGCATCGGCGTCGTCGTCGCCCGGCAGCGCGCCAGGTAACTCTCGACCTCGTCGCGCGGCGTCAGCAGTCGGTCGGCCAGGTTGTCCCCGGGCGTCCCGTCGCCCAGCATCCCGCGGGCGGCGCGGTTCGCGCCGATGATGCCGCCCTCCCGCGTCAGAAGGAAGGCCGGCTCGGGCAGCGCGTCTATGACCCCCTGCGCCAGGCCACTCCGGTTCATCGATCGGGACCGAAATACTCGCGAGAGTCCGGCTCGGGCGCATCGACCGGCTTCAGGTGGACGACGACGCGGCAACCGGGGTCGCCGCGGGCGATCGCCTCTTCGATCTGCACGCGCGCATAGCCGAGGTTGCGCGCGGTGATCGAGCCGAAGACGTTCGAGGTCATCATGCAGAGCGACGGCCGGCCTTCGACGTAGTCGCCGAACGGGCAGGCGCGGTTGCCCAGCACGATGCGGTCCTCGGTCTCCTCGATGATGTAGAAGTCGCCCTCGATGCGGCGCTTGAGGTCGACCAGCGTCCGGGCGACCTGGTCGCGCGTCAGCTTGTTCGACGTTCAGCGCGGCGCGGTAGTCGGAGTCGATCTGCTCGCCGACCGCGCCGCCGACGACGCTGATGTAGCCGGACGCCTCGTCGATCCCCACGACGCTTTCCAGCGTGCCGGACAGCTCGCGCAGCAGGTTGCGCAGGAACCGGTCGCGGTCGAGCGCGACGGGCACCGCGGAGAGGGGGAGGTCATCTGGCATCGTCGATCCTCGGATTGAAGCGGCTGCCAATGTAGCCGCCGAATCGTGGCCTCGCAAACGCCGCCTCGACCGGCGCGCGCGCCATTCACGCCCCGGCCCGCACCTCTCAGCCGCCGTTCCCGCGCTGGGCCGGCGCGGCGGCGCCGCCTTGGGTCGTCGGACCGCTCCCGGTCGCATCGCCGGCCGCCGCGCGCCCGACCCGGCGGCGCCGGACCCCGTGCCGCCCGAGGCTGCGGCGCCCGAGGCTGCGGCGCCCGACGCGACTCCGCCAGAGCCGCCTTTGCCGCCCGCGGTGGGGATCACCGGCGGGTCCTGGCCGGGATCGAAGCTCCCCGGCGGCGTGGAGCGGTCGATGACCAGCTCGATCGACCTGGCGCCGAAGACGATGCCGCCCTCGGCCACCTTCGCCCGCATCCCGATCGACACCAGCTTGCCGACGATGGCGTCCACCCGCGCGCGCAACGCCTCGCGCGTGTCGAGGCTGGCCAGATCGTCGATGCCGAGCTGGCGCGCGTCCAGCACGATCGTCACTGGCGTGATCAGGCCGCTGCCGTCCGGCGCGACCTCGAGCGTCGTGCCGGCGACGCGGCCGATCTGCTTGCCGGCCAGCGTCACCGGCGCGCCCTGGCCAAGGTCCCCGACGGGATCGGGGAAGACCAGCATGTAGGCAAGCCGCGGCCCGGTCTGCGCGGTCGCCGCATCCTTGCGGCTGTCCCAGAGCGCGAAGCGGGCGTCCGCCTCGGCCTGCGCACCCGCGAGCACGGCCGGGGTGTCGAAGGCCACGGCGCCCGTCGCCAGCGAGGCGAAGGACGGAAAGTCGATGTCCAGTCCGCCAGCGCCCTTGTCGACCGCCAGCCCGCCGGCCCGCCAGAACACCGTCGCCTCATGGACCAGTTGGGCGTGGTCGCCGTCGATGAAGACCGGCAACTCGACGCCGCCATCCTCGCCGAAGCGCTTGCCGAGCACGCGACCGACCTTCATGCCGCGGAACCGCACCGGCGCGCCGGCGTCGATGCCCTCGCCGTCGTCGACGGTCAGGACAAAGCTGCGCCCCGGCCCGTCGGGCGGCAGGATGGGCGCCTCGTCGAGGCCCTGCAGCTCGTCGACCTCGCCCTGGCCGCCCGGCGCGATGGCGAGATACGGGCCGGAGATCAGGTTGCCGATCTGGCCGGGCGACAGCGACGGGCGCTGGATCCAGATGCGCGTGCCGTCGCCCAGCCGGCCGTCGAGCCCGTTCATGTCGAGCACCAGCGTGGCGCCGGCCAGGTCGTCGTCGAGCGTGATCGTGTCGACGCTGCCGACCTGAACGCCCTTGTAGCGCACCGGCGCGCCTGGCTTGATGCCCTCGACGCTGGCGAAGTGGACGGCCAGCGGATGCGGCCCCAGCACCCACTCGTTGATGGCGAGCCATGTGGCGAAGCCGAGCGCGACCAGCGGGATCAGCCAGACCCAGCCGGGCCAGCGCGTGCGCCGGCTGCGCGCCTGCGGCAGGCCGGTGCGAGGGTCGATGCGCTGGTCGGCGGCGGACGGTTCCGGCGGGTGGTTATCGGTCATCGGGCCTCCATGAGTGTTTGTCCTCGACCGCGTCCCACATCAGCCGCGCGTCGAACATGCGCGAGGCGATCATCGTCAGCACGACCACCAGCGAGAAGGCCAGCGCGCCCGCTGCCGGCTCGACCGAGACGACGCCCGGATAGGCCAGCATCGAGGCGTTCAGCGCGACGATGAAGGGGTCGAGGAACGACCAGTGATTGATCTCGTCCACCACCCGGTGCAGCCAGGTCCGCCAGAGCAGGCCGACGCGGTGGGGGAAACGCACGCTGAGCGTCAGCCAGAGCAGCACGCAGAGCTTGCCGATCGGGATGCCGATGCTGACGACGAAGATGATCACGCCTGAGATACCAGAAGCCGCGGTTGAAGAGCTCCTCGACGCCGTTCATGATCGTGCGCTCCATGACGCCGTTCGGCTGCACGCTGACGATCATCGGCAGGAAATAGGCCGGATAGAGGAGGAAGATCGAGGCCAGCGTCAGCGCCGCCGTGCGCTCGATCGAGTTGCGCCGGCGGATACGCAGGCGCCGCGCGCAGCGCGGGCAGTCCTCGCCGATCCGCTCGATCGGCTGGACCATCTGGCAGCTGATGCAGGATACTACCGCCTCGCCGGGCCGGGTGGGACGCTCGGGCATGATCGCATTCCAGATGCGCCGGCGGTCCAGCGACGCCTCGGCCGTCAGCAGCAGCAGCACGGCGCCGATGAAGCACCAGCCGCCGGGCAGCAGCTGGATATCGAGCTGCGCGGCGACGCGGCTGTAGGTCACGGCGCCGGCGGCGAGATAGACCTGCGCCATCGACCAGCCGCGCAGCGCCTGCGCCAGCCGGAACAGCCGCCCCTGCCAGAGCTGATGGTAGCCCAGCCTCAGCCCGCCCAGGACGATCACCAGGAAGGCCGCGCGCAGCATCGGCGCGATGATGACGAACATGGCGACGAAGGACGCCAGCACGGGCCAGCCGACGTTGAAGAAGGCGCCGATGCCGTCGATGGCGCGCGCCTCGATCGAGCCGCCGAGAAGGTCCGAGCGCATCGCCGGCAGCATGTTGCCCGGGAAGAAAAGGCAGAGCGCACCCAGCGCCAGCGCCATCGTGGCCCCGGCGCTGCGCCCGGCCGTCCGCGCCAGCGCGGTGTCGCAGCGATAGCACTCCGCCGTGGCGCGGCGGGGCAGCGGGGCGATGGTCTGGATGGCGCCGCATTCCGGGCAGGCAACCGTCATTGTCGCGCGCCTGGCACGTGGTAAAATCCCCTTGGTCGGGGCTGAAACGCAAATCATTGGAGATGGTTGCAAATCCACCGGCCGGAGGGGGCGCCAGCCTGTTCCTGACGGAATTCGCGCTGGTCGCGCGAGCGAGACCTGTCGCTCGGCCTGGCGGCCCCGGCGGATTGGCTCGGCGACGGTGGTGCTGGGCTGACGTGCCGAAAGAAGGGTGCTGCGGAAGGCTCGCCCGGGGTCGGGCCGGGCGCGACATTCTGCCAGTCGGCGGAGGCCACAAGGGCAGGCCGCCTGCGGCGGTCGCTGCGCGACCCTCAATCCCTCCCCCGACTAGCGGTCGGTGGGGCGGGCGTCAGGTCGTGGTGTAGCCGCCGTCGACCAGGTGCGTCGAGCCGGTGACGAAGCTGGCCTTCTCCGACAGCAGCCAGACAATCAGTTCGGCGACCTCCTCGGGCCGGCCCCATCGGCCGAGCTTCTGGCGCTCCAGGATAGACGCGGCGCGGGCGTTGTCGGTCCGGACAAACTCGGTCATCGCCGTCTCGATATAGCCCGGCGCCACCGCGTTGACCCGGACCCCATCGGCCGCCCAGCGCGCTGCCAGCGACCGGGTCAGGTTGACGATGCCGGCCTTCGACGCCGAGTAGGCCGGCTGCATCGGGTTCGCCGCGTAGCCCATGATCGAGGCGATGGTGACCACCCCACCGCCGGCGCGCGCAAGCGCCGGGTGCGCGGCGACGGCGGCGCGCATCGTGCCGGTCAGGTTGACGTCGATGACGCGGGCGAAGGTGGCGATGTCGTACTCGGCATTGCGCGCCACCATGCCGGCCGAGGTGACGAGACCGTCCAGCGTCTCGAAGCGCGCGAAGAACGCCGTGACGGCGGCGTCATCGGTGACGTCCAGCACCTCCGCCTCGCCGTCCCCGCTCGCGTTTGCCGCCGCGACCTCGGCCTCGGTCAGGCCGGTCGCGACGACCCGCCAGCCCTGCTCGCGCAGCAGCGCCGCCGTCGCCGCGCCGATGCCCGTGGTGCCGCCGGTGATGACTGCCGTGTGTGTCAATGTGTGCCCCTCCCTGTCCCGCTGCATGCTTTGGCGGGAATACCGCAGATGTCCACAAGGCGATTGCACGCTATCCGCCTAGGCGGGCGAGACTATTCGCGACGGCGCACAGCCGGCCACCGCATCTGGTAAGGAAAACGGGCACAGATACAGCATCTGCCGGTTTTCCGCGTGCGATCCGGGCCCGATTCCACTACAACCGTCCCCGAGGCAGGCAGGGGGACAGGCGAGATGGCCGACGGCGGCACGATTCCGGACGGGCGCAGCGACCGGCTGCAGCCGCACAACATCGAGGCGGAGCAGGCGCTGCTGGGCGCGCTGCTGCTGAACAACGAGATCTACGACCGGATCTCGGCCGTCCTCGAGCCGCGGCACTTCTACGACCCGGTGCACGGGCGCATCTTCCAGACCGCCGCGCGCCGGATCGCCAAGAACGCGCTGGCGTCGCCGGTGACGCTGAAGCCCTTCCTCGCCGACGACGAGGGACTGGCCGAGCTCGGCGGCACCGACTACCTGGCCCGCCTGGCCGGCGCGGCGATCTCGATCGTCGCCGCGCGCGACTATGCCCAGGCGATCCGCGACCTGGCGATGCGCCGCGACCTGATCCGCATCGGCGACGAGATCCAGGGCCGCGCCACCGACTTTGGCGACGACAAGGAGCCGGCCGAGCAGATCACCGAGGCCGAGCAGGCGCTCTACTCGCTGGCCGAGAAGGGAAAGTACGAGGGCGGCTTCGTCAGCTTCCGGCAGGCGGCGAAGGACGCCACCGACATGATCAACCGCGCCTTCCAGCGCGGCGGCGGGCTGGCCGGCATCTCGTCCGGCCTGAACGAGCTCGACTACAAGCTGGGGGGGCTCCGCAAGTCGGACCTGCTGATCCTCGCCGGCCGCCCCTCGATGGGCAAGACGGCGCTGGCGACCAACATCGCCTTCAACATCGCCAAGAAGTACCGCAAGGGCCCGCTGCCCGACGGCGGCGAGGGCGCGGTCGAGGGCGGGGTCGTCGGCTTCTTCTCGCTGGAAATGTCGTCCGAGCAGCTTGCCAACCGCATCCTCTCGGCCGAGGCGCGCATCCGCAGCCACGAGCTGCTGGCCGGCAAGATCACCGAGGAGCAGATGCGCACCTTCATCGAGGTCGCGCGCGACCTCGAACGGATGCCGCTCTACATCGACGACACGCCGGCGCTGCCGATCTCGACGCTGGCCGCCCGCGCCCGCCGGCTGAAGCGCCAGCACGGGCTGGACGTGCTGGTCATCGACTACCTGCAGCTCGTCCGCCCGGCCTCGAGCCGCGACCAGGGCCGAGTCAACGAGGTGTCGGAGATCAGCCAGGGGCTGAAGGCCATCGCCAAGGAGCTCGACATTCCTGTCATCGCGCTCAGCCAGCTCTCGCGCAAGGTCGAGGACCGCGACGACAAGCGCCCGCAGCTCGCCGACCTGCGCGAATCGGGCTCGATCGAACAGGACGCCGACGTCGTGATGTTCGTCTACCGCGAGAGCTACTATCACGACCGGGTCGAGCCCTCCGACAAGGGCAGTGCCGAGCACACCGACTGGATGGCCAAGGCGGAAAAGCTGCACGGCCGCGCCGAGGTCATCATCGGCAAGCAGCGCCACGGCCCGATCGGCACCGTCGACCTGCACTTCGAGGACAGTTTCACCCGCTTCTCCGACCCCGTTCGCGAGCACTCGCACCTGGCGCCCAATGCCGGACCGGGCGGCGGCGGCATCGGATACGACGCCGAGGAGTTCACGTGAGCCCAGCCGCATGAGCCTGCGCGCCCGGCTGACCATCGACCTCGACGCGATCGTCGCCAACTGGCGGGCGCTCGACGCGCTGTCCGGGCCGGGCTGCGAGACGGCGGCCGTCGTCAAGGCCGACGGCTACGGCCTCGGCGCCGCCGAGGTCGGCACCGCGCTGGCCCGCGCCGGCGTGCGTACCTTCTTCGTCGCGGTCGCCGCCGAGGGCGAGGCATTGCGCGCCGCCATCGGGCCGGACCCGGCCATCTACATCCTGGGCGGCTACGCGCGCGAGACGCTGTCACGCTACATGGCGCAGGATCTGCGCCCGGTGCTGAACAGCGCCGAGCAGGCCCGCGCCTGGTTCTCCGACCGCCCCGGCGCGGCGGCGGCGGTGCAGGTCGACACCGGCATGAACCGCCTCGGCATGGAGCCGGACGAACTCGCCGCGCTCGGCCCGCTGCCCGACGCCGTCACGATGGTGATGAGCCACATGGGCTGCGCCGACGAGCCCGGGCACCCGCTGAACGGCGCGCAGTTGGCCGAGTTCCGCCGCCTGACCGAGGGCCCCGGCCGCTCTGCGCTCGCTCTCCGCGACCGCCGGGATGCTGCTGGGCCGCGACTGGCAATTCGACCTCGTCCGCCCGGGCATCGGCCTCTATGGCGGCTGGCCGTTTCTGGACGCCCGCCCGGTCGTCACGCTGGAGGCGCCGATCATCCAGGTCCGCGACCTCGCCCCGGGCGAGAGCGTCGGCTACGCCGCCGACCTGGACCGCCAGCCGCCCCAGCCGCATCGCCACCATCGGGCTTGGCTATGCCGACGGCCTGATCCGCGCGACCGGCGAGCGCGGCCGCGCCTTTGTCGCCGGTCGGCCCGCGCCGTTCGCCGGCCGCGTGTCGATGGACCTGATCACTCTCGACGTCACGGACTTGCCCTGCGGCCCCGGCGACATGGTCGAGATCCTCGGCCCGAACCAGGGCATCGACGCGCTGGCGAACGCCGCCGGCACCATCGGCCACGAGGTGCTGACCGCGATGGGCGGCCGCTATCGGCGGGAGTATGTCGGCGGCTGATCCGGCGGGCTGCCCGTCCGCCTGACCAGCACCGGGGCGATGCCTGCGGGCTCGGCCGGCAGAATCGTGGATTTGTCCGGCTACGCAGAGGCCCCGGTCGGCACCCCCGGGGGCGGCTGGCCGCTTCGCCGGGCCGCTCAGGCCCGCGACCGCCGGTCCAGGAAGCCCAGCACCGACCGCGCCGCCCGCTCGTCCGGCGACGGCCCGCCGCGGCCGAGCGCCGCCATCGCCTCGACAAAGGCGGCGCGCTGGGCGGCGCCGGCGGCCGGATCGGCCAGCAGCGGACGCAGCACCCCGGTCAGGGCCTCGACGGTGCAGTATTCCTGCAGGAACTCGGGCACGACGTTCCGGCCGACCACCAGGTTCACCAGGTTCGCCGTATCGACCTGGCTCACCCGGCGCACCACCGCCGCCGTCAGCCAGCTCGTGCGGTAGGCCGCGACCATCGGCACGCCCAGCGCCGCGGTCTCGAGCGTGACCGTCCCGGAGGTGCAGAGCGCCGCATCGGCGGCCGCCATCGCCAACCGCCGCCCGGCCTCGGGCGCGTCCGGCGCGATCGCGTGGACCGGCCCGCCCAGCGCGGAGAGCGCGGCGGAAACCTCGGCCTCGACCGTCTCGGCGACCGGGCAAATGACCGCCAGCCGCGGATCGTCGGCGCGCAGCCGGGCGATCGCTTCGGCGGTAGACCGGCAGCATCCGCCGCACGATGCCCGGCCGCGACCCCGGCGCCAGCATCAGCGCGCGCCCGATCCCGTGCGCCTCGCGAAACGCCGCGATCTCGGCGGCGGACGGGCACGGCCGCGCCGCCGCCGGGTGGCCGACGAAGTCGCAGCTCATGCCGGCAGCGTGCATGTAAGGCGGCTCGAAGGGCAGCAGCGCCAGGACGTGGTCGACATGGCGTGCCATCTTCGCGGCCCGCCCCGGACGCCAGGCCCAGACCGAGGGCGCGACGTAGTGGATGACCGGCAGCCCGGGCAGCCCGCGCCGCGCCAGCGCCGCGACGCGCAGCGTGAAGTCCGGGCTGTCGATCGTGATCAGCGCCTCGGGCCGCGCCGCCACCACGTCGGCCGCCGTCTGGCGGATGCGCCGCAACAGCCCCGGCAGCCGCGGCAGCACCTCGGTCAGCCCCATGACCGACAACTCGTCCATGTCGAACAGCGGCCTCAGCCCCGCCGCCACCATGTCGCGCCCGCCAATGCCGGAGAACGCCGCCGGCGCCAGCCCCGCCAGCGCCCGCATCAGCCCGCCGCCCAGCCGGTCGCCCGACGGCTCGCCGGCGATGATGTAGAAGCGCCGCGTCATCGGCACGCTGCCCGCGCAGAGCCTCTCCGCCCTGCCTTCCCCGACGGACAGGCGGGAGGCGCGCGGAATTGCAGGACCGCGGGGCCGTCCGCCGGGGCGGGCGGTCATTCGCCCGACCACGCCGCCAGCTCGCTCGGGCTTGCGCCGTAGACGAAAAGGCGCGCCTCGTCGGCCGCCGCGCGGGTCGCCGCGCCGTCCAGCAGCACCGTCTCGCCGGCGGCGACGACGATGCCGTCCAGCCCGGCCGCCGCAGCGCCCGCCACGGTCTCGGGGCCGATCGCCGGCAGGTCAAGGCGGCGGTCCTGGCCGGGCTTCGGCCCCTTGTAGAGCACGCCTGCCGGGGGTGGCGCGGCGGCGCGCTTCTCGGCCGGCAGGGCGGCGACCCGCGACAGCATCAGGTCGGTGCCCTCGATGGCCTCGACGGCCAGGCAGACGCCGTGCGCCACCACCGCGCCCTGCCCCACGTCCAGCGCCCCGGTCGCCGCGACGATCCGCGCCGCCAGCGCCGCGTCCAGCCGGTCGCGCGGCCCGGGCGCGCGCGCGCCCAGCGGGCCCGCGCCGACCAGCGCCGCGCCGCCGAGCACGTCCGTCGCCCCCAGCATGGCGATGCCCTCGCGCTCGAACATCGCGGCAAAGCCGCGCAGCATGGCGTCGTCGCCGCGGCGCAGCAGCGCCAAGGCGCGCCCGACCAGCGCCAGCGCCTTCAGGTCGACCCGCCAGTAGCGCAGCCGCGGCCGGCTCATCGCCCCGGCAAAGACGGCATGCGTCACGCCCGCCCGGTGCAGCCCGCGGAACAGCCCGCCGACGCGCTCGAACTCGTGGTGCTGGTGCGGATGGGCGGCCATCCACGGCTCGTAGCAGCCCTGGAAGACGACCAGCAGATAAGGGAGCCCGGCCTCGGCCCGGCGCTCGGCGATGCGGCGCGGCAGCGCGCCGCGGCCGGCGATGACGGCCAGCGGCGTCGGCGGTCCCGCGCTCGCGGCCATGACGCTCAGGCGGTGCGCGGCGTGCAGAAGGACCGCGCGGTGTCGGCCAGGATGAAGGCCGTCATCTCCTGCACCGGCGCCACATCCGGCCAGCGCGCGGCGGCGGAGGCGGCGCGCTCGGCCAGCGAGCCCTCGCCCGAGAAGATGGCGCGATAGGCCTCGCGGAGCGCGTGGATCGCCGCCCGGTCGACGCCGCGCCGGCGCAGCCCGACGATGTTCAGCCCGCCCAGTTCGGCCCGGTTGCCGATCACCGAGCCGAAGGGGATCACGTCCTTCTCGACGCCCGTCATGCCGCCGACCATCGCGTGCGGCCCGATGCGGACATGCTGGTGCACCGCCGAGAGCCCGCCGAGGATGACGAAGTCGCCGACCTCGACATGGCCGGCCAGAGTGGCGTTGTTCGCCATGATCACATTGCTGCCGATCTGGCAGTCGTGCCCGACATGGCTGCCGACCATGAAGAGCCCGTCATCGCCGACCCGCGTCACCAAGCCGCCGCCGGTCGTGCCGGGGTTCATCGTGACGTGCTCGCGGATCATGTTCCGCGCGCCGATCTCCAGCGAGGAAGTCTCGCCGGCAAACTTGAGGTCCTGCGGCCGATGCCCCAGCGAGGCGAAGGGCCAGACCGTGGTCCCTGCGCCGATCCGCGTGTGGCCGTCGACGGCGACATGGCTGACCAGTTCGACGCCGTCGCCGAGCTCCGCGTCCGGCCCGACGACGCAGTATGGACCGATCCGCACCCCCGCGCCGATCCGGGCACCGTCGCCGATGATGGCCGTCGGATGAATGCCCGGCCCGGCCGCCCCGGGCCGCAGCGCCTCAGCGGTCATCAGCCGGCACCGCGCCGGCGGTCGTCCTGGGTGATGATCATCGCCGCGTACTCGGCCTCGGCGACGATCTCGTTGCCGACCTTGCCCTCGCCCCAGAACTTCCAGACCTTGCCGCGCCCGCGCAGGATCCTGACGTGCAGTTCCAGAATGTCGCCCGGCTCGACCAGCTTGCGGAACCGCGTCTTGTCCAGCGTCATGAAATAGACCAGCAGATCCTGATCGATCATGTCCAGCGTCTCGACGACCAGCACGCCGGCGGTCTGCGCCATTGCCTCGACGATCATCACGCCGGGCATGATCGGCTTGTCGGGGAAATGACCCTGGAAGAACGGCTCGTTGTTCGTGACGTTCTTGACGCCGACGGCGCTCTCGTTCCGATGGATCGCCTCGACGCGGTCGATCAGCAGGAACGGATAGCGGTGCGGGATCATGCGCTTGATCCGCGCCAGATCGGCGGTCGTCGCTGTCTCGGCCATCGCCTTCGCGGTCCCCGGTGCCAATGTCCGTGGCGCCCCAGTCGGCGCCGGTATCGCTGCCAGTATCGGGGCCAGTGGCGATGCCAGGATCGGGCCCGCCGCCTCAATACCGTGCAAGCGGGACAGGTCAAGTCTCATTGGGCCGGCGGCTGGTCCTCGGCCGGTGTGCCCGGGTCGCCACCCGCCCCAGTCGGCGGGGCCTCGCCCGGCGGCGGCGACAGTGGCGCCGAGAGGTCGATCTGCGGCGGCGCGGGCGACGGGCCCTCGGCATCGAAAAGCGCGATCGCCCGGTCACTCAGATCCGCGGCGGGGTCGAGCGCGAGCACCTGGTCGGCGTTCAGCACGACGCTGACGCCGGCCTCGACGCGCAGCCGCTCCATCAGCGCCGGCAGCGCCGCGACGATGGCGGCACGCGCATCCTGGAACGCCTTCTGCAGCGCGGCCGCGCGCTCCTGGGCATTGCGCCGGGCCAGGCGCACGCGCCGATCGAAATCGGCTACGCGGGTGTCGAACTGGTCATCCGGCAGGTTGCCGCGCAGGCGGGCGAGTTCCTCCTCCTCGGCGGCGAACGCGGCCTTGGTGTCGTCGATCTGGCCCTGCAGGCGCGCCGTCATCGTCTCCTCGGCCTCGCGCAGCCGGCGCGAGGCGACCGCCTCGCGGAGGATGCGATCGCGCGAGACGACGGCGAAGCTCTCCAGGCGTCCCGCCGTTCTGCGCTCCGACGCGCGCCGGAACCGCGGCCATCGCCGCGGTCGCGAGGCCGGACAGGATCAGCCGGCGCCGCGCGGGCGATCGGGGCCGGTCGGCCATGCGCGCGTCAGAAGCGGGTGCCGATGGACAGGCGGAAGAGCTCGGACTTGTCCCCGGTCTCCTTGACGATGGGGGTGCCGAAGCTCAGCTCGAGCGGACCGAAGGGGGTCGAGACGAACAGCAGCGCGCCGGCGCCGACGCGGAGGTGCGCGCTGTCGTCGATCGGCACGCCGCCGAGGCCGATCTTGTCGCCGTCCAGGCCGAACAGTGTTCCGGCATCGACGAACAGCCCGCCGAAGATCCCCAGCTCCTCGGGCAGGCCGAGCGGGAACGAGACCTCGAGCCGCGCGGCGCCGAAATAGTCGCCGCCGAGCGCGTCGTCCGTGCCGAGATCGCGGGGCCCGATGCCCTGCTGGGCAAAGCCGCGCAGCGAGCTGCCACCCAGGAAGAAGCGCTCGTTGATGCGGATGCTGTCGCCGCCGATCGAGTTGATGGCGCCCATCTCCAGCTCGGCGCTGGCAACGACCTGATCGTCGAAGAACGCCGTCCACGCCTTGGCGGTGCCGCTGTTGCGGACATAGCGCGCATCGCCACCCAGCCCGGCGAAGCCCTGGTCGAAGTTCAGCAGGTATCCGCTCGTCGGCTCGATCGGGTCGTTGCGCTTGTCCATGGTTATGCCGTAGCCGACCAGCGAGGTGAACCGGACCCCGTCATCCACCTTGATCGCCGGCGAGGCTTGATTGTCGGCACGGAGGTCGTCCCGGCGGAACTCGTAGCGGAGCGCCATGCGGGTGTCTTCGGTCAGCGGGAAGCTGGCGGTCGGGCCGAACCCCAACCGGTTGATCTTGAAGTTCGATTCGGACGTGCGGTTGTCCTGGATGAAGAAGGCTCGCATCCCGACCGAGAGGTCGCGGTCCAGGAAGGCCGGCTCGGTGAACGAGAGATCGTAGACCTGCGTGTCACCCGCCGCCGTGACTTGGGCGTTCACGAGCTGGCCGCGGCCCAGGAAGTTCCGCTCGGTCAGCGCGATGTTCCCGATCGGGCCAGCGCTGGACGAGAAGCCGACGCCGAAGGACAGCGAGCCGGTCGACTGCTCCTCGACCCGGACCTTCAGGACGGCGCGGTCCTCGGTAGCGCCCTGCTCCGGCGTGATCTCGACCTTGCTGAAGTAGTTGAGGGCGCGGATGCGCCGCTGCGCCTCACGAATCTTGCGCGCGTCGAACGGGTCGCCCTCGACGATCTCGAGCTGGCGCCGGATGACGCGGTCAAGCGTCTGCGTGTTGCCCTCGATCTCGATGCGCTCGACGAAGACCCGCGGCCCCTCGCTGACCTCGAAGGTGACGCCGACGGTGCGGTCGGCCTCGTTCTTGTTGGCGCGCGGCTTGACCTGGACGAAGGCAAAGCCCTTCTGCCCGGCGAGGTCGGTCAGGTCGTTGGCGATCTCCTCGACCTTCGTGGCGTCGTAGATGTCGCCCGTCACGTCGGGGACGATGGCGGCGAAGTCGGCCGGGTCCAGCCCTCGCGCAGCGATATCGACGGCTAGGTCGCCAAATCGGTACTGCTCGCCCTCGTTGACGGTAAAGGTGATGAAGAAGCCGTCACGATCCGGCGCCAGCTCGGCGGTGGCGGACAGGACGGAGAAATCGGCGTAGCCGCGCTCGAAGTAGTAGTTTCGCAGCAATTCCTTGTCGAGCTCGAGCCGGTCCGGATCGTAGACGTCCGTCGAGCGCAGGAACGACAGCCAACCGGATTCCGAGGTCTCGATCACGCCGCGCAGCTTGCGGTCCGAGAACACCTGGTTGCCGACGAAGTCGATGGCGCTGACGCCCGTCACCTCGCCCTCGTCGATCTGGAAGACCAGGTCGACGCGGTTGTCCGAGCGTTCGATGATGACGGGCTCGACCTGGGCGCCGTATCGGCCGGTGCGGCGATAGACGTCGATGATCGCCTGGGCGTCGGCCTCGGCCGCCGAGACGGTGAAGGGCAGCCGCGGGCGCAGGTTGATGATCTGCTGCAGGTCCTCGTCGCTGAGCGCGTCGTTGCCCTCGAAGGCGATCTCGTTGATCGACGGGTTCTCGACGACCTCGATGACCAGCTGGTTTCCGGTCGGGACGATCTGCACGTCCTTGAACAGCCCGGTATCGAACAGCCGGCGAACCCCGGCGTTCAGATCCTCGGCGGTGACGGTCTGGCCGGGCTTCAGGTCGAGATAGGCCAGGATCGTCTCGGCCTCGATGCGCTGGTTGCCCCGCACGATCACTGACTGCCCGCGCTCTGGCGCCCGGGCCTCCGGCGGTGCCGGCGTCTGCGCGGAGGCCGGCGTCGCGCCGGGCGGCAGCAGACCGGCGGCGAGCGCCCCGATCAGGATGGACGGCAGGAGAGCGCGGAGGCCTCCGCGCCACGGAAACGAGCCTAGTCCCATCTCAACTCCCCCCCGCCCGTCCGGCCGGTTTTCCGGCTCTGGCGCGGTCGGGCCTGTCCCGTCGTCAGGGCGTCAGAGCTGGTTGAACCAGGCGCCGAGGCCCAGATCATTGTTAAAGGTCACGTAGACCATTAGCAACAACAGAAGGGAGAGCCCCATCATCGTCCCGTAGCGGACCACCGTTTCGCTGTTAGGCCGGCCGCGGATCGCCTCGGCCAGATAGAACATCAGGTGCCCGCCATCGAGCACGGGGATCGGGAACAGGTTCAAGAGCCCAATCGCGGTGGAGACGAAGGCGACGAAGTAGAGGAAGGACGTCGCGCCCTGGCTGGCCGCATCGGCCGAGTGCTTGGCGATGCCGATAGGTCCCGAGAGCTGGCTGGTGTCGGCGCCGTAGAAGATCATCTCCTTCATGTAGAGCACCGTGTCGGCGACGATGCGCCACACGCGCGTCACCGAGAAGCGGGCCGCGTCGGACAGCGTCGTCGGCACCATCAGCGGCACGATACCCATCTGCTGCATGCCGACGCCCAGGAACGCTACCGGCTGGACTTCGCCGCTCGCGGGGTCTGTGGTCTCGTGCAGCTTGGGCGTAATCGTCAGGTCGATGCGGTCGGCGCCGCGCGCGACCGTGAACTGCGCGGCCTCGCCCGGGCTCAGCGCGGCGATGGCCAGCTGCACGTCGCGGGCCGAGGCGACCGGCTGCCCGGCAACGGCCACGAAGCGGTCGCCCGGCCGGATGCCGTTGCTGATCGCCGCGCCGTCGGCGACCAGGCTGGTCACGACCGGCGGACTGACATAGCGCACCTGGATCTCGCGCGTCGCGCCATCGCGCTCGACGACCACCGGGGCGGGCGTGCCGTTCGTTCGCGCCAGCCGGTCGAGCACCTCGCCGAATGTCGCAGTGGCGACGCCGTTCACCTCGAGCACGCGGTCCCCCGGCATCAGGCCGGTCACGTCCTGCGGGCTCTCGGCCGAAATCGCGGCGACGACGGGCTCGTCCGAGGCCTTGTCGCCGGTCATCGCCAGACCGAAGAAGATGACGATGGAAAGCAGGAAGTTGGCGACCGGCCCGGCCAGCACGGTCAGCGAGCGCCGCCAGAGCGAGGCGTTGTGGAAGGCGAATGGCCGGTCCCGCACCGGGATCTCGGAGTCGTCGGCGCGCCCGGCGCTGGCCGGGTCCATGTCGCCCAGGAACTTGACGTAGCCGCCCAGCGGCAGGGCCGCGAGCTGCCAGCGCGTGCCGCGGCGGTCGACGCGCGACCACAGAACCTTGCCGAAGCCGACCGAGAATACCTCGGCGCGGATGCCGCTCAGGCGCCCGACCAGCAGGTGCCCGTATTCATGCACGGCGACGATGATCGACAGCGTGATCAGAAACGGAAGTACTGTCGTCAGAACGGGGCCGAGCAAAGGCACGCTGCCGAGTATGTCCATGAACCCTCCGTTCAAGCGATCAGTGACCGTGCCGTTCGAGAAGCGCGCGGGCGGTTCGGCGGGCCTCCCGGTCGGCGGCGAAGACGTCGTCGAGGGTTGTCGCCCCGTTACTGACTTTTATGCTGGAAATCGTGTTTTCAACAAGGCCCGCCATATCGAGAAACCCAATCTGGCCGGCAATAAACCCGTCCAGTGCGACTTCGTGGGCCGCGTTCAACACGCAGGGGACGAGCCCGCCGGCGCGCATCGCCTCCCGCGCGAGTCGGAGCGCCGGAAAGCGGGTTTCGTCGGGCGCCTCGAAGTCCAGCCGGGCCAGCCGGGCGAAATCGATTCGCTCGACCGGCAGGCTCGGCCGCTCGGGCCAGGCCAGCGCGTAGCCGATGGCGACGCGCATGTCCGACGGGCCGAGATGGGCCAGGATCGACCCGTCGGCATAGCCGACCATCGAGTGGATGATCGACTGGCGGTGCACAACGACCTCGATCTGGTCGGGACTGACGCCGAACAGGTGCCCCGCCTCGATCATCTCGAGTGCCTTGTTGAACATCGAGGCCGAGTCGATCGAGATGCGCGCGCCCATCGACCAGTTCGGATGCGCCACGGCCTGCCTGGGGCTGGCCGCGGCCATCTGCTCCAGCGACCAGGTGCGGAACGGGCCGCCCGAGGCCGTCAGCAGCAGCCGCTCTATCGGCGCGCGGCCGTTCGCGCGGCCCTCGGTGCGCGCATCGGTGCGGCAATCGGCGGCGATGAGCTGGAAGATCGCGTTGTGCTCGCTGTCGACGGGCAGCAGCGTCGCGCCGTGCCGCCCGATCTCGGCCAGAAAGACCTCGCCGGCCGCGACCAGGCATTCCTTGTTGGCCAGCGCGATCGTCGCACCCTGCCGCACGGCGGCCAGTGTTGGCCTGAGCCCGGCGGCGCCGACGATCGCCGACATCACCCAGTCGACCGGGCGCGCCGCCGCCTCCTCCAGCGCCTGCGCGCCAGCCGCCGCCTCGACGCCGCTGCCGGCGAGCGCGTCGCGCAGCGCGTCCAGCCGCGCCGGGTCGCTGGTCACCGCGACCTCGGCCTGCAGCCGGCGCGCTGCATCGGCCAGGCCCGCGATGTTGGCGTTGCCGGTGACCGCGACCACCTCGACGCGGTCGCTCCCCATCATCTCGATAACGCTGAGCGTGCTCGCTCCGATCGAGCCGGTCACGCCGAGAATGCTGATCCGCCGTCTATCCATCGCCGGCCAGATAGTGCCGATCACCAGATAAAGACAGCCTGATCGCGCGAGAACGTGACGATGGCCGCGACCAGCAGCGCGGGGATGTGCCCGTCCAGCCGGTCCAGCAACCCGCCATGGCCAGGAATGATGCTGCCCGCATCCTTGACGTCAAAGCGCCGCTTCATCGCCAATTCCGCCAGGTCGCCGGCCTGCGACAGCAGCGCGGCGACGGCCGAGACGACGCCGACCTGGGAGAAATGGGTGCCCGTCGTGCCCCAGCTGAACAGGGCGCCGACCAGGACCGCCAGCGCGATGCCGCCGGCCATGCCGGCCCAGGTCTTGTTCGGGCTGACCCGCCGCCACAGCTTCGGCCCGCCGATCGTCCGGCCGGCGAAGTAGCCCCCGACATCCGCGGCGACGACGACCAGCACCGCCCAGATGATCGTCAGGAAGCCGTACGGGTCGAACCCGCGCAGCGCCACGACCGCCATTGCCGCGCTGCCGATGTAGAGCGTGCCCAGCACCGACCACAGCCCGGCATCCAGGCGGCCGCCGCGCGCATCCAGCGCCAGCCCGACCCCGGACAATCCGACCAGCAGCACCGCGGCCGCCCAGACCGGGCCAATTTGCAGCAGGAAGACGCCAGCCAGCGCGGCGACGACGAAAGGCGCCGCCTGCGGACCGGCAGGCCCGCCCCGCTGCGCTGTGATCGAGCGCCATTCGAGGACCATGATGACGGCGGCGGCGGCCGAGATCAGCGCGATCCAGATGCCGCCCAGCCAGGCGCAGACCATGACCAGCGCGGCGACGCCGATGGCCGATAGCAGGCGCAGCCTGAGGTCGGCGAATTTTCCCGATCTGCCGGGAGGGGCCATCGCCTCCGGCGCCTCAGACCGCTGTCACGGCACCAAAGCGCCTGTCGCGCCTGCCATAAGCGGCGACCAGCTCATCCAGCCGCTCGGGCGTGAAGTCCGGCCAGCACTCGTCGACGAAGGCGTACTCGGCATAGGCCGACTGCCAGAGCAGGAAGTTCGAGATGCGATGCTCGCCCGATGTGCGGATCACCAGGTCCGGGTCGGCAATCCCGCCGGTGTCGAGCCTGGCCGAGATCGCCGCCTCGTCGATCGTCTCGGGGTCGATCCGCCCGGCCGCCGCGTCCGCCGCCAGCGCGCGGACCGCCGCCGTCAGCTCGGCGCGCGCGCCGTAGGAGATCGCGATCTGCAGCACCATGCCGGCGTTGGCCGCGGTGCGGCTCTCCATCGTCGCCATGACGCGGCGCAGGTTGGCCGGCAGCAGGTCGCGCTGGCCGATGAAGCGCACGCGAACCCGCATGCGGTCCAGTTCGTCGACCTCGCGCACGATGTAGCGGCGGAACAGGCTCATCAGCACGCGGACCTCGTAGTCCGGGCGGTTCCAGTTCTCAGTCGAGAAGGCGAACAGCGTCAGCACGCCGATCCCGGTATCAGAGGCCCGCCGAACCACAGCGCGCACGCGCTCGGCGCCGCGGTGATGGCCGAAGGTGCGCGGCCTGCCGCGCTCGGCGGCCCAGCGACCGTTGCCGTCCATGATGATCGCGACGTGCGTCGGAATGCGGGGGCTGGGGGTCATCTGTTCAAATCCGGTTCCTGGAAAAAGGCAACTCTGCCGGCCGTGCTCCCGATCGCGCGCGGACCGGCTCAGACCTGCATGATTTCCTGCTGCTTCGCCTCGAGGGTCGCGTCCACCCGAGCGATCGCGGCATTGGTCAATTCCTGAATCTCATCATGATAGAGCTTCTGCTCGTCCTCGGACAGGCCTTCGGCCTTGGCGCGCTTGATCCTGTCCATTCCATCGCGTCGCACGTTGCGGATCGCCACCCGGGCATGCTCGGCATACTGGCCCGCGACCTTGGTCAAATCACGGCGGCGTTCCTCGTTCAGCTCGGGGATCGGCAGGCGCATCAGCGTGCCCTCGACCACCGGGTTGATGCCGAGGCCGGACTGGCGGATGGCCTTTTCGACCTTGCCGACCATCGACTTGTCCCAGACGCTGACCGTGACCATGCGCGGCTCTGGCACGTTGACGGTTGCCAGCTGGTTAACCGGCATCATCGCGCCGTAGGCGTCGACGGTGATCGCGTCCAGCATCGAACTCGACGCGCGACCGGTGCGCAGCGACGCGAAGTCGCTTTTCAGCGAGGCCAACGCGCCTTCCATGCGGCGTTCGATGTCATCGAGGTCGATATCGAGGTCGTTCGTCGCCATTCCCGTCTTCTTGTGTCTCTGCGGCCAGCGGCCTCACACCCCGACCTGCGTGTAAAGGCCGGCCCCGAACAGGACATCGGTCATGGCGCCCGGCTGCTGCAGCGAGAAAACCACAATCGGCAGGTCGTTGTCACGCGCCAAAGCGATTGCCGAGGCGTCCATCACCCTGAGGTTTTTCGTCAACACCTCGTCATAACTGATGGTTTCATAGCGCACCGCGGCGGGGTTCATGTTCGGATCGCTGTCGTAGACGCCGTCGACGTTGGTGCCCTTGAAGATGGCGTCGCAGTTCATCTCCATGGCGCGCAGCGTCGCCGCCGTGTCGGTGGTGAAATAGGGGTTGCCGGTGCCGGCCGCGAAGATCACGACGCGGCCCTTCTCGAGGTGGCGGATGGCGCGGCGGCGGATGTAGGGCTCGCAGACCGTGTCCATCGGGATCGCCGACTGGACGCGCGTGTGGATGCCCAGCACCTCGAGCGCCGACTGCATGGCCAGCGCGTTCATCACGGTCGCCAGCATGCCCATGTAGTCGGCCTGCGAGCGCTCCATGCCCTGGCTGGCGCCCGACAGGCCGCGGAAGATGTTGCCGCCGCCGATCACCATGCAGATCTCGATGCCCAGCGTGCAGGCCCGCTTGACCTCGCGGGCGACGCGCTGGACGGTCGGCGGATGCAGGCCAAACCCCTGGTCGCCCATCAGCGCCTCGCCCGAGATCTTGAGCAGGACGCGGGGAAAAAGGGGTCGGGCGCCGGCAGCCTCGGCAGGATCTGACATGGCGCGACTCCTCCGGATACACTGCGCGCGCGTTATGTCCGAACCCCGCCCGGGGCGCAAGCCGGGGGTGGACGCCCGGGACGGGCCTCGGGGCTTCCGGGGGCCCGACCACGGCCCTCCGGAAGGTGAAGGAGCCGACGGTTCCCGGCCTGAGGAAAGTCAAGGAAGGTGAAGGACCGGCCGCCCGAAGGAACGTCACGGGCAGGTATCGTTAATCAGATCCCGCTCGCGACTGCGGCGCGCGGCCGCCGTCTTCAGGCGGCGTAGGCGACCTCCTGGCGCATCGCGGGGCGGCGCGTCCACTCCCAGTAGAGCGCGCGCAGCCGCTTCGCCGTCGGGCCGGGGGCGCCGTTCGAGAACACCCGGTCGTCGACCTTCGTCACCGGCACGACGCCGCCGCCGGTCGTCGACAGCCAGACCTCGTCGGCCTCGAGGAACTCCTCCAGCGGCAGCGGGCGCTGCTCGGTGGCGAGCCCGATCTCGGCGCACATCTCGAGCACGGTCCGCCGCGTCAGCCCGTGCAGCACGCCGTGCTCCGAGGTCACCACCGTCTCGCCCTTCAGCGCGAAGGCGTTGAAGCCCGGTCCCTCGGTGACGTTGCCCGCGTGGTCGAGCAGCAGCACCGTCTCGAAGCCGCGGTCCTTGGCCTCGAAGAGCCCCTGGGTGAAGTCGCCCCAGTGGTAGTTCTTGGCGCGCGGATTGACGCTAGTCCTCGGGGATGCGGCGGACGTCCTTGGCGATCCAGACGCTGGCGCCGGCCTCGGCGATCTCGGGCCGGATGACGTGGATGTAGGGCACGGCACCAGGCGTAGAAGTGGTTCCGGCACTGGCGCGGGTCGCGCACGCCGTGCACCAGCGGCGTGCCGCGCGAGGCGACCATGGCGACATAGGCGTCGCGCAGCCCCGAGCGCGCGACGATGGCGTGGCAGGCGGCGCGGATCTCGTCCGGGCCCATGCCGACATCCATCCGCACCGCCGCCATCGAGGCCATGAACCGGCCGATATAGTCGTCGAGCCGGAAGAACCCGCCATCGACGACCGGCGCCACGTCATAGGTGATGTCCGAGCGTGTCACGCCCCAGTCGGTGACGCCGATCTTCGCCTCGTCGATCGGGATCACCTCGCCGTTCATCCAGGCGGCGCCCTTGGACCAGTCCGTCATGCGTTCCTCCGGTGGATCGGTGTCGTGCAGGCATCGTGCAGAAGATGAGTTCTGTCCTGCCTCGCGCCCGCGAGCAAGGCCCCGACTGCACGCCCCGATTGCCACCCGCTCCGCCTTCGCCCGGCTGCGGCGGCGCGAGCGGATGGCCGGATTGACCTGTCCCGCGAGAGGAGCCCTGCCCTCGTCCGGTCCCGCCAGACGGAAGTCCACTGATTTCGTTGACGGTTTCGCTGCCGGCGACCGCCTCGCCGCAACCAGAACGGGAATTTTCTCGCCCAATATCGCGGGTTTTGCTCCAAATCATGGACGAATCGTTTTACAATGGAGTCGGCGTTTCATTGCGTCAAATACAGATGGAGGGTGCAATGCAGCGCTCGACGGTTCGATATTGTCGAATCATTGTCGCTGTTTCAACAGCGATCGGCTGTTCGGCCATCGTCGCCGGGCAGCCCGGCCCGGCATCGGCCGCCGACGAGGCAAGCCGGTGCGCCGGCTTCATCCGCGAGACCGTGCCGACGCTCAATTGCAGCGACGGCGCGCTGGTGCCCAAGGAAATCGACGGCATGGGCTACTGCCGCGAGCCCGAGGGACTGAACAACCGCTGCGTCTACAGGAGCCGGCTCGGCCGGGTCGAGCTGGACCCGGGCAAGAAGATCGACATCGTCTATTCATGCCGCAAGGATTTCAGCAGCGACCATGCCGACGACAGCACGGACAAATACTACGATATCGCCGCCATCGCCTATGACCGAGAGACGGGCGCGACCTGCTTCTACCAGCATCTCGGCAATGCCAGTGGCGAGAACATCCCGGCACCGGGCACGGCCGGCGGAGCGGCATTCTGGAAGGACGGCGTGGACTATTGCTCGCCTGCCACGCCAACGGGCCGTTGATCCGGACGCCGCACTACTACTGGAACCCGGGAAGCCACGCCGTCCTGCCCGCGAAGGAGGCGAAGGGCGCCCCCTACTTCCTGGCGAACGCCACGCAGTTCCAGGTCGGCACGGTCGAGAAGACCGGAAACGCCTGCACGACCTGCCATGACGTCGGAGTCTATCGCACGTCGCAGGCCGCCGACTGGCAACTCGGCGCGGTGAACCGGATGGCGGCCGGCGAGCAGGAGAGCATCACCTCGGGCGCGCGCAGCCCGACCATGACAGGGTACTACGACTTCATGGCAAATCACGTCAGCGGCGGCCGCGCGGCCGCGGTCAAGGCGCTGAAAGAGCTGGAGACCTGCATCGCGGCGCCGGCCACCGCCGGCTGCAAGATCACGCGGACCTTCACGCAGCCATACAAATACGGGCGCGGCATCCGCTTTCGCGCACGCCACCTCGCCCTCGCGGGCGGCGGCGAGTCAGTCACGGTCGCGCCGAACGCGTCGATCGCGGGAAAGATCGACATCGATCACGACTGCCCCAGCTGCGGCGGCGCGATCAACCAGATCATCGTCGGCCTCGCGGGCGACTCGAAGGCACGCGCCTGCATCTGGCAAGGCCAGCAATCCAGCGGCGGCTGGAAGCCCGTGAGCTTCTCGCTCAACGCGCCGCGGGCGCCGGGGACCTACGCGCTGAAGATGCGCTACGCCCAGGCGAACAACTGCAAGGACGCGCTCGGCTGGTGGACCGTCGACATGCCGGGCGGCCCCGGCGATTTCTACACCATCGGTACCGTAACCGTGCAGTGACCCCGGTGCCCGGCCAGGCCGCCCGGCCTGACCGGGCACCTCGGTGAGCGGAGCGCGATCGCCCGGTCAGCCCGGGCGATCGCTGCTGCCGGAACATCCGCCACGGCTGACAGCCGCCCGTCGTCGCGCCCGCGGATCGGCGCGCGCGGCGCTGCCGGCCGGCTCATGGCACCACTTCGCCCGCCGCCATGCCGAGGTGCAGCTCGTCCCCCTCATAGGGGTGCGCCCGCGCCAGCGTCCTCGTCGAAGGTGATCCCCAGCCCCGGCTCGCGCGAGGGGACGATGTGGCCGTCCTGCACCGTGATGCCGCCGACGAGATCGCCGTAGAAGCCGGTCCAGTCCTCGATGGATTCGAGGATCAGGAGGTTCGGGATGCAGGCGCCGAGCTGGATGTTGGCCGCGCCCTCGACCGGGCCGGCATAGAGGTGGGGGGCCATCTGGGCGTAGTGCGCCTCGGCCATGGCGGCGATCTTCTTGGCCTCCAGAATCCCGCCGACGCGGCCGAGCGCCGGCTGCAGGATCGAGGCCGCGCCGCAGGCCAGCACGCGGGCGAACTCGTACTTGGTCGTCAGCCGCTCGCCGGTGGCGATGGGGATCGAGGTGGCGCGGGCGACCTCGGCCATCTGCTCGGGCATCTCGGGAGGCGTGGGTTCCTCGAACCAGAGCGGCTCGTAGGGCTCGAGCCGCCGCGCCATGCGTTTCGCGCCGCTGGTCGTGAACTGGCCGTGCGTGCCGAAGAGCAGGTCGGCGCGGCTGCCCACCGCCTCGCGCAGATCCGGCAGAAGGTCTCGGCGCGGTCGAGGTCGTCGAGGCGCGGCTGGTGGCCGTCATAGACGGTGTAGGGGCCGGCCGGGTCGAACTTGATGGCGTCGAAGCCCATCGACAGGTAGTCGGCCGCGCGCGCCGCCGCCATCTCGGGGTCGTTGTAGACGTTCCGCGCGGCCGGCGCGTGCGCGTCGCCCTCGGCGGGATAGATGTAGGTGTAGGCGCGGATCGTCTCGCGGCAGCGGCCGCCCAGGAGGTCGTAGACGGGCTTGCCCGCCGACTTGCCGACGATGTCCCAGCAGGCGATCTCCAGCCCGCTGAGCACGCCGACCAGCGAGGGGTCGGGGCGCAGGCTGTAGCCGCTGCCATAGGTCAGCCGCCAGAGGTGCTCGATCCGGTGCGGGTCGGCGCCCTCGAAGTGCCGCGCGAAGACGTCGCGGACCATCGCGGCGATGGTGTGCGGGCCGAAGCTGGCGGCGTAGACCTCGCCGACGCCGGTGATGCCGTCGTCGGTGGTCAGCTTGACGATTATGAAGTAGCGCCCGCCCTTGCGCGGCGGCGGGTTGCCGACGACGAAGACCTCGCAGTCGGTCAGCTTCATGTGCCCGCCCTCATGCCGCCGCCCCGATCATCACGACATTGCGCAGCCCCTCGCCGCGCCGGGTCGCGTCCATCGCCTCGTTGATCTCGTCGAAGGCGAAGCGGCGCGTCACCAGATCGTCCAGCTTCAGCGTGCCCTTGCGGTAGAGGCCGATCAGCGCCGGGATCTCGCGCTGGATGTCGACATGGCCCATGACCGAGCCGAGCACGCGCTGCGAGGCCGAGGACAGCGCCACCGGCGAGAAGCGGGCGCGCGCCTCGTTGTGCGGCATGCCGACCAGCACGATGGCGCCGCCGGGCGCGGCCATGCGGAAGGCCTGGTTGATCGCCGCCTCGGAACCGACGCAGACGAAGACGAAGTCGGCGCCGCGCCCGCCGGTCAGCCGGCGGACCTCGCGGATCGCGTCGGCGGTCTTGCCGTTCACCGTCTCGGTCGCGCCGAAGGCCCGGGCCGAATCCAGCCGGTCGTCGGCGAGGTCGACGGCGACGATGCGCGCCGCTCCGGTGATCCGCGCCGCCTGGATGGCGTTCAGCCCGACGCCTCCTGCCCCGACGACCGCGACGTCCGCGCCGCGGCGGCATCTCGGCCGTGTGCGTCACCGCGCCGTAGCCCGTGATGACCCCGCAGGCCAGTAGCGAGGCGACCTCCCAGCCCAGCGCGTCGTCGATCTTGACCAGCTGCGAGTGGTGGACGACCGCCTGCTCGGCGAAGGCGGCGGTGCGCAGGCCCTGCGCGACGGGCGCGCCGTCGCGCGACAGCGGCGTCCAGGTTTCGCGCGCATAGGTCTCGCACGAGCCGTAGAGGCCGCGGTCGCAGCACGGGCAGGCGCGGCAATGGCGGATCAGCGTGACCACGGCGCGGTCGCCGGGGCGGAAGCCCTCGACGCCCGGGCCGGCGGCGATGACCTCGCCGGCGGCCTCGTGGCCGAAGACCATCGGCGGCGCGCCGCCCCAGCCGCCATCGGCGTAGATGATGTCGGAATGGCAGATGGCGCAGGCCATGATGCGGACGTGGACCTGGCCCTCGCCGGGCGGCGCCAGCGCCAGGTCCTGCATCTCGAAGGGCTTGCCGAACTCGGTGCAGACGGCGGCGCGCATGGTGTCCCCCCTGGTTGCCGCGACATTCCGGCGGAACGGGGCCTTCCGCAAGCCCCCGCTTGACGCCCCTTGCGAGCCGGCAGGCGCGGGATCAGCGTGGCCGACCGATTGGGAGGACCGCATGCTGATCTGGCGCCGGGGATGGCCCGGCTGGGCACCGAGACGGCCTTCGAGGTGCTGGCCCGCGCCGCCGAGCTCGAGCGGCAGGGCCGCGACATCATCAACCTCGGCATCGGCCAGCCGGACTTCAAGACGCCGGCGCACATCGTCGAGGCCGCCGTCCGGGCGCTGCGCGACGGGCACCACGGCTACACGCCGGCGCAGGGCATCCTGCCGCTGCGCGAGGCGGTCGCCGCCGACCTGAGCGCACGGCGCGGCGTCGAGGTCAGCCCGGCCAACATCGTCGTCATGCCGGGCGGCAAGCCGACCATGTTCTTCGCCATCCTGATGTTCGGCCAGCCGGGCGTCGAGATCATGTATCCCGACCCCGGCTTCCCGATCTACCGCTCGATGATCGAGTACACCGGCGCGAAGCCGGTCCCCATCGTGCTGCGCGAGGAGAACGACTTCGCCTTCTCGGCCGACGAGGTGCTGGGGGCGATCACGCCGAAGACGCGGCTGATCATCGTCAACTCGCCCGGCAACCCGACCGGCGGCGTCACGCCGCGCGAGGAGGTGGAAAAGCTGGTCGCCGGGCTGGCCGACCACCCGGACGTCGCGCTGATGTCGGACGAGATCTACAGCCGGATGCTCTACGAGGGGCGCGAGCACGTGTCAGCTTCCTCGCCTACCCGGAGATCCGCGACCGGCTGATCATGCTGGACGGCTGGTCCAAGACCTACGCGATGACCGGCTGGCGGCTGGGCTACTCGGTCTGGCCCGACGCGCTGGTGCAACCAGGTCGTCCGGCTCTGCGTCAACAGCCACTCCTGCGTCAACGCGCCGACGCAGTATGCCGGCATCGCCGCGCTGACCGGCCCGCAGGACGCGGTCGACGAGATGATGACCGCCTTCGACGAGCGCCGCCGCGCCATCGTGCCGCTGCTGAACCAGTTGCCCGGCTTTCGCTGCCTCGACCCGGGCGGCGCGTTCTACGTCTTCCCGAACGTCGAGGGCACCGGCATGTCGGCGAAGGAGCTTGCAGGGCCGGCTGCTGGAGGAGGCGGGCGTCGCCACCGTCGCCGGCCCCAGTTTCGGCGTCCATGCCGAGAGCTACATCCGCTTCAGCTACGCCAACTCGACCGACAACATCCGCCGCGCCGTCGAGCGCATCGGGGCGCTGCTGACCGGGTGAGTTCGGCGTGCCGGGCTGCCGCCGCCCTGGCCGACCCGTCGCCGACCGGTCATCGGGGCGCCCCTGCACACCGGTCCGCGCTCATTTCCCCGTCCGGGCCTCGGCGTCGCGGCGGCCGCGCTCGATCATCGCCGCGCCGATCTGGCCGAACGCCTCGCGCCAGGCGCGTTCGACCGGGTTCGTCATTTTCTCGCCCAGCGCGTAGGTCATGGTGTCGATCAGCGAGTCCTCCATGGCGCGGTAGGCTTCGGGACGGATGTGGAAGGGTGCGTGGATGGCGCCCAGCTCCTCGACCTGCCGGTCAAGCTCCTCGGGCCGGTCGAGGCGGCCGACGATGGCGTCCAGCGCCGTCATGAAGGCCATGCCCTGGTGCCCCAGCTCGGGCCCGAACAGCTCGCGCAGGCGCGGGGCGCGCTGGAACAGGTCCTCGTAGAACAGGTGCGAGATGCGCTCGGACTCGGGAGCGATGATGGCGTAGCTCCGGCGGATGTCGTCGATCTGCTGCTCGGTCAGCTGCATGGAAGGCTCCTCGGCTGGCTGGCCGCGCGATCCTGCGCGACGGATGACGTAAGGTCGCATGGCCCGCGGGGCCGCTCCTTGATCCGCGTCAACCACGCAGAGCGGAACCGAAATTGCGCCCGGGCGCTTGGCCCCCGGAACGCGACGGAGGCGGAATGGCAGAGGGCAAGCTCCATATCGGCACCTCGGGCTGGTCCTACGCCCACTGGCTGGGCCGGTTCTACCCGCGCGAAGCGAAGGGAGAGAGCCGGCTCCGCCAGTATGCCCGCACCTTCCGATCGGTCGAGATCAATGCCAGCTTCTACCGCCTGCCGACCGAGACGGCGATGCGGCGATGCGGCGCTGGCTGGCCGATACGCCCGACGACTTCGTTTTCACGGCCAAGACCAGCCGCTTCATTACGCACATGAAGCGCCTCAGGGACCCGGAAGTCCACATCCCGATCTTCTTCGGCCGGATCGAGACGCTGGCGCCCAAGCTGGGGGCGCTACTGATCCAGCTCCCGCCCAACTTCGCCGAGAACCTCGACCGCCTCCGCGCCTTCTGCGACCACCTGCCACCGCAGCACCGCTACGCGCTCGAGTTGCGCCACGAGAGCTGGTGGACCGACGAGGTCTACGCCTTCCTGCGCGAGCGCAACCTGGCCTTCTGCCTGTTCCACCTCGCCGGCCGCGAGACGCCGGAGGTCGTCACCGCCGGCTTCGTCTACATCCGCCTGCACGGCCCGGGCGCCGCCTACCAGGGCAGCTACGACGACGCCGTGCTGACCCGCTGGCACGCCCGCATCCGTCACTGGCTGGGCGAGGGCCGGGACGTCTTCATCTACTTCGACAACGACGAGAAGGCGTATGCCGCCGAGGACGCGAGGCGCCTTCAGGAAATGCTGTCCTAGGTGCCCTAGGGTGCGTGCCCACTCACCGTTGCGCGCCGCCCTGATCGGGGATGCGCCGCCGGGCCCGGACGCTATGCTCGGCACGCTCGCCCGCATCGCACCGCCGAGCCAGGACCGCCGAACGCTGACCGCTGACCGCCAACAGGAGACCGGATTGCAACCGCTCGACATCGCCACCTTCGCCGCGGCGCTGTTCGCCTTCGCGCTGGTCTCGGGCCGCGTGCAGGCGGGTTTCGTGACGCCGCCGATGGCGTTCTCGCTGTTCGGCGTGGTGGCCGGCGCGGACGGGCTGGGCCTGCTGCAGCTGCCGCTCGAGTCCGGCGGCCTCGACGCGCTGGCCGAGATCACGCTGACGCTGATCCTCTTTACCGACGCCTCGCGCATCGACCTGACGCGCCTCGGGCGCGAGCACACCCTGCCCGTCCGGATGCTCGGCATCGGCCTGCCGCTGACGGTCGCCGCCGGCGCGGCGGCGGCGTGGCTGATGTTCCCCGGCATCGGGCTGGCCAGCGCGGCGCTGCTGGCGGCGATCCTGGCGCCGACCGACGCCGCGCTCGGCCAGGCGGTGGTGAACGACACGCGCACGCCCATACGCATCCGCCAGGCGCTGAATGTCGAGAGTGGGCTGAACGACGGCCTCGCCTTTCCGGCGGTGCTGGTCTTCCTGTCGCTGACCGGCGGCGGCGAGGGCCGCGGGATGGACGAATGGGCGCTCTTCATCGCGCTGCAGCTCGGCATCGGACCGCTGGCGGGCGTCGCCGTCGGCAGGGGCGGCGGGTGGGCCGCAGAGCGCATGACCGATCGCGGCTGGATGAACGGCGTCTTCCTGCGCATGTCGGCGCTGGCGCTGGCGCTGCTGGCCTGGGCGCTGGCCGAACTGCTGCACGGCAACGGCTTCATCGCGGCGTTCACGGCGGGCCTGATGGCGGGCATCCGCTCGGACACGCTGCGCGCGTCGCTCGAGGATTTCGGCGAGGTCGAGGCGCAGCTTCTCAGCCTTGTCGTCTTCATCGCCTTCGGTGCCACGATGCTGCCTGCAGCGATTGCCGGCATCGACTGGAGCATCCTCGCCTACGCGCTCCTCAGCCTGACGCTCGTGCGGATGCTGCCGGTGTGGCTGTCGCTGCTCGGCACCAGGCTCGCGCCCGTCAGCCGGCTCTACCTCGGCTGGTTCGGCCCGCGCGGGCTCGCCTCGATCCTGTACCTGCTGCTGATCGTCGAGGAGGCCGACCTGGCGCCCGGCTCGACCGTCTACGACACGATCATCGTCACGGTGGGGCTCAGCATCCTGCTGCACGGCGCCAGCGCCCGGCCGCTGGCCGGCGCCTATGCGCGGGCGATCGCTGGCGAGGGCCCCGAGCACCGGCCCGTCACGCCCTTCGCCACCCGCCCGTCCCGCCGCGCCCGCGCCCGCGCCGACACGGACCGCGCCGACGGGACCCGCGACGACGGAGCATGAGGCCCGCCCCCCTCGCCCGCCCCCTGGTCCGTGCGACGCGGCCGGGGGCGCAGGATTATTGCCTGGCAGATGCCATCCCCGTTGTCACCGCGCAGGGCGTGGCCATAGGGTCCGCCCGGTGCACGCAACGCTCCCCGATATCGCCGCCTGGGCAATCGTCCTCTCGGGCGCGCTGGTCGCCGGCTTCATCACCGGGTTCGCCGGATTTGGCACGGGGCTGGTCGCCTCGGGTTTCTGGTTCCACGCGCTGCCGGCCGGCGCCGTGCCGCCGCTGGTGGCGATCGCCTCGGTCGCCGCCCAGCTCGTCGGCCTGCTCGCGGTGCGCTCGTCCTTCGCCTGGCGGCGCGCGGCGCCCTTCCTGGCCGGCGGCGTCGTCGGCGTGCCCTTCGGCGTGCTGGCGCTCAGCGTCGCCTCGCCGAACAGCCTGCGGCTGACGGTCGGCGCCTTCCTCGTCGCCTATGCCGCCTGGCAGTCTCACCGGCTTCGCCGCGGGCGAGATCGGCCAGCGCGGCGGGCGCGGCGCCGACGGCGCGGTCGGCGATCGGCGGCGGCTTCCTCGGCGGCTTCGCCGGCCTTTCTGGCCCGCTGCCGCTGGTCTGGCTGCAGCTCCGCGGCGGCGAGAGCGCCGGGCAGCGCGCCATCTACCAGCCCTTCAACCTCGTCGTGCTGGGCCTCGCCGCGCTCGGCATGGGCGCCAGCGGCCAGATCGATCGCGGCTTGCTGCTGGTCGCGGCCGGCGTCGTCCCGGTGACGCTCGCCGGGTCGTGGCTGGGCGTGAACGCCTACGGCCTCGTGTCCGAGCGGGTGTTCCGCCGCATCGTCCTCGGCCTCCTGATGACCTCGGGGGCGATCCTGGTCGTGCAGACGCTCGGCTGAGGCCCGCGCGGACGCGGGCGGAACGGCCCCCATCTCGCGCCCCCGCCGGGCAACGCCTCAGCCCGGCACGTATGTCAGCCTGATCGCGCCCTCGCCGATCCGCTCGCTCGCCGTCAGGCACAGCGGCGGCCGGGGCCCGGCGAAGAACGGCGTGCCGCCACCCAGCACGACCGGGTGGAAATAGAGCCGGTACTCGTCGATCAGGCCCAGATCCGTCACGCTGCCCGCCAGCTTCGTCCCGGCAACCGCGATCTCGCCGTCGAGTTCGGCCTTGAGCCCGCGTATCGACGCCTCGATCTCGTCCGAGACGAGCGTGGCGTTGGGGCCGACCGAGGTCAGCGACCGCGACATGACCCACTTCGGCTGGCGCCGCCATGCCGTCGCGAAATCACGCAGGTCCGGGGTCCACGCGGGATCGTCCTCGTCCCAGTAGCGCATGACCTCGTAGATGCGGCGGCCATAGATGCTGCCGGACAACCCGCGGACCTGCTCGATCCAGTGACGGAAGAGCCCGGGGTCCGGCTCGAACGCCTCGTGGTCGACATAGCCGTCCAGCGAGACGTTCATTCCGAACACGAATTTCGCCATGCTGCAGTTTCTCCGTTCTGCGGACTTCGCCTCGACGCGAGGCATCGCGACTACGGACCGGCGTCCGTCCCCACCGCCCGCGCCAGCGCCGCGCGGGCCAGCAGCCGGGTCGAGTCCAGCAGCGGCAGGCCGGCCGCGTCCTCGTCCAGCACCAGCGGGATCTCCGTGCAGGCCATCACCGCCCCGTCGCAGCCCTCGCCCGCCATGCGGTCCAGTATGCGCCGGAACGCAGCGACCGCCTCCGGGCGGAAGACGCCGCGGACCAGCTCGTCCATGATGATGCGGTCGATCTCCGCCTGCTCGGCCGCCGCCGGGCACAGCCAGCCGATGCCGCGCGCGGCCAGCGCGTCCGGGTAGACGGCGCTCTCCGCCAGCCAGCGCGTGCCGAGGATCGCCAGCCGGCCGAAGCCCGCGCCGCGCCGCCGCCTCGGCCACGACCTCGGCGATGTGCAGCCAGGGCAGCGGCGAACGCTCGCGGACGACGGGAAAGGCGCGATGCACCGTGTTGTCCGGGCAGACCAGGAACTCGGCCCCGGCCCGCGTCAGCGCGCCGGAGGATTCCAGCATCAGCTGCGCCACGCCCTCGTCGTCGCCACGCTCGAGGCAGGCGATGTAGTCGGCGAGCGACCGCGTGTGCAGCGTCACCGTGGGGTGCGCGTGCGCCGCGCCGTGCCCCGCGACGCCCATCAGCGCCGCGCCCTCGACGCAGATCGTCCGGTAGCAGAGCGACGCGCCCTCGGCAGAGACGCCGACGATGCCGATATGCCGTGCCATCCGCGCCCCCTTCTGCCGCCCGACCGCTCCCGACCACCCGAGCAAAGAAAAGGCCGCCCGTCCATCCCGGACGGGCGGCCAGATCGTTGACCTTTTCCGCGCCGGCCTTCGCGCCGGCGCGCGTCGGCGTCAGCGCGCCATCCCGGCGACCTCGGCGGCAAAGTCCTCCTGCACCTTCTCGACGCCCTCGCCGACGGCGAAGCGGACGAAGCCGGTGACCTTCATGCCCGCGCCGGCCTCCTCGACCGCCTTGGCGACGGTCAGGTCGGGGTTCACCACGAACTGCTGCCGCAGCAGGCAGACCTCCTGGTAGAACTTGTTCAGCCGGCCGACGATCATCTTCTCGATCACCGCGTCCGGCTTGCCCGACTCGCGCGCCTGCTCGGTCAGCACCTGCTTCTCGCGCTCGACCAGCGAGGGGTCCAGGTCGTCGACGTCCAGCGAGGCCGGCGCGGTCGCCGCGACGTGCATCGCCACCTGCCGGCCGATCTGTGCCGCCGCCTCGCCGTCGCCGCCGCTGATGGCGACCAGCACGCCGATCTTGCCCATGCCCTCGGCGACCTGGTTGTGGACGTAGCTCGCCACCCGGTCGCCCGACAGCTTCGCCATGCGGCGGACGCTCATGTTCTCGCCGATCGTCGCGACCTTGTCCTTGACCACCTCGTCGACGGTCTTGCCGCCCATCGGGGCCGCCTTCAGCGCGTCGACGTCGTCGACCGCCAGCGCCGCCCCGGCGATGCCGCGCGCCATGTCCTGGAAGTCCGGGTTGCGCGCGACGAAGTCGGTCTCGGAGTTCACCTCGACCAGCACGCCGGCGCCCTCGGTCACGGCGACCGCCACGACGCCCTCGGCGGCGGTGCGGCCGGCCTTCTTCTCGGCCTTGGCCAGCCCCTTGACGCGCAGCAGGTCGACCGCGGCCTCCATGTCGCCACCGGTCTCGGTCAGCGCCTTCTTGGCGTCCATCATGCCCGCGCCGGTCTGGTCGCGCAGCTCCTTCACCTGGGCCGCCGTGATCGCCATTGCTCTCTCCATCGGTTCGGGCCGCCCGCGGCGGACGGCCCCGTACAAGTGTCCATTGCGTTCAGGGGGCGGGCGCCACGCGCCCGCCGGAGGGTCAGGCGCCCGCGGTCTCGTTCTCGGCCGGGGCTGCCTTGTCGGCGCCCGCCTCGCTGGCAGCGCCCTCGCTGGCAGCGTCCTCGCTGGCGGCGCCCTCGCTGGCGGCGCCTGCCTCGCTGGCGGCGCCTGCCTCGCTGGCGGGCTCGCCCTCGAGGCTCTCCTCCACGGGAACCTCCTCCAGCTCGCCCAGGTCGAACCCGGCGGCGTCGAGCTGGGTCGCCATGCCGTCGATCACCGCGCGCGCCGCGAGGTCGCAGTAGAGCGAGATGGCCCGCGCCGCGTCGTCATTGCCGGGGACCGGGTAGTCGACGCCGTCGGGGTCGCTGTTCGAGTTCGAGGATCGCGACGACCGGGAGGCCCAGCTTGCGCGCCTCGGCGATCGCCAGCGCCTCCTTGTTGGTGTCGATGACGAACAGCATGTCCGGCACGCCGCCCATGTCGCGGATGCCGCCCAGCGACGCCTGCAGCTTGGCGCGCTCGCGCTCGAGGTTCAGGCGCTCCTTCTTGGTGAAGCCCTGCACCTCGCCGCCTTCCATCACCTCGTCCAGCTCCTTGAGCCGGCCGATCGACTGCGAGACGGTCTTCCAGTTGGTCAGCGTGCCGCCCAGCCAGCGGTGGTTCATGAAGTGCTGGGCGCTGCGCGCGGCGGCATCGGCGACCGACTGCTGCGCCTGGCGCTTGGTGCCGACGAAGAGCACGCGGCCGCCCTTCGAGACGCATTCGCGCAGCGCGTTCAGCGCCGCGTCCAGCATCGGCACGGTCTGCGTCAGGTCGATGATGTGGATGCCGTTGCGCTGGCCGTAGATGAAGGGGCTCATCTTCGGGTTCCAGCGATGCGTCTGGTGGCCGAAGTGCACGCCGGCCTCGAGCAGCTGACGCAGAGTGAAATCAGGCAGTGCCATGTCCGTTTTCCTTTCCGGTTTCATGCCTCGGCAGGGACGTCCAGGGCTCTCGCCCCAACCGGTGGACCAGACGGGATGTCTCCCCGCCAGGCCCGGTCCCTGCCTGTGAGATGCGCGCGCATATAGCCGGGCCGGGCGGCGGGCGCAAGGGTGGAGAGGGGGCGCGTATGGCTGGCGTATGGCGCCCTTATGGCAGGCGTATTGCGAGTGGAAGGGTCGGGTATCCGGGCAGACCCGAGTGACGTCGTCGCCAGCTGGTGGTAATCTGAGGACGAGGCCGACCCAATCTGCCCGCGGAGGTGCCGTGGATATCTGGTCTTTCCTGTCGGACCCGCAGAACCGCGCAATCCTCGCCTGGCTGGGCGGCGGCTTCGTCGTCGTTGCCGGTGGTGCCTGGACGGCGATCCAGTTCTTCGCGACCCGCAAGCCCTCCGCCAACGCGAAGAACTCGGCGCCTTCGCACCGCGTCAGCACCCGCGACGGCATCGCGGCGGGCGGGAACGTTACCATCTCCACGCGCAACGGATTGACGGGGTGGCAGCCGGTCTTGCTGGCGCTGGCGATCGCAGGGGCCGTCCTGCTGGGCGCTGCCTTCGCCGGGAACCGCGTCACGGCGAACAATGGTGCCGCGGTGAACGGCGGCGTCGTTGGTGACGTGATCGTCGGCGTACCGGCGCCGCCCGGCAAGTGACCTGCCGCGTCCTTCTGTCGGCCATCTGCCTTGTGGCCGTCGCTCCTAGGGTCGCATTCGCGCTCGGCGACAGCCTCAACGCCGAGAAATGCGCCGCGGCAATCAACGGCGATGTCGAGGGCGACGTCCGGGTGTATTGCGGGATGACGCGCCGGCAGCTCGATGCGCTAGTCGACCGGCTGCTCGGCGCGCTGGAGAAGCGCGAGGCGGCCCGGCAGGCCGAAGCGGCCGGCGTCACCCGCTTTGCCGTCATCGGCTTGGCGCGGCGGGTGGCGGTCGACACGGACGTCCAGACGGTCGACCAGGCGCTGACCGAGCTGGAGCGCGCGGTCGAGATCGCCATCGAGAGCCAGCAGAGCGAGCGGCCCGCCCAGGCCGAGGGCAACTCGGTCCCGGCCGTGCTCGCCCGCGTGGCCGCCCTGTCCGAGAGGGGGTGGTTCGACGATGCCGCGGCCGAAACCGATCGCGCCTTCGCGGCATGGGAGGCCTCGCAGGGACCGGGCGCACCCGGCGACAGGAAGGACGGACTCAGGCTGCTCGAGGCGGGGCTGCGGCAGGACCTGCTGAGGCGGGACGCGAGCTCCGCCGCCGACCGCATCGTGCAGCGCGCCACGCTGGAAGCGCCGGAAGATCTGTTCGGCGCCATATGTGCCGCGCAGCAGGAATGGTACGACAGGGGCCGCGACCGCGGACTGGCTCTCGATCTCGAGGTCTCGATCGAGCTTGCACGCCGCTGCACCGAGCACGCCGGGACCCAGGACCAGCGCGGCGCCGCCCTGACCAACCTGGGCAACGCCCTTTGGGTGCTGGGCGGACGCGAGAGCGGCACCGACCATCTCGATGAGGCGGTCACGGCATACCGCTCGGCCCTGGAGATCCGAACCCGAAACCGCGTGCCGCTCGACTGGGCCGAGACGCAGGTCAATCTCGGCGTGGCGCTGAAGGATCTCGGGGAGCGGAGGACGGACAACGCCCAGCTGGAGGAGGCGGTCGCGACATTGCGTGCCGCGCTGGAGGTACGGACTCGCGACCGGGCGCCGGCAGACTGGGCGTTGACGCAGACGAACCTCGGGTCGGCGCTTCTCGCCCTGGCGCAGCGCGAAACCGGCATCGCCCGGCTGGAGGAGGCGGTTACCGCGTTTCGCGCCGCGCTGGAGGTGCAGGATCGCGCGCGGGAGCCGCTGAAATGGGCGAGTACGCAGAGCAATCTGGGTGTCGCGCTCGGAACAGCTCGGCGAACGCGAAACCGGGACGGCCCGATTGGAGGAGGCCGTCGCGGCCTATCGAGCGGCGCTCGCAGAGCGAAGCCGCGATCGCGTCCCGCTGGACTGGGCGCAGTCGCAGAACAATCTCGGCGTCGCGCTGCACACGCTCGGCGAGCGCGACCAGGGCACCGCCCGGCTTGAAGCGGCGGTCGCGGCCTACCGCGCCGCGCTGGAGGAGCGGACACGCGAGCGCGTGCCGCTGGACTGGGCGCGGACGCAGGCGAACATCGGCGGCGCGCTGGAGACGATCGGCGAGCGTGATGAAACCGTGATGCCGGTCGTCGACGCCATCGCCGCCTACCGGGCTGCGCTGGAGGAGATTACCCGAGACCTCCTGCCGCTCGACTGGGCCGCGCCCAGAACAACCTCGGGGGTGCGCTGGCGGCGCTCGGACAACGCGAGCGCGGGACCGAGCGGCTAGACGAGGCGGCCACAGCGTACCGTTCGGCGCTGGAGGTGCGGACGCGGGACCGCGTCCCGCTCGACTGGGCAGCGACGACGCTGAACCTCGGTATCCTCGAGGTGGCGCGTTTCCAGAAGGACGGAAAACCCGAGCACCTGGACGACGCCCGACGCCGTCTCGAGGACGCGTTGGCCGTTTTCCGGGACGCCGGCGCCGAGCACTACGTCCGGTCGATAGAGGACGGGCTGCAGCAGCTTGAATTGATGCGCATGGCGGCTCCCCTTCAGCAGGTTCTGCGGTACCTTCAGCCCCGATGAGCGCGACGCCGGCTTGCCGTGCCCCGCGTTACGCGCGCGCCAGGGGAACCGTGGCTTGCCGGCGCCGCGCCCGATCGCAACGCGAGAGCCGAGCTTGAGCCGCCCCCATCCTCATCGCCGGGCCCGACCGCCTCCGGCAAGTCCGCGCTGGCCATGGCGCTGGCGCGGGCGCTCGGCGGCGTGGTCGTCAACGCCGACAGCCAGCAGGTCTATGCCGAGTGGCGGGTGCTGACGGCGCGGCCCTCGTCCGAGGACGAGGCGGCGGTGGCGCACCGGCTCTACGGGCATGTCGGGGTTGCCGAGGCGTATTCGGTCGGGCGGTGGCTGGGCGAGGTGCGGGGCGTGCTGGACGAGTGCGCCGCCGCCGGCCTGCGGCCGATCGTCGTCGGGGGGACGGGGCTGTATTTCCAGGCGCTGGCGCAGGGTCTGGCGCCGATCCCGGACGTCGAGCCGGCGGTGCGCGCGGCCGGCGAGGCGGCGCTCGAGCGGCTGGGGCTCGCCGGGTTCGCGGCGGCGCTGGCGCGGCGCGACCCGGCGACGGCGGCGGGGCTGGACCTCGCCAACCCGCGCCGGGTGCTCCGCGCCTGGGAGGTGCTGGAGGCGACCGGCACCGGGCTCGCCGACTGGCAGGCGCGGACGCCGCCGCCGCTGGTGCCGCTGTCGCGCGCCACCGCCATCCGGCTCGACATGGCCCGCGACCGGCTCTACGCGCGCTGCGAGGCGCGGCTCGACGCCATGCTGGCGGCCGGCGCGCTGGACGAGGTGCGCGCCGTGCTGGCGCTCGGCCTGCCGCCGACGGCGCCCGCCATGAAGGCCGTCGGCGCGGCCGAGCTGGCGGCGCATCTCGCCGGCGACATGGCGCTGCCCGACGCCGTCGCCCGCGCGAAAACCGAGACCCGGCGCTATGCCAAGCGCCAGCTTACCTGGATGCGCAACCGGATGGCCGGCTGGACAACGCTCGACCCGACGGCGCCCGGGCTGGTCGACCGCGCGCTGTCGCTTGCGGGTTGACCGGGCTCGCGCGCGGGAGTATCGCTTTCCCGCACGAAACCGATGGGTGAGACGTGGCACGAATCCTTGTAAGTCAGGCGCGCGGGGACCGGATGGCGTAATGCCATGCCGGACGATGCGCGCTGATGGCCCCTGACGGGGCCTTTTTTGTGCCCGCACGAAGGAGACTGAGAATGGCCCAGCAGAACCGCGTCATGACCGGCGCCGAGATCGTCGTCCAGTCCCTCAAGGACCAGGGCGTCGAGGTGGTCTTCGGCTATCCGGGCGGCGCGGTACTCCCCATCTACGACGCGATCTTCAAGCAGAACGCGATCCGCCACATCCTGGTGCGCCACGAGCAGGGCGCGACCCATGCGGCCGAGGGCTATGCCCGCTCGACCGGCAAGCCGGGCGTCGTGCTGGTCACCTCGGGCCCCGGCGCGACCAACGCCGTCACCGGCATGACCGACGCGCTGATGGACTCGATCCCGATGATCGTCCTGACCGGGCAGGTGCCGACCTTCATGATCGGCAACGACGCCTTCCAGGAGGCCGACACCGTTGGCATCACGCGCCCCTGCACCAAGCACAACTGGCTGGTGAAGGACACCGACAAGCTGGCCGACACCATCCACCAGGCCTTCCACGTCGCGACGCACGGCCGGCCCGGCCCGGTGCTGGTCGACATCCCCAAGGACGTCCAGTTCGCCGAGGGCCGCTACATCGAGCCGTCGCAGGCGCGCATCAGTCACTACCAGCCGCAGACCCGCGGCGACTCCGCCGCGATCCTGGCCGCGGTCGAACTGCTGGAGACCGCCGAGCGCCCGGTCCTCTACACCGGCGGCGGCGTCATCAACTCGGGCCCGCGGGCGAGCGAGCTGCTGCGCGAGCTGGTCGGCGCGACGGGCTTCCCGATCACCTCGACGCTGATGGGGCTCGGCGCCTATCCCGGCACGGGCGAGCACTGGCTGGGCATGCTGGGCATGCACGGCACCTACGAGGCGAACATGGCGATGCATGACTGCGACCTGATGGTCTGCATCGGTGCGCGCTTCGACGACCGCATCACCGGGCGCACCGACGCGTTCAGCCCCGGCAGCCGCAAGGTCCACATCGACATCGACGCCAGCTCGATCAACAAGAACATCCACGTCGACATCCCCATCATCGGCGACGTCGCGACGGTGCTGGAGGAGATGCTGTCGATCTGGCGCGGCCGCGGCGCGCGCACGGCGGACACCGCCGGCTGGCGGGCGCAGGTCGCCCAGTGGAAGGCCGTCGACTGCCTGCGCTACGCCGCCTCCGCCAGCACGATCAAGCCGCAATACGCGGTGCAGCGGCTGGAAGCGCTGACCAAGGGCCACGACCGCTACATCACCACCGAGGTCGGCCAGCACCAGATGTGGGCCGCCCAGTTCCTGACCTTCGACGAGCCGAACCGCTGGATGACCAGCGGAGGGCTCGGCACGATGGGCTACGGCCTGCCCGCCTCGATCGGCGTGCAGATCGCGCACCCGGAGTCGCTGGTCGTCAACGTCGCCGGCGAGGCGTCGTGGTGCATGGTCATGCAGGAGATGTCCACCGCGGTGCAGTACCGCCTGCCGGTCAAGCAGTTCATCATGAACAACGAGCGGCTCGGCATGGTGCGCCAGTGGCAGGAGCTGCTGCATGGCGAGCGCTACAGCCACAGCTATTCCGAGGCCCTGCCCGACTTCGTCAAGCTGGCCGAGGCCTTCGGCGCCAAGGGCATCCGGTGTTCCGACCCGGCGGACCTCGACGACGCGATCCTCGAGATGCTGGCCCATGACGGGCCGGTCGTCTTCGACTGCCTGGTCGAGAAGCACGAGAACTGCTTCCCGATGATCCCGTCCGGCAAGGCGCACAACGAGATGCTGCTGGGCCAGGCATCGACCAAGGGCGCCATCGGCACCGCCGGCGCGGTGCTGGTGTGAGCGAGCGCGCCGTGCTCCGCCCCGCGCCGTCGCCCGGTCGGGCCCGGCGATCCCGCGCGTCGCACTCGCTGTCATCGCCCGGTCCGGCCGGGCGATCTCTCGCCGACGGGAGCGCCGCCCGTTGAGCGGACTGAGAGGCTGGCTCGCACGGCGCACCGCGTCGCCCGTGCCGGAATCGGGCCACGTCTCGCCAGGCCGGGCGAGCACGCCCGACCTGGCCTCGCGCCGCGCCTTCCTGGCCCGGCACGTGCTGATCCACACGCACGTGCCCAAGACGGCCGGCGCCACGCTGGCCTCCGGCCTTGCCGCCATCGTTGGCGGGGTCAACACGATGGATCTGCGACTGAAGCGGTCGATCCCGCTCGATCGGCTGTCGGAGGAGGACCTCGGCGGCCTCTCGCTGGTCTCCGGGCACTTCCCCTACGGGCTGCACGCGCGCTTTCCCGACCGCACGCCGCTCTACGTCGCAGCCGTGCGCGAGCCGGCTGACCGCTCGGTCTCGGACTATCGCTTCCTTGCCACCCATGCCGACTACCCGGGGCACGAGGAGGCTGCGAGCCAAGACTTCGAGACCTGGGAGTCGCTGCACCGCGAGCGCCGGCCGAACGAGCAGTCGCGCATGCTGCTGGGCGAGCGCCCCGGCAGCAGCGTCGAGGCCGACGAGGCTATCACGCACGCCGACGAAGCCTACTTCCTGATCATCCCCCAGCCCGAGATGACGCGCGCCGTCAGATCGCTCCGCGCCGCCTTTGGCGTCGCCTGGGCGCCGGTCGCCAGCACGAATGTCTCGGTCGGCCACGAGGTCGTGCTGGACAGCCCGACGCGCGAGGCCATCCGCCACGCCAACGACGTCGACACGGCGCTCTACGAGCACGTGCTGGCGACCTTCGACACCCGCCTCGCCGGCGCCTGCGACTACATCGCCGAGCACTGCCTCGAGGCGCTGCCGGACGGTCGGAGACACCGGCGAGGACGAGCCGGAGGAATAGGCGCGCCGCCGCCCCCGCCATCCCCGTCGTTCCCGCGACTGCGGGACGCTCCCTGCGGCGTTCCCGGAGGTCCTTGGGGGCGGACGACGCGCTGCCGACGCGTGCTGAAGCGCCATTGCCCGGGATGTCTCGGACCCGGCAGCGTGGAACCCCGCCACACCGTGACAGGAGGGTCGCCCGGCCCTCAGTCCACCCGAACGCCCTTGCCCATGCGCTTCTCGATGCGCGACTGGACGACCTCGAAGAAGGCGCTCAGCGCCCAGTAGATGATCGCCGCGGTGATCAGCATCTCCATGTACTTGAACTCGGCCTTGCCGTGCGTGCGCGCCATGTACATCAGGTCCCAGGCGCCCAGGATCGACACCAGCGAGCTGTCTTTCAGCATGGCGATGAACTGGTTGCCGGTCGGCGGGATGATCAGCCGGATCGCCTGCGGCAGGATGACGAGGCGCATGATCAGCCCCTCGCGCAGGCCCAGCGCGCGCGCCGCCTCGGCCTGCTCGCGCGGGATCGCCTGGATGCCGGCGCGGAAGATCTCGGCCATGTAGGCGCCGTAGCAGACCGACAGCGCGATGATCGCCGAGGGGATCGGCGTCAGGACGATGCCGAGCTGCGGCAGGCCCAGGTAGATCAGCAGGATCTGCAGCAGCAGCGGCGTGCCGCGAAAGAACGAGATGTAGAACCCGGCGATGCCCACCGCGATGCCGTTCTTCGACAGCCGCATCAGGGCGGCGGCCAGCGCCAGGATCGTCGAGGCGACGATCGAGACGAAGCAGATGAACAGCGTCAGCACCGCGCCGATGGCGAAGCCGCGGTGCAGCTCGGTGCCGATCAGGAAGGGCAGCCGGCTCCAGATGAAGCTGTAGCTCAGGTCGAAGCTGTAGAAGAACAGCAGGAACATCGCGATCAGCTCGACCCAGGCGATGACGATCTGCACGCGAAAGCGCAGGAAGGTCACCAGCCAGACGTTCAGCGTGAACGCCGCGGCGATGGCGATGCGCATCACCCAGCCGCCGGCCGCGCCCTCGACGCCCGGCATGGACAGTGGCGCCGGCACCATAAGCAGAAGGGCGACGGAAAAGACCGCCGCCCAGATAGAAACCCTTCGCTTGAGGGCCGGGGTCACGACCCCGGTTCGGATGTGGTCAGATCGACCCCGTACCACTGCTTCGACAGCGCGCTCAGCGTGCCGTCCTCGTGCATTGCCTTGACGATCTCGGCAATCTTGGCGTCGAACTCGTCGTCGCCCTTGTCGGTCGCGACCGACAGCGGCTCCAGGAACAGCGGCTCGCCGACGACCTTGATCGGGTAGCCGGCCTTCTGCGCCTCCAGGATCGTCGGCAGCGCCGTGATCACGGCGTCCAGCCGCACCCCGTCGCCCAGCCGCAGATCGTCCAGCGCCAGCGTGTCGGTGTCGTAGCTGTGGATGTCGGCGTCGTCGATCTTGTAGTCGAAGGGCGGCGCGTCGACCGCGTCGATCTCGAGGTCATGCTTCAGGTAGTTCTCGTATGTCGTGGCGACGCCGACGCCGATCGCCTTGCCGTTGGCGTCCCCTGCGGCCTTGATCGTGTCGTTCGCCTCGTTCACGGCCAGCGCCGCCGGCGTGTAGTAGTAGATCGCCGGGAAATCCAGCACCTCGGCGCGCGCCTTGGTCGGCGTCATCGAGCCGACCGACATGTCCCAGCGCCCGCCCCAGTTGCCGGCGGTGATGACGTCCCAGCCGGGGGTCACGAACTCGATCTCGGCGCCCATCCGCTTGGCGATCTCGCGCCCGACGTCGATGTCGAAGCCCTGGAACTTGTTGTCCGAGTTCAGCGAGGACTGCGGCGGATATTCCGGGTCGGTGGACATGACCAGCTTGTGGGTCTTCATGACCCGGTCCAGCGTTTCGCCGGCCTGCGCGCCATGCGTGAACGCCAGCGCGGCGACGGCCGTCGCCATCAGCAGCTTGCGCATCGGTCTCTCCCGTCTCGACCGCCCCTCTCCGGAAGGGCGCACCCGGCACAGACGCTACCCGGCACGCCTCAAGGTGCCAAGCCCTATCTCGTTGGCGCAGAAGGTGTTGACCTTCCCGCGGCTGGAAGCGCCAATGGCTGGCCAGCACGCGATCGCGGATCGAGCCGACAGGGACCAGAACCGATGCACAGACGCAGCCTCATCGCCGGCCTAGCGGCCGCGCCGCTCCTCGCCACCCTGCCTTTCGCCATCGCGGGCGGCGCCGCGGGCGCCGACCTGCCGGTGCTGGCCGTCGCCAAGTCGCCGAGCTGCGGCTGCTGCAGCGCCTGGGTCGAGCACATGCGCGCGGCCGGCTTCCGCGTCGAGACGCAGGACGTCACCGACGAGACGCTGGCGACGCTCAAGCGCCGTCTCGGCCTCGCCCCCGATCAGATGTCGTGCCACACCGCGCGGGTCGACGGCTACGTTATCGAGGGCCACGTCCCGGCCGAGGACGTCCACCGCCTGCTGGCCGAGCGCCCCGAGGCGCGCGGCCTGGCCGTGCCGGGCATGCCGGCCGGCTCGCCCGGCATGGAGATGGGCGACATGCGCGACGCCTACGACACGCTGCTGATCGGCAGGACGGGACGGCGAAGGTCTTCGCCAGCCACTGACGTTCGGCGCGGGCCGGCGGCTCGCCGGTCCGTTCAGGCCGGCCCGGCGACCGTATCGAGAAAGGAGAGAATCGTCGCGCTCGGCCAGCGGCCAGCAGGGGTCGTTGGCGGTGATGATGTGATTCGGGCTGTCGTAGGCGACGAAGCGCGCGTCCGGGATGCCGGCCGCCAGCGCACGACCTTGGTCGACCGGCTGCTCCGGTCGCCGGTGCAGTGCAGCACCAGGGCGGGCGCACGGACCTTCTCCAGCAGCGCCGAGACGTCCACGTACTCGATCACCTCGCGATAGCGCAGCATGGTCTCCGCCGTGATCATCCGGCGCATGTCGTCGGCGAACAGCCGCCGCTCCTCCAGGCTGGCCAGCGGCACGATCCAGTCCGCCAGCAGGTCGCGCAGCGAGGGTAGGGATCGTCCCAGCCGGCGCCGATCATCGCCTTCAGCGCCTCGGCCTCCGCCTGGCCCTTCTGCGTGCGCAGCGCCCTGCCGACGGCGAAGCCACCCATCATGACGAGCCCCGACACGCGCACGGGCGCCCGTGCGGCAAAGGCGATGGCGATGGCACAGCCCTGCGACAGCGCGAAGATCGGCGCCCGCTCGACCCCGGCCGCGTCGAAGACGCGTTCCAGGTCGTCGACAAAGCGATCGAAGGAGATGTCGTCCACCTCGCGGCTCGACAGCCCGTTGCCGCGCGCGTCATAGCGGATCGAGCCGATGTTGCGCCGCACATCGAGCTGATCCAGCTCAGGCCTGGCTATGCGCGCCCCGCCAGTCCAACTCGAGATGCGTGATCCAGTTCGGCGCCTTGACCACCACCGGCCCGGCACCGCTCGCCGCCCAGCCCAGCGAAACGCCCGTCGGCGGTCGAGCAGAACCGGATCTCCTGCTGCCACCGGGCTGGCGCCGCTCGCGTCGTCGATCGACACCCCTCGCGTCCGACGCCGACGACGGTCGACCGAGAAAGTCTCGACTGGGACGTCGATGTTCTTGAAGCTGCGCCGCCCCTCGGCGCGCAGCCGGCAGGGCAGGTCGGCCCCGGCGAGCTGGACGACACGCCCGAGACGAGCACGCCGCCGGGCTCGGCCGCGGCCTGCAGCCGCTGGGCGATGTTGACGGGTCGCCGAACAGGTCCTCGCCGTCGGCCAGCACGTCGCCGGCGTGCAGCCCCGACGCGCAGGCGGATCGGCTCCGCCGGGCCGGGGTCACGCTGCGCCATGGCGCGCTGGATCTCGACGGCGGCGCGCACGCCGTCATGCACCGAGCGAAACTCGATCAGCGCCCCGTCGCCCACGAGCTTGAAGACCCGTCCGCCCTGCGCCGACGACGCCAGGGCGGATCGTGCCGCGGAATATCGCGTTCAGCGCCGCCAGCAGCGCCGGTGCGGCGCGCTGCATCACCCGGCTGTAGCCAGCCACGTCCACGCTGACAGGACGACGGCAAATCGCCGGTGCTGAGGGTCGCGCTCATGGTCGACATGCATCCGCCAAAAGGCCGGTGTCGCGACACCGGGCTTGCGGCAGGGCAGAAAGCGAGGGTCGCGCGGGTCCGGGGCGCGCGCCCGGACCCGCTCGGCCTCAGTTCTTCGACTTGTCGACCATCCGGTTGGCGGCGATCCACGGCATCATGCCGCGCAGCTTCTCGCCGACCTGCTCGATCTGGTGGGCGTCGTTGTTGCGGCGGATCGCCTTGAACATCGGCATCCCGGCCTTGAACTCACGCATCCACTCGCTGGTGAAGCGGCCGTCCTGGATGTCCTTCAGGACCTCGCGCATCCGCGCCTTGGTCTCCTCGCGCGGCAGGATCTTCGGGCCCGAATGGTACTCGCCGAACTCGGCCGTGTTCGAGATCGAGTAGTTCATGTTGGCGATGCCGCCCTCGTAGATGAGGTCGACGATCAGCTTCACCTCGTGCAGGCACTCGAAATAGGCCATCTCGGGGGCGTAGCCCGCCTCGACCAGCGTCTCGAAGCCCATGCGGATCAGCTCGACCAGCCCGCCGCAGAGCACGGTCTGCTCGCCGAAGAGGTCGGTCTCGCACTCTTCCTTGAAGTCGGTCTCGATGATGCCCGACCGCCCGCCGCCGATCGCCGAGCAGTAGCTCAGCCCGATCTCCAGCGCCCGGCCGCTGGCGTCGTTGTGGACGGCGACCAGGCAAGGCACGCCGCCGCCCTTCACGAACTCGCCGCGCACGGTGTGGCCCGGGCCCTTGGGCGCCATCATGATGACGTCGACGGTCGGCTTCGGCTCGATCAGGCCGAAATGGATGTTCAGCCCGTGCGCGAAGGCGATCGCCGCCCCGTCGCGCAGGTTGTCGTGGATGTGCTTGTAATAGGTCTCGGCCTGCAGCTCGTCCGGCATCGCCATCATGATGACGTCGCACCAGGCGGCGGCCTCGGCGATCTCCATCACCTGGATGCCGGCATCGGACGCCTTCTTCGCCGAGGGCGAGCCGGCGCGGAGCGCGGCGGCGACGTTCTTGACGCCCGAGTCGCGCATGTTCAGCGCGTGCGCATGGCCCTGGCTGCCATAGCCGACCACGGCCACCTTCTTGTCCTTGATCAGGTTGATGTCGCAGTCGCGATCGTAATAGACGCGCATGTCGCCCCCTCGTCCGTGTTCACTGGCCCGCCCCGGCAAACCCGCCCCGGCAGGCCCGCCCGTGCAGGATCGCGGGCGTGGTTAGACGACGCGGTTTGCGGTGTCCAGCCGCAAGGAGACCGGTGACCACGCCATCCGCTTGAGGATGAAGCCCGCCCTGCTCGCCGCGGATCGTGCGACCGCGCCGTCCGGTCAAACCGGCCGAGCCGACCCTGACATGCCTGAGCTGATGCGCGACGCCGCCGGCGGGCGGCGAGCCGCAGAGGGGGTACGGCGGGCCGCCGGCGGGATGGCGGGCCGCAGGCGGGGCGGCGGGCCGCAGGCGGGGCGGCGGGCCGCAGGCGGGGCCGCCGGCCGGGCCGAAGACGGAGCGCAGGCCGTGGTGCGGCCCGGCGGCCCGCCCGCGCCACTCAGCCGGTGGCGGTGCTGCGGTCTATGATCAGGCGTTGCAGCAGCTTGCGCGTGCAGACGTTCTGCGGCTGCGAGTCGTCCGGCTTGTCGATCAAACCGTCGGCCAGCATCGCGGACGTCACGGCCGTCGCCATGAAGTCCGGCAGCTCGCGCGCCGTGATGCCCCGCGCCGCCTCGTCGGGACCGTAGACGGGCCGCTCCGCCTGCGCGGGCGGAAAATCGAAATAGCGAAGCTGCTGCGGGTTGCAGGCGCCGTTCTCCGGCGTGATGCGGATCGCCGGGTCGTCCGAGGGCGTCTTGTCCCGGCTGCGGTCGATCGCCAGGACCACCGAGGTCGGCCCGCCCGGGTCCGGCTGCAGCGCCATGTAGATCTGCGGCACGTCCTGCACGGAGGCCAGCGCGGCACTGGGGGCGGACGCTGTGCGCGGCGGCGCGGCGGCAATGCCACCGGGCGGCATCAGCGGGTCGCCACGCTGGGGCGCGCAGGCGGCCAGCAGCAGCGCCAGCAGCACGCCTCCCCGCCCGACGCCGCGCAAGCTCATGCCCTGGCCGCCGGGCCGCGAACCATCGCGGCGATGCCGGTGCGCGCCACCTCGACCAGCCCCAGCGGCCGCATCAGCTCGACGAAGGCGTCGATGTGCTCCGACTCGTCGGCCAGCTCGAAGACAAAGCTCTCCAGCGTCACGTCGACGACGCGCGCGCCGATCAGCTCGGCCATGCGCAGCGCCTCGACCCGGGGATCGCCCGTCGAGGCGACCTTGACCAGCGCCAGCTCGCGCTCGACATGCGGCCCCTCGACCGTCAGGTCGTGCACCGCGTGCACCGGCACCAGCCGGCCGAGTTGCGCCTTGATCTGCTCGATCACCTGCGGCGTGCCGGTGGTGACGATGGTGATGCGCGACAGGTGCCCGCGATGGTCGGTCTCGGCCACCGTCAGGCTCTCGATGTTGTAGCCCCGCCCCGAGAACAGACCGATGACGCGCGCCAGCACGCCCGGCTCGTTGTCGACGATGACGCTCAGCGTGTGGCGCTCCTCGTCCTCGGCCAGCGCCGGGCGCAGGTTGTAGGCGCTGTGCCGCGAGCTGCCCGGCTTCAGCGAGAGTGTCGTGGTGGCGTCGTCCTGCTCGGTCATCTCGTTCCTCCGCGTGCGGCCCGCCTCCGGCGGCCGCGCCCGTCATACGCCCGCCGCCCGCCGATGCAAAGAGGCCCCCACCCGCGCCCACGCCCGCGCGCGAGTTCCCCGGCCCCGCGTCCGGGCCCTTCCCCGGCGACCTCCTCCTCCGTGCCGTTCCTCACGCGCTCGGGCCCGACCCCGCCGCGCCGGCCGCGGCACCCCCTCCCCCGCGAGTCGTGACGGCCGTCAAGGCTGCGCAGCACCGGCGAAGCCGGCCTGGCCTTGACGGCCGGCGCAACTCGCAGCACGCTCGAGCCCGGCCCCACCTTTGGGGCCTTCCCCAGCAAATCTTTCTTCCCGCACACGCCCACCTCAGATCACCAGCGCACCCTGCTTCCTTTGCCTTGCCGTGCGGCTCGACATGGATGGTGATCACCGCCTCGCCGATCTCGGCCCGCAGCGCCGCCTCGATGCGGTCGCAGATGCGGTGCGCCTCGCTGACGCTCATGCGCGCCGGGCACGACCAGGTGGAAGTCGACGAAGGTCATCCGCCCGGCGTGCCGGGTCCGCAGGTCGTGCGCCTCGATCGCCCCCTCGCCGGCCTCAAGGATGCGCGCGTTGATCCGCGCCATGGTCGCCCGGTCGACCGCCTCGTCCATCAGCCCGCCGATCGAGGCGCGCACCAGCACCCAGCCCGACCACAGGATATTGCCCGCCACCGCCAGCGCCAGCAGCGGGTCCAGCACCGCCCAGCCGGTCGACAGCGCCAGCCCCAGCCCGGCCAGCACGCCGGCCGAGGACACCACGTCCGTCACCAGGTGCCGCCCGTCCGCCACCAGCGCCGGCGAGCCCATCGCCCGCCCGCGCCGGATCAGCACCCAGGCCCAGGCGCCGTTCAGCACGCTGGCCAGCGCGTTCACCGCCAGCCCGGCGCCCGAGAACGCCGGCATACGCGGCACCAGCAGCGCCTCCCAGGCCGCCCAGGCGATCGACAGCGCCGCCAGGATGACCAGCACGCCCTCGACGACCGCCGAGAAGTACTCGGCCTTGTGGTGACCGTAGGGGTGCTGCCGGTCGGCCGGCTTGTCGGCCAGCCGGATCGCCAGCAGCGCCGCGCCCGAGGCGGCGACGTTGACGACGCTCTCCAGCGCGTCCGACCAGAGCGCCAGCGAGCCGGTCAGCCACCAGGCCAGCAGCTTCAGCGCCAGCACGGCCAGCGCCACGCCGACGCTGCCCGCCGCCAGCCGCGCCGCCGTCCAGCGCGCCGCCGCCCCGCCAGCCGTCATGTCCGCCAGCCGCATCCCGCCTCCCCGGCCGCCCGTGCGGGCCCGCCCTTGCGGGACCGCCCCAGCGGCATGCCGGTGATCGCCGCGCGAGGCAACAGCCGCCTCGCCGCGCGCGGCTGGCCGCCAATCTCGCCGAACCGTTCGGTGGCAATCCTCGCCTGACGACACCACCACCCCTCATGACGCGGGAGGAAGGCCGGATATTACGTCAATTCTACAGGCTGTCGAAAAAGCAGGGCGTCGAGGCGTAGCGCCTGTGCTTTGAGCGCTGGCCCGTCGGTGGCGGGGTGCCTTCACCCGGGGCGGCCTGTTACGCGGCGATGAGCTTTTACGGTCGGATCGGGTTGCAGGCTGCAGCGGCGAGGATGAAGGCTAATACCAACCCGCGCTGATCAAAACTCATGCGCCCAGTCCCGCAGTCCGAGGGACATGATGCGCCACGGCTGGTCGGCGAGCTTGTTCCACGCCTCGCAGCAGTGGGCGACAATGTCGTCGTAGGAGTTGAAGACCCGGTTCGACAGCCAGTTCTGGCGCATGAACTGCCAGACGTTCTCGACGGGGTTCAGCTCGGGCGAGCGCGGCGGCAGCGGCAGGAGCGTGATGTTCTGCGGGATGAGGAGGCGGCCGGAGACGTGCCATCCCGCCTGGTCCAGGATAAGCACGGCGTGTGCGCCGGGCGCCACCGCGGCGCTGATCTCGACGAGATGCGCCTGCATCGCTTCGGTGTCGGCGAAGGGCATGACCAGCGCCGCACCCTTGCCGATCTTCGGGCAGATCGCGCCGAAGATGTAGGCCCATTTCGTGCGCTGGTCGTGCGGTGCGCGGGGCCGCGTGCCGCGACGCGCCCAGCGGCGCGTGATCAGGTTCTTCTGCCCCACCCGCGCTTCATCCTGGAACCAGACCTCGATACGCCTGCCGCGGGCGTGCCGGTCGCGGATCTCGGCGATGGCCGCCGGGAAGCTTTTTTAAAGGCGCCCACCGCCTCGGGATCCTGCCCGTGCGCCTGCGGCCGCGCCGTCAGCACCCGGAAACCCAGCCGCTTCAGCGCCCGGCTCACCGTCGTCTCGCTGACCGAGACCCCGAACTCCTCACGGAGCCACGCCGCCAGGTCCCCGAGCCGCCAGCGCACCACCCCGTGCAGATACGGCTTCGGTCCGTCTTCCACCGCCTGCGCGAGTGCCGCCAACTGCTCCGCCGTCAGCCGCGGCGCCTGGCCCGGCGCCTTGCGGTCCACAAGCCCGGCCGGCCCATCGGCGTTGAACCGCACCACCCAGTCCCGCACGATCTGCAACCCGACACCGCCGATCCGCGCCGCCTGCGTCCGGCTCCCACCCTCGTAGATCGAGGCCAACGTCAGGAGCCGGCGGGTCTGCTTCGCATCCCGGCTGGCCTTCGCCAGCCCCCTCAACGCATCCGCCGAGTAGTCAGACCTGAGCCCGATCGCTGCCGCCATGGAGAACCCCCTCTGTTCTCCATGATGAATCACGACCAGGCCCCCGAGGGAATCCCCTTCGTGAGTCAACCTCAGCGCCGATTGGTATAAGGGGACGCGTGGGAGCCCTTGGACCCTGTCTTTCGGTGGCCGGCGAAGCTCTTCGTCCAGTCGAAGGCCCCCTCGATGCGTTTCCGGATGCGCTGGCTCGCGGCATTGCCCGGGTGGAGCAGCCTCGGCGCGGGCCAGGCGGATCGTTCGGGCGAAGACGTGCTCGATCCGGGCGAGAATGGATGACTTTTTCGCATTGGTCCGTGCGGTCGCCTGCGAAATCGTCCGGCATCGGCGCGCCGAAATCGAAGCCGAGGAATCGCATCCACGACAGCCGGTCGCGGGTCATGAACTTCATCCGCGCGGCGCTCAGATTGTGCGTAATATCAGGTTGCGGTAGCGCCAACTCGCGAAGGGGATTCCCACGGCCGCAGATCTCGACTCACTGTCCAAAACGGCAGGGGGCAGGCATGGGACGGGCGCTGACGCTTCGGGAAGACTTCAGTGCGGCGCATCTGAAGCGGCTGGCGCGGGCGAGCCGAGACGCGGGTCAGACGCGTCGGCTTCTGGCGCTGGCCGTCATTTATGACGGAGGGAGCCGGGCCGAGGCGGCCGAGACCGGCGGGGTCAGCCGACAGATCGTCCGGGACTGGGTGGTCCGCTTCAACGCCGAGGGGCCGGACGGGCTCGTGAGCCGCAAGCCGCCGGGCAATCCCTCGAAGCTCAGCGCTGCGCAGCGGGCCGAGCTCGTGCGCATCGTCGAGCGCGGCCCGATCCCGGCGGTGGACAACGTGGTGCGGTGGCGGCTGATCGATCTCGCCGCCTGGGTGTGGGACGAGTTCGGCATCTCGGTGAGCGAGGCGACGCTCAGCCGGGAACTCACGGCGCTCGGCTACTCGAAGCTGTCGGCCCGGCCGCGCCATCATGCGCAGAACGAGGAGCAGATCGCCGCTTTTAAAAAGACTTTCCCGCCCGCCTGGCGGAGGTCCGCGACACGCTCGCGCCCGGCACCGGGATAGAACTGTGGTTCACCAACGAAGCCCGGGTGGGGCAGAAGAACAAAATCACCCGCCGATGGGCGAAGCGCGGCACGCGCCCCTCCGCCCCGCACGACCAGCGCACGCAATCCGCCTACATCTTCGGGGCGATCTGCCCGAGGAAGGGCAAGGGCGCCGGCCTCGTCATGCCCCGGTGCGACACGCAGGCGATGACCATCCACCTCGCCGAGATCAGCGCCGCCGTCGAGCCGGGCGCTCACGCCGTGCTCATCCTGGACCGGGCCGGCTGGCATATCTCGAAGGCGCTCGTCGTCCCGGACAACATCACCCTCATGCCGTTGCCGCCGCGATCTCCCGAACTGAACCCGGTCGAGAACGTCTGGCAGTACATCCGCGACAACTGGCTCTCGAACCGGGTCTTCGACAGCTACGACGATATCGTCGCGCTCAGCTGCGAGGCACGGAACCGGCTTATCGACCGCCCTTGGAAGATCATGACCATCGGCCTCCGCGACTGGGCTCATGGGTCATGATCACCGCAAGCTGGTATAAGCGATGCTTCTCGGCCCTGCCGATTTTCAGGTTGACGACGGGCGGAATGCCCATGGCAGCAGGTCGTCGATGCGGCTTTGCGGGTGACCGCTGGCGAGGGCGGTGAGCGTCGAGGCGAGGTAGGCGAAGGGCTCGACGCCGTTCATCTTCGCGGTTTCGATCAGCGACGCGATGCGACCCCGGGCGCGGCCACCTTCGTCATGTCCTGCGAACAGCGCGTTCTTGCGGCCGAGGGCAATGGGGCGGATGGTGTTCTCGACGGCGTTGCTGTCGATCTCGACCCGGCCGTCAGCGAGGAAGACGCGGAAGCCATCCCAGTGGTTGGCGAAGTAGGCCAGCTTCTCGCCGGCGCGCGATTTCGCGGAGATCCGGGCGCGGCAGCCGGCCAGCCAATCGCCGAATGCCTCGACGAGCGGCCTGGTGCGCTCCTGCCGAACGGCATGGCGGAGTTCCGGACCGCGGCCCCTGATCTCGGCCTCGATGGCGTAGAGCTCGGCGATGCGCCGCAGGCCTTCCTCGGCGACGGGCGAGGCGTCGCGGTCGAAGAGCTCGCGGAGCTGTCGCCGCCCGTGCGCCCAGCAGTGCGCGAGGACGGGCGGCCCCTCGGTGCGCTGCCGCCGCGCGAGCCTCTTGTAGGGCGCGTAGCCATCGACCTGCAGCGTGCCGGAGAAGCCGCGGAGCACCGCCTCGGCATGCTCCGTGCCGCGGCCGGGCGCGTAGAAGTAGACGACGCCGGGCGGGTCGGCGCCGCCCCAGCGCCGGTCGTCGCGCGCCAGTGCCCAGAGGTAACCGGTCTTCGTCCTGCCGCGGCCCGGATCGAGCACCGGTGCCGTCGTCTCGTCGAGGAAGAGCTTGGACGAGCGCTTCAGGTGCTCGGCCAGCCTGTCGACGACCGGCGCGAGGTGGAAGGACGCCTTGCCGACCCAGTCTGCCAGCGTCGCGCGGTGCAGCTCGAGGCCCGACCGGGCATAGATCTGTGCCTGCCTGTAGAGGGGCGTGTGGTCGGCATACTTCGCGACCAGCACGTGGGCGAGCATGGCCTCGGTCGGCAGCGCCCCCTCGATCAGGTCCGCCGGGGCGGGTGCCTGCACGAGGGCGCCGGAGCAGCGGCGACAGGGATACTTCGGCCGGACGGTGACGATCACCCGGAACTGCGCCGGCACGATGTCGAGCCGCTCGGACCGGTCCTCGCCGATCCTCGCCATCTCGCCGCAGCCGCACGGGCAGAGCGTGCTCGCCGGCTCGATGACGCGCTCGATGCGCGGCAGCTCCCTCGGCAGCCGGCCCGGCGCGCGCTTCCCGGACGCGGCGGGACGGGACCGGCCGCCGGTGGCGGCCTTCGCCGCCTCGGCCTCGGCAACCGCGCTTTCCAGATCCTCGAAGGCGAGCTGCCGCTCGTCGGCGCTCAGCTTCTCTGACTTCCGGCCATAGAGCGCCTTGCGGAACTCGCCGACCAGGTGCTCGAGCCGGGCGTTCCGCTCCACGAGCGCCGCGACCTCCTGTTCCAGAGCCCGCCGGGCAGCACGCTCCGCCTCGACGATGGCCCGGGCCTCTGGCGGCAGCGAAGCGAGGTCGAGATCGGGGAGCGGCGCCAGGGCGCGAGCATAGCCGCTCCTCTGCCGGCGGAAGATGCTGGCGGCCCGCCTGATACCAGGTTGCGGTAGCGCCGACTTGCGAAGGGGATTCCCACGGCCGCAGATCTCTAACTCACTGTCCAAAACGGCAGGGGGCAGGCATGGGACGGGCGCTGACGCTTCGGGAAGACTTCAGTGCGGCGCATCTGAAGCGGCTGGCGCGGGCGAGCCGAGACGCGGGTCAGACGCGTCGGCTTCTGGCGCTGGCCGTCATTTATGACGGAGGGAGCCGGGCCGAGGCGGCCGAGACCGGCGGGGTCGGCCGACAGATCGTCCGGGACTGGGTGGTCCGCTTCAACGCCGAGGGGCCGGACGGGCTCGTGAGCCGCAAGCCGCCGGGCAATCCCTCGAAGCTCAGCGCTGCGCAGCGGGCCGAGCTCGTGCGCATCGTCGAGCGCGGCCCGATCCCGGCGGTGGACAACGTGGTGCGGTGGCGGCTGATCGATCTCGCCGCCTGGGTGTGGGACGAGTTCGGCATCTCGGTGAGCGAGGCGACGCTCAGCCGGGAACTCACGGCGCTCGGCTACTCGAAGCTGTCGGCCCGGCCGCGCCATCATGCGCAGAACGAGGAGCAGATCGCCGCTTTTAAAAAGACTTTCCCGCCCGCCTGGCGGAGGTCCGCGACACGCTCGCGCCCGGCACCGGGATAGAACTGTGGTTCGCCGACGAAGCCCGGGTGGGGCAGAAGAACAAAATCACCCGCCGATGGGCGAAGCGCGGCACGCGCCCCTCCGCCCCGCACGACCAGCGCACGCAATCCGCCTACATCTTCGGGGCGATCTGCCCGAGGAAGGGCAAGGGCGCCGGCCTCGTCATGCCCCGGTGCGACACGCAGGCGATGACCATCCACCTCGCCGAGATCAGCGCCGCCGTCGAGCCGGGCGCTCACGCCGTGCTCATCCTGGACCGGGCCGGCTGGCATATCTCGAAGGCGCTCGTCGTCCCGGACAACATCACCCTCATGCCGTTGCCGCCGCGATCTCCCGAACTGAACCCGGTCGAGAACGTCTGGCAGTACATCCGCGACAACTGGCTCTCGAACCGGGTCTTCGACAGCTACGACGATATCGTCGCGCTCAGCTGCGAGGCATGGAACCGGCTTATCGACCGCCCTTGGAAGATCATGACCATCGGCCTCCGCGACTGGGCTCATGGGTCATGATCACCGCAAGCTGGTATGAGTCTACTCGGCCGCAGAGGGGCCGCGGACGCGCCGCGGGAAGACCCGCCGCCAGTCCAAGCCCTCGAACAGCGCCTCGAACTGTGCCCGCGAGAGCCGCATGACGCCGTCGCTGATCGCCGGCCAGGCGAACCGGCCGCTCTCCAGCCGCTTGTAGACCATCACCAGCCCGCTGCCGTCCCACAACAGCACCTTGATGCGGTCGCCGCGCTTCGAGCGGAACACCACGATCAGGCCGGAATGCGGGTCGAGGCCGAGTTCGTTCTGCGCCAGCGCCGCCAGCCCGTCATGGCCCTTGCGGAAGTCGACCGGCTTTGTCGCGATCACCACCCGGACCGCCTGCGCCGGGACGATCACGGCGCCCGCAGCGCCCGGACGATCGCGCCGATCCGCTCGACCGCGGCATCGGGCGGCAGCCGGATGACGACACCGTCGACCTCGATCTCGACGGCCGTAGCGCGTTCGATCGCCGCCTCGGGCACTTCGACCATCAGCGTCGCGAACTCAACCTCGCCGTCAGCCGGGATCACGAGCTTGCCCTGGCGCGCAAGGCGCCGCCACGCCGTCACCTGCTGCGGCTGCACCCCGTGCCGGCGCGCGACGTCGTTCACCCGCGCCCCCGGCTCCAGCGTCTCCGCCACGACCCGCGCCTTCACCTCGTCTGGCCAGCGCCGCCGGCCCGTCGGACCCGCGATCACCTCCAGCCGTTCGACGCTCGGCGAATCGCTCGCCAAAGAACATGGCAATCTTCCTTGCAAAGCTCGCCTCCAATCCACCGCCAGACATCGGCGAATGGATCAGACGTCTGCGCCCGCCGACAGAGAGGGGGCGTGGACACCGCTTACGATTGTGCTGCGCCTAGAGGATCAGCGCCTTGAACATCGACACCGGATCGATCGGCGGCCGACCGCCCTTCGAGCCGTCGACGTTACCGAGCCCCTCGACCAGTCAGCCGCAAAAAATCTCGGAATCCTGAGTCGCCGCGAGCACCTCGGGCGGCTCGCCGTCCAGGCTCAGTCGCTCGACGTGTTCCGATAGGCCGAAAATCCCGCCTGCCGCATGCTCCGCCCCGGATCCCTTCTCGCAAGTGAACCATGTCACAGACGAAGCCGACGGCTATTTGCGGGTATCCAGATGGCGCTCAGAGCGCACGCCGCAGAAGGTCTGCAGCAGCGGGGCGCGCAGCAGCATCTCCGGCGGGATCGACGGCCGTCCGACCGGACCGTAGAGCACATCGAACGCTTCCGAGGTCAACTCCAGCGCAGCGTTCGCCGCCGGTGATCCGCGGGTGCCGCCGGCACCCGCTTCTCGATGTCCACGCGGAAGAACAGTGCTTCGCTCTGCCGATCCGATCCACGCATCCCGTCCCCCGCCGCGACCGATAGCAGACGGAATAACGCCGCAGCCGAGTCGGAAAGGGTCTTTCCGCAGACAGCTACAGGAAGTCCGTTTGATCGATAGTGGCGTGATCGACCCCCGCAAAGAAGATCGAGTTTTCAGGTTGGGCTGTGAGCGTCAGCAGTGTGCCACCATCGGTTTCCGAGCTGGTGAAATCGGCGAAACCGAGCCCAACCGGACGGAAATCCAGAAGATCCTCACCGTCCTGCCATCCAATGATTGTGTCGTGATCGAAGGATGTCGTGTTGAAGCGGTATCGGTCGGCGCCGGCGCCGCCGATCAGGAGATCGTCTCCCGCATCGCCCCGGAGCACGTCCCTCCCATCGCCGCCTTCGAGCACGTCGTCACCATCGCGGCCGTACAACTGATCATCACCCGAGCCGCCGATGAAATGGTCGGACGTCCTTCCCCCGACGAAAACGTCATTCCCTGCCGATCCCTCCAGTATCTCGATATTCGTCAGTACGGAGCCGAGCCGCAGCATCGTCTCAAGTGCGCTGCCGGTCAGCTGCGATCCGTCCCTTTCAGCTTGATTTGATTGTGTGCTGAAGTAATTTGCCCCCACGGTAACACCATCGAACTGTGCCTCGGCGCCGCGTTCGGCGACAGTGTATCCAGGTGACGTGCCATCCTTGGACAGACCGAGTTCCTGGCCGAGCGTCGACCAGGGATTGAGCGCATCGACGCGGATGCCGGCCTGGCCCATCGTCACTTCGACGCGGTCGACGCCATCATTCCCGTCAAGGAGCATTCCGCGCTGGTCCAACCGCAGGGGATCAGCGTTGTCGACCGGCACCGGTGAGGGTTCCGCTCCCGGCTGGTCGACGGTCCCGGGCTGGTCGGCGGTCCCGGGCTGGTCGACGGTCCCGGGCTGGTCGACGGTCCCGGGCTGCTCGACGGTCCCGGGCTGCTCGGCGCTGCCCGGCACTTCGGCGGTCCCAGGCTGAATCCGGCTGAGTGCAATTTTGACACCGTCGGAGAACATCACCTCCTCGACGTCAACAACATAATCACTGCCGTCCGGTCCTGTCAGTCTGTAGCCGTCACCCTCCGGCAAAATACGGTAGTCGTCGAGGGCGCCGCTCAACCGGAGCACATCCGAGCCGGCTCCGCCATGGATCGCATCGTCACCAGCCCCGCCATTGAAGGTGTCGTCGCCGCCAGCGCCGATCAGGAAATCGTCGTCGGTCGTGCCAATGAGGACATCGGCCTGTTCGGTACCGAGGCGAATGACGCCCTGCAGATGGACATCCGACGCCCGGCCGTCCTCCCACCAGGAGGGGACCGTCTCGTTCAACCCGAAAAGCAGGTCGCCCCGCGGCGTGCTGTCTCCGAGGGCCGCGAGCAACCCCCAGGATCCGAATTTGCTGATCGAGCCCACATCGATGAACTGCATGAAGGGGCCGTCGCCGACTGATTTCCAAGTGTCCCACAGTTCCGCGTAGAGGTCGGCCATCTGTTCGCTGCGGACGAATTCGGCGAGGAAATCCTGCAACTCCGCTATCTCGTCACGGGCCTTGCCGGGGCCCTTGTGATGGACGTGCTGGCCGCCCTCGTATGCGACGAGATCAATGCCGTATTCCGACACGATTTCCTTTTGCGCCTCGAGGAACCCCGCTAGCTCGGGGATCGAGCGCTTGTACTCCGGATCCATGAGCTTCTCGGCGAGCCAGTCGAAAGCATTAACCGACGGATCCCGGACTGCGGCCAGCAGATCGGCCCGCATGTCGGCGTCGCTTAACGTCGCGGCGCCGAAATACGTCGTAACCGCGACGGCATCAAACACGCTGGCGGGCGAGACCCAGTTGTCCGGCTCGACCTCATGCCAAAGCTCTGCTTTGAGCTCCTGATCCGTCATCCCGGAGTTGAAGGTGTGTACGGCAAGGACGTTGACGAGACGAGTGTCAGCCTCGTCGCCGAACACCTCCCTGAGAATCAGCGCCGTCTCAGTCGCAAGCTTGGCGCGGTAGTTCGTATGATACCCGCCGCCGGACACGTCGCCCCAATCGGCTTCCATCATGGCCTGGATGTCGTGTGTCTGCGTCATCCCCCAGTTCCAGGTTTCGTTCGACAGCTCGAACGATGCCTTGAGACCAGGGTCAAGATGGTCCCGGACATAGCCGGCAAATTCCCTGATGTACTCCTCGGTCGCATGCAGCGGTAACGTGAACCAGGGATCGACCCCCGTCTGGTTCGCGAGCTGGACCAGCGCCTCGACGGGGACGCCGTTCACAGCCCAGCTTCCATCGCCCAGGTGGGGACGGTCGGACCAATCCGAGAGCATCAGGCCATTGGTCGCCATCCAGTTCATGAAGCGGATCTGGCTCGAATCCTCGATAACGGACAGCCACTCCGGATTAAAAATCTCACCGGATTCGTGAAGATCAACATAATCCTCGCGCACGATCGAGATGTCTCGGATGTAATCGCCGGTCCCGTTGGGATCGGTTCCTGTGATCTTCATCACGATCTTGTTGCCGGACTCGTTCTCGAAGACGATGCGGCCCGGCTCTTGACTGATGACCTTTGCATCCGCCTGGAGACTGATGTCGCCCTCACCATCGTAGGTAAGAACATAGATGCCTTTGCGGCTGTCCGCCGCCATCGGCTGCCCGTTCCAGTCCCAGCCCGTCACGATGCTGTCAATACCGTCGGGAATCCTGGTCGGCCAGCCCGAGTCATCCAGAACTCCGCTCGCCTGGAGTTGCTCGTTCGTCATTGCCCCCCAGTGCCCGGGAGAGTTGCCGATCCAGGGCCGGGACATCTTCATGATGTCGAGGAAGGGCATCGCAACTGACCAGTCGTGCACCGCCTCCAGATTAAAGGACATCGACGGATTGGAAAGTCCGGTCGCGTCACTTACTTGCATATCCTGCCCCTCGTTCAATACGCTTGCCTGTGCAGCGACTGGTTCCCGCGTTGTTTGGTCAGCGGATAAGACGACTGCAGAGTTTCTCGTCGCAGGCTCTCGGATCGCGCCGACCCCGAGCGACAGGCTGCCGCCCTGGACGCTGTCGGTGATCCCGCCGGTGATGATGCCTGCCCCCCTGGGCTCTGCCGCGAGCGCGTCCGCCGGATCATCCTCCAGCTTCTCCATCCCAGCGGCCCCCAAAGCGATGTCCTTCCTCAGGTTTTCAACTTCCAGATGTGCGATACTGATCAATTGTGGCTGGAACTGGCACCCGTTTCCGACGAATTGTGACCATTTTTGGTCCCCGCATTTCGCCAAGGTCAGGCTTTGTATTCCGCGAGACCTTGCCAATTCGGGAAACTCATATCGCGATTCGGCTTGCAGCTTCCTTAACTCCGCGGCCGAGAGAGCCCCGCGTTGCGCAAATTGCGATTGATTGGCGTGCGCTTGGGAACTGACTGCCGCGCCGAGCGTTAAACAAATAATCAAAGTATCGGGAATTCGTCTGGACCGTTTGCAACTCCAGGGCGAGCGCCGATTGCTGGGCGCGGCCAAGTCGGGGGAGAAAACGTGGAAACCAATGTGATAAATACTGGTGCAAAGCCGGACAAAGAAGTTTATAATGCATCGCATTGGTAAGGCCCCTTGATTCTCGCTTGCGCCGCTGCGGGCTGGGTGGCGTGGATCGATAGATTGGGAAGCGGATATGTCGGTATCGGATAATTTTTCGGTGGCGGGTCCGGGCCGATCGGCGCGGCTGGGTGGGATTGACGCCGAGATCGACGAGCGGGCCGCCCGGGTTTTTGAACGTATCGCAGCGCACGGTCTCGGCAGCAAGGCGGGGCGGGGCGGCCTTGGGTTAGGGCTGACACTCGCCATGGTGGCAGTCGATCTCATGGCGGTCGTGCTCGGCTTTGGGGCGGCGGTTCTCGTTGCCGACCTTCTGCGCTCCTTCTTCAATATCGACCAGGTCCCGTCCTGGCAATTCCTTGTCGAGCGCGCACGCGAGCTGGCCTTCCTGGCCGCGCTTGCGATCGGGGTGTTCGGTTTCGGCGGGCTGTATGGGCGCGGCGATTGGGAACTCAACGAAGTCAAGCGCATCATCGCCGGCGTCGCCCTCCTCGGCGCGTTCGACACGATGCTGCAGTACATGCTGCGCGACCACAACTCGCGACTCTGGTTCGTCGCCGCCTACCCGATCGTGGCGCTGTCGGTGATATCGTTGCGCATGGCACTGCGTTCGCTGCCGATGGTGCGGCGCGCGAACACCAACCACGTCGTCCTGCTCGGTTCCGGCATCGCGCCGGACCTCCTGCTGTTCGAACTACGCGAGAGTCGGACGAATCCCGGTGCGGCTTCTGGAGAGCGTGCCGCTCTCGCGGATCGAGCGGCACGACCCGCAGCGCCTGGAGAAGATGCTCGACCACACTGCCGAGCGTGCCGGCGTTTCGGCCCGGCGGCTGCAGATCGTCCTGGCTCCGACGCCCGAGGAAATTGCCGGCGCACAGGATCTGCTGGACCTGCTGAGCGCCCTGCGCCGTCCCTACAGCATCATTCTTCCGTTCAGCGGCCTTGCCTGCAACGGGCTCACGCTGCGCAAGGTCATCGGCGCCGACATGGTCATGGCGGAGATGACCCCCTCCGCCGGACACCCGTCGGCGCACGCCCTGAAGCGGCTGTTCGATATCGTCGTGACGACTGTCGGGCTTCTCGTTCTCCTGCCGCTCCTGGCCGTATTGACGGCGCTGCTCGCCCTCGAAGGAGGTCCGGTGCTCTTTTCGCAGACCCGGATTGGCCGCGACGGCCGGCGCTTCCGCTGCTGGAAGTTCCGCACAATGCTCCCCGATGCCGAGGAACGTCTGCAGGACCTGCTGGCCACCGACATGGACGCGAGAAAAGAATGGGAGCGCTACCAGAAGCTCCGTAACGACCCGCGGATCACCCCGCTTGGGCGCTTCCTGCGCGGCACATCGCTCGACGAATTGCCCCAGTTGCTCAACGTGCTGCTCGGCGACATGAGCCTCGTCGGCCCTCGGCCGATTGTCGCGCCCGAGGTCTCGGGCTACCCGAAAGACCGCGCATATTACGAGAGTCAGGACTTCGCATACTATGTCCGCTGCCTGCCCGGGCTGACCGGCTTGTGGCAGGTATCCGGTCGGAACGAGACAACGCATGACGAGCGGATCCGCCTGGACCGCTGGTACGCTCGGAACCATTCTGTTTGGCTCGATCTGGTGATCCTTCTCAAGACGGTGCGCGTTGTCCTCGGCCGCACCGGCAGCGCGTAACCAATCCTCGGGTGCAGAGCGAGCGCCGCCCGGCAGATCTTCGGGGAGGGGTGTCCGTCGACTTCCGGATGCGACGTTCCGGGCTCCAGGGGAGCGCTCCACGCCTGGAGGTTCGGGCCTGGCATTGGCCGCGTCGGCGGCGTTCGCCAGTGGGCTGGAATCGAGGTCGCCTCAACGCCAGCTCTTCCGGTGAGCGCCCACTGGCGGAGCACGTCGGCCCCATGAGCCCCAATTCAATAGCAGGATTTCGGCGCTCCCTCGTCTTCTGATCCGCGCGCTTGCGGGTCATTTCCCTTGCGCAGGGCGACATACGCAATGCGGCAGGCGGTCAAGGGAGAGGAGTCTTCAGCGATGACTTCAACCGGATCGAAGATGGCGCATCATCCCGATCATGGAGCATGAACCTTCCTCCTCACTGCCCCGCTGCTCCGGGGCACGGTGTTTCAGGAGGCGATCGCCTACTTTTACACGTCGAACTCTTCGGGCGGCGAGCCGCAGATGCTCTCGATTGCCCCGGTGTTGACGATGAGACTGAAACTTCTGGTCCTCGGCGAGCCGAGGCCGGGCCTCGCCCCGGTCATCCGGAAGCACCTCTCGAAGGCGCTGGAGGCGCTGCGCAATTCCAGCCCGATCGCTGTTCTCATCCGTGAGCAGAAGGTGACCATCGCGCAGTACCAAGCCGATCGGATGCACATGCTCGAGCACGCTCGATTCGCGTGGCAGGGCACTCCCGGCAGGTTCGAAGTCGAGGAAGGTGCCGCGTATCCGTGACGTCCCCGCGAACGCCAGGCTGCCGACGGATGGACAGCTGGTCGCGTGGCCCGATCTGGACGGCAGGCTAAACGGTGACGCGCCGCGGCGCCGCAGTGGAACATTCGCTCCCAGCAAGGTCGGTCGACCCATCCGGTGCAGAGACCCGGACCAGAGGTGGCAACCGCATATCGTGGAGCGCAACGGCGCGGGACGATCGCCTAGCCGCGTAGCTCCCGCAGATAGCCGCGCGCGTCGCGAACCTTGATGACGCAGTTCTGGTACTCTCCGAAAGTCTCCTGCACGCGGGCGGCGCCGATAAGGCTGGCGGCCTTCGTCCAGCGGACCGAGTTCGCCGAAGCCGTCCGCACGGGCGGCATTCAGCTCGCGCTCGGCGGCCGCAAGTCCGTCCGAGCAGGCAGGGCCCAGCGAGCGTTCGCCAGGTTCGCCGGAGCATCCCGCCTCGATGAGCAGAAGCGACATCAAGGCGAGACGACACGCATTCATCCCCATTCCGTTCTCCGTTGAATACTGCGTGGTGCGAGGGTCCGCGGGTGGGCATCGGCAGGCGCGGCGCGTTGGCGAAGCACCTCCTTCTCGCGATTCAGGAGCGATTCGACTTCTCGCACCACCACGGCGGCATCCCTGCCGGGCTGCACGGCGGGGAAAAAGCGCATGACGACCTCGCCCGCGCGCTTGACCTGAAAGCCGTCGGTCCAGCAAAGCCCCGCATTGTGCGCGACCGGAACCACAGGCACGCCGGAGGTCCTGTAGAGAAGTTCGAGACCGCGCTGGTACGGCCGAGTGGACCCCGGCTTGACGCGGGTGCCCTCCGGGAAGATCAGGACGCTTCGGCCCGCTGCCAGCCCCTGCGCAACGTCGCGGGCGATGCGGCGCAGATTGGTGCCGCGTCGGGTCCGGTAGACCGGCGTCATCGGGGCGTGGCGGAGCCCCCAGCCGAAAACGGGGATGTTCATCGCTTCGGCCTTGGACACAACGTTGATGTCTGGGACGAACGCAGTGAAGGCAATGGATTCCCAGTATGACTGATGATTGCTGACGAAGATGACTGGACCCGGCGGCAGGTGCTCGAGCCCTTCCAGCCGGTAACGCACGCCGACGAGGCGATGGGCTGCCAGGATAAATCCAGACGACCAGAGGCGCAGCGCCCGGCGCACCAGAGCCGGCGGCCGGACGACCTTGAAGACCGTCAGGATAGCGATGCCAAATGGCAGGCTCCACAACAGGACCGCCATTTCGAAGAGGCGCGTACGCAGAACCTGCAATGCCGACGTCCATCGAGCGCTCGATTCGACCGGGCCGGAATCCACCATCTCGTTCATGGCGATCGTGAAGTGGTATTGCAGGCAATGCACGTCACACCGGGCAACCGTCTTTGACAAGCGGCAGCGACTTGCCGACAACGGCACGATAGCTGGCTACCTTCGCGAATGCACGCGCTTCGTCGCAGCTTCTCTTGCGCGGCCAAGGGCCTGGGTGCATTCCGTGCGCGCCGCCTCGCGACGCAGTGAACGGCCGGACAGGAGGCGGGACGACGGAGCAGATGCCAGGGCTCGAGGCGAAACGACGATGCGTTGTCAGGGCGGGCCGCGGCGGTGGTCGATGGGCGCCTGGCGACCCGTGGTGGCACGGGGCAGACCGTTGATGCAGCGGGACTGCTCGGCGGATCCGGTCTGCACCGTACTCATCCCGGCCTATAATGAGGAAGCAACGATCCGCGCGGTCGTCGAAGGGGCACTCGCTCACGTCGACCGCGTCCTCGTCGTCAGCGACGGTTCGACCGACGGAACAGTAGGAAAACTCGAGGGCCTGCGGGTAGAGGTCGTCGAGCACGCCGCCAACCGGGGCAAGGGGATCCGGCTCGCAGAGGGGCTCGATCGCGCCATTGCCAGTGGCGCGGAGGCCGTGCTGACACTCGACGCCGATGGGCAGCATGACCCGGCGGATATTCCGGCGTTTCTCGATGCCGCTCGGCGGAACCCGCACGCGCTGGTGCTTGGCAACCGCTCTGGCGAGCGGCGCGCCATGCCGCGCCTGCGCGCGGCATCCATCGCCTTTGGCGACTTCTTCATAAGCTGGGCGATGGGCCGGCGGCTGCGCGACGGGCAGTGCGGGATGCGCCTCTATCCTGCCGGACTCTGGCGCGAGATGCGGATGCCGGAGGCCGAACGCAATCATTTTGTCTTCGAGACGGCGATCCTGCTGCGTGCCGCCCAGGCCGGACGAGAATTCGTCCGCGTCCCGATCAACGCGCGCTACGAAGGGTACGTCCAAAGGCCCAGCCGCTTTCGTCCCGTACTCGAACTCGCTACGGATCGCGCGCACGGTAGCGATGTTCATCCTGCGAAACCGGTTCCGGCCGCGGGGGCTGTTGATCGCGCTCGGCGTCCTGCGATAGTCAGGCCCCGGGGGCCACGCTGGAGGAAAGAGAAATGCGGCGTTTCATGACAGGACTCGCACTGGCCGCGGCCATCGCTGTCGCGGGCTGCGACACCGTGCCGATCTACAACCCGACCAACGTCGCGTTCGCGCCAGTCGCGGCCACGCCCAGCTCGCCGCTGACGCTGGAGGACTACAAGAATGCGATCATCCGGGCGGGCGCCGAGCGGGGGTGGAGCTTCGAGGATGTCGGGCCCGGCCATCTGGTCGGCACCGTCGCGGTGCGCGGCAAGCATTTCGCGACTGTCGACGTGCTCTACAACACTCAGGATTTTACCATAAACTACAAGGATTCCCGCAACCTCGACTATGATCCGGGCAAGAACCAGATCCACAAGAACTACAATTCGTGGGTGACGAACCTGCAGAAAGATATTCAGGCCGAGGTCGTCCGCTTGCGGGCATCCTGACGTCGGTGTCGCAAGGGGTCGAAATCTTCGAGAGCGATGCCGGCTTTCCCGCCGGCAGCCGGTTCTTCGACGGGCACTTTCCAGGCCGGCCGATAGTACCTGGCGCGATCATTCTCGCCCGCCTCGCCGAATGCCTGGCGGCGGGCGGCCGGTCTATCGAGCGTGTCGAGCGCATGAAGTTCAGCCGCCCGCTATTGCCGGACGTGCCGTTCGCGATCCGGCTGGTCCCGGGCGCTGCCGCCGACCGCGTCGAGTGGCGCGACGCCGATGGCGTCCTGGCGACGGCCCGCGTCGTCCTGCGCGCGCGTGATGGCTGAGGCGGAACCGGCGTGGCGACGCGAACCCGAGCGCGGCAGCCTGCTGGCCCTGCGTGCGCTGAGCTGGCTGGCGCGGCACGCGCCGGACCGGTTGATGGACCCGCTTCTGTGGATGATCGCCCTCTGGTTCGCAGTGTTCCCCAGCCCGGCCGCCCGGCAAGGCTCGGACCGTTACTGGTGGGCCGTCCTGAGTTCGACCGCCGCGCTTCGCCGATCGTTTCCACCAGTGCCGGACCTTCGCGCATGTCGTGCTCGACCGGGCGCGGCTGCTGAGCGGCGGGCTGGCGCGCTTCTCTGTCCGACCAAAGGGCGAGACGGCCATCCTGCGCTTGCACCTGGCCGGGCGCGGAGCCGTCCTGCTGGGTGCGCATTTCGGCAGCTTCGAGGCCCTGCGCGCCTTCGACAAGCTGCTGCCGGGCCTGCGCGTCCGCTACCTGATGTTCCAGGAGAACGCCGAGAAGATCACGCGGCTGCTGGAGGCGCTGAACCCGGAGGTCGCGGCGCAGGTGATCCCCGTCAGCGACGGTCAGAGCGCCATGCTGGCGGTCGGCGATGCGCTGAAGGCGGGCGATTTCGTCGCCTTCCTCGGCGATCGGATGCCGCTCCGGAACGAGCGGAGCGAGGTCACGGTGGAATTCCTCGACGCGCCGATGGACATCCCGCGCGCGCCCTATGTCAGCGCGATTCTGGCCGGCGCGCCATTGATCCTGTGCTTCGCGCCGCGGACGGGACCGCGCAGCTATGAAATCGTGTTCACCGAGATCTACGACGGCGGCCCGGTTCCCCGCGGCGAGCGCGACGCGGTCAGCCAGGCGCTGGCGCAGCGCTATGCGGATGCGCTTGAGGACATGTGTCGCCGTCATCCTTGCAACTGGTTCAATTTCTTCGACGTCTGGGGCGGCGCCAGCCTGCCTGGCCAGGCCGCCGGCTGACGTGGCCGCCCTGGTCTCCGGCCTGAAGCTCGAGCCGGACCGCGACGTCGGCTATCGCGAGGAGGTGCAACACCCGGCGCTCGCCCGTCCGGAGGTCGCCAGCGGGACGATGCACCTGGCGCAGGATGGCACACTCGTGCGCGACCAGGTGGTGCCTGAGCGGCAGATCAGCGAGGTGGGCGAGAATTTCGTCACTGTCCGCGACGGTCCGGATACCGAGCCTAACCTCTATCCGATCCCGGGAGAGCTTCGGCCGATGCTCTCGGCGCTGCGCGGCCTGCTCGCCGGCGACCTTGCCGTGCTCGAGGCCACCTTCGCCGCCGATCTGTCGACTGGCGAGAGCGGGTGGATTCTGACCTTGAAGCCCCTCTCCGACCCGTCGCTGCCGGCCATCGACTTCGCCGGCTGCGGGAACATGTTGCAGCGCATGGAGATCGACGGCGGCGACGGCATCCGGCGCACGCTGACCTTCTCTCCGGGCGAATGAAGCGGCTCGCCGCCGTGCTGGCGCTGACGCTGGCCCTCGGCGCGCTCGCGGTCGCGACCGTGCGCGTGGACAGCGACGCGCGCGCGTTGCTGGGCGGGGACGCCGCCACCGAGCGGGCGCTCGACACTCCCGAAGGGCGAGCGCTGACGGTCGCGATCGTCTCGCCGGATCGGGATGCCCGCACCGTACTGGCCCGGCAAATCGCGGCGGATCTGACGAAGGACCCGCTGGTCGCCCGCGTCACGCTAGCGCCCGCGTCGCCGTCGCAGGGGGCCGGCGACTGGCTGTGGCAGCACCGCTTCGCGCTCGCGCCTCCCCCGGCCGAGGCGTTCTCGCCCCAGGCGCTGGCCAGCGAGATGCGCGGCGCGAGGGCGGCCCTGACGACATTGGCTGGAGCGCCCTTCGCGGCGCGCTACCTTCTCGATCCGACGGGTAGCTACCGCCGAATCATCGACAGCCTGAAGGCGGCACGCGCGCTGTCGCTGCCCGTCGACCGGGGCGTGCCGCAGGCCCGCGACGACAGCGCGGCGCTGTTCTTTGTCGAACTCGCCGACCGGCCCTTCGACGTTGCCGCGCAGGCCGAGTTCGACAGCCGCCTGCGGGACCGCGTGCAGGCGGCCGGCGCCGAGGCGCTGCTGGTCGGGCCGCGCAGCATCAGCGCCGCGATCAGCCAGGACATCGCAGGCCGGGCACAGCTCTCGAGTGGCATCGCGAGCGCGCTGGTCCTGGCATGGCTGGCGGTCATGCTTCGCTCGGCCCGCGGCATCGTCGCCGTCCTGCTGCCACCGGCGCTGGGCTTCGCCGTCGCGGTGCTGGCGGTGCAGGCGGTGTTCGGCAGCGCGCACGTGCTGGCTCTCGGCTTCGGCGGCGCCCTGATGGGGCTTGCGGCGGACTACCCGCTGCACCTGATGGCGCATGGCGGGCGGGGCGACGCCCATGTCCGCCACTGTGTCCGGCTGGGCGCAGCGACGACGTCCATCGCTTTCCTGTCACTGACCGTTGCGGGCATTCCCGCCATCGGGCAGGTCGGGCTGTTCGTCGCTGTCGGGCTCGCGGCTGCCGCGACGGCGGCGCTCTGGGTCGCGGCCGAGCTGCCCGAGGTGCGGCTCGGCGGCGGCTGGAGCGCGCCATTCCCCGGCTCGCGCCACAAACTCTCCCTGCTGTTTGCAATCGCCGTCGTCGCCGCGGCCGGCATCTGGATGCTGCCGGATCGTGGTGCCGTCGCGCTGGTGGACATGCCGCCCAGGCTGCGCGCCGAGATCGGGCAGTTGGACAGGATGATCGGCCTGCCCTCGGGTCGCCATGCCGTCGAGGTGACGGGCGCCACGCTGGGCGCCGTGCTGGACGAGCAGGCGCGGCTGCGGCCCGAGTTGGAGCGGGCGCAGGCTTCCCGGAGGATCGGCGGGTTCGAGATGCTCTCGGACTATCTGCCGGAGCGCCCGGCCACGACAGTGCTACCTACGCCGGAGGCGCTTTCCGAAGCGCTGGCCAAACCGATGGCCGAGGCGGATCTCCGTCCGGACTTCCGCAACCGGATCGTCTCTGCCTATCGCGCGGCACTGGCCGGACGGGAGGTGCGGCCCGACGACGCGGCACCCGTTGCCGATCTCGCCGCCGCCGGCGCGCTGGTCCGGGCGCAGGACGGGGAATTCCGGGCCCCGGTCCTCCTCCGGGACGTCCGGGAGCCGGATGCCTTGAAGGCCGCGATCGACGCGCTGGACGACCCGGCCATCCGCTTCGTTGACCGCCAGTCCGAGATCGTCGCCGGCATCGACCGGCTGACCGGCCGGGTCCGGCTCTGCCTGGGCATCGGCATCGCCGCCGCGCTCGCCTTCCTGCTCGCGACCGAGCGGCGGCGGCGCGCTGTCGTCGAGATCGTCACCGGCTGTGCCGCCGCGGCGCTGGCCACCGCGTGGCTCGCCGGGATGGTCTCCGGGGGCCTGGATGTCTTCCAGGTCATGGCACTGGCGCTTGTGGTCGGCATCGGCATCGACTATGGATTGTTGCTGACGCTGAGCGATGACGCACTGTCCGGCGCGGCGGCCCGTTCGGTGCTGCTGTGCGCATCGACCACGCTCATCGCATTCATCAGCATGGCGCTTTCGGGGGTCGGGGTGCTCGAGGACATGGGAACGACCGTCGCCGTCGGCGTGATCGCGATGCTGCTTGTCAGCGCCGTGCGCAGCCGGCCGGGTCGACCTCTCCCGACATGAACGGCCCGGCCGAAGAGCCGCTCGCCGGTATCGGGATCACGGCCCGGGCGGCCGTCACCTGCGTGGGACGCGGCCGCGCCGTGCACGTCGAGGCAATGCGCGAGATGCGCTCGGGCCTGTCGCCCTGCGACCTCCCGCAGATCGACGTTCCGTGCTTCATCGGACGGGTGCGCGAGGTTGAGACGACGCCGTTTCCTCCAAGGCTTTCCGCGTGGGACAACCGCGCGAGCCGGCTGGCCCTGATGGCAGTCGAGACGGATGGTCTGTCCGCATCGGTCGCGGCGGCGCAGAGCCGGTGGGGGGCGCACCGGGTGGGGCTGGTTCTTGGCACGTCGACCTCCGGCATCGAGCGGCTCGAGCAGGTCTATCGAGCGCGGGCGGGGGACGAGCCACTGGCCGCAGATTACTCGATGGATCACCACAACGACCACCATGCGGTGACGGCCTTTCTGATCGAGTACCTTGGGATCGCCGGTCCTGGCTGGACCATTTCGACCGCGTGCTCTTCCTCCGCCAAGGCCATCATCGATGCCGCGCAGTTGATCCAGCTCGGTCTCTGCGATGCGGTGCTGGCGGGGGGCGTCGACAGCCTGTGCATGACCTCGCTCTACGGCTTTGAGTCGCTCGAACTGGTGTCGCGCCGGCCCTGCCGACCCTTCGATGCAGCGCGCGACGGACTGTCGGTCGGCGAGGGCGCCGGCTTCCTGCTGCTTGAGCGGGGTGCAGGGGGACCGCGCCTCGCCGGGTACGGCGAGGGCTCGGACGCCGTCAGCATGTCGACACCGCCGCCGGACGGCGCCGGCGCCGCCGCCGCGGTCCGGGCAGCGCTGGGCAGGGCGGAGCTGACGCCCGAGCAGGTAGGATTCCTGAAGCTGCACGGCACCGCCACACCCGCGAACGACAGCGCCGAGATGGCAGCCGTCGCGTCGGTCTTTCCGCAATCGGTTCCCGCCGCCTCGTTCAAGGGCCTGATCGGCCACACGCTGGGAGCCGCCGGCGCCATCGAGGCGGTAATGTGCCTCGACGCGATGGAGGCGGGCATCCTGCCGGGCTCGGCAGGGCTGAGCATCAGCGACCCGGCCCTGCCGGGGCGGGTGCTGGACAGGACGCAGTCGGGGCCGTGCTCCGCCGCGCTCTGCACCTCGTTCGGCTTCGGCGGCAGCAACTGCGCACTGGTGCTCGCGGCTTGATGCCGGGCTGCGTCAGCCTTGAAGGCATCGGCTTCGTGGCACCCGGGCTCGCCGATGCCCAGGCGCTGGCGCATCATCTCGACGGTGCGCCGCTCGCGCCGGTCGAGGGCTGGCGGCCGTCGCCGGCCAGCCTGCCGCCCCGCCAGGCGCGCCGGCTCAGCGCCGCAATCGCGCTGGCCGTCAGCGCGGCCGAACAAATCAGCCCGGTGCTGCCGCTATCTGCCGGCTGGGTCTTTGCCAGCTCGCTGGGCGAGGGCGAGACGCTGAATGAGATCCTGGGCCAGCTCCGCCAGCCCGACATCATGCTGCAGCCGCTCCGCTTCCAGAACGCCGTGCACAACGCCGCGCAGGGCCAGTGGTCTATCCTGGCCGGCGCAACGGGGCCCGCGACCAGCATCGCCGCGCATGACGAAACCGCCGGCGCCGGGCTGCTGAAGGCGGCGATGCAGGTGCTGCTCGAGGGTCTGCCCGTCGGGCTCGTGATCTTCGACAGCCCGCTGCCGCCCCCGCTACGCGCGCTGCGGCCGGTCGCCCTGCCCGTCGCTGCCGCACTGGCGCTCGCGCCGGTGCGCACCGGGGGCGGGCAGCAACTCGAGTTCGAGCTGGTGCACGGCGCCAACCCGACCGACCCGGCCGAGAGCGGCGCGTCGGGTCTTCTGATCGAGAGCGGCAATCCCGTGTGCCGGTTGCTGCCGCTCCTTTCCCGGATCCACCGCCGCGATACGGCTCCCGTGGTGCTGGGGCTACCGGGCGGCGCGGCGCTGATGGTGAGATGGCGCGGGGTCGATGATGCTGGCTGAGGCGCTTGAGCGGATGCCGCATGCGGGGCCGATGCGGCTGATCGAGGCGATCGAGTTCCTGGACGACACGCATATCCGCTGCACGGCCGTCGATCATGCGGCAGGGGACTACCCTCTGCGCCTGGGCGGCGTGCTCTACGTCGCGGCGCTTGTCGAGCTGGGTGCCCAGGCGGCGGCAGCGCATGCGTCTCTGTTCGGCATGGGCGCAGCGCATACCGGGCTGGTGCTTACGCTGAGCGCCGTCACCATGCAGGGCGACGAGGTCCACGCGCCCGAGCCGCTGGCGGTCGAGGCCAAGCGCCTGCACGGCCTCGACAATGCCGCCGGTTACCGCTTCTCCGTCAGCCAGGCCGGCGCGAACCTCGTCACCGGCGAAACCCTGCTCTCGATGCAGACGGTAGAGTCATGAGACGCGCTCTCGTCACCGGCGGGTCGAGCCCGATCGGCGCCGCCATCGCGCGCGAACTCGCGGGCCGCGGCCTGCACGTGCTGGTGCACGCCAACAGCAACCTCGATGCCGCGACAGCGACGGCCGGGGCAATCCGCGACGCCGGCGGCAGCGCCGAGGCACTGGCGCTAGACCTGACCGACATCGACCGGACAGGCGAAACACTGGGCCGGATCGCCGCGGCCGAGCCCGTCCAGGTGCTGGTTCACAATGCCGGCCTGCACCGCGACATGCCCTTCGCCGGCATGGGGTGGGAGGATTGGCGCGCACCAATCGACCTGACGCTCAACGGCTTCTACGCGGCGCTCCGGCCGCTGATTCTGCCGATGATGCGCGGCCGCTGGGGGCGGATCGTCGCCATCTCGTCGTTGACCGCGATCGCCGGCAATCGCGGGCAGACGAACTACGCGGCCGCCAAGGGCGGGCTGCTGGCGCTGGCCAAGTCACTGACCCGCGAATACGCCAGCCGCGGCATCACCGCCAACGTCGTCGCGCCCGGCCTGATCGACACGCCCGACACCGGGCGCCTGGAGAATTTCGACGCCCTGCGCGCGCTGTGTCCCGCGGGCCGCGCCGGCACGCCGCAGGAGGTCGCTGCCGTTGTGGGCTTCCTCGCCTCGGATGATGCGTCGTATGTTTCCGGACAGCTGATCGCCGTGGACGGGGGGACGAGCTGATGCAGACGGACGGTGATCTCGTGGAGCCACTTGCCGGCCCTGCCTCCGGGACGGTCGAGCGGCGATCCTGCGACGTGCTGGTGATCGGTGGCGGCCCTGGGGGCGCCGGTACGGCAGCGTTCCTGGCGCGACAGGGCATCGACACCGTGCTGGTCGAACGCGACCAGCACCCGCGCTTCCATGTCGGCGAGTCACTCCTGCCGCGCACGCTGCCGCTGCTCGAGCGTCTGGGCGTGCTCGACAAGGTCCGCGAGATCGGCGTCCACAAGCCGGGCGCGGAGTTCATCAGCGAGGACGGCGAGAAGGAGGTCGTCTTCGAGTTCGCCCGCGCGCTGCTGGGCGGCCCCGGCCATGCCTACCAGGTCCGCCGCGCCCAGTTCGACGAGATCGTCTTCCGGGCAGCGACCGCGGCGGGCGCGCGGACTCTGGAGCGCACCGAAGCCACCATCCGCGAGTTGGAGAGTGACAGCGCGGTCGTGCGAACGACCGAGCACGACGGGCGCGTGACGGACTGGACAACGCGCTTCCTGGTCGATGCCTCGGGCCGCTCGACGCTCACCTCGAAGCTGCTGGCGCAGAAGCGGCCCGACCCGCGCAATACCTCGGCCGCGATCTTCGGCCACTTCGAGGGCGTTCCCCACATGGAGGGGCGGCGCGCCGGCAACATCCGCATCTACCTCACGCGGCCCGGCTGGATGTGGCAGATACCGCTGCCCGACGGCCTGACCTCGATAGGCTGCGTCGCGCCGGGCGAGTACATGCGCGGCCGCGAGGGCGGCATCGAAGCGTTCTTTCGGGCGCACGTGGCGCGCCACCCGCACATCGACGCCCTCTTGTCCCGGGGCCGGCCGGTGAACCGGCTGCAGTCGACGGGCAACTTCTCGTATTCCTCTACCGCCGCGACGGGCGCTACGCACCTGAAGGTCGGCGACGCCTACGGCTTCCTGGACCCGATCTTCTCGACGGGCGTTCACCTCGCGCTGATGAGCGCAGAGGAGGCGACCGAGGCGATCCGCGCCTGTCTCGCCGACCCCTCCGGACGGGACCGCTACCTTGCCGCCTACGAGCGCTCGAGCAGGGCCCGCCTGTCCTTCGTCTCCTGGTTCGTCTACAAGATACACGACCCCGCGTTTCGCCACCTGATACTGCATCCGCGCGATTATTTCGGGATGGAGCGCGCGGTGATCTCGCTGCTTGCCGGCGACTTCCGGCCAGACCTGCGCCTCCGGTCGCGGATTGCGGTTTTCAAGGCGATCCGGTACATCGATAGCATGAGGTTTGGGGTAAGTGAGCGCCGGAATGCTTGATGAACCTGCAGAGAAGTCGGCCGACGTGGCGTTTCGGGCCGAAGTGGCGAAAATGATCGTCGATGTCCTGGTTCTCGACGATGTCGAGCCGGCGGATATCAGCCCCTCCGAGCCGCTTTTCGGTGACGGACTCGGCCTCGACTCGATCGACGCGCTGGAACTCTCGTTCGCCATCGCCCAGCGCTACGGCGTCAAGCTGCGTTCGGACGACGAGCGCAACCGCGAGATCTTCTCGTCGCTCGACGCGCTCAGCCGCCACATCGGCGCGCATCGCCCGCAGTGACCGTGCCGCGCGCCGCTGTCGGCTGGCTCGTGACGGCGGTGCTGGCGGGGATCGTTCTCGGCCGGGTGGCAGGCGTCGTATCGCCCCGGATGCTCGAGCACATCGCAGTTGTCTCCTTTGGCTGGGCGCTCTTCCGGGTGCTGGAGCGGAGCCGGACCGGCCCGGCGCCCGGGATGGCAATCGCGGTGGCGGTGTCCGCGGGGCTGGCGCTCGCGCAGGTCCGGGTGCCAAGCCTGCAATACATGCCCTATCTGCTGGTCGCGCCGGCCAACCTCGCCGTTGCCTGGGTTTTCGCGAGCGGCCTCCTGCCGGGGCGCGAGCCCGTGCTGCTGCGGCTGATCCGGCTGATGGGGGTGCATCCCGCGGATGACGTGCGGTTCCGCCGCTTCATCGCCGGACAGTGCCTGATCTGGGCGGTTCTCGCCTCGACCACCGCCCTGGCCGCCATCGCGGCGCTCGTCAGCGTCGCCATGCATCCGTGGCTCGGGGAGGTGCTGACCTGCCTCGTAGCGGTGCAGGTGCTATGGTTCGGGTTGTCGCACTACTACGCTCAGCTGCGATACCGCCGGCCCGAGACATGGCTCGACACCGTCCGCGCGATGGCCAGCCCCGAGATCTGGCAGCGGCTGCGCACCGGATGACCCTGCTGGCGCTCCGGGATGCAACCGATCCCGTCTGCCTCGGCCGGGACGGGGTGCGGCGCTGGTCTGACCTGACCGAGGCCGCGCGCCGGCTCCGCCCGGTGCTCGCAGGCCATGACGTCGTCTGCAACCTCGCGGCCACGCGCCACGACTTCGCCACCGCCCTGCTCGCCGCTATGGCGGAGAACGTGCCGACGGTGCTGCCGACCTCGCGCGCGGAGGGCGCCGTAGCGGCGGCAATCGAGGGTTATCGCAAACCGCTCCTGGTCGACCGCCTCCAGGCGCTGGCCGGCGCCGGGGGGGACGGGTTGCCAACCGAGCCGGAGGGCGAAGTCCATGTCTTCACCTCCGGTTCGACCGGCGCGCCGGTGCGACATGTCAAGGACTGGACGGCGCTCGCCGGCGGCGCCCTGATCGCGGCGCGCCTCGTCGCCCGCGCCGGATTGACGCCGGGCAGAACGATCATCGTCGGCACGACGCCGCACCAGCACATGTTCGGGCTGGAAGCGGTGATTTTTGCCGCCCTCGCGCATGGGCACTGCTTCTTCGACGACATCGTCTTCCACCCGGCCGACCTCGACGCCGCCGTCGAGCGCGCGGCGGTCGCCGGATTCGATAACGTGGTCCTGGTAACCAGCCCGCCGCATCTCCGTTTCCTCGAGGATCGCATCCGCGCCCAGCCGGCCGTCCGCTGTGTGATCTCCGCGACTGCGCCTTTGCACCGTGATCTCGCCGCTCGGATCGAGGCCTCCGGCCCGCCCGTCTTCGAGATCTATGGCAGCACCGAGACCGGCTCCCTCGCCTGGCGCCGGACGTCCGAGACCGATCTCTGGACGCCGCTCGACGGGTTTCGCCTTTACCGGCACGATCACGGCTGGGAGGCGGGCGCGCCTCATCTGCGCGGGATGATGCCGCTGGCCGACGAGCTCGGGCTGCAGCCGGACGGGCGCTTCCGCCTGCTCGGTCGGCGCGGCGACATGGTCCGGGTCGCCGGCAAGCGACAGAGCCTCGGCGCGCTGAACGCCGCGCTGGCGACCGCGCCGGGCATTGCCGACGCGGTCATGCTGCGCGAGTCGGTCGACGGCGAGGACCGCCTGCGCGTGTTCGTCGTTCCGGCACCGGACGGCGAGACGGATGCCGACGCGCTCGCGCGGCTCGTCCGCCAGCACATGCACCGGCACGTCGATCCGGTGTTCGTGCCTCGCCGTGTCACGGTTGTCGCCGAGCTGCCGCGCGGCGCCACCGGCAAGATCGCCGCCAGCGATCTCGCCGCACTCGACGCCCTGCCCCAGCCTATCGTGAGGCGGGCGTGACGAAGGTCAGTTGCCGGCGGAGCCGATCCGCCGCTCGAGGTCGATGATCAGGCGATCGACGTCGCCATCCCGCGCATCCAGCATCGCGCCAACCACCTCGCGCTGCGTGATCGCCATCGAGATGCCCTCGACGATCAGATCTGAGATCGCCACCCGCCCCGACCGGTCTGAAACCAGCCAGTCGATCGAGATCGGCACACCCTCGAGCGGCGTGATCTCGGTCCGCACGAGGACGCCCTTTCCGGTCGCATCCCGGACGCCGAGGGTGTGGACATACTTGCGAAGGTCCGCCGCGTCTCCTTCGAACCTCCGGAAGTGGCCGGCATAGATGCTGGCTATGTAGCGCGAGAACGTTCGCTCAAACCGCGCCTGCTCCTCTGCCGTCATGGTCCGCCAGTACCGTCCCGCAGCAAAATGCGCCACCTGGTCGACCGCAGAGCGCCGTTCGACGATCTCCTGAAGCCGCGATGCGGCTTCCACGGGGCCGGGACTGTCGACGATCAGATCCACAATGTCGCTAATGGTTGCGTCTACATGCTGCCGCGCAGCTGCCGGTTCCAGCGCCTGCGCCAGGCCGGCGGACCAGATGAAGATCACCAGCGACGCCGCGAACCAGTGTCGCCCCTGCCTGGCCACGAACTTCCGGATGCTGTGGGCATCTGACATACGTGATTTCCCGTGTTCCCCTCGATACCAGAGCCTGGCCCCCGGGGGTCATGTCAAAGAGATTCTACCCTGAGCAGCCGCCCCAGTTCTCCGACAATACCGCGGCGGGACGCCAGAACGCAGGCGATGAATATAGCGCCGATGACAACCTGTACCTTCGATCCGATTCTGGCCACTTCGTGTTGCCACCACGACCATCGTGAAAGCGCCCACGCAGCCATCGGTTCGACGCCGTGCAGAACGGCAAACGCAGCCTTGCCGGCGACACGGCCCGCCTGGAGACGAGCCCGGAGGGCATCCTCGTCTTTTTGAAGCCGTCACGAACGGCGTCCGGGGCATTCGGCGCCGGCCGTATTGATCGCGTTCAGTTAAAAAATGGTTGGCGAATATTCGGCCGCGTGCGGAAACGGATGTTCATGGGGAAGGTTGACAACTTGATCATGTCAGACAAGCTGGACATCCGCAAGAACTCCATGAACTGAGCAGTTCGACGCGCGTCGAGCGGTTTTTCGGCGTGGTTCATGCGGGATTGGCATGATCCAGAGAGATCCGGATAGGCTGCTGGAGCAATTTCGGACGGACTCACCCCATGGCGCGCCGACGCTCGTGGAAGACCAGGCGGTCGAAGTTGTAGGCGATGTTCGCCAGCGTCAGTTTCGCCTCGGCGCGGGCCAGGCCGATTGTGCGGATGAAGAGGCCGAAGCGGGTCTTCTGGTGGGCGAAGACGTGCTCGACGGCCGCGCGGATCGAGGACTTCTTGGCATTGGCCCGCGCGATGTGGCGGGGCATCGGCTTGCCCGCCGGCTTGCGGTGGTGGATGCGGCTGGTCAGCATCCTAGCTGCCAGCCACCTCTCGTTCGTCCGGCTGCGATACGCGCTGTCCGCCCAGATCTCGGAGCCCGTGTTCTCCGGGCTCACGAGGCGCCGGAGCTGCCGGCCATCGGCCGCTGACGCCGCGGTCACCATGCTCTCACGGATGAAGCCGAAGCGCCGGTCGATGGAGATGTGGCTCTTGTAGCCGAACACCGGCACCGCGATCATCGGCAACGGCGTGCCATCCGGGCGATAGCGCACCTTCCCGCCGACCTTCAGTGTCCAGCGGGCATCGACGTCTTTCTGCGCCGCCTTGTTCGGCTCGTCCGGCCAGATCTCGCGGGCCGTCCTGCCCGCATTGATCGCCGCCTTCTCGCCCTCGGTGTTGCGCTGCTTCGGGGCCGGCACCAGGCTCGCATCGACGATCTGGCCGGCCATCGGGATGTATCCCTTCTTCTGCAGCTGCCAGTCGAAGGCCTTCATCACCCGCTTGAGAGTGCCCGTCTCCGTCAGCCGGTTGCGAAAGTGCCGGATGGTGTTCTCGTCCGGCGTCGGCGCGCCGAGATCGAAGCCGAGAAACCGCATCCACGAAAGCCGGTCGCGGATCATGAACTCCATCCGCGCGTCCGAGAGGTTGTGCTGTGCCTGAAGGATCAGCGCCTTGAACATCGAGACCGGGTCGAAGGGCGGGCGACCGCCCCTGGAGCCGTCGCCATAGCCGAGACCCTCGACCAGCCAGCCCCGGAAGTGCTCGAAGTCCACCGTCGCCTCCAGCACCTCGAGCGGATCGCCATGCCGGCTCAGCCGCTCCAGATGCTCCGTAAGCCCGAACAGTCCCGCCTGCCGCATGATGCCCCCCGATCCGATCGCCGGAGTGAATCACATCGGCGCTCAAGCCGGTAGGTTCTTGCGGGTGTCCAGCTCGCCCTGTTTGAACGACTATGGTCCACACTGATCATGTTCAAGCTGGGCGGTTGCCCCGACGGCTCGGGTCGGATCAAGTGTCCACTTAACCTTCTTGGCTGACGAATGACATGACCGTCTCGATGGGCCGTCGGCCCATGTTGCGGTATCCGAGATGCGGCCGCTCGGTGTTGTAGTGGACGAGCCAGGCATCGAGGTCGGCTGACGTGACCCCCGTCGCTCATCCGCGGGCGACTGGAATCGTGGGTTGAGAATTGCGCGTGAGCGCGACGGTAGCAACGGGCATCGGTGCGGAGCTTTCCAAGTGGCGTAGCGCCGGTGCCTGTTGCGGGTTCAGGATCTCGGCGTAGACGGCGGGCGTCATGTAGCCGATCGCCGAGTGCGGCCGCGCGGTGTTGAAGTCTTCGACCCAGCCGGCGACGACGGCGCGGGCATGGTTCATCGAGAAGAACAGATGCTCGTTGAAACATTCGTCCCGCATCCGCCCCTGAAAGCTCTCGGCGAATGCATTCTGGGTCGGCTTGCCCGGCGCGATGTAGCGCCAGTCGAGGCCGGCCGCCTGGGTGAAGGCCAGGACCGCCGAGGAGGTGAACTCGGTGCCATTGTCGCTGACGATCGTGCCGGGCCGCCCGCGCCGGGCGATCAGCGCCTTCATCTCCCGCACAACCCGTTTCCCGGACAAGGATGTGTCCGGGACGGCGGCGAGGCACTCCTTGGTCACGTCGTCGATGATCGTCAGCACCCGGAAACGACGGCCGTTGGCCAGTTGGTCGTGAACGAAGTCCGTCGACCAGCGGCTGTTGGGACCATCCGGCTTGGGGATCGGCGTGCGCGCGACCGCGATCCGGCGGCGCGACCTGCGCCGCCGCACCGCCAGGCCCTCCTCGCCGTAGAGCCGCTGGGTCTTCTTGCGGTTCATCGTCCAGCCCTCGCCGCGGAGAAGGACATGCAGGCGGCGATACCCGAACCGCCGCCGCCGATCGGCCAGCTCCCTCAGCCGCCCGCGCAGGGCCGCGTCGTCGGGACGCTTCGCGCAATAGCGGACCGTGCTCCGGTCCGCGGCAATGATGGTGCACGCCCGCCGCTCGCTCACCTCGAGGCTCGTCCTCAGATGCGCGACGGCTTCCCGCCTGGCGTTCGCCATTGTCGCTCGGACCAATGGCGCGACAATGGCTCACCGTCACCATTTTTTTGTCAGCAGATCCTTCAGCCCGGCATTGTCGAGCATCGCGTCGGCATAGAGCCGCTTCAGCTTCGCGTTCTCGTCCTCGAGCGCCTTCAGCCGCCTCGCATCCGAGACGTCCATCCCGCCGTATTTGGCCTTCCAGGCATAAAACGTCGCCGACGACATACCGTGCTTGCGGCACAGCTCCGCGACCGCCGCTCCGGCCTCCTGCTCGCGCAGCACCCCGATGATCTGCTCTTCGCTGAACCTGCTTCGCTTCATATCCGGTCCCTCTCCTGTGGTCCGGATTCCAGCAGCTCGTGGAGGAGAAACAAGGGGTCACGTCACGGCCTGCAGCGCCTCGACGGTCTCGTAGAAGGTCTCGCGCATCTTCACCCGGAAGAACTCGTCGAGCACGGTGCCGTTGAAGCGCTCGACGAAGCCGTTGGTCCTCGGGCTGCGGACCCTGGTGCGCCGGTGCTCGGTGCCGTTGAGCTCGAGGTAGAGCTCGTAGGGGTGGCGCTCGGTGCCGCAGAACTCGCGCCCGTTGTCGGTGAGGACGGCGCCGACCGGCAGGTCGAGATTGCGGTAGAAGGGCAGCACGTCGTTGTGCAGCACGGCGACGGCGGCCTCGGGCTGCTTCGAGACGTGCAGGAATCCGAAGGCATACGAGCCGTAGGTGTCGACGACAGCATGCAGGTAGACCTTGCCGACGCCCGTGAGGGAGCCCACGAAGAAGGTGCCGGCCGAGAGCAGTTCGCCCGGCGCCGCACTCTCGACATGGCGTTCCCGAAAGCAGGGGTTGAGCTTCTCCAGGAAGGCTGCCTGCTCCGGCGTGATCTCGATCGCCGTCTCGGCGGTCTGCTTCTCCAGCGCCAGCCAGCGGTCGGTCCTCGTCCCCAAGCCGTTCTCGTTCAGGATCTTCTGGATGGTGATCGAGGAGACCCGGATGCCTTCGAGCGCCAGCAGCGCCTCGTGCCGATTGCAGCCATAGGCCGGGTGCTCCAGCGCCAGCGCCTTGATCCGCTCCACCGTCTCTGGCGGCGTCGTCTGCGGGTGTGACTTGTGGATCGGCGGCAGGTCCTTCAGACCCGCGAAGCCCTGCGTCTGAAACCGCCGCTTCCACTCATAGAAACTGGTCCGGTCGAGCCCGCGCTGCCGGCACGCCTCGGCGACATTGCCAAGCTCCTTCGCCAGCTCCAGCACGCTCAGCCGGCTCTCGGCCAGCTTCGTCCCGGCATCTCGCTTCCGCGGCTGAGCCGCTGTCGATGTTCGTCCCATTGGCGCTTCCTCCCTCCCATGAATAGCACGGAAAGAAGGCTAAGAGGACACTCGAGGTGCTGGAGGCGACGGTGGACTTCGAGCACTTCCGGGGCTGGCTGGTCGAGGGTCTCGGCTATGGCGACGGCTCCAGGGGCGGTCGCCCGCCCTTCGACCCGGTCTCGATGTTCAAGGCGCTGATCCTTCAGGCACAGCACAACCTCTCGGACGCGCGGATGGAGTTCATGATCCGCGACCGGCTTTCGTGGATGCGGTTTCTCGGCTTCGATCTCGGCGCGCCGACGCCGGACGAGAACACCATCCGGCACTTTCGCAACCGGCTGACGGAGACGGGCACTCTCAAGCGGGTGATGAAGGCCTTCGACTGGCAGCTGCAGAAGAAGGGATACATCCCGATGGCCGGCCAGATCGTCGATGCGAGCCTGGTGCCGGCCCCGAAGCAGCGCAACACCGAGGGCGAGAAGGCGGCGATCAATGCGGGCAGGACGGCCCGCGAGATCTGGCCGGACGAGCCGAACAAGGCGGCGCAGAAAGACGTCGATGCCCGCTGGACACTGAAGGTCGGCGGGAAGGTGCGCTATCGCCCGGATGGCACGCCGTTGCCGATGATCGCGGTGCCGGTGTTCGGCTACAAGAGCCACATCTCCATCGACCGGCGCTTCGGCTTCATCCGTGAGAGCATGGTGACCGCGGCGTCAGCGGCCGATGGCCGGCAGCTCCGGCGCCTCGTGAGCCCGGAGAACACGGGCTCCGAGATCTGGGCGGACAGCGCGTATCGCAGCCGGACGAACGAGAGGTGGCTGGCAGCTAGGATGCTGACCAGCCGCATCCACCACCGCAAGCCGGCGGGCAAGCCGATGCCCCGCCACATCGCGCGGGCCAATGCCAAGAAGTCCTCGATCCGCGCGGCCGTCGAGCACGTCTTCGCCCACCAGAAGACCCGCTTCGGCCTCTTCATCCGCACAATCGGCCTGGCCCGCGCCGAGGCGAAACTGACGCTGGCGAACATCGCCTACAACTTCGACCGCCTGGTCTTCCACGAGCGTCGGCGCGCCATGGGGTGAGTCCGTCCGAAATTGCTCCAGCAGCCTATCCGGATCTCTCTGGATCATGCCAATCCCGCATGAACCACGCCGAAAAACCGCTCGACGCGCGTCGAACTGCTCAGTTCATGGAGTTCTTGCGGGTGTCCAGCTCGGCGCGATCGGCGGCGGCGCGGTTCGGTGTCGGTGTGGCGACGGCGATCCGGTGGGTGCGGCGGCACCGGGAGACGGGCGAGCGGACGGCGCGGCGGCAGGGCCCTCCGATCCGCTGGAAGCTCGATCCGCACGAGGTCTTTCTGCTGGGGCTGGTCGAGGAGACGGTCGACATCACGCTCGCCGAGATGCAGGCGCGTCTTGCCGGCGAGCGCGGCGTCCAGGCCGGGATCGGCACGCTCTGGCGGTTCTTCGACCGCCGCGGCGTGACGGTGAAAAAAAGTCCGGGCATGCGAGCGAGCAGGACCGTGCCGACGTCCGCGAGGCGCGCGAGGCCTGGTTCGAGGGCCAGCCGGAGCTCGATCCCGAACGGCTGATCTTCATCGACGAGACTGGGCTGAACACGAAGATGGCGCGGCTGCGCGGTCGCTGCCGCCGCGGCGACCGGCTCTTCGCCAGCATCCCCCACGGCCATTGGCGCACGACCACCTTCGTCGCCGGGCTCAGGCTCGGCGGCATGGACGCGCCGATGGTGCTCGATGGGGCAATGAACGGCGAGGCCTTCCTCGCCTATGTCCGCCGCGTGCTGGTGCCGGTTCTGCGGCCCGGCGATATCGTCGTCATGGACAATCTCGGCTGCCACAGGAGCGCCGCTGCCCGCGCGGCGATCGAAGCCGCCGGCGCCGAACTGCGCCTGCTGCCGCCTTACATACCAACCCGCGCTGATCAAAACTCATGCGCCCAGTCCCGCAGTCCGAGGGACATGATGCGCCACGGCTGGTCGGCGAGCTTGTTCCACGCCTCGCAGCAGTGGGCGACAATGTCGTCGTAGGAGTTGAAGACCCGGTTCGACAGCCGGTTCTGGCGCATGAACTGCCAGACGTTCTCGACGGGGTTCAGCTCGGGCGAGCGCGGCGGCAGCGGCAGGAGCGTGATGTTCTGCGGGATGAGGAGGCGGCCGGAGACGTGCCATCCCGCCTGGTCCGGGATAAGCACGGCGTGTGCGCCGGGCGCCACCGCGGCGCTGATCTCGACGAGATGCGCCTGCATCGCTTCGGTGTCGGCGAAGGGCATGACCAGCGCCGCACCCTTGCCGATCTTCGGGCAGATCGCGCCGAAGATGTAGGCCCATTTCGTGCGCTGGTCGTGCGGTGCGCGGGGCCGCGTGCCGCGACGCGCCCAGCGGCGCGTGATCAGGTTCTTCTGCCCCACCCGCGCTTCATCCTGGAACCAGACCTCGATACGCCTGCCGCGGGCGTGCCGGTCGCGGATCTCGGCGATGGCCGCCGGGAAGCTTTTTTAAAGGCGCCCACCGCCTCGGGATCCTGCCCGTGCGCCTGCGGCCGCGCCGTCAGCACCCGGAAACCCAGCCGCTTCAGCGCCCGGCTCACCGTCGTCTCGCTGACCGAGACCCCAAACTCCTCACGGAGCCACGCCGCCAGGTCCCCGAGCCGCCAGCGCACCACCCCGTGCAGATACGGCTTCGGTCCGTCTTCCACCGCCTGCGCGAGTGCCGCCAACTGCTCCGCCGTCAGCCGCGGCGCCTGGCCCGGCGCCTTGCGGTCCACAAGCCCGGCCGGCCCATCGGCGTTGAACCGCACCACCCAGTCCCGCACGATCTGCAACCCGACACCGCCGATCCGCGCCGCCTGCGTCCGGCTCCCACCCTCGTAGATCGAGGCCAACGTCAGGAGCCGGCGGGTCTGCTTCGCATCCCGGCTGGCCTTCGCCAGCCCTCTCAACGCATCCGCCGAGTAGTCAGACCTGAGCCCGATCGCTGCCGCCATGGAGAACCCCCTCTGTTCTCCATGATGAATCACGACCAGGCCCCCGAGGGAATCCCCTTCGTGAGTCAACCTCAGCGCCGATTGGTAACAGCCCCGACTTCAACCCGATCGAGCAGGCGTTCTCCAAGCTCAAGGCGATCCTCCGCAAAATCGCTGCCCGAACACGCGACACGCTCTGGAACGCTGTCGCCATAGCCCTCGACGCGTTCTCGCCCGACGAGTGCGCCAACTACTTCACCGCCGCAGGCTACGAGCCAGAATAAGTGGAAAATGCTCTAGGAGCCTGCATCGTGAAGGACGAGGCACCGGCCATCGGCAGGTATCCTGAGCATTATTTTACGGGCATTACATCGCCGACGCCCTGACGCAAATCAGCAGCGTGGCGGGTCAGCCTGTTCGGTCGCCGACTACACCCGTCGGAGATCTCATACCGCAAGCCAGCAATTGGCCGGGCGCTAACACCGATCAGCATGCGCCCATCCGGTGCGCTGTAGGATGATGAAAATGGCGAAGCGCTGCCGTGACCTCGACCTTGCGTGTCCTGCGCCAGATAGCGCTGGCAAGAGATCCCTGTCGAGGAAGAACTTTTTCAAGACTCAGTTTCGGGGCGTGCCGCGCTGGTTTGGATCCGGAACGGACCTTCTTCGAAAAATATTTGAGGCCGCGGCAGAAAAAAGGTAGATGAAACGACCGTTATCCTGACGACTGATGGCGATCCCTTCAAGTACCTCAGACGAATGCAGCCTGAATCACCGACGGACAGCGGCACACCCCCGATTGGCGACCAGCGCCGCGGTAGACCGTTGATTTAAAAGGAGAAAAAAACATGACCGACGATCCGGTGGACCTCGATGCGAGGCGCACCACGGAGAGCAAGATCGCGGCAGACATCCGGCGGCATTCTCTCAAGGATTTCGAGGCCGATCAGGCAGCGCTTCGCAGGCGGCAGGAAGAATTGGAGGCGCAGCTTCTCGCCGACCCTGCCGCCAACTGGCATGAAGCTGCTGTCAAAGCGCAATATCTGATACGCCGCTATGCCGAGACATCAGAGGCCGGGGACGCCAGACGGCAGAAACTCATCCAGCGGGCGCTCGGAGATCTTGCGCGTCTGATTGACGCCGAGGGCACATCCTGATGACCGAATTCATCAATCAGGATACGACGCCAGCGCTGGTTCGCAAGGACGTGCCGCGGGAGCCTTCGCTGCGCCGCCGCATTCTGGAGCGAGCGGTTCGGTGAGCGGATCTGTCGGCGCTGCAAGGGGTCGAACGCGTGGCGAAATGCGGCACCGGCGAATGAAGGTTCGTCCCGACGCCGGTGACCAATTAGTACGATGCTCACATCGAGTCAGGTGGAGCGAAGGATCGCCACTCAACCCGTCAGGGGAAGATCACCGGATTCACCGGGTCTGACCTACTCGAAGGTCTCCGCGCCGGTCGGCTCGACGTGTTGAACCACGTTCATGCGCTGCCGGTGCGCCGCCAGCTCGGCATACATTCGCTTTCGCGCCCGATTCTGGTTTCCCAGCGGCCGGTGCTCAGCGATCGAGTGCCACGGGTTGATCCGCAGCTTTCGCGCGAACGTCATCTGTGCCGGGGTGTCGAAATCCTGCCGGGGAATGTGGATGCGCGCGGCGGGAACCCAGGGGGAGAGGTCCTCGGGCCAGCGCACGGAGGCGTCCTCGACGGGCATCAGGTGCGGGTCGGTCTGGACCTGGATCAGCATGTCGAACTCGACGTCGCGCTCGCGCAGCGTGCGCGCCATGTTATCGCGCAGGTAGTTCGGCGGCACGCGGCCGAAGGGCACGCCGGGGATGTCCATCGGCACCTCGGTCAGCGGCATGTACGAGTACAGCATCGCCTGCCCCTCGCCCAGCAGGTAGGGCGTGCAGCTGTAGTAGCGCTGGCCCAGCGGGTTGTACTGCGTCGCGTTCCATAGGCCCTGCATGACGAAGTCCAGCAGGTGCGGGTCCTTCGGGTTCAGGAAGTACCAGAGCGCCTCGTTCAGCGTGCTCCAGTATTGCAGCTTGGCGTTCTCGCGCGTGTCCGGCGTGACGAAGGTTGGCGTGATGACGGCGGGCCAGTCCTGGGTGTGCTTCTCGTCGTCCAGCAGCTTCGGGCCGGGCACGTCCATCAGCTTGACCGACATCGACGCGAACCCGACGTCGCGGATGTCGGCCGGCACGTCCGGGCCTGGGCCGGCGAAGCGGATGTAGGCGGGAAAGCTGCGCGGGGTGGCGAAGACGCCCCGGCGCAGGTGTTCGGGCAGGTCGTCGCGCACGGTGAAGGTGGCGCGCACAAGGCCGTGCGTCTTGCTGTTGCCGCCGCGCTCGTAGCTGCCGGGCTGGTAGTTCAGGTTCATCTGCTCGCGCATCTCGTCGATGATCGTCTGCAGGCTCTCCTCCTCCCAGTCGAAGACGTGCTCCTCGGCCAGGCCGAGGCCCAGGTTCGGTCGATTGCGGTTCTTCAGGCGCTGCACGAGCTTGGCGACGGGCTCGCGCGTCAGCCGGTCCAGCCCGCGCCGGAAGAACGGCTCGAACCGGCGCTCGACGTGCAGCCCTCCCTGCGTGGCGCGGTGGACCAGGCGGCGGAGCGCGATCAGGATTTCCAGCATGGCAGTCCCCTCAGCGGCCGGCGCCGGCGATGAAGCGCAGCGCCCGGATGCCCGGCATGAAGAAATAGGCGCCGCCGCGCACGGTGACGAAGGGCGGCAGACCGTCCAGCCGTTCGGTCACGCCGGACGGCTGGGGCATGCTGAACCGATCGGTTCGGATGCCGCCTTCCAACGGCTCGCGGCAGCCGAGCAGCGGGTCGGCCTCGGCATGGAGGCCGTTGAACTTGGCGGCCGCCATCCAGGCGTTCTGGACGAACTCGAACTGCCGGACCAGGTTCGCGCAGAGGCAGACGAAATGGATGCCCCGTTCCTCGTCCGGGCCGGGCTTCAACGCGTCCTCGGGCGACAGCACCGGGCCGTACTCGCGGCCGCGCCGGATGATGCGGTGGAACCGCGTCGATGCGACGAGGTCGTGCCGGCCCGGCATACTGTCCTGGCGCCGGCGGAAGCCGAGCGTGCTGAGCAGCCATTGCCAGAAGCCCCTGACCCCCGGCGGATGGTCACCGGTGCGTGGGTTGGCGCGGCGGATATGCGCGCCGACCGGACAGGAAAGCCCGTCCGGATCGGCGTCATAGGTGAACTGGTTGCCGGGCTTGCCACCCGGGAAGACGGGACCGTCGGCAACCAGCGGCGTCCCGTCGCGATCACGGCCGATCATGCTGCGCGCCAGCGTGTCGCGTCGCGTCGCGTCGCCGTCCGCCGCCGCGTCCAGGAACTGCCAGAACCCGCGCACATCCTGGTGCAGCTGGCGCAGCACCAGGTATGTGCCGTTCAAGCCCAGATCGCGGCGGCCCGGCGCGTCCTCGGCGGGCGGCAGATCGCCTGCGTCGCCGTCCACGAGCGGCCGGGGCGTGATTTCGCCGTACTCGTTGCGATAGCCCAGCAGCATCTCGCCCGGCGCAAGCAAGTTGGCGTAGCCCAGCCGCTCGTGCCGGTCGGTGGTGAAACTCTGCTCCCAGTCGAGCGCTGGATCGCTGATCCCGTCGGCGAAGCCGAAGGGCTCGACACCGCGCGTGGTGTTGGTCGGCAGGCAGCGGACGACGCTGAAGGCGCGGTCGAAGGGCTCTCCGAGCACACGTGCCTTCAGCGCGTCTAGCTCTCCCGGCCGGGCATAGAGCATCAGAAGCACGTCCGGCTGCGGCCTGCCCCAGTGCCAGGCCGCGGGGTCGTTCGGGCCGACGTCCCCCAGCCGTCGCGAGCGGCTCTCCTCCCCCGCCATGCCGGCCAGGAAGGGCTGATCGAACTGCGCGACGATCTCGTCCGCGACGCCCAGCGCGCCCAGCCCGCCGGCCGTAAAGGCGACGTGCAGGGCGCTGTCTGGCGGCGGGTCCTGTGTCTCGGCTGTCGTCACCGGGGCAGCGCGCAGCCAGTCGCGCGCCGCAGCCGCGTCGGCGACCTCGAGCAGCAGGAACTCGGCGCCCTGCAGCCGGCCGTGGCCGAAGCGGACGAGGCCCTGGATGTCCGCGAAATCGATCGCGGGCGCGCGCTGCGCTTCCGTCCTCATAGCCGCGCCAGCCATGCGCGCAGCGCGCGGTCGGTCGCTGGCCGTGTCTCGAGCCCCCGTCGAACGATCGAGTTCTCGTACAGGTCGAAGGCGGTCAGCCCCGGATAGGCCTTGTACCAGACCTGCGTCGGCTGCTGGCGGTTGCGCAGGAAGCGCTTGAACTTGGTCTCCTGTTCGGCGCCGTCCTTGATGAGGAACCGCGTCGACGGGTAGCCGACCCCGTTCGAGAAGACGAGGTTCAGCCCCCAGGCGACCTTGTTGATGAAGTCGTCCATGTAGCTCTCCAGCGCGCCATCATAGTTGCTGGCGAAGAGCATCCGCCGCTTGTCGTCCAGGAAGACCCAGCGGGCGAAGTGGATCGTCTGCACGCGCGTCAGGTAGCCACGCCCGAAGATGTGCCGGGCGGCGTAGTTCAGCAGGAACAGGAACACCGTCGCCGCCGAGCGCCGGAACAGGCCGGGCTTGATGTCGCCGACCGCCGAAAACGGGTTGGTGACGTCGTGGTCCTCGAGCGCCGAGAGCTGCGCGATCCGGGCGTCGTCCGGGCGGGGCAGCAGCTCCGGGTCCGATTTTTCCAGCCGTCGCAGGTAGACGAGCAGGAAGGGCGCCGCGACCAGAACCAGCGGCGAGACCAGCAGCAGCCCCAGGGGGACGCCGACCAGCTCGGCAACCTCTGCGGCGCGCCGGTCGGGTGGCGTCGGCGCCTCGGGCGTCAGGGACAGGCGGCCGGCGCGCTGCTCGTCGCGCACCCAGGCCTGCAGGCTGGCATGCAGCCGGGCGGCATCCTCGGGCCCATGCGCCGCGACCAGCGCGGGCAGTCGGTCGGAAAGCGCGCGCCTGAGCGCTGCCTCCTCGCGCACCTGGCGCACGGTGCGGCCGCGCATGTTGACGTAGTTCGCCGCCTCGCGGACGTTGTGTGCGCGCATCCAGGCCAGCAGGTTCTCGCCCGGCCCGAACCCCTCGCAATGCGCGAAGATCCAGCGCAGACCGTCGCCGGCGCGCTCGGCGAGCTCGGACAGGAAGCTTTCGCGGTCGCCGTCGAAATCGCCCAGGAAGGCGAGCTGCGGCGGGTAGGGCCGCGGCTCGACGCCGTGCGCAGCGATCTCGCGCCAGGTGTCGACCTCGACGATGAAGAAGCGGGCGACGTGCAGCCGGTCGAAGCGTCCGAAGGGCACCAGCGCGTTCTCCGGCTCGGCATAGCCGGGTCTTGCCGCCATGCCCGACAGCAGCGCGCACAGCGCTTCCAGCCGCCCCCCGGCGACGGGTGCGAGGATCAGGAATGTGTCTTGCGGCGTCACGGCGGCACCTGTCCGCCGGTCTCAATTGTGCGGGTTAAAGTCGAGCACGAAGTCGATCAGCCGCTTGTCGTCCCAGTAGACCTTGCCCAGGTAGACGCCGGGTGCGATGGCGCGGATCTCGTCGCGGATCCAGTGCGCCACCATCGATGTCTCGGAATAGTCCAGCACGATGCATTCCTTGCCGTCGAGCCAGCTGTCGCCCTTGTAGACCTTGGCGATGATCGCGTTCAGGCCGAACGGCAGGATGCGGTTGCGCAGCACGCCCTTTTCGCCGTCGAACACCTTGCCCTGCCAGGCGAAGCTGTTGATAAACTTCGCGATCACCGGCGAAAAGCGCGTGCCCGGCGCGACGATGGCCGTGCCGTCAGCCTCGCCCGACGGGATGTCCCCGGCCGGCATGGCGGAGAACATCTCGTCCAGTTCCTTCTGGCTCTTGTCCATGAGCTTCTCGACGTCATAGGCCATGATAGACCCCCTCTCCTGACGGCTGGTGGACGGCATCCTCGAGGATCATCCCGGCCGCCTTCTCGCCGACCATGTAGACCGCCGAGGCGATGAAGAAGCCGGGGATGCGCGGAAAGACCGAGGCGTCGGCGATGCGCAGCCCGGCGGTCCCGTGCACCCGCAGGCGCAAGTCGACGACGCCGCCACCCTCGCGCGGGCCGATCGGGCAGCTGCACGAGGCGTGGTGGCCCCAGGCGTTGTCGCGGACGAAGCGGGCGATCTCGTCGTCGCTCTCGACACCGGGCCCGGGCACTTCCTCGGCCGCGATCTTGCCGCTCAGGTGCAGCGGGGCGGCCAGGCGCCGGACGTACTTCACCCCCTCGACGACGGCGGCCAGGTCGGCCTCGTGGCCCTCGCTGCCCTCGTCGAAATAGTTGAACTCGACCAGCGGCGTGTCGCGCGGGTCGGACGAGGCCAACCGCACGCGGCCGGCCCGGTTGGCGGTGTGCGCCTTCAGCACCGCCCAGGTCAGGTAGTTGCAGCCGCGCGCCAGGTCGGCCGCGTAGCCCGGATAGTAGCCGTCGAAGCGCGCCAACAGCGCCATGCAGAAGAGGTCGGGAAGCGGCTGGTCCGGGCTCGAGCGGCGGATCACGCCCAGCCCCGCTCCGTTGGTGGCATAGAGTCCTTGCCCGCCATGCGCCCATTTCCGCCACAGCGGATCGTCGCGGGTGAAGCGGGCGCCGGCCATGCTCTCCCAGGTGTCGAAGGCCATGCGGTTGACGACAGCGACCTCGTAGCGGTCCTGCAGGTTGTGCCCGACGCCGGGCAGCGCCACCCGCCAGGCAATGCGGACGCGGGCCAGCTCCGCCGGCTCGCCGATGCCGGACAGCATCAGCAGCTGCGGCGTGTTGAAGGCGCCGCCCGCCAGGATCACCTCGCGCCGGGCCGCGGCGTGGCGGCGCTCTCCCGCCGCGTCGCGGGGGGCAGCGTGCGCGCGGTAAAGCCGGGCGCCCTTCAGGTAGTCGACACCGACTGCACGCCCGGCATCGTCCAGCACGACCCGCGTCGCCAGCGCGTCCAGCTCGATCACCAGCCGGTCGGGGTGGCGCCGGGCGACGTCCAGCACGCGCTCACGGCTGCCGACCCGGCGCGCGTTGCGGGTGGTCAGCGGCGTGAAGCACAGCCCCTCTGCGTCGCCGTCCAGCCTGTCGATGTCGTTCGGATCGGCGGCGCTCTCGGCCAGCCAGCGGAGCCGCCGCCAGAAATGGTCGCTATCCAGCGCTATCTCGCCGACCGAGGACAAGAGCATCGCCATCAGCTCGTCGTCACGCAGCGCGGCGCGAGGGATCGCCTTTTCGGTCGGCAGCCAGCCGTCATAGCCATGCCCGGTGCGATCGACGCCAAGCGCTGCCAGCCGCTCCTGCACCGGCCGGTAGCGACAGTCCTCCAGCTTCTCGAACAGCGCGTGCATTGCCTTCGGCGACCAGCCGGCGTCGCCCGTCAGCGCCTCGATGCGCCGCCAGTCCTCGTGATGCGGGTAGAGGAAGATCATCGCGTTGTGCGCGGTGCAGCCACCCAGCGTGCCGGCGCGCGGGTACAGCACGCGCCCGTCGCGCGCCTTCGGGTCGCGCCCCTGTCGCTCGCGATCCCCGTAGTGGCTGACCCAGAAGTCCCAGCGCAGCGCCTCGTTCTCCGAGGCGAACGGGTGGAAGGCCGGCACGTCGTAATCGTCCGGCAGCCGGTCGTCCGCCCCCATGCCGCGGGCGCCGCCCGTCAATGCACGGGGATCGCCGCCGGCTTCCAGCAGCAGCACCCGCATCCCGGCCTCGGCGAGGCGGGCGGCCACCGTTCCGCCGCCTGCGCCAGAGCCGACGACGACATAGTCGAACGGCTCCGAATGCAATCGCTTCTCCTCAAAGGGTCTTCAGGTACTCGATCAGGTCATTCTTATCCGCATCGGTCAGCTTCGCACCGAAATAGTGCCCGCGGTTGACGACGAAGTCCGGGCACTTGCTGAGTTCCAGCAGAGGCTCGACCACGTCCGCGAAAGCTGCGCGCGCCTGTTCGTCGCTGACGCCCTCGGGCAGGTCCTTGAGGTCGCGCTTGATGCGGACCAGCAGCTTCAGCAGCTTGACGTCGTGGTCGATCCGGTCGAGCGGGTCGGCCTGGTCCTGGCGCAGGTCCAGGTTCGACAGCAGGCCGATCGGCGTGCCGCGCGGGATCGGCCCCAGCCGGATGTCGCCGTCGGCGTCGAACAGCCATGGCAGGTCGTCGCGGAAGGGCTGGAAAAGCTTGACCAGGAAGTCCGGCTGGAAACCGCGCGGAATGGTCAGGTAGCTCTGCTCGGTCACCCGATCCATCAAACCGGGGACCTTGTCGCCGAACTCGGCATCCTTCTTCCGCCGCTCGGGCCACAGCATCTGGCCGATGCCGTCCTCGAAAGCCTGCATCCGCCCCTCGACCGAGGGATCGTTGACGAACCGGCCGACCGAGTTGTTCAGCAGGTAGGGCGCGCTGGACCACAGACCGACCAGCGATGGCACGCGCGTGTAGCCGCGCCCGCCGGCCGGCATCTCGTAGTCCATCGGCTCGCCCGTGACCGGGTGATACACCTTGATCGTGCCGACCGAGGGCAGCGCCTTGTAGGTCGACGACGAGAAGTTGTCCCAGATATTGCCGGCGACCGCGTTGGTCGCGAGCGGGCTGCAGGCGTTGGTGTCCAGCAGCGTCACCGGGATGCGCAACTCGTTCGACAGGTAATTGCCGTCCAGAAAATCGTCCTTCGCGACGATCTCGCGCATCTGCTGCTTGAAGTCGTCGGTCTTGGTCAGCGCCCAGTAGCGGTTCCAGCATTCCAGGTAGCCGGGGCCCGAGCAGCCGTCGGGGATCGCGTCATAGGCGGCGTCAGGCAGCTTGCTGGAATGGCAGCGCGCGCAGGTCTCCGCGAAGATCGTCCGGCCGTGCTCCAGCGTCGCCGCGTCCGCCGTCAGGAAGGCCTCGCCCCCCGGCGCGTCGGCCAGTTGGTCGGGCCGGCCGGCCTTCAGCAGGTAGAGCGCCATGAACGGCGTCTGCTGCTCGGTCGCCTGCCAGTAGGTCGAGTTCCGCTGCGCGGTGGCGATCTCGATCGGCGAGATCGGCTTGCCGCCGACGACCGGGTTGAAGTGCCGCGTCCACTCCTCGCTGAACAGGCCGATGTTCAGGTAGACTCGGTTCAACGCCCCGAGCGCGCCGACCGAATCCGCCGCGTCCTTGAGCACGCGCGGGCTGAAGCTGGTGTCCGGCCGCTGGAAGAACGCCGTCAGCGGCCCGTCATCCATGAAATCGTTGAACTGCCTGTTGTCCAGTTCGCCGCCCGTCAGCCGCTCGCGCCCCAGCCGCAGCGCGTTCTTCATGCGCGCGTCCAGCAGGTAGATGGCGTTCATCGTGCGCGGGTTGTTGATGTAATCGCTGGAGACCAGCGAGGTGTCGAGCGTGCCCGGCCGCGCCGTGTGGATGAGCTGCACCATGTACTGCCGGTCGTCCGGCTTCCAGGCGAAGATCCGGTCGAACCAGAAGTACTGCGCGCCGACGGTGGCGTTCATGTTCTCCATCGCCGGGTTCTCGGGGTCGGCCGGCGGGTCGGTCGGGCTGGGGCCGACATGGCAGAAGGCGCAGGCCATGCCGACGCGGTAGGGGCGGACCAGGTCCTTGCTGAGGTAGTAGTCGGGGTCGGTGTAGTAGCGCTGGGGGTCCCACTCGCGCTCGGCCTTCTCGTCGAACTCGGGGTTCGGGAACAGCCGGAGGCCGAGCACGCCGGTCGGCTCGCCGTAATACGAGCCCACCGGCACGTTCCGCCCTCGGGCGCCGATCTCGACGCCCGGGTATTTCTCGGTGTTGGCGAACGGGTCGGGCGCGCAGTCGGCCTTTCGCCTGTCCAGCCACAGGCCGTAGCGCTCCGGGTCGGGGCCGGTCGGCTGCTCGAAGCAGGGCTCGTTCATCAGGCCGAGGTAGTGGAAGCGGTTCGACCGCTTCGCCGGCAGGTCGGGGTAGGACGAGATCGTCTTGAGCAGGTCGAACTGGCCGAAGGTGTCGGTGGTCAGCCGGTCCCACAGCACGTCGTTGCCGCCGGTCCAGACCAGCCACATGTTGCGGCCCCTGACCTCGTCGGGCGAGAGCGTCACGCCGTTGTCCATGCCGGCGAAATAATCCTCGTCGGCGGCCGGGAACGAGGCAGCGTCGCGGCCGACCAGCATCGGCTCGTCCAGCGGCCCGCCGAAGGGCTGCGCCGCAGCCGCGGCCGGAATGGCGACCAGAAAAAGAAAAAACGATCGAAGCGAACGAGCCACGCCCCTGCTCCCCTGCACAGCCAGTGGTTGCGAGCAACACTCCGAATGCAACCATCGACTCGAATCGGGGTGCGGTGGCAAGCTTAATCTTCGACGGTGCACACCAGCAGGAGGGCTGGATGAAGCGACTTGTCGTGTGCTTTGACGGCACGTGGAACAGCGCCGACAGCGGGGGCGCCGAGACGAACGTCCCGCGGATCGCCCGGGCGGTCAGCGCCAGCAGCCTGGGGGAAGGTACGCCGCAGCTCACCCTCTACTTGCGGGGCGTGGGGTCGACCGGCATCGCGCTCCAGCGCATACTGGGTGGCTTTACCGGCGAAGGCGTCGACGACAACATTCGCTCGGCCTACATGTTCCTGGCGCAGAACTACATTCCGAGGACCGAGAACGGTCCTGGCGGCAGGCCTTATGCCGGCGACCGCATCTACATTTTCGGTTTCTCGCGCGGGGCGTTCACGGCGCGCAGCCTGTGCGGGTTCATCGGCTGCACCGGGCTGCTGAAGCGTCAGTGCCTCCATCAGCTGACGGATGCCTGGATGTACTACCAGCGGCGCGACCGGCGCGACTCGCAGGACTTCTGCCAGCGCACGGGGGCCGATTGCCACCACGGCGTGACCGTCGAGTTCCTCGGCGTCTGGGACACGGTCGGGGCGCTCGGCGTGCCGGTCGGCCTGCTGGGCGACCTGACCGCGCCGGAGTTCTCGTTCCACGACACCGAGCCCTCCAGTTCGGTGCGGTGCGCGCGCCATGCCCTGGCGATCGACGAGCATCGCGACGAGTTCGTCCCGACCCTCTGGACCGGCAAGGAGCCGGAGGGCACGAGCGTCGAGCAGGCCTGGTTCGCTGGCGCCCACTCGGATGTCGGCGGCGGCTATGCCGAGCGGGCGCTCGCCGACATCCCGCTGGCCTGGATGGCCGAGGAGGCCGAGGCGGCCGGCCTCGTCCTCGACTGGTCCATGTTGCCGGATCCGGCCCGTCTCGACCCGCTCGCCGCGCAACACGATTCCCGACAGGGGCTGTCGGCAAAGGACCGCCTGACCCCGACCTACCGCAGGGTCGGCGAGATCGACTGCGAGGTCGGCCTGCTGGCGCGGCTCTACGTCCCGCGCAAGGGCAAGCGCGTGCTCCGCACCGTCAACGAGCGCATCCACCCCAGCGTCTGGCAACGGAACGGCCGGCCCGTCGAGACGATCCGCGGCTCCGGCCGGCGCGATCGCAGCACGGCGCCGCACGCCCCGATCAACCTCGCTCCCCGCGACCGTTTTCCCTGAGCCCTCGCGCGCGCCCCGGCGGCGGGGGCGGGTGAGCGGCGACGGGTCAGCGTTCCAGGACGGCGAGCCGCGCCTTGACATCCTCGGCAGCGAGGCCGCTCAGTGGCGTCGAGCCGGTCTCGAGCAGGAGCCGGTAGGCTGCCGCGAGGTTCCGGGCGACGACCTGGTCGGCCGGGTCCAGCGACAGCGCCTCGCGCCACGCCTTCAGAGCGGCGACCAGCTCCTCCGGGTCCCGCGCGGCCAGACCGGCCCGCGCAACCGCCTCGAGATTCCGCGCGTCCGACCGGTAGGGCAGCAGCGCCGAGGCCGCGCCGAACGCCTCGGCGGCCGTGGCGAGCAGGGCCGCCTCGGCGTCCGAGGCGCGGACCACGCTCTCGAGCATCACGAGATCGAGCATGCCCGCGTAGAGGTGCGACAACGCCGCCGAGAGGCGCAGGTCGATGTCGTGCCCGGTCTCGACACCGGCCGATGCGTGCTCGCGAAAGCGCGCGAAGGCCGTCCGGCTGCGCTCTCGGGCGGTGGCCAGCCTGCGTGTCCAATCGACGGCTTGCCCGCCGGTCACGATCCGGCCGCCCCACGGGCCCTCCGGCCGCTCCTCGGCGATGATGCGGGCCGCGAGATAACCCATCGCGCCGTCGACGAAGTCGAGCTCCGGCATCCGGTCGCGCAGCGGCCAGTCGGCGCGCGCCTCGACCCAGCCGCCGTCACCGCCGCTGTACTCGTGCGGGCGGATCCGCATTCGGCCGGAGCCCTGGTCGACCTGGGTGACGGAGTAGGCGTAGGGGGTCTCGGGGGTGGCTGGCAGCTCGCCGATGACGTTGCCGCCAGCCCGATCGGACCAGATCTGCCGGGCCTGGTCCCCGGCCTCGACGATGCGGGCGAGATCCGCCTCGGTCAGGATGCGCGGCGCAAAGCCCAGCGCGTCCTGTCCCGGGCCGCCGACGAGGCTCACCGAGGCGCCGAGCAGATCCACCGCAACCGTCGCGAGCCCGTCGCGGTCCTTGCGGAAGAGCTGCACGTAGCTCTGGACGTAGATCTGCCCGTCGTCCTCGAGGAAGCTGCCCCACAGCAGCACCAGCCCCTTGCCCGCATCGAGCTGCGCCGACAGCGCGGGCAGCACGTCCTCGGGTCCGCACGGCCTTCCCGAGGGGATGAGCTGCACAACCGCCATGCCTGCCGGGTAACGGAGTGAGGACAGCGTATCGAGCTGGATCAGGCTGGTGAGCTTGCCGGCCGCGTCGCTCTGCAGCAGCGCACCCAGGTCCGGCCGCAGCTTGTAGTCGTCGCCCGGCCCGCCCAGCGCATAGGGGAAGACGATCAGGTTGACGTCCGCTCCGGGGAACAGCACCGGGTCGGCGCACTGGGCGATCATGCCGGCCTGCGCCGCGCGCGGAGCGATGAGGAGCGCGCCCGCCAGAAGGGCAATTGCCAGCACAGCGCCCCGCGCGAGCGGGATGCCGGGCGCCGCCCGCGCGAAACGGCCTATCACGAGGTGTTCCCCAGGCAGTGCTTGCCGACCGGCGCCTCGACCGTGCCGAGCAGGCCGCGATAGGCCGGGTCAGCCGCGGCGCGCTCGATCGTCTCGAGCGACATGCCGTCGACGAATGCGGCGAGCCGCTCCTGCTCCGGCGTCCGGCCGGGGGCGGCGGGGATGTCGTCGAGCAGCAGCAGTGCCTGGCAGAAGAACTTGCGCGCCATGTCGTAGTCACCCGTCATCAGCGCCCGGCTGGCGATGCCGACCGCGGTGTAGCTGCGAATCTGCACCGAATCGCGGACCAGGCGCTTCAGGAAACGCAACTCGGATTCCTGCGGGTCGTAGGTGAAGCTGTCCTCGAAGAAGCGGTCGGTTGCCGGCCAGCCCTTTGCCTTCTGGCTGAGCAGCGGCACCACCGCCTGGACGAAGATCGCCTCGTCACCGTCGAAGACGCCCCAGACCTCGAGCACGACGTCGCTCGCCGTGAAGCCCTCGACTTCGCCGGCGATGTCGGCCGTGTTCTCGGGGATCCGGCTGGCGCAGACGATGACGTGGATCTCGCGGAACTCCTGCGAGATCTTCTCGACATTGTCCTGCAGCTTTGCCCGCAGCGCCGAGCGGAGGACATCGAGGTCGAGGTCGCCCGTAACCCGCATCTCGTCGAGCAGCAGCTTGTAGACGGGACCCTGCGCGCCCGGGATCGGCTCGCGCGCAGCGCGGCAGTCCTGGATCGCTGCCGCCGGGCTGGCGAGCATGAGGCAGGCCAGCCCCGCGATGGCGATGCCAGCCGCCCGGTGGGCGATGGCAATCATCCGCGCGGTCCCGGCGCGGCGGGCGTGGGGCAGGCGATCTGGTGCGACAGCTCGGACATCATGACCTTCCCGTCGTGACGGAAGAGCGCGCCCTTCGCGCCGATCTCCAGCGCGTTGTCGAGGATATCACAGAGCCGGTCGCGCTGGTAGTCGACCAGCGCCATCATCCGCAGCGCGTGGCCAAGCGCGCGGGCGCGCTTCTCCTCGACGGTCGCGTCGATGTCGAGGTTCATCACCAGCGGCACCATCGCCCGCGTGCCGAAGGTGGCGATCTGCATCGCCAGCGTGTCGGCCTCCTCCTGCCCGAGATCGGGCGCGCGGAGCAGATCGAGCTTGCTCTCGATCGCCTGGATGGTGGCGAGGTCGAGCTGCCCTTCGGCGACCTGGACCTTGCGGAGGTCGAGCGCGTGCTGGATGCGGTCGTTGACGAAGTAGGCGACCATCGCGATCCAGACCGAGGTGGCGATCGGCGCGGCCTTCAGCAGGAAGTCGCCGAGCCCGCCCAGCCAGGACCGCCAGCCCGCCGCCCGCCGGCTTCGGCGGCTGTGGCGGCGCATGGCTGGACAGCAGATACGCGGCCTCGAGGCGCAGCAGGCGGGCGCGCCGCGTCCATTCGTCGCCGCCGGCGACCCCCTCGTGCTCGTCGAGCCGCCGGGCAAGCTCGTCCGACAGCCGGGCGATGTCGGCGCGAATCTGCGCGTCTCTGGCGTTTGGATCCGGCATCGACGCTCCCCGGCGCGACACGTGGGCCGCTCGAAGCGTAATGTCGCCGGGGCGAGCGGACAAGCGCCTAGCGACGGCAGCCGGGCGGTAGGCGGGCGACGGCCGATGGCGTACGGTCACAGCTTGCGGTAGAATTCGGCCCGTGCGGGGGACGGAGAGCCGTCCATCTGCAACCGCGTGGCGGACGGGGTGCTCTCGCGGACTTCCCGGAGCGGAGGGCGGCATGGAGCATTGGCAGGCATCGGCCGAGCGCGGGCTTTTCACGGAACCCGGCGGCCTCTACGACCGGAACGCGGTCGGGCTCGCTTTCTCGGGCGGCGGCTATCGCGCGACGCTCTTCCATGCCGGGGCGCTGCTGCGCATGGCCGAACTCGACATCCTGCGGCGCGTCGACCGCATCTCCAGCGTCTCCGGCGGGTCGATTACCACCGGCCTGCTGGCCAAGACCTGGCCGCGCTTCTTCGACGTGGCGACCGGCCGGGCGGACGTCGCGCTGATGCGCCAGCATTTCCTGGGCGCGGTACGCGCGGCGACGGCGCGGACGCTGGATGTCCGGGTTGGGATCGCCGGGCTGCTGCCCTTCACCTCGGCCGGCAACAAGCTGTCGGCGCTCTACGACAAGCACGTCTTCGACGGCATGCTGCTGCGCGAGATCCCCGAGAAGCCGAAGTTCATATTCAACGCGACGAACATCCAGACCGGCGGGCTGATCCGCTTTACGCGGAACTACATCGCCGACTGGCGGGCGCTGACGGCGACCACAAAGAGGGTCCCGCTGGCCGACGCCGTGGCGGCCTCGTCGGCCTTCCCGCCCGTACTCGCGCCGCTGCGACTTGACCTGCACCGCGAGGACGTGCGGACGCCCGAGGGCGCGCGCTTCGACAACCCCGAGTTGCACCGAGAGCCGGTGCTGCTGGACGGCGGCGTCTACGACAATCTGGGGCTCGAGCCGATCTGGAAGCGCTGCGGCGTCATCATCGCCGGCTATGCCGGGCACAACTCCGAGGCGGAGGCGAGCAACTTCACGTTCGACCACCTGCTGCCGATGATCAACGCCTTCCTGGCGAGCAGCATCGACCAGCGCGAGCGGCTGCTGGTCGCGCTGTTCCGCAACAAGCTGGCCGACGGGCTGGGCGAGCGGGTCGGCGCCTACTGGACGGCAGGCACCGACATCGAGCTGATCGGCCAGCGCGACGGCTGGCGTCCGACCGATGCCGAGCTGGCCCAGGCGCGCGAGATGCCGACCCGGCTCGAGGCGCTGAACGAGTCCGAGCAGCGTGTCGTCCTGCTGGCCGGCTATGCCTACGCCGACCGGTCGATCCGGACCTACCTCATGCCGGACGCCCCGCCGCCCGCCGCCGAGCCGGCCCTCTGAGACGTTGCGAGGCCGCGCCCGCGCGACAATCGTGGAATTTCGGCGCCGCTGTCTGGTCCGGCACGGTCAGAGCGGGATTAAGATTTTCTCGCAAAGTCAACAACTTGACTATCGGCTCACGTGTGCGCAGCGCGCGGACCCCGCCTCCACCCGGCATCGTCCGGCCTTGACCGGACGGTCCTCTCCACGTGGGAGATGCCCCACCCAGGCCCTGGGGATGACGGAAAGATCGAACGCCACGTCTGACTCCCCTGTTTGGCCGCGCCCCGATCAGCCGAAGACGCGGTATTCCACGTAAAGGTCCCGCATCTTCCCGCCGCTTTCCCCGCCGTCCTTCTCGTCCAGCCGGCCCAGGAAATCCGGCAGCGCTGGATAGTTGCCCAGCGCCTGGTCCTCGCTCCGGTGCAGGTCCCCGCGGATCAGTCGCCCGCGGGTCGCCTCGATGACGGCCTCCCTGACCTTCGGGTCCGGCATCTTCCAGCCATAGCGCCCCTGTCTGCTGGCGAACTGCTCATCGGTCGAGACCATGGCGACGAGGTCGCAGCGGGTCATCATCTCGAGTCCCTGCTCTTTCAGCGTCGCGTTGTGGCTGCCGTGGTGGCCGACCTTGTAGAAGCGGGTCCGATTCAGGATTTGCTCGGCCGTCAGCACCGGGTCGCGCCCGGCCGGCGGCGCGGACTCGGGATCGCAGTAGGTCTGCCGGTGCCATGACAGCCAGTTACCGACCTGGGCGTCGCCCGCGAACAGCAGGAAGGTCCCGTCCGGCAGTTCGATCGCCAGTACAAGGCTGGTGTTGTTGGTGTCGCTGTCGAGCCTGAGCGCCAGCTCGGCACCGCTCGCCATCCAGTCGCCGTCGATCCGCCGGCGCGCCTGGTCCTCGCTGCATTCGGGATCGTCGGCGCAGCTGTGCCCCTTTGGCGGACGGACGCCATAGCGGCATCGTTTCGGTGCGAAGTAATGCGCGTTCAGCCAGCGCCTCAGCGCCTCGCGCCGCAGGTTGCCGTCCTCCAGCGGGGTGTCAACGCTCTCGGCGGGCAGCTCGCGATGCGGCTTGGCGAAGGGCGACCGGTCACAGCGTGACGGCTCTCCTTCCGCAAGGCCGGCCGCCATCTCGAGCAGTTCGTGCTCCGGGTTCAGCTGGTCCAGATAGGTCTCGCGCGCGCTGCCGCCGGACGGCCTGTCCTTGAACAGGAGTGTGGGATCGCGCGGCGGTCCGAGCACGAACACCCTCAGGCCAGGATCGAAGGGCAGCCGGACGACCTGGCCCGGCTCGAGGCAGCAGGTGTTTCGTTCGCCGGCACGCCGCTTGAGCGCGTCAATGATGTCGCGCAGCGTCCGCCGGCCGCGCTTGCGCGCCGCGGCAGCAACAAGTCCGGACTCTCCCTCGTTCCCGGGCTCGCCCAGAAAGGCCCCCAGCCCATCGAGCACGTCGAGCGGCGCGGCCGCGAACGGCGAGCCCACCTGGCCGATGCCCAGCGCCATCTTCTGCACCAGCTTGCGGTGCCGATCGAAGCGCTTGCGCAGGCTCTTGACCTGCGGGTCCCCGTCCTTTTCGGTCCAGGCGAGCCAGAGCTTGCCGATGCCGATCGGCTTCCGGCCGGCCACCCCGGACTCTGCGTCCGCGTCTTCATCTGCGGCCGTGCCCGGTGCGGCGCGCTCCTCGAGGAACATCTCGTCCGCGTAGTCGAAGCCCGACAGGTGGTCGGCGTGTTCGTGCGTTACCACGATCAGGTCGATGTTCTCGCCGCAGGTGCGCCGGATGTCGTCGGCGACCATCCGCATCCGCTTGCCGGCGTCGGTGGTCCCCTGCAGGACGCCGCAGTCGATCAGCATGTTACGCGACTGTCCGCCCTGCTCGAAGCGGATCAGGAAGCAGTCGCCTAGCAACTTGCGGTACATGCGGACGAAGACCTTGAGATCGGACATCAGACGCTCCGGTGCATCAGCGCGAACGGCTCGGCGCGGTGGCCGGCAAGGGCGCTGCGGGCAACGGCGAGCCCGAACGGGTCATCGGTGTGGTAGCGCCTCTGGTCCTCGAGCCGGCCGTCGTCGTCGATCCGCTTCCGGATCATCCGGCGCAACTGCCCGGTACGCAGGTCGATCAACAGCGTGGCGCCGCCCAGGAACCAGAAATCGGGATCGGTCCAGCCCGGCAGGCTTTTCTTGTAGCTGCCCTTGTCGGCCTTCGCCTGGTCGTGGGGGTCCAGATAGCCGCGCCGGCGCTGGACGAGGCGGACGACGAGCTGGTGCAGCTCCGTGCCGTCCGGGCCGGTGCGGCGCGCAACCCGCACGAAGGCGACCTCGACCGAGGGTTTGCGGCCCCGCCCCCTGACGCTGTGAAGCCCCGTCGGGTAGTCGACATACCTGATCCCGAACAGCCGCTCCCACTCTCGGTCGCGCGCGGGTCCGGTCCGCCCCTCGGCGGGCCCGACCAGCCATCCGTGGAAGGCGGCCTGGTTCTTCTCGACGATCCGCATCGCCTCGTCGCGGAGGTTGATCCGGCGGAAATCCAGCGACCGCGTGACCTCCAGCTTTTCCATGAGGTCGCGGAACAGTCCGCCGTCGCCGGCGGCGTGCTCGGCCAGAAGCGGACCGAAATCCGGCTCCTCCCAGATCAGGCTGTCCGGCGCGTAGGACATGCAGCCGGGCACCATGATGCCGCGCCGGCGGAAGGCGTCGGCAAAGGCGACGCGGTAGTTCAGCGGATCGTTCGGGACGAGGTCGGCATCCGCGGTGACGATGGCCCGCAGGTATTCGCCGAACGTGAAGTCGACCGGCGGCAGGTAGTCCAGCGCCCGGACGCACATCCTCAACACCTGGTCGGCAGCCGAGCTCGCCTCCCGGGCCAACCGCCTGACCAGCTCCGGCGCAATCAGCGCGCCTTCGCCCGGGACGCGCTGGGCGATCGCGAACAGGTCGGCCGTCCGCCGCTCGTAGATCGTGACGAACGCGTCGAAGATCGCCGCCACCAGGAACTGCCCACGGGCATGCGGCTCGGTCGTGTCGCCCAGCCGGTGAACGGAGGGTTTCGCGCCGCCCTGTGCGCCCGCACCTGCCGTTTCCTCCTGCATCATCATCTCGAGCGCGTAGCGCAGCGCGCCCGGCCGCCCCGTCGCGCGGCCGAACTGGCCGGCCAGGCCCGTCAGCAGGTTGGAGACGCGCAGCGACCCGCCGGAGCGGGCGAGCTGGTGCTCGATCACCGCCGTCATCGAGAAGTGCTGGAACAGTGCCACGATGTCGGCAAAGCGCCTCGTGGAAGGCCAGCATGTCTGGGTTCGAGACGTCGATCGACTGCTGGTGCAGCCCGTGCAGGATCGCATGCGCCGTCTCGTGCGCGATCACGTCGTGCGAGAGGCAGGTGAACACCCAGCGGCTCTCCTGCGCGACGTCGCCGTCCGGCGCTTCGAAATAGCCGAACAGCAGCGAGGTCTTCTCCGGGCTGTAATAGGCGTTCGCCTCGCGCAGCGCGTGCGGGTAGATGCGCAGGCGCTTGCAGTACTGGCGCCGGCCGAGCGGCGCCTTGATGTCCAGCGGCTTCGCCCAGAGCACGACTCGGCCCAGCGCCCGCTCGAACGCCCGCACGGTGCTCATCGCGACGGCGAAGACCATCTGCTGGTGGAACTGCGGCCTGCCCTCCGCCGGGGCGAGACCCTCCTGGGCGAGAAGGTATGGATCGTCCAGGTCGACCGGGGAATAGAACAGGCCACAAGCGGGATCGTAGTCGATCACCTCCAGGTACTCATTGATCGGGCCAGGCTCCAGCCGCGCCTCCCACCCGGTCTCCCAGGGAAGCTCGATCAGGCCGCAGTTGATCAGCGCCGTGTCGAGCGTAACGGATGCGGCCGGATCGAAGGCATAGACGCGCAGGCGCCGCATCGCCGGCGGCGCGACGCGGTCCGGGCCGGTGGTCAGGTCATTCCAAGCCCGCGCGTAATCGCCAGAACTCCCCTGTTGCCGGGTAAGTAATTCCTCCCGTTCCGGGCAGAGAAACTGCCGAATTGCGTTCGGAAACGCGTCCATCGGACCTTACACCTCTCCATCTACGGAGACGCGCCATCCGAAGCCGGACAGTTGCCGACAATTTCGACAACGTGACTTGCACGGCGCGCTGAGGGGAAGCAGGCGCATTAGAAAAATTCCAACATAGCCCCAGGCCGAAGTCAATCGGAAGTTGTGCAACACTTCTTTGCGCATCCATCCGCCATGCACGACCTGTTTTCGTCCCCCGCCACCGGGATCATCAGCCCCGGGGCGTCGTGGCGGCCGCAAGGTGACGAAGATCGCGACCGGGCTGAATCCGGCGTTCCGATCGGAGGTTCGACAGACGGTTCCTGGTTTTCCCGATCCCCGATCCTGCCGATCATCTGGCGATGCAGTCCGTGACCTCCTCACATCCCCCACACACCGGCTCGGACAGAGCGCTGCTGACGGATCATGCAGCGGCCGGCTGCGTCGGATTCCTGTCGTCCTCCTGCTGCGTCAGTTCCGCCGCCGCCAGGATGCGGCCGTGGCCGGCAATCATCTCGCCCTCGTCGGCGACCACCATGGGCACCGGCACCGGCACGGTCCAGCTGACCGGCCCCCAATTTCATCCAGCAGGATCCGGTTCGGCTCGACGACCACGGCGCACCTTCCAACCAACTGAAAGCAACGCGCGCGCGCAGATGTTCGAGGCCGCCGTCGCGTACGGGCCGGGCCGCCCCTCAGCAGTTGTCGCGCGGGATCGTCTCGTCCCAGCCTTGTTCGTGGACCAGCCTGTCGCCTTCCCAGGCGCACAGCCGGGCCTCGACGCGGAAATGCGCGGGCGTCGCCGTCAGGGTTGTCTCGGTTACCGAGCGGGTCTGCCACGCGCCGCGCCCGACGCCCATTTCCCAACGGGTCCAGCCGGTAGCGGTGGCCGGATCGTCGTGCCGGATCGAATAGCGCTCCTGCCCCTTCTTGGTGACGGTGATGTCGTCCTCGACAAGCCGGTAGCGGCCGGAGCCGTCGGTGATCTCGATCGCCCTTTCTCCGCTCGCGAGGTCGTGCTGCAGCCGCCAGCCGGAACCGGAAGGCTCGAGCCGCTCGACGTCGAGCGCGGGGCCGTTCTCGGGTGGCTCGAAGTGAATCGCGGCGTCCGCCGGCGACGCGGTGCGGACCGGCAACTCCAGCGCGCTTGCGGCAGGGTGGACGGTCAGCGTGACCGGCTCGGGCGCGGGCCAGATCATCGGGAAGTAGGTCGACGAGATGGCCAAGCGGATCCGGTGACCGGCCCCGAACGTCTGGGCGACCGGCTTGAACGGCACGCTCACGCGATAGCGCTGCCCGGGAACGAGCGGCACTGGCGCGGCGTGGCCGTCGCGGTGGGTCAGGTTGAACACGCCGTAGCTGACGCGCGTCGCCGCACTGTCCGGCGCGACGTCGACAAGGCGGGCGGCGACCTGCGCCACCGGCTGGTCGGCGCTGACCTCGATATCGAGGAAGGCATCGCCCGCGATCTCCAGCGGCGCGTCCAGCGGCGCCGTCTGGAACACCAGCCCTGCGCCGTCGTCGATGCGCTGGTCGACAGGTTGGTCGCCCGGCACGGCGAAGGAGCACCATTTGCCGGCCGCCGCCCCGGAGCACACGGGCGAGCGGATCGACAGGCCGCTCCGGTGCCGTCCGCACCGTCGCGGCCCAGGGTCCCGTCGCTGCCGAGCGCGAAGGGCGTGCGCCGGACGTTCGGCGACGGCCATGACGGCTCGCCCACCCAGCGTCCCTCGCGCGCGGCGTAGGTGCTGCGCGGCGGCGCCGCGTCCTGCATGAAGAGCCGCAGCATCGGCTCATCCATGATGTCCGTCTCGCGACCGCTCAGCCAGTGGTCCCACCAGCGCAGCGTTTCCTGCAAGAAGCCGATCGCCGGGCCAGGCACGCCGCCATGCGGGTACTTGTGCGCCCAGGGTCCGACCAATCCCAGGCGCGGCCCCGAGAGGTTCTCCATCAGCCGGAACACCGAGCGGCAATAACCGTCGGCCCAGCCGCTGACCGCGAAGACCGGCACCTCGATCGCGCCGATAGTCCTCGCAGACCGAGCCGTGCCGCCAGAACGCGTCGCGGCGCTGGTGCCGCAGCCAAGTCTTCAGCCACAGCCCGCTGCGCTTCAGCCGGTCGCAGCCACAGCGCGCGCCAGCCTTCGCCGACGATTTCGCGGGTCGGGCGGCAGCGTATTGCGCGCGAACATCTGCGAGGCCCAGGAGAGTTGGTCGATCAGCAGGCAGCCGCCCATGTAGTGGATGTCGTCGGCATAGCGGTCGTCGGTCGAGCAGACAGTGATCACAGCCTTGAGCGCCGGCGGCCGCAGCGCCGCGATCTGCAGCCCGTTGAAGCCGCCCCACGAGATGCCGATCATGCCGACATTGCCGTCGCACCAGGGCTGACCGGCGATCCAGGCGATGGCATCGACAGCCGTCCTGCAGCTCCTGCGGCAGGTACTCGTCGGTCATCAGCCCTTCGCTGTCGCCGCCGCCGCGCAGGTCGAGCCGCACATAGGCATAGCCGTGGCCGGCGAGATAGGGCCCGGTCGCATGGTCCCGCGGGGGCGTCAGAAATCGTTCTTGCGGTAGGGGATGTATTCCAGGATCGCCGGCACCGGCCGATCCTCGGCCCCATCGGGCATCAAGATGCGCGCGGCCAGACGACAGCCGTCCGGCATCGGCACGTAGACGTGCTGAAGGCGGCGCACAGGGTGCGGGGGGGCGGTCACGGCTGACATGTGAGGCTCCGGTGACAGAGGAGGCGCGGGGGTGATGGCGTAGCCTATTCGACGATGTCGACAAACTCGAAGTTGATGCCCTTCATCACCCGCTCGTAGTTCCACAGCAGCGAGGACTGCTTGTTTGCGCCCATCCAGACGCAGGCGACGGCGAAGCTGTAGGCGTCCTGCTCCGGCAGTTCCGACAGCCGCATCCCTTCGCGCACCTGCGGAATGATCGTGGTGCCCGGCACCTTCTCGGCCGCCGCCGCCAGCGCCTCGAGACCGGGCACCGAGGCCACCGTCGCGTCGCGGAAGAACACACGGTAGAAGAACTCGGCCGCGACGGCATAGCCGCCCTCACCCAC
>CAVRHY010000003.1:0-76722 GCA_963721105.1 uncultured Alphaproteobacteria bacterium | reverse complement strand
ATCTGCACGGAATTTGAGTTCAGAGCCAATTCCCGACCCGCGAATTTGGCCTATCGTGCGCCGCTGCCAAGGCGGTCTCCCCGGCTCTGTTGCGGACTCTGTTGCGGACGAACCGCGCTTGCAAACCCGCGGTTCAGGGAGCCGATCTTTGAGGTTGAATGGACACCGTGGCCGGTGTGGAATGCTGCAAAAATATGGGGCAGGCAGGATGACCTATTCACAAACGCGCAGGCTGCTGGGCACCGTAGCGGCGCTGGCGCTCGCGCCGACCGCTGCGTGGGCGCAGGAGGCAGCCGAGCCGATCCTCGAGAATCCTTTCGGCCTTGAGGTCGACGCCTCGATAGACGTTTCGGGCGGCTATGTTTCGAACGTGTTCGCGACGGAAACCGCGATCCAGGACGATTTCGTGACGGTGATCAGCCCGGAGGTCGGCGTCTCGAAGAAGGGCGACGGCTATAGCTTCGCGCTGGGCGGATCGGCGGAAGTCGGCCGGTTCCTCGACCTGTCCAGCGAGGATTACGTCGACGGGGCGGTTCGCGGCGAGGGCCGGGTCCGCCTGGCGCCCGATGTCTTCCTGTTCGGGGGCGCGGACTACCAGTGGGAGCACGAGCCCCGCAGCTCTCCCGACGATGTCGCCGGCCAGGAGCCGACGCGCTATCGCGACGGCAGCGCTTTCGCCGGTGTCTCAGGCCGGTTCGACGACGTCACCGCCCGCGTGGGAGCGACCGTGCACCGGTTGAATTTCGACGATGTCTCAGTTCCAGGCGGCGGGGTCGTGAACAACAAAGACCGCGACCGCGTCCAGAGCGAGTATGGCGGACGGGTCGGCTACTTCGTGGCGCCGGACACGCAGGTCTTCGCGCAGGGGATCTACGACGTGCGCAACTACGATAACGAGCCCGACGATCTCGGTTTCCGGCGCAGCTCGGACGGGTTCCAGGCCGCCGTCGGCGTCGCCGGGCAGCGCGGCAACGTCTCGGGCGAGGTGCTGGTCGGCGCTTTGGTGCAGGATTACGAGGACCCGCGATTCGACACGGTCGCCACCCCCGACATTGGCGCCGAACTGACCTGGCAGGCGAGCCCGCGCACGCGCGTAACCGGCACCGTCGAGCGCGCCATCGAGGAGACGACGCTGGATGGCGCCTCGGGTTATGTCCGCACCACCGGCGGCGGCCGCGTGACGCAGCGGGTCGCACCGGACCTGTCGCTGACCGGCTATGCCTATCTCACACAGAACGACTATCAGCAGATCCCGCGGATCGACTACATCACCGAAATCGGCGCCGACCTGCGGTATTACATGTCGCCGCATACCTTTGCCGGGCTCTCCTATGGCTGGGCATCGCGGACCTCGGACGCGGCCGGCGCCGACTATGATGCCCACACGATCATGCTGAACCTGGGCGCCGATCTGAACGCCGCCTACGTGCCGGGCGCCGGGACGACCGGCGTCACGGCGGACGGGTTCTACGTCGGAGCGTTCGGCTCCGACGGCGCCGTGGTGACATCGGTCAACGGGCCGCGCGCGGGCGGCGGCGGAACGCTGACCGCCGATTTCGGCGGCTTCGGCCAGTCCACCGGCCTGTTCGGCGGCTATCGCGCGATGATCGGCGACCTGGCGCTGGGCGTCGAGGTAGAGGGCGAACTCGGTGGCGGCGACTGGCGGCACCTGGGCGATCGGACCTTCTCGGTCGACCGCCGAAACAGCTTCGGCGCCGGCGTGCTGGTCGGGCACGAGACGACCAACGGCGTCCTGCTTTACGGCCGAGCCGGCGTCGCGACGACCGAGTCCGACAGCGTCTACCAGCGCGGCGGCACTGCGAACCGCATCTCGGACCGCGAGACCGGCCCGCGCTTTGCCGTCGGCGCCGAGTTCCCCGTCGGTAACGGCGTCAGCGGTCGGCTGGAATACGCCTATACCAGCTATGGCGATTACGCCGCCGGCGCGCCACTGGGCGTCGCCGACGACCGCTTCGCCAACAACGAGGCAATGGCCCGCTTCGGGCTGCTCTACAAGTTCGGCAAACCCGAGGCGGCCGAGACGGTGCCGGTCGATTTCTCCGGCCCGTATGTCGGCGTGCAGGTCGGGCACGGCACTCTGGTCTCGCGGAACATCGGCCCGCGGCCGAACGCGGCTGCGCCGAACTTCGTCCTCGACGTTACGCGCGCCGGCCAGGGACTGACCGGTGGCCTTTTCGCCGGCTACGGCCACACCTTCGGAGACCTCTACCTTGGCGTCGAGGGCGAGGTCGAATTGTCCAATGCCAACTGGAACATCGAGCGCGACCCGACGGGCAGGATCTACTCGGTCGAGAAGAAGGAGTTGGTCGGCGGCGCCGTCCGGGCGGGCTATGTCCTGAACGATTCTGTGCTGCTCTACCTGCGCGGCGGCGTCGTCGGCACGGACTTCCAGAACGAGTACCGCACCGGCGGAGGCGGCGTGGTCGACCAGAGCGAGTTCCAGGTCGGCGCCCGGTACGGCGGCGGGGTCGAGTTCGCGCTGGACGAGACTTTCCGGATGCGCCTCGACTACACGCGCTCGGCCTATCCCGGCTACACCGTCACCTACGGCGGCGGCGCGGACACCTTCGACAACGACGAGAACCTGTTCAGGCTGGGCATCGCCTACGGTTTCTGACTGGCCAGTCGCGGCCCGTGCTCCGGGCCGCGACCTACCCTGCAGCGCGAAAAAAAACCGAAGATTTGCTCTAGGTCAATTCACAAATTCGATTCGCAGAATATGTATAGGGCCAACGGCGAGGATCATGTCTCGTCTGGGGAATCTAGGACGCAAGACGGAGGTCACATGTCCCATCAGCTCAATATCAGGAAAGCGCTGCTTTCCAGTATTTCCATCGCCGCTGTGGCGGCAGTCGCCCTCTCGGGCGTCGATGCCGCGGCACAGGGCAAGGGCTCCGGCCAGGGCCAGGGTCAGTCGATGCAGGGCGGCGGGCATGGCGGCGCCGGCGGATCGGCCAGCAAGCGCGGCGGCGGCTCCGGGCAGGGCTCGCTCCGCGGCCTGTTCCGCGATCTCACCGGCGCCGACACGCCGGGCGGCGAGGAGGAAGACAGCGACCGTCCCGACTGGGCCGGCACCCCGGGCGGCGGATCGACGCATGGCGGCGGCAAGCCCTCCATCGCCGGCTCGCAGCGTGGCGATCTGTTCGGCGACCTCTGGGTCATCCTGCGCGATCCGAACGGCGTGCCGATCCTGAGCGATGACGGCTTCGTTCAGCCAATCGACGCCGATGGCAACCTGATCCCGCTCGACGCCGAGGGCGCTCCGATCGACGCAACGCTGGTGCAGGAGGTCGAACTCGGGCGGTTGAACGTCGGCCGTGCGCCGACGCAGGTTCTGGACCAGCGCGCCGACGAGGTCATCTCGATGCTCGAGGACGCCAGCGAGATTACGACCGATGCCGCCGGAAGGCTGGTCCTGACGATCGACGGAGTGCAAAGCACGATCGACTCGCCGCTCGAAAACCTGGCGATCTATGTCGCGCTGATGACCAGCGGCTCGATCCCGGGACTTACCCCCGAAGACGTGGCCGGGACGGATTTCGATTTTCTGGTCGACGGAACGTATGACAGCCGCGACATGACCGCGGCTGCCTCGTTCCTGGCCGCGGCGACCGACAAGTCCTCGCCCTTCACCGCGGACGAGATCGCGTACATCGACGCCTTCTTGGGAATCAACACCCAGACGGTCGGCGATGTGAGCTATTCGGCGATCGACTACTCGGACTTCAGCTACGACCGGTCGGACGTCTACGACGGCAAGACCGTGACGGTGCTGGTGCCGAACCCGGACGGGACCACCTACTCCGTGCAGGACGTCGACGTCTACGACGCCGTCTTCGGCGGACAGGATGTCACGATTTCGGGCACGCTGGATGCCTACACGCAGGCGGCCGACGACGCGCGCGCAGTGGTGAACTACGTGCACGAATACGCCGTCCCCGCGCCGACGACCAACTGATCACGGACCGCGGGCGCCTCGCCCGAGGCGCCCGCGGCGACTCATTGGAGCCATTATCATGAGCGACCTTACACGACGCAGCCTGCTGCTGGTCTCGGCAGCGGCGCTGGCCGTGGCGGCCGCCGCTCCGCTGGCGGCGCAGACCACGACCTCGCAGACCTCCGCCGGCCATTCGTCCGGGGCTGCCGCCGGTGGCGGCCACACCGGCGGCGGCCATTCCGAGAGCCGCCAAGGCAAGGGTCCGAGAAACAAGGGCGGAGCCGAGCGCGGCGAGACGGGCGGTCATGCCGAGGAAAGCGGGCATGACGAAGGCGCCCACGACGGCGGCCACGAGGACGGCGGCCACGACGACGGCGAAACCGGCCACGCCGACGGCGAAACCGGCCACGCCGACGGGCGCCGGGGGCCCTACTACCGGGGCGGCCGTGACGTCAGCGGCGTCACACACGGCTACGGGCGCTCGCTGGAGGACCGGGTCCTGCGCGCGAACGGTGACGTTCACGACCATCTTTGAATCGGGCTGGGACCGATCTCTTGCCGGCATGGAGCCCGGGCTCGCCTACTCCTCGGGATGCAATGGGGGCCACCGCCCAACAGGCGACAGTCGGAACGCCGATCACCCATCGATCACGGAGATCTCACCGGGGGCAGCCCTCTCGCCCATAGAACCAGACGGCGGTGGGATGGCAGACATCCCTCGAGAAGCAGGAGGACGCTGCCGAGGCGGCATAGCACTCAAGAGAAATCCGCCTCCGAAGAGCGCGCTCCGGTTCAGTCTTCAACGACGCAGATGATCGCAAGATCTCCGTCTTCGGCCATCGATCCCGGCGTCGCTGCGAGAAGCCCAGTTCGTCGATGATCAGCAGCCTTTGGCTGGCCATCTGCTTCTGGAGACAAAGGAGACAGCGCTCGTCGCGGGCCTCCATCAACTCGTGAACAAGTGCGGCAGCGGTGGTGAAGCCGTAGGCGTCTGGTCTGACCGCCCTGCCAAGGATCGCTGGTGTTGGATAGCGTCCACTCGGAGATAATGGACACTATCGGGGCAGCGGGGGGCGAAGCGCCGGAAGCGGCGGATCTGGTCGGACGACGAGAAGCGGATGACCTGCGGGCGGACCCGGGTTGGCGAGGTGCCTGTCGTCCAGCACGCGTCTCCGACGCTAGCTGCCTATGTGCCGCCCAGCTTTCGGTGCTGGGCACGGAACGGCGCAGCCCGCAGCTAACGAGTTAATTTTGCTGGATATTTGGTGGGTGTAGTAGGGCTCGAACCTACGACCCGCTGATTAAGAGTCAGCTGCTCTACCAACTGAGCTATACACCCGTCGCGGCGGGTATCTAGACCGCACGTCGGCGCGACGCAAGGGCTAGCGGTCCTTATCCTCGCGCAAGATCGCGAGCATCAGCTGGGCCATCATGTCTGCGAACGCCTCGAGGTCGCCGTCGTCGACGTGCAATGCCTCCATGTAGCCCTGCGCCTCCCAGTCGGCGCCGTCGCAGAACGTGGCGGTGACGGTGAACCCGCGCTCGTGCGGCGGGTTGGTGCGCGCCTCGGCCGTGCGCTTGCAGTCGGCGACGCTGTTCGGGCCGCCCTGAGGGTTGAAGTGCAACACCAGCCGAGTCGGATGCCCCTGCATCCAGCCGCCCGGCGGGCGGGCGTAATAGGTGATGCCCTGCGCCGCGCCTCCGGGCGGGCGCAGCGCCTCGATCAGTTCGCGGTCGCTGACGCGTCTGAACGGGCTGCCATGGACCTCGACGGGGATGCCGCGGCCGTCCTGCATCCCCCACAGATCGTCGCGGCTGAATGTGCCGCGTCGATCGACATGGGTGATCACGGTCTCGGACCCGTCGCAGGCGGCAAGCCCCAAGGCTGCCGCCATAGCCGACGCAAGGACGGCACGACCTCTCATGCAACCTCCGCCAGGCGCCGCTCACGATGAAAGACGTACAAGCCCTAACTGATGATGAGCGCCGTACCGGCCGAGGTCAACGGGCCGGGGCATTGCCAATACCAGCCATCCCCGCACCGTCGCCGAGACGATCTCACGAAACTGGATGGGAGCGCCGAGCCTCGCCTCGGCGCGCGCTGGGCCCTGCACCATCATGCGGTCTGGCCGATTCGCCTCGGGGGCGCCCCGCGGGGTTGCCCTCGCGTTCCCGCACCCGGACAATGCGCCAACCGCCGCGTGAGCGGCGCGCGACGGACGCGAGGAGGACATGAAGGTCGGCGTCATCTCCGACACCCACGGGCTGCTGCGGCCCGAGGTCGAGGCGCGGCTAGCCGGCGTCGACCACATCCTGCACGCCGGCGACATCGGCACGCCGGACATCGTGCCGCGCTTGCAGCGGATCGCGCCGGTGACGGCGATCCGCGGCAATGTCGACATTGCAGACTGGACGGATGCCTTCCCCGAGGAGGTCGAGGTCGCCCTCGCCGGCCACCGGATTGTGATGCTGCACGACGTGAACGCGCTGCCAACCGACCCGTCAGCCCATGGCGTTGACGTCGTCGTCTCCGGCCACTCGCACCGCCCGGCACTCGAGAGGCGGGGCAACGTCCTCTACCTCAACCCGGGCAGCGCCGGGAGGCGCCGCTTCATCCTTCCGGTCACGCTGGCATTTCTCGACCTGTCCGGCGACCGCGCCGAGGCGCAGATCCACGACCTTTTCGACTGAAGCGCCCGTACGCGGCACCTCCCAGCGCCGCAGGTGACGCCCGTCACGCCCCTCAACCTCGGAGACACCTCCCGGAAAACAGCCGCCGCGAGCCCGGCGGGCGGCTATCGCCCGGCCACCTAGTCGTAGATCACGAACCGCGTCTTCGCCTGTTCGAGCAGCGGTTCCTCGTCGGAAGTAATCCCCGGAATCAAGGCAGTCATAGCGTGGCAATCCCGCAAGCAGTACGACGATCAGACGTCCAGGTCTTCTGCGAAATCGGGCGTTCTCCTGGATGTACTGAAAGCGTAACTCGGGCTTTCGGCCCATCAGCCGCTCGACCAGGCCGCCGGTCTCGCCTTCGTCATCTGTGACGCTGACGCGGATCAGCCGGCGTGTCGCGGGGTCCATCGTCGTTTCCTTGAGCTGCTTCGGCATCATCTCGCCCAGCCCCTTGAAGCGGCTGACGTCGATCTTGCCCTTGCCGCCCAGCCCCTTCGCCTCCAGCCGCGCCCGCTCGGCATCGTCGCGGGCATAGACCGACACGGCCCCCTGCGTCAGCCGGTAGAGCGGCGGCGCCGCCAGGAACAGGTGCCCGTGCTCGATCATCGGCCGCATCTGCGTGAAGAAGAACGTCATCAGCAGCGAGGCGATATGCGCGCCATCCACATCGGCGTCGGTCATGATGATGACCCGCTCGTAGCGCAGGTCGTCGTCGCGATACTTGGCGCCCAGCCCGACCCCCAGCGCCTGGCAGAGATCGGCGAGCTCCTGGTTCTGGTTCAGCTTGGCCGAGGCCGCGCCCAACACGTTCAGAATCTTGCCCCGCAGCGGCAGCACCGCCTGCGTCCGCCGGTCGCGCGCCTGCTTTGCCGACCCACCCGCCGAGTCGCCCTCGACCAGGAACACCTCGGACCCCGCCCGCGTCGCGTCCGAGCAGTCGGCAAGCTTGCCCGGCAGGCGCATCTTCTTGGTCGCCGTCTTGCGGGCCAATTCCTTCTCGGCCCGCCGCTTCTGGCGCTCCTCGGCGCGCTCGACCAGCAGGCTCAGGATGTCGCCCGCGGTCTTCGGGTCGCCCGCCAGCCAGGTGTCCAGCCGATCGCGTACCGCGCCCTCGACCAGGCGGGCCGCGTCTTGCGTCGCCAGCCGGTCCTTGGTCTGGCCGACGAACTCCGGGTCGCGGATGAAGACGCTGATCATCGCGACGCAGGCGCCCTCGACGTCCTCGCGCGTCACCTGCGCCGCCTTGCGGTTCGAGACCCTCTCGCCATGTGCCCGCACGGCCTTGGTGATCGCCGTCCAGAACCCGGCTACATGCGTGCCGCCCTCGGGGGTCGGCACCGTGTTGCAGTAGGAGGACGTCGAGCCGTCTCGCCCCGGAGTCCAGGCCAGCGCCCACTCGACGCTGCCCGCCACCTCGGCGCCGAACCGCTCGGCGAACTCGACCCGGCCGGCAAAGGGCCGCTCGCCCAGGAATCCGGCATCCCCCAGCGTGTGGACCAGAAAATCCTCCAGCCCGCCCGGGAAGTGGAACGTGTCCTCGGCGGGGGTCTCGTCCTTGTCGCCGAGCAGCGCCGGGTCGCAGCGCCAGCGGATCTCGACCCCGCGAAAGAGATACGCCTTCGAGCGCGCCATGCGATGCAGCCGCGCCGGCTTCAGCATCGCGCGCTCGCCGAAGATCTCCGGGTCCGGGTGGAACTCGACCCGCGTGCCGCGTCGGTTCTGCGTCGGTCCCAGGCTCTCCAGCCGACCGGCCGGGACCCCGCGCGAGAACGACTGCGCGTAGAGCTGCTTGCCGCGCGCCACCTCGACCCGCAGATGGTCCGACAGCGCGTTGACCACCGACACGCCGACCCCGTGCAGGCCGCCCGAGGTCTGGTAGGCCTTGCCCGAGAACTTGCCGCCCGAGTGCAGCGTCGTCATGATGACTTCCAGCGCCGAGCGGCCCGGGAACTTGGGGTGGTCGTCGACCGGGATGCCGCGCCCGTTATCCGTCACCGCGCAGGACCCGTCGCTGCGCAGCTCCAGCTCGATCCGGCTGGCGTGCCCGGCGACGGCCTCGTCCATGGCATTGTCCAGCACCTCGGCCACCAGGTGGTGAAGCGCGCGTTCGTCCGTGCCGCCGATATACATGCCAGGGCGCTTGCGGACGGGCTCCAGCCCCTCCAGCACCTCGATCGAGTCGGCATTGTAGGCGGCCTCGGCCTCGTTCGCCCGGAACAGGTCGGCGTTCATGCGCGGTCTTCCGCTTGTTCTGCTCGTGGCCGCCGACTATCGCAGGCGCGGCGCTCCGACGCAACATCTTGCGACCTCGGGCCCTGCCCCGCCCCCATTTCGTAGGCTCCGCGCCGAGCCGCCCCGGTCAAGCGGTTCGCCCGCTTGCCGCCGTACAACCTGACACGCCTTGCCATGGCCGGCCCGTGCCCGTCAGGCCGGCCCGAGCGCGCCGCCAACGGTCGGAGCCGCCCTGCCGCGCCAGAGGTGCGGACGACGCACCGACACCCACCCCGGATCGTTCACTTTTCACGGTCCGCGCTGTTCGTCGGCCCAGCGCCTCCGTTCGCTTGCGGCGACGCAACCAGAGCGATATAGCGCCCGCCGACGGGCGGCGCGCGACATCTCCGGGCGCGCGCCGGAGAGGGAAGACAATGCCGCGCCTGGTGATGAAATTCGGCGGGACATCGCTCGCCGACCTCGATCGAATCCGCCGCGCCGCCGCGACGGTCAAGCGCGAGGTCGAGCGGGGCTACGAGGTCGCCGTCGTCGTCTCGGCGATGGCGGGCGCGACGAACCAGCTTGTCGGCTGGGTTCGCGAGGCCGCCTCGGCCCCCGGCGCGCATGGCCGCGGCCTCTATGACGCGCGCGAATACGACGCGGTCGTCGCCAGCGGCGAGCAGGTGACCTCCGGGCTGCTGGCGCTCGCGCTCCAGCAGATCGACGTGCCCGCGCGCTCGTGGCAAGGCTGGCAGGTGCCGATCAAGACGTCCGGCGCGCATGGCGCGGCGCGGATCCTCGACATCGACACGGCCAATCTCGACCGCAAGTTCGCCGAGGGGCTGCACGCGGTCGTCTCGGGTTTCCAGGGGCTCGGGCCCGACGGGCGCATCGCAACGCTCGGCCGCGGCGGCTCGGACACTTCGGCCGTGGCGCTGGCCGCGGCGCTTGGCGCCGAGCGCTGCGACATCTACACCGACGTCGACGGCGTCTACACCACCGACCCCCGCATCGAGCGCCGGGCGCGCAAGATCGACCGCATTTCCTACGAGGAGATGCTGGAGCTGGCATCGCTGGGCGCCAAGGTGCTGCAGACCCGCTCGGTCGAGCTGGCGATGCTGTACAAGGTCAGGCTGCAGGTGCTCTCCAGCCTCGAGGACGTGCCGGGCACGCTGGTCTGCGACGAGGAGGACATCGTGGAAAAGAAGAGTCGTCAGCGGCATCGCCTACTCGCGCGACGAGGCCAAGGTCACGCTGGTCAAGGTGCCGGACCGCCCGGGCGTGGCGGCCTCGGTCTTCGGGCCGCTGGCCGATGCAGGCGTCAACGTCGACATGATCGTGCAGAACATCGGCTCGGACGGCATGACGGACATGACCTTCAGCCTGGCAACCGACGAGATCGCGCTGGCCCGCCAGGCCTTGGAAGGCGCGCGCGAGGCCATCGGCTATCGCGACATCATCATCGACGACGACGTCTCGAAGGTCTCGATCGTCGGTATCGGGATGAGAAGTCACGCCGGCGTCGCACAAAAGATGTTTTCCGCGCTGGCCGGAGACGGCATCAACATCAAGGTGATCACCACCTCCGAGATCAAGGTCAGCGTGCTGATCGACCGGCGGTACTTGGAACTGGCCGTCCAGTCGCTGCACAAGGCGTTCGGGCTGGAGGCGGAGTGACGGCCGCGCCCCGGACCGGGCGCGCCACCAGGCAAGAGGGAGGGCGCACATGCCCGCGACCAAGGGAGGCTCACGTGCGCTCCTGAGGACGCTGCGTTCCGTGATGGCGGGCGCCGGCGACGGGCAGCAGCGCCTGGACAAGATCGTCCGCCTGGTCGCCTCGAACATGGTTGCCGAGGTCTGCTCGATCTATCTCAAGCGCGACGAGCAGACGCTCGAGCTCTGCGCCACCGAGGGCCTGCGCGCCGATTCCGTCCACTCTGCGCGGCTGCGCATCGGCCAGGGCCTCGTCGGCCGCATCGCTGAACGCGCCGAGCCCTTCGCCACCGACGACGCGCCGAACGCGCCGGGCTTCCGCTACCTGCCCGAGACGGGCGAGGAACGCTATCGCTCATTCGTCGGCGTGCCGATCCAGCGCCTTGGCGAGATCATGGGCGTTCTGGTCGTGCAGAACGAGGCGCCGAGGGTCTTCCAGGAGGACGACGTCGAGGCGCTCGAGATCGTCGCCATGATCATCGCCGAGATGGCCGAATCCGGCGCCTTCCTCGGTTCGGCGGGGCTCGCCGCCGGCCCAGGCCGCCGACGCGGCCCGCTGCGTATCCAAGGCAGTGCGGCGAACGAAGGCATCGCCATCGGCCCCGTCCACCTGCACGAGCCGCGCATGGTTGTCTTCGACCCGATCGCCGAGGACCCGACGACCGAGGGCCGCCGGCTGACCGAGGCGATGGACGCGCTACGCGGCGACGCCGACCGGCTGATCGCCCGCGCCGACGATGCCCGCGGCGCCGAGCAGCGCGACATCTTCGAGGCCTACCGCATGGTCGCCTACGACAAGGGGTGGAGCCGGCGGCTGACCGAGGCGATCGAACTCCGGCCTCTCGGCCGAGGTCGCCGTCGAGAAGGTCCAGTCCGACGTCCGCTCGCGCATGGAGCGCGTCGCCGATCCCTACCTGCGCGAGCGGCTGCACGACCTCGACGACGTGGCCAACCGGCTGCTGCGCCACCTGATCAATCCGGGCGAGGACACCCGCGCGGAAATTCCGCACGGCGCCGTGCTGGTCGCGCGCAACCTCGGCCCCGGCGCGCTGATGGACCACGCGCACCGCATCTCGGCGGTGGTGCTCGAGGAAGGCTCGCTCTCCTCGCACAGCGCCATCGTCGCCCGCGCGCTGGGGATCCCGATGGTCGTCCAGGCCGACAAGATCACCCGCGACGCCAACCCCGGAGACGAGATCGTCGTCGACGGCGAGACGGGCCGGGTCGAGCTTCGCCCCGACTCGGCGATCCTCGAGCACTACCGCGGCCGGATCGCCCACGCCGCCCAGGCGCAGGCGGTCTATCGCGGGCTGGTCGGCCGGCCGGCGACGACGCGTGACGCGACGACGGTCTCACTGAAGATGAACGCCGGCGTGCTGGCCGACCTGCCCTCGCTGTCCCGCTCGGGCGCCGAGGGCGTCGGCCTCTACCGCACCGAGCTGCAGTTCATGGTGCGCGAGCGCATGCCGGGCCGCAGCGCCCAGGCCGACCTCTACAGCCGCATCCTTGACGCCGCCGAGGGCGCCGAGGTCTGCTTCCGCACGCTCGACATCGGCTCGGACAAGGTGCTGCCCTACATGCCGCGCCGGCGCGAGCCGAACCCGGCGCTCGGCTGGCGGGCGATCCGCGTCGGACTCGACCGGCCGCTCTTGTTCCGCATGCAGATCCAGGCGCTGGTCCGTGGCGCGAGGGGCCGCCCGCTCTCGGTCATGTTCCCGATGATCGCCGAGGCCTCCGAGTTCTTCGAGGCCCGCGACATGGTCGAGACCGAGATCGCCCGGCTCGAGTCGCACGGCCACACCCCGCCCGGCGCGCTGGCTGTCGGATTCATGTTCGAGGTGCCGTCGCTGGTGCACGCGCCCGACCGGCTGTTCCAGGCGGCGGACTTCGTATCGGTCGGCGGCAACGACCTGCTGCAGTTCTACTATGCTGCCGACCGCGAGAACGAGCGTGTGCGCCGGCGCTACGACACGCTGAACCTCTCCTTCCTCGACTTCCTCTGCCAGATCGTCGAGCGCTGCGAGCGCTCGGGCACCAGACTCTGCTTCTGCGGCGAGGCGGCGGGCCGCCCGGTCGACGCGCTGGCGCTGGCCGCCATCGGCTTTCGCGAGCTCTCGATGCGCTCGGCCTCGATCGGGCCGGTCAAGCAGGCGCTTCTCCGCGCCGACCTCGACGAGGTGCGCGCCGCCATCGAGCAGGCCCGCGCCGAAGGCGACAGCTCGGCCCGAGCTCGGCTTCGCAGGCTGGCCGAACAGGCGCCCGCGCTCGTCTAGTCACATCCGGCTACAAAATGCGTCAGCCGATGAAACCCGGACCGGGTTTTCTCGTTAGCCCTGCATGTGCAGCAACTTGCATCGGATCGCGGAGCTGGCGGTTCTGGCGGGAAGCCTCTCCACGCTGCCTTTCGTCGCACCCTCATCGGCCGGTCCGATGACGCCGCAGGACGCCATGGCGGTCAGCACGCAGCAGCCGCTGACGAGGATCCGGCCGCTCTACGAGACGGGCCTCGAGACATCCTATGAGGCGCAGGACTGGCGCGCCAGCCACGCCATTGGCCTGGCCGGGCGGCAGGAAACGCCACGCGGCTTCATCGCCTCGGTCGGCCGGCTGGGCGTGGCCGTCAACTCGTCCCGGTCGGGCGAGCCGAAGATCAGGGGCCTCGCCTGGTCGCCCCGCGAGTCGGTCAGCTTCATCGCCGGCGGCAATCTGGGCGGCGGCGGGCTCGGCGCCAGCTTCTCGGTGCGCCTCAGCTTCTGAGCCCGCCGCGCCTTGCGGCGCCGCGGCCAAGGGGGCACATTGGCGCCAGCCAATCGAGAGGCCCGCCATGGAAATGCCCGTCCCCAGCGCCCGTGTGATCGCCCGTCGCGACCAGATCGTCGCCCGGCTCGAGGGCGCGCTGGGAGCCGAGGCGGTCATCTGGACGCCAGAGGAGGTGCGCGCCTACGAGTGCGACGCGCTCACCGCCTATCGCTGCCCGCCGCTGGCCGTCTGCCTGCCCCGCACGACCGAGGAGGTCGCCGCCTGCGTGCGCATCTGCGCCGACGAGGGCGTTCCCATCGTGCCGCGCGGCGCCGGCACCTCGCTGGCCGGCGGCTCGCTGCCAACGGCCGACTGCGTGCTGCTGGGTGTCTCGCGCATGAACCGGGTGCTCGACGTCGACTACCCGAACCGCGTCATCCACGTGCAGACCGGCATCACCAACCTGGCCGTCACCGGCTGGGTCCAGGGCGACGGTTTCTTCTACGCGCCCGACCCCTCCAGCCAGCTCGCCTGCGCCATCGCCGGCAACATCGCGATGAACTCGGGCGGCGCGCACTGCCTGAAATACGGCGTGACGACGAACAACCTGATGGGCGTGACACTGGTCACGGCCGAGGGCGAGATCGTCCAGATCGGGGGCCCGCACCTGGACGCGCCCGGTTATGACCTGCTCGGCCTGATCTGCGGCTCCGAGGGCCAGCTCGGCATCGTCACCGAGGCATGGCTGCGCATCCTGGCAAAGCCCGAGGGCGCCCGCCCCGTGCTGATGGGTTTCGACTCCTCCGAAAGCGCCGGCGCCTGCGTCGCCGACATCATCAAGTCGGGCGTCATCCCCGTCGCCATCGAGTTCATGGACCGCCCCTGCATCCACGCGACCGAGGCCCACGCTCACGCCGGCTACCCGCTCGATGTCGAGGCGCTGCTGATTGTCGAGGTCGAGGGCAGCGAGACCGAGATTCGCGAACAGCTGACCGCCATCGAGGAAGTTGCCAACCGCCATGCGCCCATGGTGTTGCGCGAGGCCCAGACCGAGGCCGAGGCCGCCGCCATCTGGCTCGGCCGCAAATCGGCCTTCGGAGCGATGGGCCAGCTCGGCGACTATATCTGCCTCGACGGCACGGTGCCGACATCGACCCTGCCCGAGGTCCTCCACCGCATGGGAGAGCTGGCGAACTCCTACGGGCTGCGGGTCGCCAACGTCTTTCACGCCGGGGATGGCAACCTGCACCCGCTCATCATTCATGACGCCAACGCGCCGGGCGAGCTGGAGAAGGCCGAGGCGCTGGGTGCCGACATCCTGCGCCTCTGCGTCGAGGTCGGCGGATGCCTGACCGGCGAGCACGGCGTAGGCGTCGAGAAGCGCGACCTGATGGGAAACCAGTACACGCCCGCCGATCTCACCGCGCAGATGGACGTGAAGGACGTCTGGGACCCGCGCTGGATGCTCAACCCGGCCAAGGTCTTCCCGCTGGCATCCTCGGCGGGACGGCGCGCCGCCTGATCTGGCCCCGGAAAAACAAGATGGCTGGCGGCAAGTTAGGAACGCGGAATGAACACGACGAGGTCCACTCCGCCAGGGGGTACTCCGAGTGGAAAGAGATCATCAACAAGGATACGGGGTTGACTAATTACAGTTCTTTCTACTTTCCACGTGTGGAATTTGTGACCCATATCCTACATTATTTATTGGGGATCACTCTAATCAGAGTGATAGAGCAGGTTGCAAAGCTTGCTCTGATATTCACGTTCCTAACGTGGCTATTAACATGGATTTTTTCCTAGGTGCTTAGGGTCAAACATAAAGGGGCATCAAAGGCATGGCGATGATGTCCAACTTATCGCCCGCCGGCGATGGCGAGCTCTCGACCGCCATCGCCGAGGCCGCGGCCGCGAAGATGCCGCTCGAGATCCGGGGCGGCGGCACGCGCGCCGCGCTCGGCCGGCCCGTGCAGGCCGACCGGACGCTTTCGACGCGCGGCCTGTCGGGCATCCGCCTCTACGAGCCGGGCGCGCTGACGTTGGTCGTCGGTGCCGGCACGACCGTCGCAGAGATCGAGGCGGCGCTGGCCACGGAAAACCAGATGCTGCCCTTCGAGCCGCTCGACCACCGCGCCCTGCTCGGCACCGAGGGCGAGCCGACGATCGGCGGCGCCGTCGCCGTCAACGCCTCCGGCCCGCGCCGCATCCAGCGCGGCGCCTGCCGGGATTCGATGATCGGCGTGCGCTTCGTCGACGGCCAGGGCCAGGCCATCGCCAATGGCGGCCGGGTCATGAAGAACGTCACCGGCCTCGACCTCGTGAAGCTGATGGCTGGCAGCTACGGCACGCTCGGCGTTGTCACGCAGGTCGGCTTCAAGGTGCTGCCTGCGCCGCAGGCGACCGCGACGGTGCTGCTGCACGGTCTCTGCGACACCGCCGCCGTCGCCGCGATGTCCGACGCCCTCGGCTCGCCCTTCGACGTCGCCGGCGCCGCCCACCTGCCCGAGGCTGATGGCGGGCCGCTGACCATGATCCGCGTCGAGGGCCTGCCCGGCTCCGTCACGCACCGCACCGAGGCGCTGAAGAAGCGCCTTGCCCGCCACCGCCCGGCCGAACTGGACACCGCTTCCGACGGTGCCGCCGACTGGGCACGCGTGCGCAATGTCGAGGCATTTGCCGGCCGCGAGGGCGCCGTCTGGCGCGTCTCGACGAAACCCTCCGTCGCCCCGGCGATGGTCGCCGCCGTCCGCGAGGCCGCGCCACTGATCGCCGCGTTCTACGACTGGGGTGGCGGCCTGGTGTGGCTGCTGGTCGAGGAACCCGGCGACGCCGGCGCCGCCGCGATCCGCGCCCAGACCGCGCGCCTCGGCGGCCACGCCACGCTGGTGCGCGCCTCCGCCGCCACCCGCGCCGCCGTCGAGGTCTTCGAGCCCGACCCCGCGCCGCTCGCCCGCATCGCCGCCGGCCTGCGCGCGAAGTTCGACCCGCACGGCATCCTGAACCCCGGCCGCATGAGGGCCTGAATGCAGACGAACTTCACCGAGGAGCAGCTGCGCGACCCCGGCATCGCCCGCGCCAACCAGATCCTGCGCGCCTGTGTGCATTGCGGGTTCTGCACCGCGACCTGCCCCAGCTACCAGGTGCTGGGAGACGAGCTCGACAGCCCGCGCGGCCGCATCTACCTGATCAAGGACATGCTGGAGAACGACCGGCCGGCCGACGAGAAGACCGTCAAGCATCTCGACCGCTGCCTGTCCTGCTTCGCCTGCATGACGACCTGCCCCTCGGGCGTGCACTACATGCACCTCTCGGACCACGCCCGCGCGCATATCGAGCGCACCTACACCCGGCCCCTGCCCGACCGAGCGCTTCGCTGGCTGCTGGTGCAGATCCTGCCCCATCCCGGTCGCTTCCGGCTGGCGATGGCAGGCGCGAAACTGGCCCGCCCCTTCCGCGGCCTCCTCCCGTCAAGGCTGCGCGCTATGCTCGACATGGCCGGCACGCCGATCGCGCCGCCCGCCCGCCACGACGAGCCGCAGGTCCACCGTGCGGTTGGCGAGCGGAAATTCCGCGTCGCGTTGATGACCGGCTGTGCTCAGCGGGCACTTAACAACGACATCAACGCGGCGACGATCCGCCTTCTGACCCGGCACGGCTGCGACGTGGTGATCGCGCGCGGCGCCGGCTGCTGCGGTGCCCTGCCCCACCACATGGGCAAGACCGACGAGAGCCACGCCTTCGCCGCCGACAACATCCGCGCCTGGACGCGGGAGGCCGACGGCGACGGCCTCGACGCCATCATCATCAATACCTCTGGCTGCGGCACGACGATCAAGGACTACGGCCACATGTTCGCGGACGTTGCGCTGGCCGACGACGCAGCGCGCGTCTCGACGCTGGCGAAGGACGTGACCGAGTTCATGGCGGAGATCGGCCTGCACGAACCGTCCGCACCGCCCCTTCGGGTCGCCTACCACGCGGCCTGCTCGCTGCAGCACGGCCAGAAGGTGACGCGCGCACCCAAGCAGCTGCTGGCGGAAGCCGGCTTCGAGGTCGTCGAGCCGCGCGACGCGCATCTCTGCTGCGGCTCGGCCGGCACCTACAACCTGCTGCAGCCCGAGATCTCCGCCGAGCTGAAGCGCCGCAAGGTCGCGACGCTCGAGGCGACCGGGCCGCAGCTCATCGCCGCAGGCAACATCGGCTGCATGATGCAGATCGGCGGCGGCACGCACCTGCCCGTCGTGCACACGGCCGAGCTGCTCGACTGGGCGACCGGCGGTCCGGTTCCCCCGACGCTGGCGGAGACGGCGCTTGCGGCGGCATAGCCGCATCGCATTGATCGCGTTCTTGCTGGCGTTCGGCGCCAGGGCCGCCGAGATCGGTCCCGAGACAATGCTCGACGCCGAGCAGGCGGTGCCCTGGCGTGGCGTCGGGCGCATCAACATCGGCGGGGTCAGCACGCGCGGAACCTGCACCGGCACCCTGATCGCGCCGGACCTCGTGCTGACGGCCGCGCATTGCGTCACGAACCGGAAGACGAAACGGTTCCAGCCGCTCTACCGCATCCACTTCGTCACCGGCTGGTACCACGGCGAGATGACCGGCCACAGCACCGCCGCCGCGGTCTCCGTGCATCCGTTCTACCAGCCCGGCTCGCCGGAGGCCGATAACCTGTCCCACGACGTCGCGCTGATCCGTCTCCGCGATCCGCTGCCGCCCGAGGCCGCCCAACCCTTCGCGACCACGCCCGCGCCCAATCCGGGCGGGCTGGTGACGGTTCTCAGCTACCGCCGCGACCGCCCGCACGCGCTGACCTACCAGGACGACTGCAGATACGATGAGCGGAGCGGACCGATCCTGGTGCTCGGCTGCGCTGCCACCTCGGGCGCGTCGGGCGCCCCGGTCTTCATCGAGGTCGATGGCGAGCCGCGCCAGGTCGCCGTCGTCGTGGCGGTCAGGACAGGCGGCGGACCGCCGGCCACCTATGCGATCGAAGCGGACGCGGCAGTGCGCAACCTGCTGCCCGGGCTCGCCCCCCGGGACCAGGCGGCGGCACCCTGACCACCCTTGACGGAAATCGGCCCGTTTCCCACATTCCGAGTGTCGGAGGCCAGACCGGCTCCGGCATTTCCCGGCCCGCCCGGATTCGGGGGGCCACACATCGCACGTATCGCTCACACGGAGGATCAAGATGCGTAACTTCGATCTCAGCCCGCTGTATCGCCAGACCGTCGGCTTCGACCGTCTCGCGGGGATGCTGGACCAGCTGATGGCCGGCGATGCGCCGGCGCCGACCTACCCGCCCTACAACATCGAGAAGACCGGCGAGAACGCCTACCGCATCACCGTGGCGGTGGCCGGGTTCGGCGAGGACGATCTGACCGTCGAGGTCAAGAACCAGCAGCTCACCATCACCGCGTCGAAGCGCGAGGCCGAGGGCGAGAGCAAGCCCGCCTACCTGCACCGCGGCATCGCCGAGCGCGGCTTCGAGCGCCGCTTCCAGCTTGCCGATCACGTCCGCGTCGAAGGCGCTGAGCTGGTCAACGGCCTGCTGCACGTCGACCTGGTCCGCGAGGTGCCCGAGGAGCTGAAGCCCCGCACCATCGCGATCAAGGGCGCGACCGGCGGCCAGACCGTCGAGAGCAAGGCCATCGAGGCCTGACCTCTTCCACCCGAGACTGCCCAGCCCGTCCCGTCACCGGGGCGGGCTTTTTCGATTCCGGTCCTTCCCAAATCTCCGCCGCCGGATAAAGTGCCCGGCATGGGGACCCTCCGCCACCTGCCACCGCATCATCGCGTCGGGATCGCAGCCGCCGCCCGCTAAAGCCGGGTTCGCACAAGTGCAAAGGCACCCAGGTCTTTGATTCAAAAGAAACTCCGACTCGGAGGCCACACGCATGGCGCACGCGCTGACCGATTTCCAGGTGCTGACCTTCGACTGCTACGGCACGCTGATCGACTGGGAGACCGGCCTCTGGGACGCGCTTCAGCCGCTGCTGATGGAGAACGGAACGGACACGGTGACGCGCGCCGAAGCGCTGGCCGTTGTCGCCGAGCTGGAGTCCGCGCAGCAGGCCGAGATGCCGGGGATGCTCTACAGCCGGATCCTCGAGCAGGTGCACCGCGGGCTGGCAAAGCGCTTCGGGCTGAAGACGACGATCAACCTCGACCGTGCCTACGGCGCCTCGCTGCCTCACTGGCCGGCCTTTCCGGACAGCGCCGATGCGCTGCGCCGGTTGAAGAAGCGCTTCAGGCTGGTCGTGCTGTCGAACGTCCACCGCGACGGTTTCGCCGCCTCGGCCCGCAAGCTGGGGGTCGCCTTCGACGCCGTCTACACGGCCGAGGACATCGGCAGCTACAAGCCGGACCCGCGGAACTTCGAGTACATGCTGAAGCGGCTGAACGACGACCTCGGCATTCCGAAATCGGCCGTGCTGCACACCGCGCAGAGCCTGTTCCACGACCACGTGCAGGCGCGCGCCTTCGGCCTGGCGAACGCCTGGATCGACCGCCAGCGCCTGGCCGAGGGCGGCGGCTGGGGCATGACCGCGCCGGTCGCCGAGAGGCCGGATGTCGACTTTCGCTTCCCGACGCTCGCCGCGATGGCCGACACGATGTAGCGCCAGCCAGCATCGCGGGCGTCCGGACCTCTCGTCACTGGCATCGAGTCACCTGTGTCAGGTCGCCGGTGTCACGGGGGCGCGATGGGTTAACGCTTGATTCCCACTCGCAATCGGGGCTTACTGGGCCGACGCTCGCTCATGGTGCCAGAAGGCTGACTGAAAAAGTCCAGAGCGCGCGAGACGTCAGCGCCCGACCAGCGGGCGGACGGCGGGGAGGTGCATCGTGGGCGAGAACAAGTGGGTGGCCCCTGGCCGCGACACGATCCCGAAGCTGTTGGCGCTGAACGCGCAACGCTTTGCCGACCGCCCCGCCAGCCGCGAGAAGATGTACGGCATCTGGCGGGCCTGGTTATGGACGCAGGTCGCCGAGGAAACCCGCGCGATCGCGCTGGGCCTGATGGAGCTGGGCCTCGCCCCGGGCGAGCGCATGGCGATCGTCGGCACCAACCGGCCGCCGCTCTACTGGTCGATGGTCGCTGCCCAGATGGTCGGCGCCGTGCCGGTGCCGATGTACCAGGACTCGGTCGCCGAGGAGATGGTCTTTGTCCTGCAGCACGCCGAAGTGACGTTCATCGTCGCCGAGGACCAGGAGCAGGTCGACAAGGTCCTGTCTCTGAAGGATCGCATCCCGTCGCTCCGCCACGTCGTCTACCGCGACCCGCGCGGCCTGCGGAACTATGACCACACCGCGCTGCACGCGCTGAGCGACGTGCAGCAGCTCGGCCGCGACAATGCGGACCGTCACGGCGCCGAGCTGGACCGGCGCATCGCGGCCGGCGGGCCCGAGGACGTCTGCGTCATGCTCTATACCTCGGGCACGACGGGCAACCCCAAGGGCGTCGTGCTGACCAACGGCAACGTCATCTTCGCCGCCGCGTCGTCCTGCGAGTTCGATCATCTGACCGAAAAGGACGAGACGCTGGCCTACCTGCCGATGGCCTGGGTCGGCGACTTCATCTTCTCGATCGGCCAATCCTACTGGGCCGGGTACTGCGTCTCGTGCCCGGAAAGCCCGGACACGATGCTCTCCGACCTGAAGGAGATCGGACCGACCTATTTCTTCGCGCCGCCAAGGATCTACGAGACACTCCTGACGACCGTGATGATCCGCATGGAGGACGCGCCCGGCTGGATGCGCGGGTTGTTCCACCGCTACATCCGCTTCGCCCGCCGGGTCGGAGGCGACATTCTGGACGGCAGGCCGGTCGGGGCCGGGCGTCGGCTGACCTACTGGCTCGGCAACCTGCTGATCTACGGGCCGCTGAAGAACACGCTCGGCATGTCGCGCATCCGGCTCGGCTACACGGCCGGCGAGGCGATCGGGCCCGAGATCTTCTCCTTTTATCGCTCGCTCGGCATCAACCTCAAGCAGCTCTACGGCCAGACCGAGGCGTCCGTCTTCATCACGCAGCAGCCGGATGGCCAGGTCCGCGACGACACCGTGGGCGTCCCCTCGCCCGGCGTCGAAATTCGCATCGATGACGACGGCCGCGTCTGGTACCGCAGCCCCGGTGTCTTCCAGGAATACTACAAGGAGCCGGCAAAGACCGCCGAGACCAAGGACCCCGAAGGCTGGGTCGACACAGGCGATGCCGGCTACATCGAGGACGGCACCGGGCATCTCCGCATCATCGACCGCGCCAAGGACGTCGGCAAGATGGCCGATGGCAGCCTGTTCGCGCCGAAATTCGTCGAGAACAAGCTCAAGTTCTACCCGAACATCCTCGAGGCCGTCGTCTTCGGCGACGGGCGCGAGATGTCCACCGCCTTCGTCAACATCGACCTCGGCGCCGTCGGGTCGTGGGCCGAGCGCAACAACGTGTCCTATGCCTCCTACCAGGAGTTGGCGGCCCATCCGCGCGTCTACGAGATGATCCAGGGTCATGTCGAGGAGGTGAACGCCTCGCTGGCGCAGGACAAGATACTGTCCGGCTGCCAGATCCACCGCTTCCTCGTATTGCACAAGGAGCTCGACGCCGACGACGGCGAGCTGACGCGCACCCGAAAGGTCCGGCGCGGCACGATTTCGGAGCGCTACAAGCCACTGATCGACGCGCTCTACGACGGCTCGGACACGGTGTTCGCCGAGACCGAAGTAACCTACGAGGACGGGCGGCGCGGCAGCATCTCGGCGACGCTCGAGATCCGCGACGTGAAGGTTTTTGCCCGCGCACCGGCGGAAGCGGCTGCCCGGGCAGCCTGAGGAGGGGCGCATGAGCCACCAGGTTGCCGAGGCAGCCGCGACCGACGCCGAATATGTCGCGAAGGAGGAGGCGCACGGCGTCTCGCCGCGCCGCATCGGCGGCGTGATGATGGACATCCGCGACATCACGCTGCGTTTCGGCGGCGTCACCGCGCTCAAGGGTGTCAGCTTCGACATCCGCGAGGGCGAGATCCGCGCCATCATCGGCCCGAACGGCGCCGGCAAGTCGTCGATGCTGAACGTCATCAACGGCTTCTATCACCCTCAGGAGGGCGAGATCTTCTTCCGCGGCGAGAAGCGCGGCAGCCTCAATCCGCACGACATCGCGCGTCAGGGCATCGCGCGCACCTTCCAGAACATCGCGCTGTTCCGCGGGCATGACGACGCTCGACAACATCATGACCGGCCGGCTGATCCACATGCGGCGCAGCGATGGCCTGGCACGCGCTCTGGTGGGGCCCGGCCGAGCGCGAGGAGATCGAGCACCGGGCGTTCGCCGAGAAGATCATCGACTTCCTCGAGATCCAGGCGATCCGCAAGACCCCGGTCGGCCGCCTGCCCTACGGCCTGCAAAAGCGCGTCGAGCTCGGCCGCGCGCTGGCCGCCGAGCCGAAGCTCCTGCTGCTCGACGAGCCGATGGCCGGCATGAACGTCGAGGAGAAGGAGGACATGTGCCGCTTCATCCTGGACGTGAACGACGAGTTCGGCACGACCATCGCGCTGATCGAACACGACATGGGAGTCGTCATGGACCTGGCCGACCGCGTCGTCGTGCTCGACTACGGCCAGAAGATCGGCGACGGCACGCCGGACGAGGTGCGCGGCAACCAGGCGGTCATCGACGCCTATCTCGGGGTGGCTCATGACTGAGGTCCTGATCCTCCTCGAGGTCACGCTGAACGGCCTGATGGCCGGCATCCTCTACTCGCTGGTGGCGCTCGGCTTCGTGCTGATCTTCAAGGCGTCCGGCGTCTTCAACTACGCGCAGGGCGTCATGGCGCTGTTCGCGGCGATGACGCTGGTCGGCCTGCAGACCGGGCAGGTGCCGTTTCCGCACCTGATCCGCGCCATCACCGGGCACGAGGTCGACCATTTCGGCTGGACCATGCCCTCGGTCCTCGCCATCATCCTGACGATCGCGATCATGGTGCTCTTCGCTTGGCTGGTCGAGCGGCTGATCCTGCGCCATCTCGTCAACCAGGAGCCGATCATCCTGTTCATGGCCACCATCGGGCTTGCCTTCTTCATGGAGGGCTTCGGTGACCTGATGTGGACCTCGCAGATCAAGACGCTGGACGTCGGCATCCAGCAGGGCATCGTCGAGACACTGGACGAGGCGACCTTCAACGCCTTCGGCTACGGCATGTACATCGACAAGCTGGATGTCACGGCGACAATCGTGGCGGCGCTGCTCGTGATCGGGCTGATGATCTTCAGCCAGTACACGCGCGTCGGCCGGGCGCTCCGCGCCGTGGCCGACGACCACCAGGCGGCGCTGCTCGGTCGGCATCTCGCTCCGCGCCATCTGGGTCATCGTCTGGTCGATCGCCGGCATGGTGGCGCTGGTCGCCGGCATCGTCTGGGGCTCGAAGTCGGGCGTGCAGTTCTCGCTCAGTCCTGATCGCGCTCAAGGCGCTGCCGGTGCTGATGCTGGGCGGCTTCACCTCGATCCCCGGCGCCATCGTCGGCGGGCTGATCATCGGCGTGGGCGAGAAGCTGTTCGAGTACGAGATCGGCCCGCTGATCGGCGGCGCCACCGAGAACTGGTTCGCCTACATGCTGGCGCTGCTCTTCCTCGTCTTCAGGCCGCAGGGCCTGTTCGGCGAGAAGCTGATCGAGAGGGTCTGATGCTCTACCGCGAGGCAGGCGACTTCAAGACCAGCTACCGCGCCGACAGCGCGACGTTTCCGATCGCCTTCGACCGCTGGCGCTACTGGGCGGTGCTGGCGATAGCCTTCCTGGTCATCCCGTTCGTGATCAACGACTATTACTCCAAGTCGATCATGCTGCCGTTCCTGATCTACTCGATCGCGGCGCTGGGGCTGAACATCCTGACGGGCTTCACCGGGCTGGTCTCGCTCGGCACCGGCGGCTTCATGGCGGTGGGCGCCTATGCCTGCTACAAGCTGATGACCGGCTTTGACGAGCTGAACATCATCTTCTGCATCATCCTCTCGGGCGTCGTCACCGCCGCGGTCGGCGTGCTTTTCGGCCTGCCCTCGCTCCGCATCAAGGGCTTCTATCTCGCCGTCGCGACGCTGGCGGCGCAGTTCTTCCTGGTCTGGCTCTTCAACAAGGTGCCGTGGTTCTACAACTACTCGGCCTCCGGCCAGATCAGCGTCATCCCCAGCGACATCTTCGGCTTTCAGATCACCGGCCCGCGCGCCTCGCCCCAGGCGCAGTATCTCTTCGTTCTCTGCTTTGTCGTGGCGCTGGCCTGGATGGCGCGCAACCTGACGCGCGGCCGCGTCGGGCGCGCCTGGATGGCGATCCGCGACATGGACATCGCCGCCGAAATCATCGGCGTGAATCCGCTGAAGGCCAAGCTGACCTCGTTCGCGGTCTCGTCCTTCTTCATCGGCATCGCCGGGGCGCTCTACTTCTCGGTCTGGTTCGGCGCCGTCGAGGTGACCGAGGCCTTCGGCATCAACCAGTCCTTCCGCGTGCTCTTCATGATCATCATCGGCGGGCTGGGCTCGCTCTTCGGCTCGTTCGTCGGCGCTGCCTTCATCTCGCTGCTGCCGGTCGTGCTCAAGATGCTGATGGTCAACATGCTGGGCTGGCCCACCGACCTGGCGGCGCATTTCGAGCTGATCATCGTCGGCGCTCTGATCATCTTCTTCCTGATCCTCGAGCCGCACGGACTGGCGCAGCTCTGGCGCACCGCGAAGGAGAAGCTTCGCTCGTGGCCGTTCCCGTACTAGGATCGGCACGTCAACCCCGGGGAAAACGGGACAATTGGGAGGAACCACATGAACTTCGCGAAACTCACGGCGCTGGCGCTTGCGGGCACGCTGCTCGCGGCTCCGGCGATGGCCGATCTGGTCATACCCGAGCTGAACTACCGGACGGGGCCCTACGCGCCGAACGGCATCCCCTATGCCGACGGCTACTCCGACTACCTGACGCTGCTGAACGAGCGCGACGGCGGCGTCGGCGGCGTCAAGATCGACCAGCGCGAGTGCGAGACGGCCTACAACACCGAGAAGGGCGTCGAGTGCTACGAGTCGCTCAAGGGCGACGGCGCGCTCGTGTTCATCCCGCAGTCGACGGGCATCACCTACCAGCTCATCCCCAAGGCGACCGCCGACCACATCCCGGTGCACTCGGTCGGCTACGGCCGCACCTCGGCCGCCAACGGCAAGGTGTTCCCGTGGATTTTCAACTACCCGGGCACCTACTGGGACGTCGCCTCGATCATGGTCAAGCACATCCTCGACCAGGAGGGCGGCGACCTGAAGGGCAAGAAGATCACGCTGCTCTACCACAATTCGGCCTATGGCAAGGAGCCGATCCGGACGCTGGAAGAGCTGTCGAAGAAGCACGGCTTCGAGTTCACCGCGATCCCGGTCGACCATCCGGGCCAGGAGCAGAAGTCGCAGTGGCTGCAGATCCGGCGCGACAAGCCCGACTATGTCGTGATGTGGGGCTGGGGCGTGATGAACCAGGTCGCCGTGCAGGAGGCCTCGAACATCCGCTTCCCGATGGATCACTTCATCGGTGTCTGGTGGTCGGGCGCCGAGCCGGACGTGATCCCGGCGGGTGCCGGGGCGAACGGCTACAAGGCGGCGACCTGGCACAATCCGGGCATGAACTTCCCGCTCTACGACGACCTGAAGAAGTTCGTCTATGACGCGGGCAAGTCGGCCGGCGATGGCAGCCATCACGGCGAGGTGCTGTATAACCGCGGGCTGTGGGCGGCGATCGCCACGACCGAGGCGATCCGCAAGGCGCAGGAACTGTCCGGCAACAAGGACATCACGCCCGAGCAGATGCGCGACGGCATGGAGGCGCTGGAGATCAGCGCCGACCGCTGGGCCGAGCTGGGGCTGCCGGACTTTGCGCCGGCGGTGAAGATCAGCTGCGAGAACCACGGTGCGCCGGGCCTGGGCGCTATCCAGCAATGGGATGCCGGGGCCAAGGAGTGGAAGCTGGTCACCGACTTCATCGCGGCCGACCGCGACGTCGTCGATCCGCTGATCGTCGAGGACTCCACGGCCTACGCCAAGGAGAACAACATCACGCCGCGCGAATGCCCGTGACGTGATCCCGGGCGGCGCCTTCGGGCGCCGCCCGCCGCGACCTCTGTTGCCGGCCCCCGCCGCTGGCATCCCCTCCCCCTCCGGGGGAGGGCCAGGGTGGGGGGTGATGCCGTCTGGAGATGAGCCGCCGATGCTCGACACGCAGAATGCCGAAACGCTGCTGGAAGTCAGCAATGTCGAGGTCATCTACAACTCCGTCATCCTGGTGCTGAAAGGCGTCAGCCTGGGCGTGCCCAAGGGAGGCATCACCGCGCTGCTGGGTGGCAACGGCGCCGGCAAGACGACGACGCTCAAGGCGATCTCGAACCTGCTGCAATCCGAGCGCGGCGAGGTCACCAAGGGCACCATCCGATATCGCGGCGAGTTGATCGCCGAGCTGAACCCCTCGGCGCTGGTGGCGCGGGGCGTCATCCAGGTGATGGAGGGGCGTCACTGCTTCGAGCACCTGACCATCGAAGAAAACCTCCTGACCGGCGCCTTCACCCGCAAGGACGGCGGCGCCGAGGTCCGCAAGGACCTCGACATGGTCTACACCTATTTCCCCCGGCTGAAGGAGCGGCGCACGCTCGCAGGCGGGCTATACCTCGGGCGGCGAGCAGCAGATGTGCGCTATCGGACGCGCCCTGATGAGCAAGCCCGAGACGATCCTGCTGGACGAGCCCTCCATGGGCCTGGCGCCGCAACTCGTCGAGCAGATCTTCGACATCGTCAAGCGACTGAACGAGGAGCAGGGGGTGACCTTTCTGCTTGCCGAGCAGAACACGAACATCGCGCTCCGCTTCGCGCATTACGGCTACATCCTGGAGTCAGGTCGCGTGGTGATGGACGGCCCAGCCGACAAGCTGCGCGAGAACTCCGACGTCAAGGAATTCTACCTCGGCATGTCCGAGAGCGGCCGCAAGTCCTTCCGCGACGTCCGCTCATATCGCCGTCGCAAGCGCTGGCTTAGCTGACGCCCACTGGCGCGGTTTCACCTCCCCGCCCAGGAGCCGGCCGCTCGGCAGGCGCGCACGCCAGCAGCGTCATTCTGCGCGTTAACAGCGGCCGCCGACCATTCACCAGGTTTCAACCTTTGTATTTCTATTTTTACTTATTCGTTTGATCGTGGTCTCATGCGGGAGACTTGGTCGCGTACCGTCCCGCCGCCAACGGCGACCCGCCGGGGTCGGTCGGCCCCCTACCCCGCCATCCGCTCGGCCACCGCCTCGAACTGTGCCCCGGTCAGCGCCCCGGCGACGTCGCGCCCGCTGAGCGCGCCGAACTTGAAGCCGTGGGCCGAGCAGGCCGAGACGATCACTGCCCGGTCCTGCCGGCACAGTAGGAAGCGCGCCTCCGGCGCCAGCGTCCACCAGTTCGCCTGGTGCCAGCGGACGTGGAACCGGTCGATGCCGCGAAAACGGCCGCGATAGGCGTCCAGCACCGTCACGACCTCGTCGGCCGCCATGCGCCGTCCGTCCGGCGCGTCCGGGTCGCCCGGCCGGCCCAGCGCGCCGTTGCCCAGCTTCATCGGCAGCCCCTCGACCGAGGCCAGGCCCCAGAGATCGCTGCCGCCACCAAGCTGAGTCCAGCAGGGCGCGCCGGCATAGGCGGCGATCAGCTCGGCAGGCGGGTCGGCATAGACCACCACCGAGCGCCGCGGCTCCAGCGGCACCGCCAGGTCAGGCATCAGCCGCGCCGTCTCGATCCCGGCCGCGACGACGACTGTGTCCGAGGCGATCGTGCGCCCGTCGGCCAGCGTCACCTTGCCGGCGGCCGGGTCGACCGAGGTCACCGGCGCGTGCTCCAGCACCGAGGCGCCGTTGCGGCGCAGCCAGTCGGCCAAGTCCACCAGGATGCGGTTCGCCATCAGCGCCCCGCCCTTGGTCAGCAGCGCGTATCGCACGCCGTCGGGCTCCAGGAACGGCAGGCGCTTCGCCAGCGCCCCGCCCTCCAGCCACTCGTAAGCGAGGCCGAGCGCCTCCAGTGTGCTTGCGCGAGAGATCGGCGCCGTCGCCCTGCTCTGTCGAGACGCTCAGCACGCCGGTCTCGACATAGTAATGCCCCTCGGGTCGCGGCAGGTCGGCCCAGACGGCGCGCCAGGCGGCGAACGCCTGCGGTACCCGCGCGGCATAGCCGGCGCGGTCGCCATAGGCGAAGCGGATCATCCGGTGATGATCGGCCGAGGCCGCCACCGGATTCGGGATCGGCCCCTGCTCGATCACCGTCACGCCGATGCCGGCCTTCGTCAGCCAGTAGGCCGTCGACAGCCCGACGATCCCACCGCCGACGATGGTGACTTTCATTTGATCTGCCGCGCGATGATCAGTTTCTGGATGTCGTTGGTGCCCTCATAGATCTGGCAGACCTTCTGATCGCGGTACATCCGCTCCACCTCGTAGTCGGCCAGGTAGCCATAGCCGCCCAGCACCTGGATCGCCTCGGAGGTGATGCGTTCGGCCGCCTGCGCGCAGAACAGCTTGGCCATGCACGCCTCCTTCAGGCAGGGATCGCCGCGGTCCTTCATCGCGGCGGCGTTCAACACCAGCGCGCGCGCGGCCTCCAGGTCCGTCGCCATCTCGGCCAGCCGGAACTGGACGGCCTGGAGCTGGAAGATCGGCTCGCCGAAGGCTGTTCGCTCCTTTGCGTAGTCGAGCGCCCGCTCATAGGCCGCCTGCGCCAGCCCGGTCGCCTGCGCCGCGATGCCGATGCGGCCCGATTCCAGCGACGAGAGCGCGATGGAATAGCCCTGCCCCTCCTCGCCGATGCGATCCTCGAAGGGCACCTTCATGTCCTCGAAGGCCAGCGCGCAGCTGTCGCTGGCCTTCTGCCCCAGTTTCTCCTCGACACGCACGACCGAGAACCCCGGCGTCGCGTTGTCGACGACGAAGCAGGACATCCCCTTCTTGCCCTTCTCAGGGTCCGTCATCGCGAACAGGACGGTGGTCCTGCCGATGCGCGCCGACGAGATGAACTGCTTTGTGCCGTTGACCGTGTAGCCCTCGTTCGAGCGGACGGCACGGCTCTTCAGGTTGGCCGCGTCCGATCCCGCCTGAGCCTCGGTCAGGGCGAACGACCCGATGCGCTCGCCCGACGCCAGCGGCGTCAGCCAGCGCGCCTTCTGCTCGTCGCTGGCGAACCTGTCCAACACCGCGCAGACCGGCGCGTTGTGCACCGAGACCATCGTCGAGACCGACCCGTCGCCCGCGGCGATCTCCATCAGCGCCAGCGCGTAGCTGGTATAGTCCGCGCCCGCCCCGCCCCAGTCCGGGTCGATGGTCATGCCGAGGAAGCCGAGTTCGCCCAGCTCGCCGACGATCTCGGGCTCGATGGCACCCGCCTTCTCGCGCGCGCGCGCCGTGGGCGCCAGCCGCGAGCGCGCGTAGTCGCGCGCCATGTCCCGGATCATTAACTGCTCGTCGGTGAGCATCAGGCGTCCTTTTTCTGCCGCTCCGCCACCGGTCCGCCGGCCTTCTTCCAGCCGCTGAAGCCGTCCTCGATGTGGCTGACGTTCGGCAGGCCCATGTCCTGCGCCGCCTTGGCCGACAGCGCCGAGCGCCAGCCGCTGGCGCAGTAGAAGATAAACCTGTCGCCCGACTGGAACTGCGGCTTGGCGTAAGGGCTTTCCGGGTCGATCCAGAATTCCAGCATCCCGCGCGGGCAGTGGAAGGCGCCCTCGATCATGCCGTCGCGCTCCAGCTCGCGAACGTCGCGGAGGTCGACAAAGGTGACGCCCTCCTGCCCGTGCATCGCCTTCAGCTTTTCGGCCGGGGCATGTTCGACGGTCCGGTTGGCCTCGGCCACCATGTCCTTGACGTGCTTCATTCCGTCTTCCTCGTGCGGGAGAATTCCACCTTCTGATTGGCCAGCTTATCGCGCTGGCCCGCCCAAGCATAGGCCGGCGGCGCCGGCTCGCGGTTGCTGGCCGTGATCCTGTGCATCGGTTACGGCGGGTTGATGATCGGCGATCCGGGCGCATCGACGCCCTGCTCGCTATCGCTGACCCACCCGTTGCACGCAGCCTCCTGGCAGCGCCCGGTGCCGACAGGCGCTAAACGATCCGCCGCAGAATCGGCGTTCGCCAGAAGGCCGCAGCCGTCAGGGCGGAGAGGATGATCGCGAACAGGGCCTTCTCCGGCGTCCCGTCCGGAAGTGCGGGGATCCGGAACAGGATGAGACCTGTGATGATCGGGTGCAGAAGATAGACACCCACGGACAGCCGCGAGAGCACGTGCTTCCACTCGCGCGGCGGGGTGGGGAACGCGGCTCCGGCCACCATCAGGACGGCCGCAACCGTGTAGGGGATCGTGCCGTAGACCATGCCGGCTGCCCTCAGCCCGGCACAGACGAGCACAACGGCCAGCAGAATCAGGCCGAGAGCCAGAGTTCGAGCCGTCCGCGCGCAGCAGTGCGAGACCCAGCAGAACGGCGGGAGTGGCGCTCAGCCATGTCGCGAACGGCTTCGGGATGCTGAACATTTCGAAGGCGAGTGCGCCGGCTATCATGACAACGATGTAGGCCCCGACAGTCAAAGCGAAGCCTGGCGCCTTGTCGGGGATGAAGCGAAGAATGGCGCCCCCGACCACCGTGGCGACGAAGGCGAATGGAAGAAACCAAAGGTGAGGTGCGGTCCCGGTCAGGATCATCCGGGGTTCGAAGACGTCCAGCAGGGGTATTCCGGAGCGGACCGCGTGCTGGCCAATCCACAACCCATAGATCAACGACCAGACCAGCCAGGGCGCCAGCAGCCTACGGGCACGCATTGCGATCAGCCCGCCGGGCGAGAGCCGTGAAGCGTTCCGGAGGCCGAAGCACACCGTCAAAGCAACGAACATCAACATGGCCCCGCCGGCATACTCCGACCCGGGCGCGCCGGTATGGAACCAGACGATGCCGACCGCACCGACAAAGCGCAAGACATCGAAACTTCCGTTTCGCTCGGCCGACCGTGCCTGTGGATTGTCAAGGACTGCTCCAGCATTCCCGACGCTTAAAACCGTCCCGCTGTCCACTTCTAATCCCTAAAATCAATGACCTCTGCTGAACAGTAGGGAGTTTCAGGACCAACAGCAACAGAGCCTGTGGCCCCACATCTGCTCGATCGCCACGACCGTGTCCTCGCTGCCGCCGATGCACAGGCTCGCGACGCTCTTCGTAACGTCACGGCGATCCCTCTCGTGCAGGAGCGTGACGATGATGCACGCGGCCGAGGCGCCGATCGGGTGGCCGAGCGCGCAGGCGCCGACATCGACCTACCGCTTTTCGCGCGGGATTCCAAGCTTGCGCATCGCCGCCATCGGAACGACGGCGAAATCATCGCCGATCTCTCAGCCGGCCTCGTCCAGCACCTTGCGGACCGCGGCGACCAGCGCCGTGGCGAACACCGACGGTTTCTGCGCGTAGCTGACGTGCGCGACGATGCGGGCGCGAATCTCATGACCGTCCGCATCCGCCTCGCGCATCAGGACCAGCGCGGACGCGCCGTCCGAGATCTACGACGAGTTCGCTGCCGTCAACGTGCCGTCCTTGCGGAAGGCTGCTCGATGGCGCCCGCCTTCTCGCGCGCGCCGCGGGCGCAGCCGCGAGCGCGCTGAGTAGCGCACCATGTCCCGGAAGTCGACAAAGGTGACGTCCTCCTGCCCGAAGATAGCCTTCAGCTTCTCGGCCGGGGCGTGCTGGCCCACCATGTCCTTGGCGTGCCCTATTCCGTCTTCCTCTTGCGGGAGAATTCCATCTTCTGATCTGCCAGCTTATCGCGAGGGCCGGCCCAAGCATATGCGAGCAGCGCCGGCTCGCGGTTGCTGACCGTGATCCGGTGCATCCGGCCGGGCGGGTTGAAGATCAGCGATCCGGGCGCATAGACGCCCTCGTCGTTCTCGCTGACGGCGCCCGACAGAATGTAGTAGCTCTCGGTCAACCCTTGGTGCGAATGCGCCGGATAGGTGCATTTCGGACCGAACAGCACCAGCCCCAGGATGATATCGGCGCTCTCGACCGGCCCATGCGGTCCTGCGATCTCGGCATAGGCGTATTTCGAGGCCAGCCCGCGTGGCACCTTCTCGTAGCCGAAGAGCCAACTCAGCGCCGGCAATACCGGCTCCAGCGCGCGCAGCACGGACTGGGTCGATTCCTGCCGCCCATTGTCCAGCGCGCGGCGCAAATGGGTCGTCACCGGCTTGTCCTCGGTGACCCGCTCGAGTAGGGCCGGGTTCGCCCCGATCAACCGGCCGACCGTGTCGCGCACCTGCCTCTGGTGCGCGCCGATCCTGGCGCTGCCGCCCGCGCCCGAACGGCGGTAGAGTTCCTTGATCTCGCGCAGCAGGTAGACCCAGTCCGGCCGCTCCGCGATGCGCAGCGCCACGATCAGCGGCGCTCGATGGCGACAGCCGTGCCCTCGCCGCCGCCGATGCACAGGCTGGCGACGCCCTTCATCACGCCACGGCGCTCCATCTCGTGCAGGAGAGTCACGATGATGCGCGCGCCCGAGGCGCCGATCGGGTGGCCGAGCGCGCAGGCGCCGCCATTGACGTTCAGCTTCTCGCGCGGGATGCCGAGCTCGCGCATCGCCGCCATCGGGACGACGGCGAACGCCTCGTTGATCTCCCAGAGGTCGACGTCGCAAATCTCCCAGCCGGCCTTGTCCAGCACCTTGCGGATCGCGGCGACCGGCGCGGTGGTGAACAGCGACGGCTTCTGCGCGTGGCTGGCGTGCGCGACGATGCGGGCGCGAATCTCATGGCCGTTCGCGTCCGCCTCGCGCATCAGGACCAGCGCGGCCGCGCCGTCCGAGATCGACGACGAGTTCGCCGCAGTAACCGTACCGTCCTTGCGGAAGGCGGGCTTCAGCGTCGGGATCTTGTCGGGCCGGGCGTTGCGCGGCTGCTCGTCAGTGGCAATCTCGTCAGAACCCTTGCGCCCCGTCACCGTCACGGGCGCGATCTCGCGGTCGAACCAGCCCTCAGACTGCGCGCGCAGCGCGCCGTCCAGCGAGGCCAGCGCGTATTCGTCCTGGCTCTCGCGCGTAAACTGGTACTGCTCGGCGCAGTCCTCGGCGAAGGTGCCCATCAGGCGGCCCTTGTCGTATGCGTCCTCCAATCCGTCGAGGAACATGTGGTCGAGCATCTGCGCGTGACCAAGCCGCGCGCCCCCGCGCATCTTGGGCGCGATGTAGGGGGCGTTCGTCATGCTCTCCATGCCGCCAGCGATCACGATCCGCCCCTCGCCGGCGCGGAGCGAATCCATGCCCATCATCACGGTCTTCATGCCGGAGCCGCACATCTTGTTGACGGTCGAGCACGGCACGCTGTCGGGCAGTCCGGCACCGAAGGCCGCCTGCCGCGCCGGCGCCTGACCCTGGCCGGCCGCCAGCACGCAGCCCATCAGCACCTCGTCGACGGACTCGGCCGCGACGCCGGCCCGGTCGAGCGCGGATCTGATCGCGGTCGCGCCGAGTTCCGGCGCGGTGGCGGGCGACAGTTCGCCCTGGAAGCCGCCCATGGGGGTGCGCGCGGCGCCGACGATGACGACGGACATGGTCAGTCTCCTCCTGAAACCCGCTGTTGATGTGTATCCTGCCCGGCATCGGCGCAAGCCAGCGCCTCCAGCCGGGCGATGGCGGCATCGACGCGGGCGCGGCCGCCCTTGTAGCCGACCATGCCGTCGCCCAGCCCGCGCAGCGCCCCGGCGAGGCCCTGCGCCACCGCCGGCGCCAGCCGCTCGACGGGCGTCACCGAGGTCTTGATGCCGAAAGCGACCGCGCCCGTGCGCGGCAGGCGGACGAGCGTCTGGCGCTCGGTGCGCAGGTAGAACCGCGCCTCGTCGCCGGGGCGGAAGGGCGCGATCTTCTCGCTCTCGCTCTGCGGCAGAAACAGCTCGGGCGTCGGGTGGACAGACCAGTTGACGCGCACCAGCGGGCGCTCGGGGCGCAGCGCCTCGAAGACGCGGTTGACGCGGCGCGCGAGATCGCCGGCATAGTCCGGCACCGGCGTGTGGATGGGCGTCAGCGGGCGGCCCAGCTTTTCCGACAGCAGCCAGCGCGAGGGGAAGCAAAGCACGGCCGCCGCCAGCCGGTACTCGCCGGAGGCGTCATCCGGCACCAGCAGGCAGAAATCCTCGCAGACCAGCCGCCCGATGGCGGTGAGCTGGCAGAACTTCTCCTCCAGCGTCAGTGGCCGCGCGTCGCCGAGATGGGCCAGCAGCATCTCCAGCAGTTCCTCGCCGGGATCCTCGCCCTCGTGGAGCGCGCCGAGGACGGTATCCGGGTGCTCGGCCAGCAGTCGTCGGCGCTCCGCCATCTGCCCCTCGAAATCGGCGTGGCGCACGGTCCACTCGCGCATGTCGAGCGGCGCCAGCCCCGGCGGGTGCGCTGTGCGGGGCTCCATGAACGGCGTGTAGGGGGCATGGTCGAGTATCACCGGCGCGCTCCGGTCGAGTAATGCATCAGGTTGAAGCCCGTCAGCGCCCGGTGAACGGGCGCCCAGGCCGTGCCGGCGGCAAGCCAGTCACGGCCGGCGATCTGGCCCAGCGTCCGGCGGCCATCGATGCGGGCAATGAGAGGCGCCGCCTCGCGCGGCAGCGCGAGGCGGAACGGGGCGCCGTCGCAGGTGACGGTGACGCCGCCCTTCGCCTTTACCTGTTGCGCCAGCGGCCCGGCGGCGATGCGGGCGAGGTGCGGGACCAGCTCGGGCGCGGTCGGCCGCGCCTCGGCCGGTCCCCGGCCATGGGGCACGGCATAGGCGACATGCGTCTTGATGTTGCCGGCCAGCTGCTCGGCCACGCCCATGCGCGCCACCGGGTCCAGCGCAGCGGCGCGCCGGGCGAAATCCGCGCTTTCCGGCAGGTAGCGCAGCGGGTCGTAGCGCGCCGGCTCGACGAACGAGACCAGATCCAGCCCGGCGCGGTCCAGCGCGGCGCAGAGCTCGGTGACCGTGTAGGCCCGGTCGCGGGCGTGAAGGAGCAGATCGTGCAGCCCGGCATCCGAGGCGCGGTGGTCGCCCAGCACCTCGTTCCTCAGGAACGGGTGGCCCGCCGGCAGCGTGGCCAGCGCCGCCCGGGCGAGGCGCACCTTCCCGGCCGGGTCGTCGCCGGCGAAGAGCGCACCAAAGGCCGCCTGCAACGGGTAGACGCCGGTCCGGCCATAGGGGGCATAGACCATCAGGCCGATGCCACCCTGTGGCCCAAGCGCCTGCGCCAGCGCGCGGAACCCGGCGTCGGGATCGGCCAGGTGATGCAGCACGCCGCAGCAGTCGATGTAGTCGAACGGCCCAAGCTCCGGCGCCGACAGCAGGTCGCCGGTCAGGAACCGGGCCGACAGGCCGCGCGCGGCCATGCGCGCCTCGGCGACCGCCCGGCTGGCCTCGGAGAGGTCCAGATAGGTCAGCTCGGCCGGGCAGCCGATATCGGCCAGCTTCTGCGCCAGCATGACCAGCCCGTCGCCCGTGCCGCCGCCGCCGACCAGCGCGCGGAACGGCCGGGTCCAGTCGCGCCGGCCGCGGAACAGGAAATGGTCGATCTCGACCGGGTGCGAGGGCGAACCCTCGACCAGCCGCCGGGCCTCGTCGGCCGGGTCGCGCTGCGGATAGGGCAGCGCCTCGTATTGCCGGCGGACCGGGTCGTCATCGGCCGCGCGAGCCGGGGATGTCTTGTCCACCTGCATCCCGGCGTCATAGCCCGGTTCGGCCAGAATGTGTATCGGCCGCGAAGCCACGGCGTCTGTGCCGCCCGCGCCGCGTCACTCCGCCGGGACCGCCTCGGCCAGTTCGCGCCAGCGGTGGCAGGAGACGGCGCGCTCGCCGGCGTCGATCTCCAACTCGGGCTCGACGGTGCGGCATATGTCGATGGCGTGCGGGCAGCGCGTGTGGAACTTGCAGCCCGGAGGCGGGTTCGTCGGGCTGGGGATCTCGCCTTCCAGTTTTTGCAGCTTGCCGCGGTCGTCCGGGTCCAGCGACGGAATCGCCGACAGAAGCGCCTTTGTGTAGGGGTGCCGCGGCATTGCGAAGAGCTGGCGAGTCGGCGCCGTCTCGACCAGCCGGCCCAGGTACATCACCGCGACGTGGTCGCAGATGTGCGCAACGACGCTGAGGTCGTGGCTGATGAACAGGATGGTCAGGCCGAGATCGCGCTTCAGCTCCTTCAGCAGGTTCAGCACGTCGGCCTGGATCGAGACGTCCAGCGCCGCTACCGATTCGTCGGCGACGACGAAGCGGGGGCTGGCCACCAGCGCCCGGGCGATCGAGATGCGCTGGCGCTGCCCACCCGAGAAGGCGTGCGGGAAGCGGCGCAGGTGTTCGAGGTTCAGCCGGCACTTGGCGGCGATCTCGCGAACGCGGCGGTCTGTCGCCTCGCGGCCCTTCGTGATGCCCATCACCTCCAGCGGCTCGGCGATGATGTCGCGCACGGTCATGCGCGGGCTCAGCGCCGCGTAGGGGTCCTGGAAGATAAGCTGTGCGCGCTTGCGATAGTCCTTGAGCTCGGCCCTGGTGATCGTGGCGAGGTCGTAGGCGACCTCGCTGTCCACGTAGTTCACGTGGCCGCGCGTGATCGGCGCCGCCTTCAGCATGGCGCGGCCCAGCGTCGTCTTGCCCGAGCCGGATTCCCCGACCAGCCCGAAGAACGAGCCGCGCGGGATGTCGAGGGTCACGCCCTCGACCGCTTGCACGACCGATTTCGCGCCGAACAGGCCGCCCCCGATCGGGAAATGCACCGCAAGGTCGCGGACCGCCATGATGGGTTTCTGGGTCATGCCTGGGGCACCAGCGCGTCCTCGACAGCGAAGCAGGCGGCGGTGTGGCCTTGCTTCAGCATCGCCATTCGCGGCACGGCGACGTTGCAGCGACCGCGGATGACCTCAGGGCAGCGGGTGTGGAAGACGCAGCCGGGCGGGCGCTCCAGGGGGCTCGGGATGTCGCCCGGCACCGGCGTCAGCGGCGCATCGAGGTTCTCCAGATCCGGTAGCGCGTGCAGCAGGCCCTTGGTGTAGGGGTGCGCCGGGTTGCGGATGACGTCGCGCACCGGCCCCTGCTCGACGATGCGGCCGAGATACATGACGGCGACCGTGTCGGCGGTCTGGGCGATCACGCCAAGGTCGTGCGTGATGAAGATGATGCCCATGTGAAACTCGGCGACGAGGTCCTTCATCAGGTCGATCACCTGCGCCTGGATCGTGACGTCCAGCGCCGTCGTGGGCTCGTCGGCGATCAGCAGCTTCGGCTGCGTCGACAGCGCCATGGCGATCATCGCACGCTGGCGCATGCCGCCCGACAGCTCGAACGCATACTGGTTGAAGCGTTTCGGGGCGTCCGAGATGCCTACCCGCTCGAGCATGTGGATCGAATGGTCGCGCGCCTCGCGCTTGGTAACGCGCTTGTGGAGCACCAACTGCTCGACCATCTGGTCGCCGATCGTGATGGCGGGCGCGAAGCTGGCCATCGGCTCCTGGAAGATCATCGAGACGGCGCCACCGCGGACGACGCGCAGCTCGCGGTTAGAGCGCAGCTTCAGCACGTCGACGCGGTCTCCGTCGAGCTCCAGCGTGATGCGGCTGCCCGGCGCATAGACGGTGTTGTCCGGGTTCAGCTGCATCAGCGCCTTGGCCGTCACCGACTTGCCCGAGCCGGACTCGCCGACCAGCCCCATCACCTTGCCGGGCTCGAGCTCGAAGGACACGTCGTCGACCGCGACGATGCGGCCTTCGTCGGTCTTGAACTGGACCGTCAGGTTCTCGACCTTGAGCAGGCTCACGGCTTCACTTTCCGGACTTGGCGTAGGGATCGGCGGCGTCGCGCAGCCCGTCGCCGACATAGACGAAGGCCAGCACCAGCGCGACGAAGAAGAAGACCGGGATCATGTACCACTGATAGTTCAGCAGCACGTCCGCCTTCGACACGTTCTGCAGCAGCGATCCCAGCGAGTTCACCGGATCCTTCAGCCCCAGCCCGATGAAGCTGAGCGCCGTTTCGGCGCGGACCATGTAGGGGAACGAGATCATCAGGTCGACGATGATGTAGCTGGTGAAGCTGGGCAGCAGATGGCGGCGGATGATGTGCGCTGACGATGCGCCCGAAAGCTGCGCTGCCAGCACGTATTCCTGGCTGCGCTCGGTCAGCAGGTGCGTGCGTATTCGCCGGGCCAGCGTCGGCCAGTTCAGCAACCCGATGACGCAGGAGATGAAGAAGAACCTGCGTCTCCGAGCTCCAGGTCTGCGGGATGAAGGCGGCGATCGCCATGAACAGCGGAATCACGGGCACCGTGCGGATGGCGTCGGTGACCATCTGGATGATGCCGTCAATCCAGCCGCCGAAATAGCCCGACACCCCGCCGATCACCAACGCCAGCACGAAGGACAGGAAGACGCCGATCGTGCCGACCGCCAGCGAGGTCCAGATCGCGTGCAGCGTGCGGCTGAAGATGTCCTTGCCCGAGGCCTCGGTGCCGAACAGATGGACCTGCCCCTCGTCCGCGCCGAACAAGTGGGTGTGGAAGGTCAGCGCGCGCAGGTTTAGGTCGACCTCGATGATCGGCAGCGCGATGCGGCTGTCGATCATGCTGTAGGTCCAGCCGTCGACGAAGAAGTGGATATAGCGCCGGTCGGCGCGGTTGATCGTCGTCACCCAGCGAAAGTTCGTCTCGATCGAGCGCATGCGTTCGGTGCCGTAGACGAAGGGGCGGAACGAGAAGCCGTTCTCGTCCCAGAACCGCGGGATCTGCGGCGCGCCGTTCTCGTAGGTCGGGTCGCGCCCGGCGACGGTGGGGTCGTAGGGCGACAGGAACGGCGCGAAGAACCCCATCAGGACCATCGTCACCAGCGCCACCAACGCGATCATCGCCGAGCGGTTGCGCTTGAAGCGCGCCCAGATCAGCTGCGACTGCGAGGCTGTGAAATACGCCTCCTTCTTGCGGCGCACCTCGTCCGTCGCGGCGGGGATCGTGCCTGCAACCTCGGTCATGCAATCCCCCGTCCCATAGGTCCCCGTCCGCTCCGCATCCGTTCCGTTCTGCCCCCCGGCATCGCGTGTTCCGTCCTCACGCCGTTCCCATCACGCCCTTGCGGATGCGCGGGTCAAGCAGCGCCAGCAGGATGTCGGTCAGGAAGTTCAGCGTCACGATGGACGCGGTCAGCAGGAAGATGATCGCACCCGCCAACTGCTGGTCGTTCGACCGCGCGAGGCTCTCGATCAGCAGCGCGCCGGCCTCGGTCAGCGTCATGATCAGCGCGACGATCGGCAGCTCGTTGAAGATTCGGTTGAGGTCGAAGCCCAGCGAGTTGACGACCGGCCCCAGCGCGTGCCGCGCCGGATAGCGCCAGATCAGCGCCGGCCCCGAAATGCCGCGCGCCGCCGCGGCGGTGACGTAGAGCTTGCCGATCTCGTCCGACATCAGCGCGCGGACGGTCTGCAGCGCGAAGGCGGTCGCCGACCAGCCGAGGATGAACACCGGCAACCAGGCGCGGCTGAGGAAATCGGCCAGCTTGGCCCATGACCACGGCGCGTCGCGATAGGCCGCCGAGAACAGCCCCGTCAGGCTGTCGCCGAACCAAATCGTCGAGCAGAGCATGATGATCAGTGCCAGCAGGAAGTTCGGCAGAGCCAGCCCCAGGTAACTGACGAAGCGCAGCGAATTGTTGAGAGTCGGACTTTTCACGCTGGCGGCGATCATCCCGACAGGAACGGCTATGAGATATGCCAGGAACAGCGACGTCAGGCAGATGCCCAGAGAAATCAGGAACTTGTCGCCCAGAAGCTGGTTGATGTCGACGCGCAAGATGCAGCTCTCGCCGAACTCGCCATGGATCATGACGTTGCCGATCCAGCCTCCCCAGCGCTCGAGGAACGGCTTGTCCAGCCCCAGCCGGACGCGCTCGGCCTGGATATCGGCGACCGAGATGCCGGACCCTTGCGTGTTCTTGAAGGCGAGGTAGCGCTCGGCGCAGTCGCCGGGCACCAACTCCATCAGCGTGAATACGATGAGAGAGACGAGGAACAGCGTGAACAGCGCCATCGCCGCGCGCATCAGCACGAAGTTCGCGAACTGGACCATCGGCCGCTTCCCGTCACCCCCGGCCCGACCCGTCGCGACGGCACCGCGCCCGGGCAGGCAATGGACCGGGCGCCACGCGCGCCCGGCCCGGTCTCAGTCCCCTATTCGGCGAAGAACCACTGCTGCGGCCGGTAGGGGTAGGTTCGGTAGTACTCGTAGGACGCGGTCTTGAACGGGACGAAGTTCTTCAGCGCGTTCCGATGGTAGATCGGATTCGGCGAAATCACCGTGCCGATGAACAGCAGGTTCTTCGTCATGTTCTCAACCAGCCGGGCACCCAGCTTGTTGAACTCGTCCGAGCCGACCTCGGCCGACTGGAAGCCGTTGATGTCGTCCATCATCTGCTTGACGTAGTCCGGCGGCTCGACGCCCTTCTCGCCCTTCGTGTCGACCCATTCGGCCCACAGCATGCCGGTCCGGTGGCCGAAATAGTTCTCGAAGGGAGGCACGAACAGCTCGTTGTTCGCCAGCACGATCGACAGCGGCTGGCCCTTCTCCCACAGGCCGATATCAAGCTGGTTCGACGACTGCGCCGAGCGGTACTCGTCGGGCGTCACCTCCTTGACGGTGGTGTTGATGCCGACGTCCTTCCAGTACTGTCCGACAAGCTCGACCACCTGGCCTGCGATGCCCTGCGTCGCGAACTGCATGTTCAGGATGAACTGATCGCCGTTCGGCAGCTCGCGGAAACCGTCGCCGTCGGTGTCCTTCATGCCGATGTCGTCCAGCAGCTTCTTGGCCTGGTCGGGATCGTACTCGGTCTTGTACTTCAGCCACTTGGGATCGACGAACTCCGGCGCCGGCGAGAAGCCGATGTACTGGCGCGGCTCGCCCTGGCCGAAATAAGCGACCTCGTTCAGCTCGTCGCGGTTGATCGCGATCGACATCGCCTCGCGGAAGCGGACGTCGTCGAAGACCTTCCGCTTCTCCATGTCCTCGTCGGTCGTGTTGAACGAGAAGGCGTGGATGGCGATGCCGGGCTTCAGGTCGATCGTGTAGTCGCCCTTCTCCTGATTCTGCAGCAGGATCGGCGCGTCGGCCAGCTGCAGCGACTGCGACTTGTAGTCGACCTCGGCGTTGACCAGCTTCAGTAGCCGGACCTCGTGGTCGTTGATGAAGACCTCGTCCAGTTCGTTGATGTAGGGCAGTTGCTGGCCGGTCGTGTCGACCTCGAAGAAGTAAGGGTTGGCGACGAAGTGCCGACCCTCGGTCGACTCGGCGACGACGAAATGGCTCTCAAGCGTCGGCATCGCGGCCTTGGGCAGCGATTTCACCTTGTCCGGGCTGTTCAGCATCGGCGTACCGGTGTCGGTCCAGTCCGAGTTGCCGAAATAGGCCTTGATCGCGGCATAGCCGTTCTCGAAGCCCAGATCCTGCGCGGCCTTGTCGGCGTCAGGGTTCACGTTCGGGTCGAACTGCCCGAGGAAGTGCTTCGGCTGGAAGCCCTGGCCGAAATGGGTGGCAAAGTGCGCCAGCAGGCCGGGTTTCGGCGCCGGCAGCTTGAACACGACCGTCTGCGGATCGACGACCTCGACCGTCATGGGCTCGCCGCCGACCAGGACATAGTCCTTCGGCTTCTCCATGATGTTCGTGTCCATCTCGAGGTCGTACCAGAACTTGACGTCCTCGGCGGTGAAGGGCTCGCCGTCCGACCACTTGTGACCCTTGCGCAGCGTGAAGGTCAGCTCGGTGTAGTCGTCGTTCCACTTCCAGCTCTTGGCGACCATCGGCACGATCGTCTTCAGATCGTCCGAATAGCGCACCAGGTTGACGTGCCGGATCGACAGGAAGTCCGAGGTGCCCGCCTCGTTGGCGTTCGACAGCGCGCGCAGCGTGCCGCCGTAATGGCCGACCTCGTGGTAGGGCACGACGACCAGCGGCTCGTCGGGCAGGCGCTCGGCGACCGGCGCCAGCTCCTTCGGGTTGCCCTGGATACGGGCGTTCATGTCGCCGATCGCCGGGTTTTCCTCGAAGGTCATCGTGCAGTCGGCGGCCTTTTCGAACTCGGACAGCTCGAACTGGTACGGGTACTCGCTCGTGAGCCCCTTGTTGTCGTCGACGGTTATCCCGGGACAGTCGGCGGCGTATGCCGACCCCGCGGTGAGCGCGGCCAGCGCGACCGCGGATACCCATGCGTATCTTTGCAGCTTCATTATTGTGACTCCCCCTGTTGGGCGGCGCGCACGGAATCCGAGCGCCCCGACAGTCTGAGCGTAGCCGCCACATGTGACAGTTACAACAGGGGCAACGGTAGGAGGTCGATGAGCCAGGCGCGCACAGCGCCGGCTCGCGTCTGGCCGAATCGGCAGGGTGGATCTCCAACCGGGCGTAGTTCGCTCAGGCGGCGCCGCGGGCCTCGACCGGGCGGGCGCGGTGCATCCAGCGGTGGACGAAGCCGAGCTTGTCGCGGATCGGCGGCGACAGGACGAAGGGGTAGATGTCCGACAGTCCCATCGAGCGGTTGACGTGGTTCAGCGCGATGCCGAGCTCGGCGCCGAAGGTGATCAGGCGCTGCGGATCGGTCTCGGCATAGGGATCGTAGTCCGGATCCGGCGCGTCGTTCGAGCTGAGGCCCGAGGCCATGAAGCTGTCGGTGATGTCCGCCAGGTGCAAGAGGTGCGCAAAGCACTCCGCCCAGTCCTCGTGCGGGTGCGCGGTCGAGTAGGCCGAGATATAGCTCCGCTGCCAGTTCGCCGGGGCGCCCTGGGCGTAATGGCGCTGCAGCGCCTCGCCGTAATCGGCCCGCTCGTCGCCGAAGAGCGCGCGGAAGGCCTCGGGAAACTGCGGGTCCGCTGCCAGCCGGGTGAAGAAGAAGTGCCCGAGCTCGTGCCGGAAGTGACCGATCATCGTGCGCATCGGCTCGTGCAGCTCGACGCGACGCCGGACGCGCTCGGCCGGATCGGCCTCGGTGACGTTTATGGTGACGACGCCCTCGTCATGGCCCATCATGACCTGCACCGCACCGGCCGCGGTCTGCTCGGCCAGCAGGCGAAAGACCGGGCGCGGCCCCGGGTCGCCCGGGCCGAACCATCCCCAGCGGCCAAGGTTCGCCAGCACCCAGCGCTTGGCCTGCTCGGCCTCGGCCCAGTGCTCGCGGTTCTCGGCGTGAAACGTGTCGGGGATGACCTCGGTCATCGCGCAGGCGCGGCAGAGCGTGCCGCCGGCCTCGACGATCCAGTTGCAGCCGATTACCTGCCGGTTGGCGCAGGGGACGAACTGGGTGGTAAAGTCGGCGCGGTCGGGGTCGTAGCCGACCTCGGCGCCGCAGGAGCAGGTGGCGTTTTCAAAGAAAAGGGCCTCGCCGCAGGCCGGGCACTGGAAAATCTTCATGGACTCTTCCTGACAGGGACCGCGGCCGATGCCGCCAGCGCCATCTAACGCAGCCGTGGCGGCAAGTGTTGCAGGTGGCGCGGCGAAACGCCCGCGCAAGTGGCCGCCCCGGCGCAGGTCTGCCGCCCACGGCGCACGCGTGCAGGTCGCCGAGCCGGGCGCGTTTGCCGCCAGGACATGAAACCTTTCGACCCGGGCACCGGACGGCCCTTGTGCCCCCGGCCGCCTTCGGGGAAATTCCGCGGAACCGGCGAATCGTGCCGCGACAGGCGAGGGGCGAGATGGGGTTCGAGTACAAGTGCGTGGGCGCTCCGGAGCGGCCGAAGCGGCAGCGCGGCGTGCGCGGGCGCTCCGACCGGGTGGCGCTGGCGATGCAGGAAATCATCGGCGCCGAGGCCGTCGATGGCTGGGAGTACCAGCGCACCGACCTGGTACCCGTCGAGGAAAAGCGCGGGATCTTCAGCCGCGCGCACGAGGTACACCGCGCAGTCCTCGTCTTCCGCCGCGAGCTCGAGCCCGAGCCGCGTTTCGTGCCGCCCGGCCGCCTGCGCGCTGGGGGTATCGACACCGCTCCCCAGCCCGAGCGCCCGACCGAGCACCCGGGCGACGCGCGCGATGCAGGCCGCGCCGAAGCGCCCGGCGGACGACAAGGCGGGCGCATGACGCTTTCTGCCGATCGCGAAGAGCCGCCCGCTCCGGCCCGGGGCGGCCGGGACGAGCCGGCGGCGCCCGGACGGCCGAACCGGCCGCCCTCTGGCCTCGGCTGAGGTTCGCGTCGCCCAGCGCGCCGGCTGACGCTGCGGTTTTTGAAGGCGCAGGATCGGCGGCCGCGCCGCGGCGAGCGGGGTCGCAGGCGACGGCGGTCGGACCCTGAGCCTGGTCGTGCTGGTTCGCGGCCGATGGTTCCCGCGCGAATGACAGTCTACCGGCTGAGGATGATGTAGAGCGCGTGAACGATGCCGGGAATGTAGCCCAGCAGCGTCAGCAGGATGTTCAGCCAGAACTGGCCGCCAAAGCCGACCTGCAGGAATACCCCGAGCGGCGGCAGAATGATCGCCACGATGATGCGAAGAATGTCCATGGTGCCTCCGACAAGTGACTGTCGGCGCGCCGCGCGCGCCAGCTTGGCAAGCCAACGCTCCGTCACCTGGCGGGGTTCCTGGGCGCTGCCCGACCCTACCGACCGGGGTTCCTGGGCGCCGCCCGCCGAGGGCCGCGTCGCGCATGGGCCGAAAGGATCGGCGGTTCATCGGCCTCCAGACGCCACATCGTCTGGTCGATTGCGTCTACGCCTCGCGATCCTGCCCGTCGCCGGCGTCGTCGCTGGGCTCCTCGCCAAACATGTCGGGTGTGTCCTCGCCGTCCGGCCCGGCCTCTCCCGTCGGGACGGCGCTGTCGAGCAGACCGGCAGCGCGCAGTTCCTTCAGCCCGGGCAGGTCGCGCGCGCTCTCGAGGCCGAAATGGTCGAGAAAGGCCTGCGTCACGACGAACGTGGCCGGACGCCCCGGCGTCTCGCGCCGGCGGCCGAGCCTGATCCAGTCCAGCTCGAGCAGCAGGTCGAGCGTGCCGCGTGACACCGAGACGCCGCGGATCTCCTCGATCTCGGCGCGCGTGACCGGCTGGTGATAGGCGATGATCGCCAGCGTCTCGGTGGCGGCGCGCGACAAACGCTTCGACTCCTGCGCCTCGCGCCGCATCAGCCAGCCGAGATCGGGCGCGGTGCGGAAGGCCCAGCCGGCGCCGACGCGGACCAGGTTGACTCCCCTGCCCTGATAGCGCCGGCGCAGCGCCTCCAGCGCCTGGGTGGCGTCGCTGCCCTCGGGCAGCCGCTCCTGGATGGCGGGCTGCGCCAGCGGCTCGGCGCTGGCGAACAGCAGCGCCTCGACCATTCGCTCGACCTCACCGCCGGCCGGCCCCTCGAACAGCGCGTGGACGGTGGCCCCGCGAGTCTCGGGCTTCTCGGGCGGCTCGCTCACCCCGCCGCCAGCCCGTCGTCGCCCCGGACCGCGCCATCCTGCCGCCTTCGCAGGAAGATCGGGGCAAAGACGCCTTCCTGGCGGATTTCCAGCTCGCCCAGCTTGGCCAGTTCCAGCATCGCCGAGAACGAGCTGGCGACCGCCGATCGGCGGCGCACCGGCTGGTCGCGCCACCCATCGGGCAGGAAGGCGACGAGGCGCGACCAGTCTGCCGAGGCGCCGATAACGCCGCGAAGGCGCGTGACGGCCGCCTCGATCGAGAACACGGCCGGGCGCTCGACGGCCAGCGGGCGGTACTCGTCGCGCGTCATCACGCGCGCATAACCGCGCAGAAGGTCGGCCAGCGAGACGCTCCACTCGACCTGGCGGTCGACGGCGATCGCCTCGGGCGCGCCGCGGGCGAAAAAGTCGCGGCCGAGCTGGTCGCGCGCCATCAGCTGCGCCGCCGCCTCGCGCATCGCCGAGAGGCGCTCAAGCTGAAAGGCCAGGCGGGCGGCCAGTTCCTCGCCCGACGGGCCGTCCTCCTCGGCGGGCTTCGGCAGCAGCAGGCGCGATTTCAGGAAGGCGAGCCAGGCGGCCATCACCAGGTAGTCGGCGGCCAGCTCGATGCGCAGCTCGCGTGCCTGCTCGACGAAGGCCAGATACTGCTCGGCCAGCTTCAGCACCGAGATCTTCGCGAGATCCACCTTCTGCGTGCGGGCCAGCGTCAGCAAAAGGTCGAGCGGCCCCTCGAAGCCGTCGACGGCGACCAGCAGCGTCTCGGCCTCGATCGCCGCGTCGTCGCGGACCGCGGCATCGCGCGGCGGCGTGTCGAAGGGTTCGGGCTCGATGAAGGCGGTCTCAGCCATGCAGCGCCTCTCCCGTCAGCTCCTGGTAACGCGCCTCGGCGGCGGCGATGTCGACGCGATCTGGGGCGCGGCGCGCTGCCTCGGCGCGCCCGGCGCGCTCGGCCGCGCGGCCGGAGAGCGGCGGGACGGCGCCGGCGACCGCCTGCATCTCGGCCAATTCGCCGTTGCAGTGCAGAATGACGTCGCAGCCGGCCGCCAAGGCGTCACGGACTCGCAGATCCATAGGGCCGGAGAGCGCCCGCATCGACAGGTCGTCCGTCATCAGCAGGCCGTCGAAGCCGATGTCGCGGCGGATGACCTCGACGACGGCCGGCGACAGCGTCGCGCAGCGCTCCGGGTCGATCGCCTCGTAGACGACATGCGCCGTCATCCCCAGCGCCTGGTCGGCCAGCGCGCGGAACGGGACGAAGTCGACGCGCTCCAGCTCGGACCGCACGGCCGCCACCCGCGGCAGCGCGTGATGCGAATCGACCGGGGCGCGGCCATGCCCGGGGATGTGCTTGATGACAGGCAGCACGCCGCCGGCCAGCAACCCTTCGCAGACTGCCCGGCCCCGGCGCGCCACGTCCTCGGCCGCCTGGCCGAGCGCGCGCGCACCGATGATCGCGTGGCCATCGGGCGCCGGCACGTCCAGCACTGGGGCGCAGTCGACGTCGATGCCGACCGATGCCAGCTCGTCGGCGATGATGCGGTAGCGCAGGCGTGCCGCCTCCAGAGCGCGCGCCTCGTCGACGCCGTCTGCATGAGGGCCGTCGAACAGCGCAAGCACGTCCCGCCAGCGGCGCCAGTGCGGCGGCCGGAGGCGCTGGACGCGCCCGCCCTCCTGGTCGACCAGCACCGGCGCGTCGCGCCCGACGGTTTCGCGCAAGCTCGCGGTCAGGCGCGTCAGCTGCGCCGGGTCGGCGACGTTGCGGGCGAACAGGATAAACCCCCAAGGATCGACCTCGCGGAAGAACGCGGCCTCCTGTGGAGTCAGCCCGGGCCCGGACAGCCCGAGGATGGCGCTGGTGGCCATCGCTCAGCCGTTCCGGGCGACGATGCAGTCCTGGCCGCGCGCCTTCAGCGCCTGGCAGACGGCGCGCGCCTCGGACACGCCGGCGAACGGGCCAACGCGCAGCCTGTAGAACTTGGTGCCCCCCGATACGGTGGTTTGCACGGCGAGTTCGCGGTCGTGCAGGATGTCGGCATTGGCGTGGCTGATGCGGCGCCACATCGCGCGCACCACGTCCTCGGAGGGGTCGGCGGCCAGTTGCACCTGGACCGCCGATTCGGCGGCGCGCCGGACGAGGTCGCTGGCGCTCTGCTCGGCGGCCTCGACAGCCGCCACCATGCGCTCCTTCAGGTCCGGCGGGCGGGGGCGGGCGAGCGGCGTCAGCGGCGGCGCGTACTCCGACGCGTCCGGCACCGGGTCCAGCACCGGCCGCAGACCGACTCGGCAGGCGCAGGCTCTGGCCCGGTACGCGAGACCAGGTCTCCCCCGGACCCGGCGCTCTCGGCAGTTTGCGCGGTCGCGCCAGCCACGGGCGTCTCGGCGAGGGCCAGCACCGCCCCGCCCTCCGGCGTCTCTGCCCGGGCGGGCGCGGGCTCAGGCTCGGCGGCCCGGCTCGCCTCGGCCCGGGCGCGAACCGCGCCGCTGGCGATGGCGGCAGCGGCCTCCGCTGCGGTCGGCCGGGCCAGCGGAGCGGGCTGGTCGGCCGTGGACTGGCCGACCCGCGGCTGCGTGGCGCTCACAGGCGGCGCAGGGGTCGCCGGACGCTCGATCGGCTCGGGCGGCAGCGTGCCCATCGCCACGTCCTCGCGCTTCGGCTCGGGCGGCGGCGGCGCGATGACGGCGGCGGTGGCCTGCGCCGGTTTGCTCTCGGCGACGCTGTAGCTGGTGATGTCCTGGTGTGGCGCGACGGCCCCGCCCGGATCATCGGGCCGGGTCTTGGCCGGCTCGGTCGAGGCGCGGATGATCGGCACGTTCTCGGCGTCGCGCGCGCCGAGGCGATAGAACCAGACGCCCAGCCCCACCAGAAGCGCCACCGCCACGCAGGCGCCGATCGCTGTCGACAGCCCGCGCCTGATACGCGACAGGCGCGAGGGTTCGTCCTCGAACGGCTCGAACTCGTCGAGCGATAGATCCGGTCTCATTGCCTGCCCCGCCCCTTCTCTTGGGGAACTGCCCGGCGCCGATACCGTCCCTTGTGGGATCTCTGATTACATTTCGTGCATCGGAGCCACGCCGAGAATAGCAAGACCCGAGGAAATAACAACTCTGACGGCCATCACCAGCGCGAGTCTCGCGCGCGTCGCCTGCGCGTCGTCCGACCGGACGAAGCGCAGGGCGGGCTCGTCCTGGCCGCGGTTCCACTGCGCGTTGAACGCCGAGGCGAGATCGTAGAGGTAGAAGGTGATCCGGTGCGGCTCGTGCTGCGCCGCCGCGGTCTCGACCTGGCGCGGCCACTCGGCGATGCGGCGCATGATGTCGAGCTCGCCCGTGTCCGTCAGCGCCGAAAGGTCGGCCTCGGCCAACCCGGACGGGTCGGGCGCGACGCCCTCCTCGGCCGCCTTGCGGAAGGCGGAATGGGTCCGCGCATTGGCGTACTGGACGTACCAGACGGGATTTTCCTTGGCCTGTTCCAGCGCCTTGCTGAAGTCGAAATCCAGCGGCGCGTCGTTGCGCCGGGTCAGCATCGTAAAGCGCGTAACGTCCGGTCCGACCTCGTCCAGCACATCACGAAGCGTGACGAAGGTGCCAGCCCGCTTGGACATCTTGAACTCGGCGCCCCCCTTGAACAGGCGCACGAGCTGGCACAGCTTGATGTCCAGCGGCACCCGCCCGTCCGACAGCGCCGAGACCGCCGCCTTCATCCGCTTGACATAGCCGCCATGGTCGGCGCCCAGCACGTCGATCAGCAGGTCGTAGCCGCGGTCGATCTTGTCCTTGTGGTAGGCGATGTCGGGGGCGAAGTAGGTCCACGCCCCGTCCGCCTTGCGGATCGGCCGGTCGACGTCGTCGCCATGCGCGGTCGAGCGGAACAGCGTCTGCGGCCGCGGCTCCCAGTCCTCGGGCGCCTTGCCCTTCGGCGGCTCCAGCACGCCGGTGTAGATCAGGCCGCGCGCCGTCAGGTCCTCCAGCGTCGCCTCGATCCGGCCGGTGCCGTAGAGCGAGCGCTCGGAGTAGAATTCGTCCATGCGGACGCCCAGCGCGCCCAGGTCCTCGCGAATCAGCTCCATCATCGCCTGGATGGCAAAGTCGCGGACGCGGGGCAGCCACTCGTCCTCGGGCACGTCCATCAGCGTGTCGCCGAAGGTCTCCTTCAGCGCACGGCCGACAGGGACCAGGTAGTCGCCGGGATAGAGGCCGGCGCCGATCTCGATCGCCTCGCCATTGGCCTCGCGGTACCGGTAGTAGGCCGAGCGGGCGAGCACGTCGACCTGGCCGCCGCCATCGTTGACGTAGTACTCGCGGGTGACCTCCCAGCCGGCGAACGCCAGAAGGTTGGCCAGCGCGTCGCCGAAGACGGCGCCGCGCGTGTGGCCGACATGCAGGGGCCCGGTCGGATTGGCCGAGACGAACTCGACGTTCACCCTGCCCTGCCCCGCCGGCGCGCGGCCATAGTCGGCATCGGCCCGCAGCGCCGCGGCGAGGACGCGGTGCCACTCCGGCGCGGCGAGGCGCAGGTTGATGAAGCCGGGCCCGGCGACCGTCACCTCGGCAAACCGCCCGCTGTCGCGCAGCACGCCCGCCAGCGCCTCGGCCAGTTCGCGCGGCTTTGCCCCGGCGGGCCTGGCCAGCACCATCGCGGCATTCGTCGCCATGTCGCCATGCGCCGGGTCGCGCGGCGGTTCGACCGTGACGGCGCCGGTTGCGATTTCCTCGGGCAGCGTCCCGCGCGCGACCAGCGCGGCGAGCGCGCGGTCGACGTCCTGCTTGACCTCGGCGAACAGGTTCACGGGATAGCTCCTTTCGGGAGTTTCGGGCGGGCCAGCCAGCGGGCAGGCCAATCCAAGGCTGGCCGCGCGTTCAGGCGCGGGCAAGGGGGTCGGTCAGCGCCCGGTGTTCATCGAGCGCGAAGCGGTCTGTCATGCCGGCGATATAGTCGGCGACGATGCGCGCACGCAACGTCTCGCTCCCGGCCGCCTCCACGGCCTCGCGCCACCCGTCGGGCAGCACGCCAGGATCGGCCAGGAATACGCCGAACAGGTCGCGCACGACGCGCACCGCCTTGACGCGCATCCGCTTGACGCGGTGGTGGCGGTACATGCGGACGAAAAGGAACGCCTTGATCTCGGCGATCCCGGCCGCCGTCTCGTCCCGGAACGCGATGACCGGCCCCGTCAGCGCCTGCACCTCGGCCAGCGAGCCCGGCGCCGCCTCGGCCAGCCGCGCCGCCGAGCAGGCCAGCGCGTCCTCGACCATCAGGCCGAAGACGCGGCGCAGTGCTTCGTGCCGGCGCCGCGTCGGATCCAGCCCTGGCCACTGCCGGTCAACCTCGGCGAAGCAGCCGGCGACCAGCGGCAGCCCGGTGATGTCCTCGACCGCGAAAAGCCCGGCCTGCAGCCCGTCATGCAGGTCGTGGTTGACATAGGCGATGTCGTCCGACAGCGCCGCCACCTGCGCCTCGGCACTGGCCTGGCCGTGCAGCTCCAGGTCGTGCCGGCGGACGTAGTCGGCGATCGCCAGCGGCAGCGAGTCGCCGGGCGCGTCGCGCGTGGGCAAGAGTGGCCCGTTATGCTTGGCGATGCCCTCCAGCGTCTCCCATGTCAGGTTCAGCCCGTCGAAATCGGCGTAGTGCCGCTCCAGCTCGGTGACGATCTTCAGTGCCTGCGCGTTGTGGTCAAAGCCGCCGAACTGGCCCATGCACTCGGCCAGCGCATCCTCGCCCGTATGGCCGAACGGCGTGTGGCCCAGGTCGTGCGCCAGCGCCACCGCCTCGGCCAGGTCCTCGTTCAGCCGCAGCGTGCGAGCCATGGTGCGCGCGATCTGCGCCACCTCGATCGAATGCGTCAGCCGCGTGCGGTAATAGTCGCCTTCGTGCTCGACGAAGACCTGCGTCTTGTGCTTCAGTCGGCGAAAGGCCGAGGAATGGATGATCCGGTCGCGGTCGCGCTGGAACGGCGAGCGATGCGCGCTCTCCGGCTCGGCGTGCAGCCGGCCGCGGCTATTTTCCGGGTGCGCCGCGTAGGGCGCGAGGCGGGCGTCCATATCCCCTCCGGGCCCGCCTCTTGTCTGCGGGCGTGCGATGGATACATTTCAGGTGCCTATAACCCAAGGAGAGGGTCAGGAAAATGCGAGCCGCGCCCGAAATGAAGGCTGTTCCCGACCTGAAGTCCGCCGCGACGGCTCCGACGGCCGACTCCACACCCGAGTCGGCGACCGCCGCGACGGTGGCCGCCGTCAGCGTGACCGAGCGTGCCTTCGCGCGGCTGGCCGAGATCGCCGAGGATTCGGGCGAGCGCAAGGCGCTCCGCGTCGCCGTGCTGGGCGGCGGCTGCTCGGGCTTCCAGTACGAGTTCGAGCTGGCGGACGCTCCCGCCGAGGGCGACACCGTGATCGAGGCGAACGGCCAGCGCGTGCTGGTCGACCCGGAATCTCTGCCCTTCCTTGCCGGCTCCGTCGTCGATTTCCGCGACGAGCTGATCGGCGCCCGCTTCGCCGTCGAGAACCCGAACGCCACATCGACCTGCGGCTGTGGAACCTCGTTCGCCATCTGAGGTTTCCGACCTTTAGCCGGGCTGCCGAGGGGGCTTCATGGACATCGCCGCGCTGATTGCCAGCCCGGAGGCTTGGATCGCGCTCGTCACGCTGGTCGTGATGGAGATCGTGCTCGGCATCGACAACCTGGTCTTCATCTCGATCCTGACGAACAAGCTGCCGGCCGAGCACCGCAAGCGGGCGCGCTTCATCGGTCTCGGCGGCGCTCTGGGACTGCGGCTGGCGCTGCTCTCGGTCATCGCCTGGATCGTCACGCTGACCTACCCGGTCTTCGACCTGTTCAACCACGGCTTCTCGTGGAAGGACCTGATCATGCTGGCCGGCGGCCTGTTCCTGGTCTGGAAGGCGACCCGCGAGATCCACACCCATGTCGACCCGGACGAGGCGCCCGAGGATGCCGCCGGCGGGGCCGGAATGGGCGTCGCCTCGGCGATCGTGCAGATCCTGCTGCTGGACCTGGTGTTCTCGATCGACAGCATCATCACCGCCGTCGGCATGACCGATCACCTGGCGATCATGTGCATCGCGGTCGTCATCGCGGTCGCCTGCATGGCGTTCGCCTCGGGCCCGCTGTCGCGCTTCATCGAGGCGAATCCGACCGTCGTCATGCTGGCGCTCAGCTTCCTCCTGATGATCGGCATGGTCCTCATCGCCGACGGCTTCGGCATGCACGTGCCCAAGGGCTACATCTACGCCGCGATGGCCTTCTCCGGGCTGGTCGAGGTCCTGAACACCTTCGCCCGCCGCAAGCAGCGCAAGCAGTAGACCGGGGCATACTCCGCCTCGTACTGACGGCCGCCGGCTCCGGGCATGAGGCAGCTTCCTCACCGGCCCTGTCGCTGCGACAGCGACCTATTGGCTCAATTGAGTCCGCGGCGCCAAGGCCATAGGGTCCCCGCATTCCAATCGACAAGCGGCTGTGCCGCCGGGGGCAGGATGCGCGACAGGACGGCGCTCGGAACCGATCTGGCCGAGGCGAACGAACGCAACCGAACCATGCGGCCCGAACGCCGACGCCCCTGCCGCGTCGCCGCGCTCGCCGTGATCCTCATCTCGCTGGCGACGCCCGCCCTCGCGCATGGCGGAGAGGATCTCACCGCGGCGGAGGCGCTGCGGGCGTGGTCGTTCGACCCGCTGCTGGTCGGCCTCACCACGCTGGCCGCAATCATCTACTTCCGCGGCGCGCTCCGGCGCCGACGCACGGGCCGGCCGATCGGGCGCTGGCGGCACACCGCCTTCGCCGCCGGGCTGGCGCTGGTCGCGCTGGCGCTGCTCTCGCCCCTCGACGCCGTCGCCGAGCGGCTGTTCTGGGTCCACCAGATCCAGCACATGCTGCTGCGCATCGCCGGGCCGATGCTGATCATGCTTGCCGCGCCGCAGGCGGCGATGTTCGCCGGCGCCCCCCGGATGCTCCGGCGCGGCCTGGTCCGGCCGCTGCTGCACAGCCGGACCTGCCGCTCGATCGTCGGCTGGCTCGCCCGGCCAGCCCCGGCTTTCCTCGTCTTCGTCGGCTCGCTCTACGCCTGGCAGGTCCCGGCCCTTCACAATGCCGCGATCCTCGACCCGGCGGTGCACTACCTCATGCACGTCACCATGCTGGCGGCGGGCGTGCTGTTCTTCTGGGTGATCTTCGACCCGCGCGACCCGCCCAAGGGCATCCGATATGGCATCCGCCAGCTGATGCTGATCGGGACGATCCTGTCGAATATCCTGCTCGGCTCGCTGACGACGCTGAAATCCGTCGTGCTCTACGACGCCTACGACCTGCACGGCCGGCTCTTCGACTTCGCGCCGCTCTCGGACGAAAAGGCCGGCGGCTTCCTGATCTGGCAGCCGATGAGCATGATGAGCCTGATCGCGCTCCTGATCGTCTTCAACGGCTGGAACCGGTTCGAGGAGCGCCGCTGGGCACGCCGCGGCCGCTGGACGGCCTCGAACTCCGCCGCGCTGGAATTCCCCCAGACCGCCAACGAGCTCCGCATGCTCGTCCGCCCGGTGAACCGGCGGATCGGGCTCGGGCTCGCGATGCTGCCGCTGACGGTGTTCGCGCTTGTGATCACGACCGCCGTGACCGTCCTGGCGCTCGGCAGCGGGGCGCCCGCCCCCATCGCCGGCGACATCCGCGCATCGGCGCCGGGCGGCAGCGGGACCGGCCTCGCCGGCGCGACAGAGGCCCGCATCCCGACGGCGCATCTGCACATTCCTTCGCAGCCGGCGCCCGACAGCGTCATCCGCTGACCGCGTGCGGGGCGCCCGTCCGCCCCCCGCACGCCGCATCCGGCTTGCCCGACACTCGGTCGGCGGCCTAATCTCCGCCCGGGATGGTCGAGGGGAGTCGCGTGGACGGCATGGCGGCGGCGCTGGAGCGCCTGAAGACGGTCTTCGGCTACGACGCCTTCCGACCCGGACAAGAGGAAATCGTCGGCGCCATCCTCGCCGGGCGCGACGTGCTGGCGATCATGCCGACGGGCGGCGGCAAGTCGCTCTGCTACCAGCTCCCCGCCCTGCTCCGCCCCGGCCTGACGGTCGTCATCTCGCCGCTGATCGCACTGATGCGCGACCAGGTGGCGGCGCTCCGCCAGGCAGGCGTCGAGGCCGGCGCGCTGACCTCGGCCAACGACCCGTTCGAGACCGAGCGCGTCTTCGACGCGCTCGACGCGGGCAGCCTCAAGCTGCTCTACATGGCGCCCGAGCGGCTGGGGAACCCGGCGACGACCGGCCTCCTTCGCCGGTCCGACGCCAGCCTGCTGGCGGTCGACGAGGCGCACTGCGTCAGCCAGTGGGGCCACGACTTCCGCCCCGACTACCTGCGCATCGGCGAGCTCCGCGCCGCGCTCGGCGGCATCCAGACCGCCGCCTTCACCGCCACCGCCGACGAGGCGACCCGGCGCGAGATCGTCGCGCGCCTCTTCGGCGAGAGCCCGCCCGACGAGTTCCTGCGCGGCTTCGACCGCCCCAACCTGCGGCTGGCCTTCGAGCCCAAGCAGAACCCGCGCGCCCGCATCGCCGATTTCGTCCGCGCGCGGCAGGGCCAGAGCGGCATCGTCTACTGCGCCTCGCGCAAGCGGGCCGAGGCGGTCGCCACCCAGCTCGCCGGCACGGGCGTCAAGGCGATGGCCTACCATGCCGGCCTCGACGCCGCGCTGCGCAGCGAGCGCCAGGACCGGTTCACGCGAGAGGACGGCGTCGTGATGGCCGCGACCGTCGCCTTCGGCATGGGGATCGACAAGCCGGACGTCCGCTTCGTCATCCACACCGACCTGCCCAAGACCATCGAGTCCTACTACCAGGAGATCGGCCGCGCCGGCCGCGACGGCGCGCCCGCCGACACGCTGACGCTCTACGGCATGGAGGACATCCGCCTTCGCCGCAGCCAGATCGACCAGTCCGACGGCTCGGCCGAGTCGAAGCGGGCCGACCATGCCCGCCTGAACGCGCTCCTGGCGCTGGCCGAGGCGCCCGGCTGCCGCCGCCGCACGCTGCTCGCGCTATTTCGGCGAGGAGGCGCCCGAGAGCTGCGGCAACTGCGACACCTGCCTCGCCCCGCCCGAGCTCTATGACGGCACCGTGCCGGTGCAGAAGGCGCTCTCGGCCATGCTGCGCACCGGCGAGCGCTTCGGCGTCGAGCACCTCGTCGCCGTGCTCCGCGGCGAGGCCAGCGACCGCATCCGCCAGATGGGCCACGACAGGATCAAGACCTTCGGCGTCGGCGCCGACCTCGACGCTGGCCCCTGGCGAAGCGTCTTCCGCCAGCTCTACGCGCTCGGCCACGCTGCCATCGACGAGCGCGGCGGCTGGAGCGTCACGCCCGACGGCCGCGCCGTGCTGCGCGGCGAGACGGAGGTCATGCTCCGCCGCGAGCAGGAGCGCCGCCGCCCGCGCGAGGCCAGGCAGTCCCGCGCCGTCGGCCTGGCGCCCGAGGACCAGGAGCTGTTCGATTCGCTCCGCGCCCTCCGCACGGACCTCGCCCGGGCGCGGAACGTGCCGGCCTATGTCGTCTTCTCCGACGCGACGCTGATCGACATGGCCGAGCGCAAGCCCATGGACCTCGACGGGCTGGCCGCCTGCCACGGCGTCGGCGCCAAGAAGCTGGCCGAGTTCGGCGACGCCTTCCTCGGCGTCCTCCGCGCCGGCACGACCGAGCGCGTCCACCCGGCCCGCGCCCGCAACGCCGGCCGGCCTCAAGGGGCGCTGATGGACCGGCTCCGCGCCGCGCAGTCCGACCTGCTGCGCGGCACCGGCGGCACCGACCGCTACCTCGCCTGCACGACGACGACGCTCGCGAAGATCGCCGAGGCCCGCCCCCAGGACCGCGCGGCGCTCGAGCGCGTGCCCGGCATGGACGCGCAGAAGGCCGAGCGCTTCGCCGACGCCTTCCTTGCTGTCCTCGGCGAGGACGCATAAGCCTCGCACCCATGAAGATCGCGACTTTCAACATCAACGGCGTCCGCGCCCGCCTGCCCGCGCTGCTGGTCTGGCTGCGCGAGGCGACCCCCGACGTCGCCCTCCTGCAGGAGATCAAGTGCGAGGACGACGCTTTCCCGCGCCTCGAGATCGAGGAGCTGGGCTACAACATCGAGACGCACGGCCAGAAGGGCTTCAACGGCGTCGCCATCCTGTCGAAGCGCCCGCTCGACGACGTGCGGCGCGGCCTGCCCGGCGCAGACGACGACGCCGAGGCGCGCTGGATCGAGGCGACCGTCACGGGCGACCGTATGGCCGCGCGCGTCTGTGGCCTCTATCTGCCGAACGGCAACCCGGCGCCGGGGCCCCGCTACGACTACAAGCTCGCCTGGATGGAGCGGATGCGCCTGCGCGCCGCCGAGCTGCTGGAAACCGAGGAGCCCGTCGTGCTGGCCGGCGACTACAACGTCATCCCCGAGCCGCGCGACGTCCGCTTTCCCGAGAAATGGCGCGAAGACGCGCTGTTCCTGCCGCCGACCCGCGCCGCCTTCCGCCGCATCGTCAACCTCGGCTACACCGACGCGATCCGCGAATGCTGCCAGGATGCCGAGATCTACACCTTCTGGGACTACCAGGCCGGCGCCTGGCAGAAGAACAACGGCATCCGCATCGACCACCTCCTGCTCGGCCCGCAGGCCGCCGACCGCCTGTCCGGCGCCGGCATCGACAAGGCCGTGCGCGGCCGCGAAAAACCGTCCGACCACGTCCCCGCCTGGGTAGAACTCGACGTCTGACCCCGCCCCCCGCCGCGCAAGGCCACGTCACGCCCGACCCGGCCGGGCATTTCCCTGGGCCGGGCGAAGCCCCGACGTCGGCGAGCCCAGTCTCTTCAATCCGGCGTTCACCGGATCGAAATCCCGCGTTTCCAAACCCTGAACAGATATCGGAAAACCACTGATTTTCAATGATATGGCGAGGGTCTCACGCGTGCGACCACATCAGACTGCCCCTCTCAGGGACGCTTTCGCGGCGGCAGCGGCACCGCCGCCACGGGGGCGAGCGCCTGCCCTGACGCCCGCCCGGCCGGGTTATTCAGCCGCGGCGCCGGCATCGGAACGCCGGCCGCCGCAGCCGCCTGCGGCGCCGCCCGACCCGTCGCTGCCGCGGACCCCGCGGTCGATGTCCAGGCACCTGGGGCGCCGGGCCGCTTCGACGGCATCGGCCACACGCCCTGCCTGCCCGTCCCGGTCGAGGCGACGACCAGCGGGCGGGTCCTGACCGGCTCCTCGGCCAGCGTCGCTGCGGCGGTCTCGCCGTCGGCCGTCACATCGCCCAGCTCCGGCCCGCCAATGGCCGCGACCCGAGCCGAGTCGCCGCCCGCCAGCCCGGCAGCACCATCCGGTTCTGCCTCGTCCGCGCGTGCCGCAGCGAACGACTGCCACGCGGGATCGCCCGGCAGCGACGCGGGCGTCGCCGCCTCCACGGGGGTGACCGCGGCCAGCTCGCCTTCCTCCGGCGGCTCGTCGCCCGTCCCGGTCTCGGCGCGGCGCGGCCGCGCCTTGGCGACCTGTATCGGCGCCTCGTCGATGGGCACCGCGTTCGCCACCTGAAGCTGCCGCACCTGGTCGCCCAGGTGGCTCAGCATCTCGTCCTCGTCCATCGGCACGTCGCGGAAGCCGCTGACGGTGACGACCGCCAGGCGATCGTTCAGCTCGACGAAGGCGCGCCAGAAGCGCGGCGCCAGCACGGGGACCGCCGCGGCGTCGCGATCCTCGACCAGCACATAGAGAATGTCCCCCTGCCGCCGCGTCTCGATCACCGACACCTGCGAGCCGTCGCCGCCGCGGCCCAGCAGGGCCTGGCCCTCGGGCGTCTGCAGGTAGGACTCCAAGCGGGAGAGACCGCGATCCCCGGCGCTGGCGCGCCCGAAGCCCGGGTCGCCCGACAGCCCCACCGAGATGATCCCGGGCATACCGGGCGGCAGGTCCAGCGCGCTCCCGTCCGATTGCAGCACGCCGCCACCCTGACCCGGCATCCATCACGCAGTCGCCGATCAGCACGAAGGCCGAGCGCGCCGAGGTCTCGATCTCGTCGTCCGCCAGGCAAAAGCCGGGCGGCGGCTCGACCGCCACCTGGTTGCCCTCGGCCGACAGCACGGCGCGCCGGGGGGTGGCAGAGACGACCGAGAAGGCATGTGTCCGCGCCCACTCCGCGTCGCGCCCGCTGAAGCCGAACTGGCCGGGCTCGCAGCCGGCCAGCAGCGCCAGTATTCCGCCGCCGAGCAGGACCGCCCGGGCAGCACGTCCGGGACGGGGCAGCGAGAATGTGGCGCGTCGGTCCATCAGAGGTCTGGATAGCTGTGCCGCTCTCCCTTTCCGCCCGGGTGCGTCACGGCGCCCTGCTGCGCGCCCCCGACGGTCTGGGCGTATTTCCAGAGGGCGCCTGCGCCATAGATCGTTTCGCGCGGGCCCTTCCACTCCTTGCGACGGTCCTTCAGCTCCTTGGCGGACAGCTTGACCTTGATGGTGCCCTTCTTGGCGTCGATCTGGATGATGTCGCCGTCCTTCAGCAGCCCGATCGGGCCGCCGACCGCGGCCTCGGGCCCGACATGGCCGACGCAGAAGCCGCGCGTCGCACCCGAGAAGCGCCCGTCCGTGATCAGCGCGACCTTGCTGCCCATGCCCTGCCCCGAGATCGCGGCGGTGGTGGAGAGCATCTCGCGCATGCCGGGGCCACCCTTCGGCCCCTCGTTGCGGATGACGATGACCTCGCCCTCCTTGTACTCGCGGCGCTGGACGGCGGCGAAGGCGTCCTCCTCGCATTCGAAGACGCGGGCCGGGCCCTCGAACTTCTGCTTCTTCATGCCGGCGACCTTCACGATGGCGCCCTCGGGCGCCAGGTTGCCGATCAGCCCGACGACGCCGCCGGTCTTGGTCAGCGGCTTGTCGACCGGGTAGATGACGCGATTGTCCGGCTCGCCGTCGATCAGGGCCAGGTTCTCGGCGATGGTCTTGCCGGTCGCGGTGATGCAGTCGCCGTGCAGCAGGCCGGCACGCAAGCAACTCCTTCATGACGACCGGAATGCCGCCGGATTCGTAGAGGTCCTTGGCCACGTACTTCCCGCCCGGCTTCAGGTCGACGAAGTATGGCGTCTCGCGGAAGATGTCGCACACGTCCTGCAGGTTGAAGTCGATCCCCGCCTCGTGCGCGATCGCCGGCAGGTGCAGCCCGGCATTCGTCGAGCCGCCCGTGCAGGCGACGACGCGGGCGGCGTTTTCCAGCGCCTTGCGGGTGACGACGTCGCGGGCGCGGATGCCGTTCGCCAGCAGGTTCATGACCGCCCGGCCCGAAGCTTCCGAGAAGGCGTCGCGGCTTTCATAGGGCGCAGGCGCGCCGGCCGACTGCGGCAACGCCAGGCCGATCGCCTCGCTGACGCAGGCCATGGTGTTCGCCGTGAACTGGCCGCCGCACGCCCCTGCCGACGGACAGGCGACCCGCTCGAGCAACGCAAGCGCGGCGTCCGACATGGTGCCGTTCTGGTTCCGGCCAACGGCCTCGAACATGTCCTGAACCGTCAGGTCGCGGTTGGCGAAGTCCTCGGGGATCTCCTTGCTGTGCGGCGCGCGGCCGGGCAGGATCGAGCCGCCATAGATGAAGACCGACGGCACGTTCAGCCGGACCATCGCCATCATCATGCCCGGCAGCGACTTGTCGCAGCCCGCCAGCCCGACCAGCGCGTCATAGGCGTGCCCGCGCATCGTCAGCTCGACCGTGTCGGCGATCGCCTCGCGGCTGGCCAGCGACGAGCGCATGCCCTCGTGCCCCATGGCGATGCCGTCGGTCACGGTGATGGTCGTGAACTCGCGCGGCGTGCCCAGCGCCTCCTTGACGCCCAGCTTGACGGCCTGGGCCTGCCGGCTCAGCGCGATGTTGCAGGGCGCTGCCTCGTTCCAGCAGGTCGCGACGCCGACGAAGGGGCGGTGGATCTCCTCGTCCGTCAGGCCCATCGCGTAATAGTACGAGCGGTGCGGCGCGCGCGACGGACCCTCGGTCACATGCCGGCTGGGCAGCTTGTTCTTGTCGAAAACCCTGGCATCCATGCGCCGGCGCCCTCCTTTGCGCTCTTGCTGACTCGTGGCTGCGCGACCCTAACGAGCCGGCGGGTGCGTTTCCAGCGCGGATGTAGCGCTACGCCACGGCCATCCGGGGACTGGAAATGCCGGCCGGAAGTCGCCACCTTGGCCAGACGGATGACGACAGGGAGATGCCGGATGGGCAAGCACATCGCCGACCAGCAACGCGACCGCGCGGAGGGCACGCGGACCCGCGAATTCACCCGCATCGAGCGCGAGCAGCGCACCGGCGGACCGCATGCCGCCATAGCGACGCTGCGGCGCCGGCCTTCGGGGACGACGACGGCCGGGAGCCGTCGGACGAGCGAATTCCTCAGCCGCGAGCGCGGCCGCCACGACTGATTGACGGCAACGCAGGAACAGCGCCGTCCCGGCTGCATGACCGCCTTCGAGCGATACGTCGACTCGGGCGGGCGCTGCCGGGGTGCTGTGGCGCGTGCTAGCCGGGATCATCATCATCGCCGGCTTCTGGATCGGCGGCACGTTCGCCGTGCTGTACCTTTGGGGCGCGCTCGAGACCGCGCGGCTCGGTGACACCGGCGGCGCGCTGCACCGGGTCGCCGGCGCCGAACCAGGCGGCAGTCCCGCGATCGTCGCCGTCATGCTGCTGACCTTCGCCGGCATCTGGCCGGGGGTGATGCTGGCAGTGCGGCTGCTGCACCGGCAGTCCTTCCGCAGCCTGTTCGCGCCCGAGCGGCGCGTGCGGACCGGCGATTTCGCCAAGGGCCTGCTGATCGCTGCCGCCTTCACGGCAGCCTCGGTTTCGGTCTCGCTGCTACTGGTCCGGCCGGACGGGTCGGGTCTGCCGCTGCCGGCATGGCTGGCCGCGCTGCTGCCGATCGCGGCGCTGATCTTCGTGCAGGCGACGGCCGAGGAGCTGATGTTCCGCGGCTACCTGCTCCAGCAGCTGGCGCTGCGCAGCCGCAACCCGCTGGTCTGGGCCGTGCTGCCCTCGGCGCTGTTCGGCGCGCTGCACTACTCGGGAGGCCTGGCAGGCGGGGCTGGCCTGCTCTATGTCGGCACCACCTTCCTTATGGGGCTTTCACTGGCGGCGCTGGTCTGGCGCACCGGCAGCCTGTGGGCTTCGATCGGTCTCCACCTCGGGTTCAACGTCATCGGGCTGACCCTGGTTGGCAGCGAGGGCGTGCTGTCCGGGGCGCAGCTGTTCCTGTTTCCCGCCGACGACATGCCGGGGCTGATGATCGTCGACCTCGCGACGACGGCGCTGCTGCTTGCCTTCGTGCTCAGCCCCTGGGCACCCTTCGGGCCACCGCGGGAGGAAGCGCGGGCGCCTGCCTGACTGCGCGGGGCGAACGGATAACCGCGTGGAGCGGAGGGCGGATCGAAAGGCCGCGCTACCCTCGCGACGCGCCTGAAGAGCGGGTTGTCAGCCCGCCGATCGCAAAGTCCGCCGATCGCAAAGCTCGCCGTCGCGCGGAACGCGCGAGAGCCGACGCCCCCTCACCCCAGCGAGGCCAGCCGCGCCAGGGCACCCTCCAGCTTCGCGGCTTCCGAGCGCGCCGCGGCCAGCCGCTCGCGCTGTTCCTCGACGATCTCGTCGGGCGCCTTGGCGAGGAAGTTCTCGTTGCCCAGCTTCTTCTCCAGCCCGACAGCGTCCTTGCGGACCTTGCCGAGCGACTTTTCCAGTCGCGCCCGCTCGGCGGCGATGTCGATGACCCCGGCAACCTGCAGGTTCACCGCGCAGTCATCGAGCGCCAGCGTGATCGAGCCGGACGGCGCCTCGTCCGCGACCGCGGATCCGGAGAGGCCAGCCAGCCGCTCGATCAGAGGCGCATTCCGCCGCAGGCGGTCGGCGACCTCGGGCGCGTGGACGGTCAGGACCATGTCGATCTGCGCCCTGGGCGGCACGTTCAACTCGGCCCGGGCCGAGCGGATGCCGTCGATCAGGCGGATCACCCAGTTTATCTCGGCATCGGCCGCCGGATCGGCCGCGTCGGCCGGGGTCAGCACCGGCCAGGCGGCGTGGATCAGCGGCGTGTTGCGGGTGGCCAGCTCGCCCCACAGCGCTTCGGTCAGGAACGGCATGATTGGGTGCAGCAGGATCACGCACTGGTCCAGAGCCCAGGCCATGGTGCGCTGGGTTTCCGCCTTCGCCTCGGCATCGTCGCCCTGCAGCAGGGGCTTGGCGAATTCGACATACCAGTCGCAGAACACCTTCCAGATGTGGTCGTAGAGCGCGCTGGCGGCCTCGTTGAACCGGTAGGCCGACAGTGCCTTGTCGACGGCCGCGGCGGTGCGCGCGGTCTCGCCGATGATCCAGCGATTGACGGTTTGGCTGGCCTCCGGCGTCTCCGCAGAGGCGCCCTGGCCGTGGCAACCGTTCATCTCGGCGAAGCGGGCGGCGTTCCACAGCTTGGTGCCGAAGTTGCGGCCGCCCTGCACGGCGTCGACGGCCAGCCGGAGCTGCCGGCGGCCCTGCACCTCCTGCGCCGCCAGCGTGTAGCGGAGCGCGTCGGCGCCGTACTCGTCGATGAGCTGGAGCGGGTCGATGACGTTGCCCTGGCGACTTCGACATCTTCTTGCCGTGGGCGTCGACGACGATCGAGTTGATGTAGACGGTGTGGAACGGCTCGCGGTCGAGGAAGTGCAGCCCGTCCATCATCATCCGGGCGACCCAGAAGAAGATGATGTCGAAGCCGGTGACCAGCACGTCGGTCGGGTAGTAGCGGGCGAGCTCGGGCGTCTGTCCGGCCAGCCGAGCGTCGAGAACGGCCAGAGGGCGGACGAGAACCAGGTGTCGAGGACGTCGGGGTCGCGGACGATGTTGAACGGGACGGACACGCTCTCGTCGCCGTCATTCGAAAGCACGATCACCGCAGGACCGAGTTCGGAACCGCGTCGCCTTTCGCGTGCATCTCACTCGTGCTTGCTCATCAGCTGCCCGGGTCGCATCCCGATCGATCACGTTGATGCGCGGACCAGTCCGAGTTCTTTCTCATAGTGAGCCTCGGCGGCAGCAAGGCGCTCGCAGCCGCCTCCTCGATCGAGTGCGCGCAGTGCGCGTTGCCGTGATCGTCATACCAAACCGGCACCTGATGGCCCCACCAGAGCTGGCGACTGATGCACCAGGGCTCGATGTTCTCCATCCAGTTGTAATAGACGCGGGTCCAGTTCTCGGGGACGAAACTCGTCGTGCCGTCGCGGACCTTGTCGATGGCGGCGACCGCGAGCTTCTTGGCGTCGACGAACCACTGGTCGGTCAGGTAGGGCTCGATGGGGACGCCCGAGCGGTCGCCGTGCGGGACGACGTGGATTTCCTCGTCGATGCCGTCCAGCCATTCCTGCACCTCGGCCAGGTGGACGACGCGCTTGCGGGCCTCGAAGCGGTCGAGGCCGTTCAGCATCATGCATTCGGGCTCGGGGTCGCAGTCGGCGAGGAAGTCGGCGTTGTCGGCGATGGCGATGGCGGCGCGCGGGCTCATCACGTTGATCTGCGCGAGGCCGTGGCGCTGGCCGACCTGGAAGTCGTTGAAGTCGTGCGCGGGCGTGATCTTGACCGCGCCGGTGCCCTTTTCGGGGTCGGCGTGCTCGTCGGCGACGATGGGGATGCGGCGGCCGACCAGCGGCAGGCAGACATGCTTGCCGATCAGGTCGCGATAGCGCTCGTCCTCGGGGTTCACGGCGACGCCGCTGTCGCCCAGCATCGTCTCGGGGCGCGTCGTCGCGACGACGAGATAATTGCGCGTCTGGTGGTCGACGACGGTGCCCTCGTCGTCCTTGATCGGATGGCGGTAGGTGACGCCATCGGCCAGCTCGTAGCGAAAGCGCCAGAGCTTGCCCTTCTCCTCGACCTGCTCGACCTCGAGGTCCGAGATCGCGGTCTCGAACTGCGGGTCCCAGTTCACCAGCCGCTTGTCGCGGTAGATCAGCCCCTCGTTGTAGAGGGTGACGAAGACCTTGAGGACGGCGGCCGAAAGCCCCTCGTCCATCGTGAAGCGGGTGCGCGACCAGTCGCAGGAGGCGCCGAGGCGCTTGAGCTGGCCGAGGATGGTGCCCTCGGACTCCTTCTTCTGTTCCCAGACCCGCTCGACGAAGGCCGGGCGCGTCATCTCGCGGCGGCTCTTGCCCTCGGCGGCAAGCGCCCGCTCGACGACCATCTGGGTGGCGATGCCGGCATGGTCGGTGCCGGGCTGCCAGAGCACGTCGTAGCCCTGCATCCGCTTCCACCGGACGAGGATGTCCTGCAGCGTGTTGTTGAGCGCGTGGCCCATGTGCAGCGAGCCGGTGACGTTCGGCGGCGGGATGACGATGCAGAAGGTTTCATCACGCGAGGCATTGGCGCCGGCGGCGAAAGCGCCGGCCTTTTCCCATTGCGCGTAGATGCGCGGCTCTGCGGCCGCGGCGTCGAAGGTCTTGTCCATCGTCTCGGATCCGTCGGGGAATGGTCGGGCGCCCTCATAGCGCGCGCGCCGGGGGGTGGGAACCCCGGAGTGGGAAGCGGCACCCGGCCCAATGGCCTGCTCTTGCGGGCTCGATCGAGGGGGGAAGGTCACGAATAGGTGGTGGTGAAGGCCGGACGGGGCGTCCGGGCTGCGAGCCATCGGCAAGTCGTCGAGCCCGTCAAGGGGAGCCGACTGTCGGCGTCTGCAAGGGCGGACGCTTGGCACGCCAGCCTACTCGATCGGTCCACTTGGCGGGATTGGCGGGATGGACCCCTGCCCTACGGATCGGGCGTGGCCGGCGAGGCCGCCGTGTCGATGACCTCGACCTCACGCGTCATGGTCGCCGACTTCGCGATCATCGCCGAGGCCGAGCAGTACTTTTCGACCGAGAGGTCGACGGCGCGCTCGACCTTGGCGCGTGCCAGGCCGCGGCCCGTTACGATGAAGCGCATGTGAACGCGGGTGAATACCTTCGGGTCCTCCGCCGCGCGCTCGGCCTCGAGTTCGATGGTGCAGTCCTCGACCGGCTCGCGGCCGCGCTCGAGGATGTGGACGACGTCCAAGGCCGAGCAACCGCCGGTGCCGATCAGGACCAGTTCCATCGGGCTCGGCCCCGGCGTCGGGCCGCCCGGCGCCGTTGCCGTCCCGAGCACAATCGAGTGCCCGCTACCGGATTCGCCGAGGAAGGTTCGGCCCTCAACCCACTTTATGCGCGTTTTCACTCCAGGCATCCTCCAGCCATCCGGCAGCTTCCCGAGGTTCGAATATCGTTGTCGGCTGCCCGAAGGCCGCGGCCGCGGGTCGGCCTCAGCGCTCTTCCAGAGCTTTGGCGATCTCGGACTGGATCAGGCGCTGCACGTTCTGCGAGATGTTACCGCCGATCTGGCCGTTCATCAGTTCGTCGCGGATGATGCTGCGCACGGCGCCCTCGGCATCGCCGTCGGCCAGCTCGTCCAGCAGGATTTCGCGCACCATCCGGCGCAGAGTCTCCCGGTCTGGCGTCGGGGCCTCGCGTGACGGCGAGGGGACGGCGGCGGGCGGCGGCGAGTGACGAGCCATCACGGCCGGACGGGCGATCGCCTCGGGCTCGACCTCGTCGCCGTCATCATCATCGTCATCGACTTCGTCGGCCAGCCGCATATCCGGCGTCAGCTCCAGCGGCTCGGCCTCTGCCGCGCGAGCCTCGCCCGGTCGGTCGCGGTCGCCAGCCGGTCCGAAGGGTGGACCGAGGGTTGGCGCGGCATCCGGCCCGGTGGCAGGCCCCTTCGCCGTGGCGGAGTCAGGCTCGGCGGCCGGCTCCTTCTCGGCGCGGACAATACGCCGGATCGACGCCAAAACGTCGTCCATCGACTTGCGATCCTGACCATTGCTCATTGGAACTTCTTGCCTCGCCCGCCCGGCAGTCCAGCAACGTTTCTCACGGCCGGTATGACAGTGTCCAGACCGTATCGTCGCTCGGGTCATAGCCGAAATTCCGATCCTTGACGCCTGCGTAGTAGTCCGCGACCGGCATGACCTCGCCGACGTCGAGCCCGAGGTGCTCGACGCTGAGCTTGCCGATGGCGAACAGCAGCGTATAGGCGGCGACGACCAGGTCGCGGCGCGAGACGATCAGGTCGCCGCGCGCGTTCAGAAGCTCCTGCTCGGCGTTCAGCACGTCGAGCGTCGTGCGCGCGCCGACCTTGGCCTCCTCGCGCACGCCCTCGAAGGCGATCTGCGCGGCCTTCACCTCGAGTTCGCCGGCCTTGATCGAGGCCTTGGCTACCTGCAGGTCCGCCCAGGCGGTGCCGACCTGCTCGGCGGTGTCGCGCATCGTCGTCGTGACGCTGGCGTCCTGCGCCTCGACGATCGCCTGCGCCTCGCGGATGCGGCTGTAGCTGAAGCCGCCATCGTAGAACGGCAGCGTGATCTGCAGCCCGACCGTCGCCTGGTCCACTGGTGTCGCTGCCGATATTGATGCGTGTCGGTGCGCGACAATCTGCCCTGCAGCGAAACCTGCGGCAGCAGCGCGCCGATCGCCTGGCGCACGTCGTTGCCGGCGGCCAGTCGCTCGAGCCGGGCGGCGAGGATCTCGGGATCCTCGACCATCGCGATCTGGACTGCCTGGTCCAGCGCATCCGGCAGGTCGGGGATCGGCGGCGGCGGCTGCAGGTCGACCGGATAGGCGCCGACGGCGCGGCGGAAGTTCTCGATCGAGGCCTTGAGCTGGCCGGTGCGGGCGGCCAGCAGGCTGCGCGCCGCTGCCTGGCGCGCCTCGGCCTGGGCGACGTCGGTGCGCGTCACCTCGCCGACGTCGAAGCGCTCCTGCGCGGCGCGCTGCTGCTCGCTGATCACCCGCAGGTTGTTCTCGCTGAGGTCGACCAGCGTCTCGTCGCGCAGCACGTTCATGTAGGCCAGCACGGCGTTCAGCAGCACCTGCTGCTCGGTGGCGACGACCCGCGCCTCCTGCGCCGTCATGCGGGTCTTCGCCGCCTCGGTGGCGTTCGCGACCTGACCGCCCGTGTAGAGCGGCTGGATGACGTCGAGCTGCATCGTGTTCGGGTAGGCGAAGTCCTGCAGATCGACGAACCGCGCCGTCAGGTTGACCGTGCCGTCGACCTGGAGGCGCCCCTGCGAGCGGGCCTGGATGGCGCGCTCGGCCAGGACCTTGACGTTGGCCCGCGCCTGCTCCAGCTCGGGACTGTTCAGCACCGCCGCGACCATCGCATCGGCCAGCGTCTCGGCGCGGGCGCCGCCGGCCCAGCCGGCGCCGGACAACAGTGCCGTGGTCGCAAGCAGCAGAAGCGCTGCCTTCCTGCCCATGCCCATGCCCACTCCGTCCTTGTTGTCGTTGTGGTTACGCGGAACCCCCGGACGCGGGATCCTCAGAATGCAAATGCCCGCTTCGCCTCGAAGCCAGGGACGAGCGGGCCGTTTATGTCAAAGGCGATGCGCTGCGCCAGCGTGTCGCCGACGCGCAGCACGACGCGGCACTGGCCGACGCCGCGGTCGATGAAGATCGCGACAAGCCGGCCGCCATCCTTGAGTTGGTCGGTCAGCGCTTCCGGCAGGTGCTGGACGGCGCCGTTTACGAAGATCACGTCGTACGGGCCGTGCGCCGGATCGCCGCGGGTCGGGTCGCCCTGGCTGACGACGGCGTTGACGACCTCGATCCTCTCAAGCGCCTCGGCGGCCTGCGTGGCGAGCTCGGCGTCTGGCTCGATCGCCACGACGGCGGCGGCCAGCCGCGAGATCACGGCCGTCGAGTACCCGGTGCCCGGGGCGAGGTCGAGCACGAGGTCGCCCGGGCCGATCCCGGCTGCCTCGAGCATCTTGGCGAAGGCGCGCGCGGTCAGCATGGCACGGCCGGGCGCCAGCGGGATCTCGGCCTCGGCATAAGCGACGTCGCGCCGCGCCCGTGGCACGAACACCTCGCGCGGGCACCAGAGCATCGCGTCGATGACCGAGTACCTGGTGACGTCCGAGGTGCGGACCTGCGTATCGACCATGGCCTCACGCGCCGCAGCGAAATCCGTCATGCATCTGTTCCGAAACCACTCCGAAGCCGTTGATGTTCTCTGCCACACCACCCGCGTCGGCGCAAGAAAAGCCGGCGCGCCACGATGGCGGCGCGGTACCCTGTGACCGTCTTGCAATCCGCCCTGCCCGGCGCTAATGACGCGCCACGTGCCGGGGCCTTGCGGGGGTCCGGGGCTCCTCTGGCGACGTGGCGGAGTGGTTACGCAGCGGACTGCAAATCCGTGCACGCCGGTTCGATTCCGGCCGTCGCCTCCACCCCTCTTCCGGATGACATCACGCCGGCCGCCGCCTCGGCGGCCGGCGCCTACTGCGCCGGCGGTGCCTCCTGCGCGGGCGGTGCCTGCGCGGCGTGCCTCCTGCGCGGGCGCGCTTCCGTCGGCCGGGGCTGATTCATCGTCGAAGATGTCGGGCAGGTTGTCGACCGCGCCCTCGGCGCCGGCCAACTGGGCGCGGCGGCGCTGCAGGTAGGCGGCGCGCAGCGTGACGTACGGATCCTCGGTCTCGTAAAGAAGCTGGTCGATCAGGTCGGCATTCTCGGACCGCGTGTCCAGCAGGCCCGCGGCGGTAAACGCCGGCGAAAGGCCATCGAGCGTGGTGAAGGGACCAACATAGGTCAGCGGGCTGAACGCCCTGTCGACGACGAAGCCCGGCAGCCCGCGCGTCGTGGATGGGCCCAGCAGCGGCAGAACGAGATACGGGCCCTCGGCCACGCCCCACCTGCCGAGTGTGATGCCAAAGTCTGTCTCCTCCTTCGGCAGGCCGAACTCGGTTGCCGGGTCGAGCAAGCCGACGCCGCCGAGAACGGTGTTCATCGTAAAGCGGGCCAGCGAGGTGCCGGCGTTCCTGAACGAGCCCTGCAGCAGGTAGTTGAAGAAGTCCACGGGAGTAGAGACGTAATCGAGTTCGTTGTGGATGACGAACTTCACCGTCTGGGGCACCGCGAAATCATAGGCCTGAGCGGCCGGGCGCAGCATGAATCGGTCGAGCCTTGTATTGCCCTGGAGCATGACGCGGTTGAACGGCTCGTAGGGGTCGGTCGCCGCCAGCCCGGTGCGCTGCCCTTCGGCGGTGGCGCATCCGGTCAGCAACATGGCGGCCAGGACGGGAGCCAGAACCGGGACAGTCCACTTGGATGCGGATCGAAACGCCATCAAATTCTCCCGGATCGTGGTGCCACTAGGGCGGGGGCGAGGCTTCCGTTGATTCCGAAAGCGCGCTGGACGATATAACTCCGACGCCGTGAGTGCTAGTGCGCATGCGGAACTGAAGGACCGGCATGGCAGGATCACCCAGCGGCGAGCCCGTCTCCCTCCTCAACCGGGGCGTCGCGCGCTGGATGGACACGGCCGGACGCTGGCCGAAGACGGCGGTCGCGATCCTCGGCATCCTCCTGGTCCTGGCGGCGCTGGCGCTGCCGCGCCTTGCCGTCGATTCCGATTCATCGAAGATGCTTGCAGCCGACCTGCCGGCGCAACAGCGCGCGACCGCGCTGAACGCTGCCTTCCCACAACTGCGCTCGGCCATCCTCATGATCGTCAGGGCGCCGCAGGCGGAGGCGGCCGACCTGGCGGTGACCGCTCTGGTCGACCGGCTGCGGCAGGACACGACCTGGATCCAGTCGGTGTTCGCGCCGTCGGCCAACCCGTTCATGGTGGCGCACGGCTTCCTCTACCGCGACGCCGCCCAGGTCGAGCAGCTGTTTGTTCGGCTGTCGAAGTCGTCGAACCTGATCGCCGAGCTGCGCGCCGACCAGACGCTCGACGGCTTCCTCGGTGCGCTTGACCAGGCGGCGGCGCTGTCGGCGCATGCCGAGATCGGCCCCGGCGGACTGGACCCGCTGTACGGTGAGGCGGCGAACGTCTTCGAGGCATACGCCGCGGGCGGGCACCGAATGTTCGGCTGGACCTCGTTGCTCGAGGGGGGAGGCGGCGGGCAGGACGGGGCCGCCGGGCCCGCGACGCGCGTCGTCACGGTGACGCCCGAGCTGGACCTCGGTCGGCTCAGCCCCGCCCGGCCGGCTCTGGACGCCATCCAGGCCGCCATCGCCGCACTGCCGGCGGACATCGCCGCCGGCGTCGAGATCGGCGTCACCGGCGAGCCGGCACTCCGCGCCGAGGAATTGCAGAGCGTCTTCGGCACCGTCGAGCTCTCGACCGCGCTGTCGCTGATCCTCGTCGCCCTGCTGCTGCGCGCCGCGCTGCGCGCCACGGGCCGCTCGGTCGTCGCGCTGATCTCGCTGATGATCAGCCTGACGCTGACCGCCGGGTTCGCAGCCGCGACGATCGGGACGCTGAACCTCGTCTCGGTCGCCTTCGTCGTGCTGATGGTGGGGCTGGGCATCGACTTCGCCATCCACATCCTGGCGCATATCGCCGAGACGCGACGCGGCGGCGTGCCGCCGGCCGAGGCGGTGCTGCTGACAGGGCAGCGCACCGGCAAGGCGCTGGTCCTGAGCGCGGGGACGACCGCGCTGTCCTTCCTTGCCTTCTCGATCACGAACTTCGTCGGCATGGCGCAGTTGGGACTGATCGGCAGCGCCGGCACGATCATCGCTTTCCTGACGGCGGCGACGCTGATCCCGGCCGTCATCGCCTTCCGGCCGCGCACCGCCGGCACCGTAGAGTCGAGGCGCGAGCCGCTGCGCCCCGTCAGGCGGATGCGCGCCCTGCCCTATGTCGTGCTGCTGCTCGGCGCGGCGGCGGTCTGGCCGGCGATCCATGTCCGCTTCGACGCCGATCCAATGGCACTGCGCGACCCGAACTCGCCCTCGGTGCGGGCCTTCAGGATGCTCGCTGCCTCGCCGCAGACCACGCCCTACAGGGCCAACGTGCTGGCGCCCTCGGCCGAGGCGGCGGGCGAGATCGCGGCGCGCTTCCGGGACGTGCCGGGCGTCGCCTCGGCGGTGACGATCCAGACCCTGATCCCGCACGACCAGGACCAGAAGCTGATGTTGCTGGACATCGCCGCGCCGTCGATCGAACACGCCGTCAGCGAGGCGCCGACACGGCTTTCCGACACCGATCCAAAGGCGGCGGCGCTCGGGCGGCTGCAGAAGCGGCTGGAGGGCCAGCCGGGCGCTGCCGGCCGGCTGGCCGCCGCACTGGCCGGCTACCAGGCCGTACGCACGCCGGCGAGCGACGCGGCGCTGACAAAGGACCTGTTCCGCTCGTTCCCGCTGCTGATCGGCCGGCTGCAGGCCATGCTGAACGCCGACGTCGTCACCGAGGAGACGCTGCCCGAGCCGCTCAGGCGCCGCTATGTCTCCCCCGACGGCATCTACCGCGTCGAGGTGCTGCCCGAGCAGGATCTCGATACGCCGGCCGAGGTCGCCGACTTCGCCCGGACGGTCGAGCGCATCGAGCCCGAGGCAGCCGGCGGCCCTGTGCAGCTCGAGGCGGCCGGCAGTACCGTCGCGCGCGCCGTGCTGCTGGCCACCCTGCTGGCGGCGTTCATGACCGCAGTGCTTTCGTGGCTCTCGACCCGGCGCGTCGGCGACACCGTGGCGATCCTGTTTCCGCTCGCGATCGCGGGCACCGTGACGGCGGCGGCGTCGGTGCTGCTGAACATGCCGTTCAATTACGCGAACGTGATCGTGCTGCCGCTGATGCTGGGGCTGGGGGTCGACAGCGGCGTTCACATCGCGCTCCGCGAGCGCCAGGCGCCGGGCGCGGTCTTCGCCACCTCTACGCCGCGCGCCGTGCTGTTCTCGGCGCTGACGACGATCGCCGCCTTCGGCACACTGGCGCTCAGCCATCATCGCGGCACGGCGAGCATGGGGGTGCTGCTGTCGATCTCGGTGCTCGCCGCGGTCGGGTCGGTGCTGGGGCTGACGCCGGCAATCATGCGCTGGATGTCGCGCCGCTGACTCGTTCTACGCGCCGGGCCCCGCTGCCGGGGCCGTCGGACATCACCTCGAGGGATCGAAACCCCCGCCCAGCCCATTAACTGGCTGGAGTGCAAACCGGAGACGAGCGATGAGATACCTGACCCGCCTCGCGACCGCGCTGCTCGCCCTGTCGATCAGCGCGGCGGCGCATCGGCGCCGGCCCCGCCCAGGCGCAGGACAAGCAGGCCGAGGCACGCGACGCGACGCAGCAATTGGTCACGCAGGCGCACGAGGCGCTGTCGTCGAACGACAATGCGGCGCTGCGGAGCGCGATCGAGAAAGCCTTCGACTTTGACGTATGGGAGCGCTTCCTGAGCGAGCCGCGCGTCGCCAAGTTCACGCCCGAGCAGCGCGACAAGTTCCGCCAGCTCCTGCCCGGCTATCTGGCCTACCTCTACCATGAGCAGTTCGACCGTGGCCTCGCCACCCCGCCCGAGGTCGGCGAGGCAAAGCCGGCGAGGAAGGACGTGCTGGTCAGCGCGGTCTTCAAGCGCGAGGGCGGCAAGAACCTGCCGGTCGACTGGCGGCTGCGCGACGGGGCCAACGGCCCGCGGATAATCGACGTGATGGTCGGCGGCACCTCGTTCCTGCTGCTGAAGCGCGATGAGTTCACGTCGATGATCGACAAGGGTGGCGTCGACGCGCTGCTGTCCTACATGCAGCAGCACTCGCTGTAAGAGACACAAGATGGGCTCGCTGCTTGACGGCGGCGTGCCCTTATGGTCAACCGGCCCTCGAACCGGTCCAGTTGGCGCCCGGAAGAGGCGCCCGGAAGGAGATACGATGGGCGTCCCTCTGCGCCAGCAGCTCGCCATCGGGGCCTATATCGCCCGCCAGAAGCTGAAGGGGAACAAGCGCTACCCGCTCGTGCTGATGCTCGAGCCCTTGTTCCGCTGCAACCTGGCCTGCCCCGGCTGCGGCAAGATCGACTACCCCGGCGCCATCCTGAACCGCCGCCTCAGCCCGCAGGAGTGCTGGGACGCGGCCGAGGAATGCGGCGCGCCGATGGTGGCGATCCCGGGCGGCGAGCCATTGATCCACAAGGAGATCGACCAGATCGTCAAGGGCCTGGTCGAGCGCAAGAAATACGTCTCGCTCTGCACGAACGCGCTGCTGCTGGAAAAGAAGCTGCACCTGTTCGAGCCGTCGGACTACCTGTTCTTCAGCGTCCACCTGGACGGGCTGAGGCAGCACCACGACAAGGCCGTCGACCAGACCGGCACCTTCGACAAGGCCGTGCGCGCCATCAAGGCGGCGCAGGCGGCAGGCCATCGGGTGAACGTCAACGCGACGATCTTCGAGGGCTATCCCGCCGACCAGCTTGCCGATTTCCTGGACTACGCGACATCGCTGGGCGTCGGGATCTCGCTGTCGCCGGGTTTCGCCTATGAACGCGCGCCCGACCAGGAACACTTCCTGGCGCGCCGGCGCACCAAGGAATTCTTCCGCCAGGTCTGGGCGACCGGCAAAAATCGCGGATCGAAGTGGAGCCTGACGCACTCGCCGCTGTTCCTCGACTTCCTGATGGGCAACACCGAGATGCGGTGCACCCCCTGGGGAATGCCGACGCGAAACGTCTTCGGCTGGCAAAAGCCGTGCTACCTTCTGGGCGAGGGCCATGTCGCCAGTTATGCCGAGCTGATCGAGGAGACCGACTGGGACCTCTACGGCACCGGCAACTACGCCAAGTGCAACGACTGCATGGCGCACTGCGGCTACGAACCGACGGCGGCCGACATGGCGTTCTCGAACCCGCTCAAGATGCTGGGCCTGGCGATGAAGGGCCTGCGGACACGGGGTCCGATGGCGCCCGAGATCGACATCTCGAACGCCCGCGAGGCCGAGGAGCACCACGAGCGCATCGTCGCCGAGCAGATGGCGCGCGAGAAGGCAGCCTGATCGGCGGTTGCGCGCGGAAGTCCCCGCCCGCCTTGCTTTTCTCAACGATTTGAACCCAGCCCTTTTCTCTTCCCGCGACAAGGTCGGGTCGCGCCGTCGAGCGATGTGCTCACCGGCGTAGGTCGTCGGGCAGTTCCCCGTAGAAGCCCATATCGACGTCCAGGCCTATTTCGCCATAGGGCGAGGCGGCTTTGGGCGCCCCCGCAGCAGGCCCGCCGCGCGCGCATTTCCCGATTTCGTCAGGCATGACGGCGAACGTTGTTGCCCGCCATCCCTCAGGGCGTGATCGGCACCTCGGGCGGAATATCGGGGCCTGGGTTCGGCGGCTGCTCGGGCGGGAAGTCCGGGCCGGGCGCCGGCGGCTGGTCCGGTGGGAAGTCGGGTGTTGGCGCCGGCGGCTGGCCGGGTGGAAAATCCGGCCCCGGGCCAGGCGGCTGGTCGGGCGGATAATCGGGGCCCGGGACGGGCGGCTGGCCCGGCGGGATCTCGGGCGGCGGGTCAGAAGCGAGGATGTGTTCCATGAAGGGGAAACACGCGAGCGGCCGCAGGGTTCACGGGGCCAGCGCCCGCCCCTGCCCGACCCCACCGGCAGCCAGGAAGAGCCCCACGCGCGCCAATGACGGTGACCGGCGCGAGACGGGAAGATCGGCTACGCCGCCTTGATGTTCGAGCGCTGCACGCGGTCGAGATTCGCCCCCTCGACGCGGATCAGCCGGGTCGGCGCCTCCCGCTTCGGCGAGTGCACGTCGCCGACGCCGTAGAAATGCGCGTCGCCGCGGGACAGCCGGTAGGTGCGGACCGGCTCGACCAGCGAGGGGGCGTCGCCACTGCCGGGCCGGACGATCTTCCAGTCAGTCATCTCGGTGACACCGTCGGCCTGGCCGTAGATCGCCCAGCTGGGGCCATGATCGTGCGGGCCCGTCTCGGCGGCTCCCTGGTAGACATGGCCGCAGATGCAGAAGCCGAGCTCGGGGTCCTCGTAGAGAACCTCGCGGGGGTGCTCGCCGGGGGCGCGGTCAGGCAGGTGCGCTGCGACGAAGTCGTCGTCGACTAGTCCTCGGCCGACGATCGCGCAGAGCGACTCGGCACAGTCGTCGACCTGCCGGACGGAGAGCTGGGCGCGGATGTCGTCGGCCATCTCGGTGAGGGTATAGGGCATGTGGTGCGGATCCCGGATGCTGCTTGGACCGAGCCTATCCGGTCCGCGCGGCGGCATCCAGAGGGGCGGCGACGAATTGGCGCGGCGAGACCGCGGCGAATGGCGCCAGGGTCCGACATTGCGCGCGCGGACGGTCAACGGGCCGGCAGGCCGGTCGCCCTGCGGCCTTGCCGTCGCCCCAGCCATGGACGAATGCGCGAAAAATCCACGTGCTCCGGTGGGCGCGTCAGGCCCGCGCGCCGGATCTCCTCCACGGCCGGAACCGGCGGGAAGGCGGCGTCGAACTGGCGCCGGAGGACGACGTCGAGGTCGGACATCGTCACCGGCAGGCCGAGATCGACAAGGCTGGTGACGCCGTGCCCCACGATGCCGCAGGGCACGATGCCGGCATAGTGCGAGAGGTCCGGCTCGACATTGATCGAGACGCCGTGGAACGTCACCCATCGCCGCACGCGCACGCCGATCGCGGCGATCTTGTCCTCGGCCGGGCTGCCATCGGGCGCGGGCGCCTTGTCGGGGCGCATCACCCAGACGCCGACGCGACCCTCGCGGGCCTCGGCGCGCACCTGGAATTCGGCGAGGCTGGCGATGACCCACGCTTCGAGCGCGTGGACGAAGCGGCGCAGATCCCGGCCGCGGCGCTCGAGGTCCAGCATGACATAGGCCACGCGCTGGCCCGGGCCGTGATAGGTGTACCGCCCGCCGCGGCGCGCCGCGAAGACGGGGAACCGGTCCGGGTCGACCAACTCCTCGGGCCGCGCGCTGGTGCCGGCGGTGTAGAGCGGCGGATGTTCGAGCAGCCAGACGCATTCGTCCGCGCGCCCGGCGCGGATCGCGTCGACCCGCGCCTCCATCCAGGCCAGCGCCTCTGGATAGGCGACAGGCGCGTCGCTGATCCGCCACTCGATCATGCGGGCCGGCATATGGGCGTTGGCGGGGCTTCACAAGCCCCGGGGCGTTTGCTACATGCGCGGTCCTGCGACGTGCGGTCGTGGCGGAATTGGTAGACGCGCAGCGTTGAGGTCGCTGTGGGGTAAAACCCGTGGAAGTTCGAGTCTTCTCGACCGCACCA
>CAVRHY010000002.1:0-10471 GCA_963721105.1 uncultured Alphaproteobacteria bacterium | reverse complement strand
GCCTCGGGTCAGGAGCCGTCGTGCGGCGCTGCGGCAAGCCGGTTCTCTCGTCGTGGCGGAGAGTTCGGCGCTCTCGGCCCGAACCTGACGTTGGCCGAGCGCCCAGGTGCTGCACCGCGCTCCGCGATAGCGGACGTTCGGCGCATAGCGAACGTTGCGGTGGCTCTGCGGCCGCTCGGTGGGTTTTCGAATGTCGCAGCCAAAGTACGATGGCGACCTCCCGGCCTTTCCGCGGAAGGCCGCCATTCAGCCTCCAGATCAGCCGGGTCTGGTCGCGCGCTTCGCTTGACATTGCGCGGAGCAGAGCTGTCAAGGCTTTCGACGAGCTCGAGCTCGGCCCTATCCGCCCGGGCGCCAGATGTGGCGCGACCGTACTGTAGATGTTTAAGTCGTCCGTGCCGCGGCTATCGCCGCGTGAGCGGCCGGCGAACAAGAACGCAAACGCGCGCATCGCAACGCGACGTTGAAGCCCAGAAAGGTTCCTCTTGGAACAGACGTTGTCCGGAGATCTCCAGCCCTTGAACGCCGTGTTGATCGTCTCGACAGAATGAGGACCTGAGATGCATCGCTATATTCCGTACGCCCTGATCGTTGTTGCCGCCGTGTTCACGCTCATCGCTGCAGCGTTCTCGGGTGCGGAATCGCTCTGGCCCCTGGTATTGCTCGGTCCGCTGGCCGTTCTCGGCGCCTGGGACATGCTCCAGACGGAGCACACGCTGTTGCGGCTCTACCCCGTCAGCGCCCACTTCCGCTGGTTCTTCGAGTGGCTGCGGCCCTTTCTTCGCGAATACCTCTTCGACAGCGACCACGAAGGGCGGCCTTACACCCACAACCAGCGCGCGCTGGTCTACCGCCGCGCCAAGAACGTCGAGAGCGCCGAAGCCTTCGGCACCGAGATGGACCTGCATTCGCCGCGCTACGAGTGGATCAATCACTCGATCCAGGGCCGGCATCTCGACGACAACTACCGCGTCAGGGTGGGAGGCGAGGACTGCAAGCAGCCCTATGAGGCGTCGGTTCTCAACATCTCTGCGATGAGCTTCGGCTCGCTGAGTGCGCGCGCGGTGGAGGCGCTGAACCTCAGCGCGAAGTTGGGCAACTTCTACCAGGACACGGGCGAGGGCGGCATCTCGCCGTACCATCTGAAGCACGGCGGCGACCTGGTCTGGGAGGTCGGCACGGGCTATTTCGGCTGCCGGACCGGGGATGGCCGGTTCGATCCGCAGAAGTTCGCCGACAGGGCCGCCGACGACCGCGTCAGGATGGTCGAGATCAAGCTGAGCCAAGGCGCCAAGCCCGGCCATGGCGGCCTGCTTCCCGGTCCCAAGGTCACGCCCGAGATCGCCGAGGTGCGCGGCGTGCCGGTCGGGAAGGACGTCCTGTCGCCGGCCTCGCACAGCGCCTTCGACACCCCGGTCGGCCTGCTCGAATTCGTCGCGCAGCTTCGCGAGTTGAGCGGCGGCAAGCCGGTCGGCTTCAAGCTCTGCATCGGCCATCGCTGGGAGTTCCTGGCAATCACCAAGGCGATGCTGGAGACCGGGATCACGCCGGATTTCATCGTCATTGATGGCGCCGAGGGCGGCACCGGCGCCGCGCCCATCGAGCTATCCGACCATGTTGGCACGCCACTGCGCGAGGGCTTGGTCTTCGCGGTGAACTGCCTGCTGGGGACCGGGCTGCGCAAGAAGGTCCGACTGGTGGCCTCGGGCAAGGTCTATGACGGGCACACGCTGGCGGCCAACCTCGCGCTCGGTGCCGACTGGTGCAATGCCGGGCGCGCCTTCATGTTCTCGGTCGGCTGCGTGCAGACCAAGAAGTGCCATACCGACCGCTGCCCGACGGGCGTAGCGACGCAGAACCACCTGCGGCAACGGGGCCTGGTCGTCGCCGACAAGGCGCCGCGCGCCTTCCACTTCCACCGCAACACGGTCGCGGCCCTGATGCAGTATGTCGGGGCTGCCGGCCTGGATGCACCCTCCCAGCTCGCGCCGCACCACCTGCGCATCCGCACGGACGAGAACACCGTGCGCTCGGCCGACACCTTCTACGAGTACGTCCGGCCCCGCGCCCTGATCGACGCGCCGGAGGAGACCGGCCTCGGCCGCTGGTGGGCGATGGCCGACCCGCACAGCTTCGCACCGCAGGCCGTCTGACCGGACCGGAGCGCGGGACCGAGGGCGGGAAGCGCCGCCGCCTCAGTCGCGGCGGGGGTGCCCCGCGGTCGTACCCCCGTCGATCTGGAACGCCGCGCCGGTGACGAACCGGGCGTCGTCGGAGGCGAGGAAGAGGATCGCGGAGGCGATCTCGTCCGGTTCCGCGATGCGCCTGAGCGGCGCGTAGTCGGCCATCCACCGCTCCGCCGCGGCCGGATCCTTCGCCCGGTCGATGCCGTCGCGTCGCACCATGTCGGTATCGACGTAGCCGGGGCAGACGCAGTTCACGCGGACTGCCGGGGCGAGCTCCAGCGCCATCGCCCGCGTCATGGTCACGACGCCGCCCTTCGAGGCGCAGTAGGCCGCGAGGCCGACCTGCCCGATCAGGCCGGCATCGGACGCGATGTTGACGACATTCCCGCCGCTGTCGCGCAGCGCGTCGAGGGATGCCTGGATGCAGAAGAACGTGCCCTTGAGGTTCACGTCGATCATCTCGTCCCAGCTTGCCTCGTCGCAGGTCTCGATCGGGCCGCTCCCGCCGACGCCGGCGCTGTTGACCAGGACATCGAGCCCGCCGAGCCCTTGCAGCGCCGCTGCGATGATCGCGCGGCAGCCGTCAGCAGTCGCGACGTCGCCCGGGGCGGGCACGAGTCTGTCGTGCCCGAGCGCGGCGATGCCGGCGTCGGTCGAGGCGGCCGAGCGGCCGTTGAGGGCGACGCTCGCGCCGGCGTCGAGGAATGCCGCGGCGGCGCCCTTCCCGATGCCCCTCGAGCTCCCGGTGATCAGCACCCGCTTCCCTTCGAAATCGATGTGCACGGGCCTCTACCTCCCTCCGCGGACTTTCGGCGGGTTGTCGAGAATCCTGCCCACGCAACCACCGCCGAGCGGATATTTCAGCGGAGCAGCGGAAAACTGCAACGCATCTCCGCGCCGGCCAGCCGGGGCGTCTCTCGCGGTGGGCGGACGACCGTATGCCTCCCGGTCTGTCCCGACCAAGAAGCTAAACCTTAGGACGGGCCCGTGAATCCATGCCGGCGCTGGAACAAGCCGACTTGCTCGTTCCGCAGAAGGATCGGCGCCTTCGGCCCTGACCTGACGACTTGGCTCGACCTCCGCATGACCGGTTCCGGGCCTGGCGATAGGCCCTTCGTCACGGCGACGTCCGCTACCGAGTTAGGCAATACAACCCTGTTCTGCTACAGCCTCAGGGCTGAGAGGACCGGCTCCCCCGGTGATTTGTCCGGGCGGATCAGGCGCCCGATGCTGCTCTGGCATCATCCCATTAGCCCCCGCCGGCCGGGTCGAAGTTACTTGATGCAGGTCAACGCCAACCATGCCTGTTGGCGCATATCTAGCGCGAACCTATGAACGGGAGGCGCCGATGCAAGACGGCGTTCTGCATCCCTGTCCTGCCCTCGAAGTGTGGAGCCGGCTGCCGGCTTCGCGGCGCGGCTGCGGGGGCAAATCCGGCCGGTGCGGCTCCCCGTCCTTCACAGGGTATCTGATCCCGTTGGACGTAAGGCGGCTCGGGCGACATGCGGCCTCGCGCGACCTGCCGCTGGTCATGGATTCCCGGGCACCATGGCGCGGCCAATGCGGGGCGAAGGCAACAACGGTCGGGGTCGCAGCGACGAAGCTCGGACTACGCGTGAGGCTGTCAAGGTTCACACCGACGCACAGCCTACGCTTTTCGCCGGCCGCGGCATCCGCTCCATCCCGATGCGGATCCTGTTCCGCGAAAGGCGCGAAATGGCCGGGCAAGGCTGCGAAATGACCGAACCGGCGCACCGCACGTGGAGCGAGCAGCATGCTGGGGCCTGACGCGTTGCGCGCGACGGACTGGACGGACCAGTTCCGCGGACTCGCCACGATGTCCCAAGGCGTCAGGGCCGAGCTCACCGCTCGCAGCCGGGTGCTCCGCGTCCCCGCTGGCAGCGTCATCTTCGGGCCGGGCAAGGCGCCCGAGAACCTGCTGCTGCTGCTGGAGGGCACCGTTCGGGTGCAGCAGGTCGGCGAGAACGGGCGCGAGATCGTGCTCTACCGGGTCCATGCCGGCGAGAGCTGCGTTCTGACCACCGCCTGCCTGCTGGCCTACGAGGATTATACCGCCGAGGGCATCGCCGAGACTGACCTTGAGGCCGTCGCCATCCCGCGCGCGACGTTCGAGGATCTGATCGCCCGTTCGCCCGAGTTCCGCCGCTTCGTCTTCACCGCCTATTCGCGCCGTATCACCGACCTCTTCACCGTGATCCAGGAGGTCGCCTTCGGTCGCGTCGACCTCCGGCTGGCGCAGAAGCTGCTGGAGCTGGCGAACGGCGAGGACGTGGTGCCCAGGACCCACCAGAGCCTCGCCACCGAGATCGGCACGGCGCGCGAGGTGGTCTCGCGCCAGCTCCACGAATTCCAGCGCCGGGGATGGGTCGCTGGCGGTCGCGGCCAGGTGCGACTGACCGATCACGCTGCACTGCGCGCCTTCGTCGAGGCGGGCTGACATGGTGATCAAGTCACCGACATTGCCGGGAGGTTCCGGCAAATGCAGAGGCGCTTCGACGCGCCTTTCTCGAAAGGAGACGGCACATGCAGACGAACATCGGCACGACCGACCGCGCCATCCGGGCGGTTATCGGCGTCATTCTGATCCTGGTTCCCTTCGTCGCCGGTCTGCCCTGGTGGGTGGCGCTGTTCGGCGTGGTGGCGCTGGGTACGGCCGCGCTTCGGTCCTGCCCGCTCTACACGCTGCTCGGCATCCGCACCTGCCGGCGACTCACCCGACGGGCCGCTGACTAGGTCGCGGACAGGGGCCTCGCGCCCGGAAGGATCAGCGTCATGATCGAGACAGAGTTCACACCCCTGCAATCTCTAGCCGGCGGCGTGCTGATCGGCGCCGCCGCGGTGCTGATGATGCTGGTGCACGGCCGCATCATGGGCGCGACCGGCATGCTTGGCGGGCTGATCGCCCCGGGCGGCGCCGGCCAGCGCGGCTGGCGCGCCGCTTTCGTGGCCGGGGCCGTCTCTGCCCCGGCGGTTTGGCTGCTGGCGACCGGCGCCATGCCGCAGATTACCGTGCCGGTCGGGACGACGGCGCTGGTGATCGGCGGCCTGGTGGTCGGGATCGGCGCGACGCTGGCCAACGGCTGCACCTCGGGCCACGGCGTCTGCGGCATGGCGCGCGGGTCGCGCCGGTCGATCGCCGCAACCCTGACCTTCATGGCGATGGCCCTCCTGACCGTCTTCCTGATTCGGCACGGAGGCTTCTGATGCGCGCGCTCCTCGCCTTCCCCATCGGCGTCGTCTTCGGCCTCGGCATCCTGCTGGCCGGCATGGCGAACCCGGCCAAGGTGCTGAACTTCTTCGACATCGCCGGCACCTGGGACGCCAGCCTCGCTTTTGTCATGGGCGGCGCGCTCGCGGTGACGGCCCTCGGCTATCGCCTGGTTCTGTCGCGCCACGAGCCGCTGGTCGCGGATCACTTCCACGTCCCGCCGCCGGGCCGGATCGACTCCCGGCTGATCGCCGGCGCCGCGATCTTCGGCGTCGGCTGGGGCATTGCCGGGTTCTGCCCGGGCGGCTCCATTCCGGCAGTCGGCACTGGACTCGCGCCGGTCCTGATCTTCACGGCGGCGCTGATCGCCGGCATCGCCGGAACCCGCGTCGTCCTCGACGCCCGCGCCCGCCTGCCCCGCCCGGCGCGCGCCTGACACAAACGGAGGGAACGCCATGAACGACTATGCCGCCAACATCGCCGCGAAACCCTGGCCCGTCGATGTCTCGGTCAGGCCCGAGGTCACCGGGTTCTTTGACCCGCAGACGAACACGATCAGCTATGTCGTGAAGGATCCGGCATCGACCGCGTGCGCCGTCGTCGACAGCGTCATGGACATCGACTACGCGGCCGGCCGCATCTCCTTCGAGCACGCCGACGAGATCATTGATTTCGTCCGCAAGAACGGGCTGACGGTCGAGTGGCTGATCGAGACGCACGTCCACGCCGACCACCTGTCGGCCGCGCCTTACATCCAGCAGAAGCTGGGCGGCAGGCTGGGCATCGGCCGCAACATCACCGTCGTGCAGGACACGTTCGACAAGGTCTTCAACGAGGGCACCGAGTTCCGGCGCGACGGCAGCCAGTTCGACCGGCTCTTCGACGACGGCGACACCTACACCATTGGCTCGATGACGGCCTTCGCCATCCACACGCCGGGCCACACGCCGGCCTGCATGACGCATGTGATCGGCGACGCGGCCTTCGTCGGCGACACGCTGTTCATGCCGGACGGCGGGAGCGCGCGGGCCGATTTCCCCGGCGGCGACGCCGGCACGCTGTACGACTCGATCCAGAAGGTGCTGCGCCTGCCCGACGAGACGCGTCTCTTCATGTGCCACGACTACGCCCCCGGCGGCCGAGAAATCAAATGGGAGACCACGGTCAGCGAGGAAAAGGCGAACAACATCCACGTCGGCAAGGGCCGGTCGCGCGAGGAGTTCGTGAAGATGCGGACCGAGCGCGACGCGACGCTGTCGATGCCGCGCCTGATCATTCCGTCGCTGCAAGTCAACATGCGCGCCGGCCGGATGCCGCCGGCCGACAAGGACGGGCGCACCTTCCTGAAGGTGCCGGTGAACACGCTCTGAAAGGGGGCCGCGCCATGGACATCAAACGCCTGACGCGGGAGCTGTCCGTGAGCCCGCAGATCGCGGTGGCGGACGTTCCCGCCATCGCCGAGGCAGGCTTCCGGGCCATCGTCTGCAATCGCCCCGACGGCGAGGGCGCGGATCAGCCCACCGTCGTGGAGATCGAGGCAGCGGCGAAGCCCCTCGGGCTGCAGGTCCGCTACATCCCCGTCAATACGGGCATGGTGACAGACGAGGCGGCGGCCTTCTTCGATGCCGCCATGCATGAGCTGCCGAAGCCGGTGCTGGCCTACTGCCGCAGCGGCACGCGCTCGGTGACGCTCTGGTCGCTCTCACAGGGCGCGAAGCGGCCGCTGCCGGAGATCCTCGAGACGGCGAAGGCCGCCGGCTACGACATGGGCGGCGTCGTCCGCCGCATCGCCAGCGGCGGCAAGACGCCGACCGGGCAGGCCGATGCGCGCTTCGAGGTCGTGATCGTCGGCGGCGGCGCCGCGGGCATCTCGGTTGCCTCGAGCCTCCGCGCCCGCGACCCCGGGTTGGAGATCGCCATCATCGACCCGGCCGACGTGCACTATTATCAGCCGGGCTGGACCATGGTCGGCGCCGGCGTCTTCGACGCCTCGGTCACCGCGCGCACGATGGCCTCTCTGATCCCGCCCGGCGTCCATTGGATCAAGTCCGCGGTCGCGGCCTTCGAGCCGAAGGACAACTGCGTGATCCTCGACGGCTGCCGCGTCGTTGAATACGGGCGCCTCGTCGTCTGCCCGGGCCTCAAGCTGGACTGGGACAGGGTCGAGGGGCTGGTCGACACGCTGGGCCGCAACGGCGTCACCTCGAACTACCGCTACGACCTCGCCCGCTACACCTGGGAGCTGGTGCGCGGCTTCCGCGGCGGCCGGGCGGTGTTCACGCAGCCGCCCATGCCGATCAAATGCGCCGGCGCGCCGCAGAAGGTCATGTACCTGTCCGCCGACCACTGGTGGCGCGCAGGCGTCCTGAAGGATGCCGAGATCGGCTTCTACAACGCCGGCCCGGTTCTGTTCGGGGTCAAGGAGTACGTCCCCGCCCTGATGGAATACGTCGAGCGATACGGCGCGCGGCTCAACTTCCACCACAACCTCGTCCGCGTCGACGGCCCGGCGAAGACGGCATGGTTCCGCGTGGCCAAACCCGACGCCGAGCCCGAGACGGTTGAGGTCGGCTTCGACATGCTGCACGTCTGCCCGCCGCAGACGGCGCCCGACTTCGTCCGCGTCTCGCCGCTGGCCGACGCGGCCGGCTGGGTCGACGTCGACCAGGCGACGCTGCGCCACAAGAGCTGGCCGAATGTCTGGGCGCTCGGCGACTGCTGCAACGCCCCGAACGCCAAGACCGCGGCCGCGGCGCGCAAGCAGGCCCCGGTCGTCGCCGAGAACCTGGTGGCCGACATGCACGGCACCGGTCCGGTGGCGGCCTATGACGGCTACGGCTCGTGCCCGCTGACGGTCGAGCGCGGCAAGATCGTCCTGGCCGAGTTCGGCTACGGCGGCAAGCTGCTCCCCAGCTTTCCGAAATGGCTGATCGACGGCACGCGGCCCAGCCGGCTGGCCTGGCTGCTCAAGGAGCGGCTGCTGCCGCCCGTCTACTGGAAGGCGATGCTGCGTGGCCGCGAGTGGCTGGCTAAGCCCGAGCGCGTGACCGTGGCGCCGGGTGCCGGGCCGGCCGGAACCGGGGCGAAGCCCAAGATCGCGGCCTGACCGGCGGCGAGCGGCCCCGCTCGCCCGCCGTTTCCCTGCCCGGAGACCCTGCCGATGCCCGCCCGCGGCGTTACGAAATACCTGCCGGTCCTCGACTGGGCCCGGCGCTACCGGCGCGCCGACCTAGCCGGCGACGCGCTGGCGGCGCTGGTCGTCACCGTCATGCTGATCCCGCAGGGGCTGGCCTATGCCCTGCTGGCCGGGATGCCGCCCGAGACCGGGCTTTACGCCTCGATCCTGCCGCTCGTCGCCTACACCTTCTTCGGCACCAGCGCGGCGCTGGCGGTCGGGCCGATGGCCATCACCTCGCTGCTCACTGCCGCCGCGGTGGGCCGGCTCGCGCCGCCGGGCAGCGAGGCCTATGTCGCGGGCGCGCTGACGCTTGCGATGCTCTCGGGGCTGGTGCTGGCCGGGCTCGGCCTGCTGCGGCTGGGCGTGATCGCGAACTTCCTCAGCCGGCCGGTCGTCTCGGGCTTCATCACCGCCTCGGCCGTCATCATCGCGCTCAGCCAGATCGGCCATCTGCTCGGCATCACCGTCAGCGGATCGGCCCTGCCGGAACAGCTTGCCTCGCTCGTGGCGAACATCGACCAGCTCAACCCCGCGACGACGGCAGTCGGGCTCGGCTCCATCGCCTTCCTGCTGGCCGTCCGACGCCTGTTCGGACCGCTGCTCCGCGCGGTTGGCATCGCCGATCCCGGCCTTTTCCTGAAGGCGGGGCCGGTGGTCGCCGTCGCGCTGGCGACCCTCGCCGTCTGGGCGTTCGGGCTCGACGCGCGCGGCGTCGCGATCGTCGGCGAGGTGCCGGCCGGCCTGCCGCCGCTGACGATCCCGCCCTTCGACCCGGCGCTCTGGCGCGAACTCGCCGGCTCGGCCGTGCTCATCGCCATCATCGGCTTCGTCGGGTCCATCTCGGTCGCCCAGACCTTCGCCGCTCGCAAGCGCCAGACGGTCGATCCCGACCAGGAGCTGATCGGCCTCGGCGCCGCCAACATCGCCGCGGCGCTGACCGGCGGCTTTCCGATCACCGGCGGCCTCTCGCGCTCGGCCGTCATGGTCGACGCCGGCGCCGAGACGCCTGCCTGCGGCGTTTTCACCGCCATCGGCATCGCGCTCGCGACGCTGACACTGACGCCGCTGCTACGCTTTCTGCCCGAGGCGACGCTGGCCGCCACCATCCTGGTCGCGGTGCTGTCGCTGGTCGAGCTGCCGGTCCTGCGCCGCGCCTGGACCTATTCGAAGTCGGACTTCGCCGCCGTCGCGATCACGATCGTGGCGACGCTCGGTCTGGGTGTCGAGGCCGGCATCTCGGCCGGCGTGCTGGTCTCGCTCCTGCTGTTCCTCTGGCATTCCTCGCGGCCGCACGTCGCCGAGGTCGGCCTTGTCCCCGGCACGCAGCATTTCCGAAACATCCTGCGGCACGCGGTCATCACCAGCCCGGATGTCGTGACGCTGCGGGTCGACGAGAGCCTCTACTTCGCCAACACGCGCTTTCTCGAGGGCACCGTTCTGGGCCGTGTCGCGGCCGACCCCACGATCCGCCACGTCGTGCTCATGTGCTCGGCGGTGAACGAGATCGACATGAGCGCCCTGGAATCCCTCGTGGCGATCAACCGGAGTCTCAGGGACATGGGCGTCACCCTCCACCTGTCGGAGGTGAAAGGCCCGGTCATGGACCGCCTCAAGCGAAGCCAGTTCCTCGACGAGCTGTCCGGCAGCACATTTCTGTCGCAGTTCGACGCCGCCTCGTCGCTGGATCCCGGCCTGCAGTTGCGAGGTGGCACGGCGGCCGGTCGGCCGGTCCGGCGTCCGGCCGCCGAGTGATCTTCCGCCGACGGTAAATCCGCACGTTCTCTGCTCAGGACGATCAATCGAGATATTTCAGGGTCTTGCCGCATTCCCCGTTATGTTGGACTTCAGCGATTGGCCACTCTCCGCCCATATAGGCCG
>CAVRHY010000001.1:0-21399 GCA_963721105.1 uncultured Alphaproteobacteria bacterium | reverse complement strand
GGCAGGATGGGATTCGAACCCACGAGACCCTTTTGGGGCCTGCACCCTTAGCAGGGGTGTGCCTTCGACCACTCGGCCACCTGCCCGCCGGCGGGGATACGCGGCCGGGCGGCGCGATGTCAAACGCTTATCGGGCAAAGCGGCCACGGCACCGTCTTGCGCGCCGGCCGGCCGGACGGCATGGTGCGGCCGACCCAGCGTTCCGGAGAACCGGCATGGCCGAGCGGCCCGAACAGCGCATCCCCGCCTCGCCCGCCGAGCAGCTCTCGCCGGCGCAGATGGCGACGCTTTCCGGCATCGACTTCATGCGCGGGATGCTGTCCGGGCGGCTGCCGGCGGCGCCGATCGCGATGCTTGCCAACATGCGGCTGGTCGACGTGGCCGAGGGGCGCGTCGTCTTCGAGGCCGAGCCGCGCTTCGCCCACTACAACCCGCTCGGCTCGGTGCATGGCGGCTGGTTCGGCATCGTGCTGGACAGCGCGATGGGCTGCGCGGTGATGACCCGGCTGCCGCGCGGGCAGGGCTACACGACGCTGGAATACAAGGTAAATCTTCTTCGGCCTGTGGTCGAGGCGACGGGCCGGCTGCGCGCCATCGGCCGCTCGGTCCATGCCGGGCGACGCATGGCGACGGCGGAGGCGCGGCTCGAGGGCGCCGACGGGCGCCTTTACGCGACCGGCTCGACGACGTGCATGGTGATGGCGATGCCGGCGGGATGAGCCGCGCGGAGAACAGCGTCGTCGCCGTCGAGGCGCGGATCCGCGGCCGCGTGCAGGGCGTCTGGTACCGCGGCTGGACCGAGGACGAGGCGACCCGCCGCGGCCTGGGCGGCTGGGTGCGCAACAATGACGACGGGACGGTCTCGGCGCTGTTCGTCGGCCCGCGCGCGGCGGTCGACGCCATGCTGGCGGCCTGCCGCGAGGGCCCGCCGGCCGCCCGCGTCGACGAGGTCGAGTCCGTGCCGGCGGAGGTGCCGGAAGCCCGGTCCGGCTTTCGCGTGCTGCGCTGATCGCGCGGGTTTTCGTGATGCAGCGCTGACGCGGCGGCGATCGGTCGTGTCGGGGCCGCCATCAGCGGGCAGGCTGGTCAAGCCAGGGGCCGAGGCGTGGAGGCAGGACCTGCACCGATGGAGCAGTGTCCCCCGGCCCGGCGGACCGTCCGGCCTATCCCTCGGCCCCGCCTATCCCCCGGCCCCGCCTATCCCCCGACGTAGACCGCCGCCAGCACGACCACGCCCAGGACGATGCGCCACCAGCCGAACAGCGTGAAGCCGTGCCGGGTGACAAATCCGATCAGCGTCCGCACCACCAGCACGCCGCTGACGAAGGCGGCGACGAAGCCGACGGCGATCACCGCCACGTCCGAGGCGTCGAGCTGGGCGCCGGTCTTGTAGAGGTCGTAGGCGAAGGCGCCCGACATGGTCGGCATTGCCAGGAAGAACGAGAACTCTGCTGCCGCGGCCGGCGTCGCCCCGAACAGGAGCGCTCCGACGATGGTCGCGCCGGAGCGCGAGACGCCGGGGATCATGGCGAGGCACTGGATCAGGCCGATGCCGAGCGCCGGCAGCAGCGGAATGTCGTCGGCCTCGCGGTAGCGCCCGTGCGGAATCCGGTCGGCGAAGAGCAGCACGATGCCGCCGAGGATCAGCGCGACCGCGATCGTCACGGGCGATTCGAACAGCACCGACTTGATGAAGTCATGCGCCAGCACGCCGATCACGACAGCCGGCGCGAAGGCGATCAGGACCGCGGCGATAAAGCGCCGGGCGCGCGGATCGTGCGGGGCGGCGCGCACGATCTCGACGATGCGCCGCGCATAGACCGAGAAGACGGCCAGGATGGCGCCGAGTTGCACCAGCACCTCGAAGGCGCGGCCCGTCGAATGAAAGCCAAGCCAGTCAGCCGCCAGCAGCAGGTGCGCGGTCGACGAGACGGGCAGGAACTCGGTGAAGCCCTCCAGGACGCCCAGCAGGGCACCCATGCCAAGATCGCTGGTGTTCATGATGCCGCTCCCCGTTTCGCCCCCGGGGGGCAGGACGCCCCCTTTAAACTCCGCCCGACCGCGTGGCCAGAGAGTTCAGGAGAACGGCCACTCGACGCCCTCGTGCAGGTTTGCGGAAGGCGATCAGGGACTTGTAGCACGAAGCCGATCCGTTCGCGGAGCATTCCGTTTCTTACAACTGGTCAAGGAACGGGAAGGTCACAAGACATGACCTAATGTGCGTATCGCGAGGGTTTCCCGATGCCGGGGGACGGTTCGCACAGACCCGCTTGCGGGGGCGGGATGGAAAAAGAGACAGGCAAACTGACCTACCGCTGGGGTTCAGGCTTTTCCTCGTCTCGACGATAGCGTAAACGGACCGAAACGACGGGTGCAGCGATAGCGCCCGCAGCCTACGCTTTCGGGGAAACGCCGCCATGGCCCAGAAGATGCTCAAGTTCGTCGACGTTCGCCGCGCCATGCCGGAGAAGCGCGACGCCGACGCGCGCCGGCAGGATTTCGGCGAGATCTATGCCGATTTCGCCGACCCAAAGGCGGCCGAGCAGTCGGCGCGGTGCAGCCAGTGCGGCGTGCCGTTCTGCCAGACCCATTGTCCGCTGCACAACAACATCCCCGACTGGCTGAAGCTGACCGCCGAGGGCCGGATGCGCGAGGCCTGGGAGGTCGCCAGCCAGACCAACACCTTCCCGGAGATCTGTGGCCGCATCTGCCCGCAGGACCGGCTCTGCGAGGGCTCGTGCGTCATCGAGCAGTCCGGCCATGGCACCGTCACCATCGGCGCCGTCGAGAAGTACATCGGCGACTATGCCTGGGCGCAGGGCTGGGTCGAGCCGATCCGGCCGGCCGCCGAGCGGACCGAATCGGTCGGCATCATCGGCGCCGGCCCGGGCGGGCTGGCGGCGGCCGAGCGGCTGCGCCAGGCCGGCGTGCAGGTCACCGTCTACGACCGCCACGACCGCTCGGGCGGGCTGATGATCTACGGCATCCCCGGCTTCAAGCTGGAGAAGGAGGTGGTGACGCGCCACACCGACCGGCTGGAGGAGTCGGGCGTCACCTTCCGGCTGGGCTGCGCCGTCGGCGACGACATCTCGTTCGACGAGATCCGCTCGGCGCACGACGCGGTGGTGATCGCGACCGGCGTCTACAAGTCGCGCGACATCGGCGGGCCCGGCTCGGGGCTCTCGGGCATCGTGCAGGCGATCGACTACCTGACGGCCTCGAACCGCAAGGGCTTCGGCGACCCGGTCCCGGCCTTCGACGACGGCACGCTGGACGCACGCGGCAAGCGGGTCGTCGTCATCGGCGGCGGGGACACGGCGATGGACTGCGTGCGCACGGCCGTCCGCCAGGGCGCCACCAGCGTCAAGTGCCTCTACCGGCGCGACCGGGCGAACATGCCCGGCTCCATGCGCGAGGTGGCGAACGCCGAGGAGGAGGGCGTCGTCTTCGAGTGGCTGACCGCGCCCAAGGGCTTCACCGGCGACGAGGCGGTGGCGGGCGTGCGCGCCGTGCGGATGCGGCTCGGCCCGCCGGACGCGACCGGCCGCCAGGCGCCGCAGGAGGTCGCGTCCTCGGACTTCACGGAGCCCTGCGAACTGGCCATCAAGGCGCTCGGCTTCGAGCCCGAGGCGCTGCCGGCGCTCTGGGACTGCGAGCCGCTGGTCGTGACGCGCTGGGGCACGGTCAAGGCCGACTGGCGCACGCACGAGACGGCGCTGCCGGGCGTCTATGCCATCGGCGACATCGTGCGGGGCGCCTCACTGGTCGTCTGGGCGATCCGCGACGGGCGCGAGGCGGCGGATGCGATCGTCGCGAAGTTCGGCGTCGGCGAGGCGCGCATCGCGGCGGAGTAGGGCGGCGGAGGACGGCGTTGCGGGAGCGAAGGCGAGTTTACCCGGCAGGGTGCATGCTTGCACCCATCACGGCGGACGCGGCGGACAAGATGTCGGGTGGGTGAGGCCCACCATTCTGCGGAGGTGAGGATGCTTCACGGACAATGCCTGTGCGGGGCGGTGCGGTTCCGCGGCACGCCCAAGGCGGCGCGCGGCATCAGCGTCTGCCATTGCGGCCAGTGCCGGCGCTGGGGCGGCGGCGGGCCGTTCATGTCGGTGCGCTTCGAGGGCGGCGTCACGTTCGAGGCTGACGAGACGCTGGCCTGGTTCCGCTCGTCCGATCATGGCGAGCGCGGCTTCTGCGCGCGTTGCGGCTCGTCGCTTTTCTGGCGCGCGCCGGGGCAGGGCGACGACGTCTCGGCCTCGGCGGCGGCGCTGCCCGAGGACCACGGCCTTCAGATCGGCGCGCACATCTGGGTCGAGGACAAGCCCGGCTTCTACGAGTTCGCCGACGACAGGCCCCGGCTGACCGCCGAGCAGGCCACCGCGAGGCCGGGATGAGACGCACCGGCCGGTGCCTCTGCGGCGCGGTGACGTTCTCGGCCGAGACGCCGGGGCGCTACAACGTCTGCCATTGCGACATGTGCCGGCGCTGGACCGGCGGGCCGCTGATGGCGGTCAACTGCGGCAGCTCGGTCGAGCTGGAGGGCGAGGTGCTGCTGCACGAGTTCCTCCGCCTGGGCAGAACGCGCCAACTGCGCGCGCTGCGGCTCGGCGCTCTGGTACCGGCTGGTGCCGACCGACGAGCACTTCGTGGCGCTGGGCGCCTTCGACGACCAGGACGGTTGGGTCATGGCAAAGCAGATCTTCGCGGACCGCCGGCCGGCGCACTACGCCTTCGCCAACCGGACCGAGGAGATGACCGGGGCGGAGGTCATCGCCGCCTCGCAGGGCTGGGAGACGCACTGATGCGCGCAGCCGCAGGATCATGGACGCGGCGCGCGGGCACGAAAGGCCGCGAGCAGCGGGTGCCGCCCGGGCCGGCGCCCGCCGGCCCCTTCGCCCGCCGGTCGCTGCGCTCTGGCGCCGGGCGGCCGCATAGCTGCGACGGCGTCGCGAAAGCGGCCGCGGGAGCGCTGCGAATTGACCCGCGACCGGGGCGGCCGGGACCGGAGGTTGTGTCGGAAATGATGAAGCTGCCACCCGATCCGAAGCGGGCCGTCCCGCGACATGCCGATCGCGCCGGCGCCGCCTGCAGACCGCGCCAACGCGGCACCGGCCGCCGAAATGCTGCCGACCGCGCAGACCCTCGCCGCCCATTCAAGGCGCAAGACTGGAGGTTCGCTATGACCGAGCACTGGACAAAGGCTCACCAGGCCGCCCGCGACCGGCTGGCCCGCGAGGGCATGTTCCTGCCCGAGGAGGAGCACGCCTCCTGCGGCGTCGGCCTCGTCGCCGCCATCGACGGCGAGCCGCGGCGCGAGGTGGTCGAGTTCGGCATCACCGCGCTCCGCTCGGTCTGGCACCGCGGCGCGGTCGACGCCGACGGCCGGACCGGCGACGGGGCGGGCATCCACGTGCAGATCCCGTCCGGGTTCTTCTTCGACCAGATCCGCCGCACCGGGCACGAGCCGCGCGAGGACGAGCTGATCGCCGTCGGCCAGGTCTTCCTGCCGCACAACGATTTCGGCGCGCAGGAGGTCTGCCGGACCATCGTCGAATCCGAGATCCTGCGCCTCGGCTACTACATCTACGGCTGGCGGCAGGTGCCGGTGAACATCTCGGTCCTCGGCGTCAAGGCGAACGCGACGCGCCCCGAGATCGAGCAGATCCTGATCGCCAACCGCAAGGGCGTCGACGAGGAGACCTTCGAGCGCGAGCTCTACGTCATCCGCCGGCGCATCGAGAAGGCGGCGCTGGCAGCCCAGGTGCCGCAGCTCTACCTCTGCTCGCTCAGCTGCCGGTCGATCATCTACAAGGGCATGATGCTGGCCCAGGACGTGGCCGAGTTCTACCCGGACCTGCGCGACGAACGTTTCGTCAGTGCCTTCGCCATCTACCACCAGCGCTATTCGACCAACACCTTCCCGCAATGGTGGCTGGCGCAGCCCTTCCGGATGCTGGCGCACAACGGCGAGATCAACACGCTGAAGGGCAACCTGAACTGGATGCGGAGCCACGAGATCCGCATGGCGTCGAGCTATTTCGGCGAGCTGGCCGAGGACATCAAGCCGATCGTCGCGATGGGCTCGTCGGACTCGGCGGCGCTGGATGCCGTGTTCGAGGTGCTGGTCAGGGCAGGGCGCTCGGCGCCGATGGCCAAGACCATGCTGGTGCCCGAGGCGTGGTCGAACGACAGCTCGATGCCCGAGGCGTGGCGGGCGATGTATGCCTACTCGAACGCCGTGATGGAGCCCTGGGACGGGCCGGCGGCGCTGGCCATGACGGACGGGCGCTGGGTCTGCGCCGGCATGGACCGGAACGGCCTGCGTCCGATGCGCTATGTCGTCACCGGCGACGGGCTGGTCATCGCCGGCTCCGAGGTCGGCATGGTGCCGACCGACGAGGCGACGGTGATCGAGAAGGGCCGCCTCGGCCCGGGCGAGATGCTGGCCATCGACCTGGCCGAGGGCCGGCTGCTGCACGACCGCGAGATCAAGGACGAGCTCGCCGCCGAGCAGCCCTATGACGAGTGGACCGAGAAGATCACCGACCTCGACGCCCGCGTCGCCGGCGTGCGCGAGACGCGGCGCTACCAGGGTGGCGAGCTCCGCCGGCGCCAGATCGCCGCCGGCTACTCGATCGAGGAGCTCGAGACGATCCTGCACCCGATGGCCGAGGACGCCAAGGAGGCGATCGGCAGCATGGGCGACGACACGCCCCCGGCGGTGCTCTCCGATCGCTACCGGCCGCTCAGCCACTTCTTCCGGCAGAACTTCAGCCAGGTCACGAACCCGCCGATCGACAGCCTGCGCGAGCACCGGGTGATGTCGCTCAAGACGCGCTTCGGCAACCTGAAGAACGTGCTGGACCAGGACTCCAGCCAGACCGAGATCATCACGCTGGAAAGCCCGACCGTCTCGAACCGCCAGTTCGACAAGATGGTCGAGGCGTTCTCGGACCACTACCGCGTCATCGACTGCACCTTCCCCGCCGAGGCCAAGGTCGGCCGGCTGCGCCAGGCGCTGGTCAAGATCCGCCAGCAGGCCGAGGAGGCCGTGCGCGAGGGCGCCGGCCACCTCGTCCTGACCGACGAGCACCAGGGGCCCGAGCGCATCGGCATGCCGATGATCCTGGCGACCAGTGCGGTGCATTCCTGGCTGATCCGGCAGGGGCTGCGCACCTTCTGCTCGCTGACCGTGCGGTCGGCCGAGTGCCTCGACCCGCACTACTTCGCGGTGCTGGTCGGCGTCGGCGCCACCACGGTGAACGCCTACCTCGCGCAGGACTCGATCCTCGACCGCGTCGAGCGCGGCCTCCTCGACATGACGGCCGAGGAGGCGGTGGCGAACTTCAAGAGCGCCATCGACCAGGGGCTGCTCAAGATCATCTCCAAGATGGGCATCTCGGTCGTCTCGTCCTATCGCGGCGGCTGCAACTTCGAGGCGGTGGGCCTCAGCCGCGCGGTCGTCGCCGAGTTCTTCCCCGGCATGCCGTCGCGCATCTCGGGCATCGGCGTCTCGGGCATCGAGAAGAAGCTGCGCGACCTGCACGCCGTCGCCTACCAGGGCACGCAGGACACCCTGCCGATCGGCGGCCTCTACAAGGCCCGCCGCCGCGGCGAGGCGCACGCCTGGGAGGCCCAGGCCATGCACATGATGCAGGCCGCGGTGACGCAGAACTCCTACAGCCTGTGGAAGAAGTACTCCGAGGGCATGAACAGCCGCGCGCCGATCCACCTGCGCGACCTGCTCGACTTCAAGCCCGCCGGCAACGCGGTGCCGCTCGAGGAGGTGGAATCCATCACCTCGATCCGCAAGCGCTTCGTCACGCCCGGCATGTCGCTCGGCGCGCTAGCCCCGGAGGCGCACCGGACGCTGAACATCGCCATGAACCGGATCGGCGCCAAGTCGGACTCGGGCGAGGGCGGCGAGGACCCCAAGCATTACGTGCCCATGCCGAACGGCGACAACCCGTCCGCCAAGATCAAGCAGGTCGCCTCGGGCCGCTTCGGCGTCACCGCCGAGTACCTGAACCACTGCACCGAGCTGGAGATCAAGATCGCGCAGGGCGCCAAGCCCGGCGAGGGCGGCCAGCTGCCCGGCTTCAAGGTCACCGAGATGATCGCCAAGCTCCGGCACTCGACGCCGGGCGTCACGCTGATCAGCCCGCCGCCGCACCACGACATCTACTCGATCGAGGACCTGGCGCAGCTCATCTACGACCTGAAGCAGATCAACCCGGACGCCAAGGTCTGCGTCAAGCTGGTGTCGTCCACCGGCGTCGGCACGATCGCGGCCGGCGTCGCCAAGGCCAAGGCCGACGTCATCCTGATCGCCGGCCACAACGGCGGCACCGGCGCCAGCCCGCAGACCTCGATCAAGTATGCCGGCCTGCCCTGGGAGATGGGGCTGACCGAGGCGCACCAGGTGCTGGCGCTGAACGACCTCCGCGACCGGATCACGCTCCGCACCGACGGCGGGCTCCGCACCGGCCGCGACATCGTCATCGCCGCGATGATGGGCGCCGAGGAATACGGCATCGGCACCGCCTCGCTGATCGCGATGGGCTGCATCATGGTCCGCCAGTGCCAGGCGAACACCTGCCCGGTCGGCGTCTGCACGCAGGACCCGCGGCTCCGCGACAAGTTCACCGGCACGGCCGACAAGGTGGTCAACCTCTTCAGCCTGCTGGCCGAGGAGATCCGCGAGATCCTCGCCCGCGTCGGCGTGCGCTCGCTCGAGGAGATCATCGGCCGCACCGACCTGCTGGCGCAGGTCAGCCGCGGCGCGCCGCATCTCGACGACCTCGACCTCAACCCGATGCTGGTCCGCGTCGACGAGGGCCGCGAGATCCGCTACCGGCTCGACCGGCCGCGCAACACGGTGATGGACACGCTGGACGCCCAGATCGTCGCCGATGCCGGGCCGTTCTTCCGCGACGGCGAGAAGATGCAGCTCGACTACACCGTGCAGAACACGCAGCGCACCATCGGCACGCGGGTCTCGTCGCACATCGTCCGCCGCTTCCGCACGGCCGAGGACAAGGCCAAGCTGCAGGAGGGCCACCTGACGGTCCGGCTGAACGGCACGGCCGGCCAGTCGCTCGGCGCCTTCGCCGCGCACGGGCTCAAGCTCGAGGTGCTGGGCGACGCCAACGACTATGTCGGCAAGGGCCTGTCGGGCGGCGTCATCACGGTCCGCCCGCCGCTGACCTCGCCGCTGGTGCCGCACGAGAACACGATCATCGGCAACACCGTCCTCTACGGCGCGACGGCCGGCAAGCTCTTCGCCAACGGCCAGGCCGGCGAGCGCTTCGGCGTGCGGAACTCGGGCGCCTCGGTCGTCGTCGAGGGCTGCGGCTCGAACGGCTGCGAGTACATGACGGGCGGCACCGCCGTCATCCTCGGCCGGGTCGGCGACAATTTCGGCGCGGGCATGACCGGCGGCATGGCCTTCGTCTGGGACGAGGACGACCAGTTCGAGGCGCGCTACAACCCGGATTCGGTGCTGGTCCAGCGCGTCGACAGCCCGCACTGGGAGGGCGTCCTGCGAGCGCTGGTCGAGGAGCACCTGCGCCAGACCGCCAGCCCGCTGGCGCGCGAACTGCTGCGCACCTGGGAGACGGATCTCGGCCGCTTCTGGCAGGTCTGCCCGAAGGAGATGGCGGCGCGCCTGGAGCACCCGCTGTCAGACCGCGAGGAGGCAGCGCGCGCCTGACCGGCGGCGGGCGAGGGCGCCGCGCGCCCCGGGGCGTTGCTGCCCCGGGGGAGAGAGCCCGGGTGGGCGCGGATCCCGTCACCGCCGTCGCGGCGCCGGCCGTGGCGGTCAGGCGTCACTCGCCAAGGGCGCGGCTCGCAGTGCTCGTCCGTCGCCTTGTGGAACAGCGTGTGCGGATTGCCATGGAGACGCTCGACCGGGTTCGGTAGCGCCTTGCCATGTCGGCGCCAGGCCGGCTTCGGGAAATGCTCGAGGCAGTTTCCGGAACGGCAAACTCGCGCGAGCGGGTGCTCGCGCGAGTTCATCAGTGTTGCGATACCAGTCTCGCGATATCGATCAGGCAGCAGTCGCCGTCTTGCGCCGGCCGGCGAAGCCCAGGCCGCCGAGACCGCCGATCGCGGAGAGCAGAAGCAGGACCGATGCCGGAAGCGGGACGGCACTCACCCTGATGGAATCAATATCAAAGCCGCCACAATCATAGGTACCGCAGTCTGACACTACCGTGCCGGCCGCACTGGTCACACGAATCTGATCGAAGGGCCCGAAACTAGAAAATGTAAGCACGGTCGTCGCATTCTGGTTGCTGACCGGGTCGGGGTTGACGGCCGAGAAGACACCACCGCTGCCAACTTCGAAAAGCGCGTTTTCAACAAAACCGCTTCGGCTGCCATTGGTGACTTCGACAACCCTCCTGGCCCCGTGAATGCCCCGCCGAATTCAAAGATGACGGAATCGTTCAGACCGATTTCAAAAAACGAGCCGTCCGTCGCTCCGAGCGCGTTCGCGCCGTTGTCCCGGTTGCTTGACGTGCCGCGCTGGGCAACGACCACATCGTCATTGTAGGTCACCGATTTCGCGAAGCCGTCGAACGCGCCACCGATGGTGTTGGTTACCGTGGCGGCTTGGACTCCGAAGCCAACTCCGGCAAATGCAGCGCCGAGGCAATGGCGGCAATGGTTGTGCGAGGCGTCTTCATAAAACACCCTCCCCTTAATGGATACGCACACACCCCAATTGGTGTGTTCGCACCTCATACCCGGGGCGGCGCGATTCGTAAAACAAATTTGTTAAAAGTAGGGCAGAAATAGGCCAGATTCAGGCAAAAAATCACTCTCAGGTTGTGCAGGCGGCGTGACGCCCGCGCAAAGCGGGTCAGTCGGAGAGCAGCTCTCGACCGGAATGCGGCGTGAAGGCCGCTGAAAGGTCACTACCCCTGACCGGAAAGCCGGCGCAGCACCGGCAGGAGGAATGTTCTGAACCGCTCGGGATCCTCGCTCATCGGGAAGTGGCCGAGGCCGTCCATGATGGTCAGCTCGGCGCCGGGGATCAGGGCGGCGGTTTCCCGGCTCGCCTCTGGCGTGCAGGAATAGTCGTACTCGCCGGTCAGCATGAAGACCGGGCAGCGGCCCGTGTCGATCTCGGTCAGCCGGTCCGAGACGTCGCCGTCGACCGAGTAGAAGTGCAGGTCGCCCTTGAAGACGCCAGGGCCGCCCTGCATGTAGTGCCAGAGCGTCTCCCAGCGGTGCGCAGTCGGCGCGCCGGGGCCGACGAGGCCGTAGCAGTAGGCGGCGCACATCTCGCCGCCATGGACGTTCGGCTTGTGCAGATAGTCCAGCGGGAAATACCGCTGCGCGAACGCCGAGGACTGCAGCCCGATCATGGCGCGGAACAGCGCCGGATGGCGCTTGGCCAGCTCCAGCACGACCCGCCCGCCGATCGAGCACCCCATGACGACCGGCCGGTCCAGCCCCAGCGCCCGGGCGACGGTGGTGACCAGCTCGACATAGCCATCCGTCGTCAGCTTGTATTCCTCGTCCTGGAACCCCTCCGGCGGCGAGGACTTGCCGTGCCAGGGCATGTCGAAGACGACGACGCGGAAGCGGCGACGTGATCTCGGCGTCGTTCAGCAGTGCCCGGAACTGCCGGCCGTCTGACCCGGCGGTATGCAGGCAGAGCAGCGGGATACCCTCACCCGCCTCCTCGAAATACAGCCGATGCGGCCGGCCGTGGATCTCCAGCCGGGCATAGCGGCCAGTGATCGGCTCGATTGCCACGGTCGCACCGGCCATCACACCCGCCCCCGCAGCGTTTCCAGCATCAGCTTGAGATAGAGAAAGTTCGACATCATCAGGTCCAGATCGCCCTCGAAGCGCATCTTGCCCTCGCGGATCAGCGCCGACAGGTCGTGGTGGCGCGGCGGCGGCATCGGCTCCCAGAAGGCGCGCCACGCCTCCTCGGGGCCGCGGATGGCAAAGTCGTGCCGCGTGACGCGCAGCTCGACCGGCGCGATGGCGATGCGCCCGGCGCGGATCGCGACGATCCACTCGCGCGCGCCGATGCCCAGCAGCATGTCGGCCTCGGTCCAGCGGCCCCGGCGGACCAGCGCCTCGTTGGCGTTCACCAGTTCGGGCAGTTGCTCGATCATCGCGTTCCCCGCCGGCGCCCCCACCCTGACCCTCCCCCGAAGGGGTAAGCGAGCCCCGTGGTCGGCGCGGGCCATCAAGGCAATGTCGGGATGCTTGCCCGCTGGCGCGCCGGGATTCAAGATGCACAGCCATGAGCAGGAAAAAGACAGTCGGAATCATCGGCACGCACGCGCTCAGCGACGCGGGCGTGCCCTCGCAGCGGGCGGCCGAGAGCTATCCCCGCGTCGTCGGCGAGATGACGGGCGCGGTCCCCCTCATCATCCCCTCGATCCCCGAGGTGCAGGACATCGGCCACCTGGTCGAGATCCTCGACGGCATCGTGCTGACCGGCGCGCGCCCGAACGTCCATCCGGAGGAATACGGCCACGCCGAGACCGAGGGCCACGGCCCCTTCGACCGCAACCGCGACGCCGTGGCGCTGCCGCTGGTGCGCGCCGCGGTCGAGGCGGGGCTGCCGCTCTTCGGCATCTGCCGCGGCTTTCAGGAGATGAACGTCGCCTATGGCGGCACGCTCCACCCCGAGGTCGGCGACATTCCCGGCCGGCTGGTGCACCGGATGCCCAAGGGCGAGACCGACCGCTCGGTGATCTTCAGGCCGCGCCAGCACGTCCGGCTGATCCCCGACGGCGCCTTCGCCGCCGTGCTCGGCACGACCGAGATCGTCGTCAACTCGCTGCACGGCCAGTGCATCGAGGAGGCCGGGCGCCGCATCCTTATCGAGGGCCTGGCCGAGGACGGCACGCCCGAGGCGATCAGCATCACCGACGCGCCGGGCTTCGCGCTGGGCGTCCAGTGGCACGCCGAGTGGGACCCGGCGGGCGATCCCGTCAACGGCCCGCTCTGGCGCGCCTTTGCCGACGCGCTGCACGGCCGCCGCGCCTGGCGCGCGGCCTGAAGACAGGAAACGCCCACCGGCAGTCGATCGAGCCACGACGCACGAACTTGTGACCGAAACGGCGATCAAGTTAAGGTTTGTTGTTAAACAAGGTCGATCGGAAAACACTCCCGTCCGCCGCCCGAGAGCGGTATCCGAAACGGGAGGACTTGACCATGAAGCGTCTGTTCATAGTAGCTGCGTTGGCCAGCATCGTTGCCGTTCCCGCCCTCGCCGCCGACGAGATGATGGCCGAGGACATGACCTGCGCCGACCTGATGGCGATGGACGAGGCCGGCCAGAAGGACGCGATGGCCAAGCTCGAGATGGCCGCCGGAAAGGCCGAGGGCAAGACGATGAGCTCGGACGAGGCGATGATGTCCGGCGAGAAGATGATGCCGGGCACCATGGACGCCTGCAAGGGCAATCCCGACATGAAGGCCATGGAGGCCATGCACAAGGGCATGTAGCCGCCGGCGACGCGCGGGAGGCGGGGCCTCGCGGTCTCCCGCCTCCGGCAACACGGCCGGCCTGCTTCGCGCTACTTCCCCAGCCCCAGCCCCTCGCGGCGCGGGTCGACGCCGCCCTGCAACGTGCCGTCCGGCAGAACCCGGATGGTGTGCAGCCCCGACGTCATGTCGGCCTCGCCGATCGCGTGGCCCATCCCGGCCAACCCCTGCACGATGGCGCGCGAGATGCCGGGCTCGACCGACACCACGCCGGTGTTGCGCTCCGAGACATGCGCCAGCGCCGCGGCCTCGGCCGGGTCGAGGCCGAAGCGCAGGATCGCCAGCAGGTCCTCGGCCACGTATTCCGGGATGCGCGAGCCGCCGGGCGAGCCGGTCAGGACGACGGGCTTGCCGTCCTTGAAGACGATGGTCGGGGACATGGACGAGCGCGGCCGCTTTTTCGGCGCGACCGCGTTGGCGATCGGCGTGCCGTCCTCGGCCGCGGGCAGGAAGGAAAAGTCGGTCAGCTCGTTGTTCAGCAGGAACCCGTCCGCCATCCGGCCCGAGCCGAAGGCCGTCTCGATCGAGGCCGTGATGCTGATCGCCAGCCCTGCGCGCGTCGATCGCCGACAGGTGCGTCGTGCCGGGGTGGTAGCGCGGCGCGTCGGGCGCGTAGAGCCGGCCCTCGCGATAGGGCGGGTCGCCCGCCGCGGCCGGCTCGACCGACGCAGTCGCCTGCGGGATCAGCTTCGCCCGCCCGGCGATGTAGCCGGGGTCGAGCAGGCCCTTCACCGGCACGTCGACGAATTCGGGATCGGCCAGGTATTTCGCGCGGTCGGCATAGGCCAGCCGCGAGGACTCGGCGAACAGGTGCCAGAGCCGCGGCCCGTCCAGCACCAGCTCGTCCGGCTTGAAGCGGTCGAGCAGCATCAGGATCTGGCCCACCGTCGTCGCGCCCGACGAAGGCGGCCCCATGCCGCACACCCGGTACTCGCCGAACGGGTGGCAGACGGCCGGCCGCTCGGTGGCGCGATAGCCGGCCAGGTCCTCGGCGCTCAGCGTGCCGGGCCGCGGCTCCTTGGCGACGGCCAGCGCGATCTCGTCGGCGATCATGCCGGTGTAGAAGGCGTCGGGCCCCTTCTCGGCCAGCGCCTTCAGCGTGCGCGCCAGCGCCGGCTGGCGCAGCGTGTCGCCCTCGGCCAGCGGCACGCCGCCCGGCAGGAAGACCAGCGCCGCGTCGGAGTCCGCCAGCCGGCCGGCGACGCCTGCGATCGACTCGGCCAGCCGGGGCGAGACCGGGAAGCCTTCCTCGGCAAGCTCGATGGCCGGCTCGAACAGGCTCGCCCAGGGCAGCTTGCCATGACGCTCGTGCAGCGCCGCCAGCAGCCGCACCAGCCCGGGCGTGCCGACCGAGCGGCCCGAGGCGACGGCGGTCAGGAAGGGCAGGGGCTCGCCGTCCTCGAGGAACATGTCGGGCGTGGCGCCCGCCGGCGCCGTCTCGCGCGCGTCCCAGCTCGTCACGCCGCCCTCGGCCTGCGGGTCGGCGACCAGCGCGAAGGCGCCGCCGCCCAGCCCGCTCGACTGCGGCTCGACGACGTTCAGCGCCAGCAGCGTCGCGACCGCCGCGTCGGCCGCGCTCCCGCCGGCCTCGAACATCGCCAGCCCGGCCTTCGCCGCCGCCGGGTGCGCGGCGACGATCATGTACTCGCGGGCGGTCGCCAGCGGCTTCGGCTCGATGGTCGTTGCGGCCTCGGGATCGGCCCGCGTCTGGGCGGCGGCGGGCAGCGCGGCCAGCATCAGGCAGGCGGCCAGGAAAAGGCGCATGCGGCCTCCCTTCGCGTTGTCCCCGAACCCCGCGGTCATCCTGCGATGCCGCGGCCGGCTTGACCAGCCCCCGTTCACCGTGGGCGGCGGCGACCGGACAGGCGCAGCGTTCGGCTCCCCTCTCCCGACGCCGGGCGGGGCAATGCACGGGAAAGGTCACACCTGCAACCGGAACGGGAATCGCCGATTGACGGCCAGTGTCCCTCGGCCTGATCATCGACAAGCTGAATTCAGCGGGCGACTCGCTTCGTCTTAAGGGGGTATTCGCCATGAAGAGCTTTCGGGAATGGCTCGAGGTTATCGACCGCAACCAGTCGGAATATGATCCGATCGTCGTCGACAACCTGATGCAGGCATACAGCGGCGCGAACGGCGTCGACGACTCGACAGTGCTCGAGAAAGCGATGCAGCAGGCGCCGCGAGAGCAGGCGGCCGCGATGCGCAGCTATTACGGGATCTGGCGCGCGGACGAGGAGGCGCAACCGCCGCCGACCTGGCCGCTGCCGGGAGAGAAGGACCACCAGCAGCGCGACATCCGGCGCGTCTACATCGCTACGGACCTGTTCGTCATCTACGCCACCGACGAGAACGACCTGAGGGATCTTTGCGGGCTGCACTATCAGCTCGCCGGCAGCTACGCGCGCTGCCAGGTACTGCGCGGCCGGCTGGCCGAGCTGACCCCGGACATCACCTCCATCACCGACGCCGTGTGCAGCATCCGGCCGATGTTCCGCCGCGACGCCTCGCGCGCCCTCGAGAACTACCATCTCTTCCGCGAGCGGATCTGCGAGATGGTCGCGCAGGCCATGTCCTCGGCGTTCGAGGACCGGCTGATCCAGGCGCGCAGCATCATCGCCGAGGCGCGCGCCATCGTGCAGGAGCGCCGCGACAGCCTGAACCGCATGCGCTACGTCGCCGCCAATACCGTCGCCGCGGCGGTCATCCTGGCGATCGGCCTGTCGCTGATCTTCGCCGGGCTCGGCACGCCGCTGGTGCCCAACGTCACGGTCGGGCAGACGGACATGGCGCGTATCCCGGTCCTGATGGCCGGCGCGCTCGGCGCGTTCTTCTCGGTCTCGCTCTCGATCCGGCAGCTCAGGGTCGACCGCTCGATCACGCTGGCCGAGATGTTCTATGCCGGCTTCGTCCGCGTCCCGATCGGCGTGATCGCGGCGGCCGTCGTCGTCTGGCTGATCGAGGGCGGCTGGATCCTCGGCTCGGTCGGCGACACCTTCAAGTCGGCCAGTGTCATGCTGTTCGCCTTCATCGCCGGCTTCAGCGAGATGTTCGTCCCGAACGCGCTGAACCAGGTCCAGGACCAGACCCGCGCCCGCGACCCGGGCGCTGTCCCCGCGCCGCCGCCGCGCGCGGTCGACGACGCCGGACCCTGAGCGCCGCCGCAGCGCGGGCAGCCGATTGACCGGCCGGGCCGGGCGGGCAATAGTCCTTCCGCCCGCCCGACTTCAGCACGGACATCGCGATGAAGACCCGCCCGGCATTCTTCCTTGCCCTTCTCCTGCCCGCCCCGGCGCTCGCCGGCGCGCAGTACACGGCCGAGGACGTCATCCGCTATTTCCAGCAGGCCAACCAGGCCGCCACCGAGCCCGGCCAGTCCATCGCGCGCACCGCGCCGGCAACCGACCGCGGCATCGTCATCGGCGACCCCGCCGTAACGCCGGCGCCCGGGGCCTTTCCCGGCATCGACGCGGGCGCAGGCACCCCCGCGGCCACGGCGGGCAGGAACACAGCCGCGACGGACGCGGCCGCGGGGTGGGGCGCAGGCACGGGCACGGCCACCAGCACCGGCGCGGCGACGGGCTGGGGCACAGTCACAGGCACGGGCTGGGGCGCAGTCGCGGGCACTCCCGCCGGCGAGGCGCCTCTGGTCATCCCGATGACCGGCGCCAAGGCCGGCCATGCCGTGCCGCCCGCTTCCGTCGCCTCGGCGGCCCCGGTCGCCCAGCCGGCGCCCGGCGGCTACGACATGCTGGTGACCTTCGAGCTCGAACTCGGCCACGTTGACGCCGCAGGCGCGGCAGAACCTCGACGCCTTCGCCCACGCGCTGGCCAGCCCGGCGCTGTCCGGGCTGCGCTTCGCCGTCGAGGGACATACCGACGCCACCGGCTCGGCCATGCACAACATGGCGTTGAGCGAGCGCCGCGCGGCCGCCGTCGTCAGCTACCTCGTCGGCCACGGCGTCGCCGCCGGCCGGCTGACCCCCCGGGGCTTCGGCGAGTCCAGCCCGCGCCGCGCCGACCCGACCCACCCCGACAACCGCCGGGTCGAGACGCGCCAGCTCAACTGAGCGCGGCGCCGCGCCGGCGCCGTCACACGCCCGCCGTCACGCGCCCGCCGTCACGGACCCCGCCGTCACGCATCGGCGGGCGCGCGCTCGGCGGGTGTCCCGATCGCCGCCCGGTCGAAGGGTGTCGTCTGGTAGACCTGGTTGATCCAGTTGCCCAGCAGCAGGTGGGCGTGGCTGCGCCAGCGGTTCTCGGGCGGCTTCGTCGGGTCGTCGCCGGGATAGTAGTTGACCGGCACGTCGATCGGCTCGCCGCGGGCGACGTCGCGGTCGTACTCCTCCTTCAGCGAGGTCGTGTCGTACTCGATGTGGTTGAACATGTAGAGCGCCCGGTGCCCCGGGTCCTCGATCAGGCAGGGCCCCGTCGCATCGGCGCTCATCAGCACGGTCAGGCCGCGGTCGGCGGGCAGCTCGTCCTCGCGGATCTCGGTCCAGCGGCTGACCGGGATCGTGAACTGGTCCGAGAAGCCGCGCAGATAGGGCGAGGCCGGGGCCCGGTTCCGGTGCGGGAAGCAGCCGAACGCCTTCCTCTCCAGCGGGTGCTTCTGGACGCCGTGAAAGTGGTGCAGCATCGCCTGCGCGCCCCAGCAGACCGCGAAGTTCGACAGCACGTGGCTCTGGCTCCAGTCGAAGACGCGGGTCAGCTCGTCCCAGTAGGTCACCTCCTCGAAGGGCAGCAGCTCGATCGGCGCGCCGGTGAGGATCAGCCCGTCGAACTTCTCGTCCACCAGCTCGGGGAACGGCCGGTAGAACGCCTCCATGTGCTCGGCCGAGGTGTTCTTGGGCGTGTGCTCGCTCATGCGGATCAGCGTCAGCTCGATCTGCAGCGGCGTTGCGCCGATCAGCCGGGCGAACTGCGTCTCGGTACGCACCTTGTTCGGCATCAGGTTCAGCAGCGCCACGTGCAGCGGCCGGATGTCCTGGCGCTGCGCCGTCTCCTCGGACATGACCATGACGCCCTCGCGCCGCAGCACGTCATGGGCTGGCAGGTTGGTCGGAATCCTGATCGGCATCGGCGTCCTCCGCTGGGTCCGCAGAGATAGGCCAAGCCCGCGCCGGCCTCAAGCGACGCCGTCAGGCGCCGGTTGACGAAAGGGAAGGGGCGAGGCGACACTGGTTGCGCGGCCCGGCGGTGCCGCGGCGATGAAGGAGGGACCGATGCACAACCTTCCGGGGCGCTCCTGGCCTGTGGCCTGGCGGCGACGGCCGCGATGACGGCGACTGGGAGGGCACCCGCGGCGGCGCAGGACGCGATGGAGGTGCAGCGCTGCATCTGGCAGTGCCTCGAGGCCAACGGGCCGGCCACCAACCCGGCCTACGAGACCTGCGTCCAGCAGCGCTGCTCCGGCGAGCCGGCGGCGGCGGCCAGGGCGGGGCCGGCGCGCCCTCGACGACGTGGACGGCCGGCACGGTCGACGACGGGCGCACCGCCTATGCCGGGGTCGACAACGCCGAGGGCAGCCTCGGGCTCTACTATTTCTGCGACCGCCAGGGCCGCAGCCAGCTGATGGCGGCGGGCTACCAGGGCGGCGCCGTGGCCATGACCGTCGAGGCGGCGGACGAGCGATACGCGCTCGACTTCGTGCCGGGGCCGAACGGCCTCTATGCCGACCTGCCGCCGGGCCATCCGCTGCTGTCGGCGCTGGGGCGCGGTCGGTCGGTCCGGCTGACGGGCTATGGCGGCGGCAGCCTCGAACTGCCGCTGACCGGCTCGTCGCGGGCTTTCAGCCAGGCGATGGCGCGCTGTCGATAGCCTCGGCGATCAGCCGGTCGAACTCCTCGGGCGTCTTCACCGCCGAGACAGCCTGCGAGGGCACCGCCACGCCCCAGTTGCGCGCAATGGCGTCATAGCGCGGCAGCCGGTGGCTCAAGAGCCGGCGAAAGCCCCAGCGGATGAAGTCGTCCGGGTCGACGCGGTCCTCGGCGACGCCGTGCTCGGCGCGGTAGGCCGCCCAGGTCTCGCGCAGGAAGCTCTCGGGATAGTACATCGGCTTCGGGTCGCGGTCGAAGCGGCGCGCCAGTTCCTCGGCATCGGCCTCGGTGCCACGGATCTGCACCGGCAGCATGTGGCGCGACAGCACCGACAGCACCGGGTCCTCCGGGTTCGCCGGGTCGACGACCTCGCAGATGGAACCGGACGTGTCGCAGAGAAAGCTGGTATAGCCGTACAGTTCCTCGGCCCGGCGCAGGAAATGCACCGTGTCCAGCATCGCGTTGACCTCGGCGTCGCGGTGCTGGCGCTGGCGGCGGACGTATTCCTCGAAGGGGATGCCGCCCTTCGCCGGGTCGCCGGGCTTGCCCAGATAGGTCGACAGCGGCGCCAGGTTCTCGAAGGTCAGGTGCGAGCTGATATGCACCGAGTTCGGTCAGCAGCAGCTCGCGCAGGAAAGGCACCTGCATGGCGGCGCGCTTGAAGTTGTCGGCGATGTGCTCGCCCATGTAGCGCGTGCCGATCCGGTAATCGACCGAATAGTGGAACCACCGCCCAAGCTGGCGCAGCATCCGCGCCGTCGAGGTCTTGCCGAGCCCCGACATGCCGAACAGCGCCACGGCGCGGCGCGGTGCGCTCATGTACTCGGCTCCGCTCTCGTAGATCATGCGTCCTCTCCCCGCGCCTCCCTGCGCCGCGTCCGCGATCGCGCCGGCACCGCGCTGGCGCGTCATTCCCGCAAAAACGGGACTCTGCGACGGTTCAGGCAGACCCCGCGCCTGCGCGGGAAAAAGCCCCCTCCCGGCCGGACGCTGCTCTAGCACATCGCGCGGCGCTGTGAAGAGGGTCCGACTTGCGGCGAGGCGGGGGGCTGCACTACATTCAGGCATGCGACGGAGGCGCGCAATGGCCGCCGGCAAGACCTACTTCACCCCCGACGAGATCCGCCCGCTGGCGCGGCGGTCGAACCTCATGGGCGCGGCGCTTGTCCTGCACTGCTGGGGGGTGATCGCCGCCGCCATCGCGCTCTTCGCGCTCTGGCCGAACCCACTGACCTTCGTGCTGGCGGTGATGCTGATCGGCTCGCGCCAGCTCGGGCTCGCCATCCTGATGCACGACGCGGCGCACAACGCGCTCTTCGCCTCGCGGCGGGCCAACGAGTGGGTCGGCCAGTGGCTCTGCGCCCGGCCGATCGGGGCGGACCTCGTCAGCTATCGCCGCTATCACCTGACCCACCACAAGTACACGCAGACCGAGAACGACCCCGACCTGCGCCTCTCGCGGCCGTTCCCGACGACGCGCGCCAGCCTGATCCGCAAGTTCACGCGCGACCTGACCGGGCGCACCGGCGCGAAGGAGCGCTGGGAGCAGCTGCGGATGACGGTGCAACTGGCCTGGGACCGCGACGCCATCGAGGGCGCCAACATGGCGCAGACCTTCAAGGCCGAGGATCTGCGGCCCACGCTGGCGGTCAACGCGGTGCTGTTCGCCGTCATGTGGGCCGCCGGCGCCTGGTGGTGGTGGCCGGCCTTCTGGCTGCTGCCGCTGCTGACCTGGTTCCAGTTCGTCGTTCGGCTGCGCAACATCGCCGAGCACGGCGCGACCGAGTTCTCGGACGACCCGCTGAGGAACGTGCGCACGACGCGGGCCGGGCCGCTGATGGGCCTGCTGGTCGCGCCCTACTGGGTGAACTACCACCTCGAGCACCACCTGGTGATGCACGTCCCCTGCTGGCGCCTGCCGCGGCTGCACCGGCTGATGGTCGAGAAAGGCCACGAGCCCGAGATGGAGATCGCGCCCAGCTACTGGCACGTGCTCGGCCGCGTCGGCTGGTTCAACCGCGCCCCGGCCTGAGGCGCGCTCCCTCACCCCCCCGGGCCC